>CAVYMX010000006.1:0-757361 GCA_963769695.1 uncultured Solirubrobacterales bacterium | reverse complement strand
TAGGGAGAGCGCGCCGACAGGCGCGCTTGCAGAGATCCCGCTAGCGATCGCGTCGAAGCAGCCAGCCATAGGGGCTTCTGCACCCGGTCCAAAGCAGCATTCTGTCCATCTTCAGCCGAGGCGCAGAGCCCGCCTTGCTCGGGCATGCGCTCCTCCTGACGCCACAACCTCACCTGCTTACCGCGCCATCAAGGCTTCGCCGCCGATCTGGGTGGGCGCGGCAGAACGCGGACTGCCGAAGTCCGCCAGGCGGTCGTAGACGATTTCCGTTGGGATCCGTACGGCGTCGTCGCGTTCACGTAGTTCACCGCGAGGGCAGGCCAGAGCGGCAACGCATCCGAGCTCCTCGCACCTAGTCGTGCTTACAAGCGCGCATACGCCGCCCAGATCCGTTTTCGCTCAGCACACTCACAGCACACATGGGAGGTGCATTTGGCGGCCGTGTCGATTGGCGACCTCGGGAGTTTCCCCTGCAAATACCGGACATTGCCGGATGCCACCGGACTGCTGAGCGCCCTCTCACGGCGGCGACCTGCATTGATTGACGCCGAGCGACGTGCTCCAGGCGACGGGCACAGCGCCGTGCGTCTGCGTGGCGGCCACGAACCGGTCCGGCCAGGAATCGGCCGCTTCTGGCGACGGCACATACGCATACAGCGCCTCGGCGCGGTGCGCGAATCTCGGGACACAACGGGGACACATGCGGTTTGTTACAAGGCCCGTTTTCCCTGCTAATCCGATAAGGCGACGACCGGAATCGAACCGGTGTAGACGGCTTTGCAGGCCGCTGCGTAGCCACTCCGCCACGTCGCCGGGCGCTCTAGCGTAGCGCCGCCGGTCGAGGTGCCACGGTTTGCGATCCAGGTGCGACGTTCGCGCCATCGGTGGGCGTGATGGCCGTCGCGCTCAGCGCTCGCGAACCAGCACGGCGTTCCCGGATGGGTCGCGGACGAGCGTTCCCGCGTCCGTTGCCTGTGCCGGGATGCCGGCATTGTCCACGCGCTCGAGAACCTGCTCGAGCGCGCGGGTGTCCGGGAGCAGGACCTCATAGGTGCGCAGGCCGACCGAGCCGGCGAGTGGGGGAGAGGAGCCTGCGCTCTGCCAGGTGTTGAGCCCGACATGATGGTGGTAGCCGCCGGCGGAGACGAACAGTGCGCCCGGGTAGCCGCGCACGATCACGTCGAATCCGAGCACCCCGTTATAGAAGCTCTCGGCTTCTGTCAGATCTGCGACCTGGAGGTGGACGTGGCCGATCTGCGTGTCCGCCGCCGCGCCGCGCGGGAGCTCGGTGGCGTCGCGGAGCTCGTCGAGCACGTCTCTGAGGTCGAGCGGCAGCGTTGCCATCTGGAGCTGGTCGCCCGAGCGCGGCCATTGCTCGCGCGGCCGGTCCCGATAGATCTCGATGCCGTTGCCATCGGGATCGGACAGATACAGCGCCTCGCTGACGAGATGATCCGATGCGCCGTCAAGCGGCCAGCGCGCATCGGCGAGCCGCGCGAGGGCGAACGCCAGATCACGCCGAGAGGGGGCGAGAAGCGCGAGGTGGTAGAGCCCGGTCGCACGACGGTTCAGGGGCAGCGCGGAGGCGTCGCCGTGCAGCTCGATCAGCGGGCGGCCGGCGCGGACGCCGAGCCCGAGCGTGGCGCCTGGAAGCTCGGTCGCCTGCAAGCCGAGCGCCCGTTCGTAGAAGTCGCGCGCGCGCGGCAAGTCGGAGACCGTCAAGCTGACTGTGCCGAGCGTCGTGTCGCGGTCGATCTGGTTGCTCGAGCCGGTTTGTTCGTGGATTGCCATTCGACCGCTACCTCACTCCACCGAGCAGGAGCCTTCCGGACGCGCACCGGGTAGCCGGCTCAGCAGTGCGGCGAGGTGCTCGATCTCGTCTGCGCTGTAGTGGGCGAGGAACATCCTGCGGATGCTGGCGATGTGGGTGCAGCCGGCGCGGCGGAGCTTGTTGTGGCCGGCGTCGGTGAGGTGGGCGTAGGACACCCGCGCGTCCTGAGAACACGCGACCCGCTCAATCATGCTCGCCTCGACGAGGCCGTCGACGAGCCGCGTGATACCTGAACGGGTGAGCATCGTGCTCTCGGCCAGCGCCGACATCGGCAGCTTGCGCTCCGGTGCCTGCGCGAGGTACAGCAGCACCTCGTAATCGCGCGTCGTCATCCCGTGCTCGGCCATCAGCTCGGCATCGAGCTCTCGAAGGATCGCCGCATGACTCTGGAGGAAGCTGCGCCACGCCTCGAGCGCGGATCCGTCCAGACCTGTGGCTGTGATCATTTCCATGGCAACGGAATTGTAGTTGACGGATCAACGGGTGGGCCCCAAAGCCTTCCCGCGTACACAGCCGTAGGCTACGGGGATGCGCGAGATCGCACCCGGCCTGTGGCACTGGACTGCGCGTCACGACCACATCGCTTCGGACGTCAGCTCCTACTACCTGCTCCCCGAGCGGGTGGCGATCGACGCGATGATCCCGTCCGAGGGGATCGCCTGGTTCGCGCAGCACGGAGCCCCGGAGCACGTCCTGCTCAGCAATCGCCACCACGACCGCGATGCATGGCGACTTCAAGCGGAGTTCGGCTGCACGGTCCACTGCGTCGAGAACGGGCTGTACGAGCTCGAGGGGCGTGGCTCTGCGGTGGGGTTCGCGTTCGGCGACCAGCTGCCGGGCGGTGTTGTCGTGCACGAGGTTGACGCGATCTGTCCCGACGAGACGGCGTTGCACCTGCCTGGCTACCGAGCGCTCGCTTGCGCTGATGGCGTCGTCCGCGACCGCGCGGACGGCCGGCTCAAGTTCGTCCCCGACTGGCTGATGGATGACCCTGAGCACACGATGGAAGATCTGCGCGCCGCGTACCGGCGGTTGGTCGAGCTCGACTTCGACCTGCTGCTGTTGGCGCACGGCGAGCCGATCGTCGACGGCGGCCGCGAAGCGCTGCGAGCGTTCGCCGGCTAGGACGGAGCCCGCGCGATCAGCATTAGCGTGTGACCGAGCGCTGCGGCGCGCGGCCTCGATCCGACGCTGTCAAGCGGCTGGAGCGCCTGTTGCAACCGCGGCGGGAGCCGTCTCCAGGTATACGTGACCGCGTGCAGCTCGGGATCGAGCCCGGCTCGCCTCGCCTCGGCCATCAGCGCGCGAGGCGAGAGCGGGATGTCGTCCGGGGTCCCGTGCACCGCCGTCGCCAGTCCGATCCGGTTCGCGAGCGACAGGCCGAGCCCGACCGGATGCCAGAGTCCGGGTTCGATTGCGACCAGCGCGCCACCCGGCTTGAGCAGGCGCGTGGCCTCGACAAAGCAGGGCCTGAGCGGCCCCTGGTAGGCGATGTGGTGGAGTACCAGGCGGTAGAGCACGACGTCGAACGTGTGGTCAGGGAAGTCAAGCGCTCCGGCACGACCGACGCGCGCCTCGTCGGCGCTGCCCATCGTGGCGACGCCGGCGACGCGATCGGGGTCGGCATCCACGGCCACGAGCCGGAACTCGGGAGCCGGGAACAGGTGGCGACCCGGGTGCCATCCGCAGCCAATCGATACGACATCGCCGCCGGTGATCCGAAGTCGCTGCGCAACCAGCGACCGCTCTCGGCGCTCTAGATGTCGGTATTGGAACTCGCGCGTCGACTGGCTGCTGAACCGGTCGAGGAGGTTGCTGGGGGTGTAGGGCGCGCAGCCGCGAGGATCGTCTGCACGCAGCCTCGCTGCGGGCACCGGCGCAGTCTAGAGGGACGAGCCCTCGGTCCCTCCTCGACGTACCCGGTGCGGTTAGAGCGCTCCTCTCGCGCGCTCGTGGGCGAGCGCCGTAGCTTCCGCGCGCTCGCGGGCGGCCGTGAGCGTGTCGTCGGCATCGCGCAGAGAGGCGGCCGCGCGGTCCCGTTGCTCCTGCGCGGCCTGCAGTTCACGGGTGGCGCGCTCGGCCGCACGGCGGGCATCCGCCTCGGCCCTCTGCGCGGCGCGGCGGGCGTCTGCCTCGGCCTTCCGCGCGGCGCGGCGGGCATCCGCGTTGGCTTTCCTCGCCGCCTGGCCGCCTACCGTGGTCTGCGGCGCGGCCGTCTTTGGAGGCTGGGGCTTGGCAGCCGCCGTCTCGCCGAACGCGACGTTCGTTCCGAATCCGACGTGGCGTAGCTCCCGCACCAGGCACCCGTCTTGGACCTGGGCGCGCGCATCATCGTCGAGCGCCGCCGAATGCAGTGTCTCCGACACGCGGTCAAGCGTCGTCTGGGTCAGCTCGTGGCCCTGCGAGCTCAGAAGCCCGCGAGCCGCGTCCGCGAGCCGGTCGACTGCCTCGCGCTCGTGCTCTGCCGCCGCACGCAGGGTCGGCGCGTCGCCGCGTCCGGCCAGCAACTCGGATTCTGCCTGTCGCAGCTGGTCGCCGGCATCGAACAGCGCCGCGACGGCGTGGGTCTGCGTGCGGACGAGCTGGTTCACCGCCCACGCGGCGACCGAGGGCTTGCGCAAGCCCGCGACGTGCGCCGCCTGCTCGCGGCTGCCCTCGCCGCGCAGCGTCTTCGCCAGCGCCCCGCGCGCTGAGACGAACTGTTCGAGCGGGAGCCCATACAGACCGTGTGCGTCCGTCACATCACGTCGCATCCTAAGGCGCGCCGAGCCCCAGGGCGGTTATCTACAGCTGCGCGCGGACTGCCCCGGCGGGGTACTGCGAGCTCTGAATGTCGACGTAGTAGCCATGCGGGTTGACCTCGATCGCCTTGGCCACGTTCGTGCCGACGGCCACGCAGCCTTGGTGATGGAGGTGCGGACCCTTGGACAGCGGGACGAACACGGTTCCGGACTGCCCGGCGGCCCCCACGTGGATGTGGGCCTGGGTCGCGCCAGTAAAGCCGTGCAGGTGCGAGAACCGCCAACACAGCTTCCGGGAGCCGTGCAGCGCGATCACTGCGTCGCCCACCGCGCTCGGGGCGCCGGGAGGGCGCTCGGCGGTGCCGGTGAGCTTCACCCGGTAGATGTGACTCGGGGCGTGCGTGCGCAAACGGAGGCTGCCGGCGGTCGAGGTGGAGGAGCTCGAGCCGCTCGATCCACAACCAGTCGCAACCAGCGCGACGACCGCCAAGCCGGCGCTCAGACGCTTCGGATTCATTCATTGACTCCCATCGTCACGTGCGGCGACCAGGTCGCGCACATTTAGTCCTCCCCGGTTCTGCCAGCGTACGCTTTCGGCTAGCTATCGAGCGCGTTAGGGTCCGCTTAGAGATCGGAACCACGGCCGCGAGGTAGAGCGCACGGCTGTGTCGGCCGAGTACGTCAGTACCAGATGTCCGTCAGGCCCGGCGCAGGGCCCGCGCGACGACGCCCGGATGGCGAGCGACCTTCGGCCCCAGCCTGATCGCGAACACCGTCAGCGCGAGCCACGGACGTAGATATGGTCTGATCCGCCGTATCCGCCCGTCGTCTGCGAGTTCGAGGACCATCGCGTCGCCGAGCTTAAACGGGCCCACCTTGCCGCCGCCGATCACAACGCGCACCGCGCCCTCGCCCAGCTCGTCGCGCCAACGCAGCCCGGTCATGCTGCCGTAGACCGCGGTTAGCAACACGCGCAGGTCATCCGCTCCGCGGAACACCATGCGGCCGGAGAGGGGGAAACCAGCTCGGCATCAGGGGCGAGCGTCTCCATCAACCCGTCGATGTCATTCGCTTCGGAGGCGCGCGCATATCGCGCCGCTGCGTCTTGCATGCGCACATCCTTCCACAGCGCAGTCGCGCACCCCACTGGCCGGACCCGGGCGTTCCGTTGCCCGATGTAGGGTGGGGCGATGAGCGCGGATCGCAGGGCGCGAATCGAGCGGCGTCCGCTCGGCAGCTCCGGACTCCACGTCTCGCGGCTGTCGCTCGGCTCTTGGCGGACCTTCGAGCGCATTGGGCCCGAGCGCGGGCTGTCGGTGATGCGGGCCGCGCGCGAGCACGGAATCAGCTTCCTTGACGACGCCCGGTACGACGATGAGACCGGCGCCGCGCCGATCCCCACCGGGTATTCAGAGGTGCTGTTCGGTGATCTGTTCCGCGCCGCCGGGTGGGTTCGCGAGGACACCGTCGTCGCCAACAAGCTGTGGTGGGAGTTCTGGCCCCAGCAGAGCGCCGCCGACGAGCTCGACGCCTCACTGGAGCGGATGGGGTTCGGATATGTGGATTTGATCTACGCAAACCCGCCCCCCGATCAGCTGCCGGTGGACGCGATGGTGGCCGCGGTCGGCGGGCTGTTGAAGTCCGGCAAGGCGCGCGCGTGGGGAATCGTCAACTGGCAGCCGGGCCCATTCCTGCAGGCATCCAAAGCCGCTCGTGCGCAGGGCGTTCCGCAACCGTGCGCCGCGCAGCTTCCCTACAGCGTGGTCCGCCGCGACTGGGTTGAGAGCAACGCGATGGCCGCGGCGCTGGACGCCTCGGGAGCCGGCGTCGTCGCGTCGTTCGTGATCGCGGGTGGCGTCTTGACCGGCAAGTACGACGCCGGCGAGACTGGTCGTGCGACCGGCGGGATCGATGATCCGCGGCTCGCCGATGCACGCGAACGGGGCCGCCGGTTGCGCGCCCTGGCCGCGGAGATCTCGGCCGCCCCAGCCGCGTTGGCGATCGCGTTCGCGCTCGCCAACCCAGCAATCGTCAGCGTGCTGTTCGGCGCCACCTCCGCCGAGCAGGTCGCGGAGAACGCCGGCGCGCTCGATCTCGACCTGCCGACGGTCGCACGCCTCGCGGCGACCTGAAACCGAGGATCGGCCGCAGTTAGGCGCGGGATTGCGGCTGGCTGCTGTGGCGGCGAAGGAACGCGCTGAGCTCGCTGGGCTCCAGGGGGCGGGCGAACAGGAATCCTTGGCCGTGATCGCAATCCTCCGCCAGGAGTTGGCGCAGCTGGGTTTCGTCTTCGATCCCTTCGCCGAGGGTTTGCAGCCCGAGGGTCTTGCCAAGTTGGATCAGCGTGTGGATGACCGCGGTCGATTGCTCGGTCGTCGCGATTGCGCTGATGAACGAGCGATCGATCTTGAGCGCGTCGACCGGAAATTGGCGTAGGTAGGCGAGCGAGGAGTAGCCGGTGCCGAAGTCGTCGATCGCGATTTGCACGCCCAGAGCTTTGATCGCGGCCAGGCGATTGGCGGTGGCGTTGGGGTCTTTCATGAGGGTCGTTTCGGTGATCTCGAGCGTCAGCGAGGCAGGGTCGAGGCCGGCGCGATTGAGTGCGTCGTTGACGTCGTCGATCAGCTCGTCGTCATCGAGTTGGCGGCCCGATACGTTGACTGAGATCGCGAGCTGGTGCCCTTGCGCGTGCCACACCGCCGCTTGCTCGCAGGCTTCTTGGAGGACCCAGCGTCCGATCGCGACGATCTGACCGGTTTCTTCGGCGATTGGGATGAAGGCGTCCGGAGAGATGACCCCGCGGGTCGGGTGGCGCCAGCGCAGCAGGGCCTCGACGCCGGTCGTGTGCTGGCAGGAGAGGTCGAAAATCGGCTGGTAGACGAGAAACAGCTGCCCCTTCTCACGCGCGTCGGTGAGGTCGAGTTCGAGCGCGAGGCGGTCCTGCGAGGCGGTCTGCATCTCTGACTGGAACACGACGCAGCGGTTCTTACCGGCCGTCTTGGCTGCGTACAGAGCGACGTCCGCGTCGGCGATCAGCTGCTCAGCACTTGTTGCCCGGCCGGACGCGAGGCCGATGGTGGCCGTAAGCGACAGTTGTCGGCCGATGTGCTCACCGAGGTCGTAAGGTTCGCGCAGTACGTCAAGGAGCCGCTCGGCGACCAGTTCGGGACCGACGTCGAGCGTCTGACAATCGAGCAGGACGAGAAATTCGTCGCCGGCGAGTCGGGCGGCCGTGTCGCTGTCACGCACCACACTCGACAATCGCTCGGCGACCAGGTTCAGGAACTGGTCGCCCGCGGCATGGCCGAAGGTGTCGTTGATGTGCTTGAAACCGTCGATGTCGACGTACAGCGCGGCGACCGGCTGCCGGGTACGACGCGCGCGGGCAAGCAGCTGCTCGGCGCGATCGAGCGCGAGCACCCGGTTGGGCAGCCCCGTGAGCGCGTCGTGCATAGCGAGGTGTTCGAGCTCGGTGGTCTTCTCGCGCACCAGCCGCCGGGCGCGAGCGCGGCCACTGGCGAGTACGTACAGCAGTGTCGCGACCATGATGCTGAGCGCGATCCCCCCAAGCAGCAACCCAACAGCGCTGGCATCTTCGAAGATGCTGGCGGAGGCACTCGGTCCGGAGACGAGCGCAGTCCAGCCGCCCTGGAGCCCGAGGGCCACTCGCCCGGCATGCGCCGGAGCACGACCGTAGCTGAACGCGGCGTGATAGCCGCCGGCGCGGTAGCTGACCGTCAACGCGGTTGCGGGATGACCGCGCAAGGCGCTCGCCAGCACCACATTTGCCAGGATCGTCTCGCCCAGCCACCCGACGAACTCGCGGCGACGCCCAGTCACGCTCGGCGGCGCTGATCCGCCGCGGTATACGGGCGCTTCCACCTCCAGCACGTTCTGGCCCAGGTACGGCACCGCGAGGTCTTCAGCCGCAGCGGTGTCTCGCGCCGCCAGCACCACCTCTCGCGCCCCGGGCAGCGCACAAGCATCAATCCATGCCGACGGCCTCATATTGAAGGACCCCCACGCCACACCGACCGCGGAGAGACAGTAGAACGGTCGGTTGCCTCCGGGGACGATTGTGAACACGCCCGCCCCGGGCGGCCTGATCGGCGGGACGGCCTGCAGCTCATAGGCCCGTAGCCGCGACTGGGGCACGATCTTGACCAGCTCGACGGTCGCCAGCTCCGGGTAGCTCTGATGGGTGCGCTCGGCGTCGATCCAGCGCACGAACTGTGCCTGCGACACGCTCGGGTCCTGCCCGACGAACGCGCTCGTGCTCGTGGTCACATCCGCCTCGCGCTGGATCGCCAGTCCCAGCGCTGAGGCGACCTGCGCCGCAGCAGAGCTCAACGATCGCCGCGAATCCTCCGCATGACTGTCGGCCACCGCCAGCGCGCCCAGCAACGACCCCGCGATCCCAGCGACTACCAACACCGTAGCCAGCACACCCCACCACAGACCAGCACGCGGCAACCGGTCACCGCGCGTCGCCCTGCGTGAGGCGGGCCAACGAGGCCGCATGTCAATCTCGCGCTGTCGCCATGACCACGTGATCGACTGGCCGCCGACCTCCTTGACTCGCCGCGGGCGTACGTAGTCCTCTCGGGGAGATCAGCGGCAAATTGCGGTTGGGCGCCGTGGGGTAGGAGGTCAAAGTTCGCCTCGACGATCCTCGCTGGTGAGGAGCCGAGATGTCGATGCTCTATCGCGCTGATGACCCCCGCACCGTGGTTGATCCAATGCCGGCAGGCGCCGTCGCCGGGCAGATCGATGCAACCGGTGTGTATCTGACAGACGAAGTCTTCCTCTACCGAGTCGTCGGCATGGTTGCGAGCGGAGTGGGTGAGGTCGTCGAGCTCGAGGACTGCTACTGGTTGGACGTCGTACATGTTCAGGTGCGCGACTTGCGTGCGCGTCAGCTCCGAGTCGTGACGCCCGCGGCGGACTCGAGGCTCGCCGCGCACTAGTACGTCAGGCCGGCGGGGAACTGCCCTCGTGAGCGCAGGCAGCGCAGCTATCCCTGATCCCTCTCATACCAGGCGAGGATCGTCGCGCGGCCGAGAGTGTGCGAGAACAGGTTGAACCCGAGGAAGGCTGGGGTGGCATCCTTGTCGATCCCCAGCGACTCGACATCGACGGCGTGGACCACGAAGTAGTAGTGGTGGCGGCCGTGCCCTGGCGGCGGCGCGGCCCCGATGTACTGTCTGACTCCAGCGTCGTTTCGCAGCTGGAACGCGCCTGACGGGAGACCGCTTCCCGGCTCGTCGCCAGCGCCGCGGGGGAGCTGAGTCACGCTCCCGGGGATGTCGACGACGGCCCAATGCCAGAAGCCGCTGGCCGTGGGTGCTTCGGGGTCGTAGCACGTCACCACAAAGCTTCGAGTGGAGTCCGAGAACCCGCTCCATGCCAGCTGTGGCGACACGTCCGCGCCACCAGCTCCGAAGATCCCGCTGACCTGAGGCTGCGAGAGCTTCTCGCCGTCTTGGACGTCGTCGCTCGTGAGCCGGAACGAAGCCACTGCGGGCAGTTGTTCGTATGGGTTGTAGTAGTCGCTCATGGTCTCCTTCGATGTTGGCTGCCTATCGGGGCAGGTTCGGTCTCCGAGCCGATCCTAACTGGCGAAACCCACCAATCTAACCGTCCCGCAGCGCCAATCCGTCCGCTGGTCGAGAAACCGGAATATTTGGCCGGTTTCTCGACCAGCCCGGATGGTTGGCCGCTCGCGGAGCACAGCGAACCCGTGGGCAAGCCGGGTAGTGGTACGGGCTGCTCGCCGGTGCGCCGATTACCTCCGAGGCGAGGCCGAGGATCACGCCGCCACGCGCCCGGGGCGGTCACGGCTACCGCCGGCGGTGGCCGATGACGAGCCGGACGGGGGTGCTGAGCGCGACGACGTGATCGTGCTGCTCGCGGTGTCCGCCGGACCGCCCGACGAGGCCGAGCGGCACGTCCAGCCGTTCCGCGCCGCCGCCAAGCCGGTCGCCGACCTTCTCGGCCCGATGCCCTACGGCCGTCACCCTCTGGCACGATTCCAACCAAGCCACCGCGCACATCGAGTGGGCACGAACCGTCATCGCCGCCGCGTCTGGCGGCCCTGAAGCATGAGTACGACTCCACGAATCTGTTCAGGCTCAACCAGAACATCGAGCCGAGCCACGGACGGCCCCCCCGGGCGATGACGGAGGGCCCGGCGCGTCGTGTGATGGCGGCGCCCCGCGGAGTCCGCTATCACACCCGCTCCCAGGCCGCACGCGACAAATGAGACATTGACCGCCGGCCGACCGAGTGTTAGCGTTCGCTTAACGTCGGGGTTAACGACGCACGGCGAAGGGTGGGGTTGATGCTGGGATCGAGCGAGTGGGGACGTGGCAGCAGGATCCGTATTCGGATCGGGATCGTGATCGGGCTGACAGCGATCATCGGCGCGCTCTCGGGCTCCGCCCTGGCCGCCACGACGACCACGATCGGCTTTGACGATCTGACGCCCGGGACGGTGGTCAGCACGCAGTACGACGCCGAGGGCGTCGATTTCTTTCACGGCATCGCTGGGCTCAACGTCTACTGCTACCCGGTGGTCGAGGCGGTCGGCAGCGGGAAGGCCCATTCCGGTACCCAGGTCGCGGATACCTCGTGCGCGAACGGGGAATTTCCCAATTCAACGATCCGCGGCAACCTCAGCAACAGCGCCCAGAACGTCAGCGTCTACGCAGGCTTCGCGCCGACGTTCTCGAGCCCGCCCCCCAGTACCTCGGTAACGCTCACGGGCTACGACGTGGACGGCAACGTCGTCAAGGCAACCACCGTCACGGTGCCCACCGGGCAGGGGACCAAGACACTGATCGCGATCTCGTCGAGCACGCCGAACATCGTCACCTTCGACGTCACCTCGACGACGGCGAATGTCGAGATCGACGACCTCACCTACGACAACCCCGGGGGCGCGCCGGCGGACTTCAAGATCACTCCTCAGAGCGGATTCGTCCAGCTGGCCCAGTCGACCAACCAGTCGGACACGATCTCGATCCAGCGCCTCAACGGCTCATTCGGCGACATCACCTTCAGCGCCTCCGGGCTCCCTACCGGGGTGCACGCATCCTTCAGCCCGAATCCGGTCACCGGCAACAGCACGACGATGACGATCAGCGTCGACCCCAACGCGCCGCTCCCGTCCCCGGGCCCGTTCCCCAGCTTCCAGGTCACGGCCACGCCGGCCGGGGCGGGGGTCGGCCCGACGCCGCGTTCGGCGAGCGTGACAGTCGTGGTGCAGCCGCTGTTCACGGTCAGCGCGCCCCAAACGGTGAACGTCCCGCCGTGCTCCACGCTCAAGGTGCCGATCAGTGTCGGGGCGGCACAGGGATTCAGCGGGACAGTGACGCTGAGCGCGAACGGCATCCCGGCCGATGACCAGGCGTCGTTCAGTCCCGCAACGCTGACGCTTCCGGGACAGACGCAGACTGTGCTGACGCTGACCAGTCAGAACGATGCGAGCGGGCCGGGAGGCAGCGTCACCGTGACGGCGAGCAACGGCGCGGTGACCGACCCCTCGAACACGTTCACCGTCACGCGGGTGGCGCCGAGCATCACGAGCCTGACCGACTCCTCGGGCTCGGTGCATCTCGCCGGAGGACAGACGCCGCAGGGGGCATCCCCCGATCTCGGTACCGTCGTGATCGTTCACGGACAGGGGTTCTGCCCGGGGTCGACCGTGTACTTCGGCAACGCGGACGCCGCCGGCGTGACCCAAGGCCCCGCGCCCGACGGGCTGGGGACGTTCGGCGACGAGACGATTCTGCGGACCGCGGTGCCGAGCCTCGCGACATCGGGCAAGGTCTATGTCGTTCGCCAGGGCGACAGCCTCGAGTCCGCCGGAACCGCGACGGCGCCGTTCACGATCGACAGCTATCGCGACATCAACGGCTTCTCGTTCGACAACAGCGACGTGTTTCAGAGCCGGGTCGGTGGCTACAGCTTCAGCGACGTCTCCGATGTGTTCGGCGATGCCGCGACCCACCTATCGGTGAACCCGTGCTGGCCGTTCGGCGACTGCACCATCGTGACACCGGTCCCGGATCCGTTCGCGCTGCTCTTCTGGGGGATCGCCGACGCGTCGTTGCAGAGCGGCCAGTGCTTCGGCTTCAGCCTCGCGAGCCAGCGACTCCTCCACCACGATCAGATCTATCCGGCGTTCCCGCTCCAGCCGGGCCAATCCCAGGACACCGTCTGGAACCTGCAGGGACCCGACGCCCCGGGTGGCGCGTCCGGAGCGTCGGACCAGATCGCGCACTACATCCATCTCATGCACATGGAGCAGTACAGCGCCCAGGCGCTGCACTTCTGGCTGGGCTCGGCGGAGGAGAACACGATCCTCGGCAGCCAGTCGTCGATCATGAACCAGGTGACCTCGGCACTCAACACCGGCGATCACCCGCTGATCGAAATCCGGAACGGGACCGAGGGACACGTGGTGGTGGCCTACGAGGTCGACCAGGGTAACGGCAGCACGATCGTCGGCAACGGCGACCGGGTGATCGACGTCTACAACCCCAACCAGGAATTCCTGAGTGGCGAAGACACGATCGACGGCGCCGCCCACGAGAACAGCCTCTCGACGAGCGAGATCGTCGTGCACTCGGACGGGCACTGGGAGTTCCAGGGCTTCTCCCCGGAATGGCACGGGGGACCGGGCTCGATCGTCGTCATGCCCTACGGCGTCGTGCCGGTCCAGCCGACGCTGCCCACGTCGATCGCGGGCCTCGTCGATCTGCTGTTCGGCTCCGCGGGCGCGACGCAGGTGAGCGACGGGCACGGTCACACGCTGCTGGGCGCCGACGGGAGCCTCAACACGACGCCGGCGACTCGGATTCCCGATGCGACGCAATTCGCGACGCTGTCCGGCACGGCCAAGCCAGGGCCCGCGATCTTCCTGTTCGGCCACGGCGGCACGTACACGACCACCGTTCGGGGGACCGGGCACGGCCAGTATCACGACGCGTTCTTCGCCAAGGGGATGGCGGCGTCGCTGTCCGCATCGGCAGCCACCGGCGTCAAGGACGCGATCTCGCTGCCCTCGAGCATGGACGGGCTCGAGTTCGGGCAGACGAGCGGCGCCGCGTCGGGAGCGCCGCGGAACGCCAACGCGCAGATCGTCGTCAACGGAACCCAAGGGTCGCGGGAGACCGCGACGCTCGCCACGAGCGTGCCGGCATCGGGGCAGGCGGGGCTGCTGTTCAACGGCTCGCACAACGCCGTCGAGGTGACGGCCGGCAAGGTGCCTGCGTCCGCGACGTTGTCGCTGTCGTGGGCCGGACCGCACGGACTGCCGCAGAGCTTCCTGGCGTCGACCGTCCACCTCACGGCCGGTGAGAAGGCGACGTTCACCCCGGCCAGCTGGTCCTCGCTGCAATCGAGCACCATCACGCTGCGGCTCGTCAACGCCCACGGTGCCGTGACGACGCGGACCCTGGAGAACAGGATCAGGCCGGCCGGGAAGTTCACCGTCGCGCTGCGGATCGCTCACGCGGGGCGGACCCGGCGGCTGACGATCGGTGCCCGGTTCCGCCGCCTGGCCGGAGGGTCATCGGCGATCCTGGTCTGGGAGGTGCTCAAGGGGTCCAAGCTCGTGGCCGGTCACACCGTTTCGCTGAGCGGGCGGACGCTGCATCTCGGGCTGATCTCAAGGACGTTCACCTTCACTGGCGCCGCCTCGGGCCACTACACGTTCCGGGCGCGGGTCGAGCTGCTCAGCCCCGGGCGCGGCCAGACCTACCTGAGCCAGCAGCTGAGCGGCCTGGCGCGCTTCCGCGGCTGACCGCGACCCGGCGGCGCTCGGCGACCGGCGGGCTGCGCCCGCTTGTCAAGGGGGGTGCGCATCGCGTACGATCCGCACCGCGATGAGCACTTCGGCGATCCGCCGGTCCGGTGCTGCAGGGACCTTGCGATGGGTGATGGTTGTGGACGGCTGAGACCGGGCCGCCGACGCGTCCCTCTGCTCGCGCTCACCGTCGGCGTCTTCCTGGCGATCGGCGGGATCGCGCTCGGTTACACACTTACGCTCGCGTCAGGGCGCCAGCATGCGCGCGCGAGCGTCGCGTTCATCGCCCGCTGGGTGCCGCGCGCGACGGGTTATCGATTGCAGAGCTGCCGGCCGCCGCGCGGCGGCCGGGTGCGCTGCTCATATCAGCTGTCGATCCGGGCGCTGTCGGGAGGGACGATCACGTGCACCGCAGAGATTGTCGTCAGGCCGGTGACGACGCGGGTGCGGCGCCGCCGTCGCTCGGTGGCGCGGACGACACTCGTCAGCTCGTTCCCCGGGCGGCCGCACTGCATCCGTCACTACCGGAGAACGCGATCCGGGAAGGCCGCCGGTGGGTGATGGAGCATTGGCTTGATCAGCTCGCCCGCGGGCTGGCCGACAGGCGGCTCTCGCGCCGCCAGGCGCTCGTGCGCGGCTCGCGGGCGCTTGCCGTCGGCGTTCTCGCGGGTGGTGGTTACGGCCTCGCGACCGGCGCCTCGGCCGCCGGCACCGGTGGTTGCACGCAGAGCTCACAGGATTGCGTCGACGTCGCCAACCAGGTCTACGCCGACACGAGCGCCGCGTGCGGGGCCGAGGACATCGCCGACCAGCCGTTCTGCTACGCGCAGGCGACCGAGAGCGCGCAGGCGGCGCTGTTCAACTGCCAGCGCTCGCAGCAACTGAACGAGTGCGGGCCGTGCGAGGTGTGCACGAACGGATCCTGCCAACCCTACTGCCTGCTCTCGTGCGCGCCGTGCGACTCGAGTTCGGGCGTGTGCCTGTCGATCTGCTCGGAGGACGAGTACTGCTCGCGTCTGGGGGGAACCGCCGATCAGTCGGGGGGCTGCGTCCCGAAGTGCCCGCAGCCGTGCGCTCCGTACGACCCCAGCACCGGCGGGTGCCGGGACACGTGCGCGCAACAGAACCCATGCCTGGCCTGCAAGCAGGGCTACTGCCAATCGAACTGTCCCGACCCCGCCGACTTCTGCGACAGCGACGGCACCTGCAAGCACTGCGACTCCAATGACTGCCGCCACATCGACAGCGACGGGGTATGCCGCGGGTGCGACCCCAACTGCGAGGTGTGCCAGAACGGCAGCTGCGTCAATCTCTGCACGGGCAGCGAGATCTGCTGTGCGGGGAGGTGCCTCAGCTGTTGCGGTGGTTACTGCGACACCCCCACGGGCGCATGCGTGCACGGCCATCCCTGCCTGGATGGGTCCGTGTGCTGTTCCGGCATCTGCCAGTACACGCAGAGCGACCCGGCCAACTGCGGCGCGTGTGGCCATCTGTGTCCGCGCAGCGAGCCAGTTTGCGCCAACGGGGCGTGTCGCGCATGCCGGGCCGATTCGGAGTGCAACGGCAGCCTGTTGAAGTGCTGCCCGACGGGGTGCGTCAACACCGAGACCGACCCCAACAATTGCGGCGCCTGCGGCAACGTCTGTCCGGGCGGGACGACATGCGAATACGGGCAATGCTTCTCGTGCGGCTACTGCCCCGAGCCGGCGACATGTTGCCCGGAGCCGGGCAGTGCGGTCGGGCGCTGCACGAACACCTCGACCGACCAGAACAACTGCGGTACCTGCGGTGTCAAGTGCCAGGGGCCCAACCCGGCCTGCGTGGATGGAGATTGCCAGCCATGCCCAAGCGGGTTCACGTATTGCGGACCATCCGATGTGAGCTCGTCTGCAGGGACGTGCTGCGGCGGCCCGGTGCCGGCGTGCTGTGAATTCAACGACTACGCGACCGGCGCCCCACCGCAGGAATGGATCTGCTACGACCCGACGCAGAACGTCTGCTGCGAGAACGGCGTCTGCCCCAACGGCAACACGTGTACGCCCGGCACCGTCTGCTGCTGCCCGCCGGGCTCGGTCTGCTGCGGCACGGGCTCACAATCCGAGTGCGCCCGCTCCTGCGGCTGAGGGCGCCTGCCGGTGGAGCGGGGGCCGGCGGACGGTATGCTCCGCCGCCCCCGGGTCCGCCCGATGAGCAGCGATCTGGTCGCCATCTTCTTGCTGTCGCTCGTCGCGATGGTAAACCCGACGCTATTCGCGGCGGTTACCGTGATGATGCTGCTGCCCCACCCTAGACGGCTGATGCTCGGCTACCTGCTCGGCGCGTTCCTGTCGAGCATCACCCTCGGCCTGTTGATCGTGTTCTCGCTGTCCGGCTCCAGCGCTGAAAGCACAGCCAAGCACAGGGTCAGCCCGCTGGAGGACATCGTCGTCGGCCTGTTCGCGTTGGCGATCGCGTTCGTGCTCCGAACCGGGCGCGACCGATCGTTTGAGGAGCGGCGCCGGGCGAAAAAGGAGGCGAAGCTGGACGCCAGGCGGAAGGCGGGCAAACCCACCGAATCGCTGCCGCTGCGGATGCTGGGCAAGGCCGATCCACGATTGACGTTCGTCGCCGGAGCTGTGTTGAGTCTCCCCGGCGTGTCATTCCTACTCGCGTTGGATCACATCCGTAAGCTCAGACCGGGAACCGTCGCGACCGTTCTGCTGGTCCTGCTCGTCTGCGTCATGCAGCAGCTTTTGCTCGAAGTGCCATTGCTCGGCTACCTGTTCGCGCCGGATCGCACGCATGATGCGGTGGTCCGGTTCAGGGCGTGGATGGCACGCAGCGGTCGCACGGCAACCGTGATCGGCGCCTCCGTGGTCGGCGTCTGGCTGCTCACGAGAGGCGTGATCAACCTCCTATGAGCCAACGCCGCGCGGGCCAATGCGGGGCCGCCCCGCGCTCAGACTAGGCGATCCTCGCCAGCGCGGGGTTGGCGGCGGGGCGGTCCGGCGGCACGCAGACCATTCCCTCGCTGAACCCGGCCGAGCCGATCCCGAAGGCGGCGTTGAACCGGTCGAGGTTGACGAGCGTCAGCAGCGCGGTGATCTCGACGAGCTGCTCGTCGCTGAAGTGCTCCTTCATGCGCGCGAACAGCTCGTCGGTGACCTCGACCGGCGTCCGCATCACGGCGACCGTGTAGTCGAGCGCCAGCTTCTCGCGTTCGCGTGAACAGGTCGCTCTGGCGGTAGCGCGGCAGCGCCAGCAGCTCCTCGTCGGAGAAGCCGGAGTTGCGGCAGATCTGCGAGCCGAGGTCGACGCAGAACTCGCACCCGATCATCTGCGCGCCCTTCAGCTCGACCAGGTTCTTGAGCCGCTCATCGACCGACTTCCCCTTGCGCACCGCCTGGTTGAACCTGCCCATCCCGAACATCATCTTCGGCTGGTAGGCCCAGATCTCCATCGGCTCGATGCCCGCTGCCGGTCTGCGGCTCGCGGCCGGTCAGCTTCTTCATCATCCTCGGTCCGAACCTGTAGACGAGCCTGACCATCGGCCCGGCCTGGCTCTTCGATACTCCCTGGATGCGTGCCATCGGGCACCTCCTGTCACGTAGGTTGGGGTTCGGGGGTCTATCCGGTATGACCCGCGAGACCCGGACGGTGTGACAGCGATGGACGAACTCGAGCTGGCCAACAAGTTCGACCGCCAGCGGCCCCAGCTGCGCGCGGTCGCCTACCGGATCCTCGGCTCGCTGAGCGAGGCCGACGACGCCGTGCAGGAGGCGTGGCTACGGCTGCAGCGGACCGACGCCGAGCAGATCGACAGCCTCGAGCGGTGGCTGACGACGGTCGTCGCCCGGATCTGCCTGAACATGCTCCGCTCCCGCCGCACCCGCGGCGAGCAGCCGCTCGACGGCTTCGCGGCCGGAGCCGATCATCGACGACCCGGCGCGCCGGGACCGATCCCGAGCACGAGGCGCTGCTGGCGGACGCGGTCGGGATCGCGCTGCAGGTCGTGCTCGACACGCTCAGCCCGGCCGAGCGGCTCGCGTTCGTGCTGCACGACATGTTCGCGGTGCCGTTCGACGAGATCGCGGCGATGGTCGACCGCTCGCCGGAGGCGACCCGCCAGCTCGCCAGCCGCGCCCGCCGCCGCGTGCGCGAGGCGGCGCCGCCGCCGGACCCGGACCTGACCCGCCAGCGGGCGGTCGTCGACGCCTACTTCGCCGCCGCCCGGGAGGGCGACCTCGAGGCGCTGGTGGCGGTGCTCGACCCGGACGTCGTGCTCCGCGCCCACCGCCGCGACGGCGACCCGCTCGAGCTGCACGGCGCCGCGCGGGTCGCGCGCGGGGCGATGACGGCCCGCCGTTTCGCGCCGTACGTTCGCCCGGCGCTGGTCAACGGCGCCGCCGGCGCGGTCGCGTTCGACGGCGAGCGGCCGTTCGCGGTGCTGGCGTTCACGGTCCTCGGCGACCGCGCGGTCGCGATCGACGTGTTCAACGACCCCGAGCTGGTCGGCAAGCTCGACATCCGCGGGATCACCGCCTGAGCAGCACGCGAAGCGACATCCGAACGCCGGTGTGTCAGAGGCGTTCGGGCGCGCCCGACTCGAGCGCCGCCGCAGTGTCGTCAGCGTCCACGTGCCCGGCCGGGCGGTTGACCATGGCTTGGTCGATCCGGGCAACCCCGGTCTTGTCAGGCTGCAGTCCCGGTCCCTGAACTCGATCTGTCCACCCCCGTCGGTCGTCATACCAGCGACGCGCCGCGCGGCCGAAGGGGTCTGCATACCAACCTCCCGAAGGCTGTCGTGGCTCCGCGTTGGTGACCGGACGTGATCGAAACCGGAACGCCATCGTTGTCTCCTCCCGCCGTGCGCGGTGCACGCTGCCACCCCTCCGCTCGAGGAGGAGAGCGCAATTTCGTTGTCGGCGTTTCTGTCGCCCACTACGAAACGACCCGTGAGGTCATCAATGCAACGATGGCCGGCGAGCAATTTGGCAGGTGCCGGCAAATCAGCCCGGAAAACGACTGTACTCCATCTTCGGCCGGTCATCCCTGCGAGTCCGTCACCTGCAGCCCCGGGTCGATGCCGGCGCCGGAGATCTGGACATAGCCCGCGGCGAACAGCCCGGTCGTCACCGGGATCAGCTTGTGCGGGGCGGCCGCCTCCTGGACCGCGTAGCCGCCGCCTGCGGTCGCCAGCAGCGCCGTGACCGGCACGCAGAGCACGTGGTTCGCCTTCGCCTGCGCGAAGTTCGCGCTCACCGACGCCTGGTCGAGCCCCGCACCGGAGTGGTTGCCCGCGAGCGTGATCGTGACCGGGATCGTCGAGCCCGATGCGCCGCTGCTGCTCCCGCCGCCACTCCCGCTCCCGCTCCCGCTCCCGCTCCCGGAGCCTGCGCCTGGCCGCTGCCGCCGTCGATGCCTGCGCCACCTGACTGACGGCGCTGATCTTGCCGTTGACCGTGTTGCCGGCCGGCATCGTCGACCGTCACATGTTCGCCGACCTCCGCCTCCGACTGCTGGCTCGGGCTCAGATCCACCGTGACGACGAGCTTGGTTGAGGTCGTCTCGAGAATCGCCGATGCGCTGCCGCGCTGTTGTCGGCGCCGGAGCCGTTGGCGCTGGCGGAGCTGTCTCCACCGCCGGTTCCTTTTCCGCTGCCGGAAGCGCTCCCGCTCCCGTTGCCGGAACCGCTGGAGTCCTTGCCACTTCCGGAGCTATGGGCGTTGCCGCTACCCGGCGCGTGGCCGCCACCCGGCGCGTGGCCGCTGCCCGAGCCGTTGCCGCCGCTGGAGCCGTTGGGCTTGTGTCTGGATGGTGGCTTTCTGTTCTTCGGGGTCGTGGTGGCCGCGGACTTGTGGTTGTGGTTGTTGTCGGGGTCGTGGACGTTGTGGTCGGGGTGGTGGTCGGGGTCGTGGATGTCGGGCTCGTCAGCGTTGTGGTGCTCGACGTGGTGAAGTCGACGAACTCGGGGTCCGGCGCGGCTACGGTTGCGGTCGCCTCCGAGACGCCACAGCCATTGGTCAGGCCAGCGCCGCTGCCCGAGCTCGCGCCGCTACCGGACCCGCCGCCCGTCGACCCGCAGGTGGTGTCCAGCTGTGTGACCCGTTGGGCACCGGGGAGGAACACGATACGGCCGAGCGAGATCTTGCCGGTCTGCTTCTCGCCGATCGACGCCTGCCACTCCTCGACCGCGTCGGTCGTGCCGGACTGCCAAGCGTCGTCGATCGTGATCTGGCCATCGGCGAACCCCATCCGCACGAGATCGCTGTTGAGCTGCAGGATGTCCCGGCCGTCACCGTCTCCAGCCTTCAGACGTCCGGTAAGCCGGCAGCGCTCCGTCGAGCAGCTCCACCGGGCCCCCGTTGACCCGGTACAGCGTCTGGCCCGGCCTGATCAGCCGCCCGACGGCAGGCAGCCAGGTGATTGTCCCGCTGAGGCGGTTGTAGACGGTTTGGGGTCCGGCGTAGGCGAGTGTGCCCGACTCGGTGTCGGTCTCGACCAGGTCGCGCCGCTGCACGGTCGCCGCGACGCCCGCCGCTGCCCGGGTCCTCGGTCGCCCGAGGCGAGCGACGAGCGGGTGCCGAGCACGATCGCCACCACCACCCCGGTCGCGAGCAGCAGCCCCAGCGCGAGCCGGAGCCGTCGCCGACGAGGAGAGGGTGAACTGCCCGTCGCGTTGCCCGCATCGACTCTGGCTCGATCAGTGGTGCGGGTGGCCGAAGCTCTCGGCGAGGGAGCCGCATGCGGCCGCCGCCTGCTCCCACGCGGGCGACTGCATGTCGACCGTGGTCGGGAAGAGAAGGAACACTCCTTCGTAGTCGGTGATTTCGGAGTACTGGCCCAGGCCGAGGTTGGAGCGGGCGCGTGGCCCTGGGGTCGGGGAACTGCGAGATACCGTGCCGGCGCATGCACCTGCGTAACCGTGCGCAGCTGTGCCAGCGCCTGCGCCATCTCCTGTGGCGAGGAGCTCGACCCGCCGGCGCCGGGCGGCATCGGCGCGAACTTCTGACACCTCGCCCGCGCGGCCTGGAACGCGGGCGAAGCGATATTGAGTCCAGCCGTATGGAAGACGAACCCCCCGCCGGCGGGCGGGTCCGGGAAGTTGGGCACGCCGTTGGAGCGCATGCACTGGGCGAACGCGAGCCCATTCGGGGGACCGGCGCCCGGCCCGGCGGAAGCCACGCTCGCCGTACTCGACCTCGTGGCCGTCGCGCTGCCCGAGGCCGTGGTCGGGCTGGGAGAGCTTCCCCCGCATCCTGCCACCAGCACTCCGCTCACGAGTGCTGCGACAGCGAGCAGGCACCCTCGCTGCCGGTTGGCCCTGTTGGCATGGATGCTGTGCGGCATTTGGTCTCCTTCACGGTCTGCTTGGGGGGCCTGCGCCTTCCCGCGGATCGGTTGTACGCCGTGGGTTGTTTCGTCCTTGTTTCGTTCTCCGGGGCCGGGCGGCGGTTTGTGTGCCTGAGCCGACGAAACAGCGTTGAAACACTCGCGGCGCTACCTTGATCACGACAAGGAGCCAGAGATGCGGGTGCTTGTGATCGAGGACGACGAGGAGCTGGCCGGGACGGTCGCGGCGGGCCTGCGCCACGCGCGGATGGCGGTCGATGTCGCGTTCGATGGCGAAGCTGGTTTGACGTCCGCGTTGACCAACGATTACGACGTGATCGTGCTCGACCGCGACCTTCCGGCGCTCCACGGCGATGAGGTGTGCGCCGAGCTGGTCGCTGCCGGCGGGCGCAGCCGGGTGCTGATGCTGACCGGCGCGGCGGAGAATGAGGATTTGGTCGACGGGCTTGGGCTCGGCGCGGACGACTACCTGCCCAAGCCGTTCGACTTCCCGGTGCTGGTGGCGCGCATCGGCGCCCTCGCCCGGCGGGCGCAGCCGAGCATCCCGCCGGTGCTGGTGCACGGCGACGTCGTGCTCGATGCGGCCAAGCGCTGCGCGCAGCGGTCGTGGCCGTGAGCTCGAGCTGACGCCCAAGGAGTTCGGGGCGCTTGAGCTGCTGCTCGCCGCCCAGGGCCGGGTCGTCTCGGCCGAGGAGCTGCTCGCGCGCGTGTGGGACGAGAACGCCGACCCGTTCACAGGCGCCGTGAGGATCACGATGAGCCGGCTGCGCGCCAAGCTCGGTGATCCCGCCTGTAATCGAGACCGTCGCGAAGGCCGGCTACCGCATCGGAGGCCAGTGATGGGCGTCGTCGCACCCCCGGCTCGCGCCACGCTCTTGGCTGCGATTGCCTCGCCGCACCGCCCGGCTCCGGCTCACCGCTCTCTACGGCGGCCTCTTCCTCCTCTCCGGCGTCGCGTTGGTCGCCATCACCTACGTCCTGTTTGAACGGGCGACCGAATACAGACCGCCACACCTACCGAAGGTCCCTCACGCCCCCGCCATCCAGAAGCTCCAGCTCCCGCTTCCGCTCGCACAGGCTCTGCCGAAGCTGGCTACAGGTCCAGTATCGGCTGGCCCAAGACCAGCATCAGCTGTCACTGCCTGTGGCTCAGGGCGGCACAGGACCAGCATCTCCGCTGCAACTGTCCGTTGTCCTCGGCTGGCACAGGAGCAGCATCAGCTGGCACCGGACCCAGCATCAGCTGGCACAGGCCGTTGCATCAGCTGGCACAGGCCGTGCATCAGGTGTCACAGGCGGGGTCCGTCCAAGCTGCACAGCGCGCTGCCGACTCGCACCAGCTTCTGGTCAACTCGGGAATCGCTCTGGCGATCGTGGCCGTACTCGCCCTGCTGGCCGGCTGGCTCGTTGCCGGCAGGATGCTGCGACCGATCCGGACCATCACCCGCACGGCCCGACGGATCTCCTCCACCAGCCTGCACGAGCGCCTGGCCCTCGACGGCCCGGAGGACGAGCTCAAGGAGCTCGGGGACACTCTCGATGACCTGTTTGGGCGGCTCGACGCTGCGTTCGAGGCGCAACGTCACTTCGTCGCCAACGCCTCGCACGAGCTGCGCGCGCCGCTGACACGCCAGCGAGCGCTGATCCAGGTCGCGCTCGCCGACCCGGACGCGAACTTCGCCTCGTTGCGCACCGCCCACGAGCGCGTGCTCGCGTCCGAGCAACAGCTCGAGCAGCTGATCGACGCATTGCTCGCCCTCACCCGCGGCCAAGCCGGGCTGGAGCGCCACGAGCGCCTCGACCTCGCGGCCCTCGCCTCCAAGGCCCTGCTCGCGCGCGAGTCACAGGCCGCGGGTCGCGACCTCGACGTTCGCGCAACGCTGGCCACAGCGCCAACCGAGGGCGATCCACGACTGGTCGAGCGCCTGATCGCAAACCTGATCGACAACGCGATACGCCACAACACCCCCGGCGGACATGTCGAAATCACCACCGGAACCCGCGACCGGCACGCCTTCCTGGCCATCAGCGAACACCGGCCCGACCGTACCGCCCGAACAGATCGAGCGTCTCTTCCAACCCTTCCAACGACTTGACGGCGCCCGCACCCAGCACAAGGGCGGACACGGACTGGGACTCTCGATCGTCCAAGCGATCGCCAACGCGCACCGTGCCCAGCTCGTCACACGCGCGCGACCGCAGGGCGGACTCACCATCGAAGTCTCATTCCCGCCCGCAAGCGGCGCCGACTCGAGGGTGACATCGTCGCTGCCTGGACGAACCTCCGCAGCCCGCGCGGCGGCCTTGCGGAACGATGCTCCGGCGGGAGGCTGAACACCTACAGGACGCCCATTTTGGCGCCCCACAGCTGGTTTGCGAGCACGGTGTTACCGCTCGACATTTGCAGCGTCGAGGTGAACAGCGGCAGCCCCGGCAGCAGCGTGCTCAGCACATACGGGTTGGAGAAATTGCTGTTGGTCGCTCCGTTGATCAGGGGCGCGTCGGAGCTGGTGATCGCGTTGCTGGAGTCGATGATCCAGACCGTTTTGGCGCTCACTCCGCACGGCTCAAGGTCAACTCGTGTGCCGTTGGCGGGGGTGGTGGGGACGCCGACGCAGAAGCCAGTGTCCACGCCGAACGGCGAGTACTGAATCTCGTACGCCTCGAGCGAGGCATAGGGCGCCATGCCGGAGGCGATCAGGCCGGCCTGGATGAAGTCCTCGACAGTCCCCTCGTTCTCGAGCGTGAAGTCCTCTCCCGCGTTGCTGATGCTGGGGCGGGCCAAGGTCAGCGGCTGACCGGTGTTCTGGGCTTGGGCTTGGGGCACGTCGGCGAGGACGAACGCCGGGCTGCTCGCGGTGCCGTACACCGAACTGGAGAAGTCGACGCACTCGAGGCTGCAGGCCGGCGTGGCCGCTGTTTGCGCTGTGGGGTCGCAGTCGCCGTCGTGGTCGTGGTCGTTGCAGACGGGCAGGGGCGCGAGGATCAGGAAGCTGGTCGTGATCGCGGGGCTGCGCCGGCCGGCGAGGGTGGCTGTCAACTTCAGCAGGTAGCGGCCGGGCGCAAGGGCGTGGCCGTGCACACGGCCGGTGAACCGCAGGCTGTTGCTACCGGCGTGATCGCGGTGCGAGAAGTTGCCGATGGGCGCCAGTTTGCCGCAGCCGGCGGTGCGAGCCGGCGCAGCCCAGCACCGTGAACGTGCTGTCAGCCGCGAGCACATCGCGGTAGCGGATCAGGGCGCCGGCATCCGGGCTGGTCGAGATCGTCGGGCCGCGGGTCGCGGCCGAGAACGCGCGCGGGGTCAGCGTGAGTGCGCTCAATCGAGGCGTGGGTCGCTTGACCGTGTACCTGATCTGTGTGCTCGCGGTCTGCCCGTCGCTGCTGGTCGCGGTGACCGTATAGGCGTGGGCGCCGGGGGTCGAGGTATTCAGGTGCCCGGACCCACCTGTGCGCGTCCTGGCGCCGGTGCTGTCGTCGCAGAAGGACAGGCCCGAGCCGCCGATGCCCTCAGAGCACGAGAACCGGGTCCGTACCGACTGCCCCACCGTATACGTCCTGCCCGACGCCGGCGCGGTGATCGACGCCGCGGGGGCCGCCGCGACCGTGTAGCTGATCTGTGCGGTCGCGCTTTGCCCGTCGCTGCTGGTGGCGGTGATCGTGTAGGTGTGAGCGCCCGGCGTCGAAGTATCGAGATGGCCGGACCCGCCGCTGGGCGTGCTGGTACCGGTGCTGTCATCACAGGAGGACAGGGCTGGGCCGCCGACGCCCACGCCGCACACAAAGCTCGTCGACACCGACTGCCCCTCCGCATAGGTCCTGCCCGACGCGGGCACGGTGATCGACGCCGACGGTCCCGCCACGACCGTGTAGCTGACTTGCGCGCTGGCGCTCTGCCCGTCGCTGCTGGTCGTGCTGACCGTGTAGGTGTGAGCGCCGAGGGTCGAGGTATCCAGGTGGCCGGACCCGCCGCTGCTGGTTCTGCCACCGGTGCTGTCATCACAGGAGGACAGCCCCGGGCCGCCGACGCCCTGGGTACACGCGAAGCTCGTCGCCACCGACTGCCCGAGCGAATACGTTCCACCCGGCGCGGGCGCGGAGATCGACGCGCTGGGCGGTCCGGGCACCATCAACTCGGCGCTCTGCAGGAAGCTGCTGCCGTCCAAACCTCCGGCGATCAACACCCGCCCAAGGGGAAGCGACGCCGCCACCGCACCCTCGCGGGTGCTCTGCAGCTCGCTGCTGCCAGAGGCCGGCAGCGCGGTGAACGTGTCCGTGGAGGGATCAAACACCTCGGCGCTCTGCAGCACGTTGCTGCCGTCGAACCCGCCGGCGATCAGCACCTCCCCATCGGCCAGTGACGTCGCCACCGCACCCTCGCGGGCGGTCTGCAGCTCGCTGCTGCCGGATGCCGGCAGCGCGGTGAACGTGTCCGTGGAGGGATCGAACAGCTCCGCGCTGTGCAGGAAGTTGCTGCCGTCAAATCCCCCCGCGATCAGCACCCGCCCGCCGGGCAGCGACGCCGCTACCGCATCCTCGCGGGCGGTCTGCAGCTCGCTGCTGCCAGACGCTGCCAGCGCGGTGAACGAGTTCGTGTTCGGATCGAACAGCTCCGCGCTCTGCAGGTAGCTGCTGCCGTCGAACCCGCCGGCGATCAGCATCTTCCCATCGGGCAGCGACGCCGCGACCGCCCCGGTCCGGGCGGTCTGCAGCTCGCTGCTGCCAGACGCCGGCAGCGCCGTGAACGCGTTCGTGGAGGGATCAAACAGCTCCGCGCTCTGCAGGATGCCACTCGAATTGGCGCCGCCGGCGATCAGCACCTGCCCATTGGGCAGCGACGCCGCGACGGAACCCGCACGGGTCGTCTGCAGCTCGCTGCTGCCAGAGGCCGCCAGCGCGGTGAACGCGTTCGTGGAGGGATCAAACAGCTCCGCGCTCTGCAGGAAGTTGCTGCCGTCGAAGCCACCGGCGATCACCACCCGCCCACCGGACAGCGACGCCGCCGCCGCTCCGTTGCGGGCGGTCTGAAGCTCGGTGTTGCCGGAAGCCGGCAGCGCCTGGAAAACCGGATCGAGCCCGGCCGCCCGCGCCATCCCGACCGAGCCCAACACCCCAGCTCCCACAACCAGCCAGCCGCACACCGCGCGCGTCCACCCGCGTTCCAGACAGGCGACAATTCGGTCCAGAATCCACCCCCAAATCTCACTCACGCGGCAGTCAGTGGCGAACGACCCTCGCAACCTACCAAACTGGATCGCCTGACCCAAACGCCGCGCGCACCACGCCGGCTCGCCAACGGCACGTTGCCAAGGACGTCACTGCTTTCGGGCGACGGTTTTCCGCCACGCGCTGGCCGGTCTGCCCTACAGACGCGGTCCGCGGCTGCAGCGACGCTTCAGTGGAACCACGCACAACTAGCTGAAGCAGAAGAGGAGCGAAATGATGTTCGGGAATAAGCAGGAGAAGAGCGCCCAACCAGAGGCAGCGAGCGCGGAGATCGGTCGCCTGTGTGCCCTGCCGAGCCGCGAGCTGGCCGTCGAGGTGCTGCCGGCGTTCGGCCGCGATGGCGCGGGCGGGCTACTCAAGCCCGATGCGCGGGCGATCGCGAAGTGGTTGATGGCCGATCACCCCAGGCATCCAAGTCTGCTGGCGCTGCAAGCGCCGATCGAGGAAGCCTGTCAAGTCCTCGAGCAGGCTGGTTTACTGCGCCGCGAGGTCTATAAGGTGGGCGACTCGCGGCTCGTGCTCACGAGGCTGGGGCATGCGGCCCTCGCCGATGGAGCCCTGGGCCAGTATCTCCCCCTCCAGGCCGCGGCAACCCGGCCCGCCGCCGACGATCACCCCAACCTGCCGCCGGAGGTGATCGCACTCGCCCAAGCCGGCAAGCGCGCCAATGCGATCAAGCGCTACCAGCAACTGACCGGCGCCGACCTCAAACAGGCGCTGAGCATCGTGGACTCGCTATGAGCGATCGCCACTGCACCCGGAGACCACTGCTCGACATTGCTCGCCGATAACGCCCTGCTCACAGGGCGGCGGTGCCTCGCAATCGCGCGCGCCTCGGCCATGGACCCCCCAACGGGCGTTAGAGAAGGCTAGAACCCGCCCTTCTGCGCCTGCATCCAGGCGTTCGCGTTGTACGGGGCGACGAACGAACCGGAGAACACGAAGTGGAGCCCGTGCTCGGACCCCGACGGCCCCCGGTACGCGGTGAAGTAGAAGTACAGGAACGGGTGGATGCCGGTGCGCCGCTGCGCTCCAGTCGTGTACACCGGGGCATACCCTGGCCCGCAATTGAGGTCCCGCTGGTCGCAATAGGACACCTCATACACCGTGAGGTGGATGAACTGCGTGCCCAGGAACTCACCGTTGCCTCGGAGGAAGTCCGCCGCCTTCGCCAGCTCCTTGCCGTACTTCCACAGCAGCCCGCCGCTCCCGAGACCGGTCGAGCCGGAGTCGCCCGCGAACTCGTCGAGGAACGCCGGCTTCGGGAGCGCGTCGTTCGCGGGGTCGTACTCGTACAGGCCGCTGTCGGACGTATCCCCGAGCCCCCATTCGACGAACTTGAACTTGTCCAACACGATCGCCGCCAGCTCTTGTTGCACGCGAACTTCCGGAGTGAGGGCTGCAAGCGCCGTTTGAGCGACGGTGACCGCTGTGCCGGCACCACCCTCGAGCACTTCGCCGAACAGGAAATCGATCGCCTTGTCCAGAGCCGAGCTGTCGGCCTGGTCAGTGAGGAGCCCGGCGAATCCCTTGGGCGCCGTCGACTTGGCCAGCAAGTCGGCCTGAAATGGAGTCAGCTGCCCGTCCATGTAGAGCAGGCGATGAGGTTGGACCGTGAACGTCCGCTGTTCTGGGCCACCCGTCTGCACTCCTCCGGCGTTGCAGTTACAACCGGTGGCATCCAGCTTCAGGTGGACGATCTCGGGCTGAACCAGGCCCGGGGCCCAGTAACGCAGATGGACCTGCCCGTTGCCGTCCGTCGGCAAGCCGTTCAGATCGTGAGATCCGACCTTGCTACACGTGCTCGAGCTCTGGACCTGGCTTGCGTCGCAGAGGTACCCGGTGCCCGGATTCGCAAATGACACACCCACCCGCGGGTAATGTGGGATCGCCTGGTCGTTGACCGGCGTCACAGATGCGTTGACGGTCGCCGCGCCGGCCGTGATAGCCTTTCCCTTCGACTTGACGGTGACGGTGATGTCGGTGCAACCGGAACGGCACGGGCCGTTGTAGGGATCGGCGAAGAACCGCGCCACGCCCTCGCCCGGCACCGGGTCATAGGCCAGTCCCGACAGGCTGGGCCCAATCGCGATGCTCAAATCCAGCCGACACGACGCGACACCGCTCGCCGCCGCGCGCGCCGTCCGATCCGCCGCGGGGCCCGCCGCCGCGCACTGCGTGAAATCTGCCTCGGCATCGCGGCCTTGGGCCCGCACCTGGCAAGCGCTCTTGTTGAAGCTGCCCGGGTCGCATACGGTCGGGTGCACGTCCGCCGGGGCGCCGCCGACGCTCGCGACGCTGACGTCGTACTGCCCCGGGTCCACGAGCGCGTCATAGAACCCGTCCTTGTTGGTCACCGTGGTGCCCGGCGACGGGCCGCTCAGCTTGATGACGGCGTCCGCGAGGCCGAGTCGATTGCCGTTCACGTCGGTCGCGCCCGAGTACACAGTCCCCGAGATCGCACTCTTGTGCGGCAGAACGTAGTAGTAGTCGCTCGCCAGCGCCGCGCAGCCGACGAACGCGCAGAAACCCACCTCGAACTGATCCCAACCGCCGCCAGGCGCCTTCGCGTCGGGTGGATAGGCGCTGGCTTGCGTCGCTTTCCACACGCAGGTCGAACTAGGGGGAACGACCGTCTCGACCTTCTGGGGATTGATGACGTTGTAGACCCCGTCCTTACAGCCCGCGACCAGCTTCCCCGGGGGGCTCCCCCACTGAATCCGGCATTGCCGGGCCGTCTCCACCATCGTTGCCGTAAGGCTCTGACCCAGGTTGACGACATGCGGGCTGATGTCGATCGCTCCACAGGTCGACTCAACCGTGTAGTTCGTGCCCTGCGTGAACTCCGGGCAATTCGGATCTGCTCCCAGCTCGCAGCGCTGCGGCGCCGGCCCGAGGTGGGGGAGAGAGGCGAACGGACGGCTCGCATGGCCGCTGGCTGCGACCGACGGTGCGAACGCCAGCGCCAGCGCCAGCAATAGCGATGCCGCTATTGCACCGATCCGCGCAAGACGCCACCGCCGCGCAACCCAACTACCGTCCGGCTGAGGCCCCATCGTGATCACTCCCGATCACACATTGGTGCCGAGCGTAGCCGTCTTCGCCCCGGCACACAAGGGTCCGGCGCGACTTGGTCGCGCCGCTCGCGCAGGAGGTGTAGTTCTCTACGCTCGCGCGGCCCGATGTTGGTTGGCTGAGTTCGCTGGGGCGCGTTCGCGGATGAACGCTCCCGCGGCTTCGATGGCGTCGGCAGCCTCGGGGAGGAACGACCAGAAGAGGTGGAACGCGTGCGCTTCGACGGGAAACAGCTCGAGGCGAGCGTTGACCTTGTGTTCCCGGGCACGGGCGACGAGCGCCTTCGCGTCAGCCAGCCGTGCATCGCCGGTGGCGGCTTGGACGAGCATCGGTGGGAGGCCGGTCAGGTCTGCGGACAGCGGGTCGGCGATCGGGTCGTCGGCGGGGTGCTCGCCGAGGTACATCCTGATGCATCGACGTGCCTCTTGGAGGCTCAAAACCTGCCGCGCTGAGTCGGTCGCTTCATGCTCGAGCCGGAGGTCAAGCCAGGGGCAGAAGAGAGCGACGCCACTCGGTAGCGGAGCATTCCGAGCATTGAGCGTCAAGAGCGTTGAGAGCGCAAGGCCTGCGCCCGAGGAGTCCCCCGCAAGTGTGACCTGTTCTGGTGCGATGCCCTGGTCGAGCAGCCAAAGATATGCACTGACGGAGTCTTCGACTGCGGCCGGGAACGGGTGCTCGGGTGCGAGCCGGTAGTCGGGTACGAGGACGCCTGCCTGGGCGGCAATCGCCAGAGCTCCCGCGTGTGCGCGGTACCCGTACGCAGAGCCGAGCACATAGGCGCCGCCGTGCAGATAGATGACGGTCGGGGTCGAGACTCCGGTCGGCACGACCACCAGCGCTCCGACGCCGCCGGCGACCACCGGGCGCACCTTAGTGCCTGCCGGCGGGGGGAGTTGCCCCTGCATCTCCTCGGCGGCCTCGCGTGCTGCCTGCAGGTCGACGTCGCTGGCCAGTCGCCCCTCCAGCGGCTGCCACATCTTCGTGACGCGGCTAAGCAGCTCGCCACCAACCGCCATCGCAGCCGAGACTGCTCCATCGACATCGTCCAGCACGTTGCGCGCGCGATCGAGGAGGGCCTCGCCCGCCAGCGTCAGCTCCACACGGTGAGTCGAGCGCCTCAGCAGCTCTGACCCGATCAGTTGCTCCAGCCCTCGGACCTGACGGCTGAGCGCCGGCGCGGACAGGTACAGACGATCGGCGGCCCGGGCGAAGCTGAGCTCCTCAGCCACCGCGACGAACGCGCGCAGGTGCCGGAGCTCGATGCCGTCAGGTGCCTGGGGGAAGGGAAGCAGATGCCCGCGCTCGTCCATGCGCCAAGTATTGCCGTCCGGTGAGCGATTGGCATTGCAGGGTGCGCAACACCGTCGTTCCCGATCGGACTTTCCCCCGCGGCGAGCCGCTGCGACGCTGCGGCGCATGGCGAACCACACCCGACCGACGTCTCCCAATTCCTCAGCGAAGCAGAGATACCCACGCGGTGAGATGCCCGCAGAGATCACGCTCCGGTTCGGCGCCGTTCGGTTGCGCGTCTGCGTTCACTGGCCCCAGGCGACCCCCGCGAGCGACCGCTCCCCCCTGATCGTGCTCCTTGCCGACGTGCGCGATGCGCCGGCAGCGGAAGGGCTGACCGTCACGCTGTGCTCATCCCTCGACGCGGTGGTGCTCTCGTTCACTTCATACGCCGATGACGGTCGCGGCGAGCCTGCGGCTGCCAATCTCGAACTGGCGGCGCTGGGTTGGGCCGCCGAGCACGCCGCCGAACTTTCCGCGAACCCCGGCCGCCTGGCTGTCGCAGGTCTGAAAGCAGCCGGAGCCAACGCCGCACGGCTCGCGATCGGCGCGCGCGACAACGGTTGGCCAGAACTGCGCCGGCAGCTGCTGGTCCACCCGGAATTCACCGCCGCGCACGCGATGCCATCGGACGTGATCGGAGTTGCACCGGCAACGATCGCTGCCGCCGCTCGTAGGGAAGGCGACGGGAGGCGATATGCGGCGGTCCTCCGGGCCGCAGGAGTCGACGTCGAGGAGCTCCGGTGCGCCGCTCAGGGCTTGCCTGACGGACGCCGCCTGGCCCACCTCGCAGGCGCGCCCTCGCCGGCCTCGGAGGCAACACCGGCACCGTCATCTCCGGCGTCCTCACCGACGCCGCGTCGTGGCGGTGGATCTTCTACATCAACCTTCCGATCGCGCTGTTCGCTTTGCTGATGGTCCCGGCGCCTGGTTGCCGAGAGCCGCATGGTCCGCGCTCAGCGCCGCGTCGACTTCCTCGGGGCAGCCACTGTGACCGGTGGACTGATCGCGATCGTCTACGGACTGCTGGAAGCGAGCAAGTATGCGTGGGCGTCGTGGCAAGGGCTGCTGCCGCTGTTGGGCGGTGTCGCGCTGTTACTCACGACAGCAATCCTGGAGGCGCGCTCGGCGTCGCCCTTGATCCCGCTGCGGTTCTTCACCAACCGCACGCGCGTCACCGCGAACGGGCTGAACGTGTTCTTCGCCGCGGCCTTCCTCAGTTACTTCTTTCTGCTGACACTATTTGAGCAGCAGGTGCTCCACCTGTCCCCGCTGCAGGGCGGCCTCGGCTACCTGCCGTTTGGGTTCGGGATCGGGCTGGGCATGGGAATCGGGACCGCGCTCATGCCGAAGGTCGGCGTCAAGCCGCGCGTGGCGGTCAGCTTCCTCGGGGCCGCCGGTGGGCTGCTACTGACGAGCCAGATCCACGTCGGCTGCTCCTATGTGGGCGGCGTGTTGCCAGGCATGATCTTGCTGGCTGTCTTCTCTGGGTTGGGCTTCTCGCCGATCATGAACGCGGCGCTGCACGAGGTCACCGGGCAAGACTCGAGCCTGGCCTCGGGTGTGCAGAACACGGCGCAGCCGGTGGGCGGAGCGCTCGGCCTCGCCTGCCTCGTGGCGCTCGCGCTCCGTCACGCGGAAACTCAGGTCAGCCATGGCGTGCCGGCGGGCGTCGCAGCCGCCCGCGGCTACGCAGCCTCGTTTCGGATTGGTGCGGTGCTCCTCGTCATCGGTGCACTCGTGGCTCTAGTGCAGTGTCCCATTAGTCTCTTGTAATTGGTAGGGACTTCTGGTACGGTCGGGTTGTGGGACGCATCCCGGCGGTTATTGAGCTCACCGAGGAGGAAGAACGCGACCTTCGCGCGGTACTCAGGACACCGTCGGCTGCGCAGGAGAAGGGGATGCGCGCGGGGATCGTGCTGCGCGCGGCGGGGGGTGCGAGTAATACGGAGATCGCGCGGGAGATGCGTGTGTCGCTGCAGACGGTCGGGTTGTGGCGACGGAACTTCTCGGAGCGTCGGATGGAGGGGTTGGAGACCGCGCCGCGGTCGGGACGGCCGCGGGCGATCAGTGACGATGAGGTTCAGCGCGTGCTGGCCAAGACGTTGGAGGCGCCGCCGGACGGGACGACGCAATGGAGTGTGCGTCGGCTGGCGGCCGCGACCGGGATCTCGTCCTCGACGGTGCACAGGATCTGGCGCGATCACAAACTCAAGCCGCACCAGGTCCGGTCATTCAAATTCTCAACGGACCCGCAGCTGGTTGAGAAGGTGATCGACGTCGTCGGGCTCTACCTCGATCCGCCCAAGGGCGCTCTGGTCATCTGCGTGGACGAGAAAACCCAGATCCAGGCGCTGGACCGCACCCAGCCGACGCTCCCGATCAAGCGCGGCAAAGCAGCCCGGATGACGCACGACTACAAGCGCAACGGCACCACCAGCCTCTACGCGGCTCTGGAGATCGCGACCGGCGAGGTCACCGGCAGCTGCTACGCGCAGCACACCCATCAGGAGTTCCTTGGGTTCCTCAACAAGCTCGTGAAGGCCTATCCACGCCGGCCGCTACACGTCGTGCTGGACAACTCCTCAACGCACTCAACGCCCGAGGTCAAGGCGTGGCTGGCGCGACACCCGCGCGTGCATTTCCACTTCACCCCAACCAGCGCGTCCTGGATGAACATGGTCGAGATCTGGTTCTCGATCCTGACCAAGCAGCAGGTCCGCCGCGGTGTCTATCACGACGTCCCAGAACTGATCTCAGCGATCGAGCACTTCATCGAGGGGTACAACCAGCGCGCCCAGCCGTTCGTCTGGACCAAGACCGCCGAGCACGTCCTCAAGAAGGCCGTCCAAAAACAAGACACTTCAGAAACGCTGCACTAGGGCTGTTCGAGCGCATGAGCGGGGTGATGCCGTCGCCTTCCACCACCAACCAGCTAGTGATCGAACACCAGGCAGGATCTCCTGCGGCAAGCAAGTCGGCATCGTCAAGCCACATCACCGCAGCCGGCGACAGAAGCTGGGCCCAGCAGGTTCATCGCCCGGAGATGGACGCTGCTCTGACGGCTGTCACGGCCCCGCTTTGTGAGCCCGGGCTGAGCCCAACGCCTCGGAGTTAGACGTTCACCGCACACCTACCGACGCCAAACCGCTCGCCGTCCGGGAAGGGCGGTCGCGAGCCCCGGGGCTCTAGTTCGAGCGGCCGAAAATTTGCAGGAAGAACAGGAAGACGTTCAGAACGTCGAGGAAGATGCTCGCCGCGAGCGGGATCGCCTGGTCGGTACCGGCGTGACGAAGGCGGTTGAAGTCCGCGACCGTATAGAGCCCGAACACGGCCAGGCCGACGAACGACCAGACCGTATAAGCCGCCGAGATGTGAACAAAGATCAGCACGACCCCGGCCAACAGCAGCGCCAGCAGCCCGAAGAACGCGAACCGGTAGAGGAACGACAGGTCGCGTCGCACCGCAAACCCGCCCGCGCCGAGGACTCCGACGAACAGCGTCGTCGCCGCGAACGCCTGGCGGACGGCCGTGGGATCGACGGCGGCGTAGTAGTTGACCGTCATCGAGACGCTCACGCCGATCAGCAGGCCGAACGCGAACAGCAGCACCAACGCGAGGCCGGTATTGCCCCGCGCGTTGGCGAACTGAAGGCCGAACAGGCAGCCAATCGCGACCAGCCAGGAGATGAACCACGTCGCGCCGCCCGAGTTCCGGCCCAGGTACACGCCCAACGTGGCGAACGCCACCGTCACGGCGACGAGCCCCATCACGCGGCCGAACAGTGCGGGCGTCGACGCCGCCGCGGGGCGCTCGGCATAGGCGCTGGTAGCCATGGCTGACAATGGTAGGGCCATCGTCCTGCGTCAAACAAGCTCGGGGGCGGCGGCCCACCGCGGAGGGCTGGACTGATGAGAATCCGGGCGCTGGTCGAGAAACCGGCCTATACGTCCGGTTTCTCGACCAGCGGGATGCTGGGCCACTCGCGGTCGGCTCGATACTGACCTCGGTAGTGACCCCGGCGATGAGGTAGGCGCGCACGCCGCGTTCGCGCGTGGCGGTCAGCAGCGTGGCTGCGAAGATCCACAGCCATGGAGCGCGTCTGGGACTACCCTCGGCCACCGGCGGTGGTCGTCTGTCGGCGGCGCGTCCGGATCGAGCTCGCGGGGCGGGTGCTGGCGGAGTCCGACGCGGCGCTGCGTGTGCTGGAAACGAGTCATCCGCCGACGATCTATGTCCCGCCGGGGGACGTCGAAGGAGAGCTGCTGGTCAGGAGCGCGGCGCGCGCTACGTGGTGTGAGTACAAGGGGGAGGCGCGGTATCTCGACGCGGTGGTCGGCGAGCGCCGTGTCCAGGCGGTCGGCTGGACGTACCCCGATCCATCGCCGGGATATGAGGCGCTTCGAGACCACGTGGCGTTCTACCCGGGGCGCGTGGACGCGGCGTGGCTCGACGACGAGCGCGCGCACGCCCAGGACGGCGACTTCTACGGCGGCTGGATCACCGCCGATCTGATCGGTCCGTTCAAAGGCCCGCCCGGCACGCTCGGCTGGTGAGCCGACGGGTAAGGCATGGCTGCTCGCTCGATGGCTGCACACGCTGGCGCCGTGTCGCGGGCTGGCTCGAGCGCCGGGGCCCTTGGCGAGTCGCCATGGTCCATAGTCTCCCCGTGAGATACCGGCGTCGTGGCGCCGCGGGTTGGAACGAGGGAAGCCCTGCTTTGCCGAAGTGGAGCACATGCGCGACGGCTGCCGGCGGCGCGGCAGCCGGCCTCACCGGGCTGCTGTTCGTCGCGGTCTCGATGTCTTGATCTTGCCGGTACTCGTGGCTCTCGCTGGAGGCGTTACCAGCGCTTGGCTGCTGTTGACAAAGATCCCGGAGTAGCGGGGGGTGATTCCACAGCGAATGCCGTCCAGACGGATCAGCGAAGGAGCCAGAAGACTTCGGTCTCGAGCTGGCTCGGGTCGGCGCGCCAGTGGCCGTATATCTCCCATCGCGGTCCGGCAAGTTCACGTCCATGCGCTGCGACGTGGTCGCGCACGGCGTTATGACTGATCCCTAGCTGCGCGTAATCGCCGCGGTGGGTCGCCGTCGCGACCTCTCCGGCGGGGAGCTCTGAGGCGATCACAGGCCCTTCAGCTTGGAACGACCCCGTTACGAGAACACCGACCTCGACGTCTGGCCTGTCGTCCTTGTAGAGCATCACGTTCTGCCACTGCTCCGTACCGTCGCCGGTGGCGAGTTCTGCGCGGCTTCGGACGAACCGGTAGACCTGGTCCAACAGCGGCCCCCAGACGTTCGGGAATTCCTTCCACGTCGTCGTCTGCGCGACCACCGCGGTGGGCCGCGAGTCAACCCGCATGAACGTCACGGCCACGGCCGCCATGCCCGCAGTCTAACGGGCTAGATGAGCACCTTTCCGATCCTGCCGCGGCTCAGCTCAGCGCGCGGCTTCCTGTGCGCGTCGCGGTAGTTTCCAGCCCGGACGGACGAAGTGGCAGGTGTACCCGTTGGGGTACCGCTCGAGGTAGTCCTGGTGCTCGGGCTCTGCCTCCCAGAACGGTCCGGCGGGTGCCACCTCGGTGACGACCTTGCCCGGCCACAGGCCAGAGGCGTCGACATCGGCGATCGTGTCCTCGGCGATGCGCCGCTGCTCCTCGTCGACGTAGTAGATCGCCGAGCGATAGCTCGCCCCGACGTCGTTGCCCTGGCGGTTCTTCGTCGTCGGGTCGTGAATCTGAAAGAAGAACTCCAGCAGGTCCCGATAGGAGATGCGCTCCGGGTCGAACTGGATCTCGATCGCCTCCGCATGCGAGCCGTGGTTGCGGTAGGTCGCGTTGGGCGTGTCACCGCCGGTGTAGCCAACGCGCGTGCCGCTCACGCCATCAAGCTTGCGGATCAGATCCTGGACACCCCAGAAGCACCCGCCCGCAAGGATCGCCTTCTCGGTAGCAGCCATCTCTCTGCTCCTCCTCGTCATGGTCATTTGATTGCACGGAACATATGGTGACGACTCGGGAGACCCGGCGTCCTCTCGAGAAGTCCTCGACGAGTTCGAGCTCGTCGACACCCGCCCGGGCGAGCTGCCCCCTACGCGACCGTCGACGTCATTGGGCGGCTGTGGGCAACGGGGTTGGAGCGATCGCGCCGGCGAGGCTGATGAAGTCTTTGGAGACCTCGTGTTCGATGAAGCCCGTGTTCTCTGACAGCGACCCACGCGCGCCGATGTCCTGGATGCCGTCCGCGCCTGCCTTGACGAAGATCCCGCCCTGCACCTCCGCCGGAATGCCGCTGCCCCCGGCCTTGACACCGACGAACGCGGTCACGGTCTTGCCGTAGAAGTTGTATTCGAGCGAGCCGAACGCGCCGATCAGACCCGGACTTTCGACCACCGCCTCGACGCTCTGGCAGCTGAGCTTCAGCTCGACGATCTCGAGCTCGAGCACGAGCTTGTGCGCCGCAGCCGCGTCCGAGCAGGGACCGGGGCCGCCGCCGACTCCCCCGGATGCTCCGAACGCCCCGGTCGGAGAGATGTTGTCGCAGATCAGGCCCGTCGTCGGGTCGCCATACGTCTGGCCCGCGAGCGCGTCCCAGTTCTCCGCCTCCCCTGTCAGCAGGCTGGTCAGGACCAGGTCGGAGTGGAGGATGTAATCCTCGGCGAGTTGGTGCGCGGGATCGGTGAGGTTGGCGAGCGCGGGTGCCGCGGTCTGGCCCTCGGCGAGCGCGGCCTTGCGAGCCGCATTGTCGAGCGCCTCCATCAGCGCCAGCCAGTTCGAGTGCGCGTCGTCGAGCTTTGGCGCGCACTGGTCGTGCAGGCAGGCCCGGACGGCAGAACCGCTGAGAGCGTCGCACTGCTGGAGCACCTGCGTGATTTCGCCGTCCTGTCCGAACTCCTGGTTGGTGTAGTCGTGCTCGGCTTTGCGGGCCGCCTCGACCCGAGCCGGGAGCATGATCGGCCCGGCGGTCGGTCCTCCGTACCCCACGGCGAGGCGTAGCAGGTTGCCGGTGCGTCGCTGCGTGATCAGGCTCGCGTGCTGCAGCTCGGTCGTCAGCTGAGCGAAGAGCGTGGTGATTTGAGACGCGAGCTGCCCGTCCTGCTGGCCGTCGCGCTGATCGATTGCCTCGAAGTCCGCGTTCGCCGCGCTCGCATCCGCCGGCGTCGGCGGATAGGTGAGCGTCGGGAGCGTGTTCGAGGCCCCGCCTGGCGACCCGAGCCCGAGCTCTGCCGCGGAGGGAGCCTCGATTGGGGGGGTCACGACGAGGTCGTAGCGCCGGCGGTAGCTGCCGGCGAGGAGGGCGTGGAACGCGGCCTGCCGCTTGTTCTGGCAGTGCAGCGCCTGGGCGAGGTTGACTTCGGCCTCGGACAGTGTCGGCCCGCCGAGCCGCACCGCTGCCGAGAGCGCGCCGGCAGCGGCGGCGTAGCGGCCCATCCCGAGCAGCGCCAGGCCGCGATTGTTGAGCTCGACCGCGCGCTCGGGGATACCGAGCGGAGTCCCGTGCGGGCTCGCGAGCTGCTGCGCCCGGTCGAGCAGCGCGAGCGCGTCCGACGGACGCCCAAGCCCGCTTAGCAGCGCCGATGCGTTGATCAGCAATCCGGCGTCGCCTGGCGCCCGGGGCTGAGCATCGAGCAGTGCGGCGAGCGCGGCCGCAGGCGCGCTCCCCGCGACGAGCGCGGTTGCGGTGAGCTCGGCCCGGCCGGCGCTGCCCGTGTACCGCCTCGCAGCCAATCGCCGCACGCCGGCGCGAGCTCCCCCGAGGCTCAGCAGCAAGCGGGCGTCGGCAAGGGCGCCCGCGAACGTCGGCTCGGGGACGAGGGCACCCGGGACGCAGGGCGGCAGCGAGCTGAGCAACATCGTCGCGCTCGGGTTGGAGGGCAGCGGCTGGGAGTCGGCATAGGAGATCAGCTGCCCGGCCGCCCCCTGCGGCAGCGGCGGCACCTTGGCATCCGCGCCGACTGCCGTGGCCGCGAGTCCGGCACTGCTCAGCAGTGCCGCTGTGAGAGCTCCCCTCCGCAGTGCCGCTGTGAGAGCTCCCCTCCGCAGTGCCGCTGTGAGAGCTCGTGTCATCCGCCGGGTCGGTGACGCTTGCGCGGTGGCAGCCCGAGTACCACGTTCACGGCCGCGCCAGCGGATCGCGTCGCCCCGGCGGTGGGTTGCTGGCTGATCACGACCAGGGTCCGGTGCTTACCGCGCGCCGAGCGGACCGTGCTCACCCGACCGACGCGACAGTGCGCACCGCGGACCCGTCCGCTCGCAGCGGCGAGGCTGATCCCAATCACGCGCGGAACGTGGCACCTCTGGTGCGTCGCCGGGTTGGGGCCGACGTTGGGGCCGACGTTGGGGCCGACGTCGGCCGGTCCGAAGTAGGGTTCGACGCCGCCGGGGATGATCAGTCTGTCGCTCAGGCCGGCGCAGTTCGGCCAGCCGGCGAGCGTGACGAGGTGGATGCCGTCCGGGGCGTCGTAGACGAGCGACTGGCCGTCGGGCGCGAACGACACCCGCAGCGATTGGAAGTTGTGCGGCCCGATGTTGCACTGATCGACCGGGACGTCGGGCGGGTCGCCGGCGAGGAACGGCGGCGGACCCGTGCTGCTGTAGATCCGGATCTCGTTGCCGACAGCGCCGTTGACGTTGGCGACGAACGCGAGCTTGTCGCCGGCGCGGGTGATCGCGCCTGATCCGAGCGCCTGCACGCTCGGATCGGGATCGGAGAACCACTGCACCAACGAGTTATCGCCGCCGCCGAGCGTGTAGGTCGCGACCTGATCGATCAGGATCCCGGTCGAGCTCAACAGCAAGTGCGAGTCATCGATCCACGCCGGCTCGTCGTAGTCCTGCTGACCGAGCGTCTGGTTGGGCTGGGAATACTGGGTCGCGGACCCCCACCAGGTCGCGAACGTGTGCGTGTACACGTAGCAGCCGCAGCCGTAGTCGTAATAGCCGCTGTCGGTGATCTCGCCGTCGTAGGCCTGATTGACGCCGTCCGGGGAGATCGCCGGGTCGACCGGGCCGACCCACGTCGCAGGAGCGCCGGTGAACAAAGTGTCGATCGCCGGCGCGAGCGGATTGCCCGCCTGATCCAGGCGAAACAGCCGCGTCTCGCGCCGGACCAGGATCGTGCCGCTATCAGCCTGCGACGGGGCATCCCAGTAACCGCCGCTGGTCACCTGGCGCTGGCTGCTCCCGTCCGCCGCGGCGAGCCACACGTTGCCGCCCTTCAGGAACACAATGCTCGCCGCGCCCGCCGCACCAGCACTCACCCCGAGCGCCCCCAGCGCCACGAGCCAGACCACGACCACGGCCGCCACACGATTCAACGAAATCCTGCTCATCGAGGACTTGATCGAGCCGATCGTGACGTCGGCCACCGAGCTTCGCATCACGGTAGCTACCACAGTCTTTTCCCCAAAGCCGCCGGTCACCCGCGCCCCCATCCCCATACGCGCCCCCATCCCCATACCAACCACGACCCGAACCTAAACGACCCCCACGCCGGCGAACCGCGACATTCCTCACATCCTCACAATCCCCGACAAGCTGTGAGAGAGCGGGTGTGGGGCGTCGACGCCGCTCGGCGGCGTGCACCGCGCCCCGTGCGGGCCGTGCGCGTGTGGGCAGCTCAAGCATTGGTCGCCCCCGGCTTGACGAGCCCCTCCTCGTACGCGACCACAACTGCCTGTACACGGTTGCGCAGGTCGAGCTTGACGAGGATCCGGCTCACGTGCGTCTTCACGGTCGCCTCGGTCAGGAACAGCTCCCCGGCGATCTCGGCGTTGCTCCGGCCCCGGGCCACTGAGATCAGCACCTCGCGCTCGCGCGGGGTCAGCTCGGACAGAATGCCGGCTGCACGCATATCGGTGGGCGCGAACCGCTCGATCAGCCGGCGGGTGATCGTCGGATCGAGCAGCGCGTCCCCCTCGCCGGCCGAGCGCACAAACGCGAGCAGCCGCTCCGGTGGCGCGTCCTTGCGCAGAAATCCGCTGGCGCCCGCCTTCAGCGCGTCGTACACGTTCTCGTCGAGATCGAACGTGGTCAGCATCATGACGCGCGCGCGGTTCGAGCTCGAGCCCAGGATCCGCCGCGCCGCCTCGAGTCCATCCACGTTCGGCATCCGGATGTCGAGCAGCACGACGTCGGGATGCAGCCGGCCCGCGAGCGAGACCGCCTCGGCACCGTCGCGGGCCTCGCCGACGAGCTCAAGATCATCATGGGCGTCGAAGATCGCCCGCAGCGCCACGCGCGCCAGCACGGTATGTCAGACATCTCCGACCCCGTCATCGGCGCCGGTGGGCATGTCAGGATGCCTGGCGGCACACCGCAGCCGACGCCGGCGGTGCTGTCGGCCTGCGCATCGCAGATCCGAGCGATCGAGACGTTCCTCCCGCGACCCGCCGCGCCCGACATCGCCGTGCTCGTGCAGGCCGCCAACTGCATGCGCGCGCACGGGTACCCGAGTTGGCCCGACCCGAACCCACAAGGCGTCTTTCACGTCAAGAGCGCCGTCGCGGGCACACCCGCGCGCCTTGGGCGGGCGCTCAGGGCGTGCCGGTCCCAGTTCCCAGGCGGGTGGCGGCTGGACATAACGCCGAGCGGTCAATGACGCGTCCGGGCGCAGACGGGACGAGTGCTCGCCGGTATCCAGGCGCGCATCGGCCACGCCGGCGCCGAGGCGATCACCGCGCCGACCTCGGGCTCCGTGCCGGCTTGCAGCTCGCGGGGAGGACGAGTCCGCACCGGACTTGGGCGAGGCCCGCGCGGGGCGAAATCCGCTCCGGCGAGATGCTTAACGGCCCAAAGTCCACGCCCGCGGGCGACCTTGGTTACATAAGCATGCCCCACATGCTTATGTAGCCAAGGACCAGCAGGCGCGCGCGATTTGTCCCTGTATGCAGGCGAAATTGTCAGATTGCTGACACCACCCGGCCCGGCCACACTCTCGCCAGCGCCGTTCCCCGGGCGGACCGCACCCGCCCTATATGGCGCTTTCTCGACCAGCGGATGTTTGGCCGCTCGCGCCCTCACGACCGCATTGATCGAGGTTCATGAGTCCGGATACTTGACGTCCACAGGGTGGTCCCGCCTTTGGGCGTGGCTCTCATAGAGCCGGCGCTCGCGCTCGTTGCGGGTGAGGTCGGCCGCCTGTAGCCAGCTGTCGCGAGCCGCGTCGAGCTGACCGGCCTGCTCGAGCACGTGCGCTCGGACGGCCGGCAGATAGCAGTAGGCGCGCAGCCGTGGATCACCGGCCAGCTTCTCGATCGCGGCCAGAGCGGCGTCGGGACCGTGGACCATCGTCATCGCCACAGCGCGGTTGAGCTCGACGACCGGATTGCGCCACAGCTCGCGAAGCAGCCCGTAGAGGCCGAGGATCGTCTTCCAGTCGGTGTGCTCGGGCCGTGAGGCGCGGGCGTGGCAGGCGGCGATCCCGGCCTGGAGCATGTAGGGCCCGACCGGCGAGCCGGCCGCCGCCAGCTGCTCGGCGCGCTGGATCGCCTCGAGCCCGCGGCCGATCAGCAGCCGGTCCCACAGCCGGCGGTCCTGATCGAGGATCAGCACCGGATCCCCCTGCTCCGTCGTCCGCGCCGGAATCCGTGCCGCCTGCAGCTCGAGCAACGCCACGAATCCCTGCACTTCGGCCACGTCGGGCAGCAGCCCGGAGAGCACTCGCGTCAGGCGGAGTGCCTCCTCGCACAGCGAAATGCGGATCCATTGGGACCCCGAGCCGGCCGCTCGCGGGTTTGCTCGGGCGAGGGGAGCTCGAAGGCTACGCGCTTCTCGCGCAGGGTCTTCTTGGCCCGCACGATCCGCTGCGCCGCGGTCGCTTCGCCGATCAGGAACGCCCGGGAGATCTCCTCGGTGCTCAGCCCACCGAGGCAGCGCAGCGTCAGCGCCACGCGCGACTCGAGCGGGAGAACGGGGTGGCACGCGGTGAACATCAGTCCGAGCAGCTCATCGCCGATGCGATCGTCGAGCTGCTCGTCGCGTTGGGCGTCGGCGGCCTGTTCTTGGATCTCTTGTTGATGGTGAAGGTGGGGAAGCTTGCGATGCATGGTCTTGCGGCGGCGTGTCTGATCGATCAGTCGGTTCTTGGCGGTGGTCATCAGCCAGCCGGCGGGATTGGGCGGAATTCTGTGTCGCGGCCACTCCTCCAGCGCCGTGACCGGAGCGTCCTGAGCGAGGTCCAGCATCGCTGCGCCTTTTGGTCATAGGCTCCGAGGATCATCCCGCGATCTGCCGGCCGAGGGATGGTTCGTCCGGCAGACCGCTTCCAAGGGTTCAGGCGGGCGGACCGAAATCCTCCGGCCCGAGCACCTTCGGCACCTGCACCTCGCCCTCGTATCCAGGCCAATGCTGGGCGTGCGCGCGCATGAACCGGCTGGCCCATTCCACCGCCTCCTCCTTGGAGGAGACCTGGTAGATCGCGTAGCTGACCAGCTCCTTGGCCTCGGTGAAGGGCCCATCGCTGACGCCGATGCTCCCGCCGCTGAGCTCGATCCGCGCCCCGGCGGCGCTCGGCGCGAGCCCCGCGGTGTCAAGCAGCACGCCGGCCTTCGCCGCCTGCTCGCCCAGCTGGGCGATCGCCGCCATCAGCTCGCCCGGCGGCGGCCCCTCGGGGGTGGATGTGGCGGTCAGCAGGGTGATGTAGCGCATCGTCGTTCCTCTCACTCGTCGTGGGTTTTGCCGTTTCAGCGTTGGGGCTGTCTGTCGGCGAGCAGCTCGGCGGTCCTGTGAACGCGCTCCTGCCGTGTCTCGGCCCGTTTGGCCTGCTCGATCCAGCTCACGTAGGCGCGCTGGCGGCTGCAGGACAGTCCGTCGAAGAACGCCCGCGCGTCCGGATCGTCACCGAGCGCGGCGCCCAGATCGTCAGGCACCGTCACCGTCCGCGGCGCCCGATCGAGTTCCACCTGCACCAGCAGACGATCCCCGGCAGCCACTTCAGCGGCTTGGCGCACGGCAGCGCTGACCGGGATCTCGGCCACGCCACGCATCATCCCGACGGTGCTCTGGTACGTGTGCCCGTTGATCGTGACCCGCACCGGCGGGCGCTTGCCGCCGCTCAGCGCGTCCTGACTTCAGACGGCACGGTGATGCCCGTCGCCGCCTTGCCGTCCAGCTCGAGCTCGGCGTCCAACTCGATCATCCCCGTTTCCGAAGGATTGAAAAGTGGGACGGACACGACTTCCTCCTAGGGTTGCGGTCGCAGCCAATCGGCGACCCGATGCCCCCTCCACGAACGAGCCGCCACCGGATCGACATGCCCGCCAGAAATTTTCGGGACCCGCCTCGTGGTCTGCCGCGCACGCGCTCAGGTCGGCCTCCCTCGGAGCTCATCAGACGTGATAGCTGCCCTCAACTCTGGGCTCCCGGCAGATCGACGCTATGGAACCTTCCAGCGGCCGCTGGACGTTAAAGGGGTGATGACCGACTTTGACCAGTTCGTCGCCACGCACGTTGATGACCTGCTTCGCACCGCCTATCTGATCGTCGGAGACGAGGTCGAAGCGGAGGACCTCGTCCAGGAGTGCTTGATGAAGGTCGCGCACCGCTGGCCACGCATCCGCCGCATGGAGCAGCCGCGGGCCTACGCCCGCCGGATTCTGGTCAACCTGACAGTCGATGGGGCTCGCGGCCGAGCTCGGCGCCGCAGCGAACTGGAGTTGGGGCCGGCGCCAATCCCGATCGCGGTCGACCCGCTATCGGCGCTCGACACGCGCGCCGAGCTGCTCCAGGCGCTCGGCCAGCTGCCGGCGCGCCAGCGCGCCGTGCTCGTCCTGCGCTATTTCAATGACTTGACGGAGGTCCAGGTCGCCGAGGTTCTCGGCTGTTCGCCCGGGACGGTCAAGAGCAGCGCCTCACGCGGACTCGCGCGGCTGCGCGAGGGGCTGCGGCCAATTCCACTCCAAATCAGGAGCACCGAAACATGAGTGATCTACTCGAACACGATCTGCGCGAAGCCCTCGCTGATCGGGCCGCGCTCATCACCCGCGAGGCGAGTGCGCGGCTGCGGGCGGTCGACTATCACCCCCGCTCGCGGTCGCTGCCATCGCGGCCCGCGTTGGGGGCATTGGGACTGGGCGGCGTGGCCGCTGCCGCGGGCGTTGCCATCCTGCTCGGATCGAGCGCCGCGCCGGCATTCGCCGGATGGACTGCGAGCCCCACGACGCCGGTGCCGGGCCAGCTCGTCGCTGCTGAACAGCACTGCGCTACGGGTGCGGGCACACCGGTTCTGACCGACACCCGCGGGCCGTATACCGCCTCGATCTATGCCGACGGCTCCACTTGCGTCGACGGCAACGGCATCATGATCAGCTCGAGCGGCGGTGGCGGCGGGCGATCCAGCATCTCGGCCGGAGGGATCGGGCTCAACGGCGCCGGCGAGTCCGACTCCGACGGGCACGCGCTGACCATGGTCGACGGCCCGGCCGGCACCGGCGTGACGGGCGTGACCATCACCCGCAGCGACGGAAGTTCGGTCCAGGCAACCGTCAAGAGCGGCTGGTACCTGGCCTGGTGGCCCGGCACCGAGCACGCTCTGACGGCGCAGGTAGCGAGTTCGACCGGAACCAGCACCCAATCCTTCCCGACTGCGCCAGGGCGCCCGAGCCCGGCCTGCCCGGCGGGCGCCCAGTGCCGGAGCGGCTACGGCTTTGCGTCCGCCTCGGGGCATGGTGCAAGACGGTCGACGGTAGGCATAGCCTCCAGCCGCAGCGGCGGGCGCTAACGCCTCAGAATTGGGGGTGGGCCGGCCCACCCACCCCCAATGAACGCGGGCGCGCGACGTCGGCCGTGAGCGGCGATGCATCCGGGCTGGTCGAGAAACCGGAATATATGGCCGGTTTCTCGACCAGCACCCGGTCCGTCCTATGTGGCCCCCCGGAAGTCGGCGAACCCCCTGCAACGCCTCAAAGCCCTGAGTCGTCAAGGGGGTCCGTCCAGTCGGAGGGCGGTTCGGAGGCGACGGACGGCACCTCTTCTGTGGCGTAGTTGCCGTTAGGCGGTCGCCGGCTGTGGATCGTCGCGGACGATCACGGTGTCGACGACCCGGATGATCTCGTCGACGGGCAGGTCTGCGCGCGATGCGTGCTTACGGATCGCCTCGGGACTGGTCGCCTCGTAGATGCAGACGGTGCCGACCGAACCGCCGGACTCATCCAAGACGTAGCTGCGGATCCAGCGCACCTCGTCGGCCATCTCTTCATTGCCGACTTTCGTCGATCGCGCGGCCGCTTCTTCGAGCTCGGCGCCTGAGCCCCACCCGCTGCGCCTGAGAATTGCGTATAGCTCCACGTTCCCTCCTGAGATTGTTGACGAGTGCAACCTACGCCGGCTACGGAGCCGGGAGATCGGAAGGACTACCTATTTTTTCAGGATTCCGAGGCGACCGGCTTGCTCCTCGTGAAGAGCTCGCGGCGTCCAGTGAGTCCACCTAGGGTCGTCTCGCAGGACGCCCGCGGCTCCCTCGGCTCGCCGAGATCAGAGCGCCACGTCTGCAGGGTCACCGATGAACGGAAGTAGACGAATCCGCAGTGTGTACGCCAGTGGACGATGCTGGGCTCGAACCAGCGACCTCCGCCTTGTCGAGGCGGATCAGCGTGGTCAGGACGTGACAGGACAGGTCAAGAAAAGCCCGTAGATGCAGGCGGTTCCGGTGGCCGGCCTGACCTGAGATTGCACGGCGATACGGCCGTTTTCGATCCTGAGGGACGCACTGAGGACGCAGCCGTTCGGGTGGTAGTCGTCGGTTACGGCAGCCGTCCGGCTACCGCGCTGACAAGTTCCTGCAGCTGCGCGACGACGAGGGCCGCCAGGTCGGCCTCACGATCTGATGCTTCGCGATCCGCGGCTTCGAGCTGCGCCTCGAGTTGCGCGGCCTCAGCGCCCGCGGCGACGAGGGCACGTAGTCGTGCTCGGTCTCGTCGAGTGCTTGCGACCGTTCGACCGCTCCGCCGTCGAAGTCGGAATCCGTCGTCTGGCGGAGCTCGCTGCGTAGCTCTACGAACGCGACCAGATAACGAACTCGATCGCGACGCAGGTTGGCGGCCAGTTGGCTCGACCAGGGCCCGGACATGGCCCCAATGTGCCAGGCGCGCCGGTCAGGATGTGTGTTCTGAGCCTGCCTGCTCGGCCCGCGTCCGCGATCATCCCCTCGCCGGCCTCGACGATGATTGGCGGTTCACCGTCGACAGCTCGCGGATCTCGCCGTCGCTCATTGCGTCAATCCGGGCGAGGGCGTCTAAGACCCGCGGGTTGGTCACCTCGACAAGCGTGATACCTCCGTTGGGGCGAGGCGAACTCATGCGACCGATGGTACCTCTCGCGCTGTCGCCGCCACGCGGTGTGCGGCCGAGCGGACTTCGCTGCGCTTCCCCAGTGCTCGTGCCCCGCCGCCTGCTCCTCGTGGCGAGCCGCCGCATCGTTTCGGCGCTGGTCGCGTCATGCAGCTTGGAGAGGTCGCCCCATTCGTCGACGGCGTCGTCGCTCTCAGCCGCACGGAGAGCGCGGTCAGCCTGCTCCTCGCTCCAATGAGGCGCGCGTTGTAGGAGCTTTTCCTTCGCGGTCACGACGGCTCGAGCGTACTCGCAGCGGCGGGCGTCCTGGAGCGCCGGCAACGCGACGAGCCTCCGGCGCATCATCGCCGTTCGGCTCGACCGCTGGGGGGGAAGGCGCAGAGGTATAGTGGCGCGAGTCGAGGGTCGGAGGACCAAGGGGCATGGGACAGTCGTTCGTCTCGTCGCCGGATGCTCCAGGTTGGGGTGGGTGGCGTCGCGCTCGGCGCGGTGCCGGAGCTGCTCGGAGCCCGCTGGCCGCTGCCCCGCAGACCGCGTCGGCCGCACGGGCTGCGCGGCGTGCGACGCCCCAGGTCGAGCTTCCTCAGCCCCGGGTGTTGAAGAGCCGAGGCCACGAGCTGTCCGTGAAGTTGACGTGCACGCCCGCGACCGTCGATATGGGCGCGCCGGTCCCGGTCAAGACCTACACCTACAACGGGGTCGTCCCGGATACACCTGGGAACTCGATCCCGGTGACACGTTGAGAGTGAGCCTGCTCAACCGGTTGCCGCCGCTGAACGGTACCCACCGCCCGGCCATGCATATGGACAGGCCTCACGAGTGGACGACGACGAATCTCCACACGCACGGACTTCACGTCTCTCCGAAGGGGATCGCGGACAACATCTTCCTCGAGATCCCGCCGGGAGAGAAGCAGCATTTCGTGATTCCCGTTCCAAGCGATCATCCGGCGGGTCTGTTCTGGTATCACCCGCATCATCACGGGGCGGTGACCCAACAGGTGCGTGCCGGCATGGCCGGCGCGATCATCGTCCGTGGCGACCTCGACGAGGTCGAAGAGGTTGGCGCTGCGAAGGAGCAGTTGATGGTGCTCCAGTCGATCGAGCTCGGAGTGGATTACGAGCTTCTGGATCCGATTCCGAATCCAAGCAAGACGCAGGCGTTCTTCCCGCGCAAGAACGTCCTATACACGGTCAACGGCGTGCTGAACCCGAAGATCACGATGTACCCCGGTGAGGTCCAGCGGTGGCGGTTGCTCAATGCCGCGGAGGGGAAGTTCCTGTCGCTGAAGCTTGCTGAGCATGAGCTCAACGTCCTCGCCTGGGACGGCCTCACGCTGGCCGAGCCCGACGGCGAGGAGAGCTCGTCATGATGTCCGCCGGCAACCGGGTTGAAGTGCTCGTCAAGGCGGGTAAGCCCGGTAGCTACGACCTCGTGCTGACGCCGGGCTCGAGCCAGAAGCCGAATATCCCGGGGGATGACCCTCGCCCACCCCGCGTACGGTTACGAGATCGGACCTGTTCTACTGCAGGCTGGACGGGATGCAGGGCATGACCGGGTTGGAGGACGAACCGGGAGAGCTCCTACCGAGGACGATCGCCACGATCGAGGTGCGCGGCGGTGGACCCGAGATGGCGCTTCCGCTCGCTCCCGGCCTGGAATCCCCGGATCCTGCCGATCGCTCGCAAGCGTCGCGTCGGCTACACGGTCCAGCGCTCCGGCATGGATGAGTTTGCGTCGTTCGGCATCGACGGCAAGCAGTTTGACCCGCTGCGCGCCCCATATCAGGTGAAGCTCGGGACGGCTGAGGAGTGGACGATCGTCAACGAGTGCGACAACAAGCTGATGGACCACGCCCACGTGTTCCACATCCACGTGAATCCATTCAAGGTCACCGAGCGCAACGGGCAGAAGCTGGCCACGCCTCTGTGGCGTGACACATACGTCATCACGAAGCACGCCGGCGATTCATTCACCTTCGAGTCGAACTTCGTCGACTTCACCGGCAAGTTCGTTCAACACTGCCACGTGATCGCGCACGAGGATCTGGGCATGATGGAGGCGATCGAGGTCGTGCGATGAGTGCGCTCACCCGCCGCGACTTCGTCCGCAACGGTGCCGCTGGAGCGCTCGCTCTGTGGCTCCCCAACGGTCTGATCGAGCGCGCCGCTGCCGCCGGGGGACGTCGAGTTCAGCCCAGTGCGTTCGCGGATCTCCGCAAGCGTCTCACAGGCACCCTGCTGCTTCCGGGCGATGCCGGCTACACGCAAACTGAGCCGAGCCGGCGAACACCCGTTTCGACGCCATCCGCCCGGCCGCCGTCGCGCAATGCGCGGACGAGACCGATGTCGCAACCTGCATCAAGTGGTCGCTCGAGAACGGCGTTGAGCCGGTGGCGCGCGGCGGCGGACACAGCTACGCCGGAGACTCGACCACGACCGGGCTGTTGGTCGACCTCGGGAGGCTCAACAGCGTCAAGCTCGACCAGCGCACCGGCCTGGCCGTCGTCGGGGGAGCCGCACTCAACGCGAACGTGTTCTACAAGACGGTCGAAGGCGACTTCATCCTGCCAGGCGGCACTTGCCTGGGCGTCGGCGTGGGTGGGTGGACTGGTGTTGGGCGGCGGGGTCGGCTACAACACCCACTGGGCCGGGCTGACATGCGATCACCTGCGCGGGTCGCGAATCGTCACCGCGGCCGGCGACGTGCTGAAGATCGACGATTCGCACCACAGCGACCTGTTCTGGGCCTGCCGAGGCGGCGCAGGCGGCAACTTCGGAATCAACACATCGTTCACCTTCGAACTGGCGCGGGTCCCGCGGCAGGACGTGGCTTTTTACCGCTTCGACTATCGCGGCGCCGACGCCGCCGGCGCGGTGCTCTCGGCGTTTGAGAAGCTCCTCCGAGACGGCACCGACGGGCCTCAACGCGGTCGCAATGTCGCAGGCGACACCGGTCGATCCCAGGCGGCCCGCGCGAGGCGATCGCGACGTTCTCCCGGGGCCAGTACATCGGTCCGCTCAACACGCTCAAGGAGATCGTCAGCCCACTGCTGGCGGCAGCCAAGCCGGTCACGACACGGCTTGAGACGCTGCGCTTCTGGGACATGCAGCGCATGTTCGCCAGCGTGGAAGCACAGCACCATGCGTTCGGCGACATCTCGCGCTACTCGAAGGCTCCGCTCCCCGAAAGCGTCGTCGCGAAAGTGGTCGACCTGCTCGCCGCCTGCCCGAGCCGCGATGACACCAACAACGGCTCGATGTGGTCGCTCGGTTGGATCGGGGGAGACAAGGTCAATTCGATCGGCCGGCGCGACACCGCGTACGTACATCGCGACATGCTCACGATGCTCCGCGCAACCCCGGTATGGGACACGAACGCACCCGCGTCGGTCCGCGACGGGCTGATCGGCTGGACCAGCGACATGATCGCGACGATCGCTCCCCATACCGCCGAACGAGAGCTACCAGAACTTCCCAAACCGCGACATCAAGGATTGGAAGCGCGAGTACTACGCCGAAAACCTCGACCGGCTCGTGAACGTCAAGACGAAGTACGACCCACACAACGTGTTCCGCAACGCGCAAAGCATCCCACCGCGCCGACACCTGTAGGCATGTAGGCAATATGAGCACTTAAAGGTGGGCCTCCGTGAGCTGACGCTCGACCTCGAGGACGCCGAGCATCTGTTTGCTGCACGGGCGCCGGACGTTTGGGCTGGAAAGCCCGAGCTGCCGTCGGGAATGGACCAGCTGCGCAACGAGCTGATCTCGGCGTCCGCTCGGCACCCCGACCACGGCGGTGATCGTGCTTCCGCGCGCCGAGCCCCGCCCGATCTCGAGCGTGCCACGAGGCAGGCCGTTGATCGCTATTGCGCGATCGGAATCAAGCAGGTCGAGAACGAACTGATGGCGATACGCCGAGAGGGAACCCGGGCGCTCATCATCGGCGTCATCCTGCTCGCGATCTTCCTCGGGCTCTCCGAAGCCGTGCTCCACAGCAGTTTCCCTGACGCCATCCGAACATCTTCCGCGACGGACCGTTCGTCGTCGCAGCCTGGGTCGGAGTGGTACCCGCTCGAGATGCTGATCTACGCCGGACGCCCGCACAAGCTCGAGAACAACGTGCTACGAGCGATCCGCGAGATGGAGATCGTCGTCCGGGCGTCCGACTGATTCGCGCGGCGGTTGTCGCCGTCAGTCAGTGACGTCCCATTCGTGTCCGTACGCGCGGCTGCAGCTGCCCAGTGCGAGCGGGTAGTGGTCGCCTTCCTTCGCGCCACGCAGCACGCAGAGGGCGGTGCGCGAGTCGAACCCGGACGCGTTCAGCGGTCCGATGCCGAGATAGCCGGTCAACACACCCCAGCGCTGTAGCTCAGAACCGGTGCAACGTTCGAGGCGCAGCTTCGCACCGTCGGTCTTCGACGCGGCGGCGACGCACAGGTCCCGGACTCTCAGCTCCCCGTTGGGGTAGAGCGCGAATGCCTGGTTGTTGGTGCCGTTGCACACCTCGTGCAGCCACAAGTTCGCGTTGAGGTTCCCGAGCGGGACGTCCAACAGCCGTGACCAGGCTGGCGCAGGTAGCCTCCTAGCACCCAGCGCTGGCTCTGATCGTGGGTGCAGGTCGCAAGCTCGGCGAACGCCCCGTCGGCGCTGCTTCGGCCTTGGATGTCGAGGCACGGGTGACCGGTGCCCTGACTGTCGCGGATCCGGCCGAGCTCGTCGCGGTACCACCTGCGGAACGCCTTGTCGGGGGCGCAGCGCCCAATCGTGACCTCGCGGTCCTTGACGGTCGCGCACCACTGGCCGAGCTTCCCGTCGCCGACGCGCAGGCTTCCGTCGGCGAGCAGCTTGAACTTCTGTGCGTTCGTGCTGTTGCAGCCGTACATCATAGCCTTGTGCCGTCCTGGAAGAGACCCTGGCGCACATCGAGGCACTTGCCGGACAGATCGTTGACCATGAACGCGCCCCCGGCGCGTAGTTGACGGCGCCGGCTTTGGGGGTGATGTACTGGGACGCGTCCACCGTGATGTCGCGGCCGAACGCTGGAATGTCACGGCGCCCGTGGCACGGTCGACGCGGGCGTCGGAGATCGTGAAGCAGACGGTCTCGAACGGGAAGCACGCCTGGATCGGGACGGGCTTGTCGATGTCGACGGCGCCGCGCTGGTCAAGATGGCCCGTCGTGAAGCCCTTGAGCCGCAGCACGATGATCGACCCAGGCGGCGAGATGCGCGTCGTGTCGGCGTCGCTGCCGAAGCTGAACGGGAGGCTGATATTCGTGCTCAGCGTCGCGGGTAGGTTGAAGGCCGTCTTGAAGCCCCACAGCGACACGCTGCCGCCGAGCGCGAGGCCGATCTGGCTCTTGGCCTTCTCGTACGTCACCGACCCGTCAATCGACCCGCTCGCCGGACCGATCTTGAAGCTGGTCCGCGCCGCCATGTTCAGCGATTGCAAGCCTCCCGCGGCGCTGTCGTAGACGAGCGCGTTGACGTCGACGCCGAGGGTGAGGATGCGCAGATCGACGTCGAGGTGACCGGTGAAGCTCGCCTGCGTTCGCTGTGGCGTCTGCACGAAGTCGAAGCTCATCTTCCCTTTGAAGGAGGCGAGCAGGAGGTCGAAGTTCAGCTCGATGTTGCGGGCGTGCAACTCGATCGTGTTGTTGGCGGCGCTGAACGACGCGTCGATCTTAAACGCTGCGCCGCCGATCCTCGCCGAGGTCTTCAATCCGAACCGGTAGGTCGAGCTTCCGGGGTCCGCGAGCACGTCCAGGACCGTGTCGGCGTCGAACGTGACCGGCCCGAGCGCGAAGCGCCCCACCCGGAGGTTGGCATCGATCTTGAAGCTCGATCCGGACCGGGTCATCGCGGCGAAGAGGTTGACCGGCGTATGCAGCAGCGAGCCGTCGAACGAGATCTGAAAGCCCGCCGGGATCTCTTCGGTCGGTTGGCCGGGTAGCTTTGCGGGGAGGCGACAGCCTGTCGGCGCGAGTAGAAGGTGCACCTGGTCGGCGGTCAGGACGCCCTTGTTGAAGAGGTCGATCGCCGGCGCGCTCTGGTTCCGCTGGCTGACCGCGAGGTCGAGGCACGGGCTCGCCGCTGAAACGCTGAAACCGAGCCCATAGGACGCGTTTGCAACCCCTAGCTCCCGCCCCCACGTCGCAGGCAGGATGAAGCTCGCCCGCGCGGCGATGCTCGGGCTCGCGCTGAGCGATCCAGTCACGGCGAGCGAGCACACATCCAGTCCCTGCTGCCCGAACGGTCGGTGATCGCCGCCCGCTGGCGCGTGCACGGCTGCTCACCATCGATGGCGCCGTCGCGGTCGAGCCGGGCCGAGATCTCGAGCGGGGGTTTGCGCCCAGCGCGGCGGTCGCGTCGAGGTGGATCGCCGCCACCGGCGGTGCGCCCTGGGCGCCGAACTGCTGCGTGTCGTGCGGTTGCGGGAGCCGCAGTTCCTCGGCGCCGAGCGAGATCGTGAGGTCGTTCGGCGCGACCGTCAGGTGCAGTCCGAGGCTCTGGAACGCGACCGCAGCCTTTCCGGCCAGCGGTGCCGAGCCGTCGGCGCTGCCGCCGATCACCAGTAGGGCTGGGCGAGTGCGTAGCGAACGTCGCCGTCGAGCGAGGCCCCGCTGTCGCTACGCGTGACGCGCAGGCTGATCGTTCCGGTGCCGTCGCCGAGCTTGCCGAGCGATTTGCGCAGCGAGCCCGGCAGGCAGAAGGTGCCGTTGAGCTTCGCCGTGCCTGTTGCCGACGAGTAGAGCGCCGTGAGATTCTGGAGCGCGGGCGCGTCCGGGGCTGCGCACCCGGCCGGGGCGCCCGCGCCGACCGGCTGGAGCACGCCGCCGTCCTTGCCGGGCAGGTTTGCCGCCCCGAGGCTCGCGCCGAGGCAGGACTGGCCGTCCGCCAGGTAGGCGCCGGCGATGTTGTTCACGTCGATTCCGGCGATCGTGCCCTTGGCGCTGAAGCCGTACGACAGCCCAGCGGTGGCGGTGGCGACCCGCGAGGCAAGCGCTAGTTGATCGCACGTGCCGGCGCCGGCTGGGGCGGTGGTCGCCCACACGTGGACCGAGTGCAGCTGCAGCTCCTTTGGCCCGAACGATTGGCTCGCTGGGACGCCGCCGGAGAGGCTGAGCTCGAGCGTCGCGAGGTCGACCACGAGTCGGCCGCGGACGTGCAGCGGCTTGTCGGAGCCGGGGACGGTCAGCCCGAGGTCGGCGGCGACGGACAGGCAGACGGATTTTGCGGGGTCGTTCGCGCTCGTTCGTGCGCGCACCGCCGCCGCCAGCGCGCGGGCGAAATCGCAGCCCGATGTCGACAGCGACGCCTTGGCGTTCGAGACCGTCACTCCCGGGATTCCGGTGACGTCGCGGACCGCGCCGCTGAGATCGAAGCTGATCCCGTCCCCGCCGCGACTGACCCGGCCATCGAGGCCCTCGAGCGTGAACAGGTTGCCGACACGGAAGCCGCTCGGCGCCGCGAGGCTCGCGTACAGCGTCCAGTTGTTCGCGTCGGTGTAGCTGCCGTTGACATCGGTCGTGATGTCGGTGCCCCTGGCGGTCGCGACGAGACGCCCGGCGATCTCGAGCGGACCCGACGTCGACCAGCTGATCTGACCGGAGAGCGTCACCCCCGGCGCAGGGTGGTAGCCGCTGATCTGCGCGCTGACGCTCGCCTCGACGACTGTGCCGGTCGTTCCGCCGCCGCCGTACGTCTGGCCGGGCAGCAGATCGACCTCGCCCGTGGCACTGAGCGTGGCCTGGCGCTGGTCGGACTCGAGCACCGCGAGGTTGGCCGCCGTGGCGTCGAGCTGGGCGACGCCGTCGAAGCCGAGGCTCCCGAACAGCGAGATCGTGGTGTCGCCGCCGCCGGCCTTCGGCCCGGTGGCGAGCGCGTCGGCTGGAGGCTGCGCGCGCCGGGCAGCAGGCTGAGGCTGACGCTGCCGAACTTCCAGCCACTGGGCAGCGCGCCGGCGAAGGGCAGCTTCGCGAGCGCGCCAGCGTCGATGTTCAGCGAGCCGGCGAGGCCGCCCCAGCCACCGGCGTCGAGCCGGACCCCGACCGTCGCGCTGACGCCCCCAATCGTTGGGAGCTCGAACTCGATCCCCGGTCGCTGATCCGCGGCCGCCACGCGCGCTCGCGCTGGACTGATGACCCGGACACTGTGGTCGACGGCCGCGGCGCCGCCCAGCGTTGCGCCCCAGAACGCCGGCGCGAGGAGCCGGCCGGCGCGCACGGCGAGCCCGCCCGCAAGCGTGACCGTGCCTCGGAGGCGCTCAAGCTCGAAGTCCCCGAGCGGCGCGCTCCCGTCGGCGAACTCGACGGTCTCGTCGCCGTTGCACGCGCCGCCCGCGGTGACGCCGGCCGGTTTCGCAGTCAACGAACCGCCGCCCGGAAGGGGGACGTCGAACGCTGTGCCGGCGCGCGCGGCATTGACTACGGCGCAGAAGGCTCGCCTCTGCGCGTCCGTCACCGTCGCGGCGCGGGCCCCGAACGATCGGCCGCAGCGCGGACGCCGGGCTCGACGATCAGCGTCTCGTCGCGGACGAACCGTCCGGCCGCTGTCAGCACGACCGCCTGCAGCATGTACGTACCTGGGGTCGCCGGCGCCCGGAAGGCGATCGTCGCTCCGCGCCGTTGCGCATCGGTGAGCACCGCCCCCGGCCCGATCAGCATCGACCAGCGCACGCTGCGCGCACGCTGACCGTGCACGACGATCTGCAACCGCACGGCGCGCCGGCGCTCACACGCGTGGCGCCGGCACCGGTGATGCGCACCGCCGCTCGGTCGACGAGCGCGAGCGCGACGCGCGTGCCGGGCGCACTGGAGCCCTGGAAGCGCTGGGCGGTCAGGCGGGTCGAGCCCAGCCGGGGATCGAGTCGCGCGAGAACTTGTGGCTGGACACGGACGACCGTCGTCGCGGCCGCACGCCCGCGGCCGTCCGACGCGGACAGCTCGAACCGAAGCGTCTGGGCCCGAGCCACGTGTGGAACGGCGAACGACGCGACAGGCTCGCCTTCTGTCAGTACGTCGGCGCGCGTCGAGAGCCAGCGCACCCGAGTGCAGGCTTCCTGCCTGGGGCACAGCTGGCGCCAGGCGTATCGGATCGGCTCCGCCGTCCGGCGCCCGACGCTGCCCTGCAGGGTCACCGGCCGGACGCCCTGGCCAGGCAGCGCGTCGCTGACGCGCGCGTCGACCGCCTCCGCCGTGACCGAAAGGGGGCGGAGCGCACGAACTCCCTGCCGGTCCCGCGTGCGCCTGGCACGGCCACGCTGGCGCCAGGACGAGCGCCACCACGGTCCCAGAGCCGAACCTCCGCCCCGCCCCCAGGTCGATGCGGAACGCCAGCGGCGGGGGGGCGCGGGTCGAACCGCTCAGCCGGCAGTCGATCCGGCGACCCACAGCGCGGGAGCAGAGCCACGGACCCGCGGAGGCAACGCGCAGCCGTGCGACGCGCGAAGCGGCGATCGTCAGGCGTAGATCGCTGACCGGAACAGCGCTCGCCGTCACTTCGGCGGGTCGCACGACCGCGGTGCCGTCACCACCGTTCTGAACCGCCGGTGAAAGGTCGACCGACACGCCGAGCGCCTCGTCACCGATCGCGGCGGAGGCGACGGACGCGTCGAGCGCCCCAATGCCCAGCGCGAGAAGGACGACGAGCGCCAGGCGGGCCATACGTCAGTCCAGCCCGGGGAAGTATTCGCAGCGAACGAGGGCACGGACTCGGATCGAATGCTCGAGGAACAGCAAATACCCTGGCTTGGCCAGCCCGACCTGGAGCTGGATGCGCTGCGTCGGCGCTTCGGCGTTGGTGGGAAACCACCAGCCGCGAGGCTTGACGACGTTGCCGAAGCCGACATTCAACGACGTGATCCGGTACCCGGGGGCGGTGCACCCGACGGTCAATAGCCCGGCTTTGTACACAGGCCGTTCGGGCAGCGCCATTGGCGGATGCGTCGTGCCTCCGCCGATCTGGAACACCGCCCGTCCGGCGTTCCACGTGCTGCCGGTCGGGATCATCCGAAGCTGCCAGGCGAGCGAGTTGCTGTCCGGCGCCGCACCGAGGCTTTCGCTCGCGATCAGGTCTGCCATCGTGGCGAAGCGGTTGGCAGGCGCGAACGCGTCGTTGGTCTTGACCGTGAGTTGCTGCTCCCTCGACCAGCGCTCGCTTCTCGTGGCAGCTGCTCGTGGCGCGGATGAAGTCCCGGTAGCCCTCGAGGTCGGCCTGCGGAGTGATCGGGATCATGTCCCACGACGGTTGCTTGCGGTCGTTCAAGACGCGCAGCGCACACGCGACGTCAAGCTCACCGTTCGTCACCTTCCCACGCAGGGCTGCGGTCTGGCGGGCACCGCTCAGCAGCGCGCGGCGGATCTCGTCGATCGGCGCACCAGGCGCCGCACGGCGCAGCAGCGCAGCGGCGCCCGCCACGATTGGCGCCGCGAACGACGTGCCGTCGCCGCTGAAATAAGCGTTCGCGCCGGTCGGATCGAACTCAGACGGCCGACTGGCCGCCGTGATGCCGGTCCCCGGCGCTGCGAGCTGCACGACCGAGTCGCCGCGGCCACTCCGCTTCCAGAGGACAGACCCGTTCGCGGTTGAGGCGGCAACGCACACCAGCTCAACCTTGCGCCAGTCGATTCCATGGGGGTCGAATGGCGCGTCGGCGGTGGCCCCATGGAACTGCTCACGGTTCTGAATCCGCTCGGTAAGGAGCTGTGAGGTCCACGCGTGGAGCGCGGGAAATCAGCAGGATCCCGCACGGCGCGGACAGCGGCCGCCGCTCCCCTGAGCCGACGAAGTCCGCGCCGCGGCCTCGCGCGCCGCGGCCGTAGTTCTGGAAATGGTTGCCAGCCGCAGTGATGCCGAGCGTCTTGCCGGTTGATAGGACGCGCGCGATTGCCTCGTCTGCCGCTGGTTGTCTGAGCACGGGGCGCGTGACGCCGCTGCGGTCTTTCAGATAGGTGAGCATCGGCCCGCCATAGCTCATGTTGAGCACCGGCAGTTGGAGCGCCTTGACGATCTCGTAGTGCAGGATCAGATCCGCATCTGTGGTCCGGACTCCCGCCTTCCACTTCTCCCACGCGGTCAGCGCCTGCTCGAGATGCGCCTGACTGTTGGTCGCGTAGGTCGTCCCCGGCTTGTCCCACGGCATGCCTGCGCGGATAGCGACGATCGGAACATTGTAGCCGATGCCGGCGACGCCGATGCCGTTGTTGGCGCGGCCGGCGGCGAGCGACGCGACTGCGGTGCCGTGGCCATCACATCCGAGTGGGAGGGAATGGACCCCCGTCTCCTGGTTCGTCGGCTCCCAGTCCTTTGCTGAGAGCACGTTGGGATCGTCTAGCGTGAACAGCGGACGACCGACGAACTGGACCTGCGGGCCGTTGTCGCCGAAGCCCTTGATCGCCGCCCGCAGCGCACCGAGGTCGTCTCGGTGGGCGTTGTCCCGGAAGACCTCGCGCACCCGGTCGCGGGTGGTTACCTGCGAGCCCTCGATCTCCTCGGACTGGACGACGCTGAACAGCGCTGCGACCTGTGTTTGCAGGTCCGGATGGCCACTGATTCCGGTGTCGTCGATGGCAATGCCGAATCGGCGCAGCTCCTGCTCGGTCCAACCACCCGCGCCCGGCCCGTCGAGTCGGTGTTGATCGTTGAGCAGATTCCACACCGGCATCACGTTCGCCGACAGGTAGTTCACGAACCGGGAGGTGTCGGGCGGGCCTACGCTGCGCTGCGCGGCGGCGAGCGGGTTGAACTGCTGGGCGGCGGTGCCAGCGGTTGTCAGGTCAACGCCTTGAGGCCACAGCTGCCAGCCACTCAGCACCCGGGATTCCGTGCAGTCGTCGATATTCGCGTTTCGTCGGCCAGAAGTACGGATCGTTCGGCCAGTAGGCGGCCTGACTGGGCGCGGCGTCGAGGCTCTCTGTCTCGATGTAGTTCGGCTGCGCGTACTCGACACCGCGCTGGTCACCGAGTCGTCCAAGTGCTGCGGTGACCGAGCCACGAGTCTTGACCTCATACAGGTTAGGCACCAGCGGAAGCTCGTAGACGACCGCGACGTGGGCAGTACGCACGATCCGCGCCCGCTGCCGCGGTTTGACGCCGTCGTTGAAGCGCACGAGGATCTGGCCTGGCGCCCACAGCTCCCCGGGGCCAGGCTTACCGTAGTCGAGGCCCTGTGCTGCTCGCGCAACGCCGGCCGCCCCCATCAGTATGAAGAGCGCTACGAGAAGCCACAGCGTCTTAGATCGCGGGATCGGTCCACCCATGCTCTCGGCGATCCGGCTCACCGCGCGTCAGTCCCCGCACGCGGTGTCCCAAGCGGGGTTGATGTCCTTCTCCGGGTAGCCGAACAGCCGCTCTGACTGCAAGAACCGCGCGAAGAAGGTCTCGGGGTCGGCGGCCAGCTGGCCGTCACCGGTTCCGAACAGCGGGTCGGTCACGCTGGCCTTGGGGACGCTCATTAGGTACGGGTCCGTGACTGTCCCGCTGCCGGTGGTGAAACCGAGCGCGTACAGCTGGTAGAGGTCGTCTTTGCGATTGCCATTGGTGCTGCGCTCGATCGGTTTGGCGAACTGCCCGGTCGCGGGTTCGTCGGCGAACGGCCTGTAGCACGTGAACAGCTGGGTCCCGCCATAACCGATGTTCGCTGACGTGCGCCAGTGCTGGGGGAGCCGGTAGAGCCTGTACTTGGCCGGGAGCAGCGCCCCATAGGCGGCGATCTTCGCCCCGTCTCGGACGATCTTCGCCGCCTCGCGCTGGTCGTCCTGCGTGTACTGCCATGCGGCGTGACCCGGGCAGTCTTTGAAGTCCTCGCGCACGACCGACGCGCAGGTCCCGACCGTCTTGCGGCGTGCGTAGTCGGAGGCGATCGCGTTCGGCAGCTGGCCTGCGATGAAGTCCTGGGCCTGCTCGTCAGCCGCTCGGCCGGTTTCTTCCCGGCCTCGGCAACGCTCACCCCAAACTGGCTGTCGGCCGGTTCGCCCTGGATTTTGGCGATCTCCGCGGCGAAGTCGTAGACCTCATCGCTGAACGCGAAGATCTTGCCGATCAGCGGGAACTCCTTCGCCGACTTGCGGCCGAAGTCGAAGACCGCGTTCGCCTCAGCACGGACCTTCGCATCCGGCGAGACCCCGACCTCGCCCGCGATGCGCGCGCCAATCGACTGCAGATCGGCCCAGCTCGCGATCGTCGAGCGCTGGAACGGCGCCGCCAGCTCGGCGGTGTACTCGTGTGTGGTGATCAGCCAGCCGATCTCGCGCTCGAGCTCGGACTGCGCGTCGGCGAGATCCTTGGCCGTGAACGCCGCGTTGCTCGCGTACGTCTGCTTCGCGAACGACGCCGCGATCGCGCTCCACCTGGTCGCGCTGTAGGGGAGCGTCCAATATTGCGACCGCGGCTCGTCGGTCCCGAGCACCTGTTGTCCGAGCCATCTGATCGCGGCGGCCATTCCAGGCCTCCCGCATCCGGCCACTGAGTCGGTGGCGCGACCGCGAGCTCAGTCAGCTGCGCAGCGCCGTTCGGGCCGCTGTCACCACTGCCGGCACCCGCGATCACCGGAGTCTCCGGCGCATAGCTGTAATAAGTTGCCCGCCGCGCAACGGTCCCCGTGATCGGGCTCCAGTTCGCCCCGAGCCCGGTTGCCGCGCCGGGGCCGGTCGTCTCCTCCCCGGACGCGGGCGCGCTGGAGGCGCGGCCCACAAGCGTGTACGACGCGATCTTGTCGTCATGAGGAAGTGCCGGATCCACCACGCTGAGGAACGCGCTGCGAGTGCCGCCGAGCTGCTCGATCTGGTCCGCGACCCGCGACCAGGCGAGCGAGCTGCCGCCGCTCGGCTGGCGCGGGATGCCCCGGCTCGCGATCACGACCAGGGCGCGGCTCGGAGAACGGCTGGGCGCCCTCCGAGTTGACGTTCTTGAGCAGCGCAGCGAGGTCCAGCAGCGTCTTGAACGTCGCGTCCGAGCTGGGCAGGCCGCTCGTCTCGAACCAGTAGGACTTGCCCTGAAGAGTGTCCGGGTCGGCCACCACGACCTGAAACCCTCCGCGCCCGCCCGCCGGTAGAGCCTGGACGAACCGCCGGCCAGCAATTTCCACAACGTTGCGCAGCACGTCGGATCCCGCGGCCTCCGTGCTCAGCGGTCGAGGTGGCGGCACGAAGCCGTACTCGCCCTCGTTGTCGCGCACCAGGCTCCCCCGAGATCGAGCCCGTACCGGCTTGGTTCTGGTCCGCAGCGACATGCTGGACCTCCTCCTGCGGCCGTCCCGGCACGCCGATCGCGGAAAACGTGCCACGACAGACATCTTGGTTGGACCACCACGACCAAGGCCTCACACCGAGACTCGGCCCGAGCGCCTGGAACAGCCCAACGGGCGACTGCGACAGAGGATCGCCATTGATCGTCGGCTGCGAGACGGCGATCACGAGCCTGCATCCGGCCGGTTTGGCGGTCGTGCAATCCGGCAGCTTTCGCAGCGCGTCCTGCACCCGATCGACGCACGATCGAGGCACCGTGTCGCCACCCGCGAAATCCACCGCGGGGCAGTCGTAGTTCGTATTGGAGACCAAGGTGAGATCGTTGCGGTCGAGTACCACGATCTGCAGCCACTTCTGCTTGGGTTCCCCCGGAGAAGGCCGCGGTCCGCCCCGGGCCATCAACCTTGACGCCGTAGATATCGCCTACCCGTGCGCTCGTCGAGATGTATGCGACCGGCGGCGGATCCGCGCGCACGTCGACCAGATCCGTACCGACCCTGCCACCACTGGTCACTGTTAGCTTCACCGTGTACAGACCCGGTGCGTCCGTGACGAGTAGAGGCCTCGCCGTGGCCCCCCCGAGGAGCCCAGGCGCCGGCCGCGTAGCCCCAAGCGCCGCGGCACGGGCGCGGCCACGAGGTACCCGGCTCGAACGCGGGACGCGGAGGACATCCCAGCGATAACGGAGCTGGCTCAGACCAGCTCCGCCAAGCGCGCGGGAGCTGCGGCCGTCGAGCACGACCTCGTCACCCGCGGCAACGCGGCGGTCGAGACCCGCGCCGGCTAGCGGACGATTTGCACGCACCCGGAAGCGCACGGTCACCGTGCGCGCCAGGCCAACTCGCGCCCTCAGCACGTTCACGCCGTATTGCAACCCGAACGAAGCTGAGACCTGCAAAGAGCGCACGCCACGCTGCGAGGTTGAGAACTCGCCGCCGATCCTTCGGCCGTTGAGCTGCACGCTCAGTGCCTCGCCGGTCGCGGCGCGTACTCTCACCCACAGCGGCCCGGCCGATACCTGCTGTCCCGCTGGGGCGAGAGCACAATGGCCGCCGAGCCGGCCCCGGCGCCCGCAGCCGCTACGCCAACCACCCCGATGCAGGCCAGCAGAGCAACCCCGAGTGACAGCGACGCGCGCGCGAAAGCGGAAGGCGTCCCGGCATCCCGATCGTCTGGTCGCACTTCATCTCCATGCCCCGCACTCGTTCGCGCGGTCCCGACGCGCTTTGCACCCACTTTCGATGCTACCGCAATCCGCAAACCTCGCCGCGTCGGTGACCGCGAGCGGCATGAACTCGTAAAGTTGCACACAACCGATCCGCTTCCGCTCGGCACCGGACACCGGGCCGGTGTCATGCCCTGCGGTCCGGCGGTGTCGCAGATACCCCGCCCGCAAGCTCGTCGCACTAGCCCGGGCTATCCGTACGCCGCGGCTGGCCGGTGCGGCTTCAGAACGAGCACAACCGCTGCCGCGCCGCTGCGGCAGCCCGATGCTTCGCCGCTCGACGGGCAATCTGAGACGCGGTCACGGCAGCTGGTCTTCGGGAGGAGCGGTCACCAAGGTCAGCGCCAGCCGTTCAAACTGAGGCGTGCACATCCTGGATGCGCGCCGCCGGCGTTCCGAGGATCGAACGGATGCGTTGGTTCAGCGTCGCCATCGCCGGCGGCGCTGGGGCTCGTCCAATCCGAAGATCTCGCGGTAGGCCCGTTCGCGCTTGGCGGCGGCCTCGGGGGTTTCGCGGTACGGCTCCGGTGCTGGTTCCGGCAGCTTCTCAGCCACTGGCGCGGGAAGCATCGCGTGAGCCGGCAGAATCGGGACGTGGCCGTCACCTGGCGGCTCGGTGTCCCGGTTGCGCAGCTGCCCGTCACTGGCGAGCTCGTCGGGATCGTTGGCGGCCGGGAGAAGAACCGCGATCTGGTGGCCGTCATCTGTACTTCGCCACGGAACGTACGGCCCGTCAGCCCGACCTTGTTCGCCAGGCGGGTGATCCAGTGGGCGACGGATGGGCTGGCGCAGTCGTATCGCACGGCCACGTAGCTGCCCGACCAGATCGCGTCGCACCATCCCTCGAGGATCATCTTCTGACGATCCTCGCGCCGGCCGCCGCTCTCGGCGATCACTGCCACCGGCGTCGCCCAGCGCTTCACCCAGCCCGCCAGGTCAGGCAGCTGCTCGGTGTACCCACGTTCGCAGCGCACCGGGACCGCCCACCGCTCGCGATCGACGGCGAGCTCACGCGCCGCTCTCCACACCCGGCCGCGCCGCTCGACCCGCGCCGCCGACCACCCAACCAGGACGCCATGCGCGATCGTCGCCGGCGCCGGCGGCGACCTGACGGCTCGCACACCACCAAGTCCCACGCGCTCGATGCCAGCCCCGGTCAGCCACGCCACGGATCCCTCGCCCCACACCCACGGCGCCCGCGCCAGCCAGCCCGCCGCCTCGAGCTTCGCGACATGCCTCCGAACCACTCGCTGATCGAGATCCAGCCCAACCTCCACCGCCCGTAACGACGACTCCCAGCCTTCCGATGAACCGCCCCACCCTCAGAGTCCCGGGCCCGGCCTCGCCTGTTTGCTCATCCACAACCCACAACCAGATGAGCTTCAGCCTCACCGCCGTCCGCCCCGCCCGCACGAACATGCATCCCGGCTCTCCACTGGCAGCTGACTACCCGAACGACCATGTGGAGGGCGGGTAGTCAGCTCCACCAAGGCGCCGGGGGCGTGACAAGTCCCAGTCTGGCGGGGCGGACGGCGCTCACCCCTGGTCCGTAAATGAGTCCGCCGGGTTCCGCGAAATGCGGACCAGCTTCGGACCGCGACACAGCGCTCATTCCCGACGCCGCCCCTGCGCGTCAGGCGCCGCACCGAAGTCCGACGGCTCCCCGGGGTTGGGAGTGCTCTGCTCCAACACGTCGGCGATCTCGTTGAGCACCCACCCGATCTCCCTGAACTCGTCCGCCACAAGGTCGATGACGTTTCCCTGAACGGCGATGGACAGCCGCTCGACGGCCATGTCGTAGCGCTGCCACTGACGCGACGGACCGGGACGGTTCCCGCCCGGTCGCAACTCGTGCGAGGGGATCACCGGATGCGGGTCTGACACCGGCGTCCACGTGAACCCGGGGATCAACGACGATTGGCTCAACGCCTCGGCCCGTTGGAGGCTCGCTTCGGCGATAGCGTGAATTCGCTGCGGGAACCCGGGGTCGGGTGGGGCGTTATCGCTCGACTCGACCGCTGTCTCGAAGACGGCCTCTGCCTCCTGCATCGCCTTGATCGCCTCTCGGATGACGGCCGGATCCATGTTTGCCCTCGCCCTGGCGACCTGTCCCGCGAGTGGGCGGGAGAACACCGGACGCAGCGGTTTCGGCATCCGCGGCTGCTGAGGCGCGGCCCTCGATGGATCTGTCAAGGCGAGCATCCGGTCGAGCTCCGAGCGTCGGACCAGCAGCTTGCGCTGTCCCGCCCGCATCGCGTTGAGCCGTCCGCGTGAGATCCACTGCCTCACGGTCGCCGGGTTCACCCTCAGCTCTTCGGCGATTTCGGCGAGGGTGAGCCATGGGTCGTCGGCCGGATCTGGCTCGTTCTCGTGTCACGGGAGCGTCCTTTCGGCGATGTACGGTAGCGTAATCTAGCGTAATCAACGTAATTACGTTATCTTGATTTCGCCGCTGCAGCCCCGATTCCTCGAAGCAACGGGAGAAAGACCAAGTGCCTGCGCCGCCGCGCCGCTCCACCGATCGTCATGACGCTCCGAGGAGCGATTGATGGGCGCGATCCAGACGATCCAGGAGGTCGCGGAGCGCATGCGCTGTGAACACCGCACGGTGCGCCGTGCGATCAGGTCAGGCGAGCTGGAGGCGGCGCTGATCGGTGGCAAGTGGCTCGTCCGGGAGGAGGCCGTCGACGCCTGGTTCCGGTCTCGCTGCGCCGCACCGAACCCGTTCTCGCCGCCCTCCGCGCGCCCGAACACCGCGGGCCGGCTCCAGGAGGTCCGACGGCGCCGCTAGCGTCGAGCGACTAAAGGCGATGGAGGGGAGAGGCGGATGAGCGTCCGCAAGCGCGGCAAGCAGTTCGAGGTCAGGTGGACCGAGGGTGGCCGGAAGCTCTCACGCAGCTTCCTGCGCGCGGAGGATGCCCGCGCCTTCGATTTCGACATCAAACGCCGCAAGCAGCTCGGCGCACTGGCCCCCGGCATCATCCAGTCGCGGCAGACGCTCGCCGAGTTCGTGGAGGAGGAGTGGTGGCCGCGCTACGCGATCCCGAACCTCGCACCCGACCGCCCGCGCTACCTCGAGGTGTGGGGCGGCACCTGCTGCCGCGCCTCGGCGACTACGAGCTCCGCGAGATCACGCCGATGGCTCGTCGAGGACTTCCGCGAGCAGATGACGTCGAGCGAAGGTCGGCGCGCCGACGCAGCGCAAAGCGATGATGCTGCTCCAGGGCATCCTCCGGCGCGCGGTCGTGCGCGGGCTGATCCCGGTGAATCCAGCGCAGCTCGTCGACAAGCCCAAGCAGAGGCCGACGCACCTTCCGCAACCGCTCCCGCCGCTGACGGTCGAGCGGATCCGCGCGAACATGCTCCAGCCGCGGACCAGGATGGTTCCGGCGGCGGGGGCCGGCAAGCGGCCGCCCGATCGAGGACCGCGGCTGCACCTGGGGCGACCTGCGGGACCGCACGCTGCACGTGTTCGCGACGAAGACCGGGCGGGCGCGCGACGTCGACCTGGTCGCCCCCTGGCCCAGGACCTCGCCGAGTGGCGGATGGCCTGTGGCCGTCCGCCTGACAGCGAGCTGATCATTCCGCGCCCCTCTGGCGGCCCGTGGACGCGAGAGGACTGGGCGAACTGGCGCCGGCGCGTCTGGCGCCCCGCCGCGATCGAAGCGGGCGTCACCGGCGACCTGCGGCCGTACCGCCTGCGCGGCTCATTCGTCTCGCTGCTCCTCTGGGAGGGCCGAAGCCTGACCTACGTCGCCGAGCAGGCCGGGCACTCGGTCGCGACCCTTGCGCGGCACTACGCGGGGACGATGCGAGAGCTGGAAACCAAGCCCCGCGTCCCCGCCGCCGAGGCCATTCGGTAGGCCCGCGAGGAAGTCTGCGGGACGCACTCAGGACGCGCACCCCGCAAATTGCCGATGACCGGAAGTAGGCGAACCCCCTGTAACTACGCCAGTGGACGATGCTGGGCTCGAACCAGCGACCTCCGCCTTGTCGAGACGGCGCTCTCCCAGCTGAGCTAATCGTCCGGGAGCGGTAACTGTAGCGTGGCTGGATGGGGGCAGCGTGGCCCGACTTGGCGCCGTGAGGGGAGGATTATCGCGGCGTGCGCGGTGATCGCGGTTGCGGCGGCTCCGAGTGCACCCTCCGCCGTCGGCTCGGGCCCGGCGGCGCGTGGCGGCTGTGTGGCGGATGTCGAGATGGCGTTGCCAAGCTCGGCGGCTCGCGCGCGAGTAACGATGGCGGCTCCGGCCCGGCCCGGCCCGGCGGTCGCTGGTGCACGGGGACGTTCCGCGGCCGGGTCGAGGAGATCGAGCAACCAGTGCGCCGGGCGGGCATGGCGTGTCGGGCATTCGTGGTGCTGCTGGTCACCGTTGTCGGGTTCAAGTTTCAGGTCCGGGCGACCCGCGCCGGCGACCATTGACGCGAGCCGGGTCGTAGGATCCATCGGACGATGGAATACGAGCTCCCCGACGGCAACACGCTCCTGCTTCCCGAAGGTGCGAGCGGTGCGCAGGCCGCCGCCGCAATCGGCGCCGGACTGGCACGGGCCGCGCTGGCGGTGAAGGTCGATGGAGAAGTGCGCGACCTGGCGCGCCCCCTGCCGCAGGCCGATGGCGCCGCAGCGACGATCGAGATCCTCACGGACCGCAGTGGTGATGAGGCGCTGGCGCTGATTCGCCACGACGCGGCGCACGTGCTCGCCGCCGCGGTGCTGGAGCTGTACCCCGGGGTCAAGATCTCGATCGGGCCCGCGATCGATAATGGTTTCTACTACGACTTCGACTTTCCAGACGGGGTGACGGTCAGCGAGGCTGACTTCGAGCAGATCGAGCGGCGGATGCGCGAGCACATCGACGCCGACGAGCCGTTCGTGCGGGAGGAGGTGGCCGCGGGCGAGGCGCTCGAGCGGTTCCTGGGCGAAGGCCAGGATTACAAGGTTGAACTGATCGAGGATCTGGTCCGGGAGCACGGCGTGCACACTGTCAGCCTGTACACCAACGGCCCGTTCACCGATCTCTGCAAGGGCCCGCACTCGCCGAGTACCAAGCGAATCAAGGCCTTCAAGCTGCAGTCGGTTGCGGGCGCTTACTGGCGCGGCGACTCGAACAGACCGATGCTGACGCGGATCTACGGCACGGCGTTCTTCTCCGGCAAGGATCTGGACGAGCACCTGAGGCAGCTCGAGCAGGCGCAGGGCCAACGATCACCGCCGGCTGGGTCATCAGCTCGGGCTGTTCACCTTCTCGGAGGTCTCACCGGGAGCGGCGTTCTGGCTGCCGGCCGGGACTGTGGTGTTCAACTCGCTTGTCGAGCTCAGCCGGGAGATGGGTCGCGAGCGGGGATACACCGAGGTGAAGACGCCGCAGCTGTACGACAGCTCACTGTGGAAGACCTCCGGTCACTGGGACAAGTTCCGCGACAACATGTTCGTGACCGAGTTCGAGGATCGCGTGATGGCGCTGAAGCCGATGAACTGCCCGGGCCATTGCCAGCTGTACTCGCTGCAGCAGCACTCCTACCGGGATCTCCCCCGGCGCTATTCGGAACCGGGTCTGCTGCATCGCCGCGAGCCCAGCGGCACCCTGCACGGCCTGCTGCGGGTGCGACACTTCGCTCAGGACGACGCGCACATCTTCTGCACCGAGGACCAGATCCAGCAGGAGGTCGCGGGCTGTCTGGAGTTCGCGTTCGCGACCTATGCGGTGTTCGGGCTCGATGTGCGATTGGAGCTCTCGACCCGTCCCGAGAAGCGGATCGGGGCCGAGAAACTGTGGGACCTGAGTGAGGCCGCGCTCGCCAGCGCGCTCGAGAGCCAAGGGCTCCAGTACGAACTGAACGAGGGCGACGGCGCCTTCTACGGACCCAAGATCGATATGCACATGACCGACTCGCTGGGACGGTCATGGCAGCTCGGGACCGTGCAGCTCGACTACAACTTCCCGGAGCGTTTCAACCTCGTCTATACCGGAGCCGACAACACCGAGCACCGGCCGGTGATGATCCACCGGGCGTTGATGGGGTCCTACGAGCGCTTCATCGGGATCCTGCTCGAGCATCTCCGGGGCGAGCTGCCCGTGTGGCTCTCGCCGGTGCAGGCGATCGTGCTGCCGATCGCCGACCGCCACCTGGAGTACGCCGGATCGGTAGCGAAGCAGCTGTCGGACGCCGGGCTGCGGGCCGAGGTCGACGACCGGACCGAATCGGTGCGACGCAAGATCCGTGACGCCGAACTGCGCAAGATTCCCTACATGCTCGTGGTCGGCGATCGCGAGCAGGAAGCCAACGAGGTGGCTCTGCGCGAGCACCGTCGGGGCGACGCCGGGTCGGTCGGTGTCAATGCGCTGATCGAGCGCGTGACGCACGAGGTCAAAACACGCTCGCTCCACTAGGTCTCGCCGCTATACTCAGCCCCGTTGATCCAAGAGCTTCATCACACACGGCCCGGCGCTTGACGTCACGCCACAGAAGCTAGTGCCGGTCCCACGTAGGTTCGACCGGCGCCCCCCTGAGCGGGACCAGACGCGGATCAACGACCGGATCCGTGTACCCGAGGTCCGGCTGATCGGCGAGGATGGGAATCAGATCGGAGTCGTTAAGACCTCCGAGGCGCTCTCGTATGCCCAGCAGCGGGATCTCGACCTGGTCGAGGTCGCGCCGGAGGCGCGCCCGCCGGTCGTCCGTGTGCTCGACTACTCCAAATACAAGTACGAGCAGGCGCAGAAACAGAAGGCCGCTCGCCGTCACCAGCAGCAGATCACCGTCCGCGAGATCAAGTTCCGACCCAAGATCGCGCAGAACGACTACGACACCAAGAAGGGTCACGTGACCCGGTTCCTGATGAACAAGGACAAGGTCAAGATCACGATCATGTTCCGCGGACGCGAGGTGACTCACCCTGAGCGTGGGACCGCGCTGCTCGACCGCCTCTCCGGTGAGCTGTCCGAGATCGCGGTCGTGGAGCAGTCGCCGATCCAGGATGGGCGCAACATGACGATGCTGCTCGCCCCGTCGAGGGCTGTTCTGGCCGGCGAGCGTGACAAGCCGCATGGCGACGGCGATGGCGACGCGCATGCCGGTCGCGGCAAGCACTCCCGTGCCGCCCACGCGAATGGCGGCGCCGCAAGCGCCGATGGTCCCGAGGCCGATGGTCCCGAGGCCGATGGTCCCGAGGCCGATGGTCCCGAGGCCGATGGTCCCGAGGCCGGTGGCCAAGAGGCCGCTGGCCCAGAGGTCGATGGCCCGGAGGCCCGTGCTCCAGAAGCCGATAGTCCAGATATGGCTGACGCAGATGCCGGTAGCGCAGAGGCCGGCGGCGGCGCTGACGCCGGGGCCCCGGCACCGAGCGACGCCGCGGCGTAGTCCCCCGAGACGGCCCTCCTCCAGCCGTCTGCTTTACTAAGCGCCCGGCGATGCCCAAGATGAAGACCCACTCCGGCGCGAAGAAGCGCTTCAAGGTGACCGCGACCGGCAAGGTACGCGGACGCAGCGCTTTCACGAGCCACATCCTGGAGAAGAAGTCGCCGAAGCGAAAGCGCCGGCTCGGACGGCCCGCGGTGATCGCCAAGACCGACGAGAAGCGCATCAAGACGCTTCTCGGGGTCAAGCACGGGAGCGGGAAATGACCCGCGTCAAGCGCTCGATCCACGCCCGCAAGAAGCGCCGCGCCACGCTCCAGCTCGCGAAGGGCTACCGGGGCGACGCCAGCAGGCATTACCGCACGGCCAAGGAAGCGGTGCTCAAGGCCGACCAGTACCGCTACCGCGACCGGCGCAACCGCAAGCGAGACTTCCGGCGCCTGTGGATCACGCGCATCAACGCCGCCGCGCGCCAGAACGGTCTTTCCTACTCGCAGTTCATGCACGGCCTTCAGCAGGCCGGGGTCGAGCTCGACCGCAAGATCCTCGCGGACATCGCAGTCCGCGATGCCGACACCTTCCGACGCTTTGCCGATCGCGCCCGCGAGGCGCTGGCGGCCGGCTGAGCAATAGGCCGACAACCAGCACCGCCACCGGGCGCCGCTCCACACGGAGGGCGCCCTTTTTATTGCCCGACGATGAAACCGACCACCAAGACCGATCCCTCAGCCGCCCGCCACCTTCACTGCCTGTGCCCGGCAGGCGGCGCTGGCCGCCTTGTAGGCGGGCGTGCCCGTCGGCAGCGAGGCGATTGCCCCGTAGAAGGAGGCCGGATTACTCGCCGCGCTCGTCGGGTCGGGGAAATTGATCCCGCGGGCGCGCATGCACTGCGAGAACACGATCAGAGCCTGCCGGCGCTGCGCCTGCTGGGCGGGGGTGAGGCTGGTCACGTTTGGGAACGCCTGCCGGATCTCACCCGCACACGCCTTGAGCGCCGCCTGGACCTTGGTGTTGGGGTAAGTGCCGATGATCCGGTAGATCGAGCGGATCGATCCGCTTCCCGGCGTCGGGTCGGGGATGTCGATTCCCTGTGCGCGCATGCACTCGGCGGCTTTCACCCGAGCGGCCTGGACCGCATCGGAGACACCGGTCGTGCCGGCGGCCGCCGCGGAGGAACTGGCGGCCGAGCTCGCACTCGAGGAGGAGGAAGCACTCGAGGACCCGCAGGCCGCGACCGCCGTGCACAGCGCGGCGCTCAGCACCAGCGTCGTAACAAGTCTCATGGCGTGACTCCCTTCCCAAGGCAGACGCAATAACAATCTCAAGCCACCATAACCAGAAGCTCAAGGAGATCCGCAAGCTGCGGACGCGCCGGCGCGTCCGCGAGCGGGCCGGACGGTTCGTGGCCGAGGGCGAAGATCTGCTGGCGGCGGCCGACGCCGCCGGCTGGACGGCGATCGAGCGCTTCTGCGCGAGTGGCAGCGACCTGCCGGGCGTCGAGGTCGACGCGAAGCTGCTCGCGAGCGTCTCGGACCTTGGGTCCGGGACGCGGACGCTCGCGGTGTACGAGGAACGGTGGGCGGCCGAACCTCTGGGCCCGCTGTGCGTCTATCTACACGGTGTCCACGATCCCGGCAACGTCGGCGCGATCCTGCGCTCGGCTGAGGCGTTCGGCGCGTCGAGCGTGGCGATCGGGCCCGGGAGCGCGGATCCGTTCGGGCCAAAGGCCGTGCGGGCGAGTATGGGAGCAGTCTTCGGTGTGCCAATCGCGGCCGTGACGACGATCGACGCGCTGCCAGGGTCGACGATCGCGCTGGACCTAACGGCGCGGGCCACGCTCGCCGAAGCCGTGGCCCAGGCCGGCCCCGGGCTGACCCTGCTCGTCGGCTCCGAGCGGCAAGGGCTCCCGGCGCAGATCACAGCGCAGGCCGGCTGCGCCGCGCGGATCCCGATCGCCACCCACTCCCTCAATGCCGCGGTGGCGGCGGCGGTGGCGCTGTACGAGGTAACTAGGATGGCCGGCGGATGACCGGGCGAATTGAGGAGCTGCAGCGCGAGGCGGAGCGGGCGATCGACGCTGCCGGCGACAGCGAGGCACTTGAAGCGACGAGGATCCGGTTCCTCGGCCGCAAGGCCGAGCTGCCGAACCTGCTGCGAACTGTCGCCCAGCTTGCACCCGAAGAGCGCGCGGCGACCGGCAAGGCTGCCAACGCCGCACGCCAGGCGCTCGAGCAGGCGATCGATCGCAAGGCCCAGGCGCTCGCGACCGCGGAGCTCGAGCAGCGCCTGATCCAGGATCGCGTCGATGTCACGCTGCCCGCCGACCCGCTGCCGGCGATCGGCCGCCTGCATCTGATCACCGCGACCCGCCGCGAGATCGAGGACGTATTCGTCGGACTCGGCTTCAACGTCGCCGAGGGGCCCGAAGTCGAGACGGTCTACTACAACTTCGACGCCCTCAACCACGCCCCGACGCATCCGTCGAGGCTGATGACGGACACGTTCTACATCAAGCCGGCGCACGACATCTTCGACCCGGAATCGCGGCTGCTGCGCGTCCACACCTCCCCGATGCAGATCCGCGCGATGCAACAGCAGCCGCCGCCGATCTACGTCATCGTCCCCGGCCGCGTGTACCGCCCGGACTCCGACGCGACCCACACGCCCCAGTTTCACCAGATCGAGGGGCTGGCGGTCGACACGGACATCACGCTCGCGGACCTGAAGGGGACGCTGCTGACGTTCGCGCGCGCGGTCTTCGGCGAGGAGCGCGAGGTGCGCCTGCGGCCGCACTTCTTCCCGTTCACCGAACCGAGCGTCGAAGTCGACGTGTCGTGCTTCAACTGCGTCGACGGGATCACCGCCGAAGGCGAGCGCTGCCCGCTGTGCAAGGGCACGGCGTGGATCGAGATCCTCGGCGCCGGGATGGTCGACCCGAACGTGTTCGCGCACGTGCTCGAACACGGCTACGACCCGGAGAAGGTGCGGGGATTCGCGTTCGGGATGGGGATCGAGCGGATCGCGATGCTCAAGCACGGAGTCCCCGACCTGCGGCTGTTCTATGACAACGACGTCCGGTTCCTGGAGCAGTTCGGCTGATGCGCGTCCCGCTCGAATGGCTGCACGAGTACTGCGCACCGGGGCTGCCGGCGCCGGAACTCGCCGATCGGCTCGCGATGACCGGCACCGAGGTCGAGCGGGTCGAGCGACACGGCGTCGGCGCGCTGCACCAATTCGTCGTCGGCCGGGTGCTCGAGGCGGAGCAGCATCCTGACGCCGACCGGCTCCGCGTATGCCTGGTGGACATCGGCGATCAGGCTCCGTCCCAAATCGTCTGCGGCGCGCCGAACGTGGCGGCGGGTCAGACTGTTGCGGTTGCCCGGCCGGGCGCGGTGATGCCGGACGGATCGACGCTCGGCAAGGCACGGCTGCGAGGGGTCGATTCCAACGGGATGATCCTCGCCGAGGACGAGCTCGCGATCGGGACCGACCACGCCGGGATCATCGTCCTCGACGAGAACGGCGTGGCGCCCGGGACGCCGCTGAGCGCCGTGCTCCCGATCGCGACCGACGTGCTGGTGCTCGAGGTGACCCCCAACCGCCCCGACTGCCTCGGTATCTACGGCGTCGCGCGGGAGGTTCACGCGGCGACCGGGGCGCCGCTGCAACAACCCCCCTGGGCAGACGACCGCGGCAGCGCCGGCGAGCTCGATCAGACGCAGATCCAGGTCACGGTGCAGTGCCCGGACCTGTGCCCGCGCTTCACCGCGCGCGTGTTCGAGGACGTCAAGATCGGCCCGAGCCCGGCCTGGCTCAAAGCCCGGTTGATGGCCGCCGGCCAGCGACCGATCTCCAACGTCGTCGACATCACCAACTACGTGATGTTGCTGGCCGGTCAGCCACTGCACGCGTTCGATCTCGACCGGATCGCGGGCAGGACACTCACAGTCCGCCGGGCGCAGTCCGCCGAGCAGGTCGACACGCTTGACGGACAGACCCGGACGCTCGATGAGGAGATGGTGCTGATCGCCGACGCCGATGGCCCGACGTCGATCGCCGGGATCATGGGCGGCGCGCGGTCCGAGGTCGAGCCAGACACCACCCGCGTGTTGATGGAGGTCGCGAACTGGAACGGGGCCAACATCCATCGGACCTCACTGAAGCTCGGCTTGCGCAGCGAGGCCTCGACCAGGTTCGAGAAGCAGCTTCAGCCCGAGCAGGCGATGGAGGCCCAGGCGGTCGCGACGAAGCTGATGATCGAGCTGTGCGGAGCGCGCGTGGTGCCCGGGACGATCGATATCGGGGGACCCGGCCCAGACCCGGTCACGATCCGGCTCAGAGACGCGCGCGTGAACGGCCTGCTCGGCGTTGCCGTGCCGCGCGCCCGGAGCCGCGAGATCCTCGAGGCGCTCGAGTTCACCACCGCCGACGCGCCCGACGGCCTCGACGTGCAGCCGCCGGCCTTTCGGCGCGGCGACATCACCCGTGAGGCCGACGTGATCGAGGAGGTGGCGCGGCTCGACGCGCTGGAGAAGCTCCCCGCGACGTTGCCCAGCCGGCACGGCGCTTCAGGCGCGTTGACCGAGCTCCAGCGCCTACGCCGCCGGGCGGTCGATGCGCTGACCAGCCAGGGGCTGCATGAGGTCGTCGGCTGGAGCTTTGTCGGCCCCGAACTGGCTGCCCGACTCAGACTGCCCGAGCACGATGTGCTCGAGCTCGAGAACCCGATGTCGACCGAGCAGTCGCAGTTGCGCACGACGCTGCTCGGCTCGCTGCTCGATGTTGCGCAGCGAAACCGGGCTCGCGGCGCGAGCGCTCTGAGGCTGTTCGAGGCCGGGGCGGTGTACCTGCCGGGCGAGGAGCCTGGTCTCCCGAGGGAGCCGTTCCACGTCGCGGCGGTGATGGTCGGTCCGGCCCGCAACGCGACGTGGCGCGACCCGGAGCCGCCGGCCGCCGACTTCTTCGCCGGCAAGGGTGTCGTACAGGGGCTGCTCGACACGCTGCGCGCACCATGGACCTTAGCTGCGGCCGAGGCGCAAGCGCGGCCCTTCCTGCATCCCGGGCGGGCAGCGGACATCCTGATCGACGGCACGGCGGTCGGCTGGCTCGGCGAGCTACACCCGCTGATCGCCGCCGATTGGGACCTCCCGGACACGGCGGCGGCATTCGAACTCGATCTCGACGCGGTCGTCGCGCACGCGCCGGACGTCACTCTGTACCAAGACCTGACGAGCCTCCCCGAGGTTCGCGAGGACCTCGCCGTGATCGTCAGCGAGCAGACGACTGCGGCCGAGGTGCTCGAGGTCGTGCGCCGGAGCGGAGCGCCGCTGATCCGCAGCGCCGAGGTGTTCGACGTTTACCGAGATCCGGACAAGCTCGGCGAGGGGCGCGTGTCGTTGGCGCTGCGACTCGCCTATCGCGCGCCGAACCGGACACTGACCGACGAGGAGGTCGCGCGCAAGCGCGTGGAGGTCGTCAACGCGCTCGAGCACGAGCTGGGTGGGAGGGTCCGTGACTCATAGGCATCGTGTCGCCGTGCTCGGTGCGGCGGGCTTCACCGGCGCGCTGAGCGCACGCCTGCTGTACCGGCATCCTTCGTTCGAGCTGGTGGCGGTGACGGCGCGCAGCGACGTCGGGCGCCGGCTCGACGACCTCTATCCCCATCACCGCGTGCCGCTCACGTTGGAGGAGCTCGACCTCGACCGCCATGCGGAGGTCGATGCCGCCGTCGTCGCGTACCCTCATGGCGCGTCCGCGCCGTTGGTCGCGCAGTTGCGCGCCGCCGGCGTCAGAGTCGTCGACCTGAGCGCCGACTTCCGGCTGCGGGACCCGGACGTGTACGAGCAGTGGTATCGCGACCACGTCCAGCCGGAGCTCCTCGCCGAGGCCGTATATGGGCTGCCCGAGCGCTACCGGGAGCAGATCCGTGGGGCGGGGCTCGTGGCCAACCCCGGCTGCTTCCCGACGGCAGCGCTGCTGGCGCTCGCGCCGCTGGCCGCGGGCGGACTGATCGACGACGTCGTGATCGATGCGAAATCGGGGGTCTCGGGCGCGGGGCGCGCCCCGAGCGAACGGACCCACTTCGTCGCCGCCGACGAGAACGTCAACGCCTACGGGGTCCCGCGCCACCGCCACACGCCCGAGATCGAGCAGGAGCTCGCGGCGATGGGCGCCGATCTGAAGATCACGTTCACGCCGCACCTGCTGCCGCTCGACCAGGGCGAGCTCCTGTCCTGTTACGTGACCACGGCCAACGGCGCGACCGACCTCGAGCAGCTCTACCGGGACGCGTACGCCGAGGAGCCGTTCGTCGAGCTGGCGTCCAAGCCACCCGGTGTCCGCGATGTCCGGGAGACGAACATGTGCAGGATCTCCGTTCACCGGGACGAGCGCACCGGCCGGGTGATCGTGTTCGCCGCGATCGACAACCTCTGGAAGGGCGCCGCCTCGCAGGCTGTCCAGAACCTGAACCTGATGTTCGGGTGCCCGGAGGGGGAGGGCATCGAATGAGCACGACCAGCTCCTTCTTCACCTCTCGCTGGGTGGAGGTTCCGGCACAGCTGACGGAGTCCGGAGAACCCGGGCTTCCGAGTGGCTTCCGCGCGGCCGGGGTCGCGTGCGGGATCAAAGGCGGCGGCGTCCCCGACCTCGGTCTGCTCGTGTCCGACGCGCCGCACACGACGAGCGCCGCGCGGTTCACCCGCTCGGGCGCACTCGCGGCTCCGGTGCTCTTGACGAGCGAGCGTTGCCAGCTTTCAGGACTGCGCGCTGTCGTCGTCAATTCGGGCAACGCGAATGCGGCCACCGGTGTCCGGGGCCTCGAGGACGCGGCCACGATGCAAGCCGCGGCCGCGCGGCTCGGTGCCGTGCCGCAGGACACGGTCGCCGTCGCGTCGACCGGCGTGATCGGCGTACCGCTGCCGATTGAGATGGTCGCGAGCGGGATCGAAGCGGCCGCGCGAGAGCTGCGACCGGCGGGCGAGATCGACTTCGCCGAGGCGATCCGCACGACCGACGCGTTCGCCAAGCGCGCGTGCCTGGAGGTCGCCCTGAACGCAGGTGCTGTCCGTCTGACGGCCCAGGCCAAGGGGGCGGGGATGATCTCCCCCGGGTTCGCGACCCTGCTCGTGTTCGTGCAGACCGATGCGGCGATGTCCGCCGACACGGCCGACCTGCTGCTCGGGGTGTGCGTCAAGCGCTCGTTCGAACGGGTCAGCGTCGACGGTCAGCTCTCGACCAGCGACACCGTGATCTTCCAGTGCAGCGGCTCATCGGGGGTCCGGATCGAGCCCGAGACCGCGGATGAGCTGCACTTCGGCGAGGCACTCGATGCGCTGCTGCGCCAGCTTGCGCTGCAGGTCGTACGCGACGGCGAGGGGGCCAGGCGGGTCGGGCGCGTCGTCGTGCGCGGCGGCGACCAGGCTGCTACAGACCGTGTGGCGCGGGCGATCGCCGATTCGTCGCTGGTCAAGACAGCCCTGTACGGCGGCGATCCGAACTGGGGGAGAATTGTTCAGGCGGCCGGGATGGCGATGCCCGGCGCGGCGCCGCTGGAGCTGGACATCGTCATCGAGGGCATGCAGGTTTGCGCGCGCGGAGCGTTCGTCCCCCACGACATCGCCGGGCTGCAGGCCGCGGTGCAGCGCAGCGAGGTCGAGTACGAGATCGGTCTCCCCGGCCAGGGCGCCGAGAGCGAGGTCTACTTCTCCGACCTCGGCCATGAGTACGTGACGATCAACGCCGAGTACACGACATGAGCACCCGAGACGTCGCCACACTGCTCGAGGCGCTGCCCTACATCCGTGAGTTCCACGGCAAGACCGTGGTGATCAAGTACGGCGGCGCGGCGATGACCGACCCCACGCTGCAGGAGGACTTCGCCCGTGACGTCGTGCTGCTCAAGTACGTCGGCATGAACCCGGTGATCGTCCACGGTGGCGGCCCTGAGATCACCAGCTACATGCAGCGCCTCGATCTCCCGGTCCAGTTCGTCGACGGGCTGCGGGTGTCCGATGAGCAGACGGTCGAGGTCGCGAAGATGGTGCTCGTCGGCAAGGTCAACAAGGACATCGTGCTGCTGATCAACCGCCACGGCCAGCCGGCGGTCGGGCTGTGCGGTGACGACGGCCTACTGTTCCGCGCCGTGCGCCAGGCGGCGCCCAGCGGGCAGGACATCGGCTTCGTCGGCCGGATCGAGCGGGTCGACGTCGACGTGCTCAATCACATCGCCCAGGACTACATCCCGGTCGTCGCGAGCGTCGGCGCCGACCGGGACGGCCATTCGTACAACATCAACGCCGACGAGGCCGCGGGTGCCGTCGCGCGCGCGCTGGGCGCCTACAAGCTGATGTTCCTGACCGACGTCCCCGGCTGGATGCGCGATCCGGACGACCCCGCGAGCGTCGTCTCGGAGACGACCGCCGACCAGATCGAGTCGATGCTGCCGACCGTGGTCGGCGGCATGCGGCCGAAGCTCGCCGCCTGCCTCGACGCGATCCACGGAGGCGTCGGCAACGCCTACATCGTCGACGGTCGTGTCCCGCACTCGCTGCTGCTCGAGCTGTTCACCGACGCCGGGCAAGGGACGAAGATCGGGGCCCCGTCGTGAGCGCCTCGCTGGAGCAACTGCAGCAGCTCGAGCGCGAGTACGCGATCCCGACCTACGCTCGCAACCCCGTGCAGTTCGTGCGCGGGTCCGGGTGCCGGCTGTGGGACTCGGACGGGAACGAGTACCTCGACTTCCTGGCCGGGATCTCGGTCCTGAACGTCGGTCACTGCCACCCGCGCGTCGTCGCGGCCGTGCGCGACCAACTCGGAACGCTCACCCACGCCACCAACCTGTACTACACCGAGCCGGCCATGCGGCTCAGCGAGCGCCTCGCCGAGAGCTCGCTGAAGCGGCAAGGTGTTCCTCTGCAACTCCGGCGCCGAGGCGAACGAGGCGGCGCTCAAGCTCGTCCGCAAGGCCAGGCCGGGCGGCAACATCGTCGTGCTCCAGGACGCGTTCCACGGCCGCACCTACGGCGCCCTGTCGGCCACTCCGCAGGAGTCCAAGCAGGCGCCGTTTGCGCCGCTGGTACCCGGCTTCGTCGTCGTGCCCAAGGATCCGTCGGCGTTGGAGGCGGCCGTCGACGCGGACACGGCCGCGGTGCTGATGGAGCCGATCCAGGGTGAGACGGGGATCCACGTCATCGCCGACGAGCTGCTGGCGGCTGCGCGCGACGCCTGCGACCGGATCGGCGCCGCGCTCGTGTTCGACGAGATCCAGACCGGGATGGGGCGGACCGGCACGCTGTGGGCCTACGAGCAGACCGGCGTCGTCCCTGACGCGCTGACGAGCGCGAAGGCGCTCGGCGGGGGGCTGCCGATCGGCGCGCTCGTCACCGGCCCGCGGCTGGCCGACGTGCTCAGCACCGGCGACCACGGCTCGACCTTCGCCGGCGGCCCGCTCGTCTGCTCGGCGGCGCTGGTGGCGCTCGAGATCTGCTCGGACCCGGAGTTGCTCGCGGGTGTGCGGGCAGCTCGGCGAGCGCCTGGCGGCAGGGCTCGCGACGCTGCCGAACGTCGGCGACCGTCCGCGGCCGCGGGCTGATGGTCGCAGTCGACCTCGTACCAGGGGTCAGCGCGCCGGAGCTCGCGCGCCGCGCGCTGCTCGAGCAGCGGCTGGTCGTCAACGCCACCGGGTCCGGGCGACGATCCGGTTCGAGCCGCCGCTGATCGTCATCAGAACCGGAGATCGACGAGGCTGTGGCGCGGCTGAGGCAGCTCGCGTGAGCGACTACCTGCCGCCTGACGGGCTCGTCCCTCGAAGCCGTCAGCGAAGCGCTGAAGAGCAGCTTGGACGTTCGCGACCACGCGCTGCGTCGAGCAGGATCGGACCTTCTACGACACGTTCGACGGGCTCCTGCACGCCGAAGGGCTGGTCGCTGGTCCACGAGGCGGGACGGCTGGCGCTGCTCGACGGCTCCTCGGGTGCCGAGCAGCGCCGCGCTGCCGAGCGCCGAGCCGATCCGTCCGCTGCTCGCGCGCGAGCTCGCGCCGGGGCCGCTGCGCGACCAGCTCGGGCAGATCATCGAGGTCCGCGCGCTGCTGCCGCTGGCGCGTCTGCACAGTCGAGGCCGGGGCCTCGATGTGCTCGACGACGAGCGCAAGACGGTCGTGCGGATGACGCTCGAAGCCCCTGCACTGGTCTCGTCCTCCGGTCGCCGCGCGGCCCTCCGTCCGCGCGTCAGGGTGGCCGGCGTCCGCGGCTACGACGAACGAGCTCGGGCGCGTCCGGGACGAGCTCGAGCGCGAGCTCGGCTACCGCGCCGCACCGGCGCCGCTGGTTGACGAGGCGGTCATCGCCGCCGGCGGCACGCCCGGCGGGACCTCGGCGAAGATCGAGGTGGCACTCGACTATCGCCAGCGCGCCGACCAGGCCGCGGCCGCGATCCTGCGCCGGCTGCTGGACGTGATCGAGGCGAACCTGGAGGGCACGATCGCCGACATCGACACCGAGTTCCTGCACGACTTCCGCGTCTCGATCCGGCGCTCGCGCTCGGTCCAGCGCGAGCTCAAGGACGTGTTTCCGCCGGCCGCGCTGGCCCGGTTCCGCGCCGAGTTCCGCTGGCTCCAGCAGGTCACCGGCGATGCCGCGACCTCGACGTCTACGTGCTGGAGTTCGACGCGCTACCGCGCGATGGTGCCCGAGGCCATGCGCTCGGACCTGAGCCGCTGCTCGACGGTGCTCCAGCGAGCGGCGCCTCGAGTGCCGCGCCGGCGAGATGGTCCGCGCGCTGCGCTCCGAGCGACGCCGCCGGCTCCTGGCCGGCTGGGCGACGTTCCTGGCCGGGCTCGATCGCGGCAGCGGTGGACGACCGGCCCGCCGCCACGATGCCGATCGGCGAGCTGGCCGGCGAGCGGATCCGCAAGGTCTACCGGCGGATGGTCCAGATGGGGCGCGCGATCGACGACTCGAGCCCGCCCGAGGCCTACCACGAGCTGCGCAAGAAGGGCAAGGAGCTGCGCTACCTGCTCGAGCTGTTCGGCGCTGCCGCTGTATCGCCGGCGATGTCGTCAAGCCGATGATCAAGGCGCTCAAGGCGCTTCAGGATGTGCTCGGCCGCCATCAGGACCGCGAGGTCCAGGTCGCGACGCTGCGCTCGCTGCGCGACGAGGTCGTCGGCGCTGCCGGGCGGGGCCGGCGGCGCTGATGGCGATGGGCGTGCTCGTCGAGCGGCTGCGCGAGGACGAGCAGGCAGCGCGCGAGCGAGTTCGCCGAGCGGTTCGCGGAGTTCGCGTCAAGCGGCAGCAGCCGGCTGGTGAAGGATACGTTCGGGTGAGCCACGGTCCTCGCCACGTACAACATCAAGGGCGGCGTCGGGAAGACCTCGGCGGCCGTCAACCTCGCCTACCTGGCGGCCCGCGACGGCGCCCGGACGCTGCTGTGGGACCTCGATCCGCAGGGCGCGAGCACGTACCTGTTCCGGATCAGGCCCAAGGTGCCGCGGCGGCGGCCGGCAAGCTGGTCCGGCTGAGACGCGATGTCGCCGAGCTGATCAAGGGCACCGACCACGAGCGGCCTCGACCTGCTGCCGGCCGACTTCTCCTACCGGCACATGGACCTCGCGCTCGACAACTTCAAGCGGCCCACCAGTCGGCTCGCGCGGGTGCTGGAGCCGCTGCGCGAGCGACTACGACTACATCTTCCTCGACTGCCCGCCGAGCATCTCGCTCGTCTCCGAGAGCGTGTTCGAGGCCGCCGACGCGCTGCTCGTCCCGATCATCCCGGCGACGCTGTCCTCGCGCACGTTCGAGCAGCTCGGAAGCTGGTCGCAGAGCGATGGGCCGCCGGTGTTCGCGTTCTTCTCGATGGTCGACGTCCGCAAGCGCTGCACCGCGAGGTGATGGCGCGGTTCGCGCAGAGCCCATCACCTGACGATGCTCGGGGCGGCGATCCCCTCCGCCGATGAGGTCGAGCGGATGGGGGAGGAGCGCGACGTGGTGGCGGCGTTCGCGCCCGCGCTCGCGCGGCGGCGCTGGCGTACGAGGCGCTGTGGTGGGACGTGCACCGGCGGCTGGCGGAGAAGTAGGACCCCGCCATGCCCCACATACACCCTCATAATCCGGCCCCGTGACCGATCCGATCGCCCCAGCCGACCGCGACCTACGAGGCCGACCCGGCCGACGTCCACCGGGTGCTGCTGCTCTACAGCGGCGGGCTCGACACGAGCGTGATGCTCAAGTGGATCCAGGACCGCTACGACGCCGAGGTCGTCGCGCTGACGGTCAACCTCGGCCAGCCCGGCGAGGACTACGAGGTCGATCAGCGGCAAGGCGCTGCAGCTCGGGCGCGATCGACTGCCACGTCGTCGATGCGCGCGAGGAGTTCGCGAGCGAGTACGTCGTGCCGGCGATCAAGGCGAACGCGATCTACGGCCTCGGCTATCCGCTGTTCACCGCGCTCGGGCGGCCGCTGATCGCCAAGCTCGCCGTCGAGCACGCGCGCCTATCGGGCTGCGACACGATCGCCCACGGCTGCACCGGCAAGGGCAACGACCAGGTGCGGATCGAGGCGACGATCGCCACGCTGGCGCCCGAGCTGAAGGTGATCGCGCCGGTCCGCAGCTGGCGGATGGGTCGCGAGGAGGAGATCGCATACGCCCGCGAGCACGGGATTCCGGTCAAGGGCGGGACCGAGGCGGCGCCGTACTCGATCGACGACAACCTCTGGGGCCGCTCGAGCGAGGGCCGCTGGATCGAGGAGCTCGAGCACGCTCCCGACGACGACGTGTTCCAGCTCGTCACGCGGCCCGAGGAGGCGCCCGACGAGCCCGAGGTGGTGACGTCGGAGTTCGAGCGCGGGGTGCCGGTGGCGCTGAACGGCGAGCGGCTCGGGCTGGTCGAGCTGATCGAGCGCGTGGCGGAGATCGGCGCCCGCCACGGGGTCGGGATCGTCGACCACATCGAGGACCGGATCGTCGGGCTCAAGGTCCGCGACATCTACGAGGTGCCGGCGGCGGCGATCCTGCTGCAGCGCCCACCAGGAGCTCGAGAAGCTCGTCGGCACGATCCACCAGAACCAGCTCAAGCCGATGCTCGACCAGAAGTGGGCCTACCTCGTCTACGCCGGCCTGTGGTGGGAGCCGCTGCGCGCGGATCTCGACGCCTACATGGACGCCGCCAACGTGCAGGTCACCGGCACGATCGGGATCAAGCTCTACAAGGGCTCGGCGCGGGTGGTCACGCGGTCCTCGCCGAACGCCGATCTACGACGCGCAGCTGGCGACCTTCTCCGAGTCAGGCGGGCTGTTCTCCCAGGCCGCGTCGCCCGGGTTCATCGAGCTCTGGTCGCTGCAGTCGCGGATGGCCTGGCGCGTGAGACACCGGGACGTCGGGTAGCATCGCGGGCATGGGTTACAAGCTGCTCGGTTTCGTGGTGTGGCAGGGCGCACGGTGGTATCTGCGCCGCCGCATGCACGGCGTGCGCGGCAAGCTGGCCGTGGCAGGACTCACGGCGGCAGTTGTGGCCGGCGGCGTGATAGTTGCCCAGCGCCGGCCGCGATCAGAATAGACGCCGAGCGATTTGGCGAGTCGGGAGCTGCGCGTTAAGGTAACGCGGAGACTGACCGATGTACCCGACGTGCCCGGATATCCCCTGCAAATAGAATCGGTGCGATGCTTGGCGCTGACCGCGGAGCAGGCTGTCGTTCAGTTGAGCGGACTGTGGACCGGCCCGCGGCGGCCGCTGGAAGGCCGAGCGCTCCTGGTCATCGAGGCCGATGGACGCCGACACCGCTTTCCGGCTTCGACCGAACCGCAGGCGATGCTGAACGACGAGGACGGGGCATGGACCGCGAGCTTTGCGATCCCGGCCTGGTTTCAGTCGCGACTCGACGGGCACATGTCGCTGTGGCTCGGCAACGTCGCGATTCCGCTACCGCCGCTTTCGGAGCCTGAATTGGAGACCGGGCCGGCCGCTTCGTCTGAGCCGGCTGCTTCGTCTGAGCCGGCTGCTTCGTCTGAGCCGGCTGCTTCGGCTGAGCCGGCTGTTGTGCCTGAGCCGGCTGAGGTGTTCGAGCCGGGTGTTGCATCTGAGCCGGCTGCTACGGCTGAGCCGGCTCGTGAGTCCGCTGGGTCGGGCTCGGAGCTCGAAGCGACGGTCACAGCGCTGAGAGCGGAGTTGGAGGAGCGGACGACGAGCGCGGCGGCCGCGCGCGGCACGCTCGCACGGGCAACCGCGGAACTCGAGTCACGGGCGGCGGCTCACGCACGGCTCGATTCCGCGCAGACCGAGCTGCGCCGAGCGCTCGACCAATTGCGCGAGCTGGTCGAGCAGGAGACCGCCCAGCGCGCCGAAATCGAATCCAGGGCAATGGTCCTGGCGGCCGAGGTCGCCGATCTGCAGGCGCAGCTGCAGGACCTGGACTCGGTGCGGAGTGAGCTCGCGCGAGCAACGGTTGAGCGGGATGCGGCCCGGTCCGAGGCGGCCGCGCTGCGGGCAGAGATCGACCGGCTCGGCGCGGAGCTGGCGGTCGCTCAGGAGAGCACGTCTCAGCGCGACGCGGGGCTGGACGAGGCGCAGGCGATGCTGGCGGAGGCCCGTGCGCTCACGGCGCGGCTGGCGAACGGTCCGGCCGACGAGGGGACGTTGGTTCGCTGAGCCTGTGCCGTCCGTCCGCGCCGAGCCGTACCGTCGCCTCCGATTATGGTCGACCCCCCTGGAGTGCCGTCCGCGCTTGGCATCGACGCGGTCGAATGGTCGGCAGAGGGTGACCAGATCACGATCCGCGTCGGCGGTCGGTGGCGCCGCCGGCGACCGTCCCTCGGCGGGCAGCCCGTGCTGGTCCTCGAGGCGCACGGGGCCCGCCATCGGTTCCCGGCGATGCCGGAGCCGCCGAGCCTCAGCGGCGCCTCGCCCGGCACTTGGTGGCTGAGCTTCTCGCTGCCGGCGTCGCTCGCGCCCGAGCTCAGCGGCCGGCTGTGGCTTCAGTTCGGCGCCGTTGTCGTACCACTGCCCGCACCCGTGAAGCGACCGGCCGGGGAGCACCTCGCCGGGGCCGGGGGGCCCGGCCAACTCGACCCGGAGATGCTGGTCCAGCGGCAGCTGCGAGGCTCCGAGATCGCGCTCCAGGACGCACGTCGGCGGGCAGCGGAGGCCGAGCAGGCAGGACAGGAGCTGTCCGCCAGGATCCGGCAGCTCGAGGATCGTGTGGCGCACCTGACAGCGCTGCTCGCTGAGCATGAAGCCCAGCGGCGCGCGGCCGAGCAGCGGGCTTACGCCGAGCAGGCGCTGCGCGCCGAGCTCGAGGAGCAACTGGGGCACCGCGAGCGCGGCAGCTCGGTTGACGCGGACACGTTCCAGCGACGAGCCGAGGAGCTTGAGTCCGAGCTCGCCTTGCTGCACCGACGGCTCGACGAAGCCGAGCACGCCTCGGCCGCGGCCGAGGCGGGCCGGGCCCGCGCCGAGCGGGCCGCCACCGAGGTGGCCTGGGCGCTCGCCGAGCGCTGCCGCCTGCCTGACCTCCGGGCCGAGTTCGCAACAGCATCCGCGCGTGCGCCCGGGTTCCCGCATCAGGGCCAGCGCCCACGGCCGCCGGCGTTCGACGCGGTGCTGGTTCGCGGCGAGCAGCTGATGCTCGCGGGCTGGAGCGCAGCCGCGGGCATCCGCCGCTCCGAGCCTGGGCCGACGGTCGCCGCGCAGGTGCAGGCGACGCTGTCGGAGTTGCGCGACGAGCTCGAGCGACTGCGTACGCTTTCCGAGCGCGAAAGGGCAGCCCGCGCCGAGGCGCAGGCACGGGCCGGATCGTTGGAGCGCCGGTTACGAGTGGAGATTGGCCGCGCGGCCCGTGCCCACCAGGCGATCGGAGACGTCCGCGGCCGGCTCGACGCGCTGCGCACGACGCAGCCGCGAGAGCAGCCGGCGGAGCAGGCGCATGACGAGGCGGATGTCAGGCCCGCGGCCCCCGATCCGAGCGGGCCTGTCGAGTCCGAGCGGCTCGCCGCGGCGCTGGCGCGGCTCCGGGTGCAGACGCCGCCGGGCGGGGTCGGCGATCTCGACAGCGACGCCGGCGCCGGCGAGCTCCGGACGCCCCCCGCCAAGCCCCGGGCATGGCTGGCGAAGGTGTTCAAGTCACTCACCGAGCAGGACTCGATGACCGCCGGTCGCTTTCTGCTTCAGCTGCTGCCGGCCCAACACGCGGTCCACCCGCAGCCGCTCGCGTATGACCTGATCCTCGGCGAGCTGGCGGTCGTGCAGGTCACGGTGCAGGACGGGCCGCCGCGGATCGACTTCGTGGATGCGGCGCGCGCACCCGGAGAGGTGCGCTTCCAGGTCGCCGGGGATCTGGCCGCCATCGCGCGCACGGTCGTGGCTTCTCGGGTCCGCCGCCGGCTCGGCCGCGGGCTCGCGCGGATCACGGGCGACAGGCGAGCGTTCGCATCGCTCGTCGAGTTGATCCGCCAGCCGCTGACGCTCTCCGAGCTGTATGCGGCTGGTGTCCGGCTCGACCCGCCGCTGGCGCTGACCGTCGCGGCGTTGATGATCGATTCCGGCGCCACCCGGGGGCAGCTGTTCACGATCGCCCATCAAGCCGCTGGGTCGCCGACGCCCGATGCGTTCCTGCGCGTTGCAGATCGGAAGCCGTCGGTCACGGAGGCCCCGCCGCCGGATCCCGCCGGAACGACGATCGTGTGCGACCCCGACACGCTGCTGATGGTGCTCGATGGTGCGCCAACCCCCGATGCGTTGGTGCGCGGAGACCGGCGGCCGCTGGAGCTGCTGCAGCGCTGGATCCAGGACGCGCAGGGTAGCTAGTCCCGCCACCGCACCCGGCTCGACTCAAACCTCCGCACAGAGCGGACTGAGGGCGACGGGCCGCGGTGCTGGGGTACGGGGTCGTCCGCGCGGGCGCCTATCCTCGGTCCAGTCCGCATGAGCTCCGCTTGCGCCCACCTGCACGTCCATTCCGAGTACTCGCTGCTCGACGGTGCGTGCAGGATCGACGACCTCGCGGCGCGGGCGGCCTCGTTCGATCAGCCGGCGCTGGGGTTGACCGATCATGGCGTGATGAACGGCGCGGTCGAGCTGTTCACCGCTTGCCGGAAGCACGGGATCAAGCCGATCATCGGTTGCGAGGTGTACGTCGTCGATGATCACGAGCGCCGGGCGCCGGGCCGGCTGGAGCGCTTTCACCTGACCCTGCTGGCGGCGACGCCGACCGGTTATCGCAACCTCGTCAAGCTCTCCTCGGCGGGCTTCCTCGAGGGCTATCAGCGCGGCAAGCCGTCGGTCGACCTCCCGCAGCTTGCCTCCCACGCGGAAGGCGTGATCGTGCTGACGGGTTGCCTGCAGTCGCGCTTCTGCCAGCACCTGCTCGACGGGCGGGGCGCCGAGGCGCGTGGCCACGCCGAACAGCTGATCGGGGCATTCGGCGCCGACAACGTCTACTTCGAGGTCCAGAAGAATGGCCTCGCGGCCCAGGAGCAGGCCAACGAGGGAGTCGTTCGGATCGCGCGTGAGCTGGGGCGGCCACTGGTCGGGACCGGCGATGTCCACTACCTGCGCCGGGAGGACTACCACCACCACGCGGCGTTGCTCTGCGTGCAGACGAAGTCGACCCTCAGCCAGCCGAAGATCAGCTTCGAGACGAACGAGTTCTACCTGCGCTCGAACGACGAGATGACGCGGTCGTTTGAGGAGTTTCCCGAGGCTGTCGCATCGACGCTCGAGATCGCTGAGCGCTGTGACGTCGAGCTCGAGCTCGACCGCCAGCTGATCCCGCGCTACCCCGTGCCGGACGGGGTCGGCGAGGCCGAGCACCTACGGGCGCTGGTCGATCTCGGACTCCGGCAGCGCTACGGTGACCCGCCGCCGGCCGAGGCGGTCGAGCGCGCCGACTACGAGCTCGGTGTGATCGATCGGATGGGATTCAACGCCTACTTCCTGATCGTGTGGGACTTCGTCAAGTACGCCAAGGACACGGGGATCGCCGTCGGCCCGGGCCGCGGCTCGGCAGCCGGGTCGATCGTCGCCTACTCGCTGCAGATCACCGACGTGGATCCGTTGCGCTACGACCTCCTGTTCGAGCGCTTCCTGAACCCGGAGCGGGTGTCGATGCCCGACATCGACATCGACTTCTCGGTCCGCGGGCGCGACCGCGTGATCCGCTACGTGACGGAGAAGTACGGCAAGGAGTCGGTCGCCCAGATCGTCACGTTCGGCAAGATGTTCCCGCGTGCCGCCACCCGCGACGCCGCGCGCGTGCTGGGGCACGACTACGGCGCCGGGGACCGGCTCGCCAAGCTGATCCCTGACCCGATCATGGGTCGCCCGCCCAGCTTCGAGGAGTGCCTGAAGCCGGGACAGCCGCTGCGCGCCGAGATCGACCGCGATGGGATCGCCAAGCAGATCGTCGAGGTCGCGCAGGGCCTCGAGGGCATCGTGCGCAACTCCTCGATCCACGCCGCCGCGGTCGTGATCGCCGACCGTCCGCTGACCGACATCGTGCCGTTGCAGATCGCCGAGGCCGGTACCGACGAGAGCGGCGAGAAGGTGTTCCGGACGGTGACGCAGTTCTCGATGAAGCCGGTCGAGCAGCTTGGCCTGCTGAAGATGGACTTCCTGGGCCTGCGCAACCTCGACGTGATCGAGGACGCGCTCGACATCGTCGAGCGCTCGAGCGGCGAACGGCCCGACATGGCAAGACTGCCGCTCGACCACGCGCCTACCTACGAGATGCTCGCGCGCGGCGACTCGATCGGGGTGTTCCAGTTCGAGTCCGAGGGCATGCGCGAGGCGCTCAAGAGGGTCCGTCCGACCGAGTTCGACGACCTCGTGGCGCTCAATGCCCTGTACCGGCCTGGCGCGATGGACCAGATCCCGACCTACGCACGGGGCAAGCACGACCCCGAGTCGATCTCCTACCCGGACGAGCGGCTGCGACCAATCCTCGAGGCGACCAAGGGCGTGATCCTCTACCAGGAGCAGGCGATGCGGATCGCCAAGGACCTGGCGGGGTTCAGCGGGGCGAAAGCCGACGACCTGCGCAAGGCGATCGGAAAGAAGAATCGCGAGGCGATGGCGAAGCTGAAGCCGGAGTTCGTTGCCGGATGCCGGGCGTCGGGGACCGGCGAGCAGGTGATCGAGTGGCTGTGGGCGACCAACGAGAAGTCAGCGGATTACAGCTTCAATCGATCCCATGCTGCGTGCTACGGCCTGATCGCCTACCGCACGGCCTGGCTGAAGGCAAACTACCCGGCCGAATACATGGCGGCGTTGATCTCCTCGGTGATGGACACCAAGGACAAAGTGCCGTTCTTCGTCGCCCAGGCCGAGCAGATGGGGATCTCGATCCTGCCCCCGGATGTCAACCTCTCAGATCACGAGTTCGTCGTAGTCGACGGCAACATCCGGTTTGGGCTCGATGCCGTCAAGGGGGTTGGGTTCGCGGCGGTCGAGGCGATCAAGCGCGCCAGGGAGACGGGGCCGTTCCCCAGTCTCTACGACTTCTGCGCTCGGGTCGACGGCCGCTCGGTCAACAAGAAGGCGATCGAGGCGCTGATCAAGTGCGGCGCGTTCGGCTCGACCGGCGATTCGCGTAAGGGCATGCTGGCCGTGCTCGAGCAGGCCCAGTCGGCCGGCCAGAAGAGTCAGCAGGATGCGCTGATCGGGCAGGGCTCGATCTTCGATCTCGGCCTCGATGGCGGTGGCGCCGGGGATGGTGGGGACGGCGGCGGCTTTGGCGCGGCCGGGAGCGGCGGCGCCGCGGCCGGGATGATCAGCCACGCCCCGATCCCTGCCGGTGAGTTCGACCGCGCCGAGTTGCTGGCGGCCGAGAAGGAGGCAATCGGACTGTTCATCTCCGCCCACCCGTTGAAGGAGGTCGGCCCGGCGCTCGGTGCGCGCGTCGACTGCCCGCTCGCGGGTCTGGCGGAGCGTCGCGACGGCGACTGGGTCACGGTCGGGGGGATGATCACGCAGACCAAGCGGATCAGGACGAAGAAGGGCGACTGGATGATGTTCGCGACGCTCGACGATCTCGAGTCCGCGATCGAGGTGCTCGTGTTCGGCAACGCGCTCGAGTCCAGTGGCGGTGCGCTCGCTCCAGACACGATCGTCCTCGTCCGTGGCCGGGTCGACCACAAGGACCGCGAGAAGACGTGCGTGGTCGCACAGCAGGTCGACCGCTTCGATCCCACTCCGGAGGAGGTCAGAGCGGCGATCGAACAGGCCGCCAAGCAGGCGCTGCCGCCCAGTGCACTGCGGCTGCGGCTAGATGCGAGCGCGCTGCCAGCGACTGTGCTCGGTGAGCTGAAGGACGTCCTGTCCGGATTTCCCGGCGAGTCCGACGTCGTCATCGAGCTGAGCACGTCGGTCGGCCACCGGCGGCTGCGGCTGGGTCCTGGCTTCAGAGTCGAGCGCGGGGCGGCAGGATTGCACGCTGAGCTTGACGCGCTGTTGGGCGACGCGATGATGCCCTCCGGCGCCTCTCAGAGCGGCGCCGCAGAGGCGGTCACCGCGGCCTGAACCCGACTACCTAGCGCAACCGCGTACCGCCCCTCAGCTCGTCGCAGGCGGAACCCACGGCCCGTGCCAGCCGCCGAACTCCCGGACCAGCCGGTCGCCCTCGGAGGGGCCCCACGATCCCTGGGCGTACTGGTGCAGCGGGGGCGGGGAATCGAGCAGCGGCTGCACGATCCGCCACGGCTGCTCGATGTTGTCCTGGCGCGTGAAATGGGTGCTGTCGCCGACCAGGGCGGCGTGCAGCAGCACCTCGTACGGGGTGGCGTCCTCGCCGCCCTCTTGGGCGAACTCCATGTCGAGCTGGATCTCGGTCGGTCCCGCCATGTCGGCGCGGTGCGCGTCGAGGATCAGCCTGATGCCGGTGCTCGGATCAATCTTGAACACGATCTGGCTCGGCTGCGGCTCCCGCTGCGCGTAGGTGATGAAGTGGACTTTGGGGGGATGTTGGAACACCAGCCGCAACTCGGTCGCCTTGGCGGCCATCGCCTTGCCGCTGCGGAGGAAGAACGGCACCCCCGCCCACCGCCAGTTGTCGATTTCAAGCCGCAGCGCGGCGTAGGTTTCGGTAGTCGAGTCCGGCGCCACCCCTGGGACCTTGCGATAGCCGTCGTACTGACCCCGGACATACTGCGCCGGGTCCGCGTCCGCGATCGCCCGGAACACGGCTTGCTTGGCGTCCTGGAGCGTGTCGGTGTCGCTGGCGGACGGTGGCTCCATCGCGGCTGCGGCCAGCAGCTGCATCAGGTGGTTGACAACCACGTCGCGCAGCGCTCCGACTGGGTCATAAAAGCGGCCGCGGTCCTCGACGCCGACCGACTCGGCCATCGTGATCTGCACGCAGCCCAAGTAGTTGCGGTTCCACACCGGCTCGAGCATGGTGTTCGCGAACCGCAGGTACAGGATCTCCTCGAGTCCCATCTTGCCGAGGAAGTGATCGATCCTGTAGAGCTGCGACTCGTCGAGGTATTTGTGAAGATCTGCCGCGAGCGACCGGGCCGAGGCGAGGTCATGGCCGAACGGCTTCTCGACCAGCACCCTGCGGCCGCCCGAGAGCAGCGCGGCCTTCGACAAGCCGGCGATCACCGTCTCGAACAGCGATGGCGGGATCTCCAGGTAGTAGGCGGGGTTGTCTGCGCCCGCCGCCTTGAGCGCGTCTTGCACCTGTTCATATGTCTGCTCATCGGCGAAGTCGCCGCTGACGTAGTTCAGCCGCGCGGCAAAGCGCGAGAAGACCTGCTCATCGAGCTGTTCGCCGGTCCCCAAGATCGACTCCCGGGCGTGGTCGCGCAGGTGATCGACGGTCCAGTCGTCGGCCGCGACCCCGATCACGGGACATGTCAGGAGCCCGCGCTTCTCCAGGCGATACAGCGATCGAAGCGTCATCTTCTTCGCCAGATCGCCGGTGATTCCGAATATGACCAGGGCATCTGCGTCAGTGGTGTTCATGAGGAGCGCAACCTACAGATCCCGGCGGGCGAATCCCAGGATTGCCGCGGCGCCGACTGCGAGCACGTAGACCACGGCCCACAGATCCAGCCCCGGCCCGCCGGCGTGGGCGGATCCAAACGGGCCGAGGTTGACAAGCAGGCCGTTGAATCCCGTTTGGTTGGCCGCCAGCGCGTGCAGCCCGGCTTGGTAGAGCGCTTCGAACGGCATCGCGATCGCCAGATCGTGGGAGATCGTCTGCACGGTCTGCGAGCCGAGCGCATTCCCGATCGTGTTCAGGAGGCCGGCGACGAGTCCCGCGCCGAAGACCATGAACATCGCGATTCCGTTGGCGGTCGCCGACAGCAACACCGAACCGAGCAGGGACAGCGCGACCAGGATCGTGACCCCGCCGACGAGCGTCGCTCCGGGTCCGAGCACTCGGTCAGGCCACCGGCCTCCCGCGGCATGCACGGTCACGACGATGACCGTGTAGACGATCACGACGTACACAGCGCAGACGCCGGCCGCCCCCGCAAAGCGGCCGATGAGCAGCTCCGAGCGGCCCAGAGGGCGGACCACGAGGGGTTGCAACAGGCCTCGCTCGGCGTCGCCGCGCACCGCACCGAGCGTCAGGAACACCGCCAGCACAGTCCCGAGAAACAGCGTCGCGAACATCCCCAGCCCCACCAGCGTGACGGTCGCCAGCCCCCCGGTGTCGAGCGTGCCGCGACCTGGTGACAGCGCGTCCAGTCGGTCGAACGCCTCGATCGTCGCGAATGCGAACAACGCCAGGAACGCGACCGTCAGCACCAGCACGACGGCGAACACGCGTCGCCTGACGCTTTCCTGGAGGACGTGGCGCGCGACGATCAGGGCCCCGGTCACTGCGAGCCCACCGCCTCCAGATAGACGTCCTCGAGCGTCGAGCGCAGCATCGCGCACCTCGTAGATCTGCTCCCCCGCCGCAACCAGTTCGCGCACGATCCTCGGGGCATCTTCGCGGGCAGCGCCCGGATATCGCGTCACCCCGCTGCCGGTCTCGACCTCGATCCCGCCGGTCTTGGTCAGCTCGTGCGGTCGGCCCTCAGCCACGACCTTGCCCCGCGACAGGATCACCACCCGGTCGCAGACCAGCTCGATCTCGCTCAGTAGGTGCGAGTTGAGCAGTACAGCGATCCGCCGCGAGCGCAGCTCCTCGAGCAGCAGCCGCACGGCTCGCCGTCCGGCCGGGTCCAGCGCGCTCGTCGGCTCATCGAGCAGCAGCAGCTGCGGTGCTCCGATCAGCGCCTGAGCGAGGCCCAGCCGTTGCTGCATCCCCTTCGACATCTCGTCGACCCGGCGCTGCGCGGCGTCCGCAAGCCCGACCAGCTCGAGCAGCTCGTCGCGCTCGCGCCCGCCGCCGGGCGAGCGTGCCAGGCGCTGGTGCAGCTCGAGCACCTCGGCAGCGGTGCACCACCCCGGGAACCGGAACAACTCGGCAAGATATCCAAGCCCGGCCCGGGCGACCCGGCTCCCGGCAGGCGAGCCGCAGATGCTGACCGACCCGCCGCTGGCGCGCACCAGCCCGCACGCGATCTTGACCAAAGTCGATTTCCCAGCCCCGTTGGGGCCGAGCAGGCCGACCAGCTCACCGCGCTCCACGGACAGGTCGACTCCGGCGAGCGCCGCCACCGATCGGTAGCGCTTCTCAAGCCCGCTCGCAACGAGCGCGGCGCTGGTGCTCATCTCTTGCGCTTGCGAGCGCCTAGGCGTGCGCGGGAGGCCTGGCCCCGCTTTCGCAGCTTGGCCGCGAGCTCGACGTCCTCCGCGGCCGGGCTGCCGCCGTCGCGACCGGTCTCGAGCACGCACGGCAGCCGCTCGAAGCTCGGCTCTGACAGGAACGTCGCGCACCCCTTCTCGCCCAGCTCGCCCTCGCCGAGCAGCGCATGGCGGTCGCGGTTGGAGCCCAGCGGCGTGAGTGAGTCGTTGACGTGCAGCGAACCGAGCCGGCCGCGGCCGACGATCCGGTCGCACTCGGCGAGCGTGTCCGTCAGGCCCTGTGGCGTCCGGATGTCATAGCCGGAGGCGAGCAGGTGGCATGAGTCAAGGCACAGACCGAGTCGCTTTCCCGCGCCCGAGGCCTCGAGCAGCGCGGCGAGCTCCTCAAACGACCGGCCGAGCGTGCCGCCGGCACCGGCCGTGTCCTCGAAGTGCAGCGGGCAGCGGTCGGACTCTGCGAGTGCCTCCTTGATCAGCTTGCCGGCGCGCCTGATCGCCTCGCCGACCTCGCCCTTCTTCGCCGAGCCGGGGTGCAAGACCACGGCGGTGGCCCCGATTCCATCGCCGACCCGCAGCGACTGGATCAGCGAGGCCAGCGACTTGTCACGGATCTCCCGGTCTTCGGAGGCGCAGTTGAGCAGGTACACGGCGTGGATCAGGACAGCCTTGATCCTGGTGCCCTTGAGCACCGAGCGGAAGGCCTCGTAGTCGTCCTCGCCGTAAGCGGTCGGGCGCCACATTCGCGGCGATTGGTTGAAGATCTGTATCGCCTGGCAGCCGCGCTCAAAGCCCCGCTGCACGGATTTATCCAATCCGCCAGCATTGGACACGTGAGCGCCGATTAGCATGGTCCTGACAATTTCATGCGAGTTCGCTTTGCTCCATCCCCGACGGGGGCGCTCCACATCGGCGGCGCCCGGACGGCTCTGTACAACTGGCTGCTGGCGCGCGGCAACGGCGGAACGCTCGCGCTGCGGATCGAAGATACCGACCGCGAGCGATCGACCCCCGAGAACGTCGAGCAGATCCTCGATGCGCTGCGGTGGCTCGGACTTGACTGGGACGAAGGCCCGACCTTCCAGACCGACCAAGCGGAGCGCCACGCAGCCGTGGTGGAGCAGCTGCTCGCAAGTGGTCGCGCCTACCGCAGCAACGCGACGGCCGAAGACCGCAAGGTCTACAAGGAGACCCACGGGTTCGAGCGGGGCTACCGCGGCGAGCCCGAGCAATCGGGCGCGGTCTGGCTGCGCTGGCCCGACGAGGGCGAGACGGTCGTCGACGACGTGATCCGCGGGCACGTCAGCTTCCCGAACGCCAACATGGACGATTTCGTGATCGCCCGCGCCGACGGCTCGGCGCTGTACGTGTTCGCGAACGCGATCGATGACCTCGATGGGAAGATCACGCACGTGGTCCGAGGCGATGACCACCTCTCCAACACGCCTAAGCAACTGCAGGTGTTCGACGCCCTCGGCGTGCCGCCGCCGCGCTATGCGCACCTCCCGCTGCTGTACGGCCCCGACGGCCGCAAGCTGTCAAAGCGTCATGGCGCGGCCTCCGTCCAGGAGCTGCGCGCTGCCGGTTACCTGCCGGAGGCGGTCGACAACTACATCGCCCTCCTCGGTGCCGGGTTCGCCGCCGACGAGGAGTACTTCAGCCTCTCCGAGCTCGCTGAACGGTTTCGGCTCGAGCGGGTGTCGAAGAACCCCGCCGTGTTCGACGAGCAAAAGCTTCGTCACTTCAACGGCCGCTGGCTGCGCTCGCTGAGTATCGACGAGCTCGTCCGGCGGCTCGAGGAGTACACCGGCCGCGCCGGCCTCCGGGCGGCGGTCGAGATCTCGGCCGAGAAGATCCAGACGCTGGCGGACTTCTGGCCGCTCGCCGGGTTCCTGTTCGATGGGCCCGCGGACGATCCTGCGGCCTTCAAGCGGGTGATCTGCAGCGACGGCGGCACCGAGAACCTGCGAGCGGCACGCGATGCATTGGCTGCCGCGGAGCCGTTCACAGTCGATCAGATCGAGGCCGCGCTGCGTGGCGTGGTCGAGCGTCAGGGGACGAAGCCGGCCAAGGTTTTTCAGCCCATTCGGGTCGCGATCGCGGGAACGACCGTCTCACCCGGCATATTTGAGAGCGTCGCGGTGCTTGGCCGCGAGCAAACACTTGCCCGCATCGACCGAGCCCTGACCCGGGCCGATCCCAAAGGGGACTAAACCGCCATAGAACATGTGCCGATAAATCAGACTAGTGGGGAACGTCCAAAGGCTTCCACCCCCGCTGCGCCCGAAACCCCATCCCGCACGAGTGAGACGCCCGTGGCTTCCCTCGCCGCCGTTACCACGTTACCAACCGATCCATACGCCGCGCGAGAGCGCCATCACAACGAAGGCCATGGCCGCAGGCTGACCGCTGCGTTCGAGGCGCTCGAGGCGTTCCCGATGCTGGTCGAGTCCCGCAACCGTGTGCTGCGGCTGTTCGAGGCAGGCGAGCCGTCGACCGCGGACGTAGTTGCCGCCGTCGAAGCCGATGTCGCGCTCGCGGTGGCGGTGCTGCGGCTCGCAAATCAGATCGACGGGCGCAGTCACGGCCGTGTGGAGAGCGCCGTCAAGGCCGTCGAGGTGCTTTCGCCGCGCACCGTCCAGGCGATCGCAAGCCGTGCTCGGACGGTCGACTTCTTTGAGCGCACCGCGGTGTGGCAGAGCATTCCCGAGCGCTTCCGCATGCACGGCGTCGCGACCCAGCGGGCCGCCGATCGGCTCGCCCGTGAGCTCGGCTACGAGAGCCGCGACCGGTTGATGGTGACCTCGCTGCTGCACGACATCGGCAAGCTCGTGCTCGTACACGCGTATCCGGGCTATCCCCGCCAGATTCACGGCGAGGCCCGCACGCCCGAGGAGCGCATCCAGCGCGAGCGTCGTGAGCTCGGCGTCGACCATGCGCTCGTGGGCGGCGTGCTCGCGCGACGCTGGGGACTGCCGAAGTCGCTGGCGAGCGTGATCGAGCGCCATCACGCCGAGGACTGCGACGGCGAAGCAGCGATCGTGCGCCTGGCGGACATGCTCGCCCACTACGTGCTCGGCGGAGCGGTCTCACCGTCAGAGCTGCTCGGCGATTGCCCGAATCGTCGGCGTCAAGCCCGCCGAGCTGCGCGCGGTGATGTACGACCTCCCGCTGCCCACTTCCGGTGGTCGCCCGCGACAGATCGACCCGTGCCCGATGTCCACCCGTGAAGTGGAGGTGCTCCGGCGCCTCGCCCGCGGGATGGTGTACAAGCAGATCGCCACCGAGCTCGGGCTTTCCACGAGCACGGTGCGTACCCACCTTCACAACGTGTACGGCAAGCTTGGCGCGATGGACCGGGCCCAGGCCGTCCTGATCGCGACCGAGCGCGGCTGGATCTAGCTCCGTCGGCGGTCCGTCGAGCGCCGAGTATCAGGTTCGTCGCGCCGTCCTCAGCGCGGCTGGAGTCCTTGGCGCAGCACTTCGAGGGCGACCACAATACGATCGAAGCCACCAGATGATCTCGATCACGACCAAGTCCCCATACGCGCTGCGGGCGTTGGTTGAGCTCTACCGCCACGGCGACGCCGCGCCGGTCCCGATCGGCGAGGTTGCGCGCCGGGCCGACGTGCCGGTGCAGTTCCTCGAGCAGCTGTTCGCAACGCTGCGCCGGGCCGGGGTGCTGAGCTCCCAGCGCGGTGTCAAGGGCGGCTATCGCTTCGCGCGGCCGGCCGGGGAGATCACCGTGCTCGAGATCGTCGAGCTGCTCGACGGGCCCGTCGGGCACGGCACCACGGGCGTGTTCGCGGCCGCTGCGGCCGCCGCCCGATCGGTCCTGGGCGACTGGACGGTCGCCGACATCGCTGAAGACGAGGCGCGCGCGGCCGGGGCGCCGATGTACCACATCTGACCAACCGATGAAAGAGGCAACGCGATGGCACGCAGGACTCTGACGGGCTCGCTGTATCGCACAGCTCGGCTCAGCGCCAACGGGCGAGCGGTGCGCACCGGTCGAGTCGGCCGGCGAGCGCGCAATGTAGCTGTAGGCCGAGCGCTCGGCCGCAGCGGATTCGGGGCGCGGCTATGGCGGTAGGCTCGACAACCTTGCAGGCTATGGGCAGCGCGTTCTTCGATGCGCTGGGGCTGAGCCCGGACACCCATCTCGACGCTCGTCGCCTCGCGAGCCACCAGCTCGATCAGATCGCGGCGTTGCTGCCCGAGCCCGACACATGGACCGTCGTCGGAGATGGCAAGGATGCGACGCTCGTGTTGCTCGTCGGCGATGGGTTGCTCACGCTCAGCCGCGAATTACTTAGAGGGAGCAAGCGTCAGCTCGTGGTGACTTGTCATCCGGCTCGCGTCACCGAGGTCAGGTATCGACGGGATGACCTGCAGACGTTCTGGAGGTTCGAGTTTCCCAGTAGACCATCGCTCGGAGTTGATGGTCGGATGAACCCCGCCGGACCGGGCGAGGCAGAGACGTTCGATCGGGCGGAAGCCTTCGCTCGGTTGCTCGCTCCGAAGGTTGGATGGCAAATCCCCTGACGTTTGCGTCGGTCGCGCAATGGTAAGTACGCGCCTATGCGCACGGCTTTTGCAGGCCAATTGGCCGAGGTCGAGCACCGGATTCACGTCCACCTGAAGAGGGCGGTGCTGACGTTGGCCGACGTCGCCGAGGCGGTGATCGACGCCAACCCGGAACGGACCGAGGCGATCGCGCGGGACGGCCACCAGCTGCGGCTGGCCAGCCGTCGGATCGACTCCGATCTGGTGACGATCACCGCTCGCCAGGCGCCGGTGGCGAGTGATCTGCGCCGCGTGATCGCGATGATCCAGCTTGGTCATCATGGCGGACTGATTGCCAACCAGTTCGGGTTGATCAGCCAGCATCTGGTGGGACTTCCGGGAGATGTCAACGATCGCCAGGGAACCGCGGCGAAGCTCTCGCGGATGGCCGCGATGTGCGGCGCGCAACTTCAGAGTGCCGCGATCGCGTTCGTCTCGCGAGATGTGGATCTTGCTCGCCGGTTGGACCGCGATGACGACGCGATCGACAAGCTCAACCGGCAGATCTTCACGGCTGCGCTCCTGGAGGAGGTCTCCTCGGATCAGCGCGAGCGTGCCGTGCGCCGGCTCCTGATTGCCCGGAGCCTCGAACGGATCGGCGACAACGCGGTCGACATCGCCGAGCGGACCGTGTTCCTGGTAACGGCCGAGATGCGCGAGTTCTCCGACGCCTCGCGTCCCCGATTGACCGCTTGAGCCGAGCAGCTCGGCCCGGCGGATGAAACTCTGCGTCTCAGCTCGGCCCGGCGGCTATGAGCTCTGCCAGCCGTCGCTCGAACACACGCCGCTCGGCGTCATCGTGCACGAGCGTCAGCGCGCGGCGGTAAGCGTCGCGGGCCTCCGCCGTACGGCCGAGGCGCCGGAGCAGCTCGCCTCGGGTCGAGTGCAGGTACCGGTAGTCGTCGAGAGCGAGGCGATCGACGATCGCAAGCCCGGCTTCGGGGCCCTGCGCTTCGGCGACCGCGACGGCCCGGTTCAATTCGACGACCGGCGAGTTCGTGATCCGCGCCAGCTCGCCATAAAGGGCGGCGATCTGGACCCAGTCTCGCGGCTGCTCGACGTGCAGGGACGCAATCGCGGCTTGCACCACATATGGACCTCGTCCGCCGAGCACCAGCGCCCGATCGAGTATCGCCCGCCCATCCGCGATCTGGGCGGTGTCCCAGAGCGAGCGATCCTGATCGGCCAGCAGCACCTGCTCTCCGTCGCGGAAGCGCGCCTTCCGGCGGGAGTCGTGCAGGAGATAGACGACCGCGTGCACTGCGATCAGCCGGTCGGGCAGCAGATGGTCGGGCGGGACCCTGAACGGGATTCCGGCAGCCTTGATCTTGCGCTTGGCGCGGACGAGTCGCTGCGCCATCGTCGGCTCCGCGACCAGGAATGCGCGAGCGATCTCGCCGGTGCCCAGGCCCCCGAGCGCTCGCAGCGTCAGTGCAACCTGGGCGTCGGTCGCGAGCGCCGGATGGCAGCAGGTAAAGATCAGCTCGAGCCGCTCGTCCGGAAATGCCGTCTGTTCCGCCATGTCCTCCGTCGCCTCTGGCACCTCGAGCAGCCGGGTCTTCACCGCGAGCGTCCGATCACGGCGAATACGGTCGATTGCTCGGCGCCGCGCCGTGGTCAGCAGCCACGCGCCCTGATTGGTTGGTATGCCGTCTCGCGGCCAGCGCTCGGCGGCGATCGCGAACGCCTCCTGCGCGGCCTCCTCGGCGAGGTCGAAGTCGCCGAGGAAGCCGATCAGTCCAGCGAGAACCGCGCCCCAGTGGTCGCGGAATGCCTGTTCTACGACCCCGGCCATTTCATGATTGGGCGTACCTCGATCGCGCCGCCCATGCTCGCGGCAGGGATCCGCGACGCCAGCTCGATCGCCGCGTCGAGGTCGTCGGCCTCGTACATCAGCCAACCGTCGAGCGCCTCCTTGGTCTCGACGTACGGGCCGTCGGTGGTCAGCGTCTTGCCGTCCTGCACACGCACGGTCGTGGCGGTCTCAGGGGGTTGGAGCCCCTCGCCGGGGGTGACTCCCGAGGTCTGATTGATCGCCTGGTAGCCGGCGGCGATCGCCTTCTGCTCCTCCTGAGGGAGGCTTCGCCAGTCGCGCGCCTCAGGACCGAGATTGATCAGCAGCATCTACTTCATCGCTTCCTCCTGTTGGGGAATGGTCGCGCATTAGACGAACGGTGAACGGCTAAATCGACAGGCCGCGGTCGAGAACTCCCGACGAACCGGCGGTCCCCGGTTCACCGTCCCCGACATTGGCCGCCATCCGCGCGAGCACCGCTTCGAGGCCGGCGAGCTCCTCCTCGCTGATGTCGTTGCGCAGCTTTCGGTCGAATCTGACCGCGGCCTCGCGAAGTCGCAGGAAGGCTGCCTCGCCCGCCGGGGTGAGCGAGACCACGTGGACGCGGCGATTGGCCTCGTCGCGCCGGCGCGTCAGCAGGCCGTCGGCCTCCATCGCGTTGAGGTGGTGGGTCAGGGTCGCCTCGCGAACCCCGACAGCGTCCGCGAGCGCGCGTTGGTTGGCGATCGAGCGGGTCTTCAAGCTCAATAGCACGAGCCATACCGGCAACGACCCACCCGCCTCGGCCAGCGCGTCATCGAACGCGCGGCCCACGAGTCGCGCGTAGCGCGTGAGCTGCAGGCCGATCGGAAGGCGCGGTGGCCGCACGTAGGGGAGTCTAACCATTATCAATTGACATCAAAGCCTTTATATATATATGCCTTTGATCTCTTTGGTTCTTGTCGGACTAGCGAGACTGTGCTGAGACTCGGACGCCACTGACAACGGCGTCCCGACGGGGTAACGTCCGGTTAGACCGCGAGAAAGGGGCCGTATGTTCGGTAGGAAGAAGAAGGACAGCGAAAGCGACTGGATGAGTGCTCAGAAGGCGTCGATTGGCGCCGATGTCCCAGGGGCGACGGTTTCCGCCAGCGCTGCCGCGTCCGGTCTAGCGGGGCCCGGCGGGAGCGACCCGGCTGGGATTCCGGGCGAGAGCGTGGCGGCTGGGATTCCGGGCGAGAGCGTGGCTGCGACCCCGAACGCCGGTGCGGGCGCGACTCCAGCGGAGGGTGCGATTGAAGGTCAGGCGGCGGCGAACGCGCTTGGCGCGATGCTCGGGACCTCGGTGTCGATCGGGGGCGCCGGACTCCCGGGGGTGATGCAGGGGGGCAGCGTGATCGACGCTCGCAACATCGCCGGCCTGCGCGAGGAGATGTTGAAAGCGGTCTCCGACCTTCAGTCTGGCAGCGCCTCGGGCCAGGCCGAGCTTCAGGCCGTGGTCCAGAAGGCGATGTCGGGCGGAAGCGTGCTGAGCGCAGGCAGCGCCGCGCCCGGCGTGTCACCGTCCGCCCCGGCACCCGCCGCCGAGGACCCGCTCGACAAGCTCGAGAAGCTCAACAATCTCAAGCAATCCGGCGTCCTGACAGACGCCGAGTTTCAGGCTGCCAAGGCCAAGATCCTGTCGCAGACCTGATCGCCACCACGGTAGGAAAGGGCGGACATGTTCGGTCGGAACAAGCAGCCCCGCGTCATCGTCGACGCGGACGCGATGATTACCAACGTGCAAGACACGGGAACCACCATCAACGACAACCCCCGCGTGAAGCTGACCCTGCAGGTGCATCCCGACGGCGCGGAGCCGTTCGAGATCACCCGGAAGGCCACCGTGTCGCGGATTCACATCCCCAAGATCGGGGACCCGATGTCGGTCCGCTATGACGCGGCGGCCCCCGATCGCTCGCTCGTCATCCTGAAGCGGACGCCGGAGCAGCTGGCCGCCGCCGCGGCCCCGGCCGTGGTCACGGTCGCGGCGCCCACCGCCCCGGCCGACCCGCTCGACCAAATCAAGAAGCTCAACGATCTTCGCCAGGCCGGCGCGCTGACCGACGAGGAGTTCGAGGCCCAGAAGAAGAAGCTCCTGACGGAGGCCTGAGAGCCGGACCTACCAGCGGAGCGCTCGATATCGACGGCGCTGGTCAAGGGTGGCTTGCGGCGCGAGGCCCGCGCGGGCGTACCGATTTGGCCTGAGGGCGGTGCCGCGGAGGGATCCACGGTGTCAGCAAAATTCGGCATTTCACCTGCATACGGGCACAAATCGCCCGCGCCGTCCGGGCCCTGGTTACATAAGCATGTGGGGCATGCTTATGTAACCAAGGACGGTTGCGAGTGGGGACTTTGGGCCTGAAAGCATGCCGCTGGGGCGGGTTTCGGCCCCGGTGTCCGCGCCTTGATCAGTGCCTCCGCCGCATTTCGGCCCGCGCCGGCCTTGTTCGGCCGCCCGCCCCAGGCTCCCGCCCGAGCCGCCTGCCCCAGCCGCCCGCCCCACGCTCCCGCCGCAACCCATCCCGTCCTGGCCAATCGCGCGCGAGCGCTCGGCAAGCCCGATCGCGACACCCCGTGTTCCCCAGCTCGATCGCGCCCGCCGCGGCTCCGAGTTAGGGTTCGCCGCCGATGGCGCGGATTCCAACCACGATCGCCGAGCTCGTCGGACGCACGCCGATGGTCCAGCTGACGCGCATCGACGATGACCTGGACGTCGAGCTGTTCGCGAAGCTCGAGGCGTTCAACCCGGGAGGCAGCGTCAAGGACCGGATCGGGGTGTCGATGATCGAGGCCGCCGAGCGTGAGGGCCGGATCGAGCCCGGCAGGACGACGATCGTCGAAGCCACGAGTGGCAATACGGGCATCGCGCTCGCGTTCGTGTGCGCTGCCAAGGGCTACGACCTCGTGTTGACGTTGCCGCAGGGGATGAGCCGGGAGCGCGAGGGGCTGCTCCGTCTCTATGGCGCGCGGGTGGAGGTGACCGAGTCGTTGGGGGGGATGACGGAGGCCGTTCAGGCCGCTCAGGCAATGGCCACGCGCGAGGACGTGTTTCTCCCCGACCAGTTCTCCAACCCGGCCAACCCCGAAGCCCATCGCAAGACCACCGGCCCGGAGCTGCTCGACGCGATGGACGGGCGCATCGACGTGTTCGTCACCGGGGTCGGGACGGGCGGGACGATCACTGGCGCAGGCGAGGTGCTGAAGGCCCGTAATCCGGGCTGCCGGATCGTCGCGGTCGAACCGCGCGCGTCCGCGGTCCTGTCCGGCGGCCGGCCCGGACCGCACAAGATTCAGGGGATTGGCGCCGGGTTCATCCCATCCGTGCTCAACCGCGAGCTGCTGGACGAGGTGATCGCGGTCGACGACGAGGACGCGATCAAGACCGCTCGTGAGCTCGCCAGCCGTGAGGGCGTGATGGCGGGCATATCCGGCGGCGCGGCCGTGTGGGCGGCGCTCGCAATCGCCGGGCGGCCGGAGTCCCGCGGCGCTCGCATTGCCACGATCCTCCCCGACTCAGGCGAGCGGTACGTCTCGACGCCGTTCTTCGCGCCGTAGGGCGGCGCTTCGCCGGCGCCGGTCCCAGATCACCCCCTCGCTAGCCTGTGAGCAATGCTCGGCATTGGGTTGATCGCCCGCACGGCTGCGGAGATACGGCGCGATGTCGGCGCCGCTCAGACACGCGACCCCGCCGCCCGCGATGTCGGGTCGCTCGAGATCCTCGTGACGTGGCCCGGGGTACACGCGGTGCTCGCTCACCGCGTCGCCCACGCTCTCTACGGTGCCCGGGTGCCGCTGCTGCCCCGCCTGATCGCGGCGGTTTCACGTTCGCTGACCGGGATCGAGATCCACCCTGCGGCCACGATCGGTAGTGGTTTCTTCATCGACCATGGAATGGGCGTGGTGATCGGCGAGACCGCCGAGATCGGTGATGACGTGACGCTGTATCAGGGGGTGACGTTGGGGGGGACGGGATTTGCGACCGGCAAGCGCCATCCCACGGTCCAGGACAACGTCACGATTGGGTCCGGTGCGAAGCTGCTCGGTCCGATCACCGTCGGTCACGGTGCCAAGATCGGCGCCAACAGCGTCGTGATCCACGACGTCCCGCCGAACTCGACCGTCGTCGGCAATCCCGGCCACCCGGTACGGGTCGAGGGACGCCGTCCTGAGGGACCAGATGCCGATTGGGTCCATCTCCCGGATCCGATCGCCGACGCGATCAAGGGCCTCGCGAGCCGTATCGCAACGCTGGAGCGCGTCCAGGGGGGAGCCGAGGTGCACGAACTTCGTCCGTCATCCCCACAGCGACCGGAGGCGAACACCGGCGACGTGAGCGCCGGCGCGAATCGCTCGCTCGGGCCTAATCCGGCGGGTGGGTAGAGCCCGTCGTCTCGTACCGGCCGCGCTGGGCTGCCGGTGGCAGTGGCGCTCCGGGCTCGTCTGACTCCGGCATGTTCCGGCGCGCCCGCACGAGATAGAGGGGTCGCCCCTTGACCTCGTCATAGATGCGGCCCACGTACTCGCCGATGATGCCGATCGCGATCAGCTCGATTCCGCCCAACAGCAGCACGACGATCGTCAGTGCGCTGAAGCCCTGGAGGTAGGAGCCCGTCAGCCGGAGCACGACCACGACCGGAATCGCGATGAACGCCAGCGTTGAGATCATGAACCCCAGGAATGTCGCGAGCTGCAGCGGCCGGTGGGAGAAGGACGAGATCGCGTCGAGCGAGAAACGCAGCATCTTCGAGAGCGTGTACTTGGTCTCGCCGGCGTAACGCGGGTCGCGGCGATAGGGGACGGCAGCCTGTGTGTAGCCGACCCAGACCGTCATCCCGCGGAGGAACCGGTTGCGCTCGCGCATCGACAGCAGCGCGTCGAGCGCGCGGCGATCGAGCAGCCGGAAGTCACCGGAGTTCTGCTGCAGCTCGACCTGCGCGAGCTTGTCGAACACCCGGTAGAACCACCTCGCGGTGCTGAGCTTGAACCGCGATTCGCCCTCGCGCTGCTCCCTGACCGCGTAGACGACGTCGCACCCGGCTCGCCAGTGATCGAGCATCCGCGGGATCAGCTCCGGCGGGTCCTGGAGGTCGGCGTCCAGCATCACGACAGCGTCCCCGCGCGCATGGTCGAGTCCGGCCGTGAGCGCGGTCTGGTGACCGAAGTTGCGAGACAGGTAGACCACGCGCACGCGCGGGTCGTGATCCGAGACGGAATCGAGCACTGCCGCCGTACCGTCGGTGGACCCATCGTCGACGAGCACGAGCTCGAACTCCAGCTCGTCCAGCGCGGCGCAGATGCGGGAGTAGAACTCCTCGATCAGCGCCTCTTCGTTGTACACCGGCGCGACGACGCTGAGTAGCCTGAGGTCTCGAGCCCCGTTCCGACCTCGGTCGGCCGATCCGGTCATCAGTGCCATGTTATGGGCTAGTCGACATCCGATGCTGGCTGGCCGATGCCGATCTCATGTTCCGATCAGCCAGCTGCTGTGCGGGATGTACCCGATCAGGTTGATCGCCAGCACCATTCCGCTAAGAACGAGTGACCACCGCCACAGCCGGCGGTCGCTTGCGAGCGCGACCAGCGGCAGCAACCAGGCGACATACCACGGCAGCAGTGAGTTGGCCGTGATCAGCAGCGCGACCGTCGCCCATGCCGCTCCGTGGATCCAGTCGATCTCGCCGCGCCAGGTCTTCCACACCAGCCACGCGAGGATCACCAGGAAGATCAGGCCGAGGACGACACCGACTACGGTCGGGATCGTCCCGAACCCGAGCCGCGCGGACAAGAATCCAGGAATGCTGTGCCAGTCACCCTCGTTCTGGGTCTGTTTGAGCGTCGATACGAGGTTCAGCGCGCCGGTTCCGAATAGGGCGTAGGTGACGGCCAGCAGCACGGCGGCGGTGGTGCCCGCCCCGATCAGGACTTTGCGGCGCGGACTCCCCGGCCGGTGGCCGGCGCCGCCGGCGATGGCGAACGGCAGTAGGACGCCGGCGGTGAGCTTGATCCCGGTCGCGAGCATCATCAGCCCGCCGGCACCGCGCTCCCGGTGCTGCAGCAGCAGGTAGACGCCGCCCATCATCACCGCGAGCATCAGCAGCTCGTTGTGCGCACCGCCAACGCCATACACAACGATCAGTGGGTTCAGGCCGACGAGCGCGACGGCCTTGACCTGGTTGACGCCGCGCAGCCGGGCCGCGTTCCAGACCAGCGCGATCGTCACCAGGCTCGCGCCCGCCGCGATCGACTTGTAGACCAGCACCGTCGCCGCGATTGACAGCGGCGCGAGGGCGTAGCTCAGAACCGTGAACACCGGGCCGTAAGCCGTTGGAATGTACGACCACTTGGCGCCGATGAACGGGAACACGGGATCAAGCGCGATCGCGTGCGGCCCGTGAAGGTACGGGTTGGTGCCGTACAGGGCGCCCATCCGGCCGTAGGCGGCGTAGCTGAACACGTCCGTGGAGATCAACGGGGGCGCGAGCAGCACGAGCGCGTGCAGCGCCGCGATCGTCATCAGCACCGCGCGCCCGGAGAGGCGATCGGCAGCGCGCACGGCGACCAGGTAGGCGAAGAACATCGCGGCCAGCGTCGCCACCACGCCCCAGGCACCGAGGTCCAAGCCGGTGCTGCCGAACGGACCTGCGAGCCACGTCGGCACCGGCCGCACCGACTCCGGCAAGAGCGCGTCGCTGCCCGCTGCCCCGAGCGAGATCACGAGTCCGGTCACGAGCACGCCCGCCAGGCCCAGCAGCCCAAGCCGGGCGCTGGGGGTGCTTCGTGCGCCGACTCTTGTTCTGAGCTCGAACGCGCCGCCCTGCGGCGTGGCGCCGAGCGGTCCGCGGACGCTCATTACTTAAAGGATGCCCGCGTCGCGGTCGCTAGCGGTTTGGGCAAGATTGAGATTTCGTTAGGACGTAGACCGGCGGCGGAGCGTATCAACGCGATCGGACCGCTCCCCGGCTCCTCGCCGCGCGCTCCACCGCCGCCGCCGCGCTGCGGCGAAGGCGCGGCACCATCCACATCGCCTCGATCGCGATTCGGGCCGACATCTTGCTCGATCCGGCGGTTCGGTCCACGAACACGATTGGAACCTCGCGCACTCTGAAGCCGGCGAGCAGTGCCCGGTAGGTGACCTCGATCTGGAACACGTAGCCCTCGGCGCGGACACTTTCGAGGTCGATCGCCTCCAGGACCTCGCGCTTGATGCACTTGAACCCGCCTGTGAGATCACGTACGTGGACGCGGAGGATCGCGCGCGCGTAGATGCCGCCGCCGCGGCTGATCAACCTGCGCACCAAGCCCCAGTCCCGCACCCCGCCTCCGGCGATGTAACGCGAGCCGAGTACGAGGTCGGCGTCGTCGGCTGCCGCCAGCATCGCGCCGAGGTAGCGCGGGTCGTGGGAGAAATCGGCGTCCATCTCGATCACCAGCTCGGCGCCGCCCGCGAGCGCGTGCGCGAACCCGGCGAGGTAGGCGTGACCGAGGCCATCTTTGGTCTCGCGGTGGAGGACCTCGACGACGCCTAGCTCCTTTGCGATCCGATCGGCGATCGCGCCGGTGCCGTCCGGCGAACCATCGTCGACGACCAGGATCCGGAAATCGTGATCAAGCACCCGGCCGAGTTCGTCCAGCGTCGCACGGATGATCCGCTCGATGTTCGGTGCCTCGTTGTAGGTGGGGATCACGACCCAGACGCGCGCTTGCATCGCCTCCGGAGGGTAGTCGGACCCCGAGCCGGGTCGCGTCAGAGTGCAACCGACCGGGAGACCCGGCATCATGCGCGGGGGCATCCGAGAATGGACGACGGCGCAACGACAACAATCCGCAACCGGCCACCGCCGGGTCCGCCGCACGGCCGACGCCCGCCCCCCAGGCGCCGCCGCCGGGCCGAACCGCACCACCTCCGCCGCCGGGCGGTGGCTGGCGCGATCGTGGCCGCGATCGTGCTGATCCTCATCATCACCTCTTCAGGTGGGGGAAGCGGCACCGCGGTCGTGCCACGCGCGCCGGTCCACAGCGCCGCAGGCTTCTTCACCCGCCTCCAGACCCTCGCCGGCACGGGCCAGGGCTCGTTCGCCTTTTCGGAGCGGTCCGCGCTCAACGGCGCGATCGACCGAACGCTTGCGTACACGCCGTACGTCCGTATCGCGGGGTCGCAGCACCGCGAGATCGCGCTCACGTTCGACGACGGCCCCGGTCCGTACACACCCCAGGTGCTAGGAGTCCTCGAGCGCTATCGAGTGCCGGCGACGTTCTTTGAGGTCGGGGTGCTCGAGCAGTACTTCCACGCCTCAACCGCAGCAATCGTCAGCCAGGGGGACGTGATCGGCGATCACACCTACGCCCACGCGCCCATGTCGCAGCTCTCAGCGGCCGACCAGCAGTCGCAGCTGCTCCAGCAGACCTCGCTGATCGCCAAATACGGGGCTCCGTTCCCGCGCCTGTTCCGACCTCCCTACGGGCTCTGGAACACGACGACGCTCAGCCTGCTGCACGACTACAAGATGCTGATGATCCTGTGGACGGTCGATACCGACGACTACCTTCGACCCGGGGTCGCCGCGATCGTGCACTCGGCGGTGTCAGGGGCGCGACCGGGCGCGATCATCCTGATGCACGATGCCGGTGGCAACCGCCAGGAGACGATTGACGCGCTGCCGACGATCATCACGACGCTGCGCGCGCGGGGATACCGGTTGGTGACCGTGCCGCAGCTGCTGCTCGACAACCCGGCCCCGGCTAAGCAGGACATCGCCGCGGTCACCGGGTCGGGCGGGTAGGCCCGTCACAGGGTCCGGCGGGGGGGCTGTCAGCGGCGGTCGGCGGCGTACGTACGGCACGGGCGGTCAGCGGCGGACGTGCGCCAGGGGCTGTCAGCGGCGCACGTACGCCACGCGGTTCCAGCTCGGCTCCGGAGCCAGCTCGATCGGCTCGCCGCCCCGATCGGGCTGGATGTAGATGAACACGCTCGTGTCCTCGTGGAACGCGACGTCGAGCTCGCCTTCCTTGACCCGCTGGTCAAGCCAGGCCCCACGGAAGATGAGTCGGCGCAGCCAATGGACGAGCGAGCGTTCGGACGGGCCCACGAGCTCGGGCCAGCACTCGTTGACGTGCTCGCCCAGCGCCGAAGCGGGGTCGCTGACCTCGCCATTGACGACCAGGTTGATCAGATCCTCCGCTTCGTCCTCGACGACGGCGCCGTCCAGGAAGCCCAGCTTCTGCGCTGCCTGCTCGCATCGCTCCCGAAAGTCGCGTCTCGTTGAAGGTGAACCGCAGCTCCCCGTATTCGAGCACGAAGTCCTCGCCTGAGCTGTAATTCCCGCGTCGGTACATGGGGCGTCGGGATCATATTTGGGTTTCCTTCCCTCACGCAGGGCCTGAAAGCGATGTTGCATTCGGAGGGGGCGATTCTCGGTCGCCGCGGCCTCTATGAGGCATGGAAATAGTTCCCGCAACGATTCTGATCGTCGAGGATCACCGGCCCACGCGCACCTTCCTCGCCGACAATCTGTCAGCCGACGGATACGAGCTGCTCGAGGCCGACTGCGCTCGGGATGCGCAGCGCCTGATGGAGACCAGGTACCCCGATCTGGCGCTCGTCGACCTCGGCCTGCCAGACCACGATGGCCTCGACCTTCTCATTCACGTGCGCGCGGCAGACAGGATCGCCGGCCGCCTCGATCCGGATCTGCCGCTCCTGATCCTGTCGGGGCGGGCGGGCGAGCTCGATCGGCTGCGGGGATTTGAGCGGGGGTGCGACGATTACCTGGTCAAGCCCTTCAGTTATCCGGAGCTGCGGGCGAGGATCGTCGCCCTGCTCCGTCGAAGCCGGCATCGTCGGGGTAGCGGGCGGATCCGGGTCGGTGCGCTGGAGCTCGACCCCCTCGCGCGACAGGTATGGCTCCGCGGCGAATGCGTCTCATTGTCGAAGAAGGAGTACGCGCTCCTGCGCGCGCTCGCCGGGGATCCGACGCGCGTGTTCACACGCGAGGAGCTGCTGCGAGGCGTGTGGGGCTTCAGGTCGCTCGTCAATACGAGAACTCTCGATTCGCACGCCTCGCGGCTGCGCAAGAAGCTCAACGGCGTCGGAGACAGGTACGTCGTCAACGTCTGGGGGGTCGGCTACAGGCTGGTGGATGGGAGCCTCGAGTGAGCACGGGGCTGATCGCCGCCTGCGGCTGGCTCCTGGCCGGCGTTGCGGCCGGCTGCGTCGTGCTCGTCCGCTACGCGCTGGCCAAGCGAATCGAGCTGGCCGCTCGTGCCTGCCATGAGCTCCGCGGGCCGCTCACGGCGGCGCGGTTGGGGCTTCAGCTCGGCTCACGGATGGGCGAGTTGTCGCCCGCTCGGCTGCGCGCGATCGACCTCGAGCTCGGCCGCGCCGCGCTGGCCCTCGATGACCTGACCAGCGCCCGGGATCCCGGCCACCTGCCGGGCTCGGTGGAGGAGATCGACGTCGCCGAACTACTTGCCGATTCGGCCGAGGCGTGGTGCGCGGCGGCGGCGGCCACCGGCGTCGGCGTCGCGATGAGTTGGTCCGGCCCCCCGGCCGAGGTGATCGGCGACCGTCTGCGGCTGGCCCAGGCGATCGGCAATCTGATCGCCAATGCGGTCGAGCACGGGGGAAATGGCGCGGGTCGGGAGGGTGGCGAGCAATGGGCGGGCGAGCGCTGGGAGGGCGAGCGCTGGGCGGGGGGCGAACGATGGGCGGACGGCGAGTCCTGGGCGGGGGGTGAGCCTTGGGCGGGGGGCGAGCGGCGGGCCGGGGTGGAGCGAGGGACAGGCGGCGAGCGTGGGCGAGGACAGGTGCGGGTGTGCGGAAGGCGCGATGGGGCGAGGGTTCGGATCGAGGTCACCGATGATGGCCCCGGGCTGCCCGCGCCGGTGGCGCAACTGGCGCGCCGAGCGCAGTGGCGGCGGGGCTCGCGAGGTCGGGGCACGCGCGGACGCGGGCTCGCGATCGCATCGACGATCGCCTCCCGTCACGGTGGTCGCCTTGCAGCCGCGCCGAGTGAGCGTGGGGCGAGGCTCGTACTCGAGCTGCCGGCCGTAACGACTGCGGCTCGGACGACCGGTGCGCCGGGCGGGGGGTAAGCGTCGCGCGCGAGGAGGCCTTCGCGGAGCTTGACCGCGGCGAGCCGGGGCTAATGTCGGAGATCTGACAAATCTGCCTGCATAACGGTACAAGCCGCCAGATCGCCCCCCGAATATGAACCCGTGGTCCCATAAGTGTCCATAGCCGCTGGCGCGGCCGCCGGGACGGATGAAGACGGGCAGGCCGCGCCCCCCAACTCGCGCCCTGGATCGGGGTGTAGCTCGCGGGGCGCAAGGGGGGCGCGGGGACGAGATACCGCACCTGCGGTCGAGACCAGGTGAGGCCCGCGCGGGGCGAAATCCGCTGCTGGCGAGGCCCAACTGGGTCGAAATCCGCTGCTGGCGAGCCCAACGGGGTCGAAATCCGCCTCAGCAGCATGCGTTCAGGCCCAAAGTCCACGCCCGCGACCGACCTTAGTTACATAAGCATGCCCCACATGCTTATGTGGCCAAGGTCCAGCAGGCGCGCGCGATTTGTCCCTGTATGCAGCCGAGATGGTGAATCTTGCTGACGCCCACGGGCCCGGCCGCACCCTCACCAGCGTCGTTCCCCGACCGGACCGCACCGCTACCGCCCCGCGCGGTGGGCAAGCCGGGAATGGTCCACGCCTCGACGCTCCGGCTCCGGCCTAATCGCGCCCGCAGACACCCGCCGAGCCGTAAGGCACAGCCACCGGACGGAACCGCCGCCGCTGTGCAATCAGCCGCCCAGCCGCGCGCGCTGCAACGAATCGTGCGCTCGGGGCCGGCCTGACGGGCGGCAGTCCAAGAACCCCAGGTCGCCCGCCGTCGCTGGCGATAACGCCTCCGAGGTGGGTCTCGGGGTGGTGCGGTGGGAGGTGGCGTGGGATTTGGGTTGCATTGTGGGAGATCGTGGGGTACAGTGGGCCACGCATGCGGAACCCGGGTGGCAGGGCTCCTCCCACCCAGCCACCCGGGTTCAGAGTTCGGTCAGCTGAATGAGAACCCTTGATCTTCCGCGGAACCTTCGAACACGCGCTCGACGCGAAGCACCGGCTTACGGTCCCGTCGAAGTTCCGCGATGCGCTGGCAGGTGGGGTCGTGCTTGCCGCCTCGCCGGAGACGGCTCCGGGTGCCCCGCGGTCGATCGCGATCTGGACCCCCGATGCGTATGACGCCTATACGACGGCGGCGCTTGCGGGTCTGAGCCCGATCTCGCCCAAGGCCCGTGACTTGAAGCGCTTCTTCTTCAACTACTCCCACGACACCGAGCTCGACTCAGCGCATCGGGTGATGATTCCGACCCCGCTGATGGAGTACGCCGTCCTCGATAAGGACGTGGTGGTCACCGGTTCGGGGGAATGCCTGGAAGTGTGGGACCGCACCAAATACGCCGGCTACAGCGAAGACGTCCTGATCCGTGTCCCCGACATTGCAGCGAGCCTTGGCGACACTACTTGACATGACCCAGACCCACATCCCGGTCCTCGCCGGCGAGTTGATCGATCTGCTCGATCCGCAGCCCGGCGAGGTCGCGGTGGACTGCACGTTCGGCGGCGGCGGCCACGCGCGGCTGATCGCGGACCGGATCGGCCCTCGGGGAATGCTGATCGGTGTCGATCGCGACCCCCTCGCCGAGGAGCGGTTCGCCGAACTCTCGGCTGAGGTGGCATGCGAGACGAGATTCATCCGGGCGGATTTCGTCACCGCCCTGGGACAACTGCACGAGGAGCAGCAACGGGCCGACCTGATCTACCTGGACCTCGGCATGTCCTCGATGCAGGTCGATACCTGGGCTCGGGGATTCTCGTACGCCTACGACGCGCCGCTCGACATGCGGATGGATCCCGATCAGGATCTGACCGCGGAGGAGATCGTCAACACCTGGGACGAGCGCCAGCTCACACGGCTGCTGCGGGACTATGGCGAGGAGCGTTACGCGACGCAGATCGCGCGCGCGATCTCGCGCACACGCCGGCGCGAGCACCTGAGCTCCACCAACCAGCTGGTCGACACGATCAAGGGCGCGGTGCCGGTCCCGGCCCAGTTTGCCGGCGGTCACCCGGCGCGCAGGAGCTTCCAGGCGCTCCGGATCGCCGTCAATGACGAGCTGGCGCAACTCGACGCCGCGCTGCCGGCGGCATGGGAGCTGCTGCGGACCGGCGGCCGGCTGGCCGCGATCTCCTTTCACTCGCTGGAGGATCGTCGGGTCAAGCGGTTTCTCGCGGAACGCGCCCGCGGCTGCATCTGCCCGCCCGACTTGCCCATCTGCGGATGTGGCCGGGAACCCGAGGCCGAGCTTCTGACACGTCGTGCTATCGCTCCGACGCCGGGAGAGGTGGCCGCCAATCCCAGGTCCAAGTCGGCGCACCTACGCGCCGCGCGCAAGCTGGAGGTGCAAGCGACATGACGCCACCCGCCGCCACTGCGGCCGGAAGGGGGGACGCGCTGACACGGCCGCCGGCCGCCGCTCGCAGCGACAGGCCGGGACCGCACGTCCCGTCCGCGGGGCCCAGCAGCAGGCCGGGACCGCACGTCCCGTCCGCGCCCCGGATCCCCATCAGCCCCAGGGACGCATCGTGCGTGAGCCATCCTCGCGACCCCGGGCACCGCGGCGAGTCTCGGGTCCGATCAGCGGCCGGATCGCCGCCTCCGCGTCTCGGGTTGCCGCCCGGGTCGCTGCGCCTAGCGCCCTTCGAGAGCAGCCGAAGCGCGCGGCGCTCCCCGGGCAGCCAAAGCGAGCCGCACCCCGGGAGCAGCCACACCGAAGCGCCCTCCGGAAGCGGCCAAAGCGAGTCGCCCTCCGCGAGGCTCAGAAGCGCGTCGCCGCCCTTCGGGAGCAGCCCAGGCGGGTCGCAGCCCCGGAGCCGCCGGAGCACACCGCGCCCCGCGAGCGGCCGGAGCACACCGCGCCCCGCCAGCGGCCGGAGCGCACCGCGCCCCGGGAAGGGCGCAAGCGCGTCGCGCCTGCTATCTCCCGAGCACGGATCTCGCTGCGCGAGCGTGGGATCTCGTTCGCGCGGAGCCTGCCGGATCAGCCGTTGCTCGATCGCCTCGTCCGCGGCCGGGTGTGGATTCCCCTCCTCGGCGTGTTGCTGATCGGGATCGTGGCGATGCAGGTCGAGGTGCTGAAGCTCGGCGCGAGCATCGGCCGGTCGCTGCAGCGAAGCGCGACGCTGGAGACCCGTAACCAAATGCTGCGCACGAGCGTCACCCAGCTGGCCGACGACCAGCGAATCGAGCAGCTCGCAGCGGGGCTCGGCATGGTCATGCCCCCCCCGACGTCGATCGGCTTCCTGTCCGCCCCCTCGGCCGCCGGCAACCAACAGCTGATCGCCGACGTTCATGCGCCGGACGCGCTGACGTTCGGGTCAGGGACGTCGACCAACGGCGCCGTCGTGACGGCGGCAGACATCACCGCGGCCCTCGGTACCAGCGGAACCGGAGCGACCGGTGGCACGACCGGGTCTTCGACGCCCGGCGCCGGACCCACCTTGGCCGCGAACCTGAGCCAGACGACCGCCTCGGCGCAGACGACGGGCGCGACGTCGACGGGCACCATCGCGGCCACCACAACCGCCGGCGGAACGACTGCGGCCGGAACGACCGCGGCTGGAACGACGGCGGCGGCCACGACCACGGCCGGCACGAGCACAATCGGTACAGCGTCAGCCGGCGCGACCTCGACCGGCACCACGACGCCCGGCGCGACCTCGCCCGGCGCGACCTCAGCCGGCGCGACCTCAGCCGGCACGACGACAAGCGGCACGACCGCAGCCGGCACGACGGGGCCCGCAGCTTCAACCGGCGCGGCACCCCAGGTTCCCGCCGGCTCCCAGACCGGCAGTTCCTCCGGAGGCGCCACGCCGGTCGGCGGGTAGGCGGCTCCCATGACCGTCATCGACCGGCGCATCGGTGTCCTGTTTCTGGCCTTCATCGCGCTGCTCGCGATCGCGGTGCTCCGGGCGACCTACCTCGGCGCGGTCCGCGCTGGGACGCTGCAGCGCGTCGCCGCGACCCAGCAGGTCAACCAGCAGACCATCCCGGCGCCGCGAGGGGCGATCACCGATCGCAACGGCGTCGATCTCGCGATCACCGAGTCGGCCGACGACGTGGTCGCCGATCCGTACCTGATCAAGGACCCGCAGACGGTGGCCGGGCAGCTCGCGCCGCTGCTCGGCGAACCCGTCACGACCGTGCTCACCGCCGTGACCAAGCCGCACACCGGGTACTCGGTTCTCATCCACCAGCTGCCGGCGCAGACCGCGGCCGAGATCTCGAGCCTCAAGATCGCCGGGGTGAGCATGATCCCGGACGCCAAGCGGATCTATCCGCGCACGTGGGCTGCGTCGCAGGTGCTCGGCGACGTACATGCCAGCGACCATGGCTACAGCGGTATCGAGTACGAGTACGACCGCGCGTTGAGTGGCATCAACGGCGTCCAGAAGATCGTCAACGACGCGATCGGCCAGCCGATCTCGGTCGACGACATCCGCCCCACAGTGCCCGGCAAGTCGGTTGAGCTGACGATCGACTCGGCGCTCCAGGACGAGGTCGAGCAGGTGCTCGCCGGCGTCGGCGCCAACTACTCGCCGAAGGGTGCGACGGCGATCGTGATGGACCCGAACACTGGGGCGATCCTGGCGCTGGCCAACTGGCCCCGCGTGAACGCCAACGACCCCGGCGGAGCCCCTGCGGCCGACAGCCAGGATCGGGCCGTCAGCTACAACTACGAGCCGGGCTCGACGTTCAAGGCGGTCACGGTCGCCGGTGCGCTTCAGGACGGCGATATCACGCCCGACACCCAGTTCAACGTCCCATCGGTGCTTCAGGTCGCCGATCGGCAGATTCACGACGCCGAGGACCATGGCGACGAGACGCTGTCGGTGGCTGACATCCTCCGGGTCTCGAGCAACATCGGTGCGGACGAGATCGGGATGAAGCTCGGCCCGCAGCGGTTCGACTACTGGGTCCATCGGTTTGGCTTCGGGTCGCCGACCGGCATCGATCTTCCCTCCGAGGAGCGAGGAATCGTGCTGCACTACTGGCAGTACTCGGGCTCGTCGATGGGCAACCTCCCGATGGGGCAGGGCGAGTCGGTGACCCCGATCCAGATGGCGACCGCGTACGCAGCGATCGCCAACGGCGGGATGCTCCGCGCGCCGCACATCGTCAAGGCGATCGGCGGCAAGCCGACCCGACTTCCGACCGCCCACCGGATCATCTCGACGAGCACCGCCGCCCAGCTGCGCACCATGCTGCGAGGCGTGTTCGCCGACGGCGGCACGGCGTCCGGCGCCGCGATTCCCGGCTACGACCTCGCCGGCAAGACGGGCACGGCGAATGTGGCCGTCAACGGGAGCTACTCGAGCACCGCATACATCGCCTCGTTCATCGGCTTCGTGCCGGCCAGCCATCCGCAGCTGCTGGTCGCGGTGATGGTCGACGAGCCCCAAGGCTCGATCTACGGCGGCTCGGTCGCGGCACCCGCGTTCCAGAAGATCGTCGGCTGGGCTGTCCCGTATCTGGGGATCTCGCCGCGCTAGCCGCAGCGATCGCGAGCCGCTCGGCGCGGCGGTCGCGTATCGCCGCCGGTTGCGACCGCGACCCCAGCCGAACAGGCGCCGGCGTCAGCGCGGCACGTCTGCTTGTAGGCGCTGCCGCTCGAGCGAGCGCTGCAGCGCCTCGAGCACGCGCACGACCCGGAGCCCGCTGGCGCCGTCGGAGCGCGGCTGCTTGCCATAGCGGATGCACTCGACGAAGTGCTCACACTCGACGCGCAACGGCTCGGCATTGGGGATCCGCGGGCAGAAGATGTCGCCGGTCCGGGTGATGTACTCGCCGTATCCCCGGGCACCCTCGTCGAAACCTTTGTCATAGACGGTCAGCTTGCCCTCCAGCGCCATGTCGTCGAACGTCGCCATTCGCTGTGAGCCCACGACCGTGAACCGTCGCTCCTTGTGGGGATCGAGCCAGGACAGGTGCAGATGCGCCGAAAGCCCGGACGGGAAGCGCATGAAGCAGAAGACGACGTCTTCGACCCCCTCCTGTACATATGACTCACCGTGGGCTGCGAGCTCGCAGGGCTCCTCGCGTGCCAGCGCCAGCACGACCGAGACGTCGTGCGCCCCGAGACTCCATAGCGCGTTCTCGTCCGCGCGGAGCTTGCCGAGATTCAGGCGGTTGCCGTATATGTAGTAGAGGCGCTCGCCCAGTTCACCGCCGTCCGCGAGCTCCTTGAGGGCCACCAGACCGGGGTGGTACTCGAGCAGGTGACCGACCATCAACACGCGGCCGCTGCGCTCAGCGGCGTCGAGCGCCATCTCGGCGTCTGCCACCGACTGGGCCAGCGGCTTCTCCACGAAGCAGTGCTTCCCAGCCTGGAGCACCTTGACGGCGAGCTGCCCGTGTGTCGGGACCGGCGTCGCGAGCGCGATCGCGTCAAGGGCCGGGTCGGCGAGGAGGTCGTCGAGCTGCGCGTAAAGCGCGCGCCGCGGGAACAGCGGCGCTAGGCGTTCCCGCGCCTGCTCGGAACTGTCACAGCACCATGCGAGCTCGCAGCCCGGCACGGCGGCGAAGTTGCGCGCGAGGTTTGGCCCCCAGTAGCCCAACCCCGACAACACCAACTCGAATGGTACCGTCGCTCATATCGCGTCCGCGACGACTGTAGCGTCACCACGCGACGGCTCTCGGTTGGTCCGGCATTCTAACCGGCCGAATCGCTGCTTCACCGCCCGGAGACAGGTCGCTCATGGCATATAAACGGCATCCGCGAGCCGCGCGCGACCGGCTAAGGACGCAAGGGGATCGGCCGACGGCGGCTGGTAACAGATGTGTCGAGAGTTCCAAGAGGAATCTGGTTAGACGACCTGATTCGTGGGCACCACATCAGTCGGATGAGACTCCTCAGCGATGGTCAGCGTGTCAGAATTTCGTCAGTCAGCTCCGATTATTGGCGCGTCGCGAATCGTGCGCAACTAGACCGCCGCGGAGGTGTTTCGAGTAGAAGGTAGGCATGGCGCGGATTGCTATCCGCGCGGACGGTCTTCCTGAAGATAACTTCGTCCATGTGTCCATGGGACACAACAGCCGCTAGAACATAACATCACGTTTGACACTGCGGACTCAGGTCGTACGAACGCAGCGCAGTAGGATTTGATTCGACCGATTCGGCCGGGCAGGGAGACGCCGCCGTCCGGCGTTGGGTGTTGGTGCCAAATCGACCGTTGTACAGAGCCGGGTTCGTTGAGACCCGAAGTCCTCTGGTGCTTGACGCCTTTGTTGGCATTGATGAGGCCCAATAAGAGTGACCGCTCGTGTCGGTCAGTGTGAACACAGTGCCGTCCACAGAGTGGTTCAACTGCGCAGGGAGCCGACGCATCAACATGAGTAGAGACGCGCAAACCAAACCAATACGCGGGCATAGCGGTGGGCGCCGCGCCTCGAAAGCCGGACGCAACGTCCGAGGCCATGATGCGAGCGCGGTCCATGGCCCCGCAATTTCCCCGGTCTGGGAGACGGTGTCGCCGGCGCAACAAAGAGCTGATACATCGAGCTGGCCGGTGTCGGTCGGGCGCGACGCAGTCTTTCGACGACTGCTAGCCGTAGCGGACATCATCGCGAGATACCAGGCGCTCGTGTTTGCTGTGCTCGTGGTCGACGGTGGAACGGCGCATCTGCGGCCTACGGCGATACTGTTGGCGCCGTTCGTCGTGCTTGTCAGCAAGATCGTCGGTCTCTATGACCGCGACCAGCACATCTTGCGCAAGACCACGGTCGACGAGGTTCCGTCGATCCTGCACATGTCCGTGCTGTGCGCGCTCGCTGTCTGGCTGACAGAGGCAGTGTTGTTCAGCGGTTGGCTCGGCCGAGCGCAGGTGTTCGGGCTCGCGGTCGCCAATTTCGCTTTCGTGGCGATTGCTCGTGCGTGCGTGCGGTCGATCGCTCTGGCGATTACACCGGCTGAGCGGTGCGTCGTACTCGGCAACGCGTCAGACGCGGAGCGAACGGCGACGAAGCGCGCGAGTTCGCCCGGGGTGAACGCGGAGGTGGTCGGCCGGCTGTCGCTGCGTCGAGATGACGAGCAACGATCCCATCGGACACACGACACGCTTGGTGATGTTGAAGCTCTGACGGAGGTGGTGGCGGAGCATGCAGTCGAGCGGGTGATCATTGCGCCGGATAGCCATGATCAGGAGGAAGTACTCCAAGTCATCCGCCTCATCAAGGCGCTGGGCGTAAAGGTGAGCGTGCTGCCGCGTCTGCTGGAGGTTGTTGGTTCGTCGTCGACGTTCGACGAGGTCGGCGGCATCACCTTGCTCGGGGTGTGCCACTACGGGCTGTCGAAATTGTCCGAATTCCTGAAGCGACTGATGGATGCTTCTGTAGCCGTCATCGCCCTCGGCTTGCTTTCACCGCTGCTGCTGCTGTTAGCGATCTTGATCAAGCTTGACTCGCGAGGTCCCGTGTTCTTCCGCCAGTTGCGCATCGGACGTCAAGGCGAGCGCTTCGAGATGATCAAGTTCCGTTCGATGGTGAGAAATGCCGAGGAGTTCAAGGCAGAGCTTTCTGAGCGCAACGAAGCCGGAGCGGGGCTGTTCAAGATGAGCCAAGACCCACGGATTACGAGGCACGCTTAGATGGTCAAACTGGGTCTGGAAACTCGGGTTTGGACGGTTGTGCAGAGCGTTTCGGCCAGATTTCAGGCACTACGGCTGGACCGAGACTTCGCCCGGACGGAGGTGCGGCGCTCGCCGGGCCTAACTGTGTCGTTCTGGCCCCGGCCGGGCGCTCCCGAAGGCGGTGCGTTATCCACCCGGGCGGTCCTCAAGGACGCGAGCGACGTCAAGCCCATTCCCTAACCCACCGCCTCCCCAGGGCGCCCTCCCGACGCGGATGCCAACGAGACGCGCCGGGCAGGCGCAGCTACATCGCGGGCTCGCCGAATTGCCGTCGCAGGGCCGCGAGGCGCTCATCCCACTGACCGCCGACCTCCGCCATCCAGGAAACCGCCTCTGATAGCGGCGCGGGCGTGACGGTGTAACGCACCTCGCGGCCCGAGCGCTCGCGGCGAAGGAGGCCGGCGTCGGCGAGCGCCGTCAGGTGCTTGAGCACCGCCTGACGAGAGATCGGCAGTTCGGAGGCGAGCTCGGTCGCGGTCGCCGCCGGCTGGTGGGCGATCGCCGCGAGCAGCGTGCGCCGGGTGGGATCCGACAGCGCTCCGAACACGGCGCCCGCGCGATCGGTGGAGCCGGGCGGATCGGTGGAGCCGGCGGGATCGGTGGAATGGGTCGCCACCTAGGCGGCCGCCAGCAGTGCGGGTCCGAAGGTCCGGCCGGCGTTCCCGGGCAGCGGCGTCCCAACCAGGTCGAGCACGTCCAGCGGTCGCGTCTCGACCACGCGCAACCGGGTCACGCCTTCGCCGTGCGGCTGCAGCGTCAGCTCGACGCGTGTCGCCGGTTCGCCATCGCTCGCCCACCAGAACGCCAGCCGCGCCGGCGCCGACGCGTACTCGACCCACCCGGTCTTGACGCCCTCGGGGGTGTGGACATGGGCATCGCCGCCCGGGACGAGATCGAGCCGAACCTCGTCGCCCAGCCAGCCATCAGCGGTCACGACTTCCCATACCTGCTCTGGCGGGGCCGGGAGCAGGAGCTCCCGCTCGATGCGATCGCTCATCACGAGCCTCCTGGAACTATGCGCAACCTATAGGTTGCGGGTTTGCTATCTTCTTCGCAACCATCCGGTTGCACCTTAGCAGTCCAAAGGAGGATCACATGACGCTCGTACCGATGGTCGTCGAACAGACCGCGCGCGGTGAACGCTCGTTCGACATCTACTCCCGCCTGCTCAACGACCGTGTCGTGTTCCTCGGCGGCCAGGTCGACGAGGACTCGGCGAACCTGATCGTCGCCCAGCTCGTTCACCTCGAGTCGGACGACCCCGACAAGGACATCCACCTCTACATCAATTCACCCGGAGGTTCGATCTACGCCGGCATGGCGATCTACGACGCAATGCAGTTCATCCGCCCCGACGTACAGACGATCTGCTACGGGATCGCGATGTCGATGGGCTCACTGCTGCTGGCCGGCGGCGCCGAGGGCAAGCGGATGGCGCTACCGAACAGCCGGATCCTGATCCATCAGCCCTCCGGCGGCTTCCAGGGGCAGTCCAGCGACATCGAGATCCACGCCCGCGAGGTCCTCGCCCTGCGCGAGCGGGTCGATGAGATCTACGCCAAGCACACCGGCCAGTCGATCGAGCGAATCCACGCCGACAGCGAGCGCGACCGCTACTTCACCGGTGCGGAGGCCGTTGCCTACGGCCTCGTTGACCGCGTGATCGAGCGCCGCGAGCTGGCCAAGGGCGCGCGGGGATTCGGGCAGGGCTAGCGGCACACCGGGCCGTTCCCCGCTCAGGGCGGCATGGGGCCGATTTGGCATGGGGGCGGTGCCAGCGCGGCCGCCTCGGTGCGGTCCGCTCGCGGAACGGCGCTGGTGAGGGTGCGGCCGGGCTCGTGGGAATCAGCACTCTGACAATTTCGCGTGCATACGGGCACAAACCGCGCGCGCCTGGTGGACCTTGGCTAGATAAGCATGTGGGGCATGCTTATGTAGCCAAGGTCGGTTGCGGGCGGGGACTTTGGGCCTGTATGCATGTCGCCGCAGCGGACTCGGCGCGCGCGGGCCTGGCCTGGCGTCGGCCGCGTCGCCCAGGCCCGCATTCCGCCCGCCCCGGCCGGGGCCCGCCCAGGCCGGGGCCCGCCCAGGCCGGGGCCCGCCCAGGCCGGGGCCCGCCCAGGCCGGGAGCGACTACGTGCCCCCCCCGCCCGGGTCGGGCACCCCGGCCCGCTCGTCCCTCTCAGCCCAGTCGAGCAGCCCCTCCAGCGAGTACACCGCCTCGTCGATCCCCCGATGCAGATCGCCCAGCTTCGCGAACCGCTCCGGGACAGTCGCGATTGTGAAGTCGTTCGGCTCGAGGTCCTCGATCTCCTCCCACGTGACCGGCGTGGAGACCGTGCCCTGTTTGACGCCGCGGACCGAGTAGGCGCACGCGATCGTGTGGTCGCGGGCGTTCTGGTTGTAGTCGAGGAACACCTTGTCGGGCTCGCGGTCCTTGCGCCACCAGGTCGTCGTGACCGAGTCCGGGACTCGGCGCTGCACCTCATGCGCGAACGCGAGCGCCGAGCGGCGAACATCCCCGAAGCCCCACCGAGGCTCGACCCTGACGTAGACGTGGAGGCCGGATCCGCCCGAGGTCTTCGGCCAGCCCACTGCGCCGAGCTCGTCCAGCACCTCGCGCACGGCGCGGGCGGCGCGGCGCACCGTGTCAAAGCCGCACTGGGGCATCGGATCGAGGTCGATTCGCCACTCGTCGGGACGCTCGACATCCGCTCGGCGCGAGTTCCACGGATGGAACTCGACGGTCGACATCTGCACTGCCCAGATGACGCTCGCGAGCTCGGTCACGCACAGCTCGTCAGCATGGCGACCGGACGGGAACGCTACCCGGACGGTCTGCAGCCACGGCGGCGCGCCCGATGGAATTCGCTTCTGGTGGACCTTCTTGTCGTCGACTCCCTTTGGGAATCGGTGCAGCATGCACGGCCGTTCGCGGAGCGCGCGGACGATCCCGTCGCCGACGCTCAGGTAGTAGCGCGCCAGGTCGAGCTTTGTCTCGCCGCGGGCGGAGAAGTACACGCGCCCGGGGCTCGAGATCCGGACGGTCCGGCCCCCGACGGCCAGCTCGACGGGCTCGGCGCCCTCACCGGGGACCATCATCAGCGCCACCCCTCACCGGGGACCATCATCAGCGCCACCCCTCACCGGCGACCATCATCAGCGCCACCCCTCACCGGCGACCATCATCGGCGCCACGGTACTCTCTCCCGCGATGCGGCTCGACCACGTGATTGCCGGCGCTCCGGCCGAGGCGCGGGACCTCCAGATCGCCGACCTCGCGTATGACAACCGCACCGTCGGCCCGGGCACGCTGTTCTTCTGCGTCCCAGGCTTCACGCGCGACGGCCACGACTTCGCCGCCGACGCGGTCGCCCGCGGAGCGGTGGCGCTCGTGGTCGAGCGCGAGCTGCCAGACCTCGACATCCCCCAGCTCGACGTGCCGAGTGTTCGGGCGGCGATGGCCTCGGCGGCGGCCGCGTTCTTCGGCGATCCCACGCAAACGCTGCGGACGGTCGGTGTCACCGGTACCAACGGCAAGACGACCACCGCGTTCCTGATCCGAGCGCTGCTCGAGGCCGGCGGCCGGCAGACGGGCCTGCTGGGAACCGTCAAATCGGTGATCGGCGGCGTCGAGCACGAGGTCGTCCGCACCACGCCCGAGGCGATCGACCTGCAGCGCACGTTCCGCGAGATGCTCGAGCACCGTGATGAGGCGTGCGTGATCGAGGTCTCCTCGCACGCGCTCGAGCTTCATCGCGCCGACGCGATCCGCTTCGCGGCCGCGGTGTTCACCAACCTGACGCAGGATCACCTCGATTTCCATCCCACGATGGAGGACTACTTCAGCGCCAAGCGGCGCCTGTTCACGGACCGCAGCCCGGCGGCCTCGGTGCTCAACATCGACGATCGGTACGGGGCTCGCCTGGCGACCGAGCTGAGAAACAGCATCACGTTCGCCCTCGAGACTCCCGACGCGACCTACCGCGCGGTCGAGGTGCAGACCGATCTGGATGGCACGCGGTTCACGCTGCTCACACAGGACGAGCGGATCGAGATCAGCTCGCCGCTCCGCGGTCGCTTCAACGTCTACAACGTCCTCGGGGCGCTCGCGGTCGCCCGCACGCTGGACGTCCCGCTCCAGACCTGCGCCGAGGCGATCCGGACCGCGGGCCAGGTGCCCGGCCGCTTCCAGACGGTCGACGAGGGTCAGCGATTCGCCGTCCTCGTCGACTACGCGCACACACCCGATTCGCTCGAGAACGTGCTCAGCGCCGCGCGCGCGCTGACCACCAACCGCCTGCACGTCGTGTTCGGCTGCGGCGGCGATCGCGACCGGGGCAAGCGCCCGCTGATGGGCGAGATCGCCAAGCGGCTCGCCGACCGCGTGATCGTGACCTCCGACAACCCGCGCTCCGAGGACCCGGAGGCGATCATCGCCGAGATCCTGGCCGGAGCCGGCGGCGGCGTCGAGCACAACGCCGACCGGCGCGAGGCGATCGCGCAGGCGATCGGCGCCGCCGACCCCGGCGATGTGGTCGTGATCGCCGGCAAGGGCCACGAACAGGGCCAGGAGTTCGAGCGCGGCCGCAAGATCCCGTTCGACGACGTCACGGTCACTCGCGAGGCGCTCCAGGGCGCCGCGGTGGCACGCTGAGCGGCGGCGGCAAGACCTCGCCGCCGCTCCAAGTACCCTGCCCCGATGCAAGCCTGGACCCCTTCTCAGGTCGCCGAGGCGGCCGGCGCGCGGCTGATCGCGCCTGCGCCGACGGCCGCCGGCCCCGAGCGCGCGGTGATCGATTCGCGCGACGCGGGCCCTGGTGCGCTGTTCGTCGGCCTGGGCGGTGCCAGCGAGGACGGCGGCAGGTTCGCCCCTCAGGCACTGGCCAACGGCGCCTGGGGCGTGCTGACCACGCCCGAGCACGCCGAGGCCGCCAAATGCGCGGCCCCCGGCGTCCTGCTGGCTGCTGAGGACCCGCTGGCAGCGCTTCAGCGCCTCGCGACCGCCTGGCGGCGCCACTTACAGGCTCGAGTGATCGCGGTCACCGGCTCGACCGGCAAGACGACCACCAAGGACCTGCTGCTTGCGGTGCTCGAGCCGCACCGGCGCACGGTCGCCTCACGCGCTAACTTCAACACCGAGATCGGGGTCCCGCTGGAGATCCTGGGTGCGCCAGCGGGGACAGAGATCCTGGTGCTGGAGATGGCGATGCGCGGGACGGGACAGATCGCGGAGCTGGCCGCGATCGCGGAGCCCGACGTCGGCGTGATCGTCAGCGTGGGCCCGGTGCACCTGGAGCTGCTCGGCACCGTCGAGGCGGTCGCCGCGGCGAAGGCGGAGCTGATCGCGGCACTCGCGCCCGGCGCCACTGCGGTCGTGCCGGTGGACGAGGCGCGATTGGCGCCGTTCCTGCGCCAGGACCTCGATGTGGTGACGTTCGGTGACGGGGGGGATGTGCGCCCGGTGGGCTTCAGCGATCGCCGGCTCCAGGTCGATGCGGCCGGCCGGCGGATCACGCTCCAGCTCGCGTTCACGCAGGCACACCTGCGTTTGAACCTGCTCGCCGCGGTGGCCGCCGCCCTCGCGGTCGGCGTGACCCCTTCGGGGCGGGTCGAATTCCAACCGCTGCCCGGCCGCGGCGGCCGGATCGAGCTACCCGACGCCGTGACTCTGATCGATGACTGCTACAACGCCAACCCGATGTCTGTGCGGGCAGCATTAGACGACCTCGCGGTGAGCGCGGTCCGCGGACGGCGCCGCGTCGCGGTGCTCGGTGACATGCTCGAGCTGGGTCCCGCGGAGCTCGACTTCCATGCCGAAATCGGCGCGCACGCCGACGTCACGGGCGTCGATCTGCTGATCACCGTCGGTCCGTTGGCAGCGGCGATGGCGGGCACGTTCGCCGGCGCCGAGCTGCATACCACGGCGGACGCCACCGAAGCCGCTGCGCTGATGGGAGAGCTGATCCGCCCCGGCGATGTCGTGCTCGTCAAGGGCTCGCGCGGGGTCGGACTCGAGCTCGTCTGCAAGGCGCTTGCAAGCGAGATCCTCGCGTGACCGGCTCCGTCTCGGTCCGCGTCCTGATCGCGGGGACAGCGGCGCTGTTGATCTGCCTGTTCCTGAGTCCCAAGTTCACGGACTTCCTGCGCAACCGGGAGTTCGGTCAGAACATCCGCGAGGAGGGGCCCGAGGGCCATCGCGCCAAGGCGGGCACGCCGACGATGGGCGGGATCATCATCTTTGTCGCGTTCGCGGTGCCGTTCCTGATCCTCTCGGACTACGACTGGCGCTCGATCGGGGTCTTCGGCGGCGCCTTGGCGTGCGCGCTGCTCGGGTTCGCCGATGACTACACGAAGATCGTCAAGCGCCGCTCGCTCGGCTTGCGCGCCCGCACCAAGCTGATCGTCACGGTCGTGATCTCGTTCGGCCTGTGGTGGATCGCGACGAAGAAGGTCCATCAGCCCTCGGCCGTCAACGTTCGGTTCGCGGACGTCTCGATCGAGATCGGTCCGCTGTACCCGGTGTTCATCTACCTCGTCGTCGCCGGCACGACCAGCGCGGTGAATCTGACCGATGGGCTCGACGGGCTCGCCGCCGGCTGCGCGGCGATCGTGTTCCTGGCGTACATCGGGATCACCTTCATCACCACCGGGTACGCCGACCTGACGCTGCTCGGGGCGTGCTTGGTCGGCTCGTGCGTCGGCTTTCTGTGGTTCAACAGCTTCCCGGCCAGCATCTTCATGGGCGATACCGGTTCGCTCGGTCTCGGCGGCGCGATCGCGGGGCTGGCCGTCATGACCCAGACCGAGGTGCTGCTGATTCTGCTCGGCGGAATCTTCGTGCTCGAGGCGCTGTCGGTGCTGATCCAGGTCGCCTGGTTTCACTCGTTCCGCAAGCGCGTGTTTCTGATGGCCCCGATCCACCACCACTTCGAGCTCAAGGGGTGGTCAGAGACCAAGATCATCCTCCGCTTCTGGATCGTCGCCGCGGCCTGCGCGGCGATCGCGTTCACGGTGTACCGGATCAGCATTCGTGGCTAGCGCCAAGCCGCGGCCGGCGCTCCCGGGCGGGCCGTACCTGGTCATCGGCCTCGCTCGCTCAGGCGAGGCGGCTGCGCTGGCGCTGCGCGCCCGTGGAGAGGAGGTGATCGGTTGCGATGCGGGCGCGGCAGCTGACCCGCGCCTGAAAGCCGCGGCGCAAAGGCTTTCGGAGCACGGCGTCGAAGTCCACCTCGATGCGTCAGGCGACGCCTTTGCCGCCCGCGCCGGGACGCTCGTCAAGAGCCCCGGCGTACCCCAGCACGCTCCGGCAGTTATCGCGGCGCGCGCCCGTGGCGTGCCCGTGCTCGGCGAGCTCGAGCTCGCGTGGCGCCTGCTTCAGAACCAGTTCGTCGCCGTGACCGGGACCAACGGGAAGACGACCACGACCGAGTGGATCGGTCACATCCACCGGGTGGCGGGCTTACCGGTGGCGGTGGTGGGAAATGTCGGCACCGCCGTCTCCTCGCTGGCCGGGATGCTCGGACCCGAGGTCACGGTCGTGTGCGAGGCGTCCTCGTTCCAGCTCGAGGACACCCTGGCGTTCTCGCCCGAGGCCGCCGTTCTACTCAATCTGTCTCCGGACCATCTCGACCGCCATCCGAGTTACGAGGACTACGTCGCCGCCAAGCTTGAGATCTTCGCGCGGCAGGGAAACGACGACATCGCCGTTGCCCCGGTGAAGCTCGGACTCGAGGATCTCGGCGGATGCGCCCGGCGGGTGCTGTTCGGGACCACCCCCGATGCCGAGCTGGCGGACCGCGCCGGCCACCTGTGGTGGGACGAGCAGCCGCTGATCCGCGACGACCAGATCGCATTGCCGGGCGCCCACAACCGCGAGAACGCGATGGCGGCGGCCGCGGTATGCCTGGCGCGCGGCGTCGACGCCGATGCGGTTGCGGCGGCCCTGGCCGATTTCGACGGCGTCGCCCACCGGCTCGAGCTGATCTCCGTGCAAGACGGCGTCAGCTACGTCAATGACTCCAAGGCGACGAACGTCGCCAGCACGATCGTCGCGCTCCGCGCCTACCCAGGGCGGGTGCGGCTGATTGCCGGCGGCCGCGGCAAGCGGCAGGACTTCACGCCGCTCGCGCCGCTCGTCGCCGAGCGCTGCGAGGCCGTCTACCTGATCGGCGAGGCCGCTGCCGAGATCGCCCTCGCGCTGCGAGACACGGGCGTCGCGGTCGATGACCTCCGCGACCTCGAGCACGCGCTCCTCGCCGCGCGGACCGCCGCCGCTCCCGGCGACGTCGTCCTGCTCTCGCCCGCCTGCGCGAGCTATGACCAGTACCGAGACTTCGAGCAGCGGGGAGAGCACTTCCGCACCCTTGTGGAGGCAGCCTGATGCCAGGCGCGGCCGCGGCTCGGAAGGCCGGCCGGCCGGCGGGGGACAGCAGCGGCACCTCGCGGGCGCGCACCCGCTCGTCCGCGCGGCACGCTCCGCCGCCGCTCGAGCACCGAATCCTGATGACGGCGACATTGTGCCTGCTGGCGTTCGGCGCGGTGATGGTGTACAGCGCCTCTTCGCCGCCCGCGGCGCTGTCCGGACAGGGCTACGGGACAGGCGAGTTCGTGCGCTACCTGATCTTCGCCGCGGTTGGGCTTGCTGCGATGCACGTGCTGGAGCGGGGCGGCATGACCCTGCTTCACCGCCGGTTGGTCAACCTGCTGCTGTTCGGCTCATTCGGGCTGCTGGTGCTCGTAATGGTGCCGCACTTCGGCGTGCAGGTGAACGGCGCGCGGCGATGGTTCGCGGCGGGTCCGATCCAGTTCCAGCCGTCCGAGGTGATGAAGTTCGCGATCGTCCTGTATGTAGCCCGGCACCTGGCCGAGCATCCGAAGCGAATGCGCAGCTTCAGGCAGGCGGTGGCGCCGATCGCGGTGGTCGCCGGCCCCGCGTGCCTGCTGATTGTCGTCGAGCCCGATCTCGGCACGGCGGTGGTGATCGCGTTCACCGTCACCTCGCTGCTGATCGCGGCGGGGATGCCGTGGCGCTACTTGGCCGCCCTCGCCGGGATCGCCGTCCTCGCGGTGATCCTGCTCGTACTTGCGCAGCCCTACCAGCGCGCGCGACTGACCTCGTTCCTTCACCCCTGGGCTGCCGCCACCCAGCACGGGGCCGGCTATCAGGCCGTGCAGGGCCAGATCGCGCTCGGATCGGGGGGCCTGCTCGGCGTCGGGCTCGGGCGCTCGGTGCAGAAGATCTATTACCTGCCGGAGGCCCAGACGGACTTCATCCTCGCGGTGATCGGCGAGGAGCTCGGCGTGCTCGGCATCTTCGGCGTCGTCTGCCTATACGGGATGATCGGCTACGCCGGCCTGCGCACTGCCCGCCGGGCGGTGGGCAGGTATGCGAAGCTCTTGGCGACAGGCCTGACCTCGCTGATCCTGTGCCAGGGCATCCTCAACATCTTCGTCGTGCTCGGCTTGGCGCCGCTGACGGGCGTGCCGCTGCCGTTCATCTCCTATGCGCCGACGAACCTGTGCATCATGCTCGCTGCTGTCGGGGTGCTGCTGAACATCGCCCGGCCGCGCGCGAGGCGCCTGCAGGTGATCGAGGCCCCGACAGGTGACCGCGACACAGCGGCGGATCGTGATCGGCGCCGGCGGGACCGCCGGGCACGTCGTGCCGGCCCTGGCGGTGGCCGACGCGCTGCGCGCTGAGGGCGCCGAGGTCGTGTTCGTCGGCGGCAGCCGCTCCGAGCGGGAACTGGTCCCGGCCGCCGGCTACGAGCTTCACAGACTGCGGGTCGAGCCCCTGGTGCGACGCCGCCCGGGCCGCGCCGCGCGCGCGGTGATGGTCGATGCCGGGGCGGTGCGGGAGTGCAAGCGGATCATCCGCTCGGTGCGGCCGATCGGCGTGCTCGGGGCCGGCGGCTACGTCGCCGGCCCGGTCGGGCTCGCCGCACTGTTGCGGCACGTGCCGCTGGTGCTGATGGAGGCCGACAGCCATATCGGACTGACGAACCGGCTGCTCGCGCCGATGGCGCGGCGGGTGTGCCTGGCGTTTCCGATCGAGGGTCGGGACGGCCGCCGCTACCGGGTCACCGGCCGTCCAGTGCCACCGCCCGCGAGCGACCGCACAGCAGCCCGCCGTCGGTTCGGGATCGGCCCGGGCGAAACCTGCGTACTCGTGTTCGGCGGTTCCCAGGGTGCACGCTCGATCAACCACGCCGCGATCGAGGCGTTCGCCGGGGCTCGCTTCCACGTACTTCACGCGGCCGGCGAGCGCGACCTGCCCGATCTCGAGTCACCGGGCCCCCACTACGACGTTCGCGGCTACATCTCCGACTTCGGACAGGCGCTCGTGGCGAGCGATCTGGTCGTCGCCCGAGCCGGCGGCTCGATCTTCGAGATCGCCGCGCACGGGCGGCCGATGGTCCTGGTCCCGTATCCATACGCGACCGCCGATCACCAGACCGCGAATGCGGCCTTCATGGAGCGCGCGGGGGCGGCGATCGTGATCGCCGATCGCGACTTGACTGCGTCGCGGCTGGCACAGGAAGTCGGGCGGCTGCTCGCAGACAGAGGGCGGCTGGCCGCCATGGCGCGGGCGTCGGCAGATCTGGCCAGACCCGGTGCCGCCAGTGAGATCGCGAACGAGGTCCTGGCCGCGGCAGATGGGTCCCGCTAGCGTCCGCGGCCCGCGATCGTGAGCATCGCGGCGCTCGCCGCCGGGACGGTCAGCTCATATCCGCCGGCTGTGGGGACCAGCGACGTGGTGCGCATCGCGCCGGTGAGCGCGCCGGTCGCCGACTGCGGGCCAAAGCTCTGGCCCGCGAGGGTCACGCCGCCGGTGGCACGGGCGCTCGGCGCGCGCAGACGCTCGACCGCTGCCGGCCCGGCCCCAGCCGGTACTCGCACCAGCACCGTGCGCCCGTCCGCGAGGCCGTCGTTGATGAGCAGCACCCGGACGCGACCGTCGGGCGACCGCGTCGCCCACGAGCGGACATCCGCGGCGCCGGCCGCGTGGAGTTGCAGGATCTGCGAGCCCGATGGAGCGGCTCGGTTGAACATCACGATGCCGTAGTACTCGGGACGTACCGACCCCAGCCACACGCCGTGCCGGCGCTTGAAGGTGAACAACTCCTCCGGCACCGCCCCAGGCCACATGTGAATGTTGACCGCGTCCACGCCGGCGCGCGCCATCGCGAACAGCGTGTCAAGCAGCCACAGCGCGGAGGCGAACGTGTTACTGACGCCCGACCGGCCCTGGCAGGTGACGGTGTTCATCTCGTCCACGCGGAAGATGAGGCCGGCGCGGTGGGTGGCGGCGATGTCGGGTGACAGTCCGGCCATCAGGCCGCGCGAGGCCGACGGGGACAGCAGGTTTGCCACGGTCGGGTATTGAGGCGAGCTCGAGTTGGTCACGCACCGGTTCAGTGGATAGCGGTGAAAGGTCACCTGCGTGAGCGTCGGCTCAGCCGCAAGGAATCCCGGAACGCCAGCGAGCCACGACACCGCGCCCGTCGCCGGACCCGCCAGGGGGATCAGCGGGAGCAGCCGGCGCAGGTGCGTGAACTCCGCCGTAAACGCCCCCAAGCCGTACCCCTGGCGGCCGCCCCGGCACATTCCCCCCACCGGGCGCCTGGTACCAACGAACCGCGTACTGCTCGGGCTCGTTGCCCAGCTCGAGCGCCTCGATCAGCCTCCGGCCGAGTCCGTCGATCAACCTCACTGCCTCGGTGACGGCGACTCTGTCACTGCCGGCCTCGAGGTTGATCCCGAGGATCAGTCGCGCACGGCTGGCCCGAGCGAGCCCGCGGACGATCGCGATCCAGCGCGGCGAGAGGCTGTAGTTGACGCCGGCCGGTGCGGCCAGGCCGGCCACCGGCCACCAGGTCCAGTCGCTGCTGTCGCCGCCGATCCGCAGCACCAGTCCCCCTCCGGGGACGAGACCGCGCATCAGCGCCACGAGCACGGGATTGATCGCACCAGGGTTCCCGCCCGCGTACGCCGGCACGGCCGCGTACTCCAGCGACAGGCCGACGAATCCCGGTCGGAGCCGCCCGTTCACCGGGTTCCGTCCGACCTGCACGACCTCAGCCGGGCGGGGGCTGGCAGGAAGGTGGGCCGCCGCGCGCGCCACGGCGCCGCCGGCGAGCGTCGCCACCGCGATCGCGATCAGTGCGTCAGGCCGGCCGGGCGTGGAGGTATCGCCTCAGGTCGATCAACCACACGTGGAGGTGATACGAGCCATCGCTGAGGACTCCGCGCCGCACGACCACGGGTCCGAACGGGGCCAGCGACCGCGCCGCTTCGGCGAGGTGGGCACCGGTCAGGCTCATCAGCAGCACCTGTGCCGCTCGCCACCCGGTGATCTTGTTCACGCCGCCCGGCGTCAGCACCGGGAACGATTCCGATACCCACGTGATCGCGTTGTGGTAGATGCCCATCGGCCCGAGCAGATCCCCGAACTGCTGGCGCGGCTCCCAGGTCAACAGCACCTCTCCCTTGTACGCCGGTGGGCCTACGAACCCGGGCAGCTCGGACAGCACCGTGTACCTCGAGACGTACACCGAGTCGTTGCCTCCGAGCGCGTTGGCGTATGACGCGATCGGGTCATAGACAGTGCCCGGCAGCGGTCCGTGGCCTTCCTGACGAGCCACGGTGAGCACGAGCGTGGCCGCGGTGATCGCCACGACCGTACCCGCTGCCACCAGCCGCAGCGGCACCAGCCGTCCGAGCACGGCGGCGAGGATCACGATTGCGCCCACGAGCAATCCCCAGGGTGCCCACGTCATCGCGGGGACCGGCATCCCGAGCTTCACGGCGGCCTCGAACGCCAGCGCGACGGCGAGCACGAGCAGGCACGGAGCCGCGTGCGCTATCCACCACCTGAGCGTGCGCCGTGCGGCCTCGCGCCCGACGAGCGGTTGGGCCAGCTCGGCCAGTGTGATCGCGAGCAGCACGGTGAGCGATGACCACAGCGTGGATGAGAAGAAGTGCATCTCCAGCGCCTGGAAGCTGCTGATGAACTGCAGGTACGCGAACGCGGCCAGCTGCAAGGCGCCTGTAAGCCCGATGAACAGCTGGGTAGTGCCGATTCCCCGACGCCGGCGAGCGAGCACGGCAAAGTACGCCGCCACGATCGCCGGCGGTACGAGCAGGTAAACGTCGTAAGGAGCCCAGCTCCAGCTCGAGGAATGGTTGGCGGCCAGCGAGGCTGGCGCCGACAGAGTCTTCGCCGATTTGAGCGTCGGCGAGATGAAGTTGAACTGGCCCAGCAGCACGGCCGAGCAGACGGCCAGGAGGAACGTGAGGGCGATCGCCGAGGCTGCCAGCAGCGCGACATCGCGCCACAGGCCGGATCGGGCGCGGCGTAAGCGCACGCCCACGTAGACGACAACCGCGACTGCGACCAGCGGTACCGCTGCACCGTGCGACCAGACAGCCATCGTGAGCAGGCACCCTGCGGCGATCAGCCAGCCACGCCGTCCCCGCGCGGCCTCCCACGACAGGGCGAGCGCGGCCAGCCCCCCGGTCAGGTACGACACGGCCGCCGAGTCCGGATAGTCGGTCCCCCACGCGGTGATCACGACCGGGCTGCTCATCACGACCGCGATCCCGAGGAATCCCGCCCAGCGTCCGTAGAGCCTCTTCAGCAGCAGGTAGAGGGGGACGATCGCGACCAGGGCGAGCACGTAGCGGAACACGAAGAAGCCGGGCACCGCCCCGAACAGCAGGTAGGAGATCCGCGCCGGAACCAGGAATCCGACCCGGGCCGCTTCGCGCAACCGGGCCGTCGGCGTGAACAGCGCCTGGTAGCGGCTGAAGATCTCGTGCGGGTCGAGGATGAACGTCGTGTGCATGCTCGGGTCGGGCAGCTGGGGCGGCGACATGCCCCGTAGCCGCAGGACGACGTAGAGGATCACCGGCGATGCGAGCACGGCCGCGATCTCGAGCAGGGTCGTGCCGCGGCCTGGCGCAGCCGCGGAGGGCGACTGTCGCCGGAGCGGGCGGGTGTCCTCGAGCGTGGCGGCCACGGCTGAGCGTAAGGTAGTGCAAGCGGCCGCGGGAAGGCCATCGCGGGATGCCGAGCGGGGGCGGTCGATTATCATCCGGCGATGCTCTGCGGCAAGCAAGTGGTCGTTGTGCTGCCGGCGTACAACGCTGCAATCACGTTGAAACGCACGGTCGACGAACTCGACCGCGCGATCGTCGACGACATCGTTCTGGTCGACGACGCCAGCACCGACCACACGATCGAGGTGGCGGAGGCGCTCGGGCTCACGGTCGTCCGGCATCCGGCCAACCGGGGATATGGCGGCAATCAGAAGACCTGTTACCGGACCGCCCTCGATCTGGGCGCCGACATCGTCGTCATGGTGCACCCCGACTACCAGTATTCGCCCCTGCTGGTGCCCTCGCTGGCGGCGATGATCGCGTACGGCGAGTACGACCTCGTGCTCGGTTCCAGGATCCTCGCCCAGAACGCCGTCGCCAGGGGGATGCCGCGATACAAGTACATCTCCAACCGCGCGCTCACGGTCGTCGAGAACCTGCTGATGCGCCAGAAGCTGTCCGAGTACCACACCGGCCTGCGGGCCTACAGCCGAGAGCTGCTGGCCGCCCTGCCGCTGGAGCGCAACTCCGACGACTTCGTGTTCGACAACCAGATCATCGCCCAGGCGCTCGCGGCCGGTGCCCGCGTCGGCGAGCTGTCGTGTCCGACCAGGTACCACGCCGAGGCTTCGTCGATCGGTCTTGGGCGCAGCATCCGCTACGGCATCGGGGTACTCCGCACCGCCGCCCAGTACCGGCTTCATGCGGATGGACTGGGGTCGTTCCCGTATCTCGAGGTCTCACCGATCGAGCGGGATACGGCTGCGCCGTCGCTGGCCCACGTCAGCGCAGAGTGAAGTCCGACCTCGACGCACGCTGCGCCTGGTGCGGCGCCGCCGCCCGGCCGTCCGGTGCCCGGCTTGCCGTCTGCGATGTATGCGGATCGGCTACGACATATCCGCCGCCTGACGACGCGGAGCTGCGGTCCGCCTACGATGGCTCGTACCGCCCGGAGTCGGGGCGCTTCTCCGGTGGGGGCGATCGCGTCCTGCGCTACACGCGCGGGCTGCTCGCCCGGAGGCTCGATCGGCTCGCGCCGCCCGGCCCGATCCTCGACGTCGGCAGCGGCGAAGGGGCGCTGCTCGCGGCCCTGATCTCACGCGGGCGGGAGGCGGTTGGCCTCGAGCAGGGTGAGGTTGCGGCTCGTTCTCGCTTCGACGTGCGGAACGTCGAGATCGTCGATTTCGACGAGCGAGCCGGCGAGTGGGCGGCGGTCGTGTTCTGGCATGCGCTCGAGCATCTGCGCGATCCCCGCGCCGCGGTGCGTCGTGCGTGCAGCCTGCTCGCTCCCTCAGGGCTGCTGATCATCGCGGTGCCCAACCGCGCGAGCTGGCAGGCCAGATGGCTGGGAGACCGCTGGCTTGCACTCGACCTCCCGCGCCACCTCGTGCACCTGCCCGCTTCGGCCCTCGTGGAGGGCGTGCGTGAATGCGGTCTGACGATCGACCGCATCAGCTACTGGCGCGGTGGCCAGGTGATGTTCGGTTGGCTCGACGGACTCGTCTCGATGCTGCCGGGGCACCCCAGCCTGTACGACGCGATCCGGCAGCCGGAGGCTCGTGAGGAGACGGTCAACGGCTCGCGCCGGGCGATGACGCTCGTCGCCGGGTCGGTGCTCGCGCCCGTCGCAACCGCCCTCGCCGCCGCCGAGGTCGCCGCCGGAGCGGGCGGGAGCGTGTACGTCGAAGCCCGAGGCTCCTAACGGCAACATAACCGGATTCTCGCCGCACGTGATTACGATTTCGGTAGCGCAGGGCGGGTTATGATCGCGTTGAGCGGCACCGGGTCCGAGGCATCATCGTGCCGTCGGCAACGAAAGCGAGGAGCCAGGTGAGCACCTCCGAGTCTCCGGCACTACCTCTGAGACGCGGGCCACTGCCGAAACTCCGCGGCGCAGCAATCGGCAGACGGATCCCAGCGGAGGTTTGGATCACGAGCGCGGTCATCCTCGTCGCCGCGGCGATCCGAATCGTCGTGATCAACAACCAGAGCTTCTGGTGGGACGAGTCGCTGACCGCGTACGAGTCGACGCTCCCGTTCGGGGCGATGATCAACACTGTCATCCACGTCGAGACGACGCCGCCGTTGTACTTCGTGCTGATCTGGATCTGGGCGCACGTGTTCGGCTCCAGCGAAGTCGCGCTGCGATCGGTCTCGACGTTGGCGGGAATCGCGGTCGTCCCGATCTCGTACCTGTGTGCGAAGGAGCTGATTTCCCGCTGGGCCGGCGTGGTCGCCGCCGCGCTGGTGGCGTTGAACCCGTTCATGATCTGGTACTCGCAGGAGGCCCGCGCGTACATGTTGCTGGCCGCGCTGACCGGGGCGGGGTTCCTGTGGTTCATCCGTGCCCGGCGAGAGCCTTCGCGCCGGAACGTCGCGTGGTGGGCGGCCCTGTCATCGCTCGCGGTGATGACCCATTTCTTCGCGGGCTTCGCCGTCGCGCCCGAGGCGCTGTGGCTGCTGTGGACCGCCCGCGCGCGGCTCGTGGCCGGCGCCGTGGCGGTGGTGGTGGTTGTGCAGGTCGCGATGCTGCCGTTCGCCGGCGCGGACACTACGCATGGAGTCGGTTGGATAACCCGTATCTCGCGGCTCCACAGGATCGCGACGGCGACCGGCGAATGGGGGGTGAGCCTCGTCTACCGCCGCGCGGCGGTCAGTGAGGATCTCATCGGCGGCGCCTTATTTCTCTCGATCATCGCGCTGCTGCTCGCGTTCGCGGGAGACGAGCGGACCCGCGCCGCGGCGAAGGTCGCCGGCACGGTCGCCGCCTGCGTATGGCTGGTGCCGCTCGCGCTGGCGTTGGTTGGTCAGGACTACTTTCTCTCGCGCAACCTGATTCCAGCCTTCGTCCCGCTGGTGACGCTCGTCGCAGCGGCGTGCGTGGTCCCGCGGGCGCGGCTGCTGGGAGGAGCGTTCGCGATCGTGCTGCTGGTGATGTTCTCTCTCGCGGCGGTGACCGTGCAAACCTCACCGGCTCTGGAGCGCCCGAACTGGCGGGCGATCGGGCACACGATCGGCGCGACTGCCGTGCCTCGAGTGATTCTGTTCAGCGGCGACAATTACGCGATTCCGCTCAAGCTGTACGTCCCCCACGTCAGCTGGGTTCAGCCGGCGGCCCGGGAGGTGCAAATCGACGAGATCGACCTGGTCGGCGAGCTGAAGTGGCTGCCACCGACCAAGCGTCCCGCCCCGGTGGGCAGGTTGCTGGGCGTCAGGACATCCAGCGGGGTGGCGATCGACCGCTACGCCCTGCCCCGCCCGATCATGGCCAGCATCAACTCGATGGTGCAGCTCGCCCCCCACTTGTTCCGCCACCACTACACCGGCGCGCTGGTGGTGTTCTTCCAGCCACCGGGGGCCCGGACGCACTAGAGCATGTTGCGGGCGGCCGGCTTGGCGGCGCGCCTTGAGTGCGTGCGCTTGCCCGCGACGCTGACCGGCGTTGCCGGCGCGATCTGCATCGTCGCCTTGTAGATCGAGGCGACAACCGCAAACGCCGGCTTGAGCGTGCCCGACGGGTCGACGAGGCCCTTGGCGTCGAACGGGGGGTCGGGGAACGGGTTTCCACCTCCATAGTTCGGGAAGGTGGCGGCGTCCTGGAGCAGGAAGTACATCGCGCCCGAGAGCCACGGCTTGGATGCGAACACCCCGAGGTGAAAGGCGACCGTATCTGCTTGGTACTGGTAGGTGCCGCGCTCTTCGACCGGGCCGTTGCGGTTGCTGTCGAACCCGAACTCGCTGACGAACAGTGCCTTGCTCGGATAGCAGGCCCTGAACGTGTCCAGGAACGGGCTCAGGGCGTCGCGGTCGTCGGTCGCGCCCCCGCCGGCGTCGAACCAACCGAAGTACTCGTTGAATCCGATCACCTGGAGCGGTGCGTACGCGGACTGGCAGGCCACGCCCGGCCAGTCGCTGATCGACATGCCGACCGGACGCGTGGGATCGAGGCTGTGGGCGAGCGCGGTCGCGCTGGCGATGTAGGAGGTCTCGTTGGCGGTGGCCGGGGTCGGGAGCTCGTTGGCGATGCTCCACAGCAGGATCGACGGGTGATTCTGGTTGGTGAGGATGTTGTTCTGGAGCATCCCGTACGCGCTGGCCAGGAACGCGGGAGATTCCAGCTCCTCATCGGTCACCTGCTGGTCTACCGGGATGTCGGACCAGATCAGGATCCCCTCGCGGTCGGCCAGCTCCGTGATCTCAGGGTTCAGCGGATCTGCACGGATCACGGTCGCTCCGAGGTCCTTGACCCAGGTCACGAGCTGGCCGAGCTGCCCCGGGGTGAGCGCTGCGCCGGTTTGCAGGTTCTGCTCGCGCACTTCCGCGCCGCGCAGGTCCAGCAGCCTGCCGTTGAGCTCCAGCCGGCCGCCGGAGGTCACGGTGATGCTCCGGATTCCGCTGTAGGTCACGTAGCCGCCGAGGAATCGGCCGCGCGTGTCGGACAGGGCCAGCGTCGCGCGGTACAGCGCTGGATGGCCGATGGCCCACAAGTTCGGGTGGGCGATCTGCACGGAGGCGTTCGCTGTCCAGGTCGCGTGGGGGGCGATCGTCGTGGTCCCGAAGTCGAGCGGCTGATTTCCGTAGACCCCTCGCAGCGACACGGTCTGGGAGGCTCCGGTCACATTGCGCACCAGCACCTGCTCGTCGATCGTCGCCGTACAGCCTGGGCAGGGGAGCAGTGTCCGGATCTGCGCGCGGGCGATGTCGGCGCGCTGCACCGAGCGCAGGTAGACCTCGCGCAGGATGCCCCCGAAGTTCCACCAGCCGCCGCCGGCGCCGGGGGGAATGTCGCCCGGCAGGCGCCGATTGTCGATCCGCACGATCAGTCGATTGACCCCGTTCAGCAGTCCGGTGAGGTCGAACTCGAACGGGAGGTTCGCCCCGATGTGGCTGCCGATCAGCCGGCCGTTGAGCCACACCGTGGCGCGGTAGTTGATCGATTCGAAGCGGACGATCCAGTGGCGGTCGCTCGCCGGCACGTACGGCGCGAACGCAGGGTTGGGGATCGTGAAGTCCCGGCGGTACCAGCCCACCGTGCCGGCGAAGCTGGTCGCCGAGTAGTCGCCGGCGTTGTATGCATTCGGGACGGTGACCGGCGACCAGCCGTCGGTTCCGCCCACGTTCTGCCACCAACCCTGCGCCAGGCCGAAGTTCTGCGGGTCGGCTCGGAACAGCCACGCGCCACCGAGCAGGTACCGCCCCGTCTGCCCGTCCTGGTAGAGGGCCCCCTTGGTCGGAGGCGAAGCAGCGTAGACGGGTCCCTGAGCGCGCGCGACAGCGCCGGTCACGAGGGCGATCGAAAGCGATAGGACCAGCGAGCGGACGAACAAACTTCCCCCATGGTGATGCCGAACGATCCTTGAGGGTACCCGCTGCCCGGACAACGCACCGGATAGCCTCCGGCCGCTGTGCGCAACGATTGGGCTTCGCGCCGGCTGCATTTCGTCGGCATCGGTGGTGCGGGCATGAGCGGCCTCGCGCTGATAGCCCACGCGCTGGGGGCTCAAGTATCGGGATCCGACCGGGCCGAGTCCAGTTACATCGTGCGCCTGCGTGAGCACGGGATCGAGCCGGCGATCGGCCATGCGGCCGCCAACGTCCCCGCCGGCGCCGAGGTCGTGTATTCGACCGCCGTCGCCGCCGGATAATCCCGAGCGCCGGGCGGCGCAAGGGCGGGAACTGCATCGAGCCGATCTGCTGGCGCAGATCGCGGCGCTGCGCCGGTGCATCGCTGTCACCGGAACGCACGGCAAGACGACGACCACCGCGATGATCGTGCACGCGCTGCGCGGCTGCGGGTTCGATCCCGCCTACGTCGTCGGCGGCGAGCTCGCTCGACGGGCTCCAACGCCGGCTGGGGCAGCGGCGAATGGATCGTCGTCGAGGCCGACGAGTCCGACCGGTCGCTGCTGAAGCTCAGCCCGCAGATCGCCGTGCTGACGAACGCCGAGCTCGATCACCACTCGACCTACGGCTCGCGCCTCGAGCTCGAGCGCACGTTCCGGTCGTTCATGGCGCGGGCCACCGATTTCACGGTCGTGTGGGACCGCCCCGAGCTGCTCGCGCTGTGCCCGCCCGGCGCGGTCCCCTATGACGCGCCCGACCCGGACGTGTTCTCAGGCGGCTCGCGGTTTCGATGGCAGAGACGTCGAGGTCACGCTGACGGTGCCCGGCGCCCACAACGCGGTCAACGCCGCGGGCGCGCTGACCGCCGCGGTGCTCGCCGGAGCCGATCCCGGGCGCGCGGCCAGCGTGCTGGCGGACTTCCACGGCGCCCGGCGACGGTTCGAGCTGCTCGGCCAGACCAGCGCCGGCGTTCCCGTCTACGACGACTACGCCCACCACCCGACGGAGGTCGCGGCGGCGATCGCGGCGGCGCGCACGCTCGGCCCCGCCCGCCTGGTCGCCGTCTTTCAGCCACACCTGTACTCGCGCACCCAGGCGCTCGCGCGGGAGTTCGGCGCCGCTCTGGCTGCCGCCGACGTCGTCGTCGTCCTCCAGGTGTATCCAGCGCGCGAGCGGGCGGAGGATTTCCCGGGCGTCGACGGGCGGCTGGTGGCGGCGGCGGCGGCCGACGCCGCCGCCCCGCCTCGTCGCCTGGCTGCCGGGCTTCGAGGACGCCGAGCGGTTCCTGGAGCGGACCCTGCGCGCCGGGGATCTGTGCCTCGTGATGGGGGCCGGGAACGTCGACGCGCTGGGCCGATCGCTGGTCCTGGACGCAACCATCTAGTTGCGCGTCCGTCGGCCCATCTAACCTGCCTGCGATGTCGACCTTGCCGCGCGGTGTGAAGCGCGATTACCCGCTCGCCCGCCTGACGACGATCCGAACCGGCGGCGCCGCCGAGTTGTTCGCGCGCTCGGGAACGATCGAGGAGCTGGAGCGGCTGCTCGCGTGGGCGTCGGCCGAGGGCCTCGAGGTAGGGGTCGTGGGGTCGGGGTCGAACCTCCTGGTGGCGGACGCCGGCGTCCGCGGCCTGGTCGTGAAACTGGATGACGAGCTGAGCAAGATCGAGTGCACGGCACGCGGATCCTCTGCGGCGGTGGCGCGCGCCTCCCGGCGGTCTCCGCCCGAGCCGCGCAGGCGGGACTGACCGGGATCGAGTTCGGCGTCAACATCCCAGGCACGGTCGGCGGCGCGGTGCGGATGAACGCCAACGCCTACGGCGGCGAGCTCGCGCGCGTGCTCGAATGGGTCGACGTGGTCAGCCCGCGCGGGACCGACCGGCGCAAGCCCGAGCAGCTCGTCGTTCGCCTACCGTCGCTCGAACCTGCGCCGCGACGAGATCGTCGCGCGAGCGTCGTTCGCGCTCGAGCCCGCCGAGGCCGAGCGGGTCAAGGAGACGCTCGCTGACATGCGCCGGCGGCGCCAGGCCGCCCAGCCGTCGGGGATCAAGACGTTCGGTTCGACATTCAAGAATCCGGACGATCCGCAGGCGCAGGGGCGCACGGCCGGGCAGCTGCTCGACGAGGCCGGATGCCGGGGCCTGCGGATCGGCGGCGCGAGCTTCTCGGCCAAGCACGCGAACTTCGTCGAGAACCATGGCGAGGCCACCACCGCTGACGTGGTCGACGCTGATGGCCGAAGGCCGGCGCCGGGTCAGGGAGCGGTTCGGGATCGAGCTCGAGGCCGAGGTTCAAGCGCTCGGGCCGGTGGATCTGCCGCGCAGCTGGGTTACGGAATGATCGCCCAGGGCAGGCTCGGCCGGCTGCGAGGCGGCGCGCGCCCGGTGTCGAAGCGCGTGGCGAAGCGCCCGCGCCGGCGCTGGCTCCCGTCGCCGCGGGTCGTGATCGCGATCGTCGCGGTACTCGCGCTGTTCGGCGGCGCGTGGGCGTGGCTGCGCGACTCCTCGTTGGTGTCGGTCGATCGCGTTACGGTCACCGGAGTCACGGGCCCTGACGCCAGCAGATCCGGCAGGTGCTGAGGTCGGCCGCGCACAGCATGACGACGCTCGACGTCAACACCGCCCGGCTGCGTGCGGCCGTCGGACCGTTTCCGGTCGTCAAGGATCTCCAGGTCAGCACCCAGTTCCCGCATGGGATGCGGATCCATGTGGTCGAGGAGGTCCCCGTCGGCGCACTCGTCGTCGACGGTCATTCGATCGCGGCAGCTGGCGATGGGACGCTGCTGCCCGACGCCGCCACGGCGTCGCTGCCGATGATCCCGCTGACCGTCGCGCCGGCTGGATCGCGGGTCACGGGCGCCGGGGCGCTGGGTGACCTTAGCGTCCTGGCGGCGGCGCCGAGCGGCCTGCTGAGCCGGATCAGTCAGGCCGGCACCGATCCGGCTCACGGTGTCGTCGCACAGCTCCGCAACGGCCCGAGCATCTACTTCGGCGACTCGAGTCAGGCCGTCGCCAAGTGGATCGCGGTCGGGGCGGTGCTCGCCGATCCCGGGTCGGCCGGTGCCGCCTACATCGACGTGACCGACCCGGAGCGCCCGGCGGCCGGGGCTGGGTGATGGTGGTAACCCTCAAGTAGAGCTTGAGGGCAGTAAAATCATGACTCTCCGCCTATCGTCGAGACTTGCGCGTTCTGCAACGATCCTTGCGAACGGGTGCCCTGCGTTGACTTCCCGCATCTCCAGGCCCTAACGTGCGAAACTCCCGCTATAAGCGAAAAGAGTGCAAACGCTCAACGCTACCTCGAGGGTCGGACGGTCACTAATGGAAAGCGGCAGTTATCTGGCAGTCATCAAAGTCGTCGGAGTCGGCGGCGGCGGAACCAATGCCGTCAACCGGATGGTCGACGCCGGGCTGCGCGGAGTCGAGTTCATCGCCTGCAACACCGACGCGCAGGCGCTCGCGATGTGCGACGCCGACATCAAGCTGAACATCGGCCACGAGCTGACCAAGGGCCTCGGCGCCGGCGCCAACCCGACGTCGGGCAAGGCGCGGCGGCCGAGTCGCGCGACGAGATCAAGGAGGCGCTGAAGGGCGCCGACATGGTGTTCGTCACCGCGGGCGAGGGCGGCGGCACCGGCACCGGCGCCGCGCCGGTGATCGCCGAGATCGCCAAGAACGAGATCGGCGCGCTGACCGTCGGCGTGGTCACGCGGCCGTTCTCGTTCGAGGGCACTCAGCGCGCCCGCCAGGCGCAGGAGGGGATCCAGAAGCTGCGCGAGAACGTCGACACGCTGATCGTGATCCCGAACGAGAAGCTGCTCGCGATCGTCGAGCGCCGGACGACGATCGCTCGACGCATTCCGCGAGGCCGACAACGTCCTGCGCCAGGGCGTCCAGGGCATCACCGACCTGATCACGATCCCCGGCCTGATCAACCTCGACTTCGCCGACGTGCGGACGATCATGCACGACGCCGGCAGCGCGCTGATGGGGATCGGCAGCGCCGGCGGCGAGAACCGCGCGGCCGAGGCGGCCAAGATCGCGATCTCCTCGCCGCTGCTCGAGGAGTCGGTCGAGGGCGCGACCGGGATCCTGCTCAACATCACCGGCGGCCACGACCTCGGCCTGTTCGAGGTCAACGAGGCGGCCGAGATCGTCCAGAGCGCCGCCGACGCGAACTCGAACATCATCTTCGGCGCGGTGATCGACGACGCGATGGGCGAGGAGGTGCGCGTGACCGTGATCGCCACCGGCTTCGACCACGGCCATCCGCGTCCGAGCGAGGCGCGCGAGAGTACCCGCCGCGCGCGCCGCGACCGCGACGTGACGATGGACGACCGCCAGCGCTCCTCGCTCGAGATCCGCGACGACGAGATCGACATCCCGTCGTTCCTGAAGGATCGTTAGCAGGAGGGCCGGAGGTCGAGAAGCGCGCGGGGAGGCTGCCTCGAGCGGACCGCTTCCGGCCGGTGTAGCCTGATCCGAGGTGACCTCGACCCAGACATCACTGCGCCGCACGCCGCTTTACGACAGCCATGTCGCTGCGGGCGCCAAGCTCGTCCCGTTCGCCGGCTGGGAGATGCCGGTCCAGTACGCGGGGATCCGCGAGGAGCACCTCGCGGTCCGCAGCGCCGCGGGCGTGTTCGACGTCTCGCACATGGGCCAGGTCGAGACGCGCGGGCCGCAGGCGCTGGCGTTCCTTCAGCACCTGCTGTCCAACGACCTGCGCCGGCTGCCCGAGGGCGGCGCCCAGTACAGCGTCCTGTGCCGCGAGGACGGCGGCGTGCTCGACGACCTGTTCACCTACCGGCTTGCCGACTGCGAGTTCCTGACGGTCACCAACGCCGCCAACCACGAGAAGGACCTCGCCTGGATGCGCGCGCACGCGGGCGGGTTCGACGTCGACGTGATCGACCGCGCGACGAGCTTCGCGATGCTCGCCGTGCAGGGGCCCGACGCGCGCCCGCTGGTACGGAAGCTCACCGACGGCCCGCTGCCGCCGCGCATGCACTGCTGCGAGCGCACGGTCGCGGGCGTGCCGATGCTGGTCTGCGGCACGGGCTACACGGGCGAGGACGGCGTCGAGCTGCTGCTCGACCCCGAGGACGCGCCGACACGTCTGGGACGCGCTCGCCGCGGCGCGGCGCGGCGCCCGGCCGGACTCGGCGCCCGCGACACGCTGCGCCTCGAGGTCTGCTTCCACCTGTACGGCAACGACCTCAGCGAGGAGCGCGGGCCGATCGAGGCCGGGCTCGGGTGGTGCTGCAAGGAGAGCACGGGCTTCATCGGCTCCGAGGCCGTCGCGCCGTGCGCGCAGCCGGGCCCGCCGAGAGGCTCGTGCCGTTCGTGATCGACGGTCCGGGGATCGCCCGCCAGGGCAACCCGGTGATCGGCGGGGGCGAGGTCACCAGCGGCACCTTCTCGCCGTGTCTGGAGCGCGGGATCGGGATGGCGTACGTTTCCCCGGAGCGGGCCGAGCCGGGCACGCAGATCGAGATCGACGTGCGCGGCACGATCCGCCCCGCGGTCGTCCAGCGCAAGCCTCTCTACCGAAAGGGAGCCTGATCATGGTGCAAGCCAGCTATCCGGATGACCTGCTGTACCACCCCGAGCACGACTGGGCCCGAATCTCCGGCGAGGAGGCGACGTTCGGGATCACCTGGTACGCCCAGGACTCGCTCGGCGAGGTGGTGTTCTTCGACCCGCCGGCGGTCGGCGCCGAGGTGGCCAAGGACCAGGCCTACACCGAGGTCGAGTCGGTCAAGGCCGTCTCGGACGTCGTCGCGCCGCTGTCGGGCGAGATCGTCGCGGTCAACGACGCGCTGGCGAGCCAGCCCGAGACGATCAACGAGGATCCCTACGGCGAGGGCTGGCTGGTCAAGGTCAGGCTGTCGGACCCCTCCGAGGCCGAGTCGCTGATGGACGCCGCGACCTACCAGGCGACGCTTACGTGACCGTCTACACCTCCGCCACCGACGCCGACCGGCGCGAGATGCTCGCGACGATCGGCGTCGGCTCGATCGAGGAGCTGTTCGCCGACATTCCCGCCGAGCCTGCGGCTACGGCGCGCGCTGGCGCTCGACGCCGGACTGCTCCGAGCAGGAGGTGTACGAGGAGCTGCGGGCGCTCGCGGCCGCGCAACGTCCAGCACCGAGGACGAGCTCTCGTTCCTCGGCGCCGGCATGTACGACCACTACGTCCCGGCGCTGATCGACTCGATCATCGAGCGCTCGGAGTTCCTCACGCCGTACACGCCCGTACCAGCCCGAGATCTCCCAGGGCGGCCTGCAGGCGATGTTCGAGTACCAGACGGCGATCTCCGAGCTGACCGGGCTGCCGGTCTCCAACGCCTCGGTCTACGAGGGCCCGAGCGCGGTCGCGGCCGCCGGCTACGTCGCCAAGCTCCACAACGGCCGCCGCCGCTTCGTCGTCTCGCGCGGCGTGCACCCGCACTCGCGCGAGACGCTCGCGACGCTCGCCCACGGCTGGGGGATGGAGGTCGTGGAGGCGCCGCTGCGCGACGGCGTCACCGAGCTGCCCGAGCTCGACGACGACGTCAGCGCGGTGATCGTCCAGCAGCCGAACTTCCTGGGCGCGGTCGAGGACCTCGCGGCGCTCGCGGCCGCCGCGCAAGGCGCCGGAGCGCTGACGATCTGCTCGTGCGATCCGCTCCCGCTCGCGCTGCTCAGGACGCCGGGCGAGTGTGGCGTCGACATCGCCGTCGGCGAGGGCCAGACGCTCGGCAACCGGCTCGATTTCGGCGGCCCGTCGTTCGGCTTCTTCGCCGCCACCGAGGCGCTGATCCGGCGGATCCCGGGCCGGATCGCCGGCGAGACCCGCGACGTCGACGGCAAGCGCGGGTTCGTGCTCACGCTGCAGACGCGCGAGCAGCACATCCGCCGCGAGAAGGCGACCTCGAACATCTGCACCGCCCAGGCGCTGAACGCCCTCGCCGGCGTGATCTACCTGAGCTGGCTCGGCCGCCGCGGGATCGTCGAGCTGGCCGAGCTGATGCTCCAGCGCACCGCCTACGCCCGCGACCGGCTGGCCGCGATCGACGGCGTCGAGCTGCTGCACGACCAGCCGGTGGTGCGCGAGTTCGCCGTCACGCTCGACGCGCCGGTCGACCGAGGCGATCGCCCGCTGCCGTGAGCACGGGGTCAACCCCGGCTACCCGCTCGGCGCGACTACCCCGAGCTCGCCGACGGCCTGCTCGTCGCGATCACCGAGCGGCGCACCGAAGGCCGACATCGACCGGCTGGCGGACGTCCTGCGGGACGCGGTCGGGCGGCCGAGCTCGAGGCTTACACGGAGGTGACCCGCGCGTGAGCTTCACGGCCGCCGCCGACGACGAGCTGACGATCTTCGAGCGCTCGCAGCCGGGCCGCCGCGCGTTCGTCGCGCCGGCGCTCGACGTGCCCGAGCGGCCGCTCGACGAGCTGCTGCCGGCCCCGCCTGCGCCGAGCCGCGCCGCCGCGCCTGCCCGAGGTCTCCGAGCCCGAGATCGTGCGCCACTACAACCGGCTGTCGAAGCGCAACTTCGACCTCGACACCGGCTTCTATCCGCTCGGGTCGTGCACGATGAAGCACAACCCGAAGCTGCACGAGCGGGTCGCGGCGCTGCCCGGGCACGCGAAGCTGCACCCGCTCCAGGACCCTCAGCGCGCCCAGGGCGCGCTCGAGCTGATGTGGCGCCTGCAGGAGGCGCTGGGCGAGATCGCCGGGCTGCCCCACGTGTCGCTGCAGCCGTCCGCGGGCTCGCACGGCGAGCTGGCCGGTGTGCTGCTGACGCGCGCCTTCCACGAGGACCGCGGCGAGCAGCGGACGAAGGTCCTGACCCCCGACACCGCGCACGGGACCAACCCGGCCACGGTCACGATGGCCGGCTACGAGGTGGTCAAGGTCGGCACCGACGCGCGCGGCAACGTCGACCTCGACGACCTGCGGGCGAAGGCGACCGAGGACGTCGCCTGCCTGATGCTGACCAACCCTTCGACGCGTCGGGCTGTTCGAGTCCGGGATCGAGGAGATCGCGCGGATCGTCCACGGCGTCGGCGCGACCCTCTACTACGACGGCGCCAACCTGAACGCGATCATGGGCATCTGCCGGCCGGGCGACATGGGGTTCGACATCGTGCACTTCAACCTGCACAAGTCCTTCACCCAGCCGCACGGCGGCGGCGGCCCCGGCGCCGGTCCGATCGCCGTGTCGGAGCGGATCGAGCCCGTACCTGCCGCGGCCCGTCGTCGTCAGGCGGGAGGCGACCGCGAACGGCCGGCCCGGAGCCGTGACGGCAGCTCGGTCCCGTTCTACGACCTCGACTACGACCGCCCCAAGTCGATCGGCCGCCTGCGCGGCTTCCAGGGCAACTACGGCGTGTTCGTGCGCTCCTACGCCTACATCCGCTCGCTCGGCGCGGCCGGGCTGCGCGACGTTTCCGAGGTCGCGGTGCTGAACGCCAACTACCTGCTCGCGCGACTGCGACGCGAGGGCGTGCTCGAGTACCTGCCGGCCGCCTACGACCGCCTCTGCATGCACGAGTTCGTGCTCTCGGGCGCGCCGATGAAGCGCGAGCTCGGAGATCAGGACGCTCGATCTGGCCAAGCGGCTGCTCGATCACGGCGTGCACCCGCCGACGGTCTACTTCCCGCTGATCGTCGACGAGGCGCTGCTGGTCGAGCCGACCGAGACCGAGACCAAGGAGACGCTTGACCGGTTCGCCGAGATCGTGGCCGAGATCTGCGCGAGGCGCGCGAGGACCCCGAGATCGCCCGCGGCGCCCCGTACACGACGCCGGTGCGGCGCCTCGACGAGGCGGCCGCCGCCCGGCACCCGGTAGTCAGGCAGGCGATGTAGTGCCCGCCTGAAGTCGATGCGGTTCGTGGTTTTCGGCGCAGGAGCGATCGGTGGCGTTGTGGGCGCGCGGCTGCACGAGGCCGGCCTGGACGTCGTGCTGATCGCCCGGGGTGCCCATCACGACGCGATCGCCCACGATGGGCTGACGCTCGAGACCCCGGAAGGGCGGACCACGCTGCCGATCCCGGTCCTCGAGCACCCCGAGGCCGTGAGCTGGAACGAGGACGACATCGTCCTGCTGGCGACCAAGAGCCAGGATTCCCCCGGCGCGCTGCTGGCGCTCCGAGATGCCGCGCCGGACGGCACCCCGGTCGTGTGCTTACAGAACGGCGTCGTCAACGAGCGCTTGGCGCTGCGGCTGTTCGCAGACGTCTACGGCGCGGTTGTGATGGTGCCGGCGGCGCACCTCGAACCCGGGATCGTGCAGGCATACGGGACCGCGCTGACGGGCGTGATCGACATCGGCCGATACCCGACCGGGGTCGACGAGCGCTGCCGGGAGTGCTGCGAAGCGCTCGGCACCGCGCGCTTCAGCTCGGCGCCGAGGCCGGACGTGATGCGCCTGAAGTACGCGAAGCTGATCGCGAACCTGGCCAACGCCGTGGGCGCAATCTGCGGCGCCGATTCCGATCGCGAGGGACTGGTCGAGCGCGCTCGTGCCGAGGGGCGCGAGGTGCTGCGCGCTGCAGGGATCGAGTTCGCTGCGGCGGAGGTTGACGACGTCACAGCCCGCTGGCAGCGGCTCGGCGTGCGGGACATCGACGGCCGCAAACGGGCGGGCTCGTCGACCTGGCAGAGCCTCGCGCGCGGCGCCGGCACAGTCGAGACCGATTACCTGAACGGCGAGATCGTGATGCTGGCGCGCCTGCACGGCGTCGGTGCCCCGGTCAACGAGCGTCTCCAGGGGCTCGCTCGCGAGATGGCGCGCGCCGGCCACGCGCCGGGCTGGCTGCGCCTCGAGGATGTCCTGGCCGGAGTGCTTTAGGCATGGACCCGTTCGTCTCCGCCGGGGCCATCGAGATCGCTGCTCGAGCCGAGCGCGAGTTGGAGGCGCTCGTCGGGATCTCGTCGCCGTCGGGCGACCTCGCCGGCGCCGAGGAGGCGATCTCGGTGTGCGCGCTGCTGCTCCCGGAAGGGGCGCAGGTCGAGCGGGTGCCGTGCTCGACTCCGGACAGCGCGCCCGATCTGGTGGTCCGGATCGCGGGGTCCGGCTCGCGCCGGATGCTGTTGCTCGGCCATCTCGACACCGTCGTCGGTCACGATGCGCATCGCGCCGCACGCCGGGACGGCGACCGGCTCTACGGGCCGGGAACCGCGGACATGAAAGGCGGCGTGGTGCTCGCGCTGGGCATCGCGCGCGTGCTTTCGCAGCGCCCGGAGATGTTCGCCGAGCTGGCGGTGCTGCTCGTCACCGACGAGGAGTGGCGGACGTCAGAATTCGTTCACGCCGGGCGGTTTGCCGGCTACGACGCATGCCTGTGCTTCGAGGCGGGCGAGCGGACGCCGGCGGGAGCGGAGGGAGTCGTCGTGCGCCGCAAGGCCGCGGGCACGCTGCGGGTGCGGGCGCAGGGGCGGGCCTCGCACTCGGGCAGCGCCCCGGACCAGGGCCGCAACGCCCTGCTCGCGCTCGCGCAGACGGCCGTCGAGATCTCGCGCCACCACGATCCCAGGGGCGCGAGCAGCTCAGCGTGGTCCCGACGGTGATCCGCTCGGGCGAGGCATTCAACGTCGTTCCGGCGGCCGGCGAGCTGATCTTCGATCTGCGCTCGGCCCGGCTCGAGGCGTTCGACCGCGTGCTCGCGGCCGTGCCGGCGGAGGTCGACGGCGTCACGGTGCAGCCCAGCATGGAGCGCCGGTGGCCGGGGATGGACTCCGCCGCGGCCACCGCAGCTCTGCTGCAGACGGCGAGCGCGCTGCTCGCGCGGACAATCGCCGGTGTGCCCCGCGGCGGCGCCAGCGACGCGAGCCACTTCGCGGCCAGATCCCGCTCACCGTCGACGGGCTCGGACCACGCGGGGGCGGTGCGCACACGCCCGAGGAGTTCGTGCTCACCGCCTCGCTGCAGCATCGCGCCGAGGTCGCGCTGGCGGTGGCGTTCGCGGCGCTCGGATAGGGCCGGCGATGGGGCGACCGGCCATTTCTTACCTGCAACTTCACTTTGCCGCCATGACCGCGTGCCATCCTTTGATTGATGAGCACGACGGCTCCTGAACGCAAATCGCTGGCCCAGCGGGCCGGCGGATCGCAGAACCTGGCGCAGGCCACCCAGGGGATCGCGCTGCTCGCCGGGATCGTCGGGCTGATGTGGGTGATCGAGGTGATCAACACGATCGACGGCAACGCGCTCGACAACGACGGGATCTACCCGCGCAACGTCGATCGCGTCTGGGGGATCTTCACGGCGCCGTTCCTGCACGTGAGCTTCCAGCACCTGATCGACAACACGATCCCGTTCGTGTTCATGGGGGTGATCATCGCCCTGCGGGGGGCGCGCGGCTGGCCCTCGTGACCGCGATCGTGATCGTCGTCGGCGGCCTCGGCACGTGGCTGATCGCGCCGGCCGGAACCGTCACCGTCGGCGCCAGCGGCGTCGTGTTCGGCTACGCCACCTACCTGTTCACGCGCGGCTTCTTCGACCGCAGCGCGCTGGAGATCCTGAGCGGCGTGATCGTCGGCGTCGTGTGGGGCGGCGCGCTGATCGCGAGCATCGTGCCCCACTACGGCGTCTCCTGGCAGGGCCACGTGTGCGGCGCGATCGCCGGCGTGATCGCGGCCTGGCTGCTGAGGCCGAACCGCTCTGGTCGTGACCGGGCGGACGCGGCGACCGGCGACCCGGTGGGGGCCGCTGCCCAAGATCGCAAGATCTGAAGATCTAAGTAGCCTCACGGCCCCGATGCGCATCTTCTCCGGCATCCAGCCGACCGGGCGCAAGCACCTCGGCAACTACATCGGCGCGATCACCCAGTACGTCGCCGGCCAGGACCGCGGCGAGGCGATCTACTGCATCGTCGACCTGCACGCGATCACCGTCGCCTACGAGCCCGCAGGCGCTGCGCGAGTCGGTCTACGACACCGCCGCGACGCTGCTCGCCGCCGGGCTCGACCCCGAGCGCTGCATCTTCTTCCGCCAGAGCGACGTGCACGAGCACACCGAGCTGTACTGGCTGCTGTCGAGCGTCGACCGCGTTCGGCGAGCTGAACCGCATGACCCAGTTCAAGGAGAAGTCCGGCGCACAGCGCGATCTCGTCTCCGCCGGCCTGTTCTTCTACCCGGTGCTGCAGGCCGCCGACGTGCTCGCCTACCGGGCCCACGAGGTGCCGGTCGGCGAGGACCAGCGCCAGCACGTCGAGCTGATGCGCGACGTCGCCGAGCGGTTCAACGCCCGCTTCGGCGACACGCTGGTCGTGCCCGAGGTCCGGATCCCGGAGGTCGGCGCGCGGATCATGGACCTCCAGTTCCCCGATCGCAAGATGTCGACGACCGGCGGCAGTCGCGCAGGGCACCGTGCTGGTGCTCGACGAGCCGGACGCGATCGCCAAGAAGTTCCGCTCGTCGGTGACCGACTCCGGCAGCGAGGTCGTCCGCGGCCCCGACAAGGCGGGGATCTCGAACCTGATCGAGATCCTGGCCGCGGTCCGCGGGAGCACCCCCGAACAGATCGAGCGCGAGTTCGACGGCTCGGGCTACGGCGCGTTCAAGCAGGCGGTCGCCGAGGCCGTGGTCGCCTACCTGGCGCCCGTGCGCGAGCGCTACCAGGCAGCTGCGCGCCGACGAGGCGGCGCTCGAGCGCGACGCTCGCGGAGGGCGCCGAGAAGGCCCGCGCGATCGCCTCCGACACGCTGGCCGACGTCCGCCAGGCGATGGGCGTCGGAGCCGGTCCGGTAGCGCCGCTAACGTCTGCGCGTCGTGCGCCTGATCGACCTCGAGCTCGACCTCGACGTGTTCGCCGGTCCGTTCGACCTGCTGCTGACGCTGATCCTGCGCGAGGAGGTCGACCTGCTCGAGGTCGACCTGGCCGAGGTCGTGATCGCCTACATCGACCACCTCGAGCGCCGCGGCGAGCTCGACCTCGAGGCGGCGACCGAGTTCCTGGTCCTGATCGCGGCGCTGCTGGAGCTCAAGTCGCGGCTGATGCTGCCCGGCGAGGAGCTCGAGGAGATCGAGCTCGATCCCGGCGAGGCGGCCGAGGAGCTGCTGGCCCGCCTGCTCGACGCCCACCGCTACCGCGCCGCCGCCGCGCACCTGCGCGAGCGGCTGGAGTCCAGGAGGGCTACCGGTTCCGCTCGGCGCCGCTGCCGCCGTCGCTGCGCACGGCCTCGCTCGCCGACGCCGGCGCCGTCTACGACCCGGCAGCCTGGCGGCCGCGATCGGGGAGCTGCTGCGGCTGCCCGAGCCGGTCGACGTGCGCCACATGACGGTCCCGAAGGTGACGGTCGCCGAGCGGCTCGCCCACCTGCGCGCGCTGCTGCGCCGGGGCAGCTTCACCTTCGACGAGGCGGTCGCCAGCGCCGACCGGGTGACGGTCGCGGTGACGCTGTTCGCGCTGCTCGAGCTCTACAAGCAGGGCGAGCTGACCTGGACCCAGGACGAGCCGTTCGGCGAGATCACGATCGACGTCGCCCGCGCGATCGCGACCGGCGCCGGCGACGCCGGCGAGGCTGAGCGGCATGAGCGCCGAGCTCGAGCGGACGCTCGAGGCGCTGCTGTTCCTGAGCGCCGACCCGGTCGATCGGCCGACGCGCTGGCCGACGCGACCGGCGCCGAGCTGCACGAGGTCGTGACCGCGCTCGAGCGCCTGCGCGAGCACTACGAGTTCGAGCGCCGCGGGCTGGTCCTGCGCGAGCTCGCCGGCGGCTGGGCGCTGTCGAGCCACCCGGACGCCGAGCCCGCCGCGCGCCGCCTGCTGGCCAAGCCGCGGACGCCGCCGCTGACCCCGGCCCAGGCCGAGACGCTCGCGATCGTCGCCTACCTGCAGCCGGTCTCGCGGCCGGAGATCGCCCGGATCCGCGGCGTCAACGCCGAGTCGGCCGCCGCCACGCTGCTCGAGCGGGGCATGATCGAGGAGGGCGGCCGCTCGCAGTTCGGCGCCGTCCTGTACCGCACCACCGAGCTGTTCCTGCGCCTGTTCGGGCTCGAACTCGCTCGACGAGCTGCCCGAGATCAGCGCGTTCGACCCCGTCGCCCGAGCTCGAGCAGGAGCTGCGCGAGCGGCTGCTGCGCGCCGGCGAGGCGCGGGCGGGGGCGTAGGCGGCCGGTCCGAGGCCTCGCGAGCGGTTGCGCGGCTCTCGGTTGTGTGACGCGGTGCGCTTAGGCCGGCGGCGGGCGGTCGGCTCGGGGAACGGGTGTGAGGAGGTCGGAGAGACGACGGTGTCAGCAATCTGACAATGCTGCATAACGGGACAAACTGCCGCGTCCTGGCGGAGCCTTGGAGGCGCATGTGGGGATGTTATGTCACAAGGCGGTTCTGGGGGTCGACTTTGGGTTTGGGCATGCTGCCGAGGTCCATCGCCCAGTCGCGTGCGCGCTAGGCGTCGACACACGCGCCTCGATCTGCCGCTCACCACCGCCTCGGCCCTCCCGCGACTAGCGTCCGCGGCCGCCAGCTGCCCGCAGGCCGCGTCGATGTCGCGGCCGCGGGTCAGGCGCACGGTCGCGCGAGCCCGTGGCGCTCGAGCTCGCCGCGGAACGCCTCGATCGCCTTCGGGCTCGAGCCCTGCGTATGGCGACTCGGTCGGGTTGTAGGGGATCAGGTTGACCTTGAACACCCGCCGGTCGAGCACCTCGGCGAGCTGGCGTCGCCTGGACGTGGGAGTCGTTGACGCCGGCGAGCATCACGTACTCGACGAACACCCTGCCGCCGCTTGCGCTGCGTAGTAGGCCCGGCAGGCGGCGAGCACGTCGGCGAGCGGATAGCGGTCGTTGACCGGCATCAGCTCCGAGCGCAGCGCCTGGTCGGCGGCGTGGAGCGACAGCGCCAGCCGGATCGGCATCGGGTCGGCGGCGAGCCGCTCGATTCCGGGGATCCAGCCGACGGTCGAGATCGCGGTGCGGCGGTGGGTGATGCCGAGGTCGGGCAGCCGCGCGCAGGCGGCGAGCACGTCGTCGAGGTTCATCATCGGCTCGCCCATGCCCATGAACACGGCGTGGTCGACCGGGCCGATCGCGGCGGAAGTGCAGCGCCTGGTCGAGGATCTCCGAGGCGGTCAGGTTGCGGCCGAAGCGCATCTGGCCGGTGGCGCAGAAGGTGCAGGTCAGCGGGCAGCCGGACTGCGAGGAGAGGCACAGCGACCGCCGGCCGTCGCGGTAGCGCATCAGCACCGCCTCGACCGGCCGGCCGTCGTGCGGTGCGGAACAGCGCCTTGACCGTGCCGTCGCTGCGCGTGGGCCTCGTCGCTCGAGCGTCAGCGTCGAGAACGGGACCTCGTCCTCGAGCCGCTCGCGCAGCCGCAGCGGCAGGTCGGTCATCGCGTCGAAGCCGCCGGCGCCCTGGGCGGCCCAGCGCCAGATCTGCCGCGGCGCGGTACGCGGGCTCGCCGAGCTCGCGTCAGCGTCCGTCGCAGGAGGTCGAGATCCATGCGTGTCTATGGTGGCAGCGCGATGCGCCTCGCCAAGTTCCTTGCCACCGCCGGGCGTCGCCTCGCGCCGCGCCGCCGAGGAGATCGATCCGCGCCGGCCGGGTGACGGTCGGCGGCGTGACGGTCACCGATCCCGCCCGCGACGTCGGCGCCGACGACGCGGTCGCGGTCGACGGCGCGCCGGTGCGAGCCGGAGCCGGACGCGCGGTCGTTACGCGGTCAACAAGCCGCTCGGGCGTCGTCTCGACGGCCCGCGACCCCCAGGGCCGCCCGACGGTCGTCTCGCTCGTCCCGTCAGCCGCTGCGCCTGTATCCGGTCGGCCGGCTCGACATCGACACCACCGGGCTGATCCTGCTCACCAACGACGGCGAGCTCGCCCACCGGCTGACCCATCCGAGCTTCGAGGTCGCCGAAGACCTACCGGGCGCGTCGTCGCGCAGCCCGCCCGTCCGCGACAGCGCGCTGCGAGCGCTGCGAGCCGGGGTCGAGCTCGACGACGGCCGCACCGCGCCGGCGCGCGTGCGGCGGGTCGGCGCCGGACACGCTCGAGCTCACGATCCACGAGGGCCGCAAGCGCCAGGTCAAGCGGATGTGCGAGGCACGTCGGGCCACCCGGTGCAAGCGGCTCGAGCGGGTCGCGTTCGGCCCGCTCGAGCTCGGCGACCTGGCGGCCCGGCGCCTACCGGCGGCTCGACCGCCGGCGCGAGGTTGCAGCGGCTCACCGCCGCTAGCGCTGGAGCAGCAGCTCGTCGCGGCGCAGCGTCGTCGTCGTGCAGCGCCGCGGAGACCATCGGCGGGCGTCAGCAGCGATCGGCCTGTCGGCGACCAGCCGCAGGATCGTGAACTGGTAGACCTGGCGGCGCCAGAGCTCGTGGAAGCCCGGGATCGGGTAGGTGCTGCTGCATCGGCGACGCGGTCAGGTTGCAGGCGGCGCCCCACCAGCACAGCGGCACGCGCGGGGCGCTGATCGAGACGACGTCGAGCTCGCGGACGCGTCGCGGGCGACGGTTTCGGCAGGAAGCTCAGAGCCGCGGCAGGTAGAGCGACAGCGGCAGCAGGTCGCTGGTAGTGCTGGACCAGGATCGCCCGGGCGGCGCGCCGGCGCGGCCGGCTGGGCGCCGAGCACGCGGCGACCGCCGCGCCAGTCGGGCGCTGGCAGGTCGCGGTCGGACGCGACGCCGACCGCGGCCACGACCCCGATCACGCACAGCGCGACGGCTGCCGCAGATCCCGATCAGCCCGCGCGGCGCGCGCCGCAGCCCGCCGGCGACGCACGATCGCGGCCGGCAGCCACAGCGCGAGCACGTTGCGGGTGATCAGGTCGTCGACGCCGCCGGCGACCAGCAGCAGGTTCAGCACCAGCCCGCCGACCGCGATCGCGCCCGACGGCCAGCGCGCCGCCGCCGCTCGAGTCGGATCGGAGCGCAACGCAAGCAGCACGCAGCGCCGACCACGCACCAGCGCTCGCGACCACGGCTCGAGCACCTGCGTAGCGCCGGGAGCCTGGAAGCCGATCAGGAACTGGGGGACGATCTGCGCCGAGCCGCGGGCAGCAGCGGGATCGGCGCGATCCAGCTCGCGTTGCCGGTGCGCGTTCTGGCTGATCGCGAGCGGGATCAGCGCCAGCCCGCACAGGCCGACGACCCCGACCGCGACCCGGACCGAGCGCCGCCGCCGGTCCGAGCCGAGCAGCCACACCGCCTCGGGGACGACCACCAGCAGCGCGTAGTAGTGGGTGGCCAGCGCCAGCGCCGAGACGACCGCCCAAGCCGCCAGCGGGCGCGGCGTCGGGGTCGCTCGCGCGCGTAGGCGAAGGCGAGCAGGCGCGGCGCCGCTGCAGCAGCACCAGCAGCACGTAGGAGCGCGCCTCCTGCGAGTACCAGATCAGGAACGGGTTGCAGGCGGTCAGCGCGGCGGCGATCACGCCGGCCCGCCGGGAGACCAGCTTGCGCGCGGCGCAGTAGATGCGACCGGCACCGTCGGCACCCCGCAGAGCGCCGACAGCGAGCGCAGCCCGCCTCGCCGTAGCCGAACACCCGCGCCCAGACCCAGGCGACGCAGTAGTACAGCGGCGGCGTGGACTCGGTCTGCGGGATCAGCCCGAGCATCTTCCCGGGCGAGTAGTGGACGAGCAGCGCGGTGTTGGCCTCGTCGAACCAGAACCCCTGGTGGCCGAGCCGGTAGAAGCGCAGCGACGGCCGCGAGCACGGTCAGGGCCGGCGACGCGTCAGCGCGGCCGGGTCGAGCCAGCGACGCGCGCGCGGCCGCGCGTCGACCGGCTACCCGAGCGACGGCGACGCTCGATGGGACAGCGAGCGCCGACGCTCACGGGCGCGCATGTTAGACGGCCGCTGCCGAACGCGCGCCGGTGAGCGACGGTGCGGCGCCGGATAGACGCAGTCCAGCCTTAACACAGATCTCAACACGAGCCTCCGACCACGGGCAAACGCCTACGCGGGCAGTATTTTCAGCTGATGCGACCAGGAGTCGAGCCACGCCGAGCCGCCCGTCGCTGCTGGCGTCCGGACCCGTAGCCGGTGCCGGCGCCGGGCCAGGGCGACGGCGACGGTCGCCCTGCCGCGGCCTCGAGCGCTCGGCGCGCGGCTGCACGCTGCCGCTGGCCGCGGGTCGCGCTTCGGCCCGCTCGCCGGCCGGTCGCGCTCGGCGCGCTCGTGCTCGGCGCAGCTGCTGGTCGTCGTGTTCGCCACGTCGCGGACCGTCGGTCGCTGGTGCCGCGCAGCATGGCCGGACTTCCCGAGCTGGGAGGCGGGCCCGCTGCACGGCCTGTTCCGCGACCTCGATCAGCAATCAGACGACGCTCGAGCATCGGCCTCAGCGTCGTGCTGGTCGCGATGATCGCGTCGCCTACGGCGTGGCGCTCGGCGGCCGGTGCGGACGCTGTCGATGCGGCGTGATCGTCGGTGCGTGCGTGGCGCTGCACGTGATCCTGCTGCTGAGCCCGCCGCTGCAGCTCACCGACCTGTTCAACTACCTCGGCTACGCGCGGCTCGGCGGCCTGCACCACCTCAACCCGTACACGCACGTGATCAAGGCGGAGCTCCACGATCCGGTGTACCGCTTCACGACCTGGCACAACCTGCGCAGCCCCTACGGCCCGCTGTTCACCGCGCTCAGCTACCCGCTGGCGTTGCTGCCGCTGCCGCGTCGCCTACTGGATGCTGAAGGTCGCCACGGTGCTGGCGAGCCTCGGCGTTCATCGGGCTGGTCTGGCAGTGCGCGCGGCAGCTGGGCCGCGACCCGCGGTTCGCCGTTCGTGTTCGTCGCCGCCAACCCGATCTACCTGATCTACGCGGTCGGCGGCTTCCACAACGACTTCTTCATGCTGGTCCCCTCGATCGGCGGCGATCGCGCTGCTGCTGGCGCGCCGCGACCGCTCCGCCGGCGCGGCGCTGATGCTCGCCGTCGCGGTCAAGTTCACGGCCGATCCTGCTGCTGCCGTTCCTGCTGATCGGCGGTCGCTGACCAACCGCCGGCGGATCCGGATGCTCGTCGGCGCGGCGCTCGCGGCGGTGCCGCTGGTCGCGCATGTAGCCTCGCCCTGTTCGGCTTCTCGCTCCCGAACCTGGTCGATCAGAGCACGCTGCTGACCGACTTCAGCATCCCGAACCTCGTCGGCCTGGCCGCTCGGCCTCGGCGGCGGGACGCCCGGGCTGCTGCGGGTCGCGAACGTCGCTGGTCGTGCTGGCGGTGATCGCCTACTGCGTCCGGCGCCGCCGCGACTGGATCGTCGGCGCCGGCTGGGCGACGCTGGCGCTGATCGCGAGCCTGGCCTGGCTCGTGCCGTGGTACGTGATCTGGCTGCTGCCGCTGGCCGCGCTGGCGACGAGCCTCAGCCTGCGCCGGGTCGGCGCTCGTGTTCACGCGTGTATCCTGTGATCACGTTCATGCCCGCACACCGGATCGCTGCTCATGACAAGCACGGGATCAACCCGCTGAACAGCTCGGCCGGGCAGGCCTCGTCAGTCGCTTCAGCACAAGCTCGCCCAATAACGCAGCTGCAGCTTTGCGAGGTCCAGCGACCCGGCGCGTCTGTTAGCGTCGGCTGTTAGCGTGCGCGTTGAGATGCGTGTCGAATTCGGCACCCGCTCCGTCGACGTCGCGCCGCTACGGCCGCCGCTGTCGCCGTGCTCCGTGCGACAGCGCGGATGGACCGGTTCGAGCTCGGCGTCCTGGTCGCGTTCGCGGCGGTGTCGCTGTGGGTGCTGGCGCTCGACCTGCTGGTCAGGTCGTCGTCCACGGCCGCGTGTGGACGGGCACCGACGGCTTCTTCATCGTCGACCAGATGCAGTACCTGGCCTGGATCCGCGGCGCCTCGCACCACGTGCTCGTCGCCGAACCTGTTCGTCCTGCGCGCGACGCCGTCCGACTACTTCCAGCCGGCGGTCGTGATCTCGGGCGGACTGACCGCGCTCGGGCGTCGCGCCGTGGCTGTCGCTGCTGCTGTGGAAGCCGGTCGCGGTGGCGGCCACGTTCTTCGCGATCCGCGCGTACGTCCACCGCAGGTCACCGGGCGCTGTGGCCGCGCCGGCGGCGCTGCTGCTCGGCGCTGTTCTTCGGCTCGTTCACGCGTCCTCTACGGCTCGTTGGGATCGTCGGCGACCTGTTCCCCGGCTTCCTGTCGTGGGGCTATCCGTTCGGGCTGATCGCCCTGGCGTGCGATGGTCGCGGGGCTGCTGCGCTACGACCGCGCCCGGCCGAGCGGCCGGATCGTCTGGTGGCCCGGCGCTGCTCGGCGCGCTCGCGAGCCTGCTGCATCCCGTGGCAGGGCGAGATGCTGATCCTGGTCGTGCGTGCGGCGCCGAGCTCGTGCGGTGGCGTGAGCTCCCGCGCACGGCCGCGCAACTTGGCGCTGCCGGTGCTGACGATCGGCCTGACCGCGCTGCCGCTGCTCTACTACGCGGTCCTGGGCCACATCGACCTGTCCTGGGAGCTGGCCCGCGACGCCAGCAAGCACGCGTTCCCGCTGCTGGCGATCCTGCTCGCGATCGCGCCGCTGCTGCTGCCGGCGCTGCTCGCGGCTACCGCGGCGCCCCGCGAACTTCCTCGCCGCCGCGACGCGGATCGTGGCCGCTGGCGGCGCTCTTGATCTTCTTCCTGTCGGCGAGCGGCTGCAGCGCCACGCCGCTGCACGCCTTCCAGGGGATCACGATCCCGCTGGCGGTGCTGGCGGTCGAGGGCGTGCAGCGGACACGTCGCTGGTGGCGCGTCATGCCGCCGCGCGGCTGAGTCGCGGCGCTCGCAGTCGTCCGGCCACGATCCCGGCCACCGCCTTCGAGCTCGCCAACGCGCTCAGTCGTGCCGACGCCGACGCCCGGGCAACGCCAACTTCATCACCAAGCGACGAGCGGAGCGCGCTCGACTACCTGGCCGACGATCCGGACGCCGGGCGGCGTGCTGACGCGCAGCTACCTGGGGGCGCTGGTGCCCGCGCAGACCGGCCGCCGCACGTTCGTCGGCGACTGCCTGTGGTCCGAGCCCAACTGCTGCACGCGCATCGGACCAGGCCCAGGCGCTGTTCGACGGCATCGCTCGACGCCGGCCGCGGCACGGCAATTCGTGCGCTCGACCGGCGCGCGCGTTCCTGCTCGGCGACTGCAGCTCGCACCGCCGACCTCGGGCGGAGTCGTTGCGGCCGATGCGTCAAGTCGGTCCACCGACTTCGGCTGCGCGACCGTGTACGATCAGCTGAGGCCTGGCAGCCCGAGGCGGTCCGACGGGGCCGCTCTGGCAGAATTAGTCCGCGGCGATGCGGCTGTTCGCGCTCACGGGGCGCCAATAGCGTCGAGGCAAACGACGCCGAGCGCGATCCTCGAGGCCACCGACGAGCTGATGCGCGAGCTGATGGAGCGCAACGCGCTGACCCCAGAGGCGATGGTGAGCTGCATCTTCACGCTCACCGACGACCTCGACGCCGAGTTTCCCGGCCGTCGCCGCGCGCCGGCTGGGCCTGGACCGGGTGCCGCTGCTGTGCGCGCGGGAGGTCCCGGTTCCCGGCTCGCTGCCGCGGGTGATCCGCGTGCTGATGCACTACTACGCCCCGGAGGACCACGGGCCCCAGCACGTCTACCTCGGCGAGGCGCGGGCGCTGCGGGCCGACCTCGACGCGGCACAATAGGCTGCGACCATGGCGATCGAGTTCGCAGAGCGCATCCGCCGGATCCCGGCCTACCCGGTGGCCGCGGGCTACGACCTGGGCGCCGATATGGCGATGCTCGCGTCGAACGAGTCGCTGCTTCGCGCCGCTCCCCGAGGTGGTCGCAGGCCGCCGCGCGCGGCGCTGGACGGCGTCAACCGCTACCCCGATCCCGTCCTACTCGGCGCTGCGACGGCGCGCTGTCGGAGCGCTACGGCGTCCCGCCGGCGCGGATCGCGCTCGGCAACGGCTCCTGCGACATCCTGCTCGCCGCCGGCGAGGCGCTGCTCGAGCCGGGCGCGGAGGTCGTCTACGCGTGGCCGGCGTTCAGCGTCTACCCGCACCTGGCCGCCGCCTCGGGCGCGCGGGCGATCGAGGTGCCGCTCGACGCCGACGACCGCCACGACCTCGACGCGATGGCCCGCGAGATCACGGTCGCGACGCGGCTGGTGCTCGTCTGCAACCCCAACAACCCGACCTCGACGTCGGTCGGGCTCGACGCGGTGGCAGGCGTTCCTGGAGCGGGTACCGCGCCACGTGTGCGTGATCCTCGACGAGGCCTACTGCGAGTTCTCGCTGGCGCTCGGCGACACGTACGCCTCGGTCGAGCTGCTGCGCCGCTACCCGAACCTCGTGCTGCTGCGGACCTTCTCGAAGGTCTACGGGCTCGCGGGGCTGCGCGTCGGCTACGGGCTGTGCGGCTCGGAGGACTTCCGGCCGCGGTCGACCAGGTGCGCCAGCCGTTCTACCTCAACGCCGCCGCGCAGGCGGCCGCGGTCGAGGCGCTGCGCCATCAGGACGAGGTCGAGCGGCGCGTGACGCAGACCGTCGCCGCCCGGCTCGTGCTCGAGGACGGCCTGCGCGCGCTGGGCCTGTGGGTGGCCGAGTCCGACGCGAACTTCGTCTGGATGCAGCTGCCCGCAAGGGACGAGGAGGACGAAGGCGCCGCCGAGGCCGAGGTCGTCGCAGGGCTGCTCGAGCGCGGGGTGCTGGTCCGAGCCGGCCGATCGCTCGGCCGCGCGGGTGCGCTCCGGGTCACGGTCGGCACCGCGGAGGAGAACGCCAGGTTCCTGGCGGCGCTCGCCGGGTTGATCTAGCTTCGCCCGAGCTGATCTGGTAGAACCCCCACACGTATGAGCGACGGCAGCCGACAGTACGCGAGCCTTCCGGCCTGCACCGGCTGCCTCTACGCGCGCTTCTACGCCTGGCGATTTAGCTAGGCGCTCGGCCCTGCCCTCCCGGCTCGCGCGGACAGACGCCGCGGGCCCCGCGCGAAACGCCGAGCGCCGGAAACAACACCGCCCCACGGGCGCGTGCGCCCTTCCGTACAGTTTCCAGGCTTAGAAAGGACAGCAGAATGATGATCGTGATGAAAACGACGGCCACCGAGGAGGAGATCCAGGCCGTCATCAACCGGGTGCAGAGCGCCGGCGCGCGTGCCCATCCGAGCCGCGGCGATGAGCTGACTGTGATCGGCGCGATCGGCGACCGAGAGCACATCGCGCGGCTCGAGCTTGAGGGCTCGCCGGGGGTCGATCGCGTGGTGCCGATCATGAAGCCGTACAAGCTCGCCTCCGCCCAGATGAAGCGAGGCGAGCGCACCGTGCTCGATATCGGCGGTCGCAAGATCGGCGGCCCCAACTTCGCGATGATCGCCGGGCCGTGCACGGTCGAGTCGCGCGAGCAACTGCTCGAAACCGCGCGCGCGGTCCGCGACGCGGGTGGAACGCTGCTGCGAGGTGGCGCGTACAAGCCGCGCACTTCGCCATACGCGTTCCAGGGCCTCGGACAGGAGGGACTGCGGCTGCTGGCCGAGGCCAAGGAGGAGACCGGCCTCCCGATCGTCACCGAACTGATGGACCTCCGCGACCTCGATCAGGTGCTCGAGGTCGCCGATGTGATCCAGATCGGCGCTCGCAACATGCAGAACTACACGCTGCTGTCTGAAATCGGGCGCTCCGGCTGTCCGGCGCTGCTCAAGCGTGGCCTGTCCTCGACGCTCGAGGAGTTGCTGATGGCGGCCGAGTACATCCTCAAGGAGGGCAACGAGTCGGTGATGCTGTGCGAGCGCGGGATCCGCACGTTCGAGACCGCGTACCGGTTCACCTTCGATTTGACCGCCGTCCCGGTGCTCAAGGAACTCAGCCACCTGCCGGTGATCGTCGACCCCAGCCACGCCGCCGGCCGGCGGGACCTGGTGATGCCGCTGTCGCTGGCGGCGGCCGCGGTGGGCGCCGACGGGATCATCGTCGAGGTCCACCCGCGGCCCGAGGAGGCAATCTGCGACGGGCCGCAGCAACTGATCGCGAGCGAGTTCGCCGAGTATCTGGAGCGCGTGCAGGCGGCAGCGGCGGTCGCGGGTAAGGTGCTCGCGGCCGTTTGAGAATCGCGGTCATCGGGGTCGGGCTGATCGGAGGATCGATCGCGCTCGCGTGCAAAGAACGGCTCGGCGGGGGTGCCGTCGTCGCCGGCTACGACCGCTCTCCCGACGCGCTCGCGGTCGCGCTGGCGCGCGGCGTCGTGGATGTCGCGTCTGAATCGGTGCGGGACGCCGTCGACAGCGCCGAGGTCGTGTTCGTCGCCGTGCCGGTCGGCGCGCTGCCGGGAGTGCTCGCCACGGCGCTGGCGGGCGCCGGCGCGGACTGTGTCGTGACCGATGTCGGCTCGACGAAGCGGGCGGTGGTCGCGTCGTGCGCGGACACACGGTTCGTCGGAGGGCATCCGCTGGCGGGCGCCGAGACAGCCGGCGTCGAGCACGCCCGTGGCGACCTGTTCGACGGCGCGACGTGGTATCTGACGCCGACAGCCGGCACCGGCGGGATCCTGTACCAGAGGCTGCACCGGCTCCTGCACGCGCTCGGCGCGCGCCCGGCGGCGATCGATGCCGAGACCCACGACTCGATCCTGGCGATCGTGTCGCACCTACCGCATGTGATCGCCAACGTGCTGGTCGCCGAGGCGGCTTCGATGCTCGCCGCCGGTACCGAGCGCCTGCCGGCGACCGGTCCGAGCTTCCGTGACGCCACCCGCGTGGCCGGCGCCTCGAGCACGGTCTGGACCGACATCTACCTGTCGAACCGGGATGCCCTGCTCGCGTCGCTCGACGCGGTGATCGGGCGGCTGGCGGAAGTGCAGGCGCTGCTGCGAACGGGCGACGGCGATCAGATCACCGCTTGGAACGATGGCGCTGGCGCTGATCGAAAGCGACTGCTCGAGGCGCAGCTCGCCGGGGGTCCGCTGTTCGAACTGCGGGCGTCGGTGCCGAACCGGCCGGGCGTGATCGCCGAACTGGCGCTGTCGCTGGGGCGCGCCGGCGTCAACATCACCGACATGGCGCTGTACCCGGCGCAGGACATGAGCGAGGGCGTGGTCGCGCTGTGGGTCGCGGGCGCGGACGCCGCCCGGCGCGCCGAGGAGCTCGTCGGACGGCTCGGGTTTCCGGTGGCGCGGGCGTGAGGGCCCTGTTCGCGCCATCCGGGCCGCTGCGCGGCCGGCTCACGCCGCCGGCGGACAAGTCGATCTCGCATCGGGCCGCGATCATCGGCGCGATGGCCGCCGACCCGGTCCGGATCTGCAACTACCTCGACGCCGCCGATACCAACTCGACACTCGCCGCGGTCGGCGCGCTGGGCGCGATTGTGGAGCGGCGGCCGGACGAGCTCCTGATCCGTGGCGGCGGACTGCGCGACGCACAGCCTCCCACCGGACCGATCGACGTCGGCAACGCCGGGACGCTGATGCGGCTGCTCCCGGGATGGCTGTCGTTCCAGGTCGGCGCGAGCTTCACGCTCGACGGCGACGAGTCGATCCGCCGCCGGCCGGTCGATCGGATCGCCGAGCCGCTGCGGCTGCTCGGCGCGACCGTGGAAGCGCGTGAGGGGCGGTTCCCGCCGTTCACCGTTCATGGCGCTGCACTGCACGGAATCGAGTACGAGCTGCCGGTCGCGAGCGCCCAGGTCAAGTCGTGCGTGCTGCTCGCGGGCCTCGCGACCGAAGGGACGACCGTGGTCGAGCCGGTCCCGAGCCGTGATCACACCGAACGGCTACTGGCGCTTGCGGGCGTGTCAGTCGAGCGCGCGGGCAACGGGTCCGGCTTGCGCACCACGGTGGGCCACGTCGATGAACTCGAGCTGGAGACGGTGGTCGTCCCCGGCGATCTGTCCTCGGCCGCCTTCCTGATCGCCGCCGGCGTGCTCGTGCCCGGGTCGCGACTGCTGCTCGAGGATGTCGGCGTCAACTGGACGCGGGCGGGTTTCCTGCGGATCCTCGATCGGATGGGCGCGATCGTCCTGGGCGATGTCGAGGAGCCCGACGACTGGGGGCCGGAGGAGCCGGTTGCCGAGCTCGATATCTCCTCCGGTCCGATCGAGGGGACGACGGTCGAGGCGGACGAGGTGCCACTCGCGATCGACGAGCTGCCGCTGGTGGCGCTGCTCGGTTGTTTCGCCGAGGGATCGACCGTGGTGCGGGGAGCCGCGGAGCTGCGGGTCAAGGAATCGGACCGGATCGCGACCGTGGTCGACGGTCTGCGCGGGCTGGGAGCGTCGATCGAAGCGACGCCGGACGGGTTCGTGGTGCAGGGGAGGGGAATGTTGCACGGTGGCGTGCTCGACGCGTGTGGCGATCATCGGCTGGCGCTGCTGGGCGCAGTCGCGGGTCTCGCGTCGCGGGAGGGAGTCGAGGTGGTCGGGATGGAGGCGGCGGACGTGTCCTATCCGAGGTTCGCGAGCGATCTCGCCAGTCTGGTGGCGTAGTGGGTCGGTGGGGCCCCACACCTGCGTGCGCCAGCGGCCGGAGGGTGGACTAGTGGTGGTGGCGATCGATGGGCCCGCGGGAGCGGGCAAGTCCTCGGTCGCACGGGCGGTTGCCGCTGCGCTCGGGTTCACCTATCTGGATTCGGGGGCGATGTATCGCTGCGTCGCGCTCGAGGCCCTGCGCCGCGGCGTCGCGCCGGCGGCGATCGCGGCGGACGTGGAGATCTCGCTCGGTACGCGAGTGCAGTGCAATGGCGCCGACGTGACCGACGCGATCCGCGAGCCGGCTGTGTCCGAAGCGGCCTCCCGGGCCGCCGCGGACCCGGCGGTTCGCGCCGCGATGGTCGTGCAGCAACGGCGGCTGCTGGCCCACGGGGACTGGGTGGCGGAAGGTCGTGACATCGGCACGGTGGTCGCGCCGGAGGCGGCAGTGAAGGTGTTCCTGACCGCGTCGCCGGCCGAGCGGGCACGGCGGCGGGCGGCGGAGCTGGGGGTCGACGCCGACACGGTGCTGGCCGAGCAGACGATCCGCGACGAGCGTGACCGGACGCGCTCGCACTCGCCGCTGGTGGCGGCGCCGGGGGCCGCCGAGATCGACACGACCGGGCTGTCGCTGCCCGAGGTCGTCGATCTCGTTGTGGGGCTGGTCAGGGGCGCGGCCGGCGTCAGCTAGCCTCGGCTGCGGCATGAGAACAACCAAGGTCGCGGTCGTCGGCTACCCGAACGTCGGCAAATCCTCGCTGGTCAACCGGCTCACCGAGTCGCGTGAGGCGGTCGTGCACGAGCGCCCGGGGGTGACACGCGATCGCAATGAGCTCGAGACGGATTGGAACGGGCGCAAGCTGACGCTGATCGACACGGGCGGTGTCGATCAGGACGATCGCGATGAGCTCGCGGGGCAGATCCGCGAGCAGGCCCGCGCGGCGCTGGCGGAGGCGGATGTGGTCGTGCTCGTGGTCGACGCCCGGGCGGGGATGCGCCCGGGGGACCAGGAGATCGCAGAGCTGCTTCGCCCGGGATCGCTGCCGGTAATCGTGGCCGCGAACAAGATCGACACGGTCGGCGACCTGTCACTGGCCGCCGAGTTCTACTCGCTCGGGCTGGGCGAGCCGATCCCGGTGTCGGCCGCACAGGGGCTTGGCACCGGCGATCTGCTGGACCGGATCGTCTCGCTGGCGCCGCCCGAAGATGAGCACGCGGCGAGCGCGGAGGAAGAACCCGATCCGGTTCGATTGGCGGTGATCGGACGGCCGAACGTCGGCAAGTCCTCGCTCGTGAACCGGTTCGTCGGCGCTGAGCGCGTGATCGTCTCGCCGGCCGCCGGCACGACCCGCGACGCGATCGACCTGCCGATGACGTTCGAGGGGCGCCCGCTGATCCTGATCGACACCGCCGGGCTGCGCCGCCAGGCGAAAGTCGGGGAGTCGATCGAGTACTACACGGCGCTGCGATCGCGGCGCGCGGCCGCGCGGGCAGACGTCGCGCTGGTCGTCTGCGACGCGACCGAGGGCGTCACCGCGCAGGACCTGCGGGTCGCGGAGCTGGCGATGAAGAGCGGCTGCGCGACGGCGCTCGTGTTGAACAAGTGGGACCTCGCCGCGGGGGTCGACCTCGATCACGAACGGGCTCGGGTGGAGCGCAAGCTGCGACTGCGACCACGCGTCCTGACCGCGAGCGCGCTCACCGGGCGACATACCGAACGGTTGCTCGTGGAGGCTGTGGCGCTCGCGGATCGAAGCCGGACGCGGATCCCCACTCCGCAGTTGAACCGGTTCCTCTCCGAGGTCGTGGCGGCGCGCCAACCGCCGGCGGGCAGCGCGCCTGGACCCTCGAGCCACCGGCTGAAGCTGCTGTTCATGAGCCAGACCGCGGAGGGGCCGCCGCGGTTCTCGATCCAGGTCAATTCTCGCGCCCGGGTAACCCGCGACTATGCCTACTTCCTCGAGAACCGGTTGCGCGAGCGATACCGGCTGGAGGGGGTGCCGTTGATCATCGATTTCGTCGAGCGCAGCGAACGGAGGGGACCGGCGCACACGCTGTCCGGGCGTGCTTGACTGCCCGGCGGTCGTGCCGACACTGGCAGGTGAGCGGGAGCTGCGTCGACGCCCGTCCGTGCGTGGGACGGGACAGGTGCGCGCGCCCGGAGAGCGCCCGTCCCGGGCGGCGGTGCTGCGGCGGCGGCTCGCTGCGGGGCTGGTCGCGGCATTGGTGGCGGGAATCGTGCTGGTCGTGTTCGTGGTGGGTGCGTTCGGCTCCGGGGAGGCGCCGCCCGCGACCGGAGCCGCGACGCTCGTGCCCGCCGATGCGCTCGGGTATCTGAACCTATCGACCGACTCGGCGCGCCCCGCCGTCGGTCAGGCGCTCGCGCTGGCGGCCCGGTTCCCCGACTACGCGCTGGTCTCGGCGGCGGTGATGACCAAGGTGGACGCGATCCTGAGCGGCGGCGGTGCGGTCGACTTTGCGCGCGATGTGAGGCCGTGGCTGGGGAGGGAGGCGGCGTTCGCGCTGCTGAACACGACCGGCTCGAGCGCGGGATCGCTGATCCTGCTCGACGTCTCGCGGCCGGCTGCCGCGCGGGCGTTCCTGACGCGGTCGGGTGCCGTTCCGGATGGGAGCGACAGCGGCGTGGCGCTGCTCCGATACCCGAGCGGCTCTGAGCTCGCATTGATCGGCCACTACCTGGTGCTCGGTCAGGATGCCGGCGTGCGCGACGCGATCGACGTGGCGGCCGGGAGGCTCGGGTCGCTCGCGGCCGACGCGGGCTACCAGCGAGCAGCGGCGGGAGAACCGGCTGATCGAGTCCTCGACGCGTACATCTCGGCCGCCGGCGTGCGCCGTGTGCTGGACGCGCGGGGAGGTGTGGTGGGCGCGGTCGGCACGCTGCTGTCCGAGCCGGCGCTGACGGGCATCACCGTCTCGCTGTCCCCGGCCGCCGGCGGTGCCCAGCTGCGCGTACACATGGCGCTCGATCCCTCGCTGGCGAGACTGGCCGGGTCCGGCCGCGTCGGGCTCACGCCGACGCTGCAGAACGTGATTCCGGCGGGCGCGGCGTTGATGTACGACGTCGACGGCGTCGAGCGAGTCGTGCCGCGCCTGCTGAGCGCGGCGTCGGCCGCGGGCGTCGGCGGCGGGATCGCGCCGCTGCTCCAGCGGCTCGGAGCCGCGCTGGCGTCCGAAGGGGTCAACGTTTCAAGCGTGATGTCGATGTTCGACCGCGAGGTGGCGGTTGCGGTGCTGCCGGCGGGGGGGACGCCAACCGCGGTGCTGATCGCCCGGACGCCGGACGAGGCCCAGGCCCGGACGACACTCGCATCGCTGGAGGTGCCGCTTCAGCAGCTGTTTCCAACCCCGTCCTCGGGCCCCGGCCAGGCGCCGCTGTGGACCGACCACGCGATCGCGGGGACGATGGTGCAGTCACTGTCGCTGGCACCAGGGCTGCAGATCGATTACGCCGTATTCGATGGGCTTGTGGCCGTCTCGACGAGTCTCGATGGGATTGCCGATGTCGTCAAGCGCGCACACGCCCTGGCTGACGAGGAGCGCTACCGCGCGGTGCTCGACCCGGGCTCCGGTAAGTTGACATCGCTACTCTTTCTCGACCTCAACCAGCTCCTCAGCCTCGGCGAACAAACAGGACTGACGCGCGGCGCCCCGTACACGGCGCTGGCAGCGGATCTCGAACGGATTCACGCGGTCGGTCTGGAATCGTCGAGCGGGGAGGCCGATTCGACCGCGGAGCTGTCCCTCCAAATCCCATGACCACGCATTCCGATAACGAGTTTCTGTTCACCTCCGAGTCCGTCACCGAGGGCCATCCCGACAAGATCGCGGATCAGATCTCCGACGGTGTCTTGGATGCCGTGCTCCGCGACGACCCGCTCGGACGGGTCGCGTGCGAAACGCTCGTGAACACCGGCCTGATCGTCGTCTCGGGCGAGATCACGACCTCGACATATGTGGATATCCAGGCCGTTGCCCGCGAGACCGTGCGGCGGATCGGGTACGTGAACGCGGAGTTCGGGTTCGACTACCACACGTGCGCCGTGATCAATGCGATCGACAAGCAGTCGGTGGACATCGCGCAGGGGGTCGATCAGGCCTGGGAGGCGCGCACTGACCCCGGGGACGATGACGAACTGGATCTGGCCGGCGCGGGTGACCAGGGAATGATGTTCGGATACGCGTCATCGGAGACCGATGAGTTGATGCCGCTGCCGATTTCGGTCGCGCACAAGCTGGCGAAGCGGCTGGCAGACGTGCGCAAGGCCGAGATCGTTCCGTATCTGCGCCCGGACGGGAAGACGCAGGTGACCGTGCGCTATGTGGACGGCCGGCCGGTCGAGATCGTGAAGCTGCTGATCTCGACGCAGCACCGGGACGGCGCCGAGTCGTTGCTCAAAGAGGATCTGTGGGAGAACGTCGTGGTACCGATGCTCCCGACGGACCTGTACGACCCGCGGGCGCTGCACAAGAGCTTCCTCGTCAATCCGACCGGGCGGTTCGTGATCGGTGGGCCGATGGGCGACTGCGGGCTCACCGGCCGCAAGATCATCGTCGACACCTACGGAGGAATGGCACGCCACGGCGGCGGCGCCTTCTCCGGCAAGGATCCGTCCAAGGTCGACCGCTCGGCGGCCTACGCGGCGCGGTACGTGGCCAAGAACGTGGTCGCGGCCGGGCTCGCGGAGCGGGCCGAGGTGCAGGTCGCCTACGCGATCGGCGTGGCCCACCCGGTGTCGGTCATGGTGGAGACGTTCGGCACCGAGAAGATCGGCCGGACCCGGATTCTCGAGCTGATCTCCGAGCATTTCGACCTGCGACCTGGAGCGTTTCGCCAGTACCTGCGGCTGCACCGGCCGATCTACGAGAAGACCGCCGCGTACGGCCACTTCGGGCGCGACGATCACGACTTCACGTGGGAGCGGACCGACAAGGCAGACGAGCTGCGGGCGGCCGCCGGGCTCGGAGCCGCGGCGGTCAAGGCCTAGCGCGACGGCACACAGCACCAGCTTCGGGCTATCGCGCTACACCCCGTCTGGCCGCGCCCTGCCAGACCCGGAACCGGAGCCCGAGTCCGAGCCGGACGCGTGGATCGCGCGGTCGACCGTCCGCACGATCTGATGGGGGTGGGCGACGCCGCGGAAGGAGAAGTCGAAGCCGGCCTCGCCCGCAGTGTCGAAATCGACCGAGCCGACGCGGAGCATCCGCTCGAACACCGTCTGCCGTGAGTTGACGTTCTGGACTCGCTCGAGCCGCGTCTGGTGAAGATCGCGGGACACGAGTCCGATCTCGATCGTCAGCCGCTGGTTGGTGATCATGTAGCTCGTGCGCATCCGTCTCACGACCCCCCACACGATCACGATCACGAATACCACCAGCACCGCGGCCACGATGTAGCCGACCTCGACGCCGCTCGCGGCCGCCGTGACGAGACCCGCGACGACGCCCGCGAGCACCGCCACCACCAGCCCCTTGACGTAGAAGCCGAGCATCGAAAGCCACGACGGGTGGCCATGGAAGAAGACCTGCTCGCCGGGCTCGGGATCCACGCTCCGGGAGGCTATTGCAACGTTCTAAGTTGCGACCGTGATCCCGACTACGACGATCAGCATCGCCAGCAGCGACATCAGACCCGCGAGCGGCGCCGGCTCGATCGGCTCCGGCCCGCTGCTCCGGAACAGCGCGAACGTCGCGACCACGGGGCTACCGCCGATCACGCATCCCCACGCCCAGGCCGGCCGACCCGCGCGCTCAGCCGCGACTGTCCCGAGCGCGCGGGCGCAGGCGTCGAGCGCGAGACCGAAGCCGAGCACGACCCTGCCCGACTCGAGCGCCGCCTTGGCGACCGCGACGTAGACCTCGGCGCAGAGCATCGCGACGAGTGCCAGTCCGACGATCGCTCCGACGGTCTGAGCCTCGCCCGTGTGGGCGGCTGCGGACGGCGAGCGCCGCTCACGCGCCGGGCGAACCGGCACGCGCGGTGCGGCGGGCAGCGAGAACGCGCGCGGCCCGGGCCGGATCCGCGCCGGCGCCGGGGATCGCACGGTCTTCGCGGTCGCGGGATGATTGGCCACGAACCGTGCGGCCCGTCGCGCCGCGTCGGCCTGGGCGGGGCCAGCCGGGCGGCGGGACGGGGCCAGCCGGGGCGCAGGTTTCGCGAGTGCCGCAAACGCCCACGCGGGCGGCTGCGCGAGCGCCGCCACCGCCCGGGTGACAGTCGGCTCCTCGGGCTCCGCAGGGGGCATCGGCGGCGGCCCGAGGTCCGACAGCGCACGCTCCAACCGCGCGGCGGCCTCGGTACGGTCGCCGCCCAACTCGGCCGGGATGATCGGCAGCAGGCGCAGTCCGTGCGCCGGCACGAGCTCGGCATACAGGTCGTCGTGCTCGCCCGGCTCCGAGCGGCAGATCACGACCAGACGGTTGGTGGGGTAGTAGACATCGACCGCGAGCCAGTCCTGGGCGCCCGCGTCCGGAGCACGGAGCCAGCCGAAGAAGTGGCTGCGCCGGCCGATCTCCCCGAGCAGCTGGTCGCAGATTGCGATGATCGTGCCGAGCGCCAGCGAGCCCGCCCCGTGACCGGTCGGGTCTGGGACGAGCGCATCCCCGGCGAGCCCGTCTGTGGTCATCTTGGGCTCACTCTACCCTCCATCGACCCCCAGCCGTGATCGCCCGTGTTGAACCACTCACCCTGACCCGCGCTCTGCGGGGCCCGTTCGACTACCGGCTCCGCGAAGACCAGAACGGCGTCGGTGTGGGATCGGTTCTCCGGATCCCGTTCGGGCGCCAGCGGACACTGGGCGTGGTGGTCGAGATCGCCGAGCGCTCGGCGCTGGCGGCGGACCGGCTGATCGAGCCCGAGGAGGTGCTGGCGTCGTCGTTGCCGCCGGACCTTGTCGAGCTGGCGCTATGGATGGCAAGGGAGTACTGCTCAACCGCAGCGCGTGCGCTCGCGCTGGTGCTGGGCCCTGGCGGCGGGGAGAAGACCCGAAGCAAGACCGTGCTGTGCGGGGAGCTGACCGACGCCGGCCGCGCCGCGCTGGCCGGAAGCGTCCAGCTCACCGACCGGCAACGCCACCTGCTCGCCGCGCTCGAGCGCGACGGTCCGACCGTCGCCGCCGAGCTCGGGACGCCGGCGTTGCGGCGGCTCGAGACCCGCGGGCTGGTCCGGGTCAGCCGGCAGGTGCAGCGGCGGCGGCCGGCTCGCCATCAGGTCGGATCCGCGAGCTCGACCCCGCCACCGCTGACCGGCGACCAGGAGCTCGCTCTCGGCCCGATCCTCGATGGGATCAAGACGGCCACACGCGATCGCTTTCTCCTCCACGGAGTGACCGGCTCGGGCAAGACCGAGGTGTATCTGCGAGCGGTGCAGGCGACGCTCGCCGCCGGCCGCACGGCGATCGTGCTCGTGCCCGAGATTGCCCTCACCCCGCAGGCCCTGCACCGCTTCGAGACCCGGTTCGGCGAGCTTGTCGCAGTGCTGCATTCGGGACTCGGGCCCGGGCAGCGCCACGACGAATGGCAGCGGCTCGCTTCGGGCCAGGCGCGCGTTTGCGTCGGGGCACGCTCGGCGATCTTCGCACCGCTGGCTGAGATCGGCCTGATCGTGGTCGACGAGGAGCACGAAGCCTCGTTCAAGAACGAGGGCGATCCACGCTACGACGCCCGGACCACCGCGGAGCGGCGCGCGCTGGCGCACGGCGCGGTGCTCGTGTTCGGGAGCGCCACACCGAGGCCCGAGAGCGCGGTGGGCCTGACCCACCTGAAGCTCCAGACGCGGATCGACGGGCGGGCGATGCCCCCGGTCGAGGTGCTCGACATGCGATCGATGCACAACCCGCTGCACCCCAAGACGCGCCTGGCACTGTCCGATCTCCGGCGCTCGGGCGGCAAGGCGATCGTGCTTCTCAACCGGCGCGGCTGGTCGAACTTTCTCTCCTGCCAAGCGTGCGGCCACGTCTGGATGTGCCCCAACTGCGAGGTCACGCTCGTACTTCACCGAGCCGGGAGCTACGTCGCCTGTCACCACTGCGGCCACCGCGAGCGGGTGCCGAGCCGGTGCGCCTCTTGCGGCTCGGTGAGCCTGGCTCGGCACGGAGCGGGGACCGAGCGGCTCGAGCACGAGCTGCGCGAGGCGGTCGGGGGGTCAGACTTTCCCGTCTTCCGCCTCGATGCCGACTCGGCCGCCTTGAACGCCCGGGCGCGCACGCTGGAGCAATTCGGCGCGGCTGACGCCGGAGTGCTGGTCGGAACCCAGATGGTGGCCAAGGGCCACGACTTTCCAGACGTGACACTGGGGGTCGTGATCGACGCGGACCAGACGCTGCGGTTTCCCGACTTCCGCGCGGAAGAGCGGACCTTCGCGCTCGTCACGCAGCTCGCCGGACGTGCGGGCCGTGGGGAGCGGGGTGGGCGCGTGCTGGTTCAGACGATCGCTCCCGACGCGCGGGCGATCCGCTTCGCCGCGGCCCACGACGCCGACGGCTTTCTCGCCGATGAGCTAGCACGACGTCAGGCGCTGGGCTATCCGCCGTTCTGTTCGCTGATCCGAATCGTCTGTTCGTGTGAGGAACGGGCCGACGCGGCGGCGGTCGCGGCGGCGTTGAGTGACGCCATCGCTCCCCCCGGCGCGTCGGTGCTCGGTCCAGCGCCGCTGTTCACCCTCCGCGGGCGCGGCCGCAGCCAGCTGGTGGTCAAAGCAACCGATCGTCGGGCGGCGATCGACGCCGTCGGCGAGGCTGTGGACGGCCTGGCACGCTTCGCGAGCAAAAGAAGTGTTAGCGTGAGCGTCGACGTGGATCCGCAATAGCGAAGGGAACATCAGATCACGGCAACTGGGGGGCAAGGGCACCGCTACGCAGGGTTGGCCTCGGTTGAGGCCAGTCGCGAGGCGATCCTCCGAGAGATCGGTGACCCGGCTGATCTGACGCTGGTTCGGGTGGCCGGCAACCGCGGCGACGAGTTGATCGCGGCCGGGACGCGGGCGCTGCTGGACCAGACGATTTACACCGAGATCGGCATCGACGCGCTCGCCCGTGCGCGCGGACACACGGTGCTGCTGCCCGGCAGCGGGGCCTTCTGCCGCCCCTATCACGAGATCATGCCGCGTGCCCTGGCGGTCGCGGAGCTGCGGTTTGAGCGGGTAATCGTGCTTCCCTCGAGCTTCGATCCGTCTGAGGACGAGGTCCGCGAGGTGCTCGCTCGCACCCGGGCGACGGTGTTCGCACGCGAGCTCGAGTCCTATCGCCGCATCCGTGCGCTGTGCGACGCGCGCATCGCGCACGACTGCGCGTTCTGGTTTGACTTCTCGCCCTACCGGCGTGCCGGGCACGGCACGCTGAATGCCTTCAGGACCGATCCGGAAGGACTCGCGCACCGGCTGCTGCCGGCCGGCAACGATGACATCTCGGCCACAGCTCCCGACCTGGACCGGTGGCTGACCGCGATCGCCGAGCGCGAGACCGTCCGCACCGACCGGGCGCACGTGATGATCGCGGCGGCGCTCCTTGGCAAGCAGGTCGAGTACCTCCCCAGCTCGTACCACAAGGTCGATGCCATCGCCGAATATGGACTTGCCGATTACCTGGTCAGACGGCTGCCCCCGCCGGCGGGGCGGGTCCACGCGCCGGCGCGCAACGGACGCCCGGCGCTCGGCCGCGCGGCACCGCGGGTCGCGGCGGTCATCCTCTGCCGCAGCCAACCTGAGCTCGCGTCGCGCGCGATCGCGTCGCTGTCCGCGAGCACTGTGCAGGTGCAGACGATCGTGATCGACAACAACTCTGCGCCCGATGTGGCGGCGACGCTCGCTGCGCAGAGCGCTGCCCGCGGTGACGTGCGCGTGCATCGCTCTGACCGCAATCTCGGATGCGCCGGGGGCCGGCGGCTCGGCGTCGAGGCGACCGAATCCGAGCTGGTGCTGTTCATCGACGATGACGTCGAGCTCGAGCCAGGCGCGCTCGATTATCTCGTCGCCGAGCTCGACGAACACCCGCAAGCCGCTGCGGTCACGGCGACGGTCCTGATGCAGGACGGAACCGTTCACCACTCCGGGGGGTGGCAGCACGTCGCGGGCGGCGTGGCCGACTTCGACCTGATCGGGTTTCGCGAGCAGGTCCTCAGCGACCTGCCCCCGAGCGGTCCGGCGGGGTGGGTACCGGGGACCGCCGCGCTGGTGCGCCGCGAGGTGCTGGAGCAGTTTCCGATCGACCACCAGATGGCCGCGTATTACGAGGACAACGAATGGTGCTTCCGCGTCGAGCGCGCACGCCCCGGCAGCTTCCGCCGCTCATTCGAGGCCCGTGCTGTGCACCGCTACACGCCGAAGAACGGCGCCGGAGTGGACTTCGTGTCCCGCTCCCGCGCGGTCGAGCTGCTCGCGGGGGCCGCGCGCTTCTACGAGCGGCACGGCCTGTTGCTCGGGGCGCTGTTCTCGCATGTGCCCGAGCTGTGCGGCGCTGACGGCGTGCGAGACGTCGTCGCGGCCCGGGTGTTGATGGAGCTGCTACTCGCCAAGGGAACCGACTGGACCTTGGCCGAGTGGATGAACGGCGACCTCGATGCCTTGCTGGCCGGGAGCCGGGGGCTGGCGCAGGCGCGGGAGGAGAGCTTGAAGCTGCAAGAGCAGATCGGCGAGCAGCAGCGCGCGATCGCCGCCCAGCACGAGACGATCGGCGCCTGGCACGAGACGATCATCGAGCAGCAACTGACAGTGGCCGAGCAGCATCGAGTGATCGTCTCGCTCCACGAGACGATCGCCGACCTGCAGCGTGCCCTGGAGGAGCACGGCGAGAGCATCGCGATCCTGCGCGAGCGTCACCTGACGCTCGCGCGGATCGAGAGCGGCGGCTGGTGGCGGATGCGCCAGCGCGCGCTTCCGGCCCTGCGTCTCTACTGGTCGCTGCGCGGACGCCCGGAGAACTGACGATGAACGTGATCTCGATCGCGGAGCCGAGCATCTCCGGACAGGAGGTCTCGTTCTCCTGGACCGTGACGCCGCTCACGCCGCTATACGAGCGCACCGGTTTCCACCTGCGCTTCCCCGAGACCGTCGAGCTCGAGGCGATCGCACCCGCCGTCTGGTGGCGGGTAGTGCTGCTCTGCCTGCAGGCCCACTGGCCGCTGCTGCGCCCATGCCGGGTCGAGCTTCCGGTTCGCCTACCCGCGGGCGAAGCGGAGCTGTGGCTGCGGCTCACCGACGCCGCGGTGGCGACACTCGCGGCTCACGCGGGCCTCGAGGACACCGGTCGCGCGGTCGAGATCGTCGAGACAGGGCCGATGGTCCCGTGGCCCGGCTCCGGCGGCACCGGCTCGGGTTTCGATCACCATGCGGGTGTGGTGAGCTGCTTCAGCGGCGGCCGCGACGGGATAACGCAGGCCGCGATGCTCAGCGAACTGGGGGAGCAGCCAACGCTGGTGACTGTCACCTCACCGGTGCAGTGGAGCGCAGAGCACGACACGCCGCGTCGCCGGCACGTGCTCGAGGAGATCGGGCGCCGGCGCGGGTACGAGCTGGTCGAGGTTGCCTCGGACTTCCGTGGCAACTGGAGCAATGGGTTCGCCGTCGGCTACGGCGTCAGCGTCAACGAGATCACCGACACCTTCCTGTATCTGGCCGCCGCGCTGGCCGTCGGCGCCGCCCGCGGCGCGCGGCTCGTGCTGATGGCCTCCGAGGCCGAGGTCCAGCAGAACGCCAAGCCGGCCGGGATGGTGATCCAGTCGCGCCACTACATGTACTCGGCGGCGACCCATCGGGCCATCGCCGCCTTGCTCGCGCCCGCCGGTATCGGGATCGGATCGCTGACCAATTCGCTGCGCCAGTTCCAAGTCCAGCGGCTGCTCGCCGACCGCTACCCCGACCTGCGTGACCTGCAGTACTCGTGTTGGGAGCTGGAACTCGACCAAGCCGCGTGCAGCCGCTGCAGCGAGTGCCGTGGGATCGCGCTCAACCTGGTCTCGTTCGGCGTCTCGCCCGCGGTCGCGGGGATCGATCTCGTCGAATTGCTCCTGGCAGCAGCGGAGTGGGAACCGGGTCAGCGGTTCGCGTCCGCGCCGCCGAACGGGAACGGTGCCCTGCCGCGGACGGTCGCGGGGCGTGCCCACGAGATGCAGGAGCTTCGCTGCCTGGTGGCGACGCCGCCCGAGCAGATCGCGCAGTTGATCGATGGGACGCGGTCACGGTCCGAGCGCGACCGCGCGCTCGAGATCTACCGACAGCTCCGAGACCAGGCGCTCGGGTTCGAGATCGAGCCCGAACCGGGGTACCGCGCCGGCTACCTCGAGCTGCTGGACGGCTCGCTGCGCGATGGCGTGCGCGCGATCCTCGACGAGCATTTCGCGCCGGCCGCGCCGGAGTCCTACACGCCGATGCTGGCCAACACCCGGCTCCTCTCAGATTGGATCGCGGCGCCGCTGCGGCGGGCTCCAGCTTCCACGGCGCTCGACAGTGACTCCTCGGCGCCGCGGGCCCACCCGCCGAAGGCGATCGTGCTGCCCGAGACGGAGCTCGGGGCCCTGTCCGGTCTGGTCCCCGATCCCGAGCCCGAGCTGCGTCAGCCTGACGGTGGCCGGCTGATCCCGGTGGCCGAGACGTTGCTGGACGGCAACGAGCTCGCGTACGTGAACGAGTGCGTGACCGGCAACTGGATCTCGTCCGGAGGAACGTTCGTTCCCCGGCTGGAGCGAGCATTCGCGGACGCCATTCAGTGCCGCTTCACGATCGCCTGCTCGAGCGGCACGGCCGCCCTACACCTCGCGCTTGCGGCTGCCGGGATCGCCGCCGGGGACGAGGTCATCATCCCCGCGTTCACGATGATCGCGACGGCCAGCGCGGTCCGGTACGTCGGCGCGGACCCGGTCCTGGTCGACGCGGATATCGACACCTGGAATCTGGATCCCGAGCTCGTCAGTGACAAGCTGACGAGCCGCACGCGGGCTGTTATCGCGGTCCACATCTACGGTCAGCCAGCGGACATGGACGCGCTCGGTGAACTCGCTGATCGCAACGGATTGATCCTGATCGAGGATGCCGCCGAGGCTCACGGCGCCAGCTACAACGGCCGCCCGGTCGGGAGCATCGGGCGCGTCGCGGCGTTCTCGCTGTACGGAAACAAGATCCTGACCGCCGGCGAAGGCGGGATCGTCACGACCAACGACGAGGCGATCGCGGGGGTGGCGCGCGAGCTTCGCGACCACGCGTTCTCTCGCGAGCGGCACTTCTGGCACCGACGGCTCGGCTTCAACTATCGGATGACCAACCTCCAAGCCGCGATCGGCCTCGCGCAGACAGAGCGCTTCGGCGAACTGGTCGGGCGCCGGCTCCAGAACGCAGCCCGCTACCGGGAGGCGCTGGGGGGAATCGAGGGCTTGCGCCTGCCTCCCGACGGCGACGGCGGGGTGAGCTGGATGTTCGGCGTCATGATCGACGAGGGGTTCGGCTGCACCCGCGACGAGCTCCGGCGGGAGCTCGCCGGCCGGGGAGTGGAGACGCGGACCTTCTTCGTGCCGATGCACCTGCAGCCGGTCCACCGCCGTCGGTTCGCCGGCCAGCGGTATCCCGTCGCCGAGGACCTGTGTCGCAGCGGGCTCTACCTGCCGTCCGGGCCCGGGCTCTCCGCCGACGACATCGCGTATGTCGCGAACGCGGTACGGGAGAGCCGCGGCGTATCCGCAGTCGGCACGCCGTGCCCTTCGTAGCCCTATCGCGGACGCGGCGAGGCTGCCGGCGCTGTGTGGTGTGACACCAACCCCACCTCGGCGTAGAGGTCGGTGAGCGCGCGGGCGGCGATTTCGGGCGTGAATCGCTGTTCGTAGGTCGCGCGGGCCGCGGCGCCTAGGCGTGCGCGTCGTGGTGGGTCGTCGAGCAGGGTGGCGATTGCGTGCTGCAGTGCGGCCGCGTCGCCGGGTGGGACGAGTAGGCCGTTGATTGCGTGTTCGACGTCCTCGGGGATGCCGTCGATGTCAGTGGCGATGATCGCGGCCCCGGCTTGCATGGCTTCAACTACCGCCACCGAACCGCATGCCTCTTCGAGCGAGGGTAGGACGTAGAGGTCGGCGGCCGCGAGGTAGGGACTGACGGCCGGCACCCTCCCCGGGATCAGCACCTGCGAGGCAAGCCCAAGCGAATCGACGTAGCGCCGGTGGGCGGCGAGCAGCGTCCCCGGACCGACCAGGCACGCGCGGAACGGGACGCCCGCGTCGCGCAGGAGGGCGAGCGATCGGATCAGCACGTCAAGGCCCTTACGGCCATCGTGACGGCTGATCGAGACGATCAGCGGCGCGGTCCGATCACCGAAGCCGGCCAGCGCCGCCGGCAGCGGCGGATCGGCGCGGTGATCGTTGAACGCCGTCGGCGCGGTGTAGGGCAGCCGCCTGATCGGCAGCGGCCCGTAGGCCTGCTCCATGAGCGTTCGCGCGTTCTCGTAGTTGACGACGATCATCGATAGCGAGCGATACGCCCGGCGTTCGATCGGCACCGTCAGATGCCGCACCCAAGCGAGCTCGAACCGGTGTAGCGGGTTCCAGAGCGCGCTTGCACGGATCACCGAGCTGCGAAGCTTCGCCGTCGTCTCGTGCTCGATCGGCCCGAACGCGGTTGCGATCGGAACGGCCCGGATACCGCGGCGCTGAAGCGTGCGTGCGCTCGCGACGACCGTGTCGACCCAGGCGCCGTAGCCGTGGATCACGTGCGGACCTGGTTCTGATTCGAGAAACCGAACGATTGCCGGGACGAGCCAGGGGCGCTGGAGCACGCTGGTGATCGAACGCGGTGGCCTGAACGGCGAGGCGACGCGGTGCAAGAAGCCGAAGTCGGTCTCGAGCAGCTCGGCACGGGGGCCGATCGAAAAGGTGTGAGGCTCGTAGCCGGCGAGGATTGCGGACTTGGCATGCGCGACGAGATAGCTCTCGTTCCCGCCGGAGGTTCGCAGTGGATCTCGTCCAGAGGCGAAGACCAGCCGCCCGCTCGGCCGCCCCTCCGACAGGCTCGTGAATCGCTGTTCGTACCTCGCGCCGATGAAGCACCAGCGTATACGTCATAGACTGAGACTGTGGCTGAGCACGCTGTGGATGTGGAGTCGGATCGACCTTCAGACGAAGAGCTCTTAGGCGCCGAGGACCAAGAGGTCGTCGAGGACCAGGAGGTCGTCGAGGGCCAGGAGGTCGTCGAGGAAGAGCCCGAGCTCGATCCCGAGGTCGCGGCCCGCAGGGACGCGGCGCTGTCGCACGTGCGGAAGTTTGGCGACCCGGTGCTCCGCACTCGCGCCCGCCGGGTCGAGCGGTTCGACGAACCCCTGCGCGCGGAGATAGCGCGAATGGGCGAGCTGATGAGTGACGCGCTCGGCGTCGGCCTCGCCGCGACTCAAGTCGGCGTGCTGAACCGGGTGCTGGTCTACCGAGTCCAACAGCAGGCGCCGGTGGCCGCGCTCGTCAACCCCGAGATCGAATGGAAGGGCAGCGAGGAGGAAATCGCCGAGGAGGGATGCCTCAGTCTGCCCGCAGTGCTCGTCGAGGTCGAGCGACCGGTCCACGTCCGGGTCCGGGCGCAGAACGAGCACGGTGAGGGGATCCTGGTCGAGGCCTCCGGGCTCGAGGCGCGCGTGATCCTGCACGAGATCGATCACCTCGACGGGGTGCTGATCCTCGATCGCACGACGCGAGAGCAGCGCAAGGAAGCGATGCGGGCGCTCCGGGAAGCCCAGCAGGCCGCCTGAGGCGGCGTTCAGGGCGTAATGCGGACGGCGTTCCTCGGCACCACCGAGTTCGCTGCCGCGGTCCTGCGCCGGCTGGCAGCCTCACCCCACCGTCCGGCGCTGGTGATCACCCGCCCGGACCGTCCTCGCGGCCGCGGCCAGCGGTTGTCCGCGCCACCGGTCGCCGAGGCGGCGCGAGAGCTCGGCCTGGCGCTCGAGCAGCCGGCGTCGGTGAACGCCGACGACGCCCGGGCTCTAATCGCCGACGCACGTCCCGATGCCCTGTGCGTGTGTGCGTTCGGAGCCCTGATCAAGGAACCGCTGCTCTCCGAGCACCTGATCTTGAACGTGCACCCCTCATTGCTGCCCCGCTGGCGGGGAGCTGCCCCGATCGAACGGGCGATCATGGCCGGCGACGAGCAGACCGGTGTCTCGATCATGCGCCTGACAGCTGGTCTTGACAGCGGCCCGGTGTGCCTCCAGACAGCCGAGCCGATCACGGCGCAGGACACCTACGGCACCCTCGCGGCGCGGCTGCAGACGTTAGGTGCTGACCTGCTGATTCGCGTCCTCGACCAGTCACCGCCCTGTGCCGAGCAGGATGAGTCGCTCGTCACCTACGCCGAGAAGATCACACCGGAGGATCGGACGCTCGATGGCAGTCGCCCGGCAGCCGAGCTCGAGCGGTTGGTTCGAGCGCTGAACCCCCACATCGGGGCTCGGGTCAAGCTCACGGACGGGACCTGGCTGGGGGTGCTCGCGGCCGAGGTGCTGGCAGACGGGGTGGGCGACGCGCCGGCGCCCGGGGTCGTCCCGCCGAGCGGCCCGCCGGCGCCCGGGGTCGTCTCGCTGAGCGGCCCGCCGGCGCCCGGGGTCGTCTCGCTGAGCGGCCCGCGGCCGGTGCTCGGATGCGCCGAGGGTTCGCTCGCACTGGTCGCCGTCAAGCCACCCGGCAAGCGCGAGATGGGCGGCGAGGAGTACCTGCGGGGCCTGCGACGATGAGCTCGGCCCGGGAGTCCATCCGGTGCCCGAGGCGATGAGCTTGGCCACGGGTTCGCGGGTGTCGCCGGCTCGCGCATGCGCGTTCGCGGTCGTGCGCCGGGTGTTCGAGCACGGTGCCTACGCCGACCGCGCGTTCACCGCCGAAGCGGCCGAGCTCGGCCCGCGCGAGCGGGCGTTTGCGATGCAGCTCAGCTATGGGACCGTCCAACGCCGGGCGACGCTCGACCATGTCGCCTCCAAGCTGACGCGCAAGCCGCTGACGCAACTCGATCCTCCGGTGCTCGCAGCCCTCCGTCTGGGTCTGTACCAGCTGTTGCTGCTCGGCGGCGTCGCCGATCACGCGGCGGTCAACGAGAGCGTCGAGCTGGCCAAGCGCGGCAGCCGGGGAGGTGCTTCGCTGGTGAACGCCGTGCTGCGCCGCGCCGTGCAGGAGGGGCCGGCGATTCTCGACGGCCTCGATGACAGTTCCCTCGCCGGCGCCGCGATTCGCTGGTCGGTTCCCGTGTGGCTGGCCGAGCTGTGGTTCGACGAGCTCGGCCCCGCGGAGGCACACGCGCTCCTGGCGCAGGTGAACGAGCCGGCCGAGTCGGCCCTCCGGGTCAACTCGCTGCAGACGGGCACCGAGGATGTCCTGTCCCGCCTCCCGGTGTCCGCCCGAGCAGATCCGCTTGTGCCTGAGGCGCTGATCCTGAGCGACGCGTTCGACGCCCATGCATCCGAGCTCTGGCGGGCGGGGGCGATCATGCCCCAATCTCGCGGCTCGATGCTGGTCGCACGCGCGCTGGCGCCCTTGCCGGGCGATCGGGTCCTCGACCTGTGCGCCGCTCCGGGAGCGAAGACGACCCATTTGGCGGCGCTGATCGAGGATCGCGGCGAAGTCGTGGCGGTCGAGCTGCATCCGGGCCGCGCCAAGGCGCTCGCGTCGACCTGCGCGCGGATGCACGCGACCTGCGTGCGCGTCGACGTCGCCGATGCCGCCACGTTTGACTCAGCGGGACAGCTCGATCGGGGGGAGTTCGGAGGGGGGGAGTTCGATCGGGAGTTCGGAGGGGGGGAGTTCGATCGTGTGCTGGTGGATCCACCGTGCAGCGGGCTGGGGACCCTGCAGTCGCGACCGGACATCCGGTGGCGCGCGAGCCCCGAGACGATCGCAGAGCTCGCCGAGCTACAAGGCCGGATCCTCGGCGCCGGGGCCGCCGCGACCAGGGCCGGAGGCACGCTCGTGTATTCCGTGTGCACGATCTCGCGCGCCGAGAGCCACGACGTGATCGATCGCTTCCTGCGCGAGCATCGGGACTTCAGCGCCGAGGACCTGACGCTGGCCCAGCCCGGCTTCAGTCCGGCCGGCGAGGGACCGCACCTCCAGTTGCTCCCGCACCGGGACGGCACTGACGGGTTCTTCATCGCCCGGCTACGACGGCACCACTCAGTTACGTGACAAATGTCGAGCGGGACATGGCGCGAGAGCCCGTTACCCTTCAGCTGGTGCCCGAACAGCCGATCAAGCTCGGCCCCGAGTGCCCGCACTGCGGCGAGCCGTGGCTGCGCCCGACCGCAGTTCCGGGGCGCTACCGCTGCGTCTACTGCCTGCACCGCTACGAGCTCGTCTCCGTCTGCCCCAACTGCGGTGAGCACTCGACGATCGTGCGGATGTCCAGCACCGCGATCGTCGCCTGCAATCACTGCCACGGCAGCATGCTGAAAGCCGTGTAGGGGATGGCCAGCGAGCTCCTGCGCGAGCGCCGGGTCGCGCCGTCGATCCTGTCGGCCGATTTCGCGCGCCTGGGCTCGGAGGTCGACGAGGTGATCGCCGCCGGCGCACGCGTCATCCACGTCGACGTGATGGACGGGCATTTCGTGCCGCCGATCACGTTCGGTTCGATCATCGTCGGCGCGCTCGCCGATCGCGTCCACGCGGCCGGCGCGATCATCGACGTCCACCTGATGATCGAACGCCCCGACCGCTACGTCGTCGAATTTGCCAAGGCGGGTGCCGACAACATCACGATTCACGTCGAGGCGACTCCCCATGTCCACTACGCCCTCGATGAGATCCGCAATGCCGGCTGCTCGGCCTGCGCCGCCGTGTGTCCGGCGACTCCGCTCGAGACCCTGTCGGACGTCTGGGACGAGGCGCTCGACATGGCGCTCTGCATGAGCGTCAACCCCGGCTGGGGGGCGCAGAAGCTGATTGCACACTCGCTCCCCAAGCTTGAGCGGATGCGAGCGGCGCTGCCCGGCCACGTGGCGCTCGAGGTCGACGGCGGCGTTCATCGGGAGAACGCGGCTGACGTCGCCGCGGCGGGTGCGAACGTACTCGTGACAGGGTCGGCGGTGTTCGGCTCAAGCGATCCGGCGGCCGCCTACGCAGCGATCGTCGAGGCCTCCGGGGCGGTGTGAGGCGAGTCAGACCTGGGAATGCGATACGTTGCAACCGTGCGGCGCACACTGCTTCTGGCCAGCTTGGTCATCACGCTGGCAATCTCGGCCTGCGGCGGGTCGTCATCCTCTGGGGTGAGCGCCGAGTCCTACGTCAAGAACGTCTGCACCGCCGTGCGCAACTGGGCGACCGACATCGCCGCCCGCAGCAACGCACTGAACGTGGCGTCGATCAAGAACGCCTCGCAGGGCAAGACGGCGATCCAGGGCTTCTTCACCGCTGCGGTCAGCGACACGACCACGGTAGTCGCGAAGCTCAAGTCCGCCGGCACGCCAAACGTCAACAACGGCAAGAAGATCTCGTCCGCGCTGGTCTCGAGCTTCGGACAGATTCAGTCTGCGCTGACGACGGGCGAGTCCCAGGCCAATGCCCTGCCGACGACCAACCCGCTCGCGTTCAAGACTGCCGGTCAGGCGCTGGCGAACACGGTCCGCTCCTCGCTGGCGAACATCGGTTCGAGCCTGAACGGGCTGAAGAGCCCGCAGCTACAGACCGCGGCGAAGAAAGAGCCGGCCTGCTCGACGGTCGGCGCCTAGCCGGGCGCTTGCTTCGGAGCCAGCCCGGGCGGCCCAGCGGACGGGGTTGCTTCGGAGCCGGGCCTGAGCGGCCCGCCGAAATGCGCTCCGCCGAGGATGCATGAAGGCCCAAAGTCCATACGCCCGGCCGACCTTGGTTACATAAGCATGCCCCACACGCTTAATTGACCAAGGCCCAGCAGGCGCGGGCGATTTGGGCCGTTAAGCATGCGAAATTGTCAGACTGCTGACACGGCGGCCGGGGTTGAGTCGGGCTCGCGCCCCTCACCGGCTCCGGCGACCACCACCGGCTCCGGCGACCACCCCCCAGCGGTCCCTACGACGACGCGAGCGCCCCCTTCGGAACCTTGGTACCGCCAAGCCGGTAGACCAGCCACAGCAGACCGCACAGCACGAGCGTGGCGAGGAAGTAGCCGACCTCGACCCGCGTCACCTCGTCGCTGATCGTGGGCGCTGCCACGAACACGACGAACAGCATCGCAGCGACTAGCCACCCGAGCGCGGCAAGGCGCGCGCGCCCGCGCGCCAGCGCCGCCTGATTGAGCGTGCCCGAGATCAGGTGCAAGCCCATGCCGAGCCCGACCACCGCGAGCCCGAGACGTCCGTAGTGAAAGCCCTTGTCGCCGAGCAGCGCCTTCATCACGAACGGGCCGATCGCCAGCAGCCCGAGCGCCACCGCCCCGGCGAACGCGGCGATCACGAGAACGGTGATCCGGATCGCGCGGTGGAACTCCACGTCGCTCTCCCGCGCCTCGAGACCGGCGAGATGGGGGAGGATCGAGGTCTGGACCGCCTGGAACAGCTGCAACGGCGCCCGCACGATCAGCATCACGTTGAACACGAAGCCCGTCAGCCCGGTGGTCAGCCCACCGGCGCCGGAGTTGATTCCCACGATCAGCACACCGGCGTTCATCAGCGTCTGCTCGGCGAACATGATCGCGACCACGGCGACCGCAAACCCCGCCCCACGCTTCAGCGTGAGATCGGTCGCCGCCTCTTCGATCTGGGCATGGGCGGGACCCTCGCCGGCGGCGTCGGCGACCTCGATCTCAGCCGGGGCTCGGTGGCGGAACCGGGAGAACGCGAACGGGATCACGCACAGCGACGCGAACGGCGCCACCGCCATACCCAGCCCGACCACGTCCTGACCGGAGCCGATCCCGACCGCGACCGCGAGCGCGAACAGAAAGCGTGAGGTCGACTCGAGGAACACCAGTCCGCCGTAAAGGTCGAATCGCTGGTGCCCGGCGAGCCAGCCGCGAGCGAAGTAGCTCGCGCCATAAGCGAGCACGCCGACGACCAGGATCCAGTACAGCGCGCTCGAGCCGTCGAAGATCCCCTGCTCAATCTGAGACCGCAGCGCCAGCGCGACCACCAGGAACAGGAGCGCAAAGCCGAGCTGGATCAGCGCCGGGATCCGGAGTGGATGGCCCTCGAGCCCGCGAGCTCGCCGGTCGGCGATCGTCCTCGAGAGCAGCTGCTCGATCGGCCGGTAGATCACCGACAGGACCACGAACATGATCGCCCAGCACAGCGAGATGCGGCTGTAGGACGCAGGATCGAGGACGTGGCTGGCGGTGGCCAGGTAGGCGAACGTGAAGATGCCGGTCGACGCGATCCCGATCGAGAGGATCCGCGCGCCGGAGGCGTACGACGGTGAGCCGCTGTCTGCGGGCTCGGGTGATCCCTGTTGCTCGGCCGCCTCGCGAACGGCCATCACGCGACCCGCACGAGCACCATCGTCCATGGAAATGGGGAGCGGACCTCGATAACCTCGCCGTAGCTGCTCAGCAACCGGGCGAACGACCCTCGCGACCAGTGGTTGACATGGCCCGGAGTGTTGCCGAGCTCCCGGATGTAGGCGCCGCGGGCGACGTTGACGGCGCGCCACAGCGGCTCGCGGGGAACCGAAACCAGCAGGTGACGCCGCCCGACGCGTGCCATCTCGGCAATCGTGCGCTCGGCCTGCGGGATGTGCTCGAGCGCCTCGATCGCGGCAACGAGATCGAACTCGTCGTCGCTGAATGGCAGCTCCTCGGCCCGCAGAGCGCGGAACTCGAGGTTCTCGCGCCGGCGCGTCCGCCACTCCGCCTCGAGCTTCGGATCCTGAAGGTCGATCCCAACGACTCTGGCCGAGCCGAGCCGCTGCGCCCATTGCATCGTCAGCACGCCTTCGCCGCAGCCGATGTCGAGCACCGACTCCGGCGCCGCGAGCCCGAACAGCTCACCCAGCGAGCGCTCGAACCCGGCCATCAACCGGCGCACGACCGGATTCGTCGATCCGTACTTGTCGAATGTGTTGCCGGTCGGGACTGCCGCGGCGGTCTCGGCGGGGGTCATACCTCGATGGCTTCGCGGTCCGCCGGTCCATCCGGAGCGCTGCGGCCGCTGTGTGCGGGAGCCCCGGGCTCATAGTGCGAAGGCTCCACACCGAGCTGTAGCTCGATCCGCCGGACACGCTCGAACGTGCGCTGCGAGAGCGTTCGTTGAGCATCGAGCAGGTCGCCGATCACGCCCAGCGCTCCCAATAGCATCGCGGCGATGAACAGGACCGCGCCGGCGATCAGCGACTGCACGTGGCCGGTCGCGGTGTGAGGATCCTCGAGGAAATAGATCAGGAAGCGGATGAACAGAGCCAGCGCCGGCACGCCCATCAAGAGCGCGCCGCCCCAGAACACCTTGAGCGGTTCGTACTGCGAGTAGATGCGGAAGATCGACAGGGCGTTGCGACGCACGTACGCGCTGCTCGACGGGAACAGCCGCGACTCCCGCGTCTTGGCGTTGGTGCGGACCGGGACCGAGTCGACCGCAACCAGCAGCTTGCCGGCTTGGATGATCGTCTCGAGCGTGTAGGTGAACTTCGACACCGCCTGGACCTGTAGCGCGGCCTCCCGGTTATAGGCGCGGAAGCCCGAGGCGGTATCGGGGACATGCGTCGAGGAGGCCTGGCGCACGACCCAGGAGCCGAGCCGCTGAAGTAACTTCTTGCCCGGCGAAAAGTGCGCGATCGTGTTCACCTGGCGGTCGCCCACGACCATGTCCGCCTCTCCTCGCAGAATCGGGGAGACGAGCTTTGGGATGTCCCCGCCCTCGTATTGGTTATCCGCATCCGTGTTGACAATCACGTCCGCTCCGAGCTTCAGGCCGGCGTCGAGCCCCGCCTGGAACGCCGCCGCCAGACCCTTGTGGTTGGTCAGGCGGACGACGTGATCGACGCCGCCCGACCGCGCAACCTCGATCGTTGCGTCGGTCGAGCCGTCATCGATGATCAACCATTCAACCTCGTCGAAACCGGGTACCTCGCGGGGCAGCCGCCCCAACGTCAACGGGAGCTGGTTCTGCTCGTTGAAACAGGGAATCTGGATGATCAGCTTCATGAGCTCAGAGATCGCTTGCGGGCCGCGGGCACGCACCCGCTGGCGAGGAGCGGTTCGGCGACGCTGTTGACAACACGGTACCGGGATACTGACCGAGAATGAACGCGGCGACAGTCGGCACGCCAGGACCAGCGCAGCCGCTGACGGTGCGGTCGGCTCCCGCTCGTCGCCGGCGGCGCCCGCAGCTCAAGCGGCCGCCCCGCCGGCCCGACCTCCACCGCCCGGCGCTGATCGTGCTGCTCCTCGCCACGCTGGTACTGCGGCTGTGGGGCATCAAGCAGGGTCTGCCCTACAGCTACAACGTCGATGAGGCGACACATTTCGTACCGCGGGCGGTCAGTTTCTTCTCCCACGATCTGAATCCGCAGTACTTCCTCAATCCGCCGGCGTACTCGTACCTGCTGCAGATCGTGTTCGAGCTCTGGTTCGGGAGCGCCGACGCTGTCCGGCGCCTGTACACGACCGACCCGACCGCGGTGTTCGTCCTCGCGCGGATCGTCGCGGCCGTGCTCGGAACCCTGGCGGTGCTGCTGACCTACCTCGCGGGGGCGCGGTTCTTCAACCGCACGGTGGGATTGCTCGCGGCGGCGATCTTCGGTTTGTCGTTCCTGCCGATCTTCTACAGCCACCTGGCGCTCAACGACGTCCCGACGCTGGCCCCGGTCGCGCTGTCGCTGTACGGGATCGCCGGGGTCACCCGGCTGGGACGTCGGCGCGACTACGTGATCGCGGGACTGGGGATCGGACTGGCGGCCGCGACCAAGTACACGGGCGGGATCACGTTGCTGTGCCTGATCGCGGCATTCCTCTGCGATGCGGCCGGCCGGCCGGTGTGGCCGGCGGTCCGGCGGATGGCGATCGCGCTGGTGGTGGCGCTGTTGGCGTTTGTGATCGCCAACCCCTACTCGGTGCTCGACTTCTCCGCGTTCCAATCCGGTCTCTCGCAGCAGGCCTCGCTGGCAGCGGGCCAGGACCCGGTCAAGCTCGGCACGACCGCCGGAAGCGGGATCACGTACTACCTGTGGACGTTCACGTGGGGCCTTGGCTGGGGCCCGACGTTCTTTGCGGTCGGCGGCGCGGTGCTGCTGATCGCCCGCCGCCGGCTGGCGATGGCGTTGCTCCTGCTGCCGGCGCCGATCGCCTTCATCATCTTCATGGGCGGCCAGCAGCGGTTCTTCGGGCGGTGGCTGATGCCGATCTTTCCGATCGTCGCGTTGCTCGCCGCGTACGCCGCGGTCGAGCTCGTTCGCTGGCTCGCGCGCGAGCACCGGCTGCCGGCGCCGCTGCTGGGTGCCGTCGCAGCGATGCTGCTGCTGGCGCAGAGCGTCGTCGCGGTGATCCACAACGACGCGGTGCTGTCGCGGCCCGATACCCGCAACCTGACGCGGGCCTGGATGGTCGCCCACGTCCCGGCCGGCGCCAAGATCGTGGTCGAACCGGTCGTGCCCGACAACTGGACGCAGGACGTCGGCCGCTCGCTGCCCGTGACCCCGACGGGCGAGCGGTGGTGGCGTTACGCGACCTGGTTCACCGACCTCGATGCGAACGGGAATCCGCTGCCGGCGGGTCAGCATCGCTACGTCGTCGTCGATCAGTACGAGCGTGTCCTGCGCCCCGAGCTCCTCGACCAGTATGTGGCCAACGGCTTCTGCTGGGTCGTCGTCGGTTCGCTTCAGGCCGGGCGCTCATTCGCCCAGCCGCGCGACGCCCCCGGCGCGGTCGCCTATTACGCGGCACTGGCGAGCCGTGGGACACTCGTGTACCACGTCAGTCCGTTCTCCGGCAGCGCAATCCCGGTCCCGTTCAGCTTCGATTGGTCGATCGACTACTACCCGCGCCAGTATCGCCTCCCCGGACCGGAGATGAGCGTCTACAGGCTGAGCGGCGGGAAGTGCTCCTAGCCACCGGGCTCGGAATGCCGCACTAGGCCGGCGTTAATCCGGCCGTCATATGCTCAGATTCAGCGCCATGCCGATCCGGACCGATATCGATCGCCGTCATCTCGCGCGAGCGATTGAGCTTGCGGAGCAGGGCCGCGGCTGCGTCAGCCCGAATCCGCTCGTCGGCGCGGTGATCGCGGACGACGATCAGATCATCGGCGAGGGCTTTCACCGTGAGTTCGGCGCTGCCCACGCCGAGGTCGAGGCGATCCTGTCTGCAGGTGGCCACACGCTTGCGGGTACGACGTTGTACGTATCGCTCGAGCCGTGCTGCCATCAGGGCAAGACCCCTCCCTGCACCGACGCGATCCGTGAGGCCGGGATAACGCGCGTCGTGGTCGCCTCCGACGATCCGAGCGAGCACGCCTCCGGGCGCGGGCTGGGGATCCTCCGAGACGAGGGGATCCAGGTGGTCGTCGCCGACGGGGACCTTGCCTCGCGCGCTCGCCTGCTCAACCAGCCGTTTCGCAAGCACGCGCGGACCGGGCGCCCCTGGGTGCTGTTCAAATCCGCGATGACGCTCGATGGCAAGGTCGCGACGAGCGGCGGGGACTCCAAGTGGATCTCGTGCGAAGCGAGCCGCTACCGCGCCCACCACTGGCGCGCCGAATGCGACGCCGTCGTCGTCGGGATCGGCACTGCGCTCGCCGACGACCCGCAGCTCACCGCTCGCGTCGAAGGCGTCAAGCGCCAGCCGCGGCGAGTGGTGTTCGATTCGGTCGCGCGGTTGCCGCTGAGCTCGAAGCTGGTCCGCGACGCTCGCAGGATCCCGCTCACGGTCGTGGTCTCGCGCGCCGCCCGCCGGAAGGCGACCGATGCACTCGAGGCCCACGGTGCCGAGGTGATCGTCGCGACCGGCGAGAACGAGCCGGCCCGCGTGTGCTCTGCGCTTGATCAGCTCGGCGCTGCCGGTGTCAGTTCGCTGCTGCTCGAGGGGGGACCGCACCTCGCGGGCGCGTTCCTCGATGCCGGCGAGGTCGACGATATCCGCCTGTTCCTCGCGCCGCTGGTGCTCGGTGGCCGGACCGCCCGGGACCCGCTGGAGGGCGAGGGCGTCGAGGCGATCGCCGATGCGGTCCACGCGATGACGCTCGACTGCGAGCGCGTCGGCGAGGACCTGCTCGTGTCGGCACGAATGAAGGAGTGGTAGGGCTCACCATGTTCACTGGCTTGGTCTTGGGCTTGGGCCGGATCGAGCGTCTGGAGCGCTCTGGCGACGGCGTGCGGATCGCGGTCGCGACGCCGCTCGGCGGTGAGCTTCAGGAGGGCGATTCGGTCGCGGTCAATGGCGTCTGCCTCACAGCGACGGGAGTTGATCGGGCGTCGTTCTCGGCGGAGGTGATGAACGAGAGCCTGACGCGCACATCTCTGGGCGATGCTGTCATCGGTGCCGAGGTCAATCTCGAGCTGCCGCTGCGCGCTTCGGACCGGCTCGGAGGACACGTCGTGCAGGGGCATGTAGACGGCGTCGGGCGGGTCACGGGCGTTGTCGACGACGGGTTCGCGCGGCGGCTGGAGATCGAGGCTCCCCGCGAGCTGCTGCGTTACGTGGTGCAGAAGGGATCGATCGCGGTCGACGGCGTCTCGTTGACCGTCGCCGGGCTGGATAGCGAATCCTTTACCGTCTCTCTGATACCAGAGACGCTGACACGCACGAACCTCGGCAGAGCCGAACCTGGAACGAGAGTGAACCTGGAGGTCGATGTGCTGGCCAAGTACGTAGAGAAACTGATCCGGAGCACGGCCGCATGAGTACCACGAGAACGCCGTTCGCGACGATCGAGGAGGCAATCGAGGACATCCGCCAGGGCAAGCTGGTTGTCGTCTGTGACGACGAGAACCGCGAGAACGAGGGTGATCTGACGATGGCCGCCCAGTTCGTCACGCCGGAGGCGATCAACTTCATGGCCAAGGAGGGACGCGGGCTGATCTGCCTCGCTTTGACCCCTGAGCGCTGCGACGAACTCGGCCTCGACCTGATGGCGGCCAAGAACGAGTCCGCGTTCGAGACCGCCTTCACGGTCTCGATCGAGGCCCGCTCGGGCGTCAGCACGGGCATCTCGGCGGCCGATCGCGCGCGCACGATCCAGGTCGCGATCGATCCCAAGACCAGCCCTCGGGAGCTCGTCCAGCCGGGTCACGTGTTCCCGCTGAAGGCCAAGGCCGGCGGGGTGCTCGAGCGCGTCGGGCAGACCGAGGCGGCCGTCGATCTCGCCCGGCTCGCCGGCCTGATCCCTGCCGGGGTGATCTGCGAGGTGATGAACGACGACGGGTCGATGGCTCGGATCCCCGACCTCGAGCCCTACTGCGCCCGCCACGGGGTGAAGATGGTGACCGTCGCCGACCTGGTCGCCTACCGGCGCAGACACGAGAAGCTCGTCGAGCGGGTCGTGTCGACCAAGCTCCCGACCTCGTTCGGGGAGTTCGTCGCGGTCGGCTACCGCTCGCTGGTCGACAACAAGCACCACGTCGCGCTGGTCAAGGGCGACGTCGCCGGCAGCGACGACGTGCTCGTGCGGGTGCACTCGGAGTGCCTCACCGGTGACGTGTTCCATTCCCTGCGTTGCGACTGCGGCGAGCAGCTCGAGGCGGCGCTGGCGATGATCGAGCGGGAGGGCCAGGGCGTACTGCTCTACCTGTCCCAGGAGGGCCGCGGGATCGGGCTGCTGAACAAGCTGCGCGCCTACAAGCTCCAGGAGGAGGGGCTCGACACCGTCGATGCGAACCTGCGCCTCGGTCTCCCAGCCGATCTGCGCGACTACGGGATCGGCGCCCAGATCCTCGTCGACCTCGGTCTTACGAGCATCCGGATCCTGACCAACAACCCCAAGAAGATCTCCGGCCTGGCCGGGTACGGGCTCTCGGTGGCCGACCAGATCCCGATCCAGCAGGTCCCCAATCCCCACAACGAGGCCTACCTGCGAGCCAAGCGCGACCGGCTCGGCCACACGCTCCATCACCAGGGCCTCGCGCTCGACGAGGAGATGCTGCACGACGAGCAGGAGAACGACCGCCAGCGCGCTGATGGCGACTGATTGGCGGGTCGCGCTGTGCGTGGCGCGCTTCTACGGTGAGCTGGCGGAGAAGCTCGAGGCCGGGGCCCGCGAGGCCCTGTCGGCGCAGGACGTGACCGCGATCGACGTCTTCGACCTCCCGGGGGCGTTCGAGCTCCCGCTGGCGGCTAAGTACGCGGCGGAGTCGGGCCGGTTCGACGCCGTCATCTGCCTCGGAGCGGTGATCCGGGGCGAGACCGACCACTACGACTACGTGTGCGCCGAGGCTGCGCGCGGGATTCAGCAGGTGCAGCTCGAGACCGGCATTCCGTGCGGATTCGGCGTGCTCACAGTCGACACCATGGAGCAGGCGCTTGAGCGCGTGCTCGGGGGGTCCAAGCGAGACACGGGCCGGCATGCCGTCGAGGCGGTGCTGGCTTCGTTGGCAGTCAAGCAGGAGCTGGCAGAGCGGCGGGGGCGGGCGGGATTTTCCGCATAGTTCTCCACACAGAGAGCGGTTTTTCTCCTCTGCGTGGATGCTTAAAGGCCCAAAGTCCCGACCCCAAAACCCTCCTCGGTTACATAAGCATGCCCCACATGCTTATGTAGCCAAAGTCCAGCAAGCGCGGGCGATTTGTCCCCTTAAGCAGGCGAAATTGTCAGATTGCGAACACTGTTCTTCCCCGCCAGCCCCCAGACGCGCTAGACCACCGCCGCCGACGCGACACCCTCGCGATGGCCGTGCCGCGGTCCCCGGCGCCCGCCCCGCCTCCGGCCCTGATCACCACCGCCTTGACCCGGACCGCCCTGGCCCGGCCCCGGCGCCAGCCCAGCGCCGCCATCCGGAGATGGATTGGGAGGAGCGTGCCTAGGAGTGGTCTGGTTTCCTCCACTGTTGCTGCCGGCACCCGTGCTGCCCGCGCTCTCCGGACTGCCGCCGCTGCCCGTCCCGGCCGGATTCGCCGCCTGCCGCGCCAGGTCCAGCTCCGACAGCACGACTGCGGTCTGATTGGGGATCTGCAGCCGCCGCTCGAGAATCGGGATCGCCGCCTGAGGGTCGCCGGCGAGCCGCAGCGACCTGCCGAGATCGTAAAGCGCGTAGGCGTATGTGAGGTCTGAGGGCGGCGCTGCGTTGACCGCCTGCCGAAGCACCTGGATCGCGGCGCTGTAGGCACCGTCCTCCATCAGCTGGTGCCCGCGCGCCTCGAGCACGACAGCGGTCGGCGCAACTTCGGCGACGGCTGTCGTGGTCACCGGGGGCGGTGGCTTGGGGTGGGGCTTGACGACCGGCGCGGGCTGCGGACGGACCACGGCGAGCCGGAGATTCGTCTGCCGATCCGGAGTCGAAGCGCTCGAGTGCTTGGCGCCCGTGCTGCCGCCGGCGCCGGCGAGCACACCGATCGCCAACGACGCTCCCGCGAGCGCGGCGAGCGCCGCGGCCCGGGCCGGCCGCCGCGGCGGCGACGAGATCGAGGTGAAGATCGGCGGCCCCGGCTGCAATTCGGTCGCCGCGCCGGGCTGCGACGCTGGGCGCGCCCGGCGCGCGGCCGCCTGAGTGCTCGGGGAGCCCACAGCGGACCCGCTCGCCGCCGCGGACCCGCTCGCCGCCGCGGACCCGCTCGCCGCCGCGGACCCGCTGGCCCGCCTCCCGGCCCCCGCCAGCGCCCCCGCCAACGCCCCCGCCAACGCCGTCGGCCGCGCGAACCGGCGAGGCGACAACGCCCCCGCCAGCGCCTCGGTGAACTCGCCCGCAGTCGCCCAGCGGTCCTCGGGCCGCTTCGCCAGCCCTCTGGCCAGCACGGCATCGACGGCCCTGGGCAGCTCCGGGTTGCGGCGACTGGCGCGGGGCCGCTGCGCCTCGACGTGCTTGCGCGCCAGGTCGGCGAACTGCTCGGCCGTGAATGGCCGCTCGCCGGTCAGCAGCTCGAACGCGGCCACCGCAAACGAGTAGCGATCGCTCGCCTCCGTCGCCGGTCGGCCAAGGGCCTGCTCGGGAGACAGATAGGCGGCGGTGCCCAGCAGCTCATGGGTGCCGGTGAGCGTGTCCTCGGTGCCGAGCTGCGCGATCCCGAAGTCGGCGACGTAGACGATGCGCTCACGGCCGAGGAGCAGGTTGCCCGGCTTGATGTCGCGATGCACGACGCCCCGCCCGTGGGCGTAGTCCAGAGCCGAGGCGGCGTCACGCAGCCATCGCAGCGCGTCCCCGCGCGCGACTTCCCCGACGCGCAGGGCGTCGGCGATCGTGCCGCCCGCGAGATACTCCATCACGATATAAGGACCGCGATCGGACTCGCCGACGTCGTAGATCTTGACCACGTTCGGGTGCGCCGACAGGCGGGCGGCCGTCCGCGCTTCCCGTTTGAAGCGGCGGACCGCGCCGTCGTCGTGCGCGAAGCGGGAAGCGAGCAGCTTGATCGCGACCTGCCGTCCGAGCGTGCTGTCGTAGGCACACCACACCGACGCCATACCGCCGTCGGCGATGTGGCGACGTAGCTCGTAGCGCTCCGGCAGCCCGGGGTGCACATTCGGGGCCACAACGGAATTGTTATGCATATCCGCGCTCGGGTACCCGGCTCGCCGCGATTCCTACCGGCCAGCGCCTATACTCGCCAGGAATGCCCAAGGTCTGCCATGTATGTGCGAAGGGTCCCGCTTTCGGAAACAGCCGCAGCCACTCGATGGTGGCGACGAGGCGGCGGTTCGAGCCGAACCTCCAGCGCGTCCGGATAGACGACGGCGGCACGCCGCGGCGCGTGTACGTCTGTACCCGCTGTCTGAAGGCGGGCAAGGTAGCCAAAGCCCGGTAGTGGGGAATCCCCAGGGAGCGGTCGTGTCCGACCCCAGCATCGTTCGCTTCCGCGCAATGGTCGAGGCCGGCTTGGCCGAACTTGAGGCGCGGCGCGAAGAGGTCAATGACCTCAACGTCTTTCCCGTCGCGGACGGCGACACGGGCGACAACATGGTGCTCACGCTCCGGGCCGTGCTGCAGGAGCTCGACCGGCTCGCGGGCGCATCCGAGGGCCACACGATCGACGACATCGGACGCGATGAGATAGTGGCTTCGGTCGCGCGCGCGGCGCTGCTCGGCGCCCGCGGGAACTCGGGGGTGATCCTTTCGCAGCTGATCCGCGGTGCCGCCGAGGAGCTCGCCAGCCGACCCGGTGAGCTGGTCGACCCGGTCCTGATCAGCGCCGCGATGGCCCGCGCCGCCGACCAGGCATACGGCTCGGTACGCGAGCCGGCGGAGGGCACGATCCTCACCGTCGTGCGAGAGATGGCCGTGCGAGTCGCCTCGGATCTTGCGCACATGAGCAACTCCCGGCTCGGCCCCGACGCGACGGCTGAGGAGCAGAACCGGGTCATCGCCGAGGTGATCGAGCGGGCGCTCGATGCCGGACAGGAGTCGGTCCGGCGCGGACCCGAGCTGCTTCCCGTGCTCCGAGAAGCCGGCGTCGTCGATGCCGGCGGCTACGCGCTCACGGTCCTGCTCGCCGGGATCGTCGGCGCGCTGCGCGGCAGCGAGCCGCCGCTACTGGAGCATCAGGCCGCGGCCCGCGTCACCCATCCGCAGCATGCGTCGAGCACCTACCGGTACTGCACGAACTTCGCCGTCACCGGCGCAGACCTCGACGGCCGCAGGTTCGTCCCGCTGCTCGAGCAGCTCGGTGACTCAGTGCTGGTCGTCGGCGATCCGACCACGCTCAAGATCCACGTCCACACCGACGAGCCGAACGCCGCCACCGCCCTGTTCGCCGATGCCGGGCGCGTCTCCCACCTCGACGTTGCCGACATGCACGAGCAGATCGAGCGGCGTGACGCCCGCCTCGTCGCGCCCGAGGCCGCGCGTTGCGGCGCGCTCGCGGTCGCGACGGGCGACGGCATGCACGGCCTGTTTGAGAGCCTCGGCGTCCGGGTGCTGGACGGCGGCCCGACGCTCAACCCCTCCACATACGACCTGCTGGCCGCGATCCATGCGATCTCCGCCGAGGAGGTCGTCGTGTTGCCGAATAGTCCCAACGTCGTAATGGCGGCCGAGCGCGCGGCCGATCTGTCCGACAAGGCCGTTTGCGTGGTCCCGTCGCGTTCATTGCAGGCCGGGCTGGCCGCGGCGGTCAGCCTCGACCCGACTCGCACCGCGTCGGAGAACGCGGCGGCGATGGTCGAGACCTTGGAGCGGGTGCGCACCGGCGCGGTCGCCCCGGCCGCGCGCGACGACGCCCAGGGACGCTTCCGGGAAGGAGACGCGGTCGGGTTCGTCGAGGAGAAGCTCGTCGCCTGGGGCAAGCCGCGTGAGACCCTCCGGGACGTGCTCGAGCAGCTCGCCGAAAGCGCTGAGCTGATCACCTGCCTGAGAGGGGCCGAGGCCCCGCTCGACGACGACGCCGTCCAGGCGCTGGCGGCCGGGGAGGTCGAGTTCGAGCTCTCTGTCGGAGGACAGCAGAGCTATTGGTGGCTGCTGTCGGCCGAATGAGCGGCTCGCGCGCCACCGACGGTGCCGCCATTGCGCCATGTCCCGCAAGCGCCCGACCGGCACCCACGCCATCATCATCGATGTCGCCATGCCGCTCACCGGTTTTGCCAACTCCGACCCGCTCGGGCCCGACGAGCTCGACGCGGCCCCAATCCGTTACCCGCGCCCGTCGCGGCTCGCGACCCCGCTGAAGCTCGACGGCGTCAAGGCGCAGCGCGCCGCCGAGGCGCTCGAGCTGCACAACGTCGGCGACCTGCTGGGCCATCTGCCACGCGACCGTCGCGAGGCGCGCGCGATCGTTCAGCTCGTCGCCGGCGAGAGCGCGACGATCGTCGTGCAGGTGCGGAGCATCTCGTCGCGCTCGGTCCGCCGCCGCGGCATGCGGCCGCTGGTCGAGGCGACGGTCGCGGACGCGACCGGGACGATGAAGGTCGCCTTCTTCAACCAGCCCTGGTTGGTCAATCGATACCCGCCCGGGACGCGGCTCGTCTTGCATGGCCGCTACGAGGCCCGCAACCGCTTCGGCGTGCAGGCCCACGCACGCACCGGCGAGGCCACGACGAGCGGTGATTCAGTTGCCCACTATCCGACCACCGAGGGTCTGTCCTCGACGCAGATCCTGGCGCTGGTCGGCGAGCATGCCGGTGCGCTGGGCGACGTGATCGAGCCCCTGCCCGCGAAGCTCCGGGTGACCGAGCAGCTGCCCGATCGGGGCGGCGCGCTGACAGCGTCGCACTTCCCGGTGGACGACCGCGACCAGCAGTCCGCCCGGCGCCGGCTGGCGTTCGACGAGCTGCTGCTGGTCCAGCTCGCGCTGCTGCGCCGTCGGCGGCTGCGCCACGCGACCAGCACCGCCCCGGTGCTCGACGGCGACCGCGAGCTGACGGCGCGCTGGCTCGCGACGATGCTGCCGTTCCCGCTCACGGGCGACCAGGAACGGGCGCTGACGGAGATCGATCTGGATCTGGCCGGCTCCCGGCCGATGCAGCGGCTGTTGATGGGCGAGGTGGGGTCGGGCAAGACCGTGGTCGCGCTCTACGCGCTGCTGCGCGCCGTCGAGCATGGTTACCAGGGCGCGCTGATGGCCCCGACCGAGACGCTGGCCGAACAGCACTTCGCGACCCTCCAAGCGCTGATGCCGGGAGAGGCAGTGCCGGTCGGGTTGCTGACCGGCTCGACGCCGGGCCGCCGCCGCGCCGATCTGCTCGGCAAGTTGGGCACGGGCGAGCTTTCACTCGTCGTCGGCACGCACGCGCTGATCGAAGAGGGCGTGCAGTTCTCGCGCCTCGCGGTCGCGGTCGTCGACGAGCAGCATCGCTTCGGAGTCCGCCAACGCGCTGCGCTCGACGCCAAGGGCATCGATCAGCACAGTCCGCACATGCTCCATATGACGGCAACGCCGATCCCGCGAACGCTCGCGCTGAGCCACTACGGCGACCTCGATTTCACAGTCCTGCGCGAGCTTCCGCGCGGGCGCCAGCCGATCAGCACCTACGTCTGCTCGACCGATCGTGAACGTGCCCGCGCGTACGACCGGATCCGCGAGGAGCTGCGCGCCGGACGGCAGGCGTTCATCGTCTGCCCGCTGGTCGAGGAGTCCGAGGTGCTCCAGGCACGCGCGGCCACGGCCGAATTCGAGCGGCTCTCCACGGGCGAGCTGCGGGACTTCCAGACCGTCCTGTTGCACGGCCAGCTCCGTCCCGCCGCCAAGCAGGCGGCGATGACGCAGTTCGCCTCCGGCGCCGCCGGCGTGCTCGTCGCGACGTCGGTGATCGAGGTCGGGATCGACGTCCCGAACGCGACCGTGATGTTGGTTGAGGATGCGGACCGCTACGGGATCTCGCAGCTGCACCAGTTGCGCGGGCGGATTGGTAGGGGCAGTTGCGCCTCGTTGTGCCTGCTGTTCGGGGCCAAGGACTCGCCCCGCCTGCGGGCGCTCGCGGCACACACGGACGGATTCGAGCTGGCCGAGATCGACCTGCAGCTGCGGGGCGAAGGAGAGCTCGTCGGTACCCGCCAGCATGGGCTGGCTCAATTTCGTGTCGCCGAGCTTCCCCAGGATGCGGAGCTGCTCGAACGCGCCCGCCGGCACGCCCAGGAGATCGCCGCCGAGGATCCGGAGCTCGAGCTGCCGGAGTACGCGTTGCTGGGCGTGGCATTGAGCGAGGCGTACGGGGCGGAGGCGCGAGCCCCGATCCGAGCGTGAGGGTGATCTCCGGCGTCTACGGCGGGCGCACGCTGGTCACGCCCCGCGGCGGCGTGACGCGACCGACCTCGGACCGGGTGCGCGAGGCGCTGTTCTCGATCCTCGGCTCGGTCGAGGGGGCGCGGGTGCTGGACCTGTTCGCCGGTTCAGGGGCGCTGGCGATCGAAGCGCTGTCCCGCGGGGCGGCAGAGGCGACCCTGATCGACTCCTCGCCGGCGGCGATCGCGGCGATCAGGCGCAACCTCGCGACCCTCGAGCTGGCCGCGATCGCGCACCGCCAGGACGCGCTCACATTCCTCGACTCCGCGCGCTCCCGCCCACGTCAATACGATCTTGTGTTCCTCGACCCCCCATACCGCCACGCGGCCAAGCTTGAACATCGACTGTCGGACGCGCTCGAACCGGTACTCGCGACGGATGCGCGGGTAGTGGTGGAAAGCGACCGGCGAGCTAGGCTCGAGCTCGACCTTCCGCTCCAAGACGAGCGCCGCTACGGCGACACACTGATCCGAATCCATGCCTCCCGATAACCGCAGTGCAATCTGTCCGGGCTCCTACGACCCGATCACATACGGCCATGTCGACGTGATCACGCGCGCAGCGGCGATGTTCGACCACGTGATCGTCGCGGTCGTCAACCTTCCGGTCCGGAAGGGCAACACGCTGTTCAGCGCCGAGGAGCGGGTCGCCTTCGTGCGTAACGCCACCAGCGAGCTCGCGAACGTGACAGTCGCACCGTTCCGGAACCTGGTCGTCGACTTCGCCCGCGAGAACGGCGCCAAGGCGATCGTCAAGGGCCTGCGAGCGATCTCCGATTTCGAGTACGAGCTCGAGATGAACCAGCTCAACCGCCGGCAGGCGCCGGACATCGAGTCCGTTTACCTGATGGCCTCGGCCAAGTACAGTTTCGTTAGGTCGAGTGGCGTCAAAGAGCTCGCTGCGTTCGGCGGCAGGATCGACGACATGGTGCCCGACGAGGTCGCCATCGCATTGAAGGAACGGCTCGGCCGCTGACGAACAAGAGGTAGCCAAATGGATGTCTTGGTACTGATCGACAAACTGGACGACCTCGTCCACAACGCCAAACCGGTCCCCCTCACCGATCAGGTGCGCGTGGACAAGGAGGAGATCTACGACATCCTCGATCAGATGCGCGCCACGATCCCGGAGGAGATCAAACAGGCACGCTGGATCGTCAAGGAGCGCCAGGAGATGCTCGCCGAGGCCAAGCGCGAGGCCGAAAGGATCGTCAAGGAGGCCCGCGAGCGCCAGGAGCGCCTGATCTCCGACGAGGAGATCACCAAGCAGGCCGAACGCGCGGCCGAGGACATCATCGAGGACGCCCGCGCGCGCGAGCGGGAGATCCGCCTCGGCGCCGAGGACTATGCCGACGAGATCCTCAACACGCTCGAGGTCAACCTGACCAAGTTCATCGCGGCTGTTCAGCGTGGCCGCGACCGCCTCGCCGGCAAGGAAGAGCCCGCCGAGGTGTCTTGATCGGCGCGCTTGCGCGCGCCCGTGGTGTGGCTCTCGCGTTCAACGTGGCGATCGAAGTCCTCGACACCGACATCACCGCGCTCGACGTCGACGCGATCGCCAACGCTGCCAACACGCAGCTGATGCACGGCGGCGGGGTTGCCGGTGCGATCGCCCGGGCCGGCGGCGCGCCCGTGCAGCGAGAGAGCCGCGAGCGCGCCCCGATCGCCCTCGGCGACGCGGTCGAGACCTCCGGCGGCGCGATGCCGTGCCGGTGGGTGATCCACGCCGCGACGATGGAGCTGGGCGGCCCCACATCGGCGGACATCATCCGCCGCGCGACCAGGAGCACGCTGGCCAAGGCTGACGAGCTCGGTGCCAGCTCGCTCGCGCTCGTCGCGTTCGGGACCGGCGTCGGCGGATTCCCCCTGGTCGAGGCCGCGAGGATCGAGGTCGACGAGGTCCGCGACCACCTCCGCGCCGGCAGCGGGCTCGATCGGATCGTGTTCGCCGTGCGCGGCCCAGCGGCGCGGGAGGCGTTCGAGCACGCGCTGCGCAGCTGACCGCCTGAGCCGAAGATGCTTACAGGCCCAAAGTCCACGCTCGCGCCCGACCTTGGTTACATAAGCACGCCCCACATGCTTGTGTAGCCAAGGTCCAGCAGACGTGCGCGATTTGTCCCTGTGTGCAGGTGAAATTGTCAGAGTGCTGACACCATCGGGCCCGGCCGCACCCTCACCCAGCGCCGGTTCACCGATCGAGCCGAACACCACCCAGAGCCGGCCGAGCAACGAAAGCCACCAGCCGCTCGCCCCGCTCGCCTGCGGGCGGCCGGGGCTCTGTCCGATCCTCCGGCTAGCGTCCGCGCGCAGTGTCCGCTGGACGCGATGTCGCATTTGAGCTCGAGACCACGGTGGAGCGCCTCGGCCGCGCGAGTTGGGCGGCGGATGAGGAGTGGTGTCGGGCACGTTTCGCCGAGCTGTACGAGGGCGGTGTCGAGGCGTTTGGGCCCGCGGGCCCGGGCCCCGAGGAGCTGCTCGAGGCCTACCTCTGGTTTCTGCTCGACTGTCCACTCCCCGACGGCCAGACGCCGCTCTGGCGGCTGCGGCTGGCCGGGGGCGGCCGCGGCTGCGAGCTGCTCGCGCGCTCCGAGCTGCGGGCGTGGCGGATCGAGTCGCAGCCGGCCAGGTGTGTGCTCGCAGCCATCAATCCCCGGAGCGGGGAGCGCAGCCGGCTGGAGCTGGTGCGACCGCTCGCGGGCGAGCCGGCACCGGGGCGGTTGGTCGTAGCCCGCTCGGTTCCGCTCGGCCCCGAGCGTTGGTTGCTGCTGGGCCGCCCGCCGGTCGTCGCCGTGAGCGCCGAGCGCGAGTTCGGGGCGCTGCTGGATTCGCTCGACGCACCGCGGGGCGAGTTCTGGCGGGTTCACGGTGGCTTCCTCGCCCGCGCCGCGCAGGCGTGGCCGGAGTGGCGTGAGCACACAATCGACGGCCACATCGTGATGGGCTCGCTCGCAGCTCTGGAGCTGCGCGAGCGCGATGCGGCGATCGCGGCGCTCGACGCCGACACCGAGCTCGAGGGCGCTCCCGATCGCGCCGATCCTGGCTCGCGCGCGTGGCGCTGGCGCTGGGACCCGCCGGCCGCCCGTCGGCTGCCGGTCGAGCCGGGCGTGCGCTACAGACTGTGCGCGCAGGATGCCGATCGCAGTCCCTGGCTCGCGGGCGTCGACGTCGAGCCCGAGCAGCCGCGCGTGTGGCTGCTGGCGCCGACCCCGAAGCGACTCGCGCTTGCCGAGCGGCTGCTGCGGGCACGGCTCGGAGACCTCCTCGGCGGGCCGCTGATACGCGACTTCCTGCCGCCCCACCGCACCCCCCGCTGGAAGGCGGATCGCTCGCGCGAGCAGAGCGCTCACGCTCGGCGGGCCGAGCAGAGCGTTCAGCTCGCCGCTCACGCTCGCCGGGCGCCGGGGCACGCGGCCTGATCAGCCGCCCAACCGTCCAGCGAGGCTTCACCGCACCGCGAACCCCGACAACCCCTCAGGGGTCTCATCGGTGATCTCGACCCGATCCACACGTGCGTGCGACGGCCCCGTTCGGAAGCACCGCATCACCCGCTCGACGGTCTCCGGGTGTCCCTCGAGCACCGCCTCCACGGTCCCGTCGTAGCGGTTCTCGACCCAGCCGGAGACGTCGTGCGCACGGGCGCGCTCACGGGCGTAATAGCGAAACCCGACACCCTGGACTCGTCCATGCACGACGATGCGGCGTCGCACGATTTCTGGCTGCACAGCCGCCGATTCTGACAAGCGTGGCCGCCGGCGGGCGCGGTTGCGCCGGCGCGAGCGCTTCCGTCCGCCCGCCGCGCCATCCTGGGTTACGACGATGAATGCAATCTGGCTATTGATCGGACTGGTTGCGGGCGCGGCCGCCGTGGCCATCGCGCTGCGAGCGCGGCTGCGCGCGCTGGGCGCCGAGGCCGCACGCGCGGTCGAGCTCGAGCGCGAGCTCGTGAAGGCGAACTCCGATCTGGACCACGAGCGCTCGCATGCACAAGAGCGGCTGGCGACGCTCACCGAGGCGCAGGAGCGGCTGTCGGCCTCATTTCGCGAGCTCAGTGCCGATGCGGTCAAGTCGGGGATGGAGCAGCTCTCACAGATGGCGCGCGCGCAGCTGCAGACCGCACAGGCCGAGGCTCGAGGCGAGCTCGAGAAGCGCCAGCACGCGGTCGAGCAGCTGGTCTCGCCGATCAAGGAACAGCTCGGCCGAGTCGACGCCCAGCTGCTGCGCCTCGACCAGGAGCGGCGCGAGTCGCGCGGCCGGCTCGAGGCGCAGCTGAGGACTCTGACCGAGACCGGCGAGAAGCTGCGCACCGAGACGGGCGCCCTCGTGACCGCGCTGCGAAAGCCCAACGCGCGTGGCCAGTGGGGGCAGATGCAGCTGCGCAACGTGGTCGAGCTGGCCGGCATGGTCAGGCATTGCGACTTCTTCGAGCAGTCCTCGGTGCCGGGCGCGGATACCACGCTCCGTCCTGATCTGATCGTTCGGATGCCGGGCGGCAAGCACGTCGTCGTCGACGCCAAGGCGCCGTTGCAGGGGGTGCTCGACGCGTATCAGGCTCGTGACGAGGAAGAGCGCGAGCGCCACCTCCGCGACCATGCGCGGCTGCTGCGCAAGCACGTCAAGGCGCTGGCTGACAAGGCCTACTGGGCCGGGCTCGACTCGGCGCCGGACTTCGTCGTGATGTTCCTCCCCGGAGAGCATCTCTATGGAGCGGCGCTGGAGGCGGACCCGTCGCTGATCGAGGACGCGATGGCCCGCCGGGTGCTGATCGCAACGCCGACAACGCTGCTGGCGATGCTGCGGGCGGTGGGATACGGATGGCAGCAGGAGCGTGTTGCCGAGTCGGCGCAGGCGATCTCCGAGCTCGGGAGGGAACTGCACGCGAGGCTCGGGAAGCTCTCGGGGCTGCTGGCGACGGTCGGAACCAGGCTCAACGGCACAGTCCGGGCGTACAACGAGGTGGTCGGTTCCTACGAGGCCCGCGTGCTCCCGAGCGCGCGCCGGTTCGAGGACCACGGCGCTACGGGCGGCCGCGAGCTACCGGAGCTGGAGCACGTGACAATCAGCGCTCGGGGTGTCCACACCGCCCAACTCGAGCTGGAGGAGCGTGCCGAGCGAGCAGAGACTGCGCTCGAAGTTACGACCCGGCATCTTCGCGCGGCGGAGTAGCCATTCGCGATTCCCACCAGCGGCGTACGTCCTCGCGTTGGTGGGGAAGCGGGTCGGCACTGGGCTTGCGGGCCTGGACATAGGCCAATGCGTCGTCGATCGACAGGCCGTCTCTGACGGCCACGACTGCGGCGGCGATCGCCGCCGAACGCTGCCAGCCGGCGCGGCAGTGAATGTAGGCGCGGAGGCCTTCGTCGAGCCATCCGTTCACCTTCTTGACTGCGGTCTCGATCACCTCCGGAGGTAGCCCGGCGTAGTCGGTCAGGCCGATCCGGTACTCCTTGATCCCAGCCGCCGCCAGGGCACGCTCCACCGCTTCGTGCTCGCCGCGACGGTACTCCGAGTCCTCGACGAGGTTCAGCACTCGCTGGACCCGCATGAACTCGAGCATCCCGACGTCCGCTGCATCCAGCGGATAGGCCCCGATCACGAGCCCGTCGTGGACGTCGGCATAGCCGTAAGTCCGAAACCACCTAGACACCTGTGCGGAATCATCGCGGGTCCGGCGCGCATGTGCGGACGGGCCCCACTGCGGACATGCCGACAACGGCACATCGATTGACTCGCAGACACACGGGGTCCATCTCCTGATTGGATACTCGGCCGTGCAAACCAGCCTCAGAGATCACCTGACCTTTGGCGCCGCGTTCGCCCGGGCGGGCTTGTTGCGACCGTCCCGGCCGGATCGGGCGCTGCGCTCCCTGATCGCCTTTCAGCGGTGGGGGCCGACGCTCGCGGCCGCCTACGCGATCGCCGCGACGCGCTTCCCGACCGCCTCCGCGGTCATCGACGAGCACGGCACGCTGACATTCGCCGAGGTCGAGAGCCGGACCAATTCGCTGGCCAACGGCCTCGCCGCACGGGGGATCCGGGGGGGCGATGGGGTTGCGATCCTATGTCGCAATCACCGTGGCTTCGTCGAGGCCACTGTCGCGTGCTCCAAGCTCGGCGCCGACGCCCTGTTTCTGAACACGGCGTTCGCCGGTCCGCAGGTGAGCGCCGTGATCGAGCAGCAGCGACCGGTGGCGGTCGTCTACGACCAGGATCTCGGAGCCGTCGTGGAGCCCAACGTCGAGGGCGCGAACGCGTTTGTCGCCTGGCAGGAGGCCGGGACCGCGGCTCCCCATCCATCGCTTGAGGACCTGATTGCCGCTTCCAGCGATGCTCCGCCGAGGCCCCCGGCGTCGCCCGGGCGGGCCGTTATTCTCACCTCCGGCACGACCGGGACACCTAAGGGTGCAGCGCGCGCCCCGAGCTCGCTCGAGCCAGCCGGCGCGCTGTTGTCGCGGATCCCGCTGCGCAGCCGCGAGACCACGGTGATCGCGGCGCCGCTGTTCCACTCATGGGGCTTTGCCCACATGGCGATCGGGAGCCTGCTTTGCTCGACGATCGTGCTGCGGCGCCGCTTCGACCCGGCGGCGATGCTCAGCCTGATCGCCCAGCGGCGCGCGACGGCGCTGGTCGTTGTGCCCGTGATGCTGCAGCGAACCCTCGAGCTGGGCGAGCAGGTGCTCGCGGGCTATGACACGTCTTCCCTGCGGGTGATCGCGGCGAGCGGCTCTGCCTTGCCCGGTCCCCTCGCGCAGCGCGTGATGGACGCGTTCGGCGACAAGCTCTACAACCTCTATGGGTCAACCGAGGTCGCGTGGGCGACGATCGCAGGTCCGGATGATCTGCGCGCCGCGCCCGGGACGGCCGGTCGTCCCCCGCGCGCAACGGTGGTCAAGATCCTCGATCCGGACGGTCACGAGCTTCCCACCGGCAGCGGTGGCCGGATCTTCGTCGGCAGCGAGTTGCTGTTCGATGGCTACACCGGTGGCGGGGACAAGCAGCGCATCGGCGGGCTGATGTCGACCGGCGATGTCGGCCACTTCGACTCCGAGGGGCGCCTGTTTGTCGATGGCCGCGACGACGAGATGATCGTTTCCGGCGGCGAGAATGTGTTCCCCGGTGAGGTGGAGGACCTGCTGGCGCATATGCCCGGCGTCCGCGAGGTCGCGGTCGTTGGCGTGCCGGACGACGAGTTCGGCCAGCGCCTGCGCGCGTTCGTCGCCCTCGCGGACGGGGTGTTGCTCACCGAGGAGCAGGTCAAGGACCACGTCAAGGGCAACCTCGCTCGATACAAGGTTCCGCGCGAGGTCGTGTTTGTCGAGCGCTTGCCGCGTAACGCGACCGGGAAGGTGCTCAAGCGCGAACTGAAGGCGCGGCGCTAGCGGACACGACGCGCTCCGATCCGGCTCGGCGCCGGATCAGAGCCACGCGCTCCGATCCGGCTCCGAGGCCGGCGCTAAAGTCGCAGCCATGGCCCTGCGCACTGACACTTACGATCTGGCGGGGTTGCGACTCAGTGCCGGTGAGGGGCGCCGGCTGGAGCTCGACGTGGCGATCGAGCCGTTCGTCCTCGCCGGCGAGCGCTATTCCGTCGAGCCCTCACTGATCCCGACCCGCCTCGATGTCTCTCGCATCACGGGCGATGGCTATGCACTCCGGCTGCGCTTCGAGGCGACGCTCGTCGGCCCTTGCATGCGCTGTCTGGAGGTCGCCAAGCCCGAGTTCGCCGTCGACGTTCGTGAGGTCTCCCAACCCGGCGGGGTGGATGAGCTCGACTTTCCCTACGTCGAACACGGGGTCCTCGATCTCCATGCCTGGGCTCGTGACGCGCTGGCGCTCACGCTGCCGGCCAAGGTGCTTTGTCGGCCGGACTGCGCCGGCCTGTGCCCGGAGTGCGGCGCCGATCTGAACACCGCCGGGCCCGAGCATTCGCACGAGCGAGCACCCGATCCGCGCTGGGCGCAGCTCTCCGAGCTTCGTTTTGACCCCTAAGCCCGAGCCCAGCCCGGCAACGCCACTCGCCGATAGACGGTAGCCGCCGCTCAAGCGCGAGCGCCAGGCGCCGATCTGGATGATTGTGCCGCGTTTTACAAAGACGGGGTCACCGAACCCGCGTCCGAGCACGAGGCTCGAGGCCGTCGACGGCCTGCGTGCTTGCGCTGCGCTGTCAGTTCTCGTGTATCACGTCAGCCAGGGCGCGAACCTCTCCGCCGGGCTGGCCTCTGTCTCCGCTGCTCGACCAGCTCAAGCTCGGCGTGGTCGTGTTCTTCGTGATCTCCGGTCTGGTGCTCTACCTCCCGTACGCGCGGGCGATTCGCGATCGGCGTGCACTGCCGGGCTGGCGCGCGTTTGCCAAGCGCCGAGCGATCCGCATCATTCCCGCCTACTGGGTCATCCTGGCTGTCCTCGCGATCGGGCCGCAGGCTGGAGGGATTGCGAGCGGTGACTGGTGGCGGTACTTCGGGCTGCTTCAGATCTACAGCCCGCACACGGTCCTGGGAGGCCTGGGCGTGGCCTGGAGCCTGTGCGTCGAGGTCAGCTTCTACGCCGCGCTGCCGTTCCTGGCCGCGGCGATCGCGCGCCTGGTGCGGGGCCGCGAACCGGGCGCTGCAGTTAGGATCCAGCTCCTGATCGCGGCCGGGCTCGCCGCGGTCTCGCTCCTGCTTCGCTTTGCCCTGACCCGCTCGATCGTGGCGGCGGTCCCGCACGCGGACATCGTCCTCGCGACGTCGCTACCGGGCCTGCTCGACTGGTTTGCGGTCGGGATCGGACTCGCGGTCGTGACGGCCGAATGGGAATCCGGGTCGCATCGGTTCGCGCGCCTGGCGGGGGCGGCGGCACATCCGGGGAGGTGCTGGTCGCTGTCGGCCGCCTTCTTCCTCCTCGCCGCCGTCGCCCAGCCGCGAGAACAGTTCCTCACCCAGTACAGCCTGCTCGGCCACCTCGCCGCAACCGCGGTTGGCGCCCTGATCGTGCTTGGCGTGATCGGCTCGGTGCATCGTGCCGCGCGCCCGCGCCACAACCCGATCCTGCAGAGCGCGGTGATGGTGTGGCTGGGCGCGATCTCGTACGGGATCTATCTCTGGCATGACCCGCTGATCCGGGCGATTCACGGCGCATTCTCGCCTTCGCCGCTGCACCCGGCGAGCGCCCTCTCAGCGCTCGGCCTCCTGATTGTGGTGCTGCTCGGCACCGTCGCGCTTGCGGCCGCCAGCTGGTATCTCGTCGAGCGCCCCGCGCAGCGGCTCGCGCGCCGCACAACGCTCAACTTCCGAACGCCAGCGGCAGGATCATCGCCGGCGCGACCAGGCAAAGCGTCGGGCCAAGCCGCGACCGGTTCTCGAGCCCATCGACGAGCAGCAGCGCGAGCAGCGGCGCGCTGAGACGGGTGTAGCTCCAGTCGTCGCCGAACGTAAGTACGAGCAGGCTGAGCGCAAACAATGCCGCGGCCCAGTTCACGGCAGTCCTCCGGCGTCGCAAGGTCGCCAACGCGCCTGCGATCGCAGCCACCATCAGCCCTAGGTAGGCGACGTCGAAAGCGGCCCGGAACGGCGCCGTGCGGTCGAGTGCCGCCCGAATTTCGTCCACGACGCTCACAACCGGTGCCATGAACGATCCGCCGCTGGTTGCGGCCGTGTTCCCGCCGTAGCGCGCGTCGATGTACGCCTGCCAGAGCGCGAACGCGAGCACCGGAACCGCGACCGCCGGCCACGTGGCGCGCACGGTCCGCGCCAGCGCTCCGGGTTCGGCCCGGGCGCGCCACCAGCTGAACCCCGACTCGATCGCGATCGCCGCCACCGCGAGCAGCACCGGCTCACGCGCGAGCACTGCCACCGTCAGCAAGGCCGCCGCCCAGCCACGCCGACCGCCGCGCCACGCCAGCAGCCCGGCGACCATCGTCGCGCACGCGAGCGGATCGCTGAGGTCCCTTACCGTCGGGAGCAGGAAGCCGGGCATCAGGCCTACCGCGATTGCCCATCGGGGCGACCAGCCCCGGCCGGCGGCATAGGCTGCGAACGCGGCCGTGCTCGCCAGCACGACGATCACGTTCACCGCCAGGAGGCTGTATTCAATCGCGTCGCGCTGGCCCCCCGCGAGCACGTAGGCCACCGTCGGATACGCCATCCGCTGCATCCGAAAGGCCTGGCCCGAGCCCCGGAAGCGCGCAACGGTGGCATCGCTGAGCACCAGCGGGTCGCCGGCCTGGAGCCAGAAGAACTGTCCGTCGTAGCCCTGGGGCGTATCGATCACCGCGCCGCGAGGCGGAATGGTGTACCTCACGTACTGCTGACCGAAGCGGATGAAACCCGTGACGTTCCCGGCGTATGTGTTCAGGCGCAGCGCGATCAACGCGGCGAGCACGATCCCGACGACGAGCACGGGCCCCACGGAAGCCCTCCATTCAAGACCGGTCGGAGCCGCGCTGGAGCGGCTGGGAGCTTCACGATCAACTGCCAAAGCAGCCCACCCTATGCAGCGCCTCGGACGTGGTACCGAGCGGCAGTGCCGCCCTGCTAGCCTCACGCCTCGATGGCCGTCCCCAAGCAGAAGCAGTCGCACGCCCGTACCGCACAACGGCGGGCTCAGCACAAGGTGCCCGCCCCGGCCTACAACGCTTGCCCGCAGTGCCACAGTCCCAGGCGTCCGCATCGGGTGTGCCCCGTGTGCGGCACCTACAAGGGGCGCGAAGTGATCGGCCCGGACGCCGGCGAGCAGACCGCCTGACCCGCGACCATGGTCGTGGTCGCGGTCGACGCGTGCGGGGCTGATCTCGGCCCCAGGGAAGTTGCGGCGGGTGCCGAGCGCGCCGCCGCATCGGGCATCGGCGTGCTCCTGTTCGGGCCCGCCGACGCGATCGGGAAGGTCCCCGCGGGCGTCGAGGTCGTCGATGCCCCGGTGTCGATTGCCAAGGCCGCCGACCCGGCGTTCGCGGTGCGCTCAACTCCGGAGGCGTCGATCGTTCAGGCCGCCAAAGCGGTCGCGGAGGGGCGGGCACAGGCGCTCGTCTCCGGCGGCTCGACCGGATCGGCGCTGGCCGCGGGGCTGTTCAACCTGCGCCGTGATCGCGGCATCTACCGCCCGGCGCTCGCGCTTCCCGTGCCGATGCCGGCCGCGCCTCCCGTACTACTGCTCGACGTCGGCGCCAACGTCAGCTGCCGGCCTGAGCATCTGGTTCAGTTCGCGCACATGGGCTCGGCGTTCGCGCAGGCGGTGATGGGGGTGCCCTCGCCTCGGGTCGCGCTCCTCTCAAACGGCGAGGAGCCCGGCAAGGGAACGCCGGAGTTGGTCGCGGTCCATGAGCAGCTCGCCGGCGCCGGAGGCAAGGGACTCAACTTCGTCGGCAACGTCGAAGGGATCGGGGTCACGGCCGGTGTCGCGGACGTGGTCGTGATGGACGGGTTCGTGGGCAACATCACGCTGAAGCTGATCGAGGGCGTCTCCGGACGGACGCTGCGTGCGATCCGCGACGCGGCGATGAGCAGCCCGCGCGCCAAGCTCGGCGGCTGGCTGCTGCGCCCGGCCGTCACGCGGCTGCGGGAGCAGATCGATCCCGAGGGTCCCGGTGGCGCGTACATGCTGGGCCTGCGTCAGCTCGGCGTCGTGGCTCACGGACGCTTCACGCGCCGGGGGTTCGCGCGCGCGATCGAGGTCGCGGCCCGTGGCGTCCAGGAGGACGTGATCGGGCGCACTCGGGCTGCCCTGGAGGCGGCTGATGCGCTCAGGCCTCCACGACACGGTGAGGATTCGCCCCCGTCCGAGCCGGCGGCTACGGTGTCGCGCTGATGACTCGCGAGCAGATCTTCTCGCTGATCCGCGCCCACCTGGCCGACGAACTCGAGATCGATCCCGACACGATCCACGAGACGACGCGCTTCAGAGAGGACCTCGAGGCCGACTCGCTGGACCTCTATACGCTGGTGCAGGAGCTGGAGGACACCTACGCAGTGAGGATCTCGGATGAGGAGGCAGCCAAGATCCTCACTGTCGGGCAGGCGGTCGAATTCGTGCTCGCGAATGACGCTGCGCCCTCCACGACTGCGAGCCAAGGTCCTGACTCTGAGTGAGTGCGAGCGGCCAGGTCCCGGCGGAGCCCGGCGGCGAGCCCGGCAGGGCGCTTCACGCCTTGCTCGAGGGACTCCCAGACAATCTGGCGAAGCCCGTGTTCACGCATTCCTCGTGGACTTCGAGACGCTCGGACTCATACGAGCGGCTGGCGTTCTTGGGCGACAGCGTGCTCGCGCTGGCGGTCACCACCCACCTGTATCCGCGGCTCGAAGCCGAGCGTTTCGGTCCGGGCAGGCTTACCAAGATCCGCGCGCAGGCAGTGTCCGGGCGTTCCTGCCGGGCGGTCGCCGAGCGGCTCGGCGTGCCGGAGCGGCTGCGGGCGGCGGCCCCCCCTGGCACACCCGTGAGCATCGCTGCCCTGACCACCACCGAGCGGGTGCTCGCCTCGGTGATCGAGGCTGTGATCGGTGCCTGCTATCTGGCCTACGGCTACGAGCAGACGGCGGCGCCGGTCGTCGAGGCGTTCGCTCCCGAGATCGAGGACGCGCTGGAGAATCCCGTCGATTTCAAATCGGCGCTGCAGGAGCGGCTCGCCCGGCGGGGCGTGCTGGTCAGCTACGCGGTAGTCGATCAGCAGGGACCGCCGCACGACCGCACGTTCTCGATCAGCGCGACGATCGACGGGGTCGAGGTGGGCCGCGGCACCGGCCGCAGCAAGAAGGACGCGGAGCAAGAGGCCGCACAGGCCGCCCTCGAGGCGATCGAGTGAGCGGATGTACCTGAAGTCGCTCACGCTCAAGGGCTTCAAGTCGTTCCCTGACCGCACGCGGCTCGAGTTCGGCCCGGGCGTGAGCGTGATCGTCGGTCCCAACGGGTCCGGGAAATCGAATGTCACCGACGCCGTCCTGTGGGCGCTCGGCGAGCAGTCGCCGGTCGCGGTGCGGGGACAGTCGATGCAGGACGTGATCTTCGGCGGCGCGCCGGGCCGCCAGGCGTCGAAGGGCGCCGAGGTGGAATTGGTGCTCGACGACAGCGACGGGACCCTCGACCTCGGCGCACCTGAGATCTCGATCGTCCGTCGGCTCGACCGAGCGGGCGAGGGCGAGTACCGGCTGGCCGGCGCTCGCTGCCGGCTCGTCGACGTGATCGAGCTGATGTCCGACACGGGCCTGGGCAAGGAGATGCACTCGGTCATCTCGCAGGGTCGGGTGGAATCGCTCGTGACCTCCAAGCCGCGCGACCGCCGCCTGCTGATCGAGGAGGCCGCCGGCCTCGGCAAACATCGCAAGCGGCGCCGGCGGGCGCAGCTGAAGCTCGAGCGCACGCGGGAGAACCTCGACCGCGCGCTCGATGTCGAACGGGAGGCGCGGTCACGGCTTCGGCCGCTCAAGCGCCAAGCCGAGGCTGCCGAGCTCCACGCGCGTCTGGAGCGCCAGATGCTCGAGATCCGGTGGGAGCTGACGCGAGACGATCTGCGCGCCCAGCAGCTCGAGCTGCAGGCGGCCCAGGCTGCTTCAGTTCAGGCACGCGGGCGCCGCGAACAGGTTGAGCACGAGCTCGAAGCCGTCGCCAGGCGTCGTGAGGCCGCCGAGGAGGCACTCGCAGCGCGCAGCGCGCAGCGCGAGGAGCTCTCCCGGCGCTGCTTCGTCGCACAGTCGGCCGGAGATCGAGTCTCCTACCGTGCCGACTCCGCGCGCACGGCTGCGGGTGCGGGCGAGGCACGCCTGGTCCGCAGCCGCCAGCTGTTGCAGGCAGCAGTAGCCGAAGCGGCCGCGGATGCGCCCGATCCCGAAGCCGGCGCGAGGATCGCCGCGCTGCAGTCGGCGCTCGCGGCGCTCGACCGCGATCGCGAGGCTGAGCTCGCCGGCCAGCTCGCCGAGCTCGAGGGCCAGCAGCGCGCCGCCGCCGCGCAAGCGGTGTCGCGGGCCGGCGCGGTCGAGGAGGCAGCGGCGCAGCGCGACCGGTCCGAGCAGCGCGTCGAGGAGGCGCGAGCCGCCCTACGTGCGGCCGAGCGCGCCGTCGACGCCGCCCGGCGGGAGGCCGCGAGGGTGGGCGGCGAACTGGCCGCGGTCAATCAGTTCCTGCGCAGCCAGGCGGGATCTCGGACCGGCACCGCGTCGCTGGCCGACGAGCTCGAGGTCGATCCGGGCTACGAGCTCGCGCTCGCCGCGTCGCTCGACGGTCGGCTCGGGGCCGCGGTCGTCCAGGACCGGGCCGCGGCCGCGGCACTGCTTGACCGCACCGGAGCCGAAGGCGGTCGAGCCCTGGTGGTGGGCGGCGCGGGACGCGGTGAACAGGAGCCGCGGGGCGGGTCCCCGCCGAGTGATGACGCCGAGCGGCTCGCCGAGCGCGTGCGCGGCCGCGGCCAGGCCGCCGAGCTCGCCAAGTTCCTGCTGAGCAATACGTGGGTCGTCGAGGCACTCGAGGCCGTGCCGGACACGTTCGGCGGCGTAGCCGTGACGCCGGGCCGGGCGCGTCTGGTCGGCGAGCACCGGTGAGGTGCGCCAGGCGCCCGCGCTCGGCGAGGACCGAGTGCTTGCCGAGCGCAACCGGCGCGAGCAGCTGGTACGCGCGAGCGCGGCGGCGGCCCAGGCGGAGCTTACGGCCGGCGGCGCAGCGCAGCGGGCGGCCGCTGGGCAGTCCGACGTCGAGGGCGAGCGCGAGGAGTCGATCGCGGCGCATCGCGCGGCTGTCCGTGCACGCGACGAAGCAGCGGAGGAGGAGCGCCGTCTTGCGGCTCAGATCGGGCGGCGCCGGAGCGCTCCGGATGACGGTCCGAACGCGGGGCGCCGCGCGCAGCTGACGGCCGAGCTGGCGGCCGAGCGCGGGATGCTCGAGCGGGCCGAACACGCTCGCGCGGCGCGATCGGCGCGGATCGGGGGCTTGCGGGCGGCGATCACGCGGGACGAGTCGCTGCGCCCCGTGCTCGCAGGTGTGATCGCGGCGCTCGACGCGGCCGCGGTCGCGATCGCGGAGCGCCGGACGGCATTTGAGGCGGCGCTCGCCAGCGATCGGGAGGCGGGCGAGCACGTCGCCGCCGAGCTGCGGACCTGCGCGCAGCAGGAGGCCGAGCTGCATTCGAGGCTGCACCGCGAGAACGAATTGCTGACCGAGACCGAGGTCCGTTTGCAGCGCGTCCGCGACCGCGTGGCCGATGTGCGAGGCGAGCTCGCGCAGCTCGCCTCGCGGCTGTCGCTGACGCCCGAGCCCGCGACCGAGGCGCTCGCCGAGGATGACCGCGAGACGCTCTCCGGTCGGCTCGAGCGGCTGCTCCGCCGGCGCGAGCAGCTCGGGCCGGTAAACCCGTTGGCCGCGGAGGAGTACGCCGAAGCGCTGGCGCACGTGGAGGAGCTCGAGCGCCAGCGCACGGATCTCGAGACCGCGCTACGCGAGCTCCAGAAGCTGATCTCCGACACCGACCGCCAGATCCGGGAGACGTTCGAGCAGACGTTCGACGCCGCCGCGCGCAATTTCGAGGATGTCGCCGAACAGCTGTTTCCGGGCGGCAAGGGTGCGCTGCGGCTGGTGACCGAGCGCGACGGCCCCGCGCCGGTGCTCGGCGGCTCGCGCTCAGCTTCCGAACCGGATGTGACCGACGACGATGGCGAGGCAGGTGACGGTGAGCCCGGCGAGCGCACCGAGGAGGACTTGCTGGGCGTGGAGATCGAGATCACGCCCGCGGGCAAGGAGATGAAGCGCCTCTCGCTGCTGTCAGGCGGCGAGAAGTCGATGACGGCACTCGCATTCCTGTTCGCCGTGTTCCTCGCCCGGCCATGTCCGTTCTACATCCTCGATGAGGTAGAGGCGGCGCTCGACGACGTCAACATCGATCGCTTCCTCGAGCTGCTGCGGCGCTACTCCAAGCACGCCCAGTTCATCGTCGTGACCCATCAGAAGCGGACGATGGAGGCGGCGGACTCGTTGTATGGCGTCTCGATGGGAGCTGACGGCATCTCGAAAGTGATCTCGCGGCGGCTGCCGCCGGTGCAGGACGCGGCGTAGCCTTCCGCCCTGATGGCGCGCGACTGGCAGGACCTGTTCATCGTCGACGGCGCTCGCGCGCCGGAACCCGACGCGGAGCCGGCCAGGCAGGAGCGGCGGATCGGTCGCTTTCGCCGCCTACGCGAGAATCTGCGCAAGACGCGCCAGGCGCTGACGAGCGAGATCCAGGCGACGCTGTTCGAGGATCTGGGCGACGAGACCTGGGAGCGGCTCGAGGAGGCGCTGATCTACGCTGATGTGGGAGCCCGGACGACCGCCGAGGTAGTCGAGCAACTCGAGCGCGAGGCGCTGAGCGGCCAGCTCACCGGCGGTCAGGCGCTCACCGATCGCCTGATCGATCTCCTCGCGGGGATCGCGAGCACGGGGGATGACCGGATCGATCTCCGACACGAGCCGACCGTGATCCTGGTCGCCGGCGTCAACGGCACGGGTAAGACGACGACCGTCGGCAAGCTTGCCTGGCACCTGCGCCAGGAGCTCGGCCGCTCGGTCGTGCTCGCAGCCGCCGATACGTTCCGCGCCGCCGGCGTCGAGCAGCTCGAGCTGTGGGCGCAGCGCGCGGGCGTCTCGTTCGTCAAGGGGCCCGCCGGCGCCGACCCGGGGTCAGTCGCCTACGACGCGATCGCGACGGCCCGGCGCGAGGGGGTGGATGTCGTGATCATCGACACGGCCGGCCGGCTGCACACCCAGGACGACCTGATGGCCGAGCTCGCCAAGGTCCGCCGCGTGATCGCGAAGCAGATCCCGGAGGCGCCGCACGAGACGCTGCTGACGGTCGACGCAACCACGGGACAGAACGGGCTTCGCCAGGCGCGGCTGTTCTCCGAGGCGGTCGATGTCAGCGGGCTCGTCCTGACCAAGCTCGACGGGACCGCCAAGGGCGGGATCGCACTCGCGATTGCCGGTGACCTCGGGATTCCGGTCAAGCTGATCGGGGTTGGGGAGCAGCTCGAGGACCTGCGGCCGTTTGAGGCCAGCGAGTTTGCGCGGGCCCTGGTGGGCTCCTAAGGCACCAGGCAGCGCGTATCAGCGACCGTCTGGCGCCCCGCCACGACGGTCGCCTGTGCCGGGACGCTGCAGCCTGCCTTCAACGCGTACCCGCCCGCGGGCAGGACGATCGTGTAGCTGTGTCCACCGGCGACCCCGACCGTGGTCGCGGCTGCGCTCGCGGTGCTGGTCGCGGTGGCCGAGTATGCGCCCGAGAAGCATTGATCGATCCCCGGATACGCGCCCCCCTCGATGTACAGACCGCCGACCACCCAGCCGTCGCCCGAGGGTACGTCGGTAGGAGGTGCGGGTGGGGAGCACGGAACCGAGGCCTGGCCGATGGTCTGCTGTTGAGGCTTGGTCGCCGCCACGACGCGGCCGCCCTGCAGCGCGGCGACGCGGATCGAGATCAAGCCGGTGTCTTGCCCCCCGATCAGCCACCGCAGCCTGAACCTGCCGCCCGCCCGTAACGGGGCGCCGACGACGACCGTCCACGCCTTTGAGCGGCTGGTCTGCAGCGTGACCCGCGTACCCGCGGCGGCGCCCCTGACCCGGCCCGCGATCGTCACCTCGTCACCCGCTCGCAGCAGGCCCGAGAGCGAAGTCGAGAGCACGATCGCCGGCCGCACGGCCCGCTTGGGTGCGTCGGCCATGGCCTGTGACGCAACCACCACTGCAGCGGCGGCGAGCGATCCCACCAGCACGGTCGCGGCACGCCGGGGACTCACAAGTCAAGTATGCAGCCTCGCACCTCGGTAAGCTCGGCACGAGATGTCAGGATGGATCTTGTGGGTGATCGCTGCGGGCGTCTTTGGCGTCGGTGAGATGCTCACCACGAGCTTCTTCCTCGCGCCGTTCGCGCTCGGGGCCGCGCTGGCCGCGATCGTCGAGGTGGCCGGCGCGGGAAGTCTTGCGGCGTGGATCGTGTTCGTCGCCGCCTCGCTGCTGACGCTGGTCGCCGTCCGCCCGATCGTTCGCTCGCATCTGAGGATGCCGCCACAACTGCGGACCGGTAGCGCGGCGCTCGTCGGCAAGCAGGCAATCGTGCTCGAACGGATCGCCAATGCCGAGGGCGTCGGGTGCGTCAAAATCGACGGCGAGGTATGGACCGCGCGATCGCTCGACGACGACCAGGTGATCGAACGTGGCACGCGCGTCGAAATTGTCGAGATCAAGGGCGCCACGGCGCTCGTCACCGAATAGACAAGGAGAGGGGCAATGGCCGGAGCAATCGTCGCCGCAGTCATAGTCGTGTTCCTGCTGATCCTGTTCGCTCGCACCGTCCGGATCGTTCCGCAGGCGCGGGCCGGGATCGTCGAGCGGCTTGGGCGCTACAACCGAACGCTCAATCCGGGCCTGACGATCCTGATGCCGTTCGTCGATCGGCTCAAGCCGCTGATCGACCTCCGCGAGCAGGTCGTCTCGTTCCCACCCCAGCCGGTGATCACGTCCGACAACCTCGTGGTCCAGATCGACACGGTCCTGTACTTCACCGTCAACGATGCGAAGTCCGCCACCTACGAGGTCGCCAACCCACTCCAGGCGATCGAGCAGATCACGGTGACGACGCTGCGCAACGTGATCGGCTCGCTGTCGTTGGAGCAGGCGCTCACCAGCCGCGACCACATCAACGCGCAGCTGCGCGGAGTGCTCGATGAGGCAACCGGCAAGTGGGGGATCCGGGTCAACCGCGTCGAGATCAAGTCGATCGACCCGCCCGGCACGATTCAGGAGGCGATGGAGAAGCAGATGCGGGCCGAGCGCGACAAGCGCGCGGCGATCCTCACCGCCGAGGGGGTGCAGCAGTCGCAGATCCTCACCGCCGAGGGGCAGAAGCAGGCCGCGGTGCTCACCGCCGAGGGCGCCAAGCAGTCGGCGATCCTACGGGCGGAGGGCGAATCGAAGGCGATCGCGACGGTCTTCCAGGCGATCCACGACGGCAAGCCCGACCGCCAGCTGCTCAGCTACCAATACCTCCAGATGCTCCCGCAGCTCGCGCAGGGCGACGCCAACAAGGTGTTCGTGATCCCGTCCGAGTTCGCCGACGCGTTCGGTGGCATCGCCAAGGCGTTCGCCGACACCGCGGGCAGCCACATCGAGAACGCGAAGCCGCCGGACAGGCTGATCCCGCCGGCACAGTAGCCTGGTTAACGTGTTCGATTCGCTCGCGGAGAAGCTCCAGGCGACCCTCGCGGAAGTCCGCGGGCGAGGCACGCTGACCGAGGACGACATCAACGCCGCGATGCGGGAGATCCGCTTGGCGCTGCTCGAGGCCGACGTCAACTTCAAGGTCGTCAAGAGCTTCACCAATGCGGTCAAGGAGCGGGCGCTCGGGGCCGACGTGATCGGACAGCTCAACCCGGGCCAGCAGGTCGTCAAGATCGTCTCTGACGAGCTGACGGAGCTGATGGGCGGCGCCGGGCGCGAGTTGTCGTTCTCACCCCGGCCACCCACGGTTGTGGTGATGGCGGGGTTGCAGGGCTCGGGCAAGACGACTGCGACCGCCAAGCTCGCGCGCTACCTGCGAGAGCAGCACGGCTCGTCGGTCGCGGTCGCCGCCTGCGATGTCTACCGCCCGGCGGCCGTCGAGCAGCTGATCAAGGTCGGGACGCAGGCCGGTGCCGACGTGTACGAGCAGGGCACCGACCGCGATCCCGTCAAGATCGCCGCGTGGGCTCGCGATCGCGCGCAGTCCGAGGGCAAGGACGTCCTGATCATCGATACCAGCGGCCGCCTGCACGTCGACAAGGAGCTGATGGCCGAGCTCGCCAACATCAAGAAGGCTGTCAAGCCCCACGACGTGCTCCTCGTCGTCGACGCGATGACCGGTCAGGACGCGGTCAACGTCGCCGAGCAGTTCGCCGAGGTGGTGCAGTTCGACGGCGTCGTGATGACCAAGCTCGACGGCGACGCGCGCGGCGGCGCCGCGCTGTCGGTCAAGGCGATCACCGGCAAGCCGATCCTATTCGCCTCCACCGGCGAGAAGCTCGACCAGTTCGAGCGCTTCCACCCCGACCGGATGGCCCAGCGAATCCTCGGGATGGGCGACGTGATGTCGCTGATCGAGCGTAGTCAGGGCGCCTACGACGAGGAGCAGGCGGCCGAGCTGCAGCGCAAGCTTCGCAAGCAGGAGTTCGGGCTCGACGACTTCCTCGATCAGATGCGCCAGCTGCGGCGGATGGGCCCACTGCAGTCGCTGCTCGGCATGCTGCCGGGAATCGGCAAGGAGCTGCGCGACGTCAAGGTCGACGAGCGCGAGTTTGACCGTCTCCAGGCGATCATCCTCTCGATGACCCCCGAGGAGCGCCGCCGTCCGGACCTGATCAAGGGGTCGAGGCGGCTGCGGATCGCGCGCGGATCCGGGACCAACGTGCAGGCCGTCAAGCAACTGATCGTGCAGTTCGAGCAGGCGCGCAAGGTGATGCGCCAGGTCGCCCAGGGCCGAATGCCGGACCTCGGCGCCTTGATGCGTGGCGGACGCTGAGCAGCGGGGCCGCGCACAGAAGCGCCGACACGCTAACCTCGCATCGACACATGTCAGTACGACTCCGACTTACACGCATTGGCGGCCGCAAGAACCCGATCTGGCGGGTGGTTGTCGCCGACCAGCGCTCCAAGCGGGACGGCCGCGTGATCGAGACCGTCGGGCACTACAACGCCCAGACCAACCCCTCGACAATCGTGCTCAACGAGGAGCGCATCCGCGACTGGCTCGCGCGCGGCGCGCAGCCCACGGACACAGTTCGCAAGCTGCTGCACACGCAGGGTATCCGTTAGCGAGGCGATGAAAGAGCTGCTCGAGTACCTGGCCCGGGGGCTGGTGGACCACCCGGACGAGGTCCGAGTCGCCGAGGTGACCGAGGACGACGGCTCGACCGTGCTCGAGTTGTCGGTGGCTCAAGACGACTACGGAAGCGTGATCGGCCGCGGAGGCCGCACGGCCGCGGCGCTGCGCACGGTGGTCAAGAGCGCGGCGGTCAAGGAGAACCGTCGCGTGTTCGTGGACATCGTCGATTCGTGATGAGCACGGCAGGGCGCGGATGGCTGCGCGCCGGCCGGGTCGGCAGTCCGCACGGGCTCGACGGAAGCGTGCACGTGATCGAGCCCAGTCCGCAGTTGCTGGTCCTCGGGGCGAGCGTCGTGGTCGCCGATCGTCAGCTGACGGTGGTGCGGCGCGCCGGGACCGATCAGCGACCGATCCTCCGCTTCGAAGGGTGCGAGGATCGCTCCGACGCCGTTGCGCTGCGCGGTCAGGAGATCCTGGTCGCAAGGGTTGACGCGCCCGCGCTCGAGCCCGATGAGTGGTGGGCAACCGACTTGGAGGGGTGCACCGTGCACGACGGCTCGACGGCCGTCGGCACGGTCCGCCGGCTGCTGGCGCTGCCCTCCTGTGAGGTGCTCGAGGTGGCGCGCGAGAGCGGCGGCGATGACCTGCTGGTGCCGTTGGTCCGCGACGCCGTCCGTGAAGTCGACCTCGACCGGCGCGCGATCGACGTCGATCTCGTGTTCCTCGGCGAAGCGTGATGGAGATTGACGTCTTCACCCTGTTCCCGGAGGCGTTCGGGTGGTTCGAGAACCAGCGGCACGTCGAGAACGCGATCGCCCACGGGACCCGGATCGGCTACGTCAACTACCGCAGCCATACGCCCCTGAGTGCGGGACAGGTCGACGACACGCCGTTCGGAGGGGGGCGGGCATGGTGCTCCGAGTCGACGTGGTCGAGGCTGCGCTGCGCGCTCGTTATGGCATCGACCCCGTTGCGCTACCGGCTCAGCGTCGCGTGATCGTGCTCGACGCCCCAGGACGGCTGCTCGACGACTCGCTCGTCGACGAGCTGGCCCGCGAGCCGGCCCTGACTCTCCTCTGCGGCCGCTACGAGGGCTTCGACGAGCGCGTGCTGGAGCACTTCGCCAGCGATCGCGTGTCGATCGGACGGTATGTCCTGGCCGGCGGCGAGCTGCCGGCGATGGTCCTCTGCGACGCGGTCCTGCGGAAGCTGCCCGGCGCGCTTGGCCATCAGGAATCGGCGGTCGAGGAGTCGTTCAGCGTCGCGCTCGCGGGCGCTCCGGAGTATCCCCACTACACCCGGCCGGCCGAGCATCGAGGTTGGTCCGTGCCGAGCGTGCTGCTCTCGGGCCACCACGCCCAAATCCGCGACTGGCGGCTGGCTCAGAGCCGGACTCGGGCCGCCAACACGTCGGCGTCAGGCGGTTCGCTACCATAGGCCGCCCGCGTGGCTGAGGCGTGCGCGACAAGCGCGAGCCACTGACCCGTACAGGAGTCGTCGCGTCCGCCAAGTGGGACGTTGGTCTGTTCTTTCTTGCCATGAGCACCGTGATTGACAGCTTGGAGCGCGCTCAGCTCCGCCGCGTGCCGGCCTTCGATGCCGGTGACCGGCTGCGCGTGCATTTCCAGGTGATCGAGGGGACACGCCGCCGCACACAGGTGTTCGAGGGCGTGGTGATCAAGCGCCAAGGCCACGGTGCCCGGGAGACGTTCACGGTCCGCAAGCAGTCATTCGGTGTAGGGGTCGAGCGCACCTTCCCCCTTCATTCGCCGAAGATCGAGCGGATCGAGGTCGCCGCGCGCGGCGACGTGCGGCGCGCAAAGTTGTATTACCTGCGAGGCCGAGTCGGCAAGCGAGCTCGCGTCCGCGAGCGCCGCTCAGCCCGGCCCGAGGAAGCGGTCGAGCGGGAGCTGCTCTACGGCCCGGAGCCGGTCGAAGCGGCAGCTGCTGCACCGGAGGCTGAGGAGCAGCCGGCAGGCGCGGAGGAGTCGGAGCAGTCCCTCCCCGCGACGGCGCCGCAGGACGCCGCGCCGGCGGTTGCCGAGGAAGCCGCCGGCGAAGATAGGGTGTGACGTCCACCCGGAAGTCGGTCACGGGCTCGATCGTCGAGCTCGTCCTGATCGTGGCTGTGGCGTTGGGCCTGGCGCTCGCGATCGAAGCCTTCCTCGTCAAGCCGTACCGGATCCCGAGCGGATCGATGCTGCCCACCCTGCACATCAACCAGCGCGTGCTCGTGAATCGGATCGGCACGCACTTCTCCACGCCGCAGGTGGGCGACATCATCGTCTTCCATCCGCCGAAGAACTACGCCAACGGATGCGCTGACCCGAACGAGGGACAGAACGAACTCGGGCAGGACAGCCCGCAGCCGTGCGGCGTTGCCTATTCGATCGCGTCGAGCGAGACCTTCATCAAGCGTGTGGTGGGACTTCCCGGGGACCGGATCGCGATCATCGGCGGTCATGTCTACCGCAACGGCGTCCGCGAGAAGGATCCCTACATCACCCCCTGTGATGGCAACGCGACGTGCACCTTCCCCAAGCCGATCACGATTCCCCGCGGCGACTACTACATGATGGGCGACAACCGTCCGGATTCCGAGGACAGCCGGTTCTGGGGCCCGGTGCCGAAAGCATGGATAATCGGCAAGGCGTTCCTCACCTACTGGCCCCCCGACCGGATCGGACTTCTCTAGGAGTCGCGGTGCCGGGCAAGAGCAAAGCAGCGGAGAAGTCAGGCTTGAAGTCAGTAATCGAGCTGGTCGTGACGGTTGCTGTGGCGGTGGCGCTTGCGCTGCTGATCCAGGCATTCATCGTCAAGCCCTACCGGATCCCGAGCGGGTCGATGCTGCCGACGCTGCACATCGGCCAGCGAGTCCTCGCCAACCGGCTGATCGTCAATCCCAGCGTCGGCGACATCGTCGTGTTCCATCCTCCCCAGGGCGCCGACCCACAGCCCGCCAACTGCGGCAACCCCAACCAGGGCGGGGCCACCCAGACAGCGTGCGACACGCCCACACCCCAGGAGTCGACCCAGACTTTCATCAAGCGCGTCGTCGGCGACCCCGGTGACCACATCTCGATCCTCAATGGCGACGTGTATCGCAACGGCGTGAAGGAGAACGCGCCATATGCGGCCCCCTGCGGCGACGCGGAAGGTTGCAATATGCCGAACACGATCGTCGTTCCGCCCGGCGATTACTTCATGATGGGCGACAACCGTGGCTTCTCCGACGACAGTCGCTTCTGGGGCCCGGTCCCAAAAAAGTGGATCATCGGCATTGCGTTCTTCACCTACTGGCCACCCGACAGGATCGGATTCCTCTAGGCCCACCAAGCGGGCCAAGCGGCCCAGCCGTACGGGACGTCGCCTGTTCAACTTCGATCGCGGCCTTGGTGTACGTTACGTCGCCGGCGCGGACGAGGCCGGACGCGGATGTCTCGCGGGGCCGCTCGTCGCGGCCGCGGTCCTGTTCGATCTCGAGCGGATCGGGCCGGCTGAGATCCGAGCGCTGGGAGCGCTGAACGACTCCAAGCAGCAGACCCCAGACGGGAGAGCTGCGCTGTTCCCCACCATCCTGCGCGTCGCCGCCAAGGTTGCGATCGTCTCCCGGTGCGCTCCCGGAATCGACTCGCGGGGACTGCACGTCACCAACCTCGCCGCCCTGCGCGACGCGCTGCGCCGGGTCACCTGCGAGGGGTGTATCTGCCTGAGCGATGGGTTTCCGGTCGCCGCGCTCGGCTACGACCAGCGAGCGGTGATCGGGGGCGACGCCAAGAGCGCGGCGATCGCGGCAGCGTCGGTGATCGCCAAGGAGACGCGCGACCGCTACATGCGCCGAGCGGACACCAAGCACCCCGGCTGGGAGTTCGCCCAGCACGTCGGGTACGCCACGCCCGAGCACCGGTCGGCGATCGAGCGGCTCGGGGTTTCGCCACTGCATCGGCTTTCGTTCCAGTCGGCGGCGTACCAGCAGCTGGCCCTCGACTGAGCACCCGCTCGCCAGGCGCGTGCCGGCGCTCGACGAGTCCCCACACGCGCCCTCCAGGTGCCGGCCCTCGACTGAGTCCCGCTACCACGCGCCCTCCAGGTGCTCGATCGCGACGAGCGCGCCGGAGAGGTCGAGGATTACCCCGATCGCGTCGAGCCGCAGGACGTCGGCGTACGGGCCGGTTCGTACGCTCGATCAGCCATTGACCGGCCATCTTGCGGACCTGGGCCCGCTTGCCCGGCCGCAGCGCATCGAACGGATGGCCGCCGTCCGGGCCGACCCGGCGGGTCTTGACCTCGCAAAAGGCAAGCGCGTGGCCGTCGAACGCGACGATGTCGAGCTCGCCCCAGCGCGTGCGGTAGTTGCGCTCGACGATCTCGAAAGCCGCGGCGGATCAGATGATCGGCCGCGAGTTGCTCCCCGAGCGTCCCGAGGGCACGCCGTGGATCGCTCTGGTGGAGGTCCTCGGTCACGCCCACGACGCTACGCCCAAGGTCGTCACACGTGGGTGCCACCTCGTGCCAATTCTGCGTCGGCCGGCCGCCCGAGCTGAGCCGGATTGGCACACGGCGTGACCCACGCGTTACACGATCGCGCGTAGCTTCGAGGCATGCTCGCTCGCGTCACCACGTTCGCGATCGACGGCGTCGATCCGCGTCAGGTGTGGGTCGAGGTCGACGTCCGTCAAGGTCTCCCCGCGTTCACGATCGTCGGGCTCGGTGATACCGCCGTGCGTGAGTCACGCGAACGGATCCGCGCGGCGATCCACAACTCGGCCTTCGTGTTCCCCGAGAAGCGGATCACCGCCAACCTCGCGCCGGCGTTCCTGCGCAAGGTGGGCCCCGGCTTCGACGCCGCGCTCGCGCTCGCCGTGCTGGCCGCGAGCGATCAGGTTCCCACCGACGCGCTCGGCTCATACGCCGTGTTCGGCGAGCTCTCGCTCGGCGGCGAGCTCCGGGATTCGCCGGGAGCACTCGCCGTCGCCGAGGGGGCTCGCCGAGCGGGATTGGCGCGCCTGATCGTGCCGCGCGAGCGCGCCCGTGAGGCGGCGCTCGTCGAGGGGCTCGCGATCGCAGGCGTCTCAAGCCTGAGGGCCGCGGCCGACGTGATCCGAGGCGGCGAGCTGCCCCCGCTCCCGCGGGCCTCCGAGCCCGCCGGGGCGCGGGCTTTCGAGCCCGATCTCGCCGACGTCCGCGGACATGCGGCCCCGGTGCTCGCGCTCCAGATCGCGGCGGCGGGCGGCCACAACCTGCTGATGGAGGGCGCTCCCGGGACCGGCAAGACGATGCTCGCGCGGCGGCTGCCGTCGATCCTGCCCGCGATGACTCGGGGCGAGGCGATCGAGGTGACGAGGCTCCACAGCGTCGCCGGGGTGCACGCGGGCGGACTCGTCACCGCGCGTCCGTTCCGGGCGCCACACCATTCGATCTCGGTCGCCGGGCTCGTCGGCGGCGGCTCGCCGCCCCGGCCGGGCGAAGCCACCCTGGCAAATCATGGCGTGCTGTTTCTCGACGAGCTCTCCGAGTTCCAGCGCTCGAGCCTCGAGGCGCTTCGCCAGCCGCTGGAGGACGGGTCCGTGGCGATCGTCCGCGGCCAGCGAGCGCTGGTGTTCCCGACGCGCTTCATGCTCGTGGCGGCCACCAATCCGTGCCCATGCGGGTTCGCCGGGGTGGGCGATCGCTGTCGCTGCGGCGAGGCCGAGCTGCGACGGCACCAGCGGCGGCTGAGTGGCCCGTTGCTCGACCGGATGGACCTGCTCGTCAGCGTGGACCGACCCGCCGAGCGTGAGCTCCGCGCGCCACCCGCGAGCGACTCCGCCACCGCTCGTGCCCGGGTCGCGCAGGCGCGCGAGCGCCAGCAACGCCGGCTCGCGGACAGCAGCGCCCGGTGCAACGGGGAGATGGACGTCCGGCTCGTGCGCCGGCACGTGCGGCTCGATACCGTGGCCGAGCAGGCGCTTGGCCAGGCGTACGCCAGTGGTGCCCTGAGCGCGCGCGGCCGCCACCGCGTTCTGCGCGTCTCGAGAACTATCGCGGACCTCGAAGGCCACGACCGCGTCAGCACCGCCGATCTGCTGACGGCGCTCGCTCTGCGCCAGCGCACCGGGGCGCAGGAGATGTTGGCGGCGTGAGCGAGCCGGGTGCCGGCGCGGTTGGCGGCGGGAGCGCGGCCGGCCCCCGAGGTGCCGGCGCGTGACAGCAGCCGGCGCGAGCACCGCCCGGGCCTGCGACGCGTGCATCGCGCGCCCGTGGCTGCTGACCCGTCTCGCCGGTCATCTGGATCGGGTGCGAGGCAGGATCGATCTGGCACTCGAGCTTCCAGACCGGGAGCTGATCGAGGCGGTCGCGGGTGAGCAGCGGCCCGCGGTGCTCCGCGAGCTGGCGCTGCTCGACATCGATGCGCTGCGCCTGCGCTCGGCCGGGGCGGGGCTCGAGTTGATCTGCCGTTGTGATCACGGATACCCGGCGCGGCTGCGCTCGCTCGCCAGCCCACCGGCAGTGCTTCATGTGGCAGGCGGACTACAGCGGTTCCTGGACCTGATCGACGACGAGCCCGTGGCGATCGTCGGCGCTCGCAGCGCCTCGCCGTACGGGCTCGAGGTCGCCCGGTCACTCGGGCGCGGCCTTGGCTGCGCCGGAGTCACGGTGCTGAGCGGAATGGCGCTCGGCGTCGATTCCGCCGCCCACGCGGGAGCGCTCGCAGTCGAAGGCAGCACGGTGGCGGTCCTCCCAACCGGGGCCGACCGCCCGTACCCGCCCGCCAAGCGCACCCTGCACGCCCGGATCCAGACCGGCGGAGCGGTGGTGTCGGAGCTGGCACCGGGAGCCCGGGCCCGGCGGTGGACGTTCCCCGCGCGCAACCGGATCATCGCCGCGTTGAGCGCGATGACAGTGGTCGTCGAAGCCGGTGCGCGCTCGGGGGCGCTGCTGACCGCCGGCTTCGCGCGCGGGCTGGGGCGCCCTGTGGGTGCCGTGCCCGGGCGGATCACCTCGTTGCTCTCGACGGGTCCGCATGCCCTGCTCGCTGACGGGGCGTCAATCGTGCGCGGTCCCCAGGACGTGCTCGACACCCTGTTCGGCGCCGGCGTGAGGATTGCGCGGGCGCCGGCCCGGCCAGAGCTTGCCCCCGGGCTCCGGTTGCTGCTGGCCGCGATCGGAGATGGCCGCGACACGGCGGCTGCGCTCGCCCGCGCTCGAATCGCTTCCGAGGACGGCCTGGCGGCGCTCGCATCCTTGGAGCTGGCCGGATATGTTCGCCGTGAGCCCGGAGGTAGGTTCTCGGTCATCCCCTAAGGACGGATGGTCAGGATCACCATGAGCCCGCGCGTTGCGAGAGCTGCGGTCGGCGTTCGGCTCCGGTGGGGCGGCGCTGGTGGACGGTGGCTGGCGGGCGGGCGGCCGGGGAGGGCCGGGCCGAATGCGCCCCAGCGGCATGCATAAAGGCCCAAAGTCCACACGCCCCGGCCGACCTTGGTTACATCTGCATGCCCCACATGCTTATGTAGCCAAGGTTCAGCAGGCGCGCGCGATTTGTCCCTGTATGCAGCCGAAAATGCCGAATCTTGCTGACAATGAGGCCGCCGAATCCGGCCGGGAAGGCCGACCCCGGGCCCGCTGACGGCAGTCAGGTGAACCGCGGACCCGCGGACGGCCGAAAAGGCCGAACCCCAGACCCGCGACGGCCATCAACCGAACCCCGGACCCGCCGACGACAGCCCATCAACCGAACCCTGGACCCGCCGACGACAGCCCATCAACCGAACCCCGGACCCGCCGACGACAGCCCATCAACCGAACCCCGGACCCCGCCGACGACAGCCCATCAACCGAGCCCCGGACCCGCCGATGGCCGTCAACCCACGGCGCTCGGAGCCGGCCCACCCCCGCTCCGACGCGGACCCGAGCGCGGCCGGCTCACGCAACGCCAGCCACAAGCGGTCCCCTGAGATGACTTCGACGCCGGCGGTGCGCCTCGGTCGCGATGGACACCGTGCGCGCCCCGCGGTGCCCTAACCTCGCCCGTCGTGCCAGCCGAATCTCGCATCCCTCGCGTGCTCTCGATCGCGGGCTCTGACTCAGGCGGTGGTGCCGGGATTCAGGCCGATCTGAAGGCGTTCGCCGCCTGCGGCGTGCATGGGATGACGGCGATCACGGCGATCACCGCGCAGAACACGGTCGGCGTCACCGACATCCACCCGGTTCCGCCGCAGACGATCATCGCCCAGGTCCGGGCAGTCAGCTCCGACATCGGCGTCGACGCCGTCAAGATCGGCATGCTGGGAAGCGCTCAGACGATTGACGCCGTGGCAAGGGCTCTGGACGAGCTCCCAGACGGGACGCCGGTGGTGCTGGATCCGGTGATGGTCGCGGAGTCCGGGGCGGAGCTGCTCGAGCCGTCAGCCCAGGCCGCGCTGATCGAGCAGCTGCTCCCGCGGGCGACGGTTGCGACGCCGAACGTTCCCGAGGCGCGGGCGCTGCTCGCCGCCGCCGGAGTCTGTGCGCAGACGGACGGCGGCGATGTGGCCGCCGTCGCGCGTGCCGTACACGCGCTGGGACCGGCCGTCGTGGTCGTAACCGGCGGTCACCGGGAGCAGGCGATCGACGTGTTCTTCGACGGTGAGCGGCTGGTCGAGCTTCCAGGTGTCAGGTATCCGGACGGGGCCGCGCACGGCTCAGGGTGTACGCACTCCTCGGTCCTGGCGGCGCGGCTCGCCTGGGGCGACGAGCCGCTGACGGCGGCGCGGCGGGCAAAGGAGCTCGCCGCCCGCGCCGTGCGAGATGGGCTCGGCCAGATCGGAGCAGGGGCCGGACCCGTTGACGTGCTCGGGCTCGCTCGCGACCCGCGATGAGCGGTCCGGTCGGCACGGCCGGAGCGCAGACGACGCTTCGCGGCCGCCTGGGCCCGGGACGAGACTCCGCCGGCCCTCCCGCCGGCGCCTGCGGCCCCCATTACGCCCCGCCGGCGCCTGCGGCCCCCCGACCACGCCCCCGCCGGCGCCTGCGGCCCCCCACGACCACTCTTCACCGGGCCCCGCGCCCCGCAAACCGCTAGCCCCGGAGGACAAGTTTGTCCCTTTGACATAATCCGTCCTGTGCGCTTTCTGCAGATGAAGCCCGGGCATGGTGAGGTGCTGATCGCGGAGGGCGACGTCGAACTTGCCGAGGATGAACAGCGTCTGATCGAGGAGTTTCGGCGCCAGCTCGACGCGGGTCTCTGGGCGGCCGTGCCGGTCAGCGGCATCGAGGGTCGGCGTCAGGCACGGATGGTGCGCACGTTCGAGGATGTCCCACGAGACGCCGACCGCGTGATCTTCTTCCCGCGGGCGGCGGGCGGCAGCTAGGCCGCGGACCCCAGTGCTGCTGGCGCTCGCGGCGACTGCGCTGGTGGCAATCGCGCTCCTGTCCGACCTGATCATCCCGCGGCTCGATGAGGCGTGGTCGCGGCATCGGGCCCACCGGCGCCGCGCCCCCGCGCTGGATTTCGATCCCGGCCGGGAGCGGCGGGCGGAGCAGCGCGCGCGCGAGCTGCTGCGCTCCTGCGTCAACGAGGAGGAGTGGGCGATGTACCGCGACCTGGGGTTCATCCGGGTCTGGGGCTCGCAGGCTCACGGACCCGGCAGCACCGGCAACACCGGCGGCGCCGCATACGCGTACCTGATCTATCCCCACCGGCCGATCGTCGCCTACCTGGCGCAGACGCGCCGCCTGCTCAACGAGTACTGCGTCGAGTTCCCGGATCGAGACACGTCCGTATGGCAGCGCTCGCCTACCCGACTCCGACGACGTGCTCGCCAAGTGGATGGCGCTGACCGGGGACGAGCGCCGGCTGATCTCCACCGCCAACATGCACCTCCCCGGGCGCCAGCTCGACCCGAGCCAGGTGCCAGCGGACCTCTGGCGACTCGCGCAATGGGAGCGGGCCAGGGTGCGAACGCACGGGCACAGCCCTCCGTCCGCGCGCGTCGACCGGACGCGGTTGACCCACCTCGTCCCCGGGCAAGCCCCCGCGAGACGAGGCCCGATACAGTCTCGCCCCCGATGAGCACGACGAGCAGCTCCAACGGCCAGTTCGACCTCAAGCACCGCAGCCGCGCCCTCACCGAGGGCCCCGAGCGCGCCGCCGCGCGCGCCTACCTGAAGGGCATCGGCTACGACGACGAGGCGCTCGCCAAGCCGCTCATCGGGGTCGCCAACACGTGGATCGAGACGATGCCGTGCAACTTCCACCTCCGCGCCCTGGCGGCGAAGGTCAAGGAGGGCATCCGCGCCGCCGGTGGCACGCCGATGGAGCTGAACACGATCGCGATCTCCGACGGGATCACGATGGGCACGGCGGGGATGAAGGCGTCGCTCGCCGAGCCGCGAGGTGATCGCCGACTCGATCGAGCTTGTCTGCGACGCCCACCTGTTCGATGCGGTGATCGCGATCAGCGGCTGCGACAAGACGATCCCCGGCAACCGTGATGGCGCTCTGCCGGCTCGAATGTCCCGGGCCTGATGCTCTACGGCGGCTCGATCTTCCCCGGCCACTTCCACGGCGAGCGGGTCACGATCCAGGAGGTGTTCGAGGCGGTCGGCGCGCACGCCGCCGGCCGGATCACCGACGAGGAGCTGACCGAGCTCGAGGACGTGGCATCGCCCGGCGCGGGCGCCTGCGGCGGCCAGTTCACGGCCAACACGATGGCGATGGCGTTCGAGGTGCTCGGAATCTCCCCGGCGGGCTTCTCGATGGTGCCCGCCACGCATCCGCACAAGGCCGAAGTGGCGGCCGAGGCCGGGACGCCTGGTCGTGGACGTCCTCAGGCGCGGCCAGCGCCCCAGCGACATCATCACCCGCGACAGCCTCGAGAACGCGATCGCGGCGATCGCCTGTAGCGGCGGCTCCACCAACGGCGTCCTGCATCTGCTCGCGGTCGCCGGCGAGATGGGCATCGAGCTGTCGATCGACGACTTCGACCGGATCAGCGAGCGCACGCCGCTGCTCTGCGACCTCAAGCCGGGCGGGCACTTCGTCGCACCGGACCTGTACGAGGCCGGCGGCGTCCCGCTCGTGCTCAAGCGGCTGAAGCAGGCGGGACTGCTGCACGGCGGACGCGCAGACCGTCACCGGCCGGACGATCGGCGAGATCGCAGACGGAGCTGTCGAGACCGAAGGCCAGCGAGTCGTCCGCCCGCTCGACGACCCGATCAAGCCGACCGGCGGCCTCGCGATCCTGCGCGGCAACCTTGCTCCGGAGGGATGCGTGGTCAAGCTCGCGGGCCATGAGCGCCGCGAGCACACCGGCCCGGCGCGCGTGTTCGAGTCCGAAGAGGACGCGATGGCGGCGGTCACCGCACGCACGATCAACGCGGGCGACGTGATCGTGATCCGCAACGAGGGCCCGGCCGGCGGCCCGGGCATGCGGGAGATGCTCGGCCGTCACCGCGGCGCTGGTCGGCGCAGGGCTCGGCGAGGATGTGGCGCTGCTGACCGACGGGCGCTTCTCGCGGCGCGACGCACGGCCTGATGGCCGGCCACGTCGCCCCCGAAGCGGTCCGGGGCGGTCCGATCGCCGCCGTCCGCGACGGCGACCAGATCACCCTCGACGTCGACGCCCGCCGGCTCGACGTCGCGCTGTCCGACGAGGAGATCGCGGCGCGCATCAAGGAGTTCCGCGTCCCCGATCACCACCCCGGCGCCGCGCTGTCCAAGTACGCGCGGCTCGTCTCGAGCGCATCACGCGGGCGCCATCACCCGCTAGCTTCCTCGTCTTATCCATGCGCGTGCGGCTGGGCACGCCACGATTCACAAGGAGAGAGACCTCTTTATGGGCAGACTCAAGCGTCCGCGCGCGGCGATCGCCGCCGCGGTAACCGCCACCGCGCTGATCGCGGCCGGCACCGTCCCCGTCATTGGTGCGCAGGCAGCCGCCGCCGGCAAGGCCGACAGCGGCACGTCGTACGCGGGGGACGACGTTCAGTGCGGCGGCGATCTGTGCGTCGCCGGTTACACGTTCGACAAGCTGTTCGGCACGACGGCGGTCACCTACAAGATCAAGGTCGGCACAGGCAACAAGCCCGGAACCCTGGCGGTCACGGCCAATCCGGTGATCATGTTCACGAGCACGGGCGAGCTCAAAGGGAACGCCACGGCGACGCTCACGACCGGGAGCAATGGCCAGGTCACGATCAGCGCCGGCAAGCTCAACCTGACGACCGGTACCGGCGGCCGGGTGGGCCATACCTGGGTCGGCACGTTCACCGGCAACGGGAGCACGAAGACGGGCTTCTACAAGTTCGTCTACCGGGGCACGTACAAGTAGCCGCAGACCGCGGGCGGGAGCCGGCCGGCTCCCGTCCGCCCCGCCCGGCGGCAGGCCGGGAGTGGCGGCTCGCACCCGAGCCGGCTCCCGTCCGCCCCGCCCGGCGGCAGTCCGGGAGCGGCCGGTCGCACGCGGGCCGCTCGCCGGCCACCCCCGGGCTGCGAGAATCGCGCCGATGGATCCACCCGATCCAGATCCCGGCGCGACCGTAGAGCTCGACCTCAACGAGCTCCGCGACCAGCTGCCGGCAACCCGCGAAGCCCTCCGTGACCAGCTGCCCGGACTCGAGCCGGAGCGCCACGTGACCGACTGGGGGCGATCCGAGCGGGTGGAGGGAATCATCGATCGGACCGTCTACGGCTTCCTCTATCACTACTGGTTCCGAGTCGAGGTCGAGGGAATCGACAACGTTCCGAGCGAGGGTGGGGCGCTGCTGGTCGCCAACCACGCAGGCGCGCTGCCGGGTGACGGCGCGATGATCGCCAAGGCGATCCAGCAGCGCCATCCCCGTGCCCGCCCGGTGCACTTCGCGACCGAGCGCGACTTCAGGGGCCTGCCGCTTCTCGGCATGCTGGTGACCAAGGCCGGCGGTGTCAGCGCGCATCCCGCCAACCTGCACCGGCTGCTGTTCGACGAGCGCCAGCTCGTGCTCGCGTTTCCGGAGGGACGGGCGGCGACGCGCAAGCCGATCAACGAGCGCTACCGGCTGCGGAGCTTCCGGCGCGATCTGTTCATGGAGCCCGCGATGCGCGCGGGCGTCCCGATCGTCCCGGTGGCCGTGCTCGGAGCCGAGGAGGCGGTCCCCGTGCTCGCCCGGATCGGGCCGCTGAGCCGGCTCACCCGCCTGCCCCGCGTCCCCGTCATGCCGGTGGTCCCGCTCCCGGCCAAGTTCCGTATCCGGTTCCTCGAGCCGGTCTACGTCGCGCCGTCGGCGGACAAGGCGCTCGTGCGGGCGACCGGCGACGACATCCGGGCGCTGCTGCAGGAGAACCTGCTGGAGATGGTGGCCGAGCGTCGCAGCGTATGGCTCGGCTGACGGCAGACCGGTGACCGGGAGCCACGGGCCCGATCGGATATCGAGATGGACTCGCGTCGCATCCTGATCACGGGGATCTCCTCCCACGTCGGAGGACGACTCGCGCAGGCGCTCGAGCAGCATCGTGAGATCGAGGCGATTGTCGGGATCGACACCCACGACCCCCGGCACGAGCTTCATCGGACCGAATTCGTACGGGTCGATGCCGAGCCGGCGTTGATCCGCCGGATCGTCGGCGCGGCCGCGATCGACACCGTGATCGAGACCCGCGAGCCATGGGATCCGCGAGCGGGACCGGCGGGGCGGGGACGCGAGCCGGCACTGAGCGGTATCGCGAGCATGCTGTCCGCATGTGAGGGCAAGGGCTCGCCGATTCGCAAGGTGGTGATCCGATCTTCGGCGCACTATTACGGCCACGAGCCCGACAGTCCCGCCTTCTTGTCAGAGGAGCTGCCGCGTGAGCACCCGCCCCGCACGGCGCTCGAACGTGCGGTCGTCGAGGCCGAGGACGCGGCGGCCACATTCGCTGCGCGCAACCCCGAGGTCACGGTCACCGTCCTGCGTCTGGCCGAGCCGATCGGCGTCGAGCTGCGGGCGCCGCACCTGGCGCTGCTCGCGCTGCCCGCCGTGCCGGCGATCCTCGGCTTCGATCCCCGCTGGCAGTTCATCCACGAGGACGACGTGATCGGCGTGCTCGTGCACGCGGCCGCCAACGACATACCCGGCAGCTACAACGCCGCCGCCGACGGCGTGCTCGCGCTGTCGGAGGTCGCCTCGCTGCTGGGCAAGCCGCTGCTCCCAGTCCTGCCGCCGTGGGGGACCGGCTTCGCCGCCGCGCAACTGCGCCGGGTCGGCCTGCCGATCCCGATCGAGATGATCCGTCAACTGCGCGTCGGTCGCGGGCTGGACAACCGGCGCCTGAAGGCGACCGGATACGCCTACCGCTACACGACCCGGGAGGCGATCGTGAAGCTCCGCGCACAGCAGCGCCTGAGGCCGCTGCTCGGCCGCGGTCAGAGCGCCTACCGATACGAACGTGACGTTGAGGAGTTCCTGCGCCGCAGCCCCAGCGTGCGCCCGACGCACGACAGCCGACACGGCTCAGACGACGAGGGCATCGCGACGGCGACCGGACGGACCGCCACCGCCGACTACGACGAGCTACGCGCAGCCGAGCTGATCGAGATCATCTCCTCCCTGGACCTCGAGGCCCTGGCCCGGTTGCGGAGCTATGAGGCGGCGAACCAGGCCCGAACGACGGTCCTGGAAGCGCTCGACCGGAATCTGGCGCGCAAGCGCAGATCCGGATCGGAAGAATGAGAATTATCTTGCAGGGACCGAAAAAACGCGTGCGATGAAGGGATCCGCTTCGCGTGTCGGTAGCATTGCGGCTGGGTGATTGGGCGTGGCTAACGTTTCGTACCTCCAGACCGACACCGCTGAGCGGCCGGCGCTGAGGCCCCACGGGCGCACCGGGGGGCGGCCGCACCGTGCCCGCTACCTGATCGGGGGCGGTCTGCTGGTGGTGCTCGCGGTACTCGTGGCGGCCGCGCTGCTGCTGCTGTCCTCGAAGGCAAGCCTCACGACCGACCCCGTCGCCCTGGCTAAGGTCAATATGCCGCTGGGTGGCGCCACGATCGAGACCGTCACGGCCATCCGCGTACGGGACAACCGGCCGGTGCCCGTGCAACTCAGCGGCCAGCAGATCTTTCCGATCGGCCGGATTCCCGCCGGCGAGCAGGTTCTGATCAACGTTCTGGTGAAGCGGCCGAGCACGATCGGATGGCTGACCGGCAAGACCCAGCGTCTGATGTTGACTGTGACGACGCCCACGGCGAGCCTCGTATCCCACTACCTGACGGTTCGTGCCGGTGCGCCGCTGCGATTGCAGTTCAAGGCGCCGATCCAGATGTACGAGTACGGCCTTCCCGATGGCGCGCTGCATCGCGTGGTTCTGGCCTCGCCGCAGTCGCAGATAACGCTGCCGCGGACCGCCGACGCCGGAGCGCTCCAGATCGCCGCGCAGCCCCGCAGCTGGGAGAAGTCGGGCACGGCCATCGTCAGCTACTTCCCCTCAGGCGCGGCCGCGATCGCCCAGGCCCTCCCGGCGCCCGGCACGAAGATCACGCCGACCACCAAGATCACGCTGACCTTCAACAAACCCGTTTCGAGCGCGCTCGGGGCCAACCGGCTGCCGCCCGTGTCACCGGCTTCGGCGGGTTCCTGGCACGTCCTCAACAGCCATACGATCGAGTTCGTGCCGACCGGCTATGGCTATGGCCTGGCCGCGACGGTCTCGATTCCGCTCCCAGGCGGGGTCAGGCTTGTCGGTGGTCAGGCGGGCGGCGCTTCAAGCGGCGCGTGGACGGTGCCGGGCGGCTCGACGGTGCGCCTCCAGCAGATGCTGTCGTTGCTCGGCTATCTGCCGTTCCGGTTCAACTACTCCCATGTCGCCGGGGTGCCGCTGACCCCCACCGCGCAGGAGAACGCCGCGGTCAGCCCGCCTGCCGGCAATTTCGTGCCGCGCTACGGCAACACCCCCTCCGCGCTCACCAGCATGTGGCAGCCCGGCACGTCGGGGACCATGACCCGCGGCGCGCTGATGGCGTTCGAGAACGACCACAACATGACCACCGACGGGGTCGCCGGGGCGGCGGTTTGGAAGGCCCTGATCAACGCCGTGATCAGCAAGCAGGTGTCGAGCTTCGGCTACACGTTCGTGCAGGTGAGCGAGGGTAGCCCCGAGAGCATCGACGTGTGGCACAGCGGGAAGACCGTCGTGACGGGCGCCGTCAACACCGGCATCCCCCAAGCCCCGACCGCGCAGGGCGTATACCCGGTGTTCGAGCACGCGCTGTCGGTGACGATGAGCGGCACCAACCCGGACGGCAGCACCTACTCCGATCCCGGCGTCCCCTATGTCAGCTACTTCAACGGGGGAGATGCCCTGCACGGCTTCATCCGCGGCTCCTACGGCTTCCCGCAGAGCCTCGGCTGCGTCGAAATGCCGTACAGCGAAGCCGCATCTGTGTACCCGTACACACCGATCGGCACGCTCGTCGACGTCACGTAGGCGGCCGCAGGCAGGCAACTGCGGGCTGATGGCGAATAGCCACCTCGCCCATGCAGACGCCGCCGGCACCTGAGATCAGCCCGCCCTGGCGGGCCGCGCTCGACGCCCTCGAAGAGGATCTCCGGCGCCGCGCCGTGGCCGAGAAGACGCGCCAGGCGTACGCGAGCGACACCGTCCAGTTCGCCGGCTGGGCCAGCTCGGGCGGGCTCGATCCGGCGACGATCGACCTGCGGTCGCTGCGCCGGTACGCCGCCGGACTGTCCGAGCGCGGGCAGGCACCGGCGACTGTCGCTCGCAAGCTGGCGGCACTTCGGGCGCTGTTCCGGGTACAGGTCGAGCTCGGCTCGCGCCACGAGAATCCGGCTGACCTGCTGAGCGCGCCAAAGCGCGGCCAGAGGCTTCCCCGGGTGCTGAAGGCCGCCGAGGTGTCGGCCCTGCTCGATTCGATTCCTGCCACCAAGCCGCTCGAAATGCGCGACCGAGCGCTGTTCGAGCTCGCGTACGCGTCGGGACTGCGCGCCGAGGAGCTCGTGTCGCTCGATCTGGGCTCGGTCGAGTTCGACTCCGAGACCGTCCGCGTCGAGGGCAAGGGAGGCAAGACCCGAATCGTGCCGGCCGGGGAGCACGCGCTGCGAGCGCTCGAGCGCTATCTGGCGCGGGGTCGTCCGGCACTCGATCTCGATCGCGACCAGGCGCTGTTCCTGTCGAAGTCTGGGCGCCGGCTGAGCACCTCGGACGTCCGCCGGCGCCTGCGGGTCTGGGCCCGCCACGCGGGCACCGGGCGCGCGCGCGGCGCGCTCTACGGCCAGGGCGGGACCCAGTTCGCCGATACCCACCCGCATGCCCTGCGGCACTCGTTCGCGACGCACCTGCTTGAGGGAGGAGCGGACCTGAGAGCTATACAAGAGCTGCTAGGGCACGCGAGCATCTCGACGACTCAGGTCTACACTCGGGTAGAGTCGGCCCGCCTCAGATCGACGTATGCTCGCGCTCATCCCCGCGCGTAGTAACGGAATCCCGGGGAAAGAAGTGGAAACTAACGTCAAAGCGATCGAGCTCCATGACCTCTGGAGGCGGTACAAGGCCTCCGGGGATGAACGTGCTCGCGAACGCCTCGTGGTCGCGTATTCGCCGCTCGTGAAGTACGTCGCCGGGCGGATGGGCTCGGGTCTGCCGGCTCACGTCGAGGAGGCCGACCTGATCTCCTATGGCCTCGGAGGCTTGATCTCCGCAATCCAGCGGTTCGATCTGAGTCGGGAGATCAAGTTCGAGACATACGCGATCACGCGGATCCGCGGCGCGATCATCGACGAGCTCCGCACGCTCGACTGGGTCCCGCGCTCGGTCCGCGCCCGGGCCAGGGAGATCGAGCGGGTCAACATGAAGCTCGAGGCACGGTTTCAGCGCGCCCCCACCGATGAGGAGATGGCCTCCGAACTGGCAATCAGCATGGAGGACTTCCACGACGCGCTGCTCCAGATCTCCAACTCGACGATCGTCGCGCTCGATGAGCTGTGGAACGTCTCGGATGCGACCGGCGATCAGGTCTCGCTGCTCGACACGCTCCCGGACCGCGGCGCCCCGGACCCCCAGGTGCTCGTCGACCAGTCCGAGCTGCGCGACCGGATCGCGGACGCGATCGCCGCGTTGCCAGAGCGCGAGAAGCTGGTCGTGGCTCTTTACTACTACGAGAACCTGACCCTGCGGGAGATCGGTGAGGTCCTCGGCGTGACCGAGTCGCGCGTATCGCAGCTGCATACCAAGGCGGTTCTGCGGTTGCGGTCGAAGCTGGCGGGCGAGATCGATTAGGGGCTGCGCTCCGCGCAGCATCCATGGGACCCCGCACCCCGTCCGGACGGGGTCGCACGGCCCCACGGACGCCGAGCGCAGCGAGGCCCATCAGTTGTTGTAAGGTCGCTTTCTCCGTACGACAGAGAGAGGAGATAGGCATGCACAAGCCCGCGGATCGGATCCGTAACGTGGCGCTCGTCGGCCACCGCGGCAGTGGCAAGACGTCCCTGCACGAGGCGCTGCTGTTCCAGGCCGGCGTCGTCAACCGGCTCGGGTCGGTGCCTGACGGAACCACGGTCTCGGATTCAGATCCGGATGAGAAGTCGCGCCAGATGTCGATCTCGGCCTCGCTCAGCTCGTTCGAGTGGCAGGACCGAAAGGTCAATCTGATCGACACGCCCGGCGACTCGAGCTTCATCGCCGACGCACTCGGCGCGCTGCGGGTGTGTGAGTCGGCGGTGTTCGTCGTCAACGCCGTGATGGGAGTCGAGGTCCACACGACCCGGCTGTGGCAACGCGCCGCCGAGCTCGACATCGCGCGCCTGCTGTTCGTGAACATGCTCGACCGGGAGCGCGCGGATTTCTTCCGCACGCTCGACTCGCTGAAGTCAGCATTCGGACAGCACGTCGTCGCGACCGAGATCCCGATCGGCGTCGAGCACGAAGTCCACGGCGTGATCGACCTCGTCGACATGAAGGCCTACCACTATGAGGGCACCGGCCGCGAGAACTGCAGCGAGATCCCGATTCCCGAGGAGCTGCAGGCGCAGGCCGAGGAGTACCGCGAGAAGCTTATGGACGAGGTGGCCGAGAACTCCGATGCGCTGATGGAGCGCTACCTGGAGGGCGAGGAGATCTCCCACGAGGAGATCGTCACCGCGCTGAAGGAGGGCACCAACCACGGGGCGCTGTTCCCGGTCACCTGCGGCGTGGCGACCCAGAACATCGCCACCAACCGGCTGCTCGACGCGATCGTCGACGACCTGCCCTCGCCGGTCAAGCACGGCGGGCTCCAGGTTGGGGATGTGACGCTCGAACCGGTCGAGGACAAGGAGCTGTTCGCGTACGTGTTCAAGACCCGCGCGGACCCGTTCGCCGGGCGCATCAACCTGTTTCGGGTCTACCAGGGAGTGCTCAAGCAGGACTCGCAGCTGCTCAACACCCGCACCCACAACAAGGAGCGGATCGGACAGCTGGTCACCTTCGAGGGTTCGCAGACCGGGCATGCGACCGAGTCGGGCCCAGGCGACATCGGTGCCGTGGCCAAGCTCAAGGAGACCAAGGCCGGGGATTGGCTGGCCTCGCGCGATGAGCCGATCGAGATGCCGTCGATCAAGCTCCCGGCCGCCGTGATGGCGTTCGCGGTCGAGCCCAAGAGCAAGGGAGACGAGGACAAGGTGTTCACGGCCCTGCGCCGGCTGCAGGAGGAGGATCCGACGATCGACCTGCACCGCGATCCCCAGACCGGGGAGCAGATCGTCGCGGGCCTCTCCCAGGTCCACGTCGAGGTCACAGTCGAGCGGCTCAAGTCCCGGTTCGGCGCCGAGGTGATCCTCAAGCCGCCGCGGGTCCCCTACCAGGAGACGATTCGCAAGCCGGCCAAGGCCCACGGCCGGCACAAGAAGCAGACCGGCGGCCGCGGCCAGTTCGGCGACTGCCACATCGAGATCGAGCCGCTTGAGGCCGGTGACGGGTTTCAGTTCGTCAACGCGATCAAGGGCGGCGTGATCCCGACCGGCTTCATTCCCGCAGTCGAGAAGGGCGTGGTCGAGGCGATGCAGGAGGGCGTGGTCGCCGGGTATCCGGTCAAGGACGTCCGCGTGCGCGTCTACGACGGCTCCTACCACACGGTCGACTCCTCGGAAATGGCGTTCAAGGTCGCCGGCTCGCTGGCCATGAAGCAGGCGCTCGAGCAGGCCGGTCCGGTGCTGCTCGAGCCGATCATGCTCGTCAGTGTCAACGTCCCGGAGGACGCGGTCGGCGATGTGATCGGTGATCTGAACTCGAGGCGGGGCCGTCCGCTCGGAATGGAGCCGGTCGGCGCCGGGATGACCGAGGTCAAGGCGGAGGTGCCAATGGCCGAGATGCTCTCCTACGCACCCGACCTGCGGTCGATCACAGGTGGCCAGGGCGAGTTCTCGATGGAGTTCCTGCGTTACGAGGAGGTTCCAGGCCACCTTGCAGGAAAAGTTGTTGACGAAGCTCGCGCCGAGAGGGAGGCTGTAAAAGCCTAGTTGCTTCGAGTACCCTCGAACCGCGTGAGCACCAGGTCCATACGAACGACGGACGCCCACACGAGCTGCGACGTGTGTGGACGCACGCTGCTGCGCGGTGAACGGGCGGAGATCTACCTCAACGGCGGCGCGCGCCGCTCGGTGTGCGAGCTGTGCACCTCGCGTGCCGTGCACGAAGGATGGCTCCGCGAGGGAACGATTCCGGTCTATGACACCGGCGACGATCGCCCCGAGCGGCGGCGATCGCTGCTCAGCCGGCTGCGGGCCCGCCGAGAGGCCTCGCGGGGCTCCGCGAACGACACCCGCGGCACCCCGGCCGACAACCAGGACGGCCAGTCGTGGGCTGACCTGCCCCCGGTCCCGGTACGCGCCCGCGAGCCGCGCCACGTGCACGCCGTGCCTTCCAGCGCCGAGCACAAGGTCTCCTCGGCGGTCGACCTGTTCAACTCCTCCGAGCACCGGCGGACGGTTGCCGGGGTCGCGCGCTCACTCGGACTCCCGGAGGCCTCGGTGCTGCCGTCCGTGGGCCATCCCAGCCTGGTCACGATCGTCGTCTCCTGGGAGCTGTGCTGGTACCGGTATGAGGTCGACCTGTCAGACGACCAGCCGGCGGTGCGGGTGGCGGCCCAGGGCTACGAGCTCGACGAGCTGTCCGAGGACGAGCGGGTACCCAACGCTACCGCCGACGACAACGGGCGGCTGGAACTGGCCAGCTGACCGGTCCGCGCCAGTGGACGCAAGTTCGATGGCGCCCGACCAGCCGCCTTCAATAGCATCTCTGCCGTGATCTACTGCGTCGTTCCCGAGGTACTCGCCGACGAGCTGCTGGACAAGCTCACCAACTACTACGCCGATGACCCGAATGTGACGGTGATCGTCGACCGCCGGCAGGCCTCGCGCCGAGACCCCGAATCCGCCGCAGGCGGCAAGCGAGAGGTGCGCGACCGTCGCCGCGCGCGCGTCGCCGGCGAGTTTCCTGATCTGGCGTCCGAGTGACGCTGGTCGTCCACGTCGACGGCGGGGCACGCGGAAACCCTGGACCGGCGGCGATCGGGGTGGTCATTTCGGATCCGGGCGGCGAGGTGCTCCAAGAGCTCGGCGAGCGGATCGGCGTCGCGACCAACAACGTCGCCGAGTACCGCGCGCTGCTGCGCGGGCTCCAGCTGGCGGGGGAGCTCGGTGCCCGGGAGGTCGAGATCGTGGGCGACTCGGAGCTGATCGCGAAGCAGCTGACCGGCGCCTACAAGGTCAAGCATCCGTCGATGCGGCCGCTGTATGAGGAGGCGATCGCGGCGCTGCGGGCGTTCGACGGGTGGAAGATCCGCACGGTCCCGCGGGCCCAGAACGCCCGGGCCGACGCGCTCGTGAACGAGGCGCTTGACGCTGCGGCGTGAGGGTTGGCTTGCGGTGGGCCTGGGGCCGGTTTTTTTGGCGATGCGAAATGCCGGCTCGGGCGACGCGGTCGACACCGGGCGAGGCCCGCGCGGGCCGAACTCCGCCCCGCGGGAGCATGCCTAAAGGCCCAAAGTCCGCGCCCGCAGCCGGCCTTGGTTACATAAGCATGCCCCACATGCTTATGTAGCCAAGGTCCAGCAAGCGCGCGCGGTTTGTCCCTGATCCCTGTATGCAGGTGAAATTGTCAGAGTGCTGACACCATCGGGCCCGGCGACACCCTCACCGGCGCCGTTCCCCGAACGGATCGATATAGCGGTGGGTGTTCCACTTCCGCCGACCACTCAGTACGGGCTCGGCGCGCCGAACATCTCGGGCAACCGCGCGGCAACGCCGAAATCCCCCTCAAACGAGGCCCGGTTGGTGAGCAGCGGCACCGCCGGGTCGATCGTCCCGGCCGCGATCCGGACGAAGTCCGACAGCTGGAAGCGCAGCGTCAGCGCCCGGTCGCCCGCCGCCCCCGGCTGTGCGGTCGCGCGGCCGTCGAGGATTTCGATCGTCCAGGAGATCGTGTCGCCGCCGGTCGCCGGTCGTCCGAGCTGGTAGACGATCCGGCCCTGAAAGCCGCCGGCCGCCTCGGGCTCGAACTGCCGCGCCATCCCCACGAACATCACGCGCTGCGCGAGCGGGGATCCGAACCGCCGCTCGACCTGGTCGTCGGTCGCATCCCGCACGGCTCGGGCGAGTAGCGCTGTCGCATGCCTGCGCGCCGCGCGACGGGCGCCCCTCATCGCCTCCTGCGCGAGCTCACGGGGCGTCGAGGCTGGGCGCCCGGCGCGATCGGCCCGCGCGAGCTCGGCCTGCTCGTCGATCAGATAGGGCGATCCGAGCGTCCGTGCCGGTGCGCGCCGCGCGAGCGCGGTCTCGATCGCCTCCCTGAGCCGCTCGGCCTTGGCTCGCTCGCGCTCCTCGCGACCCTCGGCAAACCGGGGCATCACCTCCGCCGCGAACAGCTCCAGCGACTCGCAGATGTGCTCGTGGCGGTTCCGCCCGGCCTGGAGGATGAAGATCACCTGATCGACGCCCGCCTGCTCGTATCGAGCGACGAGATCGCTCACCTGGGCGGGTGTGCCGATCGCGCCGCGCAACGACCCGAGCCCCTGCTGCAGCAGCCTGACCCCGAGCGGCGCCTGATCGGGACGGACGATATGGCGGGCGAAGCCGGTCTCGTCGCGGCGGCGCTCGAACTCGCTCCAGACATCGGTCACCCCGGGGGCGTGGGGGCGATCCCGTAGTAGTGCCCGAGCGAGTAGCCGAAGAAATGCGCGCCGTCGATCCCGCGCTCGATCGCCTCAGCCTCGACGGGGGCGAGCATCATCGGCAGCACGATCGCCACGTTGGGGTTGACCGCGAAGCCCGCCGGTACGCACTGCTCGGACGCGATCAGCTCGTAGTACTCCTGCACCCACTTGGCCGCGTCCTCGGGCTCGACGAACGAGAACGACAGCGCTCCGATCCCGTTACGAGCGGCGAGATGGATCGTCTCGCGCCGGCTGCAGGCGACCCAGATCGGCGGATGGGGCTTCTGCATCGGCTTCGGGAGCACGTTCCGCGGTGGCATCTGCACCCAGTCCCCGTCGAGCCCGGCGAACGGCTCCTCGACGAACATCCGCGCGACCGCGTCGAGCGACTGGACCCACATCTCGCGCTTGTCGGTGCGTTGAATCTCAAATCCGCCGAGCTCGGCGCCCGAGCTCGACTCGCCGGTGCCGAACTCGACCCGCCCGCCTGAGATCAGGTCGAGCGTGGCGACCCGCTCGGCGATCCGGGCCGGGTGGTTGACGGCCGGCATCACGTTGACGATTCCGTGACCGAGCCGGATTCGCTCGGTCCGCTGCGAGGCGGCCGCGAGGAACACCTCGGGAGCAGATGAATGCGAGTACTCCTCCAGGAAGTGGTGCTCGACCTCCCAGACGTAATCGAAACCGAGCCGGTCGGCGAGCTCGACCTGCTCGAGCGCCTGGCGCAGCAGCTGGGCTTCGCTGTCGGGCGACCACGGCCGGGGAAGCTGGTGCTCGTAGAAGATCCCGAACCTCATCTGGGGGCGATCTTATGGGAGCAGGCGGTGGTCGGCCCGTGGACCCCTGCGGTCGGCCTCCGCTAGTCTCCAGGGCGTGACCGATGCCCTGATCGAGTTGACGGACAGGCTCAACGACACCGTCGAGCGGTTGCGGTCGGGTGAGCTCGAGCCCGAGGCTGCGCTAGCTCTGATCGAAGACTGCGCGCGGCTGGCCGCCGAGGCAAGCGCCCAGGTGGACGAGCGTGTCCGGGCTGCGCTGGAGCCGCTGCCCGACCTCCCAGGCCAGCTTCCGCTGCCGGCCGCGTAAGTGATCACCGTGCCTTCTGGCGGCGCCCGTCAGCCGCTGGGGACGGCGGTGCCCGCATATCCCGACCACTTGCGGCTCGAAGTGGAACGCTACATCGAGTCGCTGCGGTTCTCCTCCGAGCCCGCAACATCCGGGCTCGAACAGGCGATGCGCTACTCGCTGCTGGCGGGCGGCAAGCGGATCCGACCCGTACTGGCGCTGGCGACGGCGACCGCGACCGGGCGCCCATACGATTCGGTGCTTCCGCTTGCGGCAGCGCTCGAGCTGATTCACACATACTCGTTGATCCACGACGATCTGCCGGCGATGGACGACGATGACCTCCGGCGGGGAAGGCCGACGTGCCACCGAGCGTTCGGCGAGGATGTCGCGATCCTGGCAGGCGACGGACTGTACGCGGAGGCGTTTTCGCTGTTGCTCTCCCGCCAGGAGGGGGAGCCGGCGAAGCTGCTCGCCGCCGCCCGCGAGCTGGCCGTCGCCACCGGCGTGCAGGGGATGGTCGGCGGGCAGTATCTCGACGTCGCGGGAACCGCCCCAGCGGGGCCTTCGGGGCTCCGGCGACTGCACGAGCTCAAGACGGGTAGGCTGATCGCCGCGAGCATCGAATGCGTGCTGCTGCTGGCGGCGCGACTCGAACCTGCCACAATCTCATGTTTCCGAACCTTCGCAAGCGAGCTGGGCGTGCTGTTCCAGATTGTGGACGACATCCTCGATGTGACCGGGAATCAGGACACGCTTGGAAAGCAGCAAGGGAGCGACGAGCGGCTGGGAAAGCGGACCTACGTGACCGAATTCGGTCTCGACGGTGCGCGGAAGCTGGCCGGCGAGTCGCACGAACGGGCCCGTGCGGCGCTTGCCCAGGCGGCAGCGGGCGGAGCCGACGAGCTCGAGCAGATCACTGACTTCATTGCCAACCGAACCTATTGAGTGATGCCACAACTGCTTCCCAGCGTCGATAGACCCCAGGATCTCCACGGCCTCACTGACGAGCAGCTGCAGGCCGTGGCACAGGAAGTCCGCGAGCACATCATCGACACGGTGGGCGAGATCGGAGGACATTTCGGGGCCAATCTCGGCGCCTGCGAGATCGCGGTCGCACTGCACTCGCTGCTCGACTCGCCGCGCGACAAGATCCTCTGGGACGTCGGCCACCAGGCGTACCCGCACAAGATCCTCACGGGACGCCGCGACCAGCTGCAGACGATCCGCAAGTACGAGGGACTGGCCCCGTTCTGCGCGATCCACGAGTCCGAGCACGACATCATGGGCGCGGGCCACGCTTCCACGGCGATCGGCTACGCCGTCGGGATCAAAGAGGCGATGCGCCGCGGCCACTCCGAGGACGCCCACGTCGTCGCCGTCGTTGGCGACGGCGCGATGACCGGTGGAGTCGCGTTCGAGGCAGTCCATCAGGCCGGCGGCGAGGGCACCCCGATCGTCGTGCTGCTCAACGACAACGGGATGTCGATCGCGCCGAATGTCGGCGCCCTGTCCCGGTACTTCAACCGGGTCCGTCTGAACCCGAAGCTGTGGCACGCGCGGGAGGAGGTCGAGGGGGGCCTGACCAAGCTCCCGGTCGGGATCGGGGCCGCGTTCGAGCGGATCGGCCCCCACTTCAAGGAGTCGATCAAGGCCTTCTGGGCACCCGGACTGTGGTGGGAGGAGCTCGACTTCGCCTACATGGGTGTGATCGACGGCCACGACGTCCGCGCGCTCCGGCGCGCCCTCCGGGAAGCGATGGCGGCGGACCGCCCGGTCGTCGTTCATTGCGCGACCGTCAAGGGCAAGGGCTTCGCGCCCGCCGAGGAGGGCGGCATCGAGGGGATGGAGAAATGGCACGCCGCGAAGCCGAAGTCGATCGCCAACGGTGCCCCGGCCGCCTCGGCGAAGGCCAGCCGCGGGGCGAAGCCGCCGCCGCCCCAGTACACGGAGGTGTTCGGGAAAGCGCTGCTCGCCGAGTGCCAGCGCGACGAGCGCGTGATCGGGATCACGGCGGCGATGAACTCGGGGACGGGGCTCAACATCCTCCAGCGTGAGCTGCCGGAGCGCTACTACGACGTCGGGATCGCCGAGCAGCAGGCCGTGCTGTTCGCCTCAGGGCTGGCGCTCCAGGGCTGCAAGCCGGTCGCCGCGATCTATTCGACCTTCCTGCAACGGGCCTATGACCAGATCGTCCACGACGTCTGTCTGCAGCGACTCAACGTCGTGTTCGCGATGGACCGCGCCGGCCTCGTCGGCGATGACGGCCCGACCCATCACGGCGCGTTCGACATCGCCTACCTGCGCTGCCTGCCGAACATCGTGATGATGGCCCCCCGCGACGAGGCGATGCTCGTCCACATGCTGCATACGGCGCTGCGCTACGACGGTGGCCCGGTCGCGCTGCGCTATCCCCGCGGCCCGGGCGTCGGCGTGCCGCTGCCCGAGCGCCCCGAGCCGATCGAGATCGGCACCGGCGAGATCCTCCGCGAGGGCGCGCGGGTCGCGCTGCTCGGATACGGGACCGGCGTGGGCAAGGCGCTGGAAGCCGCCGACATCCTGGCCGAACGTGGCATCGTCGTGACCGTCGCCGACGCGCGGTTCGCCAAGCCGATCGATGCCGGGCTCGCGGCCCAACTCGCCGCCGAGCACGATCTGCTCGTGACGGTCGAGGAAGGGGTGCTCGCCGGTGGCTTCGGCTCGGCGGTGTGGGAGACGCTGTCAGATGCGGGTCTCGCCGCCAGGATCCTGCGCGTGGGACTACCGGACCGCTACGTCACCCATGGCACTCCGAGCCTCCTGCACGAGGAGATCGGCTACACCGGCCAGCGGATCGCCGAGCGGATCGAGGCCGCCGTCGCAGAGCGCAGCTCGGTCCCCGGGTAGACGATCTCCCGCAGATGGAACGGCCCGCCATCATGGCGAGCCGTTCCGGAGAGGAGAGATATGTCTTGGGAGATCGTTGCTTGCGCCACTGATTCCCCTCTTCGATGATCGCGCGGGGAGGGAGAGTGGGGTGTGAAATTGGTCACGGTTCCGGCAGCACGGCAGTTCGCCCTTCACGTACCGTTCGCCCTCAGATGAAGCGCGTACGGCTCGACAACCTGCTCTCGCAACGGGGCCTGTTCCCGTCGCGCTCGCGCGCGGCCGCATCGGTCCTGGCGGGGGACGTGCTCCTGCTCCCGGACCGCCGGCGAGCCCAGAAGCCGGGGCAACTCGTGCCCGAGGACGTCGAGCTCGAGGTCGCGCAGGCACCCGCGTTCGTATCGCGCGGGGGGATCAAGCTCGCCAATGCGCTCGCGTCGTTGCCCGTCGATGTCACTGGGCGCCGCGCGCTCGATGTCGGCGCATCGACGGGCGGCTTCACCGATTGCCTGCTGCAGCGAGGCGCCGCGCACGTCGTCGCACTCGATGTGGCCTACGGCGAGCTCGCTTGGCGGCTGCGCCCGGACTCGCGAGTGACGGTGATCGAGCGGACCAACGCCCGCTCCCTGCGTCCGGACCAGCTTCCGTACGCGCCGGATCTGATCGTGATCGATGTCTCCTTCATCTCGCTGGCGAAGGTCCTTCCGGCCGTGCTTGCGTGCGCGGCCGAGCGTTTCGACTGCCTGGCGCTGGTCAAGCCCCAATTCGAGGTCGGTCGCGAGAACGTCGGCAAGGGCGGGGTGGTGCGGGATCCCTCGCTGCGGCGCGGGGCGCTGGTCGGCGCGGGGGTGCAGGCGCGGGCGCTCGGGGCCAGCGTCTGCGGCTACGCGAGCTCGGGCCTTCCCGGGCCGAAGGGCAACCTCGAGACGTTCGTATGGCTCGCGGAGGGATCGCGGGCCGGGATCGACGACCTCGAGCGGGCAGCCCGGGAGGTGGAGCCTGCGGGGATCGACGATCGCGACCGCCCAGCCCGGGGGGTGGAGCCTTCGGGGATCGACGATCGCGACCGCCCAGCCCGGGGGGTGGAGCCTTCGGGGATCGACGATCCCGACCGCCCAGCCCGGGGGGTGGAGCCGTGAATCCGGTCCGCACCGCCACCGTCCTCACCCACCGCCGGCCGCAGGAGACGAGCCCGGCGATCGCGACGCTGCTGGGGCTCGCTCGCGAGAGCGGTGTGGTGCTGCGCCTGGATCCCGACGAGACCCGCAAGCACGACCTCGAGCCGGCCGAGGGTCTCGAGCTCGACGCCCTGCTCGACCCCGCCGTCGACATCTGCTTCGCCCTCGGCGGCGACGGCACGATCCTGACCGCACTTCGGACCTACGCGGGTACCGGCGTGCCGGTGTTCGCGGTGAACTTCGGCGAGGTCGGGTTTCTCGCGACGGTGGACCGTCCCGAGGCCGAGACGGGGTTCGCGCGTGCGTTTGCGGGCGACTTCGAGGTGCTCAGTCTGCCGGGGATCGCCGTCTCCGGCTTGCGCGGTGAATGGCTGGCGATCAACGACATCTCGATGCACCGCCAGCCGGGCAAGCGGGTCGCGGATCTCGAGTACTCGGTCGGCGTGGACGAGATCGGACGGGTGCGCTGCGATGGCCTGGTCGTGTCGACGCCGGCGGGGTCGACCGGCTACAACCTCGCCAACGGCGGGCCAGTGATGGCCTGGGGGGTAGAGGGCTATGTGGTCTCGTTCATCGCGCCGCACTCGCTGACCGCGCGAGCCCTGGTGGTCGCGCCCCACGACCGGCTGATGGTCAACAACCGCTCCCAGGAGGAGCCGGTCGATGTGACAGTCGACGGCCGGCCGGTGTGCGTGCTCGATCCGGCGGAGAACATCGGGGTCACATTCGTCGGGGACCAGGGCCACCTCGCCCAGCTCCAGGGGAGCAGCTTCTATCACCGCTTGCGGGAGAAGTTCGGGCGGTTGGCGTCGGCGCCCTGAGCGGCGGGCGGCGGGGTAGGTTGGGTTGCGCCGGCGATCCGTCAGGGGCGCCTGGTACACCGTTTTGCATGCTCTACGAGTTGCGCGTCGAGAACCTGCTGCTGATGGAGCGCGCCGAGCTGCGCCTGGCGCCCGGCCTCAACATCCTCACGGGCGAGACCGGGGCGGGCAAGACGCTGCTCGCGCATGCGCTCGACCTGCTGCTCGGCGGCCGTGCGCGCCGCGGGATCGTGCGTCAGGGAGCCGCCGAGGCCTATGTGGAGGGGGTGTTCTCGCTCCCCCACGGAGTGGACCGCCCGGAGCTGATCCCGGCCGATGCCGAGGAGATCGTGCTCGCCCGACGCGTGTGGCCGGACGGGCGCACCCGCGCGTACGTCTGCGGGCGCTCAGCGACGCTCGGAGACCTGAGCGAGATCGGAAGCGCCCTGCTGTCGTTCTACGGACAGCACGAGCACCGCAAGCTGATGCTGTCGGCCGCCCAACTCGACGTGCTCGACGCCCACTGCGGCCCGCAGCAGTTCGAGCTGCGCCGGCGGGTCGCCTCGGCCTATGGGCGAGTGCGCGAGCTCGCCGAGCGTGCGGCCGAGCTCAGCGGGCTGGCCGGCGCCCGCGACCGGGAACTCGACCTGTTGAAGTTCGAGCTCGACGAGATCGACGCCGTCGGGCCGAGCGAGGACGAGGAGGCCTCGCTCGGCGCGGAGCGAGACCGCCTGCGGCATTTGGAGACGCTCCGAGATGGAGCCGTTGCCGGCGCCGAGGCGATCGCGCCCGACGGTGGCGGCGGAGTCGCGGAGTCCCTCGCGCTGGCTGCCGGGCAGCTCGAGTCCGGCGCGCGGATCGATCCGCACCTTCAGCTGCTGGCCGAGCGGCTTGAGGCGCTCCGCTACGAGGCCGAGGACCTCGGCGGCGAGTTTCGTCGCTACCTACTTGGGATCGAGGGCTCCCCGGGGCGCCTCGACGAGGTCGAGGAGCGGCTGGCGCTGTTCGCCCGGCTCGAGCGCAAGCACGGCGGGTCAGTCGCGGACGTACTTCGACATGCAGATCGCTGCCGCGCGCGCCTGGAGGAGCTCGAGCACGCGGACGTTGCCCTGGGTGCGGTCGAGACCGATCTCGCGGAGGCGCGCTCGGAGCTCGAGCGACTTGGAGCCCAGCTCAGCCGTGTCCGCCGGCGCGCGGCGCCTGGGCTCGCGGCTGCGGTCGGGGAGCGCCTGGCCGAGCTCGCGATGCCCGACGCCCGCTTCGAGGTCGATCTGCAGCCGCGGCCGGAGGGGTGCGGGCCGCGCGGCGCGGACGTGGTCGAGCTACTGATCGCGTCAAGCGCCGGCCTCCGGGCCGGGCCATTGCGCGAGATCGCCTCCGGGGGAGAGCTCTCGCGCGTGATGCTCGCGCTGCTGAGCGTCGCTCACGGTGGCGTGGTCGGCGGTGATGTTGTTGTGGCCGCGGATGCTGTGGACGCGGGCGCCGATAGCCGGGGGGGCGCCGATAGCGGGGGGGACACCGCTGACCCGGGCGCCGAGAGCGAGGGGGACGCCGCTGGCCCGGGCGCGGCCGACTCGGGCGCGGCCGACCCGGGCGCCGGTGACGCGGATGCGGATGACGTGGGCGCGGGTGGTCCGTTGCTGGTGTTCGACGAGATCGACGCCGGCATCGGCGGTCACACCGCCCGGGCGGTCGGCGAGCATCTCCGCTCACTGGCCGAGGGCCGGCAGATTCTCTGCATCACCCACCTGCCGCAGGTAGCAGCGCTCGCCGCCCGCCATTTCATGATCGCCAAGGACACCTCCACGACGCCCGCTACGACAACCGTCAGCGCACTGGACCGCGACGCTGTAGTTGGCGAGCTCGTTCGAATGCTCGGGGCGGGGGAGGGCGACAAGGCCGCGAGCAGGCACGCCCGGCAGCTGCTCCGGGCGGCGTGAGGTGGAGGCGGGCTGACGATGGCCGGCGCGCGCAGCGGCCGGATTTGACCCTGGGGCGGTGCCACGACCGCAGGCGCGGTGCGGTCTGCCCGGGGAACGGCGCCGGCGAGGGGTGTCGGACCGCGGTCTGCCCGGGGAGCGGCGCCGGCGAGGGGTGGCCGGAGCGCGGTCTGCCCGGGGAACGGCGCCGGCGAGGGATGGCCGGGCTGAATGGTGTCAGCAATCTGCCAATTTCACCTGCATACGGGGACAAACCGCGCACGCCTGCTGGACCTTGGTTACATAAGCATGTGGGGGAGATGCTTATGTAACCAAGGACGGTTTTGCGTGCGGACTTTGAGCCTTTGAGCATGCTGCGCAGCCGGGTTTCGGTCCGCGCCGGGCGTCGCCGGGTCTGGACCGCGTCGCCCGAGCTGCATCAACTGCGCTCCGCCTTGGGAGACCGGCCCGCCCCGGCCCCCCGCCGCGGGCCGCTTACAAGCGGCAGCGCCCCGCCGTCGCGCCCCGCCGTCGCGCCCTGCCGTCGCCTCCCGCCGTCGCCCCCGCGCCATCGCGCCCCGCCGTCGCCCCCCGCCATCGCGCCCCGGCCCGCCCACTGCGCGCACAGCCTCCTGCCGACCAACCCCCCGCCCCTCGCCGCCGCCGGCGCCGGCCAACCCAAACCGACGCGTCGCGTCCGGCATGACGGGTACCGTGACCGCGTGAACTAGACTCGACTACGAGGATCGACCGATGCCCCAAGACGTCACGCGCTTCATCTTCATTACTGGCGGCGTCGTCTCCTCGCTCGGCAAAGGGATTGCGGCAGCCTCGATCGGACGGCTGCTCGTCGCGCGGGGGTTCGACGTTCAGCTGCAGAAGTTCGACCCATATATCAACGTGGACCCCGGGACGATGTCGCCGTATCAGCACGGCGAGGTGTTCGTGACCGAGGACGGGGCCGAGACAGACCTCGACCTGGGCCACTATGAGCGGTTCACCGACGCCAACACGAACCGCGCGTCGAACGTGACGGCCGGTGGGATCTACAACACGGTGATCCGGCGCGAGCGGCGCGGCGACTACCTCGGGGCGACGGTGCAGGTCGTGCCCCACATCACGGACGAGATCAAGCAGCGGATCAAGCTGATGGCCGAGTCGAGTGACGTGGATTTCGTGATCACGGAGATCGGTGGGACGGTGGGCGATATCGAGTCGCTGCCGTTCCTCGAGGCGATTCGCCAGTTTCCGGTTGACGTCGGCCGGCGGCGGTGCATGTTCATCCATCTGACGCTTGTTCCGTACATCAGCCATGCGGGCGAGCTGAAGACCAAGCCCACGCAGCACTCGGTCAACGAGCTGCGGCGGATCGGAATCGCCCCCGATATGGTCGTGTGCCGCTCGGAATCGGTGCTGTCGCCCGAGATTCGCCGCAAGATCGCCCTGTTCGCGAGCCTGCCGGTCGAGGCGGTCGTGTCGGCTTACGACGTCCCGGACATCTACCGGGTGCCGTTGGTGTTCCGCGAGGAGCGCGTGGACGAGTTCATCCTGCGCGAGCACTTCGGGGTCGATGCGCCGCCGCCGGACTTGACGACCTGGGAGGCGATCACGCGCCGCGCCGGCGAGGCGACTCGCACGGTCCGGATCGCGATCGTCGGCAAGTACGTCCAGCTGGAGGACGCCTACCTGTCGGTCGCCGAGGCACTCAAGCACTCCGGGGTTCACCACAACTGCAAGGTGATGGTGGAATGGGTCGATTCCGAGACGGTGTCGGAGCCCGACGTGGCCGCTCGGCTCGAGCATGTGGATGGGATCCTGATCCCGGGCGGTTTCGGCGGCCGGGGCTGGGAAGGCAAGATCCGCGCAGCGCAGATCGCCCGTGAGCACAAGGTCCCCTACCTCGGCATCTGCCTCGGGATGCACGTCGCGGTGAGCGAGTTCGCCCGCCATGTCGCCGGCATGGACGGCGCAAACTCGACCGAGATGGACCTCGAGACGCCGTTTCCGGTGATCGATCTGCTCCCCGAGCAGAAGGAGATCGCCGACATGGGCGGGACGATGCGGCTCGGAGCCGACCCGGTGAAGCTGCACGACTCCACTCGGATCCGCGAGCTGTACGCCGAGCCCGTGGTCTACGAGCGCCACCGCCACCGTTATGAGGTCAACAACCACCTCCGGCGCCGGCTCGAGGCGGCCGGGCTGGTGTGCTCTGGCACGTCGCCCGACGAGCGCCTCGTCGAAGCGATCGAGCTGCGACGCGACGTCCACCCGTTCTACATCGCCTCGCAGTATCACCCCGAGTTCAAATCGCGTCCCGAGCGCCCCGCGCCACTGTTCAGGGAGTTCGTCGGTGCGGCGCTGGCGCACAGCGAGCCGCCGGCCGCGATCACACCGCGAGCGCAGATCGAAGCGCCGGCTGACGCTGAGCCGCTGAGGCAGGGCGGAGCCGAACCCGTCTCGCCTGCCGCGGCACCGTGAGGCGCGCCAGCGACGCCGAGCGCGAGCGCCTCCACCAGACCTTTTCCACGCTGTGCAGGATCGAGAGCCCCTCGGGCCGTGAGCGGGCCTGCGCGGACTGGGTGACATCTGAGCTGCGGTCGCTCGGGCTCGAGGTGGAGGAGGACCATGTCGGCGCGCGGCTCGGCTCCGACGCAGGCAACCTGCTGGCGCGGATCCCCGGCCGCGGCGCCGAGGGCATTCTGCTGTGCGCCCACCTCGACACGGTGCCGCCCACGGCCCCGATCGAGCCCGTGGTCGTCGACGGCGGCTTTGAGAACGCCAATGAAGGCATCCTCGGCGCCGACAACAAGGCGGCCGTCGCGGTGATCCTGGAACTCGCCCGCCGGCTGACGAGCGCCCCGACACCGGCGGCGATCGGCGTCGAGATCCTGTTCACGGTTTGCGAGGAGACCTCGCTGGCGGGATCGCGGGAGTTCGAGGCCACACGCCTGCGCAGCCGATTCGGATACGTGTTCGACCACGCGTCGCCGATCGGCGAGATCGTGCTCGCCTCGCCCACCCACTACCGGATCGTCGGCGACCTCCACGGCAGAGCGGCCCACGCGGGCGTCCGGCCGGAGGCCGGGCGCAGTGCGATCGCTGCCGCCGCGCGTGCGATCGCGGCGATGCGACTGGGGCGCCTCGATCGCGAGAGCACGGCGAACATCGGCACGATCGAAGGCGGCACCGCGATCAACGTCGTGCCCGAGCGATGCCGGGTGCTGGGCGAGGTGCGCAGCCTCGACGATGCGCGCGCGGAGACGCTCGCGACCGAGATGATCGATCATTTGCAGGATGCCGCCAACGAAGCCGAGTGCGATCTTGACGTGATCGTCGAGCGGATGTTCCAGGGATACAAGACCAAGCCGCGGGCTCCCCAGGTCGCGATCGCCGAACGAGCGCTGCGTGGCTGTGGCTACGAGCCCACGCACATCGTGACCGGCGGCGCGTCGGACGCGAATTCGCTGGAGGCGGCCGGCTTCCCGTGTACGAACCTCGCCGACGGGACTGAGCGCAACCACGAGCCCGGCGAGCGGATCAGCGTCGACGCACTCGACGGGATGCTCGAGGTGGCGATCGCGCTCGTCGAGGAGGCAGCCCGCGCGGACGACCCCGCCCGCCCGGACGACGCCGCCCGCGCGGAGCACCCCCCCGCGCGGAGGACCCCGCCCACGAGCCGGAGGACAGCGGATGACCCTCGACCCGTTCGACGCTGTCGGGGCCGAGGTGAAGTGGGAAGGCAAGATCATCCGCGCCGGAATCGAGCGCTACCGCCACGCCGACGGCACCGAGGTCACGCGCGACAAGGTCTGGCACCCGGGCGCAGTCGGCATCCTGGCGATCGACACAGCCCACGTGTGGCTGACGCGCCAGCCACGTGAGGCCGCGGGTCAGGCGGCCTCGCTCGAGGTTCCGGCCGGGAAGCTCGACGTCCCCGGCGAGCCACCGCTCGCGACGGCCAAGCGCGAGCTCTCGGAGGAGATCGGCAAGCAGGCGGCGACTTGGGACCAGCTGTTCGCGTTCTACACGAGCCCCGGTTTCAGCGACGAACGGGTCTGGCTGTACCGGGCCACCGACCTCTCCGACGCGACTGACGGAGCCGTCGCCGAGGAGGATGAGCGGATCGAGATCGTGCCGTGGCCGCTCGAGCTGCTGGCCGATGCGATCGCCCAGTGCGAGGACTCAAAGTCGCTGATCGCCTTGCTCTGGCTCGCCGCGCGGGTGCCCGGGCCATGAGCACCGCAACCCGCATCCGGGTGCCCGGGCCATGAGCACCGCGAGCCGCTCGCGGGTCGTCCGTTGGGTCGCGCTCGGGGCCGTGGCCCTCGCGGTCGTAGTCGTGGGCGCGATCGGAATCGCCTCGCGCCCGACGTACAAGTCGGCAAACGCTCTCGCGACCAACCCCGACCTCGATCCCGGCACCTCGCTGACCGGCCAGGCCCCGAGCTTCACCCTCACCGACCAGTACGGGCGGCCCGTGTCGCTTCAGTCATTCCGGGGACGGGTCGTGATCCTGGCGTTCAACGACTCGCAGTGCACGACGATCTGCCCGCTGACCACGACCGCGATGGTGCAGGCGAAGAGCTTCCTCGGTCCCGCCGCCGCCAAGGTCGAGCTGCTCGGCATCGACGCCAATCCGACCGCGACCACGGTCAAAGATGTGCGTGCCTACTCCGAGGCGCACGGCATGATGCACCAGTGGCTGTTCGCGACCGGGTCAAAGGCGCAGCTCGCGCGCGTCTGGCACGCCTACCACATCGACGTGGCGATCGAGCAGGGCCAGATCGACCACACGCCGGCGGTGTTCGTGATCGGGCCCGACGGCAGGCTGGAGAAGCTGTACGAGACCCAGCAGGCCTACGCGGCCGTCGGTCAGCTCGCTCAGCTACTGGCCGCTGAGGCGGCGAGGCTGCTGCCGGGGCACCCCCGCGTGAACTCGAACCTCTCCTACGTCCGCGTTGCGCCGCTCAGCCCGGCAACCGCGGTGACGGTCGCCTCAGCTAACGAAGGAACCGTCACGCTCGGCGTCCCGGCTCGGCGAGGTTGCTGCTGTTCTTCGCGACCTGGGACTCGGAGGTCACGAACCTCGCTGCCCAGCTTCAGAACCTGGGCCGGTACGCGTCACAAGCCGCCGGGGAGGAATTGCCGGCCTTGAGGGCCGTCGACGAGGGCAGCGTCGAGCCCTCGGCGAGCGCGCTGCCGAACTTCCTTCATCGCCTGCACTACCCGCTCAACTACCCGGTCGCGGTCGATCAGAGCGGCCGCCTGGCGGACGGCTACGGGGTACAGGACGAGCCCTGGCTCGTGCTGATCTCGCGTTCAGGTCAGATCATCTGGTATTACGACGTCTCGACGCAGGGCTGGCTGAGCGAGGCCGCACTGCGGGCGCATCTCCGCGCTGCGCTGGCACGTGCGCCGAGCCCGCCGGCGACGTCGCCGCGGCACAGCAGCAGCTCGCCGGCTCTCCGGCGCCGCTGGCCGCGCTTCACCAGCAGGCGGGGCAGCTGCTCGGCTCCGAACCGGACCTCGTCGCGAGGCTCCGGGGGCTGCGCGGCTACCCGATCGTGGTCAACGCGTGGGCCTCGTGGTGCGGCCGTGCCGCGCGGAGTTTGGCGTGTTCGCCTCCGCCTCCGCGCGTGATGGCAAGCAGGTCGCGTTCCTCGGCGCCGATTCGGATGACTCCTCAGGCGACGCCCGCTCGTTCCTCGGCCAGCATCCGGTGAGCTATCCGAGCTACTCGACGACGATTCAGCAGCTTGGCTCGTTCGCCTCGATCATCGGGCTGCCGACCACGATCTTCCTCAACCGGGCCGGGAAGGTCGTGTACGTCCATACCGGCCAATACGTGGCCGTCGGAACGCTCGAGTCGGACGTCGCGACCTACGCGCTGGGCCGCTGACGCGCGGGCGTCGCGGTCTTCGGGAAACCCACATCGCGCTTGGCGCCTCGCGCCGGCGTGGCGGTCTCGATGTGAAACCAGCAACCGAGCAGCGAAGCGCCGAATCCGGCGCCGAGCGCGACGACGACGCCGACTCGCACCACCGTCCCGGGCAGGCTCGCCAGCACGATCGGATGAAGGAAGGCCGCGCCCTTGCTGATCGCGACCGCGACGCTGACCAGGCCGAGCCCGATTGCGGCGAACACGTGGAAATTCTGCGGGCCTTTCACCAGTACGCCGATGCCAACCGCCAGGAACGCGATCTCGTCGAGACCCTCGATCCAGGTGCCGGGCGAGGCGTAGCTGTCAAACACGAACGCGAGCGCGATCACCACCGACGCGAACGCGGCTATCAGACCGAGAGCGATCGCGGCGCGTCGGATCCGGTCCTGCCTGCGCGTCAGAATCGGCGTGGCCGCGGCGGCGATCAGTGCGGCCACGGCCGCGAGCCAGGGCCAGAGCGACGGCCGGGGGAAGCGCTGCAGGTCACCCAGGAGCTCGGTGCGGTGGCCATCGACGATCAGGGGCACGTTCCAGCTTCCGTGATCGACTCCCGGCGGCAGCCCCTGCACGCGCGCGTCGTGCCAGGTCGCCGATCTCGCGCCGCGATGAAGGCGCCAGCTCGGCACCGAGGCCGTGACCCGTTGCGCCTTGGGCAGCAGGCCCGCGACGACCGCGGTCGGCGACGCCGCGTTGACCCACAGCCCGGCGCGATCGAGTCGGAACACCGGCTCGCCCAGATAGCCGAGCATGACGACGACGTGCTCGGGCTTGACGGTCAGGCGCAGGCCGCGGTCGCTCAGATAGATCTGGGCCGTGTAGGCGGATGTATCCTGGGCGAGGATGCTGGCCCGGTAGTCGACGGCAACGGTACCGGTACGCAGGTGCGCGGAGGCGACCGCGGGGATGGCCAAGAACGCGAATACAACCACGAGGAAGGCTCTCGAGCGCGTCGACATGATCGGTGCCGGGCATTCTGACCGCTGGCGGGCGCCTGGTGCACTTTGGCTCGGCGACCCGCACCCCGGGCCTGCTGCCGGGCGGGGACTGCGCCACCGTCGGCAGCATGGCGGCTCTCTGTGCGGCGCTCCAGAGCCACGGGTTCCCGGTCTACGTGCCCTCGTCGAGCTCGGACCCGAACGCACACACGGTGATCATCAATACGCTCGGCTTCAACGTCAACGCAGCGAGCCTGGCCCGTTATCAGACAAACGTGGTCGGCCGGCCGGCGCTGCTGGTCGGGCACAGCATGGGTGGCGGCTTCAGCCGGATCGCGATCTCGCGCTATCACGCCCGCGCCACCGGCCTGTTCACGATCGGCACGCCCCACGACGGCCGAAAGCCATTTCGGCAGAGCCGCGCTGATCGACCTGACGTTCATCGCGCGAGCGCTTGACAACCTCACCCTCAGCCCGCCGGGGGTCAAGACCTGGACGTTCGCCGGGACCGCCTGCCATCCGTTCGGCCGCATGGCATCGGACCCGCTCGCGTACTTCTTCCCCAACGACGGGATCGTCGGTTTATCCAGCGCGTTCGGCGTCAGCGCAGACCTGGGTCCGGCGACGCAGTCGAGCGCCGACGACTACCACGAGTCGCTGCTCCAGAGCACCCTCACGCCGCTGTGCGGTTCCGGCGGCCTCGAGCTGACCGATCCCGCCGTCGTCGCACAGCTGCTCGCGGCCGCCGGCGCCGTCAACCCAGCTCGCTCGTCGCGCGACACGGCCGGCCGACCGCCCGGGGCGGCGACGGCGACCACGAGCAAGCCGGCACGCGTCATCGTCTGCCTCCAGACCGCGACGCTCCGCGCAACGCACCCACGCTCGCCGCTCCCGGTCGGTCCGGGTACGAGCCTGCTCTCTCGGGGCCAGTTTTCGATCAGCTGCGACGGCCGCGTGATGCCCGCCCTACCGGCGATCGGCGACCGCGCCTTCGGATTCCCCGCGGGCACGCTGCCCTGCCGCCACGTCGCGCTCGGTGGACACCAGGCGGTGATGTTCGGCGTTAGGGCCGACCCCGATCACGTGATGGCAACGATCGTTGGCCGGCGAGGCTCGTTCGTGGTCACCGTACAAGCCCCGCGAGCGATCTCGGAGCTGACGCTGCGCCACGGCGGGCACACGCTGCTGACGGTTCGGCATCGCCTCAGTCAGCGGACGATCCAGTTCGCGTTGACCGGACCCGCAGGCGGCCGGGCTGGCGCTCGCCGCGACCGTCGATCGTCGCGGGTACGCGGCGACGATCCCCACCGTTGGCTGAAGGAGCCCCCGCCGCGGCCACGAATACGCCGGTATGCCCGCTAGCGCTGCCCCACCCCGCACGGTCGATCTGACGCTCGACTTCCTGGCCTACCTCGAGCTCGAGCGAGGACTGTCGCGAAACACGCTCGAGGCCTATCGGTCCGATCTCCAGCAGTACGGGGCGTTCCTCGCCAGGCACGAGCTCGAGCCGCTGGCAGTCCTGCCGGCCGACCTCGCGGCGTTCATCTCCGAGCTCGCTGCGGGGCGGGAGGGCCACTCCGCCGTGGCCCCCGCCACGCTCCAGCGCAAGATCGCGTGCCTGCGATCGTTCTACCGGTATCTGCGGCGCGAGCAGATCCTCGATCACGACCCGACCACCGAGCTGCGCCCGCCCCGCTCCGGCGGCCGCCTGCCAAAGGTCCTGAGCCGGGACGAGGTCCAGCGGCTGCTGGCCCAGCCGCGCGGTACTTCCCCCGCCGCGCTGCGCGACCGCGCCCTGCTGGAGACGATGTACGCCTGCGGCCTGCGCGCGTCCGAGGCGATCGCACTCGAGCTCTCGGAGCTCGACCTCGAGGCGGGGATCCTGCGTGCCCGGGGCAAGGGCTCCAAGGAACGGATCGTCCCGATCGGCAGCAAGGCGATCGAGAGCCTGACGGCCTACCTCGCGCGCGGCCGGCCGCGTCTGGTCGGCCTAAGCGACGAACGACGCGTGTTCGTCAACCTGCGCGGCGGCGGCCTGTCGCGGCAGGGGCTGTACAAGATCGTCCAGGGCCACGCGCGCAGCGCCGGTCTGGAGCAGCGTATGAGCCCGCACACGCTGCGCCACACGTTCGCCACGCACATGCTCGCGGGCGGCTGTGACCTGCGATCGCTCCAGGAGATGCTCGGCCACGCCGACATCGGCACGACCCAGATCTACACGCACCTGTCGGCCGAGCGCCTGCGCGACGTGTACTTCGACGCGCATCCGCGGGCACAGATCGACCGTTGAGCCCGCGACCGCGGACCGCGGACCGCGGACCGGGAACCATGCCCGCGGACCGCGGACCGCGGGCAGGGAACCATGGCGAGCACATTCGTGTAGAAGATCCCTGTGCCCGAACTGCCCGAGGTCGAGACGATTCGCCGCCAGCTGGCGCCACACCTCGAGGGGCGGACGATCGAGGACGTCGAGATCCTCGACTGGCGCTGGACGCGCCCCGACGATCCGGCAGCGGTAGCGCACGAACTGCGCGGAGCGTTCGTCGAGGCCGTCGAGCGCTCCGGCAAATACCTGATCTGGCGCCTGTCCGGAGACCGCCACCTGCTCATCCACCTGCGGATGACGGGCGCGGTGCTGTTCGATCCCCCGGTCGACCCGCCCCACACCCGCGTGCACTTCTCCCTCGACGCCGGTCACCACGTCGCGTACGTCGACCCGCGACGGTTCGGGACCGGGCAGCTGGTCCACGGCACCGCTGCGCGGGACGCCTACCTGGCGGCGCGGATCGGCGTCGAGCCGTTCACGCCCGAGTTCACCGCCGCCCACCTGCGCGCGATCGCGCGCGACCGCCGTGCGCCGGTGAAGGCGTTCCTGCTCGACCAGCGACGGATCGCCGGCGTCGGCAACATCTACGCCGACGAGGCGCTGTTCCGGGCCAAGATCCACCCCCTGCGGCCGGCGGGCCGTCTGACGGGGGCGCAGCTCGAGCGGCTGCGGGAGGCGATCGAGGCGGCGCTCACTGCGGGGATCGAGGCGAAGGGCGCCTCGATCGACGACTTCCGCCACGTCGACGGCGCACGCGGCTCATTCCAGGACCGCTTCCTCGTCCATCGCCGCGAAGGCGAGCCGTGCCCCAACTGCGGGCGCCCGATCCGCAAGCTCGTCGTCGGAGGGCGGGGAACATACGTGTGCGAGCACTGCCAGCCGCGGCCCCGGCAACGGCGCTCGGCGTAGCACCGATGGGGTGGAGGGTTGACGGCGCTCGGGTCAGCCGCGCCTGGGTTGGCGTCGATGGTGGGGTTGGTGGCGCTCAGCGGCACCTGAGTGAGCGTCGCTTGGGTGGGCTTGACGGCGGTCGCGTCCCTGAGGACCGCCTTTGGTGGCTAACGGACTGCTCTGGGTCGGTTGCCGCAGGCGGAGGCGGTTCACGTGGGCGCTTACGGAGCCGAACGGTGGCTTGCGGCGGGAGGCCGGGGCGAGGCGGGAGGCCGGGGCGAGGCGGGAGGCCGGAGCGAGGCGGGAGGCCGGAGCGAGGCGGACGCAGAGGCTTGGCGCGGGCGGAAATGAGTCGAGAGCGACCTCGTCGTGACGGGCTGGGGCCGCTGGGGGCCAAAATCGGCCTTGGCAGCATGCATACAGGCCCAAAGTGCGTCCGCTCGGCCGACCTTGGTTACATAAGCATCCCCACATACTTATGTAGCCAAGGTCCAGCAGGCGCGCGCGGTTTGTCCCTGTTCCCTGCTCCCTGTATGCAGGTGAAATTGTCAGATTCCTGACACCCACGGGCCCGGCCGCCCCGTACCACCGCCATTCCCCAAGCAGACCGCACCCCGCCGCCATCCGCGGCGCCGCCCCCGGGCCTTGATCCGGCCCGTCCGGGCCTCCCACCGCAAGCCCGGGCTACAGCCGGTTGACCCGCCCACGAGGACGCCCCCCAGTAGAACCACCCCTACAGGCGGTCCGAATGGACGCGTACGCCGTCAAGCCCACCCCGAAATGAGGGGTGCGGGGGCGCTACGCCGCGAGTAGGTCGGCGAGCCGGCCTTCGCGGTCCGCCGTGAGTAGCTCCCTGAACCCGCCGATCGACTCGCCGTCGACCAAGATCTGAGGGAAGGTGATCATGCCGGTGCGGGTCGCGAGCTCGGCGCGACCGTCCGGGTCGCGTGCCAGATTGATCTCTTGGTACGAGATCCCGCGGCGCGCGAGGAGGGTTTTGGCGCTGACGCAGAAGGCACAGTGGTCGGTCGTGTACACCGTGATGGACTTCATTGCTTCAGAAAGTATAGCAACCGGCTATCGGGGTGGCGCGGGCGGTTGCGGGCCTGGTTGTGAGGGTTGTGGCCGATGCCGGCGCCGCTGAAGACCGAGGCGATCGTGCTGCGCTCGATTCGTTATGGCGAGGCGGATCGGATCCTGCACCTATATACCCCGGGGTATGGCCGGCTGGGCGCGATCGCGAAGGGCGCGCGGCGCTCGCGCAGCCGGTTCGGCGCACGGTTGGAGCCGTTTTTTCGTGTTCGCGCCGTGCTTCGTAGCGGGCGCGGAGATCTGTTCACGGTCTCGAGTGTCGACACAGTCGCCGTGCATGGCGCGCTGCGCGACCATGCCGCGACGCTCGATGCCGCCGCGCGCGCGTGTGACGCGGTCGCGCGCTTGTTCGAGACCTCCGACCCGCATCCGGAGGTGTTCGCGCTGCTGGCCAACGAGCTGTCGCTGCTGAGCGCCGATGCGTCCCAGGCCAGGCCGGCGAATGGGCTTGCGTTTCGCCTCAAGCTGCTGCTGGCGGCCGGGATCGTGCCGCAGCTCGGGGCGTGTGCCGAGTGCGGCGAGGTCGAGCATCTGCAGGGATTCTCGGCCGCCGCCGGCGGAGTGGTGTGCACCTCGTGCGAGGCCGCGGCGTTTGCGCTCGATCAAGAGAGCTACGAGTTCCTGGTCGGCGCGCTCGGCAGTCCGCTGGCGCAGGCGCCCGACGCGTCCCCGCGCGCGCTCAGACAGGCAGAGCGCGCGATCACCGAGACCGCCGAGCACCACGCGCACGTGCGGCTGCGACCGCTGCTCGTCGCATAGCGCACACGCCCCGAGACCGGCGCACGCACCTCCAGCGCTTAGGCGAAGCTCCGCAGGAAGCGCGCCGCTTGCGCGCGGCTCGCCGTCAGCGCGAGGTCGGCGATCCCGACCTCCTCGACGATCCCGTGGCGGACCTTGAGCACCCCGCGACTGGCGCCGTTAGCGGTCAGGTACCAGGTGTCGGGCCCGACCGCGAACCCCCTGCCCGGGTGGAGCCGCCCGACCACGGCTCCCAGCCGGGCCCCGGGGCGCACGCCGCCCAGGGCATAAGCGGGGTTGGCGGTCAGCGCGACCACGACCCTGCCCTCGACCTCGCGCCGCCGGCCGCGCGACAGCGACCGCAGCAGCGCGGCCGACGGGTACCCGACGTGGATCCCGAGCGGCGTCAGGCAGAAGAAGTCCTCATATCGCGCCGGGCGCGCCACGCTCGACGCGAACGCGCTCCGGGCCTGGGCGCGTGTCATCCCGAGCCGCACCGCCCCGAGCGCGAGTCCGCTCAGCCGGCCGGTGGCGGCCGGGCAGCCGAGCGGCGTCCGCTCGGCCCGCGGCAACTCGGCCCGCGGCAACTCGGTCCGCGATCCGGCGCCGGCTGCCGCTGTGATCAGCGGCAGCTCCACACTCGATGGGTACGCCGCCGAGTGCTCGAGCGAGTAGACCCCGCCGAGGAGGTTGAGCGCCTGCGCCGGCGTGGGGACGGCGTGTGGGAAGTCCGAGGTCGCGATCGTCACGCGGAGGCGGTGGCCCGGCTGGAGCGTGTCAACGGTCGGGAACACCTCGATGTCGTAGCGCGTCACGGCCCCCGGAACGACGGGTGTGGCACTCGCCGCGGTGTACGGGTGGTAGGGAAGCAGCGGCTTGCCGTCGGGTGCGTACCAGGTCATCTGGTCATCGAGTGCCCGTTGGCGTCCCTCGAGCAGGCCGGAGGTCAGGGCCGTGGCCTGTCCGTCGGGCGCGACGTCGGAGAGCTGGACAACGAACTCGGTGTCGCTGGTCGTCGATGTCGCATACAGCGTCGCGCCGATCGGACCGGCCAGCGTGGTCGAAGTCGAGAACGGAGGGGTCGTGTAGCTCTGGGTGCCGGGACCGAGTTGGGACAGATTGACGGTCTGCGTGCACGGGTCCTGGAGGCCGAAGTACGACAGCGCCAGGGGCCCGAGCCCCGCGGCCCACTGCTCGGTCGAGCTCGTGCACGGGATCTCTGTGCCGGTGAACGCGAGCGCGTCGGGCGCGGCGCCCGCCGGCGGCGCGGTGGTGCCGAACGTCCCGCCCGGCCCGAGGTAGTAGGTCGTGGGCGTGGCCTGGTCGAGTGGGTAGCGGGAGGCGTCGGTGTACGCGCCGGTCGCGAGGTCCTCGAGATGCAGCGGCGCGGTCGTGTCGGTGATCCCGGTGTCGATCCCCTTCAGCCAGTGGTCGAACCACGCCAGCTCGACTCCGTCGAGGTCGAGGCCGTGGTAGTCGAGCCCGATGCCGGCGGTGACGTGGTACCACGGCCCCTGGATCAGCTGGTATCGCGAGCTCACCGGCTGGGTCGGGCTCATCGGCGCCAGCAGCGCGCGATGGTCGTAGGCGTTCTGGAAGCTCGAGTAGTTGACCAGCTCGCCGCGCTGGAACAGGTCATACCAGCCGCCGATCAGGAACGCCGGGATGCCGGCGTTGACGATCTGCTGGATCAGCCCGACCGGGTTGCGCGCGGCCCAGTAGCCCTGATCGTAAGCCTGGTCTGCACCCGTCTCGGCGCCCGCGAGCAGCGACACGTCGAAATCCAACAGATCGTGGACGTGGTCGGTGAGCGCGGTCACGAAGTCGCTGTTGCCCTCCTCGAGTGGCCCGGCGGTGTTCAGGGCTGCGGTCAGGCCGAGGTAGAAGCTGGAGAACTCGATGTCGGGGAAGCCACCCGCAAACGCCGTGTCGCGATACAGGTCGTTGCCCGCGATGATCGGAAACAGCGCCTTGACGTGGGCCGGGCCCGCGTCGGCAGCGGTCGCGAACTGGTTGATCCCCAGGTAGGAGGCGCCGAGCAGCCCGACATCCCCGTCGGCGTGGGGGAGCGATGCCGCCCAGTCGACGAGAGTCGCGCCGTCGGTTCCCTGGACGGGGTCGAACAGGCCCCACTCGCCCTGCGAGCCGCCGGTTCCGCGTACGTCGGCGACGACGTCGATATAGCCGCGCTGGACGAGGTAGGTGCTCTCGCCGGCGAGCTCCGCCAGCTGGCCTCCGGCCGCGCCGTCGTCCTTGCCGTACGGGGTCTGACTGAGGATCACGGGGAACTGCCCGGCGGCCGCGGCGCCGGTGCTCGGGTCCGTGGGGAAGTACACGTTCGCGCGCAGCACGGTGCCGTCGCTCATCGTCACGGGCACGTTGGTCTGCGAGCCGACGCCGTACTGGGCGGGCTCTGGCTGCCAGGCGAGCGCGGGTGCAGCGGCGAGCGCGCAGGCGAGCGCGCACGCCGCTCCCAGGGCGACTGTCAGCCGCACACCCACCGCACCCGCCGGCACCGCGGCCGCGCGCACGCCTGCCCAGCGAGTGATTGTCCCTGCCCGAACCATCGCTCTAGATTCAGGAGTGTACCCGGACCGCGCCGGCGCGTGCGCCGGTCACCCTTCGGTGTGACCGAATTGCAAAAAGCCGTCGGCGGGGCCGATCTCGGTGTCAGAATCGAAGGGTGAGCGATCATGCCGTGATCACTGGATACGAGCATCCGGCCGGGCCGGTCGCGGCGGCGTTCGCCGAGCGGATCCGGGAGCGTGAGGAACGTGCCCTGGCGCCGCAGGCGACCCGCTCCTATCCCGCCAACCGCGTTCACCCGGAGCCCGACTGCGGGTTACGGACCCCGTTTCAGCGCGATCGTGACCGGATCGTCCATTGCAAGTCGTTCCGCCGGCTCAAGCACAAGACGCAGGTGTTCGTCTCCCCGGCCGGCGATCACTACCGCACCAGGCTCACGCACACGCTCGAGGTCGCGCAGGTCTCGCGAACGGTGGCCCGGGCGCTTGCCCTGAACGAGGATCTCGTCGAGGCGGTCGGTCTCGGTCACGACCTCGGACATCCCCCGTTCGGCCACATCGGAGAAGAGGCACTCGACCGCTGCCTGACCGAGCGGTTCGGGCTGCGCTTCATGCACCACGAGCAGTCGCTGCGCGTCGTCGACGTGCTCGAGCGTGACGGGGAGGGGCTCAATCTTGGCTGGGCGGTCCGAGACGGGATCGTGAGCCACTCCGGCCGGGCCGCGGAGCCCTCGACGCTGGAGGGCAAGATCGTCCGCGTGATGGACCGGGTCGCATACATCAACCACGACATCGACGACGCCCTGCGGGCCGGGCTGATCGCCGCCGAGGATCTTCCGGCGGGCCCGATCGAGATCCTCGGTGACGCCGGACCGCGCCGGATCGACACGCTCGTACACGACCTCGTCGAGCATTCCGCTGTGGCGGGCGACATTGTCCAGGGCGAGGTGATCGGCGGGGCGATGGCGGACCTGCGCTCGTTCATGTTCGAGCGGATCTACCTCGGGCCGGAGGCGACCCGGGAGCACGCCAAGATCCACGGTGTGGTGCGGGCGCTGTTCGACCACTACTGCTCGCATCCGGAGGAGATCCCGGACTCGATCCCGCAGGGAGACCTCGCGCGGCGGGTGACCGACTACCTTGCCGGGATGACCGACCGCTTCTGCATCCGCGCGTTCGAGGCGCTGAGCGTGCCGGTCGCGTTCGCGCCGTGACCCGCTATACGGCCGACTCACGCGACCGCGTGCGCGACGCGGTCGACATGGTCGCGCTGGTCGGCTCCCGGCTGGAGCTGCGCCGCGCGGGGGTCGACAGCTACTTCGGCCTCTGCCCGTTTCACGACGAGCGGACCGGCTCGTTCCACGTCAGCCCGGACGAGAAGCTCTACCACTGCTTCGGCTGTCAGGCCTCGGGCGATCCGTTCGACTTCGTGATGGAGACCGAGGGGCTCGACTTCAAGGGCGCGCTCGAGTCGCTCGCCGAGCGCTTCGGCGTCAAGCTCGAGACCGAGGACGAGGACCCCGAGGCGGCCTCGCGCCGGGAGCGCCGCGAGCGGCTGTTCGCCTTGCTCGGCCGGGCCGCCACGTACTACTCGCGCTACCTGTGGGAGGCCGGCGAGGCCGGGCCGGCGCGCGAGTACCTGCTGCGGCCGCGGGCTGACCGAGGAGACGCTGCAGGAGTTCCGGGTCGGCTACGCGCCGAGCGCCTGGGACCGGATGCTGCTCGCCTCGCGCAGGGCCGGCTTCAGCGGACGAGGAGCTGCTCGCGGTGGGGCTGGCCCAGCGCTCGAGTTCCCGGCAGGGTCAGATCTACGACCGGTTCCGCGAGCGGATCATGTTCCCGTCCGCGGACGCCCGCAGCCGGGTCGTGGGCTTCGGCGCCCGCGCGATGCGCGAGAACCAGCAGCCGAAGTACCTGAACAGCTCCGAGGGAGAGCTCTACCACAAGCGCCGCCAGCTGTTCGGGATCGACCACGCCCGCGCCACCGCCGCCCGCGCCGGGCGGATGATCCTGGTCGAGGGCTACACCGACGTGCTCGCGCTGCATCAGGCCGGGCTGCGTAACGCGGTCGGGATCATGGGCACGTCGCTGACCGAGGAGCAGGTCGCCGAGCTCGAGCGGGTCGTGGCTGTGCTCGAGCTGTGCCTGGACGCGGATCGCGGCCGGCCAGGAGGCGATGCTGCGCGCCGCGACGCTCGCCTCCGGGCAGCGGCCTCGAGCTGCGGGTGGTGCCGCTGCCGGAGGGAACCGATCCCGCCGAGCTGGTCGAGCGCGAGGGCGCCGAGGCGCTGCGGGCCCGGGTCGAGAGCTCGGTGCCGTTCGTCGTCTTCCATGTCGAGCGGATCCTGGATCGCGCCGATACCGGCAGTGCCGAGGGCCGGGATCGGCGCTTTGGCCGAGCTGCAGCCGGTGCTGGCCGAGCTGCCCGCGAGCGTGCTGCGCGAGGACCTGATGCGGCGGGTCGCCGAGCCGGCTCGAGCTGTCCGAGGCCCGGCTCGCGGACCTGATTGCCCGCGGCGGGCGCACAAACGGCGATCTGGCCCGGCCGGAGTCGCGGGAGCTCGATCGACCCGGCCGTGCGGACCGAGCGCGGCTTCCTGGCCCTGTGCATCGCGCTGCCCGAGGCCGGGCGCGTGGCGCTCGCCGCGATCGACCCCGACGAGCACATCACGAGCGAGCGACTGCGGCGCGCCGCCAGACACCTGGCCGGGCAGACCGAGATGCCGATGACCGGGATCGCGCCCGACGACGAGGAGCTCGCGCGGCGAGTCGCGGACCTGGTGCAGCGCGCCGGGCGAGCCGGCGAGGTCACCGTCGAGCAGCTCGAGCACGCGCGGCTGCTGCTCGAGCTCGCCCGCCTCGACCGCGCGATCCGCCGCGCGCGCGGTGGGCCAGGCCGCGAGGTGGGCGCGCTGGCACGCGAACGAGAGGAGGTGCTGAAGGCCGCAGCACGAGATCGTGACCAGGCTCGAGAAGGCCATGTGAGGGCCGCGCCGCCGCCCCCGGCGCCGGTACAGTGTGCTCACGGGCGCCGGCCCAATCACGCAATTCCAGTCCGGGGTAGCTCAATCGGCAGAGCATTCGGCTGTTAACCGAAAGGTTGTGGGTTCGAGTCCCACCCCCGGAGCTCCAACGAAATAGGACAGCCCAATGCGAGCTCCGGTCACGATCGAAGACTTAGAGCGCTGGAAGGACCACGGCGCGGTCTGGCGCGCGGTCGAGGTGAGCGACCAGCGCGCCGTGCTCGAGCTGTGCACGTGCTACGGCGAGCCGGTCGACATCGTCCAGAGCCACGCGGCCGAGCTCATCGCGTACGTGCGCGAGCATCGCGCTGACTGACCGCGAGCGGCTCGACCAGGTCCGCCGCGCGTGCCGCGCCGTCGTGCGAGCGCGGCCCAGCTGCCAGCCCCGCGGCCCGCGTCGCCAGCGACGCGTCGGCTCAGCGCGCGGCGCACCGCGAGCCGCAGCGTCGCCGGGGCTCAGCAGCCGCCACGGCAGCCGGACGCCGACGCCGGCCCAGTCGACCCGGGCGGCGTTCTCGCCCATGTCGCCGAGTGCGGCACGGCCAGCACCGGACAGCCGGATGCGAGCGCGCGGGCGAGCGTGCCGTGGCCGGCGTGGCAGATGACCAGCGCGGCCTGCGGCATCGTCCGCGCGTAGGAGAGCCACTCGACCAGCCGGGCGTTCGCGGGCACGCGCCACGGGCCCGCGCGAGCGCGCTTGCGGTTGGTCGCGGCGAGCACCCGCACCGGCTCGCCGAGCCAGCCCACGCAACGCGGCCCGCAGCAGCCGGTGCTCGGGATCCTGGGCGGTCGAGGGCGCGACCAGCACCAGCGGCTCGTCGCCCGGCGGCGGCTCGACGTCGTGATACGGCGGCTCCCACATCAGCGGCCCGACGACGTGGACTTCGCTGCGGCCAGTCGCGCGGGTACTCGAGCTGGGGGAACGTGCCGACGAGGCACAGCCGCGTGCTGATCCCGCCGTGGAGGCGGGTGACCGGCGGCAGGCCGAGCCGGCCGGCGGGCGTCGTTGAGCTCGCGACGGCCCTGGCGCAGGCCGGCCTGCACGGGCCGCTCCATCGCCCGCCACAGCCTCCGGCCGGCGGCCGTCCGCGGCAGCCGCGCGCCGAGCGCGTACGGCGGAGCGGTCGGCGCGCTGGAAGGGTAGAGGTGGGGGATCAGCGTCGCGACCGGGACCCCCTCGAGCTCGCCCGCCATCGCCGGCGCCAGCGTCAGGATGTCGTGGACGACGACGTCGGGCGCGAACCGCGCGAGAACCGGCCGCGTCTCGGCGGTCGCCAGGACGACCGCCTCGTAGGGCTTCAGCGGCCGCTCGCGGGTCGGGAACACCGGGTACTCGGGCGCGGCCGACGAACTCGCATCCCGGCCGCCTCGACGTCGCTCGCGCCACCGCCTCCAGGTCTCGAGCGTCACCTCGTGGCCGCGGGCCGCCAGCCGCGAACCGAGCGCGAGCATCGGGAACGCGTGGCCGGGCTCGCCGAACGCGCCGAGGAAGAACCGCAGCCCTGGCTCAACGCAGCGAGCGTCGGCGAGCGCGTCGCGCAGCTGCTCGACCCGATCGTCGGTGGCGAACGCCATCGGCGTGACCATCAGCGTGCCCACGCCGGCGTCGCGGAACGCGGCCAGCCGGTCGCGGACGACGTCGCGCGGCCCGCACAGCGAGACCATGTCGATCAGCTCGTCGGGGATCGCCGCTGCCGGCCGCCTCCTTCTTGCCGTCGAGGTAGAGGTCCTGGATCTCCGGCCGCGTCCTCGAACCCGTAGCGCTGCACGAGCTTGTTGTAGAAGTTCTGCTTGCGCGAGCCCATGCCGCCGATGTACAGCGCGAGCAGCGGTCGCATCAGGTTGCGCGCCAGCTCGCGGTCGTCGGAGATGTAGGCGCTGACCGTCGGCGCGATGTCGAAGCCGTCCAGCGAGCGCCCGCCGCGGGCGGCGCCCTCCTCGAGCAGCGCGCGGAACGCGCCGACGTGCTCGGGCGAGAAGAACGTCGGCAGCCAGCCGTCGGCGATCTCGCCCGCGAGCGCGGTGTTCTTCGGGCCGATCGCGGCCAGGTAGATCGGGATCCGCTCCTGCACGGGGGCGATCATCAGCTTCAGCGCCTTGCCGGGGCCGTCGGGCAGCGGCAGCTCGATCGTCTCGCCGTGGTACTCGAGGCGCTCGCGCGCCAGCGCCATGCGGACGACCTCGACGTACTCGCGCGTGCGCTGCAGCTGGCGGGCGAAGCGCTGGCCGTGCCAGCCCTCGGCGACCTGCGGCCCGGAGGAGCCGATCCCGAGCATCATCCGCCCGCCCGACAGCTCGTCGATCGTCGCGGCGGTCATCGCGGTCATCGCCGGGCTGCGGCCCGGCATCTGGAAGATCGCCGAGCCGAGCTTGATCTTCGAAGTCGCGGCCGCGAGCCAGGCGAGCACCGTGGCCGCGTCCGAGCCGTAGGCCTCGGCCGTCCACACCGAGTCATAGCCGAGCCGCTCGGCCTCCTGCACGACCTCCAGCTGATCCTGAGGTCCCATCCCCAGGCCCCAGTAGCCGACGTGTACTCCGAGCTTCATCTGCAAGGTTCCTTTCGCGCCAAGGAGATCGCTTGTGGGCCTCGACGAGCGCCGATAAAGTCGCCGGGCCGGCTCCTGAAGCCGCGAACCCTATGCGAACCCAGCGCCGAGCGACGATCCAGGACCTGCGGCTGGCGATCGACTGCCTGCCGCGAGCGACCCGGATCGCGATGCTCGAGGGGATCCGCGGCAACGAGATCATCGTCGGCGCGTACGCCGACGCAAACGGCATCTGCCCGATGCTCGCCGCGCACCGCGCCGGCGGGCGCACCGAGCTGATCTCGTTCGCCCAGGCCTGGGACCGGTTCGCGCTGCGCAACGCCCGCCGGGCCCGGCCGCGCCGGGCGTCCAGTCGCGAGTTGCTCGTCCTGACGACGCTGCTCGAGGCGAGCCTGCTCGACGAGGAGATGCCAGAGGGCGACCTCGCGGGCGCAATCGCCGAGCATCGGGCGCTGGTCGCGCGCCGGGCGGCGCAGGAGCGCGAGTCTGAGGATCGACAGCCCACGGCCACCCCCGAGCCGGTGCCGCTCGCGGCCAAGCCCCGCCGCCGCGCCCGATTCCCGCGCCACGGGGGCGAGTACGCCTCGCGCTGCGGCGCCGTGCGCAAGCGCGGCCACGGCCGGCAAGTGAGCCTGACCGTGTCCGCCGGTAGGCGCCGGGTCGAAGTCCACCGCCCCGACAAGGAGCTGTTCCCGGATGGCATCACCAAGGCCGATCTCGCCGGGTACTACGAGGCCGTGGCCCCGGCGATGCTCCCGCTGGTGCAGGGGCGGCCGCTCAATCTCGAGCGCTACCCCGACGGGATCACGGGCCCACGGATCATGCAGCAGCAGGCCGGCTCCCACTTCCCGGACTGGATCGAGCGCGTCGAGGTCCCGAAGCAGGGCGGGACGGTCGCGCATGTGGTCGCCCGCGATGCCGCGACGCTCATCTATCTCGCCGATCAGGCCTGCATCACGCTGCACAACTGGCTCAGCCGCCGTGACCGCCTGGACCGTCCCGATCGGCTGATCGTCGACCTCGATCCCTCGACCCCGGGCGACCCGGACGCGGTCCGGAGGGCGGCGCTCGCGATCTCCGGGCTGCTCGAGGAACTCGGTCTGCGCTCCCGGACGATGACGACCGGGTCGCGCGGTTACCACGTGGTCGTGCCGCTGCGTCGCCGCGCCGGCTTCGACGAGGTCAGGGAGTTCGCCAGGCAGCTCGCATCGCTGGCCGCGTTGCGGGATCCGCGGACGTTCACGACCGAGCAGCGCAAGGCCAAACGCGAGGGCAAGATCCTGATCGACGTGCTGCGCAACGCCTACGCCCACACGGCGGTCGCGCCGTACGCGGTGCGGCCGCGGCCGGGCGCGCCCGTCGCCACGCCGCTGCACGCAGATGAGCTCTCCGACGACCACACCCGGCCGGACCGCTGGACGTTGCGAGACGTACCGGCGCGGCTCGAGCGCGACGGCGATCCGTGGCGCGATATCGACACGCACCCTCAGTCACTGGGGGCGGCTCGCAGTCGGCTGATCCAGGCGCTTGCCGAGTAGACGCGAACGATTGTCGGACCGCTCCCGGTGCACTCGCCGGGCGCGGCGATACTTGGAGCCGTGACCGAGCCCAGCCCACCGGCCGCGGAGCTTGCCGACGAGCGGCGTACCGCTCCGATCGAGCTGCTGTGGGACCTCGTGTTCGTGTTCGCGATCACGCAGGTCACGACGCTGCTGGCCAACGACCCGAACTGGACCAGGTTCGGCGAGTCGATGCTGGTGCTCGCGCTCGTCTGGTGGGCATGGTCGGCATTCGTCTGGGCGGCCAACGCTCAAGCGACCACGGCGCGAGCGCTCCGGCTCAGCATGCTGCTCGCGACGGTGTTGATCTTCCTCACCGGGCTCGCGATCCCGCATGCGTTCGGGGCCAACGCGACCTTGTTCGCGTGCACCTATATCGCGGTCCGACTCGTCCACCTGTGGCTGTACGCGGACGCGTCCAAGCAAGGGAATGCCTCCCGCCGGGCGATCGCGGGGTTCTCGGTCACGGTCGCGATCGGGATGGCGCTGCTGCTCGCCGGATCGTTTCTTCACGATGGCGCACGAGCGGTCATGTGGACCGCGGCGCTGGCGATCGACTACGCGGGCCCCGCGTGGCTGACCCGCGAGCGGCTGCGCGGCCTGCAGCGGGTCGCGGTGGCCCACTTCGCCGAGCGTTACAGCCTGTTCGTGATCATCTGTCTCGGCGAGTCGATCGTCGCGATCGGCGTCGGCACCGGCGTCGGCACCCGGCTCGACGTCGTCGCTCGTGATCGCGCTGTCACTCGGCCTGCTGATCACGATCGGGATGTGGTGGACGTACTTCGACCGGTTCGCCGCCGCGGCCGAAGCCCGATTGCGCTCGCACGACGATCCCGTGCTCGCGGCTGCGGACGCGTACAGCTACATCCACCTCGTGATCGTCGCGGGGATCATCATCTTCGCGGTCGGGGTCAAGCTGCTGGCCCGCGGTCATCACGTCGACTCGCCGCTGGCGGACTCGGTCCGACTCGCGTTGTGCGGAGGCGTGGCGCTCTACCTGCTCGGCAACGTCGGCTTTCGGCTGCGGATGGCGGGAGAGCTCAGCTACGAGAAGGTCGCGGCAGCGGGGGCGCTGCTCGTGCTGTACGCGCTCGGGAGCGCGCTGCCGGCCTGGTCGGTGGCGGCGGCGATAACCGTGCTGGTCGGGATCCTGTGCGTGCTGGAGAGCTTGCCTGAAGCTTCACGCCGGCCGGCGCCGGAGGGCGGGGCGGAGGTTTCACCCCGGCCCGCGCGGGAATGAGAAGATTGAGGCGATGACCACTGATACGAACCTCGGCCTGTACGGCCGGCTCGAACCAGGCTTTGACGAGGTACTGACGCCCGACGCACTCGAGTTCGTCGCCGCGCTGCAGCGCGAATTCGGCGGACGCCGGACCGAGCTGCTCGAGGCTCGCGCGCGGCGCCGCGAGCGCCTCGCCGCCGGCGAGTTGCTCGACTTCCTGCCGGAGACCCGTGAAGTTCGCGAAGGCGACTGGCGGGCCGCGCCCGTTCCGGCGGATCTGGAGCAGCGGTGGGTGGAGATCACCGGTCCCACCGAGCGCAAGATGACGATCAACGCGCTGAACTCGGGAGCCGACGGGTTCATGGCGGACTTCGAGGATGCCAACGCCCCCACCTGGCGCAACATGGTCGAGGGGCACATCAACCTCCGCGATGCGATCGAGGGCACGATCACCTACACGGGCTCCGACGGCCGCCACTACGAGCTGGCGGAGAATCCCGCCACGCTGCTGGTCCGCCCCCGGGGGTGGCACCTGCCCGAGCGCCACGTGCAGCTCGACGGAGAGCCGATCGCCGGGGCGCTGCTCGACTTCGGCCTGCATGTGTTCCATTGCGCGCCTGCGCTGCTCGCGCGCGGCTCGGGGCCGTACTTCTACCTTCCCAAGCTGGAGTCCCATCGCGAGGCTCGGCTCTGGAACGACGTCTTCTGCTTTGCCCAGGATGCGCTCGGAATCCCCCGGGGCACGATCAAGGCGACGGTCCTGATCGAGACGCTGCCGGCGGCGTTCGAGATGGACGAGATCATCTACGAGCTACGCGAGCACTCGGCGGGACTCAACGCCGGTCGCTGGGACTACATCTTCTCGGCGATCAAATGCTTCCCCAACCGTCCCGAGATGGTGCTCCCCGACCGCAGCGCGGTGACGATGAAGGTGCCTTTCATGCGCGCCTACACCGAGCTGCTGGCGGCGACGTGCCACCGCCGTGGCGTCCACGCGATGGGCGGCATGGCAGCGCTGATTCCCTCACGCAAGGACGAGGATGCGAACGCCAAGGCGCTCGCCGGGGTCCGGGAGGACAAGGAGCGTGAGGTCTCCCAGGGGTATGACGGGACCTGGGTCGCGCATCCGGATCTGGTGCCGGTGGCGCGCGAGGTGTTCGAGCGCGGGCTGGGCGGCGCGCCCAATCAGCTCGAGCGCCGGCGCGACGACGTGCAGGTGAGCGCCGAGCAGCTGCTCGACCTGCAGGCGACTCCGGGTGAGATCACCGAGGCGGGGTTGCGCACCAACGCCAGCGTCGGCTTTCAGTACATCTCGTTCTGGCTCACCGGTCGGGGAGCCGCCGCGATCAACTCGCTGATGGAGGACGTCGCCACGGCGGAGATCTCGCGCTCGCAGATCTGGCAATGGATCCACCACGGAGCGACGCTGGCCGACGGGCGCACGGTCACGCGCGAGCTGGCCCGCCGGATCCTCGACGAGGAGACCGCGAGGATCCGCCAGGCCGTGGGGGAGGAGGTCTGGCAGCGCGGCCGGCCCGCCGAGACCAGCCAGATCTTCGAGCAGGTGGCCCTGTCAGAGGACCTGATCGAGTTCCTGACGATCCCCGCCTACGAGTACCTCGACTAAGGCGGCTCTGCCCCAGCGTCGAGTTCAGGGGGCTCTGCCTCCAGGGGCGAGTTCAGGGTGCTCTGCCTCCAGGGGCGGCCGCGGGTGGCGCTGTGCTCGCCGGAGCGAGCCAACGCCACCCGCCTCCCCCTCACCTGATCGTGAACGGCACGCTCTGGGAGCCGACCTGCAGCTGATAGCCGCCGGGCTGCACCTGCGGGGGTCCCGAGCCGTCGATGTCACCCTGGGTCACCGCCAGCTCGGACACCGGGAAGGTGACCGAGACCGGCTGGGACTGACCGGCGGGCACATCCACGCGGGCGAAGCCGACGAGCCGCTGCGGCGGCGTCAGCACTCCGCTCGAGTCGAGCGGCTGGGCCACATACACGGGCACGACGTCGGCTCCCGCCCGGCCGCCCGTGTTGGCCACGGTGAGCCGAGCGCTGACGGCGCCGCCCGAAGGACCGGACACGCTCAGCCCGCTGGTTTGGAACGTGGTGTACGACAGGCCGAAGCCGAACGGATACAGCGGGTTGTAGCCGGATCCCGGACCGAACTCGCTGCCCGCGAGCTGATCGAAGAACTTCGGCTCGTCCCCGAGCGTCGAGGCCCCGCCGGTGTTGAAGCCGGTCGACTGCTGGGGAGCGTCGCTCGGCCAGGTCACCGGCAGCTTGCCGCTCGGGTCATAGCTCCCGAACAGCACGTCCGCGACGCCGTTGCCGCCCTGCGTGCCGGGCAGGTAGGCCATCAGGATCGCGTTCGCGCTGTCGCCAGGGCCGAGGCCGATCGGGCGGCCGGCCAGGACCACGACGATCACGGGCTTGCCGGTCGCCTCGAGCGAGGAGATCAGCGATTTCTGATCGTCGGTCAGTTCCGGCAGCGGCTTGTCGCCGAGGCCCTCCGCATACGGCGTCTCGCCGACGACGACGACGGCGGCATCGGCCGACGACAGATCGCCGGCGGCCTTGCTCGGGTCGGTCTCGAGGGTCGCGTTCGAATCGACGCTGTGGATGCCATCCCACACGGTCACCGCCGGCGGGATCTGGTCAGGCGGGCCGGCGCAGCACGGCTGGTTGCCACCGTACACGCCCTGCCACATGACGCTCCAGCCGCCGAGCAGGTTCGCGACCGAGTCCGCGCTCGGCCCGGTGACGAGCACCTTGGCGCTCGATGACAGCGGCAGGACGCCGCCCTGATTGCGCAGCAGGGTCATCGACTCATCGGCCGCCTGGCGGGACAGGGTCGAGTTCGCCGTGATTGCGCCGTCGGCCTTGGACGGGTCGACGTAGGGGTGCTCGAACAGGCCGAGCTTGAACTTGAGCGTCAGGATCCTGGTGACGGCCTGGTTGATCCGCCACATCGGCACGCTCCCATCCTGCACATCGGCGATCAGCGCCGCGTTCCAGCCGGCCGGATCGAACGGCTCCATCGCCATGTCGACACCCGCGTTGACTGCGTCAGCGGCCGCGGTCTTGAGGTCCGGGGCGATGTGGTATGTGGTCTGCAGCGCCGGCACGTCGCCGTAGTCGCTGATCACGACGCCGTGGAAATGCAACCGGTCGCGCAATCCGTCGTCAGCAGGTAGTGCGACGCCGTCGCGGGGATGCCGTTGATCGAGCCGGAGTCGACCATCACGGTGTCAGCACCGGCATTGATCCCGGCCGCGTACGAGGGGAGGAACAGGTCCTGCAGGTAGCGGATCGGCAGCTGCGCCTCGACGCGATCGTGACCGTTGATCGACTCCGAGTAGCCGGCGAAGTGCTTGACCGTCGCGGCCACGCTGGTGCCATCCCCGCACTGGCTCTGCAGGCCCCTGACGTTGGCGGCGCCCATCGCTCCGCTCAGCGCCGGCTCCTCGCCCCACGTCTCGTACTGGCGGCCCCAGCGGTTGTCCCGGGCCACATCCTGGACCGGCGCGAAGTCCCACAGGGAGCCGGTCGCGCACAGCTGCTGGTTGGTCGCCATCCCGGCCTTCATCGCCAGCGCTGTGTCCCAGGTCGCGCCCATCCCGATCGACTGTGGGAACAGCGTCGCCTGGTAGGGGTGGCCGAACCCGTGCACGGCATCGACGCCGTACAGGATCGGGATGTGCAGCGGATTGTTCGCGATCGCGAAGTGCTGGATCGCGTTGTACTGCTGGGCCCATCCCGTGCCGGTGTTGTCTGCCGGATTGTCGGTACCGCCGGACAGGATCGACCCGGTGAGGTTGTCCTTCAGCACATAGCTCAGACAGGTGGGCTGCAGCGGGTCGTTGTTATTCCCGTCGTCGGAACAGGGCCCGCTGGCGGGGTTGGTCGAGTCGCGGAGCACCTCGACCACGATCTGATCCATCTGTCCGACCTTCTCAGCCAGTGTCATCCGTCTGAGCAAGTCGCCCACACGCGCCTGGACCGGCGCATGCGGGTTGAGGTACACATCCCCGGTACTGGCGGTGCCCGTCGTCACCCCGACGGCCGCGAGCGCAGCGGCAACCGCCGCGGCGCCCAGCGCTGCGTAGATACGTCGCACTTTCCCCTCCTCCGGTTGACCTCTCCGGTCCCTGGCGCGCTGCTTGGTACCCGTGCCCAGTCGGCCTGAAACGGGATCTGAGCCGGTCCGCGAGGAGCAATGGAGAGGAATCGCCAAGGTTCTTGAACGATCGCTCTGTTATTTTCTGAACGATGGCGAGACCCCGGCAGTTCGATCCCGACCAGGTGCTCGAGCGCTCGATGCGGGAGTTCTGGCAGCGCGGCTACCGGGAGACCTCGGTCGACGATCTCGTCGAGGCGACGGGCGTCCGGCCGGGCAGCCTCTACAACGCCTTTCAAGGCGGCAAGCGCGAGCTGTTCCTACACTCGCTTGAGCGCTATTCACGCTTGGTGGTGCCGGAGAAGCTCGGCGCGCTCGAGCGCTCCGGCGCCTCGCTGCCCGAGGTCCGGGCGTACTTCGATGGTCTGGTGAGCGACCTGATGAGCCCCGAGGGGCGGATGGGGTGCCTGATGGTCAACTCGGCGATGGAGCTGGCCGCCGAGGACTCGGAGGTCGCGCAGCTGGTCCGGGGCCACATGGCTCGGCTGGAGCGCAACGCGACCCGTGCGCTTGGCAACGCGAAACGGCGGGGCGAGATTCCCGCCGCCATCGACCCCGCGGCGAAGGCGACGCAGCTGATGGCGACGGGGATGGGGCTGATGGTCGTCGGCAAGACCAATCCCGGCCGGACGGTGCTCGAGACGATCGTCGAGGGGGCGTTCGCGGACCTGGGCTAGGGGGCGGTCGGCGCTTGCCCGAAGCATGTGGGGCCGGCATGCTGAATCGAAAATAGTTGCGGGGCGGACGGCCGGCCGGATTAGGCCCGCGGAGCGGGCTGGCTTGGGCCCCGGGGCGGTGCCGCGGACGGCGGTGGCGGAGCGGTTTGGCCCGGGGGCGGTGCCGCGGACGGCGGTGGCGGAGCGGTTTGGCCCGGGGGCGGTGCCGCGGACGGCGGTGGCGGAGCGGTTTGGCCCGGGGGCGGTGCCGCGGAGGGCGGTGGCGGTGCGGTCCGCTCGGGAAACGGCGCTGGTGAGGGTATGGCCGGGCCAGATGGTGTCAGTAATCTGACAATTTCGGCTGCATACGGGGACAAATCGCGCGCGCCTGCTGGACCTTGGTTACATAAGCATGTGGGGCATGCTTATGTAACCACGGTCGGCCGCGGGCGTGGAGTTTGGGCCGTTAAGCATGCTCGCGGAGGCGGATTTCGGCCCGCGGTGCCCCGGCCACGCCCCGCGGTGCCCCGGCCACGCCCCGCGGTGCCCCGGCCCCGCCCCGCAGTGCCCCCAGACGCCCACACCATCCCCGCGACAGCCGCCCGGCTATCCCTGGCTCAGGAACCGCGCCCGTTCACCGGGGAGCAACGACCGGGTCGTGTCGCGCCGCGCGACCGCGAGCAAGTGAGGGAGCCCGCCGCACAAATCGCACGGGTACAGCGCGACGCCGGCGCCACTGACTGTCGCCACCCGGGTGGCGTCCGGGCTCAGGGCGCCACGGGTCGTCGGGTAGGCGTGGAACAGCTGCAGACCGGTGGCGATGTCCCAGACGTTGACGACCACGTCGCCTGAGGTCATGAGGTAGCTCGAGTCGGCGCTGAAGGCCACCTGGACACCGACCCCGCCGCCGAGGATCGACCGGACATTGCCCTGCGGGACGTGCTGGAAGGTGGGGAACGGCGCATACGACGGCAGTCGCCAGACATAGGCCCCGCTGGCTGCGCCGGCGGCGAGCAGCTTGCCATTGGGGCTGAACGCGAGCGATGCCACATAGCTGCCGCCCGGCGCGTCGGCGAGCCCGAGGGGCAGGTGGGTGGCTCTCCCCGTATGGGGGTCGTAGAGCTCGATGCCCTCGTCGGCGCCGGACACCGCGAGCAGCGTGCCATCGGGGCTGAACGCGACAGTCAGCGGCGCGTAGAGGTCGGTGTCCACCTCCTGCGGCGTGAGCGTGTTGCCGATGACCGTTCGCTGGTGCCGGCCGCTGCGGGCGTCGTAGAGATCGATCGTGATCGGTCCGAACGCGGTCGTCCCGGTGACGGTTCGGGGCAGATCGGGGTAGTGGACGATCGCGAGCTGCGAGCCGTCCTGCGAGAATGCCGCCGCAGCCGCTGCGGTCGATCCAGGCAGGTGGTGCAGCAGTCTGCCGGTTCGGGTGTCCCACTCGTCGGATGCCCCGTTGACGCCGAGCGTGAGGAGCGTGTCGCCGTGGTAGTCGAGCGCGGCGCCGAACAGCGGCCCGGCCGCGACGGGCGGTAGGGTCGCGATCAGCCGGCCGGTGCCCGAGTCGTACAGGTCGGCAACCGTTGCAAACCCAAGCCCGCCGGTCTTCCCCAGCGGCGTCGACAGCGCTGCCACGATGCGGCCGTCGCGGGTCGCGCTGACGCTGGTGAAGCCCTGTCCGGGGGGTGCGGCGAACCGCGCGAGCACCTTCAGCGTGTGGCCGTCGAGGACCTGTCCCGCCCCGGTCTGGCTCGCTTGGACGATCCGCTCGCCGTCGGCGGTGAAGCGGATGCCGGCGTCGGCCAGCGGTGCAGGTCCCGATGGCGGCAGCGTCGCCGCCGAGAGCGGTATGGGGCCGGCCCACACGCGAACGGTGCCGTCGGCCGACGCGGTCGCGATTCTGGTGTCGCCGGCCCCGAAGCCGGCGCTCTGCACCGTTGACCTGTGCCCCGCCAGGACCTCTACCGGGAGCCCGCCGGTGAGCGCGTCATAGACCCTGGCGATCTTGTCGTTGCTTGCGGTGACGACATCCGTCCCGTACTGGTCGAAGCCCACGGAGTTGATGACGTCGTTGGCCCCGGCCAGTGTGACGTTCTGGCCGGAGAGGAACGAGTACACGTGCGCGAGGTTGTTGCCGACCGTCGCGTAGGCGAGCGTCGGAAGCTCGGCGACCGGGCTGAACGCCGCCGCCGACGCCGCACCCTGGAAAGCGATCACGCGCCGCCCGGTGTGGGTGTCGTACACGAACGTGCCGGGAAGGCCCTCGGCTCGTGCGAGCGTGACAGCCGAGGTCCCGGAGCCGCTGTTGACCGAGCTTGGGCTCGTGAACACGTAGCGGCGGCTGTCGGGGCTGAAGGCGACGCTCGAGATCACAGCCGGGCTCGGGACCGAGTGCAGCAGCCGCCCGGTGCGGACATCCCAGGTGTCGAGGGCCCCCGGGGAGCGCGGATTGGTGAGCGACTGCAGGTCACATTGCGCAGCGACGGAGTCGTCGGGCGAGAGCGCCAGGCAGGAGGTCGCGGCATGGTCGGACGGATGGAAACTCGCCAGCTCGTGCCCGGTGGCGACGTCGAACACGTGCCCGAGGGAGTTTGTGTCGACCGTGAGCACGCGCGTGCCGTCGCTCGTCAGCGCGGAATACAGGACGTTGCCCGGAACCCGCGCGATCAGCCGCCCGGTGAGCGCGTCGTAGACGGCCGGCTGGGTACCGCCGATCACGACCCGATCGCCACGGGCGTCCCATTCGCTCTGGCCGGCGACGCTCGGCGGCGAGCCGAGCACGACCGGGGCGGCGTCGCTCCCGGGCGTGTAGATCCGAGCCCAGCCGCCGGCTCCGGGGCTCGTGACCAGCAGTCGCGTGCCGTCTGGGCTCCAGACCGCGTCGCCCGTCCCCGGACCCGTCAGCGTGTAGCGGATCCGCACGTGTGACTGTGCGAGCGCGGCGCGCAGTCCCTCCTCGGTCGCGGACCCGGGGTTGACCTGGCTCGCCTTGACCGCCAACAGGACACTCAGCTCCGGGTCGGTCGGGTACTGGCTCTGGGCCTGCGCGTCAAGTTGGCGCGCGAACGCCACGTTGCGCTCATGAATCGCGTTCGAACGCTGAATCAGCGCCACTACGGCGAGCGCGACGGCGACCACGAGCGCGAGCGTTACCGCGCCGATCAGGGTCCGCTGGCGTCGCGTCGCCGCCTGGCGCCCGGCGAGCACATACTCGCGCTGGAGCGGCGTCGCGTCGGGCTGCTTGTCGGCTCCGGCGACGAGCCACCCTTCTGCCGCGGCCAGCTCGGCGCCCCTCAGAAGCTGGCTTGGCTCGCGGCCGCCGGCCTCCCAGCGGCTCGCCTGCACCCCCAGCCGCGTGTGCGTGCGCACGTGATCGAGGTCCTGCTCGATCGCCCCCGCCAGCTGCTCGAGGCCGGCATCGAAGTCGTCGCCGTCGCGGAGAAAGATCCAGTTCAGTGCCGCGGCCGCCGGCTGCACCTTGGCGTCGTCGACGTCGCGGCGGAGCACCGGGATGATCCGCTTGCGTTGGCTGACCGCATGCTCGAGCTCGCGTTGGCAGACAGTCGAGTCGACGCTGTCCGGGGAGATCAGATAGATGAACCCGTCGGCGCGCTCGACGCCGCCGCGGATTTCCTCAAACCACTCGGCGCTCGGGGGGATGTCCTCCCAGTCGACCCAGACCTCGTACTTGCGCTGAACCAGCGCGTCGTGCAGCCGCGCGACGAAGTCCTTGTCGCGGCGCGAATAGGAGATGAACACAGCCGTCACGGTGCCCTCGGACGGCCAGCTTACGGGCAGCGCGGTTAGAGTCGCGGCGAGCGTGTCGGCGCCAGCCCAGCAACCGCCCCGAGGCGAGCAACGGAGCCACTCGGCCGAGTGGTGGCTCGAGGCCGTCAGGCACGAGGAGCGCCGCGGCGAGCTGCTCGCCGCGTTCGACGCTGCCGAGCGAGGCCTGGCCGAGCACCCCGACGACCTCGCGCTCAAGCACCGGGCGGTGCTCGCCCTCGCGCGTACGGGCGCGATCGAGGAGGCGGCACGGCGATTTGAGGAGTACGGCCTGGCCGACGTCCCCGACGAGGACATCGCGGCTTTGCGCGCGCGGATTGCCAAGGACGTCGCGCTCGCGACCGATGGGGCCGAACGCCGTCGCCTCGCTGCCCTGGCCGCCGAGCGCTACGGCGCGATCTTCGCCCGCACCGGCGGTTACTACCCGGCGATCAACGCCGCCACGTTGTGGCTGATCGCGGGTGACCGTGACCGCACGCACGAGCTCGCGAGGATCGTCCTGCGGTTGCTTGCGGGCGGCGGCGAGGATTCCTACTACGCGGCGGCGACCAAAGGCGAGGCGCACCTGCTGCTCGGCGAGCACGGGCCGGCGCGCACCGAGCTGGAGCGGGCCGCGGCCCTGAATCAGGGAGATTACGGCGCGCTCGCGACCACGCGGCGGCAGCTGCGCACGATCTGCGAGGTGCTGGGAGCCGACGCGGAGCTGCTCGACGAGCTCGCGGGCCCGGCAGTCGTTCACTTCTGCGGCCACCGGATCGCCCGCGACCGCTCACCGGGCCGATTTGCCCCCGTCGCCGAGGCGCGCGTGGCGGCGCGGATCGGCGAAGTGGTGGAGCGCCATCAGGCGGGGTTCGCGTACGGGTCGCTCGCGAGCGGGGCCGACATCCTGTGGGCCGAGGCGCTGCTGGCGCACGGAAGCGAGCTTCACGTCGTGCTGCCGTTCGCGCTGCAGGAGTTCATCGAGGAGTCGGTGTTGCCTTCCGGACGCGGCTGGGTCGAGCGCTTTGACCGTTGCCTGAACGCTGCCAACGCGGTCGACTACGCGACCAGCGACGCCTTCCTCGGCGACGATGTGCTGTTTCGCTACTGCAGCGAGCTGGCGATGGGACTCGCGCTGTTGCGCGCCCGCTACCTCGATGCCGACGTTCGCCAGCTGGCGCTGTGGGACGGCGGTCCCCCCAACGGAGCAGCCGGAACCTCGATCGACGTCGCCACCTGGCGGCGGCATGGCCGGGCGGCGACAATCGTCTCCCCGGGCGCCGACGTGGCCGTCTCCGAAGCGGATCCCGACGGGAGCGACTTCGCCGCAGGCCCGAGCACCGGCGTCGCCGCGGACGCGAGTGCCGGCGGCGCGTCGACGCCGCAGGCACCCACGACGGCCGAGCACCGCGAAGGAGCGTCGGGACGTGTGGTGCGGGCGATGCTGTTCGCCGATGTCAAGGGCTTCTCGAGGCTGACCGACGAGCAGCTGCCGGTGTTCGCGCGAGAAGTGCTGGGGGCGTGCGCCGGCGCCGTCAACAGCCATCGCGACTACGTCTGGCACCGGAACACCTGGGGCGATGCGTTGTACGTCGTGCTCTCGGACGCGACTGTTGCGGCGGCCTGCGCGCTCGACCTCCAGGACGCGATCGCCGCGATCGACCTCGAGGCGCAAGGACTCCCCGGTGATCTGGCGCTGCGGCTCGGAGGGCACGTGGGCCCGGTGTTCCCGACCCACGACCCGGTGCTCGACCAGCTCGCGTTCATGGGCTCGCACGTCAGCCGGACCGCGCGGATCGAGCCGGTGACGCCTCCCGGCGCGGTGTACGTGACCGAGCCGTTCGCCGCGGCACTGGTGCTCGACGGCAACCCCGAGTTCGCCTGTGACTATGTCGGCCGGATGCCCGCGGCGAAGAACTACGGCGTGCTGCGGATGTATCGGCTGCGGCGCAACCGCAGCGGCGATCGCCCGATTTGAGGCCCACCCGCGCGGCCGGGCATTCCCGGAACTGCGACGCGACGCACCTCCTCGACACTACGATCACGCGATCGCAACGACGCTGAGGGATAGCTACGAGGGTGACCGTGCAGGCAGGGTTTAGGCGACGAATGCTGGCTGCGCTGGCGACCGGGGTCGCCGGACTCGCCGCGAGTGTGCCGGCGCCGGCCGCCTCGGCCTCGATCGCCCCCACGCTGACCCTGGATCAGAGCGCCGGAACCAGCGCGGGTGCGACCGTCCAGCTTGGAATGGACCTCAAGTTCGCCCCCAGCGGCGGAGATTCACCCAAGGATCTGACCTTGAGCCTGCCGGCGGGCCTGCTCGCCAACGCCTCGATCGGCGGCGGCGCCTGCCTGCAGAGCGTCACACCGATTGCGGCCTGCCAGGTCGGCAGCGGAACCGTGACCGCTGCCGGGCTCGGGCTCCTGCCCGTATCGCTCCCGGTGACATTCGACCTGGTCGCGCCGCCGAAGCCCGGCGATCTCGCCGGCCTCGCGCTGATGATGACCTTTCTGGGCAACACCTCGCAGCTCGGCACACCGGGCGAGATCACCGTTCGTCCCCCCAGCGACCCCCGTGGAGTCGGGCTGAACATTGCCTTCAGCAACATCCCGAACACGTTCTCCGGCGCGTCGATCTCGGTGCAGGAGCTTCAGAACACGCTGAGCGGAGTGCGAATGCCGACCAACTGTCCGGCGAGTCCCGCAACCGTTCAGGTGAGTGCCGATTCCTACTCCGATTCGACGACGAGGCAGACAGCGGGCGCGCCGCTCCAGGTGACCGGCTGCTCGAAGCTTCCATATACGCCGACGTTTCACGTGCGCGCCGTGAAGGACACTCAGGACGGTGGGACGGAGATCGCGACCGACATCACGCAACCATCGGCGCCGGCCCAGGCGACCAGCCGGACTGTGAAGCTGGCGTTCCCAGCGGCAGTGCTGTCGCCGAATTCCGAGGCGGTGCTGACCGGCGGCATCCTGTGCGCCGATCCGGCATCCCGAACGTGTAAGACGATCGGCACGGCGAGCTCGGCCTCGCCGCTGTATCCAACCCCGCTGATCGGCAAGGCCTACCTCACCGGCTCGCTGATCGAGCCTGCCGTGACGATCGTGTTTCCGCCGCCGTTCGCGCTCACGCTCGGCGGCGCGGTCGATCTGGGGACCAACACGACGACGTTCACCGGTCTCCCGGACATTCCGCTGACCGACCTGATGGTAACCCTGACGGGCGGCTCGAACGCCGCCTTCTGGGCCTCCTGCTCGCCGCCGTCGGGGATCGCCACCAGCACATTGACGACTCAGAACGGCGACCGCACCGTGGCGGTCTCGGCGCCCTTCACCGTGTCGGGATGCGCGTCGCCTTCGGGGTCGCCGACGGCGCGATCGCCACACATCGGTTCGGCCTCGCTGTCTGGCCTCGCCCGCGGCGCGCCGGTACTCACGTTCGGGCTGGTGGCCGCCGGCACCGGGCCGAAGCTGAACTCGTTCATGGTCCAGGCGCCGCACGGCCTGAGGTTTGCGCCGCGGCTCGTGCACAGGGGCCGGACCGTGAGCGGCGTATCGGTCCAGGGTGCCGAGATCAGTTCCGCCGTGCTCGCCCGCGGCCGGCTCGTTCTCACCCTGCGCCAACCGGTACGCGCTCTGCGCGTGAGGATCCGCGCCCCGGTCCTGACCGAGAGCGCGGGGGTCGAGGCGCTCGCCAAGCGTCGCCGGCTAGGGGCTGAGGAGCTCACAGTGGTGATCAGGGATTCCTCGCGCAGGAGCACGACCGCATCCGTGCGGATCACGAACGTGCATCCGTGACGATGCGATACTCGTAGCCAGCGATGGACTTGGAGCTGGTCAATCTCGATCACCCGACCGAGGTCCGAACGTTCGCCAAGGGGCGGTTCGAGCTGTACGCGATCGGGCCGACGACGATCGGCCGGGCGACCTACGAGCCGGGCTGGCGGTGGTCGGAGCACGTGGGCCCGGTGACGGGGGAGCTCTCGTGCCAGGTCGAGCATGTGGGGCTCGTCCTCAGCGGTCAAGCGGTGGCGAAGATGGATGACGGGCGGGAGGTCGTGATGCGTGAGGGCGACTTCTTCTATGTGCCGCCCGGGCACGACAGCTGGGTGGTCGGCGATCAGCCATACGTATCGCTCCACATCCTTGGGAGTCAGGACTACGCTGCCTCATAGTCGCCGGCCGCCAGCGAATCCGACCGTGCGATGAGTACCGGCAGTGAGATCCTCGCGCGGCGGATGCGCCTGCCCCGCGCGCAGACGAACGACGTCGTGTGCGAACGCGACCTGCGCGTCGCGATGGAGGACGGCGCCGTGCTGCTCGCCGATCGCTGGGTCGCCCGCGAGGCGGCAGAGCGGCCGCAGCCGACCGTGCTCGTGCGCTCGCCGTACGGAAGGCGGCAGTTCGTCGGGCTGATCTTCGGACGGCTGCTCGCCGAGCGCGGGCTTCAGGTCGTGATCCAGAGCGTGCGCGGGACATTCGGCTCCGGTGGTCAGTTCAGTCCGTTCGACGAGCGCGGCGACGGCCTGGCGACGCTTCGCTGGCTCCGCGAGCAGCCGTGGCATCGCGATCGGATCGGGATGATCGGTCCGAGCTACCTCGGGCTGGTGCAATGGGCGGTCGCGCCCGAGGCCGGCGATGATCTGGCTGCGCTGGCGATCCAGGTCAGCGCCTCGCAGTTCCACGGCCAGACCTACGCGAGCGGCAGCCTGTCGCTCGAGACCGCGGCATCGTGGCTCGTGCTCGTCGCCGAGCAGGAGCGGCGGTTCGCGCCGATCGCGATCGCTCGCGCGCTGCGCGGGCTGCCCGCCGCCCTTTCCGAGCTACCGCTCTCCGATCTCGACGAGCGGGCGACCGGAGCCGAGGTCGCCGTGGTTCCGCGAGGGGCTCGCCCACAGCGCGCGAGCGACCCCTACTGGGTCGCGCGGGACTTTGCCGCCGGCGTCGCCAAGGTCGACGCGCCGGTGCAGCTGATCGGCGGCTGGTACGACATCTTCCTGCCGTGGATGCTCGAGGACTTCGCCGCTCTGCAGGCGGCCGGCCGCGATCCGCAGCTCGTGATCGGCCCGTGGACTCACACCGCGCCCGGTCTGATGGCCACCGGCATCAGGGAGGGGCTTGGATGGCTCCGCGCCCGTCTGCTGGACGATCACCGGCTCGTGGCGCCCGCGAGCGTTCGGGTATTCGTGACCGGCGAGCGGAGCGGGGGAGGGTGGCGCGATCTGCCCAGCTGGCCCCCGCCCGACACAGGGGAGCGCAGGCTGTGGCTGGCAACCGATCGGCGGTTGCGGGACCAGCCGCAGGCAAACCCGGGCCCGGGCGATCGCTACCGCTATGACCCCGCCGACCCGACGCCGTCGGTGGGCGGCCCGGTCCTGCTCTCCCGCGAGCCGGTCCTCGACAACCGCGGGCTGGAGGCGCGAGCGGATGTGCTCACCTACACCACTGCGCCCGCGCCGTCGGTCATCGAAGCGATCGGTCCCGTGAGCGTGGAGCTCTGGGTGCGCGCAGACTCGCCACACTTCGACGTATTCGCACGCGTTTGTGACGTCGACCCCGAGGGCCGTTCCTGGAACGTGTGCGATGCGCTCGCCCGCGTCGCGCCGGACCGTTTTGAGCAGTCCGCCGACGGCACCTGGCGGATCGTCCTGCAGCTGTGGCCGATCGGCCACCGCTTTGCGGTTCGGGCCATCGCATTCGCTTGCAGGTCTCCTCAGGTGCACATCCGCGGTATGCGCGTAACTCCGGCACGGGCGAGGACCTCGCGACCGCGAGAACGCTCCGGGCCGTCGAGGTCGAGGTGCTGCACGGCGCCGAGCACCCCTCGGCGCTCGTGCTGCCCAGGGCTCACGACGTTGCGACGTGACAGTTGCCCAGGTGCTCGTCGAAGAAGCTCAGGATCCGCCGCCACGCGTCTTCGGCCGCCGCGTGGTTGTAGTCGAAGTGAGTCAGGTGTACGACCGTACCGAGAACCGGACCGGCGTTGATCCGGTTCATGAAGCTGTGACCCGCATCCTCGTACTCCTTGACATCGTGGGGAACGTCAAGCTCGCTCAGCGCCTGCTCCAACCGCCTGGCTCGCCCGCGCAGGGACGGGTCGCGGCGGCCGTAGCTCGCGACGATCGGACAGGCGCCGCGTAGCCGCTGCACCGCATCCCGGGGCACCTCCCCATAGTTGACCGACGCGGCGGCGAACTCGTACTGCGGCGCGCTCAGCAGCGCAAAGCCGCCACCCATGCAGAAGCCGATGACGCCAATCCGACCGCTGCAATCCTCGCGGGCGCCCAGCCACCTGCGAGCCGCGTCGATGTCCTCGTACGCCGCCCCGCGGCCGGACCGCGATGCCTGGAGCGTGGCCAGCACGCAGCGCACGCCGCGGCCGGAGTACAGATCTGGCGCGATCGCGAGGTAGCCGGCCGCCGCCAGCAGATCAGCCTGAAGGCGGATGTCGTCTGAGAGCCCGAGCGCGTCCTGGATCACGACGACCCCGGGCCTCGGTCCCCCGCCTCTGGGGACAGCGAGGTAGGCACGCAGCTCGGCGGACGCCGCTTGGTAACTGATCTCGGGCAACGGACGGGTCTTGGTCTACCGCGGGGCGGTTCAGCTCCTCTGCGCCCTGAACGTGACCTTCCCCGGGGTGCAGTGAATCGTCTTTCGGCTCGCGGGGTTGAATGTACTGAAGATCTCCGTGAGCGCGGCGCTCGTGATCGCGAGGGCGCCGACTGCCGCACCGATCACTGGCAATCGAACAATGCGGGTCATCGTCGCTCCTCCCGCTTTCAATAGGGCTGAGTGCGGTAGGCCAACCCTAGCTGCTGGTTGGCGTTCGCTGCGAGCTCGAGTGCGTAGCGCGTGAACCACACGCCTGCGGGTGCGTCGCCCGGGTGGCACTGGCTGCCGTAGCTGGTTCCGGGAACGCCGGTCCAGAGGAATGCATCGAGTAGCGCAAACGTGTGCTGATCATATGTCGGCGCGGTGTCCGCGGTCTGCTCGCGACCCAGACCTCGACCAGGCGGATTGCACTCATCCTCGTTGCCCTGGGTGGCTGGATCGGGATTCAGCTGCGGTCCGCGTCCGTTCTGTGCGGTGTTGACGACGTAGTGGGCGACGTAGTGCCCCCCCGTCGCCATGAAGATCAGGTGGTCCAGACCGCGCGAGATGCCCTTGGCCCAGCTGATCTCGTTGCTCGACCAGTTGAGGTGGGTGTCATTGCTGTAGAACCCGCGCAGCTGCGCGCAGACGTTGACGAGTTGGCCGTGAAGCCTGATCACGCAGATCGCGTCCAACATGTTCTCGACGTACGTGGCGTTGGCTTCGTCCGATGATCCGGCCTCGACGTACACCACCGTGTGCGGAAGCGCCGTGAGTTTCTCGATCTCATAGCGGAGGTCGGCTTCCCAGGCGCTCCGCGCAGCGTTCGAGAGGCACTCCGACGTTCCCACCGAGTCGATCTCGATCAGGTACACGACCGGGTGACGGCCGGTCCCGGCCGCGAGCTCGTTGATCTGCCGCATGAACGTGGCGCCGTTGGCGAGGATCGCACTCACCGGCGGGCAGAACTGTCCCTTCGGGTAGACGAAGAACGTGGTGAACACAGGCACCGTGTGCGGCGTGTGGTCGGCGGTCAGGTGTCCGCACAGGAGCGTCTGCACCTCGTTGAAGATCGCTCCCGGTCCGCCGCCTTCCGAATACAGGCTGAGGGCTTGCGTCTCCTGCTCGTCGGCGATCTTCTCGAGCAGCCGCACCTCGTGCGCGAGCTGACGGCTGTGCTGCAGCTTGGTCGAGAGCGGCGGGGAATTCAGATCCTGCTTGAACTGCGCCCACGAGTAATCTTGCGGGTAGCTGCCAGGGTCGATTCCAAGCAGGCTCTCGATCCCGCCGGCAGCTTCGCCGTGGGCAGGACCATCGATGAACAGGTGCGCGCCGTGCAGTGGATCCCTGCCGGGCGCAGCCGCGAGGTCGAGCGGATTCGACGGATCACGCGTCGCGGGGTACTGGGAGTCAGGGCACAGTGGCGCATACGCCCGGTGGGCGCGAACGGGATGCCCGGCCGCGGCCGTGATGCCTAGGATCGAGATCGCGACGAGCCCGATCAAACCCCCAAGCGACAGCCACCAACGTCGCCGATCCACACCGAGCACTGATACCACCAACCGCTGCCCTGCGCAAGCGACCTCGCGGCTAGACTCTGTACTTGTTGGCTCAACTAAGGAGTTGAAAGTGGACGTCGAGATCTGGTCGGATATTGCCTGTCCGTGGTGCTACATCGGCAAGCGTCGGTTTGAGGCCGCGCTGGCTCAGTTCGAGCACCGAGATGACGTGCGCGTGACGTGGCGGAGCTTCGAGCTCGATCCTTCGGCACCGCTTGAACGAGAGGGCGATCGCGCGGCGCGCCTGTCTGAGAAGTACGGAATCACCGTCGAGCGGGCGCGTGAGATCGAGCGGCACCTGATCGATACGGCAGCCGCCGAGGGTCTCGAGTTCCGCTTCGACCTCGCGCGCAGCGGGGCGACCCTGGATGCTCATCGGGTCGTCCATCTGGCGCACGAGCATGGGCTCCAGGACGCGATGAAGGAGCGGTTGCTGAGCGCCTACTTCAGCGAGGGGGAGCTGGTCGGCGATCCCGAGACACTGGTGCGCATCGCAGCCGAGGTCGGGCTTGACGAGGACGAGGTTCGAGAGGCGCTGGCTGACGACCGCTACGCCGAGCAGGTCCGCGACGACGAGCGCACAGCCGCTCAGCTCGGGATCAGTGCCGTCCCGACGTTCGTCGTCGATCGCGCCTTGGGCGTATCCGGCGCTCAGCCGCCACAGGCGCTGCTCGAGCTGCTGCGGCAGGGGTGGGCGAACCGCCCGCCGGTGGCGGTGCTCGAGGGCGGCGATAGCTGCGGCATTGACGGCTGTTGAATATGAATAGCGGCCCACCCGACGCGCGAGGCGCCCACACCGTCCCGACGCGCGAGGCGTCCACACCGTCCCGACGGGCGAGCGTGTGAGGCGCCCGACCCGCCGCGAGGGCCGCCGGAGCGACCCTCGCCGTGGGCGTGGAATCCCGAGCCGCCTACTTCACGAGCCGGGTCCTGTCCCGATTCCGGTTGCGCTGGTCGGTCAGCGACTTGTTGCCGGCACGCGCGTCGCCGCCGCTGGCCGCGGCGTCAGCGCCGTTGCCGCCGCACGCGTCGCCGCTCGTTGCGCTCGTGGCCCCGCCGGTGCTTATGTCTGACGAGCCGCTGTTGCCGTCGCCGTACTGCTGATTGGCGGTGGTCGCGTCGCCGCCGCTGCCGCCCTGCGCCGTGGCACTACCACCTGTGGCGGTGTTCTTGCCCTGGGTGGTGGACGACTGATTCGACTGGCCGCCCTGCCGGCCCTGGGAGCTGTCGGCACCCTGCTGCCACGACGAGCCGCAGCTGCAGGGGCTGTCCTGCTTTGGAGAGCTGGTGCCCCCGTTCGTCTGCTTGTTGCGCTGTCCGGTGAGCGACTTGTTGCCGGCGCTCGCGTCGCCCCCGCTGGCGCTGGCGTCGCCGCCGTTGCCACCGGACGCGTTGCCGCTCGTCGCCGCAGTCGTGCCACCCGTCGAGCTCACGCTGCCGCCAGGATGCCCGTCACACCGGCACTGCGAGTCGCCCTCGCCCCGGCTGTCGCCGAGCCCGATGCCGATCGCGATGCTGTTGCCGTTTCCGATCTGCGTGTTACCGGTGCTGGCGTTACCGCCGTTGCCGCCGGTGGCGGTCGAGCCACCGCCCGTGGCGGCGTTGTTGCCCTGGCTCGTGGTCGATCCGTTCTCCTGGGACCCAGCCGCCGGATCCCCGGACGTGCAACCGCACGAGCTCCGATCCGAGGAGGAGCCGGAGCCGGAGCCGCTGGTCTGCTGGTTGCTCTGGCCGGTCGCCGACGTGTTGCCGGCGTCCCCGCTGCCGCCGCTGGCGCTGGCGGCGCCGCCGTTGCCGCCGGACGCGTTGCCGCTGGTTGCGGTCGTGTTGCCACCGGACGAGCTGACCTGCGGCGCGCTCCCGACACTGATCGCAATGCTGTTGCCGTTCAGCACTTGCGTATTGCCGGTGTCGGCGCTGCCGCCGGTGCCCCCGGTCGCACTGCCGTTACCGCCAGTGGCGTTGTTGTCCCCCTGGGTGCCAGAGGATTGATTCGATTGCCCATTCGAGAGCAGCTGGGGCGACTGCAACATCTGCCCGGCGCCATCGGACAACTGGGCCAGCGAAGGCAGCGAAGTGGCCGCGGCCGGCGCTGCGGTAGCCGCTGTGACGGCAACCGCCGCCATCAGCGCAGTGAGACCTCGTCTCATCAGTACTTCCTTTCGATTTTCGTTGCTTCATGACGCCGGGAAACAGATCCCGGCGAGAGACAGTGCGTCGTGCGCGGCTGCTAGCCGGGACGCGCTGGAAGCAGCACGAGTGGGGCCTGCGGGATTCGCTCCCGGGTCCCGATGAGGCGGCGGCCGGCAAACGCCGTCGCCAGGAGGAAGAGCAACGAGATCGCCGCGACCGAGCCGCCGCTACTGGCCGTGCCCGCGCCGACCGACGCGACGGTGCCGATGCCGCTCCCGGGCCAGGCCGGCGCCGGCGCCGAGGCCGCCCGCCCGCGGCCCCCACGCGCGGTCCTGCCGCGCGGCGGCAGGGCCCCGGGCCCGGCCGCAGGGACGGGCTGAGCGACGGTCGCCGTGCGGGCCTGCGAAACGATCGAATTCGAGGCCCTCGGCCCGTCCGCGGACGAGAGTTCGGGTGCAGCGCGAGGCGTGGCGGGCGAAGCGAGGGCGCTCGTGCCCGCGAGGGGGCTGTTGCCGGACGACATCGAGGTCGCCGGCGGGCCCGGCGGTACGGCGCGGGAGACCCCGGCGGCGCCCGTCGGCAGCGCCGGGGTGGCGGTGCCCGGGTTCGCCGCGCGCGTGACGGGCCCGACGACCTGCGTCAGAACCGGGGTGACGGTGCGGGTGACGGGGGCGACGGTGCGCGTCACGGGGGCGACGACCAGAGCGAGAGCCGGCGTGACGGCGTGCGTGACGGGGGCGACGGTGCGGGTGATGGGGGCGACGGTGCGCGTCACGGGGGCGACGACCTGAGCGAGAGCCGGCCTGACGGCGTGCGTGACCGGGGCGACGGTGCCCGCCACGGGACCGACGAGCTGTGCGACGACCGGGGTCAAAGCCTTCATGACCGGAGCCGCGGCCTGGCTCACGACCGGGGTGACGGCGTGCGTGACCGGAGCCGTGACCTGGTTGAGGGCCTGCGCGACCGGGGCCGCTGCCGGCGTGACGGGAGCCGTCGCCTGCCCGACGAGCGCGGCCGCTGCGCCGGGAACGTCAGTCGGCGCGGATGCCCAACCCGACGGCACGATCCACGCACACAGGACGAGCACGAGCGCGACGACTCCGCTGCTGCGGCCGAACCGCACAGCCCGGCGAAATGGCTGTCGAATGCCAAACCTGGACACGAAATCTCCCGCTGCGCCCCAGGACCCGTTGACATTCTTATCAGGCCGAGGCCTCCGACAGGGGAAAATATCGCCGGTATCGGCAATGCGTCCGAACGCTGACACGCAGGGCAGATAGGCTTGGTCTTGTGCTCAAGCGCACATTGACCCTGCCTCCCGAGCACCTTTTCCCGACGGACGAGTGGCGGATCATCGAGGCCCGCCATAGCGACGCCTACTACGTGCGCTGCGAAACTGTGTTCGCGCTATCGAATGGCTACGTCGGCGTCCGCGGCGCCTACGACGAGGGCCGGCCGGCGCAGTCGCCCGGCGTATTCGTGAACGGGTTCCACGAGGAATGGCCGATCTTCCACGCGGAGGAGGCGTACGGGCTGGCTAGGACCGGCCAGACGATGGTCAACGTGCCCGACGCCACGACGTTTCGCCTCTACGTCGACGACGAGCCACTGTTCGTCGCGACCGCGCGGATGCGCGAGTATGCGCGGATCCTCGACATGCGAGCCGGCACGCTGACCCGCGAGCTGGTCTGGGAGACGATGGCCGGAAAGCGCGTCGTGGTTCGCTCCTGCCGTCTCGTCTCGCTCGAGCATCGCCACCTGATGGCGGTCATCTACGAAGTGGTGCTGCCCCAGCATTCGGCGCCGATTGCGATCTCATCGCTGCTCCTGAACCGCCAGGACGTGCACTTGCGCCGCGAGCCGGGGCGGGGCCAGAAGGCGGACCCTCGCCGGGCGACGCTACTTCCGAACCGCGTGCTGAGCCCGCAGGTTGTCGAGCAGGACTCGGCGCGGATGCTGCTCGGCTACGAGACGGCGAACAGCCATATGACGCTCGGAGTCGGCGTCGACCACGTGCTGGAGGCACCGCCGGACGTCGAACTGAGCGTCACGCTCGACGCGGACGTGGGCGAGGCCGTGCTCACCGGCGACGCCCGGCCCGGCGTGCCGATTCGGATCATCAAGTACATCACCTATCAGTCCTCGCGCTCGGCGCCGACGGCCGAGCTGGTGGCCCGTTGCGCGCGCACGCTCGACCGCGCGGTCCGCGACGGGCGCGACGCGCTGCTGGAGTCGCAGCGCTCCGAGCTCGATCGGTTCTGGGACACCGCCGATGTCGTCGTCACGTCTCGGGAGGGGCCCGCGTGGACCGCGCGCGTCCGGCAGGCGATTCGGTGGAATCTGTTCCAGCTCTGCCAGGCGACGTGGCGCGTCGAGGGGGCCGGCGTCCCCGCGAAGGGCCTCACTGCCCAGGCCTACGAGGGCCACTACTTCTGGGACACCGAGGTGTACGTGCTTCCATTCCTGGCCTTCACGCAACCGAGGATCGCCCGCAACCTGCTGCGTTTCCGTCACAGCATGCTTCCGCGAGCCCGGGCTCGCGCGCGCGAGCTCAGCCAGAACGGCGCGCTGTTCCCCTGGCGCACGATCAACGGCGATGAGGCGTCGGCGGCGTACCAGGCCGGCACCGCGCAATACCACCTCAACGCCGACATCGCATTTGCCGTGCGGCGCTATGTGAACACCAGCGCCGACGGCGACTTCCTGGTCGAGGCGGGCGCCGAGCTGCTCGTGGAGACGGCGCGGATGTGGGAGGACCTCGGCTTCTACGCCGACGACGGGCACTTCCACCTGCACAGCGTCACCGGCCCGGACGAATACACCACGGTCGTCAACGACAACACCTACACGAACCTGATGGCGCGCCTGAACCTCAACTATGCGGCGGCGTCCCTGCGTGCGATCGAGGTCGAGCAGCCCGCGGTCTATGCCGCGCTCGTCAGCGAGCTGCAGCTCGCACCGGAGGAGCTCGACGCGTGGGAGCGCGCCGCCTCGAAGATGTTCGTGCCATATGACGAGCGGCGCGGCATGCATCCGCAGGACGCGAACTTCCTCGAGCGCGAGATCTGGGACCTCGAGAGCACCCCGTCGGACCGCTTCCCGTTGCTGCTGCACTACCACCCGCTCGTCATCTACCGCCACCAGGTGATCAAGCAGGCCGACATCGTGCTCGCGATGTTCCTGCTCGGCAACGAGTTCTCGCACGAGCAGAAGCAGGCGAACTTCGACTACTACGACGCGCTCACGACCGGTGACTCGTCGCTGTCGGCGTGCATCCAGAGCATCGTGGCCGCGGAGGTCGGCGAGCACGAGATCGCGTTCGACTACTTCCGCTTCGCGCTGCTGATGGACCTCGCGGACGCGGCCGGCAACGCATCCGACGGGGTCCACATCGCCTCGGCGGCGGGCGTCTGGCAGTCCCTCGTGTTCGGGTTCGGGGGAGTGCGCGAATACGACAGTGAGCTGTCGATCACGCCGCACCTGCCGATCCAATGGGAGTCGCTGGCGTTCTCGTTGCGATTTCGCGGCCGCCGGATCCTGCTCCGGCTCACTCATGCCGAGGAGATCTATACGCTCGACGAGGGCGATGCGCTGGAGCTCACGGTCCGAGGCCAACGCCATGTGCTGGCCCCGCGGATTCCGCTGCGGACCGCCGCAGGTCCGAGCCTGCCGGTGATCGGCAGTGACGGCTCAGATCCCCAGGCCGTGGCGCGATCCTGACGGATCGGACTACGGCTCGAGCTCGTTGCCGCGCTCGGCTTTGCGAAGCTCGCGCTCTCGCCGGCGCTCTGCGCGGCGGGGCTTGCGGCCTCGGCGAACGCTGGCGCCGCCCATGATCGACACGAGCCTGATGCGGATCTGCGGACCCCCGGGCGGCGTGACGTCATCACCCAGTTGCACGTCGTTACCGCCCATAAACGCCACGTTTGCTACCTGCACATCGACGCCGTCCGGTACCCGGATCTCGCCGCCGCCCATGATCGAGTACACGTTCAACTGCGTTACGGGCTCCGACAGCTCGGCGTCGCAGAGGTCGATATCGCTCCCGCCCATCACGTTGAGCACCGTGCACCGCCCTGCGATCCGCCACCGTCCGCGCCGGTCGTGGCCGCTCATGATCGAAACGACCCACCGGCTGCCTCCCGGACCCTCGCGCACCGTCAGACCACCGCTCGTGCGCGCGGGTGCGACCGTTGAGGCGCCGGCGAGCGGATGCACGCTCACATCGGCGATCAGCAGCTCGAGCTCGCGACGGGTGGGCACGGTGTAGGCCGATCGCAGCCGGTCCTCGAGCTCTTCGACATTCAGCCGACCTTCGCTGGTTGCTGTTCGCAGCGCCTCGACGGCCAGTTCGCGCTCGGCGTCCGATGCACGAAGGTCCGGGTTCGCCTTCGGCACGAGCGAAGTGTCGGGCCGAGGCGGGGGCGATGGATCGCTCACTGCTCACGGATCGTAGCTCGGCGCCCGCGTCACGCCGCGATCACCGCGAGCTGGTCCTCCGCCGAGGCGGCGAGCTCCGGCTGGTCGCGCTCGATCTGGTGTTCACGCACCAGCCACAGGGCGAATGCCGCGCCGGCGAACGCCAGCAGGGCGCCAATCACGAGGATCGCGTTCAAACCGCTCAGGAAGCCTTGGCGGGTAGCGTTTTCCACAAGTGCGCGCGACCCGTGCGGCACGGCCGCGAGCGCGGACCCGAGCCGGCCATCGGACGCCGCCTCCAACAGCTGGCGGGGGTGATTGCCCGCGGCCGCCGGCGTGCCGGACGCCAGCGCGATGATCTTCTCGGCGCCGCGACCGAGGAAGATCGCGCCCCAGGCGGCAACACCGACTGCGACGCCGACCTGCCGGAACGTGTCGTTGATCCCCGCCGCCATGCCGCTGCGCTCCTTGGGCACGACGCTCACGGCGACGTCGGCGATCACCGGGTTCAGCAGGCCGATCCCGATGCCCGCGACCACGAAGCCCGGCAGCAACGCAGTCCAGCCCGAGGTCGACGTTAGACCTGACATCAGCAGCAATCCGGCGCCGACGCCGCCGAGTCCGATCGCCATCAGGACGCGGGCATGCACCCGAGCCATCAACGCGACGGCGACCGGCGCGACCAGGAACGGCACGAGCGTGATCGGGAGATAGCGAAGCCCGGCCTGCAACGGCGAGTAGCCGAGGTAGTTCTGCAGGTACAGCGTCAGGTAGAGGAACAAGGCGAACAGCGAGGCTGAGACCCCGAACGCGGCGAGCTGAACCCCGGTGAACGCCCGGCTGCGGAACAGCCCGAGTGGAAGCATCGGCTCGTCGACACGACGCTCGATCGCGGCAAACGCTGCCAGCATGACCGCCGCACCCGCGAACATGGCCAGGATCGGCGCGCTGCCCCATCCGTCGTCATTGCCCCGCAGGAGCGCCAGTACCAGCAGCACCAGCCCCGAGCTGAAGCTCACGAGCCCGAGCCAGTCGACCCGAGTTGCGTTCGGGTCACGCGACTCCCGCAGCTTCGCGAACGTGACCAGGATGGCGGCCACTCCGATCGGCACGTTGAGGAAGAACACCCAGCGCCACCCGAGGCTGTCGGTGATCGCGCCGCCGACGAGTGGTCCCACGGCGACCGCCGCGCCGATCGTCGCGCCGTAGACACCCATCGCCGTCGCGCGATCCCGGCCGGCCGCGAACTCCTGCGCGACGAGCGCGAGGGAGACGGCGAACATCGCCGCACCGCCGATGCCCTGCGCAGCCCGCGCGATGTTGAGGAACGTCGCATCGGGCGCGAGCCCGGCCGCGAGCGAGGCCACCGCAAAGACCCCGAGCCCACCAGCGAAGACGGCGCGGCGCCCCACCCGATCAGCGATCGAGCCCGCTGTGAGCACCACGGCGGCGAGCGCAAGCGTGTACGCGTCGATCACCCATTGCAGATCGGTGAAGCTGGCCGACAGATCCTTCTGGATCGACGGCAGCGCCGTGTTCACTACGGTGATGTCGAGCAGGAGCATGAATGTCGCAACGCTCACCGCGCTTAAGGTCCACCATTTCCTGGCCATCAAATACCTCCGATTTCGGTGCTAGACTCGTAAGGCAACCTTGTAAGGCTTCCAGACAGTTCGTAGACCTTATCAGGAGTCCTGACTAAATGCCAAGTGATGTTGAACACACATTTCGCCCAGCGTTGATCGGCTTGCTCGACGCCGCGTTCGACGACTTCTCGGCCGAGCTGACGAGGCGGGTCGCGGCGACCGCCTATGCCGACATCCGGATGAGTCACGGCTGCGTGTTCGGCAACATCGATCCGGACGGCTCGCGCCTCACGGACCTGGCCGAGCGGGCCCATATGACCAAGCAGTCGGTCGGCGAGGTCACCAGCGATCTGGAGCACCGCGGCTACGTCGAGCGCGTGCCTGACCCGCGCGACGGCAGAGCGAAGATCATTCGCCTGACCGAGCGGGGCCGCGAGGCGCAGACGCTGGGACGCGGGATGATCGACGAGATCGAGCGTGAGTGGGCCGAGCGGTTCGGCGCCGAGCGGATCGCCGCGCTCCGTGACGCGCTCGAGGCGATCAGCGCCGATCGCCTCGGCGCCGTCCCGGCCTAGGGGATCCGCCGCCGCTACCCTGCCGGCCCGGCTGAGCCGTCGCCGGCGTTGCGCTCGAGCGCGACTAGGTCTGCAGGTCGAGGACCGCGCCGGCTAGCCAGTGCGCTTCCTCCGGCCACGATTCGACGGCCCCGGCGGGCCGCAACACGAACTTGGACAGCCCCGCTTGGATGTACTGCTGGATCGACGAGCGCAGACCCTGCTCGCCGACCGCAACGAGCCTGAGCGGGTCGATCTCGGGTCTCCGGGCGGCGATCTGTCTCAATAGCTCGGACTCGGGCTGCGCGCGGGCATACGCGATGCTCAGCCCGAAGTGCTCGGGGTCGACTTCGCGTCCAGCTCCGTCGGCGGCGGCCTGAATCCGCTCCCGCGCGAGCTGCGCCTCGGTGGGGGTGAGCTGTGCACCGAGCCAGCCGTCGGCGACTCTGCCGACCCGGTCAAGCGCCTTGGGGCCACGGCCGCCCAGCCACACCTCCAATGGATCTTGCACCGGGCGGGTGGCGGGCGGGAGGCCGGAGAAGGACCATCGATCCGAGTGGTGCTCGACCGGATTGCCCGCCCACCAAGAACGCAGCAGTCCGAGCACCTCCTCGAGCGCGGCGCCGCGGGTCCCGCTGCGCAGATCCAGCGCCTCGCGCTCGCCTGGCTGGTCGAGCCCGGTGACGAAACTCAGCAGCAGCCGGCCGGCCGAGATCTGGTCGAGCTGTGCCAGCTGCTTGGCGAGCAGGAACGGGTTGCGCCCCAACGGGACCACGTTGGCGCCGAGCCGCAGCCGGGTTGTCCGCCCGGCGAGCAGCGCCAGCCCGAGCAGCGGATCGAGCAGCGGCGCCACAGGCAGGTCCGAGAGCCAGATTCCGTCAAAGCCGCCGGCCTCGATCGCATCGGCGAACGCGAGGATCTCGTCGCCCGACGGCGAGCCACTGTGCGGGGCGACCGCGAAGCGAACCTTCATCTCGACGATGTTGACAGGTACACGGGCAGTTCATGAACGTGCCTCGTCACCGGGTGAACCCGAGCGTCCCGACTCAAGTCCTCACGGTACCGAGCCGACAAGACCAGCATGAAACGGCTCCTGCTCTTCCCCCTGGCCACGCTGGCGGCGGCGGTATTACCCGCGAGTGGTCTCGCCGCCACTCACACGTACAACTATCTGGAAGCAGGACCACTACAGGTGAAGGCGTACAAGATGTACCTGCTTGCCTACCCTCGCCGGGGGCCATGGGTTCGATCTGGTCAGTCAATCTTCCTACTTCGGTGAAGTACGGGCGAACAGCCTGCCCGCGTTCACGATCACCGTCCGCGGCCACGACGCGGTTTGCAAGCCGACCCCATCTACTCCGGCCCATGGTGTACTGCTCAGCGTCGTCAAATCGAGCGCCGGCAGCGAGACGACGTTCTCGGTATCACGGTCCGGTTCGGTCACCGGCGAGGATGTCGATGTCATCCAACTGCCGCCGTCCGACGGCGACCCGGTGATCGAGCACGTGATCCAGGTCACACCCCTTCCCGGACCTGCGTTCACGTTCGCAGACGACCTCTCATCGGCACAAGCGTCCGGGCTCGGCACGTTCCTCACCGGCAGCGTCGACTTTCTCAGGACTCTGACCTACAGCCCGAACCAGGTGCTCGGTACCGCCACCGGCGATCTCAGCGCGCGTTTCGATGGACTCGGAATCGTCCAACCGGCGGTGGGAGCGCAGACCGCGACACTCGAGAACATGTAGGTGAGCTAGAGACGTACCGCGACCAGGCCGGCGGCGAGCAGCACGAGCGCGAGCCACAGCGCGGACAGCGCGCCCTCGAGCGGCGCCGACAGTCGCATCTTCGTCAGCTGCGCCACGCTCCCGTCGGTCAGCCGCTGCTCGCCGCTCACCTCGGTGGTGTGACGCCGCAACTCGCGCGCCGGTGTGCTCAGGCGCCGCTGCGCCACGCTGAGTAGACAGCAAGCTGCCGCGACCAGTACGCCAGCGGGCCGGATCTCGAGAGCGTTGACGAAGTAGCCGGTGAACGCCGGAAATCCGCCCCACGCAATCGCGAACCACAGGTCGGTGTGAAATCGCCCGCCGGCTAACTCCAGGTTGTAGGCGAGCACCAGGAACACGCCCGCGACGACCAGCGGCGCAAGCAGCCTCGAGACGACGATGATCCCGGTCACGCCGATCGCGACCGCGCCCAGCAGTCCCGCGGTGGCCAGCGCGATCAGGTATCCGGTTCCCAACCTGGTCCTCAGTGGCCTGCCGTTGAGCTCGTCAAGCGCGTGCGCGCTCACACCGACCGCGAGGAAGAACGCCACGAGCGCAGCGCCAAGCCGGTCGGCATGCACCGTCGGAGCGGCCGCGGCGCCCAACGCGATATAGCTGAGGTGCCAGGCCGTATACGGAGGATGCAGCAGCGTGACGAGGTCTCGCCAGCCACCTGACCTGAGCGCATAGAACGCCGGTCGGTCCAGCTCACGAGGGCCGGCGGCCATCCCGAACCCCCGTCATCACAAGTCCAGCGCCGAAGCTGTAGCGCCGCTCCACCACTTCGCCGATCCCGGCCGCGACCCACAGTCTTGAGAGGTCGGGGACGCGGGCGTGAAATTCCTCGATGTTCGGCCCGAGGAAACGGCCGACCTCGACCCACGCCGGGGACACCACGCGGCCGAGCAGGGGCAGCCCGACACGTGTATGCAACCGCCACAGCGACCGCAGCGGGGGCGCCTCGGGCACGCCGAACTCGACCATCCCGATCCGACCACCCGGCCGGACCACGCGAGCGAGCTCCAACATCGTCAGGGCAGGGTCGTCGACGTACCGCAGCAGGTATGTGAACGTCAGCGCGTCGAACTCATCATCGTCAAACGGAAGATGCTCGGCCTGTCCGCGGATGAACGTCACCCGTTCGGCCAACCCGGGATGGCGGGCCAGGCGCGCGCGGGCGCCGGCCAGCATCTCCTGGCTCTGATCGAGCCCGATCACCTCGCAGCCGCCACGGCGGGCGAGCTCGAACGCGACCAGCCCGGTCCCTGACGCGACATCGAGCACGCGCTGACCGGGACGCGGGGCGATTCCTGCGACGAGCGCGCGACGCCACCGAGGATCCTGCCCGAAGCTGAGCACGGCCCCCATCCGGTCGTACTGCCCGGGCAGGCCCGCGAACAGATCAAGCGCGTGGCGCTTGCGAGGAGAACTCGGGCTGTCCGCAGACGCTCCCAACGGCACTGCAAGCGTACGCGCTTGTCCGCGAGGACCCCGACCACCCGCAATACGCCGCCTCGACCCGGCGTCATCGCGAGCGGCGGGTTAGGGTGCGCCCCGTGAACGGTGCCTCCTACGTCGTGCGATCGCTGGCCGCCGAAGGCATCGATCACGTGTTCATGGTCCCGGGCGGGATGAACGATCCGTTCATGCCGGCGATGACCGAGACTCCCGGCGTGCGCACTGTGGTCGCGGCACACGAGGGCGGCGCGGCGTACATGGCCGACGGCTACGCGCGCGCGTCGGGGCGGCTGGGCGTGGCGTTCGGGATCGGAGGCCCGGGCATCTTCAACATGGTCACTGCGCTCGCCGCCGCTCGGGCCGACCGCTCGGCCGTACTCGCGATCAGCGGCGAGGTTCCGACCGACCGGGAGGGCCGGGGCGGCTTCCAGGACGCCAGCGGAGCCGCCTTGGACGATGTCTCGGTGCTCCGGCCGGTCACGGCGGCGAGCCTCAGCGTGAGCTCGCCCGCACTGCTCGATGCCGACCTCCGCGTCGCGGCCCTGACTGCGCTGCGCGAGCGCGCGCCCGTCCATTTGTCGATCCCGCTGGACGTGCAGCGCGCGGAGCTGGAGACGTCGTGGTCACGGCTTCCCGAGGCTTCCTACCGGCCCCTGTTCCTGGATTCCGCGGCGCTCGACGCGGCGCTCTCGGCGTTCGCCGAGACGACCGGCGAGACCACCGCCAACGTGATCATCCTTGCCGGGATTGGCGTCGCCCACGCGCGCGCCGAGGCGGCGCTCGCGGCCGCCGCCGAGCGGTTCGAGATCCCGGTCGCGACCACGCTCGGGGCAAAGGGCGTTCTACCCGAGGACCACGAGCTTTCGCTTGGCGTGTTCGGCTACGGCGGCTCGCGGTGGGCAACCGAGGCGATCCTCGACCCCGCGGTGCAGGTGCTGGTTGTCGTCGGCTCCGCGCTCTCGCAGCGCGACACGATGAACTGGAATCCCAAGATGCTCCCCACGGCGGAGCTGATCCATGTCGACGCCGACCCGAGCCTGATTGGGCGAACGTGGCCGGCGAGCGTACCGGTGACGGCGAGCCCGAAGGCGTTCCTCGACCGGCTTGCCGCCGTCGAGGGGCCGCTCGCCGCTGGGCTCGAGGCCGGGCGAGCGGCGCGGCGCGCGTTCCTGACGGAGGTCCGCAGCCGCGGCTCACGGGCCTATGAGGCGCAGGACACCACGAGTGACGCCGACCCGATGCACCCCGCACGGATGGTCGCTACAGCGCGCGCCGCCTGCCCTCCCGAAACCGTGCTGACGATCGATTCGGGGGCTCATCGCGCGTGGTGCTCGCAATATTGGCCGAGCTTTGGGAACCGCGACTATCTCTCGCTCGCGAACCTCGGGCCGATGGGCGGGGCGATCCCGCTCGGGATCGGCGCCAAGCTCGCCCGTCCGGAGCGGCCGCTGGTTGTCGCCACCGGCGACGGCTGCATGCTGATGCACGGTCTGGAGGTCCACACGGCGGCTCGCCACGAGGTGCCGCTCGTGGTGCTCGTGTTCGACAACGGCTCGTACGGGAACATCTGGTACCGGGCCAGCCAGATGGGTGCCGGACCGGAGGCGCTGACGGATATCCCGGGCATCGACTGGCCGGCATTTGCCCGGTCGATGGGCGGCGACGGCGTCACCGTGAAGCGGCCCGAGCAGCTGGCCGACGCGTTTGAGCAAGGGCTCGCATACCCGGGTCCGTTCGTGATCGCGGCGCGGATCAACAAGCGCTATCCGACGCCGATCGCCCCGTGGCGAGCGGCGGTCGCCGCATGGGAGGACGACCACTGATGGCCGAGCTCCCCGATCCCCGTCCAGAAGCAGACACCGCGGTCCGCGCCGAAATGGAGCGAATCGCAGCCGTGCGCAGCCACTCGGACGGTCACCCGGAGGTGCCGTCGGTGTACGTCGCGATGTTCAACAACCCCGATGTCGCGCGCTCGGTGGGGGCGCTCGGCGAGCAGTTGCGCTTCGGCGGCACGCTGCCTGACCACATCCGCGAGACGGCGATCCTCCGCTATGCGGCGCGAAACGGGCTCGCCTACGAATGGGCCCATCACATCCATCCGGCGAAGCTTGCGGGTCTGTCCGAGCGGACGATCGAGGCGCTCGCCGGCTCGGCGGTGCCGCCCGGCCTCGATCCCGTGCAGCAGGCTGCGGTCGAGGCCGTCGACCACGTGGTGGCAGCTGAGGCGATACCTGCCGAGGTCCAGCGCCAACTCGCGGAAGCGGTCGGGAATGCGGGCGTCGTCGAGCTGGTCGCGCTGTGCGGTCTGTACGCCCTGATGGGCTACATGACGACCGCGTTCGAGATCGACGTCGAGCCGTGGCTGCGCCGATGAGCGCGCGCGCAAACGCCCGTCCCAGGCCTCGATTGGCTCCGGTGACCAGTCGCGATTGATCCTTCTACGTCCACAATCTTCCCCATGGTCGGCAGGGCAATGGTGCTTCGAACTCGCAATCGTGCGAACCTCCCTCGCCTCTGATCGGGTCCGAGTGAGAATGAGCCAGTTCTTCTTCCAGGCGCGCTTCAGGCGCGATCATCGGTGGGCGCCCCGCCAGATGTCGGCCTATCTCGACGGAGAGCTTAGTGCGAGCAGGCACGCGCGGATGGAGCGGCATACCGAGGAGTGCGCGGACTGCCGTTCGCTGCTCGCCGGTCTGCGGCTGATGCTGAGCGCGCTGCATCGCCTGCCGGCCCCCGAGGGCGGCGCCGACGCGCTCCACATCGTCGCTTCGGTGCGCCGGCGACTGGGAGAGCCGCCGGCGTCTTGATTGAACCGTTCCCCGGGTCCGCGGGGTCAAACCAGGCATGAACGACAACACTCAGAACCAGAACCAGATCACCGGCGATCGCGTCCAGAGGACCGAGGGCGAGTGGCAAGCGGAGCTCACCCCAGCGCAGTACGAGGTCTTGCGCCGCAAGGGCACCGAGCGCCCATTCACCGGTCAGTACGTGAACGAGAAGCGCGACGGGACCTACCGTTGTGCCGGGTGCGGCGCGGAGCTGTTCTCCTCCGAGACCAAGTTCGACTCGGGCACAGGCTGGCCGAGCTTCACCGAGCCGGCCAACCGCGCCAACGTCGAGCTGCATGACGACCGCAGCTACGGCATGCACCGGGTCGAAGTGACTTGCGCGGCGTGCGGCGGTCACCTCGGCCACGTGTTTCCCGACGGTCCCGGCGACACCGGCGAGCGCTACTGCATCAACTCCTGCTCGCTGCAGCTCGACCCACGCTGATCATCGACTCGCCCGGCGGGCGTCACGTTCGCGTGTCGCCCGCCGGCGACCCGGTATAACGGCGCCGTGAGCGGCGCGCCGAGAGTCGAGCATGAGCTGATCGCAAGCGCGCGCGCCGGCGATCAGGGCGCCTTCGCGGAGCTGGTCGCGATCCATGCCGACCGCGTCTATGGAGCGCTGCGGCGCTTCGGGCTCGACGCCGCTGAGGCCGACGAGGTCGCGCAGGAGGTGTTTCTGCGGGCCTGGCGCGGGCTGCCGAGGTTCGAGCAGCGGGCGCGGTTCTCCACGTGGCTCTATCGAATCGCGTTCAACGAGGCCCAGCGGCGACTGTCGCGCCGCACGCCGCCGCCGGCCGCGCCCGCTGAAGCCGGGGAGGACCCGGTCGTCGCCCTGCCCGAGGCGTCGCACCTCGGTCCGGAGGCGCAGGCGCTCGATCACGAGTTCGAGCAGACGCTGGAGCGGGCGCTGGCACAGCTGCCGGACGAGTGGCGGGCCGCGGTCGTCCTACGGGATATCGAGGGCCTTTCGACCAACGAGGCAGCGGCGATCGTCGGCGTCCGCGAGGCGGCGTTCAAGAGCCGCTTGCATCGCGGCCGGATGCGGCTGCGTGCCCTTCTCGAGCCGTACCTGAGGCTGGAGCCGGCCTGACCGTGACTACGATCTGCGCGCGGATCATCCCGTTTGGGTGATGCGGGCTGGGATGGCGGGCCGCACGCTCTGTTCTGGCTACGGCTACAAAACAGGAGCAGAACGATGAGCGATGACACGGTATTTGTGTATGCGGCGGTGTACGCGGACCGCGCCGACGCTGATGCCGACTACGACACGCTGCTTGACCTGCACTCCGCGGATCTCGTGGGCAGCTATGACGTCGCACTGGTTTACAAGGACGACGAGGGCAAGGTGCACGTGACCAAGCACGAGAAGCCGACCCAGCACGGCGCTTGGACGGGCGCTGCCGTCGGCGCGTTGGTGGGGATCATCTTCCCACCGTCGATCATCGGTGCGGCGGTCGTCGGCGCAGCCGCGGGCGGCGGCATCGGGCATGCCCTCGGCGGCATGTCGCGCAGCGACGCCAAGGAGCTCGGCGACTACCTCGATGAGGGCCAAGCCGCGCTGGTCGTGATCGGCAAGTCGCATGTTCAGGAGCAGCTCGACAAGGCGCTCACGCGGGCGAAGAAGAGCCAAGAGCGCGAAGTCGAAGCCGACGGCAAGGAACTGGCGAAGCAACTCGACTCGCTACCGGCATAGCCGCGCCAGATTCGGCATTTCGCCTCAGCGCGCCCGCGCTCGAGTCGCGACAGTGGCTCGGCTCGGCCGGGAGTACGCGAGACTGCTGGTCGGTGAGCTCGCACGAAATCCAGCACCTGCTCCGCGAGTACGGATGCGCCCTCGTGTTTACGATCGTGGGACTGCAGGCCCTGGGCGTTCCCGTTCCCGGAACGACCGCGCTGATTGCTGCGGCTCTTTACGCCGCCACCAGTCACGGGCTGCCGATCGTTGGAGTGATCGCGGCGGCGGCGCTGGGAGCCCTGGCCGGGACGACCGCCGGGTTCGCGCTCGGCTGCTGGGGCGGGGAGAAGCTGCTTCTGCGGGTCGCTCGCCGCCTGCGGCAGACCCCGGAGCGTGTCCAACGCCTGCGCGCCGAGTTCGCCGCGCACGGCGGCGCCTGGCTGCTCGTCGGCCGCTTCATCACCGGCCTGCGCAACGTCACCGGGCTGCTGGCGGGGGCGAGCGGGATGCCGTTGCGCCGCTTCCTCCCGTTCAGCGTCGCCGCGGCGATCGCCTGGGCACTCGTCAATGGGCTCGAGTACTACTGGTTCGGGCACGCGCTGGCAGGAGCCGCGACATGGCTACAGGTAGTGCTGGTGTGTGGCGGTTTCGCCTGGCTGGTTGTCTCGTTGAACCTGCTCCGCCGGCGGGCGCTGCGGACGCTGGAAGGCGCATCGTCGGCCGGGTGCTCCGATCCTTAGCTCAGCCGCCTAACCGGAGCCTGATCGCGCGGCTTGACGTGATTCCGGCCTGGTTCTACTGTGAACGGGGCGGCGCGAATTAGGGACCGGACCAGGCGGTGCTAGTCAGTGCTAGCCGGAAGAGAGGAGCGCGGCACGTGTCAGAGGCCTTGCAGTGGAGCGGTGCGATTGTGGTCCTGATCGCGTTCGGCCTCTCCCAGGCGGGACGCTGGCTGGCCAGCTCATATCGCTACCTCGTGTTGAATCTGATCGGCGGGATCGCTCTCTCAGCCGCCGCTGCCCTGACCCATCAGTGGGGATTCGCGCTGCTCGAGGGAGTGTGGGCGTTGGTGGCCGCGTGGGGGCTGTCCGCGCGCCTGCGAGGCCGCCGGCTCCAGTTGCCTGCCGCCCATGAGCCGTCGGGGGCGGATCAGATCTCGCCAACTCCACCGTGATCGGGCCTGGACGGGCCGATGGCTGACGAGCGATCGAACTAGGTCGGGCGCGACGTCCGCACCGGACTGCGGCCAGGCTCGCGCGCGGGTCGTCGTTGACGGGCTGGGATGTGGTCCGCGAGCCGTCGGTGGTCGCGGAGTCGCGCTCGAGCCGGCTTGGCATCGCCCAGCGGTGTCCCGCCTGGCGGAGTGCGCGGTGGCCGAGGTCCCTTCCCCCAGCCGTCTCCCGGCTCTGAATCGGGTGGTCGACCCGGTGGCGAACCGCCACGCCCGAGCAGCAACGGCAGGAACACGACGAGCAGGACGATCCCGAGGTACAGCACCCCCGCAAGATTCAGTCCGCTCTCCGGAGACTTCCCTGGCACCAATCAGACGTTACCGCAGGGTTCAAGCACTCGCCGTGCTGTCCTGAGCCGTCGCACGATGGGGCGGGCCGGCGAGGAGCGACGCCAAGTATGTGCGTCGTTGGGATGATTGCGGTCTGCCGAGCGCCGTGGGGGGGCGCCGCGATTCGTTATGAACGCCGACTCTCAGTCCATTCATTGTGTCGATTCGCTTGGTGTCGTCAGCGACGCGATCGCGCGCGCGGACGAAACCCTGGCCCTGGCAGGGCGCCATCTCGATTCGTCGCTGGTCGACGTGCTTCGGATCCTCGGCTTCGACGAGGAGTACATCTCGGCCCAGGGGTCATACCTCTACGACGCCGCAGGTCGCGCGTTTCTCGACTTCCACACCGGCGAAGGGTTCGCCAGCCTGGGTCACAACCATCCCGATGTGCGCGACGTCCTGCGGGCCACGCTCAACGCAAACCTCGTGGATGGTGTGCAGCTGCACTTCTCGGCGTTGGCGGGCATGCTCGCCGAAGCGCTGTCGCAGCGCTTGCCACGCGGTCTCGAGGCCGTGTTCTTCGCCAGTACGGGTGCCGAGGCCGTGGACTCGGCGATCAAGTTCGCCCGCGCAGCGACCGGCCGTCCGCGGTTGATCTCCTGCGACAGCGGCTTTCACGGCGTTACGCTCGGGCCGCTGTCGCTGGTCGGTGACGGGTTCTTCCAGGAGGGCTTCGGCCCACTGTTGCCAGGCTGTAAGCGCGTCCCGTTCGGCGACCTCTCGCGCCTGGAGGAAGAGCTGTGCGCCAAAGACGTCGCCGCCTTCATCGTCGAGCCGATCCAAGGCCGCATGGTCACGCTGCCGCCTGCGGGCTATCTGCAGGCCGCGCAGGACCTCTGCCGGCGCTACGGGACGCTGTTTGTCCTCGACGAGGTTCAGACCGGACTCGGCCGCACCGGCAAATGGTTTGCGCTGGAGCACTGGGGACTCGAGCCTGACTTCGTGCTCATCGGAAAGGCGCTCAGCGGTGGCTACATGCCGGTCGCGGCGATGGTGACGAAGCGGGAGATCTACCAACGTGCGGTCGGCACGCTCGAGCGCTCGTATGTGCATCAGTCGACGTTCGGCCGCAACCGCCTGTCGATGGCGGCCGGCTTGGCGACGCTGCGCGTGATCGAGCGCGATCGCCTGGTTGAGCACGCCGCGCGGATGAGCACCGTGCTGCTCGACGGGCTCGCCGAGCTTCAGCGGCGATACGAAATGGTCAAGGAGGTCCGCGGCACGGGGCTGATGATCGGGATCGAGCTGCGTGCGCCGAGCTCCCGGCTCGCCCGGCTGAACTGGCGTTTGATCCACATCGCCAGCGAGGGGCTCTTTCCCCAGCTGATCGTGATCCCGCTGCATCGCGATCACGGCGTGATCACGATGGCGGCCGGAAAGAACGACGTGATCAAGTTGCTGCCCCCGCTGACACTCTCCGAGTCCGAGGCGCACAGCTTCCTCGGCGCGCTGGACACGGTCCTCGCCGATTGCCACGGCGCCGCGGGCAAGAACTGGGCCGTCGTGCGTGACATCGCGGCCGCGACGCTCAGTCGGCGAGCCAGGGACGAGGTACCGGCGCCCGAGCGGCCGCTGTTTCGCGGCAGGCCGGTCGACACGTCGCGGAAGGATGTGTGCCTCGTCACCGGCGCGACCGGGTTCATCGGCGGGCACCTGACGCAGCGGTTGCTGCGGGACGGCTATCAGGTGCGCTGCCTCGTGCGCGCGAGCAGCAACACGCCGCTGCTCGACAGCCTCGATGTAGAGATTGCTGTTGGCGACCTCACCAGCGCACGTTCACTCGCTCGCGCCACGGAGGGCTGCCGCTATGTGTTCCACTGCGGTGCGCAGGTATCGGACTGGGCCACGACGGAGGAGATCACGCGGATCAACGTCGGCGGCACGCGGAACCTGCTCGAAGCCTCCGTCGGCGCGTCCGTGCAGCGCTTCATTCATTTCAGCACCACAGATGTCTACGGCTATCCCGGTGGACCCAGGATCGACGAAAGCCACACCGCGACACGGTTTCGAAACTGGTATGCGCAGACGAAGCTCGCTGCCGAGGCTGAAGTCCGTCGCGTCGAAAGGGCGCACGCGATCGACGCCGTCATCCTGCGCCCGGCGACCGTCTACGGGCCCCGGTCGACGGATGTCATCGGCGAGATCGCGCGAGCGATCCGCGGCGGCAACATGCTCCTGGTCGACGGCGGTCGCGCGATCGCCGGCCTGTGCTACGTCGAGAACGTCGTGGATGCCGCCGTGCTCGCCCTGCGCCACGAGGCGGCGCCCGGCCATGCCTTCAACGCCAGCGACGGGCTCGACGTCACATGGAAGGAGTTCACCGATGGCCTCGCCGATGGGCTCGGCTGCTCGCCGGCCCGCTGGAGCTTGCCGTACTGGGTTGCCAACGGGATCGGCTTCTCACTCGAGCACGGCTATCGCTTGTTGCGCAAAACCACCCGTCTGAGCACCCCGCCGCTGCTCTCGCGACAAGCCGTGCACGTGATGGGTCGAAACCAGGATTTCAGCAATCGCAAAGCCCGGGAGCTACTCGGCTGGGAGCCGCGAATCGGCTATGCGGCGGGCCTCGAGGCAACCCTCGCCTGGCTGCAGGCTGAGCACCTCTAACGTCGTTCGAGATCTGTCGATAGGGCGGGAGTGCCGGCGAGGGTCTGGTACACGACGCAGTAGCGCTCCGTCAGCCGCAGCAGCGTCGCCAGCTGCGCTTCGTCGGCGTCGGTGTCGAGCTCAAACGACAGGCGAATCGCGCGAAAGCCGACCGGAGCCTCGCGGTCAACGCCGAGCGTCCCTCGGAAGTCGAGCTCACCCTCCGCACGCACCGTCCCGGACGGCACCGAGATGCCGAGCGATGTCGCGACCGCGCGCAACGTCACCCCGGCGCAGGCGACCAGAGCCTCGAGCAGCAGGTCGCCCGAGCACAGCTGCGATCCGTCACCACCGGTGGCTGGATGAAGCCCAGCCTCGGCGAGCGCCCGACCGGTCTGCAGCGAGCACGCGATCCCCTCGCCGAGCGTGCCGACGGCTGACAAGGTGATCACAGCAGCGTCCGGTTCGGCCCGATAGCGCGCCTTCAATGGTGCCTGCAGAGTCCGCAGCTGATCACGGTCCACCGCGCAGATCTTAGAACCGATAACGTCGACCACGATGCCAACTCCGCCCGTGCCTGAGCGACGCGTAACGCCCGACCGCGATGAGTACTTCGGCGGTGCCAGGTTGCTCGCGTCCGACGCGAAGGTCGCGTTCGTGCTGCTCAATGAGGCCCGCTACCGAGCCATCGAGCGATTCTTCGGGGTCCCTCGGGAGAAGTCATTCCTGGTGACCGTAGTCGCGCTCGGCACGCTGGCGCACGCACTCGAAGGCAAGGCGCAGACGATGCTACAGGGCCCGAATCCGTCCGTCGGCGACATGGCACTCGGCGCCACCGTGCTGAAGGAGTTGGTGCACGGGGTCGCAGGAGATTGGTCTCGGGAAACACCATTGTTTGGCACGCTGGTCGCGATCGCCGTCGCCGGCGCCACCGTCCGCCCCGTGGTGGAGGGGTCCGTGCGCGGGATAAGGGGGCTTTCGCACCGAGTCCGGGCCGATTTCGATCATCGCTACGGGCACCTGGTCCGCCCCAATCGTGACCCTGACGGGTCGCGCCAGAGCGTCGCGCCCCACTAGGCTCAGTCACCGCCGAGCAGCCTGGTGGGTCGCAGGAGTGCGGATGGCCCGGGCAGGACTTGAACCTGCGCGCGACGGATTATGAGTCCGCTGCTCTAACCAACTGAGCTACCGGGCCGCGAAGCGCCCCGACGCTAGCACCGGCGCTCGTGGCCGGGAGCGCGCCAAGTCCGTCATCGGTTCCGATAATCTGCACGGGAGCGATGCTGATCACGGCGAGTAGCCAAGCCCTCGGGCAGACCCTGGCGCTGCTGGTGACGTTCCTCGGGATCGGGCTGGTCGTGAACGTCCTGATCGTGTACATCGTGGCTCAGGTGCTGGCCGAGCGCAAGCAGAATCAGGAGCGCCAGACCGGCCCATAGCCGTCGCTTGTGCCCGGATCGAAGCGGTCCGGCGCGAAAAGTGCCGCAAACGCTCCTCAAAGTTGCCGTGAAGGAACGGTGGGGGCTTGCGTCGAATCACTCGCCTGCCGATGAAGCAGACAGTGACACCGACAGCCACCGCAGAGGCGCCCGGGCGGCAGGCGCTGTCCGGATACATCCGCGCTCGGTTCGATGAGTTCTCACGCTCGCAGAAGGACGTCGCGCAGTACATCGTCGACCATCTCGACGAGGCGGCATTCCAGACCGCGGAGGAGCTGGCGCGCAGGGCGAACACCTCGTCCAGCACGGTCGTGCGCTTCTCGCAGGCGCTCGGATTCGAAGGGTTCCCCGAGCTGCAGCAGGCCGCTCGGGAGGAGTACCGCCGCCGCCCCGCCGGCGCCGGCGAGACGAACGGATCGGCGACGCCGTTGTTCTCGCTCGACCACACCGAATTTGAGGCGGCGCTCGCGGCCGACCATGTGAACGTCGAGGACACCGCGCACAAGCTCTCGCGCTCGGACGTCGAGGCCGCGGTCGACGCGATCGTCACCGCCGAGCGGGTACTGATCGCCGGCACCGACCAGATGGCGTTCTTCGCCAGCTACCTGCGCCATCTGCTGATGCTGCTCGATCTGCGGGCGGAGATCGTCGCGAGCCCGTCGCAGGAGGCACTTGGACGGCTCAGCCGGATCGACGAGCGGACGCTCGTGATCGGGCTTTCGGCCGGACGGCCGCATCCGCTGATCACGCGGACGATGAAGCTCGCGCGCCATCGCAAGGCGCCGACGTTGGCGATCACCGACGCGACGCTGTCCGAGGTCGCGCGGTTGGCGCGGATCCGCCTGTACTACTCGTCGAACACGCCGGCGTTCGTGCGCTCGCACACGGCACTGCTGTCGCTGATCCAGGCGCTCGCATACGGGGTCTACGCCCGCGACGCCCAGCAGTACGACGTGCGGATCAAGGCCTTCCGCCTCAAGTAGCCCCTGGCTGACTGGGCCGACTATCGCGGGGCGACGAGCAACGCCTGGATCGCCCGACCCACCCGGCCGCGCTCGTCGTAGAGGACGCTCTCGCTGATTCCGATCCCGCCCGCGACAATCCGCGTCTGCGCGTCAAGGCAGATCCACTCGCCGACCGGCTGGCGCTCGACATATAGGGTCAAATCCGGGTTGATGAACAGGTATTCGTCCCAGGAGAGGATCGAGCTGATCCCGTTGCCGAAATCACCTGCAGCGGCGAGTCGCTGCAGGGGCGAGGGGTCCTCGCCGGCGACGAGCGGTCGTCGCAGTCGAAACCACGCGGTCGCGGGGCCGCCGCCGTGGAACCGGCCCTTGACGAATCTGATCTCGATCGCGTCCGGGGCGAACATCGGACGATGCGGCGGGCGGTAATCGTTGACCACACCCTCCGCCGGTGGCGGCATTGAGGGTGCCTGCTGCGGATCGGGGACCTCGATCCGAATCGGTGCTGACCTGAAGCGCGCGAGCGCGCACGACCTCGACTCCGTCCGGAGTCGAGATCGAACCCTCGAGCAGCTGCACGCGCCGCCCCGGACGTGTGACCTCCGACCTCGACGTGCAGCTCGCCCAGCGGCACCGGCCGCAACAGCTCGTAAGTGACGCGGCTGATCGCAAGCCCCTCGGCTGCCGGAACCTGCTCAAACGCCCGCATCAGAAGCGCGGCCGGGGCGCCGCCGTGCTCGGCCTGCGGGTCCCACGGCCCCCGCGCGAGCTCGGTCGCGACAAAGTGCCCGTTGTCCGGCACGAATACTGCCTCCGTGGACATGGCGTCAAACGCTACACCGGGGCTACACTCACACTCGATGACCGAGGAGACCGACACCCACCGCGACGAGGCGACGTTCACGGTCAAGGCCGGACTGGCGGAGATGCTGAAGGGCGGCGTGATCATGGATGTGGTCACGCCCGAGCAGGCGAAGATCGCCGAAGACGCGGGCGCCGCTGCGGTGATGGCGCTGGAACGCGTACCCGCCGACATCCGCCGTGACGGCGGCGTCGCGCGCATGTCCGCTCCCGAGATGATCCGCGGCATCCAGGAGGCGGTCACGATCCCGGTGATGGCGAAGGCGCGGATCGGTCACTTCGCCGAAGCGCAGGTGCTAGAGGCACTGGAGGTCGATTACGTCGACGAATCCGAGGTCCTGACGCCGGCCGACGAGGCCAACCACATCGACAAGTGGGCGTTCAAGATCCCGTTCGTGTGCGGCGCGACCAACCTCGGCGAGGCGCTCAGGCGAATCGGCGAGGGCGCCGCGATGATTCGCTCCAAGGGCGAGGCGGGTACCGGGGACATTGTCGAGGCGGTCCGCCACCTGCGGATGATCCGCGGCGAGATCCGCCGGCTCGGTACGCTCGATGATGGAGAGCTCGCGACTGCTGCCAAGGACCTCGGCGCCCCGCTCGACCTCGTTCGGCAGGTCGCCGTCGATGGCCGGCTGCCCGTGGTCGCTGTTTTGCGCCGGCGGGATCGCCACTCCCGCGGACGCTGCGCTGGTGATGCAGCTCGGGGCTGAAGGCGTGTTCGTCGGGTCCGGGATCTTCAAGTCCGAGGATCCAGAGCGGCGCGCGCAGGCGATCGTGGAGGCCACGACCCACTACGCCGATCCAGTGCGTGTCGCGTCTGCCTCGACTGGGCTGGGGCAGCCGATGGCCAGCCTCGAGAGCTCGAAGCTCGAATCCGAGCAGCTGCTCGCACCACGCGGCTGGTAGAGCGCGCGTGAGCGCTCCGCGGGTCGGAATGCTCGCCCTGCAGGGCGACTTCGAGGCACATGCGAAGCTGCTGCGTTCGCTCGGCGCGGAGCCGCGAGAGGTCCGGGTGCCCGCCGACCTCGAGGGACTGGACGCGCTGATCATCCCCGGCGGCGAGTCGACCGTGATGACGCTCGGGATCGAGCGTGAGGGACTCGCGCAGCCGCTGCGCGACCTGGCTGCCCGCGGCACGCCGATCCTGGGCACGTGCGCGGGAATGATCATGCTGGACCGTGACCACCTCGGCGTACTCGATCTCAAGGCGCAGCGCAACGCCTTCGGCCGCCAGCTCAGCTCGTTCGAGGCGCAGCTGGAGATAGACGGGCTCGACGGCGGCCCGGTCCACGGGGTCTTCATTCGCGCGCCGTGGGTGGCCGAGTACGGTCCCGAGGTCAAGGTGCTCGCCCGCGTCGGGGGACATCCGGTTGCGGTCCGGCAAGGCAACGTGCTCGCGGTGGCGTTTCACCCCGAGCTGGCGGGGGAGACCCGGCTGCACGAGCTGCTGTTGGGGATTGACGGACACCCCCAGCGAGAGCGCAAGCCGGCCTAGCGACTGGCGGCGGGATCGCGCTCGCGCCGGTCCGCGTAGGCGTTGAATGCCCGCTCGAACTCGGTCCAATCGATCCACGGCACGCCATCTGGATCAGGCGGCGGTTGCGCATCGGCCGGCTGGTCCCCGTCGGGCGGATCGTCGGAGTCGGTGCCGCGGGACAGCCAGGCGGCGAATGCGCAGACCGCGATTCCGGCCGCGTACACAATCCCGGCGAGGGCCCCGTGGTGGGTCAGCGAGGCAACGCCGCCGACGCCGTACAGCCCGATCGCGCAACCGACGAGTCGCCCCAGATCGCCTCGCGGCACGGCCTTCCGGGGCGCACGGGCGCACGCGCTCGCGCAGATCCCCGCTCCGAGCAGCACCGCGAGCGCCACCTTCCACGAGTCTGACGGTGGAACCAGCATCGAACACTGCGATGATCGACCCAAGGGGCCCGGAAATCAAGCCCCGCAGGGGAAAGCGTCCGATGCTCCGGCCCGGACTTCGGTCAGCCGGCCCGGACTTGCTAGACCACCAATCCGTGGCGCATCGTGTTCTCGGACACCGCGCGCGGCTCGACGAAGTGCAGCAGGTAGTCCGGTCCGCCCGCTTTCGTGCCGGTCCCCGACAGCCGGTTGCCGCCGAACGGCTGGCGGCCGACCATCGCGCCGGTGATGCCGCGGTTGATGTACAGGTTTCCGACCGGGGTGCGCTCGCGCACGTAGCGGATCGTCGCCGGGTTGCGGGTGAACAGGCCGCCGGTGAGCGCGAACGGGAGGCCGTCGACGATCTCGCAGCCCTGCTCGATGTCTCGGATCCGCTCGATCGCGAGCAATGGGCCGAAGATCTCCTCCTCCAGCACCGGGGACCCCGCCGGGAGGTCGGCAGCGACGGTCGGGGGGCAGAACCAGCCGCGCTCGGGCACGGGAAGCTCCGGGCCCACCAGGCGCCCAGTGGTGGCCGCCAGGTCGCGGTAGCGCAGCACGCGCACTTGCGCCGCGCGCTCGATCACAGGGGGCACCTCGGTACCGAGCTCGGCCGCCTGGCCGACCACCAGCACCCGGGTCGCGCCCGCGACCCGCTCGATGAAATGGTCGGCGATCGCCTCGTGCACGAGCACCCGGGAAGCGGCCGAGCATTTCTGTCCGGCGTAGGCGAACGCCGATCCGACGATTGCCGGGACGGCCTCGTCGAGGTCGGCGTCGACGTCGACGATCACGCAGTTCTTGCCGCCAAGCTCGGCCACGACCCGCTTCAGGTGCCGCTGGCCGCCGGCGGTATCGGCGGCTCGGCGGACGATCTCGAGTCCGACCGGTTGGGAGCCGGTGAACGCGATCGTGTGGACATCCTGATTGCTGACGAGCGCCGCGCCGACATCGCCCTCGCCCGGCAGCAGCGAGATCGCCGCCGGCGTGACGCCACCGGCCCGCAGCGCCTCAACGAGCCGTAACGCACACGCCGGGGACTGCTCGGCGGGTTTCAGGATCACGGTGTTGCCGGTCGCGAGCGCGGCTGCGGTCATCCCGCATGGAATCGCGAGCGGGAAGTTCCAGGGAGCGATCACCGCGACCACCCCGCGCGGCACGTAGCGCAGCTCATTGCGCTCGCCGGGCACCTGTATCAACGGACGGCCGGCGTCGAGCTCGATCGCGGCGCGGGCGTAGTACTCCAGGAAGTCGATCGCTTCGCAGACGTCCGCGTCGGCTTCGGGCCACGGCTTGGCGCACTCCCGCACCTCGAGCGCCGCGAGCTCGAGCCGCCGCGCACGCATCCAGTCCGCCGCGCCGAGCAACACACGTGCCCGCTCCCGGGCGCTCACGGCGCTCCAGGAACCGAACGCACGTCGCGCGGCCGCGACTGCCGCGGTCACGTCGGCCGCGTCGGCGCATTTCGCCCGGGCGACAAGCCGGTCAGGATCGCCGGGATCGGTGGAGGCGAGCTCCTCGCCGCCGACGTCCTGCGTGGCGCCATCGATCGTCACCGGCACGGTCAGGGGCAGCTCCCGATCGACCCGGGCAAGCGCATCGGCGAGCTGCCCGCGGACGCTGGCGCGGCGCAGCTCGAGCACCGGCTCGTTCGCAAAGGGTGTCAGCTCGGCCATCAGTGCGACCTTAACACCGCGCCGCGCGTGGGACGCGCCGGGCGGGGCGCGTGGGTCAGAGACCGCGGTGGCGCGCTACGTGCGCGAAGGTGCGGAGCAGGATCTTGAGATCGGTCCACGGCGACCAGTTGGCCGCGTACAGGTAATCGGTCTTGACCATCTCGCTGAGGGGCGGCCGACTCGGCCCGAGCACCTGCCAAGGACCGGTCATGCCCGGCGGCAGCTGCAAGCGATCGCGGTGGCGACCCTCGACAAGCCGGTCCTCGTCGACGATCAGCGGGCGCGGCCCGACCAGGCTCATCTCGCCGCGCAACACGTTGAGCAGCTGCGGCAGCTCGTCGATCGAGGTCTGGCGCAGGAGCCGCCCGACGCGGGTGACGCGGGGATCGGCGCGCAGCTTGAAAATCCCGGCCGTCTCGTTGAGCGCCTCGAGCGCGGCGCGCTGCGCTTCGGCGCCGTCGATCATGCTGCGGAACTTCAACATCCTGAAGATCGTGCCGTCGCGGCCCACCCGCGGCTGGCGGAAGAACACCGGACCCGGGGAGTCGAGCTTGATCGCGAGCGCCACGAGCCCGCCGAGCGGCGCCAGCACGACCAACCCCAGAGCTGCCCCGAGGATGTCGATCGCCCGCTTGAACACGAACGACGAGCGCGTCATGCCCGTCCGCCGGACGCCCAGCACGGTCACCCCGCCGACGGTGTCGAACTCGACCGCCGATCCCACGACCTCGAACAGCCGCGGCACGATCGACACCTTGACTCCGATCGCGGTCGTGCGGCTGACGGCGTCGAGCATTGTCTCGGAGTCGGCGCTCGTCGGGATCAGGAACACGCGATGGATGTCGAGCTCGCGCACGAGCCGGTCGAGGTCGTCGAAGCGCAACTGGCGTCGGCGGCGCGAGCGTGGGCCCCAGTCGCTGTGGTGGCGGCGTTCGTCCTCGAGCGGTAGGAAACCTGCCACCGCCAGCCGAGCCCCCGGATCCGACGCCAGCGACTGCGCAAGCCTCGAGCGCGCAACCGCGCTGCCGACGATCAGCACCCGCTCGTGCGGAGCCGAGCACTGAGCGAGCGCACGCGCGGCGGTACGCAGCGCGACCAGCAGCACGCAGGTGGAGCCCCACAACGCGATCACGCCTCCGCCTCGCAGGTCGGCATGAACGCCTACGACGAACGCCACCAGCGACCAGGCCAACACGAACGCGGTCGCCAGCGTCAGCAGTGCGGGGACCTCATCGAGCGTGGATTTCCGCAGCACCACTTCGTCGTGGTCATAGCGTCCGGTGAGCTTCGCGATCGCGACGATCAACGGGATCGACGCGATCGACGCCGCCGGGATCGTGCCCGAGGACAGCCACCCGACGGTCGCTACCGCGCCGCCCGCCGCCGCCAGGTCGGCGGCGGCCAGCAGCCTGCGGAACACGGCGTCGCGGACCAGCGGCCTCGTCTGCCGCAGCGGCGATGCGATCGTCACGGCCCGCTCGAGCGCGAGCGCGGCACCGTTCGGGGTCCCGTTCAGCACCTCCGCGTTACGCGCTGAGACCTCCGTGAACCGGCCGGCGGGGCCGCCGACCGGCCCGCTCGGGGCGATCGCCAGCGATCCGAGATCGGCCGCGTACAGATCATCACTTGCTTCCGGCTGAGAAGCTTGTGCGTCGCTCAACCCTAGTCTCCTGCCTGAGTTGCCCGGCCCTGGATCTGGCCCGGCATGACTGCACGTTGCCCACCGTCCGTCCACGGCTGCGACGGGCACGTCCGGTGGGAACTCCCCGGCTACGCCGAAAATACTGAGTTCCGGGGTAATGCGCAACCGCGAACCGATCGACCCCCAAAACAGCGCCGAGGGGGCGCGCCCCGGGCGGTCGTCAGGGCGCCGCCAGCAGCTGTTCGAGCGGCGTTCCGCGGCCCTGCTCGTGAAGGAAGCTCTCGTTGCTCGTGTTCTCGAGCAGGCGCCGGACCAGGTACGCCATCCCTGCCACCAGGTCTCCGACGGGACAATAGGTGCGGACGCGAAATCCCAGGGCGCAGAGCGCGTCCTGGAGCTCGTCGCCGAGCCCTCGGAGCACCTGAAGCTCGAGATCGCGGTCCTCGCCGCCGCCGAGCCGGTTGACCGCGATTGCGTGCGCGACTGAGCGGAGGTTGTGCGACGCGATCGCGACCCGGACCGTCGGCCGTGCCTCCAGGAGGCGCTCGGTGAGCGCCTCGAAGTTCCGGTCGCACTCGGCCTTGACCTCAAATACGGGCGCCGTCCAGCCGTGCTGCCGCGCCTGCACGAGCTCATGGTCCCAGTAGGCGCCCTTGACGAGCCGCACCTGCAGCGGTGGCGTGCGGTCGCTCGCATGGGCCCACTCGAGCATCTTGTCCAGCTGCTCGGGCGAGTCCCGGAGGTAGGCCTGGAGAACCAGTCCGGTGGACGGGCCGTCACGGAACTGATCGTCCGCCAGCAGCTCGAGCACCAGGTCCAGCACCGCCTCGCGGGAGTCGAGCGACTCCATATCGATGTGGATATGTGCGCCGAGCTCGCGAGCGCGGAGCAGGATCGGTCGGAGCCGCTCGGCGGCGTCACGTCGCCCGATGTGCGGCGCGTCGGGCCGCAGAAGTGGCGTCAGGGCGGAGACCTTGACGCAGACGTGGGCGCGCGGTAATGGACCGCTGCCGTCGTATTCGAGCGTTGAACGGCCGGGCCACAGCCGGGTGGCGCGCGCCAACTCCTCGAGTGCTTCGGAGCACCTCGCGGCATAGCGGTCGGCCTCCGCCTCAGTGACTGTCGCCTCGCCGAGCAGATCGACGGTGCTGGCGACGCCCCGATCCCACAGGTGGCGCAGGACAGGGATTGCCGCCGGCGGCGTCTCGCCGACGATGAACCGGTGGGCCATGTGCCGCACGCCGCCCGCGGCCGCAGCTCCGAGCGCCGCTCGCCCGGCCTTGGTGTGCCCGAGCCGCATCGCGGCGGTGATCGCCGGCGGCGGCGCGTCCGGCATCTCCTCCAGGAACCCGGTGAGGTGGCGTGCGAGGTCGTCGAGTGAGCGGCACGCGGGGACCACGTCGACGAACCTGAACAGCGCCGCTCGCAGCTCGTGGTCACTCGACGCGAGCTCCATCGCACGGGCGTCCATCGCTCTCACTGGGTGGCGGCTGGCGGACGGAAACGCCGACGCGATGTCGGTGCCGATGCGCCGGAGCTCGCGCTCGACTGAGTCGCGCGAGGCGGTCAACCGGTCGTCGCCCCTCCCGCGGCTGCGGGCACAGAGTAGGCCGGTGGTGTGGCCCGCTCGATCGCCTCCCAGCTCATGTCGCGTGCACGCTCGGCCTGATCCACGGCGCCGCCGCCGCGCAGACCGAACAGCCGCTTTGCGAACAGCAGCCAGATGACCACTGCGAGATTGATGATGAAACCGACGACCTTCAGAAGCGAGACCGTGTTGACGATCTCGTAGACCTCGAGCGGTAGCAGGATTGTTGTCGCCACGAACGTCAGGTACTCGGCCCAGCGTTTGCCGTACCACAGCCCGACGGCTTCAACGCCCTCGAGCAGGCCATACGCGATCAGCGCGATCCCGACCTCGCGCAGCGTCCCGGATTGCAGCGAGAACAGCCGGTCGAACTCGTGCAGGATCCCGACGTGGCCCTTGGCCTGTACGGGACCGCCCGCGATGCCCCCCTGGAGATCGGTGAGCACCTTGTAGTAGGTGCTCCGCAGGCTGCGCTCGTTGGCGGCGAACACCAGCACGGCGACGCCGAGCAGCGTCAGGATCACGAAGTGCAGCGTGCGATCGATGGCGATCAGGCGCAGCACGATCTTGTCCCGCAGTGCCTTGCCGCGGCGCGGGATCGTGATCTGGTCGCGATCCGGCGGATGGGGACGCGCCGGCCGCTCGGGCGGCGCAAGCGCGACCCAGCTGTCGCAGCGCAGGCATCTAAGCCAGCGCACCGAACCGGCGTCCCTCGCGAGGTAGGCGTCCTCGGGACGCAGCTCGGCGGCGTCAGCGCCGAGCAGCGTGTGACCGCCGAAGCCGCACGCGACGAGCTCCCAGTCGACCTTGCGGCGGGGCCGCGGATGCGGGTGCGTGCCTGGCGGGCGCGGTAGATCGGGTCGGGCGGTGTCCATAACTGTGCGCTGGGATACTCGCATGAGGATGGCGCACCGAGCTCCTCGCACGGCCGACGAAGCGCTGCCCTCGGTTCCATCGCTCTCCAAGAGCGCTGCCGGGGACGACAGCCGGCTGCTGGCGAGCCTGCAATCCGAGCTGCGCCAGGGATTCGACGCGCTCGCTTCGGTGCAGCGCGGTGCCGCCGTGTTCGGCTCAGCGCGGATCGGGCCAAGCGATCCCCATTACGAGCTCGCCCGGACCGTGTGCGCCCGCCTCGGGCGGGCCGGATTCGCCGTGATCACCGGCGGTGGGGCCGGGATCATGGAGGCGGCGAATCGCGGCGCGCGGGATGCGGGCGCGCTGTCGGTCGGGCTGCTGGCCGGCCCGCACGCGAACCGCTACCTCGACCTCCAGCAGCGGTTCAACTCCTTCTTCGCACGCAAGGTCGTGTTCGTGCGCTACGCCACTGCGTTCATCGTCTTTCCCGGGGGATTCGGCACGCTCGATGAGCTGTTCGAGCTCATCGCCCTGCTCCAGACCGGGAGGATCCATTCCCCGCCGGTGGTGCTCGTGGGCCGCTCCTACTGGGCGCCGCTGATCGACTGGCTCGGCCACGAGGTACTCGAGCAGGGCAAGGTAACCCGGCAGGAACTCGAGCTGGTGGCGCTCGCAGACCATGTCGAGGAGGTCTGCGAGCACCTCGGAGTGGGCGCTGGGAAGGATCTGAGTCCCAGTCGGCCGAACACCACAGCATGAGAGCTCGTCTCGCTCGAGTGTTGCTGCCGTGCTTCGCGGCCGCGATTGCGCTCGTGGGGTGCGGCAGCTCGACGACCGTCACACAGACCGTGACGACCTCATCCGCCGCCACGTCCTCTGCGACCACGACGTCGAGTCCGACCAGCACAGCGACCACCAGCACCACTACGACGAGCACCACCGCCGCGATCCCGCACTGCCTGGCAGCGATGCTGTCGCTCTCGTTCCTGGGCCAACAGGGTGCGACCGGTCACGGCGAGCTCGGCTTCGCGCTGAAGAACATCAGCTCGACGAGCTGCCGGACGGGCGGGTTCCCGGGCGTGCTGTTCCTCGACAAGGCCGGCGCGGGGCTCCCGACGATCCCCACCCACGTGACCCAGGACCTGTTCGGGGTCGCGCCACTGGTGGTGCTGACCGTCGCGCCCGGGGAGAGCATGTCCTTCCGCCTCGGAGTGACGCACGGGATCAGCTCGCCGGTTGGCTGCACGACTGCGTATGGGCTGCAGGTAATCCCGCCGAACGACTACGCGAGCCTGCGCACAACGATTCCCGGTGGCGCGGCGGAGTGCCGTACCGTGACGGTGTCGCCAGTGCGGCCGGGCGATTCGGCTTACCCGTAGGCTGCGCCGGCCTCGGGGCGCGCGCGTGGCCACCGACCGCGGATCCCGAACCGCCGCCGCCTGCTGACGTCTCTCCTACTCCTCCGACTCCTCCTCCTCCGATTGGAGGAGGGCGGCTTCATCTCGCTGTTCGTCCGCTCGGCCGATGGGCGCGGCGGGCGTTTGGATCGATGCTTCTCCCACTGCAGATAGCGAACCTGAAGGGAGCAGCCATGACCACCGCGACCACCACCACCGAGAGCGAGCTTTTCGACCGGGAGCGCTACGAGCGGGAGCCGGTCAGCCCACGCGATCCGCGGGATCCGCGCGATCCGCGCGATCCGCGCGATCCGCGCGATCCGCGCGATCCGCGCGGCACGCGCCGTCGCTCCGAGGACGAGATCGAGCCGTACATCATGCGCGCGCAGGCCGCTCAGATCGAACACCGCCTCGCGGAGCGGGCGCGCGCCCGGCGCCGTCAAATCGCAAGCGCGATTGCCGTCGGCATGGCGATCGCGGTCGTCTCGGCCGCAGTGGCACTGGTGATCATCAACGACACGAACGCGAGCGCCGCGAACGACTCGAGCCCGGCGGCTGCGCAGCCGGTCACGCCGGCGTCCACCGGCGGCTCCCAGGCGAACCTGACGCCCGCGACGCCCGGGCAGAGCGCCAACACCACTTCGAACCTCGCGCCCGCGACGCCAGGGCAGAACGGCAACAACACTTCGAACAGCAAGATCCCAAGTGGCAACAACACCGGCAACATGGGCACCGGCGGCGGCCCGGGCAGCTCGTCCTGAAGTGAACAACCTTCCCTCGACGGAGGCGGCGGCCCGCGAACGGCGGGCCGTCGCGCGTTTGCGATCTGGTCGGGGTGGCTTGCGGCGGGAGGCCGGGACGTGGCGGGGGCGGGAGTGGCGGGACGGGGCGGTGGCGGGACGGGGCGGTGGCGGGACGGGGCGGTGGCGGGACGGTGGCGGGACGGGGCGAAATGCCGGTTCAGCCGACGCGGTCGGCACCCGGCGAGGCCGGCGCGGGCCGAAATCCCCTGCGGCGACATGCATAAAGGCCCAAAGTCCGCTCCCCCGGGGCGACCTTGGTTACATAAGCATCTGCCCCACATGCTTATGTAACCAAGGATCAGCAGGCGCGCGCGATTTGTGCCTGTATGCAGCCGAAATTGTCAGAGTGCTGACACCCACGGGCCCGGCCGCACCTTCGCCGGTGCCGTTCCCCGAGCGGAGCGCACCGCTACCGCCCTGCGCAGCACCGCCCCGCGCCCGGGCCTTCCAATCCGCCCCCAGACCCGCAGCCAACCCCCGCGCCCCGGCCTTCCAATCCGCCCCCAGAGCCGCAGCCAACCCCCGCGCCCCGGCCTCCTAATCCGACCCCGAATCCGTACCGACAGCCACCCCAGCCCGCTCCCGCCGCACCCGCGCGATACGCCCACCCGCAGCCCCGAGGAACATGCCGACGATCGCGGTCAGCACCGCGACGAACGGGTGGAAGCTGCCCAGCGACACCTTCGCGGTGTTGCCGATCAGCCCGTGGACGATGAGCAGCGAGATGCCGTAGATCGCGCCGCCGACGAGACCGCGATCCGCGCCGCCCCAGCCGTCCTGGTGCTCGAATCCCGCCACCACGGCCCCGATCGCGGCCAGTGCTCCCCAAGCCCAGTACAACCCGCTCGAGACGCCGACGAGCACTCCCGCGACCGCCCCGAACGCCGCCGGCACGACTCCACCCAGCAGCACCTGCAGAGGCAGCGGCCGGTCACGCAACAGCACTGGCGAATACATCAGGCTCCCTCTCTCGCTCATCCTCCGGACGAAGCCTACGCCGCCCACGGCCACCGGCGCAGCAAGACACACCCAGCAGCACAGCCGGCCGGCGATTCAGTCCGGCAGCAACGGCACCCACACCCCCGGATCGCGGCCGACGAGCACACCGCGCGTGATCGCCCCGGTCCCGAACCGGTCGCGAACTGCATCGAGCGTGAGATCGAGCTCGCGGGCGCGGTCAAGCGGCAGCGCGAGCTGGATCGCCCCCGCGTCCGCGAGGTTGGTCAGCGCGATCCCGATCATCGTCAATCCGCGCCGCTCGATCATCGGCAGCGAGGCACGCAGGACCCGATTGGCCGCAGCCAGGATCGTCGGCGTGTGGGCGGTTGGTTCGGCCATCGTCAGCGAACGGGTCGCGCGGGTGAAATCCGAAAACCGAAATCGCACCACGATCGTGCGGCACACTCGTCGTGCCGTCCGCATCCGCCGGGTGACGCGGTCCACGAGTGCGATCAGCGTCGCGGCGATCTCCTCGGGTGGGCGCGGTCGCCGGCCGAGCGCCCGCTGCGCTCCGATCGACCGCCGTCGCCGCCGCGGCAGCACCGGTCGGGGATCGCGATTGTGGGCCAGCGCATGGAGGTGACGGCCCGAGGCGCGGCCGAGCATCGACACGAGCGCCGACTCATCGAGCGCCGCCACCTCTGCGACGGTCGTGATCCCGCGGTCAAACAGCTTCCGGGCGGTCACTGCGCCGACGCCCCACAACCGCTCGACGGGCAGCGGATGCAGGAACGCGAGCTCGCGCTCCGGCGGCACGGCCAGCAATCCATCCGGCTTCGCGACCCCGCTCGCCACCTTGGCCAGGAACTTCGTCCGAGCCACGCCGACCGTGATTGGCAGTCCGACCTGCTCGCGGACGTCCTGGCGCAGACGAACGGCGATCTCGGTGGGCGTGCCCGAGATCCGGTCCAGGCCACGAACATCGAGGAACGCCTCATCGATCGATAGGCCTTCGACCACCGGCGCGGTGCGTTCAAACACCTCGAACACAGCCTTGCTGGCGTCGCTATAGGCCGACATCCGGGGAGAGACGACAACCGCCCGCGGGCATAGACGCCGGGCCTGGGCGCCGCCCATCGCGGTCCGGACCCCGTGCGCACGCGCCTCGTAGCTTGCCGCCAGCACCACGCCCGCGCCGACGATCACCGGCCGGCCGCGCAAGCGGGGGTCATCACGCTGCTCGACCGAGGCATAGAAGGCGTCAAGGTCGGCGTGGAGGATCGTCGCGTCCCCAGACACGAACACATGTTCGCATCGCGCCCGGACGCCCATCGCGCCCGACCTCCCGCCGCGCCGGAACCCCCGCCTCGCCCGAACCCCCGCCTCGCCCAGAGCCCCAGCCCCGCCCAGCCCCCCGCCCCGGAGCCGGGGAACCACCGGCATCACGCCAGCAGCGCGCGCTCCCGGAGCATCACCCCGATCTCCGCCGGCGGCAGCGGCCGGCAGAAGTAATACCCCTGCGCCTGGTCGCACCCGAGCCGCGAGAGCTCGGCCAGCTGTTCCTTCGTCTCGACCCCTTCCGCGATCACCTCGAGCGACAGCGCGTGGGCCATCGCGACGATCGCCTCGGTGATCGCGCTGTCACGGGCCTCGGTCCCGAGTCCGTCGACGAACGAGCGGTCGATCTTGAGCGCGTCGAGCGGCAACTGCGTGAGGTAGCCGAGCGATGAGTAGCCGGTGCCGAAATCGTCGAGCACGAGGCGCACGCCGATCGCCTTCAGCTCGGGCAGCGCCTCGATCACCGCCTCGACATCCCTGAGCATCACGCTCTCGGTGATCTCGAGGCTGAGGCACGAAGGGTCGAGGCCGCTGCCGCGCAGCGCCGGCTCGATCACCTCGGGCAGCGTCCGCCGCGCGATCTGCACCGCGGATAGATTCACTGAGATGCTCACGGGAGCGTCGTCTGGTGACTCGCGATGCCAATGCGCGCCCTGGCGGCAGGCCGTCTCGAGCACCCAGCGTCCGATCGGCTCGATCAGCCCGTCCTCCTCCGCGATCTGAATGAACTCGGCCGGCTGCACGACTCCCCGTTCAGGATGGTCCCAGCGCAGCAGCGCCTCGACCGCCACGATCGTCCGGTCATGCAGCGAGATCACCGGCTGGTACTCGAGCCGCAACTCCTCGCGCTCGAGCGCCCGGCGCAGGTCGTTCTCGACTCGCAGCCGCGCGATCGCGCGGCCTCGCATCACCTCGTCGAACAGCTCGTAGCGTGCCCGCCCTCGCTCCTTGGCGCGGTACATCGCGGCGTCGGCGTCGCGGATCAGCTCGTCGGCGAGTTCGCCGCCGCCGGCCAACGCGATCCCGATGCTGGTGGTGACGAAGTGCTCGTTGCCGGCGAGCACGAACGGCCTCGCGAACACCGACGCGATCCGCTCCGCCATCTCGATCGCGTCGCGCTCACCGACGATCTCCTCCAGCAGGATGGCGAACTCATCGCCCCCGAACCGCGCGACGGTGTCGGTCGCGCGCACAGCCTGCCTGAGCCGTGGCGCAACGCCCGCGAGCAGTTCGTCGCCGACCTGGTGACCGAGACTGTCGTTGACCAACTTGAAGCGGTCCAGATCGAGGAACAGGATCGCCGCCATCGAACCACGGCGGCGCAGCCTGGCCAGGGCCTGCTCGAGCCGGTCGTGAAACAGCACCCGGTTGGGAAGCCCGGTCAGCGAATCGTGCAACGCGCGCTCGCGGACGGCATCCTCGGTCGCCTGGCGCTCGAATGCGTCCGCGAGCACGTTCGCCAGCGATTGTAGGAAGTGGACGTCGCTCGGCGCATACTCGCGAGGGAGCATCGACTGCACTCCGAGCACGCCGAACGGGCCCCGTGATCCCTCGATCGCGACCGTGAGCCCGCTGCGCGTCCCGGCCGCGACCAGCATCGGCGACTTGCTGAACCGCCGCTCGGACTCCCAGTCACTGACCTGCACCGGTCGGCCGGTGAGAATCGTGTAGCCGGCGTGCGACGAGCGGCCCGTCGGGCTGCGGAGCTTGCCGATCGCCCCCTGCGGCCAGCCGACGCCGCCGCGCAGGACCAGGCAGTCCTCATCGGCCAGCAGCTCGAGCACGGCCGCGTTCTCGACGCCGAGGATCGCGGTGGCCTCGGTGACTGCCTCCTGCATCAACGCCACTGTCGAGGCTCCCTCGAGCGCGTGCTCCCCGAGCCGCGCAACCGCCGATTGCTGGGCGGCACGCCGCTCGAGCTCGGCTTCGACCCGCTTGCGATCGGTGATGTCCGAGAGGACACCGTGCCAGCGCGGCGACCCGTCGCGATCGTGAACCAGCATCGCGTCGTCGCGGATCCAGACGACGCGGCCGTCGCGGTGGCGCAGCCGGTACTCAACTGCGCCGACCTGATCGCCGCTGCCCGCGGAGCCGGATTCGCTGGCCAGGACTCGCTCTCGATCAGCAGGGTGCAGCTGCTGGACCCACAGGTTCGGATCGGCGCACCACTCCTTCGGAGTGAACCCGAGAATCGTCTCGATCTGCGAGCTGACGTAGTACCAACGTCCTGATGCGCCCGCGTCGGCGACGTAGATGATCGCGGGAACGTGGTCGAGGCGGACCGGGAGGTCCGGTGCACTGCCGCCGCTGACCAGGGGCTGCTCTTGCCCCGAGCGCGCCGCAGCCGCGGCCGGTTGGCTGCGCTTGGCCATCAACCCATTATCGGCAATTCCCGTGAATTGATGAGACTTGCCTAAAGCGACTCAAAGCGGACCGGGTTATCCGTGTCATCCTCACGCACTTTGCCGTCGCGGGCGAGCAGATCGAGGTGACCCAGAACCTCCGAGAGCGTTAGGTATGCCTGCGTGACAGCCACGTTTCCCCACATCTCGAGCGCGATCTCGTATGCCGTGACGCGCCCGCCGGCGACAATCCCCAGGATCCTCCGGGCGCGGCGCTCGTGCATCCGCAGCCGCTCGTCGATCAACGAGGCGTGGTTGAGGATCGGATCGCCGTGACCGGTCAGCACCAGCGCCTCCGGCAACTCCCGGGTCGCCCGCATCGAATCGATGTATTGAACGAGCGCCTGCGGCCGTGCGGGTGCGCCTTCGTTGCTGAGCGGCCGTGAGATCACGGGGTTGGACGAGATGTGCCCGAGCAGGTGGTCACCTGAGAACAGGATCCGGCGATCGTCATCCCAGAACACCAGGTCCGAAGGGCTGTGGCCCGGGCGATGAAGGACGTGCAGTCGCCGATCGCGCAATGAAATCGTGTCGCCATCGCGTAGCGGGAGCGTGACCTCACCGCTGGAGCCGAACGCCCTGAACGCCATCCCGACCGCTCCGAGCACGGTTGCCAGATCGTCTGGCACGCCGTGCCTGCGCATCACTGCCTGCGAATAGTCGTCGTCGGCCGTGGCGCTGCGGGCGAAACTCGCCAGATAGGGCCCCAGCAGGTGAAACGCGGCGACCTCCGCTCCGGATCGACGCGAGAGGACCTCGAGCAGGCCGAGGTGGTCCATGTGCTGGTGGGTGATCACGATCAGGCCGAGGTCTTCGATCCGGTGCCCGAGTTCGGCGAGGCCGCGCTCGATGTCGTCGAGCGATTTGCCGGAGTTCGGACCGGTGTCGATCAGCGTCAGCGGATCGTCCTCGATCAGGTAGCAGTTGACGCGCCCGACCAGGAACGGAGTCGGCACCGTCATCCGGTGGATCCCGGCGCGCGCGGCGAGCGCGAGCGAATCGGCAGCGTCCAGATGGGCTCGGTCGCTCGTGCTCACGAGCGGATCACGGCGAGCACCTCGTCGCGCCGGCGCTCCATGTCCTCGCGCGAGCGCATCGACTCGAGACACAGCCGCAGCAGCGGCTCGGTGTTCGACGGACGCACGTTGAAATGCCAGTCGTCGTAGTCGATCGAGATCCCGTCGAGCCGTTGTTGCCGGGCGTCCGCGTACCGGACCGACAGCTCCTCGATCTTGCCGTACGGATCTGCGACCTCAGAATTTATTTCCCCGGAGATGAAGTACACGGACCGGTAGGGCTCGAGCAGCTCCGAGAGCCTTGCGCCCCGGACCGACAGCAACTCGAGGATCAACAGCGCCGGGATCGTCCCCGAGTCTGCGCAGTAGAAATCGTGGAAGTAGTAGTGGCCGGACACCTCGCCGCCGAACAGCGCGTGCTCGGCATGCATCCGGGTCTTGAAGTATGCGTGCCCGACACGGTTCACCATCGCCTTCCCGCCTGCGCGCGCCACCGTATCCGCGACCGCGCGGCTCGCGCGGACGTCATACAGGATCGTGGCGCCGGGGCGCTTGGCGAGGATCGACTCCGCCAGCAGCGCGGTCAGGAAATCCCCGTCGACGAACGCGCCGGCGTCGTCGATGAAGAAGCAGCGGTCGGCGTCCCCGTCCCAGGCGATGCCGAGGTCGGCCTGCTGCCGCACCACCTCGCGCATGATGAACTCGCGATTCTCGGGCAGCAGCGGGTTCGGCTCGTGGTCGGGGAAATTGCCGTCCGGCTCCCAGTAGGCCTCGACCAAATCGAGTCCCAGGCGCGTCAGCAGCGGTCCGATCATCGGCCCTGCCATCCCGTTGCCGCCGTCGACCACGACCTTCAGCGGCCGCACCACGGACGGGTCGATGAACGCCATGGCAGCAGCGTGGAACTCGTCGAGCACGGCGACCTCCTCGACCGCGCCGCCGCCGGGCGGATCGCCGAGCCCCGCTTCGATCGCGGCCCGGACGTCGCCGATGCCCGCGTCGCCGGACAACGCGATCGCGCCGCGCTTGACCAGCTTGACCCCGGTGTACGCCTTGGGGTTGTGTGACGCGGTGCACATCAGGCCGCCGTCGAGCGCGCGAGAGCCGACCAGGTAATAGAGCATCTCGGTCCCCACCTGGCCCGCGTCGAGCACCGTCGCACCCTCGGCGCACATCCCCCGGCGGTAGGCGGCCGCGAGCTCCGGCGCCGTCAGGCGCATGTCGCGACCCAATCCCAGCCGCAGGTGCGCGGTCGGCTTGCCCTCCAGATCGGCGATCACCCGTGCGAACGCCCGACCGATCAGCTCGGCGGTGTCGGCGTCGATCTCGCTGCCGTAAAGGCCGCGGATGTCGTAGGCCTTGAAGATCTCGGGGTTGGCGATCGCGCTCATCCGGCGCCTGATCCTACCCGGGGGCGGTGGCTGATCGGCTGGGCCAGCAGCGCGGCGGCCGCATCCCAGCCGAGCCGGACGCTGTAGTTCGTGCCTCTGTCCTCGGGATAGATCTGGGTCGTGTTCGCGAGCACGAGCCCGGGTATGCCGGTGTCCATCGCCGGCATCCGGTCGCGGTACCCGATCGTCACGATCGGCTGGGCGTGAGGCTCACGGTGCAGCCACCGCTCGCGCACCCAATCGCGGGAGAACGCCGCGTTGATGCGGCGCAGGCCGGGCTCGTAGGCGGTCAGCAGCTCGTCCGCATCGAGCTCGAGCAGGTGATCGTCAGCCGAGACGTAGTTGGCGACGTACGCGAACCGCCGGCCCCGTATCGCTCCGGCTCGAACAAGTTCGTGTGCTCGACGAGACCACAGAACCGCAGCTCCGGATCGATGATGTTCATAGCGCGTCATGGGAAATCGCCGCCACGGGCCGGTCGATCAGCACGCGGCCCCCCGCGGCCTCGATCTCCCGCGCCTGGGCGGCGAACAGCGCCTCGAAGCTGTCCCTCGGGTAGCCGAGCAGCTCTTGGCGCGCTTCCGGGCCCTTCAGCTCGCGGCGCAGCGTCGGCTTGCTCCACAGCCAGGCCATTGCGATCGCGTCGGCCCGCTCTCCGAACTTGGCCCGCAGCAGCGGGCCCCAGACCTTCTCCCACACCTGGCGGCCCATGTAGCGCTCGATCCACGCCCAGGCGGTGATCAGCTCGAACGGATCGACCCGCCGGCGTCGCTGCAGCGCCAGCACCGCCGCGCCCAAGCGCAGCCGCGCATGAAGCGACAGCGGCGAGTAGCGCAGCAGGTCCAGGGGGGTCGTGAACGCTCGCGCCTTCCCGTCCGCGAACATCGCGACCGACGATGGTCGCCATTCGAGCAAATCGGGCAGCCCGAGTTGGCGGCACAATGCCTTGATGTGGCCGTCGGTCATGAACAGGTGGTGGTAGTAGCGCTCGATCCGGGCGCCGCCGCCGACGTCCAAGGTGGCCGCCTGGCCACCCAGTCCCGGCCACCGCTCATACACATCGCACGCGTGTCCGCTCTGTGAAAGCCGGTGCGCCGACGACAGGCCTGCGACGCCGGCACCGATCACCGCGACCCTCATCGACGGCAGGCTAACCGGTCGCGTTGGATAATCCGCCGCCTTGACCCAGATCAAGCACCCCAAGCCGACTGTGGCGATCCTCTGTGGGGGGCGGGGCACCCGCCTGCAGGAGCACACCCAGTCGATCCCCAAGCCGCTGGTCGAGATCGGTGGACGTCCGATCGTCTGGCACGTGATCCAGATCTTCCTGGCTCAGGGCTTCTCCCGCTTCCTGCTACTGACCGGGTACCGCGGCGAGCAGCTCGAGCGCTTCGCCGCGCAGGAGCGCTGGCCATCCGGCGCCGAAGTCCGGTGCCTGCCGACCGGCGCGGACACGCCGACCGGAGGGCGAGTACATCTCGCCGCCCGCGAACTCGGCTCAGAGGGTTTCTGCCTGACTTACGCCGACGGCGTGGCCGATATCGACCTCGACGCGCTGCTGCGATATCACGCCGATCACGCCGCGCCGGCGACGATGACCGTCGTGCGGCCGACGCTTCAGTTCGGAGTCGCGGACATGAACGGCGACGGTGTCGTACGTGGCTTCGTTGAGAAGCCGCGCAGCGAGCACTGGGTCAACGGCGGCTTCTTCTGCCTCGAACCGTCGGTGTTCAAGGTATTGCGCGCCGACAGCGTGCTCGAGCGCGAGCCACTCGAGCAGCTCGCAGCCGCCGGCGAGCTGCGCGCGTTCCGCCACGAGGGCTTCTGGGACTGCATGGACACCTATAAGGACGCCGTCACGCTCAACGACCTGTGGTCGCACGGCCGCGCGCCATGGAAGCTGTGGAGCTGAGCGGACGCAGGGTGCTCGTCACGGGCGCCTTCGGCCTGCTCGGGTCGTGGCTGGTCAAGGCGCTCCTGGACGGCGGCGCGACCGTGGTCGCGATCCGCCGCGACGAGCCCGCCCTCTCGGCGCTCGAACTTCTCGGGATTGAGAACCGTGTCGACGTGGTCCACGGTGACATCTGCGCGGACGGCCTGGTCCCACGGACGCTGGCCGAGTACGAGGTAGACACCGTCTTTCACCTCGCCGCCCAAACGCTCGTTCCGACCGCCAATCGCGCGCCGCTGTCGACCTTCGAGACCAATATCCGCGGCACGTGGCTGGTGCTCGAGGCGTGCCGGCTTGCGGCTGTGGAGCGGGTCGTGGTCGCCTCCTCCGACAAGGCCTACGGGCGCCAGGCTCAGCTGCCCTACCGCGAGGATCAGGCCCTCACCCCGAGCTTCCCCTACGACGTGTCCAAGGCGGCCGCCGACCTGCTCGCGCGCTCGTACTGGCACACGTTCGGGCTGCCGGTCGCGGTCACCCGGTTCGCGAACCTCTACGGGGGAGGGGACACGAACGGCTCGCGGCTCGTGCCGGAGGCGGTCACCGCGGCGATCGCCGGCCGCCCGCCCGTGGTCCGCTCGGACGGCTCGCCGGAGCGCGACTTCCTCTACGTGGAGGATGCGGTGCGCGCGTATCTCGCGATCTGGCGGGCGCTGGCCGAAGCCGGCGGTGGCGCGCGCGGCGAGGCGTTCAATGCCGGGGGGGGAGCGCCGCATCGGGTCGGGGACGTGGTCGCGCTGATCTGCCGCCTCGCGGGCTCGGGGGTGTCGCCCGAGATTCGAGGCCAGGGGGTGCCCCATGGCGAAATCGACCGCCAGTGGGTCGATGCCTCCAAGTTGCGGCAGCTGACCGGCTGGGAGCCCGCCGTATCGCTCGAGGAAGGGCTGCGCAGGACGATCGACTGGTACCGCTCGCATCCGTCCGCCTCGTTCGCCTCGTCCCCGTGAGCCTCCTAGACTGAGAGACATGTCCGGTCATTCAAAATGGGCTTCGATCAAGCACAAGAAGGCCGTCGTCGACGCGCGGCGCGGTCAGCACTTCACCAAGCTCGCGCGCGCAATCACGGTGGCAGCCAAGGATGGAGGCGGTGACCCGGCGGGAAATCCGGCGCTCGCGCTCGCAATCCAGAAGGCACGCGATGCGTCGATGCCGAAGGACAACATCGAGCGCGCGATCGCCAAGGGGACGGGCGAGGGTGTCGATGCCGACCAGATCGAGACAGTGATCTACGAGGGCTACGGTCCGGGCGGTGTGGCGTTGCTGATCGAGGCGCTGACCGACAACCGCAACCGCACCGGGGCCGACGTGCGCCACCTCCTGGGCAAGCACGGCGGCAACCTCGGCGAGCCCGGCTCCGTCTCATACCTGTTCGACAAGCGCGGGGAGATCGTCGTTGACGCCGCCAGCTACGGCGAAGACGACCTGATCGTCGCGATCGACGCCGGGGCCGAGGACATCTCGCTCGACGACGACGTGTACGAGATCGTCACCGAACCCGGCGACCTGGGTCCGGTCCGCGAGGCGCTCCGAGCGGCCGGGATCGAGATCGAGAGCGCCGACGTGACCCAGCGCCCGAAGTCGAGGGTGCCGGTTCAGGAGGCCGATGCGGGTAAGCTGATGAGGCTGATCGAAGCGCTCGAGGAGTTGGACGACGTCGCTGCCGTGCACGCCAATTTCGACGTGGACGCGGCCGTGCTCGAGCGGATCGCTTCGTAGCTTCTTCAGTTCGACCACTACTCTCCCGGGCCGCATGACGAAGAAAAGCCTTCTCACAACGACCCTGCTCGCGCTCGCGGCGGGGCTGGCCGGATGCGGAAGCTCGACCGCTCCTGGGGTCCAGCTCGCTCCGTCGGCCGGCCCGAGCTCCGAGCCGATCACTGCGGCTGCGGCCACGACCACAGCCTCCTCGAGCGCATCGACCTCCAGCATCCCCACCCCGAAGCCGCCCTCGCCGCTGTCGAAGGAACCGGCCGTCACCGTCCCCAATACCCAGGCTCCGGCGACGCTCGTGACCAAGGACCTGATTACCGGGACCGGCGCGGTGGCAAAACAGGGCAGCAATGTCACCGTCAACTACGTCGGCGTGCTGTACAAAACCGGCAAGCCGTTCGACTCCTCCTGGAGCCGGAAGCAGACGTTCTCGACCCCGCTCAGCAGCGGCAGCGTGATCCCGGGCTGGGTCCAGGGAATCGCGGGGATGAAGGTCGGCGGTCGCCGCGAGCTGATCATCCCGCCGAGCCTCGGCTACGGCAAGACCGGGAGCCCGCCCACGATCCCGCCTAACTCGACGCTCGTCTTCGTGGTCGATTTGCTCGGGGTTTCGTAGGCTCGGCCGGCGCAGCCAGCGGGCGCGCGCGGTGCAGCGCCATCGGCTCGGCAACTCCCCGTAGCCGGTGGCGCCCCGCGAAGGACCACTCGAACGCGTCCGGAGCCGCCGCCCTGACCGAGTCCGTGCACAGCACGCTGCCCGGCCGCGCGATTCCCGTCACGCGGCTGGCGAGGTTGACGGAATGGCCGAAGAAGTCGCCCGCTCGCAGCAGCGCCGGGCCGTTGGCGATTCCCGCGCGCAGCGCCGGCAAGCCCGCCCGCTGAACCGCATCCACAAGCGCCAGCGCGGCGGCGACGAGCGGACCGGGCTCGGGGCTGACGAACATCGCCGCATCGCCGATCGTCTTGATCAGCCGCACCGGCGCCACCGTCACCTCGGTTGCGAGGTCCGCCAGGCGGCCGGCGACGATCCCCAGCTCCTGCAACTCGACCTCGCCGCCCAGCCGCGTGAAGCCGACCAGGTCGGCGAAGCACACGGAGACCTCCTGGGTATCGGCGAAGCCGCCGGCCGCGAGCTCCTCGCGACCGAGTATGCCGCGGCCCACGCTCTCACGCAGGTGTGCCATGTAGGTGGCGGTCAGCACCGGGCTCAGAGCCGGGATCAGCTGCTCGGCGAGCGCCGCGAAGCGCGACGCGACCTCAGGCTCGCTGTCGCCCGGCTCCAGGAATGCGTCGACGAACGCCGCCGTCGTGGTTGCGGCCAGGCGTGCCATCCCCTCGCCCAGCACGCGCGTGATCTCGACGATCGCGTCCTCGCTGAACCCGGACTGTAGAAACAGGCTCGTCGACTGCGCCAGCGCGACGTCCTCGTCTCCGAACACGCGATCGTCCCGGCCGGCCTCGGGAAGGCCGCCCAAGCGGCGGATCCGGATCAGCAATGCGGCCGGCAGGCCCGTCTGCGCCTCCACGTCGCCGGCCGTGTAGCGGCCGCCGAGAATCCGTTGCAGCGGCAGCAGCGCGAGTCGGTGCTCGGCGATTGCGGACCTCAGCTCAGCGATCGTAAAGCCTTCGTCGGCAAGTTGCGCGAGCAGTCGCTCGCGGCCCGCGCGCTCCTCACCCTCGAGCCCGTCGAGCAGTCCGGCCGCCGCAAAGTCCATCGCATGATCCTCTCTCAATCTGCGCCGGTTCGCTAGCATCGAACGTCCTCGCGGGCACCCAGCTCCGACGTTGGGTCCCGCCCAGCAGACCACCTACCGACGTTTACATGCTTTCGATTCTGATGCCGGTGTACAACGAGCGCGATCGCGTCGAGCGGGCGATCGCCGAGGTCCTGGCGACCGAGCTTCCGACCGAGGTCGAGCTGATCGTGGTCGATGATGGTTCAACCGACGGGACGCGGCAGATCCTCCGAGACGGGGACTGGGATGGCCGCGTGCGGTTGTTCGAGCACCCCCACAATCAGGGCAAGGGCGCCGCGATCCAAACGGCCCTCTCGCAGGCCCAGGGCGAGTACGCCGCGATCTTCGACGCCGACCTCGAGTACGACCCCGCGGACCTCGGGTTGCTGATGCCCCCGCTGCTCGACGGCCGCACCAACGCCAGCTTCGGCGTACGCGCGTTCGACGGCTACACCAGCCACTCGTTCCTGTTCGTGCTCGGCAACAAGGGGGTGACGCTGGCGTGCAACATCCTGTTCAACGTCTACCTGCACGACATCATGACCTGCCACAAGATGATCCGCACCGATGTCTTCCGCAGCCTGCCGCTGCGCTCGGCCGGGTTCGCGATCGAGCCCGAGATCACCGCGCGCCTGGTCCAGCACGGGGAGCGGATCTTCGAAGTTCCGGTGCACTACCGCGCGCGTTCGAACGAGGAGGGCAAGAAGCTCACCGCCGTCGACGGTTTCAGAGTGATCGCGACGCTGTTGCGCTGCCGGTTCTCCGGCGCCTGACCGTCACCGGCGGTGCGATCTGCACAGTCGACTTGTACATCGACTGGACCAGGCCGAACGCGGGCTTGGCGTTGCCGTAGATGTCGATCACGCCCTTTTCCACGAATGGCGGGTCGGGCCACGGATTGCCGCCGCCCCAGCCCGGGAATGCGGCGAAATCCTGTAGCAGCCAGTAGATCGCCCCGGACAGCCACGGCTTGGTCGCGAACACCCCCAGGTGGAACGTCACCGAGTCGGACTGGAACGCATATGTCCCGCGCTCCTCGATCGGGCCGGTGCGGTTGGCGTCGAACCCGAACTCGCTGACGAACAGCGCTTTGGTCGGGTAGCAGGCCCTCCAGCTGTCGAGGAACGGCGACAGCGCGTCGCGGTCGTCCGTGGTCCCGCCGCCCGCGTCGAACCAGCCGAAGTACTCGTTGACGCCGATCACGTCGAGCGGCGCGTAGGCCGGCTGGCATGGGACCCCCGGCCAGTCGCTGGCCGCCAGGCCGACCGGGCGAGTGGGGTCGAGCTGATGCGCGAGCGCCGCCGCGCTGGCGATATAGCCCGTCTCGGTGGCGTCGGCGGGGGTGGCGAGCTCGTTGCCGATGCTCCACAGCAGCACCGACGGGTGGTTCTGATTGGCGACGATGTTCTGTTGCAGCATCGATAGTGCCAGCGAGAACACAGACGGCTCGGCGAGATACTGGCTCGCCAACTGATAGACGGGAATCTCCGACCACAGCAGGATCCCGTCGCGGTCGGCCATCTCTTCAAACTGCGGGCCGAGCGGGTAATGGGAGCGGATCACGGTCGCGCCGAGCTGGAGCACCCAACCCATCAGCCGCTGCAGGTGAGCGGTGTCGAGCGCCGCGCCCTCGGTGACGTCCTGCTCGTGCAGGTCCACGCCGCGCAGGTTCAGCAGCCGGCCATTGAGCTCGAGGTGGCCGCCCAGGTTCGTGATGCTGCGGATCCCGCTGTAGTCGAGGTAGCCGCCGAGCGGCCGGCCCTTGGCGTCCGCCAGGCTCAGCGTCGACTTGTACAGGTAGGGGTTGCCGGGGGCCCAGAGGTCGGGCTGGGCGATGTGTGCCGACGCTTGCGCGATCCAGGTCCCGTGGGCGGCGATTGTCGCCCACCCGAAGCCGATCGGGACGCCACCGTAGCGGCCGCTGAGCTCGACGGTCTGCGGCGAGGAGGTCACGTTGCGGACCAGAGCCCGCTCCTCGATGGTGGCAGCGCACGTCGGGCATGTCAGCAGCGGCCTGATCTGGACCTGCTCGAGGTCTGCCTCCTGCACCCGGCGCAGGTAGACGCTGCTGAGAATGCCGCCGTAGTTCCACCATCCGCCCGTCGGACCTGGGGGCAGGTCAGCTGGACCGCGTCGGTCGTCGACGCGCACGATCAGCCGGTTCGCGCCGCTGCGGAGATTGTTCAGATCGAGCTCCCACGGCAGATACGCGCCGGTATGGGTGCCGATCTGACGGCCGTTCAACCACACCGCGGCGCGGTAGTTGACCGAGTCGAAATGGACGATCCAGTGCTGGCCGCTGTGCAGCACGTACGACGCAAACGCGCCCGTCGGCAGCGTGAAGTCGATCCGGTACCAGCCGACGTAGCCGGTTTCGGACAGGGACGAGTAATCGCCGGCGTTGTAGGAGTTCGGGATCGTGACCGGCGACCAGCCGTCGGTGGCGGCGACGTCGCGCCACCAGCCCTGTGCGAGTCCCACGTCGCTCAGGTCGGTGCGGTACAGCCACGTGCCGCCGAGCGCGTAGCGCCCCGTCTGCCCGTCCTGGTACGGCGCCCCGAGAGTCGGCGTCTGAGGCGGATACACCGGTCCCTGCGCGCGCGCGACGCCGGTGGTGCTGCTGAGCGCCAGCACCGCGCACAGCAGCACGGCTCCGAGCATTCTCGTAACCGCGAGCGGCCGCTTGCAGTTACCCACGGGCCGCTTGCAGTTACCCACGGGCGGCCGCGCGTGCGCATAGCCGGGGTTAATCATGCCGTCGTTACAATCGCCCGCCAATGCCCGCTCATGGTCAAGCGGGAGGCCAGATCGTCGACGCGCCGCTCGCGCCCGAGAGCGCCGGCTCGAGCGACGATCAGCCTCAGCGCGTCGCATCGACGCCTACCTGGCGCTCATTCTCGCCACGCCGGTACCCGATTTCGACGGCGATTGTCGCCTGCGTGGTGCTCGGTGCGCTGTCGGCCGCCGTGTTTCCGACCGTGCCCAGCTACGACCCCTGGTCGTGGATCGTGTGGGGCCGCGAGGTCGTCGATCCGCACCTCAGCTTCGCGACCGGCGGCGGGCCGTCCTGGAAGCCGCTGCCGGTGTTCTTCACCACCGTCTACGCCCTGGTCGGGGGCGCCGCCCCGACGCTGTGGGTGATCACTGCGCGGATCGGCGGATTGCTCGGCCTCGTCGCGGCCTGGCGCCTGGCCGCGAGATTGATCGCCCCGGTCGTCGCCGACGATCAGCGGCGGACCGCCGAAACCATCGCCGGGCTGGTGGCTGTGCTCGGCATCGTGCTGACGCAGGACTGGGTCTATTACATGCTGCGCGGTACCTCGGAGCCGATGCTGATCGCAGCGGCCCTGTGGGCGATCGACCGGCTGCTCGATCGAAAGCACGGAGTCGCATTCGCGATCGCGATCGCCGGGGCGCTGATCCGCCCGGAGTTCTGGCCCTTCGTCGGTGTCTACGGGCTGTGGCTGTGGTTCAAGGAACCGCGCCTGCGGGTGCTGATCGTTCTCGGCTTTGCCTCGATCCCGGTGTTCTGGTTCGGCCCGCCCTGGATCGGGTCCGGCCAGCCGTTCCTCGCCGCCGTCCACGCCCAGGAGTACAACGGCCATCTCGGCAGCAGCCCGGTGATCACGGCGATCAAGCGGGCGATCGATCTCCAGGTGACGCCGGTGCTCATCGCGGCCGCCGTCGCAGTCGTCTGGACCTGGGTGCGCGAACGCGACCGGACGCAGTTGGCCCTGTTCGCCGGCGCGCTCGTATGGATCGCGATCGTCGTCGGGATGGTGGTCGACGGGTATCCGGGGCTCGAGCGCTTCTTCCTGCCGGCCGCGGCCGTCTTCTGCGTCCTGGCGGGGGTCGGCGTCGCCCGGCTCGCGCTCGCGGTGGGGGCGTGGGCTGCCGCTCTGCGCGACCGCGCGGGGTCCCCGGGTCCAGCGGCCGGGAGCCCGCCCGCCGGGTCCGGAGCGGCCGGGAGCCCGCCCGCCGGGTCCGGAGCCGCTGGGAACGCGGCCGCAGGCTCCCGACGGGTGCTCGCCGCGGGTGCGATCCTCGTCGCCGTAGTCGTGCTCGGCGTCTCGATCCCGTTCGCCTCCAGCCGGATCAGTACCGCTCGCGCCCAAGAGCCGACCGCGCGCACCGCGGTGACGACGCTGGACCAGCTCTCCGACGCGGTCAAGGCCGTCGGCGGTCACGACGGCGTGTTCCCGTGCCGGTCGAGCTTCGCCGCTGTCAACCACGGCGTCCAGACGGCACTGGCCTGGAAGGCGCACGTGACGATGGGACGCGTCGGCACGACGATGCGTCACTCCGGGCTCGACTTCATCGGCCCCCACAACTCGGTCGACGGCGGCCCGGCTGCGATCGACCCGCGGCTTACCCAGAGCCGCGTGATCGCACAGGTCGGCGTCTGGAAGGTCGTCCAGTACTGGATTCCGGGGCATCTAAATCGGTGCGTTGGCGGTGGCCGCTGAGCCGGCCGGACCGCTGCCCCCGTCCGGGGCATGCTTCTTGGTCGGCTTGCCGCTCTTCTTGCGCTTCGGCTTGGGCTTGGGCTTGGGCTTCGGCACGATCTTGACCAGACGCGTGATCGTGGTCGTGTTGCCGGCCTGGTCGGTGACGATCGCGCTCAGCAGGTAGCGCCCCGCTCGCTTGTAGACGTGGAACTTCCCGTGGGTGATGCTGTAGCTCGTTCCGTCGCCCCATTTGATCGTCACCGAGGCGATCCCGGACGCATCCGCCGGCAGCAGCGGCGCCGGTGCGTCCGTATAGGCGACGTACGCGTGCACGACCGACCCCGCCCGCAGCTTGCCGGTCAGCGACACGGTCACGGTCGGCGGCACCGTGTCCACGAACACGGTCGCGGTCCGGGTCGAGGTGGTCAGACCGGCGGGGTTGGTGGCCGTGACCTGCCACGTGTGCGGTCCCTGAGACAGCGGCACGGGCGGGACGAACGACGTCGCGGCGCTCTGCACGGCCTCGACCCCGTCGAGCGTGAGCACGTACTGCACCGGCCCCCAAGCCTCGTTCGAAACGGACCAAACGAGTGCCGGTCGGGTGGTGCGGGCGTACTGGAACCCGCTTGCCGTCGCGATCGCCCCCGGCCCCTGGTACAGCAGGTCCGCCACGATCTGCCTCGAGCTCCCCGTTCCCTGAACCCAGGCGAGCGCGGCGTCACCGCCGATGTCACCGCCCGTAACCAGCCCGTCGGCTGCGTCGGTCGGACCCTGGCTGGGGGAGGAGATCACGACTTCCGGCTGGAGCGTCGAGCCGTTGTAGTAGCGGATCCGGATCTCCGGCGTTCCGAGCGGTGGGGTTTCCTGCCAGGCGATCAGGCCGGTGAACAGCCCGTCGATCGCAGACGTGGCATACGGCGGCGCGGAGTTCTGCTGGCTGTCGGCCTGGAACGCGACCCCCGGCGTCCCGTTCTGGCCGAACACCGTCGCCCACAGCTGGTTTGAGTTCTCCCGCTCCGTCAGGCTGAAGCCGATGCCGTAATCCCCCGCCGAGTCCTGTGGCTGATCGGCGCCGTCCGAGCCCGGCGTCGAGAGACCATCGGCCCCGACGGCCCCGTCGTAGACGGAGCCGTGCAGGCGGTTCACGAGCACCCGGTCCTGGCTCGCGGTGCCGTTGGCGAACGTCTCCTGGAAGGTCACATCGGCGTACGAGGAGTCCCCGCCGGTCGCGACCGCCGGCTGGTCAGCGGAGATCTCCGACCAGCCGGACAGCGAGGCGATGTCCGCCTGCTCATACACGACGCTCGGGCTCGTTCCCCACACCCGCCGCGAGTAGATGTGGCCGCCCTCGCCCCAAGCGACGATCCCCACGCCATCCCCGGCTGCTGCGACCGCCGGCCGTGCCAGGCCGGTCCCGGCGTCATCGGCTGCGATCGCGTTCAGCGGCGTGGGCTCGACACCCCAACTGCCGTTGTCGTAGAAGGCTGCGCGCACGTCATGCCCGTCACCATCAGCCACCGTGAATGCCAGGTAGGCCTTACTCAAGTAGGTCGTCTGGATCGCCGGATTGCTCGCGCCGTCGGACAGGTCCTGCGGGGCGCCGTACGGCGCCTGGGCGCTCGCACGATCCACGACATACAGCGCCCCGCCGTTGATGAACGCGACCAACAACAGCCCACCGTTGCCGGCCCCGATGACGGGCTGCGAAGACGGACCCGAGAGCGACCCATCCACCTGCTCAGGCCCCTGGAACACGCCGCCGACAAGCCGCGAGACGAACACATGCGCGACGCCATTTACGTTCTTGAGGTAGACAACGCCCCCGGTGCCGTCATGGGCGATCGCGATTCCCGACAAGGCGGTGATGTCCGAGCTCGGGCCGTCGATGATGAGCGGCGGCCCCCACTCCGGCACTTGGGCGCCGGCGGTCGCGGGGGCGCTCGCCGAGCCCGCGAGGGCGAGCAGCAATGGCGCCGCAAGCAGGACGGCGCCACGGAGTCGGAGCCTGCCGCACGCTGCGGCCCAGAGCCAGAGCCGGCGGCTCTCCACGGCCCGGCCGCGGCTCGCCCCCACGCCCGCGCGCGCGCCGTTGTCGTGCCTGCAGGTCACACGTGGCTAGAACCCCGCGCTCGTCGCTAGGTTGCGCACGGGATGGAAGCTAACCGAACCTGAACCCGTTCCTGCAGACGGGGGCTGCGGGGGAGGGGATGGGCTTGACGGCGCTCGCGTCCCGTACCACCGCCCGGGTGGCTAACGGACTGCCTTCGGAGCGGGCCGGGCGTGGGTGCCGGCCGCGAGTGTGAGGCCGCGACGGGCCGGCGGGCGAGGGGCGGGGCCGAAATGCGCCCGGGTGGCGTGCTTAAAGGCCCAAAGTCCACGCCCGCGGCCGACGTTGGTTACATAAGCATGCCCCACATGCTTATGCAGCCAAGGACCGGCGGGCGCGGGCGATTTGTCCCTGTATGCAGCTGAAGTTGTCAGACTGCTGACAGCACCCAGCCGGCGCCACCGATCGCCCACAGCTCTGGCGAGTGGCCGGGCTACCCGCCCACGGCCCTCGCGGCCCGCCCGGCTTGGCGAGCTCCACCGGGAGGCGTCCGCCGCTCCACGCAGAATCCCCTCCCATGATCGTCCTCGGGATCGACCCAGGCACCGCGAGCACCGGCTACGGCGTGCTCGAGAGCGCCGGCTCCCGCTTGCGGGCGATTACCAGCGGCGTGATTCAAACGTCACCGGGAATTCCGCTCGAGCGGCGCCTGGCTGATATCCACGCCCGAGTTGGCGCGCTGCTCGATGCCCACCTCCCGGACGCGATCGCGATCGAGGAGCTGTACTTCGGTGCCAACGTACGGACGGCGTTCGCGGTCGGCCAGGCCCGGGGGGTGGTGCTGCTCGCGGCCGGCCAGCGGGGCGTCCCGTCGCGGTCCTACACGCCACAGCAGGTCAAGGGCGCGGTCTGCGGCCACGGGCGCGCGGGCAAGGAGCAGGTCGGGCGGATGGTCGCGCGGCTGCTCGGTCTGCCGGACCCGCCGTCACCCGACCACGCCGCCGACGCGCTCGCGGTCGCGATCTGCGATGTCAACCGAGCGCCGCTGGCGCGGGCGGTCGCGCGGGCATGATCGCCCTGGTCTCCGGATCGGTTGTCGTCCGTCGCGCCGACCACGTCGTCATCGACTGCGGCGGTGTCGGCTATCGGCTCGCCGTCTCCGGCGAGACGCTGCGGCACGTGCCGGCGATCGGCAAGCACGCCGTGCTCCACACCCATCTCGTCGTCCGCGACGATGCGCTCCAGCTGTACGGCTTCGCGACCGAGGAGGAGCGCGAGCTGTTCCTGATGCTGCTGGCGGTGCAGTCGGTCGGCCCGAAGGTCGCCCTGGCCGTGTTGTCCGGCGGCCCCCCTCGGGAGCTGCTGAAGGCCGTCGCCGCGGGCGACGCGGCCCGCCTGCAGGCGGCTCAGGGCGTGGGCAAGCGGACCGCCGAGCGGATCATCGTCGAGCTGCGTGAGAAGGTCGGCGCGTCGCTGCCCGAGCAGGCGATCTCGGTGATCCGCGCGGAGGACCCGCGGGCGATCGCGCGCGAAGGGCTGCTCGGCCTGGGCTACACCCCCGTCGAGGTGGACGAGCTGCTCGACGGCGCGGGTGGCGAAAGCGCCGAGGATCTGATCGCATCGGCACTACGGAGCGCACGCCGATGACGTCTGGCCGCAGACCGGGGAGCGCACGCCGATGAGCGCCGGTCCCGGCCGTATCCAGGATCCCGAGGAGTTCCCGGACGACGAGCTTGACCGCTCGCTGCGCCCCCGCCGCCTGGAGGACTTCGTCGGTCAGGAGCCGCTCAAGGACCAGCTGGCGGTCTCGATCGCCGCCGCCGCAAGCCGCGGCGAGGCACTCGACCATGTTCTGCTCGCGGGGCCGCCCGGCCTCGGCAAGACCTCTCTGGCGCAGATCGTGGCCGCCGAGTTGGACGTCCCGTTCGTGCAGACAGCCGGACCCGCGCTCGAGCGCAAGGGTGATGTGGCGGCATTCCTGACCGCGCTCGAGCCGCGCGCGGTGTTCTTCGTCGATGAGATCCATCGCCTGCCGCGTGCGCTCGAGGAGACCTTCTACCCGGCGATGGAAGACCGCTCGCTTCCGATCACGGTCGGTCAGGGCGCCGGCGCGCGGATCGTGACGCTCGAGCTGCCGCCGTTCACGCTGATCGGTGCCACGACCAGAACCGGACTGCTGACGACGCCGCTGCGCGACCGGTTCGGGATCCAGCACCGGCTCGAGCACTACGGCGCTGACGATCTGGCCCGGATCGTGCGCCGCTCGGCGTGGCTGCTCGACGTCGCCATCGAGGAGGAGGGGGCGATCGCGATCGCGCAGCGCAGCCGCGGCACCCCGCGCGTCGCCAACCGCCTGCTCAAGCGCGTCCGCGACTACGCCCAGGTCCGCCACAACGGCGTCGTCACGGGCCTGGTGGCCGCCGAGGCACTCGATCTGCTCCAGGTCGACCACGAGGGCCTCGACCGTCTCGACCGCGAGATCCTCCGAGCGATCTGCCAGAAGTTCGGCGGCGGCCCGGTCGGGCTCTCGACGCTCGCGGTCGCGGTCGGCGAGGAGCAGGACACGATCGAGGACGTGTATGAGCCCTACCTCCTTCAGCGCGGTCTGATCGAGCGGACGCCACGCGGGCGCGCGGCCACCCGTCGCGCTTTCGAGCACCTCGGACTCGAGCTGCCCGGGCCGCTGGCGCTGCTGTAGGGTCAAAATACGACGGGGTGTCCCATCGCGCGGTCAAATAAGGACCCATTAAGAACCAGGGGCCCCGCGGTTGAGGCGCCTGCACACCTGGCTATGCTGGGTTCCGGCATGGCGCACGAGCATTACTTCATCTGTCCGCACTGTGGCCATCGTTCGATGGGAACCGACCGCAACGCCGGCTTCCGCCGCGAGGCCCGCGGGTGTGAGAAATGCGGCTTCGCCTACCTGTTCGAACTGCTCGACGACTACTACCCCGCCCCCAACGCCGCGTTCTTCGCCTGCGATGGCGACGGCCGGATCGTCGACTGTGGCCGCGGATCATTCGAGCTGACCGGGCTGAAGACCGAGCAGGCGATCGGCCAGCCGGTCCGCGACCTGCTGGGGCTACGCTTTGAGGACGGGACCGACCATCTCGCAACTGCGCTTGAATGGGAGGTGCGTGTGCAGGGCAAGGAGGTCGAGGTGGGCGCCCGGGACGAACCGGCCAAGGCGGTCGCCGACATCTTCCCCGCATACGACGACGAGGAAGGCGGGCTCCTGCTGGTGCTCACGCCGACCAACCACCACGGCTAGCATCCACCCCCACCGATGACCGATCGCCAGCGCAACTGGTTCATCCTGGTGATCGTCGCTGGGCTGATCGCCGCGTCGGCGTTCGTGATCGCCACCCAGAAGACGGTCCTGGGACTGGACCTGAAGGGTGGCGTCGAGCTCGTCTACCAGGGCGAGCCGACGCCGCAGACGCCGGTCGTGACCCCTGCGGCTCTCTCGCAAGCGGTCAACATCATGCGTACGCGGGTCGACCAGCTGGGCGTTTCCGAACCCCAGATCCAGACGACCGGCAATAACCAGATCACTGCTGCCCTGCCAAACGTCACCGACGTCGGGCGGGCCGAGAAGCTGGTCGGGCAGACCGCGCAGCTCGCGTTCTATGACTGGGAGGCGAACGCCCTCACCCCGAACGGCAAGACGGTCGCCAGCCAGCTCTCGATCCAGGACCCGACCGCAAGCCAGATCAGCCAGGGAGTCGCGTCGGCTGGGCCGGGCAATCCGGGCGCGGGCAGCGTGAACCTGTACGACGCCGTGTCGCTGGCGTCCAAGCAGCCGCCACAGCCGGCGAGCAAGTCCCAATCGCATACCGGACCGCTGTACTACATGTTCGGCGCGCCCGGCAGCGCCGCGTGCGCGACGGCCGCCCGGGAGCAGGGCACGGTGCCGATTGTCGGCCAGCACTGCCTGCTCTCGGGCCCGGACGACAACCTGCGCGACCTGATCAGCGGCCTCCCCGCGGGCGTGAGCGCATCCGAGGGAGAGCTGCTCAGCGTCCCCCAGGGGTACGTCGTTCTCCAGGCGGCCAATCCGTCGTCGTCCAACCAGATCCAGCCGAACTCGCCGAGCGCGCAGTTCTACGTGCTCAAGGACAACATCGCGCTCCGCGGCTCGGACATCACCAACCCGCAGCAGAGCACCGACACGACCGGCGCCCCGGACGTCAGCTTCGGTTTCTCATCCACCGGCGCAAAGGCGTTCCAGGACGTGACCGGGACGATCGCCCGCCGCGGCGCGCTGGTCAGCGGGCTGGGCCAGACGCTCAACCAGCACTTTGCGGTCTCACTTGACAACCAGCTGATCACGGTCCCGCAGATCGACTACAAGCAGTATCCGGATGGGATCGACGGCAGCCAGGGCGCCAACATCACCGGCGGCTTCACCCAGCAGTCGGCCAGCGACCTGGCGACCCAGCTCCGCGACGGCGCGCTGCCGATCACGCTGAAGCTGATCTCCGAGTCGCAGGTGTCGGCCACGCTCGGCAAGCAGGCGCTGAGCCAGGGCCTGCTCGCCGGGGCGATCGGGCTGCTGTTCGTGGTGATCTTCCTGATCGCCTACTACCGGATGCTGGGCGTGATCGCGACCATTGGACTGGCGATCTACGGGATCTATTTCTTTGCGCTGATCAAGCTGATCCCGATCACCCTGACGCTCGCCGGGATCGCCGGCCTGATCCTGACGATCGGGGTCGCCGCGGACGCGAACATCGTCATCTTCGAGCGCGTCAAGGAGGAGATCCGCCGTGGTGCGGGCGTCCGCCAGGGGATCGTCACCGGTTACCGCAAAGGCCTGACCGCGATCATCGACGCGAACGTGGTCACGATCATGACCGCGTTCATCCTGTTCGTGCTCGCGACCTCCGACGTCCAGGGGTTCGCGTTCACGCTCGGAATCGGCACGTTCGTGTCGCTGTTCACGGCTGTTATGGCCACCCAGGCGATCCTGATGACGATGGGCCGCTCGCGCTTGATCGCGCGCCCTTCGGCGCTCGGTGCCGGGGGCAAGAAGCGCGAGTGGCGGTTCGACTTCATGGGGGCCTCGCGGTACTTCTTCTCGATGTCGGGCGTGATCCTGCTGATCGGCGCGCTTGCGATCGGTGGGCGCGGGCTGAACCTCGGGATCGATTTCACGTCCGGCTCACGAATCACGGCCGGGCTCGTGCAGCCCGCCACGCAGGCCCAGGTGCAGGCGATCATGACCAGTGTCGGCGCGACCGGCGCGGTCGTGCAGAAGGTGAGCAACGACAAGACGCTCGGTCCCAACGGCATCCAGATCTCCTCCAAGTTCCTTTCGCAGAGCAAGCTCGATTCGGTCCGCAGCCAGCTCGAGGCGAAGTTCGGGATCCGCAACAACAACAGCGACATCAACACGACCTCGGTCGGCCCGACGTTCGGAAGCACCGTCGCCAACAGCGCCGTGATCGCGATCATCGCCTCGCTGCTTGTGATCTCCGCGTATGTCGCGCTGCGGTTCGAGTGGAAGTTCACGGTCCCCGTCCTGATCGCGCTGATGCACGACCTGCTGATCACCAGCGGCGTGTACGCGCTGACCGGACAACCTGTGACCACCGATACCGTGGCCGCGCTGCTGACGATCTTGGGCTACTCGATGTACGACACGATCATCGTCTTCGACCGTGTGCGCGAGAACATTCCGCGGATGCCGCGCGCCGCCTTTTCACAGATCGTCAACCGCTCGATGAGTGAGGTCTTGACGAGGTCGCTGGCGACGACCGGCTGCACCTTGCTGCCGATTGTCGCCCTGCTGCTGTTCTCCGGCACCGGGACGCTCCAGGACTTCGCGTTCGCGCTGCTGGTCGGCGTCGCCTCCGGCGCTTACTCCTCGATCTTCATCGCCTCGCCCGTGCTCACAGCCTGGAAGGAGCGTGAGCCCTCCTACCGCGCTCGGCGTAAGAGAATCGAGGCCGAGTTCGGCTACGTCCCGGCGTATGCCACGACCGGCGCAGATATCGAGCCTGTCGCCAGGCGCGCTCGCAGGCCCGGCCGGATCACCACGCCCGAGCCCGAGACCGTGTCGGCGGCTGAGTTTGAGCAGATGAAGCGCGATCTCGACGTCGAGCGCGGGGCTCCCTCACGGCATACGTCGACCCTGACCCAACGGCTGGCGCACACCGCGGAAACGCGGCCGGCGGCCCCGAAGCCCGCGTCCAAACCGGCGCCGAAGCCGGCGCAGCGGGCCGGTGACGGAGCGCCCGATGGCGCTGCCGACGATGCCCCCGATCGCGCCCCCGCCAGCGCCCCCAACCGTGCTCCGGACGCCGCACCCAGCGGCTCTGCGGGCGGCGACGCCACGCCGCACGTCTCTGCGCCCGACGTCGCGGAGAACGAAGGCGTCTCGCCCGTCCAAAAGCCGAAGACCCCGTCGTCGAAGGCGCGCGCACGAAACCGCCGCCATGGGAGGCGCCGCTAATGGGCATGCTCGCTTGGGTGATGATGGGCCTGGCGCTATGGCACTTCTCGATCTGGCTCCCGGACCGGTTTTGGGGTGGGCTCGTCGGAGCGTTCCTCGGGGCCTTGATCGGGGCCGTGCTGATCGGCCTGGCGATCAACGGCTTTCACATCCCGGGACGCCACGACACCACCATCGGGACCGCGCTTGAGGCGATCCCGGGCGCGCTGCTCGGCATGGCGATCGTGTATGCCGAGGGCGTCCGCCGCGAGCGGATCACAGAGCCCGACGGCCTCGGACTCACCTAACCAGATCAAATCTCAAGGGACTTTCGGGACGCTGCGGCAGCGCCGCAAGGATCTGTCGGGGGCGGCACCTACATTGCCCCCATGCCCGACACCGCCCTTGCGGCGACCCTGGCGCCCCCCGCACCCGCTCCGCCGCTGCGCGTGGTGCCCGTGCGCAGTGGCCCTGGGGACGGTCCACCGCCTGCACGGCTCGAGATTCCCGCCTACGATCTCGCCGCGGCGACCCGGCTCGGACGTGAGCTGGGGATCAGCCATACGCTCGCCCAGATCCTCGTTCGCCGGGGCCTGTCCTCGCCGACGGTGGTCCGAGCTTTCCTTCACCCGTGCGAGGAGCATCCACCAAGCGCATTCGCGGGCATCGAGCCCGCACTCGGACTGATCGAGCACCACATCCGGGCCAGAACCCGGATCACTGTCCACGGGGACTACGACGTTGACGGTGTCTGCGCAACCGCGATTCTCGTGCGCGCGCTGCGAGCACTCGGCGCCAACGTAGGTTGGGTGCTTCCGGACCGGATCAGTGACGGCTATGGGCTCGCCGCGCGGACCGTCGCGCGGCTCGCCGAGACCGGCACCCGGCTGCTGATCACCGTCGACTGTGGAATCACGGCCGTGGACGAGGTCGCAGCCGCGATCCACGCAGGAGTCGACGTCGTCGTCTCCGACCATCACGCTCCCCGGGCCGATGGGCGGCTGCCCGGGTGTGCGGTGATTCACCCGGCGATCTGCGGCTATCCCTGCCCGGAGCTATGCGGGACCGCCGTCGCGTTCAAGCTCGCCCAGGCGCTGGGCGCCGCCACCGCCGAGGATGACATCGAGCTTGTCGCGCTGGCCACGGTCGCGGACCTGATGCCGCTACAGGGCGAGAACCGCCGCCTGGTTCGCCAGGGGCTGGCTGCCCTGGCGGGCACGGCCAAGCCTGGGCTGCGGGCGTTGATGGCCGTATCCAAGGCCGACCCCAGCGAGCTCGACACGCATGTGCTGGGCTTTCGGCTCGCGCCGCGGATCAACGCCGCGGGGCGGTTGGCGCGGCCGGACGCTGCGCTCGAGCTGCTGCTGACCGAGGACGAGCCGCGCGCGGCCGAGATCGCCGCCGAGCTCGACGCTGTCAACGCCGAGCGCCGCGCGGTCGAGCAGCGGATCGTCTGGGAAGCCGAGACGCAGGTCGCGCAGCTGGGGCAGAGGGCGGCATATGTACTCGCCGGCGAAGACTGGCATCCCGGCGTGATCGGGATCGTGGCCTCGCGAGTGGCCCAGCGCCATCACCGGCCGACGATTTTGATCGCCCTCGGGGACGAGCTCGGCACCGGCTCGGGCCGGAGCATTCCCGGCTTCGATCTGCTCGGCGCGCTCCACACGGCGGCCGGTCAGATCGAGCGATATGGCGGCCACCGGGCGGCAGCCGGTCTCACAATCAGGACCGACCAGATCGACGGGCTGCGGGCGGCGATCGAAGCTCACGCCGAGCGCGTGCTGACCCCCGACCTGCTCGAGCCGGTCGAGCGCGTCGACGCGATCGTGTCCGGATCGGAGCTCGGGCTCGAGCTCGCCGAGGAGCTCGCGCTGCTCGAGCCGTGTGGGCTCGGCAACCCCCGGCCGCGTCTGCTCGTACCCGGGGCCCGCTTCGACGACCTGCGGGCGATGGGCGAGGGCCGCCACGCGCGCTTCATCGTCAGCTCCGGTGGCGCGCGGGCGCGGGCGGTCGCGTTCGGATGCGAGGGTCGACTTGCGTCGTGTGCGGGGGAGCCGCTCGATGCCACCTTCCGGCTGGAGCGCAACGTGTGGAACGGCGCCGTCGAGGCGCGGCTCGTGCTCGGGCATGCGCAACCATGCGCACCGCGGCCGATCGAGATCCTGGGGGAGGACGGTCCGTACGTGCAGTCGGCGCTCGACGAATTGAACGAGCTACTCGAGCCTCCGCCTGGCGGCAAGCCGCCGCCAGGCGTCGAGCCCTCGCCTGGCGTCGAGCCCCCGCCTGGCGCTGCTCCCGGCCTTGGGCGCGCTGGCCTCGGGCGCCCCGATCAGGGCCGCGCGGTCCTCGATCGCCGCGGCGCGAGCCCACTCGCAGTGCTCGCCGATGCGGTTGCCGCCGGTGGCCCCGTGCTGGCGGTGTGCGCGGACGTGCCTCGCCGGCTCGAGGGCCTCAGCTCCCGGACCGGGGGTTTCGCCCTGATCACGTACCACGCGCTCGCGCGGGATCCGACGCTGGCCGGGCGATTTCGCCAGCTTGTGGCGCTCGATCCGCCCAGCGACGCCGCCGCCGCCGACCTGCTGGTGATGGGATCGGGGGCGGCCCTCCTGGCATGGGGCGAGGCTGAGCTACGCTTTGCTCAGCAGATGCACGAGCTGGAGTACGGACTCCGTGCTTCGCTCGCAGCTCTCTACCGGGGCATCAGGCTCCGGCAGAGGGTCGCCGGCGAGGAGCTCGAGTGCCTGCTTCGCGGCGACGGTCCGCATGGTCGTCCGGCAAGGCTGGCCGGCCGGCTGATCAGAGTCCTCGCGGAGCTGGAGCTCGTCAGCCTCGACCGGGATCTGCCGGCCTTGGCGGTCGCGAGCAGCGAGCGGACCGAGCTGGAACTCTCGCCGGCCTACAGGGTCTATGCCAAGCGATACGAGGACGGGCTTCGATTCCTGACGAGCACAAATCTCCGACCAAGCGGCTGAGCCAGCCGGATGATTCCCGTGGCTGGCGCGGTGGTGGCCGGAGGCCGAAGGCCTCCGAGCACGGTGCGAAGGCGGCCGTTGACGGCTCCTCGACCGTGATCGCTCCCACGCGGCCTCCGGTCGATCGAGTCCAGGGTGAGAGCGTGCCCGCCGCCGAGCGGGTCGAGCTGACCCTGGCCGAACGGCGATTGCTGGGAGACCTGTTCGCGATCGTCGAGGAGCACGCCGCGCACTCGGCCGTGACGATCGATCGCGAGCGGGTCGAGGCGGCGTTCGTCTACGCCTGCGTCCACCACGCCGATCAGCGCCGCCGGACCGGGGAGGACTTCATCATTCACCCCGTCGGCGTGGCGAAGATCTGCGCCGGGATGCGACTCGACACCGAGACGCTGTGCGCCGCCCTGCTGCACGACACGGTCGAGGACACGAGCGCCTCGCTGGAGGAGGTAAAGGAGGCATTTGGCGAGGAGATCGCGGGCCTTGTCGACGGGGTCACGAAGCTCACCGGGCTCACCTTCCAGTCGCGCGACGAGGCGCAGGCGGAGAACTACCGCAAGATGATGGTCGCGATGGCGACCGACATCAGGGTGATCCTGATCAAGCTCGCCGACCGCCTGCACAACATGCGCACGATCGGCGCGATGCCGAAGCAGAAGCAGATCGACAAGTCGCGCGAGACGCTCGACATCTACGCGCCGATCGCTCACCGGCTCGGCATCCACGCGATCAAATGGGAGCTCGAGGATCTCGCGTTCCAGACCCTCCACCCGCGCAAGTACAACGAGATCAAGGGGCTTGTCGCCCAGCAGCGCGCCGAGCGCGAGCGGTATGTCAACCAGGCCGGAGCGTACGTGGCGAAGGAGCTCGACGAGCTCGGGATCGAGGCGGAGATCTCGGGCCGCGCCAAGCATTTCTACTCGATCTACTCGAAGATGACCAAGAAGGGCCGGGAGTTCAACGAGATCTACGACCTCACCGCGATGCGCGTGATCGTCGGCTCGGTCAAGGACTGCTACGGCGCTGTCGGCGTGATCCATTCGCTCTGGAAGCCGCTTCCGGGGCGGTTCAAGGACTTCGTCGCGATGCCCAAGTTCAACATGTACCAGTCGCTGCACACGACCGTGATCGGGCCCGAGGGCCGGCCGCTCGAGATCCAGATCCGCACGACGGGAATGCACGACCTGGCGGAATTCGGAATCGCCGCGCACTGGATGTACAAGGAGGACAGCAAGGGCGCCTCGAGCGGCAGCCCCGAGCTGCGCGACCCGGATGGCAAGCTGAAGTGGCTGCGCTCACTGCTCGACTGGCAGCAGGACCTGAGCGACCCCAGGGAGTTCATGGAGACGCTCAAGGTCGACCTGTTCGAGGACGAGGTGTTCGTGTTCACGCCGAAGGGCGAGGTCAAATCGCTCGCCGCCGGAGCCACGCCGCTCGACTTCGCCTACGAGATCCACACCGACGTCGGCCACCGCTGCGTCGGCGCCAAGGTCAACGGCAAGATCGTCCCGCTCTCATACCAGCTGCGCTCGGGCGACATCGTCGAGGTCCTGACCTCCAAGCGCGAGCGCGGCCCGTCGCGAGACTGGCTGGCGCTCGTCCGCACGACCCGGGCCCGCAACAAGATCAAGGCGTGGTTCAAGGCCGAGTCGCGCAAGGACACCGAGCACACCGGGCGCGAACTGCTCCAGGATCATCTCAAGAAGGCCGGCCTGCCGGCGCAGAAGCTGGTCGGCTCCCCGCTGCTCGCGGACGTGATCCGCGAGATGGGATTCCGCAAGGGCGAGGACTTCTACATCGCGCTCGGCGGCGCCAAGATCTCGCCCAAGGTCGTCGTCAACAAGGTGATGCAACGCCTCAAGCAGGGCGAGGCGGCCGAATCCGAGCCGACCGCAACCGACGACCTGCTTCAGACCAGGCGCCGGCGCTCGCGCCCGACGACCTCCTCGACCCGGTACGGCATCTCGGTGGAGGGGATCGACGAGGTGATGCTGCGGATGGCCAAGTGCTGCCGGCCGGTCCCCGGCGACCCGATCGTCGGCTATATCTCGCTCGGCCGTGGGATCACGATCCATCGCGACGACTGTCCCAACGTGGCGGTGCTGAAGAAGGACCCCGACCGGTTCACGCCCGTGTCCTGGGACGGCGATGCCGAGACCTCGTTCCGGGTCGAGATCGAGGTCGACGGCTGGGACCGCCATCGCCTGCTCGAGGACATGTCGCGGACGTTCGCCGAGGCTGGGATCAACATCCTCGAGGCCCGCTGCACCGTCAGTCACCCGATGGTCAAGAACCGGTTCGTGGTCGAGGTCGGGGACACCCGTACGCTCGACCAGGCGATCAACCGGCTGCGCAACATCGACGCGGTGTTCGACGCCTACCGCGTCACGCCCGGCGCCGGCTGATCCGCCAGTCCGGGTCGGTCGCATGGCGGGGTCGCTCGCGCGGCCCCGCGTCCGGGTCGGTCGCATGCGGGGTCGCTCGCGCGGCCGCCGCCCGGGTCGGTCGCGTGGGGGTCGCTCGCGCGGCCGCCGCCCCGGGGGCCCGGCCGCCGCTGGTCGAGAAACCGGACGATATGGCCGGTTTCTCGACCAGCGGGCGGGAGCCCCGGATCACCCGAGCTCTGGGCCCTCGCGGCCCGGGGGCGGAGCCGGATGTGCGGTCCGGCCGGGGCAGTCGGCGCTGGGCGCGTGCCGCGATCCCGGTCGGCTCCTCAGCGCCGGTGTCTCCCGGACGCCCGCGGCGCCCGACAAGGGCCGACCTTTCCACGGGCCGGCTCCGGTCTCCGGTGCGGGCGCGATCTGCACGCGCCGCGCCTGCGCTTCGGGCAGCTTGTTGATCACGACCGCCTGCCCAGTTGCCAGCGACATGATCTCGTTCGGGTGGATCACGAACCTTTCGACCTCGCGGCGGGTGCCGCGGCTGCCGCGGTTGCCGCCGGACAGCGGGTTGACGATGTGATAGCTGCGCTCCCACACCCTCTCCGTTCCGACCATTTCGGCGATCAGGCGAGCAGAACCCGGCACCTCCTGGCGGTGGATGACCTTCAGCGCTGTGACCCCGATCACCTGGTCCCTGAAGCCACGTCCGGCGCGGTCCAGGTCGGCCATCTCCTGGGTCGCGAGCAGCACCGAGATACCGGACTCGCGACCGCGGGCCAGCACCGCGAGCAGGTGGTCCTCGCCCAGCCCCGAGAACTCGTCGATTCCGATCATCGCCTGTTCACGGTCCGGATCGCCGAGGCGCCTTCCCATCGCGGCGATCAGATCCTGGATCGCCAGCGCGCCGATCTGCGCCGAGAGCTGGCCGTAGGTACTCGAGTTCAGGCTGAACAGCGCGACCTCCTCGCCACCGAGCGCCGCGCGCAGGTCGATCGGATCCGGACCAGGTGACAGGTAACGACCGGTGTGGGACTCGCTCACGATCGCGAGGCGGGTGCCGAGCCCGCGGACCGCGCTGAGTTGGTCCGGCGTCAGACCCGCCAAATAGTCCTGCACGCGCTGGGCGAACGGTCTCGGAACGTGACGGAGCATCCCCGGCACGCGCCGGGGATCCATCATCCCGACCACCTCCTCGAGCGCCGGCGGGCGTCCGGGATGAGCCTGCTCGAGCACCTGCAGGGCGACCTGCACGTACCGTTCGGCTGCGCGCTTGTAGTGCGGCTCGGTGAATCGCTCGGTCGCGATCAACTTGTCCTTCAGTTCGGTCGCATTGCCGTGCTGGAGGGGGTTCCAGTGATTCGGACCGTCCGGCGTCCAGGCACGAAACCGGCGGCCGGCCGCGGCGGCCGCATCGGCCAGGACGCGAGCGAACTCGGGGGAGCCCTTCATGTCGATCGCGATCACCGGTCGGCCGCGGCGGATGTGGTCGGTCAGGATCGCCAGCAGCGTCGTCGTCTTGCCGGCGCCGCTGGCGCCGAGGATCAGGCCGTGGGCCGAGAGCTGGCGATCGGTAAGCCGCACCGGCTCGCCCGACGGCTCGCGCCCCAGCACCACGCCTCCGGCTGACCGCTGCGCTGGTGCCGCCCGAGCCCGCCGGGCGCTGCTGAGGCGCTGGAAGGTCGCCACCCCGACCGCCGCCGCGAACAGCGAGATCGCCGCCCACGCGGGTGGCGAGAACATCAGCGCCGCCAACACGATCAGCAGCCAGTACGGCCGCGGTGGTGGGGGTGTGGCCCGGTGCACCTTACGTCGTAGGCGTGCTGGGGCCTGGGCGGTTCATCTGGCGGCCTCGGGGGTGGTGGCGGATCGAGCGGCTCATCTGCCGGCCTCGGGGGTGGTGGCGGATCGAGCGGCTCATCTGGCGGCCTCGGGGGTGGTGGCGGATCGAGCGGCCCATCTGCCGGCCTCGGGGGTGGTGGCGGGTCGAGCGGCTCATCTGCCGGCCTCGATCACATCCCCGCGCGCGGCCGGCGCGGGGTTGTGCGCCAGCTCCGCCGCGCAAGCATGCGCTCGCCGCTGCGGCTCCTCGTCTCCCCACCGCACCCGCCGGACGTGGATCAGGTCGGAGATGCCCAGCCTGCGGGTGGCAGCCTGGATCTCGTTTCCGATCTGCAGCTTGTCGACCTCGACCAGGTACACGACAGCGTCGATCCGCGGGTCCGCGGCGTAACCGGCGAGGATCTTCTCCAGCCGAGGGCGAGCCTTGCGGGTCAGCTCGAGCTCGACCGCAATGCGCCTCCCGTCGGCCGTCGCCAGCAGCACGTCCGGGTAGTGAAGTCCGTCCCGGCCGGCCATCAGCCGCACACCGAACGGGTCGCCGCGACCAGCCTCCGTACCGTCGTGGGATCGCATCCGGCGCTCGGAGACGATTTCTTGCAGCGGCCCGAACGCACCCGCTCGGGCAGCGAGCCACAGCCACCCGAGCCCGATGTCGTGCACCGGGGTCCGTGAGTCTCGGCGCGGAGGTCTGAGGTCGCTCCCGATTGCGTCCAAACCGCGCTGGGCGATCTGAAAGGTGCCGGGCTGATGGAGAAACGACGAGGGGTCCTTGCGAATCAAGCCGGCCTTTCCCAAGCTCACAAGCCGACGGCCGGCCGTTTGCGCGGCGACGCCCAGCAGCACCTCGACCTGCTCCCGGCGCACGAGCTGGTGCTCGGCGAGGAATGCGAGCAGCTCGCGGTCGTTGTCGGTCAGGTGCACACGACGAGGCACTCCGGTATGAGCCCCGAGCGCGCGGGTTTTCGCCCCCCACCGGGGCGCTCAGAGACCGGGATGCGGCAGCGAGCTCGTGTCGACGACTTCGAAGTCGCGTCCGGTCAGCGCGTCGAGCTGATGGAGCTCGTCGTCGCTCCAGCGGGGGTTCGGCGCTCCGGAGATGTACCACGGTGAGCCGTTGTCGGCGAGGATCATGCCGTAGGTCTTGAGCGCCTGCGCGACCACTCGTGCTTGATAGGGGAGATGGGAGATGTCGACATTCGCCTTCAATCGCACGCGCAGACCCATCGGCGGGTAGAGACCGCCGCCGCAGGTCGGCGCGTAATGGCGCGCCGGGTAGATGTAGGCCCGTGCCGTGCATGGCGCGGTGAACCGCAGGGCGTGGTCGATCGAGCCGCCCGCGACCTCGTCGTAGCGGGCGAGTCCCGGGAAGATCGGGAGCCCGGCCGCATCGGCAGAGGTCCAGCCCGCGGGGCGCAGATGATCGGAGCGCAGGTTGAAGATCGCCCCCGAGCCGGCGCTCCAGCTGCGGCCTCCGTGCTGCGGATAGGCGGAAAACAGCTCGTAGTCGGTGCACGTGTCGCGGTTGATCACGATCACGTGACGGTCTCCGCTCGATTGCCGGCCGCCCTCGATCGGAACGTTTGGCGCCAGCGGGTACAGATGACCGTCGGACTCGTCCGCGTACTGGAAGCTGACCGGCACACGGTGGGTCCGGTTGGAGACGACGGCAAACGGGATCCCGTTCGGCGCGCCGTTGTAGACGGTGCCGAAATCAGGATGGACCGGCTCGCCCAGGCCGATGCTCGCGATCAGCCGCGCCGAGTTCCTCGCCACCGGGAGGCCGGCGACCCGCTGGTTCCAGGGGTTCTCGGGCGGAAAGATCTCGCAGCCCGGAGCGCTGGGAAGAGGATGGGCGCCGCCGAGCCCCGGCCCCAGTGCGAGCGAGCCGCAGCACGCGAGCAGGAACACGAAGCGACGCACCGGACGCGATCATAGGCCGATCTGCCCGCGGAGGCGGCCGCTGGTGGACGGACGTTGCCGGGCGATCCGGCTTCGACGGTCAACTCGGCTACGCCAGAACCGTGATCCCGCTACGCCAGAACCGTGATCCCGCTACGCCAGAACCGTGATCCCGCCGGAATCAACCCGAACACGGCCTCGGGCGCGTCGCCGATGTAATCCCCATCGACCTGAAGCGGCAGCGCCCGGTCATCCAGCGAGCGCACGCGCAGGCCGGTGAGATGCGAGAACGACTTGACGTGCCGGTGCCGGCTGATCTTGGCTCGCTTCGAGAGCCCTCGCCAGAGCAGGGAGGGGATGTCGATCGGGGTGGCGCGCTCCAGCACGACCCCGGAGAGGTCGCCGCTGTCAAGCGTCGCGCCCTCGCCGATCTCGACCGGGCGCTCGCCGAAGTAGGTGTACGGGGCGGCGTTCTGGACGATCGCTTCGAGGCCTGTGATCCGCTCGTCCGGGAGCTCGGCCTCGAGCCGCGGCGGGTGCACCAGGTAGCGGCGGTTGAACACGCGCACGGCGACGAGGGTGTAGTACCACTCGCCGTAGCGCGCCTTCAGCCGCGGATGGGCGTCGACCTGCTCGACGACGCTCGCGTCGAGGCCGACGCCGGCGGAGAACAGGAAGTGGCGATCGTTGATCTGGGCGAGGTCGACCCGGCGCGGACGCCAGTCGTCGGCCAGCCGCAGCAGGTGCTCGGTCGCGTCGACGACGTCGGTCGGGATCCCGAGCATCCGGCAGTAGACGTTGGTGCGACCGCCCGGAAGGCAGCTGAGCGGCGTCGAGGAACCGGCGAGGCCGTTCGCGGCCTCGTTGACGGTGCCGTCGCCGCCGAATGCGACGACGACGTCGTAGCCCTCCCGCGCCGCCTCACGGCACAGCTCGGTTGCGTGGTCACGGGACTCGGTGTCGATCGCGTCGACCTGGTAGCTGCCGCGCAGCGCGTACACGACGAGGTTCTTCAGCCGGTCGGAGACCGTCGTCGCGTACGGGTTGACGATCACCAGCATCCGCTTGCTCGGTGCGGTCCGGCCCATGTCCAGGACCGCCTCAAGGCGCTCGATCGGATCGGTTGATGTGGCCGCCATTGCCGACCCCTGAACACCACTCCCGGGAAGTCGTTACGCGCTCAACCGTGCTGGCGAAATGCCGACCATGTCAGTTATACTGCTGCTCACATAGCTGTACGCATCAAGAGGGGTGGAGGGACTGGCCCTACGAAACCCCGGCAACCTCCCGCAAGGGAAAGGTGCCAATTCCATCAGGCTCCAACAACAAGCCTGGGAGATGTGGATAGGCGGTTTCACAGGACCTCCGACCACAGACCCCGGCGGAGGTTTTTTCACATATGCCGCCAGAGTCTCTTCGCTGCAAAGAATGCAAGACCACCTACGCGCTGGATGCGCGCTACGTCTGCGAGCGGTGCTTCGGCCCGCTCGAGGTCGCGTACGCACCTCGCGCCGACTCCGATCCAGCGTCGCTGAAACGCCGGATCCAGGCCGGGCCCCACTCGCTGTGGCGCTACGCGGACTTCCTGCCGGTGTCCGCACCGCCGCGCGGAACGCTGCCGGCCGGCTGGACGCCGCTGCTGCGCGCCGACCGGCTCGCCGAGCAGCTCGGGCTGGGCGAGGTGTGGATCAAGAACGACGCCGCCAACCCGACCCACTCGTTCAAGGACCGCGTCGTGTCGGTCGCGCTGGCGCGGGCGCGGGAGCTCGGGTTCGAGACGATTGCATGCGCCTCGACCGGCAACCTCGCCAACGCCGTCGCGGCGCATGCGGCCGCCGCCGGGCTCGAGTCGTTCGTGTTCATCCCCTCCGACCTCGAGGAGCAGAAGATCCTCGCCACCGGCGTGTACGGCACCAACCTGGTCGCCGTGCGGGGCAACTACGACGACGTCAACCGGCTGTGCACGGAGCTTTCCGGCGAGCACGAGTGGGCGTTCGTGAACATCAACATGCGGCCCTACTACGCCGAGGGGTCGAAGACGCTCGCGTTCGAGACGGTCGAGCAGCTCGGCTTTCAGCTCCCCGACCGGGTGATCGCCCCGATCGCCTCGGGCTCGCTGTTCACGAAGATCGCCCGCGGCTTCGAGGAGTGGATCGAGGCCGGGCTGGTCGAGGGCGCGCTGCCGACCTTCAACGGCGCCCAGGCGGCCGGCTGCTCGCCGGTGGCGAGCGCGTTCGAAGCCGGCCAGGACTTCTGCCGGCCGGTCAAGCCCGACACGATCGCCAAGTCGCTCGCGATCGGCAACCCCGCCGACGGGCCCTACGCGCTCGATCTCGCCCGCCGGTCCGGCGGTTGCATCGACGCGGTCACCGATGACGAGATCCGAGACGGGATCCGGCTGCTCGCGCAGACGACCGGGATCTTCACCGAGACTGCCGGCGGCGTGACCGTCGCGGTGCTCGCGAAGCTCGCCCAGCGCGGCGACATCGACCCGTCGGAGCGCGTCGTCGCGTACATCACCGGCGAGGGGCTGAAGACCCTCGACTGCGTCCGCGGGACATTCGAGACGTGGCAGATCGAGCCGACCCTGGCGTCATTCGAACAGGCGAGCGAGCGCCTCACGGTCGCAGCCTGAAAAGATGCCCGCCACCATGGCAGTCAACGTCAAGATCCCCACACAATTGCGAGCCGCGACCGACGGCGAGTCGACGGCCGAGGTCGAAGGCTCCACCGTCGGCGAGGTGCTCGACGCCCTCTACGACCGCTACGACGAACTGCGCAGCCGGATCGCCGAGGATGGCGGCCTGCGCCGGTTCGTCAACGTATACGTCGGCGGCGAGGACATCCGCTTCCTCGACGGGCTCGAGACGCCTGTCGAGGACGGAGACGAGGTCACGATCCTGCCCGCGGTCGCCGGCGGCTGAGCACCGGCCCGAGCACGCCGGGCGGGTCGCTGGGCCTCGGGAGCTCTCGCGGCTCGGCTGAGCCGATCGGTCGCGGGCGGCATGCCGGACTTGGATGTAGTAGGGGTTTTCCACCATCGCCGTCCGGCCGGCCCCAGGCTGAGCGGGGCGAAATGGGAGCTCGGGGACGTGGTCGACGCCAGGCCGGGGGGCGCCGTCGACGGCAGGCCGGGGACGCGGTCGACGCCAGGCCGGGGACGCGGTCGACGCCAGGCGAAGCCCGCGCGGGCCGGAATCCGCTACGGCGACATGCATGCAGGCCCAAAGTGCGCACGCTCGGCCGACCTGGGTTACATGAGCATGCGCGATTGACATCTCTCTCCCGGATGCTCGAGCTCGCCCGGCAGCACGTGCGCGAGCTCGTGGGCGTGCAGTGGCTGCTGGGCCCGGGCGGTTGGGCCGCGTTTCAGATCTCGAACGATCCCGCCGTCCACCGGCCCCGGACCGGATTGCCGCGGTTCGCGCTGCTGGTGCGGGCGGCGGCAGGCCGCGGGCCGCGCGGGCAGAGCGATCGAGCCTGGCTCGGTTCGGCGGTCGAGCTCGACGACGTCCGTCGCGCCGCCGCGCAGGGCGGGATGGAGGTCGAGCGCACGGCCGGAGAGGGGATGCAGATGTGCTGCGTGCTCGCTCGGCGGGCCGGCGGGGACAGCCAGGAGACCGCTCGCCGCGGTAGTGTCGGCCGGTGCCCAGCTTTGCCCAGCTGACGCTGATCGCGATCGCCGGCCTGTGCGGGCCGCTGCTGTCGTCCTCGCGGCGGATCACGATCCCGGTCGTCGTCGGCGAGCTGCTCGCCGGCGTCGCGCTCGGCAAGACCGGCGCCGGGCTGATCAAGGCGAGCGATCCGACGATCGCGTTCCTGGGCAACATCGGCTTCGCGATGCTGATGCTGGTCGCGGGGATGCATGTGCCGCTGCGCAACCGGGGCCTGGTCGGTTCGCTCGGCCGCGGCGCGGTGGCAGTCGTCGCGAGCGCGGTGCTCGGCGCCGGTGGCGGGCTGGCGATCGCGCACGGCCTCGGACTCGGCCACCCGGCGGTGTGGGCGATCCTGCTCGCGACCGGTTCCGCCGCGATCGTCCTGCCGGCGCTGCAGGAGGCCGGCGTCGACGGCGACCGGGCGCTGCTGGCGATGGCGTGGGCGACAGTCGCGGACGTCACCACGATCGTCGCCGTGCCGCTGGTGCTGGACCCCTCGAAGGCGCTCCGCGCGGGACTCGGGGCGCTGGCGGTCGCCGGCGGCGCGGTGCTGGTGCTGATGATCGGGCGGGTGCTCGCGCGCCATGGGCGGGTTCACGATCTCCGTCGCGATTCCAAGAAGAAGCGGTGGGCGCTCGACCTCAGGGTCGCGCTGGTGGCGCTGTTCGCCCTGTGTGCGCTGGCGGAATGGGTCGGGACGAGCATCATGATCGCCGGCTTCGCCGCCGGGCTGATCGTCGCCGTCGAGGGCGGTCCACACCGGCTCTCAAACCAGGTCTCCGGCGTCGCCAACGGATTCCTCGTGCCGCTGTTCTTCGTCGTGCTGGGGGCGAGCCTGAACGTGCGCGCGCTGGTCGAGGACCCCACGTCACTGGAGCTCGCGGGCGCGCTGATCGTCGGGATAGTCGTCGTGCACGTGCTCGCGGCGCGGGTGATCCGAGCGCCGACATGGGTAGGGCTGGTGGTCAGCGCGCAGCTCGGCGTTCCGGCCGCGGTCGTCAAGCTCGGGATTTCCGACGGCGTGCTCAAGGCGGGACAGGGGGCGGCGATCATCATCGGGGCGCTCGCGAGCCTGTGCGCCTGCGCCGCCGGCGCCCAGCTCGCCAGGCGGGAATCGCCGGGACCGGCGGCGCCGGCTTCAAGCGCGCGTGCCCCGACGCCGCAGCCAAGCTAACGTGTTGGCGCTCAGATGCCTGACAAAGTGGACTCAGAACAGCCGGCGACGTCGCCGCCGGGGCGCAGCCGCCGCCGGACGATCGCGCTCTCCGCGCTCGCGATCGCGATCCCGCTGGTTCCGGTCGTCGTAGGAGTGGCGCTGGCCAGCGACCATTTCGGCGGCACTTCGACCGCCACGATCGCCGCCCCGGCGCCGGTCAGGAAGGTCGTCGTAAGGCCGCTCCACCGCAGCGTTCCGGGCGGCTACGGCGCGCTGGTCGCGCTGGTGCGCCACCCAACGCCGATGCGCACGGCGCCGGGAGGGCGGATCTTCGCACGGCTTGGGACCAAGACGGGGTTCGGTTCGCCCAGCGTGGTGCTCGTCGCCAAGTACCAAACCGGCTGGCTCGGCGTCGTCAGTCCGATCGCCGGCAACGGTCGGCTGGGCTGGATTCGCAAGTCGGCGACGCACCTCAGCCGGGTCCCGTGGGAGATCAAGGTCTCGCTCAGCGCGCGCAAGGTGACTGTGCTCGACCACGGGCGGATCGTGCACCGCTACACGGTCGCAATCGGGGCGCCGTACGCACCGACCCCGACCGGTCGCTTCGCGGTCACCGACCTGCTGCGGACCGGCGATCCAACCGGGCCGTACGGGTGCTGCATCGTCGCACTGTCGGCCGAGTCGCCGCACGCGATCCAGGGGTGGGACGGGGGCAACCGGATCGCGATCCACTCGACGCCGGACACCAGCAGCATCGGACTGCCGGTCAGTCACGGCTGCATGCGCTTGACGCTGCCCGAAGGGCAATGGCTGCTCGCCCACATCCCGCTCGGGACTCCGACGGTGATCAACACCACCTAATCAGTCGGTCGCTGTCATCGATCGGTGACAGAATCCCGACGTGAATGAACGGCGCACGAACGAGGGGGGCGGTGCGATAGCCCAGCGAGCCGAAATCGGGAATGCCGGACAGCGCCCGTCGCTGGTCGACAGCGCCGAGGAGGCGCTGCGGCACTGGCTCGCGCCGGGTCGCTACCGGCCCGGCGATCGGCTCCCGCCGGAGCACGATGTCGCGCAGATGCTCGGGATCTCGCGTGGCACATTGAGAACGGCGCTACGGCGTCTGGAGGACTCCGGGGAGATCGTCCGCCGGCAGGGGAGCGGCACGTTCGTCGGACGGGTCGCGTTCCCGACCCAGCTCGACGAACGGCTCGAGCGGCTGGAGCCGTACTCTTCGCTTGCGGGCCGCCGCGGTGTGACGCTCGCCGCGACCAAGCTGCGAATCGAGCAGCGGGCCGTGGGCCCGGAGGTGGGGGAGTTGCTGGAGCTCGATCCGGCGACGCTCGTGACCACGATCTTCCGCGTGTTGCTCGCCAGCGGGAGCCCGACGGCAGTGATGTTCGACATCGTCCACCCGGCGATCGCGCTGCCCGACACGGGGACGCTGGCGCACAAGCTCGGGCAGGGACGGATGGTGCTCGACGTACTGATCGAGTTGGGGCTGCCGATCGGCTTCGCGCGGACCCGGGTGATGCCCTGCCTGGTGACCCCGCGGGAGCAGACCGGAAAGGCGCTCCAGATCCAGCGCACCACGGCCGTGCTGGAGCTCGAGGAGGTGATCTACGTGGGCGGCGACGAGCCGGTCGCGTACTCTCGCGATCTGTTCGGGCCGGGGGCGCTCGACGTGCACGTGATGCGGTCGCTCGAGGCATTCACCCCGACCCCGATCGCCGCCGTGCGCAACTCCGGACGCCGGGCGCGGGTCGGACGGCCGCCGGGCGCGCGCCGCTAGCGCCCGCGGCCCGGCATGCAGGCTCCGCCCGCCCGCCCAGTTGGCTCGGTGTCGCGCGCGCTGGCGCTGCTCGACGCGCTGGCCGAGAGCGAGTCGGGACTCGGCGTCAGCGAGCTCGGGCGCCGGATCGGGGTGAACGCCAGCACTGCCTCGCGCCTGCTCGCGACGCTCGAGCAGCAGGGGTTCGTCGAGCGGGACCGGCGAGGTCCCTATCGGCTCGGGCTGAAGCTCGTGGCGCTGGCCGACAGGGTACTGGCGCGACTTGATGTGCGGGTGCCGGCGCGGCCGCTGCTGGAGCGGTTGGTGGCGGCCACGGGGGAGACCGCGACGCTTTCGGTCCCGGGAGATCGGGCCGCGATCACGATCGACTTCGTGCCGTCCGAGTCGACTGTGGCTTCGATTGCGCGGCTCGGCCGGCCGAGCGTGGCGCATGCGACGGCCGCGGGCAAGGTGATGCTGGCGTTCAGCGGGCCGGCGGGGGCGGTCGCGGTCGCGGATGGCGAGCTTCACGCGTACACCGAGCGGACTATCACCGATCCGGTCGAGCTCGAGCGCCAGGTCCGAGCCGCCCGGGCTGAGGGAGTCGCGGAGGCGGTGCGCGAGCGCGAACCCGATCTCAATGCGTTGGCGGCGCCGGTGCTCGGGCGGGCCGGTGAGCTGGTCGCGATCGTCGGACTCCAGGGGCCGTCGTCACGGCTTACCGCTGCCCGCCGGCGGGCGGTGCGGCCGGCGCTGGTGGCGGTGGCGGAGGAGCTCAGCCGGGCCGTCGGCGGCCCCGGCGCATGAAGGGCTGGGATTTCTCGCCAACATGCGTGGCGAAATATCCCACCACCCCAGCCGCTAGCTCCACGGATACGGACTGTGTGACACCGGATGGAGCTCGCCGGTGCTGAAGCGCTCGAACTTGAACGGCTGCAGCAGCGTCGAGTGCTCGCCGCGGAGCACGCGCGCGATCTCCTTGCCGACCGCGATCATCTTGTAGCCGTGGTTGGAGTCGGCGGCGACGAACACGTTCGGGCGCATGTAGTCGAACACGGGGAAGTTGTCGACAGTGAACGCGCCAACCCCGCCGGACCGGGCCTGCCGGTAGAGGCCGCGAACGCCGGAGAACCGTCCCAGGCAGTGCGACAGCGCCGCCGACCACATATCCGGGAAGCTGGGATCGACGGTTCCCGTCGGGTACGGATCGACCTCGAACTGGTTGCCGAGCCGAATCGGCGCGGCGCCGCCCTGCACGCTCGAGCGATCGGGCTTGAAGTAGACCCCCCACGGTTGATCGGTGATCAGGCGCCCGTCGTCATCGCGCAGCGGCTGGTCGGAGTCGAGATGGATCACGGCCGAGGAGCGCCCGTCGGCGGTCACGAACGTGGCCGGATCGACCAGCACCTCGCCCTCTTGCAGATACCAGTAGGTCCACATCGGCTGATCGGTGATCACCATCCCGTCGGGCTGGCGCACATCGAGCCGGTCCGGCAGGCCGAGCAACTCCCACAGCGTCGCGATCCAGGGGCCGACGGCGACCACGACCTGCTCGACCTCGATCGCCCCCGCGCTCGTCTGCACCGCGCGCACGGCGCCCGAGCTGTCGAACGCGAAGCCGGTCACCTCGACACCGGTCACGATTTCCGCGCCGGCGGCACGGGCCTTGTGGGCGAGGCCGAACATTGACTCCTGGTTGAACGCGTAGCCGCCGGCATGCTCGTGCAGGCACGCGGTGATCCCGGTCGCGCGCCAGTCCGGGTAGTGCTCACGCATGTGCACGGTCACGGCGTCCTCGCCGACATGGAGCTCAGAGGGGTACCCGATCCGCTGCTGGCGCTCGAACACCTCGATCAGGTCACTCTCCTGCGAGGGCGGCCCAAGCGCGATGTACCCGCTCGGGTGATAGTGGAACGCTTCCCGGTCGGACTCCCAGACCTCGACGCAGGCCGCCATCAGGTCGCACATCGCCGGCTGGAAGTAGTTGTTGCGGATGACGCCGCACGCGATCCCGGAAGCGCCCGCGCCGACGCCGCTCTTGTCCAGGACCAGAACGCGATCCCCATGCTCGGCGATATGCCACGCTGTTGACAGTCCATGAACGCCCGCGCCGATCACGAGTACCGGGACCGAGCTGGGCAGTTGAGCAGCCATATATACGAGTCCAATCTGTTGCCGATAGCGCAAAGCCTTTGCCGATGAGGCATGAAGCAGGGTAACGACACCGTCATGGCGGGTCAAGCCGACCAGGCCGTCGATCGCGCTGCGGTGCGACCCCTTCGGATCCCCCTGGAGCTCCGCGTCGCGCCCGACCGGGCAGCGCTGCTCGTACGCGGCGATCCGCACCCGTTTGCGCTGATCGGCCGCTGGGCCGGCGGCGGAGCGCTGGTCGGTTCGGCGCCGGTCAGGGTCGCCGCTGCGCACGAGGACCCATTCGAACTGCTCGACTCCCAGCCCGCGGTCACGCCGGACGACGGCGGTGGCGACGGCGGCGGTGGCGACGCCGACGGCGGCGGCGACGCCGTCGGCGGCGGTTGGTTCGGCTACCTCGGCTACGAGCTGGGCCGCGCGGTCGAGCCAGTGGGCCCCGGTGCCCAGATCGCCGACCGCCTGCCGCGATTCAGGCTCGCGTTCTACGACCATCTCGTGCGCTGCGACCGGGGCGGCCAGTGGTGGTTCGAGGCGCTCTGGACACCGGCCCGAGCGCGCGTGCTCGAGAACCGGATGCAAGCCCTGTGCGCGCGGGCGGCGAGCGCAACCGAGACCTTGCCGTTCTCGACCGAGCCGTGGCGGGGGACGCCGGCCCACGGCGGTCACGAGCAGGCTGTCGCGGCCTGCCGGGCCAGGATCTACGCCGGCGATCTGTTCCAGGCGAACGTCTGTGTGCGCCTCGAGTCCCGACTGCGGGGCGATCCCGTCGACCTGTTCACCGCCGCCGTCCAGCGGCTGGCGCCGGACCGAGCGGCGTTCCTGGCGGGACCTTGGGGCGCGGTCGCAAGCCTGTCGCCCGAGCTGTTCCTGGAGCGCTGCGGGCGACGAGTGCGCAGCGCGCCGATCAAAGGAACCCGCCGTCGCCCCGGCGAATCGGCGGCGGCCGACGCGCGGGAGCGCGCCGCGCTGCAGCGCTCGGCGAAGGACCGAGCCGAGAATGTGATGATCGTCGACCTGGTCCGCAACGACCTCGGGCGCGTCTGCGTGCCGGGCTCGATCGCCGTCGACTCGCTGGCCCAGCCGCGCGCTCACACCGGCGTCTGGCACCTGGTCTCCGAGGTCAGCGGCACGCTGCCGGCCGGCCTCGGCGACGCGGCGCTCGTGCGCGCGGCGTTTCCGCCGGGCTCCGTGACAGGCGCGCCGAAGGTCGCGGCGCTGAACGTGATCGCCGAGCTCGAGAGCACCCCACGTGACGTGTACACCGGCGCGATCGGGTTCGCCAGCCCGGTTTCAGGACTCGAGCTCAACGTCGCGATCCGGACGTTCGAGTTCGCCGGCGAACGGGCCTGGCTCGGGGTAGGGGGCGGGATCGTGGCCGACTCGGATCCCGCCGCCGAGGCCGACGAGTGCCTGACGAAGGCGCTGCCGCTGCTCGATGCGATCCAGGCCCGGCTCGGGGATCGCGCCGACCCGGCTGTCGCGACCGGGGCGCGCCAACCCAGCCGGCTCGGGCCGAAGCCCATATCGAGGCCCGACCCCGCCGCCGGCGTGTTCGAGACACTGCTCGTCGCCGATGGTCGGCCGGTCGCACTCGCACGCCACCTCGCGCGACTACAGGACAGCGTGTGCCAGCTGTACGGGAAGGAGCTTCCGGAGGGGCTCGCCGAGGAGCTCACCGACCGGGCGTTGCACGTCGACCGCGCCCGGATGCGCGTAAGCGCGCGACCCGGACGATCGGGAATCTGCGCCGAGGTCGAGCTGACGCCGGCACCCGATCGACGTTCGCCCGTGCGGCTGCATCCGGTCACGGTGCCCGGCGGGCTGGGCGCCCACAAGTGGATCGACCGCCGGCTGCTGGACGCGCTGCGCGACGGCGCCGGCGGCGAGCCGCTGCTGTGTGACCTCGACGGCTACGTGCTCGAGTCCGCCCGCGCGAACGTCTTCGCCCTCGACACCGGCGGCCGGCTGCTGACGCCGCCGGCGGACGGGCGGATCCTCCCGGGCGTCACCCGCGCGCGCGTGCTAGAGCTCGCGAAGCGGCTCCAAATCGAGACCGTCGTGCGGGCGGTGCGCCTGTCCGAGATCGCGCGGGCGGAAGAGCTGTTCGTAACGGGCTCCCTCGGCGGCATCGAGCCTGCGCACCTCGCCGGAAGCGCTCCGGAGCCGGGCGCGGTCACGGCTCGACTTCGGGGCAACTTGACCGCGTGCGCGGTCCCGGCGACACAGACTTGAGGGGTCCCCGAGCCCAAGCAGTGCCCGCAGCCTCTGGCGTCCCCACAACCTGAACGAGCCGGCCGACTCCGCTCGACGGCCTGTACCAATTTGTACACGTACTCGGGTATGATCCCGGCTCTAGGCCTGGGCTACACACGAGAGGAGCGGTGCATGGCAAGCGAGATCACGGGCGAGGCGGCAGCCACGCTCGCACCAGTCTTCGGGGGAGACGTCCAGACTGTTCTCGCGTCACCCAGGATCGCGCCGCCTCCGGCCACGCTCGAGCAGGCGCGCAACGCGCCCGGCCGCGAAGAGAAGATCGCCGAGATCACGCGCCGGATCGACGAGCAAGGGATCAAGTACGTGTTCTTCCAGCAGGTGTCGATCACCGGCCGGGTGATGGGCAAGGGCGTGGTCTCGAGCTTCTTCCCGCAGGTCGCAAAGCGCGGCTATCAGCTCGTGTATGGAGCGACAGCCAATCTGTTCACCGACCGCCACGGCAACTACATCGGCTTCGGACCCGAGGAGTCCGAGCTCGCCGCGATCGCGGATCTCGACACGTTCGCGGTGCTGCCCTGGGACAGCCGCGTCGCGCGGGTCTACTGCGATTGCTACGACACCGAGACCGGTGAGCTGCTCGATGCCGACTGCCGTCAGAATCTCAAGCGGGTCGCGGACGCGTTCGAGCAAGAGCTCGGCTACCAGTTCCTGATCGGGATCGAGCCTGAGACGATGTGGCTCAAGCGTCCTGAGGACGGCGGACTGCCGGAGGGACTGACGAAGCCGTACTGCTACCACATCCACCAGTTCGAGGAGCTTCGCCCGGTGCTGCTCGACGTGGTCGAGTGGGGACAGGCACTCGGGCTCGACATGAGCTACGGCGACCACGAGGACGCCCCCGGACAGCTGGAGCTCAACTTCCGCTTCGACCGGCCGCTGCGCACCGCCGACAACCTGACCACATACAGACAGGTGTGCGCCGCCGTCGGCCGCAAGCACGGCGTGCTGCCGTCATGGATGCCGAAACCATTCACGGGCGTCTCGGCGAACGGCCACCACCACCACTTCACGCTCGTCGACGAACAAGGCACCAACGTCTTCCACGACCCTCGTGGTCCCGCCCAGCTTTCGGAGCTTGCACGTCACTTCCTCGGCGGGCTGCTCGAGCATTTCGGCGCGCTGATGTGTGTCGGCAACCCAACCGTGAACTCGTACTGCCGGATGTGGGACACCGGTTTCTGGGCCCCGATCTACAAGAACTGGGGCTGGCAGAACCGGACCACGACAGTTCGCGTTGCGACCGGTGGGCGGTTCGAGTACCGCGGCGTCGACTCCTCCTGCAACCCCTACCTGACCACGGCTGCGCTGCTGCAGGCCGGCCTCGACGGCGTCCGGCGCGGGCTCGATCCCGGCGAGCCGCAGCAGGGCAACACGTATGAGCTGCTGGCGCAGGGGGCCGAGATCGAGCGGGTGCCGGAGAGCCTCGGCGCGGCGCTGAACGCGCTCGCGCAGGACGAGGTGGTCAAGGCCGCGATGCCCGGACGGCTGTACAAGGTGTTCGACTGGTACAAGCGCGACGAGTGGGAGCGCTACCTGGCTGCGGTCACCGACTGGGAGCGCGAGGAGTACCTGGAGGTGTTGCCGTAACCATGTGCGGGATCGCGGGCATCATCTACAAGAACGGCGACGGCGCCCATCGGATCGGGCGCGACATCACGAGCATGCTGCAGGCGATGAAGCATCGCGGCCCCGACTCGACCGGCTTCGCGCTGTACCACACCCCCGGCCACGAGCTCGTGATGCGAGTCAAGCTGGCCGACGCGAACACACCGCGTGAGATCGAGTTCGACGACGTGCTGCGCCGCCATCGGCACGAGGTTCAAGAGCGCCTGCGCGCGGCCGGCGCGCAGATCCGGGCAGTCGAGGACGTCAACGAGTACACCCTGGCGATCACGCTCACGTACGACGGGGATCTGAAGACGCTCGTCGATCACCTCGAGTCGGTTCCCGACGCCGAGGTGCTGTCGGCCGGTCACGCGCTCGAGATCGTCAAGGACCTCGGCGACGCCAACACTGTCTCCTCCGGCTACCACCTCGATGACTACTTCGGCAGCCACGGGATCGGCCACGTACGGATGGCGACCGAGTCCGACGTCGACATTTCCAATGCCCACCCGTACTGGGCATATCCCTTCTCGGACGTCGCGGTGGTCCACAACGGACAGCTGACCAACTACCACCAGTGGCGCCGGCGCTTGGAGCGCGATGGCCACCGGTTCGCATCCGAGTGCGACTCGGAGATCGTCGCCGTGTACCTCGCGCAGAAGCTCCAGAACGGCTGGTCTCTGGAGGACGCGATGCGCCAGAGCCTCGAGGATCTCGACGGCGTATTCACCTATATCTGCGTGTCGGAGGACGCGCTCGGGATGGCCAAGGACGAGCTCGCCGCCAAGCCGCTGGTGCTCTACGAGGGCGAGGACATGGTCGCACTGGCGTCAGAGGAGATGGCGATCCGGGCGGTGATCGACCACGAGATCGAGACCCATGACCCATACGAGGGGGAGGTGATGGTGTGGAAACGGTGACCACCGCTAACGGGGACGCGCCTCGCTACGACGCGCGCGGACTCGTCGAGCTCGACGAAGTCGTCCCGCGGATCAGCGAGATCGACGGTGACCGGGCGACCTTCGACGCCCACTCGCTGACCACGCGGCGGATCAACCTCGAGCTGCGCTGGCTGCTCTACGAGCAGGGGGTCAAGGACGTCACGGTGCTGAACCCCGGGGCCAAGCACTCGCTCGGGGCCGGGATCCTGACCCGCTGCCGGATCACGTTCGCGGGGAGCATCGGCTATTTCGCCTGCGGCATCATCGACGGGCCGGAGGTCCACATCACCGGTCGGGTCGGCTGGTCGGCGTGCGAGAACATGATGTCCGGCGTGGTAGTGATCGACGGCAACGCCGGTTCGCTGATGGGCGCCGCCCTGCGTGGCGGCGACGCGGTCGTCAAGGGCCAGGTCGGCGCCCGCACCGGGATCGACCAGAAGGGCGGCACGATCATCGTGCTCGGTAGCGCCGGTTCGATGACCGGCTTCATGATGCAGCGCGGCCGGCAGATCATCTGCGGCGATGTCGGCCCCGGCCTCGGCGACTCGATGTACGACGGCACGATCTACGTCGCCGGCAAGGTCAAGTCGCTGGGGATCGACTGCGTCCCCGGGGAGTGGACCGATGACGACACCGAGCTGATCGAGCGGAAGTTCAGGATCTATGAGCTCGGCTCGCCGCCGGAGTTCCAGAAATTCGTGTGCGGCAAGAAGCTCTACAACTACGACAACCTCGAGCCGTCCGAGCGCAAGCTCGTTCTCTAGGGGGGAGGCTCCAGCATGGCCGCCGACGAAAACGCTCCGTCCGCCCACAACCGGCTCGGCCACAGCCGGATCTTCACCCCAGAGGTGATCGACGACATCCACATCAAATCCGAGCTCGGTCGCTACCGGATGCGCGGCTTCTCGATGTTCAAGAAGATCCCGCATTGGGACGAGCTGATGTTCCTGCCGGGCACCCTGACGCGATTCGTGATCGAGGGCTACCGTGAGAAGTGCGCGACCAAGACGGTGCTGGGGGCGCGCTTCGCGAAGAAGCCGATCGAGCTCGACATCCCGATCTACATCACCGGGATGAGCTTCGGCGCGCTATCGCTGGAGGCGAAGATGGCGCTCGCGAAGGGCGCCTCGATGGCCGGCACGGCCACCTGCAGCGGTGAGGGCGGGATGATCCCGCCCGAGCGCGACCTGTCGACCAAGTGGTACTACCAGCTGATCCAGAGCCGCTACGGCTTCAACCCCCACCACCTGATGCTCGCCGACGCCTGCGAGTTCTTCATCGGCCAGGGCTGCAAGGTCGGCCTCGGCGGCCACCTGATGGGCCAGAAGGTCACCGAGCAGGTGGCCGAGATGCGCTCGCTTCCGGCCGGAATCGACCAGCGCTCGCCGGCGCGGCATCCGGACTGGCTCGGTCCTGACGACTTGTCGTTGAAGATCCAGGAGATCCGTGAGGCGACCAACTACGAGATCCCGATCCAGCTGAAACTCGGCGCGGCGCGCGTCTACGACGACGTGCGGATGGCGGCCAAGTGCAGCCCCGACATCATCTACCTCGACGGCGCCGAGGGCGGCACCGGCGCGGGCCCGCATGTTGCGGCCGAGGAGACCGGGATCCCGCTGATGGCGGCGATCCCCGAGGCGCGCCGTGCGCTCGAGGACGTCGGACTCGTGGACGAGATCGATCTCGTCGTCGCCGGCGGGATCCGCAACGGCGGCGATGTCGCCAAGTGTCTGGCGCTCGGCGCGACCGCGGTCGCGATCGGTCACTCGGCGCTGATGGCGCTGAACTGCAACAAGGAGATCCCCGGCGTGACCGACTACGAGGGGACGGTCGGGGTGCCCGCTGGCCAGTGCTACCACTGTCACACCGGCCGCTGCCCGGTCGGCGTCGCCACCCAGGATCCCGAGCTTCGCAAGCGCCTGGTCGTGGACGACGCAGCCCACCGCGTCTACAACTTCCTGCACACGCTGACGCTCGAGTGCCAGATGCTCGCCCGGGCCTGCGGCAAGACCGATGTCCACAACCTCGAGCCCGAGGACCTGTGTGCGCTGACGGTCGAGGCCTCGGCGATGGCCCGCGTGCCGTTGGCAGGAACTGACTACATCCCGGGCGTGTCCGAGGACCGGGCGCTGAACGAGATCAAACGGCTGCTCGAGCGTCACATCGAGAACCCCGTTGACTACATTGCGCCCGAGCGCGAGAGGACCGGAGCGACCGAATGACCCCCTCCGACCATCGAATCCCGGGTGAGCCCGAGAAGATCATCGGGATCGACTCGGAATATCTGTCAGGCCATCGCTATCCCTACCAGGAGGACATCTCGCTGGTGGAGGACGTCGATCTGATGGCCTCCACGCCGGGGAAGGACATCAACTGGCTGGAGGACATCAGCCTGCTGGAAGAGGAGGGCATGCCGGCGGTGTTCGACCGGTACTCGAACTCGTTCATCAAGCTGTACTTCGAGATCCCGCCCGGAAGGGAGGACGAGATCGCCCGCAAGGTGCTGATCAAGCACCTGCAGTCCGGCAATTCGTATGGGATCGCGCTCAAGGAGCAGCACGCCAAGTTCCTGCAGCCGCAGCTCGGCCCGTGGGTCGAGGATTCGCCCACCGTAGGGACCGACTGGAAGCCCCCGGTGCTCGAGGGATGGGAGCCACCGATTCATTGAGTGCGCAGCCCGCCGAGCTGCCGCGAGCGGTCCGCCGCGGCCCGCCGATCACTGTCACATGCGAGTGCGGCGAGACGCGCGAGCTCCGCTACGGCGAACGGTGGCGATGTGAGCGGTGCGGGCGCCGCTACGACACCAACCGGATCCCGATGGCGGAGTACGCCGCGCTGCGCCGCGACCGCGTGCACGACCGGATCCTCCCGAGCGCGATCTTTGCGCTGGTCGTTGCCGTGGTGATCGTGTTCGTCGCGATCGGGCGCCCGCTCGCAGCGATCATCATCGTGCCGACGATCGCCTTCCTGTGGGGGACGTTCATCCGTCCCAAGCGCCGGCGCCGCCGACTCAAGGCGATCGCCGAACGGCCCCGCTGGCAGATCAGGGCCGACTGAAGCTACCCGGCCGGCGCAGCCGCGTGCACGATCAGGACGTCGCAGTGCGCGTGGTGCACGACCGAGTCGCTGACGCTCTGACCGAGGAGCCGCTGCACGAGCTTCAGCTCGCGGGTGCCGACGACGATCAGGTCGGCGCCGCGCTCGTTGGCGACCTCGACGATCGTGTCCGCCGGCTCGCCGACGGCGGGCACATAATCGGCCTTGACAGCCTGCGCCTCCAGATACGAGCGCGCCGCCGCGAGCTCCTGAGCGTGCTTCTCCGGCGAGTCGACGGGGTCGACCGGGCCCGCGGTGCGCCCGATTCCGGCGAGAATAGGCGCCACGCTCGTGACGATCAACTGCGACTCGAACGCCTTCGCCAGCATCGCCGCCTGCTCGAGCGCACGCTTGGAACCTTCGGTGTCGTCATAGCCAACCACGATCGTCTTCATGTCGTCTCCTTTGGATCAGCTCGCTACGGGAGCGACCGGGGTTGGCGACTCGAATCCGGACGGCCAGTCGCCCTCCGCCGGCATCGTCGGCGTCTCCTCGCGGAAGTGGATCTTCTCGCCGTCCTGGACCACCCGCCGGAAGATGAACAGCAGCACCGAGGCGACCAGCACCCCGACGCCGATCGCGAAGTCGGTCCAAGTGCCATAGCCATTCAGGTGCGGCGCGAGCGCGCCGACGATCAACAGGAAGGCGACGAGCGCCGTCATGAACCAGGCGATCGGGATCCAGATCGCTCCGAGCTTGTGCGGCCGCGGCCAGTTCGGTCGATCCTTGCGCAGCAGCAGGAAGCCGCTGACGGCGAGCAGGTGGGCGAGGATGTAGCCGATGTTGCTCATGTACAGGATCGCGAGGTTGCTGGAGATGAACAGCACCAGCAGGACGTTGACCACGAGGTCGACAGTCATCGCCGGACCGGGCACGTTCCAGCGGTTGAGCTTCCCGAGCTGCTTGATCGTCAGGCCGGCTTTGGAGATCCCATACAGCGCCCGGCTGCCGTCGGCCGTGGACGATGACATCGACAGGATCAGGCTGGCGATCAGGCAGATCAGGAGAAACGTTCCGAACGTGTGCCCGGCGAGTGTCTGCAGCGCGGACGTATAGAACTGGCCCTCCTGCGTGGCCGCCGCCGGGACGCCGGTAACGCCGCCGAGGCCGAGCGGCACGAGGATGAACACGCCGACCACGAACACGGCCGAACTGCGCATCGCGATGTTCGTATCGCGCTCGGTCTTGTACTCGGGCGCGAACGTGGCGCACACCTCGCACGCCCACGAGGACCAGCCGAGGATGAACAGGTAGACAAACACCAGCTTGGCACCACCCCACGGGCCGGGGAAGGTCGCGTGGACGTTGCTCGAATGCCAGTGGCCGCTGATGTAGGGCACGAACATGAAGAAGATCAGGACCAGGAACAGGAGCCCGGCGGTCACGTAGGTGAGGCCCTTCATCGGGCGGATGCCGAAGATGTTGAACGCCCACACGCCGGCGATCACGCCGATCGCGATGAAGTTGGCGAGCCCGAGGTGGACGACACCGTCGTACACGGTCCAGGTCGAGTTCGGGAACCAGCGCGAGACGATCAGGTCGCCGATGATCTTGCCGAAGATCGCGAGCACGACCGACCACCCGATCCAGTAGCCGAAGGTCGCGATCGGGCCGACGAATGTCGTGTACTTACGCCACGCCTCGTTGGCGTACAGCGAGATCCCGCCGGACTGGTTGGGGAACATCATCGCGGGCTCGACGTAGATCCACGTCAGGATCATGCCGATGATGGCCGAGACACCCCAAAGGATCACCGACCCGAGCACCCCGAAGATGCCCATCGTGAAACCAAGCGACGCGAACAGGAAGCCCGGGTTGCACATCGCGATCGTAAACCCGTCCCACCAGCGCAGCGACTTGATGAGGTGACGTTCCTCGACGACTGCTTCGGCCATTCTCAACCTCTCCAGATGAGTGACGCGGACATACGCTCCAACTTTGCGAGCCTTATACCAGTTTGTACAAAGGCGGTCAAATGGCCATAAGTACAGAATCAGCCAAACAGCGGGGGCTTAGAATTGACCTGGCGATGCCGCAGACACGCGATCGGGACCGTCCTGCGATCGGGCAAACCGGGGCTGGTGCGGCGCGGGCGCGGCCGGTTCTGCTTGGGACATTGTCCGTGCGGGTCGATCCCAGCGCCGAGCGGATGGCGATCGAAAGCGCGCTCGAGTCGGGCGCAAGGCTGGTCCTCGCCAACATGCTCGTGCTGCCGCCGTATCCGCTGACGGTGATGCTCGCGCCCGAGTACGCGACGCTGCCGCACGAGGAGGATCGCGACGCGGTACGCGCGACCGCCGACCGCGCGGCGGCGCTGGGGATCGACACCGAGCTGCTCCGGGTCTCGAGCCGGCGTCCGGTGACCGCGCTGATCGAGCTCGCGAGCGAGCTCGGAGTGGGGCTGCTGGTGTTCGGTCCCGACCTGTCGCTGACGCCGCGCAGGCGCTTCCGTGCCGCCGCCCGGCGGGTGCGCCGTGAGGCCGGCTGCCTCGTATGGATCGCGCCTGACGGTTAGTGGGACGCGCGGGATCCCGGTCGTCTATCTGCCGAACGTCGCCGCTGGACGGTCAGTAGCCCTGTTCGTGCAGCTCCTGCACGGTGCCGAAGCGGCCGGTGTAGAACAGCAGCGGCTCGCCGTCGCGATGGTGCAGGTGCTCGACCTCGCCGATCCAGAGCTCGTGGTCGCCGGCGGTGTGCACGTCGACGACGCGGCAGACGATGTGCGCCAGAGCCCCGTCAAGCAGCGGTAGTCCTTCGTGCCATTCGAATCTCGGCTCCACCGGTGACGGCTTCTGGGCGGCGAAATGCGCGGCGAAATGCTTCTGGTCGTGGGCGAGCACGCTGACGCCATAGCGGCCGGTGTGCGGCAGCATCTCACCCATCCGGCACCGGCCCAGCGACACGAGCACCAGCGGCGGCCGCAACGAGACCGACAGGAACGCGTTGGCGGTCATGCCATGGATCGTGTCGCGATGCATGGTCGTGATCACCGTGACCCCGGTCGCGAAGCGGCCCATCACCGCTCGCAGCGAGCGCGCAGCCTCCTCGGCCGCAGCTGCCCTGGGGGTGAGCTTGGCGACGCCGGTGGGGGGGAGGAGCCCCCGGCGACCGGGGGTGGACGCGGCTCCCGGCCGGCGCGGCGTACGGAGTGGCGGCATCATTCCCGAGCTGGCCGTCGGCTCGGCGACTCGGGTGAGCCGTGCCACTCCCTGGCGCTCGCTCACGTTCTCACTCCTCCCGGACGCCCGTCAGGATCGCGGGCGCGTCTTCTCCGGGTCATAGAACGGAAAGCGCACGACCTGCGCCGGGATCCGCTTCTGGAGCCCGTCGAGCTTGCCGACCTCGACCTCGGTCCCGATCTCGGCGTACTGGACCGCCATCCTGCAGAGCGCGATCGAGTGCCGCAGCGTCGGGCTCCGGGTGCCGCTCGTGATGACTCCGACTCGGCGGCGCCCGACGTAGACCTCGTCGCCATGGCCGGCGATCTCGTTGCCGGCGAGCTCGAGTCCCACCAGCCGGCGCTGGGGGTGCTCCTGGCGCTCGATCAGGGCCTCACGGCCGACGAAATCCTCGTCGCTCCCGAGCGCGACCGTGAAGCCGATCCCCGCCTCGAACGGGTCGACTTGGTCGTCGAACTCGTAGCCGGCGAAGATCAGCCCGGACTCGATCCTGAGGATGTCGAGCGCCTCGAGGCCCAGGGGCTTGCACCCTCGTGGTGCGGCTGCTTCCCAGACCGCGTCCCAGACCGACTCGCCATCGGACGGGTGGCACCAGATCTCGTACCCGAGCTCGCCCGTGTAGCCGGTGCGCGAGACGATGATCGGGACGCCGTCGTAGGAGCCGATCCGGCCGATCAGGAAGCGGAACCACTTCAGCTCCTCAAGGCTCGGCTGGGTCGGCGGCGTCCACACGACCTGCTTGAGCGCCTCCCGGCTCTCGGGACCCTGGAGGGCGAGGTTGTGCAGCTGATCGGTGGCCGGCTTGACATACGCCTTGAGGCCCTCGCGGTCGGCGACCTCACGCAGCCAGACGCCGTCGTATTCGTCGCCGCCGACGAAGCGGAAGTTGTCCTGGCCGAGGCGGAACACGGTCGCGTCGTCGATCATCCCGCCGGTCTCGTTGCACAGCGCGGTGTAGAGCACCTGACCGACCGACAGCTTGCGCGCGTCGCGGGTGATCACTCGCTGGATCAGCGTCTCGGCGTCGGGTCCGACCACCTCCCACTTGCGCAAAGCACTGAGGTCGATAACGGCCAACCGCTCTCGGCAGGCCCAATACTCGGCGATCGCGCCCTCGTTGTTGAAGCAGTGCGGCAGCCAGTAGCCGCGGTACTCGACGAAGCTCTTCGTGAGCGTGGATGTGCGCGCGTGGAACGCGGTTTCACGCGTCAGCACTGGTGGGGCGTCGGCGGTCACGCGATGGGCGATGGCCAGCGAGAAGCGATTCTCGGGTTGATAGACGCGGACGTGGACATCTGTCACCTCCCAACCGTTTGACGGGTCGATGTCATCGGGGCACGCGGACGACGCGCACACCAGATCGGTCAGGGCCCGCACCATCACATAATCGCCGGGGCGAGACCAGGGTTCGTCTGAGACCAGCTGCATGTTGCGGTCGAAGGCGGTGTTGTAGAAGAAGTTGAGCGCCTCCCAGCCCTTGCGCGGCGCGATCTCAAACGGCGCCAGCGCGCCGTTGAAATTGTCGGTGCAGTTGATGTGGCCGGGGTAGCCGAGGTCCTCGTAGTACTTCGCCTGGCAGGCGAGCGCAAACGTGTCGTGGCGGCCGACCGTGTCGCGCACGACCTCCACCAGCGGAACCATGTCGAGGTCGTAGAACTTCCCTTGGAGCCCCGGCATCGGATAGGCGTTGCCCATCAGGGTGCGCGTGACCGTGGCGTCGAGGCCACGTTCGAGCCCGGCCTGGAGCTTATCGCTGTCGAACGCCAGGAAATCGGAGCACTGACGGCCTTTGACGTCGATGATCTGGACGTACTCGCCGGCACGAACCTCGTAGCTTTGCGCGCTCGCGGGATCGATCCTGAAGTCGAGCCGCGGCTCGGCGAGCGGCGGTGGCAACTCGACCTCGGGTCGGGGGCGGGGGTTTGCCCGGCGGATCTCGATCAGCAGTTCGCTCGGGGGCATCTCGCCGTCGACGATGCGGCCGCCGGGAGCGGCGACGGTGAGCCTGGTGCTGCGCTCAGCGGTCAGCTGGACGTCGCTACCGGCGGGCGAGTCGGGGCCGAACAGTCTCGCGTCCCTCAGTCCGACGGCCTCGAGCTCGCCGCTCAGCTCGGCGATCTGACCGCCGTGGCGGTCGATGATCCTGATCTTGTCGTCGCCGTGCAGCGCAACCTCGGTTGCCCCACCCGGCTGGACTCGATAGGTCTCGAGCGCCGGGTCTCTGGCCAGCAGCCCGCTGGCGAGCAGGGCCCGGGCTGGAGTGAGCGTCGCCATCGGGACCTATGCGGGCGCCGATGCCTGCTCGACTTCGGCGAGCAACTCCTCCGCGAGCTTGCGTTTGCCGTCCGCATCGAGCTTCTTCAACTCGTTCTCGACCGCGCGGCGGTTGTAGGTCTGGTTCCAGTAGTCGAGGCTGTCGAACCCGAGCAGCACCGCCTTGCCTACGAACTGGCGCAGCACCTCGTTGGTCGGGCCCATCACCCAACCGGCCTTGGCATCACGCAGGTAGCGCTCCATCTCCATGTCGCGCTTGTAGCCCGAACCGCCGCACGCGTGAAGCATCTTGTCGACGACATGCGCGGTGTTCTTGGCCGCAAAGAACTTGATCTGCCACGCCCAGTGCAGGAAGTTGGCCCGGGCAAATTCCCCGGGCGGGAGCTTGACGGTGTTGTGATCGGTCGCGGTGTCCATCGCCTGCGCGACCGAGTAGACGAACAGCCGCGCGGCGTTGGTGTCGATCACGGCCTCGCCGACGTAGTCCTGGATCGTGGGGTAGTCGGCGACGCGCAGCCCGACGTCGACGTGGCGCTTACGGGTCGTCTGGCGCTTGCCGATGTCGATCGCGCCCATCGCGAGCCCGTTCCACACCGACGAAGACCCGATCAGGAACCACGGGTCGACCGACTCGTCGTTGGAGGCGGCGCCGTCACCCTCGGGGCCGACGATCTGCTCGCCGGGGATCTCGACGTTGTCGACCTGAATTGGGCCGGACTGGTTGCCCCGCAGGCCAAGCGCATCCCACGTCGACGGCTGGGACTTGATGTGCTCGCCGTCGATCACGAACACCGACAGGTCGTCGTAGCCGCTGAAGTCGGGGCTCGTCGTCTGCACCACATAGAAGTCCGCGAACCCGCCGGAAGTCGTCCACGAGGCCTTCTTGCGTACCTTGTAGCCGCCGTTGGAGCGCTCGGCGCCGGAGGAGATCGGATACCAGAAATGCGACCCGGTCTCGGGATCGGAGTAGGACAACGTCCCGATCTTGCCGCTGTTCAGCGGCTTGATGTAGCGCTCGATCAGCTCGTCGGTCGGCCGCAGCATGATCGCGTTGACGGCGCCCATGTGCATCACGTAACACATCGCCGTCGAGGCGCAGCCGTAGCGGGCGATCGTCTCGCAGGTCATCGCGTACGCGACGTGGTCCTCGCCCAACCCGCCGTATTCGGTCGGGACCGTGAGCGCGAGGAACCCGTGCTCTCCGAGCAGCTCGAGGTTGCGGCGCGGGAACTTGAGCTCGTCATCGGAGACCTTGGCGTTCGCCCGCATCTCCTTCTCGCACAGCTCGATCAGCAGGTCACGGAGCTCCCGCTGGCGTTCGGTCAGCAGCCAGTCGGGGTCCCACTCGTACCCCAGGCCCCAAAACGCCTCTTCACCCCACGTCTTCTCGGACATCAACTCCTCCGGTTCTGCACAAATAGGTTCAAGCGATTTCTAGCGGAGCGGCCCGCGTCTGTCCAGCCTCGCGCAGGCATCGTCCCAGTTCGGGGCGGGGGAGGGGTGGCTCGGAGGTTTGGGTCGGCGCCGGGCCCGGGCCGAACTTAGCTGACACCACCCGGCCCTCCGGCACGCTCACCTGCGCCGTTCCCGAGGCCTCAGGGCGCCACGTCATCGACCGAGGTCATTGACCGGCGTCACCGGGCGTTCCCCGGCGAGCACGGCCAGCACATTGCGCGCCGCGAGCTCCGCCATCGCAGTCCGGGTCTCGACGGTCGCGGAACCGAGGTGGGGGAGCAACACGACGTTTTCGCGATCGAGCAGCCCCGGATGGACCTCCGGCTCGTGCTCGAACACGTCAAGTCCTGCACCGGCAATCGCGCCGCGCTCGAGCGCCGTCACCAGCGCCGCCTCATCGACGATCGGTCCACGGGCCGTGTTGATCAGATAGGCGCCCGGCTTCATCAGCGCCAGGTGATCGGCATCGAGCAGGTGATAGGTGGCGTCGGTCAGCGGGCAGTGCAGCGAGACGACGTCCGCGCTCGCGAGCAGCTCGTCGAGGTCGAGCAAGCGCGCCCCGAGCTCTGCCTCCGTGGTCGCCTCGGCCCGGTGGCGGCCGGCGTAGACGATCCGCATCCCGAACGCCAGCGCGCGGCGGGCGGTCGCCTGACCGATCCCCCCGAGCCCCACGATTCCGAGGGTCTTGCCCTGCAGCCCGGTACCGAGCATGAAGAACATGCTCCACGACCATCGCGTACCGGCCCGCACGGTGCGCTCCGCCTCGCCCAGCCGGCGCGTCGACATCAGGATCAGCGCCATTGCCAGGTCGGCCGTCGCGTCGGTCAACACTCCCGGGGTGTTCGTGATCCAGACCCCCCGCGCGGTCGCCGCCGCGACGTCGACATTGTCGTAGCCGACGGCGACGTTGGCTACACAGCGCAGTTGGGGACCGGCCGCATCGAACAGTTCGCCGTCGACGGGGTTGTGGAGCATTGTCACGAGTGCGTCGGCACCGCTGACCGCGGCGTGGAGCTCGCTGCCCTCGAGCGCGCGGTCATCCGGCGGGACCCAGAGCTCGCCGGCCGGGCGCAGGATGTCGAGTCCCGGCTCCGGGATCCGGCGGGTGACGACGATCTTCGGGGGGCGCGCGCTCAACCGCGGAAGTCCTAGCACGCCGCCCGCGCCGGGGCTCGCGCGCTTGAGTCGTTGTACCTATTTGTCTAGACTCCCGGCGCGGCGGGGGCGATGGCCCCCAACGGGGCCACGCCCCTTGGCCGCCGCCGACCAACGAGGGAGACGAGGATGAAGAGCAGTCTCGAGATCGCGCAGGAAGCGGAGCTTCAGCCGATCGACCGCATCGCCGAGCGCGCCGGACTCGAGCCGAACGAGATCGAGCCCTACGGTCGCTACAAGGGCAAGGTGTCGTTGTCGGCGATCCGGCGGCTCGCGGCCTCGCCCGAGGGCAAGCTGATCTGCGTTTCCGGAATCACCCCGACAAAGGCCGGGGAGGGCAAGACCACGACGGCAGTTGGGCTGACGGAGGGCATGGGCGCGATCGGGAAATCGCCGGTGCTGTGCCTGCGCGAGCCGTCGCTCGGGCCGGTCTTCGGGATCAAGGGAGGCGCCGCCGGAGGAGGGTTGGCGCAGGTCGTGCCGATGGAGGATCTGAACCTGCACTTCACCGGTGACATCCATGCGATCGGGGCGGCCAACAACCTGCTCGCGGCATTGCTTGATGCCTCGATCCTGCATGGCAACCCGCACAAGATCGATGCGCTGCGGATCGGCTGGAGGCGCGCCGTCGACATGAATGACCGGGCGCTGCGCCAGATCGTCGTCGGCCTCGGCGGCCGTCCGAACGGATATCCCCGTGAATCGGGCTTCGACATCACGGCCGCCTCCGAGGTGATGGCGATCCTCGCCGTCTCCCGCGACCTCCAGGACCTGCGCCGCCGGCTGGGCGCGATCACGGTGGCGCATTCCTACGACGGCGCCAAGCCCGTCACCGCCGAGGACCTGGGCGCGGCCGGCGCGATGACGGTGCTGCTCAAGGAGGCACTGAAGCCGAACCTGATCCAGACGCTCGAGGGCCAGCCATGCCTGATGCATGCGGGACCGTTCGCCAACATCGCGCACGGCAACTCCTCGCTCGTGGCTGATCTGATCGGTCTCAAGCTCGGCGACTACGTGATCACCGAGTCGGGCTTCGGATCCGACATGGGGATGGAGAAGTTCTTCGACATCGTCTGCCGCGTCGGCCATCTGCGCCCGAGTGCCGTAGTGCTCGTTGCGACGGTGCGCGCGCTCAAGCATCACGGCGGGATCGAGGATGATCCGCGGGTTGACCGCGATGCCGGAATCCCCGCGATCGAGGCCGGGGCGGCGAACATGCGACGCCACCTCGGGATCGTGAGCGAGTTCGGCCTTCGCTGCGTGGTCGCCGTCAACCGCCGCCCCGGCGACACCGATGAGGAGCTCCAGCTCGTCAAGAAGCTGGCGCTCGAGGGTGGGGCGTTCGCGGCCGAAATCAACGAGGGGTTTGAGCGCGGCGGCCCCGGCGCCGCGGCGCTCGCCGAGGCGGTCGTCGACGCGGCGCAGCAGCCGAACGAGTTCGACTTCCTGTACCAGGACTCGGATTCGATCGTGGCAAAGATCAACGCCGTCGCGAAACGGGTGTACAGGGCCAAGGACGTGTTCCTGTACCCGGCCGCCGAGCAGCGGATCGCGCAGTTCGAGGCGGACGGCCTCGGCAGGCTGCCGATCTGCATGGCGAAGACGCACCTGTCGCTGTCGGCCGATCCGACGCTGCTGAACGCCCCCGAGAACTTCACCCTGCAGGTTCGCGACGTGCGGGCGTACACGGGCGCCGGCTGGCTGGTGCCCCTGTGCGGCGACATCCAGCAGATGCCCGGCCTCGGCAAGACACCGGCGGCGCTGAATGTCGACATCGACGAGGACGGACGGACGGTCGGGCTGTTCTGAGGCTGGTCTCGGCCTTGTCCTAGTCTGGCCGCTGTGCCGTTTCAGGACCACTCGCTCGGCGAGCTCCTCGATCAGATCGCCGCCCGCGAGCCGGCGCCGGGGGGCGGCACCGCCGCCGCCCTGACAGCGGCGACCGCGGCGGCGCTTGTCGAGATGGCGATCGCGTTCACCCCGGTCAAGAGCCCGGGCGCGAGTCCGGACGACCGCGAGGCCACCTCGCGGCGGGCTGCGACCTTGCGGGCCGGCCTGCTCGAGCTGGCCGAGGCCGACATCCGCTCTTACGCGCCGGTGCTCTCCGCGCTACGCCTGGAGCATGGCTCGCCCGAGCGTGCGGCTCGCCTGGCGGCGGCCCTCTCCTCCGCCGCCGCGGTCCCGCTCGCGATCGCAACCTCCGCCGCGGAGGTGGCCGAGCTCGGCGCAGGCGCCGCCGCGGCCGGCAGCCGGCACTTGATCGGCGACGCCGCCGCCGGCGTCCTGCTCGCCGAGGCGGCCTGCGGGGCGGCGGCCAGGCTCGTCGAGCTCAATCTCGCCACGGCCCCTGAGGACCCGCGGCGCGCTGCCGCGGCTGAGTCCGTGGCCCGCGCCCTGACCGCCCGTCGCGCCATCGACGTGTTTGCGCCAAACCCCTCGCGGGGCCCCGGGAGATAACGCAGGAATAGCCTGCGCTATCTCCCAATCCCTTCCCAAGAACTGTTCAAGACCTCGAGCGTCGCCAACAGCGGCTTCGGGCCGGAACACATTTACCCGAGCCTCTCGCACGTCAAACGCGCTGCGGGAGCCTGGATTCCATGGGCGGGCGCGGAGCCTGGGTTCGCGGGCACTCCGCCCGGGTAGCGAAGGGTTATGGCCGCGATCGCCGAGTCACCCGAGGGACAGCGGGACGAATCCGAGGCCGAACGCCTCGATCGCAACACCACCGACCTCCTGAACGAACTGCGCGTCGCGGGCACCGGGATCCAGGTGATGTTCGCGTTCCTGCTGATCGTGCCGTTCAACAACGGCTGGAGGAGGTCCTCGACGTTCGATCACTGGGTCTACTTCGTCACGCTGCTGTGCATCGCCACGGCCACCGTGCTGCTGATCGCTCCGTCGATCCATCACCGGCTGCTGTTCCGCCGCGGGCAGAAGGCCTTCCTGGTTGCAACTGGCACACGGCTGGTGATCATCGCAACCGCGTTTCTCGCCGCAGGGCTGACGGGAATTCTGGTCCTTGTCTCCAATTTCGTGTTCGGCACCGCGGCCGCGGCGGCCGCCGGAGTGCTGGCGGCCGCCACGGTCGTGGGGCTTTGGTTCGTGTTACCGCTTCAACGCCGCCGCAGGCACCATCCAGGCGCCGGCGCTTGACACCATCCGGGCGGGGCTTGGTAACACCAACCCTACGCCGTCTTGCGCTCCAGATTCGCGACCTCTTCGGCCTTGCGATCCGCGCGCTCCTGGTCACGTGCGAGCTCGTCCTTGGCCTCGCCCTTGCGCTCTTCCCGGCGGCCTTGGCGGCGCAGCGACGGGTCGTCCGTCAGTTCGCCTGCCGCCTTCTTCACTCGTCCAGTGACTTTGTCGGTCAATCCCATCTTCAATCCTCCTGTTTGGCGTTCCCCATCTGCCTACCCGTGGCCCCGAGCCGCAAACGCCGGCCGGTCGGGAGTCGGACACTGGGACTTGACCGCCGCCAGTACGGTTCCGGTTGTGTGCGAGCCGTGGTCCAGAGCTCACTCAGGTTTGAAACCAATCTGATCGGATCGCCCAAGCGATGAAGCCGGTACGCATCGGCTGCTCGGGCTGGATGTATGACGATTGGCGCGGGCGTCTGTACCCCGAGCGCGAGCCCAAGCGCCGCTGGCTCGAGCTGTATGCCACCCAGTTCGACACGGTCGAGGTCAACTCGACGTTCTACCGCCTGGCGCGGCGTGAGACTGTCGCCCGTTGGCTGCAGCAGACGCCCGACGCGTTCATATTCGCGGTCAAGGCGAGCCGTTACCTGACCCACATCAGGCGGCTCGTCGATGTCCGGGAGGGAATCGAGAGGTTCTACGAGCCGCTCGAGCCGCTACTGGCAGCCGGCCGGCTGGGGCCGGTGCTGTGGCAGCTCCCCGAGAACTTCCACCGTGATGACGAGCGCCTGCACGGCTGGCTGGCGCAGCTGCCGCCGGGCAGGCACACAATCGAGTTCCGGCACCAGAGCTGGTTCGTGCCCCCCGTGCTCGCGGCGCTGCGCGAGCACGGCGTAGCGGTGGCAATCGGCGACCACCCCCAGCGGCCGTTTCAGTCCTATGAGGCGACGGCGTCGTGGCGGTTCGTGCGCTTCCACTACGGCGCCAGGGGTGCTAACGGCAACTACTCGGCGACCGAGATCGAGCAGTGGGCGAGGCGAATTGCCCAGTGGGGGCGCACCCACGATGTGTACGCGTACTTCAACAACGACTGGCAGGGGTTCGCGCCGGCCAACGCGCTCGAGCTCATCAAGCGCCTCGGGACGGCAGCGGCTTGATCGCGTATCGTCTACCCGACGCCGGAAGGAGATAACTCATCGTGGCGAGCGACAGCGAGCCCCTCAAGTGCCTGATTGAGATCCCCAAGGGGAGCCGCAACAAGTACGAGTACGACCCTGAGGCCGGTCGGATCAAGCTCGATCGCTTCATCTCCACCTCGGTCGTCTATCCCATCGACTACGGGTTCCTGCCGGAGACGCTGTCGCTCGACGGCGACCCGCTGGACGTGATGGTGTGCGTGTCCGAGCCGACCTTTCCCGGGTGCCTGGTGTTTGCCCGGCCGATCGCGCTGCTCGAGATGGCGGACGAGCACGGCGTCGACCCGCACGTGCTGTGTGTCCCATGCGCCGACCCGGGGTGGAACACGCTCGAGTCACTCGCCGACGTTCCTACCCTGCTGCGCAACGAGATCACGCATTTCTTCTCGGTCTACAAGGACCTCGACACCGGCCGGCACTCAGACGTCGGGGGCTGGAAGGACCGAGATGCCGCACTGCTCGCGATCGAGCAGTCCCGCGAGCGCTTCAGGACCGCGTCACCGTGACACTGGCACCCTGACACGCGTCCCCCTGACAGCGTCTCCCTGACACGCACCACCTGAGCGCGCCAGACGCGCCGTTCACTGACCGTACATCGAGTCGAACACCTCCGAGTAGCGCTCGTTGATCACGTTGCGCTTCACTTTGAGCGTCGGCGTCAGCTCGCCGGAGTCGATCGACAGATCGTGGTCGAGGATCTCGAACTTCTTGATCTGCTCGACCTGCGCGTAGTTGGAGTTGGCCCGGTCGACTTCCCGCTGCACGAGCTCGCGGACCTCGTCGGTTCTCGTGAGCTCGGATAGATCCTCCGGCAGCCCGCGCTCGTTCGCCCACGGGACCATCTCCTCGGGATCGAGCGTGATCAGCGCGACCGGATACGGCTTGCGGTCCCCGAACATCACAGCTTGGCTGATGAACCGGGATTGCTTGAGGTCGTTCTCGATGTTCGCGGGGGTCAGGTTCTTGCCGCCCGCCGTGATGATGATGTCCTTCTTGCGGCCGGTGATCTTCAGGTAGCCCTCGTCGTCGAGCTCGCCGAGGTCGCCCGTATGCAGCCACCCGTCCGCCAGCGCCTCCGCCGTCGCTTCGGGGTTGTGCCAGTACTCATGGAACACGTTCGGACCGCGCATCAGGATCTCCCCGTCCTCCGCGATCCGGAGCTCGACGCCCGGTAGCGCCCGCCCGACCGTGCCGAACTTGAAATTGTCAACCATCCCCACGGTGCCGACCGCGGTCGTCTCGGTCATCCCCCAGCCCTCCATCACCGGCACTCCCGCCGCATAGAAGAACTCGAGGATGTCCGGCGCGATCGGCGCGGCCCCGGTGATCGCCAGCCGGACTTTGCCGCCGAACAGCTGTCGCACACGCGCGAAGATCCGCTCGTCCGCCTGTTCGAAGGGCTCCGCGAGCTGGTCGGGCACCGGCTCTCCCCGCTGGCGGCGGCGACGGACTTCGACCCCCAGCTTGATCGCCTGCCCGAAGCGCTCGCGGTCCTCGTCGCTGGCCTGCTCCTGCAGCTTCATCGCCGCCGCGTACAGCTTCTCGAAGATCCGCGGCACCGACGGGACGTACGTTGGGTGGGTCTCGATGATCTCCTGCAGGATCTGCTTCGTGTCGCCGCCGTAGTAGACGATCATCGCGCCCTGGTCGACGGCGCCGAGCTGGGTTGCGAGCGCGAACACGTGCGCGAGCGGCAGATACAGGTAGATGACCTCGCCGGGCTGGACGATGTCGAGCTCCTCCACCATCTGGCACACCGACATCGCGTTGCGGTGCGTTAGGACGACGCCTTTCGGGGGCCCTGTCGTGCCCGAGGTGTACACGATCGTGTACGCATCGCCGGGGTCGACTGCCGCCTGGCGGGTCGAGAGCTCGTCGCGGTCGCGCCCGCGGCCGATGGCCCGCAGGTCCTCGAGCGTCCGCTCACCGCCGTCCGGCTCGATCCCGATCGTGTGGACGAGCTCCGGCAGCGCTCCACGGACCTGCTCGATCTTGGCGAGCTGGCCGGCGTTCTCGCAGAAGATCGCGCGCGCCCCCGAATTGCCGGCCACCCACTCGCACTCCCGGGGCGAGTTGGTGGGATAGACCGGGACGGCAACCGCTCCGGCTGCCGCGATCGCAAAGCTCGCCAGCGTCCACTCGAGCCGGGTGTCGGACAGGATGCACACCCGATCGCCGGGCGCGATGCCGGTCGCGATCAACCCGAGTGCCAGCTCGTCGATCGCGTCCCCGAGCTCGGCGTAGCTCAGCTGCTGCCACGCATCGTCGACCTTGTAGCGAGCGGCGAGCTGCTCACCGAAGCGGTCAGCGGCGGATCTGGGCAGCGCCGAGACCGTGGTTGCGATCAGGGTGCCGGATGTGGGGTCGGTCATTGCCTCTCCTGGTTGCGTGGCCGGAACTTTCCCACGTTTTGTGCGTTTTCTCATCAGGCGTTGGCGCAGATAGTGCAATAACGCTACGTCCAACCACTACGATGGCCCCGGAGGCATGCGTCGGTCGTTCAGATTTGCGGCGCTGGTTGCGTTGATTGGGGGCTCCTTGGTGATCCCGTCAGCCGCGTCAGCCAATGCGCGCGCCAAGATCGTCGGATTTGACGGCTACCGGATCTCGGTGCCGGCATCGTGGCCCGTATACGACCTGAGGGCCGATCCGTCCGTGTGCGTGAGGTTTAACCGCCACGCGGTCTACCTCGGGCCCGCGAGCCCGCAGCAGCGCTGCCCGGCGCACGCCGTCGGCCGGACCGAGGCGATCTGGATCGCGCCCCTGGCGGCCCACAGCGCGCAGTCCGGCGGCAGCCCGGTCACCGGTCTGCCGGCGGCGCCAGGCTCGGGGCCGGCGCGTGCCTCGTCCACGACCGTCCGGCTCCCAGCCCGCGGTGTTCTCGTCACCGCGACATGGGGTCTTCATCCGGCGGTTATCACCCGGGCGCTGCAATTGCGGTCGCTGCCGGCCAACGGCCCCGCGGCCCGGGGCGCTTCGGCCGGGCCGCCGGCCCGGGGCGGCGGCGGGCCGGTCGCCCACTCCGCCGGGCTTACCAAGGGACTGGGGTTCGACGATTGCACCGCGCCTAGCACCGGCGAGATGTCCGCGTGGAAGGCCTCGCCGTTCCGGACCGTGGGTGTCTACATCGGCGGCTCCGAGATGGGCTGCTCGCAACCGAATCTGACCGCCTCGTGGGTGACCCGTGAAACCGCGGCGGGCTGGTCCATGATCCCGACCTATGTGGGCCTCCAGGCGCCGGGCAATTCGTGCGGCTGCGCGTCGATCGTCCCCAACCAAGCGGCGTCTGAAGGGACCGCGGCGGCCGCCGACGCGGTGACCCGTGCCGGGGCACTGTCGATCGGCAAGGGCAACCCGATCTACTTCGACATGGAGGCCTACACGCCGGGACGGACGGCCACGCCGGCGGTGCTCGCGTTCCTATCGGCGTGGACCTCGAGGCTCCACGCCGACGGATACGTGTCCGGTGTCTACAGCAGCGCCGCCTCGGGGATCCGCGATCTCGCCCATGCGGTCGGCACCAGCTTTGTGGAGCCGGACGACATCTGGATCGCCGACTGGAACGGGGCGCAGAGCACCAACGATCGGTACGTGCCGAGCCACGACTGGGCCAGTGGCCAGCGGCTGCATCAGTACTCGGGGGGGCATGACGACACCTACGGCGGGGTCACGCTCAGCATCGACAGTAACTACCTCGACGGCGCGACCGCGGGGGCGGGCCAGCTGTACCCGGACGGCACGTTCGTGCAGGTGTCCAGCTCCCCGGGGATCTACCGGATCGCGGGAGGCGCGCCGCTGTTCGTCAGCGACTGGAGCACGGTCGGCGGCTCACAGCCGGTCAAGACGCTCACCGCGCAGCAGTTCGCGACGCTGAACCCGGTACCTGCGAACGGGACCTTCCTGACGACCGAGACCGGGACGATCTATCGCGTCGCGGGCGGCGCGCCGCTGGCCGTCAGCAGCTGGACGCTGTATGGCGGCGTGCAGCCGTCGGTGGTGATCGACCCGTGGGATATCGCCAACATCACCAACCCGCTCGCGCACCTCAACACCGTCCCCGCCATCGGCACGATCGTCGACGGTCTTCCCTCACAGACGTACTGGTCGTTCACCGGTGCCAACCGTTTCGCGACCCTGGCCGACCCCACCGCGGTCGCCGTCGATGACGCCTCGTTGACGGCATTCCCCGTCGTCGCCGCCCCGACCGGCGGCTCCTCGGCGGCGGTCCCGGAGTGCATCGTTCCGAACCTGCGCCATCTGACGCTGCACTTTGCGGTCGGCTGGCTCCGAAAGGCCGACTGCCGGCTCGGTAAGGTCAGTTTCCCAAGGCGGTTCTCCGCGCATCCGCTGCGGGTGACCGCGCAGTCCGCGCCGGTCGGAGCCAAGCACACCGTGGGCTACCGGGTCGGCGTGACGCTCAGGTAAGCAGCGCCAGGCGCTCCCCGATCAGCCGCTCGACGGCCGGCGCGGCAGCCGACCGCCACCACGGCACAGCGCCGACCCGCAGGCGCCGGTCGAGCACGTCGTCGGCATCGAGCGCGCCCTGGCGCTCGATCGCAGCCAACAGCTCGACACCCAGCGCTGGCAGCCCGGGTGCCAGCGGCTCCATCAGCTCCGGCCGGTCGTCGGCAAGCGCGACGATCTGAGCTGCCTCGGCACCGAACCGCCGCACGATCCGCGGCGGCAAGCCAGGCGGCGGAACCGTATCGGGGGGCTGGGCGCCGACCAGCGGCAGGCGGGCGGTCCGGCACGGACCAGCGGCGACTCCCGCCCGAGCGGCGACGACGTTCACCGCATCCTCGGCCATCTGGCGGTAGGTGGTCAGCTTGCCGCCGACGACCGTCACCGCACCGGTATCGGGATCCTCGATCACCGCGTGGCGCCGGGACAGGTCCGATGTCGCCGCGGCCCCGCCGTCGAGCAGCGGGCGCAGACCCGCGAACCGACCGACGACGTCGGTCGGACACAGCGGCCGCTGCAGCGCGAGCGAGATCGTCTCGAGCAGGAACCGCTCATCCTCCGGGGCGACCGGCGCAGGCTCCGAGATCGGGCCGTCGTACGGATCGTCGGTGACGCCGATCATCACCAGCTCATCGGAGCGCGGGATCGCGAACAGAAACCGCCCGAAGTGCCCCGGCACACCGACGTTGACCATCGCGCGCGGACGGCCGAGGAGCGCCGCGGGGACCAGTACATGAGCGCCCTTGCTCGGCCGTACGCTGACCGACGTCACGAGCGTGTCGGCCCACACGCCGGTGGCGTTGATCACGTGCCGGGCGCGGAGCTGAAAGCCGCCGCCGCCAACCGTATCGCGGACTCGCGCACCGTCGCCCGTGAGCTCCACAGCCTCGCAATGACTGAGCACGCGCGCGCCATGAGCGGCGGCGGTCCGCGCGAGCGAAACCACCAGCAGCGCGTCGTCCTCGAGCTGTCCGTCCCAGGAGAGGATCGCGCCCCGGAGCCCGTCGATCCGAAGCCGTGGCGCCCACATCCGCGCCTCCGCGGCGCTGATCCGTCGCATCGCGGGCAGCCGCCGTCGGCTCGTTCCGGACAGCGCCCGCATCGCGTCGCCCATCCGGATCCCGGTTTCGAACGCGAGTGCGACCGGCGGCGGGAAACGACCGATCACGGCCGTTAGCTGGGGCAGCGCGCGGACCAGGTGGGGGGCGGTGACGGTCGCGAGCGTCGCCCGCTCGCGGGCCGACTCCCAGGCGACGTCGAACTGGAGCTTGGCCAGGTAGCGCAGTCCACCGTGGGCGAGCTTTGAGCTCAGGCCGCTCGTACCAGCGGCAAGATCACCGCGTTCGATCAGCGCAACCGACAGCCCTCGAGTGGCCGCGTCGAGCGCGACGCCCGCCCCGGTGACACCACCGCCGATCACGAGCACGTCGACCTGATCGCCGCCGGCCAGCGACTCGAGCTCCGCGGAGCGTCGAGCCGCATTTAGGAAGGTGGTGGCGCCTTGGGGGGGCGACCCGCGGGCCCGGCTCACGGCACCATCACGCCCGGGTTCATGATCCCGGCCGGATCTACCCGCTGCTTGACCGCCCGCAGCACCGCGACCCCGAGCGGCCCGAGCTCGCGCGCGTACCAATCACGGTGGTCCACGCCGACGCCATGATGGTGGGTGATCGTGCCGCCGGCCGCGAGGACCGCGTCGGAAGCCGCTGCCTTCGCCGTCCGCCACTGGCTGACCGGGTCGTCGAGCTGCGCCGCAGCGACGGTGTAGTAGAGCGATGCACCGGATCGGTACAGGTGCGAGATGTGGCACAGCACGACGGGTGGGGTGCCCTGGTCGGTCAGGGACCGGCGCAGCGCCCCGCCGACAGCTTCGTATAGGCGGCCAAGCCCGGACCAGAACGTCGCCGTCTCGAGCGTCTCGACGAGCGCCCCGGCGTCGAGCAGCGCATCGCGGAGGTACGGGCCCTTGTAGCGATCCGCGGCCCAGCTCTCGCCCGCACCCGGCTCGGGCTCGGCGCCGCACAGCTCGAGCACCTCGCCGGCACGAGCTCGCCGGAAGGCGACGTCTGGCTCGCTGCCCTCGTAGCCGGCGATCGCCAGGCAGCCCCCGGCGCTCGACATCCCCAGCTCCGTCGGCCGCGCCAGATTGAGCGCCGTCTCGGCCTCATCGGAGAGCCGCAGCACGGTCGGCACAGGCCCATCCTGGATCAGTCGCCTGAGCGCCACAGCACCCTGCGCGAACGCTGGAAACCGCCAGCCGTCGTAGACCCGCTGCGCCGGGGCGGGGCTGATCGCGACGGTCAGCGAGGTGATCACTCCAAACGCGCCCTCGGAGCCGAGGAACAGCTGGCGCAGGTCGGGGCCGGCGGCCGACTTCGGCGCGCGGCCCAGCTCGAGTGTGCCCGCCGGTGTGGCGACCTTGAGCCGTACCACGCGCTCGTCGAAGCGGCCGTAGCCTGCGGAAGCCTGACCGCTCGCGCGGGTCGCGGCGGCGCCGCCGACCGTCGCGTACTCGTACGACTGCGGGTGATGCCCGATCGTGAAGCCATGCGCCGCCAGCAGCGCCTCCGCTTCGGGTTGCCGCAGCCCCGGCTCCAGCGTCACCGTGCGAGATTCCACGTCGAGCTCGATCAGCCGGTTCAGCCGGCGCGTGTCGAGCGCGAGGACCCCGTCGAAGCCCTCGCGGAGCGGCTCGAGCCCGCCGACCACCGAGGTCCCGCCGCCGAACGGCACGACCGCGATTCGCCGCTCCGTGCAAATTCCGAGCACCGCCACTACCTCGTCGTGGGAGCCGGGCGTCAGTACCAGGTCAGGCGCATCGCCGGTGTCGCCCGCCCGCAGCCGCAACAGATCGGGCAGCGATTTGCCCCGCATGTGACGCAGCCGCGCCTCGGCGTCGTCGCGGACGTGCTCGGCGCCGATCGCGGCGGCCAGCTGCTCGCGGGCGGCCGATGGGACCCGCGACTCGGGCAGCCGCAGCTGTCCGCGGCCGGGGACCGGAAGTCCCGGTCGGCGCACCCCAAGCGCCTGCGACAGGAGTCCCAGCATGTCTTGGGGAAGCTCGATCGCCTGCTCGGGGACGCCCCAGCTCCCGTAGGGCATCTCGTCGAACGGCTCGGAAGGTCGGCGGCCGGGATCGCGGCCCGTCTCAGACGCCATGTGCGGATCGTCCCAGAATCTCCCAGGAGTGCAGCGCGGCGGATTACGATCCGATCGCGCTCCCCGTGGCCACCGGGGGTGTCGCCCCGAACCGGTTGGTGGGATGGGGGTTGCGGGCGAAAAACTCCTTCGCGGCCTCATACCCCGACCGGTAGAGGAATTCCTTGTCCTGCGGGGAGAGGGAGAAGTTCAGCGTCGCCACGTTCCCGGTGGGAACCGTGATCACGCGATCACTGAAGGTCTTCAGCTCGAAGTCGTCGAGCGCGTTGATGCCCGTGTCGATCACGTCCTTGACCATGCCGACCGGCCACAGAAGCTCGCGGATCGGATTGCTCTTGTGCCGCTCAGGCGGCGGCTCGCCGGACAGCCGAAACGCCCACGTCGGGTGCTTGGGCTCGGGCGCGTCGAACAGGAACACGGGAAAGCTGGAGGTGATTCCTCCGTCGACGAGCGCACCGGGTGTGCCGGTCCTCGCATCCGTGAGCGCGATCGGGGGGAAGAAGCCCGGATAGCCGGCGCTGATCCTGACCGCGGTCGCGAGCGGCAGGTTCTGCTCGGTGAACGGATTGCCGCGGTCGTCGAGGTACTTGGCCGCGTCGTCAGGGAACACGACCATCCGTGAGTGCACGATGTCGCTCCCGACGACCTTCAGGGTCCGCCCAAGGTCGCCGAACGTCTTCGGCGAGGTGCCATCGACCCTCGCCGGCGCGTGCTCGAGCAGCGACTCGATCCAGCGCGTCAGCGCCGCGCCACGTGTGATTCCGTGGTCGAAATAGTTCCGGATCACGCCGAGCCCAAACGGCCCGCCGCGGTCGTCGAGCTTTGAGACGTCGAAGCTGAACAGGTCCTTCAGTCCATCGGCGCCGTAGCCGACCGCGAGCGCCAGCGCCGTGATCGCGCCGGCCGATGTTCCGCCCAACGCAACCCACTCGGTATAGCCGGCGTCCTCGGCGGCCTTGATCGCGCCGGCGAACGCCAGCCCCTTGATCCCTCCGCCAGAGAAGACCGCATCAGCACGCATTTGCCCCTCCTGCGCTCGACATCATCACCACCAGGCCCCGATTGAGGCGGAGCTTTCGCTCGCTTTATGGCCACGCGCCCGGCAGGATTTGAACCTGCGACCTTTCGCTCCGGAGGCGAACGCTCTATCCCCTGAGCTACGGGCGCTCCGAGGCAGACCAGCTTACCGTGCAGATCGCGATCATCTCGGACACCCACATGCCGCGGCACGGCCGCCGGCTCCCCGATGACTGTGTGGCGCGCCTGCGCGAGAGCGACCTGATCGTGCATGCCGGCGATCTCGTGCGTCTGTCCGTCCTGGCCGAGCTGCGCGACTGTGGGGTTCTGGTCGCGGTGCACGGCAACGTCGACGACGCTGCCGTGCGCGCGGTCCTGCCCGCGAGCGCGAGGCTCGACATCGATGGCGTGCGAATCGAGATCGTGCACGACGGCGGCCCGGCCGAGGGGAGGCTGCAACGGCTCCGTCGCCGGTTTCCACAAGCCGATGCCGTCATCTTCGGTCACTCGCATATGCCGCTGCACGAGCAGGCGGACGACGGGTTTCAGATCTTCAACCCCGGCAGCCCGACCGAGCGGCGGCGGGCGCCACGGCACACGATGGGAATCGCGCAGCTGGAAGCAGGGCGGGCGCGGTTCGAGCTGGTCACGGTCGGCTGAGAAGACCAGCCGGCTCCACTTGACACACTGAGAGCGCCATGGATCTGTCGCTGTTCTTCGCGGGAACCTCCGGCGCCGTTCCCACCGCCCGGCGCGGCCTGCCGGCGATGCTCCTGCGCCGCGGCGGGGACCGGATCCTGTTCGATTGCGGCGAGGGAACTCAGCGCCAGCTCGTCGCCTCGGTCGGGCTGACCGAGCTGACGGAGATCTTCCTGACCCACTTCCACGCCGACCACTGGCTCGGCCTGCCGGGGATGCTGAAGACATTCGACCTCCGCGGCCGCGAGCGTCCGCTCGCGATCCACGGCCCGCGCGGGCTCAGGGAGCTGCTGACGCTCGCGCTGCGCGCCGCCGGGCGGGTCTCGTTCGAGCTCGAGCTCGTGGAGCTCGAGCCCGGCGACGTACTCGAGCGTGACGGCTACAGGATCGCCCCCGTTCCGGTCGCCCACCGGGGGCCGGCATTCGGCTACGCGCTCTACGAGGACGAGCGCCCCGGTGAATTCGATCCCGACACGGCTGTCGCGCTCGGCCTCACACCCGGTCCCGAGTTCGGCATCGTGCAGCGCGGAGGGACGGTCAGAGGCGTGACCGCGGCCCAGGTGATGGGAGCTCCGCGCTCCGGACGCAAGATCGTCCTGTCGGGCGACACCTCGCCCTGCGAGACGCTGCGCATCGCCGCACACGGCGCCGACCTGCTCGTGCACGAGGCAACGTTCACCGAAGAGGAGCGCGCCCGGGCGGCCGAGACCGGGCATTCGACCGCGGCCCAGGCAGCGACCCTCGCCAGGGACGCAGAGGTCGGGATGCTCGCGCTCACCCATCTCTCAACCAGGTACACGGTCTCCCAGCTGCGCAGCGAGTCGCGCGCGATCTTCGGCCCGACCGTCCTGCCGCGGGACTTCGACACGATCGAAATCCCGTTCGGCGAACGCGGAGAACCGGTCCTGGTCCGGTGGGAGGACCGTCCGCGGCCCGATCACGCAGCGATCCACGCGGCGCTCGACACGGCGACATGAGAACCGACTCGCTGGGACCGGCGAGGCCGCGCAGTCTCGAGCGGATCCAGACCGCGCGAATCACCTGCGAGCGCCTGCGGGTCGAGCACGTCCCCCAGGTGACGGCCCTCCTGCGAGACCCGATGGTCTCACCGACCATGTATCCGCACCGACCGCCGCCACGCGAGGCCGAGGTCAGAGAGCTGCTCCTCGCCAAGCAGGAGCACTGGGAGCGGCACGGGTTCGGGATGTGGTTGCTGCGCGATCGCGCCACCGGGGACATGATCGGACGCGGAGGGCTGCAGTACACCACCGTCACGGGCCGCGACGAGGTCGAGGTCGGATGGGCGATCGTCCCAGATCGCTGGGGCCACGGACTCGCGACCGAGCTCGCTCTCGCCTCGATCGACATCGCCTTCGGCCCCCTGGACCTGCCCGAGGTGATCGCCTACACACTGGAGTCCAATCGGGCGTCGCGGCGGGTGATGGAGAAGTCGGGCTTCTCCTGCGAGCGTGGGCTGACCCACGTCGGGCTGCCGCACGTGCTCTACCGGCTGCGGCGAGACACACGGTGACTCGCGGTTCGTCTCGCCGGTGTTGGACTTGAACGCTCCGGAGTCCTTACGGACCGCTTCTGGTGGATAACGGGCGGCCTTTGGGTGGCGCTGCCGCCGGGGCTACGGTCATGCGCGCTGCACCCCCGTGAGTGTCAGACATCTGACAATTTCGCATGCGTAAGGGGACAAATCGCGCGCGCCTGCTGGACCTTGACTACATAAGCATGTGGGGCATGCTTAAGTAACCAAGGTCGCCCGCCAGCGCGGACTTTGTGCCGTTAAGCGCACCCTCACGACCGCCACCACCACCGCCGCCGCCGCCACCGCTGCTAGGCTGAAACAGTCGGCCCCTTTAACCAGGTCCAGTGAGACCAGGAAGGAGCACGTTGGAAGTCCCGACGGTCATTCTTGACCGCGACGACATGCGCCGCACGTTGGTGCGGATCGCCCACGAGATTGTTGAGAAGAACCCGGACGGCGAGATCGCTCTGGTCGGGATTCACCGCCGTGGCGCGGTCTTGGCGCAAAGGTTGCACGCGCTGACGAGCGAGTTGCTCCAGCCGGCGATCCCGCTCGGGTTCGCGGACATCTCTTTCTACCGTGACGACGTCGCGATCCGGCCGAGCGCGCCGGTCGTGCACGCGACCGCGCTCGAGTTCCCGGTCGACGGGCTGACGATCGTGATCGTCGACGATGTGCTCTACACCGGCCGCACGGTCCGCGCCGCGATCGATGAGATCTTCGACTATGGCCGCCCGGCCCGGTTGCAGCTTGCGGTGCTGGTCGACCGCGGCCATCGCGAATTGCCGATCCGCCCCGACTATGTCGGCAAGAACATCCCCACCTCGCAGGACGAGCGGGTCAACGTGCGTGTGGACGAGGTCGACGGACAGGACGAGGTCACGATCGGCCCGGCACGCGAACCACACCAGGAGGCAGCATGAGACGACAAGCGCCGGCGATGCCGCGCCACTTGATCTCGATCGACGACCTCGACCGCGGGGGGATCGAGCGGATCCTCGATCGCGCGGAGTCGTTCGCCGAGGTCTCGGGCCGGGAGATCAAGAAGGTCCCGGTGCTGCGCGGACGGACGGTCGTCAACCTGTTCTACGAGGCGTCGACCCGGACGAGCTCGAGCTTCGAGCTCGCGGCCAAGCGCTTGAGTGCCGACGTGGTCAGCATCAGGGCAGCCGGATCGAGCGTCGACAAGGGCGAGTCGTTGAAGGACACCGTGCAGACGCTGTCGGCCTATGACCCGGCCGCGCTCGTGATCCGCTCTCCGTTCGCCGGCGCCGCGCACCTGGTCGCACGGTGGACGCCGGCCGCGGTGATCAACGCCGGCGACGGTAAGCACGAGCATCCGACCCAGGCGCTGCTGGACGTATTCACCCTGAGACGAAGACTCGGCGCCCTCGACGGCGTGCGGATCTGGATCGTCGGGGACGTACTGCACTCGCGCGTCGCCCGCTCGAACATCCTCGCATTCGGCCGGATGGGTGCGGTGATCACCGTCTGCGGGCCGCCGACGCTGCTGCCCCGGGACATCGAGGCGCTGGGGTGCGAGGCCACCCCGAGCCTCGATCGCCTGCACGAGGCGGACGTGGTCTACGTGCTGCGGATGCAGCAGGAGCGGATGCGCGACTCGTTCGTCCCCAGCCTGCGCGAGTACGCAGTCCGCTACCAGATCAACGAGGCCCGCCTGAAACCGCGACAGCTGCTGATGCACCCAGGTCCGGTCAACCGCGGGATCGAGCTCTCAGGCGGCGCGATCGATTCGCCCCAGGCGCTGATCGGCGAGCAGGTCAAGGCCGGGGTCGCGGTGCGGATGGCGGTCCTATACGAGTTGCTCGCGGGCGTGCCGGCCCTGGCGGCGGTGGCGTGATGGAGCACGAGAAGCTGTTCCACCGTCCGGCCGCTCCCGCCGAGTTGCTGATCCGCGGCGCCCACGTGCTCGACCCGCGGGCCGGGCTCGATCAGCCGCAGGACATCCTGATCCGCTCCGGCCGGATCGCCGAGCTCGGCGAGCCGGGAACGCTCCCGGGCCCCGACGATGGCGAGACAGTCGACGGCACCGACCAGCATGCGTTTCCCGCCTTCATCGACCCTCACGTGCATCTGCGCACACCAGGCCAGGAGTACAAGGAGAATCTCGACACCGGAACGGCGGCGGCCGCCGCCGGCGGCTTCTGCGCGGTGATCGCGATGCCGAACACCTCACCGGTCCTCGACGAAGCAGCGATCCTCGGCTCGCTCGTCGACACAGCCAGACACGAGGCGCGCGTCCCGGTCGGGTTCCTGGCCTCGGTGACGCGCGGTCTGCGGGGGGAGGAGCTGACCGAAATGGCCGAGCTCCGCGACCGCGGGGCGCTCGGGTTCACCGATGACGGTAAGCCCGTGGTCTCAGCCGGGATGCTCCGTAAAGCGCTCCAGTACCAGCGGCTGACCGGCGGCGTCGTGGCCCTCCACGAGGAAGACCCGGAGCTGTCCCGCGACGGGGTGATGCACGAGGGCGCGATCTCGGCCCGCCTCGGACTCGCGGGGATCCCGTCGCTGTCGGAATCGACGATCGTCGCCCGTGACGGCGCCCTGGCCCGCTACGAGGACGCGCGGGTGCACTTCCAACATCTGTCGGCCAAGGAGTCCGTCGAGGCGCTGCAGGCCGCCAAGGCCGCCGGGGCTCGGGTCAGCGCGGAAGCCTGCCCGCACCACCTCACGCTGACCGACGACGTCGTGCGCACGCTCGACAGCAGGTTCAAGATGAATCCGCCGCTGCGGACGGAGACCGATCGCAGGGCGCTCGTCGAGGCGCTGCGGACGGGTCTGATCGACTGCGTCGCGACCGACCACGCGCCGCACGCGACGTACGAGAAGGAGGTGCCGTTCGAGCAGGCGCCGATGGGCACCACGGGGCTCGAGACCGCGTTCGCCGCGCTGTACACCGAGCTGGTGCTCACTGGCGAGCTCGACCTGGCGATCCTGATCGAGCGGATCACCGCCGGCGCTGCCCTGTACGAGCTGCCGACGCCGCTGATCAAGACCGGGGAGCCGGCCAACATCTGCCTCGTGAACCTGGGTGCGAAGTTCGACGTCGGCGCTGAGGGCTACGCGAGCCGCTCGCAGAACTGCTGCTTCCACGGGCGCATGCTGTACGGCCGTGTGGCCCTCACGGTCGCTGCCGGCTCGGTCGCGTTCAGAGCCACGTTGCCCGCAGGCACCGGGGCCGAGGCGCTGTCCAAGTGAGCCAGCCGACCGCCTACGTGCTGCTCGAGGACGGGACCCGGCTCGACGGGGTCGGCTGCGGGGCCGACGAGCACGCCGTCGGCGAGATCGTGTTCACGACCTCGATGTCCGGCTATCAGGAGGCGATGAGCGATCCCAGCTACGCCGGTCAGCTGATCACCTTCACCTTTCCCCAGATCGGCAACTACGGCGTGTCGGCGGAGGCGATGGAGTCCGACCGCGTCCACGCCCGCGCCGCGATCATGCGCGCCGCGGTCGACCATGAGGACGCCGGTTCGGCGGAAGGCGGCTGGCTCGCCTGGTTACGGAACTGCGGCGTACCGGCGATCGTCGATCTCGACACCCGCGCGCTCGTCCGACACATCCGCGATCAGGGAGCGATGCGTGGTGGCGTGTTCCCGGCCCGCGTGCCCGAAGCCCAGGCGCGCGAGTTGGTCGCCGCTGAGCCGTCGATGAACGGGCGCGACCTGGCGCGCGAGGTCACCCCGAGCGAGTCGCTGGTTCTGCCTCCGACGCGGAGTTCACCGCCAGGCGAAGCGCTCCCCAGCGATCAGCGGGCCGAAGGACGGCCGCTGATCGCGATGATCGACACCGGCGTGAAGCTGTCGATCGTCCGCAACCTGCGGGCCCGAGGAGCGACGGTTGAACTGCACCCGTGCACCGCATCCGCCGCCGAGCTGCTCCGCAGCGACCCGGATGCGATCTTCCTCGCCAACGGCCCCGGCGACCCGGCCGCGCTCGACTACGTCGTCGCGACCGTCCGCGCGCTCGTCGGCAAGCTGCCCGTCTACGGCATCTGCCTCGGCCATCAGCTGCTCTGCCGCGCGGTCGGGCTCGAGACCTACAAGCTCCCGTTCGGCCATCACGGCGCCAACCACCCGGTCAAGGACCTCACGACCGGCCGCACCGAGATCACCAGCCAGAACCATGGCTTCGCGGTGCTCGGCCCCGACGGCGCACGGACGATCCAGACGGATGAGCCGGTTCGCTGGGAGACCGATTTCGGCGCCGCCGAACTGACGCACATCAACCTCTACGACCGGACCGTCGAGGGCCTCACGCTGATCGACGTCCCCGGCGCCACGGTCCAATACCACCCCGAGGCGGGACCCGGCCCGCACGACTCGCTCTATCTGTTCGACCGGTTCGTGGACGCGATCGCCGAACCACGGGCGGCCGGAGGCCGCCACTAAACATGCCCCGCCGCGACGACCTTCGCAAGATCCTGCTGATCGGCTCCGGCCCGATCGTGATCGGACAAGCCGCCGAGTTCGACTACTCGGGCACCCAGGCGTGCCGGGTGCTGATGGACGAGGGCTACGAGGTGGTGCTGATCAACTCCAACCCGGCGACGATCATGACCGATCCCGAGGTCGCGACCACCACCTACGTCGAGCCGCTGCTACCGGGGCCGGTGGCACAGGTGATCGCACGCGAGAAGCCGGATGCGCTGCTGGCCACGCTGGGCGGGCAGACGGCGCTGAACCTGGCCAAGGCGCTGCACGAGAACGGGACGCTGGCGAAGCACGGCGTCGAGCTGATCGGCGCGGACTACGACGCGATCGACCGGGCCGAGGACCGCGAGCGCTTCCGCGACACGATGACCGGGGCCGGCCTGCGCGTACCGAAGAGCGCCGTCGTGCACACCGTCGGGGAAGCACAGGCGGCGATCGACGAAGTCGGGCTCCCGTTCATCGTGCGCCCGGCGTTCACCCTTGGAGGCACCGGCGGCGGCGTCGTCCGCGACAAATCCGAGCTCGCGAGGGTCGTCGGCCGCGGGCTGCAGGCCTCGCCGATCGGCCAGGTGCTGATCGAGGAGTCGGTGCTCGGTTGGGGCGAGTTCGAGCTCGAGGTGATGCGCGATCGCGCCGACAACGTGGTGATCGTGTGCTCGATCGAGAACATCGATCCGATGGGCGTGCACACCGGCGACAGCGTCTGCGTCGCACCGCAGCAGACGCTGACCGACAAGCAGTACCAGGCGCTGAGAGATCAGGCGATCGCGGCGATTCGCGCCGTCGGGGTCGAGACCGGCGGATCCAACGTCCAGTTCGCCGTCAACGCTGCCACCGACGAGATCGTCGTGATCGAGATGAACCCACGGGTGTCGCGCTCGAGCGCGCTGGCGAGCAAAGCGACCGGCTTTCCGATCGCGAAGATCGCCGCCCGGCTGGCCGTCGGGTACACGCTCCAGGAGATCCCCAACGACATCACCAGGGCGACCCCGGCGAGCTTCGAGCCCGCGCTCGACTACTGCGTGGTCAAGTGGCCGCGGTTCGCGTTCGAGAAGTTCCCGGGCGCCGAGGCGGGCCTCACGACCCACATGAAGTCGGTCGGTGAGGCGATGGCGATCGGCCGGACGTTCAAGCAGGCGTTCGCCAAGGCGCTTCGCTCGCGCGAGCTCGACGCCACGGCCCGGCCGCCGGCGGACGACGACGAGCTGATGGCACTGCTCGAGTCCCCCGGAGCCGAGCGGTTCGACTACCTGCTCGAGGCGCTGCGTCGCGGCGCCTCGATCGACGAGGTGCACGAGCGCACGAGCATCGGCCTGTGGTTCCTGCGCGAGCTGGCAGAGCTCGCCCGGGACCCCGATGCGCCGTTCGCCGGTGAACGGACATTCAAGTCGGTCGACACCTGCGCGGCCGAGTTCGCCGCACGCACGCCGTACTTCTACTCGGCTTGGGAACGCGCCCCGGCGCAGTGTGAGGTGCAGCGGAGCAAGCGCCCCTCGATCGTGATCCTCGGGTCGGGGCCGAACCGGATCGGGCAGGGAATCGAGTTCGACTACTGCTGCGTGCACGCCGCCCAGACGGTCCGCGAGCAGGGCCGTGATGCGGTCATGATCAACTGCAATCCGGAGACGGTTTCGACCGATTACGACACCTCGGACCGCCTGTACTTCGAGCCGCTGACGCTCGAGGATGTGCTCGCGGTAACCGAGATCGAGGACCCCGAAGGGGTGATCGTCCAGTTCGGCGGCCAGACCCCGCTCAGGCTCGCCGCCGACCTGGAAGCTGCCGGCGTCAAGATCCTCGGCACCAGGATCGACGCGATCGACCTTGCCGAGGACCGCTCGCGGTTCAGCGCACTGCTGCACGAACTCGGCTACAAGGGTCCTCGCTACGCCACTGCCCGCTCCCCCGAGGAGGCACTCGAGCGCTCGCGGGAAGTCGGATTCCCGCTGCTGGTTCGCCCCAGCTACGTCCTCGGTGGCCGCGCGATGGAGATCGTCTACAGCGTCGCGGGCCTGGCGGAATACCTCGACCGGGTCGGGGGCGAGCCCGGGAAGGCGATCTACCTGGACCGCTTCCTCGAGGACTCGATCGAGGTCGATGTCGACGCGTTGTGCGACTCCGGCGACGTCTGGATCGCGGGGATCATGCAGCACGTCGAGGAGGCGGGCATCCATTCCGGCGACTCCGCCTGCGTGCTGCCGCCGCACACGCTCGGCGAGGAGATGCTGTCGCGGATCCGAGAACAGACCGAGGGCATCGCGAGAGCGCTCGGCGTGGTCGGGCTATTGAACGTCCAGTTCGCGATCCGCGGTGACGAGCTGTATGTGATCGAGGCCAACCCACGGGCCTCCCGCACGATCCCGTTCGTGTCCAAGGCGATCGGCATCCCGGTCGCGAAGCTCGCGTGCCGGGTCCTGCTCGGAGAATCACTCGCCGATCTCGACCTGCCCTCCGATCCGGGCAACGGGCACGTGTGCGTCAAGGAGGCGGTTTTGCCGTTCGACCGGTTCGCCGGCGCCGATGTGCTGCTCGGCCCGGAGATGCGCTCGACTGGGGAAGTGATGGGAATCGCCCACGACTTCCCGACGGCGTTCGCCAAGGCTCAGGCCGCGGCCGGGGCGCGACTGCCGAGCGCCGGCACTGCTTTCATCACGGTCGCCGACGGCGACAAGCCGGCCGCGACCGGTGTCGCAACCGTGCTCCATGATCTCGGCTTCCGGATCATCGCGACCCGGGGCACCGCGCAGGCGATTCGCAAGATGGGGATTCCCGCCGAGGCGATCAACAAGATCGCGGAGGGATCCCCCCACGTCGTCGACTGGCTCGAGCGGGGGGAGGTCGACCTGGTCGTCAACACCCCGGTCGGCACCGGCGCCCGCGCCGACGGCTACGAGATCCGAACCGCCGCGATCGCGCGCGGGATCCCCTGCATCACGACGGTGGCCGGCGCGATGGCGGCTGCACGCGCGATCTCGTCCGCCCGGCGGGGCGAGCCGGAGGTCCTGTCGTTGCAGGAGGTTCACTCCCGCACCACACGGGTCCATTGACCACCGCGCGGGTCACGGCCCCGTTTGGCCGCCGCGTGGCGCTCGTCAGCGCCCGGGACAGCCACGGCCCCTACGTCGTGTTGCGATGCGCCGATCCTGAGGGTCCGCGGCCGCAGGCCGGCCAGTTCTACATGCTCGCCAGCGGGAAATGGTGGGGGGGAGGGGAAGGCGAGCGCCCTTTCCTCCCGCGCGCTTTCAGCGTCCTGCGGGCACCGGCCGCGACCACCGAGCTCGAGTTCCTGCTCGACGACGTGGGCCCGGGCACGCACAGGCTGTGCGAGCTGGAACCCGGCGACGAGCTACTGCTCGTCGGCCCGCTCGGAGCCGGCTTCGCCGAGCCGCGTGAGGCTCGATCGCCGCTGCTCGTCGGTGGCGGCGTCGGAATCGCCCCGCTCGCGATCTGGCAGGACCAGCTGGGTCGGCCGACGACCGCGCTGCTCGGCTTTCGCGACGCCGCCCACGCGGAAGGCGCCGCGATGATCCAAGGCAGCCAGATCGCCACCGACGACGGCAGCGTCGGCCACCACGGGGTGGTCACCGACCTGCTGCTGGACTCCTTGCACGTCGATCCGCACACGGAGGTCTACGCGTGCGGCCCCCCGGCGATGCTCGAGGAGGTACGGCTGATCTGCGCCGAGCGCGAGATACCCGCCCAGCTCGCGCTCGAGTCCGGGATGGCCTGCGGCTTCGGCGCGTGCTTTGGCTGCGTGGTCTCGACCATTCACGGCTATGTGCGCCTGTGCGTCGATGGACCGGTGCTCGATGCCGCCGTGCTGCGGACGGGGGCGACTGTCGAGGCGGGATCGTGACGGTCGACTTCTGCGGCCTCGAGCTCGAGCACCCGATCATCAACGGCTCCGGCACGTTCGATGCGATCGCGGCGCGACGCGCGTTCGGGGACCGGTTGTTCCAGCGATTCCCGTTTGCGGCGTTCGTCTCCAAAACGGTCACGCTCGCCCGCCGCGAAGGCAATCCGCCGCCGCGGCTATGGGAGCTCGGCGGCGGCCTGATGAACTCGATTGGCCTTCCGAACAAAGGGCTCGCGGGTTACCTGGCCGACGATCTACCGCAGCTGGCGAGACTTCCTGTGCCCCTGATCGTCAACGTGATGGGGTTCAGCCGGGACGAGGTCGCGGAGCTCGTAGGCGCGATCGCGGGGCGCGCGGAGGTCGCGGCGCTCGAGCTCAACGTCTCGTGTCCGAACGTCGAGACTGGCCTCGTGATGGGGGCCGATCCGCTCGAGGTCACACGGCTCTTGGAACGCGTCCGCCCGCTGACCGCCAAGCCGCTGATCGTGAAGCTGACACCGAACGCGACCGACGTCGCCGCTGTCGCCCGCGCAGCCCAGGACGCGGGCGCGAGCGCGCTGTCGCTGATCAACACGCTGCGTGGGATGGCGCTCGATCCGGCTTCGGGCGAGCCCTGGCTGGGCGGCGTCACCGGCGGTGTCTCAGGCCCCGCGGTGCGCTCGGTGGCGCTGGCCCAGGTGCACGCCGTGGCGGGCGCGGTCACGATCCCGATCGTCGGCATGGGGGGGGTCCAGGGCGGCCAGGATGCGCTCGATCTGCTGCGCGCGGGCGCAGATCTGGTCGCGGTCGGGACCGAGAATTTCAGGGACCCGGCGGCGGCGCCCAGGATCGCCGCAGAGCTGAGTGCGCTGCGCGCAGGTCAGCGGCCGGATGCGACACTCAGAGCCCCAGACCGGTTTTCCGGCAATAGTTGCTAACAGCACATAAAAGCCCCTGCAAACGGTTGTTATTCCCGTAACCATGCTCGATAATGCTCGACCTCAGCTTGAGGTCGAGTCGAATTGAGTCCAAAGCACTTGATCGCCCGGCCCCAAGATGTATAGTCGCCGCCCATGTCGCCGGTCAGTGAGTCGCCCCCCAAGCCCGTTGCAGCACCGGAACGTTCTCTCGTGCAACGTATGGAGGCGCTCCAGCGTGCGAACGACATCCGCAGCCGGCGGGCCCAGCTCAAGCGTGACCTGAAGGCGGGCCGCCAGCCGATCCACGAGCTGCTGCTCCAGCCGCCCGATTATCTCGAGACGGCCAAGGTGTTCGACCTGCTGCTCGCGGTCCCCAAATATGGGCGCGTGAAGGTAAACAAGATCCTCTCGCAGTGCAGGATCTCGCCGAGCAAGACGATCGGCGGCCTGTCGGAGCGTCAGCGGGCTGAGCTCGTCGCGCTGATGCGCCGCCGCTGAGCGGCGTTCACCCGAGCGTCGGTCAGGGTGGCCGCGGTGTTCGTGATCACCGGTCCCTCCGGAGTGGGCAAGGGGACGTTGATTCGCGGCCTGCTCGAGCGCGTTCCGGAGCTCGAGTTGTCGGTCTCCGCGACCACACGTCGGCCCCGTCCTGGGGAGCAGGACGGCGTCGACTATCACTTCATGACCCCCGAGGAGTTCGAGGCCCGGGTCGTCGATGGCGATTTTCTCGAGCACGCCGCCTACTCGGGCCACCGGTACGGAACGCTGGGCTCCGAGGTCAGGCGCCGGCTCGACCAGGGCCGGCCGGTGGTGCTCGAGATCGAGGTGCAGGGCGCCCGCCAGGTGCGCGAATCGATGCCGGAGGCTGTCGCAGTGTTCATCGCGCCCCCCTCGATCGAGGCGTTGCGGGCGCGGCTCGTGGGCCGCGGAACCGACAGCCCGGAGCAGGTTGCCGAGCGGTTGCGTACGGCACGGCGAGAGCTCGAGGCACGCCCCGAGTTCGCCCACGTGGTGATCAACGACCGGCTCGAGGACGCCACCGAGGAACTCGTCGGGATCGTGCGGCGCAAGCTTGCAGGCGAGGCGCGGCGCGGCGACCGCTAACCTTGTCTTAATCCCGCCCCAGCAAAGGACGCCAGACCCTTGATCTCACCCCGCATCGACAAGCTGCTCGAGCACGTCGATTCCGACTACGCCAGCGTGATCGTCGCCGCCAAGCGCGCGCGACAGATCAACTCCTACTACCACAACCTAGGCGAAGGTACGTTCGACGAGTTTCCACCGCCGATGGTCGACACGCGATCGAAAAACTATTTGACGATCGCCCTTGAGGAAGTCGCTCACGGCAAGCTGAAGTACCACTACAGGTAAACAGGGCGCGTCCGTGGCCCGGTTGCTCATCGGTGTGAGCGGCGGCATCGCGGCGTACAAGGCAATCGAGACCGCCCGGCTTGCGATCAAGTCGGGCAACGCAGTCCGCGTGATTCAGACGCCGACCAGCGAGCGGTTCGTCGGCAGGACGTCGTTTGAGGCGATCACTGGCGCACCGGCGCTGACCAGCGAATTCGAGCCCGACCCGATGCGCGGCTCGTTCCCGGGCGAGCCGCTCGGGGAGCGGGCGCCGATCAGCCATCTGGCACTGGTCGAGCGGGCTGAGGTGTATCTGATTGCGCCGGCCAGCGCGAACACGATCGCGAAGCTCGCGCACGGGATCGCCGACAACCTGGTCAGCACCGCCGCGCTCGCCGCCACCTGCCCGGTGGCGGTCGCGCCCGCGATGAACAACCGGATGTATCTGCACCCGGCGACGCAGGCCAACCTGCGAGCGCTCGCCGAGCGCGGCGTCACGATCATCCCGCCCGGCGAGGGAGACCTCGCCTCACACGGCGAGCACGGGATCGGCCGGCTGGCGGAGCCGGCCGAGCTGTTAGCCGCGTGCGACGCGCTGCTGGCGCCCGGGACGTGGGCCGGAATCCAGGTCCTGGTCACAGCGGGGGGCACCCGCGAGCCGATCGACAGCGTCCGCTACATCGGCAACCGCTCCTCGGGGCGGATGGGGTACGCGCTGGCCGCCGAGGCCGCGCGGCGGGGCGCGCAGGTCACAGTGATCTCGGCCAACGTCGGGCTGCAGCCACCGCCCGGCACGCGGATCGTGCCGGTCGAGACCGCGGCCGAGCTGAAGCGCGCCTGCTCCGAGCGCTTTGACGACTGCGACGTCCTGCTGATGGCCGCCGCCGTCGCGGATTTCCGCCCGTCGAGCCCGGCCGCCGGGAAGCTGAAGAAGGACCAGGGCGTGCCGACAGTGGAGCTCGAGCCCACCGACGACGTGCTCGGCGCGCTCGCGGCCCGGCGCCGAGACGGACAGCTGCTGGTCGGCTTCGCCGCCGAACACGGAGCGGGGGCGCTGGACCACGGTGCTGAGAAGCTCGCCCGCAAGGGGCTCGACGCGATCGTCGTCAACGACATCTCTGCGCCCGGGGTCGGATTCGAGTCCACCGAGAACGAGGTCACGATCATCACTGCTGCGGGCGCGCGGCGCGAGGTCCCGAGGACTACCAAGGAACGGGTCGCCCAGGCCGTCCTGGACGAGATCGAGACGCTGAAGGAGGAGGGAACCGGTGGAGCCGTCAGAGCAGACACCCGTCGCGCCGCACGAGTCTGAGCTGTACGTCGGGCTGGCGCGGCGGCTGGGCGAGAACGTTGCCCGCGCCGTGCAGGTCAAACAGGAGACGCTCGAGCACCTGATCGTCGCGCTGCTCGCCGAGGGACATGTGCTGGTCGAGGACTACCCGGGCGTCGGCAAGACCGCTCTCGCGCGGGCGGTCGCGCGCTCGATCGACTGTCAATTCGCCCGCGTCCAGTGCACGTCCGACCTGCTCCCGGCGGACGTGGTCGGAACGAACGTCTACGACCAGCGCGAGCAGCGGTTCGAGTTCCGGCCAGGCCCGGTGTTCGCCAACGTGGTGCTCGTCGACGAGATCAACCGGGCGTCGCCCAAGACGCAATCGGGCCTGCTCGAGTGCATGCAGGAGCGACGCGTGACGGTCGACGTGCAGACCCATGAGCTCGCGCGCCCGTTCCTCGTCCTCGCGACCCAAAACCCGATCGAGTACGAAGGCACCTATCCGCTCCCCGAAGCGCAGGTCGACCGCTTCATGATCCGGATCTCGCTCGGGTACCCCTCGCGGCACGCCGAAGCCGGGATGTTGGCCGACCACGAAGCCGGTGATCGGGTGCTGACGCTGGCGCCGGTTGCGAGCGCGGCGGAGGTGCTCGCCGCTCAGGATGCGGCGACTCGAGTGCGCGCTTCCGAGGCGCTGCGCGATTACGTCGTCCGGGTGCTGTGGCGCACCCGGGAGGACCCGCGCGTCGATCTCGGCGCCAGCCCGCGCGCTGGGTTGCTGCTACTGCGCGCCGCCAAGGCCCACGCGATGATGCAGGGCCGCGACCACGCGCTCCCAGACGACGTCCAGGCCCTGGCCGAGCCGGTGCTCGCCCATCGCCTGGTAATGGCGCCCGAATCCCCACGGACCGTTGCGCGCGAGGTGGTCGCCGACGCGGTCGCTTCCGTGAGAGCGCTGTGATCGCTTGCGGGCGAGCTGTGGGAGTCGCGATCGGCGGTTTGTTCCTGACGCTGGTCGCGTTCATGTTCGACTCCTCGCCGCTGTTCGTCCCGGGGGTGGCGTTCGCGGCGCTCGGCCTCGCCGCACCCGCGTGGGTCTGGCTCAGCGCGCGTGGCGCGAGCGTCGAGCGGCGGCTGCGCACCGACCGGATCGTCGAAGGGGAACCGCTCGAGGCCACGATCGAGGTGCGCCGCGGCGGATTGGGTCTGCCCGGGGCCCAGATCATCGACCCGCTCGTCGATGATCCGATCGCGCTGGCGCCGGCCCTGTCGCCGATCGGCAGCGGGCGCAAAGCGGAGATCAAGATCGTTGCCACTTTCCCGCGGCGGGGCCTCCATCATCTCGAGCCGCCGTCGCTGATCGTCCACGATGCACTCGAGCTCGCGTGCGCCGCGAGGACGGCCGGCGCTCGGGTGCAGGAGCTGCTCGTGCTGCCTCGGACCGAGCCGGTGCGCTGGAGCGATCGTGACCGCGGCGCGCAGACGGCGGTGAGGGCAGGGGCGAGCACGAGCGAACCGTTCGCCGCCGTCGACATCGACGGTTTGCGGCCGTACCGGCCCGGGACGCCCGCCTCCCGGATCCACTGGGCGGCGCTGGCACGGGGGGCCGGTCTGCTCGAGCGTCGCCTGCTCGCGGACGGAGACACGCGCCCGCTGGTGGTGCTTGACGCCCGCACCGACCGCACGCTGCTGCTCGATCGCGCCGTGCGGGCGGCGGCGTCGCTGGTGCTCGAGTTGGCTCGCCGCGGCGGCTGCGGTCTGTTGCTGCCGGGCGAGCGCCGCGCGGTCACGATCGAACCCGACCTGGTCGGCTGGCCTGCCGTGCACGCACGTCTGGCCGTCCTCGACGGCGGCCCTGCCGTGCGGCCCCCGGTGCTGACTCGCGGAGGGGGGCCCGGACCGCTGTTCTACGTCGCCGCGCAGCCGCTTGCGAGCCTGCGCGCTGCGCTCGCGGCCGCGGGGCGGAGCGGCTGGGTGGTTGTGCTCCCGCACGAGCTGTGTGAAGCAGTCCAGCTGCGGCCGAGCTTCGAGGTCGCAGGATGCTACGGCTTCTCGGCGCGGGCTCGGCTCGGGTCGCCGGTCGGCGCGGAGCGGGCCGCGTGAGCACCGGCGCGCACGCGGCGGTCCTCGGCACGGGCCGCCGGGACGCGCTCCGTGCACGTCGGGAAGAGGGAGCGGGCGCGGAACGGCCACTGATCCGTCTGGTGACATTTGCCGCGCTCGGGTTCTATGGAGTCCTGCGATGGGGAACGCTGCTCAGCCCGGCTCAAAGCGGTCGCCTGCTCGGGTTGCTGGCGCTGTCGATATTGCTTGCGGCAGGTGGCGGCGCGCTGGCGGCCCGAGGCAGGCTCTGGGCCGGGCTGGCCACCGTTGTAGCGGTGCTGGCCATGTTCCCGCTCGCCGGCGTCCCGCTCGGATGGGTCGTGCACCTGCGGATCGCCGTGATCGCGAGGGGGATCGGTCAGGGCCTGGAGGCGCTCCCGCGAGCCAACGTCCCGTACGTGGGCGTCAACGACTGGGTCCGAGTGGTGAACATGCTCGGCGCCGGCGTGTTATTGATCGATGCCGGCGTCGTGCTCGCATTCACGCCGCGGGCGATGGGCGACCTCCGCCGGGCCGGTGCGGCGTTGCCCCTGCTGGCGCTGGCGATCGTGCCCGCAACGTTGGCGAGGCCGGGGCTGCCCTACCTCCAGGGCCTGCTGCTGTTCGCGCTCGTGGCCGCGTTCATGTGGGGGGAGCGCGTCCGGGGCGGTCAACTCAGGACAGTGCTGGCGGTTGCCGCCGTGGCCGGCATCAGCGGGCTCGTGGCAGGGCCCGCGCTCGACCAGCACACACCCTGGGTCAACTACGAAGCGCTCGCGGGCACCCTCTCCCCGGCGCACGTCGACATGTTCAACTGGAATCAGAGCTATGGGCCGCTCAACTGGCCTCGCGTCGGCCGCGAGATTCTCGACGTCAAGGCCGCCCGACCGGACTACTGGAAGGCCGAGAACCTCGACATGTTCAACGGCATCGCGTGGACGCAGGGGACGGTCGACATCGGACCCGAGGTCTCACCCTCAGCGGCGAGTCTCCGGCGCTGGACGCAGACGCTTCAGGTCACGATCCGCTCGATGCAGACGACCGATGTGATCGCCGCCGGTTTCGCCGGCCAGCCGGCGAGCATCTCGGGCCAGGTGTACGAAGGGATCAGCCCGGGCACCTGGGCCACCGGCACCGACCTCGGCCCCGGCGACAGCTACACGGTCAGCACGTATTCCCCGGAGCCCACCGCCCAGCAGCTGGCCTCCGCCGGCGATGGCTACCCGCCGGACATGGCCGGCTACCGGACGATGCTGCTGCCCGCGGCCGGCGTCGGGAGCCTCCCGCACCAGGTGGTGTTCTCCCCGTTCCATGCCGGCCCGGCGGTCGAAAGCGTCGATGGGTCGTTCCTGAGCCGTGGTTTCGCGACGATGAAGTCCTCCCCCTATGCCGGAGCCTTCGAACTCGCACAGTCACTCGCCGGCCGCTCCTCGACGCCATACGCGTTCGCGGAGAAGGTGATGGCGTATCTGGGCCGCGGGTTCACCTACAACGAGGAGCCGCCGCTGCGCCCGTATCCGCTCGAGAGCTTCCTGTTCACGGACAAGAACGGGTATTGCCAGCAGTTCTCCGGCGCGATGGCACTGTTGCTGCGGATGGGCGGCGTCCCGGCGCGCGTAGCTGCCGGGTTCACCACCGGAACGTTTGACCGTGCCACGGGGCAGTACGTGGTCACGGACATCGACGCGCATGACTGGGTCGAGGCGTGGTTCCCGACCTACGGCTGGGTCAAGTTCGACCCCACCCCGGGCTCGGCGCCGGCCCGCGGCGGCCACGGGTTCCTGCCGTCCCTGAAGAGCGCCAGCACCGGCCGGGCCAAGGTCCCCGCGATTCGCAAGCCCGAACCCGCGGCGGCGGACACAGGGTCGGTGCCGAGAACCCACAGTGGTGCAGCCACCAACCTGGTCCCGCTGGTGCTCGTGGCCCTGGCGCTCGTAGCCGCGGTGCTCGTGTTGATGCTCGCGACGCGCCGCCGCGGCAGAGCGGCGAGCGGGGAGAAGCTGCTGGCCGAACTCGAGCGCGCGCTCGCGCGCTGCGGGCGTCCGGTCCCCGCCGGCGTGACGCTCGCCGGACTCGAGCGGCGCTTTCGCACATCGCCGGAAGCGGCCGGCTATATCCGCTCGATTCGACTGGCCCGCTTCGCCGAGCACACCGACGGCCCGACCGCCGAGCAGCGCCGGGCCCTGCGCGCGCAACTGCGCGCCGGCCTGGGGTTCGCCGGTTCGGTACGGGCCCTGTGGGCGCTGCCGCCACGGCGAACGCCGCAACGCCCGCGAGTGCCGGACGGCGGCCTAAAATCCCACTGATGGACGAGGACCTGTACGAGCTTTTCAGACGCGGGACCGAACTGCTCGAGGCGGGCCACAACCATCAGGCGATAATCCCCCTCACCCGCGTGCGCGACCTCGCACCCGACAAGACCTCGATCCGTGAAGCGCTCGGGCGGGCCCTGTTTCACACCCAGCGCTACGAGCAGGCGGCGGAGGAATTCCAGGCCGTGATCGAGCGTGCGCCGACCAATGATTTCGCCCAGTTCTGCCTCGGCCGCTCGCTGCAGATGCTCGGCCGGCACGCCGAGGCGCGCAAGCCGCTGGCGCTCGCCGCCTGCCTCCAGCCGAGCCGCCGGGACTACCGCCTGTACCGCGATCGGGCCCGCGCGAGCGCCGCCCGAGCCGGCTCCTAGCCAGCCCCGAAGCGGAGGTCCCGTTGCACTCGGACCGAAGTCCAAGTGCTACCCTGCTAGAACAGCTTTCCGCGCCGGGCGCTTCCCGGTGAAGTTTGCGAAAGTGGGCGCCCGCCCGCTTTTTTTATGACGTTAGTACGGAGGAGATCGTGAGTGCACTCCAAAACGAGATCGAAGCCAGGCTCGCCGAAACCGAGCCTGACGTCGAGGTGCTGCTCGCCGAGGTCGTCTCGGGGAGCACCCTGCGGCTGTTCATCGATCACCCTGAGGGAGTCACGCTCGCGACCTGCGAGCGGGTCTCGGCTGCGCTGAGCGACTACCGCGACCGCTACGCGCTGGAAGTGTCATCGCCCGGGCAGGACCGCCCGTTGACCAGACCGCAGCACTACACCCGGTTCCTCGGGCGTCGCGCTCGCCTGCGGCTGCGCGAAGCCAAGGATGGACACACCAGCGTCACCGGGGAGCTTGTCGGAGCCTCTGACCGCGATGTCACGATCGCCGCGGGGGAGGGCATCGTCACGATCCCCTACGAGCAGATCGCCCGCTCCAACCTCGTCCCGGGAGACTAGAGCCATGTCACGTGAGATCGTCGAGGCCGTCCGCGGCCTCGCAGCGGAAAAGAACATCTCCCACGAGAAGTTGATGGAGGCGCTCGAGGACGCGCTCCTGTCCGCGTACAAGAAGACGCCCGGATCGGCGCCCTACGCAAAGGTCGAAATGGACCGCGACAGCGGCGATTTCAAGGTCTGGGAGCTCAAGATCCCGCCGGAGCTCGAGGAGCAGTTGCTGGTGGAGGCGACCACGGACCAGCAGCCGACCGTTGACCCGGAGACCGGGGAGATGCGCGAGCCGCCCGAGCCCGAGATCGACCTCGAGAAACTGAAGGAGTATGAGGACCAGATCGAGGTCGAGGACGTCACCCCGCACGACTTCGGCCGGATCGCCGCGCAGACCGCCAAACAGGTGATCCTGCAGCGGATCCGCGAGGCCGAGCGGGACATGATGTTCGAGGAGTACCGGGACCGCGTCGGCGAGCTGATCACCGGCATCGTCCAGCAGTCCGACTCGCGCTACACGCTCGTGCAGCTTCGCGAGCGGGTCGAGGCGCTGCTGCCCAAGTCCGAGCAGGTCGACGGCGAGCGCTACGACCACTCCCAGCGGATCAAGGCCGTGATCAAGGACGTCTCCAACTCGACCAAGGGCCCGAGCATCATCGTCTCGCGCCGCGACCCCGAGCTGATCAAGTCGCTGTTCGAACTCGAGGTGCCGGAGATCGCCGACGGGCTGGTGGAGATCACCGGCGTGGCGCGGGAGCCCGGGTACCGGTCGAAGATCGCGGTCGTCTCCCACGTCGACGGCGTCGACCCGGTCGGCGCCTGCGTGGGCCCGCGTGGCTCCCGCGTGCGGATGGTCGTATCCGAATTGCGCGGCGAGAAGATCGACATCATTCCTTACAACGACGAGCCGGCCCGGTTCGTGGCCAAGGCGCTGTCACCCGCCCGCGTGCGGGAAGTCCTGGTCGACGACGCCAACAAGCAGGCGACCGTGATCGTCCCTGACGATCAGCTGTCACTGGCAATCGGGCGCGAGGGCCAGAACGCTCGCCTGGCCGCACGGCTGACCGGATGGAGGATCGACATTCGCTCGGAGACCGAGTTCGCCGCCGAGGAAGCCGAGCACGGCTACGAGGAGGAGGAAGCGCAGGGACGCTGCGCGGCAATCCTCTCAAACGGCCGCCGGTGCCCGAACGCGGCGCTGCCGGGCTCGCGCTACTGCGGGATCGAGGCCCACCAGGCGCTCGCGCACAAGAACACCGACCAGGTCGACGCTGACTCTAACGGCGGCGGGGCACCAAACCCGGGCGACGCCGGCGACCAGACGCACGAAAGCGCAGCCCCGTAGTGGAATCTACACTGGAAATAGATGAATAAGCGCGTCCATGAAATCGCCAAGGAGCGTGGGCTTCCGGCCAAGGATGTCGTCGACCGGCTCCGGGCCGGCGGGCTGAACGTCAAGGCCGCGTCCTCATCGGTCGATGAGGACGCTGCGTTGCGCGTGCTCGGAAACGGCGACAGCAAGGCGTCGCAGGCGAATCCGCAGCCGGCCGCCGCCGGGAAGCCCCGGCGCGAGAGCGCTCAGGGCCGGCGTGAGAACGCTCGGGGCCGGCGCGCCGACAAATCCGCCCCCGCCGACAAATCCGCCCCCCGCGACCAGACGCCCCCACCCGCCGCCGGCGACACGGCCGTAGCCGCTGCCGGCAAGGCACCCAGCCCCAGCACCGCCGACACGTCCGCACCGGCGGCCCCGCGCGGCGAGGCCTCCGCACCAGCCCCGCGCGACGAGCCGCCGGCGGCGGCCCCGCGCGGCGAGGCGTCCGCACCAGCCCCGCGCGACGAGACAGCGGCACCGACTCCGCCCGACGAGACAGCGGCACCGAGCGCGCGCGACGAGACACCCGTCCCGACGCGCCGCGATGAGGCCGAGGCCCAGTCGATGGGTCGCGGCGGCAATGGCGAGGGCTCGCACAAGCGCCCCACGCGCGACTCGCTCCAGGGCGAGCGCGCCCCAGGTACCCCGGGTGGTCGGCGCCGGGTCGTAATCGATTCCCAGGCTTCTCGCCGCGCTCCCGGCGGCGGTGCCCCCACCCAGTCGAACCAGCCCCCACGGCGCCAGCGGCGCGGTCGTCGTCGGCGTGGCGTCTACGACGAGGAGGCCGAGTCCCGTCCGTCGGCGAGCACGGCGCTCGCCGAGCCGGACGCGATCCAGATCAGGTCCGGGTCGACGGTCAAGGACGTCGCGGAGTACCTCGACGTGGCGGTGCCCGAAGTGATGAAGAAGCTGATGGCGCTGGGCGAGATGAAGACGCTCACCCAGACGCTCTCCGACGAATCGATTGAGCTCCTGGCTTCCGAGCTCGGCAAGGCCGTCGAGATCATTCACTCCGAGGACGAGCAGGTCTCCGAGCCGGTGTTCCACGACGCCGAGGACGAACTCGTCGAGCGTGCGCCGGTGGTCACGATCATGGGCCACGTCGACCACGGCAAGACCTCGCTGCTGGATGCGATCCGCGACACTCATGTGGCGGCCGGAGAGGCGGGCGGGATCACCCAGCACATCGGCGCCTACCAGGTCCATCACGGCGACAAGACTGTCACGTTCCTCGATACGCCCGGACACGAGGCGTTCACGGCGATGCGCGCCCGCGGCGCCAAGGTGACCGATATCGCCGTGATCGTCGTGGCGGCCGATGACGGCGTCAAGCCGCAGACTCAGGAGGCGGTCGACCACGCCAAAGAAGCCGGCGTGCAGATGCTCGTCGCGGTCAACAAGATCGATAAGGAGGGCGCCGACCCAACCCGGGTGCGAACCGAGATGACAAACCTCAGCTTGCAGCCGGTGGAATGGGGAGGCGACACCGAATTCGTCGACGTGTCCGCCAAGACCAGGCAGGGCCTAGATGACGTGCTCGACACGATCATCGCGATGGCAGACCTGCTCGAGTTGCGCGCCAATCCGGACGCGCCGGCCTCGGGGACCGTGATCGAGTCGCGACTCGACCCGGGACGGGGCCCGGTGGTCACAATCCTCGTTTCCCGGGGCACGCTCGAGGTTGGCGACGCGCTCGTCGCCGGAGCGCACTGGGGTCGGGTGCGGGCGATGCACGACTTCATGGGCCAGCGAGTCGCTCAGGCGCTGCCGGGCGAGCCGGTCGAGGTGCTGGGCTTCGATGGCGTGCCCGAGGCCGGCGAGCGGGTCCGCGTCGTCGAGCACGAGCGTCGCGCTCGCCAGCTCGCCGGCGAGCGGGCCACGCGCCTGAAGACGGAATCGCTCGCCCGCCGCAGTGGCAAGAAGATCTCGCTCGAGGACATCTTCAAGAGCGGCATCCAGGAGCTCAACTTGGTGCTCAAGTCCGACGTCGCCGGCTCGCTCGAGGCGATCGAGGACGAGATCGCCAAGCTCCCGCAGGACGAGGTGTCAGTGAATGTGATCCGCGGCGCCGTCGGCGCCGTCACGGAGTCCGATGTGATGCTCGCCGCCGCCTCCGACGCCGTGATCCTGTCGTTCAATGTGCGCCCGGTCGGTGATGCGCGGGCGGTTGCCGATCGCGAGGGAGTCGAGATCCGCCACTACTCGGTCATCTACCGAGCGATCGAAGATCTCCGCAGCGCGATGCAGGGCATGCTCGCGCCGGAGGAGGTCGAGGAGACGCTCGGCTCGGCCGAGGTGCGCCAGATCTTCCGCGCCTCCCGCGTCGGCACGATCGCCGGCTCGCACGTGACCGAGGGCAAGATCACCCGCGGCTCGAAGGTCCGGCTCGTGCGTGACGGCACCGTCGTCTATGACGGCCAGATCGCCAGCCTGCGCCGCTTCAACGACGACGTCCGTGAGGTCGCCGCCGGATTCGAATGCGGCATCGTGCTCAGAGACTTCGCCGACATCAAGGAAGGCGACGTCCTCGAGGCCTACGCGACGCGCCAGGTCGAGCGCGAGCTGGCCTGAAATAGATCGTGTCTGCGGGCGGCTTCGTCGCCGTGCTGGTGATCGACCTGCACTTTCCCGAGGCGGGCAGCCTCAAGGGCAAGCGCAAGGAGCTCTCATCGATCAAGGCGCAGCTTCACCGGCGGCTCGGCGTCGCCGTCGCCGAGGTCGGACACCAGGAGACGTGGCAGCGGTCGACCCTGGCGGCGGCGCTCACCGGCGGCTCGCTCGGGGTTCTGAACACGGCTGCGGACAATGTCGAGCGGTGGCTGCAGGCACGGTGGCCCGACGGCGTGCAAATCGAGCGGATCGTGGCGTCGGTCGAGGACCTGCGTGGATGAGCACATTCCCATGCTCACCTCGGCGGCGGGAGGGATAGGATGGCTTCAGGACGCATGCGCCGCGTCGACGAGGCCATACGCGCTGTCCTAAGTGATGCGATCGCGACGGATCTCAAGGATCCCCGCGTGGGATTCGTGACGGTGACCGGAGTCAAGACCAGCCCAGACCTGCGCCATGCTCGCGTCTACGTGAGCGTTCTCGGCGACGAGCAGACGCGCGCGGACAGCCTCGCTGGCCTGCGCTCGGCCCACGGGTTCCTGCAGGGCCACGTGGCCTCGGAGCTATCGCTCAGGCACACGCCGACGCTCACGTTTGAGTACGACGAGTCGATCACCCGAGGAATGCGCATCTCGCAACTGATCGACGAGGGGCCGGATGCCTGAGAACGGCAACCGATCGAGCCGCGAGGAGACTCTCGACGCGCTCCGGACCGCCCAGAAGCTGATCGTGGTCGCACACGAGAACCCCGATGGCGATGCGCTCGGGTCGCTGATCGCGATGCAGGAGATCCTCACGGCGCTGCGCAAGGACAGCGTGATGTTCATCGCCGCAAGCGAGTTCCCGCTCCCCAACGAGTATCGGTTCCTACCGTTGCCCGGGCTCGCGAGCGTGCCCCCAGAAGACCTCGAGGAGCGCACCATCGTGTTCCTCGACTGCGGGAATCTGGAACGAAATCCGGCCGAGGCGCTGCAGCGGCCGGGGGCCCACATCCTCAATATCGACCACCACCACGACAACACCCGCTTCGGCACGATCAACCTCGTCCTGCCCGATGCCTCGTGCACGGCTGAGATCGTCTGGGATCTCATGCACGGGCTCGGCCTCGAGCCGACGATCACGATCGCCGAGGCTCTCTACATCGGCCTGATCACCGACACCGGCCGGTTCATGTACGAGAACACGGGGCCACGGGCCCACCTGATGGCGGCCGAGCTGATCGAAGCCGGCGTCGAGCCGCACGAGATCTACCGGCGCGTATACGAAGGCGTCCCGTACGGGAAGCTCGCGCTGCTCGCGCGGGGACTCGCGAACATCGAGCGCTTCGACGGCGGAACGCTGACCGTCACCGCCCTGCGAGCCCGCGACTTCACCGAGTCGGACGCCGAGGAGAGCTACTCCGAGGGCGTGATCGATTACCTTCGATCGCTCCAGGGGACCGTCGTCGCCGCGCTCGTGCGGGACCGGATCGGAGACACGGATGGTGCAGCGCCGCAGCGCAAGGTGTCGCTGCGCGCGAGCGACGACCGCGTCGACGTTTCCCAGATCGCCCGCGCGGTCGGGGGCGGCGGTCACCGCCAGGCCGCCGGCTTCACGACGACGATGGACTGGGACGAGCTGGTCGCGTTCCTGCGCCGCGAGGTTGCGCAGCAGCTCGCCTCGTCGGTCACGTGACCGCGTCCGACGGCGTCATCCTGTACGACAAGCCGGCCGGAGTCACCTCCCACGACATCGTAGCCCGCGTGCGGCACGGTCTCGAGCGCAAGGTCAAAGTTGGCCATGCCGGGACGCTCGACCCGTTCGCGACGGGCCTGCTGCTCGTGCTCGTGGGCCGGGCGACACGCGCGCAGCGGTTCCTGATGGCGCTGCCGAAGACCTACGAGGTGACGGCGCGGTTCGGCGCGACCTCGAGCACGGGCGATCCGGAGGGCGAGATCGTCGTGACCGGAGCGGTGCCCGAAGGCGACCTCTCGCTGCCGACCGGGGCTATCCTCCAGCGGCCACCGGCGTTCTCGGCTGTGAAGGTGGGGGGGCGGCGAGCATACGCACTGGCACGGGCCGGGGAACAGGTCGAGCTGCCCGAGCGCAGAGTCCAGGTGCATCGGTTCCAGGAGCGGTGGCGGGATCGCGACCGGCGCGGATTCGTGATCGAGTGCGGGTCGGGAACCTACGTCCGCAGTCTGATCGCCGATCTCGGCGATGCTTACTGCGAGCAGTTGCGGCGCACGCGGATTGGTGGGTTCACGGTCGAAGCTGCCGATCCGGGGCGGGCGATTGGGCTGGGCGAGGCGCTCAGCTTCCTGCCCGAGGTGCGGCTTGATCCTGAGCAGGCGCGCCGCGCAAGCCACGGCGCAGCGGTACCGGGGTCGGCGGCGGGCGTCGTCCGGCTCACCGACGAGCAAGGTTTGATCGCGCTCGCCGAGCCCGCGGGGCAGGATCGGCTGTTGAAACCAATCGTCGGGCTGAGGTAGCCGTCCACAGGCTTGCGCGCCGATTTGGATGGTGGCCCTCTAGGCTTCCGCGCCGATGCGGGTAACCCAGATCACCGCCGCCGAGCCGCGTCCGCGGCGAATCGCGGTCGGCGAGTTCGACGGCGTCCATCTCGGCCACCGGGAGGTGATCCGCGGCAGCGATACGGTGCTGACGTTCGAGCCGCACCCCCTGCGCGTGATCAGGCCGGAGGCGGCGCCGAAGCTGATCACGAGCCTCGAGGCGAAGGCGGAACTGATCGAGCAGATGGGCGTCCAGGAGCTCGTCGTGATCCCGTTCGAGGAGGGGTTCGCGCACCAGACCCCGCAGGAGTTCATCGACCACGTGCTCGTAGATCGGCTCCAAGCCACACGGGTGTCGGTCGGGGAGAACTTCCGCTTCGGCCACCGCGCGTCCGGTGATCCGGCGATGCTCGCCGCCGATCCGCGGTTCGAGACCCGAGTCGTCCCCCTGGTCGAGGTCGACGGGCAGATCGTCTCCTCGAGCCACATCCGCGCGCTCGTGCTGGCCGGCGAGGTCGAGCTCGCGACACGGTTCCTGGGCGCGCCGTTCCAGATCCGGGGCGAGGTCGTCGCAGGCGACCGCCGAGGCCGGGAACTCGGATTCCCGACCGCCAACATCGTCCCGGATGAAGCGCTGGTGTGCCCGGGCCACGGCGTTTACGCCGCGCGCGCCAACGGTGACTGCGCGGCGGTCAGCGTCGGTGTCCGCCCGACCTTCGGCACCGGACGTGCGGTGCTCGTCGAGGCGTATATGCTCGATCGCGACGTCGACCTCTACGGCCAGACCCTGAAGATCGACTTCATCGCCCGGCTGCGGGGCGAGCGACGGTTCGACTCCGTCCAGGCGCTGATCGAGCAGATGCAGCTCGACGTCGATCGCACCCGGGAGCTGTGCGAGTGAGCAACCGAGCCGAGTCGGCCGCTCTGCTAGCCTCAGCGACCGCATGACACTGACCCAGGAACGCAAGCGGGAGCTGATCGAGAAGTTCGGCGAGAACGAGGCCGACACCGGCAAGGCCGAGGTCCAGATCGCGCTGCTCACCGAGCGGATCAACGAGCTCACCGAGCACCTACGCACTCACAGCAAGGACCACCACTCACGCCGCGGGCTACTGATGCTCGTGGGGCGCCGGCGGAGGTTCCTGAACTACCTTCAGCGAACCGACCTCGACCGTTACCGGGCCCTGGTGCGCGAGCTCGGCCTGCGCAAGTGAGTCGCGCCGGACGGGCCGATCGCGCCCGGGACGCCGGCGCCGGAGTTCACCCTGCACCGCGACGACGGCAGCGACTTCACGCTCGCCGACCTCGAGGGCAAGACGACCGTCCTGGTCTTCTACCCGTTCGCCTTCAGCCCGGTCTGCACCGATCAGCTCAACCTCTACGAGGAGGTGCTGGACGACTTCGCGGCCCAGGGAGCGACGCTGTACGGAGTGTCCTGCGACGCCACCTATAGCCAGACGGCGTTCCGCGAGAAGCTCGGCGTGACGATCGAGCAGCTGTCGGACTTCGAGCCCAAAGGCGCGACTTGCAGCGCGTTCGGCGTCTATCACCCGGGCGGGTTTCGCGCAGCGCGCGCTGGTGATAGTCGGCCCGGACGGGGTCGTCAAGTGGAGCTACCAGGCGGCGTCGCCCGGCGAACTGCCCGGCGCGAACCTGATCTTCGATGGCCTGAGTGGCTGACCTCGGCTCGGCGCCGGTTCCCGAGCCCGCGGCTGATGACCACGTCCGCGGGCCCACGGACGCGACCGTGGCGATCGTCTACGGCGACTTCGAGTGCCCGTTCTGCGCCGCACTCGAGCAGCGGGCCGCCGCCGCCCGGCTACGGCAGGTCTTCCGCCATTTCCCGGTTCGCTCGAGTCACCCGCGGGCATGGCCGGCGGCGTGCGCCGCGGAGGCGGCCGGACTCCAGGGCCGCTTCTGGGAGATGCACGACTCGCTGTTCGCCGATCAGGGCCGGCTCGAGGACCCGCACCTGTGGGAACGAGCGCGGACACTCGGGCTCGACCTCGAGCGGTTCGACGCCGACCGTCGCAGCGAGACGGTGCGGGCGCGAGTCAAGCGAGACTTTCAGTCCGGCGTGCGCGCCGGCGTGGTGACGACGCCGACGATCTTCGTCGGCGGCGAGATGTACGCGGGCCGGCTCGACCCCGGCGTGCTGGAGGCGCTCAGCTAGCGCTGCGAACGCGCCCGAGCCCGAGCTCAACCCGTGGCGGGCTTGGCCACGGACGGGCGAGTCGCGGCGTGCGGGAACGCGCGCTCGATGTCCTCGAGCGTCGGACTGCGGCCGTGCAACGGGTGGGTGGTCGCGGACGCAGTCAGCGCTGAGCGGACGAGATCGAGGTGGCGCTCGACGATCTCGCGGTCGACGTGCGCCAGCGCCGTCGCGACCTCGCACACGCCCTTGAGCATGATCAGCAGTCGACGGCCCCTGACGTCACCGCGGACCGCACCGGCGGCCTGCGCGCGGGTGAGCAGTAGGTCGAGCACGCCGACGACCTCGGCGTGCGCGGCTCGGATCTCGTCGTTGGCCAGCCAGATATCGGCAACCGCCTCGAACAGCGCACGGTCCGTCTGCTGGCGACCGGCCAGCTCGCCGAGAAACTCAAACAGCGCCCCAGCCGGCGTCCCGGCCGTCGAGCAGTCCGCGGCCGCGCTCGACGGCCTCGGCCATCCTCTCGACCACGATCGCCGCGATCAGGTCCTCCTTGGTGGGGAAGTTGCGAAACAGGGTGCCGCGGCCGACGCCGGCGTGCTGGGCGATCTCAGCCACGCCGACGTCGAGGCCACGCTCGCGGAACAGCGCCGTCGCCGGCTTGCAGCAGACGGCGTGCGATTTCGCTCGGCGTCTGCCCGCAGACGCTTCTCCTCCGACGACATTGCGGCCATAGTCTGCTACACGCGCTCCTACGCCGCCAGCGCCGCCGGAGAGATCTCCAGATCGAGGTCCCGCACATCGCGGGGCCGCAGGGCGAGCACCAGGATCACTGCGCCCGCGCCGAGCATCACCGCCGCCGCAGCGAACGCCACGTGATAGCCGGACACCCGGGCCACGAGGACAGCGGCGTTCGTCACGTGGCCCGCGGCGCTGTGCAGCAGATTGGTGGTCTGGCTCGCGGCCAGCGTCGAGAGGATCGCGAGGCCGAGCGAGCCGCCGACCTGCTGGGAGGTGTTGAACAACCCCGACGCCAGCCCGGCATCGTTAGCGGTCACGCCGCCGGTCGCGAGCAGCGTGATCGGAACGAACATCAGGCCCATGCCGATGCTCATCGGCATCAGCCCGGGCAGCAGATTGGCGACGTAGCTGCCGTGGACGGGAAGCTGGGTCAACACGACGAGTCCCGCGGTGGCCAGCGAGGTGCCGGCGATCGACACGTTGCGCACGCCGAATCGCTTGATCGCCTGCTGGGCGATCCCAGCGCCGATCACGATCCCGGCCGTCACCGGCAGGAACGCGAGCCCCGCCTTCAGCGGGCTGTAGCCGAGGATCTCCTGCACGTACAGCGAGGCGAAGAAGAACATCCCGAACATCCCCGAGGCGACGAGCAGCAGCACGGTGTCGGCGACCGCGAGCGTGCGGATGCGGAAGATGCTCAGCCGCATCAGCGGCGCCACCGCCCGCCGCTCGATCGCGACGAACGCCGCCAGCAGTACCAGACCGGCGGCCATCAGCCCGATCGTGCGCGCCGAACCCCAGCCGTACGCCTGGGCCTTGATGATCGCGTAGACGACCACGACCAGCCCGCCGGTGACGGTGACCGCCCCGGCGAGATCGAACGAACGATGCTCGACGTCGATTCGCGACTCGGGCACGAACCGCATCGCCGCCGCGAGCGCGATCACACCGACCGGGACATTGACGAAGAAGATCCACCGCCAGGAGGCGAGATCGGTCAGCACGCCGCCGAGCAGCAGGCCGACCGCGCCGCCGCCGGCGGCGATCGCGCTCCACACGCCCAGCGCCTTGGTCCGCTCGGCCTGACTGGTGAAGGTCGTGGTGATGATCGACAGCGCGGCCGGCGAGACCAGCGCGCCGCCCAATCCCTGCAGCCCTCGCCCGACGATCAGCATCCCGGAGGACTGGGCCAGCCCGTTGAGCAGCGACGCGAGCGAGAACAGCGCGATCCCGGCCATGAACAAGCGCTTGCGGCCGAGCAGATCGGCCGCCCGCCCACCAAGCAGCAGGAAGCCGCCGAACACGAGCGTGTACGCGTTGACCACCCACGGCAGGCTCGAGGCGGAGAACTGCAGCCCGTGCTGAATCGAGGGCAGTGCGACGTTGACGATCGTGGCGTCGAGCACGACCATGAACTGCGCCAGGCAGGCGATCACCAGGATCAGCCAGCGATTGGTCGGGGCCACGGTCCTCGCGGAGGGCGCGACCGGAGTGGCGGGTGCGGTGGCGGACATGAGCGCTCCTGTGGGGAGGTGTAAACTGGGACTCGGCGGTCCGGTTACGGTAGCACAAGCGGACCGAGCGGTCCGGTTAGAAGCTTTCGGGTCGTCGCACGCCCGCGCACCTCCGCCGCGCCCCGCACCTGCGCCGCGCCCCGCACCTCCGCCGCGCCCCGCACCTCCGCCGCGCCCCGCACCTCCGCCGCGCCCCGCACCTCCGCCGCGCCCCGCACCTCCGCCGCGCCCCGCACCTCCGCCGCGCCCCGCACCTCCGCCGCGCCCCGCACCGCAGACACCCCCGATGGGCGGCGCCGCGCCCGACACCCCGCCCCGCCCCGCGCGCGCCTCGCCGACACCCTGCCGCGCCGCGCCCCGCCGACACGCATGCGGGCGTTGATGTGACCGGTGGCCGCGGGAGGGTGGCTCGGTGACTCGGGGAGGTTTCGGTGGCGCTCGACTCGGCAAACGGCGCTGGTGAAGGGTGGCCAGGACGGGAGGTCGGGGCGACCCGGCCGGCAGACGGGCCGGGGCGGCAGGTGGGCGGGCTGGGCGGCCGGTGGCGGGCCGGGGCGGCCGAAATCCGCCCGGGCCACATGCATAACGGCCCAAAGTCGACCCCCAAAACGCTCCTCGGTTACATAAGCATGCCCCACGTGCATAACTGACCAAAGCTCCTCAGGCGTGAGCGATTTGTGCCTGTATGCAGGCAAAATTGTCAGATTGCTGACACCGTCGTCCCCTCCCACCCCCTCACCAGCGCCGTTCCCCGAGCAGACCACCCGCCCCGGGCTGCGCGGCACCGCCCCCAGGCCCAATCGGGGCGGCCCGCACAGGCCTCCCATCGCGAGCCACCGTTCACCAGCGCCGTTCCCCCAAGCCGAGCGCCCGCGGCAGCTCAGCCGAGTAACCACCGATCCACGTCAACAGGCCGCCGGCCCCGGGCCCGCAAGCCACTGCCCCAGCCGCGGTCCCGACCGGGCTCAGCACGGTCAGCCCACCCCAGGAGCCGCGGTTAGCCACCAAAGGAGTGTGGACTGGGCGCCGCGGCCGTCAAGTCCATCCCAGACGCGGCCTGCGGCCGCGCCCGCCCGCTACCATCTTTGACTGTTCGGAACAAAGATGAGAAACGAAGCACTCCGCCGACCGAAGGGTGGAGGGAAGAAGGGAAACTGAATATGTCTGACGCCGTTACGCGCGTCTCTGTCGAGATCGAGGGCAAGGAGATCTCGTTCGAGACCGGCAAGCTGGCCAAGCAGGCCTCCGGCGCGGTGGTCGTCCGTGCGGGCGACACGATGGTCCTGTGTACCGCCACTGCCGGCAATCTCCGCGATGTCGACTTCCTGCCGCTCACGGTCGATGTGGAAGAGCGGATGTACGCGGCCGGGAAGATCCCCGGCTCGTTCTTCAAGCGCGAGGGCCGCGCGGGGGAGAAGGCGACGCTCGTCGCCCGGCTGATCGACCGGCCGATCCGCCCGCTGTTCCCCAAGGGCTGGCGCTACGAGACCCAGCTGGTCGCGCTGCCGATCTCCGTCGACCACGTCAACCCGTACGACATGCTGGCGATGAACGGCGCCTCGGCGGCGCTGATGGTCTCCAACATCCCGTTCCCGACGCCGGTCGGCGCGGTCCGGATCGGCAAGGTCGACGGCAACTTCGTCGTCAACCCCGACGAGGAGGACCTGGTCGAGAACACCGAGCTCGATCTGATCGTCGCCGGCACCGATGAGGCGATCCTGATGGTCGAGGCGGGCGCCAACGAGATCCCCGAGGCGGAGATCCTCGACGCGCTCGACATCGCGCATGAGGAAATCAAGAAGCTGTGCGCGGCGCAGCGCGAGCTGGCCGAGAAGGCCGGCAAGGAGAAGCTCGAGGTCGAGGTCCCGCAGGTCCATCCCGAGCTCTACGAGCAGATCAAGGGCTCGCACGGCGCGGCGCTCGACGCCGCCACGCAGGTCGAGGACAAGCTCGAGCGCCAGGACGCCTGCAAGGCGGTCGAGGAGGCGGTCCTGACGCACTACTCGGGCGACCCCGAGGCCGACAGCTTCGCCGAGTATCGGGCCAACGCCCAGCGCGCATTCGACAAGCTCGAGAAGACGCTGATCCGCGAGCGGATCGCGATCCAGAAGAAGCGTCCCGACGGTCGCTCCACTGACGAGATCCGGCCGATCTCGATCGAGGTCGGCGTCGCGCCTCGGGCGCACGGCTCGGCGCTGTTCACCCGTGGCCAGACGCAGGCGTTGAGCGTCGTCGCGCTCGGCACCACGCGCGAGGAGATGCGGCTGGACACGCTCGGCCTGGAGACAGCCAAGCGCTACTTCCACCACTACAACTTCCCGCCGTTCTCGGTCGGGGAGGCCGGCTTCATGCGCGGTCCCAAGCGCCGCGACATCGGCCACGGCGCGCTGGCTGAGCGCGCGCTGGTGCCGATGATCCCGAGCCAGGAGGAGTTCCCGTACACGATCCGGGTGGTATCGGACATCCTCGAGTCCAACGGGTCGAGCTCGATGGCCAGCGTGTGCGGCTCGACGCTGTCGCTGATGGACGCGGGCGTGCCGATCAAGCGCGCGGTCGCGGGAATCGCGATGGGGCTGATCAAGGAGGGCGACGACTACGTCATCCTCACCGACATCGCGGGCGTCGAGGACCACCTCGGCGACATGGACTTCAAGGTCGCCGGCACCGATCGCGGGATCACCGCGCTGCAGATGGACATCAAGATCACCGGCGTGACGTTCGAGATCATGCGCGACGCCCTGGCGCAGGCCAAGGTCGCCAGGGAGTTCATCCTCGGCGAGATGGCGAAGGTGATCGACACCCCGCGCGCAGAGCTCTCCAAGCACGCGCCGAGGATCTCGACCGTTCAGATCGACCCCGAGAAGATCGGGCTGCTGATCGGCAAGGGCGGCGAGACGATCCGCGCGCTGCAGGAGGAGTTCGAGTCGCAGATCGACGTCAACGACGAGGGCCAGGTGCTGGTCTACGCCTCCGACGGCGAGCGCGGCGACGCGCTGGTCGACCGGATCCGGTCGATGACCAAGGAGGTCGAGGTCGGCGACGAGTTCACCGGCAAGGTCGTCAAGACGACCACGTTCGGCGCCTTCATCGAGCTCTCGAAGGGCACCGACGGACTGCTGCACATCTCCAACGTCGCCCCCGGACGGCGGATAGCGACAGTCGAGGAGGAGCTCAACAAGGGCGACGAGCTGCACGTCCGCGTGGTCGAGGTCGACCGCGAGCGCGGCCGGATCGGCCTGCGCCTGGCGGATGACCCGGAAGTCGCCGGGAAGTCCGTCGAGGAGCTCGCGGCTGTCGGCAGCGGCGACAGCGGACCGCCCCGGTCCAGGGAGCGCGGTGGTCGCGACGGCCGCGACCGTGACCGCGGGCGAGACCGAGGTCCGCGGGACCGCGGACGCGACGGCGACCGTGGACGCGACGGTGACCGCGGCGGCGATCGTGGACGCGAAGGCGGACGCGAAGGCGGACGCGGCGAAGGCGACCGCGGACGCGAAGGCGACCGCGAAGGCGACCGCGGACGCGTGCGCGACCGCGATCCCGACCGCCCGCGCTACTAGCCGGCCGTGGCACAGGAACACCGCCTGACGACACTCGAGTCGGGTGTCAGGATCGTGACGGAGGCAATGCCCTCCGTCCGGTCCGTGTCACTCGGGTTCTGGATCGGCACCGGATCGCGCGCCGAGTCCGACGAGCAGGCGGGGCTCTCCCACCTGCTCGAGCATCTGCTGTTCAAGGGCTCCTCCAAATACAGCTCGCTCGAGATCGATCAGATCTTCGACGGGATGGGAGCGGAGCTCAACGCCGGCACCGGCAAGGAGACGACGTCGGTCTATGCACGGGTGATCGACCAGCATGTTCCCGAGGCGTTCGACGTGATGGCCGACATGGTGTTCCGCCCGACGCTGACCGACATCGACTCCGAGCGCGCGGTGATCCTCGAGGAGATCGCGATGTATGAGGATGACCCGCAGGAGAAGGTGTTCGACGTGTTCGGCGAGGCTGTGTTCGGCGATCACGCGCTCGGGCGCGCGATCATCGGCCGGGCGCCGGTGATCGCCGACACGCCGGTGGATGAGATCGCGCGCTTCCACGAGTCCCGTTATGTGCCGGGCAACATCGTGATCGCCGCGTCGGGTGCGGTTGATCACGACGCAATCGTGGCGCTGGCCTCCGAGCGCGTGCCCGACCGTCCCGGCCACGCCCTGACGGGGACGTCACAGCCGCCTGGGCCGTTCGCGCCCCGGCGCCGGTTCGAGCGCAAGGACACCGAGCAGTACCACGTCTGCCTCGGCGGACGCGGGTTATCGCGCCACGACGATCGCCGGTTCGCATTGCGCGTCCTCGACACGATCTTCGGCGGCACGTCCTCCTCGCGGCTGTTCCAGGAGATCCGCGAGCGGCGCGGTCTGGCGTACGCGGTGTACTCGTTCACCAGCGCCTATCAGGACACCGGTCAGGTCGGGTGCTACCTCGGCACCAGACCTGACAACCTGGCCGAGGCGATGGCGGTCGTGGGGACTGAGCTCGGGAGGCTCAGAGAGCAACCCGCCACCGACGATGAACTCGAGCGGGCCAAGGAGAATCTGAAGGGCCGCGTCGTGCTCGCGCTCGAGTCGACCGGCGCCCGCATGAACCGACTCGGGTCCGAGCTGCTCGCGGGCGCGCCGCTGCTCTCGCTCGACGAGGTCGTGGAGCGGATCGACGCCGTCTCGCACGAGGATCTGGCCGAGCTCGTCGACGAGCTCTGGGATCCCGCTCAGCTGTCGGTAGCGGGGATCGGGAGCGACGAGGCCAGATTCGACGAGGCAGTGTCAGGCGCGATCAACGCCGAGGTCATGCATTGATCCGCGTCGCGGTCGCCGGCGCCGCGGGACGGATGGGGGACACTGTCTGCCGGGCGGTGGCGGACGCGGCCGACATGGAGCTCGTCGGTCGAGCTGATCCCGCGATCGGCGTTCCCCTCGCCGACGCCCTCGCGCAGCGCCCGGACGTGCTGGTCGACTTCACGGTCCCTTCGAGCGCGCTGGCAAACGCACGCCAGGCCGTAGGCGCCGGTGTCCACGTTGTGATCGGGACGACCGGCTTTGACCCCGCCGAGCTCGGCGATCTGAGCGGGCTGGAAGCGAACGTGTTCATCGCGCCGAACTTCGCGATCGGTGCCGTGCTGATGATGCAGTTCGCCACGCAGGCCGCCAGGCATATGGCACGGGCGGAGATCATCGAGCTGCATCACGACCGCAAGCTCGACAAGCCGAGTGGCACGGCGGCGCGGACCGCCGCGCTGATGGAAGCCGAGGCGCCGCATCTGGGCAACGTGCCGATCCACTCGGTCCGGCTGCCCGGACTGGTGGCGCATCAGGAGGTGATCCTCGGCGATCTGGGCCAGACGCTGACGATCCGTCACGACTCGACCGATCGCGAGTCGTTCATGCCGGGCGTGCTGCTCGCGATCCGCCGCGTCGGCGGCCTGACAGAGTCCCCGGTGATCGGCCTCGAGCGCCTCCTCGACGCCGCAGCCCAAAACTAGAGCGTCTTTTCCCGCAACCGCCTGCGAGAAAAACCGCAGTGGGTCGTCGGTCGGCCGCGGATGTGAGCGGCAGGCTTCTCGCCGAAACTCATGAACGTTGGATCCCTCGACCAAATACCCCGCGTAGTCAGGGTTTCGCCCTGTTGTACGCGATCGATTTACAGGGAGGATTAACCTGTTATGTCTCGAAAGGTATTCGACGTTCTCGCGAGTTCGGTTGGTGCGGTGCTCGTCGTCGTTTTGATTGTGGCCGGTGGTCTGTTGACCTGGGGCCACAGCTTCGCGACCTCGAACGTTCATGATCAGCTCGCGCAACAGCAGATCTCCTTCCCGCCCCAGGCTGCGTTCGCGCACGCCAAGGCGGGCACAGAGATCACGCCGAGCATGATCCCATCGGTATCCCAGTACGCCGGCCAGCAGCTGCTCACCGGCGCGCAGGCGCAGGTGTACGCCAACGACTTCATCCGGGTGCACCTGTCCGAGATGCCGTATGGAGGCGTCTACTCGAAGGTCAGCGCAGCCGCGCTGGCGAGCCCGACCAACACCCAGCTGCAGACGCTCAAGCAGACGGTGTTCACGGGAACGACGCTCCGTGGTCTGCTGCTCGAGGCATACGCGTTCTCGGTGATCGGCACGATCATGCTCTGGGGAGCGATCGCATCCTTCATCGCCGCAGCGATCCTGGCGGTGCTGGTCGTCCTCGGTTTCGCCCACGCTCGGCGCACCGCGGAGGAGACCGAGCTGATCAAGCCGAAGGTGTCCACCGCTCCCGCGACCGCCTGACGTATTCGATCGACCAACCGACCTCCCTACCAACCAGATGCCCACGTCGGTCGTTACCGGCGTGGGCATCGACCGTTCTCGGGTGACGGCCGTCGCTACTCGGGCGAGCCCTTCGAGTCCCCGGTGAGCTTCGAGCTCAGGCGCTCGAGCTCATCGATCAGGTCAGCTACCCGTTTGCTGACCGGATGCTCCCGCGCCTGATCTGACGCCTCGGCGATCCGGTCGCCCGCCTGCGCGAGCCGGTCCGCGATCTGCGAGCCCGCATCGGCCAGGATCTTCGAGAAGCTGTCGTCCGTGGTCACGTAGCCGAGCTCCTCGTCCGAGGCCCTCCCCGTGCCCTGCGCGACCGCCTCGCGGGCATCGCGGCGAGCGCGTTCGCTGGCCTCATGCGCTTCGCGGCGAGCCCGTTCGCCGGCCTCGTGCGCTTCGCGCAGCTCACGTTCGAGGTCCTGGAGTCGGGATTCGAGATTGGGGTCGACGTTGACTCGGGGCGGAGGCTCGGCCGGCCGCGGCCTGGAACCGGACGAACGCGAGCCCTGGCCGGAGCCCGTGGCCCGCGAGCTCGCCGACGGCGCAGAGGCGCGCAGCTCCCTCACGCGCGCATACGCTGCCTGGACCTCCTCGAAGCGCCGAGCCGACTCGGCCGAGCCGCCGTTGTGGTCCGGATGATGGAGTTGCACCAGCCGCCGATAGGCCGCGCGGACCTCGGCATCGGAGGCACCCGGACTAACACCCAGGATCTGGTACGGGTCGGTGATTGGTGACGGCATTGGTGACTAAAGGGTAGAGATGTTGACCGGGGATTAAGGCAACCACCCGGGCAGGGGGTACTTATCCATCGGGCCATTCTCGGCCTCAACGGCCGACGCTATGTTGATGGCGCTCACGCTCCCCCGTGCTCGGAGGTTGTAATGGCTTGGAAGCGAACGGTCCTCGTCGTGGCGAACGTGACGGCAACGTCGGATACGGTGCTGGCGGCACTCGTGGCACGCGCTGAGCGCGAACCGATCGCGTTCACGCTGGTCGTCCCGGCGACGCCGTTCGGCGGCGGCCGGACAGCTGCCGTGCGCAAGCTGCACGACGCGATCGAGCAACTGCGGGCGGCGGGGTTGGAAGTCGACGGGATGGTCGGCGCCGCCGACCCGATCGTCGCCGTCACCGACGCCTGGGATCCCCGGCACTACGACGAGATCATCGTCTCGACCCTGCCGATGCGCTTCTCCAAGTGGATGCACGCAGGGCTGCCGCAGCGGGTCGAGAAGCTCACCGGAGCTCCGGTGACGCATCTGATCGCGGACCCGCCCAAGCCGGCGCCGATGATCGAGCCCGCGCCGGTGCGCGAGAGCCGCGGTGTGATGGCGCCGCTGTCGGTCCTGGCTTGGGGCGGGCAGCGCGACCCCTAGCGCAGGCGCGTCCCGGAGCCCGACAGGCTCCCTCCCATCCTTGGCTCTGAGATAATCAGCGGGAATGTCAGTCAACCTGGGCGCGATCCTGACCGCGATGGTCACGCCGTTCGACGCTGCGTGGAGCGTGTCGATGAAGAGGCAGCCGTGCGGCTGATGCACCATCTGCGTCGAGCACGGCTCCGACGGGCTCGTCATCTGCGGGACGACCGGGCGAGGCCTCGACGCTGAGCGACGAAGAGCATCTGCGGATGATCGAGCTGGCGGTGCAGGAGATGGGCGGCCGCCGCACGATCGTCGCCGGCGTCGGCTCCAACGACACCCGCCACGCGGTCTGGCTGACCGAGCGGGCGACCGAGCTGCGGCCCGGACGCGCTGCTGTCGGTCAACCCCTACTACAACCGTCCCAGCCGGCGCGGGATCGTTCGCCACTACGAGGAGGTCGTCCGGGCCACCGACCTGCCGATCCTGCTCTACAACATCCCGCAGCGCACCGGCCTCGGACCTGCCCAACGACCTGCTCGCCGAGCTCGCGCAGCTCGAGAACATCTTCGGCGTCAAGCAGGCCAACCCCGCCAACCTGGCCCAGATCGACGGGATGCAGATCTACGCCGGCAACGACGACATGCTCGCCGACGTGCTCGACATGGGCGAGGCCGGAGGCATACTCGTCGCCAGCCATCTGTTCGGCGAGGAGATGCACCGGATGGTCGACGAGCCCGAGCGCCGCCGCGAGATCGACGACGAGCCTCGAGGACGTCTACCGCGACATGGGCGTCGCCCCGCTCGCGTGCAGCACGAAGGCGGCGCTGAACCTGCTGGGGATGGAGGTCGGCGTTCCGCGCCTGCCGTACGTCGAGCTCGACGAGCGGGAGACGGCGACGATCCGCGCGATGCTCGAGCGCCACGGCCTGCTGCAGACAGCAAGCGCGTGAGCGACACGTTGCGCGTCCTGCCCCTCGGCGGGCTGGGCGAGATCGGCAAGAACATGACGGTCGTCGAGTACGACGGCCGGATCGTCGTCGTCGACACCGGGCTGCGATTCCCGACCGCCGACATGCTCGGGATCGATCTCGTGCTGCCCGACTTCAGCTACCTGCGCGAGCGAGCCGGCGACATCGAGGCGATCGTGATCACCCACGGCCACGAGGACCACCTCGGCGCGCTGCCGTGGGTGCTGCGCGAGCTCGGCGCAGCACGCGCCGACCGGTCTACGGCGGCCGGCTGACGATCGCGATGGCCCGGTCCAAGCTCGACGAGCACAAGCTGCGCGACGCTCCGACTCGAGGACCTCGAACCCGGCGACGAGATCGACGCTCGGGCCGTTCACGCTCGAGCTGGTCCACATGACCCATTCGATCCCGGACTCCTGCGCGGTCGCGCTGACGCACCGAGCTTGGGACGGTGCTGCGTGACCGGCGACTACAAGTTCGATCAGACGCCCGGTCGACGGCCCGCCGGCCGACGTCTCACGGCTCGCCGAGCTCGGCCGCGAGGGGCTGCTGCTGCTGTGCGGCGACTCGACCAACGCCGACCGGCCCGGGTTCTCGCCCTCCGAGCGCGACGTCGGACCGCACCTCGAGGAGGTGTTCGCGCGCGCCGAGGGGCGGATCATCGTCACCAGCTTCGCCTCGAACATCCATCGCGTCCAGCAGGTCGTCGACGCCGCCGCAGCGCTCGGCCGCAAGGTCTCGCTGGTCGGACGCTCGATGCGCAAGAACGTCAACATCGGCCGCTCGCTGGGCCACATCGAGATCCCCGAGGGGATGCTGATCCAGCCCCAGGAGGTCGAGGACTGGCCCGACCACAAGGTGGTCGTGATCTCGACCGGATCCCAGGGCGAGCCGCTGTCGGCGCTGCGGCGGATGGCCCACAACGATCACCGCCTGATCAAGCTGCACCGCGGCGACACGGTCGTGTTCTCGGCCACGCCGATCCCCGGCAACGAGCGGGCGGTCAACGAGACGGTCGACCGGCTCTACCACATCGGCTGCGACGTGATCACGCCCGCGCGAGGCGCCGATCCACGCCTCCGGGCCACGGCTACGCCGAGGAGCTGAAGCTGATGCTCAACCTCGTCAAGCCCGCGCTACGTGATGCCCGTCCACGGCGACCACAAGCGGATCCACCTGCACGCGCAGCTCGCCGACGCGGTCGGCATCGACCCCGACGACGTGTTCCAGGGCGAGAACGGCCTGCCGCTGGAGATCGACGGCGCGCGGCGCTCGGTTCGGCGAGCCCGAGCAGTCGGGGATGATCTTCGTCGACGGCGTCGACATCGGCGATCCGGCCGACGTCGCGCTGCGCGACCGGCGGATGCTGTCGGCCGACGGGATCTTCATCGTCGTGGCCACCGTCTCCGAGCAGACCGGCGAGTCGGTCGCGCCGACCGAGGTGATCTTCCGCGGCGTGCCGTTCATCGAGCAGGCCGACGAGCTGCGTGCGAGGAGATCCGCGCCGAGGTCGAGCGCTCGCTCGCGCGCGGCCGCCAAGGACGGGATCCGGGAGATCGACCTGCTCCAGCAGGAGCTGCACGACGATCTCGCGGCGTTCGTCTACGACCGGCTGCGGCGCCGGCCGATGGTCCTGCCGGTCGTCGTCGAGGTCTGAAGCCGACGGCTCGTCGCCGTGGCCGGCGGGCGCTGTCGCTCGGCCGCGCGCTCGACGGGAAGCGGATCACGAACCGCGTGCCCGTGCCGTGGCTCGGGGCGCTCGAGCTCGACCGTCCCGCCGTGCGACTCGGCCACCGCGCGCACGATCGCCAGCCCGAGCCCGGAGCCGCGGCCGCCGTCGCCGGCCGCCGCGCACGAAGCGCTCGAACACCCGGCCGCTCGAGCTCGGCGGGAATCCCGGGCCCGTCGTCCTCGACGATCAGCATCGCCTCGCCGTCGCTCGGTCGCGGTCGCGGCGCGCGATCGTGCGTGCCCGGCGGGGTGTGGCGGACCGCGTTCTCGAGCAGGTTCAGGACGAGGCGGTGCAGCTCGTCCCGGACGCCCGGCGACGACCGCCGGCTCGGCGTCGATCGACAGCTCGTGGTCGTCGGCCATCGGCCCGAGCTCGGCGGCCGCCTCGATCAGCACCTCGGCCAGATCGGTCGGCCGGTGGGGCTGGACGCGCTTGCGCGTCGGCCCGCGCCAGCAGCAGCAGGTCGCCGACCAGCCGGCGCATCCGCCGGGTCGAGCGCAGCGCGGCCTGGGCGGACTCGGCCTGCTCGCCGTCGAGCTCCTCGGCCAGCAGCTCGAGGTTGGCGAGCACGCTGGTCAGCGGCGTGCGCAGCTCGTGCGAGGCGTCGGCGACGAACTCGCGCTGGCGGTCGAGCATCGCCTCGGTGTCGCTGCGCGCCGCGTCGAGCGCGCCCGAGCATGCCCTCGAGCGTTCGGGCCAGCTCGGCGACCTCGTCGTCGGCCTCGGGGTGGGGGATCTGCCGGCTGGGGTCGCGGGTCCGCTCGATCTCCCGCGCGGCGTCGGTCAGCTCGACGATCGGGCGCATCGCTCGCTGGGCGAGTCGCCAGCCCGGCGAGCAGCGCGAGCACCGTGCCGCCGAGCACGCCCGAGCAGCAGGAAGAAGCGGACCCGGGCGAGCGTGTGGTCGACGTCGGACAGCGGGCAGCGCGTAGAGCAGCGGCACGTCGTAGCCGATCGGCTGTGACGCTGAGCTGGCGCGCACGGCGACGCGGTAGCCGATCTCGGTGAACAGCCGCCTGCGTCTGGGACGGCGGCGTAGCGAACAGCGCGGCGGTCGCAGCGGCGCCTTCGGCGCCCTTGATCGGCACCTCGTCCTGGGTGCAGAGCAGCTGCCGTCGTCGGTCGAAGATCCGGATCTGGGCGTGCTCGGCGCTGGCGTAGTCGCTGAGGTGGACCTGCTGGCTGGTCGCAGTCCAGCGTACGCGCCGTCGATGAACTCGAGCTTGCTGTTGAGCTCCTGCTGGAGCTGGTCGGCCGCCGAGTTCGACCTCGTCGTTGAACTGGGTGCGCACCTGGCGGTCGGTGAGCACGCCGACGATCGCGGCGAACGCGGCCAGGATCACCAGCGTCAGCGCCGCGGAGCCGCCGGCCAGCCGCCAGCGGATCGGCACCGACCTATACGCGGAGAACGTAGCCCGCGCCGCGGATCGTATGGAGGAGCCGAGGCTCGCCACCGGCTTCCAGCTTCCTTCGTAGGTTGGAGACGAACACCTCGATCGTGTTCGTCATCGAGAACGGGTCATAACCCCAGACCTCGTCGAGCAGGCGCTGGCGCGAGATCACGATCCGCTCGTTGCGCATCAGGTACTCGAGCAGCTCGAACTCGCGCTGGGTCAGGTCGATCGGGCGGTCCGCCGCGCGATCACCTCGTGCGTGTCGGGGTTGAGCTTCAGGTCGCCGACCGTCAGCGTCGCCTGGCCGCGCGGCGGGCGGCGGCGCAGCAGCGCGCGCAGCCGCGCCAGCAGCTCCTGGCGCTCGAACGGCTTGACCAGGTAGTCGTCGGCGCCGGCGTCGAGCCCCTCGACGCGCGACTCGACCGCGTCGCGCGCGGTGAGCACGAGGATCGGCACGTCGTCGGTCTCGCGCAGCGTCTTGGCCACCTCGATCCCGTCCAGGCCGCGGCAGGCCGAGGTCGAGGATCACCAGGTCCGGGCAGGAAGCCGTGGGCGTGGTCGAGCGCGCTGATGCCGTCGCTCGGCGACCCTGACGTCGTAGCCCTCCATCCGCAGCGAGCGCTGCAGGACCTGCGCGATCGCGTCGTCGTCCTCGACGACCAGCACGCGGGGGGGGCGCTCGAAATCGGCCATCTGCTGACGACAGATGGTACGGCGGGCCGAGTGGCGGCGCCCGAGCCGATATTTACGTGCGCCTTGATACACGGCAGGAGCCGCGGCTCGCGGCCGTCGAAGCAGGCCAGTTCGGACATGGCCCGCCGCCCGAAGCACAAGCCCGCAAGAAGCCGCCACCGCAAGCGCGCCAAGCGCTCGCTGCTGGCGAGCCGCCCGTCGGCTGCCGCCGCTCCGGTCGAGCTCGAGCCCCACCACGTCGACATCATCGGCCTGGCGCTGATCGCGGTCGGGATCTTCCTCGGCGGGGTCGCCTACCTGCACTGGGCCGGCGGCGCGCTCGGCAACGGCGCCGTGCACGGCGACGCGGTTCGTGCTCGGCGCGCTCGGCTACGCGATCCCGGCGGCGCTGGTCGCCGGCCGGCGGCGCTGATCCTGATCCGCGAGCTGCGCCCGCCGGCGCGCCGATGCGCACCGGGATCGCTCTGCCTGGCCGCCGCGATGACGCTGGCGCTCGCCGCCGGGCACGCTCGGGCTCGGCCCGGGCCGGCGCCGGCGCAGCGCGTTCTGGCACGCCGGCGGCGTTCGAGACCCGGGGCGGCGTCGTCGGGCAGGGCGAGCTGTGGGTCGCCTCGCACCTGTTCTCGACGCTCGGCGCGCACATCCTGGCCGTGTTCCTGTTCGTCGCCGGGCTGATCCTCGTCACCGGCGCGACGCTCGCCGGGGTGATCCGGGCCACCGGCGCCGGCGTGGCCGGCACCAGCCGGGCGCTGCGCCGCTCGACCGAGGACCTGCGCGGCGACGGTCGCCGCGCCGGCCCGCGACCGGCCGGCGAGCGAGACCGCGCGGCGCCGCCGAGCGCGCAGCGACGACTGCCCGAGCCGCTGCTGCCGCCCGAGCCCGACACGGCCGAGCTGGTGGTCCGGGCCACCCACGTCGAGGCGCCGCCGATCGAGGCCGACGAGCGGACGAGCCGGCGACGCCGCCGAGCGCCGACCGGTCGCGGTCCGAGCCCGGAGCCGACGCGCCGAGGCGCCGAGGCCGGACGGCGGAGCCGGCCCGGTGCCAGGCGCCGGACCGCCGTCGACCCGGAGGACCTGACCCCGCAGGGCCGCTACCGCGCGCTCGATCACCGACGACCCCGACTTCGTGTGGCGCGTCCCCGGCGCGCGCTTCCTGACCCGCTCGACCGGCGAGGCGGCCAAGCCCGACACCGCCGGGCAGGAGCAGGTCGCGCGCACGCTGCTCGAGACGCTCGGCCACTTCGGGATCGAGGCCAAGGTGATCGGCCGGGTCACCGGGCCCGCACATCACCCGCTACGAGCTGCGGCTGGCGCCGGGCACCAAGGTCGCCAAGGTCGCCCAGCTCAAGGACGACCTCGCCTACGCGCTGGCCGCCACCGACATCCGGATCCTGGCGCCGATCCCCGGCAAGCAGGCGGTCGGCGTCGAGGTGCCCAACGCCCGCCGGCGGATCGTCCACCTCGGCGACGTGTTCCAGGAGCCGCCGCCGGACTGGTCGCCGCTGACCGTGTGGCTCGGCAAGGACATCGCCGGCCGCGCGATCGGCGCCGACCTGGCCAAGATGCCCCACCTGCTGGTCGCCGGCACCACCGGCGCCGGCAAGTCGGCGTGCGTCAACGCGATGCTGTCGAGCGATCCTGCTGCGGGCCACGCCGCACGAGGTGCGGCTCGTGCTGGTCGACCCCAAGCAGGTCGAGCTCAACCACTACGAGTCGATCCCGCACCTGCTGACGCCGGTGATCACCAGCCCGCGGATGGCCGCCAACGCGCTCCAGAACCTGGTCAAGGAGATGGAGCAGCGCTACGGGATCGATGTCGCTGGCCCGCACCCGCAACCTGCCCGAGCTCAACCGCGCGCGCGAGAAGCGCGGCGAGCCGCCGCTGCCCTACATCCTGTGCGTGATCGACGAGCTCGCCGACCTGATGATGGTCGCGCCGGCCGACGTCGAGGACTCGATCATCCGCCTGGCCCAGAAGGCGCGCGCGGTCGGCATCCACCTCGTGCTCGCCACCCAGTCGCCCCGCGTCGACGTGATCACCGGCATGATCAAGGCCAACGTCCCGTCGCGGATCGCGTTCGCGGTCTCGAGCCAGACCGACTCGCGCGTGATCCTCGACCAGAACGGCGCCGAGTCGCTGCTCGGCCAGGGCGACATGCTGTTCTCGCCGGTCGGCTCCTCGCAAGCTGCAGCGGATCCAGGGCGCCTACATCGACGAGGAGCAGATCGCCGAGCTGACCGAGGCGTGGCGCCGCCAGGGCGAGCCCGAGTTCCAGGAGGAGCTGCTCGAGGAGGTCGCAGTCCGAGGACGGCTCGGCGTCCGGATGCCGACGACGAGCTTCAGCCCCGACGAGGACCCGCTGCTCGAGGAGGCGATCGCGCTCGTCGCGCAGATGGGCACCGCCTCGACCTCGATGCTCCAGCGCCGGCTGCGGCTCGGCTACACGCGCGCCGGGCGGCTGATCGACATGCTCGAGCGGCGCGGGATCATCTCCGGCTACGAGGGCTCCAAGCCCCGCCAGGTGCTGATCACCGAGGCCGACGTGCCGCGGATCCTCTCGCACCTGGCCGAGGCGGACGGGGCCCCGTCGCCTTCACCGCCGCTGTCGCCGCCGGCGGTCCGCGTGCCGGACGATGTCAGCGAACAGCCGTGAACCGCAACCGCACGACGTTCGACGGCGGCGCGCCCGGGATCGACGCCGAGATCGACAGCACGTAGCTTCCCGGGGGGATCTTGTAGTGCCGCCCGGTGCGACCCTGGAAGGCGACCTTGTTCGTGCCCGCCTGCCCCGAGACCGTCAGCGTGCCCGACTGGAATGTGAGCGTGCAGTGCTTGCGGTGGCGGTTGGACTTGGTGATGAATACACACCGGCCACGTGTGTTCTTACGCCCTTGGACCTGTTGGGTGAACAGCAGGCGCACGGTCGCGGCGCGGTCGAGCACGAAGCTGAACGTGGTGCCGACGGGTGGGGGCTTGGCTTTGTGGCGGCGGCTGATCCGGGCCAGCGCGTTGCCCAGCCGCCACAGTGAATGGCTCTCGGCGGCCTTGCTGAGGTGCGGTGCATGGGGGGCAGGCCCGCAGTTGCATTGCGGCGGCGAATTGACCGTCGTGGTGGCGCTCGCCGAGCCGGCGGGGCCGGTCGCGGTGACGCGACAGCCAAGCTGCGGACCGAAATCGGCCGCCGCGGGGCTGTAGGTGACGTGCGTGTCGCCGGGGATCGGCACGCCCGCGCGTAGCCACTGGTAACTGAACACGATGCCGTCGCCGCTCCAGCCGCCGGTCTGGCAGGTGAGTGCCAGGCCGAACTTGAACTGGCCGACGATCTGCGGCGGCGTCACGTTGGCGGGCGGCTGGTCCTCGAGCGCGCCGATGTCACACGGGTTGGCTCGCGGCAGGCCGCGCTGATCGACCGTCAGCGGCGGATTTCCGGCTTGTGAGGGGTCGGTGCAAGTGCCGCCGGCATCGAGCGCCGGGCTGCCGGTGGCGAGCGCCAGGGTCGGCGTCGGGCCGCCGTTGGCGGTGAGCGCGACGAGCAGCGGGTTGGCGCCGATCACGTCGTGCTTGGCGCTCGACAGGCCGCACGACGACGGGGTCGTGTCCTCGAGGTTGTAACCATCGTCGGTCTCGGTGACTGTCTGCAGGTTGCAATTGGGAGCGAACGTCGCGGCTCCGGCTGACAGGATCGTGTCGGCGATCGTCAGCGGCTCATTCTCGATGTCGATGTTGCCCCCTTGCTGCGCGCTGTTGCCGGTGATCGTGTCGCTTACCAGGGTCAGCGGGCCGCCGGGCGAGTCGGCAATCCCACCACCGAGGCCGTCCCCGCTCGAGCCGTTGATCATGCCCGTGCCGCCGTTGGATGCGGTGATCGTGTTGCCCGAGATCGTGCTGTCGACGATCGCGGCGGTTCCGGAGCTCAACTCGACGCCGGCGCCGGACGCGCTGCCACCGTTGCCCCCGTGACCGGTACCGTTGCCGTTGCCGCCGGCACTGACCGTGGTCGTGTTGCCGCTGATCGTGCTCCCGCGGATCGTCAGCTTGCCGACGGAGAACGAGACAGTGCTGTACACGCTGTTGCCGTTGCCACCGCTCGCGTTGCTCTTGCCGGCACCCCCGGTACCCCCGGTCGTCGTGTTGCCGTCGATCGTCGAGTCGGTGATGATCGTCTGGTCCGTGGCCGCGTGGGCGATGACGTTCAGGGCACCGTCGGCTTGGCCTGAGAGGCCGCCCGAGAACCCCGTGCCGTCGCCGCCGCCACCTGTGCCGCCCGTCGACCGGTTGCCGGAGATCGTCGAGTTGTTGATCGTGACCGGTCCGGCGAGATCGGTGATCCCGGCGTACGCGGTCCCGCCGCCGCCGCCATCGATGCCGTCGCCGCCGGTGCCGCCGAATGCGGAGTTGTTGGTCACGCTCGAGTTGTTGAGCGTCAGAGGTGCGTTGCTGCCGCTCGAGACCTCGATGCCGCCGACGGCATCGGCGCCGTCCGTGCCTGTGCTGCCGGGGCTGCCATCGAGGCCGATCGCCCCGTTGCCGGTCACCGCGACGTCGTTCAGCGTCAGGCTGGTCCCCGAGTCGTAGATCCCCCCGGCGGACGCGTTGGCATCCGCGAACTTCTGCCCCCCGGTGACGGTCAACCCCGACAGCGTCACGTCGCCGCCGGTGATGTAGAGCACCTCAAAGCCGGGCGGAGAATTCTGTTTGATCGTGGTCTTGGAGCTGTCGGCACCGGCGATCGTGAGGCTCTGCGTGATTGCCAGATGCCCGTCGGTGAGGCTGTAGGTGCCGGCGCCGAGTTGGATCGTCGACCCGCCGGGGGCGTTGGCAATCGCCGCGCGCAGCGATGTGCAAACCAACGCCCCGTTGCAGCTGCCGCTGGCCTGATCAGCCGTGCTCGAGACGGTGTACGTCGCCGCCGCGGCGCTCGCGGGTACGGCAAGCAGGAGTGCGACGAGCGCCCCCAGTCCGGTCCTTGTGCATCCCCGCACGATCTGTCCATCTTGCCACATCCAGGTGTCGGCTCGTGAACGGCGTCGATCACGAGTGCCCGCCACGGGGTGAGCCCGATTTCCGGCCGCTTTTCCCTGGCTTACCGTCGGTAGCCTTCGATCAATGGCGGATATCGGCTCGACGCTTCGCGAGGCGCGGATGCGCGCGCGAATCGACATCAATGAGGTGGAGAGCCGGACCAAGATCCGCGCCAAGTACCTGCGCGCGATCGAGAACGAGGAGTGGGACCTCCTGCCCGGGCCGGTGTACGTGAAGAGCTTCCTGCGCACGTACGGCGACTATCTCGGGCTCGACAGCCGGCTGCTCGTTGACGAGTTCAAGCGGCGCTACGAGCGACCATCCGACCACGAGCAGCAGCGGACGATCGCCTCGATACGCACCGAGCGCGAGCGCGCCGCCCGGGGACCGATGCTCCCCCCTTGGATGTTGATCGGAGGGGTGCTGGTTGCAGTCGCGGTGGCGCTGTTCGCGGTCGGGGGTGGCTTCGGCGGCAGTGGGGGCTCGCCCGCGACGACCGCGCAGAGCACCACGCCCCCCCACCAGGCCGCCCACCACGGCGCCCATCATGGCGGCAAGCCCGCTCCCGCCCGCCCGAAGCCGACAACCGTAAAGCTCCAGCTCGTCCCCACCGGAGCTGTGTATGTGTGCTTGGTCGACGGCGCCGGAAACAAGCTGATCAACGAGCGCACGTTCGCGGCCGGCGATCAGATTCCGGTCGAGACGGCCCCGAAGCTCCTGCTGACGCTGGGTAACAATGCCGTGACGATCAAGGTCAACGGCCACACCGTCCCGGTCGCCGCCTCCGCGAACGCGATCCGGCTGCTGATCGAGCCGTCCGGCGAGCATCCGATTGCACTCTCGACGACGCCCACCTGCCCATGACCGTCAGTCCACGATCGACCGCGCCGACCTCGACATGAGCGTCCGCGCCGGCATCCTGATCACCGGCACCGAGGTGTTGACCGGGATCATCTCGGACCGCAACGGGCCGTGGCTGTCCGAGCGCCTGCTCGAGATCGGGGTCGATGCCGAGGTCATCCAGATCGTCGGCGATCGCGCCGAGGATCTGCTCGCCGCGCTCGAGTTCATGGCCGGGGAAGGTGTCGCGCTGATCGTCACCAGCGGCGGTCTGGGCCCGACCGCCGATGACCTCACGGCCGAGGTCGTGGGGCGCTTCAGCGGCCGCGAGATGGTGCTCGACGCGGCCCTGGAGGAGCGGATCGCGGAGATCCTGCGGCCGATGATGCGGCGCTGGCAGGGACTCGACCGAGCAGGCGATCCGGATCTCCAACCGCAAGCAGGCCGTGATCCCTCGCGGAGCCACAGTCCTCGAGCCGGTCGGAACCGCTCCCGGGCTCGTCGTCGCACCGCTGCGAGGGAACCGCGTCCGACAGTCGTCGTGCTGCCCGGGCCGCCGCGAGAGCTTCATCCGATGTGGGAGGCAGCGCGGGCGACCGAGGCATTCGCAGGCTGCCATCGCCGGGGCGACGATCTACGAGCGGCGGATCGTGCGACTGTTCGGGATTCCCGAGTCGGAGATCGCCAACACGCTGCGAGCGGCTGAGGATGCGGGCCTGTCGCTGGGCTCGCTCGAGATCACCACCTGCCTGCGGCGCGGGGAGATCGAGATCGCGACCCGCTACGAGCCTGCCGCTCGAGCCGGCATATGAGGCGCTCCTGAACTTCATCCGTGAGCGGCACTCCGAGACGCTGTTCTCCGAAGACGGCTCGACTGTCGATGAACAGATCGCCGGGCTGCTGACGGGGCGGACGATCGCGGTCGCCGAGTCGTGCACCGGCGGCATGCTGTCCGCGCGGCTGACCGATCGGCCGGGATCCTCGGCCTATTTCGCCGGCGGGGTAGTCGCATACTCCAACGAGGCCAAGTCGTCGCTCGTGGGTGTCGATCCGGAGCTGATCGCCAGCCTACGGCGCCGTCTCGACCGAGGTGGCGGAGGCGCTCGCCGACGGCGTCGCTCGAGCGCTTCGGCGCGGACGTGGGCGTGGGCCTGACCGGAATCGCCGGACCCGATGGCGGCACCGAGCTCAAGCCGGTCGGCCTCGTCTGCTTCTCGGTCGCGCGCGCGCGACGGCGCCCGGATCACCCGCAGCACCCGGCTGCCCGGGGGGCGGGCCGACGTGCGCGATCGTTCGACGACTGTGGCCATGCACCTCGTGCGGCGGCTGCTGCTGCGGCGAGCTCGACGCGTCGATCCCAGGCTCAGCTGCGCCCGCGGCCGAGCGGCCCTCGGGTTGACCGACGAGCGGGCCCGGCTGTTCGTCGGGCTCGAGCTACCGGCGGCGGTACGCGAGGCGCTGGTCGGGTGGAGGGCGCCGGTGCTGAGCGCCCTACCCGCGCTGCGCCCGGTCGCTGCGGAAGCGCTGCATGTCACGCTCTGCTTCCTCGGCGGGCAGGCGGTGGCGGAGATCGAGCAGATCGCGGCCGCGTGCCGGCCCGTGGCGGAGTTGCCCGAACCCGAGTTGTCGATCGGCGAGCCGGCATGGCTGCCGCGACGGCAACCGCGGGTACTCGCGATCCGGCTCGCTGACGCGGGCGGCAGGCTGGGCGCGGTCCAGGCCTGGCTGTCGGGGGCTTTGGAGGCTGGGCGGTGGTACGCGCCCGAGCAGCGCCCGTTCCTGGCGCATGTCACGGTCGCGCGCGTGGGGAGGGGCGCGGGACTCGGGGGGAGGGGCGCGGGGCCTGGGGGGAGGGGCGCGGGGCCTGGGGGGAGGGGCGCGGGGCCTGGGGGGAGGGGCGCGGGGCCTGGGGGGAGGGGCGCGGGGCCTGGGGGGAGGGGCGGGCGTATTCGCTCACATGAGCTGCCGCCCGCGCCGGAGTTGCGGTTTGCGGCGTCGTCGGTGACCTTGTTCCGCTCGCGGCTGGGCCATGAGGGTGCGCATTACGAACGGTTGTCCGAAATACGGCTGAGCGGTTAGGATCGCCGCGTGCCTCACGGCCTCATACTCCCGCCGCGAGCGGTGCGATGACGCGCCTTGCCGGCAAGGTCGCGCTGATTACGGGCGGCGCGGGCAGCATCGGCTTGGCCACGACGAGGGCGTTCCTGGCGGAAGGCGCGCGCGTGATGATCGTCGATCTAGAGCGAGAAGCGCTGGAGCGCGCGGACGCCGCGCTCGGATCGGACGCGGTCGAATGGGCCGCCGCCGACGTCACCAGGGCAGAGCAGGTCGAGCAGGCCGTGCGCGCGACGATCGAGTCGTTCGGACGGCTGGACATCGCATTCGCCAACGCCGGCGTGTTCGGCGTCGTTGCCCCGGTCACCGAATACCCGGTGGACGTCTTCGAGCGAGTGATGGCAGTCAACGTGCTCGGCAGCTTCCTCGTCGCCAAATACGCGCTGCCGGAGATGGAGCCCGGCGGCAGCCTGATCATCAACTCGAGCGTGGTCGGATTGACCTCCGACCGCGGGATCGCCGCCTACGCGACCTCCAAGCACGCGCTCGTCGGACTGATGCGCACGGCGGCGAAGGAGATGGCGCCGAACGGCGTCCGCGTCAACAGCATCCACCCGGGTCCGACCGACAACGAATTTCAGCACGCGATCGAGGTCGAAGCGGTCGGCGCGCCGCGAGAGGAGGCATCGAAGGCGTTCGAGCAGATGATCCCCCTCGACCGCCACGCCACGCCGGACGAGATCGCCCAGGCGGTGCTGTTCCTGGCCAGCGACGAGAGCGCGTTCATGACCGGCCACACGCTCACGGTCGACGGCGGGCTCAGCATCTAGCGGCCCCGCCGCCCCGTGTCGATCGGGTTCTGCGCGCTGGTGAGGGTGCGGTCGGGCCGGATGGTGTCAGCACTCTGACAATTTCGGCTGCATTCCGGGACAAACCGCGCGCGCCCGCTGGACCTTGGCTACATAAGCATGTGGGGGATGCTTATGCAACCAAGGTCGACCGCGAGCGTGGACTTTGGGCCTGTAAGCATGTCGGCGCGGAGCATTTCGCCCGCCCGGGCGTTCCGCCCCCGGCCCGCCCCGGCCTCTCGCCGCAAGCCACCCTTCACCAGCGCCGTTCTGCTGCGCCGCGCGCCACCGACAGCCCAGCCGGCGGCCCGCACCGCCCCCGGCCCGCCCAGCCCTGCCCTCCTGCGACCCTCCACAGCGCCGTCCCAATCCGGACCGCGGCGCGCCAACCGCACCGGCACGGCGCTCAGCCCAATCTCCCACCCCACGGCAGACCGCAGCTCACCTACTCACCAGCCCACGCCGCCACAACGATCCGACTAGCCGTTGTCGCTATGGCAGCCACCTACCTGGATCCGGAGGTCCTTCGGACAGTCGTGACGATCTCGCTCGCGAGTCGCCGGGCTGCCGCCTGCCCTCTTCGGTCCTCGTCGACCGCCGGGTTGTACGCAGTGATCGCCACGGCAGCGAGCTCGAATCGATTGCAGGTGAGCCGAACGCACTGACAGAGACGATCGAGTGACGGTCCGCCCGCTGCCGCATACTCGTTCACGCGCGCCTGCGAAGCGTCCAGCGAGTCGAGATCGATGTGGAGATACACGCGCCGGACCCGCGACGCGAGCTGCGTCAGCGCCTCCTGGAACCGGCCCACCTCGATCTCACCCGGGATCGCCAGGATCTCCGAGCGCTCGACCCGTGCGCGCTGATAAGGCTCCAGGTCGCGGACGGCCGCAAGCAGGACGTTGCGCTCCGACACCGGTTGGTGGCCGGGGATCGTGTGCCGCAACGCGTGCCAGCCCCTTCCGGTGAGCATCGCCAGACCCATCACGTCGAAGAATCCGGACACGTTTTCCTCCGGATCGTCGAAGTCCGCGTGCGCGTCGAACCACACGATGCCAAGCTCCTCGGGGCCGAGGCCCGCGACCGTCCCCAGGGCGCTGTTGCAGTTGCCCGCGAGCACGAGCGGCAGCTTGCCGTCCAGTCTCGCGGCCTGGACCCGGGCCGCGAGGCGCCGGTTCAACTCGATCACCCTCGCGATCTCAGGGAGCGTTTCGTCGGCGGATGCCACCTCCTCCAGCTCGACGGTCCATCCCGCTCGCTCGATCCCGGCCAGGAATTGTCCGTCACCCGCCAGCAGCAGCGGGCCATTCCCCATGCCCACCGCCCGCAGGCCGTTGTGGAAGGGGTGCGAGATCAGGCGCAGGGCTGCCGGGTCGGTCGAGTGCGGTGGGGGAGGGTCGACGTCGACGGCGTGCGCGGTCGAGCGCGGGTCACCAGAATCAGTCATGTCCCACACCTGGAACGGGACGGCCGCCTTCCAGGTAGACGCACCGGTCGAGGCCGGCCGTGACCGATACCCGCCGCCGCAACGGGCCGCTGAGGAGCTCCAGCGCCTCGGCCATCTGCACCAACTGGTGATCTACGATCTCCTCCTCCTGGAGTCTGATCGAGCGCAACTGCCGGTCGCTGAACGTGCCGCAGTCGAACAGGAACCGAACTCCGCCGGGCCGGTTCGGTCGGGGTCGCAAGAAGTCGACGCACACCAGCCGGCCGCGCGTCACCTGCAGGCCACACTCCTCAAGCGTTTCCCGCCTGCAGGCTTCCCACGGCGATTCCCCGTTCTCATCTATCTGCCCACCGGGGATCGTCCAGCCCTTCTTGTAGCTGGGCTTCAAGATCAGCAGCCGGTGATCCTCGTCCCGGATCAGGGCGCCGGCCGAGGCAGGGATGCGAGGGAGGGGGAAGACTGGCGGTTCGGGGCTGGGCACAGGCTCTGACATCGACGTGATCATGATGATCGCTCAGCCAGCGGCCGGCTGCCCACACCACACCTGCGCAAGGCGGGGCATTGCACTCCGGCCCACCCGACCGCCCCCGCGTTCAGGATTGACACACATTTGTCCCCCTCCCGTGACGAATCGGGTCTTGTTCCGTTACAGGACCTCGATCTAGCGTTCAGTTCCGTCCGCCACCCCTCCTACCGTGGTGGGTCAAAGCGCATGAGACAAGGAGCCGAACCGAGATGAGCGAGCAGGACAAAGCCAGCCCGACGCCGGACGGGAAGCTGGACGCCAAGCGTCAGGCTGCCCTCAAAGGCGCTCTGGGCCAGATCGAGAAGCAGTTCGGCAAGGGCGCGGTCATGCGCATGGGCGATCCGGGTGCACGGGTCGCCGTGGACGCGATCCCCACGGGCGCGCTGTCGCTGGACGTCGCGCTTGGCATCGGCGGTGTCCCACGTGGACGGATCGTGGAGATCTTCGGACCCGAGTCATCGGGCAAGACGACGCTCGTCTACCACATCCTCGCCGAGGCGCAGAAGCTCGGTGGGGTATGCGCGTTCATCGATGCCGAGCACGCGATGGACCCGCTGTACGCGCAACAGATCGGCGTCGATATCGACGAATTGCTCGTCTCCCAACCCGACTATGGTGAGCAGGCGCTCGAGATCGTCGACATGCTGATCCGCTCTGGGGCGGTTGACGTGATCTCGATCGACTCGGTTGCCGCGCTGACGCCGCGCGCCGAGCTCGAGGGACAGATGGGCGATCAGACCGTCGGCGTCCAGGCCCGGATGATGTCCCAGGCGATGCGCAAGCTGACCGGCAACCTGAATCGTGCGCAAACTCTGTGCGTGTTCACGAATCAGATCCGGGAGAAGGTCGGAGTGATGTTCGGCAGTCCGGAGACTCAGCCGGGTGGCCGCGCGCTCAAGTTCTATGCCTCACAGCGCCTTGACATCCGCCGCATCGAGACGCTCAAGGACGGGACTGAGGCGGTCGGCAACCGCGTGCGCGTCAAGGTGGTCAAGAACAAGGTCGCAGCGCCGTTCAAGCAGGCCGAGTTCGACATCGAGTTCGGCAAGGGCATCTCGACCTCGGGCTGCCTGATCGACTTCGGCATCGAGCACAACATCGTGACCAAGTCCGGTTCGTTCTTCTCCTACGGCGAGGAGCGGCTCGGCCAGGGTCGCGGAAACGCGAAGGCGTTTCTCGATGAGCACCCCGAGATCGTCAAGGAGATCGAGGCCAAGATCTTCGCGGCGCTCGGAATCGGGCGAGATCTGGTCAAGCCAATCGAACCCCGGGAGGAGCCGCCGCTCGCAGCGGTCAACGGAGGCGACCCGATCGGAGAGCGAGCCGCTTAGCCGCAGACGTGCTCGACGCCAAGCTCTCGGATCGGCACTCGCCCCGCGGTGCCGATCAGCAGTCCGATCCGCCCGACCAAGCCCATCAGCAGTCCGACCTCCCCGACCAGGCCGAGCAGCAGTCCGACCTCCCCGACCAGGCCGAGCAGCAGTCCGACCTCCTCGGCGAGGCCCATCAGCAGCTCGGTCCACTTGAGCGCGCGCTCGCGCTCGCTTACCGCCACCTGAACCGCCGCGACCGCACGGTCAAGGAGATGCGTGACCATCTCAAGCGGCAAGGCCTCTCCGCCGACGCCGCCGACGCCGCGATCGCGAAGCTCATGGAGGAGGGGTATCTCGACGACGCCCGGTTCGCGCGCCTGTTCGCCGAAGACAAGCGGGGACTCGAGCAGTGGGGCGACGGACGGATCCAGCGGGCACTGGTGGAACGCGGCATCGACCGTGAACTTGTCGAGCGCACGCTCCGAGAGACCGTGGAGGAGCCCGAGCTCGACCGCGCGGTCGAGCTGCTTCGCAGGCGATTCCCCGCGCCTCCCCACGATCGCCGCGAGCGCGACAGGGCACTCGGGGTGCTGCTGCGCAAGGGGTATGACAGCGAGATCGCGCTTGACGCGCTCACCGCCTACGCGCGTGAGGGGTGAGCCGGCCGGGCGGCCGTCGAGCACGCGCTCGGGCGTTGGCCGAGAACCCGGCCGGCGCGGCCGCCGAGCACCCGGCCGGCGCGGGGCGGCGCCGTGATTGCGCCCCCAGGCCACCGGTACTACGATGCCGGTAGCGAACGAACGGCCCGCGGGGCCGCGAAACCCCAGCAAACCTTGTAAATCTTGGATTCCGGATTCAGCGTTGAAGGCAAACTCGAACGGGTCGGCCCGCCCCTCTGGGTCGGGCGCCGGCCCGCCCCGACCAGCCAGACAAACCGCCAGCTAGCCGCTACCTGAAGGCAAAGCAAGGGTCGCGCTACCCGGCATCCGTTCGTGCGTCTCGCACGGGCCGCTCGGTCGCTCCCCAAAACTGAGATGCAGTGGAGAAGTCCGGACCTGGTCCGGACCGCCAGGGAGAGGAACGGTCATGGACATCATCGGTGCCGCAGCGCTGATCGCGGTGGGTTTCGTGCTCGCCGCAGTTGCGTATGCGGTCGTAAGCGGTCGCATGCGCCGGGGCAGCGAGCCGACCGCCACGGCCGGAGCGCCGCCGAGTGCGGCGCCCGACCCGCCGCCGCCCCCGCCAGAGCAGACACAAGCGGTCGTGCGACGGGAGGAGTCGCTCGAGAAGCGCGAGCAGGAGCTGGCGCACGAGCAGGAAGCAGTCGCTGACGAACGGCTCGAGCTGCAGCGCGCGCTCGAGCGGGCATCCGGTCTATCGGCGGCGCGAGCCAAGCAGCTGCTGCTCAAGGAGATCGAGGAGCAGGCCAAGCATGATGCGGCGCGCCGAATTCGTGAGATCGAGGAGCAGACCAAGCGCGAGGCTGAACGGCGGGTTCGGAACATCCTGTCGGTCTGCATGCAACGACTCGCCGCCGGCCATGCTGCCGAGACGACAGTCTCGGTCGTGCAACTGTCCGCCGACGACATGAAGGGCCGGATCATCGGTCGTGAGGGGCGGAACATCCGCGCGCTGGAGAACCTGACCGGGGTCGACTTCATCATCGATGACACCCCGGGAGCCGTCGTGCTGTCAGGCTTCGACGGCGTTCGGCGGGAGATTGCCAGGCTGACGCTCGAGAAGCTCCTTCTGGATGGCCGCATCCATCCGGCTCGGATCGAGGAGATGTACTACCAGGCCAAGTCCGAGCTGGAGGCCCACATCGTCGAGATCGGGGAAGAGGGGGTGCTCGAGGCCCGCGTCCAGGGACTGCATCCTGAGCTGATCAAGCTGCTCGGACGGTTGAAATTCCGCACGAGCTACGGCCAGAACGTGCTGGCGCACTCGATCGAGGTCTCCCGGCTCGCTGCGATGATGGCCGATGAGCTCGGTGCCGGCCCCAAGACCGCCCGCCGCGCGGCCCTCCTGCACGATATCGGCAAGGCGGTGACGCACGAGATCGAAGGCCCTCACGCGCTCGTCGGCGGTGACCTGGCACGCAAGTACGGAGAGTCTGAGGCTGTCGCCCACGCGATGGAGGCGCACCACAACGAAGTCGAGCCGCAGACGATCGAGGCGGTGATCGTGCAGGCGGCCGACGCACTCTCGGGCGCGCGGCCAGGGGCGCGAGGCGAGTCGCTCGAGCAGTACGTCAAGCGGTTGCGCGATCTGGAGCAGATCGCCACCCGCCACAAGGGGGTCGACAAGGTCTACGCGATGCAGGCCGGCCGTGAGATCCGCGTGATGGTCGCGCCGAGCACGGTCGACGACGACGCCGCGACGCTGCTCTCCTATGAGATCGCGCGCGAGATCGAGAAGGAGCTCGAGTACCCGGGACAGATCAAGGTCACGGTGATCAGGGAGTCGCGCGCCGTCGAGTACGCGCGCTGATCGAGCTCAGCTACGCGCCCTGATTCGAAGCTAGCCGCCGTGATGGTGGTGCAGGGCGCCGGCGGCGGTCCAGGAGGCGAAGTCCGGAATCAGCACGATCGCGAGCACCAAGCCACCTACGATCGCACCGGCAAGCGCGATCCACCGGCCCGCGCCACCGGGAGAGAGATCGGCATTCGGATTCTTCGTGCGCACGAGCCGCAGCTGTGACGGCAGCCCCGGCAGATGCCCGAGGACATGCAAACCGGTGAACACGATCCACAGGATGAAGGTCACCTTATGGATCGAGACCCAGGGACCGCGACGGGCCGGCCCGAGGAACAACAGCACGATCCCGCTCGCGAACACGGCCAGGGTCAGCAACACGACGATCGGCGCGATCATTCGCAGCACGATCTCCGGAGGCCCCTTGCGGCGGTACTCCGGATTGCGCATGTAGTACCGGGCGAAGCGGTAGCCAGTCGCACCTATCTTCAGCGCCACCGGACCAAGCAGCAGGAGACCGACGAACAGGTGCACGGAGATCAGCTGCCCGATCCGCAGGATCGTCACGCCAATCACGGCCAGGAGCACGATCAGCAGCACTCCGGTCACGGCCGTGAGCTGCTCGTTGCCGTCGGTCCCGCCGCCCCACAGCGCCAGGGCTCGCCGCCGGCGCGTATCGCTCGCGCCTATCACCGGCCGGCGCTCGCGCAGCTGGGTTCCAGCGCTGCCTGATTCCATGGAATCAGTGTCGCCCGGCAAACTCAAGCATCGTTCAGCGCAGGATGAGAAAGCTCTTCGCCGGCGGCTCTCGAGTTCCGGCGGTCGACGCCCGGCCTATGATCGCGCGATGCAACTCGGAACCAGGCAACCATGCCAGGGCTGATTCTCGTCATCGAGGACGAGCCCGGGATCGTCGACTTCCTCGAGCGCGGACTGCCCGGCGCACGGGTTCGACGTCGTGTCCGCCCTCGACGGCGTGAGCGGCCTGGAGCGTGGCCTGAGCGAGAACGTCGATCTCGTCGTGCTCGACCTGATGCTGCCCGGCCGCAGCGGCCTCGAGGTGCTCGCCGAGCTGCACGGGGCCAAGCCGGGGCTGCCGGTGATCATCCTGACCGCGCGTGGCGAGGTCGAGGATCGCGTCGCCGGCCTCGACGCTGGCGCGATCGACTACCTGACCAAGCCGTTCTCGCTCAGCGAGCTCGCGGCGCGGATCCGGGCGCAGCTTCGGGTCGCCGTCGCAGACGCCGGCGACGACGCTCAGAGCGGGAGACATCGAGGTCAACCTGCTGACTCGGGAGGTGCGCCGCGCGGGCGAGCTCGTCCGCCTCTCGACGACCGAGTTCGAGCTGCTCGATCTACCTGATGCAAAACCGCGGTCACGTGCTCTCGCGCGAGCAGATCCTGCGCGCCGTGTGGGGCTATGAATACGACCCGGGGACGAACGTCGTCGACGTCTACATCGGCTACCTGCGCCGTAAGCTGCGGCGCGCAGACGCCGGCGCCACCGACGCGAGCGAAGGCGGACGCGCACGCAAGCGCGAGGTTCCGATCGTCACCGTGCGCTCGGTCGGCTACCGCCTTGATGCGTCGGATTAGGGCGCGGCTGCCGGCGAGCCTGCGCTGGCGGCTGACCGCATGGGTGGCGGGCGTGATGCTCGTCTCCGTGGCCGCGATCTTCGTCGTCGTCTACGACAGACCACCAGCCAGCTACGCAGTCAAGATCGACCGCGACCTTGCCGGCGACACCAGCCAGCTCGCGGAATCGTTGCGCCCGCTGGCCGGCCAGAGCGCCGCGGAGATCTCCGCTGCGGCCGCGAGCGTACGCCCGCGCGCAGCCGTACAGCGCGACCTCGACGCTGCTGTTCGCGCTCGTGCCAGGCGCACCGACGGCCAGCAACCACCCGGAGCTGTTCGGAGCCGATGCCGCCGGAGGAGGGCGAGACGGCCACCGAGCAGGCAGGGAGAACGAGGCCGGCGCGCGCGCTGCTCGGTGCCGAGGACCGGCTACTCGACCCGGCACGTGCCGGACGTCGGCCGGGTCCGGATCCTCGAGCGAACACGTAACCGCTCGGGCAGCTGCGGCGTGATCGTCGGCGCCGGCGAGCCGCTCGCGATCGTCGGACCGCGCGCAGCACGGCGTCGCGCGCGCGTTCGTGCTCGCCGGCGCGCTGACGCTGGCGCTCGCGCTGCTCGCGTCCTACCTCGCCGGTGCCCGGGTGTCGGCGCCGCTGCGGCGGATGGCCACGGTCGCCGCTCGGGTCGACGCCGGCGATCTCGAGCCGCGGATGGACCGTCGCCGGACCGGACGGCAGCGAGGTAGCAGGTCCTCGGCGGAGGCGTTCAACCACATGCTCGACCGGCTCGCGGAGGCGTTCCGCGGCCAGCGCGAGTTCGTCGCCGACGCCTCCCACGAGCTGCGCACGCCGCTGACCGTGATCCGCGGCCAGCTCGAGGTGCTCGCCGCGCAGGAGGATCCCGACGGAGGACGAGGTCCGCCGGGTCGAGCGGCTGGTGCAGGCGGAGATCACCCGGATCAGCCGGCTGGTCGACGATCTGCTGGTGCTCGCCCAAGCCGAGCAGACCGACTTCCTGCGGACCGAGCCGATCGAACTGCGTCCGTTCGTCGCCGACCTGTGGGACGGCGTCAGCCTGACCGCCGACCGCCGGTTCGAGCTCGGGCCGGTTCCCGAGGGGCGTGCTGAGCGCCGACCCCGACCGGCTCGCGCAGGCGCTGCGCAACCTCGCGCGCAACGCGATCGAGCACACCGAACCGGACACCGGGCTCGTGCGCCTCGAGCGTCGACGGGTCGCGCCGGACCGGGTCCGGTTCGCCGTCGTGCGACGACGGCCCGGGCATCCCCGCGGCCGAGCGCGAGCGCGTGTTCGAGCGCTTCCACCGCACCGATCCGGCCACGGTCGCGCTCGGCCGGCGGCGCCGGCCTCGGCCTGGCGATCGTGCGCGCGATCGCCGAGGCCCACGGCGGTCAGGTGCGGGCGACCGCGACCGGGAACGGCACCGGCGCGCGCGTCGAGCTCGTCCTGCCGGGTTCGTACGGCTCACCTGATCGAGCGGCACCGCTACCCTTGGCCGCGGATGAAGCGCTACCACGTCACCACGTTCGGCTGCCAGATGAACGAGCACGACTCCGAGCGGATCAAGGGGATGCTCGAGTCGCTCGGCTACGCGCGAGGCGGCGCGCCGCGAGCGAGGCGGACCTGATCCTGTTCAACACCTGCTCGATCCGCGAGAACGCCGACAACCGCTTCGTCGCGCACCTCGGCGAGGCCAAGCGGCTCAAGCGCGAGCATCCGGAGCGGATCATCGGCGTCGGCGGCTGCTGGGCGCAGTCGGTCAAGGAGGAGGTGTTCGCGCGCTTCCCGTTCGTCGACGTCGCCTTCGGCCCCGGCCAGGTCCACAAGCTCGCCGAGTTCCTGACCAGCGACTCGATCACCGCCCAGGGCTTCTTCGAGTTCGAGGGCTTCACCGGCCACCTGCCGGCCAAGCGCGCGCGCGACTTCCAGGGCTGGGTCCAGATCAGCGTCGGCTGCAACTGCGTCTGCTCGTACTGCATCGTTCCCTCGACCCGCGGCCGCGAGGTCAGCCGCCCACCGGCCGAGCTGGTCGCGGAGGTGCAGCGCGCTCGCCGCCGACGGCGTCCGCGAGGTCACGCTGCTCGGCCAGAACGTCAACTCCTACGGCCGCGACCTCGCCCGCGACGACCGGACCACGTTCGCCGAGCTGCTGGCCGCGGATCGACGCGAGTCGACGGGATCGAGCGGATCCGCTACACGAGCCCGCACCCCAAGGACATGCGCGAGGACGTGATCCGCGCCCACGCCGAGCTGCGGTCGCTGTGCGAGCACATCCACCTGCCGCTGCAGTCGGGCTCGAGCTCGGTGCTCAAGCGCATGCGGCGCACCTACACGCGCGAGCGCTACCTCGATCGCGTCGCGCTGATCCGCGAGCACGTCCCCGACTGCGCGCTGACGACCGACATCATCGTCGGCTTCCCGGGCGAGACCGAGGCCGACTTCGAGCAGACGCTCGAGGTCGCCGAGGAGGTCGGCTACGACGGCGCGTTCACGTTCATCTACTCGCCGCGCCGCGGGACCGAGGCGGCGACGCTGCCCGACCAGGTGCCCCACGAGCTCAAGGTCGAGCGGATGGAGCGGCTCGTCGAGGTGATCCAGCGCCGAGCGCACGAGCGCGCGCAGCGGTTCGTCGGCCGCACGCTCGAGGTGCTCGTCGAGGGCCCGTCGCGGACCGACCCGAGCCGCCTGCGGGGACGCTCGCGCCACAACAAGGTCGTCAACTTCGAGCGGCCTCGGCGGTCCCGGCGAGCTGGTCGAGGTCGAGATCCGCAGCGCGACGAGCCAGACGCTGACCGGCCAGGAGTCGCTCCTGGCCCGTGCGGGATAAGGTCAGGCGCCCGCGGGCTACGCGTCCTGTGTCTGGGTCCGCCAGGTGCCGACGAGCGCCGGCACGACCAGCCACACCGCGAGCACCGCAGCGGCCACGCCGGTCGCCATCGTCAGCCCCGAGAGGTTTCCGTAGGGAAACAGGTGACCGAGGGCTCCGGTCAACAGCGCATCCCGGGCCGATCCGAGCGAGCTGGCATTCAGCAGCAGCTGGGTCGCCACCGCCTGCCAGCCGATCACCGCGGTCAGTGTCAATGCCCGCGACCCGGTCAGTGAGCCGACCCCTACCGCGAGCGTGACCAAGATCGCATTGGCGAGCACGAGCCAGCCGGCCGATTGGAGGATCTCGGTCATGGTGGGCGTCGCGAGCGACCCGGAGAACACGAACGCCGACACGAGCGCCACGGCGAACCCGGCGGCCGTGAACCCGAGCGTCACCGCCAGCGCCGCCGGAATGCGAGCGAAGAACAGCGCCGTCCGCGAGCGCCCGGTCGCGACGAGGTCGCGAAACACGCCGCTTGACAGGTCTGCGGTCCCGGCCTCGGCGCCGATCAGGATCGACGTGAGCGTCCCGAACAACAGTCCGAGGAACTTCACGGCCCGCTGGAAGCTGTCGACCCCGCCGGCGGGCCCATGCTGGGAGGGGCTGGCCGCGTGCTGGACGGCGTTGTACCCGAAGAACAACCCCACACTGACAACTGACAGAAAGAACGCAAAGGCCATCAGTCCCGGGTTGCGGCGGAGCTTAAGAACCTCGGCCGCAAACATCTGGCGTGCGATTGTCGGCGTCATTGCGGCACTCCAATCCGGGATGTGATTTCAAGGAATCTCTGCTCGAGCGACTCGCGTACCGGCTCGAGCCTGAACACTGCGATGCCCGCGTGCACGAGCCGTGCGTTGACCGCGGCGGCACCGTCAAGCGCGCCGAGCAAGACGCGAATCCCCTCATCGGTCACCCGTGCGGCGGTTACCGCCGGGTGACCGTCGAGCACGTCCAGCGCGAAGTCCGGGTCCTCGCACCCGATCTGAAGCTCGGCGTGTTCCGCCTGGACCAGCTCGGCGATCGGACCTTGCGCGATCACGCGGCCGCGGTCGATCACGGCGGCCGCATGGCAGGTCTTCTCAATCTCGTCGAGCAGATGCGAAGAGAGGAACACCGTCCGTCCCTCGCCCACCAGCTCGGCGACCATCCCGCGAAACTCGAGGATCCCGCCCGGGTCGAGGCCGTTCATCGGCTCGTCCAGGATCAGGAGCTCCGGGTCAGCCAGCAGACAGCGAGCGACGCCGAGACGCTGGCGCATGCCCTGCGAGTACGTCCGCACACGGTCCGCTGCGCGGTCACTGAGTCGGACACGGGCGAGCGCACCCTCGATCCGGCCGGCCGCTTCCGGGCCCCGCACGGCCGCGATCACCCGCAGGTTCTCGCGGCCGGTCAGGTGGGGGTGGAAATGCGGCTCCTCGACGATCGCTCCTACGCGCGCCAACGCGGTGGCCCGCGCTTGAGGCACAGGTAACCCGGCGATCTGCATCGTCCCGGCGTCGGGTGAGGTGAGACCGAGCAGCATCCGGATCAGTGTTGTCTTCCCGGCCCCGTTGTGACCGAGAAATCCATAGGCACATCCGCGTGGGACGGTGAGGTTCACGTCGTTGACGGCGGAGCGCTGCCCGAAACGCTTGGTCAGCCCCCGGGTCTCGATGATGTTCGTGTTTGCCTGAGTCATGGGGTGAACCTACGCTCGGGCCGTGGGCCTGTCGTCAGCCGCGCGCCCGATCCGCGCCTCCGGCGGCGGGGTGAGCCTCAGACGCCTCTCCGCCTTGCGACGGAGGGCCGCGCTCACGACCGGCCGGGCCTGACCAAGCCGATCTCGTAGGCCAGCACGACCGCTTGCACGCGATCGCGCAGGCCGAGCTTCATCAGCACGTTTGACACGTGCGTCTTGACGGTCGCCTCGCCGACCACCAGCGCGTCGGCGATCTCGGCATTCGACATGCCGCGGGCCATCAGCTCGAGCACCTCGCGCTCGCGCTCGGTCAGCTGCGCGAGTGCATCGGGCCCCTGCTCCACGGGGGATGGCAGCCGTCGGGCGACCCGGTCGAGCAGTTGGCGCGTGATCGCCGGCGTCAGCAACGCGTCTCCGGCGGCGACGATGCGCACCGCGCGGACGAGCTCCTCGGCCGGCACATCCTTGGTGATGAAGCCGCTGGCGCCGGCTCGGAGCGCCTCGACGATGTACTCATCGAGCCCAAACGTCGTCAGCACGAGGACACGGTGGTTGGGGAGCTGCTTGATCGCCTCGATCCCATCGAGGTTCGGCATCCTGATGTCCATCAGCACGACGTCCGGCCGGGTGGCGCGCGCCGCCCCTACAGCCTGGAGACCGTCGGATGCCTCGGCGACGACCACCATCTCACCGGTCGCCTCCAGCACGGCACGGAAGCCGGCGCGCATCAGCGGCTGGTCATCGGCGATCAGCAAGCGGAGCTTGGTCACCCGCTCACCCCAGCGGTAGCGAGGCGTGGACGCGATATCCGTCACGGTCGGGACGGCGACCGGTCTCGAGCGAGCCCCCGAACAGCGCCACCCGCTCGCGCATCCCGACGAGCCCGTGCCGCGGCGAGAAGCCGTTCGTCGCCTGGCCCGGTGGTCCGGAACCGTCGTCGGTGACCGTGACCTCGAGTGCGGCCGGTCCGTCTGCGGCGGAGCGGAGGTCCGTCCGATCCATATGCGAACATCTGTTCGATGCGATGGACAAATCTGAGCCTTGCGGAGGAAGAGCGGGCGCGATTACCCGGTTACCGCGACGAGGCGGTCGTGCGCCATTTCGAAGCACCGGGCGCGATCCAGACCCGGTTCTACGAAGTCCGCGCAAAGTCGATCCTGAACCATGTCCCCGAGGCGTCGCAGATGCCCTTTCGGTGGACGATCAATCCGTATCGAGGGTGCACCCATTCGTGTGTCTACTGCTTTGCGCGCCCCACCCACACCTACCTCGACTTCAACGCGGGCCGCGACTTTGAGCGCGAGATCGTCGTCAAGGTCAACGCTCCCGAGCTCGTACGGACTGAGCTGGCGCGACCCTCGTGGAGCGGCGAACACGTGGCGCTAGGCACGAACACCGACCCGTACCAGTGGGCCGAGGGCCGCTACAAGTTGATGCCGGGGATCTGGGAGGCGATGCGCGACGCCGGCAATCCGTGCTCGATCCTGACCAAATCGCCGCTGCTGCTGAGGGACATCGAGCTGATGCGGCAGATCGCGGACCGGACGGAGTTCGGTGCGGCTCTGTCGGTGCCGACGCTTGACGAGAAGGCGTGGCGGGCAACCGAGCCACACACGCCCAACCCGCGCGCGAGGCTCGAGGCTGTCGCTGAGCTGACCCGCGCGGGGATCAGAACCGGAGTGCTCGTCGCGCCGCTGATGCCCGGGATCAACGATCGTCCCGAGCAGGTCGCGGAGATCCTCGAGCTCGCCTCCAACGCCGGCGCCGCATATGTGACGGCGATCGCCCTGCACCTCCGCGGCGAAGTCAAGGGCCTGTTCTCGGACTGGCTGCGGGCCAACCGGCCGGACCTGGTGCCGATCTACGCGGGGCTGTACAAGCGAGGGGCTTACATGCCGGTAAACGAGCGCGAGCGTCTCACAGGACTCGTCAAGGCCTCCGATCCGCCGCCGGGAGAGCGGATGCGGGGAAGAACGGTCAAGCGGCCGAGTCCCGATCAACCGGCCGGGCGCGAGCATCGAGAGGATTCCGGCGTTGATCTCCCCGTGCTTCGACCGCGTCAGGAGAGCCTGTTTTGACCCTGCGCCGGCCAAGCCCGGGAGTAGCCCGGTTCAGACCACCCGGCAAACACAATGCAAATGAAACCCTCGCCGTGCCAAGGTGGTAGGTAGGGGTAGGAACCGGAAGACCGAGATCCAGACGATCACACTTCACTAATGCCAGATAGCCGCAGGAAGCGCAGAGATCTATACCTCGAGCGGATGTTCGAGACCCGCAGCGAGGCCTGGGAGAAGGTCGGTCTCGCGGTCAATACCAGCCAGCGTGTCGTGCGCCGAGCGCGACGAGAAGCGATGATCCTGGTGCCGGTCCTAGTCGCAGTACTGGTTCTGTTCGACAATCGGCGGCACTGGTTCGACATCCAGCCCAACACGACTGCCGACACCGCCTCGCGGATCGGCGTCGTGCTCGTGCTGCTCGCGCTCGGCTGGACGATTGCGCGCGACGTGGGGCGTGCGGCTGCGCCGACGTTCTTCCGGCGAATGGATCCCGGCACAGCCGGAACCGTCGGCTTCTTGATCCGGCTGGGAACGCTTGGGATCACGTTGCTGATCGCGCTCTCCCGTGCGGGCGTATCGGCCGCAACCGTGGTCGCCGGAAGCGCCTTCACGGCCGTTGTCCTTGGTCTGGCGGCTCAGCAGACGCTCGGCAACCTGTTCGCGGGCATGGTTCTGCTCAGCGCCCGCCCGTTCCGCGTCGGTGAGCGCGTGCGGCTACAGGCTGGAGCGGTCGGCGGCTCCGTGGAGGGAATCGTGAGCGAGCTCGGGCTTCTGTACACGACTCTCGCGCGCGGCGACGATCGGATCATGATCCCCAACAACGTCGTGCTGGCCGCCGCCGTGGTCCCGCTCAGGGAGCCCAATCCGGTCGACGTCCGCGTGCGGCTGCGCAACAACGTGCGGCCGAGTCAAGTGCAGGCGATCCTCGACGACCAGATCACGACCGTGACGCGCGACAAGGCGATCGTGCTCCTCGAGGAGCTCGACGGCGACGATGTCGTGATCCGCGTCCAGGCGACGCCCGACCACGCTCACGACGGAGCCAAGCTCGCCGACGAGATCATCACGGTGCTCGCCGGCGTAACGCGCGAGCACGCGCTCACTGACGACTAGCTGAGCTTTGCACTAGGAGAGGCCGAGCGCCTCGCGGGCGTCGCACAACCGGACTGCAAGGGTGCCGCCACGGCTGTCGGTGTACGCCGGGCCGGTCCCGTCGACGATCAGCTCACCCAGCATCGCGACGCCGCGGACGTACACGGGGCGAGAACCGCGCAGCAGCGAGATCAGCTCTGACAGCTCGGCCTGGTTCGCCCGCACGGCCCCCGCCGCCGGAAGTACAGACCACCGGCGAGACCGTGGCTCGTCGGCCAGTTTGAGCATCCGTTCAAGGCCGGTCGCAATCCGCGCGCGTGTGTCGCGGCTCGCCAGCCTGGCCGCGCGCGCGGCCAGCTGCTCCGACGCCGACGGATCGGCGCCGTCGATCAGCTTCCGGTCGAGCGCCCGACGCCGCACGCGGGCCACGAGCTTCGCGATCCGCCCGGGCGCGAGCACGCGCTCGGCGCGGTCGTTGAACACCAGCAGGCTTCGCTCTAGCGCGATCACAGCCTTACGCCTTTAACGCCTCGTCCGCGCTTCGCCAACACCTGAAACCTCCATTCAAGGATTACTGGTTACATAACCTACTAAACCGCTAAGACGGTTTCAAGGCGATCTTGGCCAAACTCGACGGAACGGGGGCGCGGTGCCGTCGGCCTCGCGGGCCAGACCGTTCGGAGCGCGCCGAACGGATACGCTCCAGGGATGAGCGAAGACTGGCGACTGCGAGTTGATCTGCGTGAGCCGAGCCACGCATTGGAGCTGACGCAGCACATGGAGGCGACTGAGCTCGAGCATGACCTGAAGAGCGCGTTCGAGAACAAGGTCGCAGTTTCCCGAGACGGTGCCGAGGTGTTCTGCTACGCGGAGACCCGCGAGCAGGCCGAGCAGGTCGGAACGCTGATCGCCCAGCTGGCAGAGAAGGGCGGCTGGCAGATCGAGACCGAGCTGCGCCGCTGGCACCCGGCCTCCGAGGAGTGGGAGGATCCCGACGAGGCGCTGCCCGACACTGACGCCGCCCGCGCCGCCGAACATGCCGAGCGAATCCGCAACGAGCGCGAGGAGTCGGCCGACCGGGGATACGCGGAATTCGAGGTGCGGGTGCAGTGCCCATCTCACCACGTCGCTCGGGAGCTCGGGGAGCAGCTCAGGGGCGAGGGCCTGGAGCTGGTTCAGCGCTGGAAGTACCTGCTGGTCGGCGCGGCGGATGAAGACGCCGCGGACGCCCTTGCCGCCCGCCTGCGCGAGGAGGCACCAAGCGGCTGCACCGTGACCGCGGAAGGATCGATGCGCACGGTGCAAGACGAGGCTCCGCCCAACCCGTTCGCCTTCTTCGGCGGCCTCGCCGGGTAGGCGCCCCCACCGGCAACCCGAGAGCGACCCGCCGCGTCAGTGGCCCGGCCGCGTCAGTGGCCCGGCCGCGTCAGTCGCGCTTGTCGCGCTGCCCGGTCGCGAGCTTGGAAGCGACCTTGTCGCCACCAAGCAGTCGGTTGACCGTCGCCGCCGACTGGGGCGCCAGCCCGCCGAGGCTCGCGCCGAGGCGCACTGCCAACGGAGCGACCTCGATCTCCGCTCGGTTTCGCTCGATCGCCCGGATCACCGCAGCAGCGACCTGCTCCGGTGTCCTCGTGCCCACCCCCGGCGGCAGCCGCACGCGCGCGTCGGCGAACATCCCCGCGTCGCGGATGAACCCGGGCAGCACAAGCGACACACCGACGCCGTAGTGCCGCATGTCCTCGCGCACACCGAGGGCAAACCCGCGCAGACCGAACTTGGTCGCTGAGTACAGCGACGACACGGGCGAAGCGGTCTTGCCGGAGAGTGAAGAGATGAACACCATGTGACCGCGCCGCCGTTGCGCCATCGCGGGGGCGAGGGCTCGCGCGAGCGCGATCGGGGCCCGCAGGTTGACCTCCAGCATCCGATCGAGCTGCTCTTGGTTCAGTTCGAGGAACTCCCCGGACGCCGGCAGCGCCGCGTTCGCCACGAGCACATCGATCTCAGCCGCCAGCGACTCAGCGGCCAGCCGGTCGACATCCTCCCGCCGCCCGAGGTCACAGACCACGGCACGGCCCCCGACCTCGACCGCCAACGGCTCGAGCACGTCGCTGCGGCGGCCCGTAAGCATCAGCCGCGCCCCGCGGGCTGCGAACGCTCTGGCGATCGCCTGACCGATCCCGCCCGTCGCCCCGGTCACGAGGACATTGCCGCTCATGAGGCTCACGGCGGCCAGTCTATTCGGAGGGAGACCGAGCACCCACCCGGGGCGGCGCGCCGGCGGCCCGGCGGATGTCAGCAAAATTCGGCATTTCGCCTGCATAGAGGCACAAACCGCCCCCACCTGCTGGACCTTGGCTACATAAGCACGTGGGGCATGCTTATGTAACCAAGGTCGGCACGGCCCGTGGACTTTGGGCCTTTACGCATGCCGCCGACGTGCATTTCGGCCCGCGCCGGCCCCGCAGACGCGAAGCCGGCCGTCATCGGTCCGTCCATCCAACGCGTCAGCCACAAACCCGACCGGTCAGCCACAAACCCGACCGGTCAGGCCGCAAACCCGACCGGTCAGCCCGCAAACCCGACGGCTCAGCCCGCAAACCCGACGGCTCAGCCCGCAAACCCGACGGCTCAGCCGGGGAACACGGCAACCGTCGCCGTGAACCCGTGCAGGAAGCTGCGACCGCCGACCGGCCCGATCTCCCCGGCGGCGAAGAAGCCCGCCGCCGGCGCCCCGAGGAGCTCGTCCGCGACCGCCTTCGCGTCGTGGTCAGGCGCGCCGAACATCGCCCGCCCGCGCCCGTTGCACGAGAACAGCACGGCGCCCGCCGGCGCCTCCCCGGCGAGCGCCTGCAACCGCAGCCTGAGCGCACCGCGCAGATCCTCGTCGGCAGAGCGCGCGTCGCGCGCGTGCAGTCGCACGACCTGTCCCGGCCGGACGGTCGCTGCCACGGCCAGCCGCCCGGAGTCCGGATCGGCGCCGAGCACACCGCGGACGAGGAAGTCTCCCTGTTGGTATTCGGGCTTGCCGCTGTCGATCACCATGCCGATCAGGACTCCGCGGGCGATCAGCGCCTGTTCACGAGGCGGGAGTTCGCCGATGATCTGCTCGACGGTCTCGAGCGCGGGCCGCCCGGCGAGCTCGTGGATCACGTTGCCCTCGGCCGCCGTGATCGTGACCTCGCGCCCAAGCGGCGCGGCGCCTTGTGAGACGCAGGGGATCATCTCGACGCCGCGCAGCGTGACGCCGACCGCGCCCTCGTTGAGCACCTGCTCGCCGAGGAACAGCGCCGCCGCGCCGTCGGGCAAGCGCGCGCTGGAGAGCCCGCCCAGCACCGGGACGGCCCCCGTATGCTGCGCCAGCTCGACGAGCGCCGCGTCGGTCGGGAACGAGTACGGATCGGATAGCAGGATCACGCCGTCTGCGCCGGCCAGCGCCGGCAGTCCCGCGAGCCCGTCCGAGCTGGCGGTGGCATGGAACGCGCCGGCCTCCCCGCCACCGTCGAACGCCGCCGCCCACACGGCGACGGCGGTGCCGGACTCGAACTCCCGGCCGGCCCCGAGCACGCCGCCGGCCGCACAGCCGATCAGCGCTCGTGGCGCGAGCAGCTCATGCACCCCCGCGAGCGTCGCCTCGGGGGCGCGCAGGTTCTCGCCGCTCGCGAACACGAGCGCGAGGTCCGGCTCGGCGCCGTCCAGCGCCGCCGCCACCGGACTCGCCGCCTCGCGCGCGGCGTGCAACGGGTTACGTGATGTCGAGACGCCGGCCCCGATGCGGGCGCTCACCGCTGCCCTCCGCGGACCATCACTTCACCATACTCCCGCCATGCCGCCCGCAGACGTGATCGCGTTGTTCGGGCCGACCGGCATCGGCAAGACCGCCGTCGCGATCGCGCTCGCACAGCGCCTGCGCGCTCACGGGCAGCGGCCCGTCGCCGTGTCCGCAGACGCGCTGCAGGTGTACGCCGGACTCGAGACTCTGACCGGCGCCGCCGGACCGGCCGAACGCGCCCAGCTCGAGCACCGGCTGATCTCGTTCCTTCCCGTCGACGCGAGCTTCAGTGCGGGCCAATACGCGGAGCTCGCGCATGCCGAGATCGACACGCTGCTCGCCGACGGCGCGCGGCCGATCGTGGTCGGTGGAACCGGTCTCTACCTGCGGGCCGCGCTGACCGAGCTGAGCCTGCGGCCACCTCCACCGGACGGGGTTCGTGAGCGGTGGCTGAACGAGCTCGAGCGACGCGGACCGGTCGCGCTGCATGGCACGCTGATGGAACGGGCGCCGTGGGCGGCCGCCGAGATCCAGCCGACCGATCGCCAGCGCGTCGTGCGCGCGCTCGAGCTGCTCGACGCGGGCGAGCTCGAGCCGCCCGAAGGCCCGGGGGAAGGCCAGTCCGAGCTGTGGACGGCCGAGATGCGAGCACCGACGCTGCTCGTGGGGCTGGTGATGGAGCGCGAGCGCCTGTACGACCGGATCAACGCTCGAGTTGACCGGATGATCGCCGCCGGCGCCGAGGAGGAGGTTCGCCGCGCGCATGCCGCCGGCGCGTCGATCACCGCTCGCAAGGCGCTCGGGTTCGATGAGCTCCTGGGCGGGGACGTGGAGGCGATGAAACGCAAGACGCGCAACTACGCGCGACGCCAGCTGACCTGGATGCGAAAGCTCGCCTCGGTGAACGAGATCGACATCACCGACAGCACGCCGGCGCAGGTGGCCGACCGGCTACTGGCTCTGTGGCTGCGCGGAGCCGGGTAGGGCGTCGCGAGCACAGGCCGCACACAGGCCGACGATCGGGAAGTGAGAGAAGTCAGCCTGATATCCGAACCGAGCCCGGATCGCGTCCCGGACCGCGACGAGCTCGCCGGGCGCCACCGCCCGGAACTCGGCACACCGTTCGCAGGTCAGATACTCCTGCTCGCCGGCGATCGCAATCGCATACAGGCTGGGGCTGTGACCGAGGTGGACGTGCCGGACGATTCCCAACCTCGTCAGCGTTTCGAGGTTGCGGTATGTCGAGCCGATGTCCGAGACGGGCACGCGCCCGCCGACCCCAGCGGCGATCTGCTCCGCCGACAGCGGCCCATCGGCGGCGAACAGCGCCGCCAGCACGATCCTCCGAGCCGCGGAGACACGGAGGCCGTGCGCTCGGAGGATCTCGAGCGCAGACTGAAGGTCGGGCGTGGCGCCGGTAGGGCAATCGGGTACGACTGTCATCTACACACCAATACGCATCCGACCGCGATTCGGTTGACAGGACGGGTCAAACCCGCGACCCCAGGAGCGCGTCAGCCGCCACTGGAAAGACCGCGCCAGCCGCCACTGGAAAGACCGCGCCAGCCGCCACTGGAAAGACCGCGCCATCCGCCACTTGAGAGTCGCTCGCAACTGCGAGCGCGTTGCTGATCTGCGCGGCCGCCAACAGCGTATGAGGAGCCGGAAGCAAATCCCGGCCCCGAGAGGAGCTCGACGTGAGCAACGAGAAGACCCCGACCTCCACGCGGCAGGTCAACCGGCGCGGATTCCTGCAGACGACGGCCGTGGCGGCGACCGGAGCGGCAGTGGTAGCGGCCCCGGCGATCGCCGTCAAGGCGCTCGAGGGCGGCAACGACGCCGTGCGGGTGACGGAGCCTTCCGGCCCGCCGCCGCGTGAACCGGTGACGGCGTACCTCAGAAACGCCAAGACGAGCGAGGTCACGGTGATGTCCGGAACCTCGGAAACGACCTACCGCGATCCGGTGCTCGCCCAGCGGCTGCTGGACGTCGGCAGCGCCGGTCTGGGCAACTGAGTCGGCGCCGCCGGCCTGAGCACTTAGGAGGATCACATGTCATCTCATCGCGAAGCCCCCGAGATCAGCAAGGATCCCGTTGCTGACAACACCGACACGTACGCGTTCGTCAGCCCAGACAAGCCCGACACGGTCACGATCATCACCAACTACCTGCCGGCCGAGACCCCGGCGGGCGGGCCGAACTTCTACGAGTTCGGCAATGACGTCCGGTACTCGATCTATATCGACAACGACGGCGACGGGCTGCCCGAGATCGCGTATGAGTTTCGCTTCGAGACAGCGCTGCGCAACCCGAACACGTTCCTGTACAACACCGGCCCGATCTCGTCGCTGGAGGACAAGAACTGGAACAAGCGACAGTTCTACAGCGTCATTCGAGTCGACGGGAACGACGCCGCCCGGTCCGGCCGCCGGCACGTGCTCGGCACCGGGCTGAAGTGCCCGCCGTGCAACATCGGTCCGCGCTCGACGCCCGACTACGAGAAGCTCGGTCGTGCCGCGGTGCACACACTGAGCGGCGGCGAGAAGGTGTTCGCGGGACAGCGCAACGACCCGTTCTACGTCGATCTGGGGTCGATCTTCGACCTTGGCGACCTGCGCCCGTTCCAGAACCTGCATCTGATTCCAACCCCGGCCCAGCCGGGCAAGGACGGGCTGGATACGAGCAATGTCCACACGATCGCGATCCAGGTCCCGATCCGCAAGCTGACCTCGAACGGGTCGCTTCCGCACGATCCAATGAGCTCCACCGCCGTGCTCGGGGTCTGGGGCGCAGCCAGCCGTCGCAAGGTCCGGATCGCGGACCTCGCCAATGACGAGCGGCTCGAGAGCGGGCCGTGGGTCCAGGTCTCACGGCTGGGCAACCCGCTGTTCAACGAGGTGATCGTCCCGCTCGGACTCAAGGACAAGTGGAACGGCAGCCAGCCGGTGAACGACAAGAACTACGCCTCGTTCGCCGAGCACCCGGAACTGGCCGGTCTGCTGCCGGTGCTCTACCCGAAGGTGTTCCCGAACCTGGCGGCGCTGTCGGCCACGCGGCTCGACATCGCGGCCGTCTTCCTGACCGGCATCCCAAAGGGAATCGTCCCCGGCTTCCAGAACAGCGCGGGATCGGTGCTGGCGGAGATGCTGCGGCTCAACGTCGCGATCCCGCCCACGCACAACCCCAACCCGCTCGGGTTGATCGCCGGCGACGCGGCGGGCTGGCCCAACGGACGGCGCGTCGGGGACGACGTGATCACGATCGCGATCCGCGCGGTCGCCGGCGTCACCTACCCGCTGGTCGATCCGAATAAGGGCAAGCCGAATGCGTTCAAGCCGGACGCAGCGGCCGGCGCCGTGACCCAGGGGCTGAAGCCGAACGGGTTCCGCTCGCAGGCCGGGTTCCCGTACATCGGCGGCCCGCACGGTGGCTACGAGGCCCCCTCGACCACGTCGTGACATGACCCACGACTACCAAGCCCACACCCACGCTCCCGGCGACCGGCACTCCCACCACGATCACGACCGCGATCACCACCACGAGCAGCACGAGCAGTACTCGGCTCGTTCCCACCCCGAGTTCGTGGTGTTGGAGATCGGCGACGATCTGGGCGCCCTGATCGTCCACACCGAGGCCGATCTCCACGGCACCGAGATCGAGATCAGCCCGGCCGACGATGACAGCGCTCGCTCGCACAAGGATGTGCTCGAGCGCCGGGCCGGCGGGCACCCCGCGTACACGGCCGTGTTCGACGCCGTCCCGGCCGGGGCTTACACCCTGTGGAGCGACGGGGTGGCCCGCGCGCGGGAGGTTGAGATCGCCGGCGGGATCGTCGCCGAACTCGACTGGACCGGGGGCCCGCCCCCAGCCCGCCCGCCCGCCGCCCGCCCGCCCGCCGACCGTGCCGCGACCGCCGCCCGGCTCAGGGCCACGGCGTGAACGGATACATGACGACCGCGGCGACGAGCACCGCGAATGCCCACAGGCCGATCAGCTTCCGGTTGATCCGTGCGCGGGCGACGAGCTGCACGACGGCGATATAGATCCCGGGCATCACGATCACCATGTAGTACAGGTAGCTGGTGCGGCTGTAGAGGACGCTCAGGAGCTCGAACGGCACCCACGTGCCGATGAACCACGCGAGCGCCAGCGACCCGACGACGCTGTCGCCCGGCAACGCCCGCCCGGCGGCACTGCGCGCGACGCCGAGCGCGGCCGCCACCAGCGCGGGGATCGCAAGCACCAGGATCGGGGGGCTGATCAGGCCGAGAAAGTGGGTCGCGGGATGGATGTCGAACAGCCCGTGCCCCGGATGCGCCGGGTCGATCGCGAGATACGTGATCGGCTTGTAGTCGCCGAACCACTCCCACGGGTAGGAGGCGATCCCGGTCGGCCCGTGCGGGCTGGTCTGATGGGCCGCATAGCTCAGCATGTGCGCGAAGTGCGCAAACGGCCCGCCCGAGACGAGGGTCCCGGCGACGGGGTCATACGGTGGTGCGACCCGGTCCATGACCGCGAGCAGCGCAAAGAACACGCCCGTGGCGGTCACCAGGGATGCGCCCAGATGCCATACCCGACGAGGGACATCGGTCCGCTCGACCAGCCATCGCAGCAGCTCGAACACGACCAGCACCGCGAGCACGTACGGCGCGACGAGCTTGAAGCATGCGCCGACCCCGATGATGGCACCGGCCAGGATCGGCCGACCGCGAAGGTAGGCGGCCGCCCCCCAGATCATCGCGGCGACCGCGTAGATATCGAGCGTCCCGATCCGCCCGTGGACGAGCAGCAGGTTGTCGCACGCCATCAACGCCGCGGCGCCGAGCGCGAGCCACGACCCGCCACCGGCCGCCCGCACGAGCGCGTACAGGCCGAGGATCGCCAGTGAGCCGAACAGGAGGCTGCCCAGCCGCCACGCAAACGGCCCGTCGCCGAACAGCTCGATCGATCCCGCGATCACGAGCTTCGCCAGCTGCGGGTGCTCGGCATTCGGATCGTCGCCGAGCGGCGACCCGGCGTAGGTCGCTCCGGGGGGCGGCTCGATCCCCGCGATCACTCGCGCCGCGTTGACGTAGTAGGACTCGTCGAACACGGTGGTGTGATCGCTGGGGGTATTGCACGGCAAGCGGCACGGATCGCCGAGTGCGGCCGCCCGGACCCCGAGTGAGAGCAGAGACAGCACCGCCAGGAGCGCCAGCGGCGCCCGCGGATGCCCAAGCAGGGACCGGAGCTGCGTCATGGCCGCGCGACGCTACGCGATCAGCCAGGCGACCGCCCCCCCGAGCGACCGCCCCCCGAGCGACGGCGCCCCCGAGCGACCGCCCCCCCGAGCGACCGCCCCCCCGAGCGACCGCCCCTGGGCGAGCGTCCACCTACACTCCCGCCGCGTGGACTTTGAGAAGTGGCATGCGCTCGGCAACGACTACGTGATCCTGGAGGCCTCCGCGCTCCCATTCGAGCTGACGCCGGCGCGAATCCGGGCGATCTGCGCCACGCACACCGGCGTCGGCGCGGACGGGATCCTGCTGCTGTCAGAACCGGACGCAGCCGGCTTCGTCGCCCGCCTGCAGATCTTCAACCCCGACGGGTCAGAGGCCGAGCTGTCGGGCAACGGCGCGCGCGAGGCCGTGCTCTACCTCCGCCGCCGCGGGTGGGCGCGGGAAGACCAGTTCGAGCTGCAGACCAAGGCGGGCCCGATCCGGCCGACGATCACCTCGGCGACCACTTGCACGATGCAGATCGGGCGGGCGCGGCTGCGCAGCGACGATTACCCCTCCGGAGCCGACGACGGTCGCGGCGAGCTCACGGCCGCCGGGCGCACCTGGCGCTTTCAGCACGTGCAGATCGGCAACCCGCAATGTGCGATCGCAGTCGCCGACGAGCGTCAGCTGGCATCGCTCGACCTGCAAGCGGCAGGCCCCGGCATCGAGCACCACGAGCTGTTCCCCAACCGCACCAACGTCTCCTGGTTCACACCGATTGGACCGCAGCTGATCCGGGCGCGGATCTTCGAGCGCGGCGTCGGCGAGACGACCGCGAGCGGCACCGGTGCGTCCGGAGCAGCAACTGCATACGTCCTCGACGGCGGCAGCTCGCCGGTCACCGTGGTGCTCGACGGCGGCGAGCTGACAGTCGAGGTGGGGGAGAGCCTTGAAGTCAACCTGAGCGGCTGGGCGGTGCCGGTATTCGCGGGCACGCTGGCCGACGCGTTCGTAAAGGAGCTGCATGCGACCGAGTAGCCGCCTTGACCGGATCCCCCCGTATCTGTTCGCCGAGCTCGAGCGCAAGGTCGCCGCCAAGCGCGCGGCCGGAATCGACGTGATCAGCCTCGGGATCGGCGATCCCGACACGCCGACCTACGCGCCGATCGTCGCCGCGGCCCAGCGCGCGGTTGCCGATCCGAGCACCCACACCTACCCGTCCAATCGCGGCCGCAAGGAGTTCCGCGAGGCCGTGGCGGCGTTCTACGAGCGAAGGTTCGGGGTCACGCTCGATCCCGAGACGGAGGTGATGGCGGCGATCGGGGCCAAGGAATGCATCTTCAACCTGAACCTGGCATTCCTCGATCCGGGCGACGTCGCGCTGGCCTCTGACCCGGGCTATCCGGTGTACACCGGCGGCCCGCTGCTGGCCGGCGGTGAGGCGGTGCTGATGCCGCTGTTGCCGGAGCGCGATTTCGCGCCCGATCTGCACGCAATCACAGCCGCCGACCTCGACCGCGCTCGGCTGATGTTCATCAACTACCCGAACAACCCCACCGGCGCGGTCGTCCCGGACGGCTTCTTCGCCCAGACGGTCGAGCTCGCATCCAGCGCCGATCTGCTCGTCGTACACGACAACGCCTACAGCGAGACGACCTACGACGGCTATGTCGCCCCGTCGTTTCTCGCCACACCGGGCGCCAAGGAGGTCGGCGTCGAGGTGTTCTCCTTGTCCAAGGGCTACAACATGACCGGCTGGCGGTGCGCGGCGATCGTCGGCAACGCCGAGGCGATCGCGCAGTATTGGCGGCTGAAGTCGAATATCGATTCCGGCAACTTCGAGGCTGTCCAGCTCGCGGGCGCCGCCGCACTCGCACCCGGGCTCGACCAGGATGTCAAGGCGATGAACGCCGTCTACCGGCGCCGGCGCGACCTCGTCTGCGAGGCGCTCGCGCAGGCCGGTGTGAACGTCACCCCACCGAAGGGGACGATCTACATCTGGGCGCCGGTGCCCGAAGGGTTCGAGTCGGCCGCCGCGTACTGCGAGCACGTGCTCGAGCAGGCCGCGGTCGTTATTTCCCCAGGTGGGGCATACGGGCGCAGCGGCGAGGGGTTCTTCCGGATCTCCCTGACGACCCCCGACGATCGGCTGCTTGAGGCTGTGCAACGCCTCCAGCAGCTGTAGAGTCGCGCCTGCAAGGCGCACACCCAATAACAGGAGTCAGGTATGGGAACGAGGGCACGCCGGGCACTCCCGGCACTGGTGGTCGCACCGGCTTGCGCGATCGCACTCGCCGGATGTGGCACCGCAACCGTGGATCCGGGTTCGGCCGAGAACGTGATCAAATCGCAGATCGGCAAGCTCGGCCCGATCAAGGCCACCAAGGTCAGCTGCCCCGGCGGCGTCAAGAAGAAGCAGGGCGTCAGCTTCAACTGCACGGTCACGCTCGAGAACACGTCCAACGGCGCCACCGGATCGGGCACGATCACGCTCCACATAACCAACGGGGGCAATCGCGCCGTGTTCAGCACGGCCGACATCCACGTGAAGTAGCCGCGGCTACCATCCCTCGCGTGCAGCAAAGCCACCATGGGCGCACGCGGCCGGCGTCCCCAACCTCCGATGGCGGAAGGCCCAGAGGAAGGGCCCGGCAACGGGCCTACCTGATCGCCGCGATCCCCGACGGCGACGAGCACGAGCTCGCCGAGCTCGGCGAGCTGCTGCGCACAGCCGGCGTCGCCGAGGTCGGCGAGCTCGTCCAGCGCCGCGATCATCCCCACCCCAACACGTATCTGGGCCCGGGCAAGCTCGACGAGCTCAAGCACGAGCTTTCAGGCGCAGACGCGAACCTCGTCGCCTGCGACGACGAGCTCTCGCCGCGCCAGGAGCGCAACCTGGAGCAGGCGCTCGGCCTGCCGGTGATCGACCGCACGGCGATCATCCTCGACATCTTCGCCGCCCACGCGCACAGCGCCGAGGGCAAGCTCCAGGTCGAGCTCGCGCAGCTCGAGTACAACCTCGCCCGGATGCGCGGCCTGTGGTCGCATCTGGAGCGCCTCGGGGCGGGCAGGATGGACGGCGGGATCGGCACGCGCGGACCGGGCGAGACCCAGATCGAGACCGATCGCCGCCTCGCGCGCGACCGGATCGCGGCGCTGCGGCGCCGGCTCGCCCGTGTCAAGTCGAGCCGCTCGGTGATGCGTGCCGAGCGCGAGCGTGCCCACCTGCCCTCGGTGGCGCTCGCGGGTTACACCAACGCCGGCAAGTCGACCTTGCTCAACGCGCTCACCGGCGCGACGGTCGGCGTCGGCGATCGCCTGTTCCAGACGCTCGACCCCACCACCCGCGTGCTTCGCACCGGTGGACGGGACTACCTGCTCACCGACACGGTCGGCTTCATCCGCAAGCTCCCGCACCAGCTCGTCGATGCCTTCGGTGCGACGCTCGAAGAGACCCGGCTGGCAGATCTGATCCTGCACGTCGTCGACGCGTCGGCCCCCGAGGAGGAGCTGCTCGGGATGACCGCCGCGGTCGAGGATGTGCTGGCCGAGATCGGCGCGATCGACGCCGCCCGAGTGCTGGTGTTGAGCAAGGCCGACCTGATCGACGAGCAGCGCCGCGCCGAACTCGCCCGCCGCCATCCCGACGGCGTGCTCGTGTCCGCGCAGTCGGGTGAGGGAATCGCGGCGCTGACCGATCGGATCGAGGAGGAGTTCGCGCGGACGCTGCGCGAGATCGAGCTCCTGATCCCGTTCGACGAGGGCGGCCGGCTGGCGGAGCTGCACGATCTCGCCGGCGACCTCGAACGCGAGGACACCCCGGACGGCGTCAGGGTCGTTGCCCGGCTGCCGGCGGCGATCGCCGACCGCTATCAGCCGTTCACGCGCAACCACCGTCCGGGATGAGCTTGACGCTGAACCACGGTCGCGGATGAGCCTGCGGATCCTGCGCTTGGACGCGCGTGCGACGCTTCCAGCCCGCGCCTACCCCGGCGACGCGGGGCTCGACCTGTACGCGCTCGAGCCCGCCGGGCTCGATCCCGGCGAGCGCGTGTCGCTCCGGACCGGGATCGCGGTCGAGATCCCCGAGGGCCACGCCGGTCTCGTGCTTCCCCGCTCGGGCCTGGCCGCGCGCCACGGGATCGCGCTGGTCAACGCCCCCGGCCTGATCGACGCCGGTTATCGCGGCGAGGTGCGGGTGCTGCTGTTGAACACCGATCGCGCTACCCGGTTCGAGATCGGCGCCGGCGACCGGATCGCCCAGCTCCTTGTCCTCAGCGTGCGGATGCCGGACGTGATCGAGGTCGAGACGCTGTCGGTTTCCGAGCGCGGGAGCGGTGGGTTCGGTTCGAGCGGGAGCTGAGCGCGCCGGCCGGATCGCCGGTCAGGACGCGGTCACGGGGATCACACCGCCGGTCAGGACGCGGTCACGGGGATCACACCGTGGGTCTCGAGAAACTGCTTGGCGACCACCGCCGGATCCTTGCCGGCAACGTCCACGAGCGCGTTCAGCTGGCGCATGACACCTGTGGTCAACATGGCGCTGATCCGGTTGACGATCTCCGCGAACACCGGCCCCTCGGCGTTCAGAGCCTGCTCGGAGATGACCGGGACGACCTGGCCCCAGCCGAACACGTTGCGCGGGTCGGCCAGCAGCTGGTAGTCGCCGAACGCCAGCTGCCCGTCGGTCGTGTTGACGAACGCGGCCTGAATCGAGCTCGCATCGAGCGCCGGATACTGGTCGCCGATCGCGAGCGGATCGAACGCGGTCGGGACGACGCCGTAGGCGTGCTGGATCGCGGGCAGCAGCGCCTCCGGACCGGTCTGCAGCTGTGGCGGACCTCCGAACGTCAGCGGCGGCCCGACACCGCGCAGGTCCTTGATTGTGATGAGGTGGTTCTGGGCCGCGTACCCGACCGTTACGGCAATCGCCCACGTATCGCTGAACGGGGTCGGGCTCAACAGCTCGAGCCCGTGCGCCAGCGCGTACCGCTGCCCTGCCTGGTAGGCCAGAAACGCGCTGCGATACGTGCGCGTGTCGCCGACGACCTGCGTGTTCCAGGTCTGTAGATACTCCGGATACATCGCGAGCCGGCCGGTCGCGAGCGCTTGAACGGTGACCGAAGTCGCGCCGATGTTGCGGTTCAGGCTGACGCTGAAGCCGTTCGCCTGAAGTGCCTGAAGGTAGAGCTGACCGAGGACGAACTGCTCGGTGTAGTTCTTGTCGCCGATCACGACCGGCGGCTTGCCGGTGCCGGGTAGCGAAGTCGTACTGCTCGTGCTCGTGCTCGTCGAGGTGATCGAGGTCGTCGGGGTCGTCGTGGTCGACGGGGTCGCGCTGGCGCGGGGGTGGGTGGTGCTCGCCTGATGGCTGCCGCTGCCGCAGGCTGCGACACTGAGGATCGGCAGGCAGAGGACGACGATCAGGAGCTGGCGCATCGTGGCGGCGGGGCGGCGGCGCACCGAAGCTACACCCCCGCGGCCCGGCGAGCGTCGGCATGGGCTTCGGCCTCGAGCTCGTCATCGAGCGGTGCCAGCGGCTCGGTCAGGCCCACCGCGGTCGCGATCAGCCAGTCCGCGAACCAGGCGTTCTTGGGCAGCAGCGGACCGTGGAGATAGGTTCCGATCACGTTGCCGTCGCCGGACGCCCTCCAACCCGTCCTCGCCGTTGTTGCCATGGCCGCTGCAGCACCCGTCCGAGCGGGCGACGCCGCCGGGCCCAGATATCGTGCGGCCGCCGTGATTCTCGAACCCGGCCAGCACCCGGCGCTCGCCGGGCTCGAGCTCGACCTCGATTGCCACGTTGCCGATCAGCCGCGGTCACCTTCGCGCCCGGACCGTCCGCAGATCCACGAGCCCGACGCCGGGGAGCGTCTCGTCGCCGAGCTGATAGGAGTGCCCGAGCAGCTGGTAGCCGCCGCACACCGCCGAGGATCACGCGCCCCGCGTGCGGCGGCGGCGTGCAGGGCGCTCGCGCTTGACCTCGGCGAGGTCGCGCGCGCACAGCTCCTGGTCGCGGTCCTGGCCGCCGCCGATGTAGTACAGGTCGGCGGCCGTCGGGGTCGAGCTCCTCGCCGAGGTCGCTGGAGCGGACGGTGAACCCGATCCCGCGCCAGCGGCAGCGCCGCTCGAGCATCAGCAGGTTGCCACGATCGGCGTAGATGTTCATCAGCTCCGGGTACAGCGCGCACACGCGCAGTTCGACGTCAGACACCGAGCATCACCACCGTGCTGCCCACGTAGTCGGTGGTCGCCGGGATCGTATGGCGCCGCCGGCCGGCCGCAGCCCGATCGCGCTCGCCTCGCGCTCGAGGCCGTCGGCGGTCAGCACGGTCGAGCATGATGATGTTGCGCTCGACCGTGCGCTGGCCGTGCGCCGTCACCGTCTCGCGCCGGCGTTCGAGCACGAACCCATCCGGCTCGGCGCGGACCGCCGTCGGCAGGCTGCTGTACACGACGCCGTGACGCTCGCAGACGTCCGGCAGCGGCACCGGTGAGCCGCTCGTCCGCGTCGAACACTCGAGCACGTCGCTGAGCGCGATCGCCACGACGCCGCCGCTCCTCAGGTGCCGCTGGGCGCAGCGCAGAAAGGCGGCTCGGCCCTGCTCGCCGCCGAGCAGCTGGATCGTCTGCATCGGCACGATGCACAGCGCGAACTGCGCTCCCAAGTCGAAATCGCGGGCATCGGCGAGGACCGTCTGCACCCCGAGCCCGTCGGATCGCTCGCGCAGTTCGTCGAGCAGCTTCTCGTCGCGATCCAGCGCCGTCACCTGGTGACCGTGGCGGGCGAGGTCAAGCGCGATCCGGCCGGTGCCCGCGCCGATGTCGAGCACCGGGTCGCCGTGCTCGTCGGCCAGCGAGCGCCAGAACGGCAGGTCCTCAGCGTAGGCGCCGCACTCGAGGTCGTGCCAGATCACGCTCACCGCGCGCCTGCTCCCAGAAATGCGCGACGTGGCCCGCGCGCGGCGAGCTCCGCGTGCAGCTCGAGCAACGCCGTGTACGTCGGCAGAACGAACAGCCGCCGATCGGCGGTCGCGGCGAGGGCGGCGTCGAGCGCCGGCGCCGAGACCGCGGCACCACGGGTCAGCCGCTCGGGCGCGACCCCGGCGTACTTCAACCGCAGCGCCAGCTCGGCCGCCCGCGTCCCGGCGCAGGTCACGCGCCGGACGCGGGCGGCGAGCAGCTCGAAGTCGGCATCCCAGATCCAGGAGACATCGCGGCCGTCGGCGGTCCGGTCGTTGAGGATCGCGAGCACGTCGAGCTCGCCCCGCTCGAGCGCCAGCGTGCGCAGGATCTCGTTGGCGCCGGCGGGGTTCTTGATCAGCAGGATCGAGAGCTCGATCTCGCCGATCCGCGACCGTCTCGGCGCGTCCGAACGCCGCGCGTGACCGCCTGCGAGGCCGTCGACGACCTGCTCGAGCGCGATCGCCCAGCTCGAGGCACAGCGCGGCCGCGCCGAGCGCGTTGTAGACGTTGTAGAGGCCGGGAAGCGGGAGCAGCACGCGCGCGGCGCCCGCTCGGAGTCCGCAGCGTGAAGCGACGCGGCTCGCGTTCCATCGAGCTCGATCTGCTCGGCGGCGACCGACGGGCGCCGGTCGCTGCTGGCCGCACGACGGGCAGCGGTAGCGGCCGAGGTGACCGAGGTAGATCGCGTCGTAGACGTAGGCGGCGCCGCAGCGGCGGCAGTGCTTGGAGTCCGACGCGTGCTGCATCTCCGGCAGCGCGACCGGTCGGATCCTCGACCCCGAAGTAGCTCACGCCGGCCACGTCACGGCCGAGGTCGGCGATCAGCGGGTCGTCGGCGTTCAGCACGATCTGCGTCTGCGCCGGGCAGCGACGCCGACGACCGCCGCCCAGCGGTCGGCGATCGTCTCGAGCTCGCCGTAGCGGTCGAGCTGATCGCGGAACAGGTTGCCGAGCAGGATCGCCCGCGGATGCAGCTCGGCCACGACGCGATCCAGCCAGAACTCGTCGACCTCGAACAGGCCGAGCTCGCCGTCGATCCGGCCGCCGTGGCGGGCCGCCGCGAGCAGCGTCGAGGCGACGCCGCCGGCCATGTTGGCGCCGGCGCGGTTGTGGACGAGCGGAACCCCGGCACGCTCGAGGCACCGATGCCGCCATCGCCGCGGTCGTCGTCTTGCCGTTGGTCGCCGAGATCGACCACCGACCCTCGGCGCAGCCGGCCGGCCAGCTCGCCGATCGCGTGGGGCTCGAGCCGGATCAGCACCTTGCCCGGAAGGCTCGTGCCGCCGCCCCGGCCCGCGCGCCGGGCGAGCTCGCCGACTGCCCGCGCGGCGGCGATCTTCGCGTCGAGCGCGCTCATGCGGGGACCGAGCACCCGGACCGCGCCGGGCAGCGCGCGGACGCGTGACGGGCAGCTCGGCGATCGGATCCCCGTCGGCGTACATCGTGAACGGGCGGTCGGCGCTGATCTCGAGCTCGCCGGCGCGCAGGACCTCGACGTTGCGGCTGCCTCACGTGCTCGCCCTTGAACACGGTCGGCAGCAGGCGCAGGAATCGCAGCCTGGCGACCGATGCCGACCATCACGACGTCGAGCATGCCGTCCTCGAGCGACGCGTCCGGCGCCATGAACATCCCGCCGCCGTACGCCTTCGAGTTGGCCGCCGCGACCGTATAGCCGGTGAACGTACGCGGCTCGCGCGCCGTCGAGCGTGACATGTGAAGGTCGCCGGTTTCCAGCGAGATCAGCGCGCGAATCGCGCCGTAGGCGTAGACGAGGTTGCCGCGCACCAGCCGCGTCTCGTTGGCGATCCGGTTGGCCTCGGAGTCAAAGCCGCAGCTCGCGATCCCGATGAACGTCCTGCCCGCCGACCTCGCCGAGGTCGAGCGCTGCGCACGTGGCCGTCGCGCGAGCACCTCGCACGCCGCGCGGGGCTCGAGCGGGATCCCGAGCCCGCGCGCGAAGTCGTTGCCCCGGCCGCCGGGCAGCACGCCCAGCACGCCGTCGCTGTGGCTCAGAGCCGCCGGCCACAGCGCCGACCAGTCCGTCGCCGCCGAACGCGACCGCGACCTCGTCGCCGGCGAGCGCCGCCTGCGCCGAGCTCGCCGGCGTGCGTCGAGGCTGCGCGTGTGCTCGACGTGGTAGTCGTAGCCGTCAGTCAGCGTAGGGCCTGCTCGACCTCCGGGAGCGCGCGCGTCGCGCGTCCGCCGCCGGCCGACGGATTGACGATCAGCGAGAGCTTCACGGCACCACGAGCAACGATGGAGATCGTCCGCGATCGCCACCGGGGCCGGGTCCGATGCTGCCTCGGCCTGTGCGCGGGTGCTCACGCCCGTCAGCACGATCGCGCCGTCGAGCCCGGCCGCGGCAGCGCCCGCCAGATCGGAGTCGAGGCGGTCGCCGACGACCAGCGCGCGGCCGGGCCCGAGCCGGTCGAGCGCGGCTTCGAACATGTCCGGCGTCGGGCTTGCCCACGATCCGCGCGGCGTGCTCGGTCGCGTACTCGAGCGCGGCCACGATCGCGCCGGTCGCCGGCCAGATGCCGTCCTCGGTCGGGAACGTGCGGTCGCGGCCGGCGGCGATCATCTCGCGCTCCGGCGAGCACCGCCTGGGTCGCGTCCCGCAGCTCGCCGAAATGCAGCTCGTCGTGGCCGGCCACGACCACGACATCGGCCGCGGTCGCGTGATCGGTCCCGTTGACGATCGCGCTGGCCGGCATCGGAGACATGACGGAAGATCGCCGGCGAACCGATCACGTAAGTACGTCGTGCCCGGACTGCTCGGCGAGCACATACTGGATCGCGGCCCCGACCGTGACGATCTCCTCGAGCGAGGCCCGGAGCCCCAGCGACCACAGCTTGCGGACGTACTCCTCTGGCGAGCGCCGGGCATCGTTGGTCAGGAACATGACCGACTTGCCGGCGCTGCGAAGCTCGGCCGATCGCCTCGGCGACGCCCGGCGTCGGGGTCTCGCCGACCTAGACGCAGCCGTCGAGGTCGAGCAGCACGTGGTCGTATTGGCGCAGAAGAGGGGAGAGGGGCATCGCCGGCAGCGGATTATCGCGACGCGGTGTGCTTTCCTCCGCCTCCGTGCGTCGAACTATCGCAATCCTTACGCTCGTGGTCGGACTCGTGGCCGGGTTGGCCGGCTGCGGCAGCTCGAGCAGTTCGAGCGGTTCCGGCGGCTCGGGCAGCTCGTCGGCCGGCTCGAGCGCTTCGGCGTCGGGTGCGAGCGCTTCGGCGTCCGGGGCCGGCGGTGGGGCGGCCGGGGCCGGCGCGAGTGGATCGTGCCACGCGGTTTCGGTGCCCGCCCCAAAGGGTCAGCAGCACCTGCAGCCACCGAAGCTCCGCCTCGATCCGAGCCGGACCTACACCGTGACTGTCGTTACAAACTGCGGCAGGTTCGCGTTCACGCTCGACGTCAAGGACTCTCCCAAGACCTCGGCCTCCTTCTACTCGCTGGTCAAGCGCGGCTTCTACACCGGGCTGACGTTCCACCGCGTCGCGGCGGGCTTCGTGATCCAGGGGGGCGACCCGACCGGGACCGGCGCCGGCGGTCCGGGCTACTCGGTCGTCGAACCGCCCCCCCAGAACACGCAGTACGTGAAGGGCGACGTCGCGATGGCCAAGACCGCGACCGACCCGTCCGGAGCCTCCGGCAGCCAGTTCTTCATCGTCACCGCCGCGAACGTCACCCAGTCCGCCGGCCTGACGCCCGACTACGCGCTGGTCGGGAAGGTCGTCTCGGGCCAGAGCGTGGTCGATGCGATCGGCGCCCTGCCGACGACCCCACCTAGCGATGGGACGCCGTCGCCGGCGGTGGTGATGTCGAGCGTGACCGTGGCGGTGTCGTAGGGCGGTCGGTTCGTGGGTGGGCTTGACGGTGGTCGTGTCCTTTCGGACCGTTCTTGGTGGCTAACGGGCTGCCTCGGGTGCGGGAAGGGAGGCCTTGGGCGGGGCGGATCGCGGCCGGCGGGGCGGATCGCGGCCGGCGGGGCGGATCGCGGCCGGCGGATCCCACAGGTCCGAATTCCGACAAAAGCGCATGCTTAACGGCCAACGGCCCAAAGCGCAGAGACGGACGCGACCTTGGTTACATAAGCATGCCCCACATGCTTATCTAGCCAAGGTCCAGCAGGCGGGGGCAGTTTGTCCCTGTATGCAGGGAAAATGCCGCCAGACGGGCCCTAGAACAGCGCCACCTGCCCACTCGGAACCGGCGGCGCCAGGCACTCGGGCCCGTCGTAGCGGGCGTCGTTGACCGCCGGCCCGACCTCGGTCAGCGCCGTCTCCGCGGCAGGCAGCCCGGCGAGGATCTCGTCCAGCTCGTCCCGCCGCGCGTCGAGGCATCGAGCCAGGCGCGCTCGGCACCCGACCCGGGAAGGATGATCGGCATCCGGTCGTGCAGGCGGGCGATCGCCGCAGTTGGCCGCCGTCGTCAGGATCGTGCAGGTGCGCAGCTTGCGTGCCGTCCGGCGCGTGCCAGATCGACCACAGCCCGGCGAACGCGAACAGCCCGCCGTCTCGCCGCGGGTGATGTGGAACGCCTGCTTGGGCCCCGTCGGCATCCGGCGCCACTCGTAGAACCCGTCGGCGACGATCAGGCAGCGGAACCGCTCGAAGGCGCGCCGGAAAGCCGGCCGCTCGGCGACCGTCTCGACCCGCGCATTGATCATCTTCAGGCCCGTGTCGCGGGCTCTTGGCCCAGGACGGGACGAGCCCCCAGCGCAGCAGCTCGCCGCGGGGCGTGCCCCTCGCGGTCGGTCGTGACCGCCAGCACCTCGTCGCCGGGGGCGACGTTGAAGCGCCGGCGGACCTCGACCGACTCGCCGATCGGAAACCGCGCCCGGACGTCAGCCCGGGTCGGGCGTCGCCAGCGTGTAGCGGCCGCACATCGCCGCGCTGCCGTTGCTCAGCGCGAGCGCGCGGCGCGCGATCTGCTCGGCCCGCTCGGCCTGCAGCTCGCTTCTGGCGTCGTCGGCCGAAGTACGCCAGCACGCCGATCGCCGACCAGCGACCAGCACGAACGCCGTAGAAGATCCGCGAGGTCCAGTCGAGATGCCGCCGATGGCCAAGCGCGATCAGGTTCACGATCCCGAACGCGAGCGCCAGGACCGCCACGACGAGCGCGACGATCAGCAGGATGCCGCGGATGCGGGCGAGGATCCCGGCGCTCTTCGGCGGCGCGACCAGCCCCATGAACCGCAGCCCGCGCAGCTGGCGGTTCGTCGGCGCCTCGACACCGAGCCGCTCGGTCGCCTGCTTGAGGTCATCGGGGCGGCGCTCGGCGAGCGCCAGTGACGCATCGGCCATCCGCCGCAGCTGCAGGCGCTCCTGGGGGCGCGCCGCGGCGATCGCGCGCTGGAAGTGGGCTCGCGCGGCCTTGGCGTCGTAACGCTCGGCGGCGCGCGCGCCGAGAATCGCCTGCGCCGCGGCCTTGTACTTGGTCTCGGCCTCGAGCTCCTCGTCGGAGCGGCTCTCCAGCTGCTGCATCGCGGCGAGCTGGCTGCGCTGCTCGACCCGCATCGGTGCGCTGCTGCTTGGCCATTGTTCTGAAGAGTCTAGTGTGCCCGGCGGCGGTCAGTGACCCGCTGCGATCACGAAGATCCGCTCGCCGGTGAGGTACTGGCCGCCGTCGTTCTGGCTCGCGGGCGGGCGTGCGGTAGACGTCGATGTGGCGGCCGCCGATCGCCCCGCCCGTGTCCTGCGCGAGGAACCAGCCGCCGTAGCCGTCGTTGCGATACGCGGGGACGTAGACGCGGCTGCCGAGCGGGATCACGCTCGGGTCGACCGCGATCGACTGGTAGAAGTGCAGCGGCAACGGCGAGCCCGGCCGCGAACGTGACGCCGGGCAGCGGCACATACGTGCGCCCGGTGCCGGCCGACCAGCCGCCGCGCCCGAGCGGGAACGTCACGCCGCCGCTGCGGTTGCTCCAGTAACCGCCGGCGCGCCAGTACGGCGGGCCCGCCGACCAGCCGTCCGACGGCGAAGTCGAGGCTCCTGACGCGGTCACCCAGCCGCCGCTGCCGAGCGCGTCGATGTGGTACAGGCGCCCGTCGAGTCCGATGCCCTCGCCCTCCATCGACACGCCCGTCGCCGAGTACAGCCAGTCGATCCGGTGCTTGCCGGACAGTCCCGGGCGCGCTCACCAGCCGCCCGCCGAACCACGCCTCCGGCGCCGGCCAGTACTCGGTCACGGTCACGCCGGTGAACCATGTTCCCTTCGCCTGCTTGCGCGGCGGCGGCGGGATCTTCTGCCGCGGGTTCTCCGTCGGTGCGAGGCCGCCGATCGGAGCTCCGCCGGACGGCCCGCCCGGCTGTACACCGCTGACACCGGCGCCGCCCGGCGTAGCGGCGGCGGCCGCTGGGGCGCAGGCCAGCGCCGACAGTGCGGCCACGGCGATCAGAGTGCGCCGGATCATCGGACGGGGGAATCGTACTTTCACTGCCGGGCGAGCGAGATCGTTCCGTGGACCGAGTCGTAGGTGATTGTGAACTTGAAGAACGACGCCACGGCCGCGACGACAAACGGCTTGTGCTTCCCGACCGAAAATGGGATCACGGTGTCGTTTGACAGCTGCATCCCGGCGGTGAACGTCCAGAACGGCTTCTGCGCGCCCGGTTGCCAGGCAGCGACAAACGTCCCGGGCGCGATCACGCCATACCCGGTCTCGGTGTTGGCGTGGCTCAGCAGTCCGCCGAACCACCCCATCAGCGAGCTCCCGGTATCGAACACCGTGCCGACGCACGCGTCGCCGCGCAGGCCGACGGCCGCCCAGCAGACCCTGGTGTTCAGGTCGTCCCAGCGCCGCACACCCGTCGGGTCGTGGCCGTCTGCCCGGAGGTGGAACTGTGCGAGCGGATTCTGCGGCGCCGGCGCTCCGAGCACGAGCCGGCCGCGTGAACCGGACAGTTCGATGCTCCACCGGTGCCCGTAACCTCCGGCCAGGGCCATCAGCGGGTTCGCGAGCGCGGCTTGATCGCCGGCCATCCCGACGCCCATGATCCCGTAGATGTGCTCGGCCACGTACCCGCTCAGCCCGATTGACCCTGGGCAGTCGGGAATCGCCGACTGGCAGCCGACGGAGTTGATCAGGCCGAACGGCACCGCCGTGCGCGTCCGGCGCGAGCCGATCGTCAGCTTGGCCTTGGCGACGACGCCGCTCTGCACGGTCCCGTCGAGATAGTCGATCTTGTTCGGCGTGCTCGACACCGTCACGCCGCCGCCCGGACCGAGCCCGACACCCGGAGCGTAGATGTGCAGTCCGGTCGAGCCCGTATCGAGGAGCACCGGGACCTTCGGTCCGTTGCCGACCTGCACGGCGATCATCGGCCTCGAGCCGATCGCGTTGTCCTGATTGAACCGGACCTGGATCGGCACGGTCACCGGCTTGGGTCCGCGCGCAGCCGTCCGGTGCACAGCGGCGTGCGGCTTGGCGACCGGCGGCGATGACGAGTGTCCGCCGAGCGCGGCGACCCCGAGCAGCAACGCTGCTACCGCGAGCAGGAGCCCGATTGCATGGCGCAGCGACAGCCGCATCTCATCCTTGCTGATCGGCATCCGCGCCGGGGTCCTGAAAGTCAGGCCGGAAAAGTTCCCGGTTCTCGCGCTGTGGTCTACATAAGCCCGATTATCGAGCGTTGCATGAATTCACGAGTCCGCAACTTCCGCCCTCTCCCGGGTATAAGTTTGCCGAACCCGATCTGAGGAGGTAGGGATGACGCGCAGGCTGAGTGTTTTCGTCGCAGTGCTCTCGATCGCGGCGCTTCTGGCGAGTCCCGCACTGGCGGCGTCATCGCCCGCGGTCCAGACTGGATCGGCAACCAACGTCGCGGATACCAGCGCTCGGCTGCTCGGGGTCGTCAATCCGAACGGCGCTGGGACGGTGTACTACTTCCAGTGGGGCCTGACGAACGCCTACGGGTCGCAAGGCAATGTGCATTCGGCGGGCGCAGGCGTCAAATCGATCAGCGTCTCGGGGACCGCGGGCGCTCTGACCCCGGGCACCGTCTATCACTATCGCGTCGTCGCCTCCAACCGCTTCGGCCTCACGGAGGGCAGCGATCGGACGTTCAAGACCAGCGGCTTCCCTCCCGCCGGCGTGAGCACCGGCGCCGCGACGGATATCGGGCCGTTCAGCGTCGCGATGACCGGGGTCGTGAATCCCAACGGCGAGGCTACGACCTGGCTGTTCCAGTACGGCGTGACCCCCTCCTACGGCAGCGAGACGTTCGGCCAGGCGCTGGCCGCGTCGAGCGCGCCGACGACCGTCGTCCAGCCGCTGTTCGGCCTCGAGCCGGGCACGACGTTCCACTACCGGCTGATCGCCTACCACGGCAGCCTGGTCTCCGTCGGGGCCGACGCGACGTTCGCGACCGAGCCCTACCCGCGGCCGTTCCCGCGCGTCAGCGCCGTCACCACACCCCACCGGGACAAGAAGCGGCCGTACACGTTCACCACCTTCGGCGCGGTCAGCGGGCCGTATCCGGCCTCGCTGCAGTGCACCGGGACGGCGACGATCCGCTACCTGCTCGGCCGCAAGCAGGTAGCGAGCACGACCGGCGCGTTGCAGCCGAACTGCACGTTCTCGGGCCAGGTCTCGTTCGGGCGCCTGCCCGGCCGCGGTCCCCGGAACCGGCAGGTCGCTCTCAGCGTCCAGATCCGCTTCCTCGGCAACGGCTACCTGGCGCCGCAATCCGCGCGTAACGAGCAGGTCCTGCTCGGCTAGCGGCTCGGCGGGCTCGGTCGGCTCGGGCGCTCGGCCGCTCGGGCCGGCCCGGCGGGTCGATCGCGCAGGCGGTAGACGAACCGCAGCCCCGACCAGACCTCGTCGATCGCGCACACCTTGTTGTCCACGAGCCCGGCCGCGAGGCCGAGTTCGCGGACGACCGTGTCCGTCAGGTCGGTCGCGACGCCGGAGGCTCGCTTCGGCCACGCGATCCACAGGCCGCCGGCCGGATCGAGCGCCGCGGCCAGCGAAGCAAGCCGCGGCTCGAGCTCCGCTCGCCGCAAGCAGAACGCGACGATCACGTCGAGCGGCCCCTTCACCCGCCGCCGGATCCCGACGCCGGGCGGCAGCTCGCCGAGGGTCGTGTCGAAGCCCTTCGGTGCATCGAGGAGCGCGAGCCGCGCGCCTGGCTTGATCCCGAGCTTGCGCGGCAGCGGCGTCCCCGAATAGCCGGCCGCCGGGGGGCTCACGCGACCTGCGCCCCGGCCGCGACCTCCGCGATCACCGCCGACAGCTGGCTCCCCTGCCAGGCGACCGGCGAGCTGGCCCGGCTCGTCGAGCACCAGCCGCGCGCCGGGGATCGCGGCCGCGTAGGCCTCGCCCACCGCCTGCGGGTGCTCCGGGTCGGCCTCGTCGGCGCTGGCCACGACCGCGACCGGGACCGCGATCGCGGCCGAGCTCCGACAGCGCCTGGAACGGCCGCGAGCGCGGGACCGCCTGCAGCGCGTCGGCGACCGCCTCCGGATGCTCGTGCAGCGCCAGCCGCTGGCGGATCACCTTGAGTCACCGTGTCCCGCCACCGTTCGGGCACTCGCGGCTCGTCCGTAGGCCGCGAGGAAGCCCTCGACGCCGCCGTCGACGCAGCCCGTCGGCGAGCGCGTCCCAGCGAGCCAGGCGCGCGGGTCGTCGTCGTCGGCCGGCTCGTAGGCAGGCGTTATGACAACCAGGCCCCCGACCCGCTCGGGCGCGTGCAGGGCCAGCCACAGGAGCGTGTGCGCGCCCATCGAGGCGCCCGCGAGCACCGCTCGCTCGACGCCCCGACGCCGTCGAGCACCGCCTCGAGCATCGGCGCCCAGCTCGTCGTAGCCGTATGCGCTCGGACCCGGCGCGGGCGAGGAGCGGCCGTGGCCGCGGGCGTCGTAGGCGATCACCCGGTGGCCCGAGCGCTCGAGCGCGCTCGAGCCCATCACCACGTAGCGGCGGGTCGCGGTCAGGCCGTGCAGCAGCACGACCGGGGCCCCTCGCCGGCCTCCTCGACTGCCAGCCCACGCCCCGCGGTCAACCACTCGCTCGCTCACGGAGCGGCAAGCTACCGCGACCTTGCGGATCCACGCTCTGCCGGGGACTTGACGTGGACGTGAGCTTGCCTCGATCGGCGCTCGCTACCATGAATGTCGATGGACGTCACCGAGAGCGACTTTCCAGACCGCGGTCCTCGACCGCTCGCACACGGTGCCCGTGGTCGTCGACTTCTGGGCCGAGTGGTGCGGCCCGTGCCGCCAGCTCGGCCCGGTGCTCGAGCGCGCGGTCGCCGCCCGCGGCGGCAAGATCGAGCTGGCCAAGGTCGACGTCGACGCCAACCCGACGCTCGCCCGCACCTTCCGGATCCAGAGCATCCCGGCGGTCAAGGCGTTCCGCGACGGACAGGTCGCCGCCGAGTTCGTCGGCGCCCAGCCGCCGCAGCGGTCGAGCAGTTCCTCGATTCGCTGCTCGCCCTCCGAGGCCGACGCGCTCGTCGAGCGCGGCGACGAGGAGTCGCTGCGGCGCGCCGTCGAGCTCGAGCCGGCGCGGGCCGACGCCGCCGTGCCGCTGGCCCGGATCCTGCACGGCCGCGGCGAGAACGACGAGGCGCTCGCAGCTGCTCGCGCGGCGTGCCGGGCAGCTTCGCCGCCGACGGCCTCGCGGCCCGGATCGGGCTCGAGCAGGCCGGCCGAGCCCGGACCTCCAGGCGGCCTTCGCGGCGCTCGACGCCGGCGACGAGGAGCGCGCGCTCGACCTGCTGCTCGAGGCGCTCCCGACCGCCGACGGCGCCAAGGACGACATCCGCCGCGTCGTCGTCGGGATCCTCGACGAGCTCGGCGTCGACCATCCGCTCGCGCGCGAGTCGCGCCGCCGGCTCGCCTCCGCGCTCTACTGACAGCCGCGGACGTCACACCGCCAGCGTCAGCTGCTGCTCTGCCGCCGGCTGCGCCGGCTCCAGCCCGGCCACCCGCACCCCGAGCAGCCGCACCGGCCGCGCGGGGGCAAATCGCCGCAGCAGCTCGAGCGCCACCGGTCCGACGCGGCTCGGCCGATCCGACCGGCTCGGTCAGCGTCCGCGCCCGGGTGTGGGTCGAGAAGTCGTCGAGCCGGACCTTGATCCCGATCGTGCGGCCGCACCGCTCCTGGGCGCACGAGCGCCGCGCACAGCCGCCGGACGAGCTCGTCGAGGATCGGCTCGAGCCGCGCGGGATCGGCGATGTCGTAGTCGAACGTCGTCTCCCGCGACTCGGAGATCGACCTTGCGCTCCTCGGTCACCGGCGCGTCGTCCTCGAAGCGCGCCCGCCGCTGCAGCTCGGCGCCGAGGCGCGGCCCGAATCGCTGCGCCAGCGTCTGCGCCGGGCGCAGCCGCGAGCTTGGCCAGCGTGTCGATCCCACAGCCGCGCAGGCGCTCGGCCGTCTTGGGCCCGATTCCGGGGACCAGCCCGCACGGCGACTCGGCGAACGCGCGCGCACGCCTGCTCGCGCGTGAGGACGACGAACCCGCGCGGCTTCTCGGCGTCCGAGGCGACCTTCGCCACGAGCTTGTTCGGGCCGATCCCGATCGAGCAGCCCAGACCCGTGGCGCGGTCGATCTCCGCGCGCGAGCCGCCGCATCGCCGCGTGCGGGGCGGGCAGCCCGGTCAGCTCGAGGTAGGCCTCGTCGAGCCCGATCACCTCGACCGTCTCCACGTGCGCCCGCACGATCGCCATCACCTCGCGCGAGGCCTCGCGGTAGTAGGCGAAGTCCGGCGCCAGGAACACCCCGTCGGGACACAGCCGCCGCGCGCGGGACGCCGGGATCGCCGAGCCGACGCCGAAGCGCCGCGCCTCGTAGGAGGCGGTCGTGACCACCGCGCGCGGGCCGCTCCCGGCGACGATCACCGGCAGTCCTCGCAGCTCCGGACGCCGGCGCAGCTCGACCGACACGTAGAACGCGTCCATGTCGAGATGGGCGACGCAGCGCTCTGCCATTGCCAGACGAGGCTACGACCGCGCCCGGATGACAGCCCGGGCCGGGCAGGAGCGGCGGGCGCCCCCGTGCCGGGAGCGCCCGCTTGATCGAACCGCAGGCCCGTTGCCGGACCCTGTGATTCAGTGATCTAGATGCTGGACCAGACGGTGTCCGACGCCGCCGAAGCCGAGCGCGGCGGCCGTGTTCTGGTTCAGGTCCCAGTCGCGGCCGCCGACGTACGGCCCGCGGTCGTCGACCACCGCCGTGACGGTCCGGCCGCCGTAGCGGAATGTGACCTGGGTGCCGCACGGCAGAGTCCGGTTGGCGACCCCGAAGGTGGCGTGGAAACCGCACGCGGTCGCCCCGCCATCGCCATACCACGAGGCGACGGCCTCGCGGTACACGGTCAGTTGCCCGGCCGGCTCGGAGACACGCGCGTTGCGCGGATCTCCGGGGAACCGGACGCGCAGCTGGCGGCTGCCGAGCGCACCGGTCACGTAGCGGAGGTCAAAACCGCCCCGCGAGCCGGTTCGGGCCGTCGCCAGCCACTGCCACGAGCCGCCGTTGCGGCCCTCCAGCCACACCTTGCGACCGCCGGCGAGCGCCGGGAGGATCCGGCCCCGCACGTCCACCGCCTGCCCGCCGAGCACGTTTTGCGACCCGGTTGGTACCCGCAGCGCCGCCGCGACCGCGACCCGGCGCGTCGGGCTTGCGAGTACGCCAGGCGTGGTCGCGGCCGAGGGCGCACCGTTGGCAACCGGCGCGAGCGACCGATCCGACGCCGCCCCCGCGGCACCGATCACCCGCACGAGTCCGGACTGGCGAAGCGGCGCGAGCACACGGAAGTGCCCGTTCCCGCGCACCCTCGTGGTGGCCAGGACGCGCCAGCGCCAGCTGCCCGTCGGGGCAAACTCGAGCGTGAGCGTCTGGCCGGAATCCGCCACCGGAGCGGTCCCGGTGACGGTTACGTCGCGTCCATAGCCGATCTGGCGTGGCTTCAGGACGATTTGGAGCGCCTGCGGCGACACTGAGCCGGCGGCACTCACCGTATCTGCCCGGCCGGCGGTGAGCGCTACCGCGGTCGCCGGGATGGCGAGCATCAAAGCGCCCGCGCCCGCGAGCAGCGAGCGTTGGCGCGCGTTGAGAGTGGGCCTCATCCGGAGGTCCTCCTGTTCAGTTCTCGACCGGGCGCCTACGGGGTTAGCTGTCGGGCTCGCGGCCGCACATCAGTCCCGCATCTCAACTGGACCGATGGGTAGTCGCTACGGCTGCCGCCGGTTGTGCGCCGGGCAACCGATTCGCCCCGGCCGGGAGGAATACCACTGCCCCAGCAATGGGTCCCCCGCTCGCCCCCGCACCGGGCAGGGGCGACTCGGCAGGTCGAATTTCAGTTCTTTCAGGCTCGCAGGGGTTCTCGGGGTTATGTGTGCTGTACGTCACACAGTCTGATCCCGGTGCGGGTGCACGCCGATCGGACCTGCCAGCCTGCACGCCGATCGGGCCTGCAAGAATCCAGGCATGCGCAACCCCGACCGCCTGACCGGTCTCGACAGCTCGTTCCTTCACCTGGAGCGCGACTCCACTCACATGCACGTCGCCGGGGTCGCGATCTTCGACGGTCGCGCGCCGGCGTATGAGGACCTGGTCGACGAGATCAGCTCCCGGCTCCATCTCGTCCCCCGCTACCGCCAGCGGCTCGCGTTCGTGCCGTTCGAGCAGGGCCGGCCCGTGTGGGTCGACGATCCCCATTTCAAGGTCGCCTACCACGTTCGGCACACCGCGCTGCCCAAGCCGGGCGGTGACGACGAGCTCAAGCGGCTTGCCGGGCGGGTGTTCTCCCAAGCCCTCGATCGCTCCCGTCCGCTGTGGGAGATCTGGCTCGTCGAGGGACTCGAACACGATCGGTTCGCGCTGCTCACCAAGACCCATCACGCGCTCGTGGACGGGATCTCCGGCGTCGACATCGCGACGGTCCTGTTCGATGCCTCCCCCGACCCGATCCCGGTTGCTCCCCCCGAGCACGACTGGGTCCCGCGCCCATTGCCGACCGGACCGCAGTTGCTCGCCGACGCCCTGCTGGAGCGCACGACGGTGCCCGGCGAGGTGCTCCGCGGCGTCAAAGCGGTGCTGCGCGGGCCGCTGCAGGTCGGCGAAAGGCTGGCGCAAGCACTCGTCGGGGTTGGGGCGCTCGCCTGGGCCGGGCTGCAAAGTGCCCCATCAAGCCCCTTCAACCAGCGGATCGGCCCCCACCGCAGATTCACCTGGGTGCGGGGCGACCTGGGACAGTTCAAAGCGGTCAAGAACGTGTTCGGCGGGACCGTCAACGATGTCGTGATCGCGGCCGTCGCCGGAGCCCTCGGGCGCTACATGCGCCTGCACGGACACGCGACCGACGACGTCGTCCTGAAAGCGATGGTGCCGGTGTCAGTGCGCGCGGACGTCGAGCGCGGAGCCCTCGGCAACCGGGTCGCGGCGATGTGGGCGCCGCTGCCGGTCGGCATAACCGATCCCGTCCAGCGCCTGCTCGAGGTCAGCGAGGCGATGGCGGGGATCAAGGAGTCCGGCCAGGCGATCGGCGCGGAGGCGTTGACACACCTGTCGGGCTTCGCTCCCCCGACGATCATGGCCCAGGCCGCCCGGCTCCAGGCGCGCCAGCGGCTGTTCAATGTCGTCGTCACCAACGTGCCCGGTCCGCAATTCCCCCTGTACGTGCTCGGCCGCGAGCTCGAGGCGGTCTACCCGATGGTGCCGCTGGCTGAGAACACCGCCTTGGGAATCGCACTGATGAGCTACAACGGCCAGCTCAACTTCGGCCTCACCGCCGACTACGACGGACTTGCGGACGTCGAGACGCTGGCCGACGAGCTGCGCTCGTCGATCGCCGAGCTCGTGGCAGCGGCCGGAGCGCCCGGCGGCGAGCCGCGCACCGAGTCGCGGAGCTCGCGGCCGCGAGCGGTTCGCACGTCGGGATGACGCCAGGCAGCGTTGGCCGATGACCGAGACTCGAGTCTTCCGCGTGCTGGAGCTGGTGGCGATCGGGGTCGCCTCGCTGGTGGTCTCGATCGGGCTGATCCTCCTCTTGTCAGGGTATTTCGCGGGTAAGGACCAGCCCAGCGTCTCGGGTACTTCGAACGGCCCGGGCGCGGCCTACCGGGACCTCGGAGACGCGAGCCTGCAGCCGGGCCAGGCGCAGCCGGCGTACGACTCCAACCCGCCCACGAGCGGCGCCCACGTCCCCGAATCGGTGCTCCGGGACGAAGCGCAACTGAACGACAACCAGCTGCTGACCGCGCTCGCGCGCGGGAATGTCGTGTTCGTCTACGGAGGGCGTAGAGCGCCCGTAGGCCTTCTGACCCTGGCCAACACGGTCGCAGGGCCGTTCACCCCGGCGCTGGCCCGGGCCGGACAGGCCGTGATCCTGGCGCGGAGACCGGGGACCACGGGTGTCGTCGGGCTCGCGTGGACGCGGATCGTGCAGGTGAGTGGCCCGGACGACCCGTTGCTGCGCCAATTTGCCCAGTTCTGGCTGGGCCACGGCGCGCCGGGCCATTGAGCTGCGCGAGTCGCGGCGTCGGGGCCCGCGTGGACGCGGGTCGCACGGATGCGGGACGCGCGGACTCGGGTCGCACGGACTCGGGTCGCGCGGACGGGTCGCGTCGGGCCGGCACGAGGGTCCGCTGCGGTGCCGTGCTGCTCGACGCGGGCGGCGTGATCGTGCTGCCCCACCGGGAGCTCGTCGCCCGCGCCCTGGCCCGGGTCGGCGTCGGCATCGACCCGGCTGCGGTGCCACGCGCCCACTACCGAGCCGTGCGCCAGCTCGACACCGACGAATCGGCCCGAGCCCTCCCGGATGCGTACCTGCAGGCCCTGTGCTCCTGGCTCGCGGTCCCGGCGCCTGATCGGGCCCCGGCGGTGCGCGCCCTGTCCGAGCTCGAGGACAGGCGATCCTCGGGGCAGATCCTGTGGAGCGAGCCGGCACCGCACGCACTGCACGTGATGCGGGCCCTGGAGCGAGTCGGGATCGCAGTGCTGGTGGTCACGAACTCCGATGGCCACGCGGCCGAGAACCTCCGTGACGCGGGCATCTGCCAGATCGGTCCGGGTACCGCCGTCGGGGTGCTCGGCGTGATCGACTCGGAGGTTGTGGGCTCGGCCAAGCCGGACCCCCGGATCTTCGCCGCCGCGCTCGAGCCCGTCGGGGTCGGACCGGCATCAGCGGTGCACGTCGGCGACAGCCTGCTCGCGGACGTCGCGGGCGCCAGCGCGGCCGGGATTGCGGCGATCCACCTCGACCCGAGCCGTGCCTGCCGGGCGCAGGAGCATCGCCACGTGCGCTCGCTGGCGGGGATCTGGAGGCACGTCCGGGTTCAAGACAGGGACAGCGGCCGCGCTAGGTAGCCTCGCGCGAGCCGGTAGAACAGCCCGCCGTCGGTGCCGGCGCTCGTGGTCCCCGCCGCGCCGCCGCCGAACAACAGCCCGATCACACCAGCATCGCGCGTGGCGTGCAGGTGGGCTCCCGTCGGGTCACCGAGCCACCACTGCACCCGGTTGTCGCGAAAGTGATCCCAGGTGTTCTGCAGCGCCGTGTTTCCCACTGGCAGCTGCCAGAGCACGACCCGGGTGTCCGTGCGGCGGGTGAACCCGTACAGATAGCGGTTCTCACGGGCGAAGTCCTGCGGTCCCCAGGCGGTGTGGGGATTGCCCTCGATCACCTGGTAGTAGCCGGCGTCGCGATCGGTGACATCGCTGAACACCAGATCGAAGCGCGCATGCAACGACTCGTAGAACGCCGCTGAGGTTGCGGCCAGCGCGTCCATGTGGGCCAGCGGCGGCTTGGAGTAGGTCGGGTCCTCCCCTGTCCCCCACACGCTCAGATGCCACGCCAGCAGGACATGCGGAGCGAGCTTGTCGCGCAGCTCGATCAGGTGCGCGGCGAACGCGCGAGCGAGTGCGGTCGCATGCGCCTGTTCGAGGTAACCCCACAGGTCGGGCTCGACATGGATCACAACAACGTGACCGCCCTCGGCGGCGGCAACTCGGCGTAGGAGCAGCGTGTAGTCGGCCCAGTAGGCGCGCATCGTCGCCGGATCGCGTAGGTTCGAGAGGTCCCTCTGCTCCTCGCTGCCGCCCACCGCCGGGCTCGACTGCAGCAGCTGGTAGTAGCTGAAAACCGGGATCATGTGCGCCGCGATCGACTCGCGCACATACAGGGTCGCGAAGCTTCCGTCCGGATTCCACGTCGCCCAGCCGGCGCCGGTGTTGACGCCGCCGGCGAGGTACTGGTAGCGCAGGTCGAGCGGCGCGCGGACAGCGAGCCGATGCGCGTCCCCGGGTGGGTCCACCAGTCCGAGCGCAAGGTGCTGGGGCCAGCCGACGGGTAGCGCCGCCAGCGGCACCAGGACCGAGAGCAGCGCGCGGCGCGTGACCCCTGGGCTGCGGCGCGTCCAGCACGGGCCGCACCGCGGCATCCCCGGGCCGCGGCGCGGCATCCACGGGCCGCGGCGCGTCATCGGCGGGCTGCGGCGCGTCGTCCACGGGCTGCGTTTGGCTGGCGAGCTCGATCGCATTCGGACCGGCCCACAGGCTACGCCGCATCCCCTCACCCCCGGCCGGATGTCAGCGATCTGACAATTTTGCATGCATATCGGCCCAAACCGCCCAGCGCATATGGACCTTGGTTACATAAGCATGTGGGGGATGCTTTATGTAACCAAGGATCGGCCGCAGGCGGGGGACTTTGGGCCGTTAAGCATGCCGCCGAGCGCCATTTCGCCCCAGGCCGCCTCGCCACCGGTTGGAACCCCGCGCCGCCCGCACCAGGCCGCCCGCCCCAGGCCGCCCGCCCCAGGCCGCCCGCACCACGCCGCCCGCCCCAGGCCGCCCGCACCACGCCGCCCGCCCCAGGCCGCCCGCCACGAGGCCCGCCGAGGCCTCCCTTCCCTGCCACCCTGCACCAGCGCCGTTCACCGAGCCGCCGCCACCGCGAGGGCGGCCGAGCAGCCACCGCCGACGCACAACAGCCCGCCCGGCCCTCCCCAACCCGGCTACCGCCCCGGCAGGTCCCGCACCGCGACCGTCATCCGGGTCAGCACACACAGCTTTCCGGCGTCATCGGTGATCTCGACCTCCCACACCCAGGTCGTCCGCCCGCGGTGCTTGCGTGTCGCCACGGCGTGGATCGTCCCATCCGTGATCGGCCGCAGGAAGCTGGTCTGGTTCGACAGGCCGACGGCGAATCTGCCCTCGGGCAGCACGCTCAGCCCGGTGCCGGTCGAGGCGAGGCTCTCCGCAATCGAGGCGTAAACACCCCCGTGCACGAGCCCGGCCGGCTGCTTGAGCTCGTCGCGCACCGGCGCACGACCACGCACGAGTTCGTCTGAGACCTCGGTTATCTCCAGGCCGACCAGGCGGTCGAACCCGTCGAAGCGGATTGGAAGCTCGTAATCCAAGGCCGCCGGACTCTATACCGGCAGCAGATTGAGCCATTCCGCCCCGGCCTTCTCTACGCTACGCCAGGCGATGGCCTCCCTTGACAGCCTTCCCGCCGACCAGCGGGCAGTTCTGCAGCTTGTCCTGCAACGGGACCGCAGCTACGACGACATCGCGAGCCTGCTCTCGATCGACCGAGCGGCAGTTCGTGACCGCGCCCTCGCAGCGCTCGACGCGCTCGGCCCCCAGACCCGCGTCGCACCGGAGCGACGGGCGCTGATCACCGACTACCTGCTCGGCCAGCTCCCGGGACCCGTCGTCGACCAGGTCCGCGGCCGGCTCGCGGAGAGCGCTGCCGAGCGCGCGTGGGCCAGGGTGGTCAGCTCCGAGCTCGTCCCGCTCGCCGGCAAGCCGCTGCCGGAGATCCCGGACGAGGCGCCCGGCGCAACGCAGTTGACGGCGCTGGCGGCGGCGGCCTCACTTCCCGACCCCGGTGCGGCGCAGCCCACCGTAACCGAGCCACCCCCACCCCCGCCCGCGGCCGCCGCGCAACCCTCCGCAACCGAGCCACCCCCGCCCGCGGCCGCCGCGCAACCCACAGCAACCGAGCCACCCCCACCCCCGCCCGCGGCCGCAGCGCAACCCACGGCAATCGGGCCACCCCCGCCGCCGCCCGAGGCGCCCACGCCCCCCGAGGAGCCCACCGCGGCTCCGACGCCAACCGCGATGCCCGCGCCGGCAGCACCGCCACCACCCCGCGAACCCCCGCCGTCACCAGAAGAGGAACCTCCAGCCGGGCGCCGCCGCTCGCGGGTCGGCGGCGCGATCCTGCTGGGCGGCGGAGCATTGATCGTGATCCTGATCCTGTTCATCGTGTTCTCGCTCACCGGCGGGAGCAGCAAGAAGCACAGTTCGACCGCAGCCAGCCAGTCGGCCACGACCTCATCGCCGGCCTCGACCAGCTCCTCGACCGTCACCACGGGGTCGGCATCCGCGAGCACGCCGGTCCCGGTCGCCCAGATCAACCTCAGCTCGCCCGACCCCACGATCAAGGCAAAGGGGGTCGCCGAGGTCGTAAAGCAAGGCACCAACACCGGGATCCTGATCATCGCCACGGGACTGGCCCCGAACACGAAGCATCCGCCCAACGCGTACGCAGTGTGGCTCTACAACTCACCCAATGACAATCACATCCTCGGGTTCGTCAATCCGGGCGTTGCGGCCAATGGGAAGTTGCAGACCGAAGGCGCCCTGCCGACAAACGCGGGTCACTACAAGCAGCTGATCGTGACCCTGGAGACGCAGGCCAAGCCTGCTGCTCCGGGCAAGATCATCCTCCAGGGAGCGCTGACGGGCGTCTAGCCCCGCCGGCCGGCCGCCCCGCCCGGCCGCCGGCCGCCCCGCCGCGCCACCGGCCACCCCGCCCCGCCACCGGCCGCCCCGCCACCGGGCCTGCCCCGCAACCGCCACCGCCCCGCCATCGCCCCACCCGCTCAGCCGGCGACACAGAGCCGCTCGAGACCATCGAGCGCCTCGACAAGCTTCGCCCCGGTCGCACGCCGCAGCAGGTAACCGCCCGTCCGCGAGTACCCCCGCAGCCTCTGGCGATGCTGGATCGTGACCCTCGTCCCGGACCCGACCTGATCGAGCTGGATTTCGATGATCGACTCGTTCAGCACGCGCTCGAACGGTGTCCCGGGGATCTCCTGCTCCCAGGCCCGCAGCCATGGCGGCTCGGAGTGCAGCAGGTGGAAGTCGACCCGGACCGCTCGACCCTTCTTGGTCGTGTGCACCTCGGTCCACCGGTCGTCCTGACCGACTTCGATCCGCTGTACGCCCGGCCACCACTGCGGCAGCCGCCACGGATCCTCGACCACCTTCCAGACCTGCTGTGGTGCTGCCGCGACGATCCGCTCCTTCCGGGCAATCGCCATCGTCAGCGCGCCGTGCCGCCCGGGCCGATCACGATTCGAAGTCGATCAGCGCGTGGACGCGGTGAGGGGCGAGCCGCGCGCGGCCGCCGAGGAAGCTCAGCTCGACCAGGAACACGCAGCCGACGATCTCGCCGCCCAGCCTCGTGACCAGCTCGCACAATGCTCGCGCAGTGCCGCCGGTCGCGAGCAGGTCATCGTGGATCAGCACCCGCGCGCCCCCGGCGAACGCGTCGGCGTGGACCTCGAGCGCGTCGATTCCGTACTCCAGCGCGTACTGCTCGCTGACGGTCTCGTGCGGCAGCTTGCCGGGCTTGCGGGCGGGGACGAAACCGGCCCCGATTGCGCGCGCGAGCGCGCCGCCGAGGATGAATCCCCGCGCCTCGGCCGCGACGACGAAATCGACGTCGAGGCGGCTGCCGAATCTCGCCAGCCCATCGACCGCAGCACCGAGCGCGACCGCGTCGAGCAGCAGCGGCGTGATGTCCTTGAACACGATCCCGGGCCTCGGAAAGTCCGGGATGTCGCGGACGTACGAACGCAGGTCTACAGGGGCCACCGACCCTCCCTACGGTCGATCCCGTGCCGATCCTCCCTACGGTCGATCCCGCGCACCAGGTCTAGGTCGCGATCTTGCGCAGGTCGCGGATCAGCAGCAGGTGCTTGAGATGGGTCGTGACCGACGCGAGATTCTCGAGCGTCTCGATCGCCTCCTTGCGCCGCTCGGGGTTGCGGGAGCGCAGCGCCGGCGCCAGGATGCTCTGCAGCAGCTGCGCCTCGCGGTCCGCCGAGCTGCGGAAGACGCGCAGGTTGCGGCCGCCGACGCCGTAGCGCGCGAGCTCGGACACCGCTCGCACGATCTCCCGCTCGGTCTCGTCGAAGTAGCGCGCGCCGGCCCGGTTCTCGCCCTTGATCACTCCGAACTCGACCAGCTCGCGGACCAGCCTCGGATCGGCGCCGGTCTCCTCGACCACGTCCTCGAGCGAGTAGAGCGAGCCCGGGTCGCGGACGGTCACGGTGGTGCGCCGCATCGGACGCCCGTCGGTGCTCGGGGAGACCTCGCGCTCGGTGCGCCCGCCGGCGAGCTCCTGGCGGATCACGCGCAGCGGCAGGAACTCGTCGCGCTGCAGGCGCAGGATCGTGCGCAGGCGCTGGATGTCGTTCTGGGTGTAGAGCCGGTATCCGCCCTGCGTCCGACGCGGCGAGAGCAGCTTCTGATCCTCGAGATAGCGGATCTTGGAGATCGAGATGTCCGGGAACTCCTGGACCAGCGCCTTGCACACGGCGCCGATCGTGACCGCCTTCTGCCGCGGCGGCGCGGATTCCTGGTCGGACGGCTCGGGGAGCTCGACGTCGGGATTGCGAGTCTCGGAGGTCGACATCAGCGGCTCAGGAACGCGAGCTTGTATTTGCCGATCTGGAGCTCGTCGCCGTCGGCCAGGCGGTGCGATTCGATCCGCTGCCGGTTCACGTAGGTCCCGTTGAGCGAGCCGCAGTCGTCGAGGTAGTAATCGCTGCCCCGGCGCACGAGCAGCGCGTGATCTCGCGAGACGGTCACGTCGTCGAGGAAGATGTCGCTGTCGGGCCGCCGGCCGACGGTCAGTCGCTCGCCCTCGAGCGGAAAGCTCTCTCCGGCGCGCCCACCGCCGGCACGGATCACCAGCGCTGCCCCGCCGGCGACTATTTCATCCAAGCTGAGCTCCTCGAACTCGCCCGTCTCGCCGACCCGGTAGGTGGCGGTGTTGGCGCCGGGGGGAGACTCGGATTGCGCCAGGAACGCGCCGCAGCGCTGGCAGTAGTTGGCGCCATCGGCGTTGGCGAACCCGCACTCTGGACAGTGCTGGGCCACCTTGCGGACTGGCCGCCTACTCGGGATCTACCGCCGGGACGCGCCCGGCGAGGATGTCCGTCAGCTGCTGGACGTCGGCCCCGGAGATCACGTTCTCTCCGCCCTCGTGCTTCTTCCGCAGCCGGTTGACGAGCTCGGCGCGCAGGATGTCGATCTTGCCGTGCAGGATGCGGCGCCTGTAGGAGATCTCCATCTCCTCCTCGGTGAGCTGCTTGATGAGATCCTTGAGCTCCTGGTCAGTCAGCGAGCCGAGGTCGGGGAACGTGTCCATTCGATGAGATCCTCCCGTCCGCAGGGGTCGGAGTGCGCGAAATGTCGAGTATACCCCGCCATCCCAAAGGGTCAAGCTGAGCTTGACAGTTTGGGCTGCTCCTTGCGGGCTGCAATCTCTTGCATGCCTCTGCGCACGTACAGCACCGTCGCGAACAGCGCCAACGCCAGCCCGACGTACAGCATCACGAGCGCGAGCCAGTGAAGGCCGGCGATCGCGAAGAACGGCGCCCCCATCGTCGGCGCGACCGCCAGTCGCCCAGGCCAGTTGATCTTCAGCTCGACCCCTTCGCGAGCGCATAGCGGCTCAGCACCAGCATCAACAGCTCGCGCGCGACGACGATCGCTATCGCCCACCGCGGCAGCAGCGTGAACCGCCAGCAGACGACCATCCCCGAGATCACCAGCAGCCGATCGACGATCGGGTCGAGCAGCGCGCCGAGCCGGCTGTACTGGCCGGTCAGGCGCGCCGCGAAGCCGTCGAGGTAGTCGGCCCAGCCGATCACCGCGAACAGCACTGCCGCCAGCGCGCTGTGCCCGTCGTCGCTGGAGAGCGCGACCACCAGGAACACCGGGATCCCGGCCAGCCGCGCAAAGCCGATCGCGTTCGGGATCGTCCACGGATTCAGGGCTGGCCAGACAGCGTCGCCTCCGGCGGCGGCCCGGAGCGATCGAGCCCGAACAGCCGGCGCTTGGTGATGCGACGGACCATGACCACCGGATCAGCTTGACAGCGCGATCACGGCAGCCCCCACCCCAGCACGCCGATCAATCACGGCAGCCCCACCCCCAGCCGCCGATCGATCACGGCAGCCCCCGCCACAGCTCGGCGATCGCCTGCCGCCGCTCCGTCCACCGGCACCGCCGTCGCCTCCCGCCCGCGCCTGATCTGTACCTCGATCTCGCCGGCTGCGAGCGTCCGGCGCCCGACCGTCACCCGCAGCCGGACAGCCGAGCAGCTCGGCGTCGGCGAACTTCTCCCCCGGGCCGGCGTCGCGATCGTCGTAGAGAACGTCGAGCCCGAGCGCCCGAAGCTCCTCGTACAGGCGGTCGGCGAGCGCCCGCTCCTCGGTTCCGGGCCCGCCGATCACGACCAGCTCGACGTCGAACGGCGCCATCGAACGCGGCCACGAGATCCCCTGTTCGTCGGCGTACTGCTCGACCGCCGCCGCTGCCGCCCGCGCCGGCCCGAACCCGTAGGAGCCCATCCAGATCAGCTGCTCGGAGCCGGACTCGTCAAGGTACTTGGCGTTGAGCGGCTCCGAATAGCGCGTGCCGAGCTTGAAGATGTTGCCGACCTCGATCGCCGGCTCGATCCGGATCACCGCCCCGCCGACGGTGTCGCCGGCGACCACCGTGCGAACGTCGACCGCCTCGGCTTGGAAGTCGCGACCGGGCTCCACGCCGCGCAGGTGCGCGTCGGGGCGGTTGGCACCGGTGACGTATGCGCCCGCCGCGACGGCCTCGTCGAGCAGGATCGGCATCTGCGCACCGACCGGGCCGATGAACCCGGGTGGGCCGAGCTGCTGCTCGATCTCCTCCGCCCGAGCGGGACGGAAATCGGAGCGCAGCGCGGCCCGCAGCTTGATCTCGTTGACGCGGTGATCGCCGCGCACCACCACGAGCTTCATCGCGTCGCCGTCGACGACCACCGGATAGGCCTTCAGCAGCGCGCCGGCCCCGACGCCCAGCTCGCGAGCCACGGCCTCCACAGTCGTCATCCCGGGCGTGTCGACCGCGACCGGCGCCTCGAGCGGCTCCGGCAGGGACACCGGCTGGGCGACGGCGCTGGCGACCTCGACGTTGGCGGCGTAACCAGCGGCGAGCGCGACCTCGTTCTCCCCGGCGGCGCACGGAGCCATGTACTCGTGCGCGCCGAGACCGCCCATCATCCCCACGTCTGCCTTCACGCGATACCACTCCAGGCCGCAGCGGTCGAACATCCGGTCATACGCCTCGACGTGCTTCTCGTAGGCGGCGTCGAGCCCGTCGGCGTCGCGGTCGAACGAGTAGGAGTCCTTCATGATGAACTCGCGCGTCCGGAGCACGCCCGCGCGCGGGCGCGGTTCGTCGCGCTCCTTGACCTGGAAGTGGTACAGGATCAGCGGCAGGTCGCGATAGGAGCGGACCGCCGACGCGACATGGCCGGTGACGATCTCCTCGTGGGTCATCGCCAGCACCATGTCGGCGCCACGACGGTCCTTGAGCTTGAACAGCTCGTCGATCGCGTAGCGGCCGGTCCGCCGCCACGGTTCCGCCGGGTGAAGCACGGGCATCAGCATCTCCTGGCCGCCGATCGCGTTCATCTCCTCGCGCACGATCTGGACGACCCGCTGGTGGACGCGCCAGCCGGCGGGCAGCCACGACCACAACCCCGAGCCGACCTGGCGGATCAACCCGGCACGGACCATCAGGTTGTGGCTGATCGCCTCCGCATCGGCGGGAGGCTCGCGCTCGGTCGGCAGGAAGTAGTTCGAGAGCCGTGTCATCTAAGGCGCCAAGCGTACCCGGGGGCCGGACCGACGGTCTGACGAGGGATCTCGGGTCGAGCCGAGGTGCGCGGTCTGATACAACGGCGCTGCCCCAAGAAACAAGCGTCTGCAAGGAGCCCCTATGGCCTACTCAGTCCCGCCGCTTCCGTATGACTACAACGCGCTCGAGCCGCACATCGATGAAGAGACGATGCACTTGCATCACGACAAGCATCACCAGGCCTACGTGACCAACGCCAACGCCGCGCTCGAGGGGACCGAATGGGCCGAGCGGCCGGTCGAGGATGTGCTCAAGAACCTCAGCTCGGTGCCCGAGGATAAGCGTGGGGCGGTACGCAACAACGCCGGCGGCCACTACAACCACTCACTGTTCTGGGAGTGGATGGCCCCGAACGCCGGAGGCGAGCCCGACGGCGCGCTGCGGGCCGCGATCGACGCCGCGTTCGGCTCGTTCGATGACTTCAAGGCCGCGCTGAAGGACTCCGGCGTGAAGCGCTTCGGCTCTGGCTGGGCGTGGCTGGTGCACGACGGCTCCGGGCTCGCGATCGTCTCCACGCCCAATCAGGACAGCCCGATCAGCGATGGCAAGACGCCGCTGCTGGGCGTCGACGTGTGGGAGCACGCCTACTACCTCAAGTACCAGAACCGCCGCCCCGATTACCTCGACGCGTGGTGGAACGTGGTCAACTGGCCGAAGGTGGCCGAGGGGTTCGCGGCCGTCTCCTGATCGCGGACATCGCAGCGGCGGCCGGAGCGATCTCGGCCGCCGCACCGCGAAGCAAGAAGATCCCGGCTCGCGGGCAACCTGGTGGGCCTCGGCCAGGGGCGCCGCCGGATCCTCGCCCAGGTCCTCATCGACGCGTTTTTGGGGGCTGCTTCGCAGCGTCCATGGGGCCGGGAATCCGGGCCACGGCGGGCTGGGCCGTCTGACTCTCGGGGCGTTCGCGGGCCGGCCGCCGGCCCCTAGGCCCGAGTGAACCGGCGCCCCGCGACCGGCGACAGCGCTTCGTCGAGCTGAATCGGGTCCTCCTCGGCGGCGGCCGCGGCCTCCATCGCCGCCAGCCGCTCCGGGGTGAGATCGTGGGCGTTCTCCGTCTCGATCCGCTCGAGCCCCGCCGCCGCCTCGGAGGCCTCGGACGCGTTGACGTCGATCCGGCCGGAGCGGACGTACTTGTCGATCTCGGCGAACAGCGTGTCGACCAGCTCGGCTGTCGGGACTTTGCGCAGGGCCTTGCCGTGGCTGAAGATGAACCCGTCGTTCTTGGCACCCGCGATCCCGAAGTCGGCGTGCGAGGCCTCGCCGATCCCGTTGACCGCGCAGCCCAGCACCGCGACCTCGATCGGCTCGTCGTACGCCTCCAGCCGCCGCTCGATCTCGGCCACGACCGTGTCCATATCGAACTGCAGCCGGCCGCAGGTCGGGCAGGCGATCAGCACCGGCCCGCGCTCGCGGAGCTTCAGCGCCTTGAGGATCTCCCACGCGACCTTCACTTCCTCCTCGGCGTGGAAGGTCGAGAGCGAGATCCGGATCGTGTCGCCGATTCCGTCCGCGAGCAGCGTCCCGAGACCGACAGCCGACTTCAGCGAACCCGACCATTTCGTCCCCGCCTCGGTGATCCCGAGATGCAGCGGATACGGGATCCGCTCGGACAGCAAGCGGTTGGACGCGATCGTGTTCGGGACGCTGGTCGACTTGATCGAGACCTTGAAATTGTCGAACTCGAGCCGCTCCATCAGCGCGACGAACTCGACCGCCGCGCGCACCAGCGCCTCGACCGGGTTCTCGCGCTCGAGCGCGTGGAGGTGCTTGGGCAGCGAGCCTGAGTTGACCCCGATCCGCAGCGGCGTACCCAGTTCGGTTGCGCGCGCGGCGACTTCCGCCACCCGGTCCGGGCCGCCGATGTTGCCGGGATTCAGCCGTACGCAGTGAGCGCCGGCGTCGAGCGCCTTCAGCGCCAGCGTGTAGTTGAAGTGGATGTCGGCGATCACCGGGATCGGCGAATCGCGCACGATCGTCTTCAGCGCCTCCACGTCCTGATCGCGCGGAACGGCCACGCGCACGATGTCGGCGCCGGCGTCCGCGACGCGTCTGATCTGGTCCATCGTCGCCGACAGGTCGGCGGTTTCGGTCTTGGTCATCGTCTGCACGGCGACCGGGGCTCCGCCGCCGATCGGAACGCCGCCCACGTGGATCTGCCGCTTGGAGGCCATGCGGCCAGTGTAGCCAGCGACCGCCTCAGGCACCCCGTCTAGGCTGATGTGCTCGGGGGCTCGTCAGAACCCCGGCGGCGTCGGATCACGAGCGCCGCGTACGTAACCGCGCCCAGCGCGATCAGCACGATCACGACGATCAGCCACGTGGGCAGAAACGAGCCTCCGGAGCCGCCGCTGGTGCTCGATCCACTGTGCCCCGTCTTCAGCGCAGTCTGTAGCCCGCTCTGAATCACGTCGTAGCAATCCGTGTACTGCTTGACGTCGACGGGCATCGTCGCGAGCGCGTTTTCGAGCGCGGCCACCGAATAGCTCTGCGTCAGGCGACCGTGCGCCCGGCAGTCGGCGATCGCCACCGCACCGCTGCTGTTGCTCGCGGCGATCGTCGTCGGCGCCAGCGTCAGCTTCGATCCGAGCACCGCGCCGACGGCGAGCAACACGATCAGGGTCCGTTTCATCGGCGGGAAGCTTATGGGTAATCGATGTGGTTGCCGCCGCGAGCGGTCACGGCGTGTAGACGGCCGAACGGCACGGCGCTCCGCCGCAGACGTCCACGACAGCGCCGTTTGGCTGCAGGAAGTCGGACTTCTGAAGCTGGGCCGCAGGGGTATAACGGGGATCGGAGTGCGGGTCATGAGGCCCGATCGGCGGGACGTTCGCCAGCGGCGGCGGCGCGACCCGGCCGGGCCCGCTGTCCCAGATCTCGATCGCCGAGCCCTGGAACGGATACCCGGGTATCGGCGAGATGCCGTAGAGCAGGTTGCGGTCGCGGACCCGGTTCGTACTCAGGTCGAGCGCTGGTTGGTACGCAAACGCGCCGATCGTCCGCGCCTCCTGGGCGGAGGCAAAGTTGCTGACCTGAAAGTCTCCATAGGCGATCTGCATCAGCACCTGGTGCGAGGGCGTGTCCGGGAGCGGATCTGAGGTCATGTACTGCGCGTAGCCGTCCGGGTCACCGCGATCCCACAACTGCTGCATCAGGTCGAGGATCACCGGGTGCATCGACATGTCCGGATAGCGGCGGAACACGATCTGGCCGAAAGAGCCGATCCCCGGCGTGCGCGGGATCAGCATGTTGGCGAAGTCGATCGCCGAGACGCCGAGAACGGCGCGCCGGAAATCGGGCGCCACCGCCGTGGTGATGCCTCCGAGGATCCCGCCGTCGCTGTTGCCGTCGTAGTAGAGGTGAGAGGTGTCGATCACCGGCCGGCCGCCCTGCTGGAACGCCGGACTGGAGGCAAACCCCTGCGGGTTGATCATCAGCCGGCCGAGGTAGAGCGTGTTCAGCACGCCCTGCTGGATCCGGTCGACGATCGCCGGGAACTCGTTCAGATGCATCATCGCGCTCACGTCGTAGGGCTTATCGGGCGTCGCGAGCCCCCACCAGTCGGTCGCACAGAAGACGATGTTGTGGCCGGTCGCCATCTCCTGCACGTGTCCCGCCTCGACCTCGTGACGGCTGTTCAGGAATCCGTGTCCGTACAGCGAGATTCGCGCCGGCTGGGGATTGCCCGCGGTGCTGGGGATAACGCATTCAAATCGCGCCGTCGCCACGTTGCCCGGGATCTGCGTCGGCGTCGCGTCGGGACCGCTCGAGCTGTAGTGAAAGCCCGTCGTCGTGCTCGCGCCGCAGGTGACCAGGTAGCACGGAACGCTGTAGGTGCCCTGGACATCGACCAGCTGCGGCGTCAGGCTCGTGGTGCTCGCGACCACGAACGACGGCGCCCGTCCCGCCACGACCCCGTCCGCGAGATCGTGATCGCCGAGCTGGGCGAAGGCGCTGTTGCGGATCGCGAGCAGCCGCGAGGTCAGGTTCTGCCGCGAGGCGACGGTGAAGTCCCAGGCCGCGTACAGACTCCGGCGGCCGATCCCGGCTCGTTGCAGCGCGGCGAAGATCCGCGCGTAGCGAGCTCGCTGGGCGCGCTCGGACGCGGCGAGCTGCCGGCCGTCGCGGAGACGCTCAAACCAAGCCGGCGCCGCGATCACGTGGCCGGACGCGTTGCGCAGCTCGCGCAGCGCGACCACGTAGGTGTGTCCGTCGGCGAAGTCCGTGCCGGGATGGATCAGCAGATCCGTGGTGCCGGGCGAGGTCGCGTTGAAATCGAGCTCGGCCCAGATCAACTGCCTGCGCCCGGTCGCCTCGTCGATGATCACGATCGGTTGCGCGGGGGCGAACGCCGCTCCCATGTTGGCCAGCGACACCGCTCCGGTTCGCTGGAACGCGCGGGCGTTGTCAAGTCCGGGGACATGAATGATCACCGCGCTGCCGGGGCTGAAGCCGTCACCTCGGTCGTAGGGCGCGACGCTGATCCGCTCCCCGTTCTTGTTCACCGGCATCGCCGACGCCGGCAGCTGGAGGCGCAGGCCCGTGGGGGCCGAGGGGTCAGGACGGGTGAACAGGTCGTTGGGGAACGGCAGCAGGCAGGGGGTCGCGCCGAACGGTTGGCAATCAGCCGCGGGCAACCTCGCGGGATGACGAACCGTCGCCCTCGCCCGCGCCGCCGAGCCGCCGCCCAGAGCCATGCCGCCTAGAGCCAGCGCCGCCAGCGATCCGACCGCGACAGTCCGCCACGACGGGCGGCTCACGCCGCCCCTCCGGCCTGCACCAGCACATCGGCCGGCGCCGCCTGACCGAGCAACGCCGTCGCCCGCTCGGCGATCGCCGAGCGCGGCAGATCCCAGGCCCGTGCCAGCCGGAATCGCTCGATCTTGTAATTGCCGACGACCGTGGCGCTGCCGATCGGGCGGATGCCGGCCGGCAGCGAGCTGACGGTCTGCTGATACGGGTTGCCGATCACGTCGACCTCGCGGACCGTGACCGGCACCGCGTCGGGCTGCGGGGTCTGTCCCCTGCCAGTCCACGCGAGGCCCGGCAAGTACAGCGCCAGCGGCGCCGTCGCGTAGGTGCCGTCGTAGGCCACGATCGCACGGGTCCCGGAGGGGGTTCCGAGGGCCGCAGCCACACCCCGCCAGTCCGGCCGCTGATACTGGTGGTTGTCGCTGATCCGGATGCCCGCGTAAACGAATGCGCCCAGCAGGACGACCGCCAACGCTCCCCCGGCGAGTCGCGCCCGGGGCGCCGAGCAGGCCGCCCCGACCACGACGGCGAGCGGAATCCACGCCGGCATCAGGGCGCGCGCCTCGTAATAGTCATGTCCGACGAGCGCGAGCGCGAGCGGTGCAAGAAGCACGAACGCGGCAACCGCGGCCGCGATCGCCGCGCCCCGCAGCTGGCGGCGGTCGGCGCCGATGATCAGCAGCGCCAGCAGGCATCCGACCAGGACAGCCGCGCCTAGCAGCCCGTAGTCGACGACCGGACCCAGGTACAGGGTGCCGAGCCCGAATGCCACCGGCACCTGCTTGATCCGGATCGCCAGCGCGAACGCGTCGATCCAGCCACGCGGATGCGAGGCGTGCGAGATCAGATGCGGCACCAGCGCGGCCTCGACAACCACGAGCGCACCGAGCGCGATCAGGGTCGCGCGACTGCGAAACGTGTACAGGAGTGCCAGCGCCTCGGCCGCAACGAGGAAGGCGGCGAAGTACTGGGTCAGCAGCGCGAGCGCGGAGAACACCGTCCACAGGGCCAGATTCCGATTTGACGGCTGGTTCAACTGCCGGGCGAAGTACAGGAACGACAGCCCGCACAGCAACGACAGCAGCATGTACTCGCGCGCCTCTTGGGAGTACCAGATCATGAACGGGCACAACGCCGCGAGCGCGGCCGCCACGAGACCTGCACGGGGCGAGACAAGCTCGCGGCCGCACAGGTAGACGACCGGGATCACCGCCGTCCCGGCGAGGGCGGAGAACGCCCGTAGACCGGCCTCGCCGGTGCCGAACACCTGCGCCCACAGCCATCCGAGGACGAAGAACAGCGGCGGGTTCGGCTCATAGGTGCCGACCGTGCTGAGCATCGCGCCGAGCGAGAGGTGAAACTCGTGCGCCGCCTGGGCCTCGTCAAACCAGTAGCTCTGAGTTGTGAGCGTGTCAAAGCGCAGCACGGCTCCGACGACGGTCACACCGGCCAGCACCCACACGGTTGCCGGAACATGCAGTCTCCGCGGCGTCGAATCATGCCGGGCCACGGGGATCACGCCCGTTCGGGCCGGGATGAGCATTCGCGTCGATTGTAAACGGGGATCTACGGGCAGAGTTGCGCTGCCGGGCGGGCGTCACGGCGCGCCCCGACCGCAACTTCGGACCCCGCTCGCCGTTATCGTCCGCCGCTTGCCCAAGTCTCCGCGCATCGCCGGGGTGCTCATTTCCGCGCTGTTCAGCGCGCTGTTGGTGTGTGCCTGCGGGTCGAGTTCACAGGTCACCGCGCTGCCGGCACCGGTCACCCGGATCGGCCCGGAATCGATCTTCTCCCCCGGTCCGATCCAGGGAGACCCAGTCGCCTACCTGAAGACGCTTCGCCAGCTCGGCGTCGCTCGGGTGCGGCTGTTCGTGAAGTGGAACTCGGTCGCCCCCGACCCGGACTCGCGCGTCCGTCCGGCCGGTTTCAATCCCCGCGACCCGGCCTCGTATCCGGCCGACGGCTGGGCTTACTACGACTCGATCGTCCGGACCGCGCCGGCGGTCGGTCTGTCACTCGACGTGGTGCTCGGGCCGCCCCCGCCACGCTGGGCCGAGGGACCGGGGGCGCCGCAGCCGAGCGTGCACACGTGGTGGAAGCCGAACGCATCCCAGTTCGGAGACTTTGTGGCGGCGGTCGCGACCCGCTACAGCGGCAGCTACACGCCGGCGGGCTCGTCCGCGCCGCTTCCCCGCGTCAGCTTCTGGTCATTGTGGAACGAGCCCAATCTGGGGTTCCAGCTCGCGCCCCAGGCGACCGGCAACTCCACGATCGAGGTCTCGCCGCGGATCTATCGCGGACTCGTGAGCACCGGCTGGGATGCGCTGCAGGCGACCGGCCACGGCCACGACACGATTCTGATCGGAGAACTGGGGCCGGCCGGAGAGGTAACCGGGGCCGGGCCGGGCGACTTCAATTCGATGGCGCCGTTGCGGTTCGTGCGCGCCCTGTACTGCGTCGACAGCTCCTATCAGCCACTGAGCGGCACCGCCGCGACGGTGCGCGGGTGCCCCCCGGACGCCGCCGGCTCGGCCCAGTTCGCTGCGCAGCACCCGGCGCTGTTCCACGCCTCCGGGCTTGCGATCCATCCGTATTCCCAGGGGCTGCCGCCAAACGTGGCGACGCCAAACGAGCCCGACTTTGCCGAGCTCGCCGCCATACCCCGACTCGAGGCCACGCTCGACGCGGTCCAGCACGCGTACGGCTCAAGCACTCGTTTCCCCCTGTACTCGACGGAGTTCGGCTATCAGACGACGCCTCCGGACACCGAGGCGGGCGTCGTCAGTCCGTCGCTCGCCGCCGAGTACCTGAACTGGTCCGAATACCTCTCCTGGCGTGACCCCCGCATCGTCTCCTACGACCAGTACCAGTTGCGCGACGGGGTGCTCGGAAATTTCGCGACCGGCCTGGAGTTCGCCAACGGCACCCCGAAGCCCGGCTATTACGCGTTTCGCATGCCGATCTTCCTGCCGGTGACCTCGACCGCATCCGGCCACCCGTTGGAGGTGTGGGGATGCGTCAGGCCGGCGCGGTACGCGCGCTTGGACACCGGCCGCCGCCAAACCGTCGCGATCCAGTTCCAGCCCGACGGGGGTGCCTTCCGGACGGTCATCAAGGTGGCAATCACGGATCCGTACGGGTATTTCGACGTCGACCACACGTTCCCGGGAAGCGGTCTCGTGCGCCTGGCCTGGTCTTACCCGAGCGGACCGGAGATCTTCAGCCGCACGGTCAGCATCGCGGTTCGCTAGCCTTCCCGGCCGCAAGCCCGCCGACGGGCGAGGACGCAGCCGGAGGTCTACCTGCGCGCCCCAGCTCCCTCGCCCGAAACTTCGGCTCGCGGCCACTGTTCTTTGTCATGCGAACGAAGCGACCCATGCGACGACTCATCACCACGATCATTCTCGCCGGGGCCGTGACGGCCTTCGGCCTGATCCCGGCCTCGACGCCGGCGCTGGCTTCGACAAAGCAGCTGGCGATGATGCAGGATGGCACCCTCCTGCTCCAGGACCCCACGGGCGCGCTGGCCAAGTTCCGCCTGCTCGGCGCAAATGCCGTACGGATCATCGTCCTCTGGTCCTCGATCGCACCGAGCGCAAAATCCTCACGCCAGCCCCACTTCAACGCTTCGGACCCGGGCGCGTACCCGGCGGCCAACTGGGCCCCCTGGGACGCGATGGTGCAGGATGCGACCGCCGACGGGATCAAGGTCGACCTGACGGTGTCCGGTAGTGCTCCGCGGTGGGCCGACGGTCCCGGGCTGCCCGGCCCGTACAACCCGCAGTTCGCGTGGAAGCCCTCGGCCAGCGACTACGCCGCGTTCATGCACGCGATCGGTCAGCGCTACAGCGGCACCTACAAGCCGAAGGGCTCCTCGACCCCACTGCCGCGGGTCGGCTTGTGGGCGATCTGGAACGAGCCGAACTTCGGCGAGGACCTCGGCCCGCAGGCGATCAACGGCTCGAGCATCTCCTACGCCCCGATGATGTACCGCAACCTCCTCAACGCCGGCTGGAAGGCGCTGCAGCAGACCGGCCACGGCCACGACACGATCCTGATCGGCGAGACCGCCGCACACGGCACCAACCCGACCCCGCCGCACCCGGGCGCGCCGCAGGGCAACCCCGGCAACTACGGGCAGACCAAGCCGCTGCAGTTCATCCGCACCCTGTATTGCGTGAACTCGAGCTACCAGCAGCTACGGGGCTCCCAGGCGGCCGCCGTCGGCTGCCCGACGACGGCCGGCGGATCGCGCCAGTTCCGCAACCAGAATCCGGCTCTGTTCCAGGCGAGCGGGTTCGGCGATCACCCCTACCCCGGCAACCTCTCGCCGGTCAGCGATGGCAGCAACGACCCCGACTTCGCCGCGTTCCCCGACCTGCCACGGCTCGAAGGCGAGCTCGACCGGCTAAACCGGCTATATGGCTCGAGCACCAGGTTCCCGATCTACAACGACGAGTACGGCTACATCACCGACCCGCCCTCGGTCGGGATTGCCACCGTCACCGGGGGACACTACGTCTCGCCGACGACCGCCGCCTACTACCTGAACTGGGCCGAGTACCTGTCCTGGAAGAGCCCGCGGATCGCCTCCACGATGCAGTACCTGCTCCAGGACCCCCCGGCGACGAGAGGACAGGCGTACACGGGTTTCTCGAGCGGGCTGCTGAACTACAACGGCGGCAAGAAGCCCGCGTACGACGCCTACCGGCTGCCGCTGTACCTGCCCGTCACCTCGACCAGTTCCGGCCATAGCCTCGAGGTCTGGGGCGCCGCACGTCCGGCTCCGTTCGCGGCCCTGGACACGGGCAGCGCGCAGACGGTGCAGATCCAGTTCCAGGCCCATTCCGGTGGCGCCTTCACGACGCTCCGGACCGAGCCCGTCACAAATCCGGGCGGGTACTTCGATCTGCGCTTGACCTTCCCGACCAGCGGCACGGTGCGGCTGGCCTGGACCTACCCGGCCGGCGACACGTTGTTCCCGTCGTACGCGTCCGGGGTGACCGTGTACAGCCGAAGTGTCCAGGTGACCGTGCACTGAGCACGGGAGCGCTCACCGGGGGCTGAGGAAAGCGATGCGAACGTGGCTTCAAGCGGCGGCCCTGACCGCCGCGATTGCGGCGATCAGCGCCTCGTCTACGGCGGTTGCGGCGATCACCGCTCCGTCCGCGGCGGCGGCGACACGCCAACCGGCCTCCCAGCCTCCGCTCGGCACGCCAGTTCCGTCTGGATTCGTCGGCGTCGATGTGGATGGACCGATGACCGACCCACAGGACGGTGTCGACTTCGCCCACCAGACGGCGCTGATGGTCAAGAGCGGTGTCCAGGGCGTACGGGTCGCGTTCAGCTGGCCGCTGGCGCAGCCCTACCAGAGCTGGGCGGACGTTCCGGCCGGCCAGCAGAGCCAGTTCCAGAGCGGGCCCGGAAACGTGCCGACCAGCTTCACCGCCACCGACGAGATCGTGGGGCTCGCGGCGCGGCGCGGGCTCACGGTCCTGCCCACAATCCTGTACGCCCCCGGTTGGGATGCCGCACCGAACCCGGGGTCCTTTTCGCCGCCCGCGACGCCCGGACCGTACGCCAACTATCTGACGGCTTTGATCGGCCGCTACGGCCCACACGGCTCGTTCTGGGCAAGCAATCCCGGGATCCCGCGGCTGCCGATCCGGATGTGGCAGATCTGGAACGAGCCCAATCTGTCGACGTACTGGACACAGCCGTTCGCGCGCACCTACGTGTCGCTGCTGCGGGCGGCGCACGCCGCGATCAAACGCGCCGACCCGGGCGCCAAGGTCGTGCTCGCCGCAATCACGAACCGGGCGTGGATCTACCTCCGCCAGATCTACCAGGTGCCGGGGGCTCGCTCGCTGTTCGACGTGATCGCGGTCAACGGCTTCACGTCGACCCCGAGCAACGAGATCGAGTTCCTGCACCTGGTCCGGCGCGCCGTCAACGGCGACGGCGGCCAGCGCACACCGCTGCTGGCGACCGAGGTCAGCTGGACGTCCGCGCAGGGCAAGACCAACGACCAGCTCGACTGGAACACGACCGAGTCCGGTCAGGCCGCCGACATCGCCGCGCTACTGCCGATGCTCAGCGCGCAACGCACCGCGCTCGGGCTGATCGGCTTCTACTACTACACCTGGATGGGTCAGGAGTACCACAACGCTCCGGCGTTCAACTTCGCCGGGCTGCTGCGGTACGCCAGCAACGGCTCGATCGCCGTCAAGCCGGCGCTGGGCGCATTCGCACGCGGCGCGCTGACGCTCGAGGGCTGCCGCACCGTGGGCAGCCTCGCCGGCCATTGCGCAAAGCACGCCTAGGTGCCGCGAATGGTGTCAGCACTCTGACAATTCGGCTGCACACAGGGACAAACCGCGCAGGCCTGCCGGTCCTTGGCTAGATAGGCATGTGGGGCATGCTCATGTAACCAAGGTCGTCCGCAGGCGTGGGCTTTGGGCCTGTAAGCATGTCGCCGCAGCGGGATGTCGGGCCCGGGCGCGCCCACCAGCGCGGTCCGTCGAGCAGACCGCGGCCGGCGGCCTCATAGCCGATCAGCAATACTAGGCCCATGCCCCCCGGCGAGCAGCTGATCGCCCGCCTGCAGGGAATCTGCGGCACCGAGCACGTGCTCACCCACGCGCACGAGCTCGCGACCTACCGCTCCGACGGGCTCGCGCACTACCGCCAGACGCCGCTGGCGGCGGTGCTGCCCGGCACCGCCGAGCGAGGTCCGGCGCGTCGTCGCGCGCGTGCTACGAGGCGCGGCGTGCCGTGGGTGGCGCGCGGCTCGGGCACCGGCCTCTCGGGCGGGGCGCTGCCGGTCGCCGAGGGGGTGCTGATCGTGCTCGCGCGGCTGCGGCGGATCCTGTCGGTCGAGCTCGACGACAGCCGGGTCGTGGTCGAGCCCGGGGTCACGAACCTCGCCGTCTCCGCGGCGGTCGCCCCGACCCACTTCTATCCGCCCGACCCGTCGAGCCAGATCGTCTGCTCGATCGGCGGCAACGTGGCCGAGAACTCCGGCGGCGCGCACTGCTTCAAGTACGGCTTCACGACCAACTACGTGACCGGGCTCGAGGTGGTGCTGAGCGACGGGACGGTCGTCGAGCTCGACCGCGACGCCCCCGGCTACGACCTGCTGGGCGCGTTCGTCGGCTCGGAGGGCACGCTCGGCGTGGCCACGCGGATCACGCTCCGGGTCGTCCCGGCGCCCGAGACGCGTGCGCACGCTGGTGGCGTTCTTCGAGGACACCGGCGCCGCCGGCGAGGCGGTCAGCGCGATCGTCGGCGGCCGGGATCGTCCCGGGCGCGATCGAGATGATGGACCGGCTCTCGATCCAGCGCCGCCGAGGCAGGCGACCGGCGCCGGCTACCGGCTCGACGCCGGCGCGGCGCTGCTGGTCGAGCTCGACGGGCCGCGCGAGGAGTGCGATGTCGGGCTTCGAGCAGGTCATGGCGCTGTGCGCCGCGCGCCGGCGCGCTCGGACGTCCGCGTCGCCCAGAACGACGCCGAGCGCGAGCTGATCTGGCAGCGCGCGCAAGGCCGCGTTCGCGGCGATGGGCCGGATCGCACCGGCCTACTACGTGCAGGACGGCGTGATCCCGCGCACGCGGCTGTCGGAGGTGCTGCGGCGGATCGACGCGCTGGCCGCCGAGTACGAGCTCCAGGTCGCGAACGTGTTCCACGCCGGGGACGGCAACCTGCACCCGCTCGTCTGCTACGACGCGGCGCGCCCGGGCGAGCCCGAGCGCGCCGAGGAGCTGTCCGGGCTGATCGTCAAGGCCTGCGTCGACGCCGGCGGCTCGATCACCGGCGAGCACGGCGTCGGCGTCGACAAGAAGGCGTACATGCCGTCGATGTTCTCCGAGGCCGACCTGGACGCGTTCCAGCGGCTGCGGTGCGCGTTCGACCCCCACGGCGCTCGCCAACCCGGGCAAGGTGATGCCCACGCCGCGGCTGTGCGGCGAGGTCCCGGGCCCCTACCGCGAGCATCCGCTGGAGCGGGCCGGCATCGCCGAGCGGTTCTGAGTCGACGTCGTGCGCGTCCTGCGGCCATCGACGTTCGACGATGTGCGGCCGACGCTGGCGCGTGCTCGCCGCCGACCGGCAGCCCGTGCGGATCGTCGGCGGCGGCCACCAAGCTCGGCTGGGGCACCGCGGCTCGGCGCCGGACGTCGAGCTGCGACCGCCGGCGCTGAGCGAGATCGTCGAGCACAACGCGGGCGACCTGACCGCGATGCTCGAGGCCGGCGTGCCGCTGGCGCGTCGCCCAGGAGCGCGTTCGCCGCCGCCGGCCAGATGCTCGCGCTCGACCCGCCGCTCGGTCGCCGACTGCGCCGCCACGATCGGCGGCATGCTCGCGACCGGCGACTCCGGCCCGCTGCGCCACCGCTACGGCGCCCCGCGCGATCTCGTGCTCGGGATGACCGTCGCGCTCAGCGACGGGACGATCGCCCGCTCCGGCGGCAAGGTGATCAAGAACGTCGCCGGCTACGACCTCGCCAAGCTGTTCGCCGGCTCGTTCGGGACGCTCGGCGCTGATCCTGTCGGTGAACGTCCGCCTGCACCCGCTGCCGGCCGCGACCGCGACCGCGCTCGGCGCAAGCGCCGATCCCGACGTCCTCGCCGCAGCCGCGTCGGACGCTCGTCGGCGCGCCGCTGGAGCTCGACGCGCTCGACGTCGCCTGGCGCGCCGGCCGCGGCGGGCTGCTGGCGCGCTGCGCCGGCGCCGAGGCGGTCCGCCGAGCGGATCGCGCGGTCGAGCAGATGCGTGCGGCGGGCCTCGAGCAGGTCGATCGTCGACGACCGACGACAGCGCGCTGTGGGCGCGCCAGCGCGCCGGCCAGCGCACGCGCGAGGCGCGATCGTCCGCGTCGCCGCCGCGCCCGAGCGCACTGCCGCGGTGCTCGCGCGCGGCCGAGCAGTGCGACGGGACGCTCGTCGGGCGGGCCGCGCTCGGGATCGAGCTACGTCGAGCTCGACCCCGACGCGCGTCGCGCGGTTGCGCGCGGGCTGCTGCCGCCGCGCGCCGTCGCCGTGCTGCTCGACGCGCCCGCGCGCGCTGCGCGCCGAGCTCGATCCGTGGGGCGCGGCGCCGAGGCGCCGGCGCTCGAGCTGATGCGGCGGGTCAAGGCGCGCTTCGACCCGCCGGCGCCTGCAACCCGGGCGTGTTCGTGGGCGGGATCTGACGATGGCCGCCTTCGACGCCCACCGCCCGCCCGAGCAGTCGATCCTCGACGACTGCGTGCACTGCGGCTTCTGCCTGGACACCTGCCCGACCTACGTGCTGTGGGCGCGACGAGGCCGACTCGCCGCGCGGCCGGATCGTGCTGATCGACGAGGCGCTTGAACGGAGGGGCGACGGCGCTCTCGGACGAGATGGTCGACGCACTTCGACCGCTGCCTCGGCTGCATGGCGTGCGTGACGGCGTGTCCGTCGGGCGTGCGCTACGACCGGCTGATCGAGCGGGTGCGACCGCAGGTCGAGCGCAACCACGACCGCTCGCCGGCGCGAGCGGGCGCTGCGGCGGCTGCTGTTCGAGACGCTCCCGCACCCCAAGCGGCTGCGCGCGCTGGCGCCGATGCTCGCGGCCGCGCGCAAGCTCGGCGCCGAGCGGCTCCCCGAGCGAGTCGGCATGCTCGCCAAGGTCGCCCCGCGCACCCCGGTGCGCAGGACGCCGCAGCGCCGTGCTGCCCGAGCGCACGCCGGCGGTCGGCGCGCAGCGCGGCCGCGTCGGGCTGCTGCTCGGCTGCGTGCAGCGCGTCTTCTATCCCGATGTCCACCGCGCGACGATCGCCGCGCTCGCGGCCGAGGGCTTCGAGGTGCTGGCGCCGGCGCCTTCCGGACTGCTGCGGCGCGCTCGAGCTGCACGCCGGCGAAGAGCCAGTCGGCGATCGCGCGCGCCCGTGCGACGATCGCCGCGTTCGCCGCGCTCGAGCCGCTCGACCACATCGTCGTCAACGCCGCCGGGTGCGGCTCGGCGATGAAGGAGTACGGCGAGCTGCTCGGGCACCGCCGAGGCGCGCGACGTTCTCAGCCCGGGTCCGCGACGTATCCGAGCTGCTGGCCTCGGTCCAGCCGCGAGCGCCACGCGGCGCTGTGCCGCTGCGCGTCGCCTACCACGACGCCTGCCACCTGCAGCACGCGCAGGGCGTGCGCGCCGCAGCCGCGCGAGCTGCTGCGAGCGATCCCGGAGCTCGAGCTGCTCGAGGTCGCCACCGAGCCCGAGATCTGCTGCGGCTCGGCCGGCATCTACAACCTCGTGCAGCCGCGAGCCGCTGCCGAGCTCGGCGCGCGCAAGGCCCGCCACCTGCTCGACACCGGCGCCGAGGCGATCGCGGCCGGCAACCCCGGCTGCGCCGCGCAGCTCGACCTCCACCTGCGCGAGCTCGGCCACCCGCTCCCGATTCACCACCCGGTGGAGCTGGTCTGGCGCTCGATCGAGGCCGGCTCGCGTCACTGACCTCGGCACGCGCTACCGTGCGCCCGTGACCGATCGCTTCCGCAAGGCGGCGGCGTTTGCTGTGCTCGCGCTCGGAGCCGCAGCCGGCGCCTGCGGGGGCGGCGGCTCGTCGTCGAGCACGCCGACAGCGGCCCAGAGCGCCATCACAACCCCCGCCGCTGGATCGCCGACGAGCACGACGGCCATGCAGAGCACGAGCGACGGCACCGGCACCAGCACCGCCACCTCTGCCTCGCCGAACCGCCCACATCCGCAAACCACCAGCACCACGACGTCGGCGGCGAGCGCCCACGCCGTCACCGGGACCGCACCTGCACCCGTGCCCACCGGGACGCCCACGGCGCCGGACGGTCTGCGCCAGAGCACCGGCTACGCCACCTACGAGCTGTGCGCGAGCGGTTGCGCCGGGGCGGTACCCGCCGCGCTCAGGCGACCGCTCCATCTGCCGCAGCTGAGGGCCGGCGCCCCCTGCCCCGTGTCCCAACCGACGGGGCCGGTCGCGCCACTCGACGGCGAGCGGCTCGCGATCGAGTCGTTCATCGGCAGCTCATGGAGCGGCGGGCGCGTGACCTGGACCGCCGCTCCCGGTTACGGCGGACCCGTCCTGATCCGCGGCCGCCGGCTCGACGGCGCCGGCGCCGTCGGCTTCGGCGAGGGTCACGTGCCATACGACGAGTTGCAGCTGCTGGCCTCCGGCCAGGGATCGCCGGGCGGCAGAGGCCGCGCGTGGATCACGCTCGCCCGCGTCAGAGGCCCAGGCTGCTACGCCTACCAGGTCGACGGGACGAGCTTCAGCGAAATGATCGTGTTCCGGGCTGCTTAGGGCCCGCGCCCTCAGGCCTGGTACATCGCCTCGATCTCGTCGGCGTACTTGGCCGCGATCGGCTTGCGCTTGATCTTCATCGTCGGCGTCAGCTCGTCACCGCCCGGCACCCAGTCGCCGCGCACGATCGTGAACTTCTTGATCTGCTCGACCCGCGCCAGGTGGGTGTTGGCCTCGTCGATGCCCGCCTGCACGGCGTCGATCGTCGGCTGGCGCTCGGCGAGCTCCGCGAGCTCCATGCCGGCGAGCCCGTTCTGCGCGGCCCACTGGGGCGCGAAGTCCGCATCGAGCACGATCAGCGCCGTGTTGTACGGGCGGCGGTCGCCGATCACACACGCCTGGCCGATCAGCGGGCTGCCGGTCTTGACCGCCGCCTCGATGTTCGCGGGCGACATGTTCTTCCCGGCGGCGTTGATGATCAACTCCTTCTTGCGATCGACGATCTTGACGTAGCCGTCCTCGTCGATCTCCGCGACGTCGCCAGTGTGCAGCCAGCCCTCGGAGTCGATCGCCTCGGCGGTCCGCTCGGGCGAGTTGCGGTAGCCGAGCATCAGGAACTCTCCGCGGCACAGGAGCTCGCCGTCGTCGGCCAGCTTCAGCTCGACGCCCGGCGCCGCCGGCCCGACCGTGCCGATCTTGACCGCGCCAGGGCGGTTGACGGAGCCCACGCCGCAGGTCTCTGACATCCCCCACAGCTCGGCCAACTCGATCCCCAGCGCGTGGAAGAACTCGAGCACGTCGACCGGCGTCGGGGCAGCTCCCACGTTGACCGCCACGAGCTGATCGAGGCCGAGCATCTCCCGGAGCTTGGAGAACATCTGCTCGTCGGCAGCCGCGACCTTCGCCTCGAGCTCCGCGGGGACCGGTTCGCCGCGCTGCTTGAGGCGCACTCGCTGGACCGCGGCCTCGAGTGCCTCCTGGACCGGGCGCCGCTGCTCCTCGGGCTGAGCGGCCTGCATCGCCTCGAGGCCGGCCTTCAGCTTCTCCCAGATCCGCGGCACGGCGAAGAACCAGTTCGGACGCACCTGGGGCAGATAGGAGACGACCTCGCGCGGGTTCGGGCAGGTCGTCACCGTGCCCGAATAGATCACCGGGATGTAGTGGTGGGCCATGCGCTCGGCGATATGGGCGGCAGGCAGCCACGAGATCACCCGGCCGCCGGGATCGAGCGTGATGATCTCCTCGACCGACTTGGCCGCGAACATGATCGCGTGGTGGGAGAGCTGCACACCCTTTGGCTTCCCGGTCGTGCCCGACGTGTAGATCAGCGTCAGCACATCGTCGGGGGCCACCTGGGCGGCGGACGCCGCGGCATCGAAGTCGGGGTTCGATCCCTCGACTTCGGCCAGCGAGATCGTCCCCGCTCGCGGCTCGCCGTCGATCACGATCACGTGCTCGAGGCCGGGAAGGTTGCGGCGCGCCTCGAGCATCACCGGCAGGTACGCCTGTTCGACGATCGCGACCTTCGACGCCGCGTCGCCGATCAGGTACTCGATCTCCTCGGCCGGATAGGTCGTATAGACCGAGAACGGCGTCGCACCGAGCGTCGCCACGGCGAGATCCGCGATGTGGAACTCGGACCGGTTGCCCAACATGATCGCGACCGTGTCGCCTCGGCGCACCCCCAGCTTCGCGAGCCCGCCCGCCACGGCGTCCACGCGCTGGAGCAGCTCAGACCACGTCAGCGACTCGCTGTCGTCGGCAGTCCGCACCGCGACGATGTCCGGGTGATTGGCGGCCGTGCGGCGAAGCGCCTCGGTGACCGTCGGCGCGTCGACCGCGCGCCCGGCCGCGGGCGTGATCGTGCTGCTTTCCATCGCTCCTCCCGTCTCGGAACAGGCTCTACAGGTTTCTAAAGCTATCGAAGCGCCGAGGACCGGGGCGGGCCGGGGTCGGCTGGCGCGGGCCGCTACCGGGCGTTGAATCCCTGGCCCGTAAGGGTCGAGATGTCGTTGCTGAGGCCGATCACGAATATGAGCACGATCAGCACGAACCCGACGGCACCGGCTCGCTCCATCACCTCGAACTTGATCCTGCGCCCGCGCACCTTCTCCGCCAGCGCCCAGAACACGTGGCCGCCGTCGAGCGGCAGGAACGGGAACAGGTTGATGACGGCCAGTGACAGCGAGATCAGCGCCAGCGTGGCCAGGGCGTCGGTCGCGCTGAAGGAGAACTCCTGCTGGGTCACGGTGAAGCCGCCGACGATCCCGTGCAGCTGGCTGCGGACCTTCGGCTCGAAGATCCGCGCGATCGCGCTGACCGTCGTGTGGGTCACGTACCACATCTGGCTGAGGCTCTGCCCGGCGGCGCCAAGCGGCCCCAGCCCGCGCATCTCGTTGTCGAACGCGAACCCGATCCGAGTCCGCTTCACGCTCGCGTCGTAGTGGGGGACGATCGAGAACGTGTGCAGCTTCCCAGCGCGGCGGACGGTCACCGTCACGGGCGTCGTCGCCAGACATCCGGAGGCCGGTGTCCCGGCACAGTGATGGCTCGAGATCTCCTGGGTGATCTGGCTGACGGACAGATTTCGCTTGCCGTCGACGGCGACGATCTGGTCGCCGGGCTTCAGGTACGCGGACGCCGGCGCCTGCAGCTCCTGCGCCGCGACCGTGCGCGACGGCACCTGCTGGCCGTGGCTCGTGACCGCGACCCCCTCGTTCCAGTAGATCCCCATCAACAACACGAACGCGATCAGCAGGTTCATCGCCGGGCCGGCGAGGATCACCACGATCCGCTTCCACACCGGCTGGTTGTAGTACGCGCGCGGCAGGACCTCAGGCTCGAGCTCCTCGTTGGGGTTCATCCCGGTGATCTTCACGTAGCCCCCGAGCGGGATCGCTCCGATCCCGTACTCGGTCTCGCCACGACGAACCTTCCACAGCGGCGGCCCGAAGAACAGCGAGAATCGCTCGACCCGCATGCCGACGGCCTTGGCCGCGGTGAAATGGCCGAATTCGTGCAGGATGATCAGCGCTGCGAAGCCCAGGAATGCGAGAACGTAGGACACGGTCTCCCTCAGTGTGCCAAGTGCGCGACTCCGGCCTCGGGCGACGGCGCCGCTCGGGCCTCAGGCGACGGCGCGAGCTGCGACCAGTTCGGCCGCTGCCCGGCGGGCTTCCCCGTCGGCTGCCGCCAGCGAATCGAACGAATGAACCTGCCGGGTCGGGATGCTCGCGAGCGTCTCCTCGATCACCGCGGCGATGTCGAGGAACCGCAGCCGGCCGCTGAGGAATGCGTGCACGGCGATCTCGTTGGCCGCGTTCAAGGTGCAGGGCGCGGTGCCCCCGGCAGCGGCCGCCTCGCGCGCCAGGCGCAGGCAGGAGAACGTGCTCTCGTCGACCGGCTCGAACGTCAGTGTCCCGAGCTCCACCAGATCGAGTGGCCTGACCGGGACGTCGACCCGCTCTGGGAAGTGGAGTGCATAGGAGATCGGCACGCGCATGTCGGGGTAGCCGAGGTGCGCGAGCGTCGCGCCGTCGCACAGCTGGATCAAGCTGTGGATGATCGACTGCGGATGAACGACGATCTCGATCCGTTCGTACGGGGTGCCGAACAGATGATGGGCCTCGATCAGCTCGAGCCCCTTGTTCATCAGCGTCGCGGAGTCGATCGTGATCTTCCCGCCCATCGCCCAGGTGGGGTGCGCCAGCGCCTGCTGGACCGTCACCTCCTCGAGCTCCGGCGCGGTCAAGCCGCGGAACGGACCGCCCGACGCGGTCAGGATCAGCCTGTCGACCGTCCCCGGCCGCTCGGATGCCAGCAGTTGGTGAAGTGCGGAGTGTTCGGAGTCGACCGGGATGATCGCCGCGCCCGTCGCCTCGGCCAGCTGCGTGACGAGCTCGCCGCCGACCACCAGCGATTCCTTGTTCGCGAGCGCCAGGTCGACCCCCTCGCCGAGCGCCGCCACGCTCGGCACCAGGCCCGCCGAGCCCACGATCCCGTTCAGCACCAGGTCGCAGTCACACTCGGTGATCAGCCTGACCAGTCCGTCCGGCCCCGCGAGCACCTCCCCTTCCGTCCACGCCTCAGCGGCGCGCGCCGCCGCGTCCGGATCGGCGAGCGCGATCCGCGTGACACCGTGGCGGCGCGCCTGCTCGATCAGCGAGTCCCAGTCGCTTCCCGCGCTCAGCGCGACCACGCGCAGCTCCCCGCGGCTGCGCGAGACCACATCGAGCGCCTGGACACCGATCGAGCCGGTCGAGCCGAGAATGACGATCCGCCGCGGCACCGGCTCGATTGTAGGTGCGATCTAACCCATCAGCGGGCAGCGGTGTGCCGGACGATTGCCTGCGCGCTGACGCGGACGGTGCCCCGGTCGAGCAGGCGCAAGGTGCCGATCAGCACCGTGACCTCGACGCGGTCGCCCGGCTCGCCAAGCGTGAACTCGAGCCGCGAGTGCCCCGGCCGGTAGGAGTCGGCCTCGCCGACCGCCACGGCCTGCACCCCCGCTCCGCCGCGGCCCTGGTTGATGCTCAGATCGCCGCTCGAGAGGTTGCGGACGATCGTCCGGATCGTGTCATCGCTGATCACGACGTCGAGCCGGAACAGATTCTCGGCCAGCACCAGCATCGCCCGGGCGCCGGGCTCGATCTCCTTCGAGGCGGACACCACCAGGCCCGCCCGGCCGTCGGCGTCGGCGGGCAGCTCGCCTCCGAGCTGGCTGTGCGCGGCCGCGATCAGCCGTCCCCGTTGAGGATCTGGCCGACGATCTGAGAGCTGCTGCCTGAGTGGTTGCCGCTGATCGTCAGCGTCCAGACGAGGTTCGAGGCGCCCGCCGGGAAGGTCTGCAGCGTCAGCTGGGCGGCCGGGCCGGCGGGGTCGATCGAGGTGAGGAACGTGGTGGCGTTACCGCTCAGTTCGACCGCCGGCTGAGTCTGACCGTTGACTGTCATCACCGCCGGGATCGCCGTCGACGTGTTGTTGGTGATCGAGATCGTCACCCGCCGTTCGCGCCCGGCCGGCAGACGACGATGATCGCGCCGTTGGTGCCGGGGAACGTCAGCAGGTTCTGAGCTTGGATCGTGCCGTCGGTGATCGATACCGCGCCGGTGCCGACGGCGCCGGTGCCCTGGATGAACGCCGAGGCCGGGAACCCGCCGAGCTCATTCGAATTGGCCGCCGTGCCGTTGGATTTGAGGAACTGGGCATTGGCGTCGACGACCTTCATGAACGTCGAGTTGGCCTGGTCCTTGTCGTAGAAGCTGTTGGCGAGATCGGTCTGGAGTCCAGAGACGAGCAGGTTCGTCTTGTCAAGCACCGCGGCGATCGCCTTCTGCTCCTTCGCATAGAAGCTCGTGAGCGCTGACTGGTCCTTGTCGTAGACCTTGCCGATCGTCGTCTCGATCTTGGCCAGGTCCGACTGCAGGCCGGAGCCGAGCCCCTTGACCGTCAGGGCGGGCAGCCACTTGTCCTTGCGCACCGCGGTCGACGCACGGTCGTTGGTCTGCGGTCGCTGCGCGTTGGCGCGCGCTGCGAGACCCCCCAGCAGCGCGATGAACGCCATCGACACGCTCACCTTCGCAGCGTTCAATCGAAACTTGATGTACTCCGCCATCTGTCCCTCCCCAGTCGATGCCCAGTGTGGTCGGCCGCGGATGGCAGTTTCCCGCAGCGCTGCGCTCCGCGCAAGTCTCGGATCAGTCTCGCCTCACCAAGGCGATGACCCAGCCGTCCCGCTCCACCCGCACGGACTCGCGCAGCCCTCGCGCGGCGTAGACGTCGGCCACGCCGTCGGCTTCCTCCGGCCCGAAGCCACTGACGACGCCGACATGCGGCAGCGCGTCCTCCCAGCCGCGCAGAACCACCTCGTGCAGCTCGCACGGGACATTGGCCGCGAACCCCTCGGCGCGAGGAGCCGGCTGCGTGCGCAGGTCGATCGCCTGCACCTGCACCGCGACGCCGTTGCGGGCGACGTTCGCCCGCGCCGCCTCGACGCTGTCAGGTCGGACATCCACGGCGGTCACGGGTGCCCAACCGAGCCGCGCCGCGAGGGTCGCCAGCACGCCGGTCCCGCAGCCCAGGTCGGCGAACGACCCCCGCGGCTCGAGCTCGAGCAGGAACTCGAGGCAGGTGCGAGTCGTCGGGTGCGTGCCAACCCCGAACGCGGCGCTTTCGCCCAACGCGATGTCGATCATCCCCGACGGGCTTGCAGGCGCCCAATCCGGGCGCACGATCAGCCGCCCGCCGATCACAACCGGTTCATAGTCCGCCAGTCGCCGCTCGCGCCAGTCGTCGGGGAGTTCGTGCTCGGCGAACTTGTGCGGCCAGCGGCCGACCGCGGCCTCGAGCTCGGCGCCGCCGGGCAGGTCCGCGCCCCGCATTCGAAGCTCCACGTGCCGGCCGCGCGGCGCCTCCCTGACACCGCCGGGGACGATCGGGAGCAGGCGGTCGAGAACCTGCTCCACCGCCGCCCGCGGAACCGTCAGCACGACTTCACGCATGCGCCGGTGACGATAACGAGCGACCGGGGGGCTGGGGGCGGCGGCCGGCGGCGGTAGGCCGGGCGGGCCGAAATGCCGCCCCCGGCGACGCGGTCGACACCAGGCGAGGCCCGCGCGGGCCGAAATCCGCCTCCGCCGCGTGCTTAAGGGCCCAAAGTCCAGACCCTAAAACCTTCCTTGGCTACATAAGCATGCCCCACATGCATAATTGACCAAGGACCAGCAAGCGCGCGCGATTTGTGCCCGTATGCAGGCGAAATTGTCAGAGTACTAACACCATCCGGCCCGGCCACGCGCTCCCAATCCACCCGCTCCCAATCCACCCGCTCCCAATCCACCCGCTCCCATCCACCCGCTCCCAGCCGCCCACTCCCCAGCCGCCCACTGCCCAGGCACCGGCTCGCCCCCAGGCACCGGCTCGCGGCCCTAGTGCCCGGCCCCCACCGCGATCCAGATGTAGTAGCCGGCGACGATCGTGAACGAGACGGCGTCGAGGCGGTCGAGGGCGCCGCCGTGCGCGCCGAACAGCGAGCCCGCGTCCTTCGTGCCCGCGTCGCGCTTGACGAGCGACTCGAACAGGTCGCCGAGGGGCCCGAGCACCGCCACCGCGATCCCGAGCACGACCGCGTCTCCCTGGGTCAGCCAGGGCTCGTAGAGCCCGGCGAGGAATACCGCCAGGACGGCGACGAACATGCCGCAGAACAGGCCCTCGACGGTCTTGTGGGGGGAGACGTCGGGGGCGAGCGGGCGGCGGCCGAACAGGCGCCCGCCGAGGTAGGCGGCGGTGTCGCCGAGGAACGTCCCGATCAGCACGTCGAGGACGAGCGAGGCGCCGTGGTGCGTCTGGCGCAGCAGGACCGCGTGGGCGAAGCCGAATCCGAGCCAGTAGATGCCCAGCAGGGTGCCGGCGATTGCGACAGTTGCCCCGCCCCGCTGGGAGCGGGCGAGGACGAACAGGAACAGCACCGGGACCGCCGCGAGCGCGACCTCCATCACCTGCCGGGGACCGCCGAAGCGGGCCGCCAGCACCATCCCGGCGAGGGCGGCGAAGCCGACCAACGGGACCGGTCTCCACCGGCCCAGCATCCGGTACAGCTCGTGCAGGCAGACACAGCCGATCGCGATCATGAACACCGCCCACGCGAGTCCGCCGAGGTTGACGAAGATGATCGCGACGATCGCGGCTGGGATCGCGACCAGGATCCGGGAGAGGAGGTCGGAGCGCTGCCGGCGCTCGCGGCGCGGCTGTTCCCGAGCGGGGTCGCGGGGTCGCGGTCGGCTCGCCTGGCGCTGCTGTCTGGGGGGCGAACGCCGTCCCGACGGCGGCCGGCGCGCGGCGGGCATCAGCGCCCCCCGAAGCGGCGCCTGCGCGACGCGAACTCCTCGAGGCTCTCCTCGAGCGCCGCGCGTGAGAAGTCAGGCCACAGCTCATCACGGAACACGAGCTCCGAGTAGGCCGACTGCCACATCAGATAGTTCGACAGGCGCTGCTCGCCGCTGGTGCGGATGATCAGATCGGGGTCGTGCATCTCGGGCGCATAGAGGTGGGCGCGGAACTCTGCTTCGGTGCTCCCGGTAAAGGTTCGCGCTGCGTCGACGATCTCCGCCCGGCCACCGTAGTTGAACGCGACGAACAGCGTGATCCGGTCGTTGTTCCGGGTCGTCGCCTCCGCCGATTCCATTCGCTTGATCAACTGCGCCGGAACCGGGGGGCTGCGGCGGCCGACGAACCGCATCCTGACTCCCTCGGCATCGAGCTCCGGCGTCTCCGCCTCGATCCGCCGCCCGAACATCTCCATCAGCGCCGACACCTCGGCCGGTGAGCGGTTCCAGTTCTCGGTGGAGAACGAGTACACGGTCAACTCCTTGATCCCGAGCGCCACCGCATCGCGCAGGCGGGCCTTGACCGCGTCGGCGCCCGCCTCATGTCCGGCCACGACCGGGAGGCCACGGCGCTTGGCCCAGCGGCCGTTGCCGTCGGTGATGATCGCGACGTAGCGGGCCTTGGTCGAGCGCTCCGGCGGCTCGGCATCCAGCCTCGCTTGACTCGCCGGTGCTCGAGTGCTCCGGCCGGCCACGCTACACCTCCAGGATCTCGTCTTCCTTGTGCTGCAGCACCTCGTCGAGCTCGGCGATCCGCGCGTCGGTCACCTTTTGCAGCTCGACCTCCGCACGGCGCTCGTCGTCCGATCCCGCATCGCCGGCGTGCTTGAGCTCGCGCAGATCGTGCATTACGTCGCGGCGGATGTTGCGGATCGCGACGCGGCCCTCCTCGGCGATGTTCCGCACGACCTTGACCAGTTGCTTGCGGCGCTCCTCGGTCAGCTCGGGAACGGCGAGCCGGATCAGATTGCCGTCGTTGGAGGGGGTCAGACCGATATCGGACTCAAGGATCGCGCGCTCGATCGCCTTGATCGAGCTCTTGTCATACGGCTGGATCGTCAGCAGCCGCGCCTCGGGCGCGCTGATCGTCGCGAGCTGCTTGAGCGGCGTGTGCGCGCCGTAATAGTCGACCGAGATCCGGTCGAGCAGCGCCGGACTGGCGCGGCCGGTCCGCACAGAACCGAATTCGATCCGGATCGACTCGACGGACTTGGTCATCCGCTCGCGCGCGTCGTCCAGAAATTCATCGATCATGTCCTCTCCGCTCATGTCCTCACCAGCGTTCCGACGCGTTCACCGGACACTATCTTGTCGATGTTGCGCCCGTCCGCCATGTTGAAGACGACGATCGGGAGGTTGTTGTCCATGCACAGGGCGAAGGCGGTGGAGTCCATCACCTGCAGGCCGCGCGTCAGCGCCTCCTTGTGGCTGATCTCGGGGATGAACTCGGCACTGGGATCGACTCGCGGATCGGCGCTGTAGACGCCCTCGACGCGGTTCTTGGCCATCAGCACGATCTCGGCGTGCAGCTCGGCGGCCCGCAGCGCGGCGGCTGTGTCGGTCGTGAAGAACGGATTGCCGGTGCCGGCGGCAAAGATCACGATCCGGCCCTTCTCCAGATGGCGGATCGCCCGCCGGCGGATGTACGGCTCGGCGACCTCGGAGATCGTGATCGCCGACTGCACGCGCGTCGCGGTCTCCTGCTTCTCAAGCGCATCCTGGAGCGCGAGGGCGTTGAGCACGGTCGCCAGCATCCCCATGTAGTCGCCGGTCGCCCGATCCATGCCCTCGGCGGCGGCCGCCAGGCCACGGTAGATGTTGCCGCCGCCGACGACGATCGCGACCTCCACCCCGCGGCGGTGCACGGCTGCGACCTCCTGCGAGATCGCCTCGACGCATGTCGGGTCGATGCCGTACTCGAGGTCGCCCATCAGCGCCTCGCCGGAGAGCTTGAGCAGCACCCGGTGGTAGACCGGACCCGCCGTACCGGAATTTGTGTTCACCGCGCTATCCGCCGACCGCGAACCGGGCGAAGCGGCGGATGACGATGTTCTCCCGCGTCTCACTTGCCAGGGCGGCGCGCAGCTCCTCGATCGTCTGGCCGCCGTGCTTGTCCTCATTGACGTGCTTCTGGCGCACGAGCACCACCTCGTCGAGCCACTTGTCGAGCTTGCCGGACACGATCCGCTGGCGCACGTTCTCGGGGCGGTCAGCTGCCTGCTCGATCGCGATCCGCTCCTCGCGCTCGCGATCCTCCACCGGAACCTCGTCCTCGGTGATCGCCAGCGGCGCGGCGGCTGCGATGTGGAGCGCGAGATCGCGCGCGAACTCGATGAACTTCTCATTGCGGGCGACGAAGTCCGTCTGGCAGTTGACCTCGACCATCGCGCCGATCTTGCCGCCGGCATGGATGTAGCTTTGCACCGCCCCCTCGCGGGCCTCCTCACCCGCTCGCTTGGCGGCCTGGGCCTCGCCGCGGGCACGCAACAACTCGACGGCCTGTTCGACGTCGCCGTTCGCCTCGGCGAGCGCGTCCCGGCACGCGAGCATGCCCGCGCCGGTGCGGTCGCGCAGCGCTTTGACCTCCTTGGCGCTGATGGCTGTCATGCGGCCCCCTCCACGGAATCGGCGGCCTCGGGTTCGGCAACCGGCTCGGCCTCCTCGCTCGCAGCCGCGGCCGGCTCCGGCTCCGGCGCTGGGGCCGGCTCCCCGGCTGCCGCGGGCTGATCCGCAGTGGGCTCGGGAACAGCCGCGTCAGCCGCGGCCGGCTCAGCGGCAGCGGCCGGCTCAGCGGCAGCAACCGGCTCAGCGGCAGCAACCGGCTCAGCGGCAGCAACCGGCTCAGCGGCAGCAACCGGCTCAGCGGCAGCAACCGGCTCAGCGGCAGCAACCGGCTCAGCCGCGGCCGGCTCAGAGGCGGTAGCAGCCGGCTCAGCGGCAGCAACCGGCTCGGACGCCGCAGCCGCCTGCTCGGCGGCGGCGGCCTGTTCCGCCGCCCGCGCGGCCGCCTCCTCGGCCTCAGCCCGAGCGGCGGCCTCCTCGGCCTCGCGGCGGGCCAGCTCCTCGGCCTCGCGCCGGGCCAGCTCCTCGGCCTCGCGGCGGGCCAGCTCCTCGGCCTCGCGGCGGGCGCGCTCCTCGGCCTCCTGGCGCTCGCGCTCGAGCCGGGCGGCCTCTTCCTCGGCGCGGAAGACGCCGTGACCCCCCGCGACGACGTCGCCGATCGCGCGCGTAATCGCGGCGCACGAGCGGATCGCGTCGTCGTTGCCGGGGATCACGAAGTCGATCCCCTCGGGGTCGCAGTTCGTGTCGACAAGCCCGATGATCGGGATCCGCAGCCGCTGTGCCTCCCGCACCGCGATCGCCTCGGTCTTGAGGTCGATCACGAATACGGCGTCGGGCACGCGCTGCATGTTCTTGACGCCGCCGAGGTTGGCCCGCAGTTTCTCGAGGTCGGCCTGGGCGGCCATCCGCTCACGGGTGGGTAGCAGCTGCAGCTGGCCCTCGGCCTCGTAGCGCTCGAGGTCGTGCAGGCGGTGGATCCGCTGCGAGATCGTTTGGAAGTTGGTCAGTAGGCCGCCGAGCCAGCGATGGTTGACGTACGGCATTTCGGCGGATTCGGCAGTGTCCTTGATCGCGTCACGGGCCTGCTTCTTGGTGCCGACGAACAGCACTGTGCCGCCGCGACGGGCCAGATCGTCGGCAAACTGCCGGGCGTTCTCCAGCAGCGTCTGGGTTTGCAGAAGGTCGATGATGTAGATGCCGTCCCGCTCTCCGAAGATGAAGCGGCGCATCTTGGGGTTCCAGCGGCGCGTCTGGTGACCGAAGTGCACTCCGGCCTCCAGCAGCTCCTTGATTCCGATTTGAGCCACCGTTACTGCTCCTTGGTTGTGGTTGCAACAGCCCGCTCGACGGTGCTCGCGATCCCCGGGATCCCGCGCGTTTGCGCAGAATTTGGGGCAGGACGCGATCCTCCCGAGCGGGGTCGGGGAAAAATCTTCTAAAAAAGTTTACGCAAGTATCCAAAGTCCGCTACGTTTTATGGTGTAGCGGGGCATCACCCTTCCCCTACCTTCGGTGATGGCCCGTCGCGCGGGCCGAACCTCCCTTCCCCTACCTCCGGTGGCTCGGTTCGCAATGGATCGGCGGGGCGGCTTTGGACGGGCCGCCCCGCCGACGTTTAATCACGGCGCTCTCCTGGCGACGAGGCTGCCAGCGTCCGGCAGCGCCAGCCACACGATCCCGTTGGGAGTCAGCAGCTCCCGGATCCGGTCAAGGGCGACCCCCGGCGCGACCAGATGCTCGATCACGTCTCCCATCGTCACCAGGTCGAACGCCGCCGCCGGCATGTGGCCGCACGCCGAGCAGCAGTAGATGTCCGACAGCGCCGTGCCGAACCGGTCGGTGGTCGGGATCAGCCCTCGGGGCCCGATCTCCCCGGCGACTGCCAGGTGCGGGAGCAGCTCTGCAGCCCCGCACGCGACGCAGCTCCCGGACACGCCTAGCCCTCCTGGTCGGCCAGCTCGAGCGCGCGCTGGAGATCCTCCGGCAGCGGAGAGCTGACGTCGAGCGCCTGATGCGTCACCGGATGCTCGAACGCAAGCCGCGCGGCGTGCAGGAACTGCCGCGCGAGCCCGTAGCGCCCGGGCGTCCCGTACTGGGGGTCGCCGCACACCGGATGGCCGATCGCCGCCATGTGCACGCGAATCTGATGGGTGCGGCCGGTCTCGAGCGTGACCCGCAGCAGCGACGATCGTGGCAGGGCACGGACCAACTCGAAATGCGTCCTGGCCTGGCGGGGGAAATCGGTGTCGATCGACATCAGCACCCGGTCCCGGCGGTGGCGCCCGATCGGGGCGTCGATTGTGCCGGTTCGGGCCTCCGGCCGTCCCTCGACCAGCGTCAGGTACTCGCGCCGCAACCGGCGGGCCGCGAGCAGCGCCTTCAGCGCGCGGTGGACCGCGTCGGTCTTGGCGACCACGAGCAGGCCCGAGGTCTCGCGGTCGAGCCGGTGGACGATCCCCGCTCGCCACGGCTCCTCGCCGCCCGCGCCGCGGCCGGCGAGCGCCTGCGCGAGCGTGCCCGAATGGTGCCCCCGGGCCGGGTGGACGACCACCCCGGCGGGCTTGTCGACGACGAGCAGGTAGTCGTCCTCGAATGCAACCGCAAAAGCCCCCTCAGCAGCCGGGCCGTCCGCAGCCGCCGCAGCCACACCCTCCCTAATCAAAACCCGCTCGCCTCCCTGCAGCTCATAGCGCTTGGGACGAACCCGGCCGTCGACCTCCACGCGACCCGCGTCGATCAGCCGGGCGGCTTGCGCGCGCGATCCAAGTGGCTCGGCCAGGAACCGGTCCAGCCGCGTACCCGCCGCGTCGCCCGGGACCTCGAGCGACACGCCGCCCTCAGCGCGCATCCTTGCGTCTGCCTTCGAGCACCCACACCAGGGCCAGCACCCCGAACGTGATCGACATGTCCGCGACGTTGAATGCCGGCCACGCGGGCAGCTTGATGAAGTCGGTCACCGCTCCGTTCGCCAGCCGGTCGATCAGGTTGCCGAGCGCGCCGCCGATCAGCATTCCGGTCGGCAGCCAGAGCCAGGGACGCTCGGGACGCAGCGCGAGGTATCCCACCAGGACCGCGAGCGCGATCAGCGTGAACACGAGCACCAGCACGCCGCCACCCTGAAACAGGCTGAACGCGACTCCGGTGTTGCGATCGTGGACGAAATTGATCGCCGGAAGGAACTTCTCCACCTGGCCCGGCCGGATCCCGGCCGCGATCGTGTGCTTGGTCAATTGGTCGAGACCGACCACCACCGCCGCGACGACCAGCGCACGGGCGAAGACCACCGCACGGGATGCCGTCGTCCCAGCCACCGGTTCACGTCCTGTGGGCCCCACCGACCGGCGGTCAGCCCGCGATCGCGTTCGTCACGATCCGGTCCAGCAGATACAGGACGATGATCCCGATCATCGGCGAGAGGTCGAACATCCCGATCGGCGGGATGAAGCGACGGAAGATCCGCAGGTACGGCTCGGAGACGTCGCGGAGGAAGTTGAGGATCGCATCCGACCAGCGGGAGTACGGCGTCCGCACGCCCATCGAGAAGATCAGGTTGAGGAGGATGTAGACGAAGATCAGGAGGATGTAGACCTCGAACAGCGCGTTGACGTAGTTCGCGATGTCGACGCGAGTGACGGCCGCGAGCACGCTCATCGCATGCCTCCGAGCACGACCGCGTCGATCGCGTCCTGGAACGCCGGCCTGACCCCGGCGCGCTCGAGCGCCGCCAGACCCCGCGCGGTCGAACCTCCCGGCGAGGTGACCTCGCGCCGGACCGTGAGCGTGTCGTACTCGCGCGCGGCCAGCAGTGCGGCCGTACCAGCCATCGTGTCGACGACCAGGCGGGAGGCGAGGGCCGCCCCGAGGCCATAGCGAACGGCCGCCTCGACCTGCGCCTCGGCCATCAGCGACTGATAGGCGGGTCCGACGCTCATCACGGCCATCGCGACATCGATCAGCGCCTCGGCGATCCGCACCACGGTCCCGACCCGCCCGAACAGCGCCACCACGTCCGCCTCGAGCCGCGGGTCGACATTCGCGGCCGGCGCGTAGCAGATCGTTCCGCGGCACACCTCGACCGGCGTATTGGGCATCAGACGGAACACGGGCACCCCGGGATACGCGGATTGCAACTCGGCGACCGACGTCCCTCCGAGCACCGACGCGACAGCTTTGACACGATCTGACAGCTCAGCCGCGACCGCCGCAAGCTGGTAGGGCTTGTGGCACAGCACGACCAGATCGGCGCGCTCAGCGACCGCGGCGTTCGACTCGAGTGCCTCGCCGCCGAGCTCGGTCGCGAGCGCTTTCGCCCGGCCCGAGCCGCTGTCGGAGACGAGAACCGGATCGCCCCACCCGCGCGCAAGCGCGCGCGCCATGTTGCCGGCTCCGATCAGGCCTACTCGCATTCATCACCAAGGCTACTTGGCTCAGGGATTGTCCGCAGCAAACGCCCGCGCCGGGCGACGCGTGCCGCCTCCGCTAGGAGACGGGTCCATCGAGCGTGTCGAACTCCGGCAAGCCCTCGAGCTCGCCGGCGACGGCGGCGCGGTCGAGCTCGACCGCGTACGCGAGTACGTTCGAGTTGTGATCGCGCCCGGTCGCGAGCAGCGCACAGTAGGCGTTGCGGAACAGCTTGCGCCGGCCGACGCCGGGCCCTGACTCGGACACGCCGGCGGCGATCGAGCAGCTTCCGACCTCGATCCGAAATGCCTCCGCGACCCGCCGTGCCGCGATCACCCCGCCCCAGGCTCTCGTGTTGGGGAGGATCATCGCGAACTCGTTGATGCCGGTGCGGTAGCCGACGTCGACCGCGCGGACCGCGGAGGTCATCACGTTCACGAGCGTCTGGCGCCAGCTGTCGGTCACCTCGTCGCCCGAGCTGTCGGGGATCAGCGCCATCACCACGAGGCATGCGGGGTTGCCGGTGCGCTCCCCGCGCAGCACCTCGAGCTCGAGGTCCTCCTCGAACGCCCGCCGGTTGCGAAGCATTGTCAGTTCCTCGACGCGGGCCGCGGCGCGAAGGGCTGCGAGCTCGCGCTCGAGTCGGCGGCGCGCCAGACGGCCTCCGACCATCGAGGCGAGGAGGATGACGACGACGATTATCAGCGCGGCAACCAGCACCATCACCGGTATCGACTGACACTTGCGCGGACTTGAATCCTGGGCGGGGCGCCGCTTTAGGAACCTATTGGACCGATCGGCAGTTTTGGTGCTCTTGGGGTTCGACGGATGATCTAGGACCGCCCGGAGTCCCTCGCCCGCCCGGCCACCAGCGGCGACCAACGAGTTGGTCGCTGATGAGTGGCCGCTGCTGGTGTTGGCCGCGGTCGGGGTCGTGCGGGCCTGCTGGGGAGGGGCGGCACAGGCAGCGCTGATCATGCTCGCGGCGGTCGCGGTACTGGGGGCGACGTACCTCTATCGCAATGCGGGTTCTGAGCGGTACCTGGCGCAGCTTGTGCCGCTGGCGTGCGTGGCCTGTGGGCTGGCCGCGGTCCCGCTTCGGGGGTGGCGGGGCGGGGCGGTTGCGGGGCGAATAGCCTGGGCTCGTTGGCTGTGGCCGGCGGGTGCCGCCGCCGCGCTCGGACTGGTGCTGATCGTCGCTGTCCCCCGCCCGGGGCTCGCCGACGACACATTTGCCGCGCTCGCCCGAAGGCTGGTCGACGCGCCGCCTGGCACGCTCGTCAGCGCCGCCCCGGACACCTACGGCTACCTGCTCCCGGGTCGAGCGCAGCAGCTGATCAGGCCAGGTGCTCGCGGCCTGATCCTGCTCGACGGCGCGCAGCGAACCTACGCTCCCGGGCTGACGGCGCGGGGTGTCGTCGTAGCGACGCTGCCCGAGCCCCAGGGATTTGAGCGTCCGAACGGGACCCTCGATCTGGCACCGGCACTGCTCGTGCGGGGGGTCGTCGTTTCCCGCTCCGGGTCGGCGCAGATACCTCCGCTGGAATCGGCGCGATCGTGACCTGCCCTGGAGCCCCGTCCGGGCCCCGCGCGGGGCCGAAATCCCCGCCCGCAACATGCTTAAAGGCCCAAAGTCCGCAGCCGAAACGCGCCTTGGCTACATAAGCATGCCCCACATGCTTATGTAGCCAAGGTCCGGGGGGGTGCGCGGTTTGCCCCTGTATGCAGGTGAAATTGTCAGATTGCTGACACTCCCAGCCAGCCACGCCCTCACCAGCGCCGCGCCGGCGGGCAGACCGGGCCCTCCAGTCTCCGCGGCACCGCTCCCGTGCCTGATTCGGCCCCCGCTGGGCCTGTTCCGGCCCGCTCTAGGCCCGATCCGGCCGGCCCCGCCGCCCCCCGGAGCTAGCTCTGGTTGAAGAAGCCCTTCTCCACGAGCCGCGCCCGCTCCTCCGCCGAGACCTCGACGTTGCGCGGCGTCAGCAGGAAGACCTTGTCGGCGATCCGCTGCATGCCGCCGTCGAGCGCGTAGGTGAGCCCGCTGGAGAAGTCGATCAACCGCTTCGAGAGGTCGGTGTCGGTGCTTTGCAGGTTCAGGATCACGGGGATCGTGTCCTTGAACTTGTCGGCCACGTCCTGGACGTCGTTGAAGCTCTTGGGTGCCACGAAGTGCACGCGAACATCCCCCCCTCCGCTGCGGCCGTTTCCGCTCCCGCTCCCGCCCCCGCGGCCGCCGACCGGGCGCAGCGATGATGTGCGACGCTCCGGAGGGGCATCGTCGGCGAAGATGTCGTCGATCTCGTCCCGGCGCCTGCGCGCGCTGAGCCGGCGCACATTCGGACGCTCCCGGTAGGTGTCCTGCATCTCCACCTCGGGCTCGGTGTAGGGCTCGATCTCCTCGTCCTCGTAGGCGTCGTCCTCGGCGAGGCCGAAGTAGACGAGGGTGCGGTGCCAGGTGTCTCGAAATGCCATGTCGCGGTCAGTGTTCGGGGAACCGTGCGGATTCCCTGCCGAGATTATGACGCGCTGGGCAGGTAGAGGCTCGTGCCAAGTCGCACGATAGTAGCTCCTTCCTGGACGGCGACGGTGTAGTCCTGGCTCGTACCCATCGATAAGTGGCGCAAGTGGTGGCGCTCGGCGAGCTCGCGCAGCCTGGAAAAGTACGGTCGGCTGTCCTCCGGGCCGACCGCCAGCGGCGGCATCGTCATCAGCCCGACGACTGTCACCGGACAGCGCGCGATGAACGCGTCCAGCTCCTCCGCCGCGATCCCGCTCTTACCGGATTCGCCCGCCACGTTGACCTCGATCAGCACCTCGGTCGCCGGCGTGGCGTGCCTGCCGAGCTGCGCGAGCACCGAGTCGCTGCCGACCGAGTGGATGTAGCGGACCCGCGGCAGGACCTGGCGAACCTTGCGGCTCTGCAGATGGCCGATGAAGTCCCACGTGAACTGCCCAGGATGGGCGTCGGCCTTGGCGATCAGCTCCTGCGCCCGGTTCTCCCCGACCAGCGTGATCCCCGCTTCGGCGAGGACGCCGAGCTCCTCTGCCGGAACGTACTTGACCGCCGCGAGGATCTCGACCTGCTTGGGATCCCGGCCCGCGGCGGCGATCGCGTCCCGCACCCGCTCGAGGTTCTCCTGCACCACGCCGGCTCGCAAGCCGCGGATCAGGTCAACCACGCGATCCCCGCCTGGCGCCCGGTGATCCCGCGGTCGCGACGATGCGAGAAGAACAGCGATCGGTCCGAGCAGATCGTGCACAGCCCAGCGTCGTGGACGGCGTCGGCGCCCGCAGACTCGAGCTCGCGGCGCGCGATCGCCTTCAGATCGAGGTTGCGACCGTGTCGGACTTCGGCGCCGAAACGGGCAAACTGCGCCTGCACCTCTTCGCCGACCTCGTAGCAGCACGGGCCCGCGCCGGGGCCGATCGCGGCCGCGAGCTGCCCACGAGCGCCGAGCTCGCGGACTGCGCGCACACCCTCCGCCACGATCCCGGCCGCAAGGCCCCGCCAGCCGGCGTGGAGCATCGCCACCGCCCCCTCGCCGCTGAGCGCGATCGGGAGGCAGTCGGCGGTCAGCACCGTCGGGGCGAGTCCGGGCGACGCGGTCGCCTGGCCGTCGGCCTCCTCGGGTGTCGAGGGCTCTTCGGGCGCGGACGAGACCCTCCGCACGAAAACGCCGTGGACCTGGCGGCCGTACACGAACCGAACGCCGAGCGCCGTCGCGAGCGCGGCGCGGTTGCGCTCGACGGCCTCCGGATCATCGTCGGTCCAGCGCCCGAGATTGAGGCTCGAGTACTGCCCCGGTCGAGTAGCCGCCCCGGCGCGTCGTGAACACCGCCCGGCCTCCTGGGAGGTCGATCCCGACGTGCTCCCCGGCCGCATAGAACGGCGCCGGCAGTTTCATCGCGTGAGCAGCTCCAGACCGGGAACGGGTGTGCGCTGCGCGTACTCGAAGTGGGCCCTGTGCCTGGCGACCAGCGTCCGGCGATGGGCCCAACCACCCACCTGGCGGGCGCGCTCATACACGTGCAACCGCATCGAGGCCGTCTCGCTGTTGTAGCAGTAGGCCAGCTCCCCATCGGGGTCGTGGTAGGTGACCCCGGCGAGCTGCCCGCGGTCGGCGTCGACCTCGCACGACCAGTCTGCGGGCCCCGGCACTCGCCTCGAACCGCCACCCCGTCAGCGCGAACGTGCTCGCGTTCGCGAGCACGCGGATCGGGGAGGTCGAGTGGAATCCTCGCCGTCGACGCGCGCCACGACCGGCGTGTTCGGCCCGACCTCGCGGCCGAACCGCGGCACGATCACCGAGACCGCGTCGACGAACGCGTCGGCGACGGGCTCGCCGTCGAGCGGCTGAAAATCGTTGCAGTGGACCCACGCCCATGCGCTCGCGTGCTTGGAGCCCCACAGGTGAGCCTGGGCGCCGCGGGCTCCGGACAGCTCGAGCCGCTCGCCGGGCAGCGTGATCGTCCCATCGACCGACAGGTCCGCGTGCGGCAGCACGAGCACCGTGCTCGCGACGCGGCGCAGCGCCGGATGGACGTGCTCGTAGCTACGGGCGCCGGGGGTCCAGCGCAGCTCCCAGGCGACGTCCTGGATTGCTCCGCTCATGCCGCGATCAGTGAGCGTCGCCTCGGCGACCCTCAGCTCGAACGGATCCGCTGCGCGCGTCGAGCCGGTCGATCGGGACCGTCGCCTTGCGCGCGAGTGTCGACCATCGGCTCCCGGGTCGCGGATCCATCGCCAGGAACCACAGCGCCGCAGTCGCGGCTGCCTCCGTCTGCAGCGGCGCGACCATCGTGTACCGGATCCATACCCCGACGCCGGTGAGCGGGTCGGTGAGCGTCAGGTAATAGACCTCGTAGTGGCCCGGCCGGCCGTTCCACTGCAGTGCGTTCGGGTTGCGGCCCATCGGCGCCGCAGGCTACCCGCTGCGCGCCGCGGCCACTGCCACCGCGAGCTCGGCGTCGCGCCCGACCGCGTGACCGTCGAGCTTGGCCGCGAGCGCCGCGCGCAGCCCGCGGCCGACGGCCGGTCCCTGGGGCACGCCGGCCGCCAGCAGGTCGCTGCCGTCGATCTCGAGACGCACGTGGCGCAGCTCACCAAGCCATCGCCGGGCCTGCTGGGCCGGGCCGAGCGCGCCCGCCAGCGCGACCAGCTCGGGTCCGGCGTCCCCCACCGCGCCGGCGATCTGCGAGGCGGTCGAGCACCTGCCAGCGCGCCGGCGACCGCCTCGGCGCGTGTCGCCGCGGCCACAATCGCGTCCGTTCCGCGGCCTCGAACGCGAGCCGGTCGAGCAGCCCGGACAGCTCGGCCGCCGGTACGCCGCGCAGCGCGAGCGCGAGCGACGAGCAGATCACGCCGTCCGTCGCTCGGGAGCAGCGCGAGCGCGCGCTCGGCCGAGCTCCCGGTCCGGGGCCGCAAACGCGGGGTCGATCGCGGCGGCGATCCCGAGCTCGTGCACCGCGCGTAGCGCACGCAGCGGATCGGGCTCGCGCCCGAGCAGCCGCAGCTCGGCGCCGATCCGTCGCGCCGCTGACGGTGTCCAGCGCGCCGGAGCTCAGCGCCGCCTCCATGAGCCCCGCCGTGTGCGGCTCGATCGCGAACCGCAGCCGGCTCGCGTAGCGGGCCAGCCGCAACAGCCGCGTCGGATCGTCGATGAAGCTGCGGTCGTGGAGCACCCGCAGCCGCCGCGCCTCGAGATCCTCGAGCGCGCCGAAGGCACGGCGTGCAGCTCCCCCGGCTGCGGCCCGTCGAGCGCGACCGCGATCGCGTTGACGGTGAAGTCGCGTCGCGGCAGGTCCTCGGCCAGCCCGGCCGGGGTCACGTCGGGCAGCGCGCCGGGACGCGCGTAGGTCTCGGCCCGCGCGCGGGCGATGTCGTAGGTGAAGCCGTCGAGCCGCACGGTCGAGGTCCCGAACCGGTCGTGGACCCGGACGCCGCCGCCCAGCGCCTGCGCCACTGCCGCCGCGTCTCCCTCGACGACGAGGTCGAGGTCGATTGGGGCTCCGCCCAACAGCAGATCCCGGACCGCGCCGCCGACGAGGTGGACGCCGGGCGTGTGCTCGAGAACACGGAGCAGCGGCCGGGTCGCCGGCAGCGCGCTGACTCGCTCATACGAGCGCCGCTGCCTGGCAGGGCATCCACGCGGGATCTTCTAGCATGCCGGCATGCCGAGTCCCGGTTCGCGGCGTTGGCTGCGGGTGGGGCTCGTCGCCGTGGCGGTCCTGCTACTCGCGCTAGGTGGCACGGTGGCGTTCGTCCTGCTCCACGCGCCCGGCAACGTCTCACATCCGAATGTCGAGTTCACGGCTCCAACGGCAACGGTAGCGCCGGCGCCGCCGGCGCCGCGGGCGAAGCCCAAGCCGCCGTGGTCAACAACTTCGCGTGGCCCTGGTACGGCTACGACGCCGGCCGCACGCGATTCTTCCCGAACAGCGCCTCGCTCGACCCGCCGCTGCACGCCGGCTGGCCCTACAACGACTACGGCCTGCTCGAGTTTCCGCCCGTGATCTACCAGAACACGCTGTACCTGCTCGACGACGACGGTTGGGCGCGAGCGATCAACAAGCTGAACGGCCACATGCTGTGGGAGAACCACGCCGGGACGCTGGCGGCCGCCTCACCCGCTGTCGGTGTCAAGGACGGCCTCGTGTTCGTGCCCGTGTTGTCGACGAATCCCGCCGCGGGGCAGTCACAGACACCGGGCGATGGCAGGTTCGTCGCATTGTCGATCCGCACCGGACGGGTCGTGTGGTCGCATCCGCTGCCGGCCGGCACGGAGTCATCGCCGATCGTCTCGCGGCACACGCTGTACTTCGGCGATCAGAACGGGACGGTCTACTCGCTCCACGCCACCAACGGCCATGTCAACTGGACCTACCACGCCAGCGGGGCGGTCAAGGGCGGACCGGCGCTGGCGGACGGCGTCCTGTACTTCGGCGACTACGCCGGCCGGGCCTACGCGCTGAACGCGGCCAACGGCCACCAGATCTGGGCGGTCGGCACGAACGGCGCGCCGTTCGGCTTCGGCTCGGGCAATTTCTACTCGACGCCGGCGGTCGCATTCGGCCGCGTCTACATGGGCAACACCGACGGGCGCGTGTACTCGTTCGCCGCGCGCACCGGCGCGCTGGCGTGGGCGACCGGAACCGGCGCCTACGTGTACGCGTCGCCCGCGGTGCAGGACACTCCCGGCCTCGGGCCGACCGTCTACGTCGGCTCCTACGACGGCAACTTCTACGCCTTCAACGCGCAGTCGGGGGCGATTCGCTGGAGCCATCCGGCGGGCGGCAAGATCTCCGGCTCAGCGACGATCGTCGGCGATGTCGTCTACTACTCGGACCTCGGCACGCACACCACGGCAGGCCTCAACGTGCGCACCGGACAGCAGGTGTTCTCGTTCCGCGACGGCGACTTCAACCCCGTCGTCGCCGACAACCACGCGATCTACCTGGTCGGGTCCACGACCGTCTACCAGATGCTCCCGACCCGCCGCGTCAAACGCCCGGCTCATCACGCGCCGCCGCCGATCAAGCCGATCGCCGCGGGCCGCCGCCACACGGGCACTGGAACCAGCGCCTGAGCTACGCTAAGCTGCACGCGCCGACGCCTCAACCGCGCAGCGAACAAAACGCGAGGATTCGGGGCCGGCACCGCGAATACCCACTTGGTGAGCGCGCGCCACGGAACGTGCGTTCGGGTTTCCTGCTATCGTTCTCTGTCTATGCGTTGTCGTAGTGGAAGTCATTGTCAGCAGCCGGCCATGAAGGGCCGTCGGTTCTGCGCGGAGCACGCGGCAGAGCTCGATCGCATGCGCGAAGAGCTCAAGGATGCCGCGGCAGCCCGCATCGGGCGGGGCCGGCCCAAGCGGTCGTCGACGTGCTGCCGCCCAGGCTGCTACGAGCCCCGCGTCCCCCCGGCTGCGTACTGCGATACGTGCGCCGCTGCCGGGTACGTGGAAGAGGCCGCTTAGCGGTCATTCGCAGTTACCAGGCCAGAAGTTAAACATCTCTAATAAGTTTGGCGGCGGTTTCCGCGGCATGCTGGTTGCCGGGACTGCCCCTGCGTCGGCTGACCGAGTGTCAGCTCAGCCGCACGGGGATTCCATCGCGTGCGAGCTGGGCCTTGACCTCGGCCATCGTGTGCTGCCCGTAGTGGAAGATCGATGCGCACAGGACCGCGTCGGCGCCCGCCCGCAGCGCTTCGGTCAGGTGCTCGACTCGCCGGCGCCGCCCGAGGCGATCACGGGCACGCCCACGGCCTCGCGACCGCGCGGTCAGCGCGAGGTCGTAGCCGGCGTTGGTCCCGTCGCGGTCCATGCTCGTCAGCAGGATCTCCCCCGCCCCGCGCTCGACCCCCTCGCGGGCCCACTGCACGGCGTCGCGCCCGGTGGCGGTGCGCCCGCCGGCCACGTAGGCCTCCCACGAGTCCTGCGACGCCTTGGCGTCGATCGCCAGCACCACGCACTGGGCGCCGAACGTGCGCGCCAGCTCGTCGATCAGCTCGGGTCGCGCGAGCGCGGCCGAGTTGACCGAGATCTTGTCGGCGCCGGCGTCGAGCACCGCCTGGGCGTCGGCGACCGAGCGGATCCCGCCGCCGATCGTGAACGGGATGAACACGTCGTCGGCGGCGCGACGGGCGAGCTCGACGACCGTCTCGCGCTTGTCCGAGGTCGCGGTGATGTCGAGGAACACGAGCTCGTCGGCGCCGGCGGCGTCGTAGCGGCAGGCGAGCTCGACGGGGTCGCCGGCGTCGCGCAGGTCGACGAAGCCGACGCCCTTGACGACCCGGCCGCCGTCGACGTCGAGGCACGGGATCACGCGCTTGTAGTGCATCAGCTGGTGAGCATCCGCTGACCCTCGGCGACGGTGAAGCGCCGCTCGTACAGCGCCTTGCCGACGATCACGCCGGTCAGGTTGACCTGGCGCAGGCGCGCCAGCGCCTCGAGGTCCTCGAGCGAGGAGATCCCGCCGGAGTAGATGAACGTCCCCCGGACGGCGTCGGCGACCCGCGGGACCTCCTCGAGGTCGGGTCCGGCCAGCATCCCGTCGCGCTCGATGCTCGAGTAGACGAACCGCCGCACGCCGCGGTCGCCGAGCCGCTCGATCACCGACTGCGCCGGGATCTCGGTCTGCTCGGTCCATCCCTGCGCGGCCAGCCGGCCGTTGCGGGCGTCGACCGACACGACCACGCGATCGCCGTGCTCGGCGAGCACCGTCGTCGAGGAAGTCGACGTCGCGGTAGGCGGCGGTGCCGAGCACGACCCGCGTGGCGCCGGCCGCGATCGCGTCGGCGACGGCGGCGGCGGTGCGCAGCCCGCCGCCGACCTGGACCGGGACGTCGAGCTCGCTGGTGATCCGCGCGACGTGCTCGAGGTTCGCCGGGGCGCCGCTCCGGGCGCCGTCGAGGTCGACGACGTGCAGCGCCCGCGCGCCGTCGTCGACCCAGCGCTGGGCGGCGTCGAGCGGGTCGGCGTCGTAGACGGTCTTCGCGTCGAAGTCCCCCTGGTCGAGGCGCACCGCCTTGCCGTCGAGGATGTCGATCGCCGGCAGCAGGATCATGCGCGCGCTGCGCAGGCGGACCGCGAGCCTTGCGCACAGCCCGGCGAAGCTCTCGAGCATCCGCAGTCCGTGGGCGGAGGACTTCTCGGGGTGAAACTGGACGCCGAGCACGAGATCGCGGGCGACGATCGTCGCGAACCGCTCGCCGTACTCGGTCGTGCCGACGACGTCGGCCGGCTCGCTGGGCCGCGCCGCGAAGCGAGTGCACGTGGTAGAACGGGCAGCCCTCGGGGGGCAGGCCCGTCGGTGAGCGGCGATTCGCGCTCGAACCGCACCTCGTTCCAGCCGATGTGCGGGACGCGCAGCCCGCCGGCGTCCAGCCGCGTGACCTCGCCGCTGATCAGCCCCAGCCCGTCGGTCGGCTCGAGCTCCTCCGAGCGGTCGAACAGCAGCTGCATGCCGAGGCAGATCCCGAGCATCGGCGTCGCCGCGGACGGCGGCGTCGCGGATCAGGCCGTCCAGGCCGAGCTCGCGGAGGTTGCGCATCGCCAGCGGGAACGCGCCGACGCCCGGCACGACGAGCCCGTCGGCGAGCGCGGAGCTGGTCGCGGTCGCGGGTGATCAGGGCCTCGGCGCCGACGTGCTCGAGCGCCTTCTGCACCGAGCGCCGGTTGCCCATCCCGTAGTCGACGACGGCGATCGTCGTCATACGAGCGTCCCCTTGGTGCTCGGCACGCCGTGCTCGGTCGGATCGATCGCCACCGCGGCGCGCAGCGCCCGCGCGACCGCCTTGAACGCCGCCTCGATCATGTGGTGGGCGTTGGTGCCCGCCTGGACGGTGATGTGCAGCGTCAGCTTCGCGTTCGCGGCCAGCGCCCGGAAGAACTCCTCGGCCAGCTCGTGGTCGAAGTTGCCGATCGCGCCCGGCGGAAGCGACCCTTCGAACGCGCAGCAGCCCGCGGCCCGAGATGTCGATCGCGCACGCGGCCCGCGCTTCGTCCATCGGCACCGTCGCCTGCCCGTAGCGGGCGATTCCGGCCCGGTCGCCGAGCGCCTGCGTCAAGCGCCTGGCCGATGCAGATGCCGACGTCCTCGACCGTGTGGTGGGCGCCGGTCTGCAGGTCGCCGGTGGCCCGCACCGTCGAGGTCGAGACGGCCGTGGCGGGCGAGCAGGTCGAGCATGTGATCGAAGAACCCGACCCCGGTGTCCCGCGTGCCCGCGCCGTCTCCGTCGAGCGCCAGGCTGACGCGGACCTCGGTCTCGCCGGTCCTGCGGTCGATCTCGGCGGCGCGGGTCATCTCGGTGCTGGTCACTCAGCCATTGTCGCGAATGCGGGCCTCCATCGACCGGGCGTGCAGCTCGAAGCCCTCCGCCCGGGCGATCGGCGCCGCCGCGCGGGCCAGCGCGCCCGCCGCCTCGGCCGATCCGCACCTCGGTGAACCGGCGGCGGAACTGCGTCCGGGGTCAGCGCCGAGGCGAACCGCGCCGCGCCGTCGGTCGGCAGCACGTGGTTCGAGCCGGCGATGTAGTCGCCGAACGCGGTCGCGGCGTCGGCGCCGACGAACACGCATCCGGCCCGGGTGATCCGGGGCGCCAGCGCCTCGCGCCTCGGGGCCCGACCAGCTGCAGGTGCTCGGGCGCGAACGCCTGGCCAGCGCCAGCGCGCTGCTCGATGTCGGCGACGTGCACCAGGCGCGCGACCGCCCCCGTGTCCTCGCCGGCGCCGATCGCCCTCTGCGAGCGCGTCGAGCAGCGTCGGCCGCGGTCGAGATCGCCGACCACCAGCGTCCCCGGCCCGTGCTCGGCCTGGGCGAGCAGGTCGAGCGCCAGCGGCCCCGGGTCGGCACCGCCGTCGGCGATCACCATCAGGTCGCTGGGCCCGGCGAAGCCGTCGATCCCGACCTGGCCGAACACCTGGCGCTTGGCCTCCTGCACGTACAGGTTGCCCGGGCCGACGATCACGTCGACCGGCGCCACGGACTCGGTCCCGTAGGCGAGCGCGGCGATCGCCTGGGCGCCGCCCATCCGGTAGACGACCGAGGCGCCGGCCAGCCGGCAGGCGCCGAGCACGACCGGGTCGAGCTCGCCGTCGCGGCCCGGCGGCGCGCACACGGCGACCTCCGGCACGCCCGGCGACCCGCGCCGGCACGACGCCCATCACGACCGTGCTCGGGTACGGCGCCCGGCCGCCGGGCACGTACACCGCCGCCCGCTCGACCGGCGCCTCGCGCACGATCACCTCGTGGCCTTCGAAGCTGACCGTGGCGTCGCCGCGCATGCCCGCCTCGGCGACGCGCCGGACGTTCTCGATCGCGCGCTCGAGCCCGGCGCGCACGGCGGGATCGAGGCCGTCGCCGGCCGCGTCGAGCTCGGCGTCTGGTGACCCGGAGCGGCGTGGTCTGCAGGCCGCCGGTGTCGAACCGGCGCGTGTAGTCGTGCACGCGCCTCGTCGCCGCTCGCTGCGGACCCGGCGATGATCTCGGCCGACCGCCGCGCGGACCGACTCGGGCGCGGGCACGAGCGCCCGCAGCTCCGCCGCGAGCCGCGAGCGGATCGGCGCCGGCGTTCAGCCGCTCAAACTCCATCGAAGCCGCTCCAGCAGCGCGTCGATCGTCCGTCGCCTTCAGCTTGTGGGCGACCGGGTTGGCGATCAGGCGGGCCGTGCAGACGGCGATCTCCTCGCGGACCACGAGCCCGTTCTCGCGCAGCGTGGTTCCGGTCGCGGTCAGGTCGACGATCCCCTCGACGAGCCCGGTCAGCGGCGCCAGCTCGACCGAGCCCTTGACCTCGACGATCTCGGCCTGACGGCCGGTCTGCGAGGAAGTGGCGGGCGGCGATCCGCGGGTACTTGGTCGCGATCCGGACCACCCCGAGCCGCCGCAGCGCCTCCGCCGCGCGGTCCTCGCCGGCGACGCGTCGCCAGCACCATCCGGCAGCGGCCGTAGCCGAGGTCGACCAGCTCGTAGACCTCGCGCTCGGACTGCTCCATCAGCACGTCCTTGCCGGTGATGCCCGAGTCGGCCGCGCCCGCCTCGACGTAGGTCGGCACGTCGGACGGCCGCATCGTCACGATTCCCGACTGCCTCGAACAGCAGCTTGCGGTCGTTCTCGCGCACCTCGCGCGTGTCGATCCCGAGCCGGTCGAGCAGGTCGAGCGTCTCGCCGAACAGCGCGCCGCGCGGGACGGCGATCCGCAGCTCGCTCATCTCGCCGCCGCCGCGCTCCTCGCCGGTCAGCGCGATGTGCAGCCGCTCGACGTTGAGCGCGAAGCCGACCGCCGGCAGCGGCCGCCCGAACGCGCCCGAGCAGCTCGTCGTAGCGTCCGCCGCTGCCGATCGGCACGCCGTAGGCCGGGTCGTAGACCTGGAACACCGCGCCGGTGTAGTAGCCGAGGCTGCGCACCAGCCCGAGGTCGAAGATGATCCGCGCCCGCGACCTGCGGGCGCCAGCAGCGCGTGAACGCTCGCGCATGCCCGCGTGACCGCGCCGTGCGAGCGCCCCTGACAGGTCGCTCGAGCACCTCCGGGCCGCCGCGGGTCGCGGGCACGCGCAGCAGCAGCTCGCGCATCGCTCGGCGTCGAGGCCGAGCTCGTGGATCTCGCGCTCGAGCGCCGACGAAGTCGCCCGTCGACGAGCTCGGCCAGGATCCGCTCGCTGCCGCTCGGGGTCGACACCCGACCGCCTCGAGCAGCGCCGGGTACAGCGACGCGTCGCCGAGCCCGATCCGGTAGTTCTGCAGCCCGGCGGCGTCGAGCGCCGCGCACAGCACGGTCGAGCACCTCGGCGGTGCCGTCCGGGCGCCGGCGCGCCGATCAGCTCGACGCCCGGCCTGCAGGAACTCGCGCGACTGCCCGCGCTGCGGGCGCACGCCGCGGTAGGCGTGGGCGAAGTAGCAGAAGCGCAGCGGCGGCTCGGCGTGCGGCGTAGCGGGTCGCGACCAGCCGCGCGATCGGGATCGTCATGTCGGAGCGCAGCACGAGCACGTTGCCCTGCTCGTCGAACACCCGGTAGGCGGGCCGCGGCGCCGTCGATGTCGCGCGCGGGCGAACGTGTCCTCGTACTCGAGCGCCGGCGTGTACACCTCGCCGTAGCCGGCGCGCTCGAACACCGCGCGCATGCGGTCGGTCATCGCCCGCAGCTCGCGCATCTCGTCGGGCAGCACGTCGCGGGTGCCGCTCGGGATCCGATCGACCATGCGGCTCGGGTACTCGGCGCTCGGCTGAGTCGCTCGGGCGCGCGGCTCGGTGCTCAGCGCCGCGCTGACGGGCAGCGTCTTCGACCCGCGTGATCCGCGCGCCGAGCTCGCGCAGCCGCTCGTCGATCCGCTCGTAGCCGCGGTCGATCTGGCGGATGTTGCCGATCTCGGTCACGCCGTCGGCGCACAGCGCGGCGATCAGCATCGCCATCCCGGCGCGGATGTCGGGCGACTCGACCCGCTCGCCCGCGCAGCCGGCGCGGCCCGACGACGATCGCCCGGTGCGGGTCGCAGATCGTGATCGCCGCGCCCATCAGCACGCAGCTTGTCGGTGAAGAACAGGCGGTTCTCGAACATCTTCTCGTGGATCATCACCGAGCCCTCGGCCTGGGTGGCGAGCGCCAGCGCGATGCTGGTCAGGTCGGCCGGGAACGCCGGCCACGGCCCGTCCTCGACCTTGGGCATGTAGTCGCCGGCGTCGTTGCGGATCACCAGCTGCTGGTTGCCGGGCACGATCACGTCGGCGCCGTGGACCTCGCTGCGCAGGCCCAGCCGCTCGAACACGAGCCGGATCATCCGCAGGTCCTCGGGACGCGTGTCCTTGACGATCAGCTCGCCGCCGGTGACGCCGGCCAGCGCCATGAACGAGCCGATCTCGATGTGGTCGGGCGCGATCGTGTGGGTGCAGCCGCGCAGGCTGGCCTGTGCCGTGGACGGTCATCACGTTGGAGCCGATCCCGTCGATCGCGGCGCCCATCGCGACCAGCATCCGCGCCAGGTCCTGGACGTGCGGCTCGGAGGCGGCGTTGCGGATCACGGTCGGTCCGCGGGTCAGGGCGGCGGCCATCAGCGCGTTCTCGGTCGCCATCACCGACGGCTCGTCCATCAGGAAGTCGCACGGGCGCAGGCCGAGCGGCGGCGCCGTCGAGCACGATGTCGCGCGTCGGTGCTCGACCGCGGCGCCGAGCGCGCGGAACGCGTCGAGGTGCGGGATCGAGCCGGCGGCGGCCGATCACGTCGCCGCCCGGCGGCGGCATGTGGGCGCGGCCGAACCGGGCCAGCAGCGGGCCGGCGAGCAGGAACGAGGCGCGGATCCGCTCGGCCAGCTCGCGGATCGACGTCGGTGCTGTCGACCGTCGAGGCGTCGATCGACGACCTCGCCGGGCCCGAGCCACTCGACCCGCGCGCCGAGCGTCTCGCAGCAGCAGCACCATCGCCTCGACGTCGCTGATCCGCGGCACGTTGCGCAGGATCACCTCGTCGTCGGTGAGCAGGCACGCGGCCAGGATCGGCAGCGCGCCGTTCTTGTTGCCGGCGGGGACGATCGTGCCGGACAGCGGCACGCCGCCTTCGATTACGAACTTCTCCATGGATCGACCCGGGTGGCGGATGGGTCGAGTCGGCCAGCGTAGCTGGCTGCGGAGCGATGCTGGCGGCGCGGCACGGGCCCCGAGCGCTCAGCTAGGGTAACGGCCATGCAAGTGCAGATTTCGCGCGATGCAGGCCTGGAACCTCCTTTGCGAATGGACCGAGTCGGACTCGCTGCGCCGCCACATGCTGGCGGTCGAGGCGGCGATGCGCGCCTACGCGCCCCGGTTCGACGGCGATGTCGAGCTGTGGGGGCTGACCGGTCTGCTGCACGACCTCGACTACGAGCGCTATCCGAACCTCGACGACGGCCACCCCCGCTACGCGATGCGCGAGCTCGAGGCGCGCGGCTATCCGCCCGAGCTCGTCCGCGCCGTCGCCTCGCACGCCGACTTCCTGGGCGTCTCGCGCGAGACGCCGATGGAGAAGGCGCTGTTCGCCGTCGACGAGCTGTCGGGCTTCGTGCTCGCGTGCGCCTATGTGCGGCCCGAGGGGCTCGTCGGGATGACGCCGAAGTCGGTCAAGAAGAAGCTCAAGCAGCCGAGCTTCGCCGCCGCGGTCAACCGCGAGGAGCTGCGCGCGCGGCGCCGAGGAGCTCGGGCGTCGACTTCGACGAGCACCTGACGATCGTGATCGCGGCGCTGACCGAGCGCCGCGAGGAGCTGCTCGCCGTAACCTCCTGAACAGTCGGGAAGGTCGGGAGCCTTTGTGGCGTCCTAGCAACTGGATCCGAGCCCTCTCAACCAGGACGGATTCGCTGCCGGCCCCCGTGCTAGCGGTACCCGTCGGAGGCCGACGCCGAAAGCGCCCGGTCATCCTGTGCGCGTGGGTGGCCGGGCGCCGAGGGCGCCGGCGCGACGTTGCGATCGCCCGCCAGCGCCGAGCCGAGCTCCCGGCGATTGTCGATCCCGAGCTTGCGATACGACGCCCGCAGGTGGAACTCCACTGTCCGAACTGTGACGAACAACGACTCGGCGATCTGACGGTTGGAGAGCCCGCTCGCGGCCATCCGTGCCACCCGCCGTTCGCTCGGCGTGAGCGCCTTCGGACCGCTGAGACGCGGCCGCCGCGGGCGCGCGCCGGCCGCCCGCAGGGTGGCCAGGACGCGGGTCTCGAGCGCGGATGCGCCACACGCGTTGGCAAGCTCCAGCGCCTCGCGCAGAATCTTGCGGCTCTCGGCGCGACCGGCGGAGCCGCCTGAGAGCCGAACCATCTCTCCCAGATCTGCCAGCGCGCGCGCGTACTCGAGGCGTGCCTGCGAGCGCTCGAGAACCTCGGTTGCCTCCCGCGCCAAAACGAGCCCATCCCCCGCGCTCACCAGCGCCGCCGCGCGCAGCGCGATCCCGAGCGCACGGGGAGCGCCGAATCGCCTCGCGAGGCGTACTTCTTCAGCTGCCAGCGCTTGGGCCTCGCGCCGGCGGCCGAGGGCGTGGCACGCCAGCGCTGCCTCCGAGCGCCACGGGATCAGCGACGGGTTGGACTCATCCCAGCGCTCCTCCCGCCGGCCGCACTCGAACAGATCCTCGAGCGCCAGCTCCGGACGGCCGCGTGCGGTCCGCAGCCTGCCCCGGGCGAACAGCAGCAGGTTGTAGGTGTACATCCCCGGCTGCTCGGCCGCCGGGCCTGTGAGGTCGAAGCGAGCCAGCACCGATTCGGCCTCGTCCAGCTGCCCGCGCTCGATCAATGACTCCAGCATGTGGTAGCCGATCACCGGGATTCCCATCGGCCACGGGTTCTCGAGCGCGAACGCGTACACGGAACGGCTGTCAGCCTCCGCCTCGAACACGTCGCCGCGGCGGTACATGGCGTCGGCTCGGAACACCGACGCAAACGCAAAGTCGATCGCCGACCCGCGCTTGCGGCTGACCTCGAGCCAGGCCTCGAGCGCCGCGCCCGCCTCGTCAAGGCGGTCCGAGACGATCAGCGTCCTGACCAGGATCAGATACATGAGCGTGCCCAGCAGCCGCTCGTCCGTGCGCACGAGATCGAGCCCCCGCAGCGCCACCGATACGACGCGCTCGCAGGGTTCCCCGGCCATCACCAGCTCCGCGCCGACCGCCGACAATACGGCGGCGTCAGCCGGGAGCTGCGAATCGGCAAGTTCGCGCAGCCGCCCGGAGATCGGCCGCGCGACCTGCCGCGCGCCGACCTCGAACCGGGCCGTGTTGGCAATGTGGGCGTCGATCGCCGCAGTCACGGGCGGCTGATCGCCGAATTCGACGCGAACGCGTTGGAGCAGGTCGATCGCGGCCGACGCGCCTTCGTAGTGACCTGCGAGCGAGCACGCCAACAGTGCGGCCTGGAGACGCTGCTCGCGCGTCGTCGCCGCCTCGAATGCTCGCTGGAGGCGTGACGCCGCGGTCTGCACTTGGAATGTGAGCGCCTCGGCCGTCGCCAGCTCGATCAGCACGGAATGCTCGAGCTCCCGCGAAGGGGGTTCCTCGAGCGCGCGCTCCAGATAGGTCACGGCCGCCTCCGGTGCGCCGCGGTCACACGCAGCCCGAGCCCCTTCGACGAGCCACGAGCAGACCGCCGGATAGCCGCCCGGCTCGGCGTGCACGGCGTGAAGCGCGACTCGCTCAATCGACCCATGCTCCTCGGTCAGCAACCGAGCCGCGCGGCCGTGATCACGGGCGCGGGCACTCGGTGTGAGCCGTTCGTACACGGCCGTTCGAACGATCGGATGCGCGAACTCCAGCGGGCGCCGTCGCGAGAGGACGCCGGCGCCGGCCAGCTCGTCGGCCGCGTCCGCGGCCGTCGCGGGCTCGAGTTCCGCCAGCGCCGCAGCGTCTCGCAGCCGACTGCCCTGACCGAGAACTGCCGCCGCGTTGGCGAGCGCCTGCGCCTCGTCGCTGAGCGCCTGCAGGCGTCGGCCGACCGACCGCGTCACGCGCTCTGGGCTCCAGGCGAGCACGTGCTCTGCCGCCGCCGCGCCACTCTCGAGTCCCGCCTCTCGCAGTGCCTGGGCCAGCTCGAGCGTGAAGAACGCGTTACCACCGCTGGCGGTATGGCACGCTTGGCACAGCTGCTCGTCCGCGGCGCCCGCGACCGAGCGCACGAGCGCCGTAGTGGCCACTGCGCTCAGCGGGGCGATGGTCAGGGTGTGGGCCCTCGGAACCGCGCGCGCGAGCGTCTCAGCCGCCTCGCCGGCTCGGACCGCGATCACCAGCAGCACCGGCAACTCGTCGATCCTGTGAGCCAGGTAGGACACGAACCGCATCGAGGCCGAATCGCACCAGTGGATGTCGTCGATCAGTAGCGCGAGCGGCGCCTCCTCGCTCATGTTCACCGTCAGCCAATAGAGGCCGTGAAGGGCGGGAAGGGTCCTGTCTCCGGCTCCGTCAGGGCCTCCCGCCCGCGGCTGCTCGACGCCGAGGATCGCCGCGGCGTGGCGGGCCGGCCCCCTGAGCAGCTTGCCCTGCGCCGCCTCCTGCAGCACGCGGTCGAACAGCTGCCCGACGACGCCGAAGCCGAAATCGCGCTCGAGCTCACCGCCGCGTGCTGCCAGGACTCGCATCCGGGCCTGCTCGCATGTCTCTCGAGCCGTCTCGATCAGCGCCGTCTTACCGATCCCGGCGGGACCCTCGTACACCAGCGTGCCACCCTGGCCTCGGCAAGCAGCCTGCGTGGCTCGCAGGAGCGCCGCGAGCTCCTGGCCACGCTCGAGCAGCCCGGTAGTGGTCGTCTGCACTGAGGTTATCCCTTGGGTTGGCAGCACAAAACTCTAGTGGTGCGAAGGCGTCAGGCGGATGAAATGATCGCGGCGTGCGCGGGGAAGCGACCGGAGTCGGCCGAAACAGGCCGTGGCGGCGTGCCGCCGGGGTCGCAATCGTGCTGGCGGCGGTCGGAGCCATGTCAGTCGTGCTGCTGGGCGTCGCGTCGGCCTCGGCGGACAGCTCCCTCGTCGGGGAGTGGCACATGGACCAGATCACGATGCCGGGCGAGGGGACCTCCGCGACACCCGATAGCTCGGGCAACCGCAACGACCTCACCGGCGGCCTCAGCGGCAACCCCCTGATCTCCGGCCGCTGGGGACAGGCGATCGAGTTCAACGCCGCCGACTTCGACCAGCTCGCGACGAACTCAACGGTGCTGGAACCGCAGCAGCTGACCGTGATGGCCTGGGTGAAGGGCGAGCCGGGGCCGGGCGCTGACAAGTTCATCGTCGCACAGGGCGGAGACCCAGCATGCGACAACCCGTCCTATGGGTTGTTCACGACGACTGATCAGGGGATTCAGTTCTTCGTGACGGCCGGCAACGATCCGACCTTCTCCCCAGAGTCCGGGCCTGGGATCTGGGATGCCCAATGGCACGCCGTCGCCGGCACATATGACGGCACGACCGTGCGGCTGTACGTCGACGGCAACGAAGTTGGATCGGGGACTCCCGATACCGCCGCAATCAATTATCAGCTGTCGACCACTGACTTCGTCGCGGGCGGCTATCCAGACCCCAACTGTCACGTGGCCGACTACCACTACTCCGGCGGACTCGACGAGCTCCGGGTGTACAACCGAGCGCTGAGCGCAGATGAGGTCAACGAGCTGCAGACTGCGACCGGTGACACGCCGCCTGAGCTCGGGGGTTCGACGACGACCTCAACCTCAACGGCGACCTCGACCTCGACCTCGACGAGCAGCACCACGACCAGCGCGACAACGAGCTCCCCGCCGCTGAACGCCCGGCCGGTCGCCCAGTTCGTCGGGTTGGGGCCGTCGAAGACACTCAAGGGCAGCGGCTGGTTCAACGGTGCGACATCGCTGGCCGGCGGCGGCGCGCACATCGTCAACTACAACTGGCTCACGCAGGGCCCGGGCCAGGTCACCGACGGGTGCGGACCCTCGCCGATTGTGTCGCTGCCGTTCTCAAGGACCGGTCCGCACACCGTCGAGCTGCAGGTGACCAACAGTGCCGGACAGACGTCCACGGTCCGCCGGACGATCAACGTCACCGCCAACATGGTCAACCGCGCTCCCGGTGCGGGCAGCGTGTACGACTGCGAGAACCCGGGCGGCTCCGAACAGGCCAGCACCGCGGATTGCATCAAGACATTTGGGTTCGGGATCATCGATGTCAACAGTCGCGGCAGCTCCGATGACTGTTTCACAATCACCCGGCGGTTTCGCGGTCCTGCGCTCCCGCCGGGCTTGGCACCCGACGCGCGTGCTGCCCTCAACCTGCAGCTCTCCTTCAACAATCAGTTCTACTATCACGCGACGATCCCCGGTTCGGTCTCGATCAACGGTGTGTACATACCGTTGCCCGCGGCAGTCAAGACGCAGTACGACAGCGGGGATAGCTCGATTGGTGTCGGCTCCTATCAGCTAAAGGTCGGCCCGTTCACGACGCCGACTGTCGATCTCAGCCAGAAGGTTGTCCCACAGAACATCCCCGTTGGTGACTGCTACTCGCATGTCACCCAGGGCTACCACCTGCTGCCCAGCGGGCTGCTGAGCAAGAGCGACACGATCGGCGGCCTTCCGGTGCAGGGCGGCATCGCCGTGGACTGGCTCGATCACTCGACCCGCATCATCGCCAAGATCGGGCTGCCGAACATCTTCGGGTTCGCCCCCGGTCAGCCCGCCCAGGGGACACTGTGCCTAAATCTCGACAACGTCCACGGGTTCAGCTTCGACGGGGCGCAGATCGGGCCGATCCCGAACGCGTTCATCGGGCCGATCGCCCTGCAGAACCTGAGCTTCACGTACTCCAAAGACGACAACCTGTGGTCGGGCGGCGCGACGGTCACGTTCCCCGGCAGTCCAGTCTCGCTCAATGCCTCCCCTCCCCCACCCGATCTTGGCTTCGGGATCAAGGACGGTCACTTCGATCACGCCGGGATCGGCATCGACTTCGGCCCTGGGGCACAGCCGCAGTTGTTCCCCGACGTCTTCCTCACGAACATCCATGTGGCGCTGGGGATCGATCCCCTGCGCTTCACGGGCGGGGTCGGCCTGACCGCAGCACAGATCCTGCAGATCAACGGAGACGTGTTCATCGCCTTCGCCTCGCCGGATCAGCCATATGACTTCCCGACGACCGGCGGGGATCTGGCGCCCCTGTCGGGCAAGCACCTGACCTCGTTCACGATCGCCGTCGGCGGTAACGCGACGGCCAAGGTCCCGTTCCTGGACCAACTGCCGCTCGCCAATGCCTACCTGCTGTACGAGTTTCCCGATTACTTCCAACTCGGGGGCGGCTTCGAGTTCGACCCGCCGCTGCTGAAGATCACCGGCTCGATGCTGGGCTTCGTCGATCCTGCCCAGAGCGCCTTCAACCTTCAGGGGCAGGTGTCGGCCTGCCTGCGGGACTCGATCCACGTCAGCGTCGGCCCGATCGGTTTCGACGTCAAGCCGTGCTTCTCAACCGGGGCGATCGTCTCGAGCAAGGGGATCGGGTTCTGCGGCACGATCCCGGTTCCAACACCGTTCGGCGGGGTGATTCCGGTTCAAGTCACAGTCGGCTACAAGTGGGGCGATTCGGGGCCCGGGTTCGGCTGGTTCTCATGCGACTTCGGCAGCTACCAGGTCAATCCGACGCGCGAGGTTGACGGCGGCGGCGGCGCTTCCGGGGCGCGAGCCGCTGCCGCGGCCCCCGGATTCTCGCTTCCGAGTGGCGTGCCGGCTGCATCCGTGCGCGTCACCGGCACCGGCGGCCCCCCGGATGTGGTGCTCTCCGGCCCAGGCGGCCGCACGATCTCCACGACCAATCCGCCGAGCAGCACCGACGTGATCGTCATCCGAATCCCGGCGGCCGATGAAACCCTGATCGAGTTGCGCAAGCCCGCGGCCGGTCAATGGAGCGTTGCCGCGGCACCGGGTTCGCCGGCGATCAGCGCCGTCGCCATCGCGCGGGCACTCCCGGCCCCGGCGATCCACGCGACTGTAACCGGGCACGGATCGACGCGCACGCTCACCTATCGTCTGACGATCGTGCCGGGCCGCGCGGTGACCTTCAGCGAACGCGGCCTCGGCGTCTACCACGTCCTCGGCCCGGCTCGGGGCGCGCGCGGCCGGATCGTGTTCGTGCCGGCTTCCGGTGTAGCCGGTCGACGCCAGATCGTCGCCGAGATCACGCAGGACGGCACACCGGTCAGGGACATCGCCGTCACTTCATATGCCGCGCCGGCGCCGGCGCGGCTGCGGGCACCCCGCCGATTGCGCGTCAGTCATACCGGCACGCGGCTCGTGGTGAACTGGGCGGCGGTCGGAGGCGCGTGGCGCTACGCCGTGAACGTCGTGCTCGCGGGCGGCCGGCGCGAGCTGCTGCTCGCGCGCCACGCGCAAGTCGTGTTCGTCGGGATCCCGCCCACGGGCCGCGGCGGCGTGACCGTGACGGCGATCGGCGCCGACGGGCGACGCGGCATCGCGAGCGGACTCCGGTTCGGACCGGGGCCGCGGCGCACGCCCGATCGGGCCCTGAACTGAGCGGCGGGGGGCCTGCCCGCCACACCCCGGGCCATTACCGCCCGCGGGGCCCCCGGCCACACCGCCCGCCACACCTCCCCTGTCGATCGGGGACGGGGAACGCGCGCGGCCGCCAGGGTCGGTTATCGTGGCCGCAATGGCCGGCGCGATCAGGATCGTCGTCCTTGAAGGAGACCAGACCGGGCAGGAGCTGCTCGACCAAGCGGTGCGAGTGCTCGACCCGTCGCTGCTCGAGCTCGAGCTGTGGCTCGAGCGCTTCGACTTGTCGCTCGAGAGCCGACGGGCTACCGCGAACCAGGTCGTCAGCGAAGCCGCCGCGGCGATGCGTGAGGCCGGCCTGGGGCTGAAGGCGGCGACGATCACGCCGGAGGGCGCCGACGACGTCGGCTCACCGAACCGCATCCTGCGCGAGCAGGTTGATGGCAAGGTGATCATCAGGACCGGCCGGCGTCTTCCGGGCGTAACCCCGATCGCGGGCGTCCATTACCCGATCTCAGTCGTGCGGATGGCGGTCGACGACGCGTACGGCGCCGAGCAGTGGCGGGAGGGCGAGCCGGGCTCGCCGTCGGAGGTCGCCTACCGCAGAGAGCGGATCACCCGCTCGACCTGTCGCGCCGTCGCCGAGTACTCGTTCCGGACCGCCACGCGGATCGGCGCGCGCGTGTACGGCGGCCCGAAGTGGACCGTCTCGCCGGTCTACGAGGGAATGCTGAAGGAAGAGCTCGATGCCGCCGCCACTCGTCATCCCGAGATCGCCTATCAACCGGTTCTGATCGACGCGACCTACGCGGGTCTGCTCTCGGGCGCGGCCGACGCGCCGTTGGTGATCCCGGCGCTAAATCGCGACGGCGACTGCCTGTCGGATTTTGTGCTGCCGATGTTCGGCTCGATCGCCGGCGCCGAGTCGGTTCTGCTCGCGTTCGACAACGACTATCAGACCACCGTCGCGATGGCCGAGGCGCCGCACGGCACCGCCCCGGCACTGCAGGGCAAGGATGTGGCGAATCCGCTCGCGATGATCCTGGCCTGCGGCGCGATCCTGCGGTACGCGGCGGAGCGGCACGGGCCCGCCGCCGAGCGTGCGTCTCGCGCGATCTACGAGGCGGTGCTCGAGACGGTCGCCGCGGGCATCAAGACGCCTGATCTTGGCGGGCATGCGGGGACTACGGAGTTCACCGACGCCACGATCGAGCGGGTTCGGACCAAGCTCGACGTGTGGTCCTCGCTCGGATCGCCGGCTTAGGTAGCCGCCGTCAGGCTCAAGGGGCTGGTGCCCGGCCTCTTCGCTGAGCGGTCGGCGCGCAGTTCCCGGGGGGTGGCGCCGGCACCCGTTTCGTGATCGGTTCCGTCCGAGCCTCCGCGTACTCTCCCGAACATATGTTCCACCCCTCTTCAGGCCGTTTGCGGGCCTGGCTGAGCCGCTTCGAGGACATCCTCGGCGACCCGCCCGCCCCGGCGCCGCCCCACCCACATCGCCGGCCGCTGCGTTGGGAGCGCCCCCGCCGCCCCGGCACGGTGCCCGCCCGTCCCGCCCATTGCATCTCGCCCGTTCGCGCCACCGCGGACTCCGAGCGTGATCGGGCGGCCCGGTAGCCGGGGCACACACAAGCTTCACCGCTTCAACCCAGCCGCGGACGCCTGGAATGTGGCTCTCGTGCCTTGAGCCGGGTCTAAGCGCCTCCGCGGATGCCCGTTGGACCTGCGGGTCTAGACGACGATGCCCGAGCTCCAGACGCCGTGGAGCGCGGGGATCCAGTCGCTGGGCTCGCCCGTGGTCGTCGTCGATCCCGAGCTGACCAGCCCGAAGACCACGGCGAGGAACGTGCCCAGCCCCAGCACGATGCAGATCAGGAGCAGAACGAACGCCTGGGGGTTGGCCCGGAAGAACTTGACGACGTCCTGCATGATCCCGAATGGTCGCACGCGCCGGTCCGGACCGGTGCCCGCCCATCCCCGAACGCAATCGACCCCGCTCGCGTCCTACAGGACACAAGCGGGGTCGAAGTAAGAACCGGCGGCGACCTACTCTCCCAGGCCCTTGCGGGCCAAGTACCATCGGCGCTGAGGGGCTTAACGGCTCTGTTCGGAATGGGAAGAGGTGTTTCCCCCTCGCCATAGCCACCGGAAACCGGTAGAGACCCGCCGCACGGCTCACCCGGAGATGAGGACCGCCCTCGCGGGCCTTCAAAACTACACAGTGCCAATGCACGGATATCAAATATCCGTCAAGCCCTCGACCCATTAGTACCGGTCTCCTACGGATGTCACCATCCTTCCAGATCCGGCCTATCAACCTGGTGATCTTCCAGGGGTCTTACTCCCTCAAGGGGATGGGAGAGCTCATCTTGAGGTCGGCTTCCCGCTTAGATGCTTTCAGCGGTTATCCGATCCGCACGTAGCTAACCTGCGGTGCCCTTGGCAGGACAACAGATACACCAGAGGTGCGTTCATCCCGGTCCTCTCGTACTAGGGACGAATCCTCTCAACTCTCCAACGCCCACGGCAGATAGGGACCGAACTGTCTCACGACGTTCTGAACCCAGCTCGCGTACCGCTTTAATGGGCGAACAGCCCAACCCTTGGGACCTACTTCAGCCCCAGGATGCGACGAGCCGACATCGAGGTGCCAAACCGGGCCGTCGATGTGGACTCTTGGGCCCGATAAGCCTGTTATCCCCGGAGTACCTTTTGTCCGTTGAGCGACGGCGCTTCCACTTGCTACCGCCGGATCACTAAGGCCTGCTTTCGCACCTGCTCGACCTGTCGGTCTCGCAGTCAAGCTCCCTTGCTGCCTTTACACTCTACGCACGATTTCCGACCGTGCTGAGGGAACCTTTGCGCGCCTCCGTTACATTTTGGGAGGCGACCGCCCCAGTCAAACTACCCACCTGTCACTGTCCAGCGCCCGGATTCACGGCGCACTGTTAGAGATCCAATACACCAAGGGTGGTATCTCAAGGTTGGCTCCACGCCAGCCGCAGCCGGCGCTTCCAAGCCTCCCACCTATCCTGAGCGAGATGCATCGAACCCCAATACCAAGTTGTAGTAAAGGTTCACGGGGTCTTTCCGTCTAGCCGCGGGTACTCGGCATCTTCACCGAGACTGCAATTTCACCGAGCCCCTCGTTGAGACAGCGTTCAAGTCGTTACGCCATTCGTGCAGGTCGGAACTTACCCGACAAGGAATTTCGCTACCTTAGGACCGTTATAGTTACGGCCGCCGTTTACCGGGGCTTAGTTTCGGTGCTTCGGGTTGACCCCTAACACCTCCACGTAACCTTCCGGCACCGGGCAGGCGTCAGCCCCTATACGTCGTCTTACGACTTAGCAGAGACCTGTGTTTTTGGTAAACAGTCGCTTGAACCTATTCACTGCGGCCCTCTCGGGCTCCACTCGCGAGGAGTTTCACCCTACTGGGGCGCCCCTTATCCCGAAGTTACGGGGCGATTTTGCCGAGTTCCTTAACGAGGGTTATCTCGATCACCTTAGTGTTCTCCACTTGCCCACCTGTGTCGGTTTTGGTACAGGCACGCGCGTCCTCCCTAGAGGCTTTTCTTGGAGGCATGGCATCCGGGACTCGCCGGCTTAGAGCCAGCTGGCATCGCACCTCAGGTTATGCGGCTCCGGATTTACCTAGAGCCACCCCTACATGCTTACCCCAGGACAACCATCGCCTGGGATCCCATAGCCTTCCTCGTCCCCCCATCGGTCAAACGGAAGCGACGTGGTACGGGAATATCAACCCGTTGGCCATCGACTACGCCTTTCGGCCTCGCCTTAGGTCCTGACTAACCCTGAGCAGACGAACTTTACTCAGGAAACCTTGGGCAATCGGCGGAGGGGATTCTCACCCCTCTTTCGTTACTCATGCCGGCATTCTCACTTCCGGCGCCTCCACGGCTGGCTTACGCCGCCGCTTCACTGGCGCCGGAACGCTCTCCTACCGCGCGATCGGTCCGAAGACCTCACGCACCCGCAGCTTCGGTGACTAGCTTGAGCCCCGTTACATTGTCCGCGCTCGAACACTTGACCAGTGAGCTGTTACGCACTCTTTCAAGGGTGGCTGCCTCTAAGCCAACCTCCTGGTTGTCTGTGCATTCGAACATCGTTTCCCACTTAGCTAGTACTTAGGGACCTTAGCTGGCGGTCTGGGCTGTTTCCCTCTTGACGCTGAAGTTTATCCCCCAGCAACTGACTCCCGGAGTAACCGTGACGGTCTTCGGAGTTTGCCTGAATTCGGTAACCTGGTAGGGCCCCTAGTCCAAACAGTGCTCTACGGCCGCCACGGAATTTATCCGAGGCTATACCTAAATATATTTCGGAGAGAACCAGATATCACTGAGCTTGATTAGCCTTTCACTCCGACCCACAGGTCATCCGCCCAGTTTTCAACCTAGGTCGGTTCGGTCCTCCACGAGGTCTTACCCCCGCTTCAACCTGCCCATGGGTAGCTCGCTCAGCTTCGGGTCTACCGCCTACGACTATGTCGCCCTATTCGGACTCGCTTTCGCTACGGCTCCGCTCATCGCTTAACCTTGCCGCAGACGAGTAACTCGCCGGCTCGTTATGCAAAAAGCACGCGGTCACGGCACGAAGCCGCTCCCACCGCTTGTAGGCACGCGGTTTCAGGTACTATTTCACTCCCCTTCCGGGGTACTTTTCACCTTTCCCTCACGGTACTAGTCCGCTATCGGTCACCAAGGAGTACTTAGCCTTGGAGGGTGGTCCCCCCAGGTTCAGTCCGCGTTTCACGGGTGCGGACTTACTCAGGAACACCTGCGGAAGATCATGCAATTTCGTCTACGGGACGATTGCCCTCTGTGGTGCGTGGTTCCACACGCTTCGACTACCACATGACTTTGTAACTTCCGCCGAACCGGCCACGACCCGGACCAGGCGCCCTACAACCCCCGACACGCAACGCGTGACCGCTTACACGCGCCGGGTTTGGGCTGATCCCTTTTCGCTCGCCACTACTCAGGGAGTCTCGGTTGATTTCCTTTCCTCGGGGTACTGAGATGTTTCACTTCCCCCGCTTGTCTTCGCCGCGCCTATGTGTTCAGCGCGGGATAACGTCGCATTACCGACGCTGGGTTTCCCCATTCGGGCATCCGCGGGTCACTGGCTATTCAGCGCCTCACCGCGGCTTATCGCAGCCGTTCACGCCCTTCATCGACTCTTGGTGCCAAGGCATCCACCATGTGCCCTTACTATCTTGACGGTGATCGTGGAATTCGCAAACCGAGATTCCCTTCGGAGAAATCGTAGATTTCTCCAAGGTAAAGAACCGTCAAGCGTCTTACCCGTGATACCCGTTTCATTGGCTACTGTGCAGTTTTCAAGGTCCGCGAAGAGGCGTAACTCGCCGCGCGGTGGCCCGGGACCGCAGTCCAGCGAGCCGCCGGCGGCGAGCCGGTCTCTCAAAACTCAACAGCATGCGAATCGCCTGCGCGATTGCATGGAGTCGCCGATCGCAACGCGTTCACGCGCGATGCGAATCGCCTCGGGCGATTCAGCAGGTCCGGTCGACATGTCTAGTGGCCGATCGCGCTCGAGGAGAGCGGCCGGCGGAGCTCGCGAACGAGCTCAGAGGCGAGCCGATCCTCCGGCGATCCGGTGCCCTCGTTGAAGAGGGCTCCCTAGAAAGGAGGTGATCCAGCCGCAGCTTCCGCTACGGCTACCTTGTTACGACTTCACCCCAGTCACGAGCCCCACCTTCGACGGCTCCCTCCCAAAAGGGTTAGGCCACCGGCTTCGGGTGTTGCTCACTCCCATGGTGTGACGGGCGGTGTGTACAAGGCCCGGGAACGTATTCACCGCGGCAGTGCTGATCCGCGATTACTAGCAACTCCGCCTTCATGCAGGCGAGTTTCAGCCTGCAATCCGAACCGAGACGCGCTTTAAGGGATTCGCTCCACCTCGCGGTATCGCAACCCTCTGTACGCGCCAATGTAGCACGTGTGTAGCCCTGGACATAAGGGGCATGATGACTTGACGTCATCCCCACCTTCCTCCGGTTTGTCACCGGCAGTCTCGCATGAGTCCCCAACTAAATGCTGGCAACATGCGACGGGGGTTGCGCTCGTTGCGGGACTTAACCCAACATCTCACGACACGAGCTGACGACAGCCATGCACCACCTGTGATCCTGCCCCGAAGGGAAACCGTGTTTCCACGGCGGTCAGGAACATGTCAAGCCCAGGTAAGGTTCTTCGCGTTGCGTCGAATTAAACCACATGCTCCGCTGCTTGTGCGGGCCCCCGTCAATTCCTTTGAGTTTTAGCCTTGCGGCCGTACTCCCCAGGCGGGGCACTTAATGCGTTAGCGTCGGCACGGAGGGAGTCGACACCCCCCACACCTAGTGCCCATCGTTTACGGCGTGGACTACCAGGGTATCTAATCCTGTTTGCTCCCCACGCTTTCGCGTCTCAGCGTCAGTACCGTCCCAGCGAGCTGCCTTCGCCATTGGTGTTCCTCCTGATATCTGCGCATTTCACCGCTACACCAGGAATTCCACTCGCCTCTTCCGGACTCTAGCTCGACAGTTTCCACCGGCATTCCAGGGTTGAGCCCTGGACTTTCACAGCGGACTTACCGAGCCGCCTACACGCTCTTTACGCCCAATGATTCCGGACAACGCTTGCCCCCTACGTATTACCGCGGCTGCTGGCACGTAGTTAGCCGGGGCTTCTTCTGAAGGTACCGTCACTCCAACCGGCTATTCACCGACGAAGCTTCGTCCCAACTGAAAGGGGTTTACAACCCGAAGGCCGTCTTCCCCCACGCGGCGTTGCTGCGTCACGCTTTCGCGCATTGCGCAAGATTCCCCACTGCTGCCTCCCGTAGGAGTCTGGGCCGTGTCTCAGTCCCAGTGTGGCTGATCGTCCTCTCAGACCAGCTACCCATCGTTGCCTTGGTGAGCCGTTACCTCACCAACAAGCTAATGGGCCGCGGGCCCATCCCGATGCGGAGGCCGAAGCTTCCTTTCCCCAGCAGCCTTATGGCCGGAGGGCACATTCGGTATTAGCCCGAGTTTCCTCGGGTTGTCCCAATCATCGGGGCAGGTTACCCACGTGTTACTCACCCGTTCGCGGCTTTGCCCCAGGCCGAAGCCTGGTTCGTCGCTCCACTTGCATGTGTTAGGCACGCCGCCAGCGTTCGTCCTGAGCCAGGATCAAACTCTCCGTGAAGAACTTCAATACTTCACAAAGAGTCGTCAGAGGTACAACCCGCCATGCCAGAACGCGACGAAGTCACGTCCATCGGCCGCGAACCATTCGAACGCGGCGGCGGGTCAAAACCCTGGGTCTGCCCCTGGAGGGATCAGACCCTTGCGTCCACACAGAGGGAGCCCGTGGTACACGTTGGACTCCGGGACGCAAGACGGGGTCAATCTTGGCACCGCCGTTCGAACGAACCCAAAGCTTGAGTCGATCGAGCGACGGCGTCGAACCTGGACACACATCTCGACCGAGGGATCGGTCGAAGTTGTGCGCATGCTGTTGAGTTTTCAAAGACCGTCGCACCTCTTCGAAAGGGCTTCCTTCTCAGGGGTACGCCCGGGATCCCGTTCTGGGTTCCCGGAGCGGACCGGTAAGTATAGCGCCCGGCGAGCCCCATTGGGAAGACCTCCACAAGAAGATCACGAGACGCACCGGAAGCTCTTCCCGGACTGGGGGCCATGTTAGCGGCCGCGGCGGGACGGGAGCCGGCTCGCGAGGCTGCTTCGGCCTCGGGCGGAGGCTCAGTGCCTGGCCGTGGGAGTTCCGACGGGCGACGGCGGCCGACCCGGGGGCGCCAGGCGGGAGCTCGGGCGTATCACGGGGGCCGGGAGCGGACCCGGTCGCTCGGACGGCCGCCGGGGACCGGGACGGACCCTGGAGCTCGGGCGGGCGCCCGGACCCCGAAGCGGGTCGCCGGGAGCTCGGAAGGGGCGCCGGGAATTTCAACTCGACGAAGCCGGGGGCAGACGCCCCACTTCAGCCCCGATGGCGGCCGGGGCAGCTGGTGGGCCTGGGCGGCATGTGCCGCGCAGGTCGCTGTGTGCCGTCGGCTTCGGGAACGGCGCAGTGAGGAGGTGGCAGGAACGAGGGCCTGAGCGGGGCAGAAACCGCGCTCGCCAGCATGCTTAACGGCCCAAAGCGCGACGCCTGGTCGCGCCCTGGTTAGATAAGCATGTGGGGCATGCTTATGTAACCAAGGTCGGCCGCGGGCGTGGACTTTGGGCCGTTAAGCATGTCGCCACGGCCGGACGGTCGGCCCGCTCCGGGCCCTCTTCAGCCGCCGCGCCCGGGACGCCCGTCGCAAGCCACGCTTCGACCGAGCCGGGCGCCATCCGGCGCTCCGCCGAGTCCCCGCCGCCGCCGGCTCCAGCCAACAGCTCCTTCCACCAGCTCCAGCCCCCGCCTCCAGCCCCCGCCTCCAGCCCCGGCCCCCAGCCCCCGCCCCCAGCGCCGCGCCAGCCATCAGGACAACACCTGAACGGTCACCGTCCGCGTCCGCGGCCGGTCATCAAAGTCGATCAGAACGATCTGCTGCCAGGTCCCGAGCGCGAGCTGCCCGTCGACCAGCGGGATCGTCTCCGACGGCCCGATCACCGCCGCGCGCAGGTGCGCGTGGGCATTGGTGTCGTGGTTGAGACGGTTGTGCGAGTACTCGCCGCGCGCCGGCACGAGCCTCTCGAGCAGGGCCTGGAGGTCGCTGACCCCACCCGGCTCGTACTCCATCGTCGTCACCGCGACCGTCGAGCCGCGAGCGAAAACGCACACCAACCCTCGCCCGACCTCGGCAGTCCGTGCGATGCTGGCCACCCCGGCCGTGATGTCGACAATGTGCCCGTTGCCGGGCGTGTCCATCCGCAGCAGTCCGCCGTGAACGGTCACAGCCGACAATCAAGGTGCGGTCTTATCGGGGTCACTCAGCGTCCGAACCGTGACTGTCATCGGCGCCCGAGGATCCCGGCTTAGTCAAATTCACCCTCACGCTCCGCCGCCTGCCTCACTCAAATTCACCCTCACGAACCGCCGCCTGCCTCAGTCAAATTCACCCTCACGAACCGCCGCCTGCCTCAGTCAAATTCACCCTCACGAACCGCCGCCGACCCAACTGCAGCACTTTGCCGTCAACCTCCGCGGCGGGTAGGTCGAGCGAGCCATTGCGGACCGGTTCGCCATCGAGTCGCACGCCGCCCTGAGCCAGCGCCCGCCGCCCGTCCGAGGTCGAGATCCCGAATGCGCTTGCCAGCAGCGCCGGCAGGTGCACCGAGCCGTTTGCGGCCGACCACTGATGCACGGGAACCTCTTCCGGCGCTTTGCGCTCACGGTGGACCCGGTCGAATGCCTCCTGCGCCAAATTGGCGGCCTCCGGCCCGTGGAAGCGCTCCACCAGCGCCCGCGCCAGCGCCCGCTTGGCCTCCAGCGGGCTGACCGAAGCCGGCGGCTCGGACCCGAGCAAGAGCGAGTACCACGACTCGAGCGCGGAGTCCGGGATGCTCATCGTCTTGCCGTAGATCTCCTCCGGTGGCTCCGTGATCCCGATGTAGTTGCCGTAGGACTTGGACATCTTGCGCTCGCCGTCCGTCCCGACCAGCAGCGGCACGGTCAGGATCACCTGCCCAGGCTGGCCGTAGGCGCTCTGGATGTGGCGTCCGAGCAGCAGGTTGAATTTCTGATCGGCGCCCCCGAGCTCGACGTCCGCGCGCACGGCGACCGAGTCGTAGCCCTGCATCATTGGGTAGAGGAGCTCGAGCATTGAGACTGGATCGCCGTCCGCGAGCCGCTTGGCGAAGTCGTCGCGCTCGATCACCTGCGCCACGGTCGTCGTGCGCAGTAGCGCGAACAGATCCGCCATCGGCATGTCCAGCCACTCGCTGTTGAACCGCACCTCGAGCCGCTCGGCATCGAGCACTTTGACCGCCTGCTGTTGGAACGTGCGGGCGTTGGCATCGATCTCGGCGGGGTCGAGTACCGGTCTGGTGGTGGACCGCCCGCTCGGGTCGCCGACCCTCGCCGTGTAGTCGCCTACGATCAGGACCACCGTATGTCCGGCGTCCTGGAACTCGCGCAGCTTCTGCAAAACGACCGTGAAACCGAGATGGATGTCGGGTGCGGTCGGGTCGATGCCGAGCTTGACGCGCAGCGGGCGGCCGCTCGCGAGCTTGCGCCCGAGCTCGCCTTCCGGCAGGCAGTCGACCGCGTTGCGCGCCAGCCACGCGGCGGTCGCGGCCGGCGTCGAGAGGTCCGCTTCCATCCGCGCCAATGCTAAACTCTCGCACCCAGCTGGGAGGCCTTGCCGCGTCTCTCAGATCTCGTGGCCGCGGCCACGCCGGTGGCATGAACGTTGCCGGACCGTTTACTCCAATCGCATGAGCGATGACGTCTACATCCCGATCAAGGGCGAGGACCTGGATGTGCCCGCTGACGAGTTCGGCGAGCCAATCCCCTTCCCCCAACCACGCCGCCGTCGGTGGTGGCGCCGCGGCGGGCGCCAGCGGCCCCCGAAGCCGCGGGTACGCAAGCTCCGGCTGCTGCTGATCCTCACTGGCCTCGGAGCCCTGGCGATCGTCTCGACGCTGTTCGGAATGATGATGGCCGTCGCCTCCGACATTCCGCTGCTCGAGAACAACTACCTGTACAAGAACGAGCGGCACAACTCCTATCTGTACGACGATCATTGGAATCTGATCGGTCAGCTGGCCGATCCGTCGAAGAACACGGTGGTCGACACCTTCCAGCAGATCTCGCCGTACATGCGCAGGGCGATCGTGTCGGTGGAGGACAAGCGCTTCTGGACCGATCCCGGTGTCGATATCCGCGGCATCGGCCGGGCATTCCTCGCCGACGTGACGGGCGGCGCGACCCAGGGCGCGTCGACGATCACACAGCAGTTCGTGAAGAACGCCCTGAACGAGGAGCAAAACCGGACGATCCTCGAGAAGCTGCGCGAGGCGGCGCTCGCTTACCACCTGACACGCAAGTGGCACAAGACCAAGATCCTCGATGAATACCTGAACAGCATCTACTTCGGGCACGGCGCGTATGGCATCGAGTCAGCCGCACGAGTCTTCTTCGGGGACAAGCTCGGCTATCACGCACCAGGAGCCCCGGCGAGCACGGACACATCGGGCTCGGGAAGCACCTCGACAAGTACCACTTCGAGTGCAGGCTGCGGCGATGCCACGCCGTCGACGCCGAACCTCCCAGAATGCGCTTCGCTCCTGGCCCCCTACCAGGCAGCTCTGCTGGCGGGGATGGTCGCCAACCCAAGCGCGTTTGACCCGATCGAAAACCCGCATGCCGCGACTGCGCGCCGCAACTTGGTGCTCCGCGACATGCTCGATCAGGGCTACATCACGCCGGCGGAATACCAGACCGGACTCAACGAGCCACTTCCGGGCCCGGCCGACATCCAGCAGGCCGCCGAGCCAAGCGCGGCGCCCTACTTCACCAGCTGGATCGCGCCTCAGATCCTGGCGACACTCGGTCACCACGTTTCGCCCGCGATCGCCGCGTACCGCGCCTACTACGGCGGGCTGAAGATCCGTACGACGCTCGACCTCCAGCTGCAGCAGGCGGCCGACCAGGCGATCTCGCAGGACCTTCCCTACTCCCCGGGCGGACCGGAGGCGTCGCTGGTCGCGATTGACAACACCACCGGACAGGTCCGGGCGATGGTCGGCGGGCCGATCGTCAACGGACAAGAGGACTATCAGAACTTCCCCTTCAACCTCGCGACGCTTGGCGAGCGGCAACCGGGCTCGTCGTTCAAGCCGTTCACGCTCGCCGAGGCGCTGCTGACGGGTGATTACACCCCTGACTCGGTAATCGTGTCCGCGCCGCAGGACTTCATCGTCCCGAACAGCGGCGGCAAGGAGCATTTCTACGTCCGCAACGTCGAGGACTCCTACCTCGGCCCGATCACGCTCACCGAAGCGACGACCTACTCGGACAACACGGTCTACTCCCAGGTCGGAATCCACACGGGCACAAAGCGGATCTCGATCCTCGCCGGCAAGATGGGGATCCGAACGCCGGTCTCGGACAACTACGCGATGATCCTCGGAGCACCGAAGGTGGGCGTGACCGCGCTCGACATGGCACACGCCTACGAGACCTTTGCCGAGGGTGGCCGGAAGGTATACACGCCGTCGCTCGGGTCGAGCGACGACGGGCCGACTGGAATCGCGCAGATCCAGTGCGTCAGTCCGTGCAAGGGCGCGCCCAACGTCACGGCCCGCCCGTCGTTCAGGCGGATCATTCCAGCCTGGGTCGCCCAGGAGGTCCACGACATCCTGAACACGGTCGTGCAGTCGGGAACCGGTACAGCGGCGCAGATCCCCGGCGTCGACGTCGCCGGCAAGACGGGTACCACCAGCAACTACGTCGACGCCTGGTTCGTCGGCTGGACACCGCAGCTGACGACCGCGGTCTGGGTCGGCGTCCCCGACAAGTCGGTCTCGATGGCAACGCTATATAACGGCGGGCCGGTCGAGGGAGGCACCTTCCCAGCGGTGATCTGGCACGACTTCATGACCCAGGCGCTCCAGATTCTCGCCAACGAGCAGGCTCAGAGCCAGACAAGCACTTCATCGAGCACCGCCAGCACTGCGGGAGCAGGCGGCTCTGGCGTCAGTGGCTCGGGAGCCGGTAGCGGGATATCGTCGGGTGCCTCGAGCTCATCGGGCGCGGGCGCCGGGAACCCGGCCGGGAACGGCGGCGGCACCGGCGGCGCGGGCGCGACCGGCGGCGGTGGCGGCGCCACTGGCGGCGGCACCGGCGCAACCGGTGGCGGTGGCGGCGGCGGCGGCGCAACCGGTGGCGGTGGTGGCGGCGGCGCAACCGGCGGTGGCGGTGGTGGCACCACCGGAGGCGGCGGTGGCAGCACCGGAGGCGGGGGCGGCGGCACCGGCGGTGGCGGCGGCGCAACCGGCGGTGGCGGTGGCGCAACCGGCGGCGGATCGGGCTCCGGCGGCTCCGGTTCGGGCGGCGCCGGCCTCGGCGGCGGCTAGCACCACCCGCCACCACCCGCACACCCCCGACCCCGCCACCACCCGCACACCCCCGACCCCGCACCACCCGCGCGGCCGGGCGCAACCGCCCGGCGCTAGCGCACCCGCACCGGCCGCGACACGAACCGGCTCCCCGCAGCTGAGAACCGCCACGGAAGCTCGGCCGCCTTCGTGATCCCGATCCGCCGGTCGACCGCGATCTCAACCTCCCGCCACGCCGCGGGCCGGCCCGCGATCACGATCGGACCACGCTCGAGATCCGCACCGTTGTGCTCGAGTCCGATCCCGAGCGCCTGGGTCAGCTTCCCCGGGCCTGAGCACAGAGCCGAAATCTGGGAGATCCCCCGCCGAGCGGCCATCGACTCGATCCCCGAGACCGGCTCGAGGGCTCGGATCAGCACGGCCGCTCCGACGCCCTCCGGCTCGGTGACGGCGTTCAGCAGCGCGTGAATGCCATACGAGCGGTAGACGTACGCAAACCCCGGAGGCCCGAACAGGATCCGAGTCCTGGGCGTCAGGCCGACGAATGAGTGGGCGGCCGGCTCCGAATCGTGGTAGGCCTCGGTCTCGACGATCACGCCGGCGCACTCCTGATAAGCCACCACGCAGCCGACCAGATCGCGGGCCACATCGAGCACCGGCCGGGAGTAGAAGGCGTGCTTCAGCGTCGAAGCTAACGCCCGATCGCCACCGGCAGCGCTCACCGCACCCCTTCCCGCCCCCGCCCCCGCGCCCGCCCGAGCGCCACCGGCAGCGCTCACCGCACCGCTTCCCGCCCCCGCCCCCGCGCCCGCCCGAGCGCCACCGGCAGCGCTCACCGCACCGCTTCCCGCGCCCGCCCCAACTGCTCTCGCACGCGCGCGACGCTCGTACCGCCCTCGGAGACCTTCGACTCGAGCCACGCGCCGCCGCGAAGCACCTCGTAGAACTCCTCGTCGAGCGCCGGCGAGGCCGCTGACAGCTCCTCGGCGGTCAGCGACGAGAGCGTCTTACCCTGCGCGACTGCGGTGCGCACCAGCCCCGCGAGGATGCCGTGGGCTTCCCGGAACGGCACCCCTCGCCGGACGAGCAGATCGGCGATATCGGTCGCGGCCAGGAACTCGTCCGCGGCCGCCGACTCCATCCGCGCGCGGTTGAACGTGATCGAGATCAGCATCCCCTGCGCGGCCGCGAGACACGCCTCGAGCGTGTCGGCCGCGTCGAACAGGTGCTCCTTGTCCTCCTGCATGTCCTTGTTGTAGGTCAGCGGCAGGCCGTGAAAGACCCCGTGGAGCGCCACCAGGTGGCCCGCCAGACGGGGTGCCTTGGCGCGCAGCAACTCGGCCGCGTCGGGGTTTTTCTTCTGCGGCATGATCGACGAGCCCGATGACCACGCGTCGGAGAGCTCGCAGAAGCCGAATTCCGCCGAGGACCAGAGCACGATCTCCGCCCCCAGCCGCGACAGATGCGTCGCGCAGGTCGCAGCCGCGGCCAGGTAGTCGAGCACGAAGTCACGGTTTGAGACCGCATCGATCGAGTTCTCCGCGATCCCGCTGAACCCGAGCTCGCGCGCCACCCGCCGCCGGTCGGTGTCGAAGTTCACCCCGGCAAGCGCGCCGGCGCCCAACGGCAGTGCCCCGGTACCGCGGACGACGTCCTCGAATCGTCCCTGGTCGCGAACCAGCATCCAGACATACGCGAGCAGGTGATGGCTCAGGTAGACCGGCTGCGCGCGCTGGAGGTGCGTGTAGCCGGGGAGCGGCCAGTCGAGGTGGCGCTCAGCCACCTCGATCAGGGTCCGGGCGAGCGCGCCGATCCCCGCGACGGCTCCGCCCGCGTGCGCCCGCACGAACATCGCGACATCGGTCGCGACCTGGTCGTTGCGCGACCGGGCGGTGTGCAGCTTGCCCCCGACCGCTCCGACGATCTCGGTCAGCCGCCGCTCGATCGCCGTGTGAATGTCCTCGTCCCCGTCGGCGACCGTGAACGAGCCGTCAGTGAGCTCGAGCTGCACCTGGTCGAGTCCCCGGTGCAGCTCGTCGCGATCCGCCTCGCTGATGATCCCCTGCGCGGCGAGCATCGTCGCGTGGGCGCGCGACCCCGCGACGTCGTATGGCCCGAGACGCCAGTCGAACGAGATCGAGTCGTTCAGGCCGCGGAAGTCGGTGTGCGGAGGTTCGCTGAAACGGGACACGGAGGCGATATTAAGGCCGTGCGCCCACGAGCACGTGTCGCAGGACTTGCGCCACCCGCGCGACCTGGCCTTCGCTCATCGACGGGAAGAACGGCAACGCGATCGACCGCGCAGCGACGTCCTCGCAGACCGGAAACTCCCCTTCCCGGTGGCCGAACTGCTCGCGGTAATAGCTCATCAGGTGCACGGCGGGAAAGTACGGCTTGCTCGGAACGCCGGCAGCGCCGAGTGCGCGCACCACGGAGTCCCGGTCAACGCCACGCGGCAGCTGCACGACGTAGACGAACCAACCCCGCCGCGCGTCGCCGGCGTCGGGGCACGGCAGCTCCAGGCCGTCGATCGAATCACCGAGCGCCTCCCGGTACAACCCGGCGACTCGTGCCCGTCCCGACAGCATCTGATCGAGGTGCTCGAGCTGCGCCAGGCCGAGTGCGCAGGCGATGTCCGACAGCCGGTAGTTGAAGCCGAGGCGATCGTGATCGAGCCACCCCATGTCGGGCGACCGCCCCTGGTTGCGCTCTGAATCGATCCGCTCCTTGATCGCCCCATCCGCGGTCGTGACCATCCCCCCCTCGCCGGTTGTCAGCTGCTTGTTGGGATAGAAGCCGAACACCGCCAGATGCCCGCGCCCCCCCACCGGCACGCCGTCGGCATACACCGCGCCGAGCGCCTCGCAGGCATCCTCGACGATCGGCGCACCCAACCGTTCGAACCCGACGATGTCGGCCGGATACCCGAACACGTGCACTGGAAGCAGCGCCGACGTGCGCGAGGTCATCGCTGCTGCCGCGGCGTCCACGCTGAGATTGAGTGTCACCGGGTCGATGTCGGCGAATACCGGCCGGGCTCGCTCGTACACGGCCACGTTCGCGCTCGCCACGAACGAGAACGGACTCGTGATCACCTCGGTCCCGTCGCTCACGCCCACCGCCCGCAGCGCCAGGTGCAGCCCGGCGGTCCCGCTCGACACGGCGCTCGCGAACCCCGCACTTACCCAAGCGGCGAACTGCGTCTCGAACTCCGCCAGCCGGGGCCCGAGCGACAACTGTCCCGAGCGCAGCACCTCGAGCACCCGCTCCTCCTCGCGGGCGCCGATCGTCGGCTTCGCTAGCGGGATCGGCTCGGCCATCAGCGGCGCGGTGAGAGCGCCGCCCCCGATGCGGTCGCGGCAGTCTGCATCGCGTACTCGAGCGACTCGACCAGCGCGCTCCAGGACGCCTCGATCACATTCGGCGAGACCCCGATGAAGCCACGCGTCTCGTGGTCGGACGCGACGTCGATCAGCACCCGCGTCTTGGCGTCGCTGCCGTGCGACTCGTCCAGGATTCGCACCTTGAAGTTGACCAGCTCGGGCTCGTCGACGCGTGGGAACGCCTCGGCCAGGGCAGCGCGCAATGCCTTGTCCAGCGCGTTGACGGGACCGTTGCCCTCCGCGATCCGGACGTACCGGTCTCCGTTGATCCACACCTTGACCGTGGCTTCGGCGTCGACGTGCCCCTCCGGACCCATCTCGACGATCACCCGCCAGTGCTCGAGCCGGAACAGAGGCTCGTACTCTCCCGTCTCCTTGCGCAGCAGCAACTCGAACGACCCGTCAGCCGCCTCGTACTGGTAGCCGCGGTGCTCGAGCTCCTTCACCCGCTCCACCACGCGCGTGGCGCTCGCGTCATCGAGCTCGATCCCCGCCTCGCGGGCCCGGGCCTGCACAGTGCCCTTGCCCGACAGCTCTGAGACCAGCAGCTCGCGCTGATTGCCGACGATCGAGGGATCGACGTGCTCGAACGTGGCCGGATCGGCGGCCACACCGGCGATGTGCATGCCCCCCTTGTGCGCGAACGCGTTACGGCCGACGTACGGCTGATCGGGATCGGGGGCGAGGTTCAGCAGCTCGTCGAGAAAGTGCGCCGTGGAGGTCAGCGACCCGATCTGTGCCGGGCTGAGGCAGTCGTATTCGAGCTTCAGCTGCAGGTTCGCAATCACCGACACGAGGTTCGCGTTGCCGCACCGCTCGCCGTAGCCGTTCATCGTCCCCTGGACGTGGGTCGCGCCCTGCAGCACGGCCGCGATCGAGTTGGCCACGGCGCAGCCGGCGTCGTCGTGGGTATGGATTCCGACCCCCACCCCGGAGCCGCCCAGCGACGCGACCACGGCCGTCATCACCGACTCGACCTGGTGGGGAAGCGTGCCACCGTTGGTGTCGCAGCAGACGACTGTCTCGGCACCGGCGTCCGCTGCCGCCCGCAGGCACTGCAGCGCGTACGCCGGGTCGTCGAGATACCCGTCGAAGAAGTGCTCGGCGTCGTAGATCACCCGCTTGCCCTCACCGCGGAGGAACGCGACCGAGTCGGAGATCATTCGCAGGTTCTCCTCGCGGTCGACCTTGACGACCTTCTGCAGGTGCAGCGCCCAGGTCTTGCCGACGAGCGTGCACACGGGCGCGAAGCAGTCGGCCAGCACCCGCAATCCCGGGTCCTGGGCGGCTGCGGCGACGCCGCGACGGCGGGTCATCCCGAACGCGGCGATCGACGCATGATCGAACACCTCGCTGCCGAGCAGTTCGAACAACTCGAGTTCCTTGGGATTGGAGCTGGGAAAGCCCGCCTCGATCAGGTCGATCCCGAGCTCGTCGAGGCGGTGCGCGACGCGCAGCTTCTCCTGCGCCGAGAGCGACATGCCCTCGCCCTGCATCCCGTCGCGCAACGTCGTGTCATATAGCTGGATCGTGGTCATCGCTGGGTCTCCTCGCTGTCAGTCGAATGGGCGAACATCAGGAAGCGGTCAGCGCGCGGCGCCGACCGCCTCCGTAATTCGCTCACTGCACCGACAGGAAGCCACGATTACGCAGTCCTGGAGGGAACCTTGACCACGTCGAGCCACTCGACGTAGCGGGGATCGCGGCCGTGTAGCGCGTCGTCGAACACGCGCTGCATATCCCGTGTGACAGGCCCGGGCTCGCCCGATCCGATCGCATGATCATCGATCTCGGTGACGGGTACGAGCTCGGCCGCGGTGCCGGACAGGAACACCTCGTCGGCCAGGATCAGCTCCGCCCGCACGAGATTGCGCTCGACGACCTCGTAACCGAGGTCGCCCGCGATCCGGATCAGCGACTTGCGGCTGATCCCGTCGAGGATGCCGGCGGTCTGCGGCGGCGTCAGGACCTTGCCGTCGCGGACCGCATAGATGTTCTCGCCCGAGCCTTCGCACACGAACCCCTGCGCGTCGAGCAGGATCGCCTCCTGGTAGCCGGCCTTCGACGCCTCGATCTTCGCCAGCACACTGTTGAGGTACTGACCGCACGCCTTCGCATGCGGGATCAGCGCATCGTGAGGGATCCGCCGCCAACTCGAGACCTTGGCGCGCACGCCGCGGTTCTTGCCCTCTTCGCCGAGGTACGCGCCCCAATGCCAGGCGGCGATCACCACCTCGACAGGCGCATCGAGTGGATACAGCCCCATCTGTCCATAACCGCGGAACGCGAGCGGGCGGATATAGCACTCGCGCAGCTCGTTGGCCGCGATCAGTTCATGGGTCGCGGTGCGCAGATCCTCGAGCGTGTACGGGATCGGCATGTAGTACAGCTCGGCCGACTTGAACAGGCGGTCGAGATGGTCGTGATGGCGGAAGATCGCCGGCCCCTGCGGAGTGTCATACGCGCGCTCGCCCTCGAACACTCCCGTTCCGTAATGAAGCCCGTGCGTTAGTACGTGTACCTTCGCGTCCTCCCAGGCAACCAGCTCTCCGTTTTGCCAGATGAGGTCCGCTTGTTCCACGACCGCTCCTTAGAGATGTTTGAGGACTGCCTGGGTGGCCTGCACTGTGGTGGCGCTGCCCCCCAGGTCCCGGGTGCGTAGCCCCTCGGCCAGCGCCCGGTCGACCGCCGATTCTATCGAGGCGGCCTGGGCTTCCATAGCGAGTCCGTGGCGGAGCATCAGCGCCGCGGACAGGAACATCGCCAGCGGGTTGGCCGCACCGGTGCCGGCGATGTCCGGGGCCGAGCCGTGCACCGGCTCGAACACGCCCGGGCCGCCCGACCCGAGCGACGCGCTGGGCAGCATCCCGATCGACCCGGTCAGCATCGCCGCCTCGTCGCTGAGAATGTCGCCGAACATGTTCTCGGTCAGGATCACGTCGAAGTGGCGCGGCGCGGCCACCAGCTGCATCGCGGCGTTGTCGACGAGCAGGTGCTCGAGCTCGACGTTCGGGAATTCGGCCGCGTGCACTCCACGCACCACCTCGCGCCACAGCCGGCTGGTCTCGAGCACGTTCGCCTTGTCGACGCTCGTCACCCGCGAGCGCGCGGCGCCGAACGCGACCCGCGCGATTCGCTCCACCTCCGCTCGCGTGTAGATGCAAAGGTCGGAGGCGCTGTCCTGATCGCGCGTCTTCGCGCCAAAGTAGATCCCCCCGGTCAGCTCGCGCACGACCAGCAGGTCGACCGCATCGATCAGCTCACGCTTCAGCGGGCTCGCGTCATACAGCGCCGGCACGGGCCGGACCGGCCGCAGGTTCGCGAACAGACCGAGGCCCTGGCGCAACCCGAGCAGGCCCTGTTCGGGCCGCGGCTTCGAGGGGTCGGTCGTGTCCCACTTCGGTCCCCCGACCGCCGCCAGCAGGACCGCGTCCGCCCGGCGGCACGCCTCGAGCACAGACTCGGTCAGCCCCACCCCGAACTCGTCGATCGACGCACCCCCGAACGGGTGTGCCTCGTACTCGAGCTCGGCGCCGACCGCGCGCAGAACCTCGACCGCCTCCCCGATGATCTCGGGACCGATACCGTCGCCTGCAAGCAACACGATTTTCGGAGCCATGACGCCGGGACCGTACTAGCTCGGGGGGTTCAGGCGAGCCGTGGTGCTGGTGATGGACTTGACGGCCGTCGAGCCCTTTCGAACCGCCTCTGGTGGCTAACGGGCTGCTTCAGGGTGCTTCTACCGCGGGACGCCGGGACGGGCGGGGCCCGTGTTGCCGGCCGGGGCCTTGGGGGCGGTGCCCCAGAGGCCGGCGTACTGCGGTCTGCTCGGGAACGGCGCCAGCGACGGAGCGGCCGGGCCGGAGGGTGTCAGCAGTCTGACAATTTCGCGTGCATACAGGGACTCAGGGACAAAGCTCCCGCGCCTGCTGGACCTTGGCTAGATAAGCATGTGGGGCATGCTCATGTAACCAACGTCGGCCGCGGGCGCGGACTTTGGGCCTTTAAGCATCTTCCGGGGCGGATTTCGACCCGCCCCCGCCTCGCGCACCCACGGCCCGCGCAAACCCCTACCGATGCTCAGTCGCCAGCCGCACCCCGAGCCCGACCAGCACAACCCCCGTCACCCGGTCAAGCGCGGCCTTGACCCGCTGGCGCTGCAGCACGGCCGACGCCCGCGCGGCGAGCACCGCGTAGGCCGAAAGCCACACCAGCGTCATCAGAACGAACGCCCCGCCGAGGACCAGAAATGGCAGCAGGACCGACCGCCCGGGCCCGATGAACTGCGGCAGCAGGCTCGTGAAGAAGACCGCGATCTTGGGGTTGGCGAGGTTGCTGAACAGCCCTTGGCGGAAGCCGATCCTGGCATCGAGCACCCTCCGCGGCCGCTCGTCGCGCTCATCTGCATCGGAGGTCGCATACCGGGCCGCCCGCAGCGCCTGGATCCCGAGCCAGATCAGGTAGGCGGCGCCGATCACCTTCAGCACCGTGAACGCCGTCGCCGACGCTCGCACGAGCGACGCGACGCCGAGCGCGGAGGCGAGAGTCCATACCGCCAGTCCGGCGTTGACGCCGAACGAGGTCCCGAGCGCCGCCCGCCGCCCGTGAAGCACGGCGTTCTTGGTCACGATCGCCATATCCGGACCGGGGGTGATGATCACGAGCGTCGCCACCCCGAGGAAGATCAGGAAGTGACCGCCGAGACCCATGTCGTCAGTGTCGCACGGTGCGCGTCCCGGCGGGAGGAACCTTACGGTCCTCCCGCCGGGGTACGCAGCTCACCTCTTGGTGGGACTACCAGTGATGGTCGTGACCGTCCCCGCCGCTCCCGCCCATCGGCTGACCGGTGGTCGGGTCGAGGAACAACGACCGGCCGCTGCGGTCGCCGAAGCGGAACATCCCCGCCAGGTCGAACGGCACACCCTCGGACTGGTCAGTCCCGTGGAGCGCCTGGTCGAACGACCCGCTGATTCCGGTCAGACCCCAGTTGTATTCGACGAAGTTGATCATCGAGGCCTGGTCGCTGAGGTTGTGATCGACGTAGTTGTGCTTGGCGAACGGCGAGATCACCAGCAGTGGGAGCCGTGGACCGAATCCGCAGCGGCCCTGCTCGCCTCCGAGCGGAGCCGAGGCCTGCGGCTTGGGACCGCATTGCCCCGAGGTCCCCGTGGTCGGAACCGTGAACGACGTGTTCGTCAGGTTGTCGGCGACCGACAGCGACGGGTTGGTGACGCCGCTATAGACGTGGTCGTACCAGCCGTCGGAGTCGTCGTAGTTGATGAACACCGCGGTGCTCCCCCAGTCCGGGGACTTCTCCAGCGCGTTGATCGTGCTGACGATGAACTGCTGCTCGTCGGCCGGATCCGAGTAACCGGCGTGGCCGTCCTGGTAGCCCGGCGCCTTCAGGAAGCTGACGGCCGGCAATGCCGACGGTGGCAGCTCACCGTTGCTGATCGCGGCGACCAGTTGGTTGAAGTCGCTGGTGTCGTACTGGTGGTTCGGCGTGTCGAACTGCGGCTTGCCGCCGACGTATGACTGCGTGTCGGTTCCGATCTCCTTCAGGCCGGCGATCGTGTCCTGCCCGCTCGAGTCCGCGGGGATCGTCAGATGGTGTGGGTTGGCGGTCGAGGCGTAGAACTGGAACGGCTCGTGGTGCGGGATGTAGTCGTCCTTGTAGCCCCACTGGCCGGTGCCACTGAGCGCGACGCCAATCGGGTGGACGCTGCTGCACAGCGTCTGGTTGGACGAGTGCGCCGGGCGGTTGGCGGCGTTCTCGAAGAACCCCGTCGAATCGCCAGAAGAGAACTCGTCGGGGATGAACGTGCTCGTCGCCTGGCCCGACTTGCCGATGTCCGTCAACGCGTTGGTGTAGCTGGTCGACGGACGGAAACCGCCTTCAAACCAGCCCCATGACACGCCGGCGGCATTCAGCTGATCGCCGATGTTCTTCCCAGACAGCGCGACCGCGTCGCGCGTGGAGCAGTCATCGTAATAACCCTGGGCATCGCTGGTCAGCGAGTAGCCGCCGTTCCCGTCTGGGGTGATATCGCCATTAGGTGAGGTCGAGGTCGAAACCGACGGGCTGTTCGCCTCGTGCGCGGTGTCGACGTTGCCCGTGTCACCAGAGACGAGGTTGATCGCTCCCGGCGCCGAGGGCCCGAACGTGGTGCCAAACGAGTTATCGCTCATCGCGTAGTGCTGGGCGTAGTTCCACAGGCCCGTGACGGTGTTGCCGTCGTAGTAGTCCATCACCGTGTTGGCGTTACACGCCGTCCCGAACGGGGTCTTGCTGGTCGCGCCGGTGCCGACGCTCTGGACGAAGTGGTCCATCTTGCCGCCGTCGAACGCCTGCTGCTCGTCGGAGTAGTTGTGGTCCTGGTCGCACGTCAGCTGACCGCCGGCGTCGCCGGACAGCCCGATCGCGCTCGAGTCCAGCCGCTGCGGAAGCGCCGAGTTGGGGTTGCTCGCGAGCAGGTCGGTGCCGTGCTGGAGGTTCGGGGCAGCGTCGACTCCGTCGCCGGCAGCAGACCGGCGATCTGCGGCGTCCGCCCGGAGCCATGGAATGTCTGACCGTCGGTATTGGCCGCGTTCGGGTAGGTCGCGAAATAGTGATCGAACGAGACGTTCTCCTGGAAGATGATCACGACGTGCTTGATCGGCGTCGCGGTGTGCGGGCCGAGATGGAACCAGCCGCCATTTCCTCCGTCGGGATAACCGTCGTTGCCGCCGAACGCCCGACCGTGAGAACGGCCGTGCGAACGGACATGGGAACGGCCATGAGAACGGCCGTGTCGGCCGCCCGCGATCGCGGCCTGGACCACGATCACACTCCCCGCCGCCACGGCAACCGCCGCGAGCAGCATCGAAACGATCCGCTTACGCCCCATCAAACTCCTCCTGTCTTCGCTTGCGAATGAGCCAACACGGCGAACTCTCGTCAGGCGCCTGTCCCACCGTGTTGCCGCGGCGTTACCGAGATGTTGACGAGTTGTGACCTAGAAATGTGAGCGCACGGAGGCGTCGGGACATGACGCTCGGGACCGAGCGCCGCCCCTATGGGTGCCTGCGCGCGGTCATGTTCAGCCGCACGTACTGCAGTACGAGAGGATCGCCCATCCGGGCGAGCACCTCATCGATGAACCGCTCGCGCAGGTCCCCGGGCAACGGGTCGAGATGCCGGACGAGGCAGACCGTTTGCGCGAACGCCCGTCCGTCGGCCGGCGTGACGGATTTCGGCTGAAGCCACGTCTCGACGTCGCTGAACCCGGCCCGCTCCAGGCGAACTGCCGTCTGCGAGTCGGTCGCGTAGTTCCAAGGCCGCTTCCAATCGACGAAGTACGGGGCAAATGCAGGTTCCGAGGCGACGGCGTCCGCGGTGCTGCGGAACAGGTCGATGTTGCCGCGGCCGCCACACTGGGCGACCAGGCGGCCGCCGGGCTTCAGGGTCCGCTGCAGCGCCGCAAACAACGCATCGTGGTCGTGGATCCAGTGGAACGTGGCGTTGGAGAAGATCGCGTCGACCGGTTCGGGCAGCGACAGCTCGACCAGGTCCTGGCAGTAGACGACCGCGCGCTCTCCGAGCGCCCGATGCGCGTGCTCGGCCATCGACGGCGCGACGTCGACCGCGTACACCCGCCCCCGGGGCACGAGGTCGGCGAGCAGCGCGGTCACGCGGCCCGAGCCGCAGCCCGCGTCGAGCACGACCTCCTCGCCCGACAGGCGCAGTCGCTGGAGCTGCTCGCGCGCCCACTCGAGTTGGGGGTCGGAGATCCGGTCGTAGGTCGCGGCGTCCCAGTCTCGAGACGCGCGGCCCGTGGCCGCGGTCGGTCGACTGGACTGAGCGGGGCTCATCGCAGCGCCGTCGTGACAGGGCCCCGTCGCTCGCGGTCGCGCTCGTAGGCGCCGATCGCCTCGCTCTCCTCGGCGAGCGTCACGGCGATGTCGTCGAGCCCGTTCAGCAGCCGGTGCTTGATCTCCGAGTCGATCTCGAACGTCGCCGTCCCCCCCGGCCAGCGCACCTCCTGCGCGGCCAGATCGACCTGCGCCTCACCGGCGGCCGCGATTGCCGTGCACTCCTCCACGGTCAGCTGCACCGGCAGCAGGCCTATCTTGGTGGAGTTGGAGTGGAAGATATCCCCGAAGCTCGGCGCGATGATCGCCTGGAACCCGTAGTCCTCGAGCGCCCACACGGCGTGCTCGCGACTCGAGCCGCAACCGAAGTTGCGGCCGGAGACGAGGATCGGATTCGGCGGCAGATCCCACCCCGGCTCCTTGACCCAGTCGAAGAACAGAAATTCGCCAAAGCCGGTCCGCGCGATCCGCTTGAGGAATTGCTTGGGGATGATCTGGTCGGTGTCCACGTCGTCGCGGCTGAGCACGCTGACGCGTCCGGTGATCGTTTCGATCGCTTTCATGAATGCCACTCCCTGATGTCGACGAAGCGTCCTTCGATCGCCGCCGCCGCCGCCATCTGCGGCGATACGAGATGGGTACGCGAGCCGCGCCCCTGGCGGCCTTCGAAGTTGCGGTTGGAGGTCGAGGCGACTCGCTCGCCAGGCGCCGCGATGTCGGGATTCATCCCCAGGCACATCGAGCAGCCCGCGCCGCGCCAGTCGAAGCCCGCACGCGTGAAGATCTGATCCAAGCCCTCGCGCTCGGCCTGCGCCTTGACCTCGGCTGAGCCGGGCACGACCATCGCGTTGACGCCGTCGGCGACGCTGTGACCGTTCACGACCTCGGCGGCAGCCCTCAGATCGCCGATTCGCGAGTTCGTGCACGAGCCGATGAACACCCGGTCGAGCCTGATCTCGCTGATCGGCGTTCCCGGCTCCAGGGCCATATACGCGAGCGCGCGCTCGTCGGAGTCCGAGGCCGGCTCGGGCACGGCCTCGGTGACCGCGACGACCATCCCCGGATTCGTGCCCCACGTGACCATCGGGCTGATCGCCGCGGCGTCGACGACGACCTCGCGGTCGAAGCTCGCGCCGGGGTCGGTGTGGAGTTCGCGCCAATCGTCGGGAATCTCCGCCGGTGCTCCGGGACGACCCGACATCCACTCGAACGTCGTGTCATCGGGCGCGATCATCCCAGCGCGGCCGCCGCCCTCGATCGTCATGTTGCAGACGGTCATCCTGCCCTCCATCGAGAGCGACTGGATCGCCTGCCCTGAGAACTCGACCGCGTGGCCCACCGCCCCGTCGACGCCCATCTGACCGATCGTCGCGAGGATCAGGTCCTTGGCGGTGACGCCGAAGCCGGTCGCGCCCTCGTAACGGATCTGCATCGAGCGCGGCTTGGCCTGGACCATGCACTGGGTCGCGAGTACATGTTCGACCTCGCTCGTCCCGATCCCGAACGCGAGCGCGCCGAACGCTCCGTGGGTGGCCGTGTGCGAGTCGCCGCAGACGATCGTCATCCCGGGTTGAGTGACCCCGAGCTCGGGGCCGATGACATGCACGATCCCCTGATGCTCGGAGCCGAGCGAGTACAGCGGGATCCCGAATTCCTGGCAGTTTTGCTCGAGCGTCTCCACCTGCACGCGCGAGAGCTCGTCGCGGATCCTGGCTACCACGATCGTGCCGTCGGTCGGCACGTTGTGATCGACGGTTGCGAGCGTCCGGTCGGGACGGCGGACCTGCCGACCCGCCAGCCGCAGGCTCTCGAACGCCTGCGGGCTCGTGACCTCGTGGACGAGGTGAAGGTCGATGTAGATCAAGCTGTGCGAGACCTCGTGGGCCTCCCAGATCTTGTCGAATAGTGTCTTGGGCATTGGTGTGTCAGCTCCTCCGTAGGCCGGCGCTGAGGACCGCCAGCAGCACGGCCTCCTGCGGTCCGGGGTTCTCGAAGTGATGGGGAAGATCGGCGTCGAATGTCACGCAGTCGCCGGCGGCCAGCCGGTAGGCGGCACCATCACATTTCAGGACCACACTCCCGCTCTCGACCAGCGCCGTCTCGCGGCTTCCGGGCTCGTGCATCGGCGGATCGCCGGGGCCGCCGGTCTGGGCGCCGGCCGCGAGCGTGTGGCGCGAGAGCTCGGCCCGCTGCCCAGGAAGCGGCGGCGTCAGGATCTCGTAGCTGTGGCCGGAGCGGCCCCGTCCCGGACCCTTGCGCCGCTCGGCGGACCGCACCACGCTGACGGCGCCGTCCTCATCCAGCCGGAGCAGCTGTGACAGTCTCAGCTCGAGCCCGTGTGCGATCCGGGCGGCGACCTGCAGCGTCGGGCTCGTCTCGCCGCGCTCCACCTGCGAGAGCATCGGCGCGCTGACCCCCGAGCGCACTGCGAGGTCGCGCAATGACAAATCCATCGCCTCGCGCAGGGCGCGGATCCGCAGGCCAATCGCGTCGGTGTCGTTGATCGAGACGGCTGCGGCACCTGGCATACGCGCGTACGTTATCACGTACAGGCGTTCAGGGATCCGCTATCGGCAGCCGCGCAATCTCACGGGACGCCCGCGAGCTGATGGCCGAGGCGACGCTCGGCGCGCGCATCTCGCGTTGAGCCGGCGCAGGTAGCCTGGCGATCAATGGAGTCCCGGCCCGATGTTCTCGTCCTCGGTGGCGGCGGCGTGCTCGGCGAAGCGTGGATGACCGGCGTGCTGGCGGGGATCGAAGACGCCAGCGGCTTCGATCTGCGCGGTTGCGAGCACTTCGTCGGGACGTCCGCGGGTGCGATCATCGCGGTGCGCCTGGCCGCGGGAGAGTCACCCCGCAGGCCGCCCGCCGGCGCCCGACCGGGGTCCGAGCCCGCTCGCGAGGACGGCGCTGCGACGGGCCTCGCGGCCGCGCTCGGTGACGCGACCCGGATCGCCCTGGCCTGGGCGGGCGTGGCGGGGGCGGCGGTCGCGCCGAGTGCGCTCGGGCTCACCGCTCGAGGCGGGGCACTGCTCCGCGCTGCGGTGCTGCAGGCGCTTCCCCGTCCGGCCGCGACGCTCGCGCGGCTGCGGTCCGAAACCGAGGCGCTCGGTCTCAGGTTCGATGGCCGGCTGCGAATCGTCGCCGTCAACCGCCGAACCGGCCGGCGGGTGGTGTTCGGCCGCCCGGGTGCTCCGCGCGCGAGCGTCGCGCAGGCCGTCGCAGCCTCCTGCGCCGTGCCCTGGCTGTTCGCACCGGTGCGGATCGGCGGTAGCGAGTACGTCGACGGCGGTGTTTGGAGCGCGACCAATCTGGACACGGCACCCGCCGGGCGCGAGACGCACGTGTTGTGCCTGAACCCGACCGCCGGCCTGACCAGCGCCAACACGCTGGCCGCCGTCGCGCGCAACATCGCCCGCTCGGCCGTGTCGCTCGAGGCACTGGCGCTGCGCCACCGCGGGGCGGCCGTGCAGACGCTGACGCCGAACGCCGAGTCCGGCGCTGCGATGGGACCCGACTTCATGGATCGCGAGCCGAGCGGGAGGGTGCTCGAGGCCGGCTACCGGCAGGGGCTCCGGTTCGCGCGGCGCGGGTGATGGTCCGCTTCAGAGGTCTACGGCGCCCGCGCGGGCTCCACAGCGGCGGCCGCAACCGCGTCCTCAGCCTCGGCCGCGACGCTTCGCCGCCTGACCGCATTGGACAGCGCGCGCACGTACGCGCGTCCAGCGGCGTCGAGGATGTCAGTCGAGACTCCCTGGCCCGAGCCGGTCACCCCGCCGACCTCGAGCACGACCGAGGTCTCGCCGAGCGCATCCTGACCGCCGGTGACCGCGTCGACCCGGAATTCGCGTAGCCGCGCATCGGCGCCGGTCGCGGCGTTGATCGCGTGGAAGATCGCATCGACCGGTCCATCGCCGGTGAACGAGCCCGTCACCTCCTCGCCGTCGGGCATCCTCACGCCGACGGTCGCGTGCGGCGGGCGCCGCGAGGACGCCTCGACGTCGAACCACTCGAGCGAGAAGCCGGCGAGCTCCTCGCGCAGCTCGTCGGTCAGCAACGCCTCGAGATCCATCGCCGTGACGTGCTTCTTCTTGTCGGCGATCTCCTTGAAGCGCTTGAAGGCGGTGTTCAGCGCCTGCCCGGATACCTCGAACCCGAGCTCCGCGAGCGCCTGCTGCAGCGCATGGCGGCCGGAGTGCTTGCCGAGCACGATCGAGTTGGTCTCCAGACCGATCGTGGTCGCGTCCATGATCTCGTAGGTCGTGCGCTCCTTGAGCACCCCGTCCTGGTGGATTCCGGACTCGTGCGCAAACGCGTTGCGGCCGATCACCGCCTTGTTGGGCTGGACCGGATAGCCGGTCAAGCGCGAGACCAGGCGCGAGGTCCGCGCGATCTCCTTGGTCACGGCGCCGGTGTGCAGTCCGACGTCGGCCTGGCGGGTGTGCAGCAGCATCACGATCTCCTCCAGCGACGCGTTGCCCGCGCGCTCGCCGATCCCGTTGATCGCGCATTCGACCTGGCGCGCACCTGCCAGCAGGCCGGCGAACGAGTTGGCGACCGCCAGCCCCAGGTCGTCGTGGCAGTGAACCGACAGGATCACATTTCGCAGGTCGGGCACATTCTCATACAGCTTCCCCAGATACGCCGTGTACTCGTGCGGCATCGTGTAACCGACGGTGTCCGGGATGTTGATCGTCGTCGCACCCTCGTCGAGCGCGATCTGACAGACCTCGGCCGTGAACTCGACGTCGGCCCGAGTCGCGTCCATCGGCGAGAACTCGACGTCGTCGAGGTACTCCTTGGCGTGCGCGACCGCTGCCCGGGCCTGGCCCTTGACGTCCTCGCGCGTGGTCTGAAGCTGGTACTGGATGTGGATGTCCGACGTGGAGATGAATGTGTGGATCCGCGGCCGCGCCGCATCCTTGACCGCGTTCCAGGCGGCGTCGATGTCGGCCACATGCGTGCGGGCCAGGCCGGCGATCACCGGCCCCTCGACGGTCCGCGCAATCTCCTGCACGGCCTCAAAGTCTCCCGGTGAGGTGATCGGGAAGCCGGCCTCGATCACGTCCACGCCCAGCCGCGCCAGCTGCTGGGCTATCTCGAGCTTCTCCTGCGTGTTCAGCGAGATGCCGGGCGACTGCTCGCCGTCACGCAGGGTCGTGTCGAAGATCAATACTCGGTTGGGGTCCTCAGTGTCATGGCTCATGTCGAACTGCTCCTTTGCTCTCGAATCTCGGACTTCTCGGTGCTGGTCTCGCGGCTACGTGCGGCCGCCGGCGCGCTATTCCCCCCGAAGGGGGAGGAGGAGAAGTCGGAGGTCGAGGCGGAACGCCATGCACGCGGAAGCGTAGCAATGCGCGCCAGGAGCGCAACCGCGACCGGCCGGCGGCAGGCATGATCGGGCCGCGCGAAGCCGCCCTGCCGCACCCGCCTACGTCCGCGCGTAGAGCGCTTCGATCTCCGCCGCGTACTTCTGCATGATCGGCCTGCGCCTGAGCTTCATCGTCGGTGTCAGCTCGTCGCCTGCGGGCTGCCAGTCGCATGGCAGGACCGTGAACCGCTTGATCTGCTCGACCCGCGACAGATGGGAATTGGCGCGTTCGATCCCGGCGGCGACCTCGTCGCGTACCGCCGGCTCGCGGGCCATCGCCTCCGGCGCTGGATCCGTCAGGCCGTGCTCGCGCGCGAACACGCCCGAGGCGTCGGGGTCGAGCACGATCAACGCGACGTTGTAGGGGCGACTGTCCCCGATCGCGATCGCCTGCCCGATCAGCGGGCTGCCCTGCTTGAGCTGCTGCTCGATGTTCACGGGCGACATGTTCTTGCCCGCCGCGTTGATGATCAGTTCCTTCTTGCGGTCGATGATCTTCAGGAATCCGTGCTCGTCGAGCACGCCGATGTCGCCGGTTTGCAGCCAGCCGTCGGCGTCGATCGTCTCGGCCGTCTTTTGCGGCTGGTTGCGGTAGCCGGCCATCACGATCTCCCCTCGCACCATCACCTCGCCGTCGTCGGCGAGCCTGATCTCGACCCCGGGGAGCGGCAGCCCGACGGTGCCGAACCTGATCCGCGTCCCTCGGCACGAGCGTGCGCGACGCAGGAGAGCTCGGACATCCCCCATACCTCGCAGATCGGGATTCCGATCGCGGCGAAGAACTCGAATACCTCCAGCGGGGCGGGCGCCGCCCCGATCAGATAGGACTCGCAGCGATCGAGGCCGAGCCGCTCCCGGATCGCTGAGAAGATCAACTCGTCGGCCCGCGCCCACCCCTCCGCGAGCTCGGCCGGGACCGCTTGGCCCGCCTGCTCGAGCCTGACCTTGCGCAGGCCGAGCTCGATCGCCCGTTGCGTCGCCTCGCGCTTGGCGGCATCCGGCTCGGCAGCGATCCCCGCCTCGAGCGCTGCCTTCAGCTTCTCCCACACCCGCGGCACGCCGCCGAACCTTGTCGGACGCGCGTCGGCGACATGGGCGAACACTTGGGTCGGGTCCGGACAGGTCGTGATCGTCGGTCCCCAGATCATCTGCCCGTAATGCACGAGCCCGCGGTCGGCGATGTGAGCCACCGGCAGGAACGAGACGATCGCGCCGCCGTCCGAGCGAAACTCCGTTGTCGCCGCGTCCAGCGCCCGGCACTGCGCGAGCTCGTTCGCATGCGTGATCTGGACGCCCTTCGGCGGCCCGGTCGTACCCGAGGTGTAGATCAGCGTCAGCACGTCCTCAGGCTGGACGGCGCGCCAGTTCGCCTCAAAGTCGAAATCGCCGGGCGGTTCAGCGGCCTCGAGATCCGCGAGCGAGATCTCGATCTCTGCTTCGGGCGGAGCATCGAGCACGATCAGGTGCTCGACCGAACCCGCGCTCCGCGATCGCCTCGCGCGCCTTGTCCAGGAATGCGGCTTCGACGATCATCACGCGGTTGGCGGCGTCGCCGAGCAGGTAGGCGATCTGCTCCGGCGAGGAAGTGTTGTAGATCGAGAACGGCGTCGCTCCGAGATGCATCACCGCCGTGTCGAGCAGATGGAACTCCGGCCGGTTGGTGAGCATGAACGCGACCGTGTCGCCCCGCCGGACGCCGAGCGCGTGCAAGCCGCCGGCCAGCCCCCGCACCCGTTCGGCGTACTCGGCGAAGGTCACCGACAACCCGTCCCGGATCGTCCGCAGCGCGACCTGGCTTGCCCGATCAGCGGCGACGATCTGGAATGCCTCGCACATCGTGGTGGCCTCCAGCGCGCGTGGCGGATCAGCGTGCGAGAGGCGGGTAGTGATCGCGCCCTCCATCCCAGGTATGTCTATCAATAACGCGTGAGTCCCGGGGCGCATATTGTATGGCCCGATGATGGAGACGGCGGCGCTCAACATCGAGGTGATCGAGGGGCCCGATGCCGGCTTGCAGGTCCCATTCCACACGCCACTCGTGATCGGGCGTGAGGCCGGGGTCGAGCTCCGGCTCGCCGATGCGCGAGTCTCGCGCCGACATGCACGGATCACCCCGCGGGAAGGATCGGCCGTGATCGAGGACCTCGGCTCGGCCAACGGCACGTTCGTCAAGGGCGTCCAGCTCCATGCTCCTGCCGTGCTCGCGCCCGGCGACGAGGTGCTGCTCGGAACCTCGGTGCTCAAGCTCCGGAGCGCCGATCAGATCACCGCGCGGCCCTCGGCCATGATCCCGATTCCGCCGGCGCTTGCCGCACCCGAGCGTCAGCCCGCTTATGTCGCGGCTGCCGGCAGCGCGCCGGTGGCACCAACGCCGGCCGGGCCACCCGACCTCGCCCGCCTGCTCGACGTACGGGTGAAGGCGCAAGCGCGGTTGGCGCCGCTGGCGCTACTGGTGCTCGTCGCGTTCGCGCTGATCATCTATTTCGCCGCCCACTGAGATCACCGGCCAGGGCCGAGCTCAGCGCGCAGCGAAGTAGACGACCTCGGCAATCGCGGTGGCGACGATAATCGCGACCGACGCCGCGGTTGGACCCCACAGGAGGGTCGCGGCGTGCCGGGGCCCGACGCGACCCACCCCCGGACCCGGAGGCGCAAACGCGTCGGGCGGGCTCGCAGGCGCAGGGATGTCGACTCGCGGCGGGGGCGGAGCAGAAACAGCGGCCACGGCCGGGGCCGCATCCACCACGGGCGCCGGAGCCGCATCGGCCACGGGCGCCGCGGCGGTCGGCTCGCTCGACGCGATCACCGTCGCGCCGAGCCCGGCGGTCGCCTGATCGAGCTGGGTCGGTTCGCTCGCCGCTTCGACCTCGACCCGTGCCGTGGTGTCGCCCAGCCTCAGCCGCTCGCCCGCGGTGAGCCGGACGGTTTCGGTGATCCGCTCGTCCCCGACCATTGTCCCGTTCAGCGAGCCGAGGTCGGTCACTTCAAGCCCGCCCTCGACCGGTCTCAGTGCCGCATGTCGGCGCGAGAGCTTGGGGTCCTCGATCGTGATGTCGGCGTTGCTGCGGCCGATCACGCGCTCGCCGTCGATCTCGATCGTCTCGCCGGCGCGGGGACCGGTCAGTATCGCGAGCTTGACCACTGCGTCGCAGCCTATGTCGAACGCGCCGCCAGCGTCAACAGGTTCGCGTAGGCCGTCGCCGTCCGTGGCCGTGCCGCGGGGTCTTTGGCGAGCGCCAGGAGCACGGTGCTCGCCAGCCGCGGCGGTGCGTCGCCGCGATCCGAGCACGGGTCGGGGGGGGCGTCGTCGAGCACCGCCATTCCGACCTCGAACACGCTCTTGCCTCCGAACGGAGTCTGACCGGCAAGCGCCTCGTAGACCACGCAGCCGAGCGCGTAGATGTCGCTCAGCGCGCTGGCGACCTGGCCTCGCAGCAGCTCGGGCGCGAGGTATTGAACCGTGCCTAGCACCCGTCCGGGCTTGGTCAGGGCGGAGAACCCGGGGCCCTTGGCCAGCCCGAAGTCGGTGAGGCTCGCCGAGCCATCCTGCGCCAGCATCACGTTGGCCGCCTTCACATCGCGATGCACGAGTCCGCGCTCGTGCAGTGCATCCAGGCCGGAGCCGACCTCGGCGGCGATCCGGACGACATCGGGGACCGGCAGCGGGCCCGCGACCTCGATCCGTTGCGCCAGCGACCGGCCGGGTATGTACGCCATCGCAATGTACGGGTGACCGTTCGCCTGCCCGAAATCGAGCAGCGGAACGAGATGGCTGTGTTTGACCTCGCTCGCGGCGCGCGCCTCATGATTGAAGCGCCGGATGAACTCCTCGGCCTGGAGCGTCGGCTTCATCAGCTTCAGCGCGACCGTCTCGCCGCTGTCCTCGCACAGCGCCTTGTAGACGGAGCCCATCCCACCTTCGCCGAGCAGCTCCTCGATCCGGTAGCGGCCGATCGTGGTGCCGGGATCGAGCGCCCCGTCGCTTGTCTTCCCCGGTGCCACCGCACTGAAGGATAGGCCGCTTCAGCTGGGATCGCCAGCGACACGCGTGCCGATTCCGGGCGAGGACCAGGCGAAGCGGGTGACGCTGTCACGCGGGGCCAGCGCCCCGGGGCGAGTGCCCCGCCGGACGAACAGGATCGGCGCCGGCGCCGCCCTGACGATCTCGGCCCGCATCGGGCCGAGCCCCTCCTCGCGCCAGCGCTCCGACAGGCCGATCACGAGCAGCCCGGCGCCGGTAGTGGCGCTGATCAGGCCGTCCCCGCCTTCGGGGGCGATCACCGGCTCGGCCGCCACGCCGACGAATGACTGTACGAGCAGCGATGCATTGGCCAGCAGGCGCGTGGGGTCCCGGGTCGTCGTGCTGCCGTCGCCTTCGCCCTCCCCGGCCGGAGCGGCGGTGCTGAGCAGCCGCAGCGGTGCCCCGCTCGCGGCCGCGATCCAGGCGCCCAGCTCGAGGGCCGCCCAATCGTGCTCGGCGCCGCCGAACGGAACCATCACCGCTCCCCCGCCGTCGGTCGAGATCGCCTGTCCCTCTCGCGCCACGAGCACGGCCACGTCGGACGGGGCGCCGCGCAGCACCGTGCCGACGTCTCCACGCGGAATTCCGCTGCCGAGCAGCGGCCGACGGCCGTCGATCAGGACCAGGTCGACGTGCTCTCGCTCGGCGAGGCGCACGACGTCCGCGCCCGGGTTCGAGGAGGTGAACGCGACCGCGCGAGCGGCGATCGAATCCGCGAGCAGCTCCGAGCGAACCTCCTGGACTTCGGCGGTGGCCTGCGCGAGCAGGCCGAACTCCGTCCGCACGGCGCCACGGATGGCGGCGCCGCGGGGCGGCCGCACGAGCCGTACCAGAATGACCTCCCGCGGCGGCTCCGACCGCGCAATCAGGCGGGCCAGCGCGACCAGGTTGGGCAGCGCCGCGTCGCTCTGCGGCGCAACCAGGACCGAGCGCTCGGGGACCGCCCCGTGCGCCGCGGCCTCCGTCTCGCGCCGCGCCCGGTCGAGCCCCTCCTCCACCTGCTCGAACCCGCCCTTGGGATCGAGGAGCGCTAGCAGCGGCGCGGTCATCAGGGTCGTCACTAGCGCCATGATCACCATCGCCGCGAACAGTGCCGCGCTGATCACACCCTTCGCGAGCGCCAGGTTGAGCACGATCAGCTCAGTCAAGCCGCGTGTGTTCATCAGCGTTCCGAGCACCGCCGAATCGCGCCAGCTGAAGTTCGTCACGCGTGCGGCGAGCAGCGTGCCGCCGAACTTGCACACGATCGCGACCGCGATCAACGCCAGCGTGATCAGCACCAGTGAGCCGCGGTTCAACAGGAAGAAGTTCGTTTGCAGCCCGGTGTAGGCGAAGAACAGCGGTAGCAGCAACACCACCACGTAATCCTCGACGCGACGCGTGATGTCCTCGGTGAGGCCGGCATTGCGCGGCATTACGACTCCCATCACGAACGCGCCGAAGATAACCGCGATCCCGATCTTGTCGGTGATGTACGCGGCTAGCAGGACCGAGGCGAAGATCACCGTGATCCACGCAGCCGGGACACGTCCGGCCTCGTCGAACGCAATCGACGCGCGACGCAGCAGCGGCCGCGCGAGCCCGAACATCACCGCACAGAAGACGGCGGTCAACGCGATCGTCCGGAGGATGATCAGACCCGAGCCGGCCGCCGCCACCGCGCTCGCGAGCGCGATCAGGAACCACGCGGTGACGTCGTCGACCGCCGCCGCGGCCAGTGCCACGGCTCCGATCGGGCGGGTCGCCATCCGTCGCTCGACGATGATCCGGGCGAGCACGGGGAAGGCCGTGATCGACATCGCGACCCCCATGAACAGGGCGAAGCCGGCAAACCGCTTCGGCGGGCCGAGCACCTCGTACACGGGGACCGCGACCGCCATCCCGGCCACCATTGCGACCGCAACGCTCGTGTTGGAGATCGTCAGCGCCTGGGTGAGACGGCCGCGCAGCGAGGAGAAGTCGAGCTCGAGGCCGATCAGGAACATGAAGAAGATCAACCCGAGATATGCCGCAACCCCGAGATAGGGCACGATGTCGCTTGGGAACAGCGCCGTCTCAACTCCGGGGGCGAACCTGCCGAGCAGTGTCGGCCCCAGCGCGATTCCGGCGAGCACCTCGCCCATCACCCGCGGCTGGCGGATCTTCGGCATCAGGCTGCCGACCCCGCGCGCCGCCAGCATCACGATCACGACGGCGAGGAAGAACGCCGACACGGTCTGGTCAAACGTCCGCGACTTGGTCGCCTCGACCCGCTCCGCCCCTGCCGGCAGCGGCGCCGCCAAGGGCACGGCCGGCTGCCCCGGTGCAGCGATCGTGAGCTCGATCTGACGGCCGGTGGCCCTTCCCAGCAGGGCGCGCCGCGTTCCGCCCTGGCACGAGACCGTCCCGGTGAGAATGCCCGAGCGGTACCGCACGCTACCATCGGGGATCGTGAGCGTGCCTCCGAGGCAGCTCGAGGTCGGCGCAAGTGTGTACTGGCCATCGACTGAACCCGGCGGCCGAGGTACGGCGACACCCGGCGGCGGCGGCTCACGCTTGAACACGGCGGAGATCGGAAGCGGCGCGCCCTGCACGAGCATGCCTCCGGCCACTCGTATATCGACCGGCTCGCTGCCACCCCCATGGGCGCAGTGGAGGGTGCCCGTGAGACGGTCGTGATCGAGCGTCAGCTTGCCGATCGTGCTGGCGGAACCGTTCTGGAAGTCGACGTACTTACCCGACTGCACCAGCTCCAGCTGCGGCCCGAGGCAGCGGATGCCGACCAGCACGTCGTAGCCGCCTGCGACCTGTGGCTGTGGCTGCTCACTCGCCCCGGCTCGCAGCAGCAGCACGACCGCCACAGCGGTGAGCGCGCCGAGCACTACGTAATAGACGACCAGCCGACCTCGAAGCGAGGGCGGCCCCACTCAGCGAATCCTGGCGCGCTGCGGCCGCTCTCGGATCCCCGAGGGCGAGGGAAGACCGCGCAGCTCGGCAGGGACCTCCTGTACAGAGGAGAACTCGCGCGCAAGCCTCGGAGCCGCCGTGCCCGGCTCGGTGGGCAGCGCGATCAGCAGCGGGAGCGGCTCGCGCTCGACCGGTATCGACCAGCCCGTGCGGCGGAATTCGCCCCCACTCTCGATCCAGGTCAACTCGATGATCGGCAGCACGACGATCTTGGTCACGATCGCGATCGACCAGGAGAGCCAGTAGAACCAGATCGCGTCGACGTCGGACACCCCTTTCAGCTTCAGAAAGTGGGCGAGCAGGTAGAGGATCACGAACTCCTCGACCGCCAACAGCCCGGTCAGCCATGGCGGCTGCCATTTGATCACGAACGGGTAGAACGCGATGTCGAGTACGACCCCCTCCAGAAGCAGGAGCCCGATCAGCACGATCCAGCCGGCATTGCCCGTGACCAGCGACAGGATCGTCGCGAGAATCGCGGGCCCGATCAGAATCGCCGTCCGTGTCTGCACGCGGCCGAGGACAGTCGGGCACATCAGGCCAGCTGCTCCGTCGCGCGAACGCTGCGAATCTGCCCGGCGACGTCGGACGCGAGGCTGATCTGCATCCCCAGCCGACCGAAGAACCTCCTGCCGTGCAGCCGCTCGGCGCGCGCGCAGTCGGCCACGAACCGCCTACCGATGTACTTCAAGCCGGCGATCGTGTCGCCGTGGGGAATCACGTTGTTCGCGGTCAGGCCCATCAGGCACAGCCGCGAGTCGTCGGCGTCAAGGTGCGGCACGCCGCAGTTGGCCAGGAGCTTGATCCGTCCATCTTCGACCGGAATGTCGTAGTGCTCGACCAGGCGCCGCATCAGCGGCAGCGTCAGCACTGACTTGTTGAAGCCGGTCGCGGCCACCACGCCGGTTACGTCCAACCAACCGGGATCGTCGCCATGGCGGTTGGAGACATGGATCCGAAGGCCTGCCGGCCCGGGCTCCACGGCGTCGATCTCACCGAGCGAGGCCGCGAACCGATCCTCCCGCTGGCCTTTTTCGATCTTCGCGATCCAGCTGCGGCGCCGTGGCGTCGTGCCGTGCAGCACGCTGCCCAGAAATTCGATCCGCTGGTCGAACGGGAGCGCCTGGTACTTGTCGATCCCCTTCGCCTCGAACAAGCAGCGGGGCACGTTCAGATCCTGCTCGTCCGGAAGCGGGTTGCGGGTCAACGCCAGAACCTTGCCTCCCGCGTCGAGCACGTTCGCCCATTCGTTGATCGAGGCGATCCCCGCACCGAGCACCACATACCGCCCCTGCGGCGCATAGGACTTGCTCTCATATGCCTGGACGATCCGGTCGGCGGTCGCCGGGTCGGCGCGCGCCTTGGCGAGCACGGGGGGAAACGACAGCGGCCCGTGGCCGAGCGCAAGCATCACGTGCTTGGCGCGACCGATGAACTTGGCCTGCTCGTCATAGAGGACGAAGTGCGGCGGTGGCCCGGCCTCGCGCTGGAGCCACCCCACCCGCACGGGCACGCGCGAACCCTCCCAACCGAGCCGGCGAGCAACGACCCCCGCCTCGGTGAGGATCTCGCGCACACCCGGGTTGTACTTGCGCCGGATCGAGCGGTACAACGGCGCCGGCGAGCGGCGCGACCACGCGTCGAGCTGGCTGAAGGTCGGCCAATCGGCCGGGAGGAAGTGCGATTCGGATTCGGAGCGCAGCACCGTCTGGCCGAGGTTGTACGCAAACTGCTGGTAGGTCCCGACCGGGTTATCGCTCGGGCCGAAGATCGTCACCTGCTCAGGCCGGAAACCGAGGTAGATCGACGTGGCGTAGACGATCAGCGAGCCGAACCCGTCACCCACCACAGCGATTGTCGAATCTCTCGGAAACGATGCTGTCATCTGTCCCCCGGAACTGATTCCGCTAGCGCACCGGGCACGAGACTATCGGTTGACAGCGACGAGTGGTGACGTTTCCGAGATACATCGCGGCCTGCCGTGTACGGTGACGCCGTGAAGACTCGCACGGCGGGATTCGAGCTGGGATCGGTGGTCGCCGGGCGCCGGATCGACGCGCTCGCGGGCCAGGGCGGGATGGGCGTCGTCTACCGCGCCTGGAACCTGCGGCTCCGGCGAATCGAGGCCGTCAAGGTGATCGCCGAGAACCTCGCGCGCGATCAGTCGTTCCGCGAGCGGTTCGAACGTGAGATTCAGATCGCCGCCAGCATCATCCATCCCCACGTCGTCACCGTCTATGACTCTGGCGAAGGTCCGAGTGGACAACTGTTCATCGCGATGCAGTACGTCGACGGAACCAACCTCGACTGGCTGATCGGCGCCCGCGGCAGGCTCGATCCCGCGCTCGCCTCGGCGCTGATCGTCCAGGTCGCCTCGGCGCTCGACGCCGCCCACGGCCAGGGTCTAGTGCACCGCGACGTAAAGCCCGCGAACATCCTGATCGCGGGCGAGGAGCATCGCATCCACGCGTATCTGACCGATTTCGGGCTCGCCAAGCACACCGCGTCGCAGACTGCCCTCACCCGCGCCGGGATGATGGTCGGCACGGTCGACTACATGGCCCCGGAGCAGGTGCATGGCCGGCCCCAGGATCTGCGCGCCGACATCTACGCGCTCGGCGCGACGCTGTACAAGGCGCTGACCGGCCAGGTCCCCTATCCCAACGAGGAGGAGGTGGCACGGCTGCTCGCCAAGATGAGCGAGCCGCCGCCGGTCCCGTCCCGGACTGTCCCGGGGATCCCGAGCGCGTTCGACGCCGTGATCGGGCGCGCAATGGCTCAGGATCCCGCTGCACGCTACCCCTCGGCGGGGGAGCTGGCGCAGGCGGCGGTTGCGGCCGCCGGCCCGGCGCAGCCCCCCACGCCCGTGCGGCTCGGCCCCGGGGCGATGCTCGGCGACTGCCTGCTCGAGAGCGTCGCCGGCAAGGGCGGGATGGGCGTCGTCTACCGCGCGACACAGGTCAAGCTCGGCCGTACGGTGGCGGTCAAGGTGATGTCGCGCGAGCTCGTCGAGGATGTCGGCTTCCGCTCGAGGTTCGAACGCGAGTGCAAGCTCGCGGCAGCGATTGACCATCCGAATGTGGTCCCGATCTACTGGGCCGGTGACGCGGCCGGGGTCCTGTACGTCGTCATGCGCTACATCTCCGGAGGCACGCTCGGCGAGGCGCTGGTCGCGGCCGGGAGGCTGGGGCCCGCGCGCGCAGTCGAGGTGATCGAGCAGCTCGCCGCAGCGCTCGATGTCGCCCATTCCCGCGGCCTCGTGCACCGGGACATCAAGCCGGGGAACATCCTGATCGACGGCGACAGCGGACGCGTGCTGCTGAGCGACTTCGGCCTCGCCAAGGCGCTCGACGAGACGGACGGGCGCCAGATCCTCGGCACCGCGCGGTACATGGCGCCCGAACGCGGGCGGGGTGGGCCGCTGGACGAGATTCGGGCCGACGTGTACTCGCTCGGATGCGTGCTTTGGGATCTGATCGGCGGCACCGAGCGGCGCGACCCCGCGACAGTCGCGGGGGTGCCGGCGGAGCTCGCCGCGGTCCTCAGACGTGCGACCGCGATCGAGCCCGGGGACCGCTTTGGGTCCGCGGGGACGCTTGCACGCGCCGCGCGCGAGGCTCTGTCAGGCGCCACGACCACGCCGACCCGAGACCCGGACGCACACGAGCCGCCCCCGAGACGGCCGGCGACGGCGGGCGTGGTGCAGCGTCGCCAGCCGTTCGCTCCACCGCCGCTGTCGAGCGGTCTGTGCGCGCGCGTGATCAGCATCTGCGACGGCGCGCTACAGGCGGTCGGCGACGAGGATGCCCGTGGGGCGGTCCTCTCCGTACGCACAGCGCTGGCGGCGCCGCTGCGGGTGGCGATCCTCGGCCTCTCCGATAGCGACCGCACGGCGCTGCTGTGCGCTCTGCTCGGCCGGGCGCTGGCGATCGCCGAGCTCGGCAGGACGGTTTCGTTCGCGTACGGAGTCGCCGAGCTCGTCGAGGTGCAGCGCGTTGACGGTGCCCGCCTCGCGCATCCACTCTCGGCAGATGGGTCGATCCCCGAGGAGATCCTCGCCGCGACGACCCGCACCGGGACGCCGGTCGAGATCTCGCTGCCGATTGAGGGCCTGCGGTCGGTGTCGCTCGTCTACCCCGCCACGGGGGCGCCCAGCGCGGGCGATCCGGCGCCGGCTGAATCGGCCCAGGCGTTCCTGCTCGCCGTCCCGGCAGCAGCCGACGGCGCCGGTGCGGCATTTCGGGCCGCGGTGGCGGACACGCTGAAGGGCGCCGGCTCGGCGGTCGACACGAGTTGTGCGTTGATCACGGCGGCGCTGGTCGACGGCGCGGCGGACGCCGAGGCGACGGCCGCCAAGCGCGATCTCGGAGCGCTCGTCGCCGGGGTGATCCCGTTCAATGGAACGTGCGCCGTGGCGGCAAACACCGGCTTGATCGACGAGCGCCTGGTTGGCGCTCTGAGCCAGATCGCCGGGTTCGTGCCGGCGAGCGGCCCGTGGCCGGCATCCGAGGAGGAGCTGGTAGCGGCTGCCGCCGCCCAGCTCCCGACCCAGCTCGTGCGTGAACTGCTCGCCGCGATCGGGCTGCCCGGCATCCGAGCGGCCGTCGAGCTGGCGCCCGTGGACGAGCTGACGGTCACGGGGGTCACCCGACTGCTGCGGGAGCGCTCCGGGATTGAGAGCGTGCAGCTCGAGATCGACGGCCTGCTCCAGCGGGCCGACGCGCTCAAAGCGGCGCGAGGGCTGATCGCGCTCGAGCAGCTGTCGTACCGTCGGCCCGAGCTCGTGTTCGTCCGCGACGAGGCCGAGCAGGCGCGGTTCGAGCCGCACATGCATGTGCTCGATCTCGTGGAGGCGCTCCAGCGGTCGGTCAAGGAGCAGATCGCGCTTCCGTCCGAGCTCCTGGCTGCGCTGGAGCGGCTCGTGACGGCGCGGACGCCCGCCCGCCGCCTCGGGATCGACGATCCCGCCCCGGGCGCCGATCTCGCCGCTGCTGCGCTCGAGAACTTCCGCGTGTGGAAGACGTTCGAGAACGGGGGTCAGGCCTCACCCGCGGCCCAGCGAGTGGCGGCGATCGTCACGCGCTCGCTTCAGCTGATCGCCGAGGAGTTCCGATCGTCAGTCAGCTCGGTGATTTGACGCTAGAGTTTCGCGCGACGCGGGCTTGACCTTCCGATGGGGCTGATTCCGGATGCCGGGGTGTGAGCGTGTCTGATTGGGTACTGGCCGTAGATTTCGGGACGACGTCGACGGCTGCCGCGATCCGCGTCGATGAGACGGTGCAGCGGGTGACGATCGATGGGGCGCTGTCGATGCCCTCGATGGTGTTCTGGCGCGAGGGAACGGGTCCGCCGGGAACTGGGCGGCTCGTGCTGGGCCAAGACGCGGACGAAGGCCTGGGCCTCGCGCCCTGGTGCGTGGAGCGCACGCCCAAGCGACGGATCGGCGATGACGTGATCCTTCTCGGCGACCATGGGCAGGTCGAGCTGCGCGTCACCGACGTGATCGGACAGATCCTCGCCAAGGTGATCTCCGAGGCCGTGCTGGCCCGGGGCGGCCAGCGTCCGGCTGAGCTGAGGCTGACCCACCCGGCGCGATGGGGCCAGCTACGGCTGGAGAAGCTGCGAGAGGCGGCCGCGATCGCCGGGTTCGATTCGCCGGTCCTGATCCCCGAGCCCGTCGCCGCGGCGACCCACTTCGCCAGCGAGCGGCTCGCCGCCGGCCAGCACGTCGCCGTCTACGACCTCGGTGGCGGCACGTTCGATACCGCAGTGCTGCAGCGAACCGGTGACTCCTTCGCGCTCGCCGGGCCGCCCGGAGGAATTGAACAGCTCGGCGGCGAGGACTTCGACTTCCGGCTCTATCAATATCTCTGCAGCGAGCTTGACGACGAGCAGCGGCAGGCCCTTCAAGCCCCGACCGAACGCGTCTGGACCCAGGCCAACCGCGAGCTGATGCGCAACGCTCGCCGGACCAAGGAAGCCCTCTCACGCAATCCGGATTACGAGTTCCTGCTCGGATACCCGATCAACCAGACAGTGGTCGTCTCCGCCGAGCGCTTCCAGCAGCTGATCTCCGACTCGATCACCGAGACCGTGCAGGAGCTCGCCCGGACGATCCAAGGCGCGGGGCTCGAGCCAACCGACCTGGCCGCGATCTACCTCGCCGGCGGCTCGAGCAAGATCCCACTGATCAAGCAGGCAATCGAGCAACAGCTCGGACAGACACCCGAGTCGCTGGACGACCCCAAGGCCGTCACCGCCCTTGGCGCGGCCCGCGTCGCCGACGCCCAGACGCGGCGCAACGGTCAGCCCACCGCCGCCGCCCAGGAAACCGTCGTCGAGCCCCAACCCACCCCGGCCACCCAGGAAACCGTCGTCGAGCCCCAACCCACCCCGGCCACCCAGGAAACCGTCCTCGACCCCCAACCCACCCCGGCCACCCAGGAAACCGTCCTCGACCCCCAACCCACCCCGGCCACCCAGGAAACCGTCCTCGACCCCCAACCCGCCCCCGCGGCCCAGAAGGCCAGGGTGAGAGACCCGCAACCGGCCCGGCGAATCCCCTGGAGTCTCGCGCAGCCGGCGATGATGATCGGCTGCGTAGCACTGGTCGGCGCCTCATTCCTGAAGTGGGACCAGCTCAACTTCTGGCACTCCGAGCACGGCATTCACGTGAAGGTGGTGTTCGCGGCTGCGTGGGTCGTGGTCCTGGCGCTCAGCGCTTTCAGCCTCAACCGTCCGGCCGGACTGTTCTCCCGTCTCGCGGGGGCTGCGGGTCTGTTCTTTGCCGGCGGCGTGATCGGCTGGCCGATCGACTACACGAGCTTTCACCCAATCGGGGTCGGGACCTACCTCGGCCTCGTGTTGGCCGCGCTGATCGGTGCGGGTGGCTTGATCGCGGCACTCGAGCCCGGACCCGGACCCGCTGGCCCAAGCAGTCCGATCGGCTGGCTGTCACGTGTCCCGGCGGCCCCGTTGATGTTGGCCGGCTGCGTGGCCCTGATTGGTAACTCGTTCCTGCACGTGTTGTTTGGCCGCGACTTCTGGCAGGTCGAGCTGAGCCTGCACTTCAAGGTGGCCCTGGCGGGCTTCGTCGTCGCTGCGCTGGTGCTGTCGGCAGTCGCGATCGCGCGCCGGACCGTCAGCTGGGAGCGACTTGCGGGCGCTGCCGGCCTGTTCGCCGCCGGCGGCGTGTTCTACGACCTCGTCGACTACACGAGCTATCGCCCGATCGGGGTCGGGACCTATGTTGGTCTGGTGTTGGCGCTCGTCGTCGCCGTCGGAGGCGTGAGTGCGCTGCTGGGCGCCGGCGCTACAGGTTCACGGTCCGCCCGGTCTGGAAACCCTCCGACCTGACGATCTCGTTGATCACGTCGTGCGGAACGGGCGCATCGGTCGTGATCGCCATTGCCGCGAGGCGACCGTGCCCGGTGCCTGACTCGTCGGCCTGCCGGCCGACCGCAGCGGACACGATGTTGATCCCGTGTTGCCCGAAGCAGGTGCCGACGCGGCCGATCATCCCCGGCACGTCGCGATAGCGGAAGATCGTGATGTGGTCCTCGAGCTGGATGTCGAACCGCTGTCCCCATGCCTCGAGCAGGTGTGCCCTGTGCCGGCGGCCGATCAGCGTCCCGGCGACCCGGACGCTGTCGTCGCCGCAGGTGATCGTCACGCGTACGAGGTCGGTGTAGTCGTGCGCGATGCTCCGCTTCGTCTCGACGACGTCGATCCCGCGCTCGGCCGCCATCGCCGGCGCGTTGACCTCGTTGACCTCCTCTTCGGTGTGGCCGCGGAGCACTCCGAGCAGCGCCTCGATCGTCAGCAGCCGGGTGTCGCGGTCCGCGATCCGGCCCATGAACTCCATCTGCACCCGGTCGATCGACGAGCCCGCGGCGAGCTCGATCGCGATCCGCCCCAGCGCCCGGCACAGCGGCACGTAGGGCCCGAGAACCTCCATGTCCTCGGCTGGGATCGCGGGCACGTTCACCGCGCTCGTGACGACGCCGCCGGTCAACGCCGCGACCACCTGCTCCGCCGCCTGGTAGCCGGCCCGGTCGGTCGCCTCCGCCGTCGAGGCGCCGAGATGCGGGGTGACGATCACGTTGGAGTAACCGAACAGCGGGTGGTCGGTGACCGGCTCGGAGCGGAATACGTCGATCGCCGCGCCGGCGACCTTGCCGGAGTCCAGCGCAGCCTTCAGATCGTCGTCGACGATCAAGGGACCTCGGGCGACGTTCAGGATCCGGACCCCGTCCTTGCACTTCGCGAGCGCCTCGGCGTCGAGCCACCCCTCCGTGTCGGGGGTGTTGGGGAGGTGGAGCGTGAGGAAGTCCGCGACCGCGTACAGATCGTCGGAGGACTCGGCCTTTTCGACGCCGAGCTCGCGATAGCGCTCGGCCGAGACATATGGGTCGAACGCGACCACGCGCATTCCGAACGCCTGAGCCCGTTGCGCGACGAGCTTGCCGATCCGTCCGAAGCCGAGGATCCCGAGCGTCTTCTCGTACAGCTCGACGCCGGAGAACTTCGAGCGCTCCCACGCCCCGCCGGTCAGCGATGCGTGCGCCTGAGGGACGTTCCGCGCGAGCGCCAGCAGGAGCGCCATCGTGTGCTCGGCCGCGGTGATCACGTTCGACTGCGGTGCGTTGGCGACGACGATCCCGCGCTTGGTGGCAGTCGCGACGTCGACGTTGTCAACTCCCACACCCGCGCGGCCGACGGCGCGGAGCCGGGTGGAATGCGAGAGCAGCTCAGCATCCAGCTTGGTCGCCGAGCGAATCAGGATCCCGTCGTACTCGCCGATCCGCTCGGTGACCTCCTCGCGACTCCAGCCGGCGCCGAGGTCGACATCGAAATGCTGCTTGAGCAGCTCGACCCCCGTCTCGCCGATCTTCTCGGCGACGAGGACCCGGGGGCGGCCGTCGGACGAGCTCATACCTGCTGCTCCAATACCCAGTCCACGCACGCGGTCAGCGCCTGCACGTCGGCGGGGTCGGTGGCCGGGAACATCGCCACTCGCAGCTGGTTGCGCCCGAGCTTCCGATAGGGCTCCACGTCGACGATCCCGTTCGCGCGCAGGGTCGCGGCGAGCGCGGCGGCGTCGATCTGCGCGTCGAAGTCGATCGTGCCGACGACCAGCGAGCGTTTGGCAGGATCGGCGACGAATGGCGTCGCGTGTGGGTGCCGCAGGGCCCACTCGTAGAGAAGGCTCGAGGAAGCGGTCGTGCGTGCGACCATCGCCTCGAGTCCGCCCTGGTCGAGCATCCACTCGAGCTGGTCGACGAGCAGGAACAGGGTGGCGACGGCGGGCGTGTTGTAGGTCTGGTCCTTCAGCGAATTCTCGCGCGCGATCGTCAGCGAGAGGAAGTCCGGGATCCACCGACCCCCGGGCTTGCTCTTGGCGAGCTCCTCGATCCGCGCCAGCGCCGCGGGGCTGAGCAGCGCCAGCCACAGCCCGCCGTCGGACGCGAAGCCCTTCTGCGGGGCGAAGTAGTAGGCGTCGGCCTGGGTGACGTCGACCGGCAGGCCGCCGGCGCCGGAGGTCGCGTCGATCAGGATCAGCTGGTCGCTGCTCGCGCCGGCCGGCCGCTGCACCGGGACCATGACGCCGGTCGAGGTCTCGTTGTGCGCCCAGGTGATCGCGTCGACATCCGGATCGGACACCGGCTCGGGGGCGTCGCCTGCGGGCGCCTCGATCACGATCGGGTCGCGCACGAACGGAGCGCCGGCCGTGCACGCGGCGAACTTCGAGGAGAACTCCCCGTACGCGAGATGGAGCGCCCGCTCGCGGACCAGGCCGCAGGTGGCCGCGTCCCAGAACGCCGTCGTGCCACCGTTGCCGAGGACCACCTCGTAGTCGCCCGGGAGCGCGAACAGCTCGGAAAGCCCCGAGCGGATCCGCGCGACGAGGTGCTTGACCGGCCGCTGGCGGTGCGAGGTGCCCATCACAGCCGCGCCGGGGCCCGCCAGGTGAGCGAGCTGCGCCGGGCGCACCCGGGACGGACCCGACCCGAACCGGCCGTCGGCCGGCTTCAGCTCGTCTGGAATCTTCAGGATCGTCTGGGTCATGCGGGTCTCCTCGATTGTCGCGGGATCTCTACATGCCCAGGCGCGCGGCGTCGCACGAGGCCACCGCTCCCCGGTGGTTGTGATCCACCTTCTCGCGCCAGTCACGGCGGCCGGTCACGGAGTGTACTAGCGCCGGCGGGGCCGACGGTGGCGGCAGTTGACACGTGACCGGGGCAATCAATACCGTCCCGCGAACGTTTCGAGCAACGAAAGGGGCTACGGTGTCAAGGATGAAGTCCGGCGGCAGGGCAGGGCGTAGTCGAGCAGTGCTGCTGATGGTTCTGGTGTCGGTGCTGGTCGGCGGCTACGGCGCGGTCGCGCTGGCCGCGCAGCCCAATCCCTCCGCGCATGCAGCCAGGGACAACGAAGGCATCTGCGACTGGCAGGGTGAGATCGTGCTCGTCGGCTTCAACTTCGCGCAGGCCGGGACCGTGCCTGCCCATGGACAGCTCCTGCAGATCGGCCACCACCCCCACCTGTTTGAGATTTTCGGCACCAGGTTCGGTGGCAACGGGACGTCCACGTTCGGCGTGCCCAACCTGCAGGGGAAGGCGCCGATCGCAGGGCTGCACTACGTCGTCTGCACGGACGGCGACTTCCCGAGCCCGGCCCAAGGCGGGGGACACTGCAACTGGCTCGGCCAGATCATGCTCACCGGTGCTCAGGGCTCGTTCCCGGGGACTCTGAGCGCGAACGGCCAGCTGCTCGAAGCGAGCAAGAACGCCGCGCTGTTCTCGATCTACGGCTACACGTTCGGAGGCAGCGAGAGCACCGGAAAATTCGCCGTGCCCGACCTCCAGGGCAAGGCGCCAATCGCAGGAATCTCCTACCGCGTCTGCACCTCCGGCTACTACCCGGATCCGAATGCCGGCGATGGGCGCTGTAACTGGCTCGGCCAGGTGATGTTGTTCGCGTCCAGCCGCCTGCCGTTCGGCACCATTCCCGCCCACGGCCAGCTGCTGAAGGTCGCGGACAGCGTCGCGCTGTTCTCGCTCTACGACAAGACGTTCGGCGGCGACGGCACGACGACGTTCGGGGTCCCCAACCTCACCGGAAAGGCCCCGCCGAAGCTCCACTACGCGGTCTGCACCCGGGGCGCCTACCCCGCGCGGACCTAGCGCGACCGCGCGGAGTGTGGGAACGGGGCGCGCCTACTCCTGGAATTCGGTGTCGATCCAGTCCATCTGGGCACGCAGCTCGCGGCCGACGACCTCGACCTGGTGCCCGGCCTGCTCCTCGCGCATGCGCTTGAAGTTCTCCTGACCGGCCCGGTTCTCGGCGATCCACTCGCGGGCGAAGTCGCCCGATTGGATGTCGGCCAGGATCTGCTTCATCGCCGCCCGGGTCGGCTCGCCGATCACCCGCTTGCCGCGGGTCAGGTCGCCGTACTCGGCCGTGTTGGAGATCGAGTAGCGCATTCCCGCGATCCCCTTCTCGTACATCAGATCGACGATCAGCTTGAGCTCGTGCAGGCATTCGAAGTACGCCAGCCGCGGGTCATAGCCCGCGTCCACGAGCGTCTCGTAACCGGCGCGGACCAGCTCGGTCACGCCGCCGCACAGGACTGACTGCTCGCCGAACAGGTCCGTCTCGGTCTCGTCCTTGAACGTCGTCTCGATTACGCCGCCGCGAGTGCAGCCGATCCCCTTCGCGTACGCGAGCGCCAACTGAAGCGCATCCCCGCCGGCGTTCTGGTGCACAGCGACGAGCGCCGGAACGCCCGAACCCTCGACGAACTGGCGCCTGACGAGGTGGCCGGGTCCCTTGGGCGCGACCAGCGTCACGTCGATGTCCGGCGGCGGCACAACTTCCCCGTAGTGGATCGAGAAGCCGTGGCCGAACATCAGCATGTTGCCTGGTGCAACCCCGTCCTTGACGCCTCCCTCCCACACCTCCCGATGGAGCTCATCGGGGACGAGCATCATCACGACGTCGCCTTCGCTCGCGGCATCGGCTGGATCGAGCACGGTCAGACCGTGCTCCTTCGCCTTCGCGACGCTCGCTGAGGACCCTCGCAATCCGACCACTACGGATACGCCGGAGTCCTTGAGGTTCAGCGCGTGGGCGTGGCCCTGGGAGCCGTAACCGATGATCGCGACGGTCTTGCCGTCGAGCTTGTGGATGTCAGCGTCGTCGTCGTAGAACATGGCGCCGGAGGCTACATGGCCCCGGCGGTCGGGCGCCGGCCGGCGAGGTCGAGGCGCATTTCGGCTGCATACGGGGACAAAGCACGCGCGCCTGCTGGACCTTGGCTACATAAGCATGTGGGGCATGCTTATGTAACCAAGGTCGGCCGAGCCTGCGCACTTTGGGCCTGTAAGCATGTCGCCGCAGCGGATTTCGGCCCGCCCCGGCCTCGCTGCCCCCGGCTACCCGCCGCCGAACTGCTTCTGCAGCGCCAGCACATTGGCGACGTAATGCTGCGTATCGGGGAACAGGCCGTTCTGCCTGACAGACGAGAGCCCCTGGTAGTACCCGGCGGCCGCCAAGCCCGGATCACCGCCGGTCGCCGACAGCAGCGATCGAAGCAGCAGCACGCCGCCGCGGACGTTGTCGGCCGCCGAGCTGGGATCCAGCGGCGGCATCCCCGCGGTCAGGTTCTGTTGCACGTAGTTCCACGTCCCGGGCAGGATCTGCATCACGCCCCGCGCATCGGCGCTCGACACGGCGTTGTTGTTGAACCCGCTCTCCTGATAGCCGATCGCCTCCGCCAGCGACGGCGGGACCCCGTTGGCGGACGCGATCGACCCGACTTCGCCGGGCGTCACCGACTCCGGGGTCGGGTACGGCGGGCCGCTCGAGGAGCCCTCTGCGATCAGCTGCGCCCCCGACGACAGCCCGTTGGCCGCCGCCAGCTCGTCGACCGTCAACCCGTCGGCAGCAGCGATTGACGTCACGGGACTCGCCCGGCGCGACCAGGTGCGGAACGGCAGCGGATGCCGCCACCGCCACAACGAGCAGTACCCCGGCCGCAAGCGCAAAGACGATCCGCGCACGCATGACGCCGCCAGTGTGGCCGCGGCGCACGTGGAACGGGAGCGCCGCAACTCAAATTTCAGTGTATTTGGCAGGATGCTGACAACGCTCGTGCTGACCAGCGGGGCGCCCGCTCAGCCGGCGGCCCCACGCTCGAGCTCCTCGAGCTCCTCGAGCGTGACGGTCGAGGTGCCGACCTTGCCGACAACGATCCCGGCCGCGGCGTTCGCGAGCACGACGGCCTGCTCGAGCGGCATCTGCCGTCCGAGCGCCACCGCGAGCATCGCCACGACGGTGTCGCCCGCCCCCGTGACGTCGTAGACGTCCCGAGCGCGCGCGGGGACGTCGAGCCGGGAATCCCCGTTGAACAGCGTCATGCCCGCAGCGCCGCGGGTGACGAGCAGCGCCGCGCCGTCGCAGGTCGCCGACAGGCGGCGGGCCGCCTCGAGCAGGTCGTCGTCTCCCTCGATCGGCACGTTGGCCGCCTGCCCGGCTTCGTCAGCATTGGGCGTGATCACTGTCGCGCCGCGGTACTTGGCGTAGTCGCGCCCCTTCGGGTCGACGACCACCGGCTTGCCCTGTGCCACCGCGACCTCGATCACGCGCGCGGCGAGCACCTCCGAGACCACACCCTTCTTGTAATCGGATAGGACGACCGCGTCCGCCTGCGCGACGAGACCGCAGACGCGCTCGGTCAGGACCTCCTCGACCACACGCGGCAGCGGGTCGCTCTCCTCGTAGTCGGTGCGGACGACGTGTTGAGCGTGGGCGATCACGCGCGTCTTGCTCGTCGTCGGCCGCGAGCTGTCGACGACGAGGTCGCCGACCCCAACCCCGGCGGCCTCGAGCGCGCCTCGCAACGCCACGGCCGAGGAGTCCTCGCCGATCACCCCGCCCAGAAACGCTCGGCCTCCGAGGGCGATGATGCCCGCCGCGACGTTGGCCGCGCCGCCGGCGGCGTGGGTTCGCCGGCTGATCTCGACGATCGGCACCGGAGCCTCAGGGGAGATTCGCTTGACCACACCCCAGATGTACTCGTCGAGCATTACGTCCCCGACCGTCAACACGGTCACGCCGCGCAGCGCCGTCAGATCACTCACACCGCCGCTCCCACGCCGAGAATGAAATCGCGCGCGTCGCTCCAGTCACGAGCGACGTGGTCCGCCTGATCGCACACGGCACCGGCCGGAGCGAGCAGGATCGTGCGGCAGCCCGCCCGGCGTCCGGCCTCGACATCGGAGCGTTTGTCGCCGACCATGAACGAGGACGCCGGCTCCAACCCCAACTCATCCGCCGCCGCCAGCAGGAGCGCGGGAGACGGCTTGCGGCACTCGCAATCGTCCCAGGGAGCATGGGGGCAGTACTTCACCGCCTGGAGCGAGATTCCCTCCCCGGCGAGTAGCGCTTCAAAACGCTCGTGCACGGCCCGCGCCTCCTCCGGGCTGACGATCCCGCGGCCGATGCCCGATTGGTTGCTGACCACGACAAGCTCAAACCCGGCCCCCTGCAGCCGTGCCAGCGCCTCCGCGACTCCGGCCAGGAGCCGGACGCGATCGGGCTCGCGGGGGTAGCCGAGGTCCTCGATCAAGGTGCCGTCTCGGTCCATGAACACCGCCCGAGCCCTGCCCTCGATCGAGTTCACCCGCGTCCTGCTTGGATCGCGTCAACCAGCTCCGTCGTCGATCGCCCCGGGACCAGCGGCAGGATCTCGACACGACCACCGTAAGACTCGACCAGCCCGCGCTCGGGAATTGGCTTTCCCTCCGGGCCCCCGTAGTCGGCACCCTTGCAATGGACGTCCGGGCGCAGGCGCTCCAGCACCACCTCGGGCGTATCTTCCTCGAATACGACCGCGTAATCGACCGGTCGAAGGGCAGCCAGCAGGGTCGCCCGCTCGATCGCCGGCATCAGCGGGCGTCCCTCCCCCTTCAGGCGACGCACAGATTCGTCCGCGTTGACACCCACGACGAGCAGATCGCCCAGCGCGCGCGCGGCCTGAAGGCTTGCAAGATGGCCCGCATGAATGATGTCGAACACGCCGTTGGTCCACACCACTACCCGGCCGGCGGCTCGCCAGCCTTCCCGCATCGCCAGCACCTCTTGGAGCGACGCGACGGTCCCGGGCGGACTGGTCGTGAACGAGTCGCCGGCGCCGAACAGCACATGCTCGACTGCCCGGCAGAGCGCGTGCTCGACGACCAGATGGCCTTCCTGCACCGGCGCCGCCTTACCCGCCGGCACCGAGATCGCCACGTCAACCGCCTGGCACAGCTCACAACCAGGCGCCCCGCACAGCCCAATCGTGATCGCCCCGACGCGGCGCGCAACGCTGACCCCCGCGAGCACGTTCGCCGAGGAGCCACTGGTGCTGATCGCAAGCACAGCATCTCCGCGCCGGCCGAGCGCTTGCACTTGACGCGCGAACACCTGCTCGAACCCGTAGTCGTTCGCGATCGCGGTCAATGCCGAGGTGTCGGTGGTCAGCGCAATCGCGGGCAGGCCGGCGCGCTCGCGCTCAAACCTGCCGACCAGCTCGGCCGCGACGTGCTGCGCGTCGGCGGCGCTGCCTCCGTTGCCGAACGTCAACACCTTGCCGCCGCTGCGGATCGCGGTCGCGACCACGTGTGCCGCCTTGGCAACTGATTCGGGATCGACGCCGAGCGCGCGCAGCCGTGCGATCTGGAGGGCATCAGCTTCAGGCACGCGCACGCTCCACAGCCGCGGCCGCGACGCGAGCGACGCTGATGCCGTTCATACAGTCCGTCCGCCGATCGTCGTACTCGAACCCGAGGTCCAAAAAGCCACAGCCGGGCAGGTCTGAGTCGATGCACACGACGTCCGGCCCGATTGGCCCCCATCGCAGCGACGAGGTTGGACCGTTGAGGGCGATCGTCGGTACGCCCACGGCGGCGGCGAGATGCATCACTCCGGTGTTGACGCTGACCACACCGACAGCATCCGCCAGCACATCGATCAGCTCCGGCAGCCGGAACTGCCCGGCGATCGATCGGATGTGCGACGCGATCTCACCGCACGATTGCACGAATGCGTCGGTTCGGACGACATCAGCTGGACCTCCGGTGAGGACAATCGAGACCTCCTGGCGAGCAAACGTCCGAGCCAACTCCCGCCACCGGTCCGCCGGCCACTCGCGCAGTTCGCTGCGAAAGCCGCCCGGCCAGAGGTGGAATACGACGTAAGGCTTGGGCAATGGCAGGGGCGGTCGCTCCGCAGCCGGCGCGAAGCTGGGTTGGGCGTGGGACTCGATCCCGAGCATCGCGACGAGCCGCCTGTAGTTCTCGAGCTCGTGGACATCGTTGGCGTGCGTGACCGTGGCGTCATAGGCGTAGTGTCGATGTTGTCCCGGCGTCTCGAAGCCGAGCGTCCAACCTGCGCCCGAAAGCACGGCGTACAGGCCCTCCAACCTTGTCCACTGGCCGAAATCGACCAGCAGGCCGAGTCGCTCCCCACGCAGAAGCCGAACGGTGGCCCAGGGCTTGGCGGTCGGCAGCTTGACAGCCCGCGCACCTGGGACGAGTCGAGCCATATCGACGTTGTCGGGCCCGGCGAGGATCACGACGTCGGCGTCGGGGAAGGCAGCGATCACGTCCCGCGCGATCGCCGTCAACAGGATCATGTCCCCGATGCCGGTGGTCTTCATCAGGCCGATCCGACGCGGCGCCGCGGCGCGCGGACGCTTTCGGTGAACGACGCCGAACGCCACCAGCAGGACCGTGCCGACGGTCCGATCCAGTAGGCGTAGGCGGACGTTTCCGCGCCCGCCCGGGGCGAAGCGACGGATCCGGGCGAAGCGGCGGATCGGGGCGAAGCGACGGGTGGACCCCGTCATTGTGTGATCGCCTCGCCGATCTCATCCAGGCGCGCGTCCCACGAGTGTCCCCGGGCTGCACCGCTGCGGGCGCGGCGGGCGTCCGGTGAATCCGCCGTCAGCGCACGCTCGAGCGCGGCGATCATCTGATCGGCGCCCTCGACGAGCTCGACGTCCTCGACGTCCTGGAGCGCGGGGAGGCCGGTGGCCACGACCGGGAGGCCGGCGGCCAGGTATTCGTAGACCTTCATCGGGAAGATGCTCGCGGTCAACCGTGAAGTGCGATACGGAATCACGCCTGCGGCCGCACCCCTGAGAACGGCCGGGAGGTCCTCCTGCGTCCGCACGCCGAGGAAGTGCACGTTGGGCTGCGCCGAAAGCAGCGTCACGTCGGTCTGCGGGTAACCCAGGCCGACGGCCCCGACCAGCGCGAGCGTCCAGTCACGGTGCGCGGCGGCCACGGCCAACAGAAGCTCGAAGTCGACCTTGTTCTCCGCAATCGCGCCGACGAACACGATCCGCGGCTCTTGGAGCGCTGAGAGCTGCGGATCGATTGGCCCGGGCTCCAGCGCCGCGGCGAACCGCCCCGTATCGGCGACGTTCGGCGCGTACAGCACATTGCCGGAGAGCTCCCGCATCCGCCCCGCCAGCGCCGGCGCGCTGGCGATCACGAGATCCGCCCTGTGGGCGAAACGGCGCTCGGCCGCGGTGAAGCTCTCACTGTCGATCCCCTCCTGGGCGGCGATGTCATCGACGCAGTGATAGACGACGAGTTCGGGATCGAGCAGATCCACCAGCACCTCGGCCTGCGGAACGTATCCCCACAGGACGGGGCGGTGAAACCCGAGCCTCCTCACCGCGCGGCGAACCTGTGCGCGCAGGATCCAGGCATTGAGCGCGCGGACGCGCGCGTGCGAGTGGGCGGGGAGGACGAGCGGCGAGAGAACAGTGACGCCATCGCGCCGGCGGGGCGGCTCGAGTCCGCGCCGCAGCCGCCGGCCGATTCGCCGCAGATCCCGCCCCGAGCCGAGGCTCGGGCGACGCAGCCCCAGCGACTCGATGAACAGCACCCGGCTGCCGCTCGCCGCCAGTCGTGACATCAGATGGTGCTGGTTGGTCCACCCCTCGCTCTCCCAATCGTTGAAGCCCACGCACACGATGTCGCGGCCGCCGACGGGATTCCTGCCGGCCGTCAAGCGCGTCCCTCAAGCATTCGCCAGCGCCACCAGCGAGCGACCCGGGAGCCGCACCGACCCATCGGCGGAGGTGAACGGCTCGGCCAGCCTCCGGATCTCGCGCACCACCTCGGCCTGCTGCGCCTGCGACACGCCGCTGAAGGCATCCGCGAAGATCTTGCTGAGATCCAGTGTCTGCTCCAGGTAGGCATCGACGCTCTCGCGTCCTCGCTCCAGCGAGACCCGGTCCACGAGCACCTCGACGAAGCCCGCGTCGGCGAGCATCTCCTCCAGGCGCCCGGGCGGCGCGAGCGCGAACATCCCCGGCGCATTTGGGTCGGGCGGCTGCGCGTGCCCGAGGTTGATGAGCGCCCGGCCGGGGATCGTCGCCCACGGATTCACCCCGGGCTCGTCCCAGACCGCGAGTGCGAGCCGTCCCCCCGGCCGCAGCACCCGCCGGCACTCATGCAGGGCCGCCGCCGGATCGAGACTGAGCATCACGCCCCACCGGCACAGCACCGTGTCGACGTCGGCGGTGGGTAGATCGATCCACTCCAGCTCGAGCCGGCGAAACTCGACGCCGGCAACTCCGAGCCGCTCAGCGCGCTCGCGCGCGACAGCCAGCATCGCCTCGGTGCCGTCGCTGCAGATCAGGGTGCCGCCGGGCTGGATCAGCTCCGCCGCGAGGAAGCCCGTGTCGCCCGGGCCGGCGGCCAGCTCGAGTACTCGCTGCCCGGGCTGCAGCCCGAGGTGATCGATCATCCAGGTCGACACCGGCATCCCGTTCGCACGCACCTCATCGGCGCGTTTTCGCCACCCGGCTGCCGCGTCTTCCCATCGCTCGAGCATCTCGGCACGCTGGTCCTCAGGATCTGGAACGGCGCTCATTGATCGGGCCTCTCAGAGATTCGTTTGGTGATCTGCGCGAACGCTGCCTCGACCTGAACGCTCAGGCGCTGCTGGAAGATCGCTGCCAGAGCCCGGGAAGCTACCGGTCGCAGGTGCTCGATCGCCGGCTCGATCCGCGGCCACTGCTCGGCCGGCATGTCCGCGGCCTGGAACGGCGCCCACACCTCAGCCAGGAACAGGTTCACGAACGACGCCGCGACCGCGTCGCAGTGGCGCCCGATCTCCTCGAGGATCGAGAGGGCCCCGTGCAGCGAGACGCCCTGTGCGACAGCCTCCTCCGCCACCGCCAGCAGCGATGGGCTGGGGACCTGGTAGCGGTCCTCGCCGAGCGATCGCAGGACGCCGAGCTCCTGCGCCTTCGCGAGCACCGCCGGCGCGTCAGCTGCGCTGAGTTGAAAGCGGCGCCCGAGCTGCGCCAGCGTCAATATCTCGGCCGGCTCGGGCGAAGCCAGCGCGTGGCGCCACCTGAGGAGATACTCGGCGCTGCCGTCGGCTCCCTCCAGCAGGCGCTTGATCCCGTTCAGGTTGAAGCCCTGGTCCTGGAGCTCGCGGATCAGCCGCAGCTGCACGAGATGTTCCGGACCGTAGTAGCCGACGCGGAGCCTCACCTCGGGCGGGTCGACCAGCCCGCGAGCCTGGTGGGCGCGAATGTTCCGCACCGACATTCCGGACTCGGCCGCGAGCTGCTCGATCGTCAGCTGGTGGCGCGACGGCAGTGTGCTCACCTCAGCTCCCGACGCAGGAGCTTGCCGGACTCCGTGCGCGGCAGCCCCTCGGCCAGCTCGATCGCCTTCGGAACCTTGAACGGGGCCAGCCGCGTGGCGCAGAACGCCCGCAGCTCGTCCGGCTCGGCTGCCCGGCCGTCGATCAGCACGACCTTCGCAACAACCGCCTCTCCCCACTCGTTGTCGGCACGCCCGAAGACCCCGGCCTCGGCGACGGCCGGATGGGCGAGCAGCGCCGCCTCCACCTCCGCCGGTGCCACGTTCTCGCCGCCCGTGATGATCGTGTCCGCCTTGCGACCCGTCAGCGTCAACCGGCCGCGGTCGTCGATCGTGCCGAGATCTCCCGTGTGCAACCAGCCGTCCGGCGCCAGCGCGCCTTCGGCGACCGTGGCACCGCGCACCAGCAGCTCCCCGCCGTCGCCCGCCCGGACCTCGACACCTGGCAGCGGCCAGCCGTGGGTCGCGATCTGCGAGCACGCTTCCGTCATCCCGTACGTCGGGGCGACGGGCACGCCCGCCTCGCGCGCGCGGTCGAGCAGCCCGGCCGGGACCGGGGCGCCGCCGAGCAGGACCCAGCGCAGGGTCGGTGGTCGCCGGAGCCCAGCATCGAGCAGCCGCGCGAGCATCGTCGGCACGAGTGAGACGAGCGTGATCCGCTGGCCGGCGTCAGACAGCGCGTCGAGTACCGCTTCGGTGTCGAAGCGTCCCTGCAGCACGGCCGTGGTTCCGTAGATCGCACTGCGAAGCGGGATTGACAGGCCGCCGACGTGCGCGAGCGGCATCGGGCACAGCCAGCGCTCCTGAAGGTCGAGCCCCAGTGCCGCCGCCGACCCGAGCGCGCTCGCCAGCCAGTTGCCGAAGCTCAGCGCGACCGGGCGCGGCGCGGTGGTCGTCCCCGAGGTGTGCATCACTGTCGCGATCGCCTCGAGCCGCAGCGGCTCACCGACCTTGATCGGCGCACCCTCGATCGGCATCTCGAGGACAGTCGCGGCACCAGCTGCCCGGGCTGCGCGTTCTGCCGCGCCGAGCCTGGTGTCGACCGGCACCGCGACCGCCCCGATCAGAAAGCAAGCGTGAACTGCCGCGACCAGCTCGCTGCCCGCCGGCAGCGCGAGCGCGACCCGATTGCGCGATGTGACGCCCCGCGCCATGAGGCCGCCGGCAGCCGCCCGCGCCCGAGCCGCCAGCTCGGCGTAGGTCAGCTGTTCGTCGCTCGTAGCCAGTGCGATCCGATCCGGGTGCGCGCCCGCGGCGCTGATCAGCCAATGTTCCACGGTTGAAACGGTAGTCTCGCGCGCGTGCACACGATCTGGCAGGCCGCCGCCGACTACACCGACATCCGCTACGAGCTCGCAACGGGCGAGGACACAGGGATCGCGAAGATCACGATCGACCGCCCCGAGGTGCGCAACGCGTTCCGCCCCGAGACGGTCGTCGAGCTCTCGGACGCATTCACTCGAGCCCGGGAGGATCAGAGCGTCGGGGTGGTGATCCTGACCGGTGAGGGGCCCGACGCGTTCTGCTCGGGCGGCGACCAGCGCGTCCGGGGGGCGCGTGGTGGCTACGTGAGTGGTGCGGACCCCACCCAAGCCGGCGCGCACGCGGCCGTGGGCCGCTTCCACGTCACCGACCTGCACGTGCAGATCCGGCGGATGCCCAAGCCCGTCGTCGCGATGGTCGCCGGCTATGCGATCGGGGGCGGCCACGTGCTGCACGTCGTGTGCGATCTGACGATCGCCGCCGACAACGCCCGTTTCGGCCAGACCGGCCCGAAGGTCGGCTCGTTCGACGGCGGCTTTGGCGCCAGCGTCCTGTCGCGACTGGTCGGACCGAAGAAGGCCAAGGAGATCTGGTTCCTGTGCCGCCAGTACGGCGCGCAGGACGCACTGCAGATGGGGCTCGTGAACGCGGTCGTCCCGCTCGAGCAGCTGGAGACGGAAACGGTCAGCTGGTGTCGTGAGATGCTCGCCCTGTCCCCGTTTGCGCTCCGGCTGCTGAAGGCCAGCTTCAACGCCGACGAGGACGGACTCGCGGGAATCCAGCAACTCGCCCACGACGCGAACCTGCTGTTCTACATGAGCGAGGAAGCCGTCGAGGGTCGCAACGCATACCTCGAGAAGCGCCGGCCGGACTTCTCGAAGTTCCCCCGGCGGGCGTGATGGCGGTCGCCACCCCGAGCGGGGCCCGCATCTGGCTGATGGCGGCTCGCGTCCGCACTCTGCCGGCGGCAGTCGCCCCGGTGCTCGTCGGCACCTCACTGGCGGGCTTCGTCCACGTGTTCTATCCGCTGCGGTTCATCGCCGCCCTGATCGGCGCGATCTTCATCCAGGTCGGCACCAACCTGTCAAATGACTACTCCGATGCGCGCCGCGGGGCCGACACCGAAGACCGCCTCGGGCCGGTGAGGATCACCGCCGGCGGACTGGTGCCGCCGAAGCGGGTGCTCGTGGCGACCTACATCTCGTTCGGGATCGCGGTGCTCGCGGGGATCTATCTCGTCGTCGTCGCCGGCTGGCAGCTGCTGCTCGTCGGCGCCGCCTCGATCCTCGCCGGCGTGCTGTACACGGGCGGCCCCCGACCGTACGGCTACGAGGGCCTCGGAGAGGTGTTCGTGTTCCTGTTCTTCGGGATCGTCGCGGTCGCCGGCTCGTACTTCGTGCAGGTCAAGCACCTGAACTGGGAGGCGTTCGCGCTGGCGGTCCCGGTCGGGCTGCTGGCCGCCGCGATCCTGGTCGTCAACAACGTCCGCGACATCGACACCGACCGGCGTGCCGGTAAGCGCACGCTCGCCGTCCGCCTCGGACGCGGGCGCACGCGCACCCTGTACGCCGTGATCGTGTACGCCGCCTACCTGCTCGCGGCGGTCACCTGGATCTTCGGCCCGCTCGAGCCGTGGGTGCTGTTGCCGTGGCTGACGCTGCTGCTCGGCGCGCGCGTCGTGCGGATCGTGCGCAACCACACCGACGGGCCGTCGCTGAACGAGGCGCTGGCGCAGACCGGGATGTTGCAGCTGACCTTCTGCCTGCTGCTGTCCGCGGGCCTGCTGTTGAGCCGTTGAAGCTGGGCCTGTTTTCCTTAGGGGCGCGCTTGCGCGCGCCGTTTGTTTCCGGCTCTGGCTCGATCACGGCGCGCGAGCTTCTGGTCGTGAGCCTCCGGGGCGCCGACGGGGTCACGGGCTTCGGCGAGGCAGCGCCGCTGGCGCCGGTAACGATCGACGATGTCCGCTCCGCGGTCGAGGACTGCAGGGAGCTGCTGTCCGCGTCAGACGGCGAGGTCGACCGCCGGCAATTGCTCGCCGCGTGCGCCCGGAGTGCCGTTCTGCCCCAAGCGCTGGCGGCGATCGACCTCGCGCTCTGGGACCTCGCCGGGCGGCGAGCCGGTCTGCCCGTATGGCGGTTGCTCGGCGCCGGCGACGGCGCCGCCGGTCGAGGTCAACGCCACGATCGCCGCGCCCGACCGCGCCGGCGCGGCCGCTGCAGCGGCCGCCGCGAGAGCCGCCGGGTTTCGCTGCGTCAAGGTCAAGGTCGGGCTCGGCGACGACGCCGGACGGCTGGCGGCGGTGCGCGCGACGCTGGGCGAGTCGGTCGCGATCCGCCTCGACGCCAACGGCGCCTGGTCGGTCGATCAGGCGCTCGCTGCGCTACGAGCGCTCGCGCCGGTCGGAATCGAGTCCTGCGAGGAGCCGGTCAGCGGACTCGAGGCGATCGCGGAGGTCTCGGCGCGGACGCCGATCCCGGTCTCGCTCGACGAAAGCGCCGTCCTACCTGGCGCGCTCGACGCTCAGATTGCCGACGCGGTATGCCTGAAGATCGTCCGCTGTGGTGGGATCTCGGGTCTACTGGACGGCGCACGCCGCGCCCGCGCGGCAGGCTATTCGGTGTATCTCGCCTCGAGCCTCGACGGCCCGCTCGGGATCGCGGCGGCGCTGCACGCGGCAGCAGTAGTCAGGCCCCAGCGCCCGTCCGGTTTGGCCACGCTGCCGCTGTTCGCGGATGCGCAGGACCCGTTGCCGGCCGTCGCGGGGCGGATCAAGGTGCCGTCGGGAGCCGGACTCGGCGACGGGCTGGCGGAGTGGTACGGCTAGGCCGGAGCGGGGCGAACGATCAGGGCGGCAACGCGCTCCGGCGCCTCGAGATGGACGGCGTGACCGGCGCCCGGCGACGACGACGAGCTCGGCCCTCGGGGTCGCCGCCGCGACTCGAGCTCCCAGCTCGCGGAACTTCTCGTCCCGCTCGCCGACGACGAGCGTGACGGGCATCGTCAGTTCCTGGAGCCGCTCCCAAAGCGATGGCAACGCGCCCGTCCCCAAGCCTCGCAGCGCCGCCGCGAGGCCGGATGGCGTATTGCGCAACCGGTCCGCCCGGGCGGCGGCGAGCACCGCGTCCGGCTGTCCCGACAGCACCGGCGTCGCCGCCCACGAATCCGCGAACTCCTCGATCGTGAGGCGCTCGATCTGATCCGCCAATCGCTCGTCGGCCGCCCGCCGGGCCTGACGCTGATCCAGCTCCTCGATCCCCGGACTGGCTCCGATCAACACCAACTGCGTGACGCGCTCAGGGTGCGCCAGGGCCACGTGCAGCGCGATCCGCCCCCCCATCGAGTAGCCGGCGAGCACGAATCGCGGCGGTGCGAGCGCCCCGATGTCGTCGATCACCGCCGCGAGCGTGACCGGCCGGGTGTGCGAGGCGGAGCCGTGGCCGCGGATGTCAGGAGCGCTCGCCCGGTAGCGTTCGCCGAGCGCCGCCATCACCGGGTCCCAGCTGCGCACCGGTGTGGGTGAAGCCGTGTAACAGGACTACGGTCGGCGCCATCGAGACTGGATCATGACCGCCGCCGACACCTACCTCCTGCTCCGGGCGTTCTGCGACGAGCTCGCGCGCTGCGGCATCGCAACACGCGTGCACCTCCCCCGGCTCGCGCTCGGCTCCGCTCGTGCTCTCGCTCGTGCGCGAGCCCCGGATCCGCTGCTGGTCGCACATCGACGAGCGCTGCGCGGCTTTCTTCGCGCTCGGGACGGCGAAGGTGTCCGGAACGCCGGTGGCGATCGCGTGCACATCGGGCACCGCGGCGGCGAACTACTGCCCGGCCGTGATCGAGGCATTCCACGCGCGCGTGCCGCTGATCGTGCTGACTGCCGACCGGCCGCCGGAGCTGCGCGAGGTCGGTGCCGGGACAGGCGATCGATCAGCTCAAGCTCTATGGCGACGCGGTCAAGTGGTTCTTCGAGGTCGACGTGCGGGAAGCCACGCCCGAGCGGCTGCGCTGGATCCGGGCGCTCGCCTGCCGTGCCTGCTGGACCGCCCTCGACGGCCGTCCCGGACCGGTGCATCTGAACTTCCCGCTGCGCGAGCCGCTGGTGCTCGATGCGCCGCTGCCGGCCGCCGATCAGGGGCGCCGCGGCGGGCTGCCCTGGGTGACACGTACGCTCGCCGCCCCGGCGCCACCGGTCCACCGCCCCGCGCTTCCACCGCGTGGAGTTCTGGTCGCGGGACGTCATGAGCGCGGCCCGGCGCTCGGCCACGCCGCCGCCCGGTTCGCCGAGGGCGCCGGCTATCCGCTGCTCGCCGATCCGCTGTCGGGAGCCCGCCACGGGCCCGCTGCGATCGCCCGCTACGACCTGCTGTTGCGCGAGGGGAAGTTCGCAGCCGCCTCGGGCACGCAGGCGGTCTTCCGCGTCGGCGACCTGCCGACCTCCAAGCCGCTGCGCGCGTGGCTAGCAGTCGCTCGACGGGATCCCGCAGGTCGTGCTCGATCCTGAGGGAGCGTGGCAGGACCCGGCCGCCGTGGTGAGCACCATCAATCCGGGGGACCCGGTCGCCGCGCTTGACGATGCCGCGCCCCCGACCCCGCTCGATCCCGACTGGCTCGCGACCTGGCGCGCCGCCGACGACGGCGCCTCGGAGGCGATCGCCGGCGCCCTCGGCGACGGGCTCTCCGAGCCGCTCGTCGCGGCCCGGCTGGGCGACTGGTTGCCCGCAGGCGCGGTGCTGTTCGTCGCGTCCTCGATGCCGATCCGCGACATCGAGCTGTTCTTCAGCGCGCACGAGCTGATGCCACGGGTGCTCTCCAACCGCGGCGCCAACGGCATCGACGGGACGGTCTCGGCCGCGTTCGGCGCGGCCGCCGCCTCGGAGGGGCCGGTCGTGCTGCTGATCGGCGACGTCGCGCTCATCCACGACCTCGGCGGCCTGCTCGCGGCCCGCCGGTTGCAGCTCGCGCTCACAATCGTGCTGCTCAACAACGACGGCGGCGGGATCTTCCATTTCCTGCCGATCGCCGGCGAGGCGGATGCATTCGAGGAGCACGTCGCCACCCCGCACGGCCTCGAGTTCGCACACGCCGCAGCGCTCTACGGTTGCGGCTACGACCGCCCCAGCACCATCGAGGGCCTGCGCAAGTCGCTCGAGCGCTCGCTCGCCTCACGAGAGTCGACGATCATCGAGGTGCGTACCGACCGCGAGCACAACCTCGCGCTGCACCGCCGGATCGCCGCGTCGCTCAGCCGCGCCAGCACCGGCAGCAACGCCACCCCAGCTTGACCTCCGTCTCGGCCAGCTCGGCCGCCGGGTCCGAGTCGCGGACGATCCCGCAGCCGCTGTACAGGCGGGCGCGCCGCCGGCGCAGCAACGCACAGCGAAGCGCGACGCAGAACTCACCGTCGCCGATGGAATCCGTCCAACCGACCGGGCCCGGCGTACCAGCCGCGATCGAATCCCTCGAGTGCCGGGATCAGACGACGGGCGACCGGATCGGGCTCGCCGCCGACCGCCGGGGTTGGATGCAGCAGCCCGGCGAGCTCGATCGCGCCGATCGGCGCGGCCAGCTGCGCCCGGATTGCGACGCCCAGGTGCTGGATGTTCGCGACCCTGACCAGCGCCGGCTCGGGCGCGGCCGTTACCCACACGGAGTACGGCCGCAGCGCCCGCGCGATTCGCCTCGCGACGATCGCGTTCTCCTCGCGATCCTTGTCGCTGCGCAGCAACTGCTCACCGAGATGATCGTCGACTGCCGGGTCGGCGCTCCGGCGGGCCGAGCCCGCGAGTGCGACCGTGCTCGCCCGCTGCCCCTCCCGACGGATCAGCAGCTCAGGGCTCGCGGCGAGGAACGTCGCATCGCCCCGTCCGACCGCGAACACGTAGCAGGACGGAAACGCCTCGCGCAGCAATCCGACCACGGCGCCCGGATCGTGATCGACCGGCGCGTGGACCTCGACCTCGCGCGCCAGCACGATCTTCTCCAGCTCGCCGGCGCGGATCCGCTCGACCGCCCGCGCGACCGCCTCCTCGTAGTGCGACGGCGGCATTGGGCTGAGCACCTTGTACTCGCCGGCTGGCGCTGGATCGATCAACGGCAGCGGGGCGACTCGGAGCTCGTCGAGCCGGCTCTGGACCCGGTGGACCAGATCCTCGACCGTGTCGTCGGGCGCGACCCTCAGGTTCACGGTCAGCATCACCTCTCCGGCCTTGCGCGCGAGCGCACACTCGGGCACGACCAGCGAAGCCGGTGCAAATCCCTCCCACGCCGGAGAGCCGCCGCCGTCGGGCGCGAACGCGAACCCTCCCACCGCCACAAGTCCCGCCCCGGGCGGCCCTTCGACAGCGTCGGATACGGCCGAGGACGCCAGCACCTGCCAGCGCCGCTGGAGGTCGGCAAAGCGGCCCGGACCGCTGGCTTGGAGCGCGACGACGCAACCCAGCCCCGCCAGCGCCGAGCCGGCGCGGTCAGGCTGCTCGAAGCAGTACCACGGCTCCTCCGGCCGGCGCGAGCACACCACGACGGCGGTCGGATCGACCGCCCCATCGAGCCGGGCGCTGACGCTCACCAGGGTCGGCGTGCCGGACGCGCGCGCTTGGCGCAGCGCCGTGGGCAGCGCACCGGACAGACGCGTCCACGCGGCCTGATCAAGCCAGCGTGGCGGGCGCGTCCGTTCGGTCAGTCCGATCATCCGCTCGCTATCGGCAGCGCCAGGCGATCAGGTCTCCCCCCGACCTCGTGAGATCGCGATCTCGCCGGTGCGGGCCATCTCGATCAGCCCGAAGGGCCGGACCAGACGCTCGAACGCCTCGATCTTGTCATAGGTCCCGGTGACCTCGACGACGATCGAGCGCTTGGTCACGTCGACGATCTTGGCGCGGAATATCTCGCAGATCTGCATCACCTCGGCGCGGGCCGCGCCGTCGGCGGAGACCTTGAACAGCGCGAGCTCGCGCGCGAGCGTCTCCTGGGGCTCGAGGTCGCGGATCTTCAGGACGTTGACGAGCTTGTGCAGCTGCTTGGTCACCTGATCCATCGGATGCACGGCACCGTCGAGCGTGAGCGTGATTCGAGAGATCGTCTCGTCGTCGGTCGGCCCGACGGCGAGCGTGTCGATGTTGAAACCGCGCCGCGCGAACAGGCCGGCGATCCTGGTCAGGACACCCGGCTTGTTCTCGACCATGATCGAGAGGATGTGCTTGCGACCCGTGCGGAGGCTGCCGGCGGCCTCGAGCTGGTCCAGCGACAGGATCTCCTTGGTGCCCGGCTCTCCCATCGCCCTCACCCGACCATGTCCCGAGCGGCCTGTCCCGCCGGGATCATCGGATACGTGTTCTCCTCGCGGGTGACGCGCACGTCGACCAGCACCGGCCCGTCGGTGGCGATCGCGTCCTGCATGTCCTTGACCAGCGTGCGCTTGTCCTCGAGGCGCAGCCCGGTGGCGCCGTATGCGTCTGCCAGCTTGACGAAGTCAGGCCACTGACCCATGTCGACCTGGCTGTAGCGCTTGTCCCAGAACAGCTCCTGCCACTGCCGCACCATTCCCAGGTAGCCGTTGTTCATGATGAACACCTTGATCGCGATCTCCTCTTGGGAGCAGGTCGCGAGCTCCTGCATGTTCATCTGGACAGAGCCGTCACCGGCGATGCAGATGACCGTCTGATCGGGGCAGCCGACCTTGGCGCCCATTGCCGCGGGCAGGCCGAAGCCCATCGTCCCCAGCCCGCCGGAGTTGATCCACCGGCGCGGCTTGGAGAAGTTGTAGTACTGGGCCGTCCACATCTGGTGCTGGCCGACGTCGCTGGTGACGATCGCATCGCCGCCGGTGGCCTCGTACAGCGCCTTGACCATGTACTGGGGCTTGATCTCAGTGTCCTTGGAGTCCTCGTAGGAGAGCGGATAGCGCTCCTGCCAGGAGTGAATCCGCGACCACCATTCCTCCAACCGCGCTGGATCGGGCGCGACGGCGCGGTACTCGGCGGTCAGCCTCGGGAGGATGTTCTTGGCGTCGCCGACGATCGGGATGTGTGCGGGCACGTTCTTGGAGATCTCGGCCGGATCGACGTCGATATGGATGAACTTCGCTCGCGGCGCGAACTCCGACAACTTGCCCGTGATCCGATCATCGAACCGCGCTCCGATCGCCACGATCAGGTCAGCCTCGTCCATCGCATAGTTGGCGGTGCGGGTGCCGTGCATGCCGAGCATCCCCAGCCACTGCTCGTGGTGGGCAGGGAAGCCGCCGAGCCCCATCACCGTGCAGGTGACGGGGAACCGGTCGGCCACGCACAGCTCGGTCAGCTCGGCCGCAGCATTGGCGCTGATCACCCCGCCGCCGGCGTAGATCACCGGCCGCCGGGAGTTGGCCAGCGCTTTGGCCGCGAGTCGGATCTGCTTCTGATTGCCGTCGGTGGTCGGCTGGTAGCCCGGCAGATGGATATCGGTCACCGGCTCGTAGGGGATGTCGGCGCGGCTGAGGTCCTGCGGGATGTCGACCACCACCGGCCCCGGGCGGCCGGTCCGGGCGATGTGGAATGCCTCGTGGACTGTCCGCGGGATCTCGAGCGGGTGCTGGATCATGAAGCTGTGCTTGACGATCGGCATCGTGATTCCGATCGTGTCCGCCTCCTGGAAACCGTCGGTCCCGAGCAGCTCGGTCCGGACCTGGCCGGTCAGGAAGACAACTGGAACGGAGTCCATCATCGCGTCGCAGATCGGCGTCACGAGGTTGGTGGCACCAGGGCCACTGGTCCCGATCGAGACCCCGACCTTGCCGGTCGCCTTGGCGTACCCCTCGGCCGCATGCCCGCCGCCGGCCTCGTGGCGGACGAGGATGTGCCGAATGCCGGCGTCGTAGAACGCGTCGTAGGTCGGAAGGTTGGCGCCGCCGGGGAGACCGAATACGACCTCGACCCCCTCGGCCTTCAGGCATTCCATCAGGGCGTCAACTGCACGCATGGCGCTCGCCTCCTTCCAGCGACCTCGGTCTCTAGACGCGCACGGCCGTCCCGCGCGCGCGGGGGACGCGAGTCTAGCAGCGCCTTTCAGGGCCGAGACGCTCCCGCCAGGCCCACGGCACGACCACCGCAGCATCTAGTGCGGCAGCGCTGCCTCGCTCACGATCGGCTCTTGTGGCCATCTTCACCGGCCAGTATCATCCCGCCGGCCTGGACGGCGAGAACTCGGTAGGAACGCGCACTGACGGAGGCCGGCGGCGGTCTGCCGTCTCTACCGGGACCTTCATCACCTACTCCCGAAGCAGGGCCCACGATGCGAAGCGACGCAGCTCCGCTAATCGTCCAGTATCTGTACGTCCACCAACACGACGAGGCCTTCTCCTATCCCACCGCGCGCTCTCGCGCGTCAGTGGACAAGGTCGCGCAGCGCTATCTCGAGTGCGCGCTCACGCAGGCCGCCACACTGCGGCTGCGAGAGGTCGACTGCGAGCTGGCGCTGGCAACTAACGTCGAGGGCCGAAGCGTGCTCGGACGAGGCGGCTGCCGCCTGTTGGAACGAATCGAGTCACTCGGAGTGCGAATCCTCGCGACCCCCTACCGCCATCGGCCCGCGGACAACGGCGCCTACTACGTCTCCTCGCGGTACGTGCTCGACGCGATCCTCAGCGCAACAGAGGGACAGCCGCCCGACCGGCAGTTGTGGTTCATCGACCTCGACTGTGTGTGGCCGAACGCCGCACAGGTGCTCGCGGCCGCGCCGGAGGCGCCCCAGATCGGCTGCATCTTCATTCCGTATCCTCCCGAGTGGGTGGCCGGTATCACCACCGGAGGCTCGACCCGCAGCGCGATCGGCAAGCTGGCCGAGGCGATGGGAGCTCCCCCACAACCGCTGCCGCCCTGGGTTGGTGGCGAGCTTTTGACAGGCACAGCGGAGACGATGCGCCGCCTGGTACGGACGTGCGAGGAACTCGACGCCCGGCTCGCGGCTGAAGGCAGGGCGCTCGGAGCCGAGGAGGAGATCCTGACCCTGGCTGGAGCCCTCGGGCGGGCGCAGTTCCGCGACCTGTCCGACGTCGCCCGCCGAATCATGACCGGGCCGCGTCATGGCGCCCCACCGACCGCGACGCCGCTCGCCTACGGACTCTGGCACCTGCCGGGTGAGAAGGGGCTGAGCCTTCGCCGCACCGCGCATGAGCTGATGCATGGACACGAAGCGCGGCTGCGCAGGGACCTTGCCGATCCCCCGCGGATCGCCCGCCGCTTCAACGTGCAGGGATCGCGGCTGACCCGACGGATCCGCGACGACAGCTGGATCGCCGCCCAACGGGTCCGCGACCGGACCGGGTCGGCGCTGAGCAGCGCGCGCAACGCCGTGCTGAGCCTGCTTGGCTAACTGGCGGCCGGTCCCCTGACCGCCGTCTCGGGCCCGAGCGCGACTTCGGGAAACTCGAGCTCGGTCCCGCAGCCCATGCAGACTGCGTCATACAGCTTGACCACCCGTCCGCAGCCGGGACACTGCCGGCGTAGCTCGTGATTGTCGAAACGGTAGAACACCGCAGCGAGTAGGCCGAAAAACGGGACCAGCCCCGCGACGAGGAACCAGATGAAGAACGAGCTGCCCTTGATGCGGCCCACAACTCCTCCGGCGAGGCCGAAGAAGAACAGGATTACAAGTAGACCCATGTCTGCCATGGGCCGGTCCTCACCAGACGATTGTCTTCAGCGCCCAGAGCACGGCGGCCGCGACCGCGATCGCGACAACTACCCAGAAGATCGCGATTACGAACCCGACCACAAGTTTGATCGCAAGTGCCGCTGCGATGACGAGGACGAGTCCGGCCGCCGCTTTCTTCACGACTGGCGTGTGGGAACGCGTAGGTTCCAGTTGGTTCTGCATGTGTAAAGCGTAGCGCGGCGCGGGGCCGGGCCGGCAGCGGGCTGACCGCTCAGTCCTGGGACCTGGTTCAGACCGGGAGCTAGTCGTAGACGCGCTTGAGGTGCTCGAACCGTGCCGGCCCTGCGGCACGGCCGTCGAGCCGAAGCCGGGCCAAGCGGAAGCGTCGCAGCTGCACGCCTCCTGGGCCGGAGGACGTTGCGCGACGGTCGGCAACCAGCAGGACCTTCGAGGATGTGATCGTGCGGGGCATGCCGAGGATGATCCTCGCGCCCCGTCGATCTCGCATTGGCCCTGCGGACAAAGTTTCAGGTCGCACATGCGCCCTGGGGCCTTCGTCCCTCGGGGTCAATCGGCGCGTGCCGCCCGCGCGCCGGCGTCGAGCGCCTCGCGCGCGCGAACCGATATGCGGCGGCGCAACCGCCACCGCGCGCCCGAGAACGCCATGTTCGCAACGGTCGCAAATCCCGTCTCGTCGGCACGCAGGGCGAGCAGCAGGTGCGCGATCCGGTCGCTCGACGGCAGCCCCTCACCCGTCGCCTTTACGCAGTAGCAGTGGACTCGTCGCCCACCCGGACGGAGGAGCACAGCACCGGCCTCGCCGACCAGCCAGATCCCGAACCGGCCACGCTCGAGCACCACTCCGGCCCGTGCGAGCAGCTCGCGCGCGCCGTGGTCGAGGAGGTCTCCGAGCAGGCCCAGCGCCAACCGCTCGGGCTCGCGACCCGCGGCTGGCCGAGCCCGGAGTACGTTCGCCCCCCGTGCGGCATACAACTCGGGGATGATCCACGCGTGCGCCAGCAGCACTAGCGCGACGGGCAGCGTGACCGGCTTGACGGCGCCGAGCAGTGCAGCGGCAGCGATGAACGGGGCCGTGTGGGCGATCGTCGTGAGCGTCCATAACCGGCCGGCTCGGGTCAATGACCGTCCGTCCGCGGGCTGGCGCCAGTAGACGGCCGCCAGCTCGGGCAGTTCGCTGCGGCTCGCGACCTCCACGCCCGGTTGCATCAGACCGGCGATCAGCCGCCGGCGATCGGACGCCGGAGGATTACAAGCGGCGCGTCGAGCGGGAGGTCTCGGACCTGCTCGGCACGACCGTCACGATCCGCGACGACCGCGAAGTAGCCCTGCTCGAGCTCCGCCCGGAACGCTTGCACTGCGGCTTGCACCCGCGCCGGATCCTCTGCGCTCCATTCCGCGAGCGTCGTGTGGCCGGTCTGGTCCATCCGGATGAGTCGGGACATGGAACGCCTCCTGACGACGACGGTGGCGTTGCATCGTACGCCTTGAAGCGCGGCGGTCTGGGGCGACTCGGGGCACTGGGTGGTTTCCACTGAGCGCTCCAGGGGAGAAACCGCGGCCAACATGCCGCATGAGCTACGGCCCTGAACCGGGCCAGATCGAGCGAAATTTAACCTTAACGACGGGCGGCGCAATTATGCTCCTGGGCCGGTTGCCTTCGGGAGCACAGGTGTGACCGGGTCGAGACAAGCTCGTGATCGAACTGTAAAGGCGACGCCCGGCGGGAACTTTTGCCCAACTTCTTGGGTCAATACGCGCTATGATCTACAACCAGGGCTTCAGGCACACCGCGCGACCGCCGACCAGTGAGACGGGGGGGTGGCTGCGCATAGGCGGGTGTTGTTTGTCCCGGATGCGCCGCCATCGGCGATTCCAACGACCGACGACATTAGATTCATGACACCGCCACCTGCTGCAGGGCACGCTGCCGAGGCTCAAGCCCATGGTATCCGGCTTGGCCACGCCGAGAACAATCTGGCCACGCCGATCCTCGCGCGGCTGCTGGCGCCGCGCGCGTGGTCCCGGCTTCGCCTGCTCGTCGACGTCGTCGTACTGTATCTCGCCGCCAGCGCAGCGGTATTCGGCGCCGCCCACGTCGGGGTCGTTGTCGACAACCACCTGGTCGCGGTCATCTTCCCGCTGCTTGCGATCCTGGCCATGCGTGCCCGTCGGTCCCCTGACGAACGCCTGTCCGGTTCGATCGTCGAGACGGAGGCGCACGTCATCGGCTCGCTCTCGCTCGCGGCGATGGTGACGATCGCCGGCGACTCGATCCTCGGCGGCACGCACCCTGTCGGGCTGGCGCTGCGACTATGGCTGTTCTCGGTCGTCTACCTGGGCGTCGCTCGAGCGGTCCTGCTGTCGATCCGCCGGCAAGCGATTCGCAGCCACGGGCTGGCGACGCCGACATTGATCGTCGGGGCCGGGCTGTCGGGGAGCATCTCGTCAAGCGGCTCACGGCTGAGCCGCGATACGGGCTTCGGCCGGTCGGCTTCCTCGACTCCGATCCCCTCCCCCGACCGGAACGCGACTCGGCCCCCACGGTCCCGGTGCTCGGAGGACCGGATGATCTAGCCGAGGTGATCAAACGCACGAACGCTCGTCAGGTGATCCTGGCCTTCTCCTCCGAACCCGATCACGTGCTCGTGCAAAAGGTCCGAGAGTGCGAGCAATTGGGGGTCGAGGTTTCGCTGGTCCCGCGCTTGTACGAGTCGATCAACGAGCGCGCGACGCTCGACCACGTCGGTGGGGTGCCGTTGGTCTACGCTGCATTCGGTCGATCCGCGCGGCTGGCAATTTGCGATCAAGCACGCGCTTGGACCGGACGTTTGCGTTGCTGGCACTGCTCGCGCTCTCGCCGCTGCTGCTCGTGATCTCGATCGCCGTCAAGCTGACCTCACCCGGGCCCGATCCTCTTCCGCCAGCGGCGCGTCGGCCGCGACGGGCACGAATTTGACGTGCTGAAGTTCCGCACCATGCGCGAGGCTCCCCGCGGCAGCCACGAGTTCACGCTCCCGATGGCTGCGCACCCGGCGGTATCGAAGGCGAGGACCGCCGGACCTCGATCGGTCGCTGGCTGCGCGACTTGTCGCTTGACGAGTTGCCGCAGTTCCTCAACGTCCTTCGGGGAGACATGAGCCTCGTCGGACCGCGTCCCGAGCGTCCCGAGTTCGTCGAGTTGTTCACCCGCGACGTGGCCAGGTACGAGGACCGCCACCGGGTCAGGTCGGGGATCACCGGCTGGGCCCAGGTCAACGGGCTCCGCGGTCAGACCTCGATCGCAGATCGCGTCGAGTGGGACAACTACTACATCCAGAACTGGTCCTTGCGGCTCGACCTTCGGATCATCGTGCTGACCGTCGCTGAGGTGCTTCGCTTCCGCGATAGCCAGAGGGTGCGCCAGCACGAGACGGCGGCGTCGGCGCAGCTTGACCGCGTGGCCAGCAGCTGAGCGTTCGCGAGCGCGTTTGGGTTAGCCGGGCGGGGCGATTTCGCTCAGCCGGGCGACTTTGGGTTAGCCGCGCGCGAGAACGGGCACGCTTCGCCCCGGAACCGGGGGCAGGGCTCGCGGTTCCCGAACCTGACGACCTCGAGAATCCCACCGCTCGTGCCCCCCCTTCTCCGTGCAAGAACTCCTGCTGCCGATCGGCGCGGTTTGCACATCTTCGGCCGGTGTTTCGGCGCACATTTGAAGCCGTGGCGTCGGGTTCGTCGCGGCGCAGCACCATACGCGCGCACTGCCCCGCACCGGTCCGCGTCGGGCGGTATGGTTCGCTCGCGCACGGATTGGCGTGGTTCGGGTTGGAAGGCCAGGGACGGCTCGCACGCGAAGGGCGAGCAATGGCCTCTCCTGTGTGACCCGGCGGACAACCGCTCGACGGTATCGGCGCGGCTCCGTGAGTTTTTCGCAACCGTTCAGCCGTCAGTGCGCCGAATCACCGTCCTCCTATTGGTCGCCTTCGCGACGCTCCCGCTCGGGCTTGCTCAAGCAGCCACCGCGCACAAGCGGGGTCCGCGGTCGTGTCGGCGGGCTGCTCCCAACAAGGATCGGCGAGGCAGTACGAGTTCCGCGAAGCAGACGAATGCGGCGACGCGCACCACAAACGCTAGGGCCGCCGCCGCCAGCCGGCGCTGCCGCCGTACGACCGCGCCAGCGAGCCAGAGCCATGTTCCGAACCACTCGGCGACCTCCGGAAGCCTGATCATCGGCCTGAACGGGAATGCATCGGGCTGGGGTGGCTCGAGCACCGCCGGCCGTCTGAATCAGATCGTCTCCCAGACCGGGGTCAAATGGATGCGGGAGCAGTTCTACTGGAGCACGATCGAGCCCGCTCCCGGAGTGTTCAGCTTCTCGTATTTCGACCATTTCGTGCTGCTGGCCTCTCAACGTGGGGTGCATCTGCTGCCGCTCCTGTTCGACACCCCGAGCTGGGAGGGACCCAGCTGGAACTCGATCCCCGCCGACCCGTCGGCCTTCGCGGGCTACGTCGCCGCGGTCGTCGGTCGCTATGGACCGCATGGAAGCTTCTGGAGCCAGCACCCCAGTCTCGCCGGCTACGCGATCCACACCTTCGAGCTCTGGAACGAGCCGTACTACGACAACGGCAACGACGGCGACTACGACCCGGCGCGCTACGCGAACCTGGTCAAGGCCGCGGCGACCGCGGGACGCGCCGTCGACGCGAGCGCGAAGTTCCTGCTCGGCGCGGAGAACCAGGTCGCGCAAGTGGGCTCGAACTGGGTCTGGTGGATCGACGCGCTCTACCAGGCCGTTCCCAACCTCAACAACTACTTCGACGGCATCGCGGTCCATCCGTACGGCGACGATCTCACGAGCCTCACCTTCCCGACGCCCGGACAGCCCTACACCGGCTACGAGCAGATCCGCCGGCTCGAGTCGATCCACCGGGAGTTTGTCAACCACGGCGCCGGCGATAAGCCCCTCTGGCTGACCGAGATCGGCTTCCCCACGTGCACCGCCGGCGGCAGCGATCGCTGCACCACGTTAGGCGGGCAGGCGAGCGACCTGGCCACGATTTTCAACGACGCCCGCACCGCCTGGAAGAGCTACGTCCAAGCCGTGTTCGTCTACGGCTACCAGGACAACGGACCCAACAGCAGCGATCCCGAGAACGACTACGGCCTCGTGTACTACAACGGCGTCGCGAAGCCCGCCCTCAGCGTCTTCCGGACCGTCGAGGCCACGGGCTGAGCCACCCCTGGCCGCTGGCGTACTACATGCGTTGAGGTTTTACCCCAAAGCTCTGTCGAACACGCGTCTAGCAGACGCTGAGCGAAGTCCAACGCCCCGCCGGACAGGCCGACGGCGGGGGTATGAAGCTTCGAATCCCATACCTCCTCGTCGCCGTCATCGCCATCTCGGCCGCGCTTGTATCAGCGGCTTCCGCGTTGACCGCGCACAAGTCAGCGCGCACCTCCACCGTGTGCCGCACCCCCGCCAAGAAGGGCAAGCACCGAAGCACAGCGTGCGTCACGCACGCATCGCGCGCCAAGACCCGCGCGACCGCTACCGCCAAGACCCGCGCGACCGCCGCGGCTGTTACGCGCAGGCCGCGCCGCAGTCACCCGGCGCCGACCGGGTCCGGGACCGCGACCACCACAACCTCGAGCTCGACCACCACCACGGCGAGCAAGCCGACCACGACCACCACAACCTCGAGCTCGACCACCACCACGGCGAGCAAGCCGACCACGACCACCACAACCTCGAGCTCGACCACCACCACGGCGAGCGCGACGACCACGACCACATCCAGCGCCGGCAGCACCAGCTCGGGCACGACGACCTCCAACGGCCCCGCGCCGACGTCGGGCGCTCCGGTGTCGGGGAATTTGGTGGTTGGTTTGAACGCCGCGGTTGATGGTTGGGGTAATGAGAGCCAGCGGCTTAGTCAGGTCGAGTCTCAGACGGGCGTGAAGTGGATCCGTGAGGAGTTCAACTGGGGCGATGTCGAGGCGACTCAGGGTGTGTTCAATTGGGGCACGCTTGATACGTTGATGACGCTCGCGGCTCAGAATCAGGTGCAGGTCCTGCCGACGTTGGAGGACACGCCGGGTTGGGCCGGTCCGGCTTCGAACGCGATCCCGACGGACCCGTCGGCGTTCGCGACGTTCGTGGGCGCGGTCGTCGCGCGCTACGGCCCGCACGGCAGTTTCTGGAGTTCGCATCCGTCGCTGCCCAATGACGCGATCGTGACCTATGAGCTGTGGAACGAGCCCTATTACGCCAACGGCGATGACAACAATTACAACCCGGCCGCGTACGCGAACCTGGTCAAGGCCGCCGCGATCGCGGGCCGGGCCGCCGATCCGGGCGCGAAGTTCCTGCTCGCGGCGGATAACGAGAGCGCGCTGGTGAACGGCAACTGGGTGTGGTGGGTCGACGCGCTTTACCAGGCGGTTCCGGATCTGAACAACTATTTCGACGGGGTCGTGGTGCATCCCTACGGCACCGACCTGACCGATCTCAGCATCCCGACCGCGGGCCAGGCGTACGACGGCTATGACCAGATCCGCCGGGTCGAATCGGTCCGCCAGGAGTTCGTCAACCACGGCGCGAGCAGCAAGCCGATCTGGATCACCGAGATCGGCTGGCCGACATGCGTCAGCGGCAGCGTCCGCTGCACCACCGCGGCCGGGCAGGCCGCCGATTTGACGACCGTGTTCAACTACGCTCGCACCACCTGGAAGAGCTATGTCCAGGCCGTGTTCGTCTACTGCTATCAGGACAACGGGTCCAACAGCAGCGACCCCGAGAATGACTACGGCCTGGTCGACTACAGCGGCAACGCCAAGCCGGCCCTGAGCGTGTTCGAAGCGCAGCTCGCTCAAGGCTGACCCGCTTGGGCAGCACGCCCAACGCCGACGGGATTCGAAGCCCCCCGCCGCGGTCCGGACCAACGTCCGACCGCGGCGGCGGCGTTTATGGCCACCGCGCGCCCGGCCAGGGAAACGGTGCTCGCGAACGGCGCGAGGGACCGAAGGTGTCAGAACTCTGACAATTTAACCTGCATACAGGCACAAACCGCGCGCGCCTGCTGGGCCTTGGTCAATTATGCACGTGGGGCATGCGTTTCTAGCCAAGGTCGGCCAGGGATGTCGACTTTGGGCCTGTAAGCATGCGCGGAGGCGGATTTCGACCCGCTGCGGGCCCTGCCCGGTGCCGACCGCGTCGCCCTCGCCGCGTTTCGGCCCGCTCCGGCAGGGTGTAAGAGTGTGGCCGGCCCGCCCCAGCCTCCCGCAGGCCAGCCTCCCGCAGGCCCGCCTCCCGCCGGCCCGCCCGACCGGCGGTCGCCCACCAAAGCCGCCCGCAAGCGACAGCTCAGACGACCCGCCCGAGCCACCCCAGAAGCCGCCCGTTATCCACCCAGGCGGTCCGGAAGGACTCGACCAACATCAAGTCCATCCCCCACCCGAAGACAACCCCAGCCCTCCGACCGGAGGGGTCGACGCGGGCTATGGCCCCGCGGGCGTGGTCGGCCAGGTGTTCACCGAGGCGTGCGACGCGCCCGCAACGAACACGTTCAGGGACGGCTTCGGCCGGCCGTTGCTGTAGACCAGCCCGTAGTCGTTGTCCGAGTCAGAAACCGGCCCGGGCTGGTCGTTGTAGTAGTAGATGAAGACGGCGCGCATCCAACTCTTCCATGTCGTCTGGGAGTAGTGCAGGAGCGCCCGGAGGCTTGCTGCCTGACCCTGGAGGCTGACGCAGCGAGGGGTGCCGGTCACACACGTGGGCCAGCCGACCTCGGTCGCCCAGAAGGGCTTGGAGGAGGCGCCATGGGCGACGAACTGCGAGCGGATCAGCTCGATCCGGCGCATCTGCTGGTAGCCGTAGTACGGCGCATCCGGTTTCGCGAGATCGAGGCCGGTGATGTCGTGACCGTACGGATGCACCGACACGCCGTCGAAGTACTTGTTGAGGTCCGGGACGGCGCGGTACAGAGCGTCGACCCACCAGACCCAGCTCGAACCCACGAGCTCTCCCTGCATCTCGGCGCCCATCAGGAACTTGGCGGCTGGATCCGCCGCCCGCCCGGCGGTCGTTGCGGCCTTGACGAGCCTGGCATAGCGTCCGGGGTCGTAGGCGCCGTTGTTTCCGTTCGGGTAGTAGGGCTCGCTCCACAGGTCGTACGTCGTGATCGCGTATGCGCGCAGCGACGGGTACGAGGCCCAGAAGGTCCCGTGCGGGCCGTATCGGTGGACGACTGCGGCGACAAATGCCGCGTAGGCCGCGGGATTCTTCGGAATCGAGACGTCGGTCGGACCGGACCACCTCGGCGTGCTCGACAGCAGGGCGAGCACGTGGGTGTGCATCCGCGCCTCGACGAGCATCAGAGCGTCGTAGTGCGAGAACGTGAACACGCCGCGTGCAGGCTCGATCGCGCTCCAGTCGAAGCTCTCGCGCAGCCACTTCGCATCGCTGCGAGAAACGACCTGGCTGACTCGGCCCGTGATCGCGGAATTGACGAAGCCGGCATCGCCGGAGATCAGGCCGACGATCAATCCCTTGCCGACCGCAGGCGCAGCGCTCTGGTGCGCGACGCTGTCGCCGGCCGTGGACTTCACGGCGGACGACGACGACGCACACGCGGCGAGCGCGATTAACGCGACGGTCGGCGCGAGGACACGTCTGAGAGTGATGGTTCGTGGGCGGCGAGCCATGAGCTTGTGTACTACTGGATACCCCAGCCTCCGCGTTGAGCTTAGCAAGCGGGCAGGTCGGGCTCGCTCACGCGCTGGACGATCGGGCCATTGGCGGCGAACGCCCGGTAGCGTAACGTCGATCGAGGGAGTGACGCTTCAGATCAATGTCGCGCCGCCCGACGTGCCGCATGCGGTCCACATCCTTCCGCATCAGCTGCGGGTGTGGGCGGGGCAGGTGCAGGAGATCCTGTTCACGCTCGACGCCGTGCGTCCGGCGGGCGGTCGTTTCGCCGAGGATTGGGACCAGCGTGCGCCCGCGATGAACGCGCTGCTCACGCAACTGGTGAGCGAGCACCCTCTGGCTCGGATCGGTCTCGTCGACTCTTCGCCCGAGGCGGTCGCCTCGGTCGCGCGGCGATTCTTCGATATCGATCGGATCCCGATGAAGGACAGCCGTGGCGGGCCGCTGTACTCGTACTTCTACGGGCTGCACGATGCCTCGCACGAGCTCGTGCTCCATATGGATTCCGACATGCTGTTCGGCGGTGGCAGCCAGACATGGGTCGGTGAGGCGACAGCGACGCTCGAGCGAGACGAGGACCTGCTGCTCGCGAGCCCGCTTCCCGGCCCCCCGCGCCGCGACGGACAGTTGCTAAACCAGCCGGAAGCACGACCCGAGCCCGGCGTCGAGGCGGCCTACAGGTTCGGCTCGATGAGCACTCGGGTGTTCCTGATCGATCGTCGGCGGTTGCGGGACCGCGTCGGGCCGCTCGAGCTTGCGCCGCCGCGCTTGTTCCGCAGTCGGGTCAAGGCGCTGATCAAGGGCAACCCTCCGGTGTCGATGCCGGAGCAGCTCCTCAGCGGCGAGATGCGGCGCCACGGCCTCGGGCGGCTGGATTTCCTCGGTCGCGAGCCAGGGATGTGGTCGCTGCATCCGGCCTATCGCTCACCCGCGTTCTACGAAGCGCTCCCAAGCCTGATCGCCCGGGTGCAAGCCGAGGACGTCCCCGACGAGCAGCGCGGCCACTACGACGTCGTAGATGCGCTGTTCGACTTCTCGGAAGTCCGGACCAAGCTCAGCCGCTCACCGCTGAGCCGCTGACGGCGTACCCGGACCACCGGCGCCGACTTCAACCAGGCGCTCCCGGATCAGCTTCGCGACCACCTGCCTCGCGAACACCTTTTCCGCCCACGCGCGTCCCGCCTCGCCCTGACGCTGTCCGAGCGTCGGATCCTCGAGGTAGCGCCGCAGGACGGTCGCAAGCGCCGCCGGGTCATCGATCGGCGAGGTGATCGCGCCGAACTCGGGCCTGATCAGATCCGCCACGCCCTCCGGCCCGGTGGCGACGCAGGGGCGGGCCGCGAGCATCCCGAGAATCGTCGCGCGCGGCGCACCTTCGGTCGGCGATGGGCAGAACACGCTCACGTCGAACGCGCTGAGCACGTCAGCGACGTCACTTTGCGGTGTGGGGACGAAATGCGCCCGAGCACCGAGGGGCCCGGACTGGGCGCGCAGCGCGCTCTCGGTCTCCCCCGCTCCCGCGAGGATCAGGTGCACTCGTGGATCGTCGAGCCCGATCACTGCGTCCACGACGACGTCGTTTCGCTTCTTTGGGTGAAACCGGGAGATGCAGCCCACGACGAACGCATCGTCCGGGATCGCGAGGCGCTCCCGGACGGCGGCTCGACCCGCCGCGGTGAAACGGATCGACTCGACGTCGACGACGTTGGGCACAAACACGATCTTTGCCTCGGGCACGCCGACGTCCCGCACCGATCGCCGGGTCCCGTCCGAGACGGCCATGATCAGGCTTGCCCGACGGGCAGCCGCGAGGTAGGCCTGTCGCGGCAGGCCCCGGCGCAGCGGATACGGGACCGGTCCCCATTCGGCCCACACCAGGGTGGATCGAAGCCGGGCCGGAAGCAGGGCCGCCATCAGCTGCTCCTTCTTGTAGTGCGTGAGCAGCACCTGATAGGGCTGCTCTTGCTCGAGCGCCCGCCGCAGGCGCCGGAGGTAGGGAATCAAGCGCAGGACCAGCCTGACCCAGCTGGTGGTCGACAGCTTCGGCCCGATCTCAAGCGGATGAACGATGACCCGCGTCTGGCGGCCGATACCCGGCTGGTCGCTGAGCATCACCACCTCATCGCCGCTCTCGGCCAACGCGTCGAGCATCTCGACCGCGGCGAACTCGGCGCCCCCCGCGGCCGGGGTGGTCATCACGCTGACGATCTTCACTGGGGCATGATCCTGATCAGCCAGCGATCATTGCGCAAGCTGCGCGGCCAGCGAGTCGACCGAATAGAAGGAACGAACCAGCGCCGACCCGGCGGCTCCCAGAGCCGCGCCCTGCTGCGGATCTCCGAGCAGTTGCACGAGCGCCCGGGCGAATTCGCGGGGTCCTGGAACGCTCAGAAAATGTTGGCCGGCGACTGCATCCTCGAGCAACCGCGCCGCGTGGTCCGTCGCCACGACCGGTAGTCCGTAAGCGAGCGCCTCGATGAACTTCAGCGGCGACCCGCCGCCGTGAAGCAACGGCACCGCGACAACATCCGCGGCCTGGTAGGCGAGCCGCAGGTCCTCGACGAAACCGAGCACTTCGATCCGGGTATCGCTCGGCGGCTCATCCAGCCCGCGACCGACGACCGACAGGCGCAGGTCCGGCACTTGCTCCCAGGCCAGCGGTAGGACCTGCTCGGTCAGGAATGCCAGTCCCTCCCGGTTGGGCGCATAGGTGAAATCGCCGATGAACAGCACCCGATTCTCCCCGGCGGGCGACACGGGCTCGATCCGGTCGAGGTCGACGACGTTGGGTACGTAGCGCGTCCTGACCTGCTCGCCGCCCAGCGCCTTGGCGCCGCGCTCGTCGGCTCTGGTCGGCATCCAGGATTCGGCGAACGTCGTGAGCAGATCGCGCTCGAAGGGCGCCAGGCCGTCGATCCCCGCTCGAAAGTCCGACTCGAGATTGTGCGCCAGGTAGACGATCGGGCGCCGTCGCGCCAACGGGAGCAGCGCGCCGGCGACGGTGGGTCCGTCCGCGATCACGCGCACGTCCGCCGGCGCCCGGGTCGCGGCCTGCCTCAGCTCGCGCGATGCGCCGCGGGCGAACCCATCTGGAACGCCGCCCAGGCGCGCCCGCAGATACGCGAGCACGCGACTGCCCCGCCGCGACGCCTGGAGCTGACGGGTACTCACGCCCCTCAGCGATTCGTACTCGGGCGCCGGCCGCGCCCAGTCGAACAGCACGTAGGCCACCTCCACGTCACCGTGCCGCGCGAGCGCCGCCGCGACGCCATAGGTTCTGACTCCACGACCGGTCTTGACGTTCGGGGTCACCGAGGTGACGATCAGGTCAGACACCGAGCCATCAGCTGTCGCTATCGCTATCGCTGTCGCCGGTGTCGTCGCCGTCCGCGCCCTTGAGAAAACGGTGGCGCAGCCGGCGGAATTCATCCTGCGCCTGCTCGTAGTCGTCGGGGCGACCAATGTCGAGCCAATAGGCGTCGGGACGCCAGGCGCGGACTATCTCCCCGGCGGCGATCAGCCGCAGCACGAGATCGGGGAAGTCAAGTCTGAGCCCCGGCGGGATGTGGTCGAGCACCCTGGTCGCAAAGCAGTAGATGCCCATCGACGCCTCATATGCGAGCTGTGGCTTCTCGACGTAGTCCGTCACTCGCGCCGGATCCTGGTCGTGCTCGAAGTGCATCACCCCGAGCGACACTTGAACCTCCCGTTTGTGGGTCGCGATCGTCGCGGCCTGACCGCCCGCGAGGTGGTGCGCGAGCAGGTCGCCGTAGTCGATGTCGGTCAGCACGTCGCCGTTCATGACGAGGAAGTCGCGATCCAGACCCTCGATCGAACTCAGCGCCCCGACAGTTCCGAGCGGGGTCTCCTCGCGGAAATAGTCGATCGAGATCCCGTACGCGGAGCCATCCCTGAAGAACGCCTCGATCAACTCTGCCAGATAGCCGGTGGCGATCGTGATCCGCTCGAATCCCGCGTGCGCGAGCTGCCGGATCACGATGTCGAGGATCGGCCGATCTCCGATCGGCATCAGAGGCTTCGGCAGGACCGTCGTATACGGACGCAGCCGCGTTCCGAGCCCGCCCGCCAGGATCACCGCTCGAGTCATCGCGCGGTAGCGTATCCGCGTACGACGACGGTAGTCCGAGCGGGTCTGTGGAGTCAGCCCGCGGCAACTGCTACCTTCGGGCCATCGTGCAATTCGTCACGATCACGGGACTATGAGCGCGATCTCCGCGCTCAGGGTCGGTAATCCGCACCTGCACTCGCGCCTCTCACGACTGCGCCAACAGCTGATCTGGCTGGTGGTGCTAGGCGCGGTGTTCGGCGGCGCCACTTACAAGCTCGGGGTGCTCGGAGGCTTCGCCGCGCTCGCGGGCGTGCTCGCGATTCCCCTCCTGTTGAACAACTCGCGCGTTGCGTTCGGGTTGTGGCTCGTGACGTTCCTGATCGCCGAGAACACGGCCGATTGGAACATCGGGATCTTTTCCAAGCTGTACGACAAGACCCCGGCCTACTTCTCGATCAATTTTCTGCTCCTGCTGCTCGCCGCGGCAGCGGTGCTCCTCGATATCGTCCGTCCGGGCGTTGAGAAGCATATGCCGCGACCATTCGGCCCGGCGTTGCTGTTGACCTTCCTCGCGGTCCTGTTCGGCTTCGCGAACGGAGCGCTCGGCCCGGGGATCCCGAAGTTCGCCGTGCTCGGCTCGATCCAGGACTACGGCACCCTGCTGATCCCACCATTCCTAGTCGTCAACATAATCCGCACGCGCAGCGACCTGGACCGGTTCTTGGCCCTCCTCGCTGTCCTCACGATCGTCAAGTCCGTGCTCGGGGTTCTCGCCGTGGTAGGTGGCCTAACCGTCCAGGAGACGGGAGTTGGCCGGTTGAGTTACCTCGCGCCGACGATCAACTGGATGGAGATGACCTACGTGCTGGTGGTCGTTGCGGCAAAGCTCTCACGGACCCGGATTCCCGGCTGGGTGTTGTGGTCGACGCCGGTGGTGCTCGCGTCGTTCCTGTTAGGGCAGCGGCGTTCGTTCTGGCTCGCGGCCGTGTTCACGCTCGTCCTCGTCTACCTGGTCGCCAGCGGTCAAACCGGGCGGCGGCTGCTCGTGCCGGCCGTGGCAGCGACGGTGCTCGTCATCTATCTCGCGGTCGCGAGTGGACTGGTCGGGCCAGTCCAGGGAACGCTGGTCACCCGCGTCACATCGATCACGCCGACGAAGGTGACCACCAACACCGAAGATCGATACCGGTTGGCGGAGTTGCAGAACGTCGTCCCGGCGATCGCCAGGCAACCGCTGGAGGGTTTGGGGATCGGGGTGCAGTGGCCCGAGACATCCCCGCTGCCGTTCGAGTTCCCGTTCAACCACTACTTCAGCCATGTCGCATTCCTCTACTGGTGGATGACGTGCGGATTGATGGGTGCGCTGGCCTATCTAGTCCTGATGGGATCCGCGATCGTCACGGGGGTGCGCAGTTGGTGGCGAGCGCAGGATCCGCTGCTGCGAGTCGTCGGGCTGGCAATTGGTCTCGCGATGCTCGGGATGATGGTGGTCGAGCTCACCACAACCGTCGTCGGCAACGATGTGCGCGGAACCGGGCTGATCGCGACGTCGATCGGCATCCTCGCCGTCATCTACCGTTTCCCGCGGGGGAATGAACCGGTAGCGGCTGCGCAAGCGCTTCCGGGGCCGACACCGCGCAGGGCTAAGATGGCCAGATGAGCGTCGACACGATCGAGCCGCCGACAGGACAGCCGTCGCCGGTCGTCAACGCGTTTCAGACGCTCAAGGACCGTTGGTGGATACCCGTCCTCGGCATGGTACTCGGCACGGTGATTTCGCTCGCGGTGGCCCTCGCCAGCACCAAGCAGTACACGGGCGGCTCCAGCCTCCTGATTCGTCAGTCCAACCTGCAGACGCTGATCGATCCGACGGCCTCGGCTAATTCGGAGGATCCGGCGCGGCTGACCGCGACAAATCTGTTGCTCGTCACCTCCACTGCCGTTGCCCAGCGGGTCCAGGCGGCGCTTGGCAGCACCGAGTCGCCCTCAGACCTGATCAGCCAGATCACCGCCTCCGCGAACCCGGACGCGGACATCATCAATATCGCTGCGAAGGACCCCAGTCCGAAGCGCGCCGCGGACCTGGCCAACGCATTCGCAGAGCAGTTCGTCGCGTTCGAGCGCGCACAGGCGCAGGATCAGGCGGCAGCGGGCGCAGCCCGACTGCGCAGCGAGATCGCCAGCCTGCCTGCGAGCGATACCGCCGAGCTTGCCCAGCTCCAACAGGCACTGCACAACGTGCTGGCGCTGCAGGCCGTTACGACCGGCGATGCAACCGTGATCGACAGCGCCACGCCACCGTCGAGCCCGTCATCGCCAAACCTCAAGAAGGCAGCCGTTCTGGGATTGCTCGCCGGCTTGGCCGTCGGCCTGGCAGCCGTGTTCCTGATCGACCTGTTCGATCGGCGGATCAAGACGATCGAGGAGTTCGAAAACGCCTATAACCTGCGTGCGATCGGCAGCCTGCCACGGGTCACTCGCGCACACCCGTCGACGAGTCCGGCATCGCTCGAGTCGTTCAGGATCTTGCGAGGCGCGCTCAGCTATCTCGCCGCGGATTCAGAGATGCGGGTCGCGCTGGTCACCAGCGCGGTGGTTTCCGAGGGCAAGACGACTGTCGCCGCCGGGCTCGCCTATGCGGCCGCGCTTGGCGGCCAGCAGGTGGTGCTCGTCGAGGCCGACCTGAGACGCCCGTCGCTGCGCCGGCACTTCGAGCTCGGTCCGGACAGCAGAGGGCTGACCACGGCGCTCGTCAGCGAGGTCTCACTCGATGAGGTGCTGCAGACACCGATCGACAACATGCCGACCCTGCGGGTGCTTCCGAGTGGGCCGTTTTCGCCTCACACGAGCGAGCTGCTCTCCTCCCGGGAGATGCGGCACGTGCTCGACGAGCTGGCGCGCAGCGCCGATTTGGTGATCATCGACAGCCCGCCGCTGCTGCCGGTGGCGGATGCGCAGGTACTTCTCGAGCTACCGGTGATCGACGCCACGCTGGTCGTCTGTCGTACCTATCTGACGACCCGTGATCAGGCGCGCCGCTGTCGCGCCGTGCTCGAGCGCCAGCGGGTTAGAAACGCCGCGCTCGTGGTAGTCGGAGGCCACGAGCCAACGGACTACGTCTATCAGCCGGTCACGAACGGCAGGCGCGGCCGGAAGGTCCCGGCCGACTCCTAGGCAGGCACGCGCCACGCCCGCCGGCGCACGGGTGGCGTGCGTCGTGCGTCACCCCGCGTCGCGTCTTTGCAACAGGGTTCGCAGTTCGCCCACCGTCCACGGGCGGATCAGAAGCCACGCGGCCGCCGTCGCGGCGAGCCAGACCACACCGATCGGTATCAGCGGCAGGCCCGCTGTCCGCGCTGCGAGTGCCGCACCGCCACCTGCCGCCGAGACCAGTGTGATCCGAAGCATCCGCCCGACGCGCAGCCGCTGGCCGATCAGCTTAAGCGCCGAGTGAAGCGCCAGGCTGATCACGAGCGCTTCGCTGACCACGTTCACCCAAGCCGCCGCGATGAAGCCGTATCGGGGGATCAGGAGCACGTTCAGGCCGACGTTGGCGATCAAGCCGGCGACCGCGTAGGCGATGTAGCGGCGCTGCATTCGCAGCACGATCACGAGATCGCCGGCCATGTAGCTGAATGCTGAGATCGCGTAGACGATCATCAGGATCGCGAGCGCCGGTCCGGCGGCAGCAAACTGCGGCCCGAACATCAGCCGCAGCAACGGTGTGGCAATGACCGCAACTAGACAGACAAGCGGCAGCGTCGCGGTCAGCAGAACCTCCGTCGCGGTCTGCACGAGCGCGCGCAGCCGCGCCATATCCATGCCGTAGGCCGCAGCGAGCATCGGGAACAGCGTCGCCAGGATGCTCGCCGGAATCACGAGCGCGCGATCCAGCACTCGATTGGCCACCCCGAACAGACCTGCCTCCCGTGCTCCGGCGAGCTGGAAGACCAGCACCTGATCGACCTGGGTGTAGCCCAGGTACAGCAGGCTCGCAATCGCGAACGGCACGCCCATCACGATCAGCTCCCGCCGGGCATGGCCACCGCCCCGCAGCCTGAGCTCAAACTGTGGCAGCGCGATCACGAACTGAATGATCGTGACGATCGCCAACGCGGCCAGGAAGGCGGCCGCAAACGCAACCAGCCCGCCCCCCACCGCGGCAACGACGAACACCCCAATGGCCCAGAGGATGCCGTTCGCGAGCTCAAATCCGGCAGTCCAACTGTTCCGGACCCGCAACTGGAAAACCACCCGGACCGATCCGATCGCATTCACCAGGCACGTGAGCGAGAGCAGAATCGCGGCTATGTGAGCGGCGGTGCTGTGGGTAATCGCGACGCCGACCGCGAGCGCGATTACGGTGACCGGCACGCTGATTATCAGCATCAGCGAAAACAGCGCCGAGATCCAAACGCTCTCGTGCGCCGGATCCATCGCAGCATGGCGTACGGCTACTTCATTGAGCCCGAGGATGCCGAGGTAGCCGACGATCGTGACGATCGACTGCAGCGTTGACCACTCGCCGAAACCCTGTGCCTCGAGCCCCCGGACGAGAACGATCGTGACGGCGACACCGAGCAGCGCGTTGAGTACCCGCGCGACGATCTGCAGGACCACATCACTTGCGGCTCGCCTCGCCGACGCGTCCCCCGCGCGAGGCTTGACGTCGCCGCCGGCGTCGACCGGCTCCGGCGCGTTGCTCATTGGCTCAAGCTCGATCTGCCTGACGATACGTGGTCCCGGGCCCGAGCGTAGATGTTCGCGCCCCCGCCAACGGAATCCTGCGCGACCCAGCACCGAGGGCCCGATCCGGGTTCGCGCGATCGGCCTTTTGGTAGGCTGGGCTCCGCGCTGAGATTCCATCGTTCGTCGCGCGGAAAAGGAAGGCGCAGCGACCTCGTGGCTGAACAGGCATCTGACATCTCAGTCGTGATTCCGACGTACAACCGGGCCGACGCTCTGCGGCTGAATTTTCCGTACGTGTTGGCGCTTGACGGTGTACGCGAGATTGTGGTCGTGATCGATGCGTCGACCGATGACACTGACCAGGTTCTCGCCGGCTTTGGCGACGGTCGGGTGCGCGTGCTCAGACACGCCCATCGCCAGGGCTCTCAGGCAGCTCGGAAGACGGGGATCGCCGCCTCCGAAGGGCAGTGGCTGATCATGCTCGACGACGACTGTGCCGTCCCGCCTGACTTCGCCCAGATCCTGTTCGACACTGCCCTGACATGCAATGCCGATGTAGTTGCGGCGCCATGGCTCCATCTCGAGCCCGGAGACGATCAGGAAGCGGCACTGGCTCGCGCACGCGCCGTCCCTCGTAAATGGATCGGACTGAACACAAGTCCCAGCGTGTTTCCAGACCGTGACCTCGTGACGCCCTTTCTACCGGGAAACGTCCTCATCAACCGACGGGTGTTTGATCGAGTCAACTACGACGAAGGTCTGAAGCGAAACGCCTGGCGAGAGGAGACGAGTTTTTACCTCGACGCATCCGCGGCCGGTTTCAAGTGTGTGCTGACACCGCGAACGGCATCCTTCCAGCTTGATCAATGGTCAGGCGGTCAGCGACTCCCTCGGCTTCAGTACGAATCGTTCGTGCTGCGCAACAACTGGCGGTTCCTGCGCCGCCATGCCGGCGCGCTACGCGGATGGGGTGAGATTCGCCACCCGGTGACGGCGCAGTTGGATTTTTCTCTACACCGTGTCACCGGTGTGGCGAAGGGATATCTCAAAGCGCGGCTCGGTGCAGACTGAAGGTGGATGCGCAGGGTTGATCGTCTGCCTGCTCGTCAAGGCACGGTCATGAACCTGCGACGTGACCTGATCCTGTCCGTCGCGGCCCTTGGGCCGCTGCCGGACCGCTGTCGTCGGCCGCTGCTCAGGTCGGTCGGCTTCAAGGTCGCCCGCGACTGTGGCATCCGGGCCGGATTGCGCGTCAGCGGCGGAGCGTGCGTCTCGATCGGGTCCGGCGCGTTCATCAATTTCGACGTCTCCCTCCACGCCGACGCGCCGATCTCGATCGGGCGAAACGTGCAACTTGCGCCCGGGGTGCAGCTGATCACCGCGGGCCACGAGATAGGAGTACCGCGATCGCGCGCCGGCAACGACACGTGCGCTCCGATCGTCATCGGTGACGGGACGTGGATCGCCGCGGGCGCGATCGTGCTGCCAGGCGTCACGATCGGTCCCGGCTGCGTGATCGCCGCCGGGGCTGTCGTGCGCGGCGACTGCGCGCCGAACACGCTCAATGCGGGGGTGCCGGCTCGTGCGATTCGCGATCTGCCGGCTTAGTAGCTGCCTCCCGGTTCGCTACGGTCCCGGCAATGATTGATGGGCACGACGCCGGAACCTCCGACGCGGCGGACGCTCTGCGGACCGACGGGGTCCTGATCGTCGAGCAGGGGGGTCGGGGCGGTTGTGCCGATTACACCGGTTGCCTGGCACCGTCACTCGCGCAGCGTGGCATTCCGGTCACGCTCGCGACCGCGGACGACCACCTGTTCAAGTCCAGCCCCGGGGTGCGAATCGTGCCGGTGTTCGGCTACACGCGCGGTCACTCGCGCGCCGCCCGGCTGGCACGCCGGATGAGGTTGGGGCCGGCGATCAACGGGGTCCGCTTCCTGCTGGCGATGCCCAGCCTGGTCGCACTTGCCCGCCGCAGCGCTCTCGTGCACGTTCAAGGTTGGGAGCGGCCGTCGCTGGGAGTGATCGCGACGTTGCTCATGCGCGCAGTGGGCGCGCGAATCGTCTACACCTCTCACAACGTATTCGAGCGGCTCCCGCATACGCTTGACAGCGCCCGGATCTTCCCCGCGATGGCGTCTGCGACGATCGTGCACACCGACGCGGACAGGGCCCGGCTCGATCGCCCCGTAATCGTGATCCCGCACGGGAGCTACGCGCCGGTCGCGGACAGCGTACGCCCGGTCCCGCAGGAGGCCGCCCGGGCGGAGCTGGGGATAGGGGCCGAGACACTGGTGGTGCTCCTGTTCGGACACCTGCGGCCCGACAAGGGCCTCGATGACCTGCTCGATGCGCTCGCGCGGGCTCCATCGTGGCACGGCCTGGTCGCGGGCGAGGAGGACGGTGCCCTCGCCAAGCTCGGTGACCGGGTCTCGAGCGCCGAGCGCGCCGGGCGCGTCACCCTCCGCGAGGGATTCCACGATATGGAAGCTGTCGCACGCTTCTTCTCGGCCGCGGACCTCGTCGCGCTTCCCTACCGGCAGGCCAGCCAGAGCGGCGTGCTGCTGCTCGCATACGGGTTCACGCGGCCCGTGGTCGCGTATCCCGTCGGAGGGCTGTTGGAAGCTGTGATCGATGGCAGCACCGGCTGGATCTGCGAAGAGGCGAAACCCGACGCGCTCGCCAAGGCGCTCGGTGAAGCGGAAGCGGCGGGCCGTCAAGAGTTGCGCCGCCGAGGCGAGGTCGGACGGCGCTGGTCGACCGAGACCTTCGGGTGGGATCGGATCGCTGAGCGGACCGAAGCCGTCTACGAGTCGGTGCTCGCCGAGCGACCCAAGAAGCGGCGGCGGAAACCCGCGTCTTGGTCGAGCGTAGGGGCCCGTGACGCGCGGTGGCGGGCCCACCGGTGTGCCGGCGATGATCGCCGCCGGCGCGCTACGCGTGAAGTAGTCGATCTGGGCGTCGTCCAGTCCCATGCGCGCCAACACGGGTCCGAAATCCGGCGGTCGGCGGGCGACGTCGTGGGCGTCGGAGGCGATCGCATGCACGTGGCCGGCGGACAGCAACTCCCAGGCGTGGGCCCGTGCGTCCAGACCGTATCCGCCCGTCAACGAACGTGCCGTGATGCATACCAGCATGCCAGAATTGATCAGCCGGTCGAGCAGACGGCGATTGCTCTGGAAGGGCGAGCGCTCCGGGTGTGCCAGCAGGATTGGCTGGCCGCGCCGGGCGAACGCCAGCAGCGCATCGTGAATGCCGGCCGGCGCAACGCCGGCGTGCGGACATTCGACCAGGACGTAGGGGCCGCCGCCGAGCCGTAGCACGCCCAGCTCGCCATCGGAGAGATCCACAGCACGCGTCAAGCCGATCTCGGCGCCGGGACGCACCTGCAAGCTCGATCGAGGCCTCCTTGAGCGCGCGGCTCACGGCGGCGACGCCGGCGTGGATGACTGCAGCATTGACGCCCGGATAGTCCCAGTTGACGTGCGGAGTGGCGATGATCATGCGGGTCCCGGCGGCATACGCCGCGCGGCACAGCGCGACTGCGTCCTCGATCGTCGGCGGGCCGTCGTCGACGCCCGGGACGACGTGACAGTGGAGATCGATCACGTTGGCAGGAACCCGTTTTCGTCCGCCCGGACGGGAATCGGCGGGGGGCCGTGCACTGAAAGTACCGGGTCCTTACCTCGGCCGCTCGACAGGCCGTCCGGACTCACGGCTGCTGTACAGTCGCGGATGAGTCGCAGGCGGGGAACGGATTTCCAATGTCGGTCACGCCCCGCAGGAGGCCGTATGCGTATGCAAATTGGTGGGCGACCTCGCGGCTCGCTCAAACTAGTGGTGAAGGAGCGGATCGGCGAGCGCGGGCAGCGGCGAATCCAAACCCTGAACCGGATTCGGTGGATCTCGAAGCACCGCATCCTGCGGGACGCCGGACTATCGTCGCGCGAGCACCCGCGGTATGTGCTGTTCGATCCCGAAATGGAGAGCTACACGTACACGATCGCCAACGTCGACGCCGTACTGGCCGCGATCGCCGACACCACCGGCTTACCGCACGACCGGCTGGCAGCCTTCGCGACCGAGACCGAGAGCGACCCTGAGCTCGGCGATCGACTCGCGTCGCGGCTTCGGTGGCGCTTTGACGTCAAGCGCAGGCCACCGGTCGGCAGCCGGCTCGCGTGGTATGTGTTAGTGCGAGCAATGCGTCCGACGCTGGTGATCGAAACCGGGATTCATCATGGGCTCGGTTCCCTGATGCTCCTTCGTGCGCTGGAGCGCAACGCGACCGAGGGAACGCCCGGTCAGCTGCTGTCGTTCGATCGCTCGGCGGATGCCGGCTGGATGGTTGATCGCAGCCGGTACCCGGACTGGCGCCAGATCGTGGGATCGACGCAGGACACGCTCGAGTCCGCGCTCGCCGGACGGCAGGTCGGGGCGTTGTTCCACGACAGCCACCACACGGACGAGCTGCAGCGGATCGAGTTCGGCGCGGCGCTGCACAATTCCGCGCCCGAGCTGCTACTCGTGGACGGGAGCGGAGGACAATTCGGGACGCTCGAGCGGCTGGCGGACGACTTCGGCGGCGCCTATCGCGAGGTGGTACTCGGCGCCGTCGACCACTGGTATCAACACGGTGTGCTCGCATTCGCCCTGTTCCGGCCACCCGCCGATGCCTGATCGAACCGACGCCTCGCGAACGGCACGCCTCGCGGCGCCGGAGTTCGATCGACAGCCGGCGGTCTCACTGCTGCTCGGTCACCGGCTTGCGCCGGCGCTGCCACCGGCACCCGTCCGACTCGCTCAAGCGCTGTCCTGCAAGGTCGCGCCGGAGCGCACGGGTCGTCACGCTCTGGCTCCTGTGGCCGCGGCACGACGGTCGCTGCTCGGTCCCGCGGCTGAGGGGCCGCCGCGGTTTCTCGTCCGCGTCGACGAGTTCCCCTACTCGACCGCCTTCGACCAGCCCGAGGCCTACGGCGTCGAGCCGAGCGCACGGTTCCACTCAGTGTTCGCGGCCGCAGGCGTCCCCTACTTGATGGCGATCGTCCCCCAGCTTGTCCACCGCCCGCTTGACCCGAACGCCTCCGGTGGCCGTCCGCTCAACTCCGAGGAGAAGGAGCTAATCAAGCGGATGGCGGGCGACGGAGTGGTGTTCGCGGCACACGGTCTGAACCATCGGACTCGCGATCCGCGGCCGCGTCACCGCTCCGAGCTGATCGGGCTGAGCCGAAACGGCGTCGGCGATCTGGTCACCGAGAGCCTGGCGATGCTCGCGACGTTCGACGTGGTGCCACGCGTGTTCGTACCGCCTTTCAATCGGTTCGCTGCGGATCACTACCCAGCGCTCGCGGCGCATTTCGACGTCGTGTGCGGGGGCCCGGAGTCGATCCTGTACCTCGGCCTCCAGCCAACGCCGCGATGGCTTGGGAACGCGGTCTACTGCCCAAGCTACGCGCCGCTTTACGGGACCGCTCGAGAAGCCCTGCCAGAGGTCGAGCACGCGATCGAGGCCCGCACGGGCACCTGGATCCCGGTCACACTGCACCTCTCCTGGGAGATCGACGATCGGCTCGAATGGCTGAAGCGCCTGCTTGACCGACTGGCCCCGTACGCCGCATCGTGGACCGAATTGCTCGAAGCTGCGGACGCGAGCGCGGACGGCCGATGACGGCGGCAATGGTTATCGTCTAGAGCATGGAACTGATCGTCGTCACCGGAGGCGCCGGGTTCATCGGCGCGCAAGTGTGCCTGGACCTGGTGGGGTCCGGCCATCGGGTGCGCGCGTTCGATGTCCTCCAGCACGACCAGCAGGCGGTCGCCGAGCGGCTCGAGCAATCCGGCGTCGAGGTGATTCGCGCCGACATCCGCGATCCCGAGGCCCGCGAGCGGGCGTTGAGCGCCGCGAACGGAGTTGTCCACCTGGCGGCGATCGTCGGCGACCCTGCCTGCGCACTCGAGCCGGAGCTCGCCCTGGCTGTGAACATCGACGGAACCCATGCGCTGGCGGCCGACGCCGCGCGGCTCGGTGTCGAGCGGTTCGTGTTCGCGTCGACGTGCTCAACCTACGGAAGCGTCCCCGACCCGGATGTCGCGGTCGACGAGAGCGGGGTTCTAGTCCCGGTCTCGCTTTATGCCCGGCAGAAGGCGGAGCTCGAGCAGTGGCTGCTGGGACAGAGTCACGGCGCGCTCGCTCCGATCATCCTGCGGTTCGCGACCGTCTACGGAGTGGCTCCGCGGATGCGCTTCGACCTGACCGTCAACGAGTTCGTGCGGGACCTGTGGGCAGATCGAACGCTGGAGGTGTTCGGCGAGAGGTACTGGCGATCGTGCGTGCACGTCCGCGACGCCGCCCGCGCGATCAGGCTCGTGCTCGATGCCCCGATCGAGCGCGTCGCGGGCGAGGTGTTCAACGTGGGCCGCCCCGGCGAGGACTACACCAAGCTCGACCTCCTGGACGAGATTCGCAAGCTCACCGACCGCGGGCAGGTGAAGTTCGTGCACCGCGACGTGGATCCGCGGCACTACAAGGTGAACTTCGACAAGATCCACGAGGTGCTCGGTTTCAAGGGGGAGTTGACCGTGCCGGATGGGATCGCCGAGGTGCTCGCCGGGCTGGACCAGCATCGCTTCAGCGACCCGTTCGATGAGCACTACCGAAACATCCCCTGAGCTGATTCCGGTCTTCGACCTGCAAATCACGCCCGAGGACCTCGAGGCGGTTGCAGAGACGCTGCGCTCCGGCTGGCTCACGATGGGGCCTCGGACGCAGGCGTTCGAGCAGGCGTTCGCGGAGCAGATCGGGGCACCCCACGCGGTCGCCGTCTGCAACTGCACGGCCGCCCTTCACCTCGCCTACCTGGCGGCGGGCATTGGTCCGGGCGACGAGGTGATTGTTCCCGCCTGCACGATGGTCGCCACTGCGGCCGCGATCCTGTATGCGGGCGGGACGCCGGTGTTCGCCGACATCGTCGGACCGGAGGAGCCGCTGATCGATCCGGCCCACGTCCGGAGCCTGATAACACCGAGGACCAAGGCGATTGTCGCGATGCACTTCGGCGGCTATGGGGCCGCTGTCGAGCAGCTGACGGCGATCTGCGAGGAGTATGGGCTGAACCTGATCGAGGATGCTGCCCACGCACCGCTTGCGACAGTCCAAGGGCGGAGTCTCGGGACCTGGGGACTCGCCGGAGCGTTCAGCTTCTTCTCGAACAAGGTCCTGGCAGTCGGCGAGGGTGGCCTGCTCACAACGGCCGACGAGAGCGTGGCCAAGTTCGCGCGCTCACGCCGCGGCCACGCGATGACGAGCGTCACCTGGGATCGGCACCGGGACAACAAGGAGCGCTACGACGTCACCGGACTGGGTTTCAACTACCGGATCGACGACGTCAGGGCGGCATTGTTGCTCTCGAGGCTGCCGCGGCTCGAGGCCGAGATCGAACGCCGGCGGGAGCTGACGCACCGCTACCGAAGGCTGCTGGCGCAGTTCCCTGGCTTGCTCGTGCCGTTCTCGGACGCCTCGGTTGAGGCGTCCTCGTGTCATCTGGTGCCGATCGTCGTCGCCGATCAGGAAGTCCGTGACCGGCTGAAGGTCGCGCTGCGCCGGGACCACGGGATTCAGACGACCGTTTCCTTCCCCGCGGTCCACCGGTTCACCGCATATCGGGAGCGCTTTCCCGGCGTGTCCCTGCCGCACACCGAGCGGTTCGCCGGCTGCGAGCTGACACTGCCGCTGTTCCCGCACATGACGGTCGCCCAACAGGATCGCGTGATCGATGCACTCGCCGCGGAGCTGGGCGCATGAGCTGGGAGATTCCGCTCACGGACATCCGGATCAGCGAGGAGGACATCGCTGCCGTGCTCGCGTGCCTCGAGGAGGGCTGGCTGACGATGGGACCGCGCACGCAGGCGTTCGAGGCCGCGTTCGCCGAGCTTCACGGCGTCCCGCACGCGGTTGCGGTGTCGTCCGGCACTGCTGCGTTGCACCTGGCCCTGCTCGCGGCGGGCATCGGCGCAGGCGACGAGGTCCTCGTACCGGCGTTCACATTCGTGGCGGGTGCAGCAGTTGTCCGGTACTGCCACGCGACGCCGGTGTTCGTCGACGCCACCGGAACGGATGATCTGAACATGGATCCCGACGACGCTGTGCGGCAGGTCGGCCCCCGGACCCGCGCGGTCCTGGCCACGCACATGATGGGCTATGCATGCGAGCTGGCGCCGCTCGAGCGCATCTGCGCCGAGCACGACCTCGTGATGATCGAGGACTGCGCCCAGAGCGTCCTCGCGAGGTGCCGCGACGGCCGTCTCACCGGCACGGTCGGCGCCGCCGGATGCTTTTCGTTCTTCTCCAAGAAGCAGCTCTGCGTCGGCGAGGGCGGGATGGTCCTGACCTCGGATCCCGCAATCGCCGAGAAGGTCCGCTCGCTGCGATCTCACGCGATGACCTCGATGACCTGGGAGCGCCACCAGGGTCGCGCCGAGAGCTACGACGTCGTTGACGTCGGCTTCAACTATCGGCTCGACGAGCCGCGAGCCGCGCTCGGACTGAGCCGGATGCCGCGCGTACCCGCCGACGTCGCGGTCCGCCGGGGACTCGTGCAGCGCTACCGCGAACGACTGGCCGGGGTCCCCGGCGTGGCGATCCCATGGGACGAAGCGGCGGTGGAGCGGGCGTCTCATTTCGCCTTCCCGGTCGCGTTCGAGACCGGTGCCGAACGTGACCGCGTGATGGACGCGCTGGCGCAGCGGGGCGTGCAGACGACGTGGTACCCGGCGCTCACCGCGCTCAGCGAGTATCGGGACTATGGGGTGCGGCCGGTCGCCGAGGACGTCGCCGACCGGCATCTGTGTCTGCCGCTGTCCTCGGTCTACTCGAGCGAGCATGTGGATGCGGTCGTCGCGCATCTCGAGGAGATCCTGGCCGTCGGGGCCAGGCCCGGCAGTTAGCGACCGAATTGGTGAAGGGCCGGTCCGGGAACCGGTCCGGGGGCCGGTCCGGGGGCGGTCCGGCGTCCGGGGTCCGGTCCGGGCGGGGCGAAACGCGAGCTCGGGCGACGCGGTCGACAGCAGGCGCGGCTCGTTGCGGGCGAAACGCGAGCTCGGGCGACGCGGTCGACAGCAGGCGAGGCTCGTTGCGGGCGAAACGCGAGCTCGGGCGACGCGGTCGACAGCAGGCGAGGCTCGTTGCGGGCGAAATCCGCTCCGGCGACATGCATACAGGCCCAAAGTCCCCGCCCGCGACCGACCTTGGTTACATAAGCATGCCCCACATGCTTATGTAACCGAGGACCAGCAGACGCGCGCGGTTTGTCCCCGAATGCAGCCGAAATTGTCAGAGTGCTGACACTATCGGGCCCGGCCGCTCCCAGCGGCGGCTCCCCGCGGCGTCAGATCACGTACTGGTCGGCGCGGTAGCGATCCTGATGCGCCGCGATGTACTCGATCGTCCGGCGCAGTCCCTCTCGGAGGTCCGTTTCCGACCTCCAGCCCATCAGCTCCGACGCGAGATCGGGGCTCGACAGCAGCAGCATCACCTCGCTCTTCTCAGGACGAACGCGTGCCGGATCGAGCTCAACGTCCAGCGGGTGGCCAACGAGCTCGCCGACGGCGTCGACGATGTCCGAGATCGCGACGGCGGAGCCGGTTCCGAGCTGGACCGTGCGGCCGATCGTAGCCGCGCTCGCCGCCGCTGCGAGGTATCCGGCAACGGTGTCCTCGACATACGTCAAGTCGCGGCGGGGGGTGAGCGAGCCGAGCTTCACCGCGCCTCCGGACAGCGCCTGCGAGACGATCGTCGGGATCACCGCCCGCGCCGACTGGCGTGGCCCGTAGGTGTTGAACGGTCGCAACACCGTGGCGGGCAGCCCGTAGGCACGATGAAACGAGTCGATGAGCGAATCGGCGCCGACCTTGCTCGCGGCGTAGGGCGATTGCGGGTTGAGCGGATGCTGCTCGGTGATGGGGACGGTCTGCGCCGTCCCGTAGACCTCGCTGGTCGAGGTGTGCACGAGGTGTTGGACCTCGCTATCGAGCGCGGCCTGCGCCACGTTCAGCGAGCCGAGCACGTTGGTCTCAAAGAAGTCCCGCGGATTCACATACGAGTACGGGATCGCGATCTGCGCGGCGAGGTGGAACACGTACTCCGAGCCCCGGACCGCTCTGGCTACGATCTCCGGGTCCCGCAGGTCGCCGAGGAGCACCTCGATCTCGGTCAGCAGCTCGTGCTCGAGCCAATCGAGCGCCCCCCAGTCGTTGCGCGAGTTGTACCGGACCAGGGCCCGGACTCGGGCCCCGTCCCGGACGAGCCGCTCCACCAGATGGCTCCCGATGAATCCGCCGGCGCCGGTGACGAGCACGCTGCTATCCGAGAACACGTTCACGGGCGTGAGCGTACCGTGGCGGGCAGTCAGCTAGTTGGTCGCTGCGTCCGGAGCTAGTGTTCAGGTCGGGGGGTGCACGTGACCATGTCGACTGCGATCAGAACTCGGCTGCGACCCGCCGGTGCCGCGGGGGCGGCGCGGCGCCTTCCATCCGCCAGCGTGGCGGTGCTCCCCGGATTCGTGGTGATTGCGCTGATGATCTTGTGGGCGGTCCACGACGGCGGGTACGACGACGACACCTGGTACTGGGGCGCGCTCGCGGTCCTGGGGATGCTGGCTGCGACGCTGATCCTGCTTGGCCCTCGCCGCCGCCCGCTGTCGCGGCCGGCGATTGTCGCACTGGCTGCGTTCGCCGCCTACGTCGCGTGGTCGTACTTGTCGATGACGTGGGCGCAAGTGCCGGGCTGGGCGCTAGAGGGAAGCAACCGCGCGCTGCTCTACCTGCTCGTGTTCGCACTGTTCCTGGTCCTGCCCTGGACCCCCGGGAGCTTGTTGGTCGCACTGCTTGTGTATGCCCTGGGTGTGGGGGTGATTGCGCTCGTCCTGCTGCTGCGCCTCGCCTCCGGTGCCAGCATCGCCCAGCTCGTGATCGGGGGCCGGCTTGCTGCGCCGACCGGCTACTTCAATGCGACGGTTGCGCTGTTCATGACCGACGCGCTCCTGGCGACCGTTCTGGCGGCCCGCCGCGATTTGCCGGGCCTCCTGCGGGGGACGCTGGTCGCGTGCGCCAGCGCTTCGCTTCAACTCTGCGTTCTGGGCCAGAGCCGGGGCTGGTTGTTCACGCTCCCGCTGGTGCTCCTGGTTTCGATCGCGCTCGTCCGCGACCGGCTGCGGGTCGCGGTGGTGTTCGTGTTGCCGGTCGTGGCGGCCGTGGCTCCGGTCCATCAGCTCCTGGACGTCTTCCAGGGCCAGGAGGTATCCGACTCCGCGCTTACCCACGCGGCCAGTAGCGCCGGGCGTACGTCCTTTCTGATCACCGCTGGAATCTTCGTGCTGGCGACGCTGCTCGCGTGGGGCGAGATGTTGGCGGGCCCACGGACGATCTCGTATCGAGCCAAGCGGCGTCTCGGCGTAATCGTCACATCGCTCGCTGTGGCGTCTGGCCTCGTCGGCGTGTTCGTCGTCACAGGCGGCCACCCGGTCGCGTTCGTCAAACGGCAGTGGAACGGCTTCAGCCACGAGTCGACCGCCGGGCCAGGCTCGCACTTCATCACGGTCGGCAGCGGCCGCTACGACTTCTGGCGCGTGGCGCTCGACGCGGTCGCCGCGCACCCGTTGGGCGGCCTCGGTCAGGACAACTTCGCCGACTACTACATGACCCGCCGGCGGACCGACGAGACCCCTCGGTGGACGCACAGCATCGAGATGCGCCTGTTGGCGCACACCGGCATCGTCGGCTTCGCGCTGTTTGCGGCCTTTCTCGCGGCTGGGATCGCCGCCGTCCTGCGCGTGCGGCGCCGCGGTACAGCCGCGGCCCAGGCGGTTGCCGCGGCCGCGCTGCTGCCGCTGGTCGTATGGCTGATCCACGGATCGGTCGACTGGCTGTGGGAGTTCCCCGCGCTCAGCGGCCCGGCGCTCGGGTTTCTGGGCGCAGGGGCCGCGCTCGCCTCGCCTGCGGCGGACGGGGCGGGGCCGAACCGGTCCGGTCCGAGCGCCGCCACGCGCGGGCGGCGGCTGCCTGCATCCCTCGTGGGGGTCGCTGGTTTCTTCCTCCTCGTTGCGTGCACGGTCGTGCTCGCGTTCCCGTATCTATCCGTTCGCGCCGTCTCCCAGGCCACCGACATCGGGACTGGCAACCCGGCCACGGCGCTCCACGAACTTGCGACCGCGGCAGACCTCAACCCCTGGAGCCCCGATCCAAGTCAGTTGGCCGGGACGATCGAGCTTCAGTCCGGGCTCTTTGCAGAGGCGCAGAAGCGCTTCCAGGAGACGATCGACAGGCGCCCAGGCGGTTGGTTTGGCTGGTTCGGCGCGGGGCTCGCCGCGTCCGAGCTCGGCGAGCGCAGAAAGGCCGAAAGGGACTTCCGGACCGCAGCAAAAATCAACACAAAGGAAACCACGATCCAAGCCGCACTTGATAAGATCTCGAGTCGACATCCTCTTTCCGCCGGGGGCGCGTTTAAGATGTTGTCGTCCGGGGGATGATGGGAACCTCAAGCATGGACGCAGGCTTGCCGAACTAATGTAGGATTAAGGTAGAACTTGTGCGGATTGCAACCTGGGGTTAAGGTTGTTCACAACCTGGTCTACCGGAAAGGACTTATGAGACGTATAGCGATGCTGGTGGCGGCGATCGCCCTAATGGCAGCTCCGGCTTCGGCGTTGGCGAGTTCGACGTGTCAGGGCTACCAGTCCTGCACCACCTCGACTTCGACTTCTCCGACGACGACTGAGACTACGAGCACGGCAACGGAACCGACGTCTTCGACTACCGAGACAGCGGAGACTTCGACCACCACCGCGGAGAGCACACTGCCGTTCACCGGCCTTGATGTGGGGCTCCTTGCGGCAGGCGGCGGAATGCTCCTCGCAGCGGGCTTCGTGGTTCGCCGGCTTACTCGGCGCGCTGACTGAACGCAGGTTTAGTCCTTTTCGCAACTAGGCTGACCCGGCGCGTGCATCACGGCGCGCCGGGGGCCTGGCTTCCTACTCGGGCGCACCGAGGGGGGCGCAGTGGTCACGACAGGTAGCCGCGGGACGGCAGAAGTGTGGGGCGGCCATCGGACCGGGCGGCGGGGCACCTTGTAGGCTGACGGCGAGGCCGGATGCAGGCGGGAACTGCGTCCTGAGCCTGGGGGTCTGTGCTAAGGCTGCCGTTGAACGGCCGAAGCCGTAGTGTGATCGAGTATAGGACCGAACTGATCTGGCGTGCCCCAGTGGGGCGCTCAACAACGCCAGCACCCAAACCCATGAAGATCGTCAGTGTGATGACCAGCGAGGTACACGGAGGTGCCGAGTTTGCCGCTGTCGACATGCTCGACGCGCTCAGCAAGCGCGGCCATCAAACGGTCCTGCTCACCAACCAGCCCGACCTCGTCGCCGGTCGCGCCGTCCAAGCCAGGCCGATCGAGCTCGGGCCAAAGCTTTCGCGTAGTTCCTACCGGGAGCTGGCGCTCCGCTGGCCGCAGTTGGCGCTCGCGCTGCGCGACGCGCTGGCTCGCGAATGGCCCTACGACGTCCTGGTCGTGCACTACAAGAAGGAGCAGTTGCTCTCAGCGCTGCTGCCGGCCAGGCTGCGGGCTCAGCTGATCTGGGCAGAATGGGGCCCTGTCCCCGGGGAGCTGTCCCGTGGCCCCGGGCGGGTCGCGTACGCAGCCGCAGCACGCCGCGCCGAGCTCGTGCTCGCCGTGTCCGAGGGAACCCGCGATTCGGTCCGCGCCGCCGGTGCGCCGTGGGAGCGCGTGCACGTCGTCCCGAACGCCCTCCGGGTCGAGGACGCTCGCTTCAGCTCAGCCGGGCGGGAACGGGTCCGCCGTGAGCTCGGCATTCCGCTCGCGGCACCCGTGGTCGGTTGTATCTCGCGCTTTCACCGCAAGAAGCGCAATGACGTGGCGGTGGATGCGGTCGTACGGCTCGACCGCGCCGACGTCCATCTGATCATGGCCGGCGAGGGCGATGCAGAGGCCGATCTACGTCAACGGGCATGCCCACTCGGCGAGCGCGCCCATTTCCTCCCGACCCCGGGAGTCGACATCGCCAATGTCAACTCGGCGTTCGATGTCTCAGTGTTCTGCCCGAGCCCGACCGAGGGTGCGCCGCTGGCCGTGATCCATTCGATGCTCGCGTCGCGGCCGTGTGTAGCGAGTGCAGCCGAGGGCGTGGACGGCCTGATCGTCCCCGGCGCCGGAGCGATCGTCTCGCCCGAGCACGACCCGGCCGCGCTGGCGGAGGTGCTGCGCGACTACCTCGACGACCGGCCGCGACGAGAGCGAGAGGGCGCTGCGGCACGGAAGATCGCCGAGCGCATGTTTGCCGCTCCGGCGATCGCGGCGAAGATCGAGGATTTGCTGGCGCCCAGCGACGCTAGTCGCTCGTTGCCGCGACCCGTTCCAGGATCAGCCGCCTGATCTCTTTCCCGTCCGCCCGGCCCTTGGTCTCGCGCATCACGAACCCGACCAGTGGCCCCGTCGCCTTGTCGTTCCCCGCCCGGACCTGCGCGACTGCGGCCGGGTCGGCGGCAATCGCGCGATCGACGATTTCTGCCAGGCCGGCGTCCTGCTCACTGAGCGCTCCCAGGCCCTCGCGCTCGACGATCGCCCGCGGGTCGCCGCCCTCCTGCACCAGTCGAGTCAGGAGATCGCGGGCCGTATCGCGGCTGACCTGTCTCGCGCTCACCATCCCGGTCAACGCGGCGAGACTCTCGGGGGTCACCTTCGATGTGGCCGGGTCCGCTTCGGAGCCGATCCGTTCGACCAGTTGGGGAATCCAGTTGGCGATCGCCACCGGATCGGCGCTGTTGCCGATCGCGGCCGCCGCGACCGTGGCTTCGAAGTAGTCCCCCAGGTCCGCCCGGAACGCGAGCTCGCGGGCGCGGCCGGCGACCAGGCCGAGGTCGCGCTCGAACCTCGCCGCGCGCTCGGCCGGCAGCTCGGGAATCGCGGCCCGGGCAGCGTCGAGCATCTCGTCGGTGACCACCAGCGGGACGAGGTCCGGCTCGGGAAAGTAGCGGTAGTCGTGGGCCTCCTCTTTGGAGCGCAGCGGCGTCAGCCGGCCGGAGCTCGGGTCGAAATGGAGCGTCTCCTGCACGACCGGTTCGCCGGCCTCGAGCAGGCCCACCTGCCGGTCGATCTCGGCCGCCACCCCCTGCCTCAGAAACGCGAACGAGTTCATGTTCTTGAGCTCCGTCTTGGTCCCGAGCTCGGTCGATCCCTTGGGCCTGACCGAGACGTTGGCGTCGCAGCGCAACGACCCCTGCGACATGTCGACGTCGGACACACCGAGTTGACGCAGCGTGGTGCGCAGCAGGATCAGCCACTCACGGGCCTCCTCGGGGGAGTGGATGTCGGGCTCGGTCACGATCTCGACCAGCGGCGTGCCGCCGCGATTGAAGTCGACCCAGCTGCGATCAGAGCCGTGGATGCGGCCGCTCGCGCCGATGTGGTTGAGCTTTGCCGCGTCCTCCTCCAGGTGCACGCGGTGGATCCTCACCTCCTCAAGATGACCAGGCCCGCACAGGGGGATGTCGTACTGGGAGATCTGGTAGCCCTTGGGCAGGTCGGGATAGAAGTAGTTCTTGCGGTGAAAGATCGATCGTGGCGCGATCTCGCAGTCGAGCGCGAGGCCGATCATCAGCCCAAAGTGGACCGCCCGCTCGTTGAGCACCGGCAGCGTCCCGGGTAGGCCCAGACATCGCGGACAGGTGTGGGTGTTCGGCGGATCGCCAAACGACAGCTCGCAGGCGCAGAACATCTTCGTCCTCGTGCTCAGCTGGACGTGGATCTCAAGGCCTATAACGGGTTCGTAGTCGGTCATCTGCGGGCCGCGCTCCCATCGAATCCGATCGCCTGCTCGAGCGCATACGCGGCGTCCAACAGCCGGTTCTCGCTGAACGCCGGCCCGGCGAGCTGAAAGCCGACCGGCAGACCCTCGCTGAGCCCGGATGGAATCGAGATCGCAGGAATCCCCGCGAGCGGCATCGGCACCGTGCAGAAGTCGTTGAGGTACATCGCCAGCGGATCGTCGGTCTTGGCCCCCAACTCGAACGCCGTCCACGGGCTGGTCGGCGTGACGATGAAGTCGAACCGTTCGAACGCGGCCTTGAAGTCCTCGGAGATCTTGGTGCGCACCTTCTGCGCGGTCCCGTAGTAGGCGTCGTAGTAGCCGCTCGAGAGCGCATAGGTTCCGAGCATGATCCGCCGCTTGACCTCGGAACCGAAGCCGGCGGCGCGCGTGCGGCTGTACATCGAGACGAGGTCACCGCTGCCATCGACCCGCAGGCCGTAGCGGACGCCGTCGAACCGGGCCAGGTTCGCTGACGCCTCAGCCGGCGCGATCAGGTAATAGGCCGAGAGCGCGTGGGGAGCATGGGGCAGACGGCACGGCTCGACCTCGGCGCCGAGGCCCTCGGCAAGCCTCAAGGCCGCTTCGAAGCTCTTGCGCACGCCGGGCTGCACTCCTCCCTCGCCTCCGGTGAGCTCCTCCGGCACCCCGAGGCGCACACCTCGCAGATCCTGTCGAGTCGGGGCCGCGATCGCCTCTGGGAACTCGACCGAGGTCGAATCGGACGGGTCGCGCCCGACCATGTGCTTGAACAGCAACGCCGCGTCGGTCACGTTCCGGGCCAACGGGCCGGCCTGATCGAGCGAGGAGGCGAACGCGATCATCCCGTACCGCGAGCAGGCACCGTACGTGGGCTTCAGGCCGACGATCCCGCACAGCGCTGCCGGCTGGCGGATCGAGCCGCCGGTATCGGTGCCGATCGCCCAGGGAGCGAGCCCGGCGGCGACGGCAGCCGCGCTCCCCCCCGAAGAGCCGCCCGGCACGCGGCCGCGGTCCCAGGGATTGAGCACCGGCCCGAAGCCCGAGTTCTCGTTCGAGGATCCCATTGCGAACTCGTCCTGGTTGGTCTTGCCGAGCAAGGGCGTGCCCGCGTCGCGTAGCTTCTGAACAACAGTTGCCGTGTACGGGGGCCGGTAGCCCTCGAGGATCAGCGAGCCGGCCTGGCTTGGCACACCCTCGGTGCAGAACAGATCCTTGACCGCGAGTGGCACGCCGGCCAGCGGCGCATCGTCGCGAGGAGGCTCTGGGGGGCGCCCGCCGGCGACCCACGTGAACGCGTTCAACTCGTCCGCCTGCGCCCGCGCCCGGTAGACCTCGAACAGCTCGCCGGGATCAATCTGCCGATCGCGGACTCCCGCCGCTGCCTCGGCGGCGCTCAGCTCGAGCAGCTCGCTCACTCGGCCGCCGCCGGACTTGGGACCCCGAAGCCACCCTCCAGCGGCTCAGGCGCGCTCGCAAGTGCCACCTCAGGCGCGAGCGAGGGTGCCGGATCGTCCGGCCGTAGGCGGTTAACGACGTCGACGACGTGGGAGGTCGGCGGGACGCCCTCCAGGTCGAGCTCGCGGATCTTCTCGATGTGGTCGAGCACGTTCGAGAGCTCGGCCGCCATCCGCTGCACCTCCGCCTCAGTCAACTCGAGGCGAGCGAGACGGGCAACGTGGAGGACCTGGTCGCGATCCAGCATCGCGACTGATTCTAGGTTCTACGCTGTCCCCGAGCCGGTGAGCCTGACGATCTCGATTTCCTGGGGCCCGTCCCTGGTGGCGATGCCCTCCTGGCGCATCGACGCGTAGGCCCCGTACACGATCGCGAGCGCGCTCGCCAACCCCAGGAACGCCCCGGCCTGCTGATCCAGCTCGTTGCCCGGCGGCGCGATCACGACCCGGTACACGAGCGCGAGCGCGGTGATCAACCCCAGCACGGTGACGATCACGCTCATGCTCGCCGGGATCGCCGGAGCACGCTGGCTCGCCTGCAGGAATGCCAGGATCAGCGCCATCGCGATCGTGAGCAGGATCAGCCAGCGCAAGTGGGTCAGCGCACTCCAGCCGGTATACGAGGTCGGCCGTCCCAGTGCGGCAGCCGTCGGCGCCAGCGTACTGCTGAGCCCATACCAGTTCAGGAACAGCATGAACACGAGCAGCAACGCGGCGCTGACGGCCACGATCCACTCTCCGCGGCGCAGCCGCGACGGATCGAGGTTCATCCGCGCTCAGACTATGAGCGGTTGTGGTTCAGGGCCCGGACGTACCGGTCGGGGCAGGCGGATCTCCGGCGCGCCGCGGCGACGATGCCACCTGGTAGGCGGTGCCGGCGCTGCGGGCCTGCGCTGCGAAGTACAACAGCGCAGCGGCGATCACGACTGTGGCATAGAAGCCCCACCCGAAGTAGCTGAAATGGATGTGAAGCACGAACTTCAGCGCCGTGAACCCGGCGGCGATCGCCGCCAGCACAAAGCGCGTCTGCTCCCGGCTGCCGCCGATCGCAGGAATCTGTGTCTGGGGCGAGAACCGCTCCACCGCGAGATCTGCGATCAGCGCGATCGCCGCGATCAGGGCCAGCACGCCGATCCACCCGTCCGGGGACCCCGTCGCGCTGAAGGTAGCCGAAACGACGGTCACGGATCCGACGTTGACGCTGATGTCAAACCACGGGAACACCAGCAACGCGATCACCAGCAGCAACGAGAGGCCACCGACGATCCAATCTTCCTGCCGGACGTTGTTGACGCTCATTGCGTCCTCCTCTTGTAGGTCACCTTTAAGCCCTCTATAGGTTCGTGATCGCGGGTCGCCATCCTGCCTGCGCGCGCCGGGCGCCCCGAGGACCGACAACCCTAGCGCGCCTCGGTACCGGCCGCCACTCGGTCTCTCGCTCTTGACTTAGCGAGCCGGAACCGCTCGCGAGCGCGCTCCTCGCCCATCGACTCCCAGCCGCCGAGGGCGATCGTGACGGCGGCCAGCAGCCCGACGTATGCGCCGATCTTCTGGTCGACCACCTGGTCGGGGGACGGGAGATCGATCAGCACCCGATAGATCACCAGCGCCGCCGTCACCGTTCCGAGCACCGCCACCACCCCACTCGTGTCCGTTTTGGTTCCGTGCGATCGCTGGCTGACATGGAGCAGCACCGCGCCGAACGCCGCCGCGATCGTGAGCAGCATCAGCCATCGCAGGTCGGTGAGCCCCTGCCACGCGTTCTCTGCCGCGGAGATCGCCGACCGGGCCGCCGATGGCCCGGGCGGCATCTCGAGCCCGAACCACTTCAGCGCGAACATCACCGGCAGGAGCACGAGCGCGCCGAGCGCGCTGATCAGCTCGCCGCGGCGGAATCTGGGTGGACGCGACTGTGCCGCAGGACGCGAGTCGTCCGCTCGATGCGACTCCTCGGATGGATCCTCCGCCTCGGGGAGCGGCTCGGGCACGAACGTGATCGGCTTGATCTCGTCGGTCACGCCCGCACGGGCAGCTGCGCGGTCGCCGCCAGCAGCGTGTTGCGCAACAGCATCGCAATCGTCATCGGCCCGACGCCCCCGGGCACCGGTGTGATCAGACCCGCGCGCTGCGCCACGGGCTCGAAGTCGACATCGCCCGTCAGGCCCTCATCGGTGCGGTTGATGCCGACATCGACCACCGCCGCCCCCGGCTTTACGTGTGCCGGCCCGAGCATCCGCGGCCGGCCGATCGCGGCAATGAGCACGTCGGCGCGCGAGCAGACCGCAGCGAGGTCACGCGTGCGCGAGTGGCACATCGTGACCGTTGCGTTGCGCGCCAACAGCAGCGCGGCGACAGGCTTGCCGACAAGGTCCGAGCGGCCGACGACCACCGCCTCCGCACCCTCCAATGGAACCTCGTAGGCATCGAGGAGCTCGATCACGCCGAGCGGGGTACACGGCCTCAGCCCGGGCGTCCCCTGCGCCAGTCGCCCCGCGCTGATCGGCGTCAGGCCGTCGACATCCTTGTCGGGGTCGATTCTCCCGGTCAGCGCCTTGCCGTCGAGCCCCGCGGGCACCGGCAGCTGCAGCAGGATCCCGTGAACCTCGGGGTCCTCGTTGCAGCGATCGATCAGATCCGCGACATCCTGCTGGCTCGCGTCGGCGGGCAGATGCTGATGGTGATCGCCGATACCGACCTCGACGCACGCCTTGCGCTTGTTCGCCACATACACGGCCGAAGCCGGATCGTCGCCGACGAGTATCGTCGCCAGCCCCGGCGCCTGTCCGGTCAGCTCGACCAGCGCGCTCGTCTCGCCTGCGACCTCGGCGCGCACGCGCGCGGCGACCGCCCGCCCATCGATAATCGTCGCGCTCATCGTCCGGGAAGCTAGTCGATCGGTCGGGTTGATGTGCGGTCCTACCGCTTCGAGATCGGCGCGAGATCGGCGACCAGCTTGCGCTCCGAGCGGTCCTTGCTGAAGCGGATCACGACGATCCCACCGGACTCGACGGCGGTCACCACTCCTTCGCCGAATGTCGGGTGAACGACGTCCTCCCCGAGCCGATAGGCGATCGGTGGCGGCGCTTGCGCGTCCACGGGGGCCCACGAGGTCGCCCGCGCGCGGACGCCCCCCAGCCCCCGCACCGCTTGCTCCTCGCGGTCGGTCAGCTGGGCGGGGATCTCGCCGATGAATCGGCTCGGTGCGCCCCAGCCGCGGGCACCGAACACCGTCCGGGTCCGGGCGTAGGTCACGTACAGGTCGCGCTCGGCCCGGGTGATCCCGACGTAACACAGCCGGCGCTCCTCCTCGAGCCCGCCTTCGTCGAGCGCACGTGAGTGCGGGAACACGCCCTCCTCGCAACCGATCATGAACACGATCGGATACTCGAGCCCCTTGGCGTTGTGGAGGGTCATCAACGTCACCATTCCCTCGTCGTCGGTGCGCGAGTCGGCATCGGCGACCAGCGAGATCTGCTGCAGGAACTCGGCAAGCCTGCCCAGCCCAGGAGAATCCGCGCCCACTGGTTGCCCGAGCCCGGGAGAATCCGCCCCCAGGCCACCCGGCCCGGGAGAATCCACCCTGGCGGATTCTCCCCCGGACTCCGCGCCAGCGGATTCCGCCGCGACATTGACGAGCTCATCCAGGTTCTCGATCCGGCCCTGGGCCTCGATTGTCCGCTCAGCCTCGAGGGCGTCCCGATAGCCGGTCTCCTGCAGTAGCTCCTTCAGCAGCGCGGAGATCTCCGCGCCCGATTCCGCGCGCTCGCGCAGCAGATGCATCGTGGCCATGAACCGGCGCAGCGCCTTGACCGCGGGGGCGCCGAGGGCCGGGACCTGCTCGGGCTCGGAAGCGGCGTCCCAGATCGAGATCCCCATCGTGTTGGCGAACGCGAGCACCCGCGACATCGAAGTCGAGCCGATCCCCCGCCGGGGGGAATTGACGATCCGGGTGAACGCGCCCACGTCCTGGGGGTTGACCAGCACCGTCAGGTATGCGATCGCGTCCTTGATCTCAGCGCGCTCGTAGAACTTGGTGCCCCCGATCACCTGGTAGGCGATCTCCGCCCGCACGAGCGTGTCCTCGAGCACCCGCGATTGGGAATTGGTGCGGTAGAAGATCGCGATCTCCGATCGCGAGATCCCGTCGTCGACGAGCCGCTGGACCTCGCCTGCGACGAATCGCGCCTCGGCGTGCTCATCCTCGAGCTCACGGATCTTGATCGGGTCCCCCTGGCCAACGTCGGTCCACAACGCCTTCGGCATCCGGCCGCGATTGTTCGCGATCACCGCATTGGCCGCGTCAAGGATCGACTGCGTCGAGCGATAGTTCTGCTCGAGCCTGACCACGTGCGCATCCGGAAAGTCGTCCTGGAACTCGAGAATGTTGCGGATCTCCGCGCCGCGGAAACCGTAGATCGACTGATCGGGATCGCCGACGACCATCAGATTCCGCTCCTCGCCCATCAGCAGCTGGAGCCACCGGTACTGGACATGATTGGTGTCCTGGTACTCGTCGACCAGCACATCGCGGAACTGGGTGGTGTAGCGCTCGCGCACCTCCGGGAACAGCTCGAGCACATTGACCGCCCGCACCAGCAGGTCATCGAAGTCCATCGCATTCATCCGGTGCAGCTCCCGCTCGTAGCTGCGATATACGTCGGCGACCGTCTGCTCGAAGAATGACCCGACCATCTGGCCATAGGCATCGGCGTCACGGAGCCTGTTCTTCGCGTCCGAGATCTGGCTCTGGATCGCGGCGGGCGTGAACCGCTTCGGATCGATCCCGAGCTCGTCCAGGCAACGTTTCACGAGCCGCCTGGAGTCCGCCTGATCGTAGATCGTGAACTGGCGTGTGTAGCCGAGGCGATCCGCGTGCGCGCGCAGCATTCGCGCGCAGGCCGAGTGAAAGGTCATGATCCACATCGCCCGTACCCGGCGCCCGACAAGCAGCTCGGCACGCTCCCGCATCTCGCCTGCCGCCTTGTTCGTAAAAGTGATCGCCAGGATCTCGTTCGGCTTGGCGAAGTCAGTGGCGACGAGGTAGGCGATCCGATGGGTCAGCACCCGGGTCTTGCCGGAGCCCGCGCCGGCGAGGATCAGCAACGGTCCCTCACCGTGGGTGACGGCCTCGCGTTGAGGGTCATTCAGGCCCGAGAGGAGGCCCTCGAGTTCGGTGCTGAGCTCGGTCATCGGCGTGCATGTCAACGTTAGCGGCCGTGGCGGAGGGCTCCGGGGGTGCCGGGGGTCGGGCGAGCAGGGCAGGCGGGCAGGCAGGCGAGCGGGGCGGGCGGGCGGGCGCGACGAGCGGGCGGGCGCGACGAACGGGCGGGCGCGGCGAGGGCGCGCCATCCTCTGTTTCGATGAGAGAGCTCCGCGCAGCGTGCGCCGAAGTCGCCCACCGAGCGCAGCATGTCCGAATCGACGGCGGCGCCATCCCTACGTATGCGGCGGCTCTCTCGCTCGATGTTCCGCCGGCGCCGCCGGACTCATCGACTCAGCTGCTGGCGGGCACCCGCGAGGAGCTGGCGGCGTTCTGGCTGACCCTCGACGCGATCAACTTCGGCTCCGGGTGGTTCCCGACCCTGCGAAAGCGCGGCGGTCGCTCCGGCTACTTCACGATCGCAGCCGGCGTGCGCAAGCGATTCGCCGGCTCCGGCCCCTGGAGCGCCTCGGAGCTGACGGAGATCGACGGCAACCAGGTCGCGGCGGCGCTCGATCAGGAGCCAGACCACGAACTGATGGAACTGTTCGCTGCTTCGTTGCGTGACTTCGGGCGCCACGTCGATAACGAGCACGGCGGCCGTTTCTCTGCGGTCATCGACTCTGCCGGGGGCTCGGCGGTGGCGTTGGCCACGCATCTGGGCTCCTGGTCCTCATTCTCCGACACGTCTACCTACGACGAGCTCAGGGTGCCGTTCCTCAAGCGCGCCCAGATCGCCGCCGCCGACATCGCCGCCGCCAATATCGCCGCCGCCGACGTGTCCCGCGGGGGCGCCGGAGTCTTCCGCGACCTCGGCCGTCTGACGATGTTCGCCGACAACCTGGTCCCGCACGTCATGCGCCTTGACGGGATTCTGTCGTTCGAACCGTCGCTGGTGCGGCGGATCGAGCGCGGGTCGCTGATCGAGCACGGCTCACCAGAGGAGGTCGAGATCCGGGCCTGCGCGTTGCACGCGGTCGAGCTGATCGTGGCGGCGCGGCCTGGCAGCCGAGCAGCGGTCGTCGACCAGCAACTCTGGCACCGCGGCCAGGGAGGGCGGTACAAGGCCTCGCCCCGGCACCGGTCACGGTGCACGGCGTATTGAGTCGTGCTGAGGCGCGGGTCGGCGGGAGTCGGCGGTCGTGCGCCTCAACGGCGTGACGGTAGCCCAGGCGGTCGCGGGCGGCGATGGCGACTCCGCGGGGAGCGATCGAGCCGAAATGGCGAGTTGGCCGCTCGGCGAGTTGGCCGCTCGGCGACTCGGCCGAGCTGTCGATGCCGAGCGGCTCGGTGAACGGCACTGGTGAGGGAAAGCAGAGAGGCAGGCCCACGGGGCGCGAACCCGCAGGGCGCGAACCCGCAGGGCGCGACCCGCAGGGCGCAACCGGGCGGAGGGCCAATCGGCGAAGAGCATCCGACAGATGGTCAGGCATCTGACAAAAACCCATGCTTAACGGCCCAAATCGGAAAGCCCCAGCGGCCCTTGGTTACATAAGCACGCCCCACATGCTTATGTAACCAAGGTCCAGCAGGCGCGGGCGATTTGTCCGTATATGCAGGCAAAATTGTCAGATTGCTGACACCCTCGTCCCCTCCCACCTCGTCACCAGCGCCGTTCCCCGAGCAGACCGACTGCGACGGGATCCGCGGCACCGCCCCCGGCCCCAATCCGGCCCGCGCTGCCCCCCCGCCGCAAGCCACCCCCCCACCAGCGCGGTTCCCCGAGCAGACCACCCGCGCGACGGGATCCGCGGCACTGCCCCAGGCCCAATCCGGCCCGCACTGGCCCCCCGCCGCAAGCCACCCCTCACCAGCGCCGTTCCCGGAGCGGAGCGCCGGCCACAACTCAGCTGAGTCGCGTAGCCAGCCACCCGTGCGGGCTTTGAGCGCGTTCGCCGCCCGGCCCTAGGCCGTCAGCGGCAGGGCCTCACGTCCCGCCGCGCGCCTCCAGCGCGTCCGTACGCGCGCTTGCGATCGCCTGCGCACCGGCCTCACCGACCAGCAACTCGGGCCTGATCGTGCCGCTGGCGACGAGATCGAGCGCCGGGAACCGGCCGGTGCTGGTCAGCGCTGGATCGAGCGCGATCACGGTCGTCTCACCGCCGACCGCGGTGGTTGAGGTCGCGATCACGGTCAGCGAGCCGCCGTCAACGAGGTTGCGGGCCGAGGCCATCACCTTGCGGGCGAGGTTCGGATGCAGGCCATCGAGCGTGTCGATCACGACCACCGCGTTGGCGCCGCGCCCCGCGAGCCGGCGTGCCTGCTCGATCACCCGCTCCACGGCCTGACTTTGGGCGTCGGCCGATGCCCCGAAACTGACCGCCGCGGCTGGTTGCACCGGTCCCCGACTCCACTCGGCGATCTCCTCCGGGCGGACGCCGGCGAGCACGACCGAGAGCTGGATTCCATCGACCTCGGCGATCGTGCGGGCGAGACGGAGCGCCGCTTCGCTCTTGCCCGCTCGGGCGGGGCCGACGATCGCCACCCGTGAGCCGCGCCCGAATGGCGTCAGCCACTCGATCGCCTTGATGGTCGGGTCCTCGGACCCGAGCCGGAAGCGGTCGTCCGGGTAGGCGGCGGGAAGGTCATCGAACCGTGCGGCGTCCGCGACCTCCGCGGCCGGCAGCCCGTTGATCGTGTCGATCCGGATCATCGAAGCGAACCGCTCGGAGCGACGGGGAGCCCGCCGAGGCCCGGAGATCTCATCACCGCTCACCAGCTCACAGCGCTTGACCTGGGCGGCCGAGATGTAGACGTCGTCGTCGGACGGATCCGGAGGCTGGACGCGCAGGAAGCCGGATCCGCCTTGCAGCAACTCGACCACCCCGCTGACGATCTCCTCTTCGCGGGCCGGCTCCTCGGACTCCTCCTCGCTGCGAGGCGCCTGCTCGGCTTCGTCCGCCTCGGCCTCCGCCTCCTCTTCCTCGTCGGACGAGGGCGCCGACTCGCGCGCGCCGCTGCGGCCGCGACCGCCTCTCCGACCACGTCGGCGACGGGCCGGCGCGCGTTCCCCGTCATCAGCGCGCAACTCCTCGGCGACAACTTCGGCGAGCTCCTCTGGATCGACGTCCTCGGCCCCGTCGGCCATCTCGACCACAACAGCGCCCTCGGCGCCCAAGGACGACTCCGGCTCCGGTTCCGAGTCCGACTCCACCGCTTCCGATTCCGATTCCGATTCCGATTCCGACGCAGCCGCACCCGACTCTCCCTCCGGTGCGGCCATATCCATGCGCTCCATCCCGTCGGTCTCCGACGCTGAACCATCGGACTCGAGCGCCCCCGGCTCGCCCCCGCCCAGGCGCGCGAGAATCGCGTCGATCAGCTCAGGACGGCGGAGACGTCGGTAGCCGTCAATCGACAACTCCGACGCGAGCGCGTGCAGGTCGGCCAGCGGGCTCTCCTCGAGAGCGGCACGGTCAAGTACGGACATGAGGAACCTCCTTGTAGCGAAATATCGGTGGGCTCCGGTCGCGTCGGGGGCAGCGACCGGCGATCAGCGATTCCCAATCTAGCGCGGCTCGCGGACACCGGGCGGCTCCCCCACCGACCGCCCCACCCCACCAACCGCCCCACCCCCACGCCAACCGCCCCAACCCCGGCACACGAACCACTCCACCCCAACCGACCGGCCGCTACCCCTGCTCCCGGCGCAGGTCCTCCTCCAGCCGCAACCCCGGGTCAACCTCCGACTCCCCCTCCAGCACCGCACGCACGGTGAGGAAGTCCGCCGTCTCCGCGACGTCGTGGACGCGCAGGACGTGCGCGCCCGCCTGCACCCCATAGGCGATCGCCGCCAGCGTGCCGGCCATGCGGGCCCTCGGGCCCCGACCTGTGATCGCGCCGATGAAGTCCTTGCGCGAGACGGCGAGCAGCAGCGGCCGGCCCAGCGCATGCAGATCGCGCAGGTGACGGAGCACATCGACGGTCTGGGCCGGGGTCTTGCCGAAGTCGGGACCCGGGTCGAGCATCAGCTGCTCGATCTCAACGCCCCGGGCGATCGCGATCTCGATCAGCTCACGCAGGAAGGTCTCGACATCGGCGACGATCCGCCGATCGTAGGAGCGGTCGAGCAGCTTCTGCTTGGGGGCGGCCCGCGTGTGCATCAGCACGAGCCCGGCTCCGGTCTGCGCGCACACGTCGGCGAGCTCGGGGTCGCGCAGGCCGCTGACGTCGTTGACGATCGAAGCGCCCGCGGCGATCGCTGCGCGCGCGACCGCAGGCTTGTAGGTGTCGACCGACACGAGCACACCCAGCTCGCCGGCAACGCGCTCGATCAACGGCACGACCCGCTCGATCTCCTCCGCCGGATCCACGGCCGGCGCGTTCGTGACCCCCGACTCTCCACCGATGTCGATCACGTCCGCCCCCGAGGAGACCAGGGCTTGCGCGAGCGCCAGCCGCTGCTCGGTCGACCGGCGCAGCCCCGAATCGGAGAACGAGTCGGGCGTGGCGTTGACGACCCCCATCACCCAGGGTCGTCCGCCCAGCATCAGGGCGCCGGCCCTGGTCTTGAACACGCGCTCCGGCGCGGTCACAGGAGCCCGTCCGGCGCGGTCACAGGAGCCCGTCCGGCGCGGTCACAGGAGCCCGTCCAGCGCAGTCATTGCAGTCCGATTCCCTCCGCTTGCGCCTCGTCCCGGAATCGCGCCACCTCGAGCTGCCGGCGCGCCTCGTCCCAGTTGAGCTCGGCCCCCAGCGCCCGCGCCACGCGATTCGGCGCGTCGGCGCCCGGAGCGCACAGCTCGCGGCCGGCGAGCAACCCGACCCGGGTGCGGCGGAGCAGCACGTCGCCGACCGTCCGTGCCTGCTCGGCTCGGGCGCCGTAGCTCGCCTCTGCGAGCAGGTCCGGCAGACCGGGCTGAATCGGCTGAGCGAGCTCTCCGCGTTCGGTGGCGGTCCGGAGCACCTGGTCGGCGGCGTGACCGTACCGGCCGGCGAGCGCTGCGTATGACTCCTCCGTCACCCCCTCGACACGCCGCAAGGTGTGAGGGTCGACCGGCTCCCCGAGAGGGATCGTGTGCGTGCGGCACGATGCCTGACGCCCGTCGCGCGCGACCAGGCGGTCGACGACCAGCTTCGCCATCCGCCGCCACGTTGTCAGCTTTCCGCCGGTGATCGTGATCAGGCCGCTGGAGGTCTCATACAGCCTCGCCCTGCGGGAGATATCGACCGACTTGCGGCTGTCGCCGGCCGAGATCAGCGGCCGCACGCCGGCGTACGCCCCGGCGACATCCTCCGGGCGCAACCCAGTCCCGAAGAACGCATTGGTCGCGGTGAGCAGGTAGTCGATATCCGTGGGCGCGGGCTTGACGTGCTCAAAACCTTCCTGGTGGTTGGTGTCGGTGGTTCCGATCAGCGTCCGACCGAGCCAGGGCAGGGCGCACAGTGAGCGGCCCTCCCCGGCCGGCACGACCACTCCGGCGAGCAGCGGCAGGACCGCGTGATTGATCAGGACGTGCGTGCCACGGCTGGGCGCGATGATCGGCACCTCGGTCTGGCCGGGGAGCCTCTCGCCGCCGATTCGATCGGCCCACACGCCGGTGGCGTTGACCACGTTCTCGGCCCGGACGATCAGCTCCGCGCCGCTCTCCTGCTCGCGTAACCTGACACCCGCAGCCCGGCCGTGCTCGTGCACGACCTCGGCCACCTCCAGCCGGTTGGCGCAGATCGCTCCGAGCCGTTCGGCCTCGCCGAGTACCGCGAGCACGAGGCGCGAGTCGTCGGTCTGGCAGTCGTGGTACAGGTAGCCGGCCGTGGGTCGCCTCGCCGCCAACGCCGGCACCAGCTGTGCGACCTGCTCGCCCGTAATCAGACGATGGCGGCCGGGACGCCAGTTGCGCTCGTCATCCGCCCCTCCCCCACCGCCTCGCGGGCCGGAGCGCCGACGCCCGCGGAGCGTCGGCGTGGCCATCACGTCGTACAGGTTCAGGCCGATCCCGATCATCCGGTCAAGCCTCGCTCCGTCGAACGCGGGCACCACTAGCTGCACGGGCGTGACCAGGTGCGGAGCCAGCTTGACCATCAGGTGGCGCTCGAGCAGTGCCTCGCGAACCAGGCCCAGATCAAAGTTCTGCAGGTAGCGCAGGCCACCGTGGATGAGCTTGGACGAACGGCTGCTGGTCCCCGAGGCGAAGTCCGCCTTCTCAACCAGCGCGACCGTGTAGCCGCGTGAGGCGGCGTCGAGTGCGACCCCGGCTCCGGTGATGCCGCCGCCGATCACGACGACGTCGAACCGCTCTGCAACCAGCGCCTCAACGGCGCGCTCCCTGGCCAGCATGCGGGCAGCCTATCTGCGACAGGCGCTGTAACCGCAGCCTGGCTAGGGCCGGCATCGCGCTGGCCCTGGCTCTAGCCGCCCGCCTTCTGGAACAGTTGCTTGACGATCGTGAACATCAGCGGCGAGGTCTCCTGCCAGCCGGGACAGCACGGCGGGCCTCCCTGGTCGCTGATCCCAATTTCGATGTGGGGTCCGCTGGAGATGCCGACATCTCCGCAGCCGACCTCGGCGATCGGCTCACCGGGGGTCACGTGCGCGCCGACCGGCACGAGCGCCGGGGCAGCGTGGCCGTAGTAGATGTAGCGGCCGGCATACTGACCGCCGGCGACCTTGATCACCGGGGCATACGGGCCGAAGCCGTCGATCCCCTCCTGAACGATCGTGCCGGAGGTCATCGCGACCTCGACGACCTGACTGCCACAGTCGCTGTTGATCGTGCTGATGTCGACGCCCTGGTCGAGTGACCAATCGCTCACCGGCAGAACCCGGGAGATCGGCTTCAACGGAAACACCCACTGGGTCGACGACGAGCCCGTGTTCCCGATGCTCGAGCCGCCACCGGTCACGGACGCGCTCAGCGTGCCGCTCCTAGTGGCCTTGTTGACCGCCTGGACCAGCGCCGCGGCGGTCCTGGTGCCGACCGCCCCGCTGGCGGGATACAGGTGATTGGCGAGCTGGAACGCCCTGACCGCCTGCTGGGTCATAGGGCCGAAGTACCCGGTCACAGGGACGTAGTCGCCGACGTCGGTCAGCCATGTCTGGAGCGTCTTCACGTCGGCGCCGGATTCCCCTTTGCGCAGCGTGCGCGTGAACACGCCGCCCTTGGCCACTGTCCGCTGAATCCCACGCGGAGCCGTCTGGGGAACCATCGCCGCGCCGCCGGAGGCCGCGAGCGCATTGGCCGCCGGCAGCAGCAGGCCGGTCCCGAGCACGAGCAGTAGCCGGTTCAGACGCCTCATCGCACGACCACGTTCGACCCCCGGCTGTGCGCGTCCGACCGCCGGGCCGGGGTTGCGCATGGTGGGGGTCGAAAAGCTGCCGAAATGGAACACGCAGTAATACTCCGCGGGTGCGGCTTTGCACTTCGCGCCTGTGCCTACGGAGTTAGCTGACGGGCTCGCGCTGCTTATGCACGCGCTTCCCACGGATCACCGCGGGACTCGCCCCAACGAATCGGGTTCCCCGCTCCCCGGGGCGGCATTCCGGGGATTCGGCGCGCGGCACGCTATCAGAATCCCAGAATGCCCGCGCCGACCTGAATCCCAGGATGGCCGCGCCGACCTGAATCCCGGGACGGTCGCGCCGACCTCCTGGTATTCGCCTATTGGTTCGCGAGATCCGCCACGCCAGCCTGCTGGCGCTGGACGATGATCTGCTGGATCCGCTCGACCGTCTCCTCCGACATCCGCCGGACCTCCCAGTGGGTCAGCTTCAGGACCCGCATCGGGGAGGTCGCGATCACGTCAGCGTTGCGCGGCTCTCGGGACATCAGCCCCATTTCGCCGATCAGGTCGCCTTCGCTGAGCGAGGCGATCTTCTTGCCGTCGCGTAGGACGTCGGCCGTGCCCTCCTCGATCGCGATCAGCTCGGTCGAGTAGTCGCCCTGCTTCATCAGAATTTGCCCATCGGCAACGCTGGTCTCAGTGGCGAAAGCCGCCAGACGCTTGGCCTCGTCCGGACCGAGATTGGAGAAGATCGGGATTGCGGTCAGGCGGTTCGGATCCATGCGCCGCGACTTTATCCGAACCCGTGCACCGTCCGGCCATTAGGGCCCACTAGAGCGCCTGAACCTCGGACGTGATGTCGCTGACGGACTGCTTGGCGTCGCCGAACAGCATCGAGGTCTTCTCCTCGTAGAACAGTGGGTTATCGATCCCGGCAAACCCGGACGCCATCGAGCGTTTGAGCACGATCACCGCGTGCGACTCGTCGACCTCGAGGATCGGCATGCCGTAGATCGGAGATCCCGGGTCGCTCTTGGCGGCGGGGTTGGTGACGTCGTTGGCGCCGATCACGAGCGTCACGTCCGTGCGGGGGAACTCCGGGTTGATGTCGTCCATCTCCTTGAGCAGGTCGTAGGGGACGTCCGCTTCGGCGAGCAGCACGTTCATATGACCGGGCATCCGGCCGGCCACAGGGTGGATCGCGTAGCGGACCTCGACCCCCTTGGCCTCGAGCGCCTTCTCGAGCTCTCGGACCGCGTGCTGTGCCTGCGCCACCGCCATCCCGTAGCCGGGGGCGATCACGACCAGACGCGCGTAGGACAATTGGATCGCGACGTCCTGGGCCGAGGTCGACTTGACCGGCCCGCGGTCGATTGCGCCCGCGGCGGGAGCCGCGACCTCGCCCCCGAAGCCGCCGGCGACGATCGCCGGGACCGAGCGGTTCATCGCCTTCGCCATCAGGTTGGTGAGGATCGTGCCGGACGCGCCAACGATCATCCCGGCGACGATCATCGCGGTGTTGTTCAGCGCGATTCCGGTCGCCGCCGCCGAGAGCCCGGTGAACGCGTTCAGCAGCGAGATCACTACCGGCATGTCGGCGCCCCCGATCGGCAGCACCATCGCCAGCCCGAGCAGCGCGGCCACGACCAGCACACCTACGACGAACAGCACCTGGGAATGCGTGCCGGCGGCGAGCACGACCGCGCTGGCGACCGCGATCAGCAGCAAGGCGGTATTGAGGATCGCCTGGCCGGCACCGGGAAGCTTCATCGGACGTCCAGGGAGGATCTCCTGCAGCTTTCCGAACGCGATCAGCGAACCCCAGAATGAGATCGAGCCCACGATCGCGGCGAACAGCGACGGGATCTCGGTCTTCTCGGGAAAATATCCGGGGCTGAAATGGTGGCGGTATTCGATCCACGCGACCAGGGCGACCGCGCCGCCGCCGACGCCGTTGAACAGCGCGACCATCTGCGGCATCGCGGTCATCCTCACCCGCAGCGCGGCCGGGAGCCCAATCGCGGTTCCGAGCACGAGCCCGAGGATGATCAGGAACGGCGTGCTCGACCCCCTCCACACGCCCTTCGTCAGCAGCGTCGCGATCACCGCGACCGCCATCCCCGCCGCGGCAATCTGGTTCCCGGGGACGGCGGTGCGCGGCCCGGTCAAACCGCTCATCCCGTAGATGAACATCGAGAACGCGACGATGTACAGCGCATCGATGAAGTTCGCGTTCTGGAGGAAGATCGTCGCGAGCGTCACTTCTCGTCCCCGTCGGTCTTCGGGGGATCCTTGCGCTTGAACATCCCCAGCATCCGGTCGGTGACGAAGAACCCGCCGATCACGTTGATGGTGCCGAACGTGATCGCAATGACGAGCAGGAAGTGCTCGAGGAAGCCCACTGCCTCGTGCATCAGCAGCAGGCCGCCGAGCAGCACGATCCCGTGAATCGCGTTCGTGCCCGACATCAGCGGCGTGTGCAGCGTGTTCGGGACCTTCGAGATAACCGCGAAGCCGACGAAGCCCGCCAGCACGAGAATCGCGATTTCGGTGATTGTGCTCATTTGGCTCCTTGGGCCGCCGCTTCGCGCGCGGCGGCGTGGACGATTTCCCGATCACGGGTGATGCACGCGCCCGCGATCACCTCGTCGTCGAAATCGAGCGCCAGCGCCCCCTCGTCGTTGATCATCAGTCCCAGCAGCGCTTCGATGTTGCGCGAGTAGAGCTGCGAGGCGTGCTCGGCCAACGTCGAGGGCACGTTCAGCGGCGCGATGATCTTGACGTCGTAGCGGATCACCGATTTGCCCGGCTCTGAAAGCTCGCAGTTGCCACCCTGCTCGCCGGCCAGATCGACGACCACGGAACCGGGCTTCATCAACTTGACGGCCTCCTCGGTGACGAGAATCGGGGCCCGGCGCCCCGGCACCAGGGCCGTCGTGATCACCACGTCGACCTTCCCGATCGCCTCGGCCATCAGCTCCTGCTGGCGCGCCTGCTGCTCGGGAGTGAGCTCCTTGGCGTAGCCACCCTCGCCTTCCAGGTCGCCGCCGAGGTCGAACTCGAGGAACTTCGCGCCCAGCGACTCGACCTGCTCCTTGACCGCCGCGCGCACGTCGAAGCCCTGGACCTGAGCGCCGAGCCGCCGCGCGGTAGCGATCGCCTGCAACCCGGCGACGCCCGCGCCGAGCACCAGCACCGTTGCAGGCCGGACCGTGCCCGCCGCGGTCATCAGCATCGGATAGAAGCGGCCAAGCTCCTGGGCTCCGATCAGCGCTGCCCGGTAGCCGGCGATGTTCGCCTGCGAGCTCAGGGCGTCCATCGATTGCGCGCGGCTGATCCGCGGCACCGACTCGAGTGCGAAGCTGGTCGCGCCGGTGTCCGCGATCGCGCGCACGCCGGCGCCGTTGGTGAGCGGGCCGAGGAACCCGATCAGCACCTGACCCGGATGCAGGCGGGCCGTCTCCTCGGCGTTGGGCGCGGCGACCTTGACCACCACATCCGCCCCCCACACGTCATCCACCAGCTTGGCTCCCGCCTCCTCGTATTGGGAATCGGGAATCAGCGCGCCTGCCCCCGCGCCGCGCTGGACGAGCACCTCCAGGCCCTTGCCGCTCAGCTTGCCCACCACCTCAGGAACCAGCGCCACCCGCCGCTCGCCCTCGGCCGTCTCCTGGGGGACTCCGATCTGCATGCGGCGCAGCAGCCTACCGACTTGCGGTCTAACCCAGCCCTACGGGCGCCAGCAGGATCGCGGTGGCAACTGCGGCGTCAATCGCAAGGCGATCGAGATCGGGCGAGGTGTCCGCAACGCGCGGGGTGCGGGGCCTGGCCACCCGAGTGAGCCGGGCGCCCGACCGCGGCACGGTCGGGCCGCGGCTCGCGGCTCGATGGACGTCGCGGCGGGCGGCGCGGCGGGACGCTGGTCGCGTCGTGCCCCCAGCCGCCGGGGCGGCTGCGGCCACCGCGGGCAATGGCACCGCGGCGAGCGGGAGCGCCTTGCCCGCGAGCGCCATCTCAGCCTCGGCAGTGACCCACACCGGCGTCTGATCGGCGCCGCGCGAGTAGGCCACGTGGCCGTCGGCGGCGGTCAGCGAGCGGAGGTACCGCTGAGCATGATCGAGCGTGGCACCGCTGACCCCGGCAGCGATCAATCCCTGGACGGCCCAGGACGTCGACTGTGTGTTCGAATCGCCGCCCGCCTGTGCGGGAAAACCGCCGTCGGCGTCCTGCTGGCTGCGCAGGAACGCAACCGCCCGGGACGTGAGACGGCCACCGCCGCCCGCCAGGGCCTCGAGCGCGGCGCCGGTGTCGTCGACGTCGCTGGTGCCGCCGGCGCTGGCGTAGTTGAAGCCGCCGTCGCTGTCCTGCTGGTGACTCAACCACGACACCGTGCGCGCCGAGGGTGGAGTGCCGGCCGCGCGCAGCGCCAGCACGGCAAACGAGGTCAGGTTGACCTGGTCGGACACCGACCCGTCCCTCCTGATGTCGCGCTCGAGCGAGGCGACGAGGTCCTGGCCACCGAAGCTCGTCGCCGACAGCCCCGCGGCCCGGACCGCGAGGATGGTCCGCTCGAGCGATCCTGGATCGGACTCCGACCCGGCCCCGGAACGGATGTAGTCGATCAGGCTGGGGCCGTTGCTGCTGACGTCCTGCGGGTTGTAGCCCGCGGCCGCGAGCCCGAGTGCCGCCCAGCCGGCGAACAGCTGTGACGAAGCCGAGCCCGGCGAGGGGCCCAAGCCGCCATCGTGGTTCTGGGCCGCCAGCAGGTAACCGGCCGGCGTCGCGGCTCGAACCGTCGGCGCGGCCACGAGCGCGCCGGCCACTGCGACCGCCACCACGAGCGGCACAACCGTCGGCGACGGGACCCAGGTGACGGTGAGGCGGGCCGCGAAGCGCTGGATCGATCGCAGCAGCGCCGGCCCGAACGCGAGCGCGAACACGAGGCATCCGGCGGCGTGAACCGCGTCGAAGCCAAGCCCTTTGCCCACGTAGATGCCAAGTTGCGCGGTGCTGTGGTCGCTGTAGCTGACCCAGTCGCCGACATCCTGGGTGACGGTGAACGCGAACCCCGCAACCGTGCAGGCGATCGCGAGTGGAATACGGCGGATCCGGTGCCTGGTGATCGGCGCGAGGCCGGCACCCAGGAGACCCGTCGCGGCCCACGCCGCCATCTGCCACGGCGTCCACGGGCCCTGACCGAAGAAGAAATTCGACGTCAGCCCGGCGAGCGCGCCGACGACGAACCCCGGGCCCCCGCCGAGCGCGTAGCCGGCCACGAGCACGATGTCGGTCGTCGGTTTGACGTTCGGCAGCGCCGCGAACGCGATCCGCCCGAGCGCCGCGAATGCTGCCAGCGTCGCCACCAGCGCGACGATCCGCGCGTCGGGCTTGGTGCGTTCGTACCAGGCGAAACCCGCGGCGAGGCCGAGCGCGAGGATCGTGAACGCGGCGAGCTGCCAGCTCACGCGGGCACCTCGGTTGGTGGCGGCAAGGGCGTCGGCTCGGTTGATGGCGCCCGGCTTCCGATCAGCAGCGCAATGCCCTGGTCGGCTGTCAGCGCACCCCCGGCGCCGCCCAGGATCCGGGCGGTCTCGGTGGCAAAATAGGTACCGCCCGACAGCACCTCGGCCGTTGGCCCGTCAGCGATCGGGACGCCGTCGGCGAGCAGCACCACACGGTCGGCGAACGCGGCCACGAACTCCGGGTCGTGGGTGGCCACGAGCACGGCCGCGTCGAGGCCCTTCAGCAGTGCCGCGAGATCATCTTTGAGGCCGCGGTCCATTCCCCGCGTCGGTTCATCGAGGCACACGACGACGGCAGGATCGCCGGGGTCATCGAGCACGATCGCGAGGGCCAGGCGCTGCTTCTCACCGCCGGACAGATCGCGCGGATGGCGACCGTCGAATGCCGGTCCAGCGAGACCCACCCGCCCGCGCGCGGTCTCGGAAGCCTCCTCTGCGACAGTCTCGTGAACTAGGTAGTCGGTCGGGTTCTGGAGTAGCAGCGCGACCCTGCCGGCGGCCTGCACGCGGCCGCGGGTGGGCCGCATCAGACCGGCCGCGTGACGCAGCAACGTGGACTTGCCGGCGCCGTTGCGCCCCATCAGAGCGACCCGCTCCCGGGGTGCGATCGTCAGCGACGCGCCCCGCAGGATCGACGCGCCGTTGCGCAGCTCGTGCCAGACGCGATCGAGCCCCAGCGCAGGGGGTCGCGCGTCCCGGGTTCGACGCGGCTCGTCGGCAATCGGGCGAAGAGGAGCGTCAAGCCCCTGCTCGCGCAGCGCGCAGCGGGCGGCCTTGACCCCCGGGACGGGTGCGAGGCCGAGGCCCGACAGCAGACGTGCGCCCGGGGTCGACAGCGAGGGTGCCTGCGCCCCGGCCCAATCGAGGAACCTCGACGGAGTGGCGTCGCAGGCCACCCGCCCATCCGCCATCGCCAAGACACGGTCGGCAAACGGAAGGCAGCGCTCCAAGCGGTGCTCGGCGAGCAGCACCGTGACGTCGAAATCCTCGTTGCACCGCCGCAGGACGCCCATCAGCTCATCGCCCGCAACCGGGTCGAGCTGCGAGGTGGGCTCGTCGAGCACGACCAGCTGCGGCCGCCCCGCGAGCGCCGCCCCCAGCGCGACGCGCTGCAGCTCGCCGCCGGACAGCGAGGCGGTCGCCCGGTCAAGCAGATGTGCGATCCCGAGCGCGAGCGCCGCTTCCTCGACGCCGCGCGCGACGACGGCCGCAGAGAACCCCCGGTTCTCGAGCGGCAGAGCGAGCTCCGCCCTGACGGTCCCCATCACGACCTGCGTCTCCGGGTCCTGGAACAAGGTGCCGACCGCGGCCGCCAGCTCCCCCGGACCGTGCTTCCGCGTGTCCATCTCCGCGACGATCGCCCGGCCCGCCATCGTGCCGCCGAAGAAATGCGGCACGAGCCCGCTCGCGACCCGCAGCAAGGTCGATTTCCCGCTGCCCGACCCCCCCGCGATCACGACCAGCTCCCCGGGGTTGACCACGAGCGAGACGCAATCCAGCGCCGGGCGCGAAGACCGGGGGTAGGTGTAGGTGACATCGGACAGTCGGAGCACCCCGCTCACCACTCGATCCCCCGGCGGTCGGCAAACGGCGCCAGCGCGCAGGCAAGCAGGACGACGGCGACGGCGAGGGTGGGGACACCGACGGGCGTGTGCAGCGAGGGGTAAGCCCGGAACGGCGCCAGGTCGGCGGCTCGCGCGACGACGGCCACCCCCACGACTCCGATCGCGGCGGTGGAGAATCCAAGGTCGTGGCGCGACCACGGTCTGTGCCCGCGCGGCGGTCGCCGTGCCGCGCCGTAGCCGCGCACCTCGAGCGCGGCGGCGACGTCGAGCGCCCGGTCGAGCACGCCGGCGGTCGCCGCCCGGAGCAGCGCCAGCCGCGACGGCGGGCGGCCGGGCCGGCAGCGCTGGGCGTCCGCGAGCCGCCGCGAGTCACGGACCAGCACCGGGACCATCCGCGTCGCCAGGGTCGCGGTCAGGGCCGAGCGAAACGACACCCGTCGGAACAGTCTCAGGACCTGATCGGGGTCGACGGCCAGCGTATACAGGGCTCCAGATAGGATCAGCGCCGCGGCACGGAGGCCAAGGACGCCGCCGTACACCGTCGCCTCCAAGGTCACGTCGGTATGGCCGAGCAACGGAAGCTGACCGAGCCGCACGATCACCGTCAGCCCGTCCCGGGTGACGAGCGCGTTGACGAGTACGACCACGACCGCGAGCGGCGCCGCCAGCAAGGCCGCGCGGCCGAGCTCCCTCCCCACCCCGGCACCGACACCCGCGAGCACGGTCGCGAGGAGAACCGCCGCCAGAGCCACCGGGTTGTCGAGGATCAGCGCCGCGAGCGCAAGCGACAGGCAGTACGCGCAGCCGACCCCGGCGCGCGCGGCGTGCAGCGGGCTCGCGCGCCGGCGGTAGCTCACCGTGTCGCTCCGAGCGGCACCGGCAGGTCGCTGGCGCCATCGACAATCAGCGCGAAATGGTCTTTGAGCCTCGCCGGCGTCAGCGCCGCGGCGGCAGCTGCGACTCCTGCGGTGTCGGTGCCCGTGACCAGCCACGTCGGCTGACCAGAGCCCTGCGCGATCGCCGCGACCAGCCCCGCGCCGGCGCCGAGCGTGCGCACCGTGTGCCCGTGGGGATCGAGCGCCAGCAACGACTGCCCGCCCGCGCCGGTGGCGAAGCGGGCATAGACGCCGCTCGCGGCGGGGCCCTGGTCGATCAGGCTCCCTGCGAACGTCCCCCGGAGCTCACTCCAGGTGCCGACGAGGACCGTCAGCGTGTCCGTCCCGGAGGCACTGCCGAGCAGCTGGCTGGCGGCCGGCACGCCCACGGCACCGAGCGCCGAGGCGACGCGCTTGCAGGCCCCGCCGACATCGGAGGCCGCGCATTCCAGCGTGGTCGGGTAGCGCTTGCCGCCGACGCTATGGACGAACGGCGCCGGGAACGACCCGACCACCGCAGGGATCGAGTCGGTCGCACTCCAGTCATGCAGATCCCACCAGATTCGGTCGCCGCGATGAACCGCCGTCGTGGCAGCTCCGATCGGGGCCTCGACACCGTTGATGTAGTAGAACCAGTCGAGCCGCGCGGAGTTGCCCGCCAGGCCGTTGATCGACTCGACGAAGCCGCCGCCGTAGCGCGTCTGCACCTGGAACGAGCGCTCGAGCATCCGCATCACGGTCTCCGAACCGGGGACCTGCTTCTCGGTCACCGAGCCGAGCCGGCTCGTGCCAAACCCACGGGTCACGGTGAGGCTGACGTTGGAGGTGCCCGGCCCGGGGCCGAGCCCGCACCCGCCGAGGACAGCCGCCGCGAGCGCGGCCGCCAGGACGGTGCGAGCCCGGCCGCGCATCGCCGTCAGGCCGACACGCGCACGTGCAACGGCGCAGCGCGGATGTACCCGCTCCGAGCGGCATCGAGGTTGAGCGTGCCGATCACATGGGGCGTGATCGTCGCGATCCCGTGGCTGTTCGTGGCCGCGCTGACGCCGGCACCGGAGACGGTCACACCGGCGAGCGGCTTGCGCTTGCCGATGCTTGAGAACGACACCACATTGACCGTGAACGGCTGACCTGCATGCGCGGTCGACGGCCCGCTCAAAGCAAGCGGATACGAGGTCTTGGCGCCTTCGACCGCGAACAGCACCTGGTCGCCGGGATGCAACTGGATGTCGCACGCCCCGACTTGCGCAAACCGGTCGTTGATCCAGACGCTCCAATAGTCCGACGAGCTGCTGTTGTAGCTCTCACCGAGAATCGACGTGATCAGATACTCCTTGTAGCTGCTGTACCACGTGCCGCGCCAATCGTGATGGGCGGCGACATCGAGCGCACCTTGAGCGCTGCCTGCCGGGCACTTTCCCGGCGCCGCGCCACCCTTGGTGATCGAGCCGCTGTGGGTGCGTACGACGGTCGGCGCAAGCAGCGTGTGCCTCAATCCTTCCACCCGGACGGTCACGGCCGCACCGCCCGCCGCGACCGCCGCTGATGCGGGCACGATCAAGAGTGCGAGGACCGCTCCGCACAGTGTGAGTGAGGTCTTCAGCTTCATAAAGGGCCACCCCTTTCCACGAGGGCGTATCGGCTTGGCGGTCGGAGGCTGGTCTCCTGGCTTACGGGCCTACCAGCCGCGCCTTCCCGGAGACTCGACGTCGCCAGTGGCTCGATTGCGGCCGGCGTCCCCGATCACAGTGGCGGGTCCACGCCGGACTCTCACCGGCTTCCCATCACCATCGACCTTGAACGGCCGGATCGTACCGCGGGAATGGGTCCCGCGAATCGTGACTCGGGGCGAGCGTCCGCCTCTAGACTGGGCGACGACCCTGATGACAGTCAACCTCACGCGCATCTACACCCGTCTCGGCGACGGTGGCGAGACCCACCTCGGCGACATGAGCCGCGTGCCCAAGACCCACCCGCGGATCGAGGCATACGGGACGATCGATGAGCTGAACTCGCAGATCGGGCTGACGCTGACGGTCGAGGGGCTCTCCAGCGCCTACGAGGAGTGGCTGCGCCGGATCCAGAACGACCTGTTCGACGTCGGCGCGGACATCGCCGCGCCGGAGGATCCTGAGCGAGAGCGGCTGCGCGTCCTGCCCGAGCAGACGGCCTGGCTCGAGCAGCGCTGCGACGAGGTCAACGCGACGCTCCCCCCACTCAAGTCCTTCGTGCTCCCCGGCGGCACGCGCTCGGCTTCCCACCTGCACGTCTGCCGGACTGTCTGCCGCCGCGCAGAGCGGCTCGCGATCGCGTGTGGCGAGGAGCTGAACCCGGAGGTCGTGCGGTACCTGAACCGGCTCTCGGACCTGTTGTTCATTCTCGCCCGGGCAGCCAACCACGGCGATGAGCCGCTGTGGGAGCCGGGGCGGTATCGGTAGAGCGCTACCGCCGTACAGCCAGCATGACCGCGGTCGCGAGCGCGAATCCAAGCGCGGCGATCGCGGCGGCGCCGATCACGAACAGCTCGTGTGAGCGGGCGAACCCGACGACCGCGTGTGGACGGGCGACGGCGATCGCGGCCGCGACGGCGATCGCGGCGAGCAACGCAACGGCCGCTGGCCGCAGCGCCGCGCCCACGGGCAATCGAGCCCCACCGTCGGGCTCGGCCACCCGGGGGCTGCGGGCCTCGCGAGCCGTCAGGAAGGCCACCCCCAGCAACGTCCATACGCTCGCCACGAGGAAGCCGCCGAACACGTCGCTCGGGTAGTGCCAGCCGAGCGTCAGGAACGAGTAGCTGACTGCGACGGCGAAGCCGGCGCCGAGGGCGGCCGCAGCCGGCCGCAGCCGTGACGGTGCCGCGAGCACCGAAGCCAGCGCCAGCGACATCGCCGCCGTCGCGTGGCCGCTCGGCCACGAAGCCCGCGACACGGTCGAGACCCCGTCGGGCGGCAGGGTCCCGTGCGGCGTTGCCAGCAACGGCTTCAGCAGCTCGGTCGTAAGGTTGGCTCCGACCAGGATCGCGACGATCGTGATCGCGATCAAGTAACGCCCCCGGATCAGGGCCACGAGGACCGGCACGGCCGCCAAGAACACGTACTGGCTCGGGCTGCAGAGCTGGGCGATGAAGCTCGCGATCCCGCCGGTACGGGGGCGACGCAAATCGAGGAACCCGTTGAGGATCGACTGATCGACGCGCTCGACGAACCCGACGTGGTAGGCGGCGTACCACGTGATCGGCAGCAGCACGGCGCAGGCGGCCGCCGCGGACAACGCGATCGAGGTGCGTCGGGGCATCCCCGGAGCGTACCCGGGCCCCTCAGCGGCCCCTAATCGTTTTCCGTGATGGGCTGCAGAGCCCGGGGCGGAGCGAGGCCTGCCGGAGTCAGGGCTGTTGTTCCTCGCGCTCGCGCCCTGGTTCGCCGGAGCCCGCGTCAGCTGAGTCATCAGGCGGCGTCCGGCGCGTGATCCTGATCTCCGGCGCGCTTCCGGTCCGGCGCACGTGGGCAAAGTGCTCGAGGTCCTCGGGCGAGGCGACCTCGACGCTCACATCGGTCGCGATCTCGAACCGCGAGGCCTCATACAGCAGCTCCTGGTAGCGAGGAAGCCCGTCGGGGCGGCCCTCGATGTCGAGGTCATAGGCACCGCACCGAAGCTCCCAACGGAGCCCGCGGCTCAGCTTCTCGGCGTTCATCTTCACTGGCACGCTGTTTTCCTCGCTCTCTTTGCCGGGACGCATTCGCAGCCGCGCATGCGCCGAGGACAATGCGCGCGAGAGACGGTCCAGGTTGCGGCCATAGGGAGCCGGGACGATCGCTACCGGGCCGCCGACCCTGGCGTTGGCACGGATCTCCTCCCCGACCGCTCCGACGAGCACGAACTCGACCCGGTTTGCCAGCAGCCAGCGCAGAACCGCGATCGACTTCTCGTCAAGATGCTCGAACCCCTTCAAGGTGTTGGCGGGCCGGGACTCGATTCCCGGGACGCGGTGTCTGAGCAGCATGGTGTTGCGTTTCGCCTCAACCGCCCGGAGTCCTTCTATACATTCGTCAGGGCAATGAACCTTGAAGAGCTACAGATGCGCAGGTTGGAACGGGCCCGCGAACGCCGGCGGCGGGTACGCCGCCGCCGGCATGGTGGCGCTTGGCACCCTGGTGCTGGTCGCCGCGATCGCGATCGTGATTGCCGCCGGGTCCGGCGGAGGCTCGAGCGCAAACTCGAGCGCCGCCGCGGATCGGAGCCCCGCCGCCCACCACTCCAGCTCTAAGCCGGCCACCGGCGATCACGGCGCGACCCTCTCGCACCGGACCACGGTCACCGGCAAGCCGACCGGCCATCCAGGCAGCACACCCGTGCCGATCCTGATGTACCACGTGATCGCCCCGCCTCCCGCGGGAGCCCCGTTCCCGGGGCTCTACGTGCCGGAGCCCGAGTTCGCCGCGCAGATGCAGGCGCTCAAGGCAGCCGGTTGGCACGCCGTCACGCTTGACCAGGTCAACGCATTCTGGAAGCACGGCGTGCCGCTCGGTGCCGGCAAGCCGATCGTGATCAGCTTCGACAACGGCTATCGGTCGCAGTACCTCAACGCGCTGCCGGTCCTGCAGAAGCTCGGCTGGGTCGGGAACGAGAACATCCAGCTCACCGGGCTGCCTCCGTCTCAGGGCGGACTCACCGACGACCAGGTCCGCGGCTTGGTCGACGCGGGCTGGGAGCTCGATACCCAGGGGATCAGCCACGCCGACCTGGTCACACTTGACGCCTCGCAGCTGGCGTATCAGGTCGCAAGCGCTCGCAAGCAGCTGCAGCAGCGCTACGGTGTGCCCGTCAACTGGTTCTGCTACCCCTCGGGCCACTACGACTCGACTGTGATCGACGAGGTCCGAGCGGCTGGATTCGTCGGCTCGACCACGGTCATCCCGGGGTGGGCCGCCCCCAGCAACGATCCGTACCGGTTGCCCCGGCTGCGGGTGCTCGCGGGCACCAGCCCGCAGGGGCTGCTGTCGCAGATCGACTCCGCCCAGGCAGCGGCCGCCCCGCCGGCGTCCTACGGGGGCGCCGGCCTGGCATGAGGGCAGAATGCGCTCGGGCTTCGGACACGGCTGGCTGACCGAACAGCGTGCACATCCGCTGGTCGGCATCGGGGTGTCGATCGCCACCGTCGCGCTGGCGACCGCCGCGATCTACCCGCTCAAGCAGCTCGCTCCCGTCGTCTCGCTCAGCGTCGTGTATCTGCCGGCGGTCCTCATCGCCTCCGGCTACTGGGGGATCGCGCTGGGGCTCGCCACCTCGCTCCTGAGCGCGGCCGCATTCAACTTCTTCCATCTCCCCCCCACCGGCCGTTTCACGATCGCCGACAGCCGCAACTGGGTCGCGCTCGCGGCGTTCACGACCGTCGCGGTGGTCGTCAGCGCGGTCGCGCAGCTCGCGCGCAGCCGGGCGCAGGAGGCAGAGCGGCGGCGTGGCGAGGCGGACCTCGCGGCGGCGCTGGCGCGTGAGCTGCTGGCCGGCTCCGACACGCGCACCGCGCTCGGGGTTACGGCCCGCCGGGTTGCCGAGGCACTTGCGATCCCGTCGGCCGCGATCGAGCTCGGCTCCGCCGACGGCGACGAGCGACGCCGGGCGCTGGCCTTGCGCGACACGACCGGGAAGCAGATCGCGACGCTGCTGGTCCCGCGCGCGCTGCTCGCTCGAGACCGCCGCCCGGCTGCGCACGCAGGTCGTCCCGGCGCTCGAGGCGCTGGTGGCGATCGCTCTGCGCCGGGACGCGCTCCAGGCTGAAGCGGTCGAGACGGCGGCGCTCAGGCGCAGCGACGACGTCAAGACGGCGCTGCTGCGCGCGGTTTCCCATGATCTGCGCACGCCGCTGACGGCGATCGTCGCCGCCGGCCACGCGCTCGGAACCGAATCGCTGACCGCGGAGGAGCGCAGCGAGATGAGCGCAGCGGTGGTGCAGGAGGGCGAACGCCTGGCGACGCTCGTCGAGAAGCTGCTCGACCTCTCCAAGCTCCAGGGCGGCGGCGCCGAGCCACGCCTCGACTGGGTCTCGCTCGAGGATGTCGTGCTCGCGGCCCGGGAGGGCCTACACGACGGGGCCGCGCGACATTCGGCTGGCGATCGACCCGGACATCCCCCAGGTGCGCGCCGACGCGGCCCAGCTCGAGCGCGCGCTCGCAAACCTGCTCGAGAACGCCCGTCGCTACTCGGCCGGCCTGCCGGTGTCGGTGACGATGCGCCGGTCCGGCGCCCGGATCCTGATCCGGGTCGTTGACCAGGGGCCGGGGATCGAGCCCGGGGAGCGGGAGCGAATCTTCGAACCCTTCTACCGCGGTCGCACTGCCGCCAAGGAGCACTGGACCGGATCCGGCCTTGGACTGGCGATCGCCAAGGGGTTCGTCGAGGGGAACGGAGGCACGCTCACGGTCGAGTCGCTCCCGGGCCAGGGCACGAGCTTCGTGATCTCGCTGCCCGTCGAGCGCGAGCTCGCCGTCCCGGACCCGCACGACGGTCGGACGGCGGATCCGGCGGTGCCCGCGTGAGCTCGTCATCGAGGCCTCGCGTGCTGGTCTGCGACGACGAGCAGCAGATCCTCCGCGCGCTGCGCGTGATCCTCCGTGACGCCGGGTTCGAGGCGGTCCCCGCAAGCACCGCCGAGGAGGCACTCGACCTGGCGGCTGTGCAGCGGCCCGATGCCGCGATCATCGACCTGGTGCTCCCGGACATCGACGGCGTCGAGCTGTGCCGCCGCTTGCGGGCGTGGAGTGACATGCCGGTGATCGTCCTGTCGGCCGTCGGCGACGAGGACGTCAAGGTCCGAGCGCTCGCGGCCGGCGCCGACGACTACGTGACCAAGCCGTTCGGTCCGCGGGAGCTCGTGGCGCGGCTGCAGGCGAACCTCCGCCGGACCGAGCCCGATCCCGAGGAGGCGGTGATCTCGGTCGACGGGCTCGAGGTCGACCTCGCCCGCCGTACTGTTCGCCGTGACGGCGAGGAGATCCACCTCACCCCGACCGAGTTCGACCTGCTGCGCCAGCTGAGCCGTAACCGCGGGCGGTTGCTCACCCATCGAGAGCTGCTGGTCAGCGTGTGGGGCACGGGTTACGGCGACGACACGCAGGTGCTCCGGGCCCACATCGCCAACCTCCGGCGCAAGATCGAGCCCGAGGGTGGGCCGCGGTATATCCGGACCGACCCCGGGGTCGGGTACCGGTTCGCGGGCTGAGCCAGGCCCTGGCGCGGCTTCCCGATCGACATGGCTACTTAGCTGAGCTGTGGCCGGCGTCTTGCTCGGGAGGCGACCGCTTCGGTGACTTCGCAACCTCGCGGCCGGCGTTCGGCCGGTAAACGGCGCCGGTGAGGGTGCGGGCGGGCGGATGGTGTCAGCAAATTCGGCATTTCGCCTGCATACGGGGACAAACCGGGCGCGCCTGCTGGGCCTTGGCCAGATAAGCATGTGGGGCATGCTTATGTAACCAAGGTCGCCCGCGGGCGTGGACTTTTGGCCTGTAAGCACCTCGGCGCGCCGGATTTCGCCCCGCACGGGCCCCGCACGGCCCCGCACAGGCCTCGCCCGGTCTCGACCGCGTCGCCCAAGCGCGCTATTCGCCCCGCTCCGGCCCGAGCCTGCCCCGATCACCTCCGCCCAGCCCCCGCCGGCGGCGTCTCGATCACCACCCGGCACGGCCGGTGGGCAAGGAGATAGATCGCGGTCGGACCGAGCACGCGCTCGGACGGCGGCGCGTGGACCGTACCCAGGTAGATGATCTCGGCCTTTGACCGCTCGGCCTCCTCGACGATCGCGGCACCCGGATTGCGGGTGCGGATCAGCCGCGTCTGCACCTTCAGCCCGGCCTTGCGGCCCATCAGCTTCGCACTCTCGAGCACGCTCAGGCCGAGCTGTTCATCCTCCTCCAGTCCGGCGTCGAGCGAGAGCTGGTTGGGCACGCGGAGCACGTACACCGCCTCGACAACCGCGCCCTCCCCGACGAGCCTCGCGGCGGCGCGCAGGGCCGCGGCGTCGATGTCGGTACCGAAGATCGGGACGACTGCCGACCGGTAGTCCAGCTCGACGAAGAAGGCCGGTCGCTCGCGGTGCGCAATCTTGTGATGGGAGACAAGGTCGAGGCCCTGATGGTGACGGTAGTAGACGTAGCCGGCGACGCCGACGATCATCCACGCGGTCCCGACATAGCGCGCGTCGACGTGCAGCACCAACACGGAGACCCATGCCGCGAACGTTCCGATGCCGCCGATCACGGCGGTCAGCGGCAGCTGACCGCCACGGAACCGGACGTTCCACGGCATTCGGTACGGACGCTCGCGGTCGGGATCCTTGAACCGCAGCACCGTGACGGCGGCGTGTGCCGTCGTGAACGACAGCATCGCTCCGAACGAGTACAGGTTGCCGAGGAAGTCGGTCTTGCCGGGGATCAACAGGATCCCGGCGAACACCGAGAAGACGATGATCGTGAACCAGGGCGTCCGGTGCCGGGGATGCAGGCGCGAGAACAGCGCCGGCAGCTGCCGGTGCTCGGCCAGCGACCACGACAGCCGGGAGATCCCAATCAGCCCCGCGTTGGTGGCGATGAACAGGATCGTCGCGGCGAGGATTCCGACGTAGTAGCGCAGCAGGTGTGTCAGCGTCGCAGGCAGGCCGAGGTGCTCGATGATTCCCAGTACGGGGTCGTTCTCGAAGCCGTGTGGCGGCGGCAGACCGAGCAGCGTCGTCGCGTGGCTGCCGTGGCCGACCACCGGCAGGGCCGACAGCGCGACGACTGTCATTCCTGCGTAGACGCCGAGCACGGCGATCAGGATCAGGTTGACCGCGCGGGGTACGTCACGGCCCGGATCACGTGCCTCCTCGGCCATGTTCGAGACGGTCTCGATCCCGGTGTAGGCGAGCATCGCCAGTGACAGGGCGAAGATCAGGTGGCTGTAGGTCGGCGCGGTCCCGAGGTGAACCTGGCGCACGAGCAATGACGGATTGAGCACCAGGAAGGCGCCGATGACGATGATCACGCACTGCGTGATCAGGTCCATGATCGCGAGGAAGAAGTTGAGCTTCGCCGACTCGCCGATCCCGCGGATGTTCAGCCACGCGAGCGCCGTGATCACGATCAGGCCCCCGATCACGTCGCCGGGCCCGTGCGTGAGCGCCGGCCAGAACGCTCCCAGGTAGTGGGGCACGAAGAAGGCCGAGATCGCGATCGTGAGGATGTAGTCGAGGCTCAGCGCCCAGCCGGCGAAGAACGACACGAACTCGTTGAACGCGTGGCGCGCAAACGACGACGAGCCGCCGGCCTCGGGGAACATCGACGCACCCTCGGCGTAGGTCTTCGCCGTCAGCGCGAACAATCCGCCCGCGAGCATGAACACGACGGGCGTCAGCCCGAGCGCGTAAAACGCGACCAGGCCGAGCGCGTAGTAGATCGACGAGCCGACGTTGCCGTACGCCGTGGCGAACAGGCCGCCGACGCCGACGGTGCGCCTGAGCCCGTGGGTCTCGATCTTGGCCAAGGTCAGCGATCCGCTTGCGCCGCGTTCCGCGCCGGCCCGGTGACGGACGCGACGCCCGCCGGGGGGGCGGTCAGAATCACGCGGCACGGCGCCTTGCGGACCACATACCGGACGAGCTCGCCGACGCCCTCCAGCGGACCCCCGGCGCCGCCGAGCAGCGGTCCGGCACGGACGCGTCCGGGCTCGTCGGCGGCGAGCACGATCGCCTCGACTCCCCGCCGGCGCGCCTCGTTCACGATCACCTGTCCGACCCGTCGCCCGCGCACGATCGCGGTTGCGACCTGCACCCCCTCGTACTCCTCGCCGACCACTTTCGCCCGCGCCAGCGCCTCGCGTGCGCGCCGGACGCGGGCCGCGGGCAGCGGCGCATCCAGTGGCAGTGCCAGCGGGATCTCGAACACCCAGATCGCCTCGATCACAGCCCCGTCATCCGCCTCATCACCCGTCTCGCCGGCCAGCCGCGCAGCGGTCTGAACGATGTCGTCATCCAACGGGCTGCCGAGAATCGGCACCAGCAGCGAGCCAAACTCCGGTTCCGGCGCCTCGTGGCGCAGGGCTCGCTCAGGGATCGTCACTCGACGTAGCAACGGCGTGTGATCCGCCTTGCGGTAGACGACGTAGAGCGTCAGGCCGGCCAACAGCCATCCGGCGCCGACATACCGCGCGCCGGAATGGAAGACGACGACCGCCACCCACCCCGCGGCCGCCAGCACCGCCCCGAGGACGGCCGGCAGGGGGACTCGCGCTCCCCGGAGCTGCACCGACAGCGGCATCGTGTAGCCCCGGCTGCGAGCAGGCTCGCGGAAGCGCAGCGTGATCACCGACACGTGGGCAATCGTGAACGACAGCAGCGCCCCGAATGCATAGATACCGATCAGCAGCTCGAGGTCTCTGGGAACCGCCAGCGCCCCGGCCGCGAACGCGGCCGCGCCGATCACCACGAAGGGCGTTCCCCAGCGACGATGAAGGCGGCCGATCGGTGCCGCGATCTGGCGGTTGGTCGCCATCGAATAGCCGACCCGCGAGACCCCGAGCATCGATGCCCCGGCAGCCGCGGCCAGCCCGACTGCGCCCGTGATCGCAACCGCGTACTTGAGCACGTCCGCCACCCATTGCGGACGGAACGCCTCGACCACGCCCAGGACCGGTGCGCGGATGTGGGTCAGGCCGAGCTCGGTCTGGCCGTGGTGAACCGGGAGCGCACCCACGCCCACGAGCGCGATCCCGACATAGACGAGCATGATCACGCCCGCCCCGGGGATTATCAGCCGACGTAGATGGGCGGCCGTGCCCGTCACCTCGCTGGCCGCACCGGCAGCCGCCTCGAGGCCCGTGAATGCGATCACCGCGATCGGCAACGCAAATGCCAGGTCGCTCCATGTCGGCGCGACGCCCAAATGGATGCTGTCGAGCAGCCGTTGAGGCTCGAACACGAGCGCCAGCCCGAGCACGATCACCGCCGCCTGGAGCGCCAGGTCGGCGCCGGTGACCAGGATCCGCCGTCGCAGGCGGCGGGCGCCGACCCCGACCAGATTGTCGATCGCCACGAACGCGATCACCCCCAGCGCCACGGCGATCTCGAGTCCGCCGCGTCCGATCGGCGACCAGAACGCAGCCAGGTAGCTCGGGACCGTGATCGCGGTGACGGCCAGCAGGATCGTGTAATCGAGCATGATCGCCCAGCCCGCGACGAAGCTGACCAGTTCGTTGAACGCGTACCGCGCGAACACCGCCGAGCCGCCGCGCTCGTGGCCCATCGACGCCCCCTCGGCGTAGGTCATCGCTGACAGCAGGAAGAAGATCCCCGCGACCAGGAACACGACCGGGGTCAGCCCGTCGGCGTGCCGCGCGACCACCCCGAGCGCGAAGTAGACCGAGCTGACCGAGGTCGTGTACACGACCGCAAACAGCGCGCGGTAGCTGAACGGACGCTCGGTCAACTCGAGTTTGTCACTAGCGCTTCCGCTGGAAATACAAGCGCCCCGCCCCTGCCGCGATGAACAGGATCCCGAGCAACACGCCCGTCGCCAGTGGCCCTCCTCCGGCGACGATCGTGCGCACGAGCAGGGCAATGCCGATCGCCACCATGACGAGGGACATCGCCCGAGTCGAGGTGCGCTGGATCCGCATGAGCGCCGTAGCTTATGGCCAGCTACCGTTGGGCTCAGTGCAAAGCCACGAGACCGGGCTGACAACATGAGTCCGCCGCTGCGGCGCTACGGCCTGCACGAGGCAGCCCACAAGCACGACCCGGAAATGCGCGAGGACGGCGCAAGCGCCGAAGCCAAGACCGGGGTGCGCAGGACCTTCAACGAGGCGGCGCACAAACTCGGTCACTGGCCGGTCCGCCCAGCTCCCGTGCCGGTCGTCGATCATCCTTCCGCGGCGCTTCAGGCAGCCGCCAACGACGAGCGCGACGTGGTCGCACACGCGAGCCGCATCGTGTTGGGACTCGGTGCGCTCGGGATCGTCTATGGCGACATCGGCACGAGCCCGCTGTACACCGAGCAGGTCATCTTCACCCAGCACGCCAACGCGGCGCGCGCCACCACGGCCGGCGTCTACGGCATCGTCTCGCTGATCTTCTGGGCGCTGATGATCGAGGTGTCGATCAAGTACGCCGGGTTCATCATGCGCGCCCACAACCGCGGTGACGGCGGGATCATGGCGCTGACCGCGCTGATCCAGCGGCGTAAGCTGGCGCACGCCGCCGTGCTGGTGACACTCGGCATCTTCGGCGCTGGACTGTTCTTCGGCGACGGCATGATCACGCCCGCGATCTCGGTGATCTCGGCCGTCGAAGGGCTCAACGTCGCGACCCCCAGCCTCGCCCATCTGGTCGTGCCGATCTCGCTGGCGATCCTGATCGCGCTGTTCATGGGCCAGCGGTTCGGCACCGGCGCGGTCGGATGGCTGTTCGGACCGGTGATCCTGATCTGGTTCCTCGCGATCGGGATCCTCGGCGGCCGTGAAGTCGTCCAGCACCCTGGCGTGCTTCAGGGCCTGTCGCCAGTCTGGGGGGCGCGGTTCATGATCGATCACGGCTGCCGCCGGGTTCTTCACGCTCGGCGGCGTCGTGCTTGCGGTGACAGGCGCGGAGGCGCTGTACGCCGACCGTGGCCACTTCGGCGCCACCCCGATCCGGATGACCTGGTTCGGGATCGTCTTTCCGGCCGTGCTGCTCTCATATCTGGGCCAGGCAGCGCTGATCCGCGCGCATCCGAGCACGATCGCCAACCCGTTCTACCTGCTCGTCCCCAGCGGCGGGCGGATCGCGATGGTCGTGCTCGCCACAGCGGCGACGATCATCGCCTCGCAGGCGGCGATCACGGGATCGTTCTCGGTCGCAAAGCAGGCCGTCCAGCTCGGCTTCCTGCCCCGGCTGAAGATCGTCCACACCTCCGATCTCGAGGGCCAGATCTACGTGCCGCTGATCAACTGGGGACTGTGCATCGGGGTCGCGGCGCTGGTGCTGTGGTTCAAGCACTCCGCCAAGCTAGCGGACATCTACGGCGTCGCCGTCACCGGCACATTCATTCTCAACACCTGTCTGTTCATCGCCGTGTCGCGGGGCGTGTGGCGCACCCCGAAGTGGAAGCTGGCTGCGCTCGGGGCGCTGTTCCTCACGGTCGAGGTCTCGTTCTTCGTCGCCAACCTGTCGAAGATCGGCCACGGCGCATACCTGTCTCTCGGGGTCGGGCTGGTGATCGCAACCGTGATGATCACCTGGCGCCGAGGGCGCGAGACCGTAACTCGCAACCGCACCAAGCAGGAGGGGTCGCTGAGCGAGTTCCTCGACGGCCTGCGCGAGGTCCAGCCGCCGATCCACCGGGTCCCGGGTACGGCGATCTTCCTCAAGCAGGGTAAGGAGTCGACGCCACTCGCGCTGCGCGCCGAGGTGGAGCACAACCACATCCTCCATTCGCGGGTCGTGATCGTCTCGGTTGACTCGGTCAGCGTGCCGCACGTCGAAAGCGCCGATCGGTTCGCCGTCGAGCGGCTCGGGCAGGGATTGTTCAAGGTTTCGCACGTCAGCATCCGCGCCGGCTATCACGACGCCGCGAACGTGCCCGAGGCGTTGGCGCTCGCCCGTAAGCGAGGCCTGCTTGAGCGCAACCTCGACCTCGAGCACGCGTCGTACTTCGTTTCGAGGATGACGATCACGCCGACCGACGACCCCAGTCTGAGCCGCTGGCGCAAAGTGCTGTTCATCATGATGGCCCGCAACGCGACCAGCCCGATCGACCACTTCCGGCTGCCCCCCGGCCGGACCGTGACGATGGGTTCCCAGGTCGCCCTCTGAACGCTGGACCTTTTCGCCCCTTCGCGGAACAATATCGGCGTCCCATCCGTTCGTCCGCTGGAGGACCCATGACCGATTACACGCTCGCGTACGGAACCCACGCCAGGCCAGAGGATGGGCGGTGTGCGATGGAATGGGTCAGTTATCTGGCCGGCGAGGACCACACCGACGAGCCCGCGTGCGTGAGCCCTGTGCTCCGATCGTTCTGCATCGCGCTCAACGACGGGCTCGACGATGTTCCGCGCCAGCGGCTGCGCCCGTTCCTCACCCGCACGATCGGCACCGCGGGCGACGGACTCGACGAGGCGCGAGCATGGATGGCGATGGACTGGTTGATCCGGGTTTATACGCCCGCCTGGCTAGACCTCGCGCGCCTGAACGAGGCGGCGACCCGCCTCACCCGGCTCCCTGCCGTGCTCGACGGGCGTGACCTGTGGGCGGCGCTCCCGGAGCTCCAGTTCGCGCGCCGCCAGGCGCGCGCCGCGTGGTCGGCGGCGCTCGGGGCCGCTCGCGCCGCTGCCTGGGCCGTCCCGTGGGCCGCCGGACGGTCGGCGGCGCGCGAAGCCGCGTGGGCGTCGGCCGGCGCACCCGTGTGGGCGGCGGCCCGGATGGGTGCCGGCGAGATCGCTGGCGACCGTGCCCGCGCGGCCGCTCGGGCCGCGGCCGGAGACGCGGCGGCCGTGGCGGCTCGCGAGGCCCGCGCCGGCGCGGACCGGACCGCGGCGCGGCAGGCCACTCGCGCGGCACTCGCGCCGACGCTCGGCACCCTTCGTGAATCAGCGCTCGACCTACTCGACCGGATGCTGCCGACCGAGGGGCTGATGCCACTCGTGGCGGACGCCGAGCAGCAGGTCGCGTTCGCCACAGCCTGAAGCCTCGTCGAGGGGCCGAGCGCCCCTCTTCACGGAATCTTGATGATTACGGGCCTGTTCTCCACGTGGGCTTCACAACCGGGGACCTACCGTGGATGCTCAGAAGGTCAACGGTGATCGCGCTGTGCCTCAGTTGATGGCGGGCGTCGGCCCGCCCGAGCGGCGGATACTGGTCTGCGATGACGAGCTCCAGATCCTGCGCGCGCTCAAGGTGATCCTCCGCGGCGAGGGTTACGAGGTGCTGCCGGCAGCGAACTTCGAGGAGGCGCTCGATGCCGCGGCACTTTCCCGGGTGGACGCCGCGATCGTCGATGTGCTGCTGCCCGACGGCGACGGCATCGAATTGTGCCGCCGGTTGCGGGAATGGAGCGACATGCCGATCATCGTCCTGTCCGCGATTGGCGACGAGGAGCAGAAGATCCGTGCGCTCAGCGGCGGCGCCGATGATTACGTCACCAAGCCGTTCAGTCCTCGGGAGCTGTGCGCGCGGCTGGCGGCGGTGCTTCGATGCGTGCCGGCGAAGTCGGAGGAGAGCCTGATCACGGTCGACGGCCTCGAGGTCGACCTTGCCGCACACGTCGTTCGCCGTGAGGGGGAGGAGATTCACCTGACCCGCACCGAGTTCGAGCTCCTGCGTGTGCTGGTGCGCAATCGGGGCCGCTTGTTGACGCACCGAGCGCTTTTGTCGGAGGTCTGGGGCCCGGGATATGCCGAGGACACCCAGGTGCTGCGCACGCACATCGCGCGCCTGCGGCGCAAGATCGAGCACCCGAGCGATTCGGGCAGGCACTTGGTTCACACCGAGCCCGGCGTCGGCTTTCGGTTTGACTCCAAGTAGGGCCGCCGGGGCGCCCGTTCCGGCCGCCCTCGCCAGAACAACGGCTCGGCGTTCGACTCGTCCCGATCCTCGCGGTGCTCGCGCTGGCCGGCTCGATGGGACCGCGGCGGATCGCACCACCCGGCCTCGGTACGCTTCGCACAGACACGCCGACGTTCGTGATCTTCCTGATCGGATTCGTCGCGATCTTCGCCATCCTCACATTCCTGACCGTGCTGATACTCGCACCATTTGCGCAAGCGCTCTCATCACACCTGCTGAGCTGAAATGAACCACGACACGCTCACGGTCACCGACAACCGCACCGGGCAGAGCTACGAGCTGCCGATCGAGGACGGTGCCGTCCGCAGCTCCGTCCTGAGCGAAGCGCTCGACGGCCTCGTCGTCTACGACCCCGGTTTGTCGAACACGGCGGCCTGCCGAAGCGCGATCACCTACATCGACGGCGAGGCCGGAGTCCTGCAGCATCGCGGCTACTCGATCGAGGCCCTGTGCGAGCACTCCACGTTCCTCGAGGTGGCCTACCTGCTGATCAACGGAGAGCTGCCGGCCCCGGACGAGTTCGACCGGTGGCTCGGCGAAGTCAACACGCGCAATTTCGTCCACGAGAACGTCAAGAGCTTCCTCGAGGGATTCCGCTACGACGCCCAGCCGATGGCGATGCTGGCGGCATCGGTCGGCGCGTTGTCGAGCTTCTACCCCGACGCCGGCGATGTCCACAACGAGCGGGCCCGCGAGCTCCAGGCGCTGCGGCTGCTCGCGAAGATGCCGACCCTCGCCGCATTCTCCTACCGCCACCTCCAGGGCCAGCCGTACGTGTACCCCGAGGACGATCTCAGCTACGCCGGCAACCTGCTGTCGATGATGTTCAGGATGAGCGAGCTGAAGTTCGAGCCCGATCCGGCGGTCGAGCGCGCCCTCGACGCGTTGCTGATGCTTCACGCCGACCATGAGCAGAACGCATCGACGACGGCGGTGCGCGCGGTCGGCTCGACCCACGTCAATCCCTACTCGGCCGTCGCCGCGGGGGTCGCCGCGCTCTCCGGGCCGATGCGGGGGGCCGCCGACGAGGCAGTGCTGACGATGCTGCGGGGAATCGGATCTCCGCAAGCTGTGCCGGAGTTCCTCGAGCGCGTCAAGACCGGCCAGGAGCGCCTGATGGGGTTCGGACACTGGGTCTACAAGGTTCACGACCCGCGGGCGAAGATCCTCCGGGGGCGGCTGGAGGAGCTCTACGAAGCCCGCCGGCGCGACCCGCTCGTCGCGATCGCCGACGAGCTCGCGAGCCGCGCGCTGGGAGACGAATACTTCACCTCCCGCCGCCTGTACCCGAACCTGGATCTCTACTCGGGTCTCACGTATAGGGCCATCGGCGTTCCCCCGTCGATGTTCCCGGTGATGTTCGCGCTCGCCCGTAGCGCGGGCTGGATCGCCCAATGGGTGGAGATGGTCAAGGACCCCGAGCAGACATCGGTGCGCCCGCTCCAGCTTTACATGGGCGAACTCGACCGCGAGTACGTTCTCCTCGCTGAGCGCGGCTGAGCCCGCGGCTCAGTTCTGACGGACTCCTCGGCGGCTCTTCACAGCATCTTTATGCCGCGGGCCGGTATCTGCACGCCGTCTTGATGGCCGAGGGGACACGATCTCTTTCATGGACGCTGTAGCCATTCTCCTCGGGATCGTCATGTTCGCGATCCTCCTCGGCCTGATCTGGGCGATCGATCAGATATGAGCGGCGCTGACCTCTTCGGGCTGATCGTCTCGGTGCTCATCTGCGCCTACCTCCTGTACGCGCTCCTGCGCGGAGAGAAGTTCTGAGCCCATGACTTTCCTCGGCTGGCTCACGATCTTTCTGTTTGTCACCGTCCTGACGGCGCTCGCGCTGCCGCTGTCGCGCTACATGGCGGCTGTCTACACCAACGAGCGCGTATTCCTGACCCCCGTATTCGGCGGCCTCGAGCGGCTGCTGTACCGGGTAATGCGGGTTGACCCGAACAAGGGGCAGGACTGGAAGCAGTACGCCAAGAGCTTGATCATCTTCTCGCTCGCGGGCTGGATTCTGTTGTACTTCATCCTGCGCACGCAGGGGCTGTGGAACTGGACCGGGTTGAACCCGCAGGGGTTCCACTCCGCGCCGTGGAACGTCACGTTCAACACCACTTCGTCGTTCCTGACGAACACGAACTGGCAGTACTACGGCGGCGAAACGACGATGAGCTACTTCAGCCAGATGGCTGGGCTCACCGTCCAGAACTTCCTCTCAGCCGGCGTCGGCATCGCCGTCGCTGTCGCGCTGATCCGAGGGATCATCTCGCGCAGCGGCAAGAGCCTGGGCAACTTCTGGCAGGACATCATCCGCACGATTCTGTACCTGCTGATCCCGCTCTCGTTCGTGTTCGCGCTGGTGCTGGTGTTCCAGGGCGCGATTCAGAACTTCTCACACTATTTCACTGCCACCGGCCTCACCGGGCTCAGCCAGCAGGTCGCGATGGGTCCCGTCGCCTCGCAGGAAGCGATCAAGTTGCTCGGCACGAACGGTGGTGGCTTCTTCAACACGAACTCGGCGCACCCGTTCGAGAATCCGACCGCCTTCACGAATTTCGCCGAGATGCTGATCGTGCTGATCATCCCCGCCGCGCTGGTGTTCACCTACGGCCGGATGGCCGGCAACCGCCGCCAGGGGTACTCGATCTACGCGACGATGATGATCATGTTCCTCGGGGCGGTGATCGTCGCCTACATCGCCGAGGCGCACGGTTCGCCGGCGCAGCACGCCGCGGGCCTGCACACGGGCGTGATCCACGGCTCGGGCGGCGGCAACATGGAGGGCAAGGAGCAAAGGTTCGGGATCGCCGGCTCTGCCCTGTTCGACGTCATAACGACAGTCACCTCGTGCGGCGCGGTGAACAGTGCGATCGAGTCGTTCACCGGGATCGGCGGCGCGGTGCCGTTCGCCAACCTGTCGGCCTCCGAGGTGATCTTCGGCGGCGTCGGCACCGGCCTGTACTCGATTCTCCTGTACGTGCTGCTGGCGGTGTTCATCGGCGGACTGATGGTCGGCCGCACGCCTGAGTACCTGGGCAAGAAGGTCGAAGCGCGCGAGATCAAGCTGGTGGCGCTCGGGATCCTGATCACGCCGCTGGCGGCGCTGTTCTGCACCGCCCTGGCCGTCGCCAGCCGGGCCGGCCGGGCTTCGATCTCGAGTGTGGCCTTCGCGGCAAACGGAGGGCATGCCCCACAGGGCTTCGGTGAGAGCTTCTATGCGTACCTGTCGCAGGCCAACAACAACGGCTCGGCGAACGCCGGCTACACCGGCTTCATCCAGCCCAACGCCGGCAACCTCGGCTCGCACGGGATCACGTTCGCCAACCTGCTCGGCGGGTTCGACATGCTGTTCGCGCGCTACGCGCCGATCCTGTTCGCGCTCGCCGTCGCCGGCGCTCTGGCCGGCAAGCGAGTAAGCCCCTCGGGGCTGGGCACGATGCGAACCGACAACCCGACGTTCGTGATCTTGCTGATCGGCGTGATCGTGCTGGTCGGCGCGCTGACGTTCTTCCCCGCCCTGCTGCTCGGACCAATCGTGCAGGGACTCACTGGACACCTCTACTAAAGACATGAAACGAGACATCATCACATCCGCGATCGGGATCATCGTCCTGACGTTGCTCTGCGGGATTCTCTACCCGCTGGTCGTCACCGGCGTGAGCCAGGTCGCATTTCCCGGCAATGCCAACGGCCAAAGGGTCTACGTCAACGGCAAGCTCGGCGGCTCGAAGATCATCGGCCAGACATTCGCGAGCCAGCCGGTGGGCAAGAACGGCAAGCCCGAGGTCACCAAGACCGGTGGCCCGGTTCTGATTCCGGTGAAGAAATACTTCCAAACCCGTCCGTCGGGCACCGGCGAGCCGTACGTGAACGGTGGGACACCCGATAACGCTGCGGCGACGACATTCTCCAACCTCGGCCCCAACAGTCAGCTCACCGAGTCGATCCTCGCCGGCAACATCCAGGCTTACCTGTCACTGGAGAAGCCATACGACCCCGGCCTCACCACGGCCAAGATCCCGGTCGACGCCATCAACAGCTCCGCGTCGGGAATCGACCCTGACATCTCGGTCGCAAACGCTGACATCCAGGCGCACCGGGTGGCACAGGTTAGAGCGCTGTCGCTCTCGACCGTAATGAATCTTGTCTCGCAATACACCCACGGCCGCGGCCTCGGGTTCTCGGGTGAGCCGGGCGTCAACGTGCTCGAGCTCAACCTGGCGCTTGACCGCCTTCAAGGGGGACACTGATGTCGGTTGATACTGCTCCTGGGAGCACCCCGTCCGAGCGCCGCGCCGTCTCGCTGTTCCGCGCGGACATCGTCAAGCGGGCGCTGATCGACAGCCTGATCAAGCTCGACCCGCGAGTGCAGATCCGCAACCCGGTGATGTTCGTGGTCGAGATCGGCGCCGTGATCACGACCGTCACCTGGTTCATTCAGGTGTTCGGGGGCAAGGCCCTCGGCGGCAACGACCAGGCGTGGTACACGGTCACGATCTCGATCTGGCTGTGGCTCACGGTCGTGTTCGCGAACATGGCCGAGGCGTTCGCCGAGGGCCGCGGCCGAGCCCAGGCCGACACGCTGCGCGCGATGCGCCAGGAGACTGTCGCAAAAATGCAGGACGGCACCGAGAAGAAGGCCTCGGACCTGGTCAAGGGCGACGTGGTTGCCGTCGAAGCCGGCGAGTTGATCCCCGGCGACGGGACGGTGATCGAGGGGATCGCCTCGGTCGACGAGTCCGCGATCACGGGCGAGTCCGCTCCCGTCATTCGCGAGTCCGGCGGCGACCGCTCAGCTGTCACCGGGGGCACGCGCGTGCTCTCAGACCGGATCCTGGTCGAGATCACGCAGGAGCCTGGTCACTCGTTCCTCGATCGGATGATTTCGCTGGTGGAAGGTGCCGCGCGGCGCAAGACCCCGAACGAGATCGCGCTCAACATCCTGCTTGCCGGCCTCACGCTGGTGTTCATGATCGTCGTCGCGACGCTGCGTCCGTTCGGGCTGTTCGCGCACACGCCGATCTCCGAGACCACGCTGATCTCGTTGCTGGTGGCGTTGATCCCGACGACGATCGGGGCGCTGCTGTCGGCGATCGGGATCGCGGGGATGGACCGGCTCGTGCGCCGCAACGTGCTCGCGCTGTCCGGGCGCGCGGTTGAGGCCTCCGGCGATGTCGACGTGCTGCTGCTCGACAAGACCGGGACGATCACGATCGGCAACCGGCTCGCGTCGGAGTTCATTCCGATGCCGGGCGTCGCCGAGGCCGAGCTGGCCGAGGTCGCGCAGCTGTCCTCGCTCGCCGACGAGACGCCCGAGGGCCGCTCGATCGTCGTGCTCGCCAAGCAGTACGGCATCCGCGAGCACGACATGGGCGAGCTGAAAGCCGAGTTCGTGCCGTTCACCGCCCAGACCCGCATGAGCGGGGTCAATCTCAACGGCAGCCGGCTGCGCAAAGGTGCCGGCGACGCCGTGATCCAGTTCGTCGGCGACGAGGGCGGACGGCCCCCGGCCGAGCTCCAGCCGGTGCTCGACCGGATCTCGCGTGAGGGGGGCACCCCGCTCGCGGTCGCCCGTGACTCGCAGGTGATGGGCGTCATCTACCTGAAGGACACGATCAAGGAGGGCATGCGCGAGCGCTTCGACCATCTCCGCGCGATGGGGATCCGGACGGTCATGATCACCGGTGACAACCGCCTCACGGCGGCCAAGATCGCCGAGGAATCGGGCGTCGATGACTTCCTTGCCGAGGCCACCCCGGAGGCGAAGCTCGCGTTGATCAAGGAGCAGCAGGCGACCGGGCGGATGGTCGCGATGACCGGTGACGGGACCAACGACGCGCCGGCGCTCGCGCAGGCCGACGTCGGCGTGGCGATGAACACGGGTACCCAGGCCGCACGCGAGGCCGGGAACATGGTCGACCTCGACTCCAACCCGACGAAGCTGATCGAGATCGTCGAGGTTGGTAAGCAGCTGCTGATCACCCGCGGCGCGCTGACCACGTTCTCGATCGCCAACGACGTCGCCAAGTACTTCGCGATCCTGCCGGCGATCTTCCTGTTCACCTGGCCGACGAGCAAGCATGGCGAGGGCCCGCTCCACGTGCTCAACATCATGAACCTCGGCACGCCGGAGTCGGCGGTGATCTCCGCGATCATCTTCAACGCGCTCGTGATCCCGGCGCTGATCCCGCTGTCGCTGAGGGGCGTGCGCTACCGGCCGATCGGCGCCAGCGCGCTGCTGCGCCGGAACCTGTGGATCTACGGGCTCGGGGGCCTGATCGCCCCGTTCATCGGCATCAAGCTCATCGATTTGATCGTCCACAACCTGTTCGGGGCGTGAGAGGCAGCGACGCTAAGGTCTCGTCATGGTCGGAAGTGCCGGACTGACGGGCCCCCCGCAGCCGCCCGCGCGCGGACACGAGGTCGATCCGGCGACGGCCCGAGGTGCGACGGCCGAGCAGGGCCGGGGTCGCTACAAGATCTTCCTCGGGATGGCCGCCGGCGTGGGTAAGACCTATCGGATGCTCCAGGAGGGTCAGGCCGATGCGGAGTCAGGGCACGACGTCGTGATCGGCTACCTCGAGCCCCACGGCCGCGCCGAGACGCTCGCCCAGGCCGCCGGGCTCGAGACGATCCCGCGCCGGCGGGTCAGCTACCGCGACACCGTGATCGAGGAGATGGACCTGCCCGGGATCCTGCGACGGCAGCCCGAGCTGTGCCTGATCGACGAGCTCGCCCACACCAACGCTCCCGGCGTCGAGCACCAGAAGCGCTACGAGGACATCGAGGACGTGCTCGCGGCCGGGATCGATGTCTATTCGACCGTCAACGTCCAGCATTTGGAGAGCCTCAACGACCAAGTCGCGGAGCTGACCGGAATCCGCGTCCGGGAGACGGTGCCGGACTCGATCCTCGGCTCGGCCGATGACATCGTCCTGGTCGACATCACGCCGCAGTCGCTGGTCGAGCGGCTCCTCGCCGGCAAGGTCTATCCCGGCGAGCGGATCCAGGCCGCGCTCAACAACTTCTTCAAGGTCGAGAACCTGTCGGCGCTGCGCGAGGTGGCGCTCCGGCAGGTGGCTGAGGAGGTCGAGGCCAAGCGGATCGTGCTCTCGGATCCGGCGATCCGGGGCCGCGAGGAACGGATGATCGACACTGCGGTCCCGCAGGCGGTCGGCGAGCGGCTGCTGGCGCTGATCAAGCCCGATCCACGCTCCCAGCGGGTGGTGCGGCGGGCGTGGCGCTCGGCCCAGCGGCTGGGGGCGGAGCTTGACCTCCTGTGGGTGACCGATCGCGAGCCGACCGAGGAAGAGCAGGAGGCGCTCGACGGGCTGCGCCGGCTCGCGAGCGTGCTCGGCGCGCACCTGCTGATCGAGCGCGGTGACGATGTCGCGCTCACCACACAGCAGGTCGCGGGCGAGCGCGGAACCACCTATGTGCTGATGGGCAGACCACGACCACGCAGCGCGCTGCGGCGAATGGCGCAACCCGCGCTGCCGTTCCGACTGCTGGCGCTGCTGCCGGGCGTGGACCTGCGGATCGTCGCCGACCGCAGCCAACGGAGCAAGGAGGAACCATGACCGCCGTGCTGATCGTCGTGCTGGTTGTGCTGGTGGTGGCGCTGGCCGTCCTTGCGGCCGTGCACTTCGGCGTTCTCGACCGTGGCCGCTCGCGGGTCGCGTTGAAGGGCAACCGCCGGATCCTGTTCCCGTTCGTCGCCTCGGCCCTCTCGCCCCGTGCGCTCGACGCCGCGCTGCGGCTCGCGCATGCCGAGGACGCGACGCTCGTCCCGGTGTTCCTCGCGCGGGTCTCGCTGCAACTCCCCCTGGACGCGCCGCTGCCGCGCCAGTCGGCGATCGCAATCGGGCTCCAGGAGGCGATCGAGCAGCGCGCGACAGCCTTCGACGTCGCCGTCGACGCCCGGATCGAACGTGGCCGCACTTATCGCCATGCGCTCAGGCAGACGATCGCGAACGAACGCTTCGACCGGATCGTGATCGCCGCGTCGGCCCAGACCAACCCCGGCTTTGACCCCGACGACGTCGCCTGGCTGCTCGAGCACGCTCCGGGTGAAATCGTGGTCCTGCGACCGAACAAGGAAGAGCAGATCGCCCCCGCCTCTCGGGTCGGGCGGCGAGCGCACGGGCGCACACACCGTGCGCGCGCGCGCAAGCAACCGGCGGTCTGGGTGAGCTCGGCCCGTCCGGCCGAGCCCACCCGAACCCCTGATGGTTAGTGCGCCTGTCCTCGGTGCCTAGCGGCGCCCAGCGTGGTCCGGACCGCCGAACGGCGGCTGGAACGCGCCGGTTCCGGGCGTGAACGAAACGCCGCGCAGGATCTCTCCGAACCCGGCGCAGCGGACCGTCTGGAACGTCTCGTCGCCGGGTGTTGTCGCCTTCAGATCGTCGGTGACTGCGACGAGCTTGTTCGGATCGGCTCCCTGGTCCCCACCGCCGCTGACGGTCGAGGTCACGGCCCAGATCGTCGCCGTGCCTTCCCGGTTCACGCGGCCGGTGAGGGCCCGGAGGCCGTCGGTGGCGGGCGACCACGGAAGCCCGGTGGCAGCGTTGTCGCCGGTCGGATAGCCGGGGACCGTGTAGGGCTGGCCGAGGTTCAGCCCGTTCTGCAGCGTGTAGGCCAGATTCCACTGCTGCGTCTTGGAATCGAACACCCACTTCTCCAGACCGGCATTCGGCTGGGCCGTGGCGGTCGCGTTCGTGTACTGCCCGGTCGTGGTCGAGTACGTGTTATCGCCACTGCCCTCATCGGCGAGGTACAGCGTGTTTGGGTTGGCGAACCACATGCCGAACGGGAACATGGTGGTCGAAGTCGCCAGGTTGGTCGGCAGGCCTTTGAGGATGCACATGTTCGTCGGCACCGGGCCGCCGTTTGAGACGGTGAACGTCGGCGGCGAGGTCGGCAGCTGCGCGCCCGGCTGGGGGAGTCCGACGCCGTTCGGGCACGCCTTGCCGGTGGTGTCGACGAAGTACACCGTGTTGATGCCGTTGCCGCCGCTGCCCTTGGTGTAGTAGACGACGTTGTCGTGGATCGTGATCGCGCGGTAGTTGTTGTCCTTGCTGGACTTATCCGGACTGAATCCCAGTTCGGTGATGTTGAAGCTCCCGAGCGGGGTCGGCTGCCCGGGGGACTGGTCGGCCTCGGGCAGGGTCGACGGGGTGATGAACTGTGCCCCCGCCCCGAGGATGACGCCGTTTGGCGGCTTCTTGCTCTGGCCGGCGTTGCCCGCCGCGTAGATCAGGTCAGCACCGTTCTCATCGTTGGTGATCGCCGCGCGGCCGTTGTCGCCGCTGAACGCGTTGGTCTCGGTGAACTTGAAGTGGCCGAAGCGGTCGAGCTGCGCCACCACCCGGTAGAACGCCCCCGGAACCGGGTTGCCTGGGTCGATCACGCCCGGCGTGTTGGCGTTCGAGACGTCGAGCGTCGCGGGCTTGGCGACGTAGCCCACGAACGAGAGGTAACGTCCTTCGGGGCTCAGATTCAGCGCCAATTCGGACTTCGACGAGAAGCTCGTCACGAACTGGTCGTCCGGCACCTTGATCGTGTTGACGCGCCGGCCCCAGGGGGTCAGCTGATCCAGGAGCACCCTCGAGGTGATACCGAAGTTCCCGTCGGCGCTGTCGTTGTTGAACACGCCGGGGAACGTGCCGTCCGCGACCGCGGGCATGCACGCGGTCGTGCAGCCGGGGGGCAGCTGGGTCACGCCGGGCGTGATGTCGGCCGGGCTGTACACGCTGCGGCTGACCAGCAAGTTGCCGGGGAACAGGTCGGCGTCGTGGTGGTGGAAGTGCCAGCCATCCGCCTGAGCGGTGCCGGCGAGGCCGCAGATCAACAACGCCGAGGCGGTGATCGCGCCGAGCACAGACTTCATCCTCGTCAAGGTCCTGTCTCCTTATGAGTAGGTTGGACGGCCCCCGTAACGCGCGCACGGTAACGACGGGCGCCGCGGTACTCGTGACCATCGCGTTACGGACGGACACTTATTCCCGGCACACGCCATGTTTAGCCAGGCGTTGCCGGGTCGTCTCAGCCGGGGCCGGCCTGGGGGCGGTGCCACGGGGTCGACACCGGGCCAGGCCCGCGCGGTTTGTCCCCGTATGCAGGCGAAATTGTCAGACTGCTAACGCCGCCCGGCCCGCTGCACCCTCACCAGCGCTGTTCACCAAGCCGACCACCAACGACAGCTCAGCCGAGTCACCGCGCCCCTCCCGAAGGCCGCCCGTTAGCCACCAAAGGCGGTCGTACTGGACGCGATCGCCGTCAAGTCCATCCCCCCACCCCGGCCCGCTCAATCGTCAATGCGGAACGGCATCCGGGCGATCACCACGTCGGTGCGCGACTTGAGCACCGTCTCGAGCAGCCGCCCCCGCTGGTTGTGGAGGATCTCGTGCCAGCGCTTGCGCGGGATGATCTCGGGGATCAGAACCGTGATCGTCGCGTTCTCGTTCTCGATCGAGCGCACGTAACGGAGGACAGTGCGGATCAGTGAGCGGTGGGGATCTAGCAGGACCTCGATCGGGATCCCGGGTCGCCAGTCGTCCCATGCCCGCTTGACGGCCTCGCACTCCTCCTCGTCTCCGGCAACCGCGACCGCGACGACTGTCTCACCGAGCGACATCGCCACGCTGACCGCCCGCTCGGTCAGCATGTTCACGGTCGAGGAGGGGACCACGACGATGCTCTCGAGCTTGCAGGGATGCGGGGGCGTCCGGCCGAGCCTCAAGTCCTTGGCGACACGGGCGTAGTAGCGCTCGATGCGCATGAACATGAATATCAGCACCGGGACGGCGATCGTCACGATCCAGGCGCCCTCGACAAACTTCGTCCCCAGGAACACGGCCACGGCAACCGCCGTCATCGCTGCACCGATGCCGTTGAGCACCGCGCGGGCCCGCCACCGAGGCGGCCGGGTGCGGCGCCAGTGGCGGACCAGTCCGACCTGACTGATCGTCAACCCGACGAACACCCCGATCGTGAACAGGGGGATCAGCCGCTCGGTGTCCGCGTTGACGGCGATCAGCAGCAACATCGCGAGCAGCGACAGCGCAACGATCCCGTGCCGGAACACGGGCCGCTCGGCGCGCATGTAGAACAAGTGCGGCAGCCGGTGGTCCTTGGCGAGCAGGCTCATCAGCACCGGCAGGCCACCGAAGCTCGTGTTGGCGGCGAGCGCGAGCACGAGCGTGACCGAGATATTCGCGATGTAGAAGGCCGCGCCGGTGCCGAGCGTGCCGGCGGTCAACTGCGCGAGGATCGTGACGTTGTTGCGCTCGACGAGGTGGTTGGAGCGCATCAGCACGGCGAGTCCGACGAGCATCACCCCGAGCATCACCCCGAGCGAGATCTCGGTCCGCTGCGCCGTGCGCACCCGGGGACGGCGGAACGCCGGCACGCCGTTGGCGATCGCCTCGACGCCGGTGACCGCCGAGCATCCGCTCGCGAACGCCTTGAGCAGCAGCAGGATTCCGACCGACTTACCGATCGGAAGCGGTGCTGCCGCCGACCCGATCTTGACCGGCTGGAAGTGCAACGCCCCGACGATGATCACGGCGAAGATGCTCACCACGAACAGCGCCGTCGGCAGCATCAGCAGCTTCGCCGACTCGGTGATCCCGAACATATTGACCGCCGTCAGGATCGCGAGGCCGATCAGCGACACCAGCAGCAGGTGATGCGCCAGCGAGGGGAACACGCTCGCGAGACTGGCGGCACCGGCCGCGAGGCTGACCGCAACCGTCAAGACGTAGTCGACGACCAGCGACGCCGCCGCCAGGAGGGCCGTTCCTCGGCCGAGGTTCGCCTTCGCGACCGCGTAGGACCCGCCGCCGTCGGGGTGCGCCTCGATCACCTGCGAGTACGAGATCACCAGCAGTACGAGCATCGCCGTGATCACGAGCGTCAGTGGCACCTGGTAGCGGAGCGCCGCGACGCCGCCGGCGCTCAGCGCCACGATCATCGCCTCGGGTCCGTACGCGACGCTCGACAGCGCATCGAGGCTGAGTGCGGCGAGGCCGCCGATCAGGCCGAGCTCGTGGCCCCCACCCGAGTGCTTACCCGTACGGCGAATCGGCAGGTGCGGACGCCATGGGGCGTGCAGAGGCCCGCCGCCCGTGGCACCGGTTCCGTCCGTGGGTGGGGTCTGCGCGATCTGTGGGGTCGAATCGCTCACGCGGCAGCCGGCGTAAGAGTGTCACGCGTGGCGGCACGACGTTCATGGACGCCCCGAGGGCCGTAGCATCGGTATCGAGCGCAAATGACCTCTGGCCCGACCACCACCAGCGGGGCGCAATTGAGCCGTCGTCGGCGCCGGCTCGTGCTCGGGATCTGCTCGCTGAGCCTACTGATCGTCGGGCTCGACACGACAATCGTGAACGTCGCCCTGCCCGCGATCCACGCGTCGTTCCACGCTTCGCTTTCCGAGCTTCAGTGGACGATCGACGCGTACACGCTGGTGCTCGGCAGCCTGCTGATGCTGGCGGGGTCGACGGCCGACCGGATCGGCCGCCGGCGGGTGTTCCAGACCGGCCTGGTCGTGTTCTCGCTGGCATCGCTGCTGTGCGCGCTGGCGCCGAGCCTCGAGTGGCTGATTGCGGCCAGGGTGCTCCAGGCGGTCGGCGGGGCAATGCTCAATCCGGTCGCGATGTCGATCGTCCGCAACGTGTTCGAGGATCCGCGTGAGCGGGCGCAGGCGATCGGCGTATGGGGCGCGGTGTTCGGGATCAGCATGGCGCTCGGGCCGGTCCTCGGCGGAGCGCTGGTCGACTCAGTGGGGTGGCGAGCGGTGTTCCTGGTGAATGTTCCGGTGGGGATCGCGGCAATCGGCCTGACCGCTTGGTTCGTTCCCGAATCCCGCGCACAACACCCCCGCCGGATCGATCCGGTGGGCCAGGTGCTGGTCGTCCTCGCGCTCTCCTCGCTGGTCTACGCGATCATCGAAGCCGGCACGGCCGGCTGGCTGTCCGCAGAGATCGTGTCGCTGTTCGCCGTCTCGATCGTCAGCTTTGCCGCTCTGATCCGCTACGAACTGCACCTCGAGGAGCCACTGCTCGAGGTCAGGTTCTTCCGCAGCGCGCCGTTCGCGGGCGCGAGCGCGATCGCGATCTGCCTGTTCGCGGCGATTGGCGGCTTCCTGTTCTTGAACACGTTGTACCTCCAGGAAGCACGCGGGCTGTCCCCTCTGCACGCCGGCCTCTACACGCTCCCGATGGCCGGAATGATGTGTGTGGCTGCCCCAGTGTCAGGTCGTATCGTCGGCCAACGCGGCGCCCGTACCCCACTGCTCGTCGGCGGCGTGGCGGTCGCAGTCAGCGCGCTGATGCTGACCACGCTCACGCCGATTACCTCACCGGCCCTGCTGATCGCTGCCTATCTGATCTTCGGCCTCGGATCGGGCCTGGTCAACCCGCCGATCACGAACACGGCCGTGTCGGGCATGCCCGCCTCGCAGGCGGGGGTCGCGGCCGCGGTCGCCTCCACCAGCCGCCAGGTTGGGATGACCCTCGGGGTCGCCGTCGTCGGCGCGATCGCGGGCGCGAGCGTGACCGGCGTGATCGGCAAGGGGTTCGCGGCGGCAACCCATGCCGGATGGTGGATCATCGCCGTCCTCGGCGTCGCGATCGTCCTACTCGGCCTGCTGACGACCACGGCCTGGGCTGACCAGACGGCGCGCGCAACCGCAAGACTGTTCCGAGACGGGCGCGGGAGGTACGAGCCCGAGGAACTCCCAGCCGCCTGAGACCGGGGCTATCCTTGGGATCCATGGCGGGCCTTGCGGCCGCACCGGTACGGGCTCCGAACGTCCATCCGCGGTGCGTCAATGTTCCTGGCATCAGCGACGATGGCTTCGAAGAGCTGTGCCACCTCGTGACCGAGAGCGATCCCGACACGGCGCTGTGCGGAAAGGACGTCACGGGTTACCCCTGGAACCCGCCATGGCCGAGGTGCGAAGCCTGCCTGGCGATCGCGCGCGAGCAGATGAATTGAGGCACCAGGTGGGGCGCGCGAGCCGAGGCTTCGGGCCGCCGGGTGGGGCCCGTGAGCCGACGCTTCAGGCCGCCGGGGGCAGCTCAACCAGCTCGTGGCTCTCGGACAGCTCCGAGAGCGCCTTGCGCTCGAGCCTGCGGACCGCGTCCGCAGAGATGCCGAGCCGGCGTCCGGTCTCGCTGAGCGGTGTCGGATCGTTGCCGCCCATGCCATAGCGCAGCTTCACGACCTCGCGCTCCCGGTCCGGCAGTCGTGCCAGCGCGCGCCGGATCGCGTGTTTGCGCGAGGTGATGTCGAGCTCGTCCTCGGGGCCGAGATCGGGGCTCAGCAGCAGCGCGCCGAAGGGCGTCTGGTCCTGGGCACCCACGGGTCGATCGAGGCTGGTCACGACCCGTGGCGCGTCGCCCACTTCGCGCACCTCCTCGATCGTCAGCCCCGCGGCCCTGGCGAGCTCCTGCTCGGTCGGATCCCGGCCCGTCCTCGTCTGCAGTGCCAGCTCCGCGCGGGCGATCCTGCGCTCCCGCTGTCCGAGATCGACGGGGATCCGGATCGTGCGCGCATGGACATCGAGCGAACGTTGGATCGACTGCCGGATCCAGAACGTCGCGTAGGTGGAGAACTTGAACCCCTTGCGGTAATCGAACTTCTCGGCTGCGCGGATCAAGCCGAGGATTCCCTCCTGGATCAGGTCGAGCTGCGGCAGCTCGTGAACCTGGTGCTTGCGCGCGATCGAGATCACGAGCCGGAGATTCGAGTTCACGAGGCACTCTTTGGCCCGCAGGTCACCGCGCTCGATGCGCTTTGCGAGCTCGACCTCCTGCTCGCGTGTCGGCACCGGGTAGCGACGCACCTCGGCCAGGAACAGCGACATCGAGTCGGTCGTGCGGGAAGCATGTCCTGCGCCTAACATGGGCCTTGTCTACCCGTGCTCGGCCGAGTTGACGCCGAGATGGTCCGGGCCCACCGCGAAGGAGCTAAGACGATGGCCAAGCCAGAGGTTGAGCAGCAGACCGAACGCGAGATCCAGGTACGGGAAGTCAGCGCCTTTCAGGCAACCTGGACAGAGCGTGAGCGGGGCGGGCCCGGAGCGTTCACGATTCAGCTGATCCTCGACCACGGCGTCGACGAATACGTCCTCAGGCCGACCGCGGCGGATGCCGAGGTGCTGGTCGAGTTGCTCGGGGGCGCCGAGAAGATCTACTTCGACCTCGAGCGCAAGGTGCTGATGTTCGGGAGCACCCCGGTCGGGGACTGATCGGGCCGCCGGCCGATCGGGCCGCCGGCCGATCATGGCCGACGGCGATCGCCCGCTGCTCGCCCGCCCGATATCCTGAAAGGCGTCCCGGGGGCAGGGGAATCCAGGCCCCCGCTCGCCCATACGGAGGCTGTTCCCTTGCGAAGGATTACGCTGCCGCTGGCAACCGGAGTCCTACTGGCACTTGCCGGTTACGCGCTGGCGGCGTCCCCGGCGGGGACGTACAGGGGCAAGACCAGCCAGCGACTGAGGGTCACAGTGATCGTGTCCAGTCCGGGGGGCTTCGGTCCGACCGTCACCGAAATCGATTACCGCGCGGACTTCAAGTGCAAGAACGGCGCCGAGCGCAAAGCGGTCTCGGACTCCTGGCAGCCGTTTGCCCAGATCAGCAACGGCAAGTTCTCCTACAGCTTCAACGGCGCGAGCAGGACATCGTTCGCGCTCACGGGCCAGATCCGCGGGAGCTCGGCGAGCGGCTCGTTCACCGATCGGTTCTTGATCGGCTGCAGCACCGGCAAGGTCACGTTCAAGGCGAACACACGTTGAGCCGGCTGACGCTCAAGCGGTGGTTGGTGGGTGGGGCCTGTGCTCTGAGCGTGGCAGCATGCGGCGGCAGCTCATCCACAACGTGGAAGGGGCTGCGGAGCGTCACGGTGACGGTCAGCCGGCCGGGCCTCCCACCCCCCGGTGGCCTACCCCAGACGACCTCGTTCAGCTCGCCGAGCGACGTCGCTCGCGTCACGACCGCGCTCAACGGCCATCACATCGTGAAGGTTTCACCTTCGTCATCCACCGGCTGCGCCGGCGGCGAGCAGATCGAGATCAAGATCACGCCGGCCGACTCGGCTGCGGTGGATCTCTCGGCGTATCGGTGCGCGAACCAGACGACCGGCAACATCGGCGGCGACCTGCCGGGGTTCCTGTCCGCGATCTCCGTTTCCACGTGATTCGGAGCGCTGTGCGGGTTGGCGCCGGTGCGGCCGCCGCGGGGCTCGTGGCGCTCGCGATCGCCGTGGCGAGCGCGATCGCCGGGTCTGCCGGTTCGGGGTGGGGCCTCACCCAGCGCGCCGCGACCGCGAGCTGCGCCCAAGCGCCAGGACGCGGGCTGACGCTGGCCAATGTCGCAGCGGATGGCTCACGACTGGTGGCGGTCGGGTCCAATGGGTTGATCGCGACGTCGTCGGCACCCTCGCGCTGGACGGTCACTCCATCGCGAGTTCTGCACGATCTGCGCGGTGTCGCGTGGACTGGCACACGCTGGGTCGTCGTCGGCGACATCGGCACGATCCTGTCGAGCCCTGACGGCCGGCGTTGGCAGGCGGCGAGCGGGATCCCCGCCAGCGGCCTGCGCGCAGTCGCGGCCCGGCCCGGGTTGGTGGTCGCTGGTGGCTCCGGAGGGGTGCTGACGTCCTCGCCGGACGGGCTGACGTGGACTACGCAGAACAGCGGCACCAGCAACAACCTGTGGGGGGCGAGCACCGTGGGCTCCACGGTTCTGGTGAGCGGGAGGGATGCGACGGTGCTGGCGAGCGCCGACGGCTCGCACTGGGGCACCGTCCCCACCCATCCACGTCCGACCGACGATCAGGCCTCGCCTCGACCATTCCTCTGGCAACTGGCGAGCGACGGCCCGCGGCTGGTCGCGGTCGGCGACTTCGGGGCGGTGCTCCAGGGCTCGCGCGCGGGACTGACCGCCGTCCGCAGCCCCACCGACGAGATTCTCCGCGGCGTCGCGTTCAGCCGCCGGGTGGGGGTCGTGGTTGGGTCCAGCGGCGTGATCCTGCGCTCGGTCGACGGCGGGCGCTGGACGACGGTCAGCTCGCCCACGAGCGCCGATCTGCGCGGCGTCGCGTACACGGGCTCGCGGTTCGTCGCGGTCGGGGATCAGAGCACGATCATCTCGTCAGCTGACGGGCTCGATTGGCGCGTCGAGGAGACGGCGATGCCATGCGCGCTGCTCGCGGTCGCCCACGGCGCGCGCCGATACGTGGCCGTCGGCGGCTCCGGACAGGTGCTCGCGTCCACGGACGGCCGGAGCTGGCGATCGTTGCCGCGCCCCACCCGCGAGGATCTCTACGCGATCGGTTACGGAGGCGATGGGTTCGTCGCCGCCGGCGCCGGCGGCACCGTGCTTCAGTCCACCGATGGCCGGCACTGGGTGCCGCGCCGGATCGCATCGCGGCTGAACATGCACGCGGTCATCTGGACCGGCCGCGAGTACCTGCTCGGCGGCGATCGCGGACAGCTGTTCGCCTCGCCCGACGGCCGCCGCTGGCGACGGGTGTCGATCCTCGCGTTCCACTCCATCCGGGACTTCGCGGTCGCCGGATCGACGGTCGTCGCCGCGGGCGCCGGGACGATCGCGCGCCGGGCGGGCAATGGAGCCTGGACGCTCGAGTCGACCGGGTTCGGGCGATTCCAGACCTCGGTGGCCGCGGGCGCGGGCCGGTTCGTGGTCGTCGGACACAACGGAGAGGCGCTCGTGTCGAGGAACGAAGGCCGCACCTGGACTGCCGGCACGACCGGCGCGGAGATAAACCTCGACCGCGTTGTGTATGCCGACGGGCGATTCATCGCTACCGGAGAGGGGCGATCGGTGACCTCGTCCGACGGGCTCTCCTGGTCCACGCTCAAGCTGCCGACCCGGCGCTCGATTCGCTCGATCGCCGTCACCGGATCGTTGCTCGTAGCCGTCGGCGACGGCGACACGATCCTGCGCTCATCCGACGGTGGACGAGGGTGGCGCGTGGTCAGAGCACCGGGCTAGCCACACGGGTCGGCGCCGAGATCGGCGTGCGCCCTACGTTGCTCCTACGCTGCTGCGCGCTCGCGCTTAGAGCCGCCCGGCACCGTCTGGACCATGAGCTCGATCACAACTCCGCTCAGCGATCCGCTGAGCCCCTCACCGACGAAGGACCGGGCACTGGCGGCGCGGCGGCTGGGCGCGCGGGTCGACTGGGCGCGGGTGGCGCTGGTCACGCTACTGCTCGGCACCGCCGCGGCGTACATGTGGGACCTGAGCGCCTCGGGCTACGCGAACAGCTTCTACGCGGCCGCCGTTCAGGCCGCGACGAAGAGCTGGAAGGCGATGTTCTTCGGCTCGCTCGACGCGTCGAACTTCATCACCGTCGACAAGCCGCCCGCATCGCTGTGGGTGATGGCGCTGTCGGGCCGGATGTTCGGCTTCAGCAGCTGGAGCATGCTCGCGCCCCAGGCGCTCGAGGGCGTCGCGGCGGTCTGGCTGCTGTATGCGACGGTCAAGCGCTGGTTTGGAGCCTGGACCGGTCTGGCCGCGGGCGCGCTGTTCGCGCTCACGCCGGTCGCGGCGCTGATGTTCCGCTTCAACAATCCCGACGCCCTGCTCGTGCTGACGATGGTTGCGGGCGCGTACTGCCTGACGCGCGCGGTCGAACGCGCCGGTACACGCTGGATCGTCGCCGCCGGGGCGATGATCGGGATCGCCTTCCTCGCGAAGATGCTGCAGGCATTCCTGGTGCTGCCGGCGTTCACCGCGGTCTATCTGATCGCCGCGCCGACCGGGTTGCGGCGGCGGATCTGGCAGGTTGCCGCGGGCGGCGTCGCGCTGGTCGTGAGCGCCGGCTGGTGGGTCGCGATCGTGGCCCTGTGGCCGGCCGCGTCACGGCCGTTCATCGACGGCTCGCCTGACAACAACATCTTCAACCTGATCACTGGGTACAACGGCCTCGCGCGGATCTTCGCCGGCGGTGGGGCCGGGGGCGGCGGCGGCAACTTCAGCGGCCCGACCGGGCTGCTGCGGCTGTTCAACGACGCGATGGGTGGTCAGGCTTCGTGGCTGTTGCCGGCCGCGCTATTCGCGCTCGTGGCCGGGTTGTGGGCGCGCCGGCGCACTCCGCGCACCGATCGCGCCCGCGCCGCGCTGCTGTTGTGGGGCGGCTGGCTCGTGATCACCGCGATCGTGTTCAGCTTCGGCCAGGGCGTGATCCACACCTACTACACGGTCGCGCTGGCACCGGCGATCGGCGCACTGGTGGCGATCGGCGGCGCGCTGCTGTGGCCACGGCGGCACTCCCTCACGGGACGCGCGGTGGCGGCCGTGGTCGTCGGCGGCAGCGCCGCCTGGGCATACGCCCTGCTCTCCCGCACGCCTTCGTGGGAGCCGTGGTTGCGAGCGGTGGTGGCGGCGAGCGCAGCGCTCGCGGTGCTCGGCCTGTTGGCCGCGCCCGCGCTCGGGCGGCTGCGCCGCCGGGCGTCGATCGCGGTGGCCTTGCTCGCGACGGTCGCGCTGCTTGCCGGGCCAGTGGCGTATGCCGCTCAGACAGTCACGACCGCTCATACAGGCTCGGTCCCGTCCGCCGGCCCGGTCAGCTCGAGCGGTTTCGGCGGCGGGCCGGGTGGGGGCGGTGCCGGCGGCGGCTTCGGCGGCGGTTTCGGCGGCGGTGGCGGCAGGCCGGGTGGGAGCGCGGCCGGGCCGGCCGGGGCGCGTGGTGGTGCGGCCGGGGCGGCGGGGCCGGGTGCGAGCGGGCCGGGTGCGAGCGCGGCCGGGCCGGCCGGCGGTGGTGGCTCGAACGTGAGCAGCGCGCTCATCAAGGCGCTGAAGCAGGATGCGGACAGCTACCGGTGGGTTGCCGCGACCTCGGGCTCTCAGAGCGCAGCGAGCGTCGAGCTCGCGACCGGCGATCCTGTGATGGCGATTGGGGGCTTCAACGGCAACGGCGGCAACCTCAGCCTCGCCGCCTTCCAGCAGGATGTGGCCCAAGCCAAGATTCACTATTACATCGCCTCCAGCGGCGGGCCGGGGGGCGGCATGAGCGGCTCGAGCGCGAGCGCGATCACGAGCTGGGTCGAGGCCCATTTCAAGGCGGTTGACGTGGGTGGGCAGACGGTTTACGACCTGACGCAGCGGTCGTAGGTCCGACGCCCTCCGGCTCGGTGACCGCGTCCCCTTCCGCTGGTCGAGAAACCGGCCATATGTTCCGGTTTCTCGACCAGCGCCCCGGTGGAGGCGGGGAGCGCCCCGGTGGAGGCAGGGAGCGCCCCCGTGGAGGCAGTGAGCCTCCCGGTGGAGGATGCGCCGCCGGTTCAGTAGCGGCGGCTTTTTGCCGATCAATCACGTATGCAGACGATTGCGCGCGCCGGGATCGGGCGTAGAGGGCACAGCGCGCCCCTTACGCTGTCAGATCGCAAGCGCCTGCTGCTACGAGCGTGTGCGGCCCTTGGCGTCTGCGGGCTCGTGTTCCACGTCGCACATGGTCAGCTTGGTCTGGGCGGTCGTGGCGCGAACGGTTTTGCCTATAACTGGGTGTACGACGGCGTAATCATGGGCAGCGCGCTGGCATGCATCGCCCGCGCAGCCCTGATCCGCGAGGACCGCCTGCCCTGGTTGATGATCGGCGCCGCCCTCGCGTTTGATGCGCTCGGCGAGATCTACTACACGTTCGCGTTCGGCGATTCCGCCAATCCGCCGACCCCTTCGCTCGCCGACGCGCTGTACCTCCTCTACTACCCGTTCGCCTACGCCGGGCTCGTGCTCCTGGCCCGCGGTCGACTCGAGCGGCTGAACCCGAGCACATGGCTGGACGGCGCGATCGCCGCGGTGACCGCCGCCGCCGTGCTCGCCGCAGTCGCATTCGAGCCGATCATCGGTGCGGCCACCAAGGGCGACCCTGCGGCGGTCGCGACCAATCTCGCGTACCCCGTCGGCGATTTGATCCTGCTGGCACTGGTGGTTGGCATGTTCGCGCTGTCGGGGTGGCGGCCCGGGCAGGAGTGGCTGCTGCTCGGAGCCTCGATGGCACTCGTGTCGATTGCCGACACCGCCTATCTGTACCAATCGGTCAAGGGGACCTACGTCGTCGGCGGGATCCTCGACTCACTCTGGATCGGATCGGCGCTGGCGGCCGGTTTTGCCGCTTTTCGACCTCGTGGGAGCGACACCACGCCGCGGTTCGAGGGGCGGCGGCTGATGGCGCTGCCCGGCATATGTGCACTCACGTCATTGGCGATCCTTCTCTACGGCGGGTTTCATCACGTCAGCGCAATCGGGCTGGCGATCGCAGCGGTCGCGGTGCTGCTCGTGTTCGCGCGGGGTGCGTGGACCTATCACGAAAACGTTCTCCTGCTGGATTCATCGCGCCGTGACGCGCGAACCGACGCGCTGACCGGACTCGGGAACCGGCGCGCGATGAGCAACGAGCTCGAGCGCTTTCTCGCAAACGGCCTCGATTCGCAACCCGGCGTCCTCGTGATGTTCGACCTCGACGGCTTCAAGATCTACAACGACCGCTTTGGCCACATCGCCGGGGACACGCTGCTGGCGCACCTCGGCCGGCAGCTGCGCGAGTCGGTTGACGGGATCGGCGAGGCGTTCCGCCTCGGCGGCGACGAATTCTGCGTCCTGTTGCGGTGCGACCCGAGCACCGCCGACCGCCACATCGCCGCTGCTGTCGCGGCGCTGTGCGCGGATGGCGAGGGCTTCTCGGTCAGAACCTCCTATGGCAAGGTGGATATACCGGCCGAGGCGCACGCGATCACGATGGCGCTGAAGATCGCCGATGATCGGATGTACGACCAGAAGGGGATGCGTCGCGGCGGGGCCGGCCAGCAGACGCACGACGTCCTGCTCGGTGTGATGCGCGAGCGCGAGCCCGAACTGCATCACCATCTGTGCGAGGTGGGACGCCTGGCGATGGTCGTGGGTCGCCGCCTGGGCATGCGCGCGGAGCAACTTGACGAGCTGCGCCGGGCAGCGGAGCTGCACGACGTCGGCAAGGCCGCGGTGCCCGATGCGATCCTGAGCAAGCCCGGCCCGCTCGACGAGCACGAATGGGCGTTCATGCGGCGACACACACTCGTCGGCGAGCGGATCTTGACTGCCGCTCCGGCGCTGGCCCCGGTGGCGCTGATTGTGCGCTCCAGCCATGAGCGCTGGGATGGGACTGGATACCCGGACGGTCTGGCCGGCGAGGGGATCCCGATCGGAGCGCGGATCGTCCACGTGTGCGACGCGTTTGACGCGATGACCAGCGACCGTCCGTATTCCGCCGCGATCAGTCCGGACCAGGCCCTCGCTGAACTCGAGCGCGGCGCCGCGACCCAGTTCGATCCCGATGTGGTCAAAGTGTTCGTGTGTGCCTGGAAGGAGCATGTGAGCGAGCTCGGCTCGGGGGATCAAGCCCCCGGCGAAGCCGTGGCTGCGTGATCGCGGCAGCGGTGCGGCCGAGCCGATCGGCACCGGCCACCGCGTAACAGGTTGGTCGCAGCTCGGCGCCCGCGGCCTGCGACCATCCAGGAGTGAGCCCCCCCAGCCGCCGTCCTCACTGGCTCGCTCTCGATGGGGCGGCCAATGCCCGTGCCGTCGTTCCCGGCGTGCTGCTTCGAGCCGACAACCTGCAGTCGTTGAGCGCGCGGGACGTGCGTCTGCTCGTCGAGGAGGAGGCGGTCGAGGTCGTGCTTGACCTACGGACCGACATCGAGGTCGAGCTCGAGGGGCCGGGACCGATGACGGCCGAGGGCGCGGTGCGGATCGAGTACCGCTCGCTGTACCCGGACTCCGGATGGAACACGGATCTCGACGCCGACACGGTCAGGCCTTGGGGATCGGTTGACGAGCACGAATTGCCGCACGAGCCGCCCGTCGTCCGTTCATACATGAGCTACCTGCGTCGCCGTCCGGACTCCGTCGTCGGCTCGGTCCGCGCGATCGCCCGCGCCGGAGGCGCGGTGCTGGTGCACTGCGCGGCCGGCAAGGACCGCACCGGAGTGGTGGTCGCACTCGCGCTCGACGCGGGCGGGGTCGACCGAGACACGATCGTCGCGGACTACGCCGCGACTGGCGAGCGGATCGACGCCATCCTGGCGCGCCTCGTCAGCTCCCCGACGTACCGCGCAGAGCTCGAGGGTCACGACGCGCGCAGGCACGCACCCCTCCCCACAACCATGGAACGCCTTTTCGAGCTGATCGACGACCGTTTCGGGGGATCGGCGGCCTGGCTGTCCGCGCACGGGCTGGACGACCCTGATCTCGAGCGGCTCCGGGGCCGGTTGGCGTCGGCGAGGGCGGGATCGGCCCCCACGAGGGGATCGGCGTAGGAGGAGGATCGGCGGCGGCGCAGTGACGCCGGCCTCGAGTGCCGCGAGGTATCCTCGTCGCGTGGGGAGCTGCTCTCGGTGGCGCGTATTCGTGAGGCCCTGGTGAACACGCTCAGCCGCAGCTCCGGGTTGCGGCTCGAGCACGCCTGGGGCCTGGTTCTCAGCGCGGCGCTCGTGCTGGGGCTGACCGGGATCGCGAGCGCCTCAGGACCGGCGCCGACTCCTCTGTCACGTGTGGCCCTGCAGCCGTCGCTCGCGTCCAGTTATGGAAGTGGCTCGTTCGGGCGGTGGGGCGTTGACGCGTTCGGTTTGCCCGTTTATCGCTACACCGACGACGAGCAACGTGATCCCCATGCCCGCCAGGTGCAGCTGAGTGACGCGGCGCGGGCGCAGCACCAGGTCGGTAACGACCACATCAAGGGAATGGCATACAACGACGGCTACACGCAGCTCTGGAGTCAGGATCGCCTCGCCCAATGGGCCAATGTCTACCAACCCCAGAGCCGCCACTATGTCGGAGGCTACGGCTACCTGAACGTGGGCGGCACGACGATCAGCACGCTGTATCTGGACCGGCCGGCGAGGGCTCAGACCGAGCGCCAGTTCGGCGTCGGTTACTACCACCGCCGGCTGCGTGCCGACCGCGTCAGCATCGGCGAGACCGTCTACGCCCCGTTCGGCAACGACCCGCTGCTGTTGCACGACGTGACGATCACCAATCTGAGCGCTCAAACGCGACGGATGACCTGGTACGAGTACTGGGACGTCAACCCTTACAGCCAGACCCTGGGCGCTCAGTTCCACGTCGCGATCGAGCGTCCAACGTGGCAGCCGAAGACGCGAACGCTGGCCGTCGCGCAACGGGACGCGGGCGATCGTCGCCCGCTGAGCATCTTCGCCGCGGCGCTGTCCGGTCCGGTCTCCGGCTTTCAGACCTCGCTGCCGGAGTTCTTCGGCGACGGGACTCGTGCGGCTCCAGCCGAGGTGGTGTCCGATCGCGTCTCCGATGCGATCGCGCCGCCCGTGCGGCCCCAGGAGATCGGAAGCACGCTGTTCGTGTTCCGATCGCCGGTCAGGTTACGCCCGGGCCAATCGGTGACGCTTCGCTACGGATACGGAATCGCCCATCCAGAGCAGATCCCCGGTCTCGTGTCTCGGTACGCGCACGCGGCGGACCCGTTCAGTGCCAGTGAGCTCGCGTGGGCTCGCTGGCTGCCCAAGGTCGACTTCGGACTCCAGTTTCGCTGGGTTGCGCGGGAGCTCGTGTGGGATTCCTACCTGCTGCGGTCCGCGACGGTGTATGAGGAAGGCTGCGGGGCGCACACGATCACCCAGGGCGGCGACTACCAGTATGCGCTCGGCGAGAACCTGGGGTTCCGCAGCTGGCTGCACTACCTGTTGCCGATCACCTACTCGGATCCAGAGCTCGCGCAGGAGATCCTGCGCTACGCGATCGAGCTGCAACCCCCGGGCCCGGCGCAGGACGCGCAGCTTCCCTATGGAACCGACCCATTCTGTAAGCCGATCTATTCGATCAAGTCCGACGACCTGGACTTCTGGCTGATGCTGGGGGCGGTCGAATACGGCCTCGGCACCCGCGACACGGCGTTCTTCAATCGACGGCTGCGGTTCCACGGGACGGGCAGGACCGCCACCGTCTGGCAGCACATCAAGATCGCCGTCGCGCACCAGGAGTCGCTGATCGGTCCCCACGGCCTGTACGCGCTGCCGCCGGGGTTCTTCGGCGATTGGAACGACGAGAGTGTGCAGTTCGAGCATTTGACCGAGTCAACGCTCGTCGCCGCGCAGCTGGCCTACGTTTATCCCCGGCTGGCCGATCTCGCCGAGCGTCTCGGGGATGCCTCGTTCGCGCGCCGGCTGAAGCGGCGCGCGCGCGTGTTGCGAACCGTCATGCAGAGCCAGTGGACCCGAGGCGGCTGGTATTCACGCGGCTACGCCGGGACGCAGCCGGTCGGCCAGGGCGTGATCTTCGGCGAGCCCCAACCGTGGGCGATCCTCGCCGGGGTCCCGAACGCGGCGCAGGCAGCCACTCTGGTGCGAAACATTCGCCACTTCCTGGGCGGGATCGGCGAGCCTGGCGGTCCGACGCGAATCGGCTCGGCCATGGTCCCCGCCTACAACGCCCCGGACATCACCGAACGGGGCGACAGCGCCGTCATCGCGCTGGGTGCCGCATTGCCCGACTCTCCGGTCGACAACGCGGCCGAATGGCCGGGCGGAAGCTGGTTCGACATCAACGGTTGGCTGACGTGGGCGCTCGGGTCACTGGACGGCAAGCTCGCACACGCCCGCCAGTACGCCTGGAGCGAGTACCTCCACAACACACTGGCCGCTCACGCCACCGCGTTTCCCGACACCTGGGACGGCACGATCTCCTCGGATGACGTCTGCAACGGCTACTACTCACACGATCCGCAGCTGTGCGGTAATGCACTCTCAAGCGAGTTCGACGGACAGAACACGGAACAGGCGACCTGGATGGTGATGGACGCAATCCGCCTTGCCGGTGTCACCCCGACAGCGGCCGGTTTCCTGATAATGCCGCGCCTGCCGCTCACCCGCTTCAGCCTGCGCCTTCCCGAGATCGGCGTGGCATCGGCTCCAGGACTGCTGCGAGGCTATGTCCGCGTGCAGCAATCGGGGAGATTGACAATGACCGTGGGGCCGCCGACGGGGGTCCCCGGGTCTGCCGTGGCAGCGTTCGCCAACGGCCGGCGCGTCAAAGCGACGACGCGCGGAGGCCTGGTCGTATTTACGCTATCCGCCGTCGCAGGTCGCGCGGCCGACTGGGCCGTCGAGCGCCTGCGCTAGGCGCCGATGCCGACTACACGGGAGCCGCGAATGACCTCGACCAATCACCAGATCCGCCTCGCGGCTCGCCCGTCCGGGCTGCCGAAGGCTTCCGACTGGGAGCTGACCACCGAGCCGGTCCCCACGCCCGGCCCCGGGGAACTCGTCGTGGAGGTCTCGCACCTCTCGATCGATCCCGCGATGCGCGGCTGGATGAACGCCGGCGCGTCCTACATCGAGCCGGTCGAGATCGGGGCGGTGATGCGCGCGGGCGCGGTCGGGCAGGTGGCCACGTCCGAGCACCCGCGGTTCGCTGCCGGCGATAGCGTGTACGGCGCCTTCGGCGTGCAGGAATTCGCCCTCTCCGACGGCAAGGGCGTGGTCAAGCTCGACCCGTCGCTCGCGCCGCTGCCCACCTATCTCGGCGCCCTCGGCCTCTGCGGCTTGACGGCGTACTTCGGGCTGCTCGACGTCGGTCGCCTGAAGGCGGGCGATACGGTCGTGATCTCGGGCGCCGCCGGCGCGGTCGGCAGCGTCGCCGGCCAGATCGCAAAGCTCAAGGGCTGCCGCGTGATCGGAATCGCCGGCGGCCCGGAGAAGTGTCAGTGGATCGAGGAACTCGGCTTCGACGCCGCGATCGACTACAAGGGGCAGGACGTTCGCCGCGCGCTGCGTGAGCACGCACCGGACCGGGTCGACGTGTTCTTCGACAACGTCGGCGGCGAGATCCTCGACGCGGTGCTCACCCGTCTGGCACGCGGAGCACGGATCGTGATCTGCGGCGGCGTCTCGCAATACAACGCCGAGAGGGTGCGCGGCCCGGCCAACTATCTCGCATTGATCGCCGCCCGCGGCACGATGACCGGAATGGTCATATTCGACTACGGGGACCGATTTGCGCAGGCGACCGCTGAGCTGGCCGGATGGCTGCGCGACGGTCGGTTGATCTGCCGTGAGCAGATCGTGCCGGGCGGCGTCGGGGCGTTCCACGAGACACTGCTCAAGCTGTTCGCCGGCGAGAACATCGGCAAGCTCGTGCTCGCCGTGCCATGAGGCAACCTAACGACCACCGGCACGTCGATCGATGATCGATACCGCTCGGTTCGCTCGGGGCGAACTTGACCTCTTGGCCGAGGAAGCAGGCGCGCTGGCGCGCGAGCGCTCCGACGCGACCGAGCGAGAGCGCCGTCTGCCCGAGCAGCTCGTGCGCAGCCTGCGGGCTTCGGGACTGATGCGCGCCGGTGCGCCGCAGGCGCTCGGGGCAGTGCAGGCACCCGCCGCGGTGACGCTGCGGTGCGCAGAGACGGTCGCCCGGGGCGACGCCTCGGCGGGCTGGTGCGTATCGATCGCGGCGACCAGCAGCCTGCTGTCGGCCTATCTTCCGCCGGACGGAGCGGCGGAGATCTTTGGCGACGCCGAGGCTGTGGCCGCCGGAGTGTGGGCGCCGCAGGGCGCCGCTCGCCCCGAGAAGGATGGGTTTCGGGTGTCGGGCCGCTGGGCGTATTGCAGCGGGATCAGCCACTCCGACTACCTGTTCGCCGGTTGTGTCCTACAAGCGGGCGCGACGCCATGAAGCCGGGCCGCCGGTCCTGCGCGTGGTCGCGATCCCGACCGGTGAGCTCGAGATCCTCGACACCTGGCACACCAGCGGCCTGCGGGGCACGGGCAGCCACGACGCGGTCGCCGACGACGTGTTCGTGCCGATGCGCCGGACGTTGTCGCTGTTCGACGAGCGCCTGACGGTCGATGCGCCGCTGTATCGCTTCCCGATCTTCGGCTTCTTCGCCCTCTCGATCGCCGCTGCGGCGCTCGGCAATGCGCGCGGCGCGATCGATGACCTCGTCGAGCTGGCCGCGGGCAAGGTCGGCCAGGGATCGAGCCGGACGCTCGCCGAGCGTCCGGCGACGCATGCGGCCGTCGCCGAGGCGGAGGCCGCCTTGCGGGCCGCCCGCGCGTTCTACTACGAGGCGATCGACGACGCTTGGGAGGCCGCGCAGCTCCCCGAGCCGGTCTCTTTGGAGCTGCGGGCCGGGTTGCGGCTGGCGGCGACGCACGCCGTTCGAACCGCTGCCGAGATCTCGCGCTCGATGTACGACCTCGGCGGCGGCTCGGCGATCTACGAGCGGTCCCCCTTGCAGCGCCGCTTCCGCGATGCGCATGCTGCAACGGCCCACTTCCAGGTCAACCCCGCGAGCTGGGAGCTGACGGGTCGGCTGCTCCTCGGTCGGCCGACGCACGCCGAGATGCTGTGAGCGCCGAGCTCGGCGTGGCGCTCCCGTTCTGGCTCGACCGTCCCGACCCAGAGGCGGTAGAGATCGCGATCGCCGCCGAGCACGCCGGGATCGACACTGTGTGGGTCGGGGAGATGGCAACGTTCGACGCGTTCGCGCTCGCCACCGCGATCGGCCTACAGACCGAGCAGGTGCGGCTGAGGGTCGGGCCGCTGGCGATCGGTGTGCGCACCCCGGTCGCGATCGCGCTCGGAATCGCCTCGGTGGCGACGCTCACCGGCCGCCGGGTCGACGTGGCGCTCGGCGCCTCGAGCCCCGCGATCGTCGGCGGCTGGCACGACCGGCCGTGGGAAGCGCCCGCGACGAGGATGCGCGAGACGGTGCTGGCGCTGCGGTCGATTCTCGCCGGGGAGCGCGCCGAGCTCGACGGCTCCTACGTCCGCACGCACGGTTTCAGGTTGCGTCTGGCGCAGCCCGACGCCTCGATCTCCGTCGCGGCGTTCGGACCGGCGATGACCCGGATCGCGGGCCGCTGGGCTGACGAAGTCGTCCTGAACCTCGTCACCGCCGAGCATCTGGCAGGCGTCCGCCGGCGGATCGACGCCGAGGCCCGGATGGCCGGCCGCCCGTCACCGCGGCTGGCGGTGTGGCTGCCGGTTGCGCTCAATCCCGGGGCGCGGGCGGTCGCGCAGCTGACCGCCCAGCTGGCTGTGTACCTGCGGCCTCCCGGGTACGGCGAGATGTTCACGCGGCTCGGGTTCGGAGCGCTCGTCGAACGCGCGCGGGCGGGCACCGCGCGGTCTGAGCTCGCCGCCGCGATCCCTCCGGAGCTGGTCAGCCAAGTGTCGGCCGTCGGCACGCGAGCCGAGATCTTGGACCGGCTCGCCGCCTACCGGGATGCCGGAGCCGACCACATCGCCGTCGTCCCCAGCACCGCCGGGGACGACGGCGGCGCCAAGGCATTCGCGGCCCTGGTTCAATGACCGGCAAGTATCCGAGCGGGGGCCAATGCCGGGTCGGGCGGCGCGGTCGCCATCCGGCGAGGCCCGCGCGGGCCGAAATCCCGCCGCGGGCCGAAATCCGCTGCGGCGACATGCTTGAAGGCCCAAAGTCCACGCCCGCGGCCGACCTTGGTTACATAAGCATGCCCCACATGCTTATGTAGCCAAGGCCCAGCGGGCGCCCGCGGTTTGTCCCTGTATGCAGGCGAAATGCCGAATTTTGCTGACACCATCCGGCCGGCAACGACGCTCGATTCAGCCACAGAAATATCCCACCCCCCGGTGGCGCTAGTAGGCTGGCGTCGCGCGCGCAGATGGCATTCGACCTGGTTATCGATGTTGAGAACACCCCCGGGGCACTGGCGCAGGTGGCAGCTGCAATCAGCGATGCCGGCGTCAATATCGCAGCGGCGACGTGCATCGGACCCGGGGAGCGAGCCGAGCTCCACATCCTCGTCCCCCACGCCGAGGCCGCCAAGCATTCGCTGGCGATCTCGCAGCTCGCGGTCAACCGCGAGCGCGAGGTCGTCGTGGTCGATGTCGAGGACCGCCCCGGTGTGCTGGCTGACCTGACTCGCAGAATCGCCAAGGCCGGCGTCAACATCGACCTCGTCTATGTCGCCACCCGCAATCGCGTGGTCTTCGGTGCGGCCGATCTCGTCGCTCTGCGGGCGGCGCTGGAAGATCAGCGCTGACCGCGGACGATCACGATTGCCTCAGCGTCAGGCAAGTCCTCCCGAAGTGGGAGGCTGGAACCAGTCGCATCCTGCGCCTCCAGGCGCGAGTGGAATGCGTGCGCGACGCGCTGCGCGTGGCTCTTGGCGAGCTCGGCCCGCTCGCCCGCAAACAGATCGTCCACGGTCGTGCGCCACAACCACAGCCAGCGTTCGAAGTGTCCGGCCCGCAGGCGAACCCGGGCGTGCAGCGCGAGGTGGGGACGGAACGCGCCGCCCATGTAGGAACGGCCGTCCAGCAGGACCGTCTCCCAGAAGGACGCGATCCGCGGGACGTGGGCCTCGAGATCGAGCTTGGCGACGTCCACGAAGATCCAGCCGATGATCGGGTCGACGAGAGCCCGCCCGTAGAACGCGCGGACGAGCCGCTCGCAATCACCGCGATCCTGGATATCGCCAACAGCCGCTTGCATATGCACCAAGCATATGCTGCTGCACTGATAGCGTTGCCGGGCATCAGGCGGCTTGAGCACCGCTCCGCCCGACTTGATGCCGCCGCGACGTCCCATATATTGCCCGCATGATTGACCCGGCCCCGAGTCAGGAAGACAGAGACGGTGGCGTCCGGATCGGACGGCGAGGCTTTATCGGAGCCGGTCTGGCGGGCGCGGGCGCCGCGGCGCTGATCGTTCCAACCGGCGCTGCCGCGGCAGGCCCGCTGGTCAATACGGTTCCCGAGGTGGCCGGTCAGCAAGCCGTGCTGCAACGCGCTCACAGCGCCGCGAGCCAGATCCCACATCTGCCGTTGCGCTTCATCTTCCCGCACCTGCCGGCGTTCCCAGTCGATCTCGCGGGGATGGCCGAGACGATCGGGCGGCTGGCGATCCGCGCCGAGCAGGTGATCCAGGCCAAGCAAGCGCTGACCAACATGTTCACGATCCAAGGCGTGACCGATGTCGGGTACGCGTTCCTGTACGGAGGCGCGCCGACCGCCGCGGAGTCCGACGCCGCGCGCGAACTCGTGAAGCTGCTGCAAGAGAATCCGGAAAAGGTATTGACAGACCTGCTGGAGAAGCCACTACGCGCGAGGCGCGGCGCTGTTCCGACACCGTCGGTCGTCGCGACTACCAGTCCCCGATCACTGGATCATCCGGAGCAGTTCTCGATCTCGTGGACAACGCTGCCGGATGTCTACCGCTCCGGACTTCCGTCCTTGCCGCTGTGGGCCGCATCTCTGAGCGACGCCGATTCAGCCACCGAGCAATTCTGGCCGACGATCGCACGGCACGGCTTCGCCTACAACCTGATCATTCCGGAAAAGGTCACGGGCGCCAGGACTCACGCCTTACGGCGTCATTTCGAGGCGGTCTGGAACCGCGAGCTCGACGCGTCGGTAGCGGCTGAGACCCTGTATGTGATCGACATGAGCCGCTTCCAGGCACTCCAGCCACAGACCGTTCACGGCGCTCCCCGGTTCACTCCCAGCACTATCACCCTGCTGAGCCAGGACCCACAGACGAAAGCTCTGACGCCGATTGCTGTCACGGTGTCCGGCTATCACGGGCAAGGCCGGCGGATGTTCACGAGAGCAAACGCGACCGACGGCGCCTGGCTCTACGCCCTGCAGGCGGCCAAGACGTCGATCTCGGTCTTCGGTGTCTGGCTCGGGCACGTCTATCACTGGCATCTCGTGACTGCGGCCATGCAGATGACGATGTTCAACACCCTGCCGACCGACCATCCGCTCTACCAGCTGCTCGCGCCTCAGTCGAAGTTCGCGATCGCATTCGATGACGTGCTCCTGGCGCTGTGGTCCCAGATCGCACCGCCCACGTCACTCGCCGGCTTTGTTGAGTTTCTGGAGCTCGCGAACGACTATGCCGCCGGGCGATCCTACTTCGACGACGACCCGAGAGCGACCCTGGCTCGCCTCGGTCTTGTCGAGGCCGATTTCACGCTCCACACGGCATGGGACCAATACCCGGTCGTCCAGCGACTGCTGGCCGTGTGGGATCTCGTCGCGACATACGTGCACGCATGCGTACAGGCGATTTATCCCTCCGATGCGTCTGTCGCCGCTGACAGCCACCTTCAGACGTGGATCGCAACCGCATCGGCGGCCGACGAGGGGAACATCCGGGGCCTGCCGAAGATGAACAGCCGGGCCGCGCTCGAGAGCGTGCTCACGAGCTTGCTGTACCGGATCACGGCGCACGGCATTTCGCGCCTGAACGCGACCGCGAACCCGGCGCTCACGTTCGTCGCCAACTTTCCGCATTGCCTGCAGCGCACCGACATCCCCGCGCCCAGCGCTCCGATCGATACCCCGACGCTGCTCAGCTACCTACCCAATACCGAAACCATCGGTGAGGCAGTCAACTTCTACTTTATTTTCGTCTTCTCTCCCCCATACGAGCAGTTCATCCCGCTGAGCGGGGCCGACACCGAGCTGTTCTTCCCGGGGGGCGCGTCCGATCCCCGTAATCAGGCGCTGATCGCATTGCGGAACGGGTTGGCGACGTTCATCAACGATTACGAACCCGGCACGCCGCAACGCTTCCAGTGGCCACGCAACATCGAGACCTGAGGAGATCGTCGCGGGTCGGTCAGAGGATTTGACCGCCGATGAGCTACGAGCACGCGATCTCGGAAATCGTCAAGGTCGTCGAGGGGGTCGGTGCCGGGATCATGGTGATCGGCGGGTTTGGTTCGTTTGTCGTGTTTGCATCCCGGGTCCGGCATCCCGACCAGGCGCAGGGGGCCTACGACGAACTGCGGCGCAACCTTGGCCGCTGCATCCTGCTCGGCCTCGAGGTCCTGATCGTCGCCGACATCGTCCGGACGATCATCGTCGACACCACGTTCGAGAGCGTCGCCGTCCTCGGAATCATCGTCGTCATCCGGATCCTTCTCAGCTTCGCGCTCGAGGTGGAGATCGACGGGCTGTGGCCCTGGCGCCGCTGGCTGCTGACGCGCACCCGGGACGCCGAGGCCCCGCCCGGCAGCTCTTAGTCGAGCGATGGACGACGGTCGCCACGTACCGTAGTTTGCCCCCGCGGGCACCGCGTTTGGACCGGTTGCGAACGTCAGCGAGCCAGTCCTAGACTCGCATCTCCACATCCGCCTGGCGCGGATGAGAGCGGAGCAAACGAGGATCGAGGTGGTTGCGTGCCGGAGCGTGTAGAGGTGCACATGCGCGACAGTGATGCGTTCGCCTGGTACATGGAGCAGGACCCGCTGTTGCGCTCGACCGTTGTCTGCGTCCTGCTTCTCGACGGCAACCCGGACTGGGATCGGTTGCCGGAAAGGCTCGAGCGCAGCACTCGGCTGTCGCCGGGATTTCGCCACCGGGTCGTGTTGCCTCCGCTGCGCCTGGCCACGCCCCGCTGGGTGGTCGACCCCGATTTCGACTTGTCGTGGCACGTTCGCCGGTTCGAGGCAGCACCCCCCAAGACACTCGCGACGGTCTTGGAGTTCGCTCGCAAGACCGGGATGGCGGGCCTCGATCGTGACCGGCCACTGTGGGAGTTCACGTTCATCGAGGGGCTCGAGGGCGGCCAGACAGCGCTGGTGATGAAGCTTCACCATTCGCTGACCGACGGCGTGGGTGGCATGGACGTCGCGCGACTGCTGTTTGACGTCGAGCCCGACCCAGGCGACCCCGGACCGATGCCCGAGGCACCGGTGGGGGAGCATCTCGGGACGGTCGATCTGGCCCGGGATGCCCTCGGGTATGACTGGTCGCAGCTGTTCGACTTCTCCAAGCGCCACCTCACCTCGGCGGTCGGCGACGTGACGCACGCGTTGCGCCACCCTCGCGAAACCGTCACCGAGACCGTCGCGACCGGCCGATCTATCGCGCGCTTTGTCGAGCCCGTGTCCGACACGCTGTCACCCGTCATGACCGAGCGCCACCTGGCCTGGCACTACGACGTGCTCGAGTTTCCGCTCGCTGAGATCCTGGATGCCGCGCACGCCGCGGGTGCCAAGCACAACGATGCCTTCCTCGCGGGCGTCACGGCCGGGCTGCGCCTGTACCACGAACGGCACGACACGCAGGTCGACGAGCTGCGCGTCACGATGCCGATCAGCATCCGCAAGGCCGACGACCCGCTCGGCGGCAACCGCATCACGCTGATGAGGTTCAAGGTTCCCGTCGGCATCGCCGACCCGGGCAAGCGGATGGCGGAGATTCACCATCGCGGCGAAGCCGTGAAGGCCGATCGGTCTCTGCCGTTCACGAACGCGATCGCCGGCACGTTGAACCTGCTGCCGCGTGCCTACATCGGCGGGATGCTCAAGCACATCGACTTCCTCGCCAGCAACGTGCCCGGAATCCGAGTGCCGCTCTATCTCACCGGCGCCAAGGTCGACAGCTTCTACGGATTCGGTCCCACGACGGGCGCCGCGCTCAATGTCACGCTGATGTCCTACTGCGGCACGTGCTGCGTGGGCGTCAACATCGACGCGGGTGCCGTGCCCGATCCCGACGTCATGATGGAATGCCTGCAGGAGGGCTTCGACGAGGTGCTCGCCGTCGGGCGCGGCACCGGGCATACCGTGCTGCCGACCACCGCGAACGGATAAGGGTCGTCGAGCCGGACAGGCGGGGCAGGCTTCTGCATGCAGTTCGTGCGGCTAGGCCTGGTCGCGGGGGTCAGTCCGGGCCCCGAACACCGATCCATAGGTATCCCGCAAGACGTTCTTCTGGATCTTGCCGACCGCCGTCTTCGGCATGTCGGCCACGAACTCCACCCGCCGGGGCGCGTTGTAGCCCGCCAGCCGGGCTCGAACGTAGGCGATCAACTCAGCCGCGCTCGCCTCGGGGTCGGCAACCGGCTGGGCCGGGACGATGATCGCGCAGATCTGTTCCTCGTAGACCGGATCGGGAAGCCCGATGACCGCCGCCTCGACTACGTTGGGATGCGTCCCGAGACAGTCCTCGACCTCCTTCGAGTACACATTCTGGCCGCCCGAGCGGATCATGTCCTTCTTGCGGTCCACGATGCTCAGGAACCCTTCAGCATCACTGACGGCAATGTCGCCGGTGTGAAGCCAATCACCTGCCATTGCCTGCGCCGTCGCCTCGGGGTTGCGCCAGTAGCCGGTCATCCTGGCGCCGCGAACGCAGATCTCCCCCGGCTCTCCCGTCGGGACCTCGCGTAGCGCATCATCGAGCAGCACCACCTCGATTCCGGGGAGCGGACGGCCGATCGACCCCCAGTGGTTGAAGACCTCATCCGGAGGGCACAGGGTGACGAAGCACCCCCCCTCCGTCAGCCCGTAGCAGTGGGCCATCTCCACCTTCCCCTCGCGAGCGCCGAAGACAGACGCGGTTCGAGTCATGATCCCGCTGGGATCGTAGGCGCCGTAGTAGATCAGTCGCAGGGAGCTCAGGTCCGTCGAGTTGAAGGTGGGAGCTTCCAGCAACGCATGCAGCATCGTCGGAACCCCGAGCAGCACCGTGGCACGGTGCTCGGCGAGTTTCGCCAGCACCTCCCCGGCATCGAACTCGGGCAGCAGCACGACCTTGGCGCCTTGGAGAAGGAACATCTTCATGTGGTCCCAGTTCCCGACGTGAAACGGCGGGAAGTAGTTCAGGAAGACATCCGAACCACGGACCCCCAGCGCAACCGCGATCGAGAACGCGTCGGCGACCGTTCGCCCATGTGCCAACACAGCGCCCTTGGGGCGGCCGGTGGTCCCCGACGTGTAGAGGATCATGTGGGCGTCCTCTGAGCTCCGTCGCGCTTCAGGAGCACCTGGGGTGCGCCGCTCAAGGAATCGCATCCAGTCCGACGGGTCATCCCCCCCGGGCCCGGGGAGCGTCAGCACCTCCATCGCACCTGCCCGTGCGTTCGCGGCCACCGTGCTGACGTCGGCATAGCCGGCATCTCTGAACAAGATCAGAGGCTCAGCATCGGTCAGCGTGTAGTGATGCTCCGCGGCCCGGTGCCAGAAGTTCAGCGGGACGAGCACGGCACCGATACGCGCGGTCGCGAAATACAGGAGGAAGTACTCGAGCGAATTCTTGCCCAGCACCGCGACACGATCACCGTGCCCGACGCCAGAGGCACGCAGCGCGGAGGCCACCTCGGCGACGCCAGCCTCCAATTGCGGCCACGTCAGGTCCTCGTCGCGGGCGACGAGGCCAATGTCGAGCGGGCGCGCTCGTGCGTTGAGGCGGATGATGTCATCGACGAACACGGCGCCTCCCGATCAAGTTCGCCGGAAGACCTTGAGTGCGTTGCCGCCCAGCCACTGCGCGATGACGTCGTCCTTGAGCGGGAGGCTCTGCACTTCGGAGATGAGCTCTGCCGGCTTGATCCCGAGCAACGTCCAGGCCGACGCGAACAGCACCCGTCCCGAGAGCATCCGGTTGCCGTAGTAGAGCAGTGGCGTCCATCCAGATTCCGGAACAGTGAAGTGCCTGGGCCGATGGGCAGAGATGTCCAGATAGACGTTCGCGTGACGCCACGCGACCATCATCATGTCGAGAACCCAGGGCCAACCGCAGTGAAGCGCCACGACCGTCAAGTCCGGGAACGCCCTCGCGATCCGGTCGACCCCGCGCGGGTGGCCGACGTCGTAGTCGACGTCGAGGAACCAGTTGATCCCGGTGTGCAGGAATACGGGAACACCGAGCGCCTCGCAGCGGCCGAACACGCGCGCGAGCACCGGGCTGTCCGGCGCCGTGCGCTGCTTGAACGGGGACATGACCACGCCGGCCAAGCCAAGCTCTCGAACGGCCCGGTCCACCTCCCGGGCGGCATCCGGCTCCCATGGATCGATGCCGGCGATGCCGACCAGTCGGGCGGGATCTGTCGCGACGAACTCGGCGACGGCGTCATTGGAGGCGGACGTTACGCCGAGAGCGCTGCCGTAACGCTCGGAATAGACCGCGGCCAGGCCGATGCCTGCCTGATCGAGCATGGCGAAGAACTCCCCCTGAGTCGGGGCGCGCTCCGTCGCCTTCTCGTATTCCGTCTGGATCCGCCGCTGGACCTCCCCAAACGTTCGCGCAGGTTGCACATCACCACGGAAGTGCTCGGCATAGCCCCTCAGCCGGCCCAAGGTCGTCGCCTCACCCGCGGCGAACGCGTCAGGCGTGGGAATGCAACCGGCCAGCGCATCAACAATCACTTTGCTTGTCTCCTCACGCGGTATTTGACAGCGGTCCGATGCCGGCACGGTATCGCCGTCGGAGCGCCGCCGCGGCGGCGTTGGCGGCGGGCGAAGCCGGAGCCGGCGGCCCGTGCTGGCGTAGCATTGCCGGTGATGCTCCGGATGATCGAAGTCGAACGGCTTGACGCCTGCTGCGTTCGCGTAGCCTCCGACGACCGCTGATCTGGCTCGTCTGGTGCGGGTGCCTGGCGCTCGCGGGGTGCTCTTCCGGCGGCTCGCACCGAGCCGGAGTCACGGTGCGGTTGCCGGCCGTGGTGGGCCCGATCCCCTCGACGCCGACGGATTACCCGTTCATCGCGGACGGGTTCGGCCCGGAGCCGCCGGTCCCGCCCGGCTACGAGGAGACCGAGTACTTCGTCTCGGGTCGAGGGAAGCTGTACGAATACACGTCGACTGGCGTTCGCGTCGTCTCGCCGTGCCCGGTGATCGCCGAGCCGCTCGGCTGTACCAACATCCCGTACACGACGAGGATGCTGGTCAAGCAACCACTGGACCCCCGGAGGTTCAGTGGCACAGTCGTGATCGAGCCGCTCAACCCGTCTTCCGGGTACGACATCGCGAACGTCTGGGACCGCTCCTGGCCTTACTTTGTGCGCCGCGGAGACATCTTCGTCGGCTGGACGTCAAGGTACGCGTCGATCAGTGCCCTGAAGCAGTTCGAGCCCACTCGATACGCACCGTTGACGTGGGGTGAGAACAGCGCGGTCGATGACGGAATCACGTTCGACATAGCAGCGCAGATCGGAGCGCTGTTCAAGCTCGGTGGCCCCGGAAGCCCGACCCGTGGGCTCGGTGTCAAGCACGTCTTCGAGGCGGGGTTCTCCCAGGACGGAGGATTCACCTTCACGCAGGCTGACGTGTTCAATGCCCTCGACCGGCTGCCGGGTGGAGCGCCGGTATATGACGGCTACGTCCCAGGAGGCACGACCGGCCCGGTCGACATCAATTTCGGTCTGACGCCCGCGGGGTCGCTATCGCCGGGCGACCCGCGGAATCGTATGCAGCCGCGTGACTCCGCGGTGATCCAGATCAACACCGAGACCGAGGTGGCGGTCCTCGGTGCTCAGAGCGGATTGGCGTACCGGCGTCCCGACAGCGATGCGCTGGACGATCGTTACCGGCTGTGGGAGGTTCCAGGGGCCAGTCACATCTCCAACGACCTCAACAGCTCGCCGATGACCGAGCAGCGCGATCTGGCCGAGCTCCAGGGGATTCCAGTGGCCGAGCTACCGCCGACGGGATGCACGCACCAGCAGTTCGTCAACGGCCCGTGGGTCGGCGTGCCTGGGACCGTCGACCCGAACACCTTCCCGTTCGGCTACATCGCCGACGCCGCGTTCGCAGACCTGACGAAATGGATCGATCATGGCACTCCGCCGCCGCGCGCGGCCAGAATCGACGCGACGCAAACACCGTCGGGCGCGGTCGCGCGGGATCGGTTCGGCAATGCCCTCGGCGGCCTTCGCACCCCATTCCTCGACGTCCCCACGGCCACGTACTCACCTACGGATTCGATCGCGCAGGACACGGCGCTCTCGGGGCTGTGCTTCTTGCTTGGGTACAACACGCCGTTCAGTCACGCGACGCTGCAATCGCTGTACCCGAGTCACGCCGACTACGTCGCGAGGGTGGCAAAGGAGAGCAGCGATCTCGTACGGCAGGGATTCTGGCTGGCATCAGATGCCCAGCAGGTGGTGCAGCAGGCCGAGCAGGCAGACGTCCCGTAATGCGGCCGGGCGTGAACGCCACGAGCACTCGACTAGGGTACAAACCCGTGGGTCCACGGGTGATAAGGGTCGCCGATCGCGCAACAGTACGCGGGCGATCACGACTGTGCATGCCGGGAGATACGGAGATGGCGACATGAGTAGCTGCACCCATCTCGACACCATCACGGTGTTCGAGCTACCTGAAAGCGTCGGGGGCTGCGAGGATTGCCTGCGAGAGGGCGGCGTCTGGCTGCACCTGCGCATCTGCCTGGAATGCGGGCACGTCGGGTGCTGCGACGACTCGCCTAACCGGCATGCGACCGCCCACTACCACTCGAGCGGGCATCCGCTGATCCGCTCGCTGGAGCCGGGGGAGGAATGGAGCTGGTGCTACATCGATGAGGTTGGGATGCTGATCGGGGACATCCACGGGCACACCCGCATCCCTCCGTCGCCGATGCTCGCCGGGTGATCTGTGATGCCGACCAATCCCCCTCCGGTGACCCTGTTCCAGGTCGCCAAGCGCGCGATCGAGATCAGCGACCCCACCGACTCCGATCCGCGGCTGGGCGACCTACTGGCCCAGTTCGAGGACGCAGACGAGCCCGTCACCGCGATCCAGAACCTTGAGGAGCGGGTGGCGCTCGCCGTGGAGGGTGTCGACGTCGAGATCGAGGACCCAGCCGTCTCCATGGCGGCCGCGGCGATCCTCTACCTGGCCCACCGCCGCGACGAGCTCGGCGATGCCCCGGACAAGGTCCTCCGCCTGGCGGCGCGGGCCGAGTGGAAGGGCGACCCCCCGGTGAGCGTCCGTGATTGGCTGGCCGACCGCGGCATCGACATCTGACCCTCCTGGATGCTCGATCTCCCGGGTCCGCACGGCGAGGTTCATGACAGGCCGAGTCCCGGCCGCGGAGGTTGACGGGGGGGTCAGTCGCGGGGAGAATCGGCTTTCAATTCGACCGTAGGAGGCCGCGCATGTCTTGGAAGCTGGAAGGGTCCTACTTCGAGACTTGCTCATGCGATCTGGTGTGTCCGTGCACGGCATCGTTGGCGCTCGGCGCGACGCGTGACCGGTGCAGGGTGACGCTCGTTTTCAATGTCAAGGATGGGGAGATCGAGGGCACCGACGTGAGCGGCCTGACGGTCGCGGCGATCGCGGACACTCCGAAGGTGATGAGCGAGGGCAACTGGCGCCTCGGCGTGTTCATCGATGCGGCAGCATCCGATGAGCAGGCAGAGAAGCTCGGCGGTGTGTTCTCGGGGGCACTTGGTGGCCCGATGGAGGCGTTGGGTCCGCTGGTCGGAGAGAGCCTCGGTGTGGAGCGGGCGCCGATCGAGGTGCAGGAAGATGGTTTACGCCACTCCGTCCGGATCGGAGACGCGATTGACTTTGAGGTCGAGGACGTCGTGCCGTTCGGGGTCCAGACCGGTGAGCCCGCTCGCCTGACGGGGATCTTTCATCCGGCTGGCTCCGAGCTGACGATCGCCCAAGCGACGCGCTCAAAGATCGACGCGTTCGGTATCCAGTACGAGGGGAACTCGGCGTTCTCGACTTCCCGGTTCGCATGGGCGGCCTGAGCACCGCTCCCCCGATCACCCATGGCGGCGCGGAGCGCGGCGAGCTTGCCGCGGCGTTCGCTGCGGCTCGCGCGCGCGTTGGTCTGGTCGTGGTGCTGCTCGGCTTGGCCGCCGTGGCGTGGTGGTCGACGGCCGATCGGATGGCTGGGATGGATGCCGGTCCGGGCACCGATCTAGGCGCGCTGGGCTGGTTCTTGGGCGTCTGGGTGGTGATGATGGCGGCGATGATGTTCCCGTCGTTGGCGCCGACCACGGCGCTGTATGCGCGGATGACACACCGCCGCGGCTGGAGCCGCCCGTTGCTGTTCACAGCTGGGTATCTGCTGGTCTGGGGTGCCGCGGGATTCGTCGCGTACGGTGTGTTTCGCCTTGGCGAGAACGTATTCGGCCGTGATCTGGCCTGGCATACCGGCGGGCGATGGGTCGCCGGCGGCATCGTGGCGATCGCCGCGATCTATGAACTGACGCCACTGAAGGACGTGTGCCTCGGAAAATGCCGCAGCCCGCTGGGCTTTCTGCTGGGGACCTGGCGCGACGGCAATCGCGGCGCCCTGGAGATGGGATCCAAGCACGGGGCGTGGTGCCTTGGCTGTTGCTGGGCGCTGATGGCCGGACTATTTGCGCTCGGAGTCATGAGCCTCACATGGATGGCACTGATCGCCGCTCTGATCGCGCTCGAGAAGACGATCCCCTGGCGCCGTGCGGCTACGTGGGGCACCGCGGCCCTGCTGATCGTGCTCGCGGTGGCGGTGATCGCCACTCCCCACGACGTGCCGGGGCTTGTGATCCCGACCGGCGCTCAGCACGCCATGCACTCGATGATGGCGAGACCCTGATCGCGGCCCACACCGAACTGAGCCGCGGCCCACTTCTCATCGTCGCCCGAGGTTAGGCCCGGGACGCCTTCTCGACCTCCCGGAAAGCTTCGGCATCGAGCAGCGCGTTGCACGCCTCGATGCACGCACGACATACCTGCTCGCAGATGGCGCAGTGACGATGATGAGGCGCGTGCCGGTGGCATTCGTCGGCGCTGCTCGTGCACGAGCGCACGCACGCCTGCAGCAGCCGGTGAACGACGAAATTATCCCAATGGGCAGCTCGCGACAGGACCCGCGCCGTGATGGCGCACACATCCGCGCAGGTGAGGCAAAGCGCGATGCACGTAGCCATTTCCGCGACGTTGTCCTCGGCGAGATCGGCGTCATTGCACGACGTGCACGACTGGACACATCTCAAGCAAGCGTCGATCGCCGTCGCGACCCCACCGACACCGGCTGGGACGCCAGTCGGCGCGGCCTCCAACATGTCTCTGGTATCCATCACGCCTCCTCCTTGACGCTCATTGCTCGCGGGCCGGAATCGGCTCAGCTAGCGCAGCGCGCCCCGGGGCCGCGGGGAAGGGGTCGGCGAAGTACTGGGTCTCGTGCGTTACGAGGCCGTCGGTGATCTCCATGATGCTGATCGAGTGCGTGGGTGCGCCGTCATAGGTGATCACGCACTCGCTCACCCAAAGGTCGCCGCGGCCCAGGATCCGGCGGATGGTGAAGTGGCGTTCGGCCGGGTGCCCGCCGCGTTGCGCTTGGATCCTTGACCGGCCTTTGAAGCGCTCGCCAGACTGCGGGTAGTCCAGGATCGCGTCGGCAGCGTAGATCGCGTGCTCCGCGTCGCCGTCTCCGCGTTCGGACGCCTCCCAGTGCTCCTGGATCCGGGCCCGGATGTCGGCGTCACGATCAATCATGGTGTTCATCGTTACCTCCGATGATGCGTTGGCTTAGCGCTGGTTGCCACGAGAGATACTCGCGAGCGGTTCTCATGCGTCTCATGACCTCGGCGCGATGATCCGCAGGTGGCATGTCTCGGATGTTGCCTCAGGGCGGTCCGGCTCGCGCCCGGGTAACGCCGGGTCAGGTCCCTGGTCTGCCATCCACCGTTGTCTCGATCCGCGAGGAGAGGGACAAGGCCACGGTGGGCTCGGGCTCGAGGGGATCGTCGGCGAGTGCCGTGATCGGTGGTGGGGCCAGGGCCACAGACCAGGGACTTCACGGGCGCGAGACACGCCGTGAAGCGCCACGCTGACCCGGGTCAATCGACTATTGGAGTGGAATTTTGGCGCCGGACAGCGACGGTCACGTGGTCGTCGGGCAGCTGCTGTCGGTCAACGTCGGCATGCCGAAGGACGTGCCCTGGCAAGGGAAGACCGTCTTCACCGGCGTCTTCAAGGACCCCGTCACCGGTCCCCGCCGGGTCGGCAGGCTCAACGTCGACGGCGATGGTCAAGGCGATCTGGCGGGGCACGGCGGCGAGCAGCGCGCGGTGTTCGTCTACCAGATCGACTCCTATCGGTACTGGGAACGCGAGCTCGGACGAAACGACTTCGTGTACGGACAGTTCGGCGAGAACTTCACCGTGGAGGGACTCGGCGACGACGAGGTGTGCATCGGCGACCGCTACCAGATCGGCAGCGCGATCTTCGAGGTGACGCAACCTCGCGTCACCTGCTACCGCGTCGGGATCCGCATGAACGACCCGCGGATTCCCGCGTTGCTCGTCTCCCACCACCGCCCGGGCTTCTACTTCCGCGTGCTCGAAGAGGGCGAGGTACAAGCGGGAGACGAGATCATCAAGCTCGCCTCGGGCCCCGAGCAGATGACGGTCGCCGAGGTCGACGCGCTGCTCTACCTCCCCGGGCACACGCGCCAGGAGCTGCTCCGAGCGCTCCGGATTCCCGCCCTCAGCCCCGGCTGGCAGGCCTCGTTCCGAGCTCTGCTCGAGGAAGAACCCGGCAGCGGCAACGCCGGCCTCGCGGTGACGAGCCCGCCTCCCGCCTGGCCCGGCTTCCGTCAGCTGACCGTCACCGCAATCACGCGCGAAAGCGACTCGGTGATCTCGATACGCCTCGAGGACCCCAACGGCGCACCACTACCAGCCGCCCGCCCAGGTCAGTACCTCACGCTGCGAGTCCAGCCCGACAAGCAGCAGCGGTCGGTGCTGCGCAACTACTCCCTCTCCGGACCGCCCGACGCCGGCTACTACCGGATCACCGTCAAGCGCGAACGCGACGGCGCCGCCAGCGGCTATCTGCACACCCGGCTCGCCGTCGGCGACCAACTCGACATCGCAGCACCGCGCGGCACGTTCATCCTCGACCAGACGCACGCACCCGTGCTGCTGATCAGCGCCGGGATCGGCGCCACCCCAGTTCTCGCCATGCTTCAGGCGCTGGCGGAGGAGCACTCCGATCGCGAGATCTGGTGGCTGCACGGCGCACGCAACGGCCGCGAGCACTCGTTCGCCGCCGAGGCCCGCGCTCTCCTCGCCTCGCTCCCGAACGCACGCACGCACGTGTACTACAGCCGCCCCGGTCCGGATGACCTCGAAGGCCGCGACTTCGACAGCGCGGGCCGTCTCACCGCATCGCTGCTCGCCGAACTCGAGCCACCCCGCGATGCCGAGGCATACCTGTGCGGGCCTACAGCCGTTCATGGACGAGATCAGCGCGGGTCTGGCGGCGCTGGGGTTCGATGCCTCCCGCATCCACACCGAGCCGTTCGGGCCCGCGCCGGGCCTGACGCCGGGCATCGCAGCAACGCCTGCGCGGACGCCCCACCCACCCGCCGGCCAACCCGGAAACGGCCCGACGATCGAGTTCGCCCGCAGCGACCTCGCGATCCCATGGAGCAGCGACTACGGCAGCCTGCTCGAACTCGCCGAGGCCTGCGACGTACCCGTCCGCTGGTCGTGCCGCACCGGCGTCTGCCACACCTGCGAGACGACGCTCATCGCCGGCGATGTCGAGTACAGCCCCGACCCGGTCGAACCTCCCGCCGACGGAAGCGTACTCATCTGCTGCTCACAGCCACGCGACGACGTCGTGCTCGATCTGTGACCGGCATCCAAGGCGCTGGCGCGGCATCTTCCGCGACACGGATCAGAGATCGTAGGAAATGCCGGCGCGTCCACGCGCGGCCAAGTGCGCCTTCAGCGACGCCAGGGTCCGGCTGCGCGGGGGCCAGCGACTCGGCCACCTTCATGGCCGAGTAGACCGCTGACTCCTGTGAGTCAAAGCCGGTGGTGTATTGGCCGCTGAAGTACAGGCCGTCGCGCCCTTGCAGCGGACGCAACGCGCGGGCAGCCTGGATCGTCGAGCGGCTGATCAGCGGGTGTTTGAACCGCCGTTCCAGCAGGATGTGCTTCGGGTCGGCGCGTCGGCGCTCGGCCCACGACTTGAACACGTCGATCGTCCCGCCCGAAGGAAGCTTCTGCTGCAGGGCGCCATACCAGACGCTGCCCTCGCATTCACGACCGTCGACCCCGGCGTTGTAGGCCGCCCAGTTGCTGCGATCGCGATGCACGTAGGCCGGGTCGGTGTGAATCAAAAGGCGCGAGTCGAAGTACTCATACGCGTTCAGCAACGCCGTCGAGGTCCGCTAACGCCGTGCAGCGGGCGCAGCAGCTGGCGTCCGGCATGTGGCGGCGCGTTCAACACGACGAAGCGGTAGGGCCCGTGCCGGCCTGCGCGCGTCTCCAGGAACCAACCGGCGCGTGTACGCGTCAGCGCCTCGCGTGGCCGCTGCTGAGGTGCACCCGCACAGTCGGGCTGCGGTCCAGCAGGCGCTGCAGGTTGCCCTGCAGGCCGATCTTCGAGTTGTACGTGGTCGCGCCCTGAACGATGTTGGCCGAAAACTCCAACGCGAACGTCTGCAGAATCGACCGCGCCGACGCTTGCAGCGCGTCGGCCCGCGGACACCCGATCAACGCCGTGGTCCACGGATACGCGACGTCGTTCTTGAACGACTGGCTGACGGCCAGGCTGCGGATCCAGGCGTCGACGGTGGTCTCCCACGACATGTTGGACAGAACCGCATGCCGCGCGAGCTCCGCGTACTTGGCGAACTCGATCGAGCGCCGAAGCGTTGAGAACGGGTGCGACGAGGAAAAGATCGGCGGGCCCCCGGCCGTCGGGAAGATGCACAGGCTGCCGGGCGCCTCCAGCGTCTCGTCGGCGTCGGGGTGGGCGGGATCGTAGAGGCCCAGCTCCTCCAGCAGCGTGACGTAAATCGGGTGCGTGTCGGGATGGAAGAACTGGGCGCCGAGATCGACGGTGACGCGCTGCCCCTTGATACTCGATCACGTGCGAATCGCAATGACCGCCGATCTTGGATCTCGCCTCGAACAGGTCGACGTCGAGGGTGCCGGCGAGAAAGTAGGCCGCAGCCACGCCGCCCGCGCCCGCGCCGATGATGGCCACGCGGTCACGATCCGATCTCCGCCTGCCTCCGGCGCGGTCGACCGGCGAGGCGGCCGCTGCGGCAACGTCGCGACCCGCCAGCACCGAGCCGGCGCCGAGCGTGGCCAAGGCGACCGCGCGCTTGACGACATCGCGGCGCGTCACTGACAAAGGAAATCCGGAGCGTTCGCTCATTGCCGGGCACCGTGTGTAGCACGCAAGCTGTCGGCGCTGCGCACCGCGCCTGCTGCATGAGGACCTGAAGTGTGTGGCAATCGCTGGGTTCGAGAGTCCGTCGGCGGCGAGCCTCGCGACCGACATCGACCTGCAGCAGCGCGACGAATGTCTCACCGTCGGGCTATATCCAAGACACGACAGCGGCCCCCGCTGTGACAGTGACACGCACCCAACTCCCCCACCTCAGGCAGCTGCCTTCCAGCCGGGCCGGCGCAGTTTGTGAAGCAGGAGCGGCGGGAGGAGACCGACGAGCAGGGTCGCGGCGAGCAGCGCCAGGAGGTAGGGCAACGTGCTGATGTGTCCGAGTTGGCTGGGCGGTAGCAGGCCGACCACGCAGGCGGCTGCGGAGGCGAGCGTGCCGACGACGCAGATCGCCACCAGCGCCGGCGCGCGGTAGCCACGCGGGTGCTCCGGCGCTCGCCGGCGTAGGTTGATCGCCGCGACGAACATCAGGACGTACATGATCAGGTAGACCTCTGTCGCCAGGGCGGCGAACACCCAGTAGGCGCGTGAGACCGCGGGCACCAGGGCGTAGAGCACCCCGATCAGCGTGATGACGGCCCCCTGGGCGACGAGTATGTGAAGCTGGACGCCGTTTGAGTTGAGCTCCTGGAAGTAGCGCGGCAGGTAGCCACGCTCGCGAGCGATGTCCAGCAGGCCGGTCGACGGCCCGGTGAGCCAGTCGAGCAGGCCACTCAGAGAGGCGACCACCAGTCCGACGGCGATGATCGGGGTCAGCACGCTCAGCCCGAAGTGGCCGAGCAGGCTCTTGAACGCCTGCATCACGCCCGCGGTGAAGCTGAGCTGCGCCGAGGGGACCGCGACCGAGATCGCGAGCGTCGGGAAGATGAAGACGAGCAGGATCAGTACCACCGCCACGAGGGTCGCTTTGGGGAACTCCCGCGGGGCATCGTGCAGCTCGTCGACGTGGACGGCGTTGACCTCGACCCCGGCGTAGAGGAAGAAGCTGTTGACAACGAGCACGACGCTCGTCAGCCCGTGCCACGGCGGGAGCACGTGGTGGGCGTTCAGCGGCGCCGCCGAGGCGTTGCCCTGCAGAAGGTAGATCGCGGCCAGCAGGACGAGAAGCAGGCCCGGGATCAGCGTTCCGATGAAGATCCCGTACGAGGCCAGCCGGCCGGTGGAGAGCACCCCCCTGGCTGACACCAAAACGGCCGACCAGAACAGCACGATGATCACCACGGTCGTGTAGAGGCCGCTGTGCGCCAAGCTGGGCGCGAACACGTACGCCAGCGTGCTCGCGACGTAGGCGAGCAGTGCCGGGTAATAGAACGTCGTCTGGGCGAACTGACACCAGATGGCGAGGAAACCCATCCTCGGAGAGATCCCCTCCGACACCCAGTTATAGACGCCCCCCGGCCAGCCCGACGCGAGCTCGGCCGACACCAGCGACGCCGGCAACAGGAACACGATCGCGGGCAGGACGTAGATCACCACGGACGCGAGACCGAGCACGGCCGTCGCAGGCGTAGCGCCGAGATCGCCCACCGACCCCAGCGTCAACATCGCCATCGCCAACCACGTGAGCGTCGCCTTAGCCCCGGCCGGCGAACGAGCGCGACGCTTGCCAAGGGACGGATCCGGCAGCTCGGGCGTAGGTGGTGTCATCTGTTTCGGGGGCTTCTCAGTGGCGCGACAGCTCCGGCGAGACATTCTCGGGCACCGCGACCGCCATGTGCCGCCGAACCCCCGCGGCGGCGCAGCGGGCCGATCGCGATCGCAGCCCACCAGTTAGTGTCCTGGACATGATGCGACTCACCCACATAACCGCCGGCACCGACGGGTCCGACGAAGGCAAGGACGCAGTCGCGCTCGCCGCCGGGCTGGCCTCCCTGACGGGCGCCGGGCTGTCACTTGTGAACGTGTTTCCGACGACCCTGTTTCCGACGGCCGGGACGGACGACCGCGCCACCCTGCGCAAGCAGGCCGACGAGAGCCTGCGGCGCGATCGCGACGAGCTGGCGCCGGACGCGATCATTCACTCGGTCGCGGACTTGTCGGTGTCCCGAGCGCTCATGCACTTCGCGCAGGAGACGCACGCGGAGATGGTGGTTATCGGGTCCTCGCCGGATGCGCCCCCGGGGCGCGTTCGCATCGGCAGACGCGGCCGGCAGCTGCTCCACGACGTGCCGTTCGCGCTCGCGCTCGCGCCGCGGGGCTCGCGGACTCGCAAGTTCAAGGTGGGTCGCGTCGGGCTCGGCGACGACGGCGGCCCCGAAGCGAAGGTCGCGCGGGACGTCGCGATCGAGCTATGCCGCGCCGCAAGCGGGAAGCTCGTGATCAAGAGCGTGATTGACGACAGCTACCCGATCCTCGCCGGATTAGCGCCGGCCGCGCTTCCCGAGTACGAGGCCGGATGGGAGCAACAGCGCTCCCAGGCCCAAACCGAGCTCGAGCAGCAGGCGGCCCAGTTCGGTGTGCCCACCGAGATCGACAGCGTACTCGGCGATCCGGGCCGTGAGCTCCGGAGCCTGTCCGACCACGTGGACCTGATCGTCGTCGGATCGCGCCGATGGGGGCCACTCGCCCGCGTTGTGACCGGCGGCGTCGGCGAGACGCTGGTGGCAGACGCCGGGTGTGCCGTCGTGATCGTCCCCCGCCCCTCGGAGGAGGAGTAAGGCGTTCCTGAGACGACGAGCCGGCCACGATGAGTGACCGCACCACGACTTGGGCCGACGGGGCGCCTTGCTGGCTGCACCTGTCGGTCCCAGATCTTGAACGCGCCTGCGCGTTCTACGAGTCCGTCCTCGGGTGGACATTCGCGGACCCCGGACCCGAGATCAGCGGCTATCGCGTGTGGTGTCAGGTCGGCGGCCGCACCGTTGCCGCGCTCGGACCTATGCAGTCGGCGGCCCAGCACGTGGCCTGGCTTGTCTACCTGGGATCTCATGACGCACAGCAGACCGCGGAACTGATCGTCGCGAACCGCGGCGAGATCGTCGTGTCATCGCGCGACGTGCCCGGCGTCGGCCGCATCGTTGTCGCCGCCGACAGCACCGGTGCCGCGTTCGGCGTGTTCCAGGCGGGAGAGCGGATCGGTACCGAGGTGGTGGACGAGCCCGGGGCGTTCGTCTGGACCGACTCGCGTCTGCGCGACGTGCCCGAGGGCCGGCGTTTCTACAGCGCCGTGTTCGCCTACACCTACAGACCGATTCCGCAGGCCCCAATCGGCGAATACGCGATCTTCGGCCCCGACGAGCGCCCTTGGGGCGGCATGGGCTCACTGATGGGCGCCCCGTCGGGGGTCCCGAGTCACTGGTTGCCCTATTTCAGCACCGCCAACGTCGACGCTGCCGTGGCTCGAGCTGGACGGGTCGGCGGTGGCGTGCGGAGGTCGCCTGAAGACACGCTGTTCGGCCGAATCGCCGTCCTCGCCGACCCGTTCGGCGCGCCGTTTGGACTTGTCGGCGCGGCGTGATCGCCTCGACCACCGTGACACCGGCTGGTCGATCACCTACAAGCCAGGGCGCCCCGGCTCACACCGGGGCGGACCTGGTGGCCGACGGGGTCCGGTGACCAGCGTTCACGCCATCGCGGGCTCGGGGACCGCATCTGAGGATCGCTCCGGCTCCTCGCCGCGGGTGTTCGTGGCGCGCAGACCGATCACCGCCGCGGCGAGGATCAGGATTGCGCCCACCAACGGCGCCCGCTGGAAGCCGGCGGTGAGCGCGTGCGCGACCGGGGCGTGCGCCGCCAGCAGGTGGTGCGTCCGGCTGGTCGCGATCGCCGTGAAGATCGCCAGTCCGAGCGCGCCGCCGACCTGCTGCGACGCGTTCAGCAACGACGCGGCGAGGCCGGCCTTATCGGCGCTGACGCCGGCGTTGGCCGCCGTGCTGACGCCGACGAACACGGGGCCGATGCCGATCGAGAGCACGAGCATCCCGGGAAGCAGGTCCGACAGGAAGGATCCGTGGACCGGGATCCGCGAGAGCCAGTACATCCCGCCGGCGGCGACCACGGCACCGCCGACGATCACCGGCCGCGTGCCGACCCGGGAGGTTCGCCGTCAGCCAGTGGAGGCCGTGCAGCGCCGCAAACGACGAATCGGCCACCGGCGCATCGGCGACGTGGGCGGGATCGAACACCGGCTGCGCGAGCGCCGCAGCTCCCCCCAGTAGACCCGTTCGCTCGCCGGCGTCATCGACGCCAGCAGCGGCTCGAACAGCTGCTGGACGACGCCGTAGGAGAACGACTGCTCGAGCTCGGAGCCGCGGGCACCCAGCACCCGCAGCCCGGCCTCGCGCCCCAGCCGCCTCGCCTCCGTCAACAGCGCGGTCTTGCCGATGCCCGGCGGGCCCTCGATCACGAGCACCTGGCTGCCGCCGCCGCCGATCAGCTGCTCGAGCGCGGCCAGCTCGCGCCCGCGCTCGAGCAGCTCGCGAGCGCCGGGGAGTGGTCGCATCCGCCCTCGGTCGCCGGGCGTCGTCACCGCCTCAGGCTACTGCCCACAGTCCGTCTGGCTCCGCAGCGGTGCGCGATCGGGATCGGATGTAGCGGTCCGCCGACGCAGTCTGTGGTCAGGCCGCCTGGCTGGCTGGCTGGGCCTGATGGACGTATTGGGCGACCCAGTCGCCGGTGATCTGCCTGCTGGCCGCGTTGACGCGGTTGAACGCGTTGATCGTCGCGATCGCGACCACCAGCCCGCCGAGCTGTGCCTCGTCGTAGTGGCTGGCTGCCTCGTCCCACACCTCGTCGGGGATGGGATCCGGGCGGTCGGCGAGCCGCGTGGCGGCCTCGGTCAGCGCCAGGGCTGCGCGCTCGGCGTCGCTGAAGTACGGAGCCTCCCGCCACGCACCGACCATGAAGATGCGCTCGTCGGGCTCGCCCAGGGCTTTCAGCTCGCGCGAGTGCATGTCCAGGCACACGCTGCACCCGTTGATTTGGCTGGCGCGCATCTCGACCAGGGCCAGCGTGGTGGCGGGCACACCGGCTCTGCGGGCCGCGGCCCCGAGCTTCTGGAACGCTGCCAACGCACCGGGGACGATCAGCGCTGGGTTCTCCATACGTGCCTGCATGGTTGTCCTCCAATCGGTTGATGTTGTGTCTACTCCTATGACACGACCGGAAGGACGAATGTGACAATCGATCTGCACCGCTGGTCGTCGATCCTCAGGAGAGGAGCGTGGGGTAACGGCCGGCCAGCGTGACCACATCGCGATCGCGTTCCTGATCGGGGGCGCGCTGCTGCTCGCGTCTTACGGTATGTCACAGAACTGGTCGCTGTTTTGTCTTGGGTGTAGATGCGCAATTGGACAACAACCCAGGTCCGGACCGGGCACCCGCTCGCCGCCGGATCTCAACTCGAAACTCCTCGATCAAAGGAGCCAGCGATGAGACTGTTCGTGGCAGGTGCGACGTGAGCGATCGGAAAGCAGCTAGTGCCGCGTCTGGTCGCCTCGGGCCATGAGGTTCATGGCATGACGCGCAGCGAGTCAAAGCAAGCGATGCTGCATGAGCTGGGCGCGTTGCCAGTGGTGGCGGACGCCCTCGATCCGGATCAGGTCGCGGAAGTCGTAGCTCACGCAAAGCCCGATGTGATCGTCCATCAGCTGACCGCGATCGGTGCGGTTGACATGCGTCACCTGGATCGTGATTTCGCGCCTACCAACCGGCTGCGGGCCGAGGGGACGGACTACCTGCTCTCAGCCGGGCAGGCGGTCGGGGTGCGACGGTTCGTGGCACAGAGCGTGGCGGGCTTTGGCGCGTACGCGCGCATCGGCGGGCCAGTGAAGAGCGAGGAGGACCCGCTCGACGACGGCGTGTGGTCGTTCATCCACGTCGCCGACGCCGCTGAGGCAACGGTGGCGGCGGTCGAGCGTGGCTCTCGCGGTGTCTACAACGTGGTCGACGATGACCCCGCACCGGTCGCCGAGTGGCTGCCGGCGCTGGCCAGGGAGCTCGGCGCCAAGCAGCCGATGCGCGTCCCGCGCCTCATCGGGCGGCTGTTCGCCGGGCAGGCCGGGCTGGTGATGATGACCGAGGTCCGCGGCGCGTCGAACGCGAAGGCCAAGCGCGAGCTGGCCTGGGCGCCGGCGCACCCGAGCTGGCGGCAGGGGTTCGCGGCGAGCGCCGGACGGCTCACGCCGCCTCCGTCAGGCGAGCCCGAATGGCGAGCGGAGGCCACAGCGTGAGCGATCGAGAGCGATTGCTTGACGAGCTGCGACCGGTCGCGTTCGCGATCGCCTACCGGATGCTCGGCAGCGTGTCCGAGGCCGAGGACGTGGTGCAGGAAGCGCTGCTGCGCGTGCATCAGGCGCTCGATGGCGGCGAGCGGATCGCCTCGCCGCGCGCGTTCACCGCCACCGTGACCACCCGGCTGGCGATCAACGAGCTCCGCTCCGCGCGCGCTCGTCGCGAGAATTATGTCGGCGAGTGGCTCCCCGAGCCGATCATCACCGACGGCCAGAATGACCCGGTTCGGCACGCTGAGACAGCGGATTCGCTGTCGGTGGCGATGCTGGTGCTGCTCGAGACCCTCTCGCCTGAGCAGCGAGCGGTGCTGCTGCTCCACGACGTGTTCGACTACCCCTATCCGGAGATCGCCGCGATCGTCGGCAAAAGTCAGGACAACGTGCGCCAGCTCGCCGCCCGCGCCCGACGCCATGTCGAGCAGCGCCGCCCCCGTTTCCAAACCAGCCGCGAACAGCAAGAGGAGCTCGCAGCCCGCTTCTTCGCGGCCGCCCAGCAAGGCGACCTCGCCGGGCTCGAGGCGCTGCTCGCTCACGACGTCCAGCTCACTGGCGACGGCGGCGGCAAGGCGCCGGCTTTGGCGCGGACGCTGCGCGGGCGAAGCCGCGTCGCGCACGCGCTGGTCAGCTGGGTCCGCCCCGGCAGTCTCTCCGGCGTGTCGGTGCGCCGTGTCGAGGTCAACGGCGGCCCGGGAGCGCTCTATCTCGACGCCCAGCAGCGCCTGATCAGCGTCGTGGCACTCGAGATCGCCGGCGGCCAGATCACCGGCATCAGGTCGGTCGTGAACCCCGACAAGCTGACCCACCTCGGGCCAGTCGGCGATCTCGCGTCGCTAGTGAGGTCGGCGAGATGAACCGACCGCGGGGGCGTAGTGTCTGCACTCATGTCGATCTACGAAAGCGTCTTCCGCACAACCCTCCAGGTCCACGCCTTCATCTACGAGCACACCGACGGCTTGATCGGCCACCGCGTGCTCGGCGTCCCGTGTCTGATGCTCCGCACCACCGGCCGCAAGACCGGCCAGACCCGCACCAACTCGCTCGTTTACGCCACGGACGGCGACCGCTACATGGTCGTCGCCTCCAAGGGCGGTGACCCCAAGGCCCCGGCCTGGCTGCTGAACCTCCGCGCCAAACCGGAGGTCGAGGTCCAGATCGGTCGTACGCGCTTCCAGGCGACGGCCACTGAGATCGGGCGCGGCGACCCGGACTACGCTCGTCTATGGAAGCTCGTCAACGACAGGAACGGAAACCGTTACGACGAGTACCAGAAAAAGACCACGCGGCCGATCCCGCTAGTTGCCCTGGCCCGGGCCACCTGACAGCACGGCGCGCACCGACCCGCGGAGCTGGCGAAGCACCAGTCCACCGGACTCACGCTCGCGATCACAGCCCTGCTGGTGGCCCAAGCCAGCAGCGACCCCCCGACGGCCTGGGGATCCGGACGCTGGTCGAGAAACCGGAACATATGGCCGGTTTCTCGACCAGCGCCCGGATGATTCTTCATCCCGATCGGATGACGTCGCCCGGCTCAGAGCGGTTAGCGTTGTCGCGCCAAGTCTTGCGGGCCGTGTGCCCGCGACGCAAATGTCTGCGAGAGAGATGAGGTCTCGTTGGCCATTGATCGAAGTCAGGCGATGGACCACGTTGTTCTCGTGTTGTTCGAGAACCGGTCTCTCGACAATCTTCTGGGCCATCTGTACGGCCCCGAGGACGGCAAGACCTTTGAGGGGGTGATCGGCAAGGATCTGAGCAATCCGATCCCCGACTGGGCTGAGCACGGAGCCGAGCGCAAGACGGTCCCGTACACGGTCGGAACGGACATGGATGCCCCGAACCCTGACTCGGGCGAGGAGTACTTCCACACCAACACCCAGCTGTTCAACATCCTGGATGAGCACAACCGCTTCAAGGTCGGCGAGCAGGTGACCGCACCGTGGAATGCCCCCGAGCCCGGGGCGGTGCCGAGCATGGACGGGTTCGTCACCGACTACATCAGCACCTTCACCGCAGAGGTGGGCCGTCAGCCGACCTACGAGGAGTATGCGCAGATCATGACCGGCTACACGCCGGAGCAGGTGCCGGTGCTCAACGCGATCGCGAAGGGCTTCGGGGTGTTCGATCACTGGTTCTGCGAGGTTCCCTCGCAGACGTTGATGAACCGGTCGTTCTGGACCGCCGCGACCTCGTCCGGCTTCGTGGTCAACCTGCCCGCGTCGAACTTCATCCAGCACAACACCGCTGAAACGCTGTTCGAGCGGCTCGAGGCGCACGGGCGCACCTGGAAGGTGTACGTACAGGAGCCGATGTCGATTTCGGCCGCCGCCCTGATTCACATGCCGCGGTTGAAGGATCGCCTGGCGACGCATTTTGTGCCGTTCTCCGAGTTCGAAACTGACGTGGCCAACGGCGCCCTGCCCGACTTCAGCATGATCGAGCCCAACCTGATCATGGGGCACAGCGACTACCACCCAGCCGTCAGCCGAGCGCTCGGCCCGGGTGTCGAATTCCCCCTCGACCCCCCATCATCGATCCTGGGCGGCGAGGCGTTCCTGGCCCGCATCTATACAGCGATCAGGTCGGCCGCCTCCGCAGGGGGCTCCAACGCGCACAACACGACATTCTTCATCGGCTGGGACGAGCCAGGCGGCACCTACGACCACGTCCCCCCCGGGCCCGTGCCGCCACCGGACCCAAGCGCACCTGCAGGACAAATGGACTTCAGATTCGACCGATCCGGCTATCGGGTGCCGGCGATCATCGTCTCTCCGTGGGTGGATGAGGGCATCGTGATCAATGACGAGTACCGCCATACGTCGATGATCGCCACGCTCCGCAAGGTGTGGGACATCGGCGACGCGTTCACGGCCCGCGACGCCGCCGCGCGCCCGTTCGATCACCTGCTCTCCCGCGAGAGCCCGCGCGACCCCGCCAGCTGGCCGGACGTACAGCCACGCCCGGTGCCTGCCTACCAGATGGACGACGCGCTGATGAGCAAGGCCCTCAGCACCCTCGGCCGCGCGATGGGCGGCGGAATGCTGGACCACGCCAAACAGGCCGGAATCCCTGTCCCGCCCGAGTTGACCGACCCCGCTTCGCCCCCGTCGGCGGCACAGAGCATCGCCTTCCTGAGGAGCATTACCGGGCAGTTCTTCCCACGCCTTGCCGCGCCCAAATAGGCGGTCAAGCCTCGTCAGGCGGCGCTGCCAGATAGCTCGGCATCCGCGCGCCTCGACTGTCTGGTCTGACCGATTAGGCCGACGGGGTGATGAGTTCCTTGGTGACCCACCGTGCGACGTCGGCGGGGTACGGTGTTGATCGAGGCCGGGTCCCGGCCGATCTCGGCGCACGACCGATCCAGCAGCGAGCTTCGCCGGATGCAGTCGTCGATGTCGCCGCCGGGGATGTTCCACAGGTCCGCATGCTCGGCGACCACGCGCAGCGTCGCAGTCGTGCGGCCGCCGATCATGATCGGCGGATAGGCCGCTGGACGGGTTTGGGATTGCAGAACGCTCCAGCCAGATGGATATAGGTGCCATCGAAATCGAACGGTTCGGCCTCCGTCCACAAGCGCCGGATTGACCGTGCACGCTTCGGCGAGGCTTCCGACCGCGTGGGCGAAGTCATCGAAAGGCAGGCCGTGGGCCGGGTACTCGCGCCAGGCCGCCGGGGGGTTGGGCCGAGAGCCCACTCCAATGCCGAAGTCCAGGCTCCCGTCGGACACGACGTCAACGGTCGCAGCGGCTTGCTCTGACGCGCAGACATGGCCAACACCGACGCCAGCGTCGATGGATTTTGAGGCCGCCGACCCCCGCTCAGTGGCGACGCACGAAGCGGTCGAGCCAAGCCGTCACGGCTTCCGCATCCGCATCGGCGACGTCGAACATGTCGTTGTTCCTGGGGCTTCGGCCGATCGGTGTGAAGCGGATCACAACGCGGATACCGCCCTTGCGCTTTCCATGCTTGATCGGGTTTGGAGACCAGTCCGTGACGCCAGCGTCGTAGCGGAGTTCGCGGATCACGTTGCCATTCTTGTCCATCACGCGAGAGGTGATGAACCGACCGTCATAGCTGAAATGGCGGTCCGGCGGAATATCGAGCTCGTCGACGCTGGCCTCCATCGTGGCCCGCAGTGTATAGGCGAGCTTTCCGCGCTGTGCATGAGCGGTCTCAAGTTATGGGGCCCGGCGGCGTTCTGTTCGCATGTTCGTCATCGATCACGGTCTCTCGCCAACCGCGCCCGCCGAGCTGGCGCCGGCCGGGCGGCTCCATGGCTCAAAGCGCTCGCGGGCGGAAGTTGTCGTTCGTGGACTGGAACTCAGCGACCTCGACTTCGTGGCTTCGATCCTCGAGCAGCTTGGCTGGCAATCCCGAAGTCACGGTTTCTCGCCCCGCGGCCGATCCTGTCTGCGCGCGGGATGCCGTCGTTTGGAGTGGTTCGCGTTTGAGTCAAACCGAGCGGTTGCCGCGCTCGCGCGCGACCTACTGGACTGTCGGAGCACCCGCGTCGGGGGCGGGGTAGTCAGATCGTCCGCCGCGACCTCCGACTCGTCTGACGCCGGCGCCCCGTATCCGCGCACAGCAGGGCCCGTGGAGTCGCCGACGAGCTGCCCGTGCGACAACGAAGGCAGGTCTGGGTCGGCCGCGGTGAGCCGGCCCGATGGTGGCTGGGCTTTACGCCTCAGTGAGAACCTGACGCCGGGCAGTCGGTGTCGTCCGATTCGTCGGTTTGGTTCTCGGCAGGCGACGGGCTGACTCTTTTGAGCAGGCCCAGAGCTTTCCCCCGAGGCGCTTGCGGGAGGCCTTGGCGCGATGTGGGTGTGGTTAGTGATTGCCGAAGACACGGACAGAGAACGGCATGGTCGGACGCCGGATGGAGGCGAGGGGGCGTGGTTCAAGGACTCGGAAGGCAACTTGGTCGGCGCGGGCCTCAATCGGGCGCGCCTTCTCCCCGGTCGGGTCCGAGGCGCCTAAAGGGCGTTAGTGTCCCGTCGAGAGGGGTTGCATGTCGAAGCTCAGAGATGTCGTGGTCGTCCGCGTGAGCGAGAAGGGCGATCGAGAGGACGAGCACTTTCACTCGCCCGAGGTGCAGATCGAGGCCGCCAGGCGGTGGGCGAGGGACCGTGGTGAGCGGCTTGTTGCCTCGCCGTTTCCCGAGATCGACGTCAGTGGCAGGCTGCCGCTGTCGGAGCGCCCCGGCCTGTTGGCGGCGATTGAGATGATCGAGGCCGGCCGGGCCGACCAGCTTGTGGTGGCGTATTTCGATCGGCTCGTGCGCTCGCTCAAGGTGCAGTTGGAGGTGATCGAGCGGGTGGAGAGGGCGGGCGGGAAGATCTTCGCGCTCGACCACGGAAAGCTCACGAACGGCACGGCGGCGCAGCGCCTGTCGACGAACATGCTCGGCTCGGTGTTCCAATACTTTGCCGAGATCACGGGCGAGAAGGTCACGGCGGCTCAGGCGCGGGCGGTGGCGCGGGGTGTCTATCCGCACCCGAAGGTCCCGGTCGGGTATGTGCGCGGCGAGAGCGGCGTGCTGACGGTGGAGCCCGCGGCGGCGAAGGTCGTGGTGCAGGCGTTCAAGCGCCGCGACCTGGGCGCGTCGCTGGTGGAGATCCAGGCGTGGCTGGCCGAGAACGGGATCGAGCGCGCACTCTCCGGTGTGGCCTGGATGCTGCGCTCCCGGATGTATCTGGGCGAGATCCACTTCGGCGAGCTGCACAACACGCACGCTCACGAGCCGATCGTCAAGGATCGCGGGCTGTTTGAGCGGGTGCAGCGGCGGACGGTCTCGCGCGGGAGCCAAGTCCGAGCGGCTGCTGGCCCGCCTGGGGGTGCTGCGCTGCGGGACCTGCGGGTCGCGGATGGTGATCAACTCCGACAGCGGCAGCTACCGCTGCGGCGACACGAGCGCGAACCGGTGCCAGCGACGAGCGGCGGTCAAGGCCGACCGCGTCGAGGGGATGGTGCTGGACGCGGTCCGGGCGTACTCGGCCACGGCCGACCCGCCGCGACGCGCGTCGCGCAGGCAGCAGATCCGCGAGGCGGACGAGGCGATCGAACGCGCCAACGCGGATCTCGATGACACGATCCGGCAGCTCGGCGAGCTTGGATTGTTGGGCCGACGTGTGAGCCAGGAGACCTTGGAGAAGCTGACCACGGCGCTCGATGACGCGCACGTCGCCCGCGCGCGACTTGGTGATGGGGGCGACAGCGATGTCATCGGCCCTGACGACATCGACAAGCTGCGCGAACCCGCGCAGCGCTTAGCGGCTTGGCGACGGCTGATCACCGACACCGTCGAGTCGGTCACGGTCGCGCCGGCGATGACGGCGGACGGGCGCCCCAGTCGCCTCTGGGACCCTTCCCGGATCGACATCAGGTTCCTGCGACAGCGGCTCGCGCGTGACCCGGTCGAGCGCGCGCTCGACCTACGTGCGGATGCTCCGCGGCATCGGCAACATCGGTAGCCCGTGGGTCGGAGGCCGTGTGTGCTTGCAAGACGCCGCGGATCCGGCCGCCAGCAAGCACCTCGGCGACTCCCGCAACCTCGGCAAAGCAGGCCCGCGCGCCGATCAAACCAGACGGCCGCAAGGTCGACGACACTGCGATGCCCGAGTTTGGCGAAGAGGAGGGCTCGGCTCCTCCGAGTAGAGAGACCTCATGTTTTCGCGTGAACCTCGGGCGTCCGGACCGTGCGTTGGAACAAGACCGCATGAGCGCTCTTGATGCTGCGGGGTCAGAGCGTCCCTTTGTGCTCACAGCGACAGTTAGAGCTGCGCTTCCGATACCGGTCGAGTGTGCTGTCTGGGTGATTGGGAAGTCTGGCGATCGGCGGCTCCCGTGGCTGTGGACGAACAGCCCCGGATGGAGCGCCGTGCTGTGCGGTCGCGTGATCTGGTCGAGGGTGTTGTTGGCCCGCGCGTTGGGTGGAGGACGGTTCTAGCGGGTATCGCCGCGGGATTCGCCGGACGCTTTGCAGCGTCGACGGCATCGGGGCTCCTTTCGCCGGGCGTGTGGGCGAAGAACTGCTCAACGCAATGCGCCACCTGTGTGGGGTGGGTCGCGGGAGCGGGATGCTCGAGCCCGTCGAGGATTGTGACGGTCGTGGTGGGGATGGTGTGCCGCAGCGCTTCTAGCTGTGCAGTGACCGACGGTGGGCTGTCTGAGCCGCCGATCAGCAGCGTCGGCGATTCGATCTCCGCGTAGCTGGAGATGCCTGGCGCGTCGAGCTGGGCCTGCTGCTCGGCGACGTTGGTCTCCAGAAGCGCCTCCGTGCGCTGCCATTCGAGCCCGCGGATCCCTGCACGCAGGACCAGTCGCACGCCCGCGAGCGGCATCGCGGCCAGCGCGCGGGGTGCGAACCCTGGATGTTTGACCATCGTCGCGAACGCCCCCCGCGTGTCGCCGTGTGTGAGGAGCTCGCGGTAAGGGTCAAGCCAGGCCGGTGGTGGCGAGCCGTCGAGCACGACCGCCGGTTCGTAGACTGCGATCTGCCGGAACACGGCTGTGCGCCGTGCCGTCTGGAGCGCCACGAGCCCGCCGTAGCTGTGACCGAACACGCGGTCGGCGCCGGTCTCCGCCTGCACCGCGAGGAGGTCCTTGCACTCCTTGTCGATGCTGTAGCCCGGGCCTTGGGCACCTGACGCTCCCCTGCCGCGGCGCTCCATGAGGTGCACGGTGAACGAGCCGCCGAGCTGACGCGCGAGATCCATGTAGTC
>CAVYMX010000005.1:0-584859 GCA_963769695.1 uncultured Solirubrobacterales bacterium | reverse complement strand
CCCGCGTCCCAGCCGCCGCGAGTTCCGATCTATCTTGGTACACCGCCCAGCGCGCTGTCGATCCGGCCAACTTCGATCGTCTATACCGGAGACGACAGCGGCCTGCTCGCCGGCGCAACGCGCAACGGCAAGATCAGATGGTCGAGCTGGACGCCTCAGGATGCGATAGGAGACGGCTACAACCAGCTAAACAACTGCAATCCTAACTGTGCCGAGGGGCAGTTCACGGGCTACGGAGTAAAGGTGGAAGCCTGGCGGCCTCGGGAGCTACACGGTCATCTCGTCTTTACACGCCTTACGATTTGGTACAAGCACGAGCCTCCGAGAGGCGAACCGGCGCACTACACGTTTACGGACATTTACGGTGAGGTGGCAGCGATCGCAGGCGGCGGCTATAACTGGACCCCTCCCTCCAAGCAGGGGTACTGCGTGAACGCGTATGGCCAGCCGCCCGCGCAGGGTTGCCGAAACATCAACGCGCTGCCCTGAGATAGCCCAAGAGCAACGCCGTGTCTGCTGGGCATGGAAAGGGGCAGTCTTGTCCTGGACCTGCCGATCCGGAGGACTGGTCTTCGCGCCAAGCAGCACAGTCCAGGCGCCGTAGCGGATCTCGATTGGAGCATGCCGGGGGTCTGGGCACGCGAATCTCAGGCGGCGCGGCAGAGATCGGCCGCCAGCACGTATGCTTTCGCTCGCAGCTCGCCCGCGCAGCCACGAACCTTGTAAGCAGCCGAGAATCATGGCAAGCGGGACTTAACTTTCACGCATAGGAGCAACCGTTGCCGGACGGTCTGATTGTGATCGCGACCGATGGGTCAGCCGCAGCTGTCAAGGCGGTTGAAGTTGGGCTCGATCTGGCGGTCGCTCAGGCGAGCGACGTCGTCTTCGTCCACTTCTCACCTGCCGCTGGTCCGTTATTCGATGCGAATCCTGAGGCGGGTCCGTCACAGGCGGAGGTCGAAGCAGCCGATCCGGTGCTTAGAGCCGCGGCCGAGGCGGCTCGGGCGCGGGGGGTCCACGCCAGGCTCGAGATCTTGGATGAGCACCGCGCTGGTGATCTCGCTGCCTCGCTCGTTGGCATTGCTTCGGGCTCGGGCGCAAGCATGATCATCGTCGGCACTCGTGGCCATGGAGCGATCGCAAGCGCCGTTCTGGGAAGCGTGTCTCGGAGTCTGCTGAGCTTCTCGACGGTACCCGTCTTGGTCGTCCATGCGGGCCACGACCGGGCCCAATCCGCGGAGTAAGCCGCTCCCAGCCGCCCCGGGGCCGCCTGCGTAAGCCTGCGGCGACCTTCTTAGCGGCTGGCACTGCGCGGTCGTGCTGTGTCGCATCCGGCTGGCTCCAGCCGGGCCGGATTCCCCGGTGGCGTCAAGCCCGGACTTCTGCCTTCGTCACACCGAAGTGGCCGCGGTGTCGGCCGGGCCGCGCCTGCCTTGCGACGAACTCGAGCGCCCGCGCCGGCGGTGCCGCGCTTGTCCGTCCGCCCAATTCCAAGCGCGAGCTCGGTCCTGACTGGACTGCCCCTTTCCATGCGTTCCGACAGTGCCCTTCTGGCCGAGCCCCCCGTCGATCAGAGCCCCGGAACCAGGCGCCGAAGATGCTCAACGGCCGGGGCCGGCGAACCGTCCTACGTAGGCAAACTCCGCATTCTGTACGCCGATCCGTCAGCCTCGCTATCGGCGAGCTACGCGCTCCGGGCGGCTCGCCAGCACGGGCTTGGCGTGGCCGGGTTGTCCGGAAGCAGTTGCGCCGTAGGCCCGCATCCGGTGGCGGCATTCTTGCGACGAGCGGTCGCCTCCGGGCAGCGTCTTGGGTGGCCTTCGATCCGGCACGGCTGGGTCTGCGGACCGCTGTCTGCCGCTCTGTTGCGCCCCGAGAGCGGCCGTGTTGCCGGGCATGACGCGCGTCATGACCCGGGCGGACTTTGAGTGAGGATCGAAAGCGAGTTCGGCTCGAGCGCTGCGCAGGCGGTCGTGGCCCGCTTGAACTGGGGGGCTTGCTGGTTCATCGTCGACGGGAGCGTGAACGCGCCGTCGCGGTCGGCGTCGGGGAAGTCGGGCACACCGTGTGAACGCATGCAATCCGCGAACTTGAGGTCCTGCTCCTGGTTCTGGCCACTGCTCGCGGATGTGGGCACGAGGCCGGGCAGGAGGTGGTGGCAGGCTCGGTCGGCGGCCCTGAACGCCGGAGAGTCCGGATTGGCGGTGCCGGGTGAAATCGTCACCTGCACGCCGTTGCCCGAGGCCGCGACATGTGGGTCGGGGTAGCCAGAAACCCCGCGTGACCGCATGCACGCCGCGAACGCTAGTGACTGCCTGCCGATATTGGCGACGCCCGCGTTCGGCGCCCCGCTGCTGGTCGATCCACCCCCGCAGCCCGAGATCAGCAGCCCGATCGCGATCAGCGAGCCGGCCAGCGAGACTGCTCGTCGGCGCGGGCATCTGTGGAGCTTGGCTTTGGTGGTTGATGGTGATGGAACCGTGTGCATGTGATCCCCTTCGGGTTGATCGATCTGCGTCGCACGGCGTTGTACGAGAGCGGCGGTAACGCGGCGGTGATCGAACCTGTCACCGCGTTGTAACCGTCAACCGGGGATCCTTCGCTCGCATGGGTCGGTTAGTCGGCTCGTTTAGGCTTGGCCGAGGCATATCTGTGGTTCATACGCTGATGAGGGTGCTGGTAGTCGAAGATCATGTCGAGCTCGCTGACACGGTCGCGAGCGTACTTCGCCGCGAGGCGATCGCTGTCGACGTCGCGTACAACGGGACCGATGCGCTGTCGCGAACGGCGGTGATCGACTACGACGTGGTGGTGCTCGATCGAGACCTGCCCGACGTCCACGGCGATCAGGTGTGCCGCACGCTCGTTGCGAGCAAGTGCCGCACCCGGGTGCTGATGCTGACCGCGTCGAGCACGATCGCGGATCGCGTCGAAGGTCTTGGGCTGGGCGCCGATGACTACCTGCCCAAGCCGTTCGCGTTCGCGGAGCTGATCGCTCGAATCCGTGCACTGGCCCGACGCTCGCAGCTTCCCCTACCGCCGATCCTGGAGCACCGCGACGTGAGGCTCGACCCGGCACAGCGGATAGTTACCCGGGCGGGGCAGCGATTGGCACTCAGCCCGAAAGAGCTCGCCGTGCTCGAGTATCTGCTAGCCGCCCAAGGTCGCGTCGTGTCCGCCGAGGAGCTGCTCGAGCGGGTCTGGGACGAGGCGGCCGACCCATTCACGTCAACCGTGAAGGTGACGATTCGCCGCCTGCGATCAAAGCTTGGCGATCCGCCGCTGATCGAGACCGTCCCCCACAGCGGCTACCGAATCTGAGGCTCGGGATGGACCACCCCGGCCTGACGCGCCCGGCCCCACGTTCATGGCTCAAACAGCCGCCTGGCACGATTCGTCTGCGCCTCACGCTCCTCTACGGCACCCTATTCCTGGGATCGGGCGCGGTTCTGCTCACGATCACCTACCTCCTGCTCGACAGAGCCACCGGCGACAACCTCTCGCTCATCACAGCCTCCCCTGGCGGGCCGGGCGGGCTCACGATCCGCCCATTACCGATCCAGGCACTCGGCAGTCAGGCAGTACGTCAGGCACTGCGCGGTCAGGCAGTAGTCCAGCACGCGGCCGATCTGCACCACCTGCTGATCTGGTCCGCGATCGCACTGGCGATCATGGCGGTGATCTCGATCGCACTCGGATGGCTAGTCGCCGGGCGCGTACTGGGCCCGCTGCGGGCAATGACCGCAACCACCCGTCAGATCTCCGAGCGCAACCTGCACGAGCGGCTGGCGATCGACGGACCGCACGACGAGCTCAAAGAGCTTGCCGACACGGTCGACGGACTGCTCGGCAGGCTGCAGACCGCGTTCGACGCGCAGCGACGATTTGTCGCCAACGCTTCACACGAGCTCCGCACTCCACTCACCCTCGAACGAGCACTGCTCGAGGCCTCGCTCAGCGATCCGGCTGCCACGCTCGCATCGGTGCGGTCGACTCAGGAGCGATTGCTCGGGATCGGGGCGCAGCAGGAGCGACTGCTCGAGGCGCTGCTGACGCTGGCGAGCAGCCAGCGCGGCCTCGATCATCGAGAGCTGATCGACCTGTCGGCCGCCGCCGACACCGTCCTGCTGACACTTCAGTCCGAGACCGCGCGCCTCGGACTGAACTTGCAGACGCGCACCGAACCCGCTCCCACCGAAGGCGACCCACGCCTGATCGAACGCCTCGTCGCCAACCTGCTCGACAACGCTGTGGACTACAACACTCCCGACGGGCGCGTCGAGGTCATCACGGGAACCAAGGCCGGTCGCGCGTTCCTGTCTGTGGCTAACACCGGTCCCGTGATCACGCCCGAGCAGATCGACCGCCTGTTCCAGCCCTTTCAGCGTCTCGGCACCGACCGCACTCGCCACACGAACGATCACCACGGAATCGGGCTCTCGATCGTCCGCGCGATCGCCGACGCGCACGACGCCACCCTTACCGCACGCCCCCAGCCACGAGGGGGACTACAGATCGAAATCACCTTCCCGCCAAACGGGAATTAACTCCAGCCGAACGTCGGCCGCCTCATGCAACCCTGAGTGCACCCCGATACCCGCAGCAGGATCGTCGCAGATGACTCCTTCGGGCGGCATGCGCCGCCAACAGCGCGTGTCTCGCCAGCGCGGCCGACAGGCGCACAATGTGATCGACATTGGCCTCGCAGGCGGAGCGCCGCACGCCCTACCCCGCAACGGGTTGCGGCGTCTCGTTATCCGCTCTGGTGGAACGGGGCGACGAGCTGCGCCCCAATTTCGTGGCCCCAACAGGCGTCAAGCGTCAGTGCTCGCCGCGCGGTAGGCCGCCGCGCGGGAGTGGGCGGCTCGTAGCCGCGCCACCCCGCCGTTACCTACGCAGACCGGCGACTGTGCACACCGCTGCGCCAGCCTCGCATTCGGCGATTTGCGAGGCCGGCGACGTCCTCCCAGTCGAGACCTCATTCGTCGTCGCGTGGGCATCGCGGCAGGACTCGCCTGGCTGCCTTTGTCCGATTCCGGCAGCGCGCGTTGGCCCTCGAGCCACGCGCGTGCTGGCTCCTTCGCTCGTTCAGCGGCCACAGCAGCGACGGTGGTCGCGCGATCGCGACTGTGGCCAAGCGCTCGTCGGCTGCCAGCAGCGGGAGATGCCATCGATTGTGCTCCAGCACAAAGTGGCGGCGGTCGGGCCGAGGCTCGGTCGGCCCTGGCGCGAGGAGCCCGCGTTGCTCATGAATCGCTCAGGGAGTCTAATTTCCCTGACCGGTCGTCGGGCGCAGACGGACGTCTGGTGTGCACCAGGAACGGCAGTCTGAGCCGGTGGCGCCGACACGACTGTTCTTCTGCTTGGCAGCGGGCGTCAACCTGCTAGGCCTGCTCGATCGGACCATTGACAGCGCGAGCGACCCGAGTTTAGTTTATGGTGCGTCGATCTTGCGCGCCTTCAGGGTGGCGAGCCACGTTCTACGGGATCGAGGGGCGGATGGCATCGGAGTCGTTTTCCGGCGGCGCGCGGTCAGGCTTGCGCCTCGCGCGCAGCGTTGCGTTCACCGCAGCGCTTTGCTGTTCGTCGCTTTGCCGCAGGCCGCGTCGGCGTCGCTGTCGTGGTCCGGTCCGATCACGCTTGACCACAACGCCCAGCCGGGACTCGCTGCGGTGGCGTGCCCGTCGACCAGCCAGTGCACCGCCGTCGACGCTCACGGGCAGCAGGTGACGTTTGACCCGGCCTCGCCGGGGACTCCTACCCCGACCACGATCGACGGCACCAACGCCCTGTCCGGGGTGGCGTGCCCGTCGACCAGCCAGTGCACCGCCGTCGACGGCGTGGGGCAGCAGGTGACGTTTGACCCGGCCTCGCCCGGGACCCCGACCACGACCACGATCGACACCAGCAAATCCCTGACAAGCGTGGCGTGCCCGTCGGTCGGGTTGTGCGTGGCCGTCGACTCCTTCGGGGATGGGTTCGTGGGCCAGACCAGCCCCGCGGTCGATCCGACGTCGACCGCGGTTGCCTGTTCGCCGGCGTCGGTGAGCACGGGGAGCGCGACGTCGTGTACGGCGACGGTCACGGACACCGCGTCGAGCGGCGCGAGCACGCCGACGGGGTCGGTGAGCTTCACGTCCTCGCCGACGACAGCCTCGTTTGGGAGCTCCGGGAGCTGCACGCTGGCCGCGACCGGGACGACTGGGGTCGCGTCGTGCCAGATCACGTTCACGCCTTCGGCGGCTGGCGCCTATACGGTCATGGGCGACTACCAGGGCGATAGCACGCACAGCACGAGCAGCGGCCAGTCGGGGTCGGTCACGGCGAGCTCGCCGGCGGTCACGGTCGATTCGACATCGACGACCGTGGACTGTTCGCCGGCATCGCCGACGCTGGGAAGCGCGACGACGTGCATCGTGATCGTGAAGGACACCGCGTCGAGCGGAGCGAGTGCGCCCACCGGGACGGTGAGCTTCACGAGCTCGCCGACGACGGGGTCGTTCAGCAGTGCGGGCAGCTGCACGCTCGTGGCGAGCAGCACGACGGGGGCGGCCGACTGCGAACTCACGTTTACGCCGTCTGGCGCGGGCTCCTACACGGTCACCGGTAGCTACGGTGGCGACAGCACCCATCACGTCAGCAGCGGCCAGTCCGCCGCGATCACGGCGACCAGCTCGACGAGCCCGGGAAGCGCGTCGGTCGGGCACGTGAACATCTCGGGGACGACAGCGAGCATCCCGGTGAGCTGCTCGGGCAGCGGCTCATGCACGATCACGCTGACCCTCTCGGTCCTGGAGACGCTCAAGAACGGCAAGCTCACCGCCATCGCGGCCTCCGCCAAGACCACCAAGAAGACAGTCATCGTCGGGACGGAGACGGTCACGATCGCGGGCGGCAAGAGCGAGACGGTCAAGCTGAGCCTGAACGGCACCGGCAAGAAGCTGCTGGTGAGGCACAACCCGCTCAAGACCAAGCTCACGATCGCCCAGGCCGGCAAGACCGTGACCAGGTCCACGATCAGCTTCAAGAAGAAGAAGAAGTAGAAGTAGCCTGCGTAGAAGGCGGTCATCCGGCGGGCCCGTCGAGCGACCAGTGCGGGCCGATAGAAGGCGCCGTGACCGGCGGCGCGCATCAGTGGCGAGAAACACAGTCGTGCAGGCGTGATCCGGCAGTGCCGACCGCTGCTGTCGAACCGGCGATCCGGTCGGGCGCGAGCACTGCCCTGATCCCGCGACGGGCATCTCGACCGTGATGCCGACTGCCCTGCAACGCGCGGAACTCAGGGTTCGCGGCACCGCTAGCCACGATTCTCATAACTGCAAGCAGGATGCGGGAACGCCGCCATCTCCACTCGGCCTGCGAGATCGCCACTCCGCCGCTGTTTCAGCCACCTGAGTTGTGGCCGCGAGACGGCTAGTTTTCGCCGGGAGCAGCCACCGCTGGCAGGACGGCGCGATCGCTTTCGCCGAGAGTCGCTCCCAGACCTCACGATCGGAATGGCGACTTATCCACAACTGCAGCTCCAGACCGGTCGGCGCTCCGGCTGACGGTTGCATCCGCCCGAGACCGAGCGCGGACGTCGGCGGATGCGGGGCTGAGGACTTGACTTCGCCGACCCGGATTTCGCCTACGTAAATCACGGATCCTGCACGTTCGGTCGCGTTGCCAGCAGCGACGTCAAAGCCCGACTGGCGGCGAGCGCTTCGTCGCCGCACTGGCCACGACGCCGAAGGCTGACGTTCGCGATGCCGCGGCCCTGGAGCGGTAGTTGCCCGCCGTGCTCGGTCGGCTGCTGACACGACCGGTGGTTCGTGAGCAGGAGCACCCGAGCGCCGGAGGGGCTTGCGGTCAGCCCGCGAGCAATGGACGAAGCAGCTGGTTGGCGAGTAGCGATGGCACTGAGACGAGGGTCAGGTTGAAGAACCGGTAGGTGACGACGGCCGCGAGCGCCGGGGCGAGCGGCGCGCCGACCCAGTGCAGAGCGAACGTCAGCAGGACCTCGGTGATCACCGCACCGGCCAGCGGAAGCGAACGTCGCGTCACGACGTAGCCCGTCGCGTAGGCCAGGACGACACGCGCTGGGTTGAGATCGACGCCGAACATCCGCAACGCCGCGTAAACCGCGACGATCTCAGCGGCCCAGTAGAGGGTCATGCTCAGCCACGCGGGCGAGGTCCTGACCGGAGCGCGGATCAGTCGGTGTAGCAGCCCCACGCCGTCGAGCGCGGCGGCGATCGGGCCAAAGCGGCGCAGTAGCGAGAGGCTGCGCCCGGGACCGGTCAGCCACAGTCCGACGGCGAAGCCCGCGGGCACGCAAAGCGCCCACGGCCATAGCAGCGACCCCATCACATTCGCGCCTGCGACCAGGAGCCCGACCGCGCTCAGGCAGGCAAGCGGTGCAAGGACCGCCCACTCGAGGGCGATCAGGCCGACGACCTGCACGCGGGCAGTCTGCCGATCCCCGTAGACCTTCATCAGAGCAGCCCGGTCAAGCCGGAAGCCGCCGCCGACGACGAACGGGCCGAAGCCCGACAGGACGACGGTGATGATGACTGGCAGGCTCGGCGGCTGCAGCCCGGCAACCACCGTCATCTGCCGGTAGGCGAGCGTGTACGGCACAAAGCTCACCGCCTCGGCGATCGCGACCACGACGATCCACCACGGGCGAAAATGCTCGAACACCCGGTCTAGCGAGACACCAGTGACCGTGGCTACCACGATGACCGCGGCGACCGCCGCCACGATCGCGAGGCCTGAGAGGATGAGCGCGTTGAGGCTGCGAGGGGACACCTCGTTGCAACTACCCCGTCCAGCTCAATCCGAACGTTCCTGACCAGAGGGGCCCAGACTGCCGGGTTGTCGCCCACGGGCGGTGAGCGACCGGCTGGCTGCTCGGAAAGCTCATCGGACCAAGGCAGAACTTTCGGGTCCGGAGTCGGCGCCCCGGCGACACGGAGCTGGCTTTCGTAAGTCCAGCAGTGAGCTGACGATCGACCGCTCGGCCGCGCGCGGTGCGCATGCAGCTCACCGGGGTCCGCGCACCTAGGCAAGCCCACCGTCCGTAGCGATTGCCTGGTGGCCCTGGTCCCGGCGACCTGCGAGTCGCTGGCGGCGCCCGGTGCCCCGCGCTTCGGCACAGCGATCCAGCCCGTTGCTGATCACACAGCCCGACGGCCATCGCCGCTGGCGGGGCCAGCCGGGCAACTGAGCGATCGCCTGCCGGCATCCGAGGCGTTGATCCAGCTCACCCGCATGCTGCGCGACACGTAGATATTCGACTGGCTGGACCCGCACCTTCGGAGATTCCGTTCCCGACCCGTGTCGCTCGCGTCGGCCGACGTTCGACGCGGCGATGGAAGATGATCACCAGGATGGAGATCTGGCTGCACGCCTTCTCGTTCCCGGGACGGGTCGCCGACCTCGCTCGCCGCGCCGAGACCTGGGGCTTCACCGGCCTGCTGGTTGCTGACAGCCAGAACCTCACCGCCGATATCTGGATCGAGCTCGCACTCGCCGGCGCGGCGACCTCCCGTCTGCGACTCGGGCCCGGCGTAACCAACCCGATCACCCGTCACATCGCGGTGAGCGCGTCGGCTGCGGCCACACTCCAGGCAGAGACCGGCGGCCGCGCCACGCTCGGATTCGCTCAGGGTGACTCGGCTCTAACCCAGATCGGGCTTGCGCGACTCCCGGTAGCGGAGTTCGAGCAGACGCTGTGCGCGCTCCAGGGGTTGCTGCGCGGCGAGGAGGTGACGCTGGGCAACGGAACCCGCAGCGCGGTCCGCTGGCTGCGCAACCACTACCTGCCGAAGGTGCCGGTGCATGTGGCGGCCACCGGACCGCGGACGATCGAAGCCGCGGCCCGCCACGCCGACGGCGTGGACCTCACGGTCGGCGCCGAGCTCGAGCGTCTGCGCCACGGCGTCGCGACGGCGCGAGGTGCCGCAGGCTCACCGCTCACTCTCGGCGCCTATCTCAACGTCGCCGTCGACGACGATCGCGATCATGCTCGCTCGCTCGTTCGCGGCAGCGTGGCGACATTCGCCCGCTTCTCCGCCGCAGCCGGGACACGAGCCGGCCTCGCGAACCTGACCCGAGAGGGAGTGGAGGAGGCCGTGGCGGGCTACGAGCGCGACCGCCACGGCGAGGCGAGCGCCACCTTCGCCCAGCAGCTCGGCGACGAGTTCATCGATCGCTTCGCTGTCGCCGGGCCGCCCGGCGAAGTGCACGACCGCCTGCGCACCATCGCCGCCTGCGGCATCGAGCGTCTCATCCTCGTCCCCGGATCCCTCGACACAGATCCCGAGACCGTGGTGCGCTCTACCGCGCGCTTCGCCCACGACGTTCTACCCGAGCTGAACCCCTAGCCACCAGTCGCGACGCCCACGACCCTTCACCGCCGAGACAATCCGTCCCCGGCGGCCAGGCCTATAACCCTGCGGGTCGAACGCGGCCACGAAGTCCGAACCGATCGCGCTCGGCGTTCACGCGTGCATATGACACCGCGCAGGATCTCTAGGTCACCTCGCGCGCCCCGCTTCCGGCGACGTCCGCGCTCGGTCTTGGGCGGTTGCGATCGTCACCGGCTGACCCTCCATCCGACCTCGAGTTCTATGGGTCAGGCGGGAGGGTCTCTCGGAGATCCTTAGGTAGCAAGACTCTCGTTCGTCCGACGGCCCCACTGAGCAACGCGACCGCTGTTGTCGGGAAGCGTTCACGAATCACGGCAGCATCGGCGTCGAGATCGCGGCCGCTTCGTTCCCCGAGCGGTGGCCTGATCGACGGCGCCCGCGGTCGTGTTCGTGGCCAAACACAAGCTGGCCGCCAGCCCGTGGGATCGGCCGCGGACTGTGCTCCGTACAAAATCGGCGGCTGTCGCAGGCGTCCGTCCGAGGCCTAGTCGGATCATTGTGGGCATCTCTGATTCTGCCTCTAGCTCGGGCCTGCTCGTGGCGGGCGATCGCAGGCGGGCCGTCGGCGATCAGGGCACGGCGTGCGGCCGTGGTGCTCGGGGCGTCCCTACTCGCCTCGTCGGTGGCTGATCGTCCCGTTGATTCGGACGCTTCACGCTCAGGCAGTAGCCGAGTCTCAGTGCGAACCCGTGGCCGCCACGGGTGCTCCATACCAGCCGAGATTATCGGCGGTGACCGTCACGCGCCGGACGCGCGCGCCGACAGGCACGCGGGTGGCGACACGCCGGACGCGCCCGGCCACGAACAGGCCGAGCTGACGGCCGCCAACAAGGCCGATCCCGACTTGGTAGCCCGTCGCCGGATGGGCGGCGCCCCAGATGACCGTCAGTACGCCTGCGTGAACCGAGTACCGCGGCCGTCCTGGCCGGCCCGCCAGCGGGGAGGAGACGGCCCGGTAGCGGGCGACCGTGACGATCCGACGCGGGATCCCGTCGATGCTGATGACCGCGACAATCGAGCGCTCACCGGCCGCGCCACCGGCCGGCGCGAACGTGACGCGCCCGGAGCGTGTGATGCGGGAGGCGATCGTCGCGGACGTTTCGGGACCATCCTCCATGAAGGTCACGCTCTCGCCGCGCTGACGTGTGAAGGAGAACGACAGAGTGTGGCTCTGTCGACCGCCGGTGACCTGGGCGCGGATCGTCAGCGGGCGCAGCGGATCAGCGCGGAGATACGTCGTCGGCGGCGCCGCGCCGGGCGTCGGCTCGAGTGTCCAGGCGCCGGCCGCGGGGTGCTCGACGATGAAATAGGTCGTGTCCGAAGAGGCATCGGCGTAGCCCACGATCCCCGGGCGGAGCAGCAGCTCGCCCGCTGCGGGCGAGGGCACGCTCATGCCGCCGGGGCCGCTCAGCGTGAGCTCAGGCGCTCCCGCCGAACCGCTTGCGGCGAACTCCTCTCTCGGCAACCCGGCCGGCAGCGCGACAGTGGCGCTGCCCGCAGCGTCATGGGCACCTCCACCGCCGCCACCACCGATCGTGTAGAGGCTCCCCATATCGCAGCTGAACCAGTTCCAGTCTCCACCCCACACATGCGAGAACCCGACCGTCGTGTGGACAAAGAGGACATCGAGGTGTCCGCACATTCCGAATCCCTTGTCGGAGATGACCAGGTTGACGCTCACCCCCTGGCCCGCGAACGTGGCGTTCCCGTTGCCCGTCAGCTGAACGTGGAACGGGTTGAACGCGATGCCACCCTGCAGCTGTGCCGAGAGCTGAAATGGCCCGTACTGACCGCCGAGCTGGAAGGCCAGCGTGCTCGCCAGTCCCTTCCCGAGGGACTTCAGCTCCAGGTCCGCCGAGGCAGCGTTCAGTTCCTTGAACGCGGTCAGGTTGCCATGAACCTTCAGGTCCCACCCACCGGACATCCCCGACGTGTACGTGAACCCGCCGTCGATCCCCACGGGGGTATCGGCCTGCTGTGGGCCCAGCGAGACGCCCACGGACCCACCGATCAGCAGCGGGTCGAAGCCGAGCTGGAACCCGATGTGCTGGAGGAAGACGCCGTCGACCGGCGGGACAGGGATGTTGAGGTTGTCGAGCGACGCCCCCACCGAGTACACCTTCAACGCCGGTACCGTGACGAGATCGGCGTTGAGGTTCACGGTCGGGAGCAGGACCACCTTGACCGTTTTGATCGCGCCTGGAAACAGCGATCCGAGCTGGAACGTGATCGATCCGATCCACTCGCCCTGTCCGTGTGGACCATGGGCGTCGTAGGCGAGGTCGAAGTTGCTCACGGGTAGGAGCCCGATCTTCACCTGGGTGTTGCCAACCTGCTTGAGGTGCCCCTGTCCGTTCTTGAGTCGAGGATCGGGCTGGCAGTCCCAGCCCGACGGCTGCGCCTTCTTGGGATTGCAGATCCAGCCGGAGGTGTACCGCGGATCGACGATCGCGTCGGTCAGATGAATCCGGAAGCCGCCAAAGTCGACCCCGCCGTGGTTGCTCGCCTCCAGATCCAGCTCGGCGGTCACGTTGTCCCCGAGCACGCTGAGGCTGACGTTCGGTTGCAGCGTGACGGTCTGATCGGCGTTGAAATGCGCTGCGAACGACCCGGCGAACGGGAACCCGTGGAACGTGCTGGTCGGGTTGATGAACATCAGCGGCTTGGTCAGATCGACCACCTGGCGCGGCCCGAGCACGTCGAACGAAATCCCGTCTAGCCCGATCGAACCTCCCAGAGGGAACGAGACCGTATGCTTCGAAGCGTCGACGATCACCAGGCCCACGAGTCCCGGCGACGCCTGCAATCCGTCGAGCAGGACGGTCCCGCCGAACGAGTACGCCGATCCGCTTTTCGTGAAGCAGCCTGAGGTCGTCTGAGCGCTCACCACCGATGTCTTGCTCGCGAACGCCTGCACCTGGGATGTGCAAGGGCTCGCGGCACCGCCGCCGGCGTCCACGGCGATCGCCGCCGGCCACGTAAGGCCCGAGACCAGATTCTGATTGGCGCCGCTTCCGTCGAGGTTCGCGTCGCCGACAGCTCCAGCCGAACGAGCGTCGTAGTTGGTCCAGTAGACGTGCTGTGCGTCCAAGGCAACGCCGAAGGGGTGATGCGCGCCCGCGATGAAGCCCGCTGTCATACCCGAGCCGTCGAGGTTCGCGCGCCCGATTGCGTTGCGGCCCGCGTCGGTCCAGTAGATGTGCTGCGCATCGACCGCCACACCGTTTGGGACGACCGGGCCTCCGGGCGTGATGAAGCTCTGATCGACGCCCGAGCCATCGAGGTTGGCTCGGCCGATCGTGCCGGTCCCGGCGTTGCCCCAGTAGATGTGCTGCGAGTCGACCGACAGCCCGGCGACGCCGTCGGCCCCGGTGATGAAGCTCGGGTCCGCTCCCGAGCCGTCGAGGTTGGCGCGGCCGATCTCGTTCGAAGCGCCGTCAGCCCAGTAGACGTGTTGGCCATCGACCGCGACGCTCACCGGGGTACCAGCGTGCGCGATGAAGCTCTGATCGACGCCGGTGCCGTCGAGGTTGGCTCGGCCGATCGTGCCGGTGGTCGAGTTCGCCCAAAAGATGTGCTGGCCGTGGACCGCGAGCCCTAACAAGCCATGACCGCCGGAGACGAAGCTCGACTCCACCCCCGAGCCATCCAAGTTCGCGCGCGCGATCGTGCCGGCGGTCGAGTTGTCCCAATAGATGTACGCACTCGCCGGCGCGGCCAGCCAGCAGCATGCCGCCGCTGTGGCCGCGTGGATCAGCAGCCGGCGGCGGCGCACGAACTCACGCCCCAGTCCACCGCGCGCCGTGGACGAAGTAGTCGCGCGGCGCGGACGAGAAGAAATGGGCCTGATCGTTCACGACGGCGGCTGCAACTGATGAAGCTACGAGGCACCGGGGCGCCCTCCCGTCGACCAACGCCGTCCGCTGAGCGATCTCGAGCTTGAACACCTCGCCTGCAGGCAGCAGCGAATAGTGGTTCCTGCACGCGTCCGGCATGAGCGAGCGCGCGAACGCGATCGCGGGCACCAGCCCGAACATCGCCGCCAGCGACCCACACAACCCAACCACAAACGGCGGACCCACCCGTCTACGCATCGCCACCCCTCGGTTACGCCTCCGCAACACCTCTCGACACCGAAACATACCGCCGCCGAGCCAGCTCGCCCAATTAAGTTAGGGAACGTTCGCTGAACCCCCCCGACGAGCTCAATGCCTCGGCTCGCCTCTGTTGAAGGAACCGAGCCGGCGAAACCGGCCCATTCCGCCGGCCTACTGCGAGGACGCGACCCCCCGGGTTGGTGCAGGAGCGCTGCGGCACGGGCCTCGAGGTAGTCATCGGCGACCACAAACCGGGGCCGTGTCCGCGCCACAAGGCTGACGCCTGCGTGGCCACGATCGCGATCGTGCGTTCGCGATCGACAAGGGGACCGCGCGGCAAGAGACCGACAGGTCTGCAGCTGGTCGACGGCCAAATCGGCCTTCGTCGCGTCCGCCGCTGGATCGCCAATCGGGCGCCCCGGAGGCCGCTCCGGCTGACCCCGGTTTCCGCGCGCGAAGCGGCGCGTGCCCGAAGGGTCAGCTCAGATGCACGCAGGCCGCGGAAAGCGGGACACTGACGACGAGCTGCGTCGATCGGCGCCGTAGACGGTGAGAGAGCCCTCGGGCCGGCCGCCGACGCTTGTCCTGACGCTTCTTGTTCGGATGCGGTTCAATACGGCCTTCCAGGCCAGCGAGAATTGGGGCGCAGGATGAGGTGGGGCGGACGAGATGCGAGCGGCGCGCGACGTCGCCGTGGCGGACCGAGAGCAGTGGCTGTCATGTGTGTAGCGGTGCTGTGTTTGCTGTTTTCCGGTCAAGCAGTCTTCGCTCGGCCGGGCAGACAGATTTCGGTGCAGGCACCGGCGTTTGCATTCGTGAAGTCCGTCATCACGATCAGCGGCCAGGCCCGCTCGGTCTCGGGTGGCCGTGTCGTCCTGCTCGAGCGGCAGGCCCAGACGTGGCGAGCGATCAGTAGCGGACGTCTGCCGGGGCATCTCGGCACGTTCGCCGTTCGGTTCCGCGCTCCGCGACGCCCGGAGCGGATTGCGATCCGGGTCGAGCTTTTGAGCGGCAAGCGAGTGCTCGCGTCATCGCGAGCGGCGAAGATCTTCGTCGAGCTTCGGCCCTTGGTGATCCCTGCGCGCGCGGTCGTCTCAGCGCCCCCGCCGGGCGATGCCGGGCGAGTGGTGCTCCATGCGCGTCTCCCTGGCCCGGGTCATGCTGGCGGCGCCGCCAGCGCCTCAAGCTGTCCAACGCTGCCGAGTCCACCTCAGGTCGGACAGGTCACAACCACTGGCTACAGCGCGGCGGCCCCTTACGGATCCCTCACAAGGATCAACTTCATCAGCGTCCAGCCGCCGTGCAAGATCACGCTTCAGACTGGCCCAGCCACCCTTCCAGAGCTCGTCGGCAACAGCGGCGCGAGCATTAGCTACAGCAGCCTCCGCGACGTGAGCACCGGGAGAGCCGCGTCGGCTGGAACCTCCTTCAAGCGGTCGCTCGGCAAAGCGGTCTCGTGCTCCAATGGCGGATCGGCGTCCCTCTCGGGCTCGCTCAGCTTCGGCATAACCCCGACTTTGCAGGCGAGCTTTTCAATCTTTGGGGGTCTCCGCTCCGCGTCGTTTTCGGTGACCGGCAGCGCCACCGCATCGCTCACCGCGGATGTCCAAGCCACGGTGGGCTGCAGCCTCAAGAACTTCCGGCTACTCCCACCGTTCAACATCGCGACCTTCCAGGGGACGATCGGCGGCTGGCCGATCGTCGTCACGCTCCGAGGCTTCGTCGACGCCAACGCGAGCCTGTCCGCGAGCGCTCACGCCACGGCAGGCATCAGCGCGACTGAATCGGTCACCGGCGGCGTCGGGTACGGCAAGCCCACCGGACCCTGTGCTGGCCGCGGTATCGCTGGGTTCTACCCGATCTACTGCGGGCCCACGAGCAATCCGTTTACGTTCACGTCTCCAACGGTCAGTGCGGATGCGAGTGCAACCGCGACGATCACACCGGCGCTCCAAGCGCTGCTCTACGGAGCTGTCGGGCCGCAAGTCAGCCTCACGACCGGCCTCGACTTCAACGCTGATACGACCAAGAACCCATGGTGGAAGCTCACTGCCCCGCTCAACATCGACGGTTCGCTCGTGGCGCCGATCCTTGGCCTCAGCACCGGCAGCCTTACCCTCCACCACATCAGCTTCACGCTCAAGACGGCCGGGGCACCGTTCAAGGGGTCGGCGACCGTCAATGTCACGAACCCCGGCAACCAGACGAGCACGGTCGGGCAGCCGGTCAGCCTGCAGATCCAGGCCAGCGGCACCGACGGGGGAGCGCTCACCTATAACGCCATCGGACTACCACCGGGTCTCTCGATCAATTCCGGCGCCGGACTGATTAGCGGCACGCCCACAGCCGGAGGAGCCTACACCAGCAGCGTCACCGCTACCGCCACCACGGGAGCTACGGGTACCGCTCGGTTCAGTTGGACAATCGCCAGCGCGACGAACGCAGCCGTCGATGTCGCCACCACAGGGGACTCCGCGTGCGCGTTGCTCTCGATGGGACGCGTCTACTGCTGGGGTGCCAACGCTCAGGGCGCGCTCGGCAGCGGTTCCCCCACTAGCACAGCTCCGCACCAAGGTTGCGGTGGGAGTTATCAGGAGGTCTGCATCGCAGCGCCGCAGCTCGTGAGCAATATCACTAATGCGACGCAGATCTCGGCTGGCGATGCCGTGTGCGCTTTGCTCGCCGACGGCCACATCGTGTGCTGGGGCGACAACAGCGCCGGTGAGCTCGGGGATGGAAGCGTCAGTGGTCCTGAGAGCTGCTTTGGAAGTAGCGCGTGCAGCACCGTCCCCGTCGAAGTGGCTGGCATCAGCAATGCGGTACAGCTCTCTGTGAACGGGGCGACGGCGTGTGCTCTGCTGGCTGGCGGGCAGGTGGATTGCTGGGGCTCGAATGAGTTTGGCCAGCTGGGGCAGGGCACCAGCAGCGGACCAAGCACGTGCAGCAACGGCGAGGCGTGCAGCGCGACCCCCGTGCAGGTTCTCAGTAACGTCATCCAGGTCGCCGCCGGTAATAACGCGAACTGTGCCATCCTGACCGGCGGCACAGTCGATTGTTGGGGCGACAACAGCTCAGGTGAGCTCGGCAATGGGATGCAGTACGACGGGAGTGGGAGCTCCCCGTGTTACAACGGGAGTGTGTGCAGCTATTCGCCAGTTCCGGTCAGCGCCATCTCCGGTGCCATCCAGATTGCGTCGGACGGAAACGGCGACTGTGCTCTTCTGTCGGGCGGACATCTCGAGTGCTGGGGAGCTAACGAGTACGGTGAGCTCGGCATCGGCACCAACCAGGGCCCCGATTCCTGTTACAACAACTCGGCTTGTAGTCTGATGCCGGTCGCATTGAGCAGTCTGACCAACGTGACCGCGATCACAGCCGCTGCCCAGAACCTGTGCGCCGTGACACAGGATGGCTCGACGTACTGCTGGGGGCGCAACTACTTCGGCGAGATCGGCAATGACTCGACGGCCGACGTGTACAGCCCCTCTCAAATTGACGGGCTGACAGCGGTCACGGCCATCGCCGGCGGCGGAAGGAGCGAGTGCGCAGTGTGGTCCGGGGGGCAAGTCGATTGCTGGGGCGATGACGAATGGGACGAAGTCGGACCGTTGGGGAATGGAAACTTCCCCAATCCCCCGACACAAGTAGATGGGCTCTAATACTGGGAGTTCTCCTAGCGCCAATGACCTCGGGATGGGGCTTAGCAGCGCCACCGGCACGAGCGCGAGCCCGTGCGCCTCGATCGGGGCGTACCGCGACTGTCGTGCTCGCCATTGGGCAAGACAACGCGAGATACACGTGGTCGGGGGTGTATTCGTGGATGTCGTTGCGTTGGAGCGGTCTTCTACGGCGAGGGCAGTCCCTCTCGTCGCCGCCGCGCGGGCGTGCTCCCCTGCATCGCGACCGGAGGCACGGCGGTACGCGCGTCAACCTTCGCCGCGGGCGACCGCTGGTCGGCTGTGTCGTGGTCATGCTGGGATTCGCCGCCGCCGTAGCCGAGAGGCCCCGGTCGGGACGGGCTGGGGTGCGCAGATCGCCCCGCCCGCGCTGGGGGTGGTCGAGCCGACGAGTTCGGTGAGCTGCGTGGGCGCGCTGCATTGCTCCCGATAGGACCAGCCATTCCGTTGAACGGAGCCCAGCAGCGGTTGCCAACGCAGGCAAGTCCCAGTACCGCTGCATTTGCCGCCCGAGGTAGCCGGCGCAGTTTGCACGTCCGCCCGCCATTGGTCGTGCTGACAGCCTTTGCCTGCCCGCCGAGGGTGTCCTGGCTGACGGCCAGACAGCGCAGTGTGCTTGTGCAGGCGATCGACTCCAAGCTGCCCACCGCCAGCGGGACCCTCTGCATTCGCCAAGTGACGCCGTCATCGCCGGTCGCGGCGATCGCAGGCGCAGAGTCGCTGCCATGATGGTAGGACGCGCCCGCGATCCAGCCGGGATCGCCACGACAACCAGTCTCAGGGCAACATGGACCGTTCAGACGCTTCCATCCGACGTGGTCGGGACGGGCCCGATTGGGTGGGCCACGGCGAGGCTCTGCTCCGAGGTCGGCTACACGTCTCAGGGACGCCAGACGCTCATCCTGGCCACCACCGACGGTTGCCGGCACTGGCGCGCCCGTGGTCGAACTCCTCCGCGGTGGGCATCAATGCAGTGGCCTGTCCGACGGCGGGGCTGTGCGCCGCCGCCGCCCAGCGTCGTGACGGGTCCGGCCGGCCGGCCGGAACACTCGGGGTGTCGTGCTGACGACGACAAACGGGGGGCGAGCTGCCCCGACCTTCGCCGCCGCGCCTGTCTTCCGAGCCAGGCCTCGACAGGTCTGCAGCCGGTCGACGGCCAGATCGGCCTTCGTCGCGTCCGCCGTTGGATGGGGAATCGGACGTGGGCGGTGTGAGGGTCGGGGCGTTTACGGCCAAGCCTCAGGAGGCTTCGTTGGTTTCTTTCTGGGGCAGGCTGTCGTGTTCGTGGGGTGGCAGCACAGCAACGAGCACGACGAGAGGCGTCCTCGGGGTCATTCCGTGTGGGCGACACGCACCAGCGCAGCACGACCGATACGAACGGAAGGAGCATTCGGGTTGTCTGCTGCGACCCCGCATTGCGGCAGCGCTGGGTGTCACCGAGTAACGGCGGACGACTCAGAAGGCGTGCGGTCGCTTGGCGCCCGCGCGGCAGGTGATGACAGGCGGCCTGTGCTCTATGCGGGCCGCGATTCGCCGGCGAACTCTCGGAACAGGCCCGTGACGACGAATACCGTCTGCTCGGCGATGTCGATCGTGTTGCCGGCGATGCGCTCCAGGCACCGCGCCACGAGGATCATGAACATCGCCCACTCGCGGACCTCGAGGTCATCGCCGACGTCGATCGCGCGATTGAAGATCTTGCGGTCCAGCCGGTTGATCTCCCCGTCCACGCGGACGAGGTCCTGTGCGCGGGTGACGTCCCGCGTTGCGAATGCTTCCTTGGCCTGCGACGCCTGGGAGCGAGCGAGCTGACCCATCCGCTCGATCGAGTCGAGGATCTCCGTGTCCTTCGGCGCCTCCTCGCCGGACAGCCGCGTGAGCTTGGCGATGTTCGCGCACTGGTCGCCCATCCGCTCGACGCAGCGGATGATGTGAAGCAGCGCGGCGAGGATCCGCAAGTCGCCGGCGACCGGCGCTTGGCGTGCGAGCAGCGACAGCACACCCTGGTGTATCTCCAGGTAGCGCCTGTCGATCCGGTCGTCCTCGGCGAGAACCCTTCCGGCCAGCTCGACGTCCTGATGGCTGACCGACTCGAGCGCCCGATCGAGCTGCTCGATCACCATCTCAAGACCCCCGAGCGTCTCGCTCTCGAGCTCCTTGAGCGACTCGCGGAACTGATGGCGGGTCTCCTCCATCGCGGCTAGCCGAACTTTCCGCTGACGGGGCGCTCGGTGCGCCCGTCCTTGGGGTTGGTGAACATCCCCCTGATTGGCCCGCGCCCAGCGAGCTTCCCGTCGCCCGGCAACGCGATCGCGTCCGCGGCCCATGTGGCCCGCTGCAGGTTCTCGTTCATAGTCACGATCACCAGCGCTCCTTGAGTTCGCTCAGCTCCTCGGCCTAGGAGTGTGGCGCCCGGCAGCCAGCGCGAGGCGCGTTCGGCGCTCTGTCGAGCATACGGGCAACCTTTCAGACAGGGGCGTGGGTGTAAGTCGACTGTATCGCGGCCAATGCCACGCCACGCATTTGGTATTCGGATCTCGGCTCGACGTCGGTGGCTGCCAGGGGTCGGACCTTTGTTGTAAATCGCCGGGGCGTCCACGAGCGCGCCGATCGGGGTCGATTTCTCCGGACCTCCCCGGCGGATGCCCGGACGTTCGATCCCTACCGAGACGATTCCCGAGCAACACTCCCGCCGCCTTGACAGGGGCCGTCTCGTTTGTCGTTCCTCTTTGGTGACGCCGTGCCCCCGCAGTGACCGGAACGCCGCGCGGACCTCTTCGGAGAACAGTTGCGACTCCTGCCAGGCCGCGAAGTGCCCGCCCGCCTGCTGATACCTCACCGCACATCGAGATGGTGTCTACATGCGCGTCGACCAGCTCGCTGAGTACTTCGCGAAGCCCTCGCCCAGCTCTTTGAGGGTCGAAGGAATCATCGCGACCCGTCCCGACGATTTCTCACCCGAACGTGAACGCGTAGGCTTCCGCACCCGGCTCGAGGAACGCGATCTCCAGAGTTCGCTCGTGCACCGAGTCGTGCTCACGTACGAGCTGGTACAAGCGGCCGTCCCGCAGCAAGCCGCTCCCGTTCGTGTCGACGTCAATGCCGCGTGACGGGCCTGGCGCCTCGCCGTCGAGGAGCACGCGGAATGGCATCGGTCCACGCGCGCCTCGAGAGAGCACAAGATGCGCGTCGCGCGCGTGGAACCGGTAGGCGATGCTCCCACCGGCCTCGTCGAGCACGACGCTTTCGGCCCCGATCGTCCAGTCGCCGTGGAGGGCCCAGTGGTCGACGCGCAGACTGTCGGGGAGCTCGTAGGCTCGGCTTTCGTCAAACGCCACCCCGTCCGGTGAGGAGAAGCGCTCGCTCCGCCCGTACCCGAGGTAGGTCTCGGGTGTGCGGAGGTGGTTCCAGTTGGCCGACGCTTCGACACCGACGCCCTCGACGGACACGAGCTCGCGCTCTACGCCGAGTAACCGCTGGATGAGGCGCTCTGATTGCTCGTAGCGCCCTTCGCCGAAGTGTTGGTCGCGGATGCCGGGATGCTGGAGCCACTGGCGCAGGCGTTTCCGCTGTCTAGCCACGTAGGGGTGAGCGCGCCGTGGACCACCATCGTCTCGTGGAGTTGCGCAACGGCGCGCGCAGCAGCCACGCCACCCCGCAGAAAGTGCTCCAACCGTGGTGCACCGGCGACGAATGTCACTAGACCACGACCAGCCCTCGTGCCGTCTCGAGCTTCGTCATCGAGACCTGCCACAAGCAGGTGGTGCCGTCCCTCTTGACTCGGGGAACCTCGCCCAACAACGCACTCGGTCGCGCAACCTCACGCCGGCCTACGTGGCCAAGCCGGGCAGGTCAATTCCGTCGGGGAGACGAGAATCCCTGACGGCTGGCTCCTCGCTTTTCCGGGTTGGTAGCCGAACATCTGCTCGTGGATTTCACTTCCCGGTGACCGCGATGCCCAAAGCCGAACCGCTCGGGCACCACCACGCCCACCTGGCTGCCTGCCAGCTCCATCATCCAGTCATCTCTGATCAGCCGTGAAGGCGGGAATTCTCCAACATCCGGATCGGAGCGACAACCGTGAAAAGCGCGCTGGCAGCCTCCGTAGTTAGCCCGTTCGGGACAACGCAGGGGTTAGTTAGTCAGGTCCGCGTGGATGAGTTCAACTGCCGGACCACGCGGGGCATTTCCGGCTTGCGCGGCGCCGATGTCCTCCGTCGCGATGAGCTCCGACGAAGTCGCCTTCATCACGCTGACCGGGTTCGACACGTTCGAAGCCATCCCCGCAATCGCCGGTGACGATTACGAGACAGCCGTGCTGGAACCGACGGCCCGCGCGCCGCTCTCGCGTCTCGACCAGCGAGCGCGGCACGAAGATACCTCCTCGCTCGTAATCTGATCGCGCCGTCCACCGCACCAGAGCCATCGCCCTGTCCCACCGTCCGGCTCTGCCCGTACCGGACCGTGACCCCGGCTCTACCGCACGACCGAAGAACGTCTCAGACACGGCGGAGACCGTGCCGGCCGCTGCCTCGATGGCGAAGATCCACGAAGAGCCAGACACCGCCGACTACTACGACAGCGCTGAGCAAGAACGGGGATCAGCAGACCTCGCCGGTATCTTTGGCGGCCTGCTCGGCTGCGCCAGGCATCCTGTGGTTCTACGCTACGGGCTGCTGCGCCCGACCACTGGGTCTGCAGTCTTGCGCGCCCCGCGCGGTGCCATCAAAGACGGCGCGTCCGGTGACCGTTGCCCCTCTCGGACAGATCCGGCCACGAGACCGCACGTTCCCGCTGTTCGCTGATCGTTCCCAGTCGGACGCGCGCGTTATCACCCCCGAGCCCTCCGTGACCAGCTCGTAGCACGCCGCAAGTCGGGGTCACGAGAGGGCGTGATGGGGCCCCGCCTCGTCTCGTAGTGCTGATGTGAGCGTGAGGATCGGCGGGAGCTCAAGCGAAGAGGACGGCGCGTCGGCTTTGAGGCGTGTGCCTGGCATGGGGGCGGCCGACACGGTCGCCGGCCACGGGACAGCGGTGTTGATTGGCTACGCCCGCTGCTCGACCGAGCGCCAGGATCTCGCTGCGCAGCGGCATACCCTGCGTCAGCTCGGCGTCAGCGAGGAGCGGATCTATCTCGATCACGGCATGACCGGCACCAACCGCGCCCGTCCGGGACTCGAGCAGGCGCTCGCCGCGGTCCGCGCAGGCGACACGCTCGTGGTCCCCAAGCTCGACCGGCTCGCCCGTTCGGTCCCGGATGCCCGAGCGATCGGCGATTCTCTCGCGGCCCGCGGGATCAAGCTCTCGCTCGGCGGCTCGGTCCATGACCCGAGCGATCCGATGGGCAAGTGCTTCTTCAACATCCTCGCGACGTTCGCTGAGTTCGAGGTCGACCTGCTGCGGCTGCGCACCCGGGAGGGAATGGCGATCGCCAAGGCCAACGGCAAGCTGCGCGGCAAGCAGCCGAAGCTGAGTGCCCGCCAACAGGCGCACCTACTCAAGCTCCACCGCGCCGGAGAGCACAGCGTGACCGAACCGGCAGAGCTGTTCTCCGTGGGTGGCGCAACCGTCTATCGCACGATCGAGCGATCAACCACGGCGGTCGCCTGAACGCTGCAAGAGTCAGGGACCGGCATGGCTCCTCTGCGGCGAAAGTCGTCATCCGGCAGGACCTGCCCGATATCAGCACGACGGAGCAGCGTCGCCGGAATCCCGGGAGCGTCGTGAGAGCGGGGCCGGCGCGTGGTGAGACCGACGAGGAGGACGACCGGCTGCTATGCCAGGTGGTGTTGGTATGCGTAGCGGACGGCTTGGGCGCGGTCGCGGGCGCCGGTCTTGTAGAAGATCCGGTTGATGTGGGTCTTGACGGTGGCGTTGCTGAGGACGAGCTGGTCTGCGATCTCGCTGTTCGACAGCCCGGCGGCGATCAGCTTGAGCACTTCGACCTCGCGTGGCGTGAGTTCGTCAGGGAGGTCGGGCGGCGACGCTGGCGCGGGGTCGGTGGCTGGCGCTGGCGGGGTCTGATCGAGGACGGCGGTCACGAGTCGCTGCTGCACGGCGGGGTCGAGGTGGGTGTGGCCGGCGATGAGTGCCCTGATCGCGTGTTCGATTTCTTCCGCGGTTGCGTCCTTGGTCAGGTAGCCGCGGGCGCCGGCTTGGAGGGCTGGGAAGAGGAACTCGTCATCAGCGTAGGTTGTCAGCACCAGCACGCGTGTGTCGGGGAGCGAGGCGAGGATTTGGCGGGTCGCCTCGGCTCCCTCGAGGCGAGGCATGCGTAGGTCCATCAGCACGATGTCGGGCAGCTCGGAGCGGGCGCGCTCGACTGCCTCGATGCCGTCGGCCGCGGTCGCGACGATCTCGACGTCGTCGATCAGGCCGAGCAGCATCGCCAGTCCGTCGCGGACGACCGGTTGGTCATCCGCGATCAGGACGCGGATGGTCATGCGGGCACCTCGATCTCGACGCGCCAGCCTTCGGGTGTCGCGCCGGCCGAGATCGTGCCGCCGGCCTGCTCGATCCGCTCGCGCAGCCCCTCGAGTCCGTGGCCGCCGCCCATTCCTCCTCGCGGTGGGGTGGCCGAGGCGCCGTTGTCGACCGACAGCTTCGTGCGGGCGGGTTCGTAGCGCACGGTGACCGTGGTGCACGCGCTTGGTGCGTAGCGGGCGACGTTCGTAAGCGCTTCCTGTGCGGCGCGGTAGAGCGCGAGGCTCGGATCGGCTGGCAGTATCCGCGCGTCGCCTTCGATCCGGAGCGTCACGGCGAGGTTCATGTCGGTTTTGTAGCTGTCGATCAAGGCGGGGAGCTGGGCGAGCGTTGGGAGCGCGTCGCCACGGAGGGTGCCGACGGCTTGGCGGGCGTTGGCCAGCCCGGCTCTGACGAGCTCGCTGGCGCGGTCGAGCGCGTCGCTGAGAGGTGGCTGAGCGTGCTCGCGTTCGGCGAGCTTCCGAGCCCCCTGAAGCTGGATCGCCGCGCCAGAGAGCGAGTGCGCGAGCACGTCATGCAGCTCTGAGGCGATCCGGCCGCGCTCGGCGATCACCGCCGCGCGGGCCTGCTCATCGCGCGCGTCCTGCAGCTGCGCCAGCAGGATCTCGGTCCGGTCCTGGCTTTCGCGAGACTGCTTGAGAAACTGCGCAACGACACCGACCAGGACCGTCACGAGCGTTCCCGCCGCGACAGCTGAGGAGGAGCTTCCGGCCGCCGCCGTGACCGTACCCAGCGCGACGGTCACCGCGCCACCGATCGCGACACCGGCGCCAAACGGCAGCCGAGTGATCGCCATCAACACCGCCACGGCGGCCGCGACCTCGGTCGCTCCCGTCGGCTGAAGTCCGGCGATCGCCACGCCAGCGGCGCCCATCACCGCGATCACCGCCGCCTGCAGCTCGATCGGGCGCTCGGGAAAGCCGTCGCGGACCGCGACCACGAGCGTCACCGCGAACACGCCCAGCGCCAGCGTCACCGCGAGCGCCTTGTCGTGCAGTCCCGGGACTGGGTGGCTGTTGGCGCTGCCGAGCACCACCACGAGCAGCACCGCCCACCCGAGCGGTCGCAGCGTTCCTCGCTGCCGATGCAAGCGCTCCTGAGCACGCGCTCCGAGCCTGCGCTACCCGCTCGCTGTCCGGCGCTGACGCTCGCTGTGGATCAGTCACCGCCGTACGGACGATAGAACGCCTTCCGGCCCGCGGGTGCGGGCCGGGAGCGCGTGATCCGGGAGCGTCGACGCTCACGCCGCCGCGGCGATCGTGGCGGCGGTTGAGTGCATCGCGTGACGGCCGCGAAGCTGGACGATCGCGATCCGGGTGCTGACCTCGAGCAGCGCCATCAACACCAGCGCAACGGGCCAGGCGGCGGCGCCGATCTGGTGGGTGTAGCTGAAGCTGGCGATTGCGTGGTGGGCGCCGTGGGAGAGCGCGAACGCGAACACCATCCGCGAGCCGATCCCAGCGATCAGCAGCCCGCCGGCGACCCAGCCGACCGATGCGACGGCGAGACCATTCTCGCCGGCACGCACGTGGGTGGCAAAGCCGCTAGCGACACCGAGTGTGAGGCCGACGGTCCCGAGCGCGGCGATCAGCACGAGGTCGTTGCCGGCGGTCGGGATCGAGTGCACGTACAGCTGCGCGACGTAGGCGATGATTGCCAGCGGGATGATGACGCTGCGGCGGTCTAGCTCTCGCTCGCGGGCCTGACGGAAGACGATCAGGACAAACACTGCGTTGATGAGGTAATCGGTAGTTCTCATGGCCCTCATGATCTGCTCGCGGCGCCCGCTTGTCGTCGGCCCGAGGGTTGGACCGGGGGTTGATCTCAGATCTCAACCCGTGGGTTGACGGGTCCGGTCACCGCCACCGGCTCAGCCGAGACCACCGCTACGGCCGCGGCATCCGAGGCGGATGTCGCCCGCGCCAAGTGGGCATGAGCTGTGCCCAACCGCAGTTCCAGTACTAATGCAGGCATGAGTGCTGAGGACGACATGCCCTCCGCTGCTCAGGTCGAGGCGGCCGAGAGCGGGCGGCCGACGCATCCGCGGGAACCGCATTCTGGGGGCACCGTGGGTCGGTTGAACTGGCTGCGGGCCGGCGTGCTGGGGGCCAACGACGGGATAGTCTCGGTGGCGGGGATCGTCATCGGGGTGGCGGGCGCCACTACGGCCCGCGGAGCCATCTTCACCGCCGGACTGGCCGGGCTCGTCGGCGGCGCGGTGTCGATGGCGCTGGGTGAGTACGTGTCGGTCTCCAGCCAGCGCGACAGCGAGCGTGCGGAGATAAGGCAGGAGGAACGAGAACTCGCTGAGGACCCGGATGCCGAACTGACCGAGCTGACCGCTCTGTATGAAGCCAGGGGCCTCTCCGCCGCCACCGCCCGCAGCGTCGCCACCGAGCTGACCGCCCGTGGCGCCCTGAACGCCCATCTCGACGCCGAACTGCACATCGATCCCGCCGACATTGCCAGTCCGATCCAGGCCGCCGGCGCTTCGGCGCTGTCGTTTGTCTCCGGTGCGCTGCTCCCGATGCTCGCCATCCTTCTGCCTCCGGCTGGCCTTCGGGTCCCGGTGACTTTTGTCGCGGTCCTCGTCGCCCTCGCGCTGACCGGTGCCCTCGGCGCGCACCTGGGCGGCGGCGATGTCCGCCGCGCCGTCCTGCGCGTGGTCATCGGCGGCGCGCTCGGCCTGGCCTTCACCTACGGCATCGGGCACCTGTTCGGCACAGCCATCGGCTAACACAGAAGTAACCCCGTGACGCCGAGACCAGCGGTCTCCGCGCCACCTGCAAGGCCTGACAGTGACGGGCGTCTGGTCTGATCTCGAGCTGACCACCCTACGGAACGCCACCAGAAGCCCGGCGCGCCCGCCTGCGGAGTACCGCGTTCGCGGCCTTGCAGGTGTCCAGCCCCAGATCGCGGCTTTTCCGCTTCCGCCACGAGCGGGGCCGCACCGAGTTCGGCCGACCGTTCGCAGCTGACCCTCCGGACGCCTCGAACCGGGGCTCGGGCCGCGCCGCGGACCGCCTCGCGCGGGTCTTCCGAGCTTCACGCCAAAATCGCCGTTTGAGGCGCCCGCTCCTGGATCGGCTTACGGACTTGCTAGGCGCTGCGCTTGGTATTTCCCGGGTGACGAGAAGGCTCGCCGCACGCTGCGGATTCCGCGCGACGAGGTCCAGGACCGGTCTCGTGAGGTTGCGCGTCGCGAAGCGGAGGCACGTGTGCGTTGGCTTCGGGGTTGGTTTCGTCGGCGGGACCGGCGTTGTCGTTGCTAGCGCACCTCTGGCGGTGTTTGGCTTGTCGGTGCCATTGCCCAGCTGGCGCCGCGCTGAGACGGTTGATGATCCGTTCGCTGTTTCTGGGCTTGTCGTGCGGAACGCATCGCGTGGTCCGAGATTGTGGTGCGCGCTTCGGTGCCGTCCGTCGCCTGGGCCGCCACCGTGAGCGTCGGCGGGGGTTGCGCCGTCGCCCGCGATGATGTGCCTCTGCTCTGCGCGTCCCTGTCTTCGCTCACGTCGTCCCCGAACCGGTCGTGCGGATCAGCGGCGATTTGCGCTGAATGCTGGCCAGTTGGCGGTGGTTTTGGGTGTGTTATGGCGGGAGCCTGTGTCTGAGATGCGCTCCAGGGCGAGACGGAGGGTGCGGACGGTTTCTGCACCGCGGTCAGCGTTTCTGGGACGCTTTTCGGAAATGGTCGCTGCGGGTCCGCTGATTGGCCGTGAGCGTGAGCTTGCCGAGTTGGAGCGGCGGTTGATGTCCGCCCGGCTGTTGACGGTGACGGGCGCGGGCGGGTGCGGCAAAACGCGGGTCGCGCTCGAGTTGGCTGACCGTGCTGGGTGTGGGACCGAGCCGGTTGAGAGCGTGGTCGTGGAGTTGGTCAGCGTGGGGAGCGCTGAGCAGCTCGTCGATTGGCTGTTGCGGGCGGTCGGCGCTCGCGAGCGCTTTGGGCGCCGCCCGGCGGAGGTGTTGCTGGAATTCGTGTCCGAACGGCAGCTGCTGCTGGTGCTTGATAGCTGTGAGCACTTGGTGGCGACAGTGGGACGGGTGGTGGCCGAGCTGGTTGACGCTGCGCCGCGGGTGCGGGTCGTGGTGACGAGCCGAGAGCCGCTGGGGATTGCGGGTGAGAGCGTGTTTCGGCTTGGCCCGTTGAGCCTGCCGGAACTGGGTGGTGGTGTTGGCGGGGTGGTCCGCTCGGATGCGGGTCGGTTGTTCGTCGATCGCGCGGCGGTGGTCGATCCTGGGTTCGCGCTGACGGCGTCTGTGGCCGGGGCGGTGGCGCGGATCTGTCACGAGCTCGATGGTCTGCCGTTGGCGCTGTGCCTGGCGGCAGCGCGTGTCGACACGCTCACCGCGAGTGAGGTTGCGGATGGGCTGGCGCGGCGTGGTCGTCTCGACGGAGCGCTTGGCGAGGACGAGTCGTTGCGCCACCGGTCCATTCGAGCGTCGCTTGATTGGAGCTATCAGTTGCTCGGCGCGCGGGAACGGGTCGCGTTGCGGCGCCTGTCGATATTCGCCGGCGGGTTCACAGCGGCGGCCGCCTACGCGGTCGTGGCACCCGACCTCGACGAGGTTGATGTGCGCGGGCTGCTTGATTCGCTGGAGGCCAAGGGGCTGATCATGCCGGTCCGTACTCAGGGCGCGGAGCGGTGGGCGTTCCTGCAACTGATCAGCGAGTACGCGTCCGAGCAGCTCCGGTTAGAGGGACAGCAAGAGGAGCTCGGGGACCGGCACCTGGCGTTCTTCCGCGCGTTCGCGGCGGACGCCGACGAGCTGTTACTGGAGGCCGCGGCACATGAGATCCTCGATGAGGAGACCGCGAACCTGCGACGAGCGTTGGACCGCGCGGTCGAGCACGATGTCGGCAGCGCGGTGATGATCGCGGCGTCTTTGATGCGCCACTGGGTCTTGGCTGAGCATTTCGAGGAGGGACGAGCGGCTTGCGATGCCGTGCTTTCGGTTGCCGGCGGGGGCGGCGAGGCGGGCGTGCTTGCTGTCGTCCACTGCGGTGCCGGGTTGATCGGGATGCTCGGCGAGGACTACGCCCGGGCGATTGCGAACGTCCAGGCGGGGCTCGCTCTGCTGGCGGGTGTCGATGACATCGGCGCGCAGGCGCGTGGCCTGTTGATGGCGGCGATGGTCCTGATCCAGACCGGCGTGGACCTCGAGGACGGTCGGCGTCACGCGCATCGAGCTGTTGAGCTCGCGCGCTGCTGCGGCGACCCGCTCGGGCTCGCGTGGGCGCTGGTGAATGTTGCGATGGTCGAGGCGATCTGCGACCGGTTCGACGCCGTCCGCGCGGCCTATGACGAGTTCTTGGCGATCCCGAACGCTTCCGAGCACGTCAGGCTGCGCACCTGGGCGGAGCTCGCGGCGGCGTGGGCAGAGGTGATCGCAGGCTCGCCTGAGCGTGCGCTGGCTCACGCTGATCTTGCGCTCGCGCTCGAAGGCGATCGGCCGTCGATGACCCATTTCCAGGGGGTGGGTTTCCGGATCCACGCGCTCGCTCGACTCGGGCGAACTGATCAGGCGCTGGGTGAAGGTGCGCGCGCGATGCGCCGGGCGCAGGAGTCTGGCGCGCTACAGGCGATTCCGGCGATCGAGCTGGCGCTCGCGATCGCTGAGCTCATTGATGGGGATCTCGACGCCGCTGAGGCGCGAGCCCGTCGACTGTTGATAGTGCCGCAGCTGCACACACTCGCGCTTGTGCGTGAGGTGCTCGGGCGGGTCGCGCTTGCCCGCGGCGACGTCCACGAGGCGCGAGCACAGGGTCGCGAGCTCGAGGCCGTGTCGGAGCGGACCGCCAGCGCCCGCCACCGCGCGCTCGCGCATTTCATCACCGGATCCGCGGCGGTGCGTGCGAATGAGACCGATCGTGGCCGGGATCTCCTCCAGGCGGCCCTCGCCACGGACGCGGAGTTGGGCTTGGAACGGGAGGCCGCGGACGTGCTCGACGAGCTCGCGTTGCTTGCCGCGGGCAGCCGCGAGAGCGCCCGCGCTGCGCGCCTCGCGGCAGCCGCTGGTGCAGCGCGGGCTCGGCTGGGTTGCGCGCCGCTACAGACGACGCTCGGCCGGCTCGATGCCGCCCGCGTACGCTCGATCGAGATTGCCGGCGCCGCGGCCTGGGATGCTGCATGGGCGGAGGGCGAGCAGCTCTCGCTCGCCGACGCGATCGCGTACGCGCGTCGGGGCCGCGGCCGGCGCGACCGACCACCCGCGGGCTGGGGCAGCCTCACTCCGGCTGAGCTCGATGTAGCCACGCTCGCCGCGAGCGGGCTCTCAAACCCGCAGATCGCCTCACGGCTGTTCATCTCACGCGCGACGGTCAAGATGCACCTCTCCAGCGTGTACCTCAAGCTTCATGTCGCCAACCGCACCACGCTCGCGGCCGCGATGGCGATCCACTCCTTGGACGCGAGTCAGCCGGTCGGTACTTGAGTTCGGCGCCGCCGGCCTAGCTGGCTCGCTGGATCCCGCACGGACAAAGTCTGGCCAGGTGGCCGTGGTTCTGCGTCGCCTGACAACGGACGATCGACACAGCTCCGGCCGACGAGATCAGCAGTTGTTCTGCACTTACCCGAAGGGAGAACCACATGCGTAGCTATCGCCGCGCTGATGGCGGCCGGTCGCCCGGCCGGTCGGTCCGCTGGCGCGTCTCGGCGGTGATTGTCGGTGCCGCCGCGTTGCTGTGCGTCGGGGCGGCCGCTGCCGCGGCGGCGCCGTCGCTGGGAAGCTGGCCGTCGGCGGCGCAGAGCATTCTGGGAAACCGCAGCCAGCCGTTTGAGCTGACGATCAACTCGCATAACGTGAGCCAGCTGAAGCCGAAGTGGGTGTTCACGATGAACGGCCAGGGCGGCGAGTCGGCCACCCCGACAGTCGCGGCCGGGGTCGTCTACTTCCCGGACTGGAACGGGTACCTCTACGCGGTCAACGCCCGGACAGGCGGGCTGATCTGGCAGAAGCAGATCTCCTCCTACGATGGGCAGCCGGGCCAGGTGTCACGCAACAGCCCGCTGATCGACGGCAACGAGCTGATCCTCGGCGACAACGCCAGCGGTGCGCAGCCTGCGGGAGCGCACCTGTTCGCTGTTAGCCGGGCCGACGGCCACTTGCTGTGGAGCACGCAGGTGGACACCAACCCGGCTGCGATCGTGACCTCCAGCCCGGTGGCGTGGGGCGACGAGATCGTCGTCGGGGTGGCTTCCAACGAGGAGGCCGACGCCGAGTCCCCCAGTTATCCCTGCTGCAGCTTCCGCGGCGCCGTCGTAGCGCTTGACGCGAACACCGGCAAGCTCCTGTGGAAGACGTACACGATCCCGTCCAACACCAGCTCGGGTGGTGACAGCAATACGCCGTGCGCGTCGTCGGGTCCGCCGACCGGCTGCGGCTACACCGGCGGCGCCGTCTGGGCCACGCCGACAATCGACCCGCTCACCAATCAGGTGTTCGTCGGCACGGGCAACAACTACACGACGCCGGACGGGGCGACGGCGTGCGCCACCGCCGACCAGAACGCCAACCCGCCGATCGACGACGCCAACTGCACCCCGCCGAATGACTACTTCGACTCGGTGCTCGCGCTGAACCTCCGAACCGGCGAGATCGATTGGGGTCACAAGGTCCAGGGGTATGACGCTTGGAACGTGGCGTGCTTGATCGGCTTCCAGCCCGGTGCTACGTGGTGCCCCGCGCCGGGTAGCCCGGACTTCGACTTCGGCGGCAGTTCGCCGAACCTGTTCCTGGTCCGGGGCCCGAACGGGCGTCCGGAGACGCTGGTCGGCGACGGCCAGAAGAGCGGCATCTACTGGGCGTTCGATCCGACCAACGGGAACGTCGTCTGGGACCGGCTGATCGGCCCGGGCAGCTCGCTCGGCGGAATCGAGTGGGGCAGCGCCTACGACGGGCAGCGGATCTACACCCCCGAGGCCAACCCCACTCTGTTCCCGCCAGGGAACAGCTACACGCTGTGCTGCGGAGGTGGGACCCTCACCGGTGGCTCGTGGGCCGCAATCGACCCGCAGACGGGCGCGTTTGACTGGCAGACGGCCGTTCCTGGCAACTACGCCGCGCTCGGCCCCGTCAGCGAGGCAAACGGCGTCCTATATGGCGAGTCGATGGACGGGAGCTCGAGCGACCCCGACATGTTCGCCCTCGACGCTGCCACCGGCAAGATCCTGTGGAGCTACGCCGCCGGCAGCTCAGTGATCGCCGGACCGGCGATCGTCGACGGGACGGTCTACTGGGGAGCGGGCTACACCCACCTCGGTCTGCCCGCCTTCACCGGCAACGACAAGCTGTACGCGTTCACGCTGAACGGCACGTGACGAGGCAGTGACATGTGTCCCCGGCCCTGTGGGGCCGGGGACACTCGCCTCCTCTCGAGCGTCGAGCAGGCCGGCCAGACTCAACGCAGCGGCTCCAGTTTCACCTTCAACCAGCGCGCGAAGCACTCCACGGCCAGCGCAGTCAGGCACAACAATCAGCGACCGAGTCAAGCCGCCGCCCCACTGTCCGCTGCTCCTTACCCTGCGGACGCCCTGATGCGGGCCTCGGGACGCACCGGGCTAGGCCTCGACAGGTCTGCAGCTGGTCGACGGCCAGATTGGCCCTCGTCGCGTCCGCTGTTGGGTCCTGTTCCGGACACGCTCTCGCGTAAGCCGAAGCAGACGCACAGGACCGATTGGGAATCCGGGCGCTGGTCGAGAAACCGGCCATATATTCCGGTTTCTCGACCAGCCCCCATGCATGGCCGCTCGCGCCCCCACTCCGCATTGCATCGACCGAGCACTAGTCCGGTGAACCGCGGACGATCGCGGAGGGTGTTGGGGTTGGCTATGCCCCCACGCGTCGGGGGCGAGCCGCGCTTGAGAGTGATTCTGTGGAGCAGATCTTGCGCGGGGAGAGCGTCGAGTCCGCCTGAGTCGCCGCCCGACGAATGCGCGCGCAGCTGTCGGTCACCTGAGCAGCCCGGATAGCGGATGGATGGCACGCCCTTCGCTTGCTGCGAGCGCAAGCAGAAGAGCAAGCGTAGGAACGGAGCGCTCCCTGCGTCCCGATCCGAAAGCCACTGGCGGCTCCAACCGGCGGCGCAACGCTGTCGCTCTGCTTGGAAGCGGGACGGGAGAGCATCCCGCCGGTCTACCTTGACAGTGACTAGCACAGTGCGTGGGGCGGCTGTTCGCGTGCTCAAGAGTTGTTCGGTGGATAGGATGCTGAACTCGAACCTGGACTCGCTCGACTCCGTGCGCACGCTCTCTACCTTTCTCACAGTCGTTCTCGCTGTGCTGGGCCTGGGTGGGTGTGTCGGTGGGGGCGGGTCGAGCCCTTCGGGGTCGAAGCCCACCGCCGGATCGAGCGGTTCCGCGAGCCTGCAGTCTGCAGCCGGTGTACGCCGGTTCGCGATCGGGGGCGATCCCTGGGCCGCGACTGCGGCCGGAGGCGACGTGTGGGTCGCCGACCATAACGACGGCACGGTAACCCGGATCGACGGCCGGACTGGCAGGGTGCTTTCGCGCATGGCCATCGCGCCGAAGCCTGCGTCGGGGATCGGCGCCGTCGAGGTCGATGACCGTGTGTGGGTGGGCGCGGCTGCGTATGACAAGCTGGGCAACGACCTCGCGGCGGCGCGATCGGCCGACCCGCGTACAGGCACGCTGGGGCCGTTGCGGTTCGGCCCGCATCGTGCCGAGTTGGCCTTCGGCGCTGGCGAGGGCGCGGCATATGTCGGCGGTTTCGGCTACCTCGCACGGATCCCGTTTGACGGCGCTCGCTCGACGACGGTCAGCCTCGGTAACGGCCAGGGACGCTCGATCGGGGTGGTCGGAAACACGGTGTGGGTCGGCGTCCACAACACGAATCAGGCCCAGCCAGACACGATCGTAAGCTTCGATGCCCACAGCCTGCGACGAATCGCCACGTTGCCTGCGGCCGGCCCCGTGACTGGCATCACCTCCGGGGCGGGCTCTGTGTGGGTGGTGTCGGCGTCCGATGCGGGTGGTTCGGTCGTCCGTCTTGATCCCGGTAGCGGCCGACAGCTCGCCCAGGTCGACGCCGGCGCGACCCCGACCTCGATCGCCGCGGACCACTCCGGCGTATGGATCCTCGACTACTTCGCCAGCGCGATCCGGCACATCGACGCACACACAAACACTGTGGACCAGGCGCTGACCTTCGCACCCGCAGCGAGCAGCGACCTGCTGCCCGACAACTCGCCAGACGGACTCGCGGTACTCCCCGGCGCCGTCTGGGTCACCGTGCGCGACACCGCGGTCGCCTACCGCATCCCCGTCGGACGCTGAATGACACCACAACACCACGGCCTACCAGGGCCACCGCGGTTGTCCGTTTCCGGCTGACTCGCCCCACGAAACCCGGGCGCGTCGATGGTCGAGATCTAGAGTGCTGCCCCGGACGAGCAGTGCGTGTCCGTGGGCGCGATGACCTGACACCCGCTTCCCCCGGCTCGATCGGAAACGCAACCTATCGCGATCCTGAGGAGAAGCACTAGGCAAGCCAACCGTCGGCGCCGCGCTCCTGCACCCTAGTCAAATCGTTGAGGTCGGCTCCGGCCCGTCGCCTTCCCGTTGTGCGGCGCGGCCATGCCATCTCGGAACGGCCTCAGGGGACGCTCGGGACCCGTCCGCTGATCGGTGGGCATCTGCGATGCGAGAAGCCTGCCGAGATGGCTATAGCCGCTGCGACGTCGCACGATGTGGCCGCCGTTGGACCCGCCAGCAAGATGGACCGACGGGGCCGTGACCGTGGACGGCCTGCCACGCAATCACGCCCCGAAGGAGCGATCCGTCGACCCGGGTGACTTTCTCAGTGCATCACGAGCACGCGCTCGATCTCGGCGGCCACACCGGCGGCTCGAGGGTGCGCGCACGATCTGAGCATCGCCAGCGCGTCAGGGGTTCCTCCGTACGCGTGGAACCTCGCCGCGGCATCCGCTCCGGCGAGAGCTATCAAGCGCCGCGCAGCTGGGCCGAGCGCGCGTACCCCAACCTCACCTACTTCAAAAAGGTCGATCGAGGCGGCCACTGCGCCTGGCAGGAGCCGCAATGTTCTCAGAGAGTCGCGCGGCGTTCCGGTCGCTGCGCAGGACGATGGTCGAGCGGTTGCATGCCTCCGTTCGCCGGGTCGGCCGAGTGGCTGGGCTCAGAGCCACTCGGCCCCGCCGAGCTGCGCGGCCACGTCGTGCTGGTGAACTTCTGGACACTGACGTGCATCAACTGGCTACGCCAGGAGCCGTACGTCCGCCCGTGGTCGCAGGCCGACCGCGACGACGGACTGCTCGTCATCGGAGTCCACACGCCGGAGTTCTCCTTCGAGCACGAGATCGACCGCATCCGCCCGGCGATCCAGGAGCGACGGATCGACTACCCGGTCGCGGTCGACAACGACTACCAGGTCTGGAGCGCGTTCGACAACCGCTACTGGCCGGCGCTGTACTTCATCGATAAGGAGGGCATCATCCGCGAGCACCACTTCGGCGAAGGACGCTACGAGCAATCCGAGCGCATCATCCAGCGGCTGCTCGGCGTGCAGCGCGAACTCGTCTCCGTCGAAGGGCTGGTGAGGCGCAGCCGACTGGGACCACCTCCAGACGCCCGAGACATATCTCGGTTACGGGCGCAGCGAGCGCTTCGCTCCAGCCGACGGTCCCACGCTCGAGGCCGACGCCTACCAGCTACCAGAGCGGCTGCAGGTCAACCACTGGGCGCTTGCCGGCGACTGGACGATCGGGGGCGAGACCGTTGTCCGTGACCAGGCTGGTGGCAGCATCGCCTTCCGGTTCCACGCGCGCGACGCGCATCTCGTGCTATCCGCCGGAGTACGAGCGCCGATCCCGTTCCGGGTACTCCTCGATGGCGAGGCTCCGGGCCGGTCAGCAGGCGTCGACGTCGACGAGGACGGAACCGGCATGCTCGGGACGGCCGCCTGTACCAGCTCATACGCCAACACGACACCGTCCGCGAGCGACGCTCAGATCACATTCCTCGAACGCGGCGCCGAGGCGTACGTGTTCACGTTCGGCTAGCTGCAGTAGTCCGTCACCACACGAAGACCGATCGAGGTCTTCCCTCACGCAACCAGGAGGTAGCCATGAGCGCCACCGAAGCACACGAGCATGCGCCATTCATCGACTACGAGAACCTGCCCGCCCCGACGGAGGGCATTCTCGTCACCCAGTTCATCACCGTACGGAGCGTTGCTCGGTCCCGCGCGTTCTACTCCGAGGTCCTCGGCGGCCAGGTGGTGCTGCAGGAGAACCCGTGCATCGTCAAGCTCGCCAACTCGTGGGTGCTGATGAACCCGGGCGGTCCCCCCACCCCGGACAAGCCCGACATCTCGGTCGTGAACTACGAGCCCGGGAACACGGTCTCGAGCTTCATGAACCTGCGCGTCGCCGACATCCAGGCGTGTTATGAGCAGTGGAGCGCAAAGGGGGCCGAGTTCGTCACGCCGCCGATCGATCGCGGTGCTGAGATCCGCTGCTACATGCGAGACCCCGACGGCTACATGATCGAAGTCGGCCAGGCCACCGGAGTGCTCCACGGGGAGCTCGCCGAGAAGCGACCGGAAGACTTGCCCGGCTAAGGACGACGGGCTCGAAATGCGCGGCACGGCCGCCGCGAAGGCGCGGAGGTCATCCTCGCCGCGCGGAATCCCGAGTGCCTCGCGCACGCGGTGGATGAGGCTGGCGCGCACAACACCGCCACGTTCCATGCCACCGATTCGAACCCCTGAAGCGATTCTTCGACGACCTTCCCCCACCCGATCGACCTCTGTGAAGTCTGCGCGTGCTCGAACCGTGAAAACGTCGGCAAGGCACCCTGAAAGGACAAGCCATGGCAAGCGATGGACCCCTTCGAATCTCTGAGGCGAGCGCCGGCTACTGGCGCGTCACCCTAGACAACCCCCGATTAACCTCTTCGACCCTGACATCTTCGCCGCGCTGCGGCTGCTGCTTGACCAGGTCGAGAGCGATGAGACGGTACGCGTGCTCGTCTTCGATAGCGCCGACCCCGACTATTACATCTCCCACCTCGACGTCGCGCGCGTCGAGGAGGTGCCCGCCATGCCCGGCGCAGCGAAGCTCGCCGACGAATGGCCCCACTTCGTCACGCGACTCGCGCGCTCGTCGGTGCTGAGCATCGCCTCGATCCGGGGACGGGTGCGGGGCATCGGCAACGAGTTTGTACTCGCGTGCGACATGCGCTTCGCCAGCGCCGAGAAGGCGATTCTCGGACAGCCCGAGGTCGGCTTCGGTCTCGTGCCGGGTGGCGGGGCGATTGATTGGCTACCACGCCTAGCCGGGCGATCCCGGGCACTCGAGATCATCGCCGGCGGCCAGGACTTCGATGCCGAGACAGCCGAACGCTACGGCTGGATCAATCGAGCTGTGCCAGACGACAACCTCGACCTGTTCGTGGACGAGCTCGCGACACGGATCGGCGGATTCGAGCGACGCGCTCTGGCGACCATCAAACATCTGGTGAATCAACGCCGCCCGCCGGCCACCGAGGAAGAGCTACTGCAGTCGTTCAGGTCGATCCTTCAGGCCATCACGTGGCCGGACGCGCAAACGCGACTCGCGGCGATGGCAGCCAAAGGCTGGGGCAAACCTACCGAGGTCGCACTGAACCACCCAAGATACCTCGGGCTCCTCGCACACGAACTCGCGGCTCACGACGGGCGACAGCTATGAGCGAGCTCCTCGATCAGATCCTCGCGGCATAGGGGACTGGAGCGCAGGCAGAGCGCGCACAGGCTCACCGTCCGCGCGCGTGTCGGCGCCGAGCTGTGGCGCGACGCGGTCCAGCCTGGCATTCCGGCCAGCGCGGAACTCGAAATCGACGTGCACACGCTGCCGATTTGCGATGGCCGCCGCGGCGTACATCCGTCGCGTCCGCAGAACGTTACCCTGCGGACGCCCTGAATCGGGCCTCGGGACGCGCCGCGAAAGGGCCTCGGCGGGTCTTCCGAGCCTTGACGGCAAGATCGCCGTTTCAGGCGCCCGCTCCAGGATCCCGCTTCGGACGCGCTGCTGCGTTGGGGCGGGCGAGGATTCTGCAGTCGCAAGCAAGACGATTGGTGCGAGTAAGACGAGCGGGGTGAGCACGATCGCGATGATCACGCCGACGCTCATGCCGCCGTTGCCGGCGGTCTGATTCAACCCCCTAGACGCCTCATCGACGACTAAGCGCGCCGCCGGCCGTCACGGTGTGCGAGAGATGAAATGCACTCCCTCGAGGCCTTCGAGCGAGAACCCCTCGGCGGCGCCGGGCGCGACGTCGATCAGGAACCGTGGCGTGCCCCATCGCTCGTATTGGTCTGAGTCGATGTAGAACGGGGCTCCGCCAACGTCCTCCAAGTGCACGTCGTGGGGCCCTGCCGGAAGCTCGCCGTCCTTCAGGCAGATCGGGGAGGTGCCGTCGCAGCACCCCCCCGATTGGAAGAACGCGAGCGGCCCGTGGGCGTCCTCGAGGCGACGAATCACCTCGAGGGCCGCCGGGGTGGCCCCTGCCGCAGGGCCACTATCGCAAGCCGCAGCCTCCATCTCTAAAACAGCCCCATCGGGTTTTGGTCGTAGCTGACCAGCAGGCACTTGGTCTGCGAGTAGTGATCGAGCATCATCCGGTGGTTCTCGCGCCCCACTCCCGAGCTCTTGTAGCCACCGAAAGCGGCGTGCGCGGGGTACTGGTGGTAGCAGTTGGTCCACACGCGTCCGGCCTTGATCGCGCGGCCCATCCGGAACGCCCGGCTGCCGTCACGTGTCCAGACACCGGCACCGAGGCCGTACATCGTGTCGTTGGCGATCTCCAGGGCCTGCGCCTCGTTCTTGAACGTGGTCACTGCGAGCACCGGTCCGAAGATCTCCTCTTGAAAGACTCGCATCTTGTTGTGGCCCTTGAGCACTGTCGGCTCGAAGTAATAGCCGCCGGCGAGGTGATCGCTCAGCTCTGGACGCTGGCCGCCGATCAGCACCTCGGCGCCCTCCTCACGACCGATCTTCACATAACTTTCGATCTTCTCCAGCTGCGCTGCCGAGACCTGCGGGCCCATCATCGTGCCACGGTCGAGCGGGTCGCCCTGCTTGATCGCGCCGATCCGCTCCAGGCAGCGGCCCATGAACTCGTCGTAGATGGACTCGTGAATGAGCGCTCGCGACGGGCACGTGCAGACCTCGCCCTTGTTGAACGCATACAGCACGAGACCCTCGATCGTCTTGTCCAAGAACGCGTCATCGGCTGCCATCACATCCTCGAAGAAGATGTTCGGCGACTTGCCACCGAGTTCGGTCGTGGACGGGATCAGGTTCTGCGCGGCGTAGGACATGATCAGCCTGCCGGTGACGGTCTCACCGGGACGAGACGCACTACCGCTGCCCCGCCGACGTCGATCTCGACCGGGAATCTCCCACCGATCACATCGCCTTCTTCTACGGGCCAAGGAAATGCGCAGGACACGCCCTCGCACGCGCCGAACTGCAGGAGAGCTTCGGTGCGGTCCTCGATCGGCTCCTGGGCCTCCGCCTAGATCCGGACGCCGAGCCACCCGCACTCAAGGGCTTCCTGCTCCGATCCTTCAAACCACTCCACGTCTTGTTCGGAACACCACACGCGAGCGATCACCTCCTCGAACCGCCCTCCGCCTTCGCTGATCGGACGGCGGTCCAGTGACCACCCGGCGTCCGGAACCGCCACCTCAGCCCAGCCCACACCCGAAGGCGCTCCGCCCCGGCAAGCCTGCTTAGTCCCGCGGAATCCCTTCGCGACACTCCGATCGGCGGGCCGAGCCCTCGTGGCAGACCCGACCGCACTCGACCACATCGTCCGCTGCGTGTTCCCCAGCGGACGGCGGGCCGGGAAACTCAGGGCGTGTGCGTCCACCCCCCAGGCAACGCTCTCGGCACGCGCACGCTTGACATTGAAACCGTCCCCTACGCCGCACCGCCGTCGATCGGACTCGGGAACCTACAAGTCGTCAGCAATCAGGCCAGCTGAACCCACGACGGCCACCGGAGATCAGCAACATTGGACGCCTGATGCCAGGTCGGCCGCGTCTTGTTCTTCCGACGGCGACTCGGTCGCCGTAGGACCTCCGGAGCGTTGCGGACGAAATCGACGAGCGCCGACGCACGACACTTGAGCGCGAGGCCGAGATCTTCGTGCGCCCTGTAGCTCCGGGTAGCGTCGGCGGCCTCGCCACCGATCACTTCGGCGGCCCCTGCGTCTCCGTCGGAGTGGTGGACGCCCGCGAGCGGCCTCTGCAAGGCCGCGAATACTCCGTCCCACACGTCGCCGACCGCGTCGTACACGGCGCGGAGCAGAGCCACGAGCTGGGGTCAGCGAGCGGCTCCGGAACCGAGGAATCCGTCTCGCGCCGCCCACCCGCCGGCGGTGAGCCGCCAAAGCCGCTCACCATCAAGACCGTCGCGGCCGCCGCGGCGGAGCAGACCTTCGGCCACCGCCTCCTCCCAAGCCGGCGCGACGCGCTGTTCCTCGACGAACAGCTCCCAGGCGACCAGGCTCGGGGTCGCACCGCCGAACTCGTCGAAGTCCGCAATGACTCCCAGCACCTGCCGCAACGAAAGGTCGTCCATCCGAGGTCCGACCCGAGCATACGTCGCCCTCGCGTCCGCCAGAAGGGCCAGCTAGTCCAATCGAGCGCCGACGCTGCTGCCGCGGCGGCGCACGGCCCAGAAGCTCACGCCTGCTTTGCGCTGGCCAAGCAACAGCGCGATCACGCGCCTGAACGGCGCGAGAATCCTCGGCCCCGCCCCGCCAGCGGCCGATCCCGACCGACCGATCGCAGAGCGTTTGGTCAGCGGACGGCCCGGACCGCCAGCCCCCTGTCAGCGCTGCAGCTCGTCGAGCTCTGAGGCAACGACAGCCCGCCGGCGGCTGATCGCCGTGTGTGTGTTCGCCGATGAGCTGACGTTGTGCCACGGCACACCACCACGACCGGGGTACTCGCGTGGATCGACGCGTCGGCGAGGCAGCGAGTCACCCCGCCGTGAGCGGCCAACCTGACGCCGCGGCGGAAAGGCGGAACCCTCTCTGTCAACTCCCGGTGAGACGCTCACCATCGAGGAATCTATGAACCTTGAGGGGAAGAACGGAGCACGCCGGGACGACTGCGACGAGGTTTCGCGCCGGTTTTGCCGGGTAGCTGTCGACAGTCAAACTGACTGAAGCTAAGGAGAGAGAAATGCTCTTTGCGCTCGCTGTGTTGTTGCTCGTCCTCGCCGTTGTTGGCGGGGTAGCTGTCCATCCGCTGTTCTTCCTGCTTGCCCTGCTCGCCGTGCTGGTTGTCGTCGGTGGCCGGGGCCGCACCGTGCCGTAAGCCGCCGTTACAGTCAACCGCCAGTCGCGCGCAGTGAGCGCTTGATGATTGGCGGGGCTGTCCGGTGACACCGGTCGTCCCGTATCAGGCGATGCCCGTCGCCGGGATCAGCTGCTTGTGGAACTCGAACTCGCCTTCGGTGATCATCCCCGCGTCGCGCATGTCGGCGAGGCGCTTGATCGAGTCGGCGATGTCCTCGCCGGGCACCGGCGCGGCGACATCCCCCCGGGCCCGGTCACGGCCGCAGCCGCGCCGGCGTAGATGACGACGTTCGCGCGGAGTGCGGGTGGCGTCAGCGCCGCTTCGCGCAGCATCACCGCCAGGTCGCTCATCCGCTTCTTGTAGGCCTCAGGGTCAGACTTGCGCAGCTCATGGGGCCGCGGGTCGATCTGCTCGAGGTACTCCATGTCGATCACGACCTTGCTGTGATCGGCCGGGTCATAGAGGACCTCGAATGTCGCACCGGGGAGGGCCGGCGTCGTCGAGCGGAAGTTCTGCCTGACGTTTGCCTCGAACGCCGGCTGGTCAGCCGGCTGGATCGACAACCTCGCCTCCCAGACGCGGTCGACGCTGCCGTCGCCGTGCTGGGTCATGGCCGTCGTCCGGCGCCCCTCGATCACCACCCCCGTGGCCTTCGCGCCGGATTCACGGAGCCGCTTCTCGAGACGACCGTGCCCACCAAACATGTTTGCCCCCACCTCTCTGATTGCCAACACCCCGCCCAACATACAGAACACGGGCCCACGGCTCGCGACGTACCGGGCGAGGCCTCGGCGGGCCTTTCAAACCCGCGGGCCACGATCGCCGTTTGAGGCGCCCGCTCCTGGATCGGCTTGCGGACGGGCTCAGCGGCTCCAGATCTCGATTCGTCCGCGCGCCTGCGAGTCCTGGGTTCCGCGTATTCCGAGACTCTGGCGCTGAGGCGAGCGAATTGCGCCGCGTGGCGAGGTGCGGGTCTCGCGGAACGCCGGATCCGGAGGACCGGCGCGATCGGTGGCACGCGTTTCATCGAGTTGCGCTGGGGAACCGAATGGTATTTAATGGCTGCGTTAATTAACCGGTCTGTTACGTGCCTGTCGACCAGCTCAGTCTCACGTTTGCCGCGCTCGCCGATCCGACGCGCCGGGCGATCCTTACGCGCCTCGCCGAGGGCGAGGCGACGGTGAACCAGCTGGCCGAACCGTTCTCGATCAGCACGCCCGCGATCTCGCGGCACCTGAAGGTGCTCGAGCGGGCCGGGCTGATCGCCCGCAGCCGTGAGGCGCAGTGGCGTCCGAGCCGGATGCAGGCCGAACCGCTGGATGCCGCGGTCGACTGGATGCAGTCGCGCAAGCGCACGTGGGATGCCCGGATTGACCGACTCGACGCACACCTGCGCCGCAAAGGAGACCCAGCATGAGTGACTCGATCCCCGTGAGCGCGGCCGATCAGGAGGTGCTCGTCACGCGCATCTTCGACGCGCCCCGCAACCAAGTGTTCAAGGCATGGACCGATCCCGACGAGGTCGCGGCGTGGTACGGCCCGGAGCACATGGAGGTCCCGCGCGAGAAGGTCCGCATCGACCTGCGCGTCGGTGGACGCTGGGAACTGACGATGGTCCAGCGTGGCGGTGGCATGGAGTTCGCGATCGGGTACGAGATCGTCGAGCTCGTCGAGCCGGAGCTGATCGTGATGCGCTCGGACCCGATGCCCGAGGCCGGGGTGCACGAGCCCACCGTGGTACGAGTGGAGCTCCACGATCACGGCGCCAAGACGCGCATGACGCTCAGCGACGGACCGTATCCGGCGGCGGGTCGCGGGCACGCCGAGGCCGGCTACAACGCTGCGCTAGAGAAGCTCGCCAAGCACCTCGATCGATAGCCACCGTCCCGCTCGGGATAGCCGGCTGCCGCCGATCGCGCACGCGTCGACGGGCGAGCGATCGCGTCGGGCGCGAGGTCAGTCCTGGACGGCGGCGGTGTCTTAACGGTTGCAGCTCGGCCCTGACCCAACGACGGAGGTATCAGGAATGACGGCTCTTGAGGTGGTGGCGCGCTACTACGAGGCGTGGGAGAACAAGCGCGGCGACTTCAGCGGGGTGCCGCTCGCGGAGGACTTCAGGTTCATCGGCCCGGTGGCGAGTTTCGAGACCGCTGAGGGGTACCGGGCGATGGCCCGCGAGGCCGGCCAGGCGCTCACGAGCTTTCGGGTGCGCCGCCAGTTCGTGGACGGCGACACGGTGTGCTCGATCATCGATTGGGAGATGGCGATGCCCGGCCTGGGGACGCTGACCTCGGCCGAGGTGCTCGAGGTCGCTGACGGGAAGATCGTTCGCGGCGAGCTGATTTACGACGCCGAGGCCTTGCGCCAGGCGATGGTCGAGGCGCAATCGTGACCCGCCGCGGCGCTGCGGCCCGTGCGAGGATGGCTGCGTGAGAGCGATCGATGCTGCAGCGCATGAGGACGAGCTCGTACACCGGGCCCGGGCCCGAGACACCGATGCGTTCGCCGCGCTCACCGAACGGTTCCGAGGCGAGTTGCAGCTGCATTGCTACCGGATCGTCGGGTCCGTCCAGGACGCAGAGGATCTCGTGCAGGAGACTTTGCTGGCGGCGTGGCGCGGCCTGGAAGGGTTCGAGGGCCGCACGTCTGTGCGCTCGTGGCTGTATCGGATCGCGACCAACCGGTCTCTGAACGCTGTGCGCGACCGCGCCCGACGACCGCCGCAGGCTCCGCCGCCGCCTGAGCCGAGCCCGCCGCCGCCACAGCCGACCGGACAGCCGGAGCCCGTGTGGCTGCAGCCGTATCCGGACGTGCTGCTCGAAGGAGCAGTGGAACGCGCCGCCGGTCCGGAGGCTCGGTACGAGGCGCGCGAGTCGGTTGGGCTGGCGTTAATGGTCGCCCTCCAGCGCCTGCCCCCGCGCCAGCGAGCGGCGCTGGTGCTGCGGGACGTGCTCGGCTTCCGGGCCGCCGAGGCTGCGGACATCCTGGAGACGACCGAGGTCTCGATCAACCGTGCGCTTCACCGCGCGCGGCGAGCGATCGATCAGATCGCGCCCGATCGCCAGCACGCACCGCTGCCCCGATCGCGCGAGGAGCAGCAGCTCATCTCGCGCTTCAGCACGGCCTTCGAATCCGGCGACGTCGCCGGCGTCGTCGCGCTGCTGAGCGACGACGGCGTGCTGCGGATGCCGCCCGAAGGAATCGAGTACCAGGGCCGCGCCGCCATCGCCGAGTTCCTCTCCACCGTCCCCGGAAACGGACAGCTGCAACGCTTCCGCCTCATCCCGACCCGCGCCAACGGCCAACCAGCGTTCGGCTGCTACCTGCGCGATCCGCACACGCCGATCGCCCACGCGTACGGGCTGATGGTCCTCACGCTCTCAAGCAACCAGGTCGCCGAAATCACGGGATTCGCGGACACAAGCGTCTTCGGACTGTTCGGATTGCCGAGAACGCTGCCGCTCTAGCGCCGATGGCCTACGACGAGCGCCTCGCCGACCGCGTCCGCGAACTACTGGCCGAGCGGGCCGACGTCACCGAACGACGCATGTTCGGCGGCCTGACCTTCATGGTCGCCGGACACATGTGCTGCGGGATCAACAACGATGAGCTGATCCTCCGGCTCGGGCACGAGACGCAGGAAACGGCCCTCAGCACACCGCATGCCCGCCCTATGGATTTCACCCGCCGCCCGATGCGCGGCTTCGTCACGATCGCGCCGGACGGGCTCAAGCACCGGAGTCTGGACCGCTGGATCGCGCAGGCCGTCGCGCACGCCGAGTCACTCCCGCCCAAGGCCAGCTAAGTCGAACCGTCGGCGAACCTGACCGCTGCTACCCGTCTACGTTTCGGCCTCTGCTTCGAGTCTGCACGCCTATTATGCGCCCGCCCCTAGTCCAGATCTGGGCCGCCGGGCTAGGGTCCAACTCGCCGGATGGACGCCTCAGGCGTTGGTATCGCGCGTCGACCACAAAGTTGCCCTGGCGTCGAGACGTCCAGAGGCCGATCCGCGGCCCCAGCCTGCCGCCCCGGCGGTGGGATTCACCTGCTTACGCAACGCAGCCCAGGAGCGGCTACGCCTGAAATCGTTGACTTCGGGTCGCGCGCGGATGCGTCACGGAGGCTGCGCGTCCGCTGAGCGGACCTCCCGTCCTTGCCTGAAGCCGCTTGGCTGGCCGAGCTTGAGCGCCCCTACCGTGAGCAGAAGCTGGCGTTACGGCTGCCGCCGCGCTAAAGCCGGAAGCTGAACAGGCCGACACGATGAGTGTCTTTGGAATGCTAAGGAGATATCTCATCTGTGTGGCGGCGCTCGGAGCCATCGTCCTGCTCATGATCGCGGTGCCGGCGATGTCCGCCTACCTTCAGCTCACGCACCCCAACTTGGGCTCCTCCGCGCTACGCACAGGACTGGCGCTCATCTTCCTGCTGATGCTCTCCGCACCTTCGGTCCTGCTGCTGCAAAAGCTCGACGGCACGTACGACGACGGTGAGGACGACGACTGGGGCCATGGCGAGGACGACCTGCCTCCGGAACCCGATGACGGCACCGGGTTTGACTGGCCCAAGTTCCAAGCGCAGTTCCAAGCGTACGCACGCGAGCGCGAATTGACGCCGGCCGGCCACTGAGGGTCGCCCCCTCGCCTCGGTGTAGCACGGTCCGAGTAGTTCCGGACGAGATGCGCGATGGCCGGCGACCGGACGCCGCAAGTCAGGAGCCTGAGCAGCCGTCCCTGGACCGCCCGGCCAACCGAAAGCGGGCCCGCGAGCGCCTGTCCGCTTGGCCCTTCCCTGGGTTCGGACGCCGTTCCCCTGTGGCCGGGAGCGTTCGGTTGGCGAGGTCTTTGGCGGCATCTCGCGAGCGGACGCCCTGGGGCCGCCGGCGGGAACCTGTTCGGTTGATGCTCCTTCCCACCCCGCCCAGCACCGACGGCCGCCCCCAGCGCGCCTACGATGCGTACTCCGATCAGGTCAGAGCGGGAAGCGTTCCGGTTCGTATTCGCGAGCCTCGCGGTGGTCGTTGTCTTGGTACTGGTCGGCTGGCTCGCCGAACCGCTGGTGGGCGTCGCGGTCTTCGCTCTCGCGGTCGTGCTGGCGGGGATCGCGTACCTCTGCGCGGAGAACCCTGACCGCCCGACGGTGCTTCGCGATGCGGCACACGATCCCCATCCCCATGGCGCTCGGCCGGGTGCGCGACACATATTGGTGGTAGCCAACGAGGTGCTCGCAGGCGATGAGCTGCGCACCCTGATCAGCCGGGCGCAGGCCGAGCGCGTCGAGGTCGACGTGCTCGCCCCAGTGCTCACATCGCACCTGTATTACGCCGTCTCGGACATCGACAGCGAGCTGGCGGCAGCGCACACGCGGCTCAACCGCTCGCTGGCCTGGGCGCACCAGTGCGGCATCGTCGCGCGCGGCGAGGTCGGCGATCCCACCCAACAATCGCGATCGCGGACGAGGTGCGCGACTTTAGCGCCGACCAGGTGATCGTCGTCACACATCCGCGCGAGCGCGAGACCTGGCAGGAACAGGGCGAGCTGGAGCGTCTGCGCCGTGAACTGGACGTGCCGGTCACGCACGTGATGCTCGGCGCCGCGGTCGAGTGCCTTCGCGCAGTTGCCCGGCTTCGCGGTCGGACCCCCGCTGTCGCCAGCAGCCGGACGCGCAAGCTCGAACCTAACGTCCGCTCCACGTTACCCTGCGGACGTGGAGATGGACCGGGGGCCCTTAGCGGCGAGACTGGCAATGATCGAACCGGCAAGATCTCTCCGACCTTCGAGAAAGATGAGCGTCAGAGCAGCAACCGCAGTTCGAGCCTCGTCTCTGGACATCCGTGCCGGGCATGGGCAAACGAGCGTGAGGACGAGGTCGGTCCGGAGCGACGCGCTAAGCGCGCATGAGCCGAAGATCGAATTCCATCGTCGCGCGGTTTGTGACCGACACGAAGCCGCCAACACTGGGCGCCGTCATGTTGAACTCGCTCCAGGGAAACGTGAGCGACCCAACCGCCTGGATCGCCGAGCCTGACAAGCGCATCTCCAGCGGCACGGTCTCGCGCCTGTAGGTCCCGTGGATATTGAACACGCCGGTTATCGATGTGTGCACGACCTCGCCGCTCAGCGCACTCCCGGGGAGCGTCAGCGCAGAGGAGAGCACGAACGTCGCCTTCGGGTACGTCGCGCTCTGGATCCCGATCGTCTGGATGTGCTCGTCGCGCATCGCCTCGTCGCTCTTGAGCTTGAGCACGTCAACGGTGAACGATGCCGCGCGGACGCTCACGACCTGCCCGGACTGGGCAAATGTCGCCGCACCTGTGATCGCGGACGTTCGTCCCACCGCGTCGCTCTCCGCCGGGAGGAACCCAAGCTTCTCGCGGACCCGGTAGCCGGCCACCGAGCCGGCGCCAACCGTCCAGCGTCCGGCGAAACTGGTGCCCGAGGACACCGGGGCGGCAGCTGCCGACGAGCTCAACGAGAACGGTTTGGGGGACGAAGTCGGAAACAGAACGAAGTAGATGAACACGAAGCCGACGACAGCAACAACGAGAAAGCTCCCACCAACAGCAAGCAGCACCCCCCGCCTTGTTCTGGGAAGTCTCAACGGCCGAGCCACCTACCCGACGCCCTCGCGGACGAGCAACAGGATGACCTCCGATCCGTCAAGATGCGCATCGACCACACAGTCGGAGATCGGCATAAGGAAAGCGTATGAGTCCGACCATCGCAGACGTGCGGTGATCGTTGGGAACCGGTCGCGGCCGGCGGCACCTCTCCGCGCTGTCGCTGGGATGATTCTTGTCACTGCGGCGCGCGGCGCCGCGTGGCGACGACGGACGGAGGGCAGAGATGAGGATTCGGGTCACGCTGGGACTGATCGCAGCTCTCGGCCGCTGCTGTTCGCCCTAGGCCTTCCGACGATCGCGGCTGCCGAGATCGTCTACATGAAGGGGCGGTTCGACACGACGGGCCCCGTCCTGATGGCGATGAACGACGACGGCACCGGCGCGCACCAGCTGCTGTCCTCCGCCCAGGTGCCTCCGAACGACCGGCTGGGGTATCCGAGCCTGCTGCCGAACGGCACCACGCTGGCGTTTGAAGGGATCACCGACGAATACGATGCCGTCAACGGCTTCCATTTCGGTGACGACGGCGCCAACTACGGGGGGATCTACACGTTCTCCGGCGGCGTGGCATCGCGGGTCAGCGACCCGCCGGCGCCGACGGTCGGGGTTGGCAGTGAGGACACTTCGCCTTCTCTGACCGCCGATGGCCGGGTCGTGTACGAGCAGATCGCCAACAGTTACGACTCGAACGGCAACATAGTCGGCTCGGTCGAGCAGCTGCGCGCGCGTTCGCTGAGTGGCGGGGCGCCGACGGGATGGGCCACGTCGCCGGCCAATTCATCTACGCAAGGCTCCGCGGACCCGGCGAACGGCGGACTGCTCGCGTACTTCGCCGACACCTCGCCTCGGCAGCTTCAGATCGGCGATCAGGGCGCGGCTCAGACGATCGTTGTCGCCGGTCAGCCCGAGGGCTTCGATCCCGCCTGGAGTCCTGACGGCTCGCAGATCGCCGATGTTGATTGGACGATTCAGGCGAACGCCGGCACGGACGGCTTCAGCGCCGGTCTGTGGCTGTTCCCGGCCGCGGCGCACGGCGCCGCGCGCGAACTCGTTGCCGACCCGAGCCCGCCCATGTCGAGCCTCGATCCGGGGTCGTTTGGCAATCCGGTGTTCGTCGGCACGAGCGAGGTCGCGTTCAGCGCGACCGTGAACGGCGCCACCAACCTGTTCGAGGTTCCCACCAGCTGCAACGCGTGCTCGATCACTAGCGCCCAGGTCAAGCAGCTCACCTCGGACGGCACCGCTTCTTCGCCCGACGACTTTCCGGCCTGGACCTCACAGACGCTGACCGAGTTCGGCCAGGGCGGCGGTGCTGGGGGCACCGGCTCCGGCGGGAGCGGCTCCGGCTCCGGCTCCGGAGGGACCGGTGGGGCGAGCAACCCCGGCGCAGGGATGGGCCGCCCCACCACACGCGACCTGATCAAGGCTGTGCGCCTGTCCTCGGCCTCGGCGCGCTACGGAAAGCGGCTAACGCTCGATGTCACCCTCGCCTCGCCGTCGACGATCACGATCAAGATCCTGCGGTTCGTGCCCGCCTCGGGCCACGGCCGCCACCGTCACAACGCCCACTACACGCTGAAGGCGACGCTCACGTTGACGGGTACCGCGGGGCTGAACAAGGTCGTCCTGGTCAAGCTCCACGGCCTCAAGCTCCCCGTCGGGAGATACCAGGCCAAGGTCTCGGCCGGCGGCCCCGCCCACGTGGTCAGCTTCACGATCACGCGCTGACACCCGGTCCTAGAGTCGAGGCGCACCCCGATCGCGGACCGGCTCACGCGACCGGCCTGCGCCGGTAACACGGCGTCCATATGGAATCCTGCGCACAGACAGGCTTCGTGCTGTCCACAGCCGTGCGACCGACCGGCGTCGCACCGTCCGCTGATCGTTACCCTGCGGACGCCCTGAATCCAGGTTCGGGACGCGCCGCGAACGGCCTCGGTGGGTTTTCCGAGCTTTGCCGGCAAGATCGCCGTATGAGGCGCCCGCTGCTGGATGGGCTTGTGAGACGAGCCCTGCTATCCGGGCGCATAGCGAGGCTCTCGCCGGTGCTGGCGGGATGCTCGTGTCGGCACCGAAGCAGGACGCCGACCGCCGGCTCGGAACGGGCCACAACCTCTGACGGGCGACCGGCTCGCCGGAGCGGCGCCGTCCGCATCGGCCGGTTTCGAGAGTGTCGGTCGCGAGTTGTCCTCCTCGGCCGCAGCAACCACGCGCGTCAGGTCGTGCCGCGCGGTCGCAAGTCGGGTGAGCGTAAGGCTCGGCTCAAGTTCTCGGTTCGATCAAGGGGACAATCTCGCTGTCCGGCCATTCCCCTTGAGGAAGCGAAGCTCAACTGCCGGATGGGACGGCGCCGACCTGTCTCATCAGCGTGAGCAGGTCGTCGTTGAACCACTCCTCTGCGATCGAGGCCGTGAACGTCACCCATGCCGCCCGCACCGTGGAGGCTCTTGTTGGCCTCCGACATATCTCCTCCTCTTGCTAGTGGTGCCGGCGCGGACAACCCAAGCCGTCAAGCCCCGTTTGATGAGCCCGTCGCCGCTCGATCACGGCAGCAGTGTCGCGACCCTACCGGGATCCTTCCTAACGAGCCTCGCTGGGAGAGGCGGCGCGCACGTTCGTCGAGGAGCCGTGCCGCCGAACGAACCCGTCGGCGAAGCTGCGCCCGGAACACCGGGCGCGTTACGGTGCCCGAGCCCACACATCGCACACAGCATCTCGCTGTGGAAAGGACGGAACCGGTGGCCACATATCTTTCAGGTCGCGCGTTCGGTCGGGTGAGGTTCACGTTGCGGGGCGCACGGAGGTGTCCGCGATCGAGGACTCGAAGCAGCTGTTCTGCATCCACCCGGCGATGGACGCGTTCGCTGAGGACCAGCCGTCGCTCGTGCTGCTCGCCCGATACGGGCGTGTTGGTCTTGGCTGTTGACGCACCTGCTCTGATCGCCTACTGGACTGCGAAGCGGTCAGCGGCGGGGACACCCTGGTTCGATCCGGCCGCGGCGGCCAGCTGCAAGTGCTGCATTCATCCTGGACGGGCTCGGTGGCTCCCGCGGCGTGACACCACACGCTTCCGGTTCGATCGAAACGGAGCGAGACCGTGCGGGCACTCGGTCGACATCGCCGAATCCCAACGCGGACAGGCCTCCCCAGCGCGAGCCGTTCCACACGCGGCGTGGTATCACGCCCGATGGCGACCAAACCGTTCCCGGGATACGTGAGGCCCGGTCGGCCAGCCCGTCAACGGGTCCAGCGGCGCCGCCGTCGGCGGCGAATCCCCGTCATGCGTGACCATAGGTCTGAGGCGTTCTCTTTGGCCAACAGCGGCAGCCCGGAACGGGCAGCCCCCCTGTGCCGCTGGATCGGAGGAAGTGCGCCGGCGTTGCAGCGGCGCCGAAGGCCGCTCAGTGGATGTGCGCATACGCGTAGTGCGCCAGCGCCAGATACTGCCTCTTCGTCGGATACAACAAGCTCGCGCGGCCGGCGGGTATGGTGCCGTACACGTAGGCGGCGTAGGGGCCCTTCTTGAACACCAGGTCGTCGAAGCTGTGATCCTTGCTGATGCAGTACACGGCGCCCGCGCCTAGGCCCGTCGGGTGCGTGAGTTTGCACGCGGACCGCGCGTAGCCGCCGGCGAGCTGCGCGAACGCAGCGGCCGGATACAGCTCGATGTCGAGCCCCCCGTGCGTCGGGGCGGCTGTCGTCTTGGGCGCCGCCGGGGTGAGCGAGCAGTCTGAGCCGATGTTCTGCGGGGTGGAGGGGCCGTCCATCTCTTCGAAGAACGTCGCGCCCTTCCCGAACAGCATGTGGGCGAAAGCGCGGCTTGCACCAACGATCTTGCACGCGTTGGGAACCCCGCCGACGGCCGGTGCCGCGGAAAAGCCCGACACGATCGCGACGAGGACCGCTGCCCACCCGCCCCAAACCCACCTGCGGAGATTCATGGCCGCCAAGTATGCATGACTGCGGCACCGCGAGGCGCCGGCCGCCAAAGTCTGAGGACCACATCTTCATCAGCAACGTGCTTGTCGCCAACAGCAGGACGCTCGAGCACCCGGCGCGGCGTCCGCTGATCGTTAGCGTGCGGACGCCTGGAACCGGGGCTCGCGACGTACCGGTCGAGGCCTCGGCGGGCCTTTCAAACCCGCGGGCCACGATCGCAGTTTGAGGCGCCCGCTCCTGGATCGGTAATCGGACGGGCGCGACCGAGGCGATCAGGCGTCCTCCAGCTACTACCTGATCGAGCGGGAGTTGGTGCTCCTGACGCTGTGATGCTTGCTGTGTTTCGGTTTCTGCGGGCCGGAGGAGACTTGAAGCGCAACGACCGTGCCGCTGGGGTAGCTGCCCGGCCGCTGGACGGTCTTGATCACGTCGTCGTTGGCGATCTTCTTGGTATGCAGGCGGTGGACGTTGCCGGCCTTGCAGTCGAGCAGCACGAGCACCCGCTTGGCGATGGCGAGTGGTGTGCCGGTGAGCTGCGGGACGATGCACCCCTTCGTCGGGGTCGGGGTTGGCACAGGAGTCGGGTTGACTGCCAGTGACGCCGACGCGTTGTTGTCCGCGGCGTTCGGGTCGGTGAGTCCGGCCGGTGAGACCGAGACGCGGTTGGTGTATGTCTGCGCGGCGGTTGGCGTAACGACGATGTCGACGAGCGCGGTGTGGCCCGGGGCCAGCCCGGTGATCGTGCAGGTGAGCTGCTGGCCGATCGTCGCGCAGGTGCCGGAACCGGCGGCCGCCGCGTCGATCGTCAGTCCGGCGGGCACGGTGTCGGTGAATGTGATCGCGCCATCGAGCGGGCCAGCGTTGCTGACCCAGGACGCCAGGAGCGCGAGCTCGCCGACGGTCGCCGTGGCCGGTGTGGTGCTGGTTGTGACGCCCACATCCTGGTGCTGGACGAGCGTGGCCGCGACGTTCATGGTGAACTGGGGAGCGCTGCTCTGGACGACCGTAGACAGCGTCTGGCCAGTCGCCGGCGGCGAGCCCTCAGCCACGACCGTCAGCGTGTCGCTCGTCGGCGTGGAGCCAAAGCTGGAGTAGCAGATCGCCCCGGAGCCGGACGCGTACAGCCCGAGCGTTTCGCCGCCCGTGACCCTGATCGGCGTCGAGAGCGTGAACGACGCGACGTGGCTCGCCGGAAGCGGGGAGGGAAGCGTCTCCGAGTCGACTCCCACCGCGGTGTACGAGCCGGGGCCGGCCGGCGACAGGACCACAAGGGTGACCGGGGCGCTCGCGGTCGCGCCGGTCGTGTTCGTTTGCCACTGGGTCATCAGTCCGCCGGGCGCCGGCACCGTGTACGGGGTGCTGGGATCGCTCGTCGCCTGAGCAACGACCGCACCCGGCGTGCAATTGCTCGAGGTGGCACCCAGGGTCGTGGAGCCGAGCGTCACATCCGCGCTGGCCACGCCAGTGAACGCGAACGCAACCACGACGCTCAGACCGCCGAGGCAAGTGAGCTTTCTGCGCATACCAACCCCTCCCTCTCGTATTCGTCCGCGCAGATCGAAATTCTGCTCGCCGACGCGGAGCCATGAACCCTCCCACGCGCACCGAACCAGCGCGGAGACAAGACACGGTAATCGATCCACCCCAGCAGGAGCTCAAAGCCGGCGACAGACGGGGTGTTCGAGCGCGTGGCCCGCGGCGTGTATCGGCTCGAGCCGCTGTTGGCGGCGGCGCTCCGCCAGAAGCTGCGGGCGATCACTGACTATCGGAATCGGGATCGAAGTCAGAGCTTTCCGATGCCGGACCACCCAGCTGCGAGCGGAGGGCTGAGCGCGGACTGACGAGACTTCCGCACCCAGCCCCGCATTCCAGCGGGTGCGGCGGAAGAACTGGCGGCCGGGGAGTCTGGGCTCCCCGGCCTCCGCGTGCCCAGAATTCTATGTCCGCGGGTGCCGGGGGTGCCCGGGCTATCGCATTCGCATGCGACCCCCTCGACCGCGCGCTACGCAATGGCGACGACGGAGTCGCCAGCGCGTTGCCCGGCGGACCACTGCTCGGCCATGAACGCGCCAGTCGGCCGCTCGGCCGGCCGGACGATCGCTATCGCGTGAAGGGAGGCGCCGGGACTTCCGCCGCGGCCAGCTGACGAGCGCCCGTGCAGCCGTCGGTTCAGAAGCGGCGTGTCGCCCTTCTGGACCGCCGACGCCATCGCCTGCGGCGCTGGCTGTTCTCCTTCGGATGAATCACGCTGATCGTGCCCATGTCGGAGGATGCGCTGAGTCGCACCACGGGAAAGCCCGGAATCGGCGGCCCGAGGGTGCTATTGACCGGCCCGCTCTTCCCGACCTGTCGGACGTCGAGACCCCGCGGAGCGATGACGGTGATCGACCCCATCTTGGTGTGGGCGATGATCTCGACCTCCCAGTCATCGAACTCGGCTCCGCTCAGATCAATCGTCACGGCGCCCATGCCCGTGTCGATTTTGGTAAGACGGCCTATCTGCCAGCGGCCCGTGAGCCGAACCTCGCCCATCGAGGTCGAGATCTCGAGCGGCTGTTGACGCCGCTGCGCCGGCGGCGTGACTTCGACCGGGGGCGGCAGGCTTCGAAACACGGCGGCAACGTCAGCGTGGGTACGGGCGCCCAACAGCCGATCGAGGGCCGTTTGAAAACGGTCCAGATCCACCTTGTCGCTGGCCAAGAGCCCCTGCAGTGCGTCGATTGCGCACTGCCGCAGTTCCTCAGAGATCGGAGGTTCGGCCTCGACTGGGAGCCTGTCGTCGCTCACCCCAGCACACTATCGCCCGAAGCGTGTGCTGCCGCAAGCGAAGGTCGCGCGCTCGCGTGGACCTGCATCCTCACCGTCCGGTGATCGTTCCATCAGAATCGGCGCGGCGGTCGATGGCGCGGTTTCAGGGTGGTGTCGCGGGGATCAGCAAGACGGCGCTGCTGGGCGCAAAGAGCTCGATCGCGTCGCCGTCGAGCTCCCGGGCCTCGCCCGGGCGTCGACTCACAGTTCGATGAAGATCGCTAGGCGCGGCGCGCGCTTTCCGACCTGAGCGCGGGAGCCGCGCTCGTCGCAGGTCGCCCCAAGCTCAGGCGATCACGTCGAGTAGTGAGCGTTCCATCTGCAAGGCCTTCTGCAGGACAGCCACCTGCACGGCCTCCGGAGCCGAACAGCCGCTCGAGCCGCTGGCCGGCGCCGAGACGCCCGACGCAGCCTGTGCCGTAGCGCCGAACAGCCCCTGCGCAGCGGTGATTCCGGTCAGCGCCGGAGCGACTGTTGAGATGCTCATGCTCACGCGATCGGCAGCTCCGCCAGTCGCGTGAGGACTGCCCCTTTCGACTCAGCGAACCACCGGTGTCCGGACACGCGATGGGAACCGAGCGGGCCCGTGTCAGCCGATCTTGCGGATCGGCGGTAGAGCGTAGCCACCATCGGACGCGGCCCGTCGCGCGCGTCCTCCCCAGGCTCGGCAGTAACCGTCTCGTGTCGCGGTGTCTGCACGACTTGCGGTCGCTCCGAAACGCTCTCCCGGATCTCCGCCATCTATACCCTAGCTGCCGGTGCGGGCGTACGAGCCATCGCCTGCACTCGACGATCGGCGGCCGTGTGGAGGTGCCGGATACAGAGGATCGTTTCATGCCGATTCATTTCAACCACTTGGCAGTCGCCGCCAAGGACAAGCAGCAGTCGGCGACATTCCTCGCGAACCTGCTCGGACTGCCCGAGCCAACAGCCTGGGGACCGTTCTTGAGCGTCACGCTCGACGATCGCGTCCGGCTCGACTATGCAGAGCCCGGCATCGAGTTCCCCGGCCAGCACTACGCCCTGCTGGTGTCCGACGACGTCTTCGACCGTGCACTGGAGCGCATCAAGGCCCAAGGCGTTGAGTTCTGGGCTGACCCACGAATGCGCTCCCCAAACGAGATCAACACCAATCACGGCGGCCGCGGCGTCTACTTCGACGACCCCTCGGGCCACCACTTCGAGCTGATCACCCAGCCCTACGGCGCCGATCTTTAGGCCCCAGACCGCCGACGCATCCAATTTCTCCCCAGGCGCAGAGCGCCGCAAGCCAACCGGTTTCTCTCCGCACACGCCGCCGGCATCGAACGCGCAGCCGCAAAAGCGCCTGCCGATCGCCTGACTCGTGCCGACCGGCAACCGCCCCTGCGCTGTCGGCCTCGTGATCGGGCGGGCGGGCCGATCGCCGTCCCGTGATCGTTACCCTGCGGACGCCCTGAACCGCGGCTCGTGACTGACCGGGCGACGCCTCGGCGGGCCTCCTAAGGCCGGATGCTGAAGTGGCCATTTGAGGCGCCCGCTGCTCGATCGCTATTCGGCCAGCCTTCAACGCGCCTCGACACGTCGCTTGATCCCGGCGCTCGGGTCTTCAATTTGGGGAGCAGCAGCTGGGGACTCGATCGGCGGAACGGGTCCAACTCGTCGCCAAGCATCAGCCGCGGATTTCGATCGGTCCGACTTCTGCTTCTACGCCCCCCGCGGTCGGCGCCCCAGCCGTGATGCCCTGCACCAGATAAATTCCCGCAAATAGCGAGCGCCCCTTGCCATATGAGAGGCTATTCGGGTGATGTCGAGGTGCTGGCCACTTCGGCACGGAGGGAGTCGTGTACTCGGCGCGGACGTCGTGGCGGCATTCCGCGACGGGCAGCCGCCGCGCGGCCGCCTGATCTGTGATCGCGTCAGCGGCAGAGCAGACATCTCCGGAACGTGCCCGGTACGGCCGCGGGCTGTGGCCGGGCGCCGGCACTCCCGGACTGCCGTGGCTGCAGTTTGGCCGACCGTGGTCGGCAGGTCCCGTTGGGGCTCGGGGGAGCGCGGCGCGTTGGCGGCGGCTTCGGAGCGGAGGAGCCTAGGCGGAGGTGGGACTATGTGGCCTCCTGGATGGTGACCACACACTGACTGAGGGCGGCGACATGCGCGGATCGATCGGTTTCTCGCAGGAGCGGAGCGGCATCATGCGGCATCGGGCGTCGCGGGCCGCGCAGGCTGGGTTGTTGGCCGGTGCGGCGTGTCTCGCGGTCCCGGCTAGCGGTGTGGCTGCCGCGCCGGTCACGGCCATGGCGCCGTATTTCACGCCCGGCGGCTATAGCTTCACGGTGCCAGCTGGCTTGACCAGTCTCACGGTGGCTGCGACTGGTGCGGCTGGCGGGTCGGTCGGTATTCTCGGCGGAGGGGAGGGGGCCTCGGTCACCGCCACGGTCCCGGTCGTCGGGGGCGAGCAGTTGTTCGTCGGGGTCGGCGGGGTCGGCGGGCCGGGCACCGGGACCGGTGTGGCGGGCGCGGGCGGGATTGACGGCGGTGGGACCGGAGGGTCGAACTTTACCTTCAGTGGGGCCGGTGGTGGCGGCGCGTCGGTCGTCGGGGTCGGCTCGCCGTTCTCCTCGTTGGGAGCGTTGGTGGTGGCCGCCGGTGGTGGTGGCACGGGCGCCGATGCGATCGGCGGCAACGCCGGCTCAGCTGGCGCGAACGCCCCCGATGCGAGCTCGGTCGGCGGAGGCGCTGGTACGGTGGCTGCGGGCGGCAGCGCCGGCGCCGGCGGTGTTCAGTCCGGGCTGGCGGGGTCCTCGGGGCTGGGCGGAGAGGGAGCGAGCGGGGGTGGCGGCTCCGGCGGTGGGGGCGGTGGCGGATACAACGGCGGTGGCGGTGGGGGCAGCGGGACTGAAGGCAGCGGTGGCGGTGGCGGTGCCAGCTTCACGGTGGCGGGCGCGACGGTCCTGGTCCCCGCGGCCCCGAGCACTGCGGCGGCCGGAGTCGTGATCACTTACGACGTCCCGACGGCCGCTCTGAACACTTCGGCGATCAGCTTCCCCGGCACCCAGCCCCAGGACACCGCGGGAACCGAGCTGCCACTGACCGTGACGAACGATGGCTCGGCACCACTCATCATCTCCGGTGTTCAGACCGGCGGGACTAACCCCGGCGACTACCTGATCGACAACGGCTGCCAGCAGCCGGTCGCGCCAGCCGGCAGCTGCCGCATCGGCGTTCGCTTCGACCCCCAGGCCGACGGGGCGAGCTCAGCGACACTGACCATCCTCACCAATGCGCCGAGTGCACCCGCGACCGTGACCCTGACAGGCACCGGAGGGCCGCTACCGCATGGACCGACCGGCGCCACCGGCCCCCGGGGACGAGCAGCGAAGCTCGCCTGTCGCAATGGCCAACTGGCCCAGATCCTGTGCTCGCTCGAGTTCGCGGCTGGAACGTTCAGCACGACGAATGCAACCGTTCACGCCACATTCCGGATACTGCATGCAGGCCGGACGATCGCCCATGGGACGGTGACGATCAGTCACGGCCGCATCAGCCTGCACGCGAGTGGCAGGCTCAAGGCTGGACGCTACACCCTCGTGATCACCACCACCACCCGACAGGGGCGCACCCGGACGCTGCTGAAACGCTCGTTCCAGGTTACCCTGCGGACGCCCTGAACTCGGCATCGGGACGCGCCGCGGAGGGCCTTGGCCGGTCTTCCGAGACCGTCTCCGGAACGCCTTCCGGTTTCAGCGACGGGCTGCTAACTGTGCTGGCGGCGCGAAGCTAGCGGCGGCGGCCCTCCGGCTGCGAGGTCGGCTGCGTCCCGAGCCTCGCTCGTGGCGACAGGCGCGCTCCTGAGTGGGCATGCCTGAGACTCGGATTGGTGCTTCCGCGGGTCTGGCCAGGTTGAGATGGCGCGTGGCAATGCGACTGGCGGGATGGGGTTGATGGCTTGACTGTAGATAGTTCAACTGCATATACTGTTGCAGTATGGCGAGGCGGGCGATGCAAGAGGCGACGTTCATGATCCTGACGGCTCTGGCCGCGGGCAGCCAGCACGGCTACGGGATCATCACCGACGTCCGGGCGATCTCAGCTGGCCGTGTCCAGCTGAAGGCCGGAACCTTGTACGCGGCGCTTGAGCGTCTGCGCGCGGACAAGCTGATCGAGGTTGACCGGGAGGAGATTGTGGATAGCCGACTGCGCCGTTACTACCGGCTGACGCCCGCAGGCGGGGAGCTGCTGGGCGCCGAGGCAGCCCGGTTGCAGGCCAACGCCCACGTCGCGATCTCGCGCCTGAAGCCGGCTGCAGGGGTGCTCACATGAGTGACTCCGCGGGCCTCGAGCGACGCTACCGGCGGCTGTTGGCCGGCTACCCGCGTGCGTTCCGGCGCGAGCACGAGCAGGAGATGCTCGCGGTACTGATGGCCGGCGCAGACGAGGGTCAGCAACGGCCCCGCTGGGCGAGGCCGCCAATCTGATTCAGCATGCGCTCTGGATGCGTCTGGGGCTTTCCCGAGGAGGGATCATGATCAACGAGAGGACGTTCCCGATCAGCGTCGACCGACCCAGCCGCACCCTCATGACGGCGTTCGGCGCCGGTCGAAAAGCCCCGCGGGTGACGATGAGTCCTTCAACGGTCGACGTTCGCATGGGGTGGGCATTTCACGCCACGATCCCGCGCGAGGCGGTGGCATCTGCCCGGCCCCTGAACAGAGGCGAACTGCGTGGTCCTTTCCGAATCACCACCCTCCGCGGAGTCAACTACTGGCCACGCACCGCTCTCGTCAACGGCGCCGGTACCGGACTGGTCGAGATCACGTTGGATCGACCGAAGTGGGTGTGGCTCGGTCCGCTCCGGGCCCCGATGCGTCGGCTCATCGTGAGTGCCGAGGACCAATCCGGGCTCGTCGCGGCACTCACCCCGAGCACCCCACACTCGCCGGCTCCCCATGACCCAAGTCTGTAGTCGCAGGCCCGGTCGATTCGGCAGACACTGCCAAACACAAGAGCGCCGGCGCCGAATGCTGGCACCGCTCGCAACGGTCGCGATGGACAGTGCAACGAGCTTCCCGATCAACTTCGACCGACCGAGCCCGGGCGTCCGGGATCGACCCGTTCCGAAACTCGATGGGTTTGGTTCCGGTACCGCCCAATCTCCAGGGAGGGCGTGGTCTTACTCCTACTGACTCGGTCGAGAGCCGCAGGCTGACCCTCCTTGCTAGGTGCTACGCAACTCCTCTCGTCATTTGACCGCAGGCGCCCCCGCACCAGTGCGAGCGTGCGCATCAATCGCTCGCACCGTTAGCAGCCTGCGCCCGCGAGCAAGCACCGAGAACTCAAAAGCGACACTCTCGGGATCCGTGGCCAGACAGCTCCTGCGGGCTAAGCTAAACGGAGCAGCCAGGGGCCAGGGATCCTGCGTGGTGGTGGCGTCCGCTAGCCGTGCCCTCGCGGACACCCTGGGTCGGTGCGCCGGTAGCTGCGGGATCACGCAGGTTGAGCTCGCGACCGTCGCCTGGGTCGCCTGGTTTAACCACGACCGGCTGCACTCCTCGCTCGGCGACATCCCACCCGGTCTCGCTCGATTCGACGGATGAGCGACCCGAGCTGCGTGAGCTGCCCCGGCGGCACGGTCATCAGGCTGGAGAGCAGGAGCGCCACGCCTCAGCGCCCATCTCTGTGGTCTTACCAGGGAATGCTGTCGCCGTCCTGATCGGTGAACGTTCCCGTCGGACCGCCCTCCTGCAGCGCGAGGCGAATCGCGTCCTTGCCGCCTTCCTCCACGGGGAGCACCCCTCTGTGGTTGTTGAGGTCGGTGGCGACGAACCCCGGTGAGATCGCGTTCACCCGAATTCCCTCGGACTCGAGGGAGATCGCGAGGCCGACGGTGATCGCGTTCATCGCGGTCTTCGAGGCCGAGTAGGCGCCGAACATCGCGCGGTACCGATTCCCGGGTTGGGAGGCAGCGGCGAGCGAGCCGACCCCGCTTGAGACCATGACGACCCGGGGCGATGGCGCCTCGCGAAGCAGGGGAAGCGCTGCCTGTGTGACCGCGAGCGCGCCGAACACGTTCGTCTCGAAGATCTCGCGCAACTCGTCGAGCGACACCTTGCTGAGCTGACCCGACTGTGCCTTCTCCTCGAAGGTGTTTCCCGGCATCTCCTCCCAGGGCGTCGCGTGGGAGATGCCCGCATTGTTGACGAGAACGTCGAGCCGGCCGAACTCCTCACGAACCTGGTCGGCGGCGGCGGTGATCGAGGCCTGATCGGTGACGTCGAGCTGGATCGCGTGCGCGTCGCCGTCGATGCCCTGTGCCGCCGTCTCACCGTTCGCGACGTCGCGCGAGCCGACCAGGACGGTAAGGCCGTGCTTCGCGAGATTCTTGGCGATCGTGAGTCCGATCCCCTTGTTGGCCCCCGTGATCAGCGCAATCTGGTTGTCATGCATAGCGGGCTCCTTCGCGCGTCGGAATGTCATGGGCCCGCGGTCGCGCGATGTAGATTGAGCGACGGAGGACCATGTTCCAAATATAACCGGAACAGTGTTCCGCCTACGACTCGATGTCTGAGCCCTCGAAGAAACGCGCTGACGCGCAACGCAACATCGACGCCCTCCTGCAGGCCGCAATGACGGTGTTCGCACGCGATGGAGTCGATGCGGGGGTCCGGCAGATCGCCGAGGAGGCAGGCGTCGGGATCGGCACTGTGTACCGCCACTTCCCGCGGCGCTCCGACCTCATCATCGCCGTATTTCGTCGGGAGGTAGACGCCTGTGCGGAGGCAGCGGCCCTGCTCGCCGCCGAGTACCCCCCGGGCGAGGCGCTCGCTCGCTGGATGCAACGGTTCGTCGACTTCATCTCAGCCAAGCGCGGGCTTGCCGCGGCGCTGCACTCCGGCAACGCCGCGTACGCGCCCCTGCCCGACTACTTCAGCGCCCGGCTGCGACCTGCGATGCGAATGCTGCTGAGCGCCGCACAAGCGGCCGGCGAAGTACGCCCCGGAGCCGACCCCGACGATCTGCTGACCGCGGTCGCAAGCCTGTGCGGGCCGCGACCCGGCACTGACCCCGAGCACCCGCGGCGGATGGTCGCGCTGCTGGTCGACGGGCTGCGCTCGCGAACGACGTCGTCCGCCGGCGTCCCAGCCGCCTGAGGTAACGGGGCTCGGCCGCTGCTCTTGCGCTCGCCGCCGTCAGCGATGGAATGAGGAGATTCTGTTCGCGGCCCTTGACTTCAAGCGCTTGAGGTTTGGTTTGCTGTCGCTATGACAGCTTTGAGAATCCAAGACGTCGCTCGGCGCTCCGGGCTGAGCGAGCCGACGTTGCGCTATTACGAGGAGGTCGGGCTGATCGGCCCGATCGCCCGTGATCCGAGCAGCGGACACCGCCGATATAGGGAGGAGGACATCGACGCGTTGCAGGCGCTTGCTTGCCTGCGCGCGATGGGCGTCGGGATCGAGGAGATGCGAACCTACCAGGCCAACCGCGAGCTTGGTCACGCCAAGGCGGGTGAGCAGCGTGATCTGCTGTTGCGGCACGCCGAGCGGGTCCAAGCCGAGATCGAGACGCTGCGCGTCCACCTCGGCTACCTACGTGCGAAGGCGGCGCTCTGGGATGCCCGCGACCGCGCGGACACGGGCGCGGAGGCCGAGGCGAACCTGCAGGTGCAGAAGATGCTGCCACGATTGGAGGAGGTGGTGCTCGGATGAGCTCCAAGGTGTTGGTGACGGGCGGGTCCGGATATCTGGGTACGCAGTTGATCGCAGCGCTGCTGCGTGACGGGCAGGAGGTGCGCGCGACGGTGCGCTCCCTGGATGGTGAGGCAGGTGTACGCGGCGCCGTGCGCCGCGGTGATGTGGACGACACCGGCCTTGAGCTCGTGGCGGCAGATCTGACCTCTGAGGACGGCTGGCCGTCCGCGGTTGATGGTGTGGAGGAAGTCCACCACGTCGCCTCGCCGATCCCGTCGGTCCAGCCCAAGGATCCGGACGAGCTGATCGTCCCCGCCCGCGAAGGCACCGTGCGTGTGCTGAAGGCAGCCCGGAACGCTGGCGCGCGGAGGGTGGTACTCACCTCCTCGTTCGCGGCGGTTGGGTACTCCCCCAAGGCGGTCCGCGACTACACCGAGGCGGACTGGACCGACCCGGACACGCCGGGGCTGGCGCCCTACCCGCGCTCCAAGGCGATCGCCGAGCGTGCAGCATGGGACTTCATCGAAACCCAGGGCGGCGGCACCGAACTGGTGGTTTTGAACCCGACGTTCATCGCGGGCCCGTCGCTGGTGCCCGGGCTGCGCTCGACACTGACGTACTTCAAGATGATCATCGAGGGCACGATGCCGGCGCTGCCACGCCAGCGATTCGGCGTCGTTGACGTGCGCGACGTCGCCGACGCGCACATCACGGCGATGGCCACCCCGGCAGCCGCCGGGAAGCGCTACCTGCTGCTAGCGGACGGTCCGACGATCACCTGGCTGGGGCTAGCACAGATTCTCCGCGACCACCTCGGGCCCGCGGGCGCGCACGTCACAACCAACGAGGCGCCCGGTGAGGAGCCGTCGCCGCTAACAATTCACAACGACCGCGCCAAACAGGAACTCGGCTGGCGCCCGCGCCCGGCCGAGACCACGATCGTCGAGACCGCCGAGAGCTTGCGCGACCTCGGCCTGCTGGACGAACACTGACAGCAGACGCGGCAGGAGAATCTCGCGCACTCCGCATAACCCGACGTCCTCCCACGAATCCGCTCGCCGCACCGCACCGCCCGGCCATGGAGTCGGGAGATCTTGTGCCCCTGGTGCAAGGTGCGCAGTTGACGGCTGCGATCGGCCGACCGCTCCTCCGGCGCCAACGCGGCCACCGGACACGCCGCACCGAGACGGCTGGTCCCGGCGAAGAGGAGCGACGCCGGACTTACGGCGCGATCGCTTTCGCTCCTCGTCGCGTCCGGACCGGACGAGTGCATAGGCGACGTAGCAGTGCTCAAGCGCTGCCGTCGCCGACGATTGCTTCGCCTGGAACGCACTCGTCGGCGCGAACCAGGCCGGACGATCCCATTCGGATCATGAAGGGATCCGTCTCGGTTGACAGGTTGGGAACCGGACACCCCTCTGTGGCCCGAGCTCGCCTCGTTGTCAAGGCCCGGGCGAAAAGTGCCCCCTTGTGCCGGTTGAAATTGTTCCCACCTTGGTGCGCGCCGGTTGAAAACTGGGCCAGTTGAGGTTGTGGCGGCCTCTAGCGGAGCAGGTTGCTCTTTCCCTTGAGCGTGACCACGGTCGCTTCGGTGCACGAACCCTGTCGATGAGGGCGGCGACGCACGGCGCCATCGGAGCTTCCGACTAGGGCTGGATGAGGTCGCGGAAGCGATCCGCCGACACGTTCGCACCGGACAGCACGACCCCGATCGGGTCACCGTGAACGCGGCCGGCGAGCACGGCAGCGAAAGCGCTCGCTCCGCTCGGTTCGGTCACGAGCTTCGTGCGCTCGAACAGCAGCCGCATCGCGTCGACGATCTCGACGTCGGTCACGGTGACGATCTCGTCGACGAGTGAGGCGATCACCGCGAAGGTAATCTCGCCCGGCGTGTCGAGCAGCTGACCATCGGCGATCGAGGGACGGATCGGCACCGTCACTCTCCTGCCGGCTTGGAACGAGCGCTGCATATCTGGCGAGGCCTCGGGCTCGACGCCGATGATCCGGGAGGCCGGCGAGAGCGAGCGCAGAGAGATCGCTGACCCGGACAGTAAGCCGCCGCCTCCGACCGGCACAACGACCGTCGCCAGCGGCCCTGCCTCCTGAAGCAGTTCCAGTGCGCACGTGCCTGCACCGGCGATTACCCGCGGGTCGTCGTAGGGATGCACGACCGACGCTCGGAGCTCGCCGGCGAGTTCGGCTAGCAGCGCGTCGCGATCGTCCCGATAGCGGTCGTACTCGATCACCGTCGCGCCGTAGCCCTCTGTGGCGGCGCGCTTGGATGCAGGCGCGTCGCTGGGCATCAGAATCGTCGCGCTCGCCCCGAGCAGCGAAGCGGCCAGCGCCACAGCCTGCGCGTGATTGCCGGAGGACGTCGTGACTACCCCAAGCTCCCGCTGCTCGCTCGACAGCTGAGAGATCGCGTTGTACGCGCCACGAAACTTGAACGCTCCCATCCTCTGGAAGCCCTCGGCCTTGAGCACCACATGGACACCGAGCAGCTCATCGAGCGTCCTCGACGTGACGCACGGGGTGCGGTGCGCGATACCCGCCAGTCGCCGCGCCGCTGACTCAACGTCCACGAACGACGGCGGCAACCTGTCTTCGATTCCCATGGCGCAAATCCAAGCAGTTGATGACAGCACTGGCGGCGCGACCTTCTTACGCGGTCGCTGGCCGGTTTCGCCGAGGATCGGCGATCGCAACGCGCCTGGGCCCGACTCGGAGTCGTGCAACCAACTGCACCCGCGGGATTCCTCGCAACTAGAGGCCGCCATAGCGTCCGGCGACCAGAAAACCATCCATCCCCAGGAGCCAGCGCATGCACGTCGTGCTGCAGCTCGTGATCGATCCGGGAGGGATCACGGCTCGCGTCGTCAAGGTCGACGAGGTGATCGCCTCAGCACCAGCGTGACGGATCCGCGCCCGCGCCAGACGATCCCGTTCGAATGAAGGGATCCGTCTCGGTTGACGTTGGCTGATTGCGACGCTGCCGACGTTCACACCTGGCCCGTTTTGGACCTCCAGATCGTCTCGCTCAGCGATCCGTTCTGCGACGCCGTTGCGTGGTAGGGAATGTCGATGGCGCCTCCCCTCTGGATCGTCAACTTCGCGCTGATCTACACGCTGAACCCCAACCTAGCGGCGAAGATGCCCGCCTGGTGGACGCCAATCCCCGCCAACGTGGCGCTGGCGATTGCGGAAAGCCCCACCGGTCAAGTTCCCTACAGCCAGTACGCGTCATCGTTCCCCAGCTGATTCCGGGACAGGACACGGACGGAGGACGAAATCCCCAGCGCCTCGGAATGCAACCGTGTGCAACGACCTCGGGATCTGAACCAATGCCACACATAGGCAACATTTTGGGGATCACGCCGCGGCGAGGTCGCTAGCGGTAGAGCTGGGTGCTCATGTCGCGGACTGCGCGCACGGTGCCGCGTACGCTGCCGCTGACTTTGGAGCGACCTCCGGACCGTGCCCGGTATGTGACTGCGACCTCGGCGATCCGCCAGTTCTTGGCGGCGGCTCGTAGCACCATCTCGAGCGGCCAGCCCGACCGCGGTTCTGGAGGTGCAGTGCGATGCAGTGCTTCACGGCGAGCCGCGCGCATGGGGCCGAGGTCGGTCAACGCGACGCCGGTGCGCCGGCGGAGCTCGAACGCGAGCACCTGGTTGGCGAGCCGCGCGTGGCGGGGCCACGCTCCGGGCTCGGGTATCCGAGCGCCGAGGCATAGGTCGGATGTGCCATTGCTGATGGGATCGGTGATGCGGTGCAGCTGGCGGGGGTCGAGCGAGCCGTCGCAGTCCATGAAGCAGACGATCTCGGACTCCGCGGCGAGTAGCCCGGCGAAGCAGGCCGCCCCGAAGCCGCGTTTCGGCTCGTGCACCACCCGCGCGCCGTGCGCAGCGGCAACCTCCGAGGACCCGTCACGCGAACCGTTGTCCACGACGAGTGGCGGTAGCCTGACGGCATGGCGGCGAGCACGCCGGGTATCGCGTGGGCCTCGTCGAGGGCTGGCAGGATGACATCGATCATTGTCGTCAAGCTGCCGGAAAAAGCTTACGCACAGCGAAACATGCGCCTGAAGGCGCTGACGAGGGACCTGTGAGGGCGTACCGTGCCCGCGATGATCCTTGTGACCGGCGGCGCCGGATTCATTGGCTCGCACATCGTCGACGAACTCGTCGCGGCGGGTCACCGGGTCAGGGTGCTCGACTGGCTCCTGCCGGCGGCGCATGCGGTCCGCCCGGATTACTTGAACCCAGGGGCCGAGTTCGTCCAAGGCGACGTGGCGGATCCGAGCTCGGTCGATAGAGCTTTGGGCGGAGTCGACGCTGTTTGCCACCAGGCGGCGATGGTGGGACTCGGTCTGGATATGCTCGATGTCGAGGATTACGTCCGCCACAACGATCTCGGCACCGCGGTGCTGCTGAAACGGCTTGCCGTCAACCGGTTCGGGGGTCGGCTGGTGCTTGCGACCAGCATGGTTGTCTATGGAGAGGGCGCCTATCGCTGCTCACGACACGGTCGGGTCTCTGCGGCGCCGCGTGATCCAGCGCATCTGGCGGCGGCGATGTTCACGCCGGGCTGCCCGGTGTGCGGCGGCGAGTTGGAGCCGATCGCCGTGCGAGGAGTCCGCTCCGCTTGACCCCCGCAACGTGTATGCGGCGACGAAGGTCCATCAGGAGCACCTGTGCTTCGCGTTCTCGCGCGAGACGGGAGTCCCGGTGACCGCTCTGCGCTACCACAACGTGTACGGGCCGCGGATGCCGCGCGACACGCCGTATGCGGGCGTCGCCGCGATCTTCGCCAGCGCGCTGGCGGCGGGATTTACGCCGCGCGTGTTCGAGGATGGTCAGCAGCTGCGGGATTTCGTCCATGTTCGCGATATCGCGCGCGCGAACGTGATCGCGCTGACATCCGCCGAGCCCGCCGTCGGGGCTTTCAACGTCGCTAGCGGGAGGCCGCGGACAGTCGGCGAGATGGCCGAGGCTCTGGCTGACGCAGCCGGAGAGGATGCGCCGCGGCCGCTGGTGACCGGTGATTTCAGGCTCGGGGATGTGAGGCACGTGTTTGCGTCGGCGGAGCGCGCGGAGCGAGAGCTCGGGTTCAAGGCCACTGAGGACTTCTGCGAGGGGATGGCGGAGTTCGCCCGCTCGCCGCTCCGCGCGGGCTAACCTGACGCCGGCGGCCGCGCGGCGGCGTCATCCGGGCCGGTCTGATCCGGCTCGGGGGCGGTTTGATCCGGCTCGGGGGCGGTTTGATCCGGCTCGGGGGCGGTTTGATCCGGCTCGGGGGCCGGCTCATCCGATTCGGTGACCGTTTGCAGAGGTTCGGGGGCGGCTTGTTCCGCCCCGGTGACCGTCAGCTCAGGTCCGGGGGCGCTCTGCTCCGCTTCGGGGGCCGTCTGGTCGAGATCGCTCTCATTCCTTGCGAGCGACGCCCGGACGCGCGCCACCGCGGCAGCGTATGCGATGCCGGATGCCGCAAACATCACGCCTGTGGCCAGTAGCCAGCGCGCCAGATACCCGCTCTCGGGGATCCCGCTTGCGAACAACTCGGTCTGGGTTCCGAGCCCGAAGATCACCGGAAAGAAGACGACGAGCAGCAGACCGCTGAGGATCGCCGGGATGCGAAGGTAGGGCGTGGGGTTCACGAGGCCGCAGGATCGCCGCGTGCCGGGCGCTGTTAGCTCTTTGCCGTTGCCTGCCGAAGGCGATCCGGTCGAGCAGCGAGTAAAGAGGGCAGCAGCACGAGATCGTGGATCACGATCGCCGCCACGAACCAATCCAGCACGTTTTCGACGTCGCCTGGCCGCTGGAACCAACCTACGACCGCGGCCGCCGGCGATGGCGAAGCTCGCCAGCAACGCGAGCAGGTGCAGCGGACCGGCGCCGTAGAGTGCTCGGAAGCGTCGCAGTTGGGTCATTCCGCGACTCGAGTGGAATGTCATTTGTGAGACCCATTTCGTGCAGTGCACGCCGGGTACCGCCGGGCTGATCACCCGCGCCGGGTAGCCGTGATCGAGCGAGAGGTCGAGGCCGTTGACGCGCAACGCCAGCAGCGATCGATCGTCGGCCACCTGCTCGTGACCGAGCGTCGCGTGGCCGAAGTGCCGCGTTCCAGCGACTGGGTGGTCACAGTGGCTGGCCCCTCGACGCCGCACAGCGACGGCGAGGTCGCGCAGCCGCACGCCGCTCCAGCGCTGTGTCGTCGACCATCCCTCGACGCACGCGATCGGCAGATCGTAGGTGTGCTGGGGCAGCGCCAGCAGCTGCTCGCGTGATAGGGAGACCGTTCGCTCGCCGGCCAACTGAAGCCGCCAGTTTGTGCCGACGGTCGGGCGCTGAGATGCCGGCGGCCTGCGCCGTCCTGTTGATCGGGAAGCCGAGTGGGCCGGGGCGGGTGCGTCCGCGGGGAAGGAGGAACGCCAGCGCGCGGAACGGGCCGCCGACGCGACTGGGCGGCACCCTGCAGTCCAGCAGCAGCGCCGAGCCCGCCGCGACCGTTGCCAGCAGCGCGCGGCGCGACATCGTCGTCGGCGAGCGGGGACGCCGCCGTGAGTGATCGAGCGCCGGCGCCCGACTCGGCACTCGCCGCTGCTCCCGTCGACCGGCTTCGAGGACTTCCGCGCGGCGTCGTCAGCGACCGGCGCATCGTTCCGAACTTGAGCGTCACGTGGGCGATGAACGCGCCGATGAACACCCACGCGCCGTAGTAGTGCGCCTGGGTGAAGAAGAACTGGAACGCGTACCAGTACTGGATGTTGAGGATGCCGGTGACGAATTCGAACAGTGCGCCGCCGACCAGCAGCGCCAGCGAGAGCCGCTCCAGCGCGTGCGCCGGGCTGCGGACCGGTGGCCACTCGAACAGTCGCGGGATCACCGACCACAGCTTGGCCAGCAGCACCGGAACGAGCGCGAGCCCGACCGCGACGTGCAGGCCCTGGGTCAGCGCGTACAGCCACGACGGCCGCGTCGGCCAACCGAACAGGTAGAGGTCGAGCGGGCCGCCGATGTTGCGGCCGAGCGCGTTCGCGCCGAGTCCTGGCTGGTAGGCGTCGTTCGACAGCAGCCCGGTCACGATCACGATCGGGAGGCCGATCAAGCAGCACCAGTCCGAGCACTGCGGTCAGCCACGGCCCTCGTAGCGGACTGCGCCAGAAATCCTGCGCGGAACGGGCCCCGGCGGCGGCTTCGACGGATCCATGCGCGGCGGCCGCATGTCGCTGAGACTGACACAGCGCAATGCCGCCTGAAAACGGATCGGACGGCCGGTTTAAGTCGCTGTTCACCGCCGTCGCCGCGGCACGCTGGGAATACTGAACAGAGTCTTACGGATCACGTCCGCGTGCTCACGCCTTTCGTTTTTCGTAATCGGAGCGGGATTAGCTTCGGCGCGTGAAATCCGTCGCGCTGCTGGTGATCGCCAAGGAACCGCTGCCGGGGCGCGCGAAGACGCGGCTGACGCCGCCGTGCAGCGCGGATGCAGGCAGCCGGCTTGGCGCGGGCGTCCCTGCTCGACACGCTCGACGTTGTTGCCCGGCACCCCGGCGGCGCGCAGGGTGCTGGTGTTCGATGGCGACGCGCGCCGCTGGCGGCGCGAGCGGATTCGAGGTGATCCCGCAACGCGGCGACGGGCTCGGCGAGCGGCTCGCGGCGGCGTTCGACGACGTCAGTCCGCCGGCGCTGCTCGTCGGCATGGATACGCCGCAGCTGACCCCGCGGCTCCTGCTCGACGGGATGCGCGCGCTGGCAGAGCACGGCGTCGACGCGGTGCTCGGCCCGGCCGATCGACGGCGGCTACTGGAGCGTGGGGTTCAGCGAGCCCGTGCCCGGGCGCCTTCAACGACGTACCGATGAGCTGCCAGTCGACCTGACGCACGGCAGCGCGCGCGGCTGGGTGAGCTCGGATTGCGGGTCCGCGAGCAGCCGCCGCTGCGTGACGTCGACACGATCGAGGACGCGCGCGCGGTCGCGTCGCGCGGCCCCGCACACGCGATTCGCGCGAGCGCTCGCCGGCGATTCGGTGATCAGCGCGCTGCAGCATCTACGGCGACGGGCTGCGCGCGGGTGCGCGCGCGCGGCTGCGACCATGCGCACGACTCGTCGACGGCACGGCCGTCCCGCTTCCGCTCGAGCGGTATCTGGGCCCGGCCGATGCGACCGACGAGCAGCTGCTCGAACGGCCTCACCGGGCCCGGTGCTCGACGTCGGCTGCGGGCCCGGGTCGCCACCTGCATGCGCTCGCCGCTCGCGGAGTGTTCGCGCTCGGCGTCGACCTCTCCCCGGTCGCGGTCGCGCTCGCCGTCGGCGGCGGCGGCCGCGCGATCGTCGGCGACATCTTCGACGAGCTTCCAGGCGGCGGAAGCTGGCGCAGCGCTCTGCTGCTCGACGGCAACATCGGCATCGGCGGCTCGCCGGTACGGCTGCTCGCGCGGCTCGCAGGCGCTGCTGCACGCCGGCGGGCGAGCTGCTGGTCGAGCTCGAGCCGCCGGGCGAGTCGACGTGCTCCACCCATGCGCGGCTGGAGAGCGATGGCGTCGCAAGCGCCTGGTTTCCGTGGGCGCGCGTCGCCGCGCCGGCGATCGCGCCGATCGCCGCGCGCGGGCGGCTTTTCGACGGTCGACGGTCTGGCCGCTGTCTGGGCGGTGGTTCGCGCGCCTGCGGCGCGACGATCGCCGGTTCGATCGCCCGTCCAGGCGCTCCGGCCGACCGAGCGCTGGCGCCGGCTCGGTACCGTGAACCGGTGCCCGTTCTCGAGGCCCGCGGGATCACCAAGACAGTCGGGCGTGGGCGGGCGCAGCGTCGAGTGCTGGACGGGTCGCGCTCGACGTCGATGCCGACGAGGTTGTGGCCGTGCTCGGGCGCTCCGGGAGCGGCAAGTCGACGCTGCTGCATCTGCTGGGCGGCCTCGATCGGCCCGACGCGGGCGAGATCGTGCTCGCCGGCGAGAGGCTCACCGACCAGGGATCCCGCGCACTGGCCCGCACGAGGCTCCGTCACATCGGCTTCGTGTTTCAGTCCTTTCATCTGGTCGAGGAGCTGAGCGGAGCCGAGAACGTCATGCTTCCGGCACGGCTCCCCGGCGCCGCGCCCGGCGGCGACCTCCGGGCCGGGCGGCTGATCGAGGAGCTCGGGCTCGCAGCCGTCGCCGACCACCTTCCGCATGAGCTCTCCGGTGGCGAGCAGCAGCGGTTCGCGATCGCGCGGGCGCTCGTCAACGACCCCGAGCTTGTCCTGGCCGACGAGCCGACCGGCAACCTTGACGCCGAGAACGGCGCCGCCGTGCTCGCGCTGCTGCGCAAGCTGAGCGGACGAGCGGTCGTGATCGTCACCCACGAGCCCGACGCGGCGGCGATCGCCGACCGCGTGCTGCAGCTCCGCGAAGGGAAGCTCGTCACCGACGCCGACGCACATGCGAGCCGCGGCGGCGGCGAGGCCGAGCGCGACTCGCAGGCTCGGCGGATCCCAGCGATGACAGTTCCGGTCGCTGGCGGTCCGCCGCGGGCTGCGACGCCGGTGGCGCCGCGCCCTGCTGACGGCAACCGGGATCGCGCTGGCGGCGGCGATGTTGTCGACCGCGATCGTGATCGCCGACGGCCTCGGCGGCGGGTTCGCGCGCGCAGCCCGCGCCGCCGACCTCCCCGACGTGATCGTCCGCTTCGACCCGGAAGCGCGCGAGCGCGTCGAGAGCCGGATCCGGGCGCTTCCCGACATCGCCGCGTTTTCGACTCGGCAGGAGTTCACCGAACGTCGACATCGGAGCGAACGGCCACAGCAGCGGCCAGGCCTCGGCCGAGGTGATCGGCGCCGGCCGCCACGGCTACGCGATCGTTGCCGGTCGCGATCTATCCGCGCGCTTCGGCGAGGTCGTGATCGAGCGCGGCGTCGCGCAGGAGTGGGGCATCCCGCTCGGCGGGACCTTCTACGTCCGCGGGCTCGGGCCGTTGCGCGTGGTCGGTTTCGCCGAGGCTCCCGACAACGTCGGCTTCCCGCTCGGCGGTCCCGCGGTTCTACCTCTCCGAGGCGGCGCTCGATGCCCGGTTCGGACCCGATCCGAACCCGCAGGTCAACGTCGCGGAGATCTGGCTGCGCGACCCCGCCATACCTCAACGAGGTGCTCGTCCAGGCGAGAACGACCAGCTACGGCCTGCGCGGGCTGCGAGTCATCACTCGCTCCGGCGTCCGCGTGCTGCTCGATCAGGCCGCGGGGATCGTGATCGACCTGCTTGTCGCGCTATCGCTGTTCGCGCTCGCGACGGCCGCTGTGATGCTTGCAGCATCGGCGCGCGCCGAGGTCCAGCGACGGCTGCAGGCGATCGGGATCAGCCGCGCCGTCGGCGCCTCCCGCGGCCACATCGTCAGGGTGCAGGCTGTCGAGGCGGCGACCGTCGCGCTCCCAGCCGCGACCGTCGGGTTGCTCGTGGGCGTACTCGCGACCGCGGGACCCAGCGACCGCCTGCTGACGATGCTGAACGAGCCCCCCGCGCGGCTCTGGGCTGATCCTCCCACTCGCCGCCGGCTGGGTGCTCGAGCGTCTCGATCCCCGTGCTCGCGGCCGCCTGGCCGGCCTGGCGGGCGGCCGGACGACCGCCGGTCGCGCTGCTCCAGGGCGCCGGGCTCGCGCCCGGCCGGTCGGGGCTCGGCGGCGCCGGACCCGCGGCGCTGCCTCGCGCCGGCCTGGCGGTGCTCGGCGCCCGCCTCGTCGCCGCTCGCAGGGGCCGCCTCGCCGCGACCGTGCTGACGCTCGGCGTCTCGACCGCGTTCGTGCTGCTGCTGCTCGCGCTGGCGTCCGCGCTGAGCGCGCTCGAGACCGATCCCGGCGCGCTCGGCAAGCGCTACCAGCTGACCGCCTCGCTCCCGGCCGCCGCAGCCGAGGCGTGGCCCGCTCGATCGCCGGCGTCCAGGCCGCCGCTCCCCGCTACGAGGTGCAGGCGGTCGACTCGTTCTCGCTCGGCGAGACGATCGACGTGATCGCCTACCCCGGCGATCACACGATCTTCGAGGCACCTCCGCTCACCGCCGGGCGCAGGCTGAGGCGCAGCGACGAGGCAGAGGTCGGCGCCGGCCTCGCCGATGCGCTCGGGCTCAGCCCGGGATCGACGCTCGCGATCGCGCTGCCCTCGGGCACCGAGCTGCGGCTGCGCGTGGCCGGGCGTCGTCAGCTCGCTCGACCACGACGGCCGCGTCGCGTACATCCCTGCGGCCGCGCTGCTGCGGGCCGACCCGTCGGCGCCCGAGCTGATCGCGATCCGGCTGCACCCGGGCGCCAACGCCAGCGCAGGTCAGTCGACGCGCTGACAGCGCTCGGGCTGCCGCCGACCCCGGCGAGCGGGGCGATCGGCTCGCGGCGTGCCGCTGGTCGACACGCTGCGGACGATCCTGCGAGCGGTCGCGATCGTCGACGGGCTGGTGTGCCTGTACGCGCTGATCCAGACGTGCGCGCTGACACTCCAGGAGCGGCGGCGCACCGTCGCCGTGCTGCGCGCGACCGGAGCCGGCTCCGCCGCCGTTCGCCGGCTGCTCACCGGCGTCGTGCTGGCGCTCGTGGTCCCGGCCGCGGCTCGTCGGGCATCCTGATCGAGCGGCTCGTGCTCGGCCCCGCGCTCGCCAACCTCGCCGCCAACTACGCGAGCCTCGACGCTCGGAGCCGGCTACGCCCAGATCGCCGCGGTGCTGGCGGGGCTGCTCGTCGCGGGCGCCGTCGCGGTGCTGTGGGTCACGCGACGCGGCGACGCGCGAGACGGTCGTCGAGGGGCTGGCTGGGACATGACCCGCCGGATCACACGCCGCCAGGCGCTCGGCGAGATGCTGGCCGGGCACCGCCCTGATCGCAGCCGGCTGCGGCACCGCGACCGCGCTGCGGCCCGATCCCTACGGCTCGACGCTGCGCACGACCTACCAGGACCCGGACGGCACCGGAGTGCTCGCCCCCGCGCGCGGCGAGCCGCTCAGGCCTCGCGACCGAACTCGGCGCGCCAGCGCAGCGCCGTCGGCGCTGCTCGCGACGATCGCGCACGTCACCGACGCCCACGTGCTCGATGCCGAGTCCCCGGCGCGGGTCACGTTCCTCGACCGCCTCGGGCCGCCGTTTCAGTCGACCTTCCGCCCGCAGGAAACGCTGACCGCGCAGGTGCTGGCCGGAGCGCTGTACGCGATCCGGGCGCTCGGGCCCGACGCCGTAATCCAAGGCGGCGACCTGATCGACAACGACCAGGCAAACGAGCTCGCCCTCGCGCTGGCGGTCCTGAGCGGAGGGCGCGCGCAGCCCGGGAAGCGGCGCGCCGGGCTACTTCGGGGTCCAGTCCCCGTTCGACGCCGACCCCTTCTACTACCGGCCCGACCTCGACGCCCCGCGCCACCCGGGTCTGCTCCAGGCGGCGACGCGTGCGTTTCACCAGCCCCGGCGTCAGCAGCGCCTGGTACTCCGGTGCTCGGCGACCACGACATCCTCGTCGCCGGCGAGATCGCGCCCACGCCGCAGACCCGCGGCGCTCGCGCTCGGCGACGAGGCGGTCTGGGATCTCCCGCCGGGCCTGACGCGCCCCGCCGGGCCTCGCGGCTCGGCCGCGACGCGACCGCGGAGCCGGCTACTCGCCCGACGGCCCACCCAGCCCGGGGCTCGTCACGCGCTTCCTGGCGCAGGCGCTCAGACGGATCCAAGGTCCGCGTACCGCCCGACCCGGCGCGCCGCGAGCTCGACCCTGGGGAGGCGCTCGCCGAGCCTCCGGGCGGCCTCGGGCCAGCTCGCGAGCCGGCCCGCTGCTCGACTACCGCGTCGACATCGGCCCCCACGTGCGCGTGCTCGTGCTCGACCTCGCGCGCCGCGGCGGCGGCTCCGGTGGCCTCGTCCACCCCGGCCAGCCGGACTGGCTGGCCGGCGAGCTCGCCGCCGCCGGGCGAGCGCTGGATCCTCGTCATCTCCCATCAGCCGCTGACCAGCTCGGTAGGCGGCGACCAGATCCTCGAGCTCGCTCGACCGCGCATCCCCGCGTGATCGCCGGCGATCTCCGGCCACACCCATCGCAACCAGATCGTGGCCCGCGCCAACCCCAGCCGGCGGCTACTGGCTGATCAGCACCGCCTCGCTGATCGACTACCCCCAGCAGGCGCGCGCGCTGCGCGTGCTCGCCACCGCCGACGGGGGGGTGGCGATCCAGACCTGGATGCTCGACCACGTGTTCCCCGGGCCAGCTCGGCACGATCTCGCGCCAGCTTGCCTACCTCGACGCCCAGGGCGGCAGGCCAGAAGGGTTCACCGGCGACCGCCTCGACCGCAACGTGACGCTCTACCGGGCGGCGGCGCGAGCGTGACCGCGGCCGCTCGCCGTTGCGCCCGAAGCACCCGAAGCGCCGCCCCTGGCGGCCCCGACCGTCCGCGACCGCACGGACCGCTGCCCGTCGACGTGCTCGTCTGCATTGCCGCGGCGGCGCCGATCGCCGTCTATCTGTGGGTGGCGCTGCACCGCGTCGGCTATCCGTACGAGCTCGACTGGATGGAGGGCGGATCGGTCGAGCTCGCCGCCCGCGTGGCGGCCGGCCACTCGCTCTACGCGACACCCTCGCTCGCGTTCGTCGGGTGGACCTACACGCCGCTCTACTACTGGGTCGCCGCGACGGTGGCGAAACTGACCGGAATCGGGTTCCTGCCACTGCGGCTGGTCTCACTCACGTCCTCGCTTGTGTCGATGGCGACCCTTGCGTGGATCGTCACACGCGAGACTGGCAATCGGATCGCCGGCCTCCTCGCCGCCGGGGCTGTTCGCCGCCACGTTCCAGATCTCCGGCGCATGGTTCGACACCGGGCGGGTCGACTCCCTGTTTCTCGCACTGACCCTGCTCGCATTGGCCTGGGGCCGCTCGGCCCGCGGCGTGCGCGGCGGCGTCGCGCTCGGCGTGCTCGCCTTCCTCGCCTTCTTCACCAAGCAAACCGCGTTGCTCGCATTACTCCCCGTCCTCGCCTATCTCGCCCTCACCCGCCGCCGCGTCGGCGCCGCCGCCCTCATAACCCTGCTCGCCCTGATCACCGCCTCCACCGCCGTGCTCGATGCATCGACCGACGGCTGGTACGGGTACTACGTCTTCGACGAGCTGGCGGGTCAGCCAGTGGCTCACCAGTACTGGCTCGGATTCTGGATCGACGACGTCGTGAATAAGCTGTGGCCGCTTGTGGTCCTGATCCTCGGCGGCGCCGTGACGCTGGCGCGGCGCGCAACGGCGCTCCCGTCGCTCGACTCGCCGCCCACGTATTACGCAACCGCTGCGGCCGGCCTGATCGGCTCAGCTTGGGTGTCGCGACTGCACACCGGCGGCTACGCAAACGTGCTGATGCCAGCGTACGCCGCGATCGCGCTGCTCGCGGGGCTGACGTACGCCGGAATCGTCAATCGGCGACCGCGCCGCATAGCGAGTCCGCTGATGGCGGCCGTCCTGATACTGCAGCTGGCGCTGCTCGTCTACCCGCTCGGCGCGCAGATCCCAACCGCGGCCGATCGCGCCGCCGGAGCCCAGCTGATCGCCCGGCTGCGCGCTCTTCCAGGTCCCGTGATCGTTCTCCGTCACCCCTGGTACGCGACGCAGGCCGGCAAGGGAACCTTCGCGCAGGAAGAGGCGATCGGCGACGTCCTGCGCTCCGCCTCGACACAGGGCAAGAGCGCAATGCTCGCATCGCTCCAGCGCGCACTGGACGCGAACAACGTCCAAGCCGTCGTGCTCGACGGCCCCTGGGATGTGCACTTCTTCGGTGCGGCGCTGACGCGCGACTTCCGCCTGCAGCCGCAACCGATCACGCCAACACGGCTCTGGCCGCTGACCGACGTGCGCACCTCCCCAACACTCCTCTATCTCCGCGTCCGCGCCGCGCGCAACCCACACCGCATCGGCCCCGAGACTGCAGCAAGACCCTAAGCGCGACAGCCACTGCCACCTCGAAAGAGCGGCGAACTGACGCCCGCCAAGCCCATCCGCCCCTTTCCGCCACCCGCTGAAAACGGCGAGAGGGCCAGATCCGCCTTCGCGGCGTCCGCGAGGCTGTCCCGGTAAGTGTGCTTGGGTCGAACAACGGCTCGGAGGAGCACGACTCGCCACTCTCAGAGGGCATCGTCGTTGGGATCGTCGCGGATGCTCTGTCGAGGGCCGAGCCGTGGGCGCCGATGCGGCCGCGCCAGCGTTCGCCCTCGACGGTCAGCCAGCGGGAACGCTCGCTGCATGGCGACGGCGCGGTAAGCCAGTTCTCGAGGCCCTACGTGTCGACGAGCGCCTGATCGACTCCGATGGCGCGCCGGCGTGGATCTCGCTCGTCCTAGCACCGTCTGGCGTGCGCCTTCCGTTCGACGACCTCGCGGTCCAGGAGGCCCGACGCGTGGTTCTGAGGCGCCCCTTCCCGGCTGCGGTCTCCACGCTGCTCCGCGACGATTCGCATTTTGGGGGAGCGATCACCGTGGCCCGCTCGCCTGACGCGGGCGCGTGGCTGCGCAAGGACCCGTTCGCCCGGATCTTCCCCGCCAAGCTGCTCGCGGTGCAGGCCGGAATCCTCGGCTCAGTCGCCGCTCCGACCGGACCGACCATCGAGCGCTACGGGAGCGGCAATCCCTGGCCTTGGGACACGTTCGGCTGACGCTCACACAAATCGCACCGTGTAGCGAATCGCGAGCACGCCGCACTCACCGCGCGTAATCCGATGGTTGTCCTCTCCCCACAGGCCCAGTCCACTCAGCCACGATCGCTAGAGCATGCACAGCCTGCGTGTCTGCAGGTCCGCGTCAGTGCGGTTGGCCCGCTCCGGCTGGCACCAACTGATAGATCTGCCTCGCGCCGCAGTGAGAGCAGCTGAAGTCGAGGGAGGGGACTTCGCGCATGGGGACTGCCGGATCTTCACTCATGGGGACTTCGATCTGTACCGACTACACGGTTTGTCTCGCATGCCGGCCGTTCGCTACACAGCCCAACGACCAGGCCTACCGAACGGAAGCGCGCTGGCGCCGCGTTGCACGCTCGGTCGATTCACCTGGGTGAATCGACCGCAACGGGCGAAACATCCAGGCGCGAGCGAGCCCCGATGTCCGGTGCGCCTTCGGCTTTCGGGCGGCCGTACCTACCCGAGGCTCACACCGGACTCGCGCCACCATCCGCCCTGCAACTGGGCGGTATGAGGTTCCTCGCAAGGCTAGAGGGGACGCTTGCGGGGGCCGTCAGGGAATTGGTGTGCTGAAGTCCGGCAGGTCAATCGCCTGGACCGTGGCGATGAGGCGGGTGATGCGACAGGCGTCGATTCCCGGGGCAGCTCCGTCGAGGGATGCGAGAGCGATGATATTCCCGAACGCGACAGCGTTTGGGTTACTCTCGCGTTATGGAGGCCGAGGGTGGACGGCTCTTCGCGTCGATGCTGGCAGCGCTGTTCATGGCTGCCGGGTTGAGCAAGGTCTGGGGCGCGGAGGCGTGGCGTATCTGGAGCGCGGCTGCGGGTGCAGCTGCGGCCGGAAGGCGGACGTGGGCGGCGGCGCTGGCCGCGCTGCTCCCAGGCGCTGAGCTGCTGACCGTCGGGCTACTCGTTGCCGACCCGGGGCGCGGTCTTGCAGCGGGGGCGCTGTTACTCGCCGGGCTGGGAGCGGGGGTCCTTGCCGTCGGTCCGAGGATGGCCGGGAGCCCGTGCTCGTGCTACGGCCCGCTCAGCCACGCCACCATCAGCCCGGGTCTCGCGGTTCGCAACTTCTCGCTGTCCCTCCTAGCTGTCGCAGCTTCGCTACCCTCGCTCCCCGGTCCGCTGCGTCCGGGGGAGCTCCTTGTCGGGGCAGTGCTCGGCGCGGTGCTGCTGATGGCCGGCGCCGGCGTCGAGGGACGCGGGCGTGTGATGATCGGGAAGCGGCTGCACGGATTGGCTGGCCTGACAGACGCGCCGGCCGTGATCGTCGTTCTGTCGCCGGGCTGTCCGGCATGCGAGCGGTTGGCACCAATGCTGGCCGGGTTCGCCTCGCAGCATCGAGCCGCGGGGCTGCGCGTGGTGATCGGCGCGGGTCCAGAGCCCGACCGGGTACGTCTTGCCGCTGTTGCCGGCGCCGAGCGTCGGCCGCTCGAGCGAGTGGTCGCCCGCTGGCAGGTGCCGGGCACGCCCTGGGGTATCGCAGTTGGGATTGACGGGCGCGTGGTGGCGACCGGCGTTACGTCCTCGCTCGCCGATCTCGCTCAACTGGCTCGAAGTTTGGATGAGCCGCCGGAGCGAGTCAGCCGTCGCGCGATTCTCGGCGTCGCGCTCACGGCCGCCTTGGCGTCGCTTTCGGCCCAATCCGCGGCAGCTTTGGCGCGCGCGTCACGAAGCCCTCCACGGCGCGCGGTACGCGCCCGAATCGCCACCGTCACAATCGACCAGAACGACCGCAACGACGTCTTCGGCACGTGCCTGGATCTCGCGGACCGGCTCGCGCGCAGCGGCGTGTACGTCCCGGGCGGACGGCAATCGCAGCGGAACGCCGGCGGTTACACGGCTGTTGAGGGCTTCGAACCCGGAGATCCGCCCAGCAAGGTGCCGGCGTCAGTCATCAACCGGCGCGACCAGGTCGAGCACATTTGGAAGGGGTACTGCCCGTGCGACGGCACGCAGTACACCGACCAGACACAATGCGCGGTCGATTGCCCGCAGGGCCTGAGATGCTTCGGCTACCAATGCGTGACCACCTTCGAGCAGTGGTGCGCGCGCTCCACATACGGGGTAGAGCTGGCCGATCCGAATATCACGATCTATGAGCTGCACTGGATTTCGACTGGCAAGCACAAGTGCCCCGCTTATGCGAACGCCTTCAACCTCTCGACCCAGAACCACGAGCTCCAACACGCCAAGGATGCGCAGAACACGGTGAACGACACCAATCGGGCTTGGGCGAATCGCTCGGTCCGCAGGTGCGCGCTCACCCAGGCCGCGGCCCTCAACGCCGTGGCGATGGCGATCGCGCAGGATGTACTCGCCGCGCAGACGGCTGCCCAGGAGGAGCTCCATCAGAAGACCGTGGCATTCCACAACAGCCCCGCGGGAGCCCACGGCACGCTCGACTGCAGGCGATGCCCATGAGGCGGCTATCACTCGTGGCGCTCGCGGCGCTGTTCGCCGTGGTCCCCGCCGCAAGCGCGGCCGTCACCGGATTGTTGACGCGCACCGGCTGTGTCGCCGAGGGAACCAGCAGCCCGTTTGGGTGCGCGCCAGCGCGAGGTCTGACCAACACGGCCTACATGGTCCTGAGCCCCGACGGCACAAACGCGTACGCGACTGCACGTGACGGTAACGCGGTCGCCGCGTTCGCCCGCAATCGCACGACCGGGGCGCTAGGCCAGCTGGCGGGCACCTCGGGCTGCACCAGCGATAACGGCACCGACGGATGCACGGCCGGGTGGGGTCTTGGCCGCGCGAGCGGCTTGGCAATCTCTCCCGATGGCGGTACGGTCTACGCTGCCTCCGCCGACGAGAACACCGTTACCTGGTTCCGGCGCAATCGTCGGTCGGGGACGCTCGCCGAGGCCGGCTGCTTCGTCGACGCGATGCAGCCGCCCGTCAATCACTGTGCTCCGGTCACGGGCCTGGGCGGCGCGATCGCCGATGCCGTTACCCCAGACGGGCGCAATCTCTATGCGGTCGCGCCGAACACGAGCACGGTCGTCGCATTCGCGATCGTGGGAGGTGGCCTGCGCTACCTGTCCTGCGTTGCAGACCAGCGGACGCCGCTCACGGGATGCGTTAGCGCGCCCGGGCTTAATAGTCCAAGCAACCTCGTCGTCAGCCCCGACGGCCAGCAGGTGTACGTCGCCGGTCAGGGATCCAACGCGATCACGACCTTCGCTCGCGACCCTGCGACCGGCACGCTGTCGGAGGTCGCGTGCGTCAGTGGCGACAACGGGAGCGGCCAGACGCAGGGGTGTACTCCCGGCGCGCAGGTCGTGCAGCCACAGTTCCTCGCGATCAGCAGCGACGGACGGTTTCTATACGCGAGTGCTTCGTTCGGGAACGCGGTGATCGCGTTCGCCCGCGCGCCGAACGGCGCGCTCTCGCAGTTGCCGCTTCCAGGCGGGTGCCGAAGCGATTTCGATCTCGGCTCGCCCGATTGTGAGGGGGCATTGGGCCTCCAGTCGCCGAACGGTATCGCCATCACTCACGACCTCCAGAACCTGTACACCGCATCATTCGACAGCAGCGCGGTTGCGGGTTTCAGCCGCGATGTGAACACCGGGCTGCTCTCGCCGCTCGGTGCGTGCCTCGCCGCCGCCGATTCCAACTGCGTCCCGACGACACCGCTGGATCACGCAGGCTTCGCGACGCTGAGCCTCGACGACCGCTTCTTGTATGTGAGCGCCCCCTACGATGGCGCGATCACGATTTTCGGCCGGAGCTTTCCGATCGTCACTCCAACGGTGCAGTCTGAGCGTCTACGGATCGACCGTCGCGGTCGCATCACGCTCCGACTTGCGTGTCCGGGGCGCGGGACCGAGGGCTGCCTGGGTTCGGTCGACCTCGTCGTGTTCGCCCTCGGCGGGCTCAGCGAAGCGACCATCGCGCCGGCATCACCGTACGACCTGCCGACGGGAAGCCGGGGCGGGCTGACGCTCCACGTGCGCTCGGCGGTATTGCGGCGCCTGCGCCTCGCCGGGATCTTCGCGGCATGGATAGCCGTCAATGCTCGGGATACCGCGGGGGACGCTACTACCGGGTGGCACCGAGTAGAGGTTCTGGATGACAATCACTGACGCTTCGCCCACCCAAAACACGACCAACAGCCACCAGCAGCCCGCACGCCCGAACGTGACAACCAAGCCAAGCGTAATGACCTCATAGCACCGGCCGGCGACGGGCCGCTCCTTCTTCGCGCGTGTGCGGGAGCCTAGGTCGTAAGCAGCCTCGCCACGAGCGGAAGTCGCCACTCGTGCGCGCGTACAAGTGCATCGCTCATCGACAAGGCCTCGTCGATTGCATCCTCAGGAGCCAATTCCCGGGGTCCGCTGATCGTTCCCGCTCCGGACGCCGTCCCATCGAGTTCAGGGACGCCATCGACCGGTCGTGAACGAGGGCCAGGTCCGGGCTGCACAAAACGACGGTCGGCCGTCCGGCGATCGATCCCTCCGGGGCCTCGAATCTCGGGCACGACTGGCTCGCCGGATCCCCAGCAGCACTAGCAGCCTGCTGTGCGGCGCCCGCTGTTCACGGATCGCAGCAGCCGGCGTCGAGACCCGGTGGTGCCTAATGGCTGAGGCGCCGGTACAGAACGTGTTCGGCGACCGAATAGCCTTGATCCTCGTAGAAGTCTTGTGCGCGTTGGTTCCCGGTCATGACGGCGATCTTCATGGTGCCGAGTCCGCCTTCTCGAGCGAGACCTTCCGCGGCACGTAGGAGAGCTCGACCGACGCCAGTCGATCGGTGCGCTTCGGTCACGACGAGCGTGACGAGCTCAGCGATTCCCCGTTCCGTTTCGAACGTATCGTCTGCTCCGTTTTCGATCGCGAGCATGGCGTAGCCGACCAGGCTGCCGCCGTCCTCACGAGCGATGAAGTAGCACGCGCCGCTGTCCAGGAGCCGTCGGTACCAGTTCAACCGCTGCTCCCAGGACGCTGCGAGGTCCTGCACCAAAGCGGGGTACTCAGACACTGCGATATGGTGGCGATGCAGCTCCATCCAAAGCGGCGCCAGTTGCTTGAGGCCGTCCGAATCCGTCGTCGGCCCGCTGATGTGGTTGGGCATCCGCCGAGTATCCCCTGCGCGTCGATCGTGTTCGGAAGACGTTACCCTACGGACAGTCGGGTGGTGCTTGATTAGCCCCGCGGCAGGCCGACGCTTCCGGCGGTTCGCGGTCGGGGGCTGCGCGTGCGGCAGCGGGGCGCTTGTTAGGCCGTGTCGGAGTCCGCGCACGCCGTGGCTGGGAGCTGGCCGCCGGCCGCGCGGATCAGGAGCGCGTGCAGCGTGCATCGCTCATCGGCGCTCAGTGCGCCGAGCACCTTGTCCTCGACGGCGGCGAGGCGTCGCTCCGCCGCCTGCAGTGTCGTCAGTCCTTCGGGGGCGAGTTCGACGATGTGGCGGCGGCGATCGTCGGGGTCGCGCCGACGTGTGACCAGGCCGCGCGATTCGAGATCGTTGAGCAGCCCGACGAGGTTGCTCGGATCGAGTCGGAGCGCTTCGGCGAGCGCCTGCTGGGTGGCGGCGCCGTGATCGCGCAGCAGCGTCAGCCCAACGAGGTGCCGCGGTCGCAGCCCGTCCGGATCGCGCGCCGCTTCCGCCTCGCGGCGCGCTACTCGCGAGAGGTGATCAAGCAGCGCGAGCGATTGATGGGTCGCAGCTGCGCTTTCAACCGGTAAGGCCACGCTGTTCATAGTAGCCGCACGGCCGACGGTCTGCGAACCACAAACGCTTTGTGATAGAAGTATCATCTATGCCACACCTCCTACATATCGACTCCTCGCTGCGGACCGACGCGTCGCGCAGCCGCAAGCTCTCCGCCCACTACGCCGACGCCTGGCGCGCGGCCCACCCGGACGGAACGGTCACCTACCGTGACCTCGCCGCCGACCCACTGCCGCACCTCGACGAGGTTGCGTTCTCGGCCAACTTCGTGCCCGAGGAACAGCGCACCCCCGAGCAGCGCGCGGCTCGCGAGCTCACCGACGTGATCGTCGGCGAAGTGCTCGCCGCCGACGCGATCGTGATTGGCATGGGCCTCTACAACTTCGGCGTCCCGAGTACCGTCAAGGCGTGGTTTGACCGGATCGTGGTGCCGGGCGTCACGCTCGGCGAGGACGGCGGCACGCTCGGGGGGCGCGCACTCGTGTTCACCACCGCCGCCGGCGGCGGCTACGCGCCCGGGACGCCTCGTGAGGGATGGGACCATCGCGAGCCGTGGCTGCGCCATGCTTTCGAGCAGCTCGGCGTCAGCGACCCCGTGTTCATCGGCGCCCAGCTCACCCTGGCGCGCGAGAGCCCAAACATGATCCCGCTCGACCTCGGCGCCGCCGAGGACCAAAGCCTCGCCGACGCGCACGCCGCGATCGACTCGCTGTTCGCCCCTGCCGGCGTACCCGCCTGAACTCCCACGAACCACGACCGCAACAAAACGATGAGAAGGGAGCGCGAAACCGCGCCCGCCAGCCATCACAGGCAGCATCCAGCTGAAGCACCGCGACGTCCGTAGCGGCCGGACTGTTCGCGGCGAGCTGGTGTTCGAGAACTACACCGCGAAGACGAAGGTCTTGATGCGCGCGTGCAAGCCGGACGGCGAGTGGCACGGACCGCACGTGAAGTCCGCCGACCTGGTCGTCACCAGGACGAAATGAGGCCCACGCTCGCGTGGTTGCCTTGATGGCGACTGAGTAGCCTGCTGGCACGAACGGTTGGGGGGCGCAACGCCACGATTGCGATCATGGGGATGCGGTCAACGACCCCGCGGCGTCGTCGAGGCAGAAGAGCAGCGGGCGGCCGGTCCGCCGTCCGGTGAGCGTTCCCAGTCGGACGCGCGCGTCATCACCCCCGAGCCCTCCGCGACCAGCTCGTAGCACGCCGCAAGTCGGGGTCAGGAGGGGGCGTGATGAGCCGAGCTGGCGACAGGGGCTGTCGCCATGAGCGGAAGAGGTCTGAGGGCGTGAGCCGCGCTTCGGCGCGGATGAGGACGATTCCGATCGGTTCGAGCGTGACGAGGTCGCCGTAGCAGCGGGCCCGGCTGATCCGGCCGGGCGGTTGATCGGGGCGGTATCGTCCACTGGCGCGATGCTGCGCGCGGAAACATGACGCTGATCTCCGGCTGCCGACTCACCGCTCGCCAGTTTCGCAGTGCCGTGCTCGTCGCCGCAGCGCTGGTGGGCCTGGCGCTGGGACCGGCGTTCGCGCGCGCCGACGGCGATCCGGCCAGCGATGTGCTCGCGTCCCAGGGTGCGTTCGTGCCCGCTGACGCGGGCGCTTCGACCGTCCAGTTGGCGCGCGTCGGCGCGGTGCTGGCGGGGGCGGCGCGCAGCGGCTACGCGATTCGCGTGGCGGTGATCCCGTCAGCGACCGACCTTGGGTCGGTCACGGCGCTGTGGCGCCAGCCGGCCAGCTACGCCCGCTTCCTGGGCATTGAGCTTTCGCTTGTCTCAAACGCGCGCGTGCTGGTGGTGATGCCCAACGGCTTCGGCCTATATCACGCTGGCCGTCCGCTGCCGGCCGAGCAGGCGGCGCTGGAGCGCCTCGGGCCGGCGGCGCCGGGAGTCGGTCTCGTGAGCGCAGCGATCACGGCGATCGAGCAGCTGGCTGCGGCCTCTGGGCATCCCCTGTCGCCTGCGAGTCTCGCCGTGGCGGCGAGGGCCGGGGCGGAATCGAGATCGGGCTCCGGCGCCGGCTCAGCGACGTCGCTGGCCGTGTTCGCCTCCGGACTCGTTCTGATCGCATTGGCGTGGGGCGCCAGCCTGCGGGCGCGGCCGCTCAGCTTCGGCAGGCACAGGACTCCCGCCTGATGGCTGTCGCGATCCCGTGGTTGGCGAGAACATATTCAGGGTTGAGGTATCGCGACGATGTTCACGTCCGCTGCCGTGAGGGTCCGGCGCGGGGGGAGAGGATGAGCGCTCGAGCGCTTGTCGGCGTGCTGGTCGCCGTCGTGGTCGCGGTCGGCTCGGTGGCCTCGGTGGCGCGAGCCGACGGCGATCCGGGCAGTGACGTGCTCGTGTATCAGGATCTGTTCGCTGGCTCCAGCGCGGGCCTCTCGGTCGTGCAGCAGGCACAGCTTGGTGATCTGTTGAAGGCGGCGGCCGCGGCGCGGTTCCCGATCCGGGTGGCGATCATCGCCGGCCCGGCCGACCTCGGCGCGGTCACCGCGCTGTGGCGCGAGCCACGCTCATACGCCCGGTTCCTCGGCCTGGAGCTGTCGCTGGCTTACACGCAGCGGCTGCTTGTGGTGATGCCCGACGGGTTCGGGTTCAACTGGCCGGGTCACTCGACCACGGCCGCGTACGCCGCGCTCGCCAGGATCCCGCTGGGATCGGGCGTCGGCCTGTTCGCCGCCGCGCAGGCGGCGGTGCGGGCGCTGGCGCAGTCAGGCGGCATCAAGCTCGCGACGCCGACGCCTGCCGGCGGGGCCGGGCCCGCCGCGACAGGCAGCAGCGGCGGCGGCTCCGGGGTCAGCTCGTCCACGCCGGGCCAGAGCGCGGATAACCGGGTAGCGCTGCTCGCGGTCGTGACCGTGTTGCTCGTCGGCGTGATTCTCGGCGTGCGCGGCGTGCTCCGGCGCCGGCGCGTGACGCTTCCGGTGCTCGCTGCGGTGCTGGCTGGCGGGCTGCGGCGTGTGGCGGCGATCCCGCCGCGGCGGGCACTGCCGGCGTTCGCGGTGTTGTGCGTGGCCGCGGTCGCGACACCGATTGCGCTGCTCGAGGCGTTCCGGGAACCGGGCGTGTCGAGGGCCGGCGATCTGGCGTTCAATCCGGCGCTTGATCCGGGGACGCCGCTGTCCGGCGCGGCTCCCGGTTTCACGCTGAGCGATCAGTTCGGCGAGCCGGTATCGCTGCGCTCCTTCCGCGGCAAGGTGGTGCTACTCGCGTTCAACGACTCGGAGTGCACGACGATATGCCCGCTGACCACGCAGGCGATGCTCGACGCCCGGGCGATGCTCGGCCGTGCTGGGTCCCGGGTGCAACTGCTCGGGATCGACGCGAACCCGGCGGCGATCTCGCTCGAGGACGTCATGTCGTATTCCCAGCTGCACGGGATGGTGCACGCGTGGCAGTTCCTGACCGGATCGCTGGCGCAGCTGAAACGGGTGTGGAAGGCGTACGCGGTCGAGGCGGCGATCGAGCACGGGATGATCACGCACACCCCAGCGCTGTTCGTGATCGACCCGCAGGGCCGCAAGGCGAAGGTGTTCATCACCCAGCAGTCCTACTCCGCCGTCGGTCAGCTCGCCAAGCTGCTCGCGCAGGAGGCTTCTGACCTGCTCCCGGGTCACCCGCCGGTTCATTCGAGCCTGTCTTACGCGCCGATCCCGGGGATCGCTCCGAGCGCTCGTGTCACGCTGCCACGCTCGGGCGGTGGGACGCTGACGCTCGGGCCGGGCGGATCCGCGCGCCTGTTCCTGTTCTTCGCCACCTGGAATCGCGAAACGACCGGCCTCGCTGGAGAACTGACCGCATTGAACCGGTACGCGTCGAAGGCCGCGGCGGCCGGCTTGCCGCGGCTGACGGCGGTCGACGAGGGTAGCGTCGAGCCGTCCCCCGGGGTACTGAGCAGCTTCTTGAAGACGCTTCCGGGGCGACTGGCCTATCCGGTCGCGATCGACCGCAGCGGCCGCGTCGCGGACGGGTACGAGGTGCTCGGCGAGCCGTGGTTCGTGCTCGTCTCAGCCACCGGTCGGTTCTTGTACTACCGGGAGGTCTCGACCGCCGGCTGGCCGAGCCTGGGTACGTTGGTGGGCTACGTGCGGGCGGCGCTGGCGCGTGCGCCGCAGGCGCCGGCTGGCGCGGCGGGCGCCGCGCGGGCGCTGGCCGGCTCCCCGGGCCCGCTGGCCGCCGTGCACGCTCAGGCGGGCCAGCTGCTCGGCGCCGAGCCCGCTCTGCTGGCGAGGATCCGGGCGCTGCGTGGCTATCCGGTGGTGGTCAACGCGTGGGCGTCGTGGTGTGGGCCGTGCCGGGCGGAGTTCGGCCTGTTCGCCGGCGCCTCGACCCAGTTCGGCCGGCACGTCGCGTTCCTCGGAGCGAACACCAGCGACTCCCCCGGCGACGCCCGATCGTTCCTGGCCCAGCACCCGGTCAGCTACCCGAGCTATGAGGCGAGCAGCATTTCCTCGCTGAGCTCGCTGGCGGTGATCGAGGGGCTCCCGACGACAATCTTCATCAACTCGAATGGCAAAGTAGTGTTCGTGCACACGGGCCAGTACGACTCGCCGGGAACCCTGGATGCCGATATCGCCCACTACGCCCAAGCAGGCTGAGCGACGGCCGTGAGAACGCTTCGCCGACGCACCCGTCTGGCGCCGGTGGCGCTGCTGCCAGTGGGCGCGTTCGTCGTGCACCAGCTGCGCTATATGCTCGCGTTCGGCTGGAACGACGGCGCGGAGCTGCGCATGACCGGGCATTCGTATCTGCATTCGGTCGTGCCGTGGCTGGTGCTGCTGCTCGCGCTCGTGGCCGGCGGGTTCCTGTACGCGATCGGCCGTGCGCTCGCCGGGCGGCGAACCTGGCCCCGCTACGCCGTCTCGCTGACCGGACTGTGGCTGCTGTGCTCGACGGCGCTGGTGGCGATCTTTGCCTGCCAGGAGTTCCTCGAGGGCGTGTTCGCCACCGGCCACCCCGCCGGGCTGGCCGGGATCTTCGGCTACGGCGGCTGGTGGGCGATCCCCGCCGCGTTGTGCGTCGGGCTGCTCCTCGCCTGCCTACTCCACGGCGCGCTATGGGTGCTCGACGAGGTCGCCGAGCGGCGCGCGCGAGCACGCTGTGTCACTGCCTCGCAGACCGCGCAGCCCGCCCGGCCGCGCGACGTCTCGCTGCCGCGGCTGGCGCCGCTGGCCTACGGCTGGTCCGGGCGCGGACCTCCCCAATGAGCTGACCGCGCCCCTTGCCACCCCGAGCCTGGGTGCGCCGGCGCGGTCCTCCACAGCCATCCAGACGGGGCCGACGCGCGCGGGACCGCGCGCCGCGGCCCCCCACCGTTAAGGAGATCCATGAACACGACATCGCGTGGCATCGGCCGCCGGCCGGTGCTGACGCTCGCGATCGCGATCGCGATCGCGTTGATCATCCCTGCGCTGGCTTCCGCGCACGCCCGGGTGAGCCCGGCCGTGTCCCTGTCGGGCAAGCTGCAGCTCTACAGCCTCGCGGTCCCGACCGAGAAGTCCGGCCTGACCACGACCAAGATCGTGATGACCGTCCCGAACGGGTTCGGGATCGACTCGTTCGTGCCGCCGCCGCCTGGCTGGCATCAGGTCATCCAGCAGACCGGCACGGGTGACAGCGCCGTGATCACGAAGGTGACGTGGACGGGCGGGAGCACCCCGACCGGCGAGGACTCGCTGTTCCAGTTCCTCGCCCAGCCCGCGACGTCCCAGACCTACACATTCGGGGTCGAGCAGACCTACTCCGACGGGTCGATCGTTAACTGGTCCGGCCCGGAGTCATCGGCCAACCCCTCACCGACAATCCAGGCGGTCAGCTCGATCGGCGGCGGCGGCACCTCGACGCTGACCATCATCGCGCTGATCATCGGCGTGCTGGCACTGCTGGCCGGTGGGTTCGCGATTGTCAGCAGCACCGGGAGCGGCGAGAAGCAGCGGACGCTCGCATGAGCACCCGGGGGCGGATCGTTGCGACGCTCGCAGGCGCCGCGATCGGGTTGCTGGCACCGAGCACGGCTTTGGCGCACGCCTACCTGATCAAGACCGTGCCCGTGGCGAGCGGGATTCTTAACGCTCCGCCCCCGAACGTGCAGTTGACCTACGACGAGGCGGTCGAGCCGCGGTTCGCGATCATCTCGGTCACCAACGCCGGCGGACAGCAGGAGACCACGGCGGCGGTGTCGCGCTCGCCGGCCAACCCGGACACCCTGGTCGTCCCGCTGCGAGCGCATCTGCCTGAGGGGTGGTACCTGATCTACTGGCGGGCGATCTCGGTCGACGGCCACCCGGTGCAGGGGGCGTTCACCTACGCGGTCGGACCGAACCCCGGGCCCGCGCCGCAGTTCAAGATCCCAAACATCGCCGCGGGCGCCACGTCTGCGCAGCTGCTGATCACCCGCTGGGTGATGTTCCTGTCGGTGATGATCGCGATCGGGCTGTTCGTCTTCCGGATCGCGATCGCCCGGCCGCTCGTGCGCCGGGTGCCGACGGCCCGGCTCCGCGCGGTCTCGATCGCGTTCGTGATCGCCTCCGTGATCGGCCTGATCGCGATCCCGGTATATCTCGACTTCGCGATCGCGAACGACTCGCTGCGCTCGGTGTTCGACCTCGGCGCACTGGTGCCGCTGTACCGCGTCACCGCGTTCGGCCGCGCCTACGTCGACATGATCTTGTGCTTCGGACTGTTCTGCGTGACAGCGTGGACGGCGCTGTGGCTCGACCGCCCGGCGACGGAGACCCGGTCGATCGCCGAGCTCGTCGCCACCAGCGGGGCCGGGCTCGCCGCGGCCGCGGTCCTGATGATCCCCGGCGCGGCCGGTCACGCGGCCCAGACCTCCCCTCGCGGGTACTCGCTGCTGTTCGACTGGCTGCACCTGACGTCGGGATCGCTGTGGCTCGGGGGGCTGGTCGGGCTGCTCGTGCTGTGGTTCACGATCGGCGCGAACCTCCGGGTGCCCGCGCTCTCAACGGTCGTGCCACGGTTCTCCAACGTCGCATTCGTCTCCGTGCTCGTGCTGCTGGGCACCGGCACCGGCGCGACGATCTTCCACATGCCGGCCATCAACGCGCTGTGGCAGACCGGCTACGGCGTCGCGATCCTGGTCAAGATCGGGATCCTCGCCGCGGCGCTGTGCCTCGCCTCCGGGAACCTGCTGCGGGTCAAACCGCGACTTGCCAGCGCCCGCGACCGGCCCGAGCTCGCGGGCGGCACCGCCCGCTTGCTGCGCGTGCTGATCGGCGGCGAGGCGATCCTCGTCGCCGGAGCGGTGTTCGTCGCCTCCGTGCTCTCCAGCCTCGCCCCGCCACCACCGGCGTTCGCGCTGCAGAACTCCGCCCTCGCGCAGGTCGGACCGGGACGCGTCGCGGCCACCGTCAAGCGCGGCGCCTACGTCCTCCAGGTGCTCGTCTCGCCCAACAAGGCAGCTGCACCCGACTCCTTCGCGCTGCGCATCACCCACAACGGCCAGCCCGTCCGCGGCGCCAACGTCACCCTCACCTTCAACCACCTGGAGATGCAGATGCCCCAGCAGGAATACCAGCTCACCGAAACCCAGCCCGGCGTCTACTCCCGCGCCGCCCCCGCGCTGATCATGGTCGGCAAATGGAGCCTCGCCTTCCAGGTCACCCCAAACGGCGCCCCCCCGTTCACCGCCCTGATCGTCGACCAGGCCAACGGATGACCGACCCCGCACCCACACCCAACCCCCAGATCCGCCTCCGGCTGCTCGCCGCCATCATCGCGCTCGCGCTCGGCGTCACCGCGCTCGTCATCGCAATCCTCCTCGTCAAGACCACACTCGCATGAACCCACCAGAAACCGACCCGACCACAACGCGGTCGCGGACTCACCCGCGACGATGGGCCGCAACCGCCCTCGGTGCCCTCCTCGGCGCCGCGGCAATCACCGGCTGCGGCTCCAGCTCGGGCGGCACGGTCAGCCTCCCGAAGGTCCAGCCCGCCAGCACCTACGCCCTGAGCGGCTTCGAACCCGCCGCCCCGGTCCGCCCCGGCCAACCGACCCAGCTGTCGTTCACGATCACCCAGCCCTCCGGCAAACCGCTCACCCACTACCGGAAATGCTGCGAGCCGCACGCCGGCGTGGACCTCATCATCGTCCGCACCGACGACAGCCACGTCCAATACGACGACAGCGACATCGCCGCCACCGGAAGGATCACCCAACCCGTCGCGTTCCCCGCCCCCGGCCACTACCGGATCGTCGTCAGCGCCTACCTGCCCATCGGCAACCCCCAAACCCCGAACAACTTCCAGCTCTTCACCACCGTCACCGTCACCGGCCACTACAAGCCCCAACCCATCCCCGCCTACCACGCCACCCAGACCGTGAACGGATACCGATTCACGATCCACGGCACACCCCACCTCCACGCGATCGAAGCCGACTTCCTCAACCTCACCGTCCTCGACCCCCACGGCCACACAGTCACGTTCACGCCCTGGCGCGGAGCACTCGCCCACGCGATCTTCTTCCACCAAGGCTCGCTTGACTACTTCCACACCCACGTCTGCGCCCCCGGCGCCACCTACTGCACCTCAGCCCTCGGCGCCGCCCGCATCACCGGCAGCTCCGCCGCGCCCGGACAGCTGAAAGTCGGCGTGCTCCTCCCCGAGCCCGGGACCTGGCGCATGTTCCTAATCACCTACATGCACGGCCACCTGATCACCGTCCCCTACACCCTGCACGTCACCTAGCCCCTCAGACCGCACTCCCGACCTGCCAGCGCGCTCGAAGACCACGCCCCCTCGCGGTCCTAGCGGCCGCGGGAGCGCTGACACTCACACTGGGCACCGCCGGCGCGTCGCTGCTGACGATCACGCTCGGCAGCACGACGGGCACGCCGACGCAGAACATCTGCGGGACCAACTGCACCTACGTCCCGTTCACCGACGCCACGACGCCGACGCTCAAGGTCCCGTTCGACGGCACGATCACGAGCTTCTCGGTCAATTCCGGTAGCTCCGGAAACATGGTAGAGCTGCGTGTGCTGCAGCCGGCCGCTGGCGGTCAGTTCACCGGGGTGAGTTCAAGTCCGGCCGAGACGTTGAGCTCCGGCGTGAGCACGTTCAGCGGTCTGTCGATTCCAGTCACGGCCGGGGACGTCATCGGCCTCGACAACGGCTCGAGCGCGATCATTTTCGATACCACGGACCCCACTCAGCACACCGCCTACTACTCGCCTGGACTGGCCAACGGGCAGACCGGCGCGCCGAACAACACCCAGCCCGGCTACCGCCTGCTGCTGAGCGCGACCATGCAGGAGGCCGGGACCACTTCGACGACCGCGACCGCCACGACGACCGCGACCGTCACGAGTACCACGACCGTCACGTCAACCGTGAGGACCTCCTCGGCGATTCCGACGAGCAAGCCGCCGGCGATCGCAAGGCAGGGCGAGTCGGCCAGCAAGTGGCGCGAGAACAGCAAGGCATCGTCGAAGCAGAGCCCTCCCTACGGCACGATGTTCACCTTCAAGCTGAGCGAATCGGCCGTGGTCACGTGGTCGTTCTTGCAGCAGACGGGCGGTCGCATCGTCAGCAGCCTCTGCGTCGCGCGGACGAGCCGGAACCGGCACTCCCCGGCCTGCACTCGAGGGGTCTCGGCCGGCTCGCTCACGCTGAAGAGCGCGCCGGCATCGTCAGGGTGTTCTTCCACGGAGGCCTCGCGAACCGGCACACGCTGAAACCCGGGAGCTACACGGTCCTGATCACCGCGACCAACCCCGCCCACCAGGCCTCGAACACCGCATCGCTGTCGTTCACGGCGACGGCGTCGTAGTCAGACCGAACGCACGACCACCGTTCGCGGCGTCCTCGCGCGACCACGAGGTCCGCGTGCGCCGGAGCACTGAGCACCTGTGATCTGGTGCGATCACGGCGAGCCGATAGCTACCAGGCTCAGCCCGCACTCCATGCCTGGTCGCTGGCGCCAGTGCGCTTTCGTGCCCAGCAGGCGTCAAACCCGGGTCGCGATCAGTTATCAACCGCGGGCTCGTCACCTGCCCGCAGATCACATCGCCTGGCCCCACGGCGCGGGTTTGTCCAACATCCTCCCACGAACGGCAGCGCTCGCCTCAGCCTCGACGAACGCTCGAAATCGCGTGCAGGGATCCGTCTCGGTTGAGGTTACCGAGCGGACACGCCCATACGGTAGGCGTAGGCGATCGATGTTCTGCTGGAGCCCGGCGGCTGATCAGGCGACCGGCGCCGGTTCCCTGACGATCCTAAGATTGCTGGTGGACGCCTGGAGCCGATCCATCGCCGCCGCGAGGTCGCTCGGAGGCGCCTCGGTCGACCAGCGCTTGCCAACGCGCCGGACCTCCCCGCGACCCTCGAGATCCCGGAGCCGGGCAAGCGCCTTCTCGCTGCTAAGCCCCGCCGCTCGGGAGGCCATCGCCGTCGAGAACGAACTAGGCAGCCCCTCGAGCGCGGCTCGCAGACGATCCGGCCGTTGGGTCGTCTCCCGATCGCTCGCGTGCGGCTGCGGCGCGGGCGGCTCAGCGACAGCGCACACGGCTTCCGCGGAAGCCGGCTCGCGTCCGACCGGCGGATCCTCCCCGAAGCGGGCCCGGCAGCCAGCGCACAAGACGACCGGCTCACGCCCGGCCGGGCGAACGATCTCAAACCCCCGCCATTTTCGAGCCGAACGACACACGCCGCAGCGCCGTCCGGCGCGTTCTATCTCCTTGACCTCTTCGGTACCCATCGGAATCTCGCTCCAGGATAGAACGTCCAACCGCGGAGTCTCACTCGCCCTCAGGAGACCGGACGGCCCGAAACGCGCCTCCGCACGTCGCTTGATCCCGGTGCTCGGGCTCTAGTGGGCCTTCCGTCCTCGCCCGCGGGAGGCGCTGGGCTCGGTCGTGATCAGCACTCGCTGATGTCGCGGTCGGTTAGCCTTACCCTGCGGACGCCTCGACAGTTAGATCGAGCCGGTCGACGGCCATCGTCGCACCGAATGCCTTGCTCAGGCAGTGGGTATGGATCGCCGCCGTCACCGCTCAGCGCCGACGCTCATCGGGGTCGAAGCGGCGCGCCCGCTGTCGCGAAGTCCCGCGGCGGCCAGGGGGCAGCACCGCCCGTTGATCTTTGACCGCGGCGATCCCGTTCCCGACGGGAGCTCGGGTCTGGGCTTAGCGTTCGGGAACCGTGGTCGCATGGGGAGCTTGGCGCCGGGCATGGTCGGCGGGGGCGAGAACGATGAGTCGGTCCCCGGCGCGCAGCGGGATGTTGCGAGGTGCGACGATCTCCCGTCCTTGGGTGACGGCCACCGCGCGGGCTCCGGCCGGCAGCTCTACGTCGTCGATGCGGCGGCCGAGCGCAGGCGAGCCCGGGCCGATCGTGATCTCGACGATCTCATAGCCACTCAGCGGAGTGCTCGGGGTGTGGGCGAATGACTGGGGATCGGGAACGGCGAACTCCGCGGCGACGGCGCCCTGCTCGATCTGCGCGGTGGACGAGTTCACGCTCTGGGTCAGAGCCCGGAGCACGTTGTGGCGGGTGATCCACCCTTGCAGGCGCCGTCCGTCGTGAGACACGACGGGGAGCCCGTCGCGGCCGTACACGACGAGTTGTCGCAGCGCCTGTTCGAGCGTCTCATCGCCAAAGAGCTCCTGGGGCGCGCGTGTGTCAGTGACCGGACCGGCGATCCGCTCCCACCGCTCGCGTGAGACGGCGCCGCTGTGGCCGTCGGTCTCGTCGGCTGAGAGGAGGCGCGTGTCGCCGTGGAGGTGGGAGACCGGTTGCATGACGTCGGCGACGGTCAGCGTGTGCAGCACGCTGGTCGTCCGGGGCCGCTCGATGTCGATCCCGCGGCGCAGCAGCTTGGTGGTGTAGATGCTGCCGTAGGACAGCTGCTTGGACAGCGCCGCGGCGATCCCGCAGGCGAGCATGATCGGCAGCGTGAGACCGAAGTTGGCGGTCATCTCAGCGACGCTGGCGATCGCGGTCAGCGGCGCCTGCGAAGCGGCCGCGAACACCCCGCCCATCGCCACGATCCCGTACATCGCCGCCGGTCCGACCGCCGGCCCGAACAGGTCGTGGGCGACGCTGCCGAACACCATGCCGAGCATCGCACCGATAAACAGCGAAGGCGCAAACACCCCTCCCGAGCCGCCGATCGAAAGGGTCAGGCTCGAAGCCAGGATCTTGCCCAGCATCAGCACCGCGATGAACCACAACGCGTACTGCCCCGCGAACGCCTTGCCGATCACCGGGTAGCCGACCCCATACATCTGCGGGAGCGCGAGCAGCAGCACGCCTAGCGCGACGCCACCGACCGCGGGACGCGCCCACTCCGGACGCGGCTCCCACAACCCATCGACGAAGTCCTCAAGCCAGTACAGGAACGTCTTGAAACCGACGCCGATCAGCCCCGCGGCTAGCGCGAGCACGACCACGAGCAGAAAGGCGCTGTCGTTGACCACCGCCAGGCCGTGGGGGACCTGGGTAAGAAACGGCGCCGAGCCGAAGAACGCCCGGCTGATCAGATCGCCGGTCACCGCGGCCAGGCTCGTCGCGAACAACGCATCCAGCGAAAACTCGCGCAGCACGATCTCAAAACCGAACAACAAGCCCGTGATCGGCGCGTTGAACGTGGCGGCGATCCCCCCCGCGGCACCACACGCGACGACGATCCGCAGCCGGCTCTCTGACATCCGCACCAGCTGCCCGAGCGTCGAGGCCAGAGCCGATCCGATCTGAACGATCGGCCCCTCGCGCCCCACCGACCCGCCACTGCCGATCGTGATCGCCGAAGCGAGCGCCTTGACGATCGTCACCTGAGGGCGGATCCGCCCCCCGTTCTCGGAAACCGCGAGCATCACCTCCGGCACCCCGTGCCCCCGGGCCTCCCGCGCGAACCGCTGAATCAGCGGCCCATACAGCAGCCCACCCAGGACCGGGACCACGAGCACGAAGAAGATCCCCAACGACGGCAGATGCAGGCTCGGCGCGTGCCCCTGCTGGCCAAACTGCCGATAACCGGTCGCCAGCCACGTAAACGCGAACACCAGCCATCTAAAGGCGACCGCACCCAGACCAGCCCCGGCCCCTATCACCAGCGCCATCACCGCCAGCCCCAGCCTCGCGCCACCCAGCCACCCCGTCACCGACTGGATCAGCGACTCAACGCGGCCGACCGGCTCGCCGGCGCCATCGGCCCGGCCGACGCTCACCGCTCAAGGTCCCATCCCAGCGACCAATCCTGCTCGGGCACCTCACCAGCGGCGTCAGCAAACGCCCGCAGCGCACGCACCACCAGGTGGCGATGCGCCGTGGGCAGCCGGTCCAGGATCGCCGAGATCTCCGCCCGGCGGCGACGGCTCACCTCCGCGACCAGCTCACCCCCCGCCACCGTGAGCGAAACACGAACCCCACGACGATCCTCACTGATCCGCCGACGGCTCACCAGCCGCTTGCGCACCAGCCGATCACACATCCTCGTCGCAGTCGACCGGTCCACCCCCAACGCCGCCGCCAAGTCGGCCAGACGCTGAGGTCCCCGAGATGCCAACTCGATCAGCACCCGGTACTGCGCGAGCGTCACATCATCGGCCACGTTCGCGAGCGAGCGAGCAGCCACCGCCACCAGCGCACGGCTCGCCCCCAGAACCGCATCGACCACCTCATCTCGATCCCCGCCCGGCGCTCCCTCGACCGGCGGCGTCGACTCCGGCATTACGTGCATACAGCGATTATTGCACTAGACAACAACATCCGCACCCGATGACCACGAGTCGCAGCCAGATATCGCGGGACGGCCGTGGATGCCGTAGGCGTAGCCGGCCGTTCCGGGTCAATCCCTACGCCTGGGCGACGAGTTGCTACTGGATCGCGCTGGAGAACGTCGGGAGGCCGTCGGCGACCGTATAGACGCCGTAGTCGCTCAGTGTCGTGTCTCCGTTGCGGTCGAACTCGTAGGCGCCGAGGACCGAGGTCCGATTCGTCGCGAATAGGGCTGCGAGGACGGCCGCCTTGTCGTTGCCGTTGGGCCCGAGGCCCCCGACGGTGTCGAGCCCGAGCTTCATCGCTTCATAACCGTAGATCGCGTATGGGTCGGGATGCGAGTCTCCGTAGGCAGCCTGGTAGGCAGACAGGAAGTCCCTCCCGCCGGGGTACTTGGCGAGGTCGTAGACGGGAAGGGTGCACTTGAACAGCCGTCCGATCCTTGCCGGTATGCCGTGCTGCGCGGGATTGGTGAAAGCGCTCTCGCAGAGGCCGTCACCCCCATAGATTCGGGCTGTCGGGATCGCCGCGTTGACGTCTTCGACGAGGTCGACGGCGCCGCGGGAGGTGGTGCCGGCGAACATGAAGCAATCCGCGCCCTGCGCTCTGATCCGCTGGGCGTAGGAGCGGTAGTTCGATGCGGTCGTGTCGAGCGGTGTGTCGGAGACGATCGTTACCCCGTACCCGAACGCCTCGAGCCCGATCAGCCTTCCGAGGCCGCGCCCATACGCGTCCCTGTCGTTCGCGACGGCAATCTTCTTGCAGCCGTCGTTCTGCATCAGATCGATCAGCGCCGCCGCCTGAAGGGTGTCCCGCGGCACGATCCGCAGGAAGGTGCGCCTGCCGGTCGGGTAGTACTTGGCCGGCTCACCGGGCAAGCTGCCCGGCTCGCTGGTTGTCAAACCAACGTAGGTATTAGCCGGGCTGACCTGCGGAACGCCTGCCCGATTCAGGATCGGGATCGAGATCTCGCTCGCACCGGAGTTGTACTCGCCGATGTAGTAGACCGCCTTCGGGTCCCGTGCAGCCTCGTGGGCGTTCGCTGCGGTCCGCTGCGAATCCCAGGTCGCGGCCCGCGCCGTGGAATCGTCCAACGACACGTACCTGACAATGAACTGCCCGGCCCTTCCCCCGGCCTGCGCAAGCGCCAGCCTCGCGCCATCGACGATCGCGCTCGCCCGGCCCGAGGAAGCCCCGGTAAGAGGCAAACTCGAGTAGAAGTCAACCGTCCCGCCGCCACTGCCGCCGCACGCGCTCAGCGTGCCTGCGACGACGGCCAGGACGGCGACGAGAGGTGGCTTAGAGCGCGCGGGCCCGTTTCGATGGGCCGGCGCACCCAGAATCGATGGTCGTGCCCGCCTCACTACCGCTCGATCAGGCGACGCCGCGCTGGAGCGCTCGCGCCGGGCCTGCACATCGTTCGCTGAAGGTTCCTTGGCCAATGACAGGCCCACCGCGATTCTGGGTGGCACTCGTTCGGTACGGGGCGCGACGGGGGTCAAGATGCTTGGGATCGCTGGCCATGGCCTCGCACTGCCGCGTCCGCTCGCTGAGGTCCCGGGACGCAAAAGAGAGCGTGGCTGCACGTACGGGATCAGCACCTGCTTGTAGAGGAGACGATCTTTCGGGTGCGGGCGCCAGCGAGGTGGAGTACCTTACTCCGTAGGTGTGCCGGGAAGTCTGGTCGGCGGTTTGTCGTCGACGGTGGGAGGACGGATGGCCACGCCGGACAGTCAGGTCGCCCGATCATTGGAGTCTGCGGTTTCGGGTCGTTCACGGTCAGGCGAAGCGGGAGCGCTCCTGGGTGGGTGTCGGCGCTCGTCGCTTGGCGGGCTGCGGTCGCTGTGGTTGCGCGTGCGGGTCGCCTCCGGGAGCGGCACCGTTGCGGTCTCGCGCGCTGCGTTCGGTTTCTGGTCTGGGAGGCCGAGGCGGGCGTGTCAGCGTTGCGCGTAAGTCCTCGGCCGGTTCGCCGGGAGGAGGTGTTGGGCTGTCGCGCGGTGCTGCTTGCGTTGAGTGACCGGCTCGAGCGTCCAGGGCCGGTTGGTCCGGAGGGGGTCGGGGCGTGACAGCGTCGGCTGGTGTTTCGCTTGTGGGTGGGTGGGTGAGCTGAGCGCGGGTGTGCCGAGGAGTCTCGTGGCTCGCGGTCGTGAGGCTTTTCACAGTCGCCCGGTGCTGCTGGTGGCGTTCGCGTTCGCGGTGATGGCAGATCCGGTGTCGTCGGTCGCGTATGCGATCGAGGCGGCGCTGCGCGAGCTGCGCGGCAACCTCGGGCTGCTGCTGCCCGCGATGGGGCTGGTCGTCGCGATCATCGCGCTGGTGATCATCAATTATCACCAGCTCGTCGCGCGGTTCCCGGAGGGCGGCGGCGCGGCGGCGGCGGCGGGGAAGGCGTTTGGTGAGGGGTGGGCGTTCGTGCCGATCGGTGCTCTGATCGTCGACTTCGTGCTCACGATCTCGATTAGCGTCGCGGCGGGCGCGTCCGCGGTGATCGATTACGTTCCCGGGCTCGCGCCGGAGCGGATTCCGCTGGCGCTGCTGTTGCTCGTGTTTGTCGCGGGCGTGACGTGGTTCGGTCATTTCGGGCGGGCGATCTTCGCGGCGATGACGCTGGCGTTCATCGCCGCCGGGGTCGCGGTCCTCGTCGGCGCCCTGAGCGCGCCGGTCGCGAACGTTGGCCGCGTGACGGACTCCAGCGGTCATGGCGCGGGGATTGCGGTGCTGCTCGCGTTCCCGGTCGCGATGGCGCTCGCGACCGGCGTGGAAGCGCCGTCTTCCGCGATCGCGCAGCTCGGCCAGCTCGACAACCCCGGCCGGCGCCGGTTCGGCAGGGTCACGCTATGGCTGACGCTCGGGATCGTCGGCGCGCTCACGCTCGGGCTGACCGCCGCGGCGGTGCGGCTGAAGGTCGGAATCCCTGCGAAGAACGACACCCAAATCGGGAACCTCGCGAAGGCAAGCGTCAGCCATGGGCTGTTCGCGTTCTTCCAGCTGGCGACCGCGCTGTTGCTGTTGGCGGCCGCGAGCTCCTCCTTCCAAGCCGGGCCGGGTCTGCTCAAGGCGCTCTCCCGCCGCACGGTTGCCGCGCACGAGCATGTCGGGATTCTGCCTGCGTGGATGGCACACAGCAACGACCATCACACCCCGTACTGGTCGGTTGTCGTCTTCCTGATCATCTCGGCGCTGGTCACGGCAGTGCTCGGCGCTAACGACCAGCAGCTCGTGCTGTATTACGCGGTGTCGGTGTTCATGAGCTTCCTCGTCGGGCTGCTCGCGATGGCACGCTTCTCGCGACAGGAGCGCGAGTACGGGTCGCTGGCGCTCAACGGGTTCGGTGCGTTCGTCGTCGCGTTCACCCTCGCGATGAATCTCGCTCGTGGTCGCCCGATCATCTCCGTCGCCGCGGCGCTGCTGATCGCCCTCATGCTGCACCGCCTGTGGGCGCGAGCTGGTCGCCCCCGCGGGATCGCGAGTGTGCTGATCGAAGCCGAACGCGCCGACTAACCAGCTCTGAGCCGCGCCCGCCCGGGGTCGTATTCGCGTGCAACCGCGACTTGGGAGGAGTACCCTACGTGGCTGGTGTGCCGGGAAGTCTGGTCGGCTGGCTCGTTGTCGACCAAACAGGAGGCCTCATGGGCCGATCGCACACCTCTCCGGCAGGCGCACACGATGCAGAGCCCGCGCTAAGCGCGCAGGAGCCCCACCGCAGCGACGGCCAGCTCGTCGTCGCGGCGGGGGGCCGGCGCTGGCTCGGCGCGCTGAGATCGCCAAGAGCGCCGTCGGTGCTCGGCGATGACCATCCGCTGAGCCGGAGCGCGACCCTGATTCACACGCTCGCAGTTCAGGCGACGGTCACCTCGAGCACAGTGCTGCTCGGCGTGCTCGCCGTCGCCGAGCGCCGTGCCTGGGGCGTCAGGCTCCTCACCGCCGCGGTCCTGGTCGAGCTCACGCTGCTGGGGATCCTGACGCTGACTCGCCAGATCCAGCGCGAACAGATCCTGCGGCTAATCGCCGGCGGCGGCCAGCACGTCGGGCTTGAAGAAGTCTCGCGAGAGGTCAACCGCCTCGCCATCCCAACCCACTCAGCGCAACTCGCAACACGACTCGAGCGCGCGCTGAAGGACGCCGAGCACTGGCAGCAGATCCCGATCGCGTCACGACCACCACCAGGGATCAAGCTGCTCGCCGGCTTCCCAACAGACACCCGCGAGATCGTCGAGCAGCTCCGAGCCGGACGCGGCGCCCCGCCGGGCCTCGCGCTACTCGAGCTGATGCTCAGCAACGGCCACGACTCAACGCTGTACGCCGGCGACCGCGACGCATTGCGCGAGCAGCTGCGACGCATCAGCCACCTCATGAGCCGCGACATCGAGCGCTGGCGATGAGCAGACACCACGCCCAGCAAAGGCCAATACACAAGCTCGCCTCCGGGCTGGGAATCGTCGCCCACATGCGACGGACGAAGGAGCAGATATGACGATCGCGCTCGTACTCCTGCTGGCGCTGGCGCTAGCCGCGATTGCGTTGCAGCATTTCCGTCCCATGGCCAGATTCTCACGCGCGCCCGTTACCAACGCGCGGCGGATCCTGTTCCCGTTCGTCGCGAACGCAATGTCGATGCGAGCGCTCGACGCGGCGCTCCGGCTCGCGAACGCAGAGGACGCGACGCTGGTCCCGACCTTCATTGCGCTGGTTCCGGCGCACCTCGCACTCGACGCCACACTGACGCGTCAGTCCGCAATCGCGATCCCGCTCCAGGAAGCAATCGAGCAGCGTGCGAGCGAGTTCGGAGTACCGGTCGACGCGCGAATCCAGCGAGGACGGACCTACCGCCACGCGCTCAGACAGACAATCGGGCAAGAGCGCTTCGACCGGATCATGATCGCAGCCGCGGCGAACGGCAGCCCAGGATTCGATGCCGACGACGTGGCATGGCTGCTCAACCAAGCCGCCGGCGAGATCGTCGTACTACGACCCCGACAAGAAGACCAACTCGCCCCGCCAGCCCACGCCGACCGGCGAGCCCGCCCACGCGCACGTCACCGCCCGCGCCTAGCGCCACCCACCGTGGCGAGCGACGACGGCCGCGCCAGGCACAGCGCAGAAGAACCACATGAGCGCTCGAGCACGCCCGCTCGCCTCACCACCTAGAGCCCACTGCAGCACAGATGGACGGCCGCCTGCCACGCCCAAACCCGCGATACACCCCTGATCGCCGGGAGGAATCTGGGTCGGACCGTTAGTTTTGACAGGCCGCCCGCCGGTTTCGTGAGCCGTGGCCCGGAAACCGGCGACGCCACCCGCAGGCTCGAGCGGCAGCCCAGACATGACCCCTCTTTGCGACTCGGCCAGAGCCGGTGTCGCCGGTCAACAGACAGCCGCCAGACCCGTCGAGCAAGAAGAGCAGGTGCGTGCCCAGTTAGAGATCGCGTCCTCCTGTTCGCCAGCCTAGGTCCAGCGGCGCCCGACGCGCGTATTACGAGGGCGAGTACCGACGCCAGCTTCGGTAGGCGTCTAGGTCCGCAGATTTTCAACCGTCGACGGTCGGTCAGGCAGCTGCGTAGCCCACCAGTCGAGCGGGACGATCCGCATCGCGAGTTCGAACGAGCCTCGATCTAGCGACTCAGCGAGCTGGGCGATAGCTACGAGATTGTCGCGTAGCCACTCGTCCTCGACCGGCCCTGCGGCCTGAGTCGCCGGGCTGACACGGCTCAGCCTCGGCCGATTCAGGTGCTCGTCGAGCGGCTCCGACTCGTCCAGCACGCTGCCCCACCAGTACAGACGACTGTAGAGCTCGACGTGGCGATCGACGATCTCCGCGTACGTGCCCGAGTTGACCATCACGCCGGCCCAGCGTCCGAGCACATCCTGGGCGTGACCGAGCAGCCCCGCGATCAGGCGGTGGAGCTGTTCGCGGCGGTCAGCGCTCGCGAGCATTTCGTCCATCGCCGCGGCGAGACGCGGCGTGTCGCGCACCGCCTCGGAGCCGGCCGCGAGCGCCGCGTCCCCGAGCTCGCCGTCCGGAACGAGACCGGCGAGCTCGAGCAGACCGCTCCACACGAGGCGAGCCGTGCGGACGAGGTCGAACAGTGCGTACTGCGCGAGCACGGACCAGCGCTCACGCTGCCGGCGCTGCAGCACTTCGTTGAGCACCGCCGCGGTCACCGCGACGACGATCAAGCTCGCGACGAGGCTCGTGAAGAGCGCGTGACGCGACCAGAACCCGTCGTTGGCGAGGTCCCATGCGATCGCCCCCGACAGGACGAGCACACTCAGTCCGCCGATGATCCGCGTCGCGTGCACGTACGCCCGAGGCGAGCCGGTGCGGCGCGGACCGACAATCTGACGAGCCATCTCTCGCCGAGCATATTGCGCCGTGCCAGCGCGGGCTGGCTCGGACAAGGCAGCGAGGCTAAGCCGGAGCCCGGACGACGATCCATGCCGCGGATCTCGGAGTGGGAGCCGGCTGGGAGTGTGCGCCTAGACACGGCTCGCCGCTCGGCACACGGGTCCTGGCCTCCCATCGTCGGACGGTTGGTGGCCCGTTTCTGAACGACGCGCTACATGCGACTGTCGCATGGCTCGGTCACCGGGGCTCACCACATGGAACTCGATTCGATAGACGAGCGTGTCCGCGTGGACCGGCCCGGCGTGTGCGGCGCGCTGGCGCAGCGTCTCGCGGTCGGGCTCGCCGGCTCGTCGCACGTCCGCCCGGGTGATCGCCGCGAAGGGGACAAGCTCGATGGCGTCGACCTCGATCTCACCGGGGCCGACCCGGTAGCGGCCACCCTGCTTGACCCGTGGCCGCTTCCACAGTCGGACCGAGAGCGTGATGTCTCCGGCCAGGACGTCGTTGCGCAACTCGCGGCTGAACTCCATAATCTGGACGCTAGCTGGCCGGCAGGTCGCGCCGACGAACGAGTCGTGCCATAGGGATCGTGGGCCCGGGTCTGTCGAAACGATTGCTCGTGCGGGTAGGCCTGACTACACGCAACCTTGATACCGCCGCTTGGATCGACGCGTGGCGGTCCCGGGCAGCTGCTCAAGGCCGACGTCCGCTCATTGTTACCCTTCGGACGCCCTGATTCGGGCCTCGGGACGCACCGGGCTAGGCCTCGAGAGGTCTGCAGGTGCTCGACGGCCAGATCGGCCTTCGTCGCGTCCGCCGTTGGATCGGCAATCGGGCGCAAACCGATCGGCCATGCGTGGCCTCATTCTTGCTGCAACGGAGGGCGGGGCGCGCCGCCCGGCGGGTGCGCGGAGGGAAGAGCCGAACGCTCAGCCTCCGAGCCTGGGGATTCCTCCTCGGCGATAACTGACGGCAGATTCGGTCGTCCCGGTCGTCGCGTGGGGTGCCCGGCTCGAAGTCGGGCCGTTGCACGAATTCGACAAGATCAGAACGGTGCTCGGCGTTGGGGCGCTCCCTGGTAGCAAGTACCTGAGTTGCTCAACGGGGAGCACGCCGTCGGTGTCGGTGGGAGGAACGTTGATCCGCGGCGCCGAATCCCCGACCCATGAGTGCGGTCATCGCGCTGGTTGGCGTCGTGGTCGGCGCCGTCCTCACTGGGACGGTCGATTACGTCGTGCAGCGTCAACGAGCGAAGGAGACGCTCGCGAAGGAAGGTGCGGCCGACGAGCGCCTGGCACGCAGCGCGGCGTTGGTCGCTGCGATGGAGCTAGCCGAGGAGCAGGCGGCGCTGTCCGTCGCTGACCAGGAGGCCGAGATCGCGCCGCGCCGAAGCCCAGTATGGCTCGAGCGGCGCGAGCTACTCGCTCAGCACCTCGGACCGGTCCACGCCTTCCCCGTCGCACTGGTGTTTAGCCTGGTCGAACGTGCCCGGGATTTACCTCCCGAAAGGCGGACGAGCGAGATCGCAGCAGCCCGCCGACTCTTCGACTTTGCGCGTGTCGACGTGCTGCTGGCGTACGCGGTGGGTAAGCCGCTCCCGCCCGAGGACATGGTCAACGCCGCGCTCGTGGCTGCCGGGTCCCCGCCTCTCACGGGCTGGTTGCGCAGGCCCGCTTAAGCCTAAACCGAGGATCCCGGTGCCCGCGGCCACGTTACCGCTGCGCCATTCTTGGCCGCCCTCCAACTTCGGTGAACAGACCGACAGCGTCCCGCGGCCGGTCCCGCGTCGAGCGCAACGCGGCGACGACGGCCACAGACGCCTAGCAGGGCGACCGAGGACTCGTCCGTCCCGCTCCCGCCAGAGGAGCCCTCGACCCGAACGGCGCCATCGGACCAGCGAGGCCAGCGTAGGCGCAAACAGGCAGCGCGCATCGCCGAGGGTTCTCCTTTCGTCGCCGGGCGGTCGCCAGGCCGGTGTCCAGGTGGTGGACGTGACCCGACACTGCCGCGAGCGTTCAAGCGGAAGCGGAAGCGACCGCCGAGGCGGCCTCCCCCGATGCGATGGCTGCTATGCGTCGCGGGGTGGCCGCGTGCTTGTCGGCGTCGCGCTGTGCAGCGGTTCCCATGGTCGGTTGCGTTGGCGGCTGTAGCCGGGCGACGTGACTACGGTAATCGGCGGAGTGAGTTGACAGGGCCCCTGCTCGGCTTGGAAAATGGCCGCCTATGCCGTGGGATCGGCGATTGAGGGCGAGGGTGGCGCGGGGGGCGGGCGCTGTCTCCTGTGCGATGGTGTTCGCTGGCGCGTTGCCGGCTGTGGCCGCGGCGGTTACATTCACGGTCAATCGGACCGATGACCCAGCGATCGGTGCGCCTCCGAGCGGTTGCAGCGGCGGCGTCAATGATTGCTCGCTGCGGCAGGCGATCGCCGATGTCAACGCGCTCGGGGGCGCGAACACGATCGACCTCCCGGCTGGGACGTACACGCTTTCGATTCCGCCGTCCGGCGGCGACGATGTCTCGAGCGGTGATCTCAACGTCACGGCGACCGGCGGGACGACGACGATTACCGGCGCCGGCGCGGCGAGCACGATCGTGCAGTGGTTCTCGCTGGCGACTGCGCCCGATCGGGTGTTCAGCGTGGCGAGCGGCGCGAGCGCGTCGATCTCGGGGCTGACGATTCAACGCGGCCAGGCCCAGGGAACCGCCAGCGGCGGCGGGATCCTCGACGACGGCGCCCTGACGCTCGACAGTGCGGTGGTGACAGACAACGCCTCCGGCCCGACGGGGGTCTCGACCGCACCGGGCGCGGGGGGTGGAGGGATCGACGTCGAGGGGACCGCGATGATCACCGGCTCGACGATCTCAAATAATGCCGCCGGTCCGAACCGCGGTGGCGGCATCAGGCTCGGCTACGGGCCTAGCCCGACGATGACGATCACCGGCTCGATGATCACCGGCAACTCCGCGACCGGCAGCGGTGGCGGGATCGCGACCGATGGCACGGGGATGGCGACAATCACCGGCTCAACGGTCAGCTCCAATACCTCCGGCGGCAGCGCCACCGCCGGCGACGGCGGCGGGATCGCCGAGGAGGGGGGCGGCCCGGTTACGATCGACGGCACAACAATCTCGGGGAACTCGGCTGGCACGGTCGGCGTCGGCGGGGGCGTGTCCGAGGAGGGCGGCGGTGCGATCACCACCAGCCGTTCGACGATCGAGCGGAACAGCGCGAGGAACGGAGGTGGCGTGGCGCAGGAGGGCGGTGGTGCCGTGACCGTCTCGCAGTCGACGATCGACGCCAACACGGCCAAATATGGCGGCGGCTTCGCGCAGGAGGGCGCGGAGCCGTCGGGCGCGGAGCCGGCGTTCGAGCTGGTCAACGACACGATCGCCGGCAACCAGGCGACCGCGACCGACTACGGCGGCGGCGGGCTGCTCGGCGACGGGAGCGGCACCGCCGTGCTCGTCAACTCGACGGTCGCGAACAACAGCGCCGCGGCCGGACAGGGCGGCGACCTCCAAGCGGCTGGCTCGATCATCGACCTGACGAACACGATCGTCTCCGGCGGAACGCCCGTGGACTGCGTCGGCAGCACGCTGTTCTCCGGTGGCATGCACGGACACGGCACGGCGGCCGGCCACAACCTCGCCAGCGACTCGACTTGCTCCGTGTCGGGCGCCAACGGGGACCTCTTCCCGCTAGACCCGCAGCTCGCCCCGCTCGCCAACAACGGCGGCGCGACCGAGACGATGGCGCTGTACACGGGCAGCCCTGCCCTCGGAGCCGCGAACGCGGGCAGCTGCCCGCCGACTGACCAGCGCGGCGTTGCGCGTGGCCAGACGCTCGGGGGCGGCTGCGACATCGGGGCATTCGAGGGCTCAGTCTCCGCACCACGTACGACCGCCACGGCGGTGTCGTGCGGACCGAACCCGGTGCTCGCGGGCGGCCGAACTCAATGCACTGTCACCGTCACTGACATTGACTCGGGGGCCTCAACCGCTCCGACCGGCAGCGTCACGATCGGCGGCAGCGGGTCGTGCTCGCTGGCGCCCGGCACTGTCATGGGCTCCGCCGGGTGCACGGTCGCGTATACGCCCGCGTCCGGCGGCGCGGTCGCGATCTCCGCGAGCTACCCGGGTGATGCGACCCACAAGCCAAGCAGCGGAAGCGCCTCGATCACGGTGACGCTGCGCCCGACGGCTACCGGCATTTCGTGTGTGCAGCTCGGGGTTGTCGCGGTCGGGACCGCCTGCACGATGACGGTCACCGACACGGGGCCCGCGCCGATCTTCACGCCGACCGGCACCGTCGAGCTGTTTGGAAGCCACGCAGGCGCCGTCAGTGCGGTCGCGTCGTGCACGCTCGCGCCGGGCGCCGCAGCGGGCACGGCCAGCTGCACCAACGCGCAAACGTTCGGACCGCCGGACTCGATCTACGCGGTCTACCAAGGCGACACCCTCCACGCCCCGAGCAGCTCGAGGACTGTCGATCTCGTGCGCACGATGATCACCTCGGGCCCGACCGGCTTCACGAGCTCGGCGCCGCAGTTCACGTTCACCTCGTCGGCCGCGGGCTCAAGTTTCCAGTGCAGTCTCGACGGGAAGCCGTTCGTTGCCTGCGTCTCGGGCGTGATCTACTACGGGCTCGCGTTCGGGCCGCATACGTTCACCGTCCGTTCGGTCGCGCCGAACGGCGACGTCGATCCGGTCGGCGCCTCCGCGTCGTTCACCCTTGGCACGAGCACGCTGACGTTCGGATGCAGCCTCGCCGTACCGAGCTACCACGGGCCGTCGAACCCGGTCGGGGTCGACCAGGAAGCATCCTGCGACTATCAGGCCGCGTGCCCGGCGCTGTCATCGTGCGAGGTGACGCGCGCGGCCGCGACCGCCGAGGACCAGCAGGTCGGCTTCGCGTCGGTGTACAACGACGGCGACAACTTCAGCGTCCACTGCTCGACCAACGGCGAGACGAGCGCGTCCTGGCCGGGTTGCCCGTTGGATTCGCCGCTCGCGGTGCCGCTCCGATTCGCGTTGCAGATCTCTGGGCGCTGCTATGTCGATCATGTGATCGTCCCGGCGCAAGATGCCGACGGGATCGGAGAAGCCTTCTGCAAGGTCACAGTGATTGTCAGGCCGGTCGTCCCGCTCGGTGTGACCGGGGTCACGCCGGGAGGGGCGGTGACCGTGTTCGCACCATCGCCTGGGAAGCTGCTGGTGTCCTCGCCAGGAGCGCCCGCAGCGCAGACCGCGGCGTCAGCGGAAATGGCTGCTGGTCACACGCGGAGGGGTCCGGCGCCGACCCTGAGGCCACTGCGGGTCGTCGTGAGGCGCGCCGGTCCGGTGACGTTTCACCTGCGGTTGAGCTCTACTGCCGCGGCGCGACTGCACCGGCGCCACCGGCTCACGGTCAGGCTAGAGCTGACCTTCGTCCCTACGCGCGGCCACCGGGTCACCCGGCTCGAGAGTGTCACGCTGACCACCCGAGTCTGCGGCCGCGTGCGCCTGCCGCACGCGCACGGCAAGCGAATCCTGATCTGCCGATAGCCAGCCGCGGTAACCCGCGCCTCCCCCCCTGCAAGGCACTCGGCGAGAACCGGCGCGCACCCCGCCTACCCCTCACGCAGGCGCCCCCTACAGCGACTATGCGGGCCTCCTGGCAGCTACCCGGACGGGACTCACACCCGCAGGCGACAACGAGCTTATGTCAGATCAGGCATTCAATAAGCCATCTCCAAGCGCTGGGCGCACTCTCAGAAGTGCTGTAGATAGCGTCGGTGCTGTCAGAGCAACGGCGTAGGTTCCCTCAAGTCCTGCGAAGACGATGAAGGAGGCCTACGCCGTGAGACGTACCGTACCGCCGTCGGCGGAGATTGAGGCTCGGATCGAGCACATGTTGAGTGTGGGTGTTGGTGAGAGCCCGCGCGAGTCGCTGTCTGAGCTGGCGAAGCTTGGTGCCCGCTTGATCATTCAGCGGGCTGTGGAGGACGAGTTCGATGCGTGGTTGGGTCGCGCTCGCTATGAGCGCCGGCCCCACGATCAGGACGAGGAGCGCGGCGAGGAGAGCGGGCTGCGGAACGGGTTCAGGGCGCGGAAGCTGCAGACGGCGGAGGGGGAGCTTGAGATCGAGATTGCGCAGGTCCGCCAGGCGGCGGAGACGTTCGCGTCGAAGCTGTTCCCCCGGACGCCGAAGCTGTTGCGGACCGAGCCGCTCAAGGCGTTGGTGATCGGCGCGTTCGTGCGTGGCCTGTCGATGCGCGATGTCGAGTCGTTGTGCGAGCAGGCCGGACTGGGGAAGCTGTCGAAGTCCACGGCTTCCAGAATGTGCGAGGAGCTCAAGGAACGCTTCGAGCGATTCCGTTGCCGCGATCTCTATGAGATCCGGTTGGTCGCGCTGTTCCTCGATGCGACGTTCATCGCCGTTAGACCGGACGGGCCCAAGGAAGGCGTCCAGGTCGCGTGGGGGTTCACCGAAGACGGCGAACGCGTCCTGTTGGCGGTGAGCTTAGGGATGCGTGAGTCCTTCGAGGACTGGCAGACCCTCGGCCGTGATCTGATCAGCCGCGGGCTCGGCGCGCCGATGCTGATCGTCGCCGACGGCGCCCCCGGCCTGACCAAGGCGATCGAGCAGTGCTGGCCGGCGTCAGACCGCCAGCGCTGCTGCGTGCATCGCGCGCGCGGAACCTCTACTCAAAGCTCCCCGACCGCGAACGCGAACACGTCAAGCACGCCTACTGGCAAGCGCTCGATGACGCGATCAGTGAACAGGACGCCAAACAGCGCCTCCAAGCGCTCGTCGACGAGCTCGACAAGCGCGGGTTCACCGCCGCCGCCCGCTGTCTCGCCGACGACCTCGACGCGCTCGTGGTGCATCTGCGATACCCGGTCCGGCACCGCCGACGATGGCGATCCACGAACCTGCTCGAGCGCTCTCTCGGCGAGGTCAAACGCCGAACCAAGGTGATGGGCCGCTTCCCCGGCGAGACCAGCTGCCTCACCTTGGTCTGGGCAGTGCTCGACCTGCTGATCACCCACCAGACCAACGGCATCCACTTCAACGCACTCGACCGCCAACGCCTTTAACGAGCGCGCTACCACGGCACCGACCAAACCGCGCCGGAGGAGGTGACAGCCGCCTAGACTGACCACCACCGGGAACCGGATTTACAGCGCCAAAGAGACGCGACCCCGTCGCGGACCTCGCTACCGCTTGAGGCTAAGAGCAGCAGCGCGGGCCGATCCCGGATCCCCTGCTTGGCGGCGTCCGCCGGTCGTTCGGTTTCGGACGCTGGACTTGGAGGCTCGGAGCGCCGGCGTGGAGCCCGAGATCGCACGCTGGGAAAGGGGTGATCGCGGCGTCAGCGTCGACGACGTCGAGCTGGTTGCGCACGCGGGCGGCCTGCAGCTCGACGCACATCTCCTGGTCGAAGACCGCAGTTGGTGGCCGCAGATCGCCATGCAGCTCGAACTCAATCCGCTCGAGTGGGTCCGGCGGCTCACCCCTCCGGGTGCTCCGGACATCGCAGCGGCGTTGTCCGAGCTGACCGGCGCCGGGGTGCCGGGGCTCGTCATCGGCGATGTCGCCGGAGCGCTGCATGGCTGGCCACTCGTACTCGGTTCGTCGATGATCGAGGTATGCGGGCGGGTCGACGCCATGCGCTATCGCCTCCGACAGATGGGCGCTCGGGAGACCCGGAGCGGCAGGCACATCGTGTCCGGCGGAGTGAGTGTCCTCATCGACGAGGCGCCCCCGGGTACGGGAGGCGAAGCGGACCTTGCCCGCAACCGGGTGGCGTTCGACACACCGGCCGGAGCCCTCGAGGCAGCTGGACTGATCGACCTGCTGAGGATCGCCGACGCGTCAGACGCTCGCACGGCACGGCGCGACTCACTCGCGCTTCAAGCCGTGCTCGACGTCCAACGCGAGCGCGAGGCCGCGGGCACCTCCGACAAGCGGGCGGCGCGGGCATCCAGTCGCATGGCCGTCGCCACGACACCCTCGACATCGATCTCACGCCCGACCGTGACGAGGCCAACCTGCAGCGTCTCGCTGATGCGCTGAACGAGCTCGACTGCCGCCTCGTCACCGATCCGGCCAACACGGCCGCCTGGGTGCCGCTCCCACCCGACTACTTCACACCTCGCAGCCTCCTCGCCGCCACCGTCTGGCGGCCTGGCGACGCGACACGGCCAGCTCGATCTCACGTTTGCCCCGAGCGGCTTCCCTGGCGGCTACGGAGAACTCGCGCCCCGCGCGGAGCACCTCACTGTCGCCGGCACTCGCATCGCCGTGCTCGTGGCTGCCCTTGACGACATCCACAAATCGAAGCGTGCGGCCGACAGACCGAAGGACCGGGCGTACTTCCTAGCTGCCGGCGAAACCAGGCCGCGAATACTCAGCAGAGCATGTGGCGGCAACCAGCACACCGCCACATGCTCTGCGCGAGCGGACTCCGGGGGTCAGCGTTCGACCGCTGGAATGGCGATGGGCGCTGGAATGGCGATGGGCGGAACGGTCTCCGGCCGCTCGCCGATTCGTGCGACGTCGAGGGCGATCAGGCCGAGGTTCGCACCGGCAGCTGCTCCGACGATCGTGGTGATGACCGCCATGAGCCCAGATGTTGCGTTGAACCCCAGCAGCCCGCCGACGAGGGCGCCCGTCAGCGCGACCCAGATGCCGATCCTCGTGGCCCTGGCCGGCCGGTCGCGGTTGACCCAGGCCAAGTAGGTGCCGAGGCCGATCGGCGTGCCGATGGAGAGAACAGCCATGAGTTCGCTGTCGAGGGGCACTGTCGGCAAAGCCACCAGCACGATGATCAGGCCGGTGAACCATCCGCCGAGTCCGAGCACCAGCAGGTAGACGGAGCGCAGCATCGCGCTCGCCTTGCGCCCGAAGCCGCCGCGCTTGTGCGCCCGGCGCCACATCAGTAGCAGTGACAGGATCATGAGGAGTCCGAAGCCCATCATCGCGCCGAGGATGTCTTCGGCGTAGGCGCCTTGGCTGGAGCTTGGGCTGAAGTCGACCTTGTTGCGGGTGTAGAGGGACGTGTCGACCTTGCCGGTGTTGAGGTAGGTGTTGATCAGACGGGTGCCGGCTGCCGGTTCGTACGGCCAGAAGTCGTCGGAGTGGCCGAGGTTCGAGAGCACCACCTGACGGCCGTTCGCGAGGTGAGCCAGGAGCTCGCTGGTCGCATTCTGGGGCGGCGTTGCGAAGTCAAGGTTGCCGCCGATCAGCAACGTCGGAACGTTCGAGTCTTGCACGTGGGTGTACTTGTTCTCGTCCGGGTTCGCCGGCCAGGCGTCGAGGAGGCTGCCGCCGGCCCACAACAGGTCGTTGCCGGGAGAACCGATCAGCGATCCACGGCCTGCTCCCGACGCGAAGAAGTGCTTCGCGTAGGTCGCGTCGCTGCGGCCGATCGCCGCCATGTCGCCCCAGACGAACGAGCTCGGAAAGGTGAGCCGTGCCATCAGCGACAGGAACCACGCACCGCTTGCGTCGCCCTTGTCGGCGGAGAGGAGTGAGTCGATCGTCAGTGGCGCGGCGATCGGGCCGCCGCCGGCGGAGGTCTCGTTGATCAGGCCGAAGAACGCGGCGGCTTTGAAGTCGCCCTCCTCGATCGGCAGGAACAGCCAGTGACTGGGAACGTGAGCGAACACGGACTTCAGCGACGCGGCGAGATCCGGCGTCCGGCTACGACAGCTCGCCGCCTGAGCGCAGAGCGCGGCATAGCGGCGGATCTGCTCGCCGGTCGTCTTTGCGTCCCAGAGGAAGTTGCCGGGCGGATTGACGCCGATCATCACCGAGCGATGGATGCTCTTCGGGTAGCGCCAGGCATAGATCATCGCGACCCGGGTGCCCGCGCTTTCGCTCACCAGGTCGATCTGGTGGTAGCCGAGGGCGCGGCGGGCCGCCTCGAGGTCGCCGACTTCTTCGGGGATCGAATAGCCGGCGAGATCGACACCATCGCTGCGGAGCCGGTCGGCGCACGACCGGAACGCCGCGGCGACGGCGCGGAACGACTGCTCGCTGAGGAGGTCACCTGAGTCCCCCATTGCCGAGGTCACCTCCGGGCAGTCGAGCCGGGTCGATCCGTCGACGCCACGGTAGCCGACGAGGACGACGTCGTGCTTGGCGGTGAAACGGCTCGCGTCCGGGAATTCCATGTTGGTGACGCCGGGGCCGCCTTGCAGGCGGAAGATCGGGGCGCCCGGATGGGCCGAATGCGCACGGATCCGGATGACCGGCAGCGCGATCAGCCGCGAGTGCGGGTCGGCGCGGTTCTCGGGCACCACGAGCGTTCCGCAATCCGCGGCAGAGGTGCCGTTCTCAGTCGTGTAGTTGCAGCTCTTGAGCGTCAACTGGCCGGCATGCGCGCCCGACGGCACCGAGACCGACTTCGAGCCGCCGGAGAAGTGGAGATAGCCGAGCGCGAGCGTGAGGACGGCGATCAGAGCGAGGCCCGTGATCCGGCCTCCCCCGAAGCGTTTTGCGACGGTCTTCTTGCCGTTACTGGAGAGATCGCTGATCTCGACGGCAGCCACGCCCGGGCTCTTCGCCTTTCCGGGCGCGGGGAACTTCTTCAGTACGGCGCGTAGTGCGGTCATCACTGCTCCTCAGGTTGGTGCAAGTTGCCTGGGGAGCAGTCTGGGACCGCCGCCTGCGCCTGTCATCGCCCGCAGGGCGCGTCTGCGCTCCTCCTCAGCGCAGATCTTTTGCCGCTCGCTTCTCTGTCGAAGGACAGAGGCGCGTCTACGCGCCGGGCGTGACCAGCCCGCTCTCGTACGCCAGGACGACGGCCTGAACTCGGTCACCGGAGCCCGAGCTTTGCGAGCAGGCTTGAGACGTGGGTCTTGATCGTGCCCTCGGTGACGAACAGCTCGGCGGCCAGCTCGGCGTTGCTCTTACCGCACGCCAGCATCGTCAGCACCTCGCGCTCGCGCTGCGTCAAGGCATCCAGCAACGTGCCGAGCTCCGGCCTGACCGGCCGGCGTGCGAACTGCTCGATGATGCTCCGCGTGACCGACGGGGCGAGCAGAGCCTCGCCGGCACACACGACATGCACCGCGTGCAGGAGCTCCTCGGGTGGGGCGTTCTTGAGCAAAAAGCCGCTGGCGCCCGACCGCAGGGCCTCGAACACGTACTCGTCACGCTCGAACGTGGTCAGTATCACCACACGACAGTGCAGCTCGCCGTCTTCGGTAATCCGCCGCGTCGCCTCGAGTCCGTCACCGTCGGGCATCTGGATGTCCATCAACACGATGTCGGGCCGCAGGCGCCGGGTGCCGGCCATGGCCTGCTCGCCGTTCGCCGCCTCGCCGACAACCTCGATCTCGGGATCGGACTCGAGGATCATCCGGAAGCCGGCGCGAACCATCGCCTGGTCATCGGCCAGCAGCACACGGATGCTCACAGCGCACCATCCGAGTTGGCAGCGGCGTAGGCGAATGGGTGATGGAAGGCCTCTGGCGCGCGGTCGCGGGCGACAGCAAGGTCGAAGCGGTGGCCGTCCCGCGTGTCGTCGGCCGAGACGGTCACTGCGTCCTGGCGGGAGTGCCCGAGCCGCAGGACGTGGATGCCGTCGTTCTCGCGGGCGGCGAAGGCAACTGCCTGAGTCGAGGTGACCGCCTCGGAAGTGCGGAGAAGTTGAACATGGGTGGTGCGGTCATCACTGCTCCTCGGGTTGGTGCAAGTTGCCTGGGGAGCAGTCTGGGACCGCCGCCTGCGCCTGTCATCGCCCGCAGGGCGCGTCTGCGCTCCTCCTCAGCGCAGATCTTTTGCCGCTCGCTTCTCTGTCGAAGGACAGAGGCGCGTCTACGCGCCGGGCGTGACCAGCCCGCTCTCGTACGCCAGGACGACGGCCTGAACTCGGTCACGGAGCCCGAGCTTTGCGAGCAGGCTTGAGACGTGGGTCTTGATCGTGCCCTCGGTGACGAACAGCTCGGCGGCCAGCTCGGCGTTGCTCTTACCGCACGCCAGCATCGTCAGCACCTCGCGCTCGCGCTGCGTCAAGGCATCCAGCAACGTGCCGAGCTCCGGCCTGACCGGCCGGCGTGCGAACTGCTCGATGATGCTCCGCGTGACCGACGGGGCGAGCAGAGCCTCGCCGGCACACACGACATGCACCGCGTGCAGGAGCTCCTCGGGTGGGGCGTTCTTGAGCAAAAAGCCGCTGGCGCCCGACCGCAGGGCCTCGAACACGTACTCGTCACGCTCGAACGTGGTCAGTATCACCACACGACAGTGCAGCTCGCCGTCTTCGGTAATCCGCCGCGTCGCCTCGAGTCCGTCACCGTCGGGCATCTGGATGTCCATCAACACGATGTCGGGCCGCAGGCGCCGGGTGCCGGCCATGGCCTGCTCGCCGTTCGCCGCCTCGCCGACAACCTCGATCTCGGGATCGGACTCGAGGATCATCCGGAAGCCGGCGCGAACCATCGCCTGGTCATCGGCCAGCAGCACACGGATGCTCACAGCGCACCATCCGAGGTGGGCAGCTTGACGCGCACGGCGAACCCGCCGCCGGATGCCGGCCCCGCCGTCAGTTGGCCGCCGTGCAGGGCGGCACGCTCGCGCATGCCGATCAACCCCAGGCCGCCCGGGCTCGTCCCTGATAGCGCCGTCGCTCCGCGGCCGTCGTCGATGATCTCGACCTCGAGCTCGTCGGCCCAGTACCGCACGCGCACGTCGGCGTGCGACGCCGCCGCGTGCTTGAGGGTGTTAGTCAGCGCTTCCTGCACGATGCGGTACGCCGACACGCCGATCATCGGCGGCAGCGGGCGTTCCTCCCCCTCGATGCTGACCGCGACAGCGAGCTCGGACTCACTCATGCTCGCCGCCAGCCGCGGAAGCTGGCTCAGGCCAGGGCGCGGAGCCAGCAGATCGTCCGCGTCGCCGGCCTGCCGAAGGAATCCGAGCAGGCGGTGCAGCTCCCCCACCGCCTGTCGGCTCGAGAGCTCGATCGCGGTCAGCGCCTCCTTGGCCTTGACACGGTCACGGTCGATCACGACCCGGGCGGCGCCGGCCTGGACGCCCATCATGCTCACGTGGTGAGCGACGACGTCATGCAGCTCCCGCGCGATCCGCACCCGCTCCTCGAACACGGCGTGCTCGGCCTGTGTCGCACGTGACTCCGCCACCTCGGCCCGCTCGGCCCGCGCGCGGACCGCAAGACCTGCAACCCAGGCGACGGCGAAGTCGACGGGAATGAAGACGAGCTGGTCGACCGAGTGCCCGGGGATGTTGTAGACGAGGGTCGCCGCAGCGCCGACCACGATCGCCAGTCCGAGGCCAGCCCGCCGGACGTCCCGAAGGTTCCCGAGCAGGAATGCAGTCGCCAGCCCGATCAGGAAGAGGGACTCGGGGTACGGGATCAGCAGCGGGTCGACGAACGAGATTCCCGCGGCCAAAAGCCAGTACGCCGCCGGTCCGGCAAACGGAAACCATCGCCGCGCGAACACGGGTAACACCAGGATCGCGAGCGCGGGAAGGCAGAACCACAGCGTCGTTGTCGGAGCTCCGGACGAGCCGCGTCCGAGCACCACGTCAAGCATCGCCACGATCGCCAGCAGCGCGATCAGCAGATCGAACCAGTACGTGCGGGCGAGATGTTCGCCTCGGCTCACGCATCGAACGTACTCCACCATCTCGCGGACCGCCTCCCACAAGGTCAGACCCGGGATCCCTCTCCAGTACTACCCACCTCGGAACCGGCAGCCTGGCGACGACGCCGCGCCGGCGACACCTCGCCCTAACGGCGCCCACACGCTCGCGGACGACGCCCACACTGCACCACTGGCGCACGCACGGCGCTGCCGCCACCCGCGCCCGGACGAGGCGCCGGAACCGCTACCGCTCAGTCCCCGCGCACACGGCCAAGACCGCCGCATCCCCGCCGCTGCGGAGCTCATCAAGAACGACCGCATCCGATCCGCCAACTGCCAAAGGAGGCCTCGAGCCCGGATGGCAGCGGAGCAACGCTGCCAAGATCCCACTGCACCCCTCATGCACCCCGGCCCACCATCGGAACCGCCGTCGCCCTGATCCCCATAAGCGAGAAAGCAATGTATTTGCAGCACTTTCCTTCAGTGGAGCCAGCCGGGATCGAACCGGCGACCTCCTGCTTGCAAAGCAGATTGAGTTGTCCACTCGTGTCTCATGGTGTCGCGCAAATGCCTGCAAGTGCGGCATTTCCGTTGGCCCCGGGAGGACACGAAAGGACGGCGCGAGACAAACTGGTGCCCCCTTGGTGGCCCCTCATCGTTCGTGACTTGAGGCGGCGGGAAGAGGGCACCGCCGGCCTGCTCGGCTGCGTCAGCTCGAGCCTGCGGCCGCGGCCAAGGCCGCTCTTGCCTCGGCGATCGCGGTCTGGGCGTCGAGGCGCGGCATATCCTCAAACTCGTCCATCACGTGGCCATAGGTGCTGAGGGTGAGCCGCGCGTCGTGGCCGAGCTGGCGAGCGACGTAGATCACCGAGCGCCCCTCGTGGAGTAGAAGCGACGCAAACGAGTGCCTGAGGTCGTACGGACGACCGTGCTCCAGCCCCGCCGCCTCGATCGCGCGCTTGAACGCCCGTCGGCGCCACGACTGGTACGCCGCGAGCGTCCAGGGCGTCCCGGCCCCCGACGGGAAGATCAGCGTGTTCTCGCCCGGTCGGCCGCTCCGCAGTCGCCACTCGCGGAGGTCTAGGGCGAGCGGCTGCAGGACACGCACCGTCCGGTGAGCGGCCGTCTTCGTGTCCTTTTCCTCGCCGAGCGATATCGCGCGCTCGACGAGGATCGTCTACTCGCGGACGTCGCGCCACTGGAGCGCCAGCGCCTCACCGGGCCTGAGCCCAGCGTAGGCGAGGACGCTGATCAGGGTGGCGTCGCGCGGTGAGCTTGCCGCGCGCATCCGTTCGATCGTGGCCGGAGCCAACGGCCGGACCTCGGTCCGTCGCGGAAGCGCAGCCTTGCGGACCGCTCGCGCAGGGTTCGACTGAATCTGACCGTTTTCGAACGCCCGCTGAAGGATCGCGCCGAGCAGGGTGAGCGCGTAGCGGACCGAGACGCGGCCGTAGCCGGCGGCGAGCTGCTGCGCCTGCCAACGCGCGATCGTCTCCGGCCTGATCGCCCGAAGCTCGAGCGGGCCGAGCGACGGCAGGATGTGCTTGTTCAGAAGTTGCCGGTAGTGCATCCATGTCTTTGGCGAGAGCTGGGACGCATACGCCTCACACCACGTGCCGACCACGTAATCGGCGAGCGTCACCCGGCCCATGTCCATCTCGGTCAGCGTCCCGAGCTGCTGCCGCCGACGGAGCTCGGCACTGAACGTGACGGCGTCCCCCTTCCGGTCGAACGCTTGGGACCGACGCCGGCCTCCCTGTCGCCAGCGAACCCGCCACCGCACCGCTCCGTTCTTCAGGATTCGTCGCTCGATCTCCACGCCGCTACTCCCTAGCTCTTCTTCGTTGCCTTCAAGGATGCCACCGCATCCCGATGGTCACACTCGCCCGCGCTCCAGGTCCACCCCCGGACACCCTCTGCGCCGCTCAATCGCGCTCCCGCCGCCAGCACCTGATCGGCGGATACGCCTTTGGGACTGGAACCCGCGCCGATAGACTCGACTCATGAGCGTGACCGTGCGACTCCCCGATGACCTCGCAGCCCTCCTGGCCGAGGAGGCGGCGCGCCAGTCCGTGACCGCAGACGAACTCGCTGCGCGAGTGCTGGCCGAGCACATCCCTGCCCGACGGAAGCTCGGGTTCGTCGCGCTTGGCGCATCGAACTCCGGACGCACCGCCGCTGAGGCGGAGGACACGCTCGCCGAGGGGTTCGGTCGCTGACGCTGGTCGTCGACACCGGCGTGCTGCTCGCTGCCGCCGATCGAAGCGACCCCGACCACACGGCCTGCCGGGAGCTGCTGGAGGGCCATCCCGGACCGCTCGTTACGACCGAGCTCGTGATCGCCGAAACCGGATGGCTAATCGACCGGCAGCTCGGAGCGGCGGCCGAAGCCGCGCTTTACAAGTCCGCGGCCGCCGGCGAGATCCGCGTCGAGCCGCTCTCGGCAGCCGACTGGACTCGAATCGCAGCGCTCACCGTTCAGTACGCCGATCAGCACCTCGGCGGCGTCGACAGCAGCCTCGTCGCCGTTGCCGAGCGATTGGGCGCAACCAGCATCGGCACCCTTGACAGACGCCATTTCAGCGTCGTTCGCCCTCAGCACATCAACGGCTTCGAGCTGCTTCCGTAGTTCACGGCCGCCGCCCCGACTGCAACCTTCGCTGGCGTGCACGAGCCTGCTTCCCTCGGGTGTGGACCAACCCCGCCGCACCCCTTCAACAAAGCCACGACCCCGACTACCCGCACCCTCTCCTTGTGACATACGTGGGGGGCGGGTAGTCGGGGTCGTGAGCGTGCGGAAACCCCAGGTGCGGCGGGGCTGTTCGGAGGCTCAGTGTGGACTCCAAGTCCACCCATCCGTCCACCCTTCTGTCCACCCTTTGTCCGCACCCTTGAGCGCTCCGCTGCAGCGGACTCCGTGTCAACTGGGACCGGGCCCACGTCCACGACAACTGCCGCCTCGCTGGACCCGTCGCACGAGAAAGGGAGGTGTACGGTGGCAAGCCTGCGTCGCCGCGCACCTCAGGCCCGACGCGCGCAGGTTTGGCGAGCAGGAGGGGACCTGCCCGTGAGCGGCACGCACTCGCTTTCGTACGGCGGCGGTACCCAGCGCCCGGCGCGGTCCTGGCCGGAGCCTGGTTGGTGTGGCTGCGGGGTTGCCCTTGTCGGGCGCGAGGTTGTTGCCGTGGGCAACAACCTCGCGCGGGATTCGAGGCTGAGGCTGGTAGGTCGTCCGGTATCGGGCGGTTATGGGAGTGAGACTGGTCCGCTCGCGGTCTGGATGTACTGGATCGCGGTCTGGGCGCTTACGTTCGCCCTGGGCTGATCGCTTGACGGGCACTTGCCCTTGACGAGCGCGTACACGGCGCGCAGGGTGAAGCTGATCTTGCCCGAGCCGCTGATCCCCTGATACGCGCCGGTTCCGCCGGTGAGGGTGTAGGTGCTGGAGCCGGCTTTGGTGTACAGGCAGGTGGTGGGGTTCAGGCTTACGTGCTTACTCCCCGGGCGACTTATCACAAGCGTGAACTTGCCATTGGCGAAGCGGAACGTCAATTTGTGCGTCCCGGTAGTCATTGTCCCGCCGGCCGTGAAGCCTCCGGTGGCGATCAGGCTGGCGACGCCGGAGCCGGGGTCGGTGGTCATGGCGATGAACGTCTCCGGCTTGGTGGTCGAGGTTGCCGTGGCGATGCTCGCGACGGCGAGTGTTGCGGCTGCCGCCGTGACGGTCGCTGCAATGATCATCTTGCGCATATATGTTCGCTCCCTGGTTGACCGGATCCGGCTGTTGTTGTTCATCTGAGCCTTCCCTTCGATCGGACTACGGTTGATGGGGCGGCAAGCTACGGCTGCGCGTCGCATCTGTCGTCGGGCGGCTGGGCGATTCGCCATCCCCTCGCAGAACGATGCGGGCAGCCCGCGGGTACGCCTGCAGGCTGACCCCGGATCCCGCTGCAGACGGACGCGGACGGGTCGGGGGCGGCGGTAGCGTTAGGTCATGCTCAAGGGACCGAAGCGGGCGTCAGTGCTCGACGCGATCCTCGGGATGGCGGTGACGGCCGCGACCGTGATCCAGCTCGACGTCCTCAACCGTGTCAGCGTCGACGGTGTCGTGGTGGGCGCAGTGATCGGGGTCGCGGTCGCCTGCCGCCGCGCCGCGCTGCCGGCCGTCGGCCTGCTGCTCGTCATGATGACGGTGCAAGCGGTACTCGGCGACACCGGCGTTGTGCGCGGGACGGTCGGGCCGGCAATCGGGACGATCCTCGTCTTCTATGCGCTCGGCGCGCACGTACCCGGGCGTGTATCGGCACCCACCCTGGTGCTCGCGCTGGTCATCGTCGGCGCCACCCGGCTAACGACCGGGGGCGGCGGCCCGTCGACGGCCGCGGCCGTCGCCGGGTTCGGTCTGTTCACGCCATACCTCCTCGGACGGTTCGTGCGCCGCCGTGACGCCCACGCGCGCAGCGAGGAGGCGCGCGCGGCGGCCGCCGGCCGCCAGCGCGAGCGCGCGGCGCCCCGGGCCGCCGCCGCGGAGCGCGCCCGGATCGCGCGGGAGCTGCACGACGTGATCGCACACAACGTCTCGGTGATGGTGATCCAGGCCGGCGCCGCGCGGCTGGTCCTCGATGCCGATGTCGACCGGGCGGAGGCGTCGCTGCGCGCGGTCGAGCACGCCGGCAACGAGGCGCTGGCGGAGATGCGCCGGTTGCTCGGGCTGCTCGGCGAAGAAGAGCCGCGGACGCTTGCGCCCCAGCCCGGGCTGCACGATCTCCCGGCGCTGATCGCGGGTGCCCGCACGGCCGGTCTCGACACGACCCTGCGAACCGACGGCGACGCGCTGCCGGTCTCGCCCGCGCTCGACCTCTGCGCCTACCGTGTCGTGCAGGAGGCGCTGACGAACGCGATCAGGTACGCCGCCCCCGCCCGCGCCGACGTCCGCGTCCGCTGGCGCGCCGGCGAGCTGGAGCTTGGGGTGCTCGACAGCGGCGGTGGTGGCGGCGGCAGCCGGGCACCCGGCGGCGGGCACGGCCTGATCGGGATGCGCGAGCGGGTGACGATGCACGGCGGTACGGTGGAGCATGGCCGCACCGTCGCCGGCGGCTTCGAGGTCCGGGCGCTGATCCCGGTGGGCGGATGACAGCCCGGCGGATCAGCGCCGGGACCGCGGCGACCGTCGGCCGGTTCGACCTCGCCATCGCGGTTGCGACGCTCGCGGTGCTTGAGGTGCTGCACGCGACCATCGCCGATGGCGGTGGGCTCGCGACCGCCGTCGTGCTGGTGGCGTTCGTTGCGCCGCTCGCCGTCCACCGGCGCTGGCCGCTCGCGGCACTCCTGGCTAGCGTCGCGGTTGTGCTGATCCAGAAGCCGTTCGGGCAGATCCTCACAAGCCTCAACGGCGACCAGGCGGTGCTGCTCTTGCTCTCCTACGGCGCCGGAGCGTGGCTGCCGCGCCGGCGCGCGGTCACTGCGCTGGCGATCGCCCTCGGGCTGATGATCGTCTGGGCGCTGATGCCCCCGGGGGCCGCGACGACGCTCAGCGCGATCCCCGGGCCGGCTTTTTACGTGACGGTGCTAGTCGTTCCGACGTGGAGCGTCGCGCGGGTGATCCGCCGCCACCGGGAGTCGGCCCGCGAGTTCTCCGAGCTGACCGAGGCCACGCTGGCGCTGAGCCGCGAGGAGGAAGTGGCGGCGGTCGCCGCCGAGCGCGCGCGGATCAGCGTCGAGCTGCACGACATCATCGCCCACAGCGTCAGCGCGATGGTCGTCCAAGCTGGGAGCGCCCGCCTGCTGCTGCCCAGCGACCGGGAACGGGCGCGGGAGTCGCTGAGCGCGATCGAGCGCACCGGTCGCGACACGCTGACCGACCTGCGCTCGCTGCTGGGGATGCTGCGCCGGCAGGAGGCACAGTGAGCCTCGGCGTCGTGATCGCCGACGACCAGGCGCTGGTCCGCGCCGGGTTCCGGATGATCCTCGAGACCGATACGGAGCTCGCCGTCCTGGCTGAGGTCAGCAACGGCGCGCAGGCGCTCGACGTCACCCGCCGGCTGCGACCCGACATCGTGCTGATGGACGTCCGGATGCCGGAGATGGACGGGCTCGAGGCGACCCGGCGGATCGCCAGGCTGAGTCCGGCGCCGCGGGTGCTGATCCTGACGACGTTCGACCTCGACGAGTACGTGTTCGACGCGCTACAGGCCGGCGCCAGCGGCTTCGTGCTCAAGGACGTCGCCCCCGAGTCGCTGATCGCCGCCGTCCACACGGTCGCCGCAGGCGAGGCGCTGCTCGCGCCGTCGGTCACCCGCCGGCTGATCGAGGCCTACACGCGCGACCACCGGCCGACGAGCCCGCCTGCCGGGATCGACGAGCTGACCCCCAGGGAGCTTGAGATCCTGACGCTGGTCGCGCGCGGGATGTCGAACGCCGAGATCGCCCAGCGATTGGTCGTCTCGACCGCGACGATCAAGACCCACGTCGGCCGGGTGCTGGAGAAGCTCGATCTGCGCGACCGGATCCAAGCCGTCGTGCTCGCCTACGAGACCGGGATCGTGCAGCCCGGAACCGCGCCGCAGCCCTGACCCGCGCCGACGAGCCGGCCGGACCGCGATCAGACAGGGTCCGCGCCGGCGCGCGCGACCAGCGCTGCCTCCAGCCCGCCGCGCTCGAGGACTTGACGCGTCGCAGCAGCCCTGCTTCGTGGTCGCGACGAGCATGCCACCCGCGGCGAGCCCAGACCTGCTCAGCGCGGAATGCGAGCGTCCGCCGGGCCGGCTCAACCGACGCCGAGCACGGCGGCACTCAGTCCCGCGCGATCACGAAACCGGGTCTCTCAGCCGCGCCCGCGTAGCCCCCAGGGTTCTCTTAGACGAATCGGACCGTACCGTCCGCGTGTCGACCTAATGCCCCCGCCATGCCCCCTTCTTCCGTAGAACCGCTCCAATTCCCTGTCGACGACGGTGCGTAAACCACGGAGATTTGCAGGGAGTTTATGACAGTGGAGCCAGCCGGGATCGAACCGGCGACCTCCTGCTTGCAAAGCAGGCGCTCTCCCAACTGAGCTATGGCCCCGTCGGGTCGAGTCTAACGCCGCCGCGACGAGCCACGGCGCACTGGAGGTCGCCGCCGCGAGGGCGTGTGGACGGCTAGTCGCCGACGGCGAGATGGATCCCGCGCGCGCCGAGATCGCCGACTCCACCGCCCTGGACACGGACGACATCGGAGCGGCCGGCGCGACGCAGGAGGCTCGCCGCAAAGGCGGCTCTGATGCCGGCCGCGCACGCCACCGCGGTGGTGCGTCCGCAGTCGGGCAGGTCGAGGGCCCCGTGGTCGGCGAGCCGGTGCAGGGGAAGGTGATGGGATCCTGGGACGTGCCCGGTGACCCATTCCGAGGTGTCGCGCACGTCAACGAGCTCGACGGTGTCGCGACTCAGCCCGAGCGCAAGCTGCTCGAGGTCCCAGGAATCCGCCTTGGCGACGGGGAGGCTGGCACGCTTCCAGCCCGCCGGATCGCCCGCGAGGTACCCGATCGTCTGCCACAGCCCGACTGCGTGCAGCGCATTCGCCATCGTGTGAGCCGCGGCGTCGTCATTGGCGACGATCATGATCGGCTGTGCCGGGTCGAGTGTCCAGCCGGCCCGGGTGCCCACGCCGGCGCTGCAGCTCGGAAGGTTGATGGCGCCCGGAAGGTGACCGGCGTCGAATGCCGGCGGCTGGCGGCTGTCCAGAATCGCGACGGTGGAGGCGAGCAGCGCCCGCACTTGATCGGGCTGTAGCGAAGGCGGGTCCAGGGGCTGATCGGCCTGCCCACTGTCCCGGTTGAGCTCGACGATCCGCGCGATGTTGGGCGGTCGTGGCGGCAGGTCTTTGGTCAAACCGCGCACGAAGTCCTCGGGGCCCAACCGGAGCAACGAGTTGTGCCGGCGCTCGAAGCCGACCGTCGAGCTCGTCTTCCCGCTCAGCCCGGCGCCGCCGCACAGCGATCCACCCACGTGCCCGGGCCACACCTCGGTGTGATCGCCGAGCGCCACTAGCGACTTGATACTGGAGTGGAGGAGGGTCGCTGCCTCCTGCGCGTCGACCACTAGGTCAGGTCGTGCGAGGTCGCCAACCAGCAGTGAGTCGCCGGTCAACACCAGCCACGGCTCGGTCCCGCGCGAGAGGTCGGTGATCGCGAACGCAAGATGCTCGGGGCGGTGCCCCGGCGTAGCCAGGGCGTGCAACCGGATTGCGCCCACCGAGATCTCATGGCCCGGGATGATCGCGTCGGGGCGCTGCTCGTCCCAGGCCCCGGGCCGGTATGCCCGCGCGCCGGTGACTCGCGCGAGGCGGCCGCGGCCGGAGACGTGGTCGGCGTGATCGTGGGTGTCGATCACGTGCCGGATCTCGAGCCGCTCGGTCCGGGCGATCTCCAAATACACGTCGATATCCCAACGGGGATCGACCACAGCCGCTTCGCCGCCGTCGCCCAGCACGTACGACGCGCAGCCGAGATCGGGATAAAGCACCTGCCGGAAGAACAAAGGGCCGTCCTTTCTCCAGGACTCGTCTCCAAACACAACAAATCCAGTGGAGAATGTATAGCTCAACCACTGCGAGCCGTCAATGGCGCTAAATCTGGCCCGATTCCAGGTGTTTACGGGGAAACGGCCCGGGGCGTGGGCTCAGAGCCACGCGGCGGGGCGACAGGCCTCGGCCACGGGGCGCCTCAGCCGTCGAAGTCGAAATCCTTCGGCGGCCGCTGCTCGAACCACAGGCGGTCGTGGTCAGGTGTGTCCTGGAGGAACTCGGGCGTCTCCTCGAGCGGGTCCTCGGCGTCAGGTTCCCCGTCGCGCTCCTGCCGCAGTGCGTGCTCGACGTCGTATTCCGCTGTCTCGCCCGGGAGTGGATCTGGATCGGAATCGACTGGTTCGCGCGCCGGCGGGGCCGGTGCCGACTGAGGCGGCGGAGGCTCGGGCGACAATGCATCCGGCGCTGGCGCGGGAGCGGGAGCGGGAGTCGCCCGCAAGTCCGGTTCGGGGCCGGGGGCTTCTCGCGGCTCAGGCTCTGAGTATTCCGGCTCCTCGACCTCATCGGGATCATCGACCACGCGCAGCCGTTCGGCCGCCGGCGGCACGTCAACCGCCCGCAGATCGTCCGAATCGGCCGGCTCACGCGGCCCAGCGCGGTCCGCAACCGGACGCTCGTCGTAAGCGACGGGCGCGTCTTCGCCCTCGTCTTCGAAGATCAGTGGCCGCGGGCCTCCGGCGAGAAACTCGGGAATCTCCGGCTCGGACTCGTCCCCGGTCGTGTCTCCCCAGTCCTCCTCGACCTGATGATCGTAGGCCGCCGACGAGCCCTCGAGATCATCGGACTCGACCTCCTCGGGAGCGCGCCGGACGGGGCCCAGCGCCTCCCTCTCAGCCCGCTCTATCTCGGCGGGATCCGCTCCGCGGCGGCGCTTGAGGTCAAGGTGCTCACGAATTGCGTCATCGAGTAAACCCATCTGCAAAGCCTACTTGCCGTCGAACACGTTCGCGGTTCGGGTGCCCGCGTTCACGGTCCGGTTCTTGCCCTCACGCTTGGCCGTATACAGGGCACCGTCCGCGTCGGCGATGAGCGTGTCCTTCGCGCCGTCGGCGGCTACGGCGACGCCGAGGCTGGCGGTGATCCGAAGCGTTCCCTGATCGTCGACCCGCCGGATCCTGAGCGCCTCGATCTCGGTACGGATACGCTCGGCGATCGCATGGGCGCCCTGGAGGTCTGTGTGAGGCAGAACCAGCGCCATCTCCTCACCACCGTAGCGCGCCGGGGTGTCGGTCTCGCGTGAACTGTCGCGGACAACCTGAGCTACCTGCTTAAGGACGACGTCGCCCTGCTGGTGGCCGTAGGAGTCGTTGACCGCCTTGAAGTCGTCAATGTCCAGCATGATCAGGCTGAGCGGATAGTCGTAGCGACGAACCTGGTCGATCTCAGCATCGAGGCGCTCCTGGAACCGGCCGTGATTGGCCAGCCCGGTGAGCTCGTCAGTGGCCGCCTGCCGCTGGACCTGGAAGTGCAGCTCGACGTTCTCCAGCGCGAGCGTCGCCTGCGAGGCCAACGACCTCAACAGCTCGCGGTCGTCGTCGGTGAACGTCCCGGCGGAGCGGGCCACCGTTATCAGACCGAGTGGGCGGCCGCCGGCCGTCTCGGGCCCGAGCGAAACCGACACCACGCTGGTCTCCTCCGCTGAGGACTCACCGAGCGCGCCGCTGCGCAGCGCGGCCCGCTCGGCTTCATAGATCTGATTCTCGAGCCCGCTAAGCGAACCCACACGCAACGTTTCGTGCAACGGCTCGTCTCCGCTCGACCTCGAGCTCAGCCGTCCGACGCTCGCCTGCACGCCGTCGACGGCCGTCTTCAGCGCCAGCTCGAGCAGCGCCGTCCGGTCGAGATTGGACGCGAATGTCTGCCCGATCCGGTGAATCGAGTCGCGCAGCCGGGCCCGTTCCTCCGACAGCTCGTCGAGTCGCCCGGAGAGCTGGCTGGACATGCTGTTGAACTCCTGTCCAAGCTCGGCGAACTCATCTCTTCCTTCGATCGGCACAGGCGAGGAGAAGTCACCGCCCGCGAGCCGGCGTGCCGCCTGCAGAAACCGGCTCAGCTGGCCCTGAAGCGCCCGCGAGGCCAGGACCGAGAACGAGAAGGCGAGCAGTAGGAAGGCGGCGATGAACGCGGCGGCCTCGATCCGGCTCGTGCCCGTGGACACCGCGGTCGCCGAGAGGGCCGACAGGACCGACACCTGGACCGGCCGCGAGCCAAAGCCAGGGAACGATTGCGTGACCACGCGGTACCCGACCCCACCGATCGTTACGGTTCCCCGGCGCGGCAGCGCCGGCACAGGGTACCGCGCGGGGGTCGACCCGATCGTCTGCGTCCCCTGCCGGATGACGACTCGGACCCCCGAACCGCGCAACTCGCGGGCATATAGCCCGGCGTTCAGCTCGGATGCCATCACCGTCAATCGTCGCCCGTCTCCCCGTGAGCTCAGCGTGGCGATGCCCGGCGCGATCGCGGTCTTGATCGCCGACATCGACGCGCACCGGAGAGGCGCCGACAGAACCGGTCAGGGTCACGCGCGCGAGGCCCGCCTGCGACGTCAGCACAACGACCCGGCCGCGGAGCGCGGCGGCGGGCGTGCGCGCGATCGCGCGCGCAATCGTCTCCGCGTCGAAGCGACCGGCAGCGCTCGCGCTCGCGTAAACGCTCGCCGCAGCGGTCGCCAGCCCGTCTGCACGAGCGTCGGCCTTACCCTGCGTGCTGTCGGCGATCAAGCGGAAGACCAGAAAGCCGAAGGCGATCATCGGGACGACGACGATCACGAGGAAGAAGGTTGTCAGGCGCGTGCGAAAACTCATCAGGACCCCGGCCGTTTGATGAGCGTATCGGCCGCTCAGCGCCGACATGCCAGCTGGCGTGCAGGCCGACAGGCCCTGAGCGCTCCCGCGGCCCGCGGGCCGCGTCTACACTGTCGGAGACCGCGCGGCATTTGCCGCCGCATGCGGGGCTATAGCTCAGTTGGGAGAGCGCCTGGATCGCACCCAGGAGGTCGCCGGTTCGAGCCCGGCTAGCTCCATGAGAGGAAGGGGCCGGCGAGCCGTACCTGTGGCGGGTTGCTGTAGCAGTGCACAACCGCCGGCTTTCGCGTCACGAGGCAGCTGGGGCCTGATCGATCGTCAGCGAGCTTGGCTGCAACTCCATGCAGGCTCGCAGGGCGCGCTGGAACTGTGGGCCTGCGGGTTGATCCCGGCAGGAAGGTCGAAGGCGCTGTCGTGGGCGGGATCGGGAAAGCTTGGCACTCCGTGTGACCGCATGCAGACCGCGAACTTCAGACCCAGGGCTCGCTGTTAGCGAGCAGCAGCTTCAGGACGTCTCGCGTTCACGCTGCCGCTCGGCGTAACGCTCCTGCTCGCGTCTCCAGAGCTCCTCCGTCGAGTCCTCCGGGGTGGCGTCGGCTGATGGCGAGCGGCGCCGACGAATGACACGAGACGCGATTACGAGCACGAGAATCAGTACCGCGACGATCCATCGCAGCGTGCTCAAAGCACCAGAACCGGCGATCAGTACCACGGCCGCGGCGACAATCAGCCCGACGATCACGACCGCCAGTTCCTTCTTCAGCTCGGCAATCGCCTTGGCCTTCGCTTGCACGTCGGTGGAGTCGCGCCCACTCACCGCGGCCATCATAGCCCCTATGCGCCGAGGGTCGGCCGCGGCCGGCATTCGCGCGCAGGCCCTGGTCGGCCAGTAGACTCGCCGCACCTTGAAGACGGAGGCAGATATGCGCAGCCGTGCCTGGGCCCTCGGTTGTACCGTCGTCGCTCTTACCGCCACGGCATTTGGCGGCTCCGCGGCGCTCGCAAAGGCGCCGTGCACCAGGAACGGGTGCCCGGTCGCGACAGGCGACTACAAGGGTCCGATATTTCACCTGTTCGTGAAGACAACGCGAATCGAGATCGTCGACACCAATTCTCAGGGCGTCCAGGGGACGTGCCAGCAGCGCACCGGTTCGACGCCGTTCCGGGATGTGCCGAGTCTCACTCCGGACTGGCTTATCAGCGGCAAGCCGCCGATAATCGGCCGCTCCAGCAAATACGCCAAGACAACGAAGACCAGCAGCGGTGGGCAGACAACCGAACGCTCGCTGAACCTCACGGTGCACTTCACCACGTCCAGGAAAGCCAACGTGACGCTGCGTGACCATGTAGTCGTCACCACCCCCGGCGGTACGAGCGACTGCCACGGCACGGCAACTGAGACGGTGAGGTTCTTGAGCGCCGCATGACAGCCGCACTCTGTCGATGACGACAATCGCGGTGACCGGGGGAAGTGGCAAGGCGGGGCGCATCGTCGTGCGTGACCTGCATGAGCGAGGACACCAGGTCCTCAACATCGACCTTGTGCCCTCGCCGGAGTCGCCGCACCCGGAGGCGACGATCCCGTTCCTGCGGGCCGACGTCACCGACTTCGGACAGACCCTGGAGGCACTGAGCGGGGGGCACACGCTGCCCGGGATTGAGGCGGTGGTACATCTCGCGGCGATTCCTTCGCCTGCCCATGCGACGCCGGATCAGGTATTCCGCACCAACGTCACAAGCACGTACACGGTGTTCTCGGCGGCCGCGCGCCTCGGTTTGCCGCGCGTGGTGTGGGCGTCAAGCGAGACGACGCTCGGCCTGCCGTTCGAGCGCCCGCCCGATTATGCGCCGGTCGACGAAGCGCACGTGTACCCGGAGACCAGCTACGCGCTGTCGAAGGTTCTCGGCGAGGAGATCGCGCGGCAGTCGCACAGGTGGCACGGAACCACGATCATCGGACTGCGGTTCTCCAACATCATGGTCCGCTCCGACTACGAGCAGTTTTCGGCGTTCTGGGACGATCCACACAGCCGTAAATGGAACCTTTGGGGCTACGTCGACGCGAGCCATGTCGCCCAGAGCGTACGGCTCGCGCTCGAGGCCGAGATCGAGGGGACCGACAACTTCATCATCGCCGCCGCCGACACCGTGATGAAGCGTTCAAGCCGCGAGTTGATGGCTGAGGTGTTCCCAGAGGTACCCGTCTCCGACCACATCAAGGGAAACGACACATTGCTTGACATCAGCAAGGCCCGCAAGGTGCTCGGCTACTCACCCACCTTCAGCTGGCGCGAACTGTTTTGAGCCGGAACCGGTTGCCGGGCGGCCGTCGACGGGTGTCAGAGCTGGCAAGGCTGAACCGCCTCTCTCCCGCCTCGCTCTAGCAGAGAGTTGATCGAGTCGATGGGGAGCACGTAGGTGATCCCCGATGAGCTGTTGTAACTGCTGCCAGGCTGAGCGGCGAACACGACTCCGACCAGGCGACCGTGTGAGTCGAGCAGAGGCCCGCCGGAGTTGCCGTGTTTGACTGGCGCTGAGACCTCCATTACCGAGCCGTTGAACGCAATCGAGGGGTTAAGCGTATTGCCGTCGAGGTAGGCGAGCACCTTGCCGTGGGTGATGGTGAGAGCGCCGCCGAGCGGGTAGCCGACAGCGGTAACCGGCGCGCCGACGACGGGTTGCGGGCCGGGCGCGGCAACGACCGGCAGCGACTGGGCGACGTGGATGACACCGATGTCCACGAGGATTCCGGTGGCCGCCTGGGAGAAGTCGAGGTCGATCGTCTGCCCGTCCCACGTGTCGGCCTGGAGGGCACCGGCCCCGGCGATGACGTGACGGTTTGTGATCAGCGTGTGCGCGTTGACGGCGAACCCGGAGCCGATGCTCCCCCGGCCGCAGGAGATGTTGCGGATCCGGAGGGTCAACATTTCGACGCGACGGGTCTCGGCATCGGCGGCGAGCTGGATCGGCTCCGCGGCAAGCACCGCTCTGGCCGACGGGGGAACCGCCGGCGCCTCGGGCCAGTTCGGCGCAGGCGGGGCGGGGACGGTGCCTAGGCCCTCGACCAGCGCTGTCGCGGCGATGACCGCGAGCGCGAGCCCGGCAAGCATCCCCAGGACGACGTGGGCTCTCATCCGCTATCCGTAGTTGGCGTTGAACGCGTTCAGGTCGTTCTGTGCCTGCTGGCAGGCCCGATTGATGACCGCGGCGTTGGCAGTCAACCAAGCGCTGTCCTGGGCCGTGATGTGCGGAATCGCCTGGCTCAGGTCGTTCGAGCAGGTTATCTGCGCCTGGGCGACCTTCGTCAGGGCGTCCGAGCGCGATTGGAGCAGCGCACGCTGGTCCTCGACCCGCGCCTTCTCCGCGGCAAGGTCGCGAGTGCGTTGGTCGAGCGTCCCGACCTGGCCGCCCAGCGAGGCGAGCTGGCCGCTGGCAACCGTCAGCGCGCGCGTGCGCTGTGCGAGCTGTATATCGCGCGCATCCAGCACCTGGCGAAGTTCGGTTGACCGCGCGCGCCATGCCTGCGCCGAGTCGCGGTTGGTGTGGTCATCGAGCGCAAAGTAGACCACGGCGCTGGCCATCGCGAGCATCGCGACGGCCAAAAGTAACCCACCGAAAATGCGCCGGCGCCGCCCGTTTTGTTCTGTCATGGAGGAAGTCTAGTGACGCGAGTCGCCCCTTACCGCGCTCATGTCTCGTCATCAGGATCGCGGCAACTACCGTGGTCGCGGCCAACCGGGAGACTGGGATCCTCGACACTATGGTGCGTGCATTCGTTTCTTGACCTGCCCGGGCCGATCGCGATCGCCCACCGAGGCGGGGCCGGTGAGGCACCCGAGAACACGCTCGAGGCGTTTGAGATCGCGCTCACGCTCGGGTATAGGTACATCGAGACTGATGCCCACCTCACGCGCGACGGCGTGCTGGTCGCCTTTCATGACGAGCGGCTCGACAGGGTCACCGACCGGACGGGCGCGATCGCCGAGCTGAGTATCTCCGAGGTGGAGGCGGCCGACGCTGGTTACGCATTCTCGCCTGACGGTGGGAGCAGCTTCCCGTTCCGTGCCCGCGGCATCCGGGTTCCGCGGCTGGAGGAGATTCTCGTGCGATGGCCGGCCGCCCGGGTCAACATCGACCCCAAGTCTGATCGGTGCGTCGGGCCGCTGGCGGCGCTGCTTGATCGCCTCGGCGCCTGGGAGCGCGTGTGCGTGGGATCGTTCTCCGATCGCCGCCTGCACCGGATCCGCACGCTCGCGGGCGGGCGGGCGTGCACGTCGATGGGGCCCTGGGCGGTTGCGCTCGTGCGTCTCGTCGCGACCTCCGGCGTGATGCCACGCCTGGGTGCCGACTGCATCCAAGTGCCGATCCGACAGGGACCGGTCCGGCTCGTCACCAAGCGATTCGTCGATGCCGCGCACCGGGCACACCTGCCCGTGCACGTCTGGACGATCAACGACGAGGCCACAATCAACGAGCTGCTCGACCTTGGCGTGGATGGCGTGATGACCGACAGAATCCGGCTGCTCGAAGGAGTGTTCACCCGACGCGGGCTGCCGCTCACCGGATAGGAATTGCCGACGGGAAGAACGGCATGTTCACTCGGAAACCTCCGCCGGCACCGAGGCCCCGGTGCGCTCCTCTAGTCTCCCAGAGGTATCAAGATCAAAAGGAGAAACGATGCCGCTACAGGGCGAATACGAGCCGAGTTCTGCGAAGTGGGTTCGCGATCAGGTCGATGCGTACGAGGGCTCCGGTGGGACCAAGGCAACGACACTGCGAGGCGTCCCGGTAGTCGTGATCACGTCTGTTGGCGCCGGGTCCGGCAAGCTGCGCAAGAACCCGGTCATGCGCGTGGAGCACGACGGGGCGTATGCGGCGGTGGCGTCCAAGGGTGGCGCCCCACAGCATCCCGCCTGGTACCGCAATCTCGTTGAGCATCCACTTGTGGAACTGCAAGACGGCGCCGCGAAGGGCGACTACACCGCGCGCGAGGCTTCCGGAGACGAGCGCACGGTGTGGTGGCAGCGCGCCATTGAGGTCTGGCCAGACTATGCCCAGTACCAAACCAAGACCGACCGCCAGATCCCGGTGTTCGTGCTGGAGCGCGTGAGCTGATCGCCACACGCCCGCGCGGGCCGAAATCCGCTATGGCGACATGCTTACAGGCCCAAGTGCCTGTATGCAGGCGAAAATGCGATTTTTGCTGACACCATCCGGCCCCGCCGCACCCTCACGCGCCCTGGGCCGGCTGGTGCTCGCGGGGAGGACGCGTTACCGCACCGGAATCGATCCAGAAAGTGAGAATCTCATGGAACAGCGAATTAGCCTGGTGACACTCGGTGTCCGGGACCTCGCCCGCGCCCGCGCGTTCTACGAGGCGCTTGGCTGGTCCGGCGCGCGGCAGCCTGACGACGAGGTCTGCTTCTTCCAGGCCGGTGGGATGGTGTTTGGGCTCTGGACGGCATTGGGAGGTCATGGCGCTCCGGGGATCGAGCTCGCTCACAACGTGCGTACGCCCGCGGGCGTCGATGCAGTCTTATCCGAAGCGGAGCGGGCGGGGGGCAGGATCGTGCGTCCCGCAGGCCGCGCTGACTGGGGCGGCACGACGGGAGCATTTGCCGACCCGGAGGGCTACGTGTGGGAGGTTGCGCACAACCCCGACTGGACCGTGGCGCAGGACGGCAGCATTCGCATCTAGTACAGCACTAGGACAGGCCCGCCTCGCTGAGTAGTCGGACGCCGTGCTCAATCGCGGCTTCGGCGAGATGCGCGTGTCCGATCACCAGGCCGGGCGGGGTGTCGCCCGTGTAGCTGTGTAGTGAGAGGCCCTCGATGCCGACGTTGTGGCGGGCGGCGGCGGCGATCAGGGCGGGCTCGTCGACGGCGGCGGGGAGCTTGACGACCGTGTGCAGGCCGCCGCCGGTTCCTTGCGGGCGCCAGTGGGGCTGCTTGTGTGCCAGCGCGGCCAGCAGTGTCTGGCGGCGCCTCGTGTACCGGAGACGCATGCGCCGCAGGTGGCGGTCGAGCTCGCTGCGGGCGATGAAATCGGCGAGCGCGAGCTGGCCGGTGATCTCCGAGCCTCCGTCCTCGATCGCCTTAGCGGTGATCAGTGCCCAGGACAGCCAGGAGGGAGTCAGCATCCAGCCCAACCGCATTCCGGGGGTCAGGCGTTTACTTGCCGACCCGATGTACAGGACGCGGTCCGGGGCGAGGCCCTGCAACGCGCCGACGCGTTCGAGGCAGAGCTCGGCGTCGTAGTCGTCCTCGAGGATCAGTCCGTCGCGGCGCTCGGCCCAGTCGATCAGTGCCGCGCGGCGCCCCGGGCTCATGACGACGCCGGTCGGGAATTGGTGCGCGGGTGTGACGACGACAACGTCGGCTTGGCTGCTGTCCAGCGCGTCGACGTCGATGCCGTCGCCGTCAACCGGGATCGGCGTGACGTTCAGACCCGCCTCCTCGACGATCAGTCGCTGGGCGTGCCAACCGGGATCTTCGAGCGCGACGTGGTCAATCCCGTTGGCGTGCAGCCAGCGGCATGTGAGCGACAGGCCCTGGCGAAAGCCGGTGCAGATCAGTAGGTGCTCGGGGTCGGCCGCCACGCCGCGGACGCGGCCGAGATAGTCGGCGAGCGCTTCGCGTAGCTCCGGGACGCCTCGTGGGTCGGCGTAGCCGATCGCGTCCAGTCGGGTTTCGCGCCATGCACTGCGCAGCGAGCGCAGCCAGCGATCCCGCGGGAAGCCAGCGAGGTCGGGCAGGCCCGGGCTGAAGTCGTAGACGAACTGGGGCAGCAGCGAGGGCGGGGACGGCCGGGACGCTTGGGCGCGCACCCCGCGCGCGACGCGGACAAGCGCACCCTGGCGGGTCAGCAGGTAGCCCTCGGCGGACAACTGCTCGTAGGCAGTCGTGATGACGCCGCGCGACACGCCGAGCTCCGCAGCCAGGGCGCGGCTTGACGGCAGCAACGCCCCTGCCTTCAGCCGGCCGGTGCGGATCGATTCACGCAGGATGCGCTCGAGCTGCTCGTGCAGCAGCAGCTCGCCGCCGCGGTCTAGCTCGATCAGCAGGTCCACTGGCCCTTTGGCGAGCGCCATGACTGGAACTGTACGAGGTGCCAGTCGCGCGGTACGGTGCTGGCCATGAACGAGATCACGGTTATCGGAGGCGGGGTCGCGGGGCTGACCGCGGCCATCACCTGCGCCGAGCACGGCACGGCCGTGCGGCTGCTCGAGGCGCACGAGCGGGTCGGCGGACGCGCACGCAGTACCGACGGTGTCTACAAGGCGAATCTTGGTCCGCACGTGATCTACAAGGGCGGCGTCCTGTGGGACTGGCTCAGCGAGCGTGACCTGATGCCGGCCCTGGCGAGGCCGCGGCTGACCGGTTACCGCTTCCACTACGACGGGGCGATCCATCGCGCGCCACCGCTGACCCTGATCCCGCCGGGCCTGCGCCTGCGCGGGCGGATGGCGCCGGTCGACCAGGACTTCCGCTCGTGGGTCACCGACCACAGCGACGGCCGCACGGCCGACTTGCTGTCGTCGCTCGCCGGCGTCTACACCTTCCATCACGATCCCGGGCAGCTCTCGGCGGCGTTCGTCTGGGAGCGTACCCAGCGCCTACTGCTCAGCCCCAGCCCGCCGGTGCGGTTCATCGTCGGCGGCTGGAACGCCCTGATCGCCGGGCTCGAGCGCCACGCGCGAGCGCTCGGAGTAAGGATCGTCACCGGTGAGCGCGTCGAAACGCTCCCCGATGCCACGGCGATCGTGGCGCTCGAGCTGTGTGACGCGCGCCGGCTGCTCGGCGACGACAGCCTGCAATGGCTCAGCGGCAACACCGTCTGCCTGGACATCGGGGTGCGCGAGCACGGCGGCGACCCGTGGATCGTGTCCGATCTTGAAAGCGCGGGCTGGCTCGAGCGATACAGCGCGCAGGACCCGTCACTGGCGCCGTCCGGCGAGCAGCTCGTGCAGGCGCAGATGCCGATCCGGCCGGGCGAGACCGCCGACGACGCCGCTGTGCGCCTCGAGCGACTGCTCGACGCGTCGTTCGAGGACTGGCGCGCGCGCGTCACCTGGCGCCGGCGTCAGGTCATGGACGGCCGCAGCGGCGCGCTGGACCTCCCCGGCACGACCTGGCGCGACCGGCCCGAGATCGACCGCGGCGACGGTGTCTACCTCTGCGGCGACCAGGTCGCCGCACCCGGGTGCCTGGCCGAGGTCTCGTTCGCGAGCGCGATCGACGCCGCCGGCCTCGCGGTCCAGAGCGCCCGCCGAGCGGCTCTGCCGCGCGCCGCATGACGACCGACTAGCGGCATGCCCTGGTTGGCACAGCTCACCGCCGGGAGCTCGCAGTTCGCCAACCAGCACGGCATCTACCTCGGTCGACGCTCGACCAAGATCCACGTGGCCCTGTACCGGCGGTCCCGCGGCAAGCTCGGCGACCATATCCCCGGCTGGCCCCTGGCTCGGATCCTGCTCCTCGATCACACCGGAGCCAAGAGCGGCGCGAAGCGGACGTCTCCGCTGATGTACCACCAGGACGGCGACACGGTCGCCGTGGTGGCATCGAAAGGCGGGCAGCCAACGCACCCCGCGTGGTTCCACAACGTCAATGCGAACCCCGACACCACGATTCAGATCGGCTCTGAGGTGCACAAGGTCCGCGCCCGCGTCGCCACCGATGAGGAGCGCGCTCGCCTGTGGCCGCAGTTCGTCGCGCTGTATCCCGGGTATGACTTCTTCGCGCGCCACGCGAAGGGCCGGAAGATCCCAATCGTGATCCTCGACCCTCGTTAGGGTGGGAAGCCGACGCTGGTCGAGAAACCGGCCGTATATTCCGGTTTCTCGACCAGCGGCCGGATGCTTGGCCGCTCCCGCCCTGTTGGCTCGGCCTGGAGGCGCCCCGGCGCCAGGGGACGGCGAACCAAGATTCGCCGCCCCCTGGGATGGGATGCGTATCAGCGTCCGATGCCCGGGAGGACCTCGGTGCCCTCGATCTGGACGGCCTGCAGGGCGTCGGGATTGAGCCCGAGCAACCGCAGGATCGTCGGTGCGATCTGTGTCGTCTCGACCCACTGGTCGGACACGCCGGGGCTCACCGCGCCCGGTGCGTACACGACGACTGGCACATCGCGGTCTGCCGGGTTGGCCCCGCCGTGCTCGGCGATCTTGCCGGTTCCGCCCGTGTACACGACGCCGACCTGGACGACACCCCAGACGTCGGGATGGCTCGGATCTGAGACCGGCACTCCGAAGTAGCGCGCGACCCCACGCCGGCATAGATCTGCGCCAGGCCGGAGTGGGCCAGCGTGCGCGAACCGCCGGTGGCGGTGTTACCGGTCGCGGTGTGAGTCCACAGGTAGTGCCTCGCGAACCGCGCCGCCGCCTGGGAGCGATCGGAAAGCCACCACATAATCGCGTCGTCGTCGGTTCCGAACGCGACCAGCGGGGCAGCTCCCGGATGGGTTGCCGCCCACGCCGCGTTGACCCCGTTGATGATCGGACCGTCGTCGATCCGGGTCAGCTGGTTGGGATCCTGCGGGGACTGGCCGTGCTTGGCGGAGATGATGATCGCCGTCGAGTCGGCCAGGCCCTGCGTGTGGATCTCGTCATCCATCAGTTGGACCTGGTCGTCGATGTACTGCAACGCTCGCCGCAGCAGCGGCCCGGGCGTGGTGGTGCCGGGCAGATCACCGCCGGTCAGACCATCCGAGGTCGGGAGCTTCTCGGCCGTCGAGACGGTCTGGAAGTTCATCCCGAAGATCGCCGGCACCCCGACCTTCTGGGTACGGCTGTGGTTCCAACCGTCGATCCAGTTGAGGACGGCCTGGACCTTGTAGGAGTCGTACTGCATCGTCGCGGCGTTGTCGCCGGTCCAGGCGATGCCACCCGGGTACAGGGTCCCGTCCGGCATCAGCGCGTTGCTGTCGATCTCGGGGTCGAACGAGTCATCGATCCCGTTTCCCTGGGGCCCGTCGAAGGAGGTGTAGATGGGGTGCTTGTCGGACCACGCCGTCAGCAGACCGGCATTGTGGGCGACGTTGAAGATCGTGTTGACCTTCAGGTACTGATTCGGGTAGATCGGATTACAGGTCGTCGGATCGACCGGGAAGGTGGAAGGAACGAGCAGGTTCTGCGGTGTGCTCGTCATGCTCAGGATGCTGCCCGGCAGACCGGAGAGGCCCTGACCGGCGTCGAGACGGGTCGCGTCGATGTCATCCGGCGAGTCGTAGATGACGGCGGCGCCGGTCGGTTGACCGTGGCATGACGTCGTCCCCGCGGGCAGCAGCGCGTGGTTGTACTCGTCGTCGTAGTAGATGCCGGTCGTGCGCGGGTTCCCCCCGGTCATCTGCGCCGTCATGCCGGGGTCCGAGTCCGAGGGGACCGGGGTGTGGGCGGCTGTGTACTGGGCACCGCCCCTGGTGAGCCTGGCAAGCTCGGAAAAGGGATGATTCGCGACGTACCAATCCAGGTCGGACTGGTGAAGCCCGTCGACCGAGATCAGCAGCACGTGCTGGATCGCGCGCCCGTGATGCCCGCGACCGTGGTCGCCGTGATCGTGGTGCCCGGAGGCGCCGGCCACCGGGATGCCGATTGCGAGAGCCCCAGCCACAACCGCGGCGAACGCCCCCTTCCTGAAACGTCCACTCATGGGGATGCAACTCCTTGTTGGGGTTACCGCGTTATATGAAGGCGCGGCGACGCGGACGTTGCCCTGATGTGAACAGGCGCGAACCCGGATCTGAAGCTCCCGCCCCCTCGCAGCGCGGGCGCGTCGCCACCGAGATCAACTCTTGCCGCCCGCTGGGTCTCGTTGCGGTGCAATTCGCGGCCACCATGGACAGGGTGCGCGCGGCGAAGGTCTCGTCGCGCACTCGGGCGGCGCCAGCGCGAGAACCTTGCCCACTTGAGACCGGATCGCTTTGACTGCCTCTCGGCACACGGCGGTTGCTCAATGTAGGGGCACGTCAGGCGATCACGTGGGTATGGCGGATGATCCGCGGCCGCAGAAGGACCGTTGCTCGGAGGGCGAGGGCGGCGCTGTGAGCGCGCCGCTGAAGCGCGTTCTGTTTGTAGACGACGAGCGCGACATGCTCGAGAGTCTGCGTGACGCGCTGGATCCGTATCGTCGCGTGTGGCGGATGCGATTCGCGATCAGCGGGACGGAGGCCCTCGGGGAGCTCGAAGCGGAGCCTGCGGACGTGATCGTGTCGGATATCCAGATGCCGGGAATGGACGGCGTCGAGCTGCTCGCTCGTGTCCAGGAGCGCTACCCGGCGACGATCCGCCTGGTGCTTTCGGGCTACGCGAATCCGAAGATCGCGGCCCGGGCTGCGACTGTGGCCCATCGGATCCTGGCCAAGCCGTGCAACGCCGATGAGCTGGGGATTGTGGTGCAGCGGTCGTGCGCGCTGCATGAGCTGACCGAGCAGGCCGAGCAGTATCGGGTCACGGCAGCCGCGACGACACTCCCGTCGGCCCCGGGCTTGTACATGGAGATCTCACGGGTGATCGCCGACGCGAACACGGGTCCGGACGATCTCGCCGGCGTGATCGAGCGTGACCCGGCGATGACGGCAAAACTGCTGCAGCTCGCGAATTCCGCGTTTTTCGGGATTGGTCGCACGGTCAACCGGGTGCGTGACGCGGTCGTGTACCTCGGATCGGACACGGTCAAGGCGTTGACGCTTTCAGCGGAGGCGGTTGGAAAGCTCGCGCCGACCGGGGTGGACGGATTTTCGATCGGCCAGTTCGAGCGCCACGCCACGCTCGTGGCCCGAATCGCGGCCGGAATTCTGCCCAAGGGCGCCGCGCAACAGGACGCGATCACCGCCGGGCTGCTTCATGACATCGGCCAGCTGGTCTTGATCGCGGATGATCCGTCGCAGTGGCGGGCGCTGACCGAACAAGCACGCCGCCGCAATGTCACGCTCCATCAGGTCGAGCAGGACGTTCACGGCATCACCCACGCTGCCACCGGGGCATACCTGCTATCGCTGTGGGGGCTCCCGGATGGCGTGGTGGAAGCCGTCGCCCATCACCACGATCCGCTCGCCGTTCCCGGTGCCGCGCTCGACGCCGTCGCGGCCGTGCACATCGCCGATGCCCTCGCTCACGAGCTCGAGCCGGGCTCCGAGGACCGAACGCCGCTTGTGCTGCTGGACGACGCGTACCTCGACCAGCTCGGGGTCCGGTCGCAGCTCGATCAGTGGCGCGAACTCGCTCGCTCGGCCGGCGACGCCATACCGGTGACGGCGGCCGCGGCCTAGGAGGCTTCGTCCACGATCATCAGCGGCTGGCGGATCGACCCGCTGCGGAGATTGAACAGGCGGGCGATCAGCTGATCGGTCGCCCGGTTTCCACGGGCGATCAACAGGGCGCCCGTGTCGCTGCGGACGTCGTCGGCGAGCATCATCCCGGCACGCAGCCCCCCCAGGGGGATCTCGCGGACCCTGAGGTCACCGGCGTCGCTGCCAATGACCTGTTCGAACGCGTCGAGCAGGTCGGGGTCGTACACCAGATCGCGTCCGCGCATCGCTGCCAGCGCCAGGCTGTTGTCGCCGAGCTGCCCGTGGAGTGCGTCGTGGTCAAGCGCGATCCGCAGGATTCGCGCCCCGACGGGCAGCGACCGCCCGGCGCCCCTCTCCCCGTACGCACGCTGGTGGTCGGCGATGATCTCCAGGACCCCCTCCAGCCGGGGAATGTTCTCCAGGATCCGGCGGGTCAACGCGGGTATGCGGTCCACCATGTCCTGCTCGCCCGGGCTGAGCCTGGCGCCGGCGTACAGCTTCTCCGCGGTCTCGGACGGCAGCGTGACCGCGCCGATGTGGACCAGCAGCGCCGAGACCTCCACCTCCCAGGTTTCGTCCAATTGCAATGCACGGGCCAGCTCGGCGGCCGAACTGCGGACGCGCTCGCTTCGGCCGAACGCGGCGGGGTTGGCCAAGGCAAGCACATCTGCCAATGCCTTCAGGCTCCCCTTCAGGGTCTGCTCGAGCAGCACCCGCTCAGCTGTCCGCAGCCGATGCTGCTCCAACGCCGCGCCACACGCGGACAGCAGATCCGACGGCGAGCACGGCTTCATCAGAAACCGAAACAGCTGCCCTTCGTTGACAGCACTGACGGCGCTGTCGAGGTCCGCGTAGCCGGTAAGCAGCATCCTGGTCGCGTCGGGGGCAACCCGCCGGGCTTCGCGCAGGAACACCGACCCGGGCATTACCGGCATCTGCATATCGGAGATGATCAGCGCGTAAGCATCCGGCTCATCGCGCAGTCGTGCCAGCCCTTCCGCGCCGCTGACGGCGGTCCGCACATCGAAATCTTCGTACAGGGTGTCTTGCAGCGACTCCAGGACGTGAGGCTCGTCGTCGACACACAGGATCCGGGGGCGCACGCGACCCATGGTGCCAGACGCTCGGCGGCGTCACGTGCTGGGCACGATCAGGCTGCGGTCTCCAGGCTCTCGGTGTCGGCTGCGGTGTCATCCAGCGGCAGACGGATGCGGAACGTCGTGCCCCCGGCGAGGTTGGGCTCAAAGTTGATCGCCCCGTGGTGGCGCTCCACCACGATCGTGTGGGCAATCGCGAGGCCCTGCCCGGTGCCGCGCCCAACGGGCTTGGTGGTGAAGAACGGATCGAACACGCGCCCCGAGATCTCAGCCGGGATTCCACACCCGGTGTCGCTGATCGTGATCAACACATCAGCGTCGTTGGCGCTGGTTGCAACGCTGATCTTGCCGCGTTCGCCCGAGTCGCCTACGCGCGCTTCGATCGCATGGCTGGCGTTGACGATCAGATTGAGGAATACCTGGTTCAGATCGCCGGCGTTGGCCATCACGAGCGGAAGCTCGCCCAGCTCGAGTTCGACGTCGGCGACGTACTTGTATTCGTTCTTGGCCACGATCACGGTCGTCTGAATCCCCTGGTTGACGTCGATCGGTGCTCGCGCGGTAGAAGGGTGGGCGAACTCCCGCATCGCACGCACGATCGAGGAGACCCGCTCGATGCCGTCCAGCGAGCGCTCAAACGCCGGTGGTATCCGCTCGATCAGATAGTCGAGGTTGGCGTCTTCCTCGGCGCGCAGCGCGCGCTGCTGGCGCTCGTCCTTGCTGAGCGGCTGCTGGCTGTGGAGCAGCTCGCGGTAGACCTCGGTGAGCACCAATAGCTTGTCCGCCGCGCGCTTGAGAAACGTGACCGAGTTACCAATGAACTGGACCGGTGTGTTGATCTCATGCGCCACCCCGGCGGCGAGCTGACCCACCGCCTCGAGTTTCTGCGCCAAGCGCAGATCGAGCTCCAACCGGTCGCGGTCGAGCGCAGCCTGCTTCTCTGCGGTGACGTCGAACAGAACCGACTGAACCCGCCGAAACTCCTCCTCGACGTGAACCAGGGCAAACACGCCGCGCAACCACACCTCGGTGCCGTCCGGACGTACGAACCGGTAATCGCCCGGCACGGGATCGGACCCAGCCGCGGACTGTTGCCTGACCACGTCGTTTACCCGCCGGCGGTCCTCCGGATGCACGCGTTGGAGGAAGCGCGCCGTATCCCCCAGTAGCTCGGACGACCCGACGCCGAGAATCGACTCGCAATGCCGGCTGACGAACACGAACTCGCCCGAACCGTCGGCGTACAAGTCGAATACCACCACGACGCCCGGAATCTGCTCGATCAGACTCTCCTTCTCGCCGACCAGACCGCGCAGACTCTCGGTCATCACCGCCAGCGAGGCGCTCTGTCGGGCGATCATGTCCTGCGCGCTGCGGCTCTGGATCGCCGCGCCCAGCACGTTCGCGAGCCCATCGAGGAAGGTGAGACAGTCCGGTGGCACGGCACCGGGCTCGGTGTACTGGACCTCGAGCACTCCAAACGGCGCGTCCGGACTGTCGATCAGCACTCCGACGCTGCAGCGCATCCCACGCGCCAGCCGCGTCTCCGAACAGCGAAACCGCCGCTCCTGATCCCAGTCCTCAACCACGACCGACCCGCGCGAGCGCACCACGTACCCCGACAGTGAGTCCTCCTCGCCGTCGAGCGGTTCACCGATCCCCACCTCCGGCCAACCGACCTCCGCCCGGACCAGCGGGCTGCCGGCGTCCGGTCGATGTTCGAGCAGCCAGGCGCCGTCCGATGACAGAACTCGCCACGCCGCGCCGACCGCTGCGTCGAACAGCTCCTCCAGCGGCGCGCCCCTGAGCGCGAGCCGACCGAGATCGGCGAGCTCGGCCTGCCCCTCCGCGTGCCGGCGGATTGCCTGCTCGGTGTCCCGGCGCTCGCTGATGTCGACCGAAACGCTGATCAGCCGATCCTCTGCGCCGAGTGCGACACGCCGGTGGCGGACATAGATCGGGAAGACTCGCCCCTCCTTGTCATGGACGTCGAGCTCAGCGCTGGCGGGTCGGCCCGCCTGCGCGCCGGCTCGCAGGCCGAGTAACTCGGCGCGGCTATGCTCCGGCACCACCAGATCAACGATCTTGCGGCCGACGGCTTCCTCGGCCAGATAGCCATACAGATGCCGCGCGCCGCGGCTCCAGTAGCGAACCACGCCCTCCGTGTCCGTTAGCACCACAGCAGCGTCGACCTCGTCGAGCAGAGCCGCCTGCAGCGCGATCTGCTGCTGCGCGCGCATCGCTGCGCTCACGTCTCGCGCGATGCTCGACGCTCCGCTGATCCGGCCCGCCGCGTCGTAGATCGGAGAGACCGACAGCGAGACATTGACAATGGAGCCGTCTTTACACACCCGCTCGGTCCGGAACTGCTCGATCCGATCGCCCGCCAACACCCGGTCGAGGATCTCCTGGTCCTCACCGCGGCGCGCCTCGGGAACCAGCAGGCTGACCGGCCGGCCGACCACCTCCGACGCCGAGTAGCCGTACAGCAGCTCGGCGCCTGGATTCCAGACGGTGATGATCCCGTCGCGGTCCTTGCCGATGATGGCGTCCTGGCAGGACTCGAAAATCGCCGCCAACCGCGCGCGCTCAGACTCGCCGGCCTTGCGATCGGTGATGTCTTCGGCCTGCACGAAGAACATGCTCGGCCGGCCGCCCGCGTCGCGCACCACCGTCATCGAGAGCAGCGCATGGATCACCGCACCGTCCTTGCGGACGTAGCGCTTCTCGGCCTGATACGGCCCGCCATGTTCGAGGATCATGCGGGACGCTGCGATGTTCTCCGCCGCATCTTCCGGATGTGTGACCGACCCGAAGCTGACGCCGACAAGCTCTTGCGGCGAAGGCATAGCCAAGCAGCCGCGCCAGCGCCGGATTGACGCGACTGAACGTTCCATCCAGGTTTGTGAGCGCCAACCCGATCGGGGACTGCTCAAAGCCCTGCGCGTAAACGGCCTCGCTTTCCGGCAGCACGGCTCTGAGCTCATCGCGTGGTCCGTTGATAATGATCGCCTTCTTCCCGGGTGTTCGGAGCTAACCTGGGTTGTCGCCCCAGATCGCAATTGCTTGACTCCGGCGGGACTCCGTGGATGATCTCGGGCAGATCGACCCAGGAGGCGGGATGTTTGGCAACAAGAAGAAGCTCGAGCAGCAGCTGTCGGAGCGAGGCGGCAAGATCGCGTGGGCGACCGTGCTGGACGCCACGGACCAATGGCGGAGCTCCAGCAGTAGCTCAATGCAGGCAGCGGCCAACATGACCGACCACGTGAAGGTGACGCTCAGGGTCGAGCCAGACGGGGAGCCACCGTTCGAGGCGACGTTTCACCAGGCGTTCCCGGGCGAAATGCCGATGACCGGATGGCAGTGCCAGGTCATCTACGACCCGAACGACCACTCCAAGATCGCAGTACAGGAGAACCGGATCTTCCCGCCTGGAATCGACCACGACAGGGCAGAGCGCTCGGCGGCGATGCGCGACGGGATGACGACGGCGATGAAGAACGGCACGATGGCCGAGTACATCGAACAGATGAAGGCCCAGGCGTCAGCCGGCGGGCTTCAGGGGATCGTGATGGTGGACGGCAAGGTGATCTCGGGTCCCACCGCGCCACAGCCTGACATCGTCGACCGGCTGACGAAGCTCGCGGACCTCCGCGACCGCGGTGCTCTGACCGAGGCGGAGTTCGAGGCACAGAAGGCGAAGATTCTGGCGGCAGGCTGACGGACCTCAGGAGGGGGGCCGCCTGGGCCGCAATCCGGCTCAGGTCGGGGTGGTTCGCGTCGATTACGAGTGGAGCGTTCCCCTTCGTGAGCTGGTGAGGCATGTCAGAGATCTTCGTCGCGAGGCAGCCGATCTTCGACCGGCGGCTTCAGGTCGCCGGATATGAGTTGTTGTTCCGCGGCGGACCGGCGAGCGACCATGCCCGCTTCACGAGTCCCGAACGAGCGACCGCGACGGTCGTGCTCAACTCGCTGACCGAGATCGGCCTCGAGCGAATCGTCGGCGCGCACACCGCGTGGATCAACGTGTCGCGCGAGTTCGTGCTCCGCGACTTCGTCCAGACCATACCGCCCGGCTTGGTGCTAGTCGAAATCCTCGAGGACCAGCTGATCGATGACCGGCTGGTTGGCGCAATCGGAGAGCTCAAGCAGCAGGGCTACCGGGTGGCGCTCGACGATTTTCAGTACAGCCCGAGCGTCGAGCCGCTACTGGCGCTTGCGGACGTGATCAAACTCGACGTGCTGGCGCTTGGACGGGAACACCTTTCAAGAGAAGTCGCCCGCCTGACACCCTATGGCGTCACGCTGCTGGCGGAGAAGGTCGAGACCCAAGAGGACTATGCCTACTGCGCCGGCGCAGGGTGCGAGCTGTTCCAGGGCTTCTTCTTCTGCCGTCCCGAGTTGGTGCGCGGCAGGCGAGTCGATGCCAACCGGCTGTCGTTGTTGGAGCTGCTGGCCGCCCTGCAGGACCCCACTGTTGAGCTCCCCGATGTGGAGCTGATGATCGCCCGCGACGTCGGGCTCAGCTACCGACTGCTGCGCTACATCAACTCGGCGTTCTTCGGCCTGCGCCAGCAGGTCCGCTCGATCGGGCAGGCGCTCGCGTTGCTCGGCCTGGAGAAGCTGAGGCATTGGGCGGCGCTCAGCACGTTCGCCAGCATCGGCGACAAGCCACCGGAGCTAACCGTCACAGCTTTGGTCCGCGCCCGCTTCTGCGAGCTTGCCGGTGAGCAACTTCCCGGCACAAGCCCTGGCGAGCTGTTCACGCTCGGCCTGTTCTCGGTGATCGATGCGCTGATGAACATGCCGATCGTGGAGGTGCTTGCGAAGATCCCATTCCCTCAGGACATGCGCGAAGCGCTCACCACACACCGAGGCGAGAAGGGCCAGCTGCTCGACTGCGTCACCGCTCTGGAGGCCGGCGATTTTGACCACGCCCAGGCGATCTTTCCGGGCGCAGGCGAGGTGTATCTGGACTCGCTGGCGTGGGCCAACGACGCCGCCGATCCGCTGTTCGCGCAGCCGACGGCCAGGGCCGCGTAACTGCTCGAGGGCCTCAGACCGGGTAGCGTCCCCGTATGCAGGTGAAATTGTCAGATTGCTGACACCCATCGAGCCCGGCCCGCACCCTCGACCCTCACTAGCGCCGTTCCCCGAGCGGACCGCACCGCGAACGCCCGGCCCTGCCCGGGCGTCCGTGTCCAGGGCCAACCCCCCGGACTCAATCCGTGGAAGCTCGGCGGCCCCGGGCAGTAGTTTCGGCGGACTGGAATCGGCTTCGGTCGGCCGATGCATTGGTTGCGAACCAAACTGAAAAAGGCAAACCCGGCACGAGCCGGGGACGCAAAGCTAGAGGTCTCACACGGGGTGAGATAGCTCGGCTGCCAGTGCACACCACGGAAGGTGCGTACGATGAATCATTGCCTTTTCCACCGCCTCGGCTTAGGGCTGGTAATTGCGGCCGCCGCTGCGGCGCCCGCGCAGGCTAAGAGCGCTTCGACACAGTCGCTGACCAGCTCGGTCGACACGTCGATGTGCGCGGCCCCCGCGCTGACGCAACCGTTCCTGTCGTGGCAGGACACGAACTCCTACGCGCTCGCAGCGGGCCAGACCGTCGCTAACTTCAACGGCGCCGGCTGGAGGCTCAGTGGAGGAGCAACGATCGTCACCGCCAAGCTCGCGGACGGCACGACGGGCTCGGTGCTCGACCTTCCGCGCGGCTCGCAGGCGGTCAGCCCGACCATCTGCCTCACGTCCGACTACCCGTCGGCCCGCGCGATGATCGACAACCTCAGCGGCTCGAACGGCGGCGCCGTCAACTTCTCGGTCTCCTATGCCGGCACGAGCTCTGCCAACAGCCCGATGCAAACCGGGAAGTTCAAGACGACCGGAAACCAGGGCGTCGGCGGCGGCTGGGAGCTATCGGACCCGGTCGCGCTTGCGCCGAGCAGCATCGCCGGCTGGCAGCCGATGCAGATCACCTTGACGCCGAGCGGAACGAAGACCGCCAACGTCGAGGTCTACAACCTGTATGTAGACCCGCGCGCCAAGGCGTAACGACTACCGCGCGTATCGATCAGGAAGTTCTTCACGTAGACAGCGCCCTGCCGCGCGCGGTTTACCCTCATACGCGTCGGTGCTTTCCACCAGGAACGAACACGGGACGTTCCCCTCCATATATGCGGGATAGTGCTCTCGGGAAGGTCGGCTCGTAGACGTACCGTTACCTTTATGCAACGGACTGCTAAGGGGACGAATGTTCTACGGAGCATTGTTACCGCCACACTACTTGGGCTGAGCGTGGTGGTACTGGGGCTCGGGATCGCGGTGCGGACGGGCCACCTAAACCTGCAGCCGGTGCTCAGTGGCTCGATGCGCCCGACGTTTCAGCCGGGCGACCTGCTGGCGACGTGGCGCGTTCCGATCTCCTCGCTGCACGTGGGTGAGGTGATCGCGTTCGTCCCGCCCGGCAAGAACTACGAAGAGATGCACCGGATCGTGGCGCTCAAGCGTGTCGGTGCCAAGACCACGATAACGACACGCGGCGACGCCAATCACGGGCGCAACGACCCCTGGGGGCCTGTCGCCCTCCAGGGCAAATCGGTCTACCGCCTGGCAGTAATCATCCCCAAGCTCGGTTGGGCTAGTCAAATACCCCGCGGGATCATCCTGCCTGTGCTCCTGATCGGAGCCGGGCTGATCTTCGCGGTCAGTGGACTTACAAATCTCCGCGGGTCGCGGTCCGGGACCACCGGTTCGGACCCTACGAGCATTCATCAACCGCAGTGACAAGGAGGGTCTCAAAAATGCGCAAGGCACGAAAGATCGCGATGGTGCTGGCGAGTATGGCGCTCGGGGTCAGCCTGATCGGCGTCGGCGTCAACGCGTCGTTCACGAGTGCGGCGACCGCGACCGACAAGATCCAGGTCGGGCAGTTCGGCGTCCAGATCAGCTCCACCACCCCGGGTGCCGTTCTCAGTGGCAACACGATCACGCTCAACGGCGCCACGATCCAGTCCTCAGCGGCCGGCAGCCAACCGCTGGAGTTCACGATCACCAACACGGGCACGATGCCCGCGCTGCTGCACGTCGCATCCTCGGATGGCATGGTCGCGCCGTTCTCAGACATGTTGAGTCCGGTCCCGGGGGACGTCACGATCCCCGTCGGCGGCCACCAGGACTACAACGGCGGCATCCAGTGGGGGGCGCTGGGCAATGCGCAGCTCGGCCAGGCCGTCTCGATCACCTACACCGTGACCGCGAGCCAATAAGCGAGCCCACCCGTCATCCGTCCGCTGCCAGGTCCCAAGGACGTGGCCCTGGCAGCGGCGGACAGACAGAAAGTAGAGGTATCCGATGTATAGACCAAGAAAGGTCGCAACGGTGCTCGCGAGTCTGGGCCTGGGCGTCGCTCTCGTCGGGGTCGGCGTGAGAGCGTCCTACACCGCGGGCGCGTCCGCGATCGATAACGCCAACGTCGGACAATTCGGCTGCACGGTCTCCTCGACCGATCCCAACGCGGTCGTCAACGGCAACAGCGTCACGATCACCAATCCGCCGCTCACGAGCTCGGCTTCAGGCAACCTGCTGACGAGCATCTCCGTACAGAACACCGGCACGATGCCGGCGGTCGTGCACTGGACGGAGGCAACCGGCGGGACGATCGCCTGGCAGCCGGCAGGCAGGATGGGCTACGCGTCCGGAACGTCCGGAGATCCACTCTCGACCGATCTGACGCTGCAGCCCAACGCCAGCCACACCTACACCAACGGTGTCGGATTCATGTGGGCCGAGCTCACGAACGCGGACATCGGCCAGACGGCAACTGTCACCTACACGGCAAACTGCAGTGAGGTTCCGCCACCGCCAGTGTCGCAGATCAGCTTCATCGGAGCTGCGAACATGGCGATCCCCATACTCGCTCACACGACTGAAGCCAACGATCCGGCGCATTCCGGCTCGTACACCTGGGTCAGTCAGAACGGGTCGAATCCCCCATTCTGGGGTACGGCCACGCTGACGGTGGTTTCCACCACCGGCTTTCCGAGCAGTGGCACGATCACTGTCCCGGCGAGCGGCGGGACCGCAACGATCACGTACACGGGCACGACGGCAACGTCGTTCACCGGTGCGGTGACGGTCTCCGGCACCGGGTACATCACGCCCGGAGCCACGGTCACCGGTGCCACGCCCGCCCTCGCCCTGCCCGCAGGGTCGACGACCGGCGACATCGCATTGGTGCTGACCTACGCCGCCAGTAACCCGTCATACCCGAGCGGCTACACGACGCTCGCGACGAGCGCCGGCGGCAGCGGCATGAACAGCGACCTGTCGTATAAGGTTCTGACCGCTGGCGACACGGCCGTTCCGGCTGTGCCAGGTATGGGGGTTGAGGTCGCCGTCTACCGTGGAGTCTCCGGAATCGGGGCCCACACGTACAACGGCGGCTACGTGAACAACGTCGGCGGCGCAAGCTACCCGCTGAACTGTTCCGCGCTGACGCTGACCAAGGCCGACGGCTCTTCGTGGGTCGCCTGCATGGGCGGCGACGGTTACGCCTCGACGAACGCGAAGTCGATGGTGTTCGACTCCAACACGACCAACCGTTCGGCCGGCCTGACCGATGCTCACACCGGGCTGGCTGACACGAACGCAGGCGTGAAGTCGTGGTCGAATGTCGGGTGGACCGGCGACAACTTCCCACTCCCGGGAAGCCACGCCGTCGTGGTGCACTCGATCGAACTGCTGTCCAAGTAGCACATCAGCCGGGGGTGCGCCTGCCCCGCGCCCCCGGCTAACCATCGATAGACAAGGACCACTCATGGGCCGCACGAGAATGGGATTGACTGTTCTTCTGATCGCCGGCATCGGCGCCGCGGCCCCGGCGCTCGCGCAGTTCACCTCGAGCTCACCACGCGCCACGGTCACCATCCATGTGGCCACCCGGCTCAACTCCAGCCCACCGCCGGGACCAAAGCCAGAGCCAAAGCCAAGGCCACGGCCTTTTCCGCCCCGGCCGATCAGATGCGTGGTCCCGCGACTGGAAGGGTTGACGCTGACGCGGGCCAGGGCAGCGCTGGATCGTGCGCACTGCACGCTCGGACCGGTGCACCTCCCGCGACACCGGCACGACGGGGTGTTGCGCGTCCTCAGGCAGTCGGCGAGACCCGGGTCGCTGCATCCGAACCGCTTCCGTCTCAGCGTGGACGCTGGCGTGGCCCGGCGGATAGGCGGCGGCGCAGTAGGCTGAGGTCGGCCGATGGCTGAGCGGAAGGACCTCGAGTTCACCTATTCTTTGATCGACCGCTTGTTCCGGCTCAGCCTTGGCGAGCTGGCGGATTTCAGCGGCGCCAAGTACGACGGCGACTTCTCGCTCTCGCTGGAAGAGGCCCAGCGGCGCAAGCACGAGTACATCGCGGATCGCGTCGGGATCGGAGCCGGCCGGCGGGTGCTCGACCTTGGCTGCGGATGGGGCCCGCTGCTCGATTTCGTCCGCGAGCGCGGCGGCCAGGGAGTTGGGGTGACGCTGTCCTCCGCCCAGGTGAGGTCCTGCCGCCGCCACGGCCTAGACGTGCACCTGGTCGATGTTCGCAAGCTCGACCGCGATACGTTCGGCCCGTTTGATGCTGTCGCCAGCCTCGGCGCGTTCGAGCACTTCTGCTCACGCGAGGCGTACCGCGCGGGGCTCCAGGGCGAGGTCTACGCCGACGTCTTCGCCCGGGCGGCGAGCGTCCTTCCGGACGGCGGGCGGCTGTACGTGCAGACGATGGTCTTCGGCCGCAACATGATCCCGATCGAAGACGTCTCGATCGACGCCTCGCCTGACTCGGACGCCTGGTACCTCGCGCTGATGCAGCACCAGTTCCCCGGCTCCTTTCTGCCGTTCGGGTCTGAAGGGGTGGTTCTCGCCGCGGCGCCGTACTTCCGCCTCGTGGAGAGCTCGAGTGGCCGTCTGGACTACATCGAGACGATCAAGCAGTGGCGCGCGCGCTTCGCCGAGCGCAGCTTGCGCAAGATCCTGGTCAAGGCGCGGCTTCTCCCTCGCTACCTCACCAGCCCCGAGTTCCGACTGGCGTTCACCTCGGGCGTGAGCGCCAACAGCGTCTGCTTCGAGCGCGAGCTGCTCGACCACTTCCGGCTGGTGTTCACTCGCGCGTGAGGGGCTGCCGGACCTACGAGGGAATTGGCCCCCGGCTTCGGGGTCGCCAGTGCTCCGGCAGATCAGGATGCTCGAGGAACGCGATGTGGTCATCGGTCCCCGAGGCTGCGACCGCGTCCCACACGCGGATCAAGGCATGTTCCAGATCCTCGGAATCGAGCACCACGTCGAAGACCCCGGTGTCGTCCGGGGCGCCGACGGTGGCATCGGGCAGCGCCGCCGCTAGCTGCTCGCGAGCCTCCTGATCTCTCGGCGTCCCCAGATGCAGCATCACCATCGAGACCATCTGTTCTCGCGCCATGTCCGATGTCTACCACTTGCGCGCGCGAACGAAAGCTGTCGCGCGCCTGGGTCCGAGCGCCGCTCCCCGACGGGCTCGGAGCGGTGATGGCGGCCTCCGGGTGCGCAGATCGGGATAATCATCCGCGTGACCGACGTTGGCGGCATCGATTAGCGGCGCGGTCCCTTCCCGCACCTTCGGCCCGACGGAAGGGCCCGAAGGTGCCAACGCCGGTCGACGCGCTGGGATGAGCATCCCGGCGTCGGCGCCGGATGAGCTCTCGGACGCCCGCGATGCGCTGCTGCGAGCGCGCGACCATCTGCTCTCGCTCCAGGCACCCGCAGGGTGGTGGAAGGGCGAGCTACAGACCAACGTCACGATGGATGCCGAGGACATGATGCTCAGGGAGTTCCTCGGCATCCGCGAGGAGGCCGCCACCGAGCGCTCGGCCGAGTGGATCCGCTCCCAGCAGCAGGCCGACGGGTCGTGGAGCAACTTTTCGGGCGGGCCGGGAGACCTATCGACGACGATCGAGGCTTACGTGGCTCTGCGACTCGCCGGAGATTCGCCAGACGCGGCGCACATGCGTGCGGCGAGCACGTTCGTGCGCGGAGCCGGAGGCGTCACCCGAGCCCGGGTCTTCACCCACATCTGGCTGGCACTGTTCGGCGCTTGGAGCTGGGAACAGGTGCCTTCGCTGCCCCCCGAGCTGATCCTGCTGCCGTCCTGGGTGCCCTTGAACGTTTATGACTTCGCGTGCTGGGCGCGACAGACGATCGTGGCGTTGTCGGTGGTGCTCTCCTACCGGCCGTGCCGGCCGCTTCCGTTCACGCTCGAGGAGCTCTACGGACCCGAGCGCTGGGCCCCGCCGTCGGCGAGCTCTCTGCGCGCCGTCCTGATGCTCGCGCTCGACAAGGCTCTGCGCGTCTACCAGCGACGTCCGTGGCGAGCGCTTCGCGAGTCGGCCCTCGGCCGCGCCGAACGCTGGATCGTCGATCGGCAGGAGGCGGACGGCTCGTGGGGGGGATCCAGCCTCCGTGGGTCTACTCGCTGATTGCGCTGCACCTGCGCGGATACTCGCTCGATCATCCGGTGATCGCGCAAGGACTCACGGGGCTCGAGCGGTTCACGATCGATGACGGCGTGCGCCGGCTCGAGGCCTGCCAGTCCCCGGTCTGGGACACGGCGCTGGCGCTGATCGCGCTCGCCGATGCCGGGCTTCCCGGCGACCACGAAGCCGTGATCCGAGCAGCGGATTGGCTGCTGGATGAACAGATCCTGGGACGGGGGGATTGGGCGGTGCGCCGGCCCGAACTTCAGCCGGGCGGCTGGGCGTTCGAGTTCGCGAACATGAACTACCCGGACATCGATGACACCGCGGAGGTCGTGCTGGCCTTGAACACCGTGGCGCATCCAGACGGTGCCAGGGTCCGGGAGGCGATCGAGCGCGGGGTGCAATGGATCGAGGGCATGCAGAGCTATGACGGTGGATGGGCCGCGTTCGACGTCGACAACTGCAACGCGCTCGTCCGCGATCTGCCGTTCTGCGATTTCGGCGAGGTGATCGATCCGCCGAGCGCAGATGTGACCGCTCATGCGCTCGAGATGCTGGGGGTGCTCGGGCGTGAGGACGAGCCCTCGGCGAGGCGAGGCCTCGAGTGGCTGCTCGCCTCCCAAGAGGCAACCGGCTCGTGGTTCGGGCGCTGGGGCGTAAACCACGTTTACGGGACGGGTGCCGCAGTCCCGGCTCTGATCGCCGCCGGCGTAACGGCCTCCGACGAATCTGTCCGCCGCGCGGTTGGCTGGCTCGAGGCGCATCAGAATGAGGACGGGGGTTGGGGCGAGGACCCTCGGTCATACGACGACGAGGCCTGGATCGGCCGGGGACCGAGCACCGCGTCGCAAACCGCCTGGGCGCTGCTTGCGCTCGATGCGGCAGGCGAGCAATCGGCGGCGGTCGACCGCGGGGTTCAGTGGCTGGTCGATACGCAGCGCCCCGATGGTGGCTGGGACGAGCCGCAGTTCACCGGCACCGGCTTCCCCTCGGACTTCTACATCAACTACCACCTCTACCGCCTCGTCTTCCCGATCATGGCGCTGGGGAGGTGTTCACGATGACTGCGCTCGCCTCTGCGACCGCCCCCGCCCTTCCCGCGCGCGATGCGGTCATGGGTCAGGCCGGCCAGGAGAACTTCACCGTCGCAAGCGCGGTGCTTGGCCGCCAACGCCGGCGGCATCTGATGTCGATCTACGGGTTCGCCCGTCTCGTCGACGACGTCGGCGACGAGTCTGCGGGCGACCGTGGAGCATTGCTCGACCTGGTCGAGGGCGAACTCGAGTGCATATACCGCGGCCAGCAGCCCCAGCACGCGGTGATGCGGACGCTCGCGGACACGGTTCGGGCCTGCGCACTACCCGCGTCGCCGTTCAGACGCTTGCTCGAGGCCAACCGGCGCGACCAGGTGATGACCCGCTACGAGACGTTCGATCAACTGCTCTCGTACTGCGAGCTCTCGGCTGCGCCGGTCGGCGAGCTGGTGTTGGCCGTGTTCGGCGCCGCTACGCCTGCGCGGATCGCACTCTCGGACCGGATCTGCGCCGGCTTGCAGGTCACGGAGCATCTCCAGGACGTTGCCGAGGACTACGGGCGCGGCCGCGTCTATCTGCCTCGCGAGGATCTGGTCCGCTTCGGCTGCGCCGAGGCAGAGCTCTCGGCGCCGGTCCTCAGCGCTCGCCACGAGGCGCTGGTCGCATTTGAAGCACAGCGCGCCCGCTCCCTGCTCAGCAGCGGTGCGCCGCTGGCTCGGACGCTGCCGCTGCGCCCGCGATTGGCCGTGGCAGGTTTCGTTGCCGGTGGTCGAACGGCGCTCGATGGGCTGCTGCGCGGGAGCAACGGCGCAGCGTCGACGCGTCCTGCGATTCGCCGACGCTCGTTCGCTGCGGCCTTCGTGAGGGCGGCGATGGGACGATGACGGTACCGGCGCTCGAGATCGAGGCGGCCTACCGGCGGTGCGAGCAGATCACCCGCCTCGAGGCGGCCAACTTCTACTACGGCATCCGGCTGCTCCCGCAACCCAAGCGGCAAGCGATGAGCGCGGTGTACGCGTTTGCTCGGCGAGTCGATGACATCGGCGACGGAGACCTGGAAAGCGCGGCAGCGCTGGCGGCGCTGGCCGCCGAACGCCAAACCGTCGCGGCACTCGCCGACGGCCCCGTCGAGAGCCCTGATCCGGTCGTCGTGGCGCTGGCGCACGCACGCCGCTACTACGACCTTCCGCTCGATGCCCTCGAGCTGCTGATCGACGGAGTTGAGCTCGATGTGCTCGGCGCGCGATATGAGACCTTCGAGCAAGTGGTGGACTACTGCCGCCGGGTGGCCGGGTCGGTGGGTCGTTTGTGCCTCGCGATCTTCGCCGGCGAGACGGCCAGTAATGCCAACGGTGCCGCCGGGCTGGCCGACGACCTGGGGGTCGCGATGCAGCTCACCAACATCCTGCGCGATGTCCGCGAGGACCACGATCGGGGTCGCGTCTACCTCCCGGCCGAAGATCTGCGGCGGTTCGACTGCAGCGATCTGCTCGGCGCACCTGACGAGCGCGGCGCGGAACTGATCCGGTACGAGGCGGCCCGTGCCGCCGAGTGGTTTGACCGCGGCTTGCAGTTGGTCGAAGTGCTCGACCGGCGCAGCGCGTCCTGCGTGCTGGCGATGACGGGTATCTACCGTTGCATCCTCGATCGAATCGCACAGGAGCCCGCCCAGGTCCTGGCGCGGCGGATCTCGCTGCCGGCGTGGGAAAAGACGTGGGTCGCGGTCCGCAGCCTCGCGAGCGCGCGACCGAACGTGGGGGCGGCGTGAGCGAACGGAGCGTGATCATCGTTGGTGGCGGCCTGGCCGGAATCGCGGCCGCACTCGACTGCGCCGGGGCGGGCGCTGCAGTCACGCTGCTGGATTCGCGCGGGCGGCTCGGGGGTGCGGCGTATTCGTTCACGCGCGACGGGATCCGGGCGGACAACGGCCAGCACGTCTTCCTGCGTTGCTGTACGGCCTATCGGGGTTTGCTCGAGCAGATCGGCGCCACCGATTCGGTGACGATGCAGCCACGGCTTCGGATCGCGGTACTGGCACCCGCGGGCGAGCGCGCGTGGCTACGGCGCTCCGCGCTCCCCGCCCCGCTCCACCTCGCCGCCTCGCTTGCGCGCTATCCGTTCCTCAACCTCCGCGAGCGGATCGGCGTCGGCAGAGCGATGCAGAGCCTGCGCCGCGTCGATCCCGACGATCGGACTGCCGATGCCCAGTCGTTCGGCGACTGGCTGCGCGAGCATGGGCAGGGCCCAGCGGCGTTGGAAACCGTGTGGAGCCTGATCGCACGACCGACGCTGAACCTCGATGTTTCGGACGCGTCGCTGGCGCAGGCCGCCCAGGTGTTCCAGCTCGGACTGCTGCAAGACTCCTCCGCCGGCGATATCGGCATCGCACGCGTTCCGCTGTCGGAGATCCACGATCAGGCAGCCCGGCGAGCGCTCGCGCGTGCGGGTATCAACGTGCGATTGCGGTGCGCCGCGACGATGATCGTCCCGACTGCAGTCGGCTTCTGCGTCGAGGTGAACGGAGCCCCGACACTTGCGGCGGAGGCCGTGATCCTCGCCGTTGGACCGGACCGGGCGGCAGCGTTGCTCCCAGCGGCGGCAGGGGTCGACGGCCGGGTATTCGCGCGGCTCGGCCGCTCGCCGATCGTCAACCTCCATGTCGTCTACGACCGGCGGGTCCTCGACGTACCGTTCGCGGCGGGCGTTCACACGCCGGTTCAATGGGTATTCGACCGGACCGAGAGCGCAGGGTTAGATCGCGGTCAGTATCTGGTGGTGTCACTCTCAGCCGCCGACGAAGAGCTGAATCTCACGGTCGACGAGCTGCGGGCGAGGTATCTGCCGGCGCTCGCCGGGCTGCTACCGGCGGCCCGCGAGGCCTCCATTGATACGTTCTTTGTCACGCGAGAGCATGCGGCAACATTTCGGGCCGGTCCGGGCGCGCGCGCCTGGAGGCCTTCTCCGCGCACAAGTCTGCCGGGACTGGCGCTCGCTGGAAGTTGGACCGATACCGGCTGGCCGGCGACTATGGAAGGTGCGGTGCGCAGCGGGCATGCGGCCGCTCGTGAAGTTCTGGCGGCCGTGCCCCAGACACCGCGGTCGCGGCCGCGGGCCTCCCGCAGCGCGTCCGCGATTCCGGAAAACCAACTGACAGGCGGATGAGCATGAGTGCCACAGCCTCGGTAGACCGTGCCACGACAGACGAAATCGTCGTTCTTGCGCCGCTTTCGCTGGAGGCGCGAGCGGTCCGCTCGGGTGCGCCGTGGGCGCGGGTGCATCAGATCGGCATGGGTCCGCGCCGAGCCGCCCGGTCCGCCCATCTCGCGAGCGGTAGCGGCGGCAGGGCGGTCCTGATCGCCGGCTTCTGCGGCGCGCTCGACCCTGACCTCGAGCCCGGTGACGTGGTCCTGGCGAGCGAGCTGCGCGGTCCGACCGGGACCACGCCGTGCGACGATCCCACGATCCTCGCCGGTGTACTGCGCCGTGGCGGGCTGCGCGTCCGCGTCGCGCCGATCGCCTCAAGCCAGCGACTGGTGCTCGGCGAGCGGCGCCGGATGCTCCATCGCACGGGCGCTGCCGCCGTGGACATGGAGTCGGCATGGCTCGCTCCCGCCGCCCGCGCCCGCCCGCTCGTGACGCTGCGCGTGGTCCTCGACACCCACCGCCATGAGCTTCATCGGCCGCTGCGGACGGTGGCCGGGGCGGCGACCGCCTACCGCACGCTGCGGCGTGCGTGCGCGCTCGTCGAGGATTGGGCGCACGCGCTCGGTCCGCGTGAGGTCGTGCTCGCCGCGCCGCGCGCGTCGTGCGCCGGCGTGGAGCGCGCGGTTGAGATCGTCGAGCGCGCGCTCGAGTACCGCGGAGCTCCCGTCTACGTGCGCAAGCAGATCGTTCACAACGCCCACGTCGTCGCTTCGCTCCAAGAGCGCGGAGCCGTGTTCGTCGACGAGGTCGACGATGTGCCACCCGGCGCGACCGTCGTCTTCTCTGCGCACGGCGTCTCGCCGGCGGTGCGCGCTCGGGCAGCGGAGCGCGGCCTCGATGTGATCGATGCGACGTGCCCGCTCGTCTCCAAGGTGCACGCCGAGGCGCGGCGGTTTGCCGCCTCCGGCTTCGACATCGTGCTCGTCGGCCATAAGGGCCATGAGGAGGTCGCGGGCACCTTCGGCGAGGCGCCCGAGCACATGCACGTGATCGAGAGCCCCGACGACGTCGCCGGCCTCCCGGTCGAGGATCCCGAGCGCGTCGCCTACCTCACCCAGACCACGCTGGCAGTTGACGACACCGCAGCGGTTCTCGAATCACTTCGCGCCCGCTTCCCAACCGCCCAGGGCCCCCCCTCCAGCGACATCTGCTACGCGACCCAGAACCGACAGGACGCCGTGCGTGCGCTGGCGACCGATTGCGATCTGATCCTGGTCGTCGGCTCGGGCAACTCCTCCAACTCCCGGCGGCTGGTCGAAGTCGCCGAGCGAGCCGGCTGTCGCGCCCTGCTCGTGGAGGGCGCCGACGACATCCCCCCGGAGGCGCTCCTCGGTGCGGTGCGGGTCGGTCTGACGGCCGGCGCTTCCGCGCCGGAGGCGCTCGTCAAGGCCGTGATCCAAGCACTGGACGGCCTGGGCGGCGCGACTGTCACCGAACGGAGCGTGGCCACGGAGGATGTCCACTTCAAGCTTCCGAGCGAAGTCAGACCGAGGAGCTGAGCCGATGCCCGTCCCGTTGAGACAGTCCACCCGGATCGGCGCCTACCTGATGCAGCAGAAGCTGCGCCGGCGCGAGAAGTTCCCGCTGCTGGTCGAACTCGAGCCGCTGTTCCAGTGCAACCTCGAGTGCGCGGGCTGCGGAAAGATCCAGCATCCAGAGCACGTCCTGCGCCGCCGCATGCCGGTCGATCAGGCGGTCGGTGCGATTGACGAGTGCGGCGCCCCGATGGTCTCGATCGCCGGCGGCGAGCCGCTGATCCATCCCGAGATCGACGAAATCGTCCGTCAGCTCCTGAGCCGCAAGAAGTTCGTCTACCTGTGCACCAACGCCCTGTTGATGGAGCGCAAGCTCGACCAATTCACGCCGTCGCCTTACTTCGCCTGGGCGGTGCACGTGGATGGCCTGCGCGAGCGCCACGATCAGTCGGTGTGCCGGGACGGGGTCTTCGACAAGGCTGTCGCAGCCGTCCGCGCCGCTCAGCAGCGCGGATTCCGGATCACCACCAACACGACGTTCTTCACCCACGACTCGCCGGAAACCGTCCGCCAGGTGCTCGATTTCCTCAACGATGAGCTCAAGGTCGATCAGATGATGATCTCGCCCGCGTACGCGTACGAAAAGGCTCCGGATCGCGATCACTTTCTCGGCGTCCGTCAGACACGGGAGCTGTTCCGCGAGGCGTTTGCCGATGGCCGCCGCAAGCGCTGGCGCCTGAACCACTCACCGCTGTTCCTCGACTTCCTGGAGGGCAAGGTCGACTTCGGCTGCACGGCGTGGGGAATCCCCAGCTATTCACTGTTCGGCTGGCAGCGTCCTTGCTACCTGATGGCCGACGGCTACGCCAAGACCTACCAGGAGCTGATCGAAACGACCGATTGGGAGGCCTACGGCCGGGGCCGCGACCCACGGTGCGAGAACTGCATGGCGCACTGCGGCTACGAGCCGACCGCGGTGCTCGCGTCAACCCGATCGCTCAAACAGTCGGTGCGCGCGGTGCTTCAGCGCTGAGACTCATACCAGCCGGGACAGCAGCGAACCGATTCGCTCCAACGCCATGACCAGGTTCTGGCGCGAGTTCGCGTAGGAGACGCGCAGGTGATCGGCGCCCGCCGCGCCGAAGCCTGAGCCCGCCAGAACGGCAACGCCCGCCTCGTCGAGCAGCCTCTGGGCGAGAGCGTCGGCGGGGATCGGCAGCGCGCTCACGTTCGGAAACGCGTAGAACGCTCCCCGCGGGGTGCGGCACGAAACTCCGGGCAGAGCGCCCAGGCCGCTGACAATCAGGGTCCGCCGCGCCCGGAACTCCTCGACCATCGCGCTCACCTCATCCTGGGGTCCTTGCAGCGCAGCGATCCCGGCGTGCTGGATGAACGGCGGTACGCACGACGTGGAGTTGACGAAGAAACGCGTCAGCGGCTCGATCAGGGGTCCCGGCACACACGCGTAGCCGCACCGCCATCCGGTCATCGCGTAGGTCTTCGACAAGGAGTCGAGCACGACTGTCCGGTCGAGCATCCCCGGTGCGCTCGCGATCGAGCAGAACGGGTCCTCGTACAGCAGCCTGGAGTACACCTCGTCGGACAACACCCAGGCCGGGGTGCGCGAGATCATCTCCGCGGCCGTGCGCAGGTCGTCGGCGTTGGCCACGCCTCCCGTCGGATTGTTCGGCGAGTTGAGGATCACGAGCTTCGTTCTCCGGCTCAGCCGTGTGCCGAGCTCCTCGACGTCGAGGCCGAAGTCGCGCTCCTCCCGCAGTGGCAACGCCACCGGCGTTCCGCCGGCCCAGCGGATCGCCGACTCGTAGATCGGAAATCCCGGATCGGGATACAGGACCTCGTCCCCCGGCTCGCATACCGCGAGCACGGTGAAGAACAGGAACGGCTTTGCCCCAGTGCCCACGAGCACCCGTTCGGGCGCAATCGCAAGGCCGTGCGTGCGCGACATCTCGGTCGCGATCGCCGAGCGGAACTCGGGCAGTCCCGCGCTCGGGCAGTAATGCGTTTGACCGGCGCGAACCGCCGCGAACGCCGCCTCGGAGATATGCCGTGGGGTGGCGAAGTCGGGCTCGCCGATCTCGAGATGGATGATCTCGCGGCCCTGACGCTCGAGCTCATTCGCTCGCGCGAGCACCGCAAATGCCGACTCGGTACCGAGGTCGCTGAGCGCCCGCGCCGGGACCTGTGGTCGGTGCGTTTCGGATGCCTCAGATCGGAAAGCGCTCGAGCGACGCAAGCGAGAAGAATTTCACGAACTGCCGGCCGGCCGCGCGGCGGATGGCGCTGCGGACGAGCTGCGGCCGGTTCGCTGCGCCAGCTGCGCGAAGAAGCCGGGTGCGCCGGTCGCGGCGACGATCCGCTCGGCGGTCCGGGGCGCGAGCTCCTGGAGCGCCAGCAGGGGACGCATCGGCCAGCCGGTCACGAGCAGATCGGGGCGATCCCGCTTGATCGCATCCACGACCGCACGCGCCACGAGCCCGGGGCCGACGGCGCGCAACGCGAGCGGGGCGCTCGCGCCGAGCTCCTGCATCCGCGCATACATGCCGTCGCCGGCGATGAAGCCGGGACAGACAACGCTGGCACCGACGGGTGCGCCGTCGAGCTCGGCATGCAGGGAGCGGGTGAATCCGACCAGTCCGGCCTTGGTCGTCGCGTATAGCGCGTTGTAGGCGTTGCCCCCTCTCCCGGCGAGCGAGGACACGGTGACGATGTGACCGCGTCCGCGCGCGAGCATCCCGGGCAGAGCGTTGCGCGCGAGCACCATCGGCGCGATCAGGTTGACTTGTGTGATCGTGGCGATCTCCTCGTCAGTGAACGCCGGAAACGCGGCCGGGACCTCGATCCCGGCGTTGTTCACCAGCAGATCAAGCGGGCCAATCACGTCCTGGGCTTGCTCGATCAACGCAGAGCATTCGCCGAGATTGGATAAATCGGCGAGCAGCGATTCGGCGTGGGCGCCTCGCTCGCGCAGTTCAGCACACAAATCTTCCAGTGGTTGTGCTTGGCGACCGGAGAGCACGAGGCGCACGCCTTCGGTGGCGAGCGCGCGGGCGATGTGTCGCCCGAGGCCGCCGGCTGCACCGGTTAGGAGCGCGTTGGCTCCACGCAGGTCTTCCACAGTGCGACAGTAGTCAGCGGCGGCCTCGCGCGCGGCCGGTGTCTCCCCGGATCTTGATCGGTAGTTCTCGCCAGTAGCGCAGCGGCGTTTCACGCTCGCGCCGGCGGGTGCGAGACCTTAGCGTGTGGCCATGTCGGCGATCGACGAGCGTCTCACACCGCTTGACTCAACGTTCCTCGAGCTCGAGCAGGCCGACGAAGGCGCGATGATGCACATCGGCGGCGCGCTGATCTTCGACCCACAGGGTGAGACTGGGACGCCATCGCTCGAGCAGCTGATCGAGTTGCTGGACGAGCGGTTCGTGCTGCTGCCTCGCTTTCGCTGTCGGCTCTCGGAGTCTCGCGTGCATGGCCTGCGCCGTCCGTCGTGGGTCGAGGATCCAGACTTCGACATCCGGGCGCACGTGCGTCACGCGACGCTCCCAACCCCAGGTGGGGACGCGGAATTGCACGAGTGGCTCGGGGACTTTTGGTCGCATCGGCTCGACCGTGCCCGCCCCCTTTGGGAGATGACGCTCGTCGACGGCCTCGAGGACGGGCGCTGGATGCTTGCGACGAAAACGCATCATGCGATGGTCGACGGCGTCGGCTCGGTCGACATCGGTCACATCCTGCTCGACGCGGAGCCTTCCCCAGCCCGGCGGCCACCACTCGAGCCCGGGTCTGTGATCGAAGCCAATGGCCATGGCCAGCTCGGCGACTGGCTACCAGCAGCGATTGCAGGCCGGCTCGCGCGCGCGACGATCGGCACCGCGCTTCACCCGCAGCGACTGGTCCACGCCGGCGAGGCGGCGGTCGCGATGGGGGAGATGATCTGGCAGGACGAGATCCGCGCGGCCCGCCCCTCGACCCTCAATGTCCCGATCGGAACGACTCGACGGTTCGGCTCCGTCGTGTTCGAGCTCGACGAGTTCAAACAGGTCAAGCGCGCGCTCGGCGGCACGGTCAACGACGTCATCCTCGCGGTCGTGGCGGGCGCCCTGCGGCGGTTGCTGGCGCACAGAGGTGACGAGCTTGACCGACCGCTGCGCGCGATGGTCCCCGTCAACCTTCGCGGAGAGGACCACGAGAGCCTCGGCAACCGCGTGACCTCGCTGTTCGTCGAGCTTCCGGTCGGCGAGGCAGAAGCGCGGCACCGCTACGACCAGGCCCGCGCGGCCGCCACCGAGCTGAAGTCGGGGACCGCGGCCCTCGGGGGGTCAACGCTGGTGCTGGTGACCGGCCTCGTGCCGCCGCTCCTGCACGAGTCGATCTCGAAGATGCTGTTCGCGCCGAGGCTGTTCAACCTCACGGTCACAAACGTCCCCGGGCCGCAGGTTCCCCTCTACGGGCTTGGCGCCCGGATGCAGAGGATCATCCCGCTCGTGCCGCTGTTCGCCGACCACGCCCTCGGGATCGCGATCGTCTCATACGACGGTGAGCTCGTGTTCGGCGTCAATGCCGACCGCGCCGCGACACCGGACCTCGAGTTGTTCCAGACCGCTCTGCGCGACGAGTTCGCGGCGCTCGAGTCACTCACCCGAGCGCGAGCCTGATCACCCCAAGCGCCCGATCACCTTCCCGAACGCGCCGGCGATCACGGCGTACCCATTCTTGTTGGCGTGGATGTTCGGTCCGCTAGGCGGCGTCTGGCAAGCCCACGTCCAGCTGCACAACCGGGCTACATCGAGCGGGATCTGCTGGCCTTCCCAGGGCACTGTCTGGCCGCCGGCGTAGCTGTCGAAAGCACCGGCGACATCGGCGGTCTTGAAGCCGGCGGCTTGATCGTCGGCGATCAGCTTCTGGTTGACCTGTTTGAGAAAGGCGACGGATGCCGCGGCGAGGCCATGGGCGGTGGTGCCGGCCGGGCTGAAGTATCCGGCGAGTACGGGGTCGTAGAGGGTCATCGCCGCGAAGGTCGTGCCCGCCGGAGCAGCGTGCTTGAGCGCGCTGAAGATCTTGGGAACATTGGCTGCGATCGTTCCGATCCCATTGCTGACGCAGGTGCCGACGTTGGTGGCGGTGGCGCACCCGTCGACGTCGTTGGCGCCGATGTCGACCGTAACCAGCGGAACCTCCCCGCGCTGATGGTGGGCCTTCAGGAAGCGCTCCGCAGCGACGAGCTGCGAGCCGTCGCTCGTGACGCAGTGAAACGCCCTGGCGTTGGCCTCGTTGCCCTTGCCAGTGAGCATGCTGGTCGTGCTCTCGCCGCCGCACCCGAGCTTGACCAGCTGCAGGTTGTGGATTTGCCCCTGCTCGGCCTGCCACAGGTCGTCGGTGTAGCCCTCGCTGGTGTCCTGCAGCGTCCCCTGGGCGTTGGGTTGCATCCCCTGGGAGAGTGAGTCTCCGAGCGCGAGGTAGTAGTGGGCCGAGGCCGGCTTGGCAGATGCCGCTCCCGCCAGCACGGCGGCCGCGGCAACTGCGATCACGGCAATGGTCAGTCGGTACATCCGTGTCCCTTCTTGACGATCCATGGTGACGGTCGAATGACCGCCGCCCTCCCACGAACCCGCGGCGCGAACCAGAGTTGCGCTGCGCGGAGGCGCAAAGGCCTCAGGCCAACGCGCGCTCCAGCAGCGCCGTCAGTTCGACGACCTCGAACCCAACCCCGCCGACCGCCTCCGCCGCGGCGGTGTACATGACCAGGTCCTTGGGGCAGCTGACGACGAAGTAGTCGATCGCGTCGAGTGCCAGCGCCTCGCGGATGCGCTGCTCGCTCGGGCGTTCGTCTGCATCTGACTCGGACATCCAGATCCGGCCGCCGCCGGCACCGCAGCAGAACGTGTTGGCGCCGTGGCGCGGCATCTCGACGAGCTCGGCGCCGGACGCCTCGATCAGCTTCCGCGGCGCGTCGGTGATCTGGTTGTAGCGCGCCAGGTAGCACGGGTCGTGGTAGGTGACGCGGGTGCCGCGAAGCGTCGGGCGCAGATTGATCTTGCCCTGCGCTGCCAATCGAACGAGCAGCTCGGTGTAGTGGTAAACGGGCTTGTCGAGCCCGAACTGGGGATACTCGTTGCGCAACGTGTTGAGCGAATGGGGATCGGTGGTGAAGATCGCCTCGAACTGTGCTTCGCCGAACGTCTTCATGTTGTGCTCGACCAGCATCTCGAACAGTCCCGCCTCGCCGACGCGGCGCACGTCGTTGCCCGCGCTGCGCTCGCCGTCGAACAGCAGCCCGAAGGAGACTCCGGCGTCGTGAAGAATCTTGGCCAGGCGCCGGGACTCGTGCTGGACGCGCTCGTCGAACGAGGCGTAGTCGCCGACGAACCAAACGTAATCGACCGCCTCCTTGCGGGCGTCGGGAATCGTTGAAATCGAGTCCCTTGGTCCACCGGGCTCGGGTGCGGGCGGATTTGCCGTAGGAATTGCCCTGCATGGCGAAGTTCTGGAGCGTCTGCTGCAGCAATGGCTCGACCTCACCCCGGTCGACCAGCATGCGCCGCAAGTCGATCACCGTCGGCATGTGCTCGATCCCGGCCGGGCACGCTTGCACGCACGCCATGCAGGTCGTGCACTGCCACACGCCATCCGGGCGACTGATCCACGTGAGCACTTCCTCGCGCTCGCTCCCGCGCGGCTCGGCGAGCAGTCGTCCAGCGGCCTCGAGCGCGGCGGGGCCGACAAAGCCGGTCCCGGACGCGGCAATCGGACAGGCCGACAGGCACAACCCGCATTCGATGCAATCCTCCAAGCGCACGTAAGCGTCGTGGTCGTCGGGAGGCTGAGCCGCCGGCAGCACCTCGCTGACGCGGATGACCGGGTGCTCGTCGGGGAAGCGGTCATAGAACGGGTCCATGTCGACGACCAGGTCGGTCAGCACGGGCAGGTTGGCAAGCGGCTGCACCGTGAGCTCATCGCCGTGATCGGCGAGCATCGATACGCACGCCAACTCCTCGCGTCCGTTGACCCGCACGCCGCAGGTTCCACATGACGCATGGAGACACGAGTGGCGTAGCGAGAGCTCGGGATTGCCGTTCAATTGCACCCAGCGCAACGCGTCGAGCACTGTCATCTGCTCGTGCACCGGAACATCGAACTCGTCGAAGCGCTCGGCGCCGTCAGCGCCCGTGTGCCGAGAGATGCGCAGGTGGCAGGTTGCGCTGTCCTGCTCTCCAGTCCGCGGTTCATCGATCACAGCCATTGGTTCGACCCCCTCATGCCGCCAGCGCGGCGGCGTAATAGGCGGTGTGGGGAAGCAGGACGGTGTCGCGGGTTCGGCAGGGCGCGTCGATGTCGAGCTTGCGACAGACGACGTCGGAGCACAGCTCAGCCATTCCCCGGAGCGTCGTCGCCTTGCCGCCGGTGATCGTGACGAAGCCCTCGAGCCCGTCCGTCTCCTTGTGGTCAAAGGTCTTGAACGTACGTGACAGCTCGCGGCCGGTGTCGCCCTCGCCCCGGGAGCCGACCAACGGCCGCGCCGCCGACCACGCCACGCGGCGCTCGGCGACGCGAACGGCCGGGATCAGCTTGGAGCCCTCGGTGTACATCCGCTCGACGTGGTCCTCGGGAACGTCGAGGTGATCCGGATCCTCGACCACCCACGAACTCGTCCCGACAATCGAGAGGCTGCGCTGCGGCACGACGATGTCGCCGTCACCGGACTTGTGCAGGCGGTTGATGACCATGTTGCACAGCCGCCCGCGAAGCGCCAGCAGCACGCCCGGGGAGGGCCGGATCGGCACATCGACGCCGGCCATCGCCGCGACCTTCTCGGACCACGGCCCGGTTGCGTTGACGACGAGGTCGGCATGGATCTCGCCGCGCTTGTCCGTGATGTGGTCGTGGACCACGGCCCCGCTGAGAAGACCGTTATGGACGAGCAGCTCGGTGACCTCGGTGTACGGCTTGATCTCGGCGCCGTTGTGCTTCGCGGTCGCAAAGAACCGCAGGGCGAGCCGCATTGCATCCATCGAGCCGTCGGGGATCCGGACCGCGGCCTTCAGCTTGGGATTCAGGTTGGGCTCGAGTCGCAGGGCTTGCGCGGGCGAAAGACGCTGCGCCGGGATGCCCGATGCCCTACACCCCTCCATGAACGGATCGAGGTAATCCATATCCTCGTCCTCGACCGCGACGAACAGGCCGTCGTTCAGCTCGAACGTGCCCGGGCAGATCCGCCGCAGGATCGTGTTCTCTTCAATGCACTCGACGGCGGACTCACGATCGCCTACGGCGTAGCGGGCACCACTGTGCAGCAGGCCGTGGTGGCGTCCGGTTGTGCCTGAGGTGAGTTCGCCGCGCTCGACAAGCGTTACACGAAGACCACGGAGCGCGAGATCGTGGGCCAGAGCACCCCCAGTGCCGCCTCCCCCCACGATCAGGACATGCATGTCGTATCGATGGTGTTCCATCTTCGGACCTTCTGATCGAGATTTGACTCATCGTAAGTCCCGGCCCCCTCTATGGCATCGGGATCCGCTACGCGTTCTCGTTCGTAGTTCGCGCTCTGCCGAATCCGCGAAAACGGGCAAAACCGCTTCGGTGCGCAACCGAGCCCGAGTTCGTGAGCGGACGGGCCGCCGCCGAGATGCGTACGATCGACGACATGACAGAGACCAAGAACATCATTGCTTCGATCCAGAACCGGCTTCGTGAACTGGACGAGGAGATCGGGGTGCTCAGTGCCGCTCGGGCTGCGCTCGACGGTCACGCCTCTCGGTCACCGAGCCCGCGGCGAAACGCCGCGACTCGTCGGGCGTCCGCCAGCCGGAGCCCGAAAGCGAGCAGTGCACCTTCCGTGGAGCCTGCCGTCGAGTCCGGCGATCGAGCGGCCGCGCAGCCGGTCGCACCGGCCGCCAAGCCGCGCCGGCGCGCACCGAGGAGGCCCCGGGTCGCGGCTACTCGGCGCGAGGTCGTGCCGGCCGAGAAGCTCGAGAAGTTGTTGTCGGATACCGACGGTCTAACCACTTCGGCGCTTGCCGAGACGGCGAACGGAGATCGCGATCAGGTGCTCACCTTGCTGCGAGAGTTGGAGACGGCCGGGCGAATTCGCCGAACCGGTCAGCGCCGCTCGACGCGGTGGCACGTGATCACCGACGAGGATCGGATCCGGGAACGAGCCGCGGAGCTCGCAGCCCGCAGCAGGTCAGCAGCCTGACGACACAGTGGCCCGAAATGGGCCGGATGGCGTCAGCACAATTCAGCATGGCGGCTGCATACAAGGACAAATCGTGCGCAGCTGCTGGACCCTGGTCAATTGTGCATGTCGGGCATGCGCTTGTAGCCAAGGCGGCTTGGGCGCGTGGACTTTGTCCCTTTATGCATGCCGCCGGGCCGCATTTCGGCCCACGCGGGCTTGCTGCGTGTGTAGTTCAAAATCCGTAACTCCCTCTGCCCCTGCCACTCCGGTTTCCCACAGCAGACCGGACCTCGCCGGCCCCGGCTGTGGAGCGTAGCCAAGCCACCCTTCCCAAAGGCCGCCCGTTAGCCACCAGAGGCGGTACTAAAGTACGCGAGCACCATCAAGCCCATCCCAAGTGCCACGGTTGCGTCGTCGCGCGGGGTTAGGCGACCTCGGCCAATTCGGCGCTCGCGACCGGTTCGACAGCCTCGCGGTAGTAGTACTTGCCGCCGCGCATCCAGGAGGCGACTGCGGCCACCACACAGCAGCCGGCCGCGAAGTAGAACACGGTGTGGATGCCGTTGGCGAACGGCTGGGATACGAGTGTCGGGAAGAAGCGGTGGCCGGTGAGGTAGGTCGCGGTCGCGTCTGGCAGGTGTCCGAGTTCGGGCGCCAGCAGCGTTCTCATCGGGTTGTAACCGAGGAACGAAGCGAACAGGCTGCCGACGGGCGGCAGGTGTGACACCTGGGTGGCGGCGGCGTGCGGCACGCCGTGGGAGAGGAGTCCGTTGTACAGCACTCGTGGCAGCGATGAGGAGAGGCCAATGATGATCAGACTGAAGAACACCCCGATCGAGAGCACGGTCGCGGCGTTCTGGAAGGTGGCCGCCATCCCCGCGCCCGATCCTCGCTGACCGGGGGGCAGGCTGTTCATGATCCCGGTCAGGTTGGGCGCGGCGAACAGACCCATGGCCAGGCCGATCAGGAAGATCACCAGCCCGAACTCCCAGTAGGTGAAATCGACCGGCAGGGCGACCAGCAGGAGGAACCCGCCGGCTGCCAGGATCATGCCGCCGGTGGCGAACGGGCGCGCGCCAAAGTGGTCTGCCAGTCGTCCGGCGAACGGCCCCGCGAGGAGGAAGCCGGCCGACAGCGGCAGCATGTAGATACCCGCCCACAACGGGGTGTCGGCGAAGCTGTAGCCATGCTGGGGGAGCCAGATCCCCTGTAGCCACAGGATCAGCATGAACATCAGCCCGCCCCGAGCCAGCGCCGCGAGGAACGCCGCGATGCTGCCGCCGGTGAAGGCGCGGATCCGAAACAGGGGTAGCTGGAACATCGGCGCTGCCACGCGGCGCTCGATCACGGCGAACAGCGCCAGCATCGCGAGCCCCCCCACCAGAGCACCGATCACCCCGGGGCTCGTCCAGCCCATCACGTGGCCGCCGTAGGGCAGGATCCCGTAGGTGATTCCGGCGAGGACTGCGATCAGCCCGACGCCAAAGGTGATGTTGCCCCACCAGTCGATCTTGGCCGGCGTCCTGATTCCACGCTCCTCGAGCTTGAGGTAGGCCCATGCAGTCCCAAACAGCCCGAACGGCACCGACACCAGGAAGACGAGACGCCAGGACAGCGGCGCCAGCAGCCCGCCCAGGACCAGGCCGATGAAGGAGCCGGCGATCGCCGCGACCATGTTGATGCCCAGCGCCAGGCCGCGCTGCTCGGCGGGGAAGGCGTCGGTGAGGATCGCCGTCGAGTTCGCGAACAAGAACGCAGCGCCGATCCCCTGCACGACCCGCATCACGATCAGCCACAGCGCCCCGGCGGTTCCCTGCATCCAGGTCACCGAGAGCAGAATCGAACCGAGGGTGAAGATCGCGAAGCCGAGGTTGTACATCCGCACGCGCCCGAACATGTCCCCGACGCGACCGAGGCTGACGACGAGAACCGCCATCACGACCATGAACCCGAGCAGCATCCACAGCAGATAGCTCGTGTTCGAGGGGACCAGCGGATCGAGATGGATGCCCCGGAAGATGTCCGGGAGGGCAATGATCACGATCGACTGGTTGATGATCGCCATCAGGATCCCGAGCGTGGTGTTCGACAACGCGATCCACTTGTAGCGATCGGATTGCCCTGCGGCGGGCGGGCGCTGGTTCTGAGCCGCGGTGCCCAAGAGAGCGCTCCCCGGTCAGGCCCCGCGCACCGATAGCCGCTCGATCAGCCGATCGAGGATCTCGACCGCGGCTGCGAGCGTGTCGAGCTCGGAGTCGTCGAGCGAGACCATCTCCTCGTGCAGGAGCGCGCGATATTCGGCACGCAACTGCGCGAAGATCTCCTCCCCGAGCGGCGTGAGGCTGACCAGCACCGCCCGGCGGTCGCTGGGATCAGAGATCCGCTCCACCCACCCCCGGTCCGCCAGCCGGTTGACGAGCAGGGTGATGGCCGGTTGAGTGACCCGTTCCTCCGCCGCGAGCTCGGTGATCCGCCACGGCCGCGCACGGAGGTTGCGCAGCACTCCCACCTCGGTACGGGAGACGCAGATGGTGGTGCGGGTCAAGAACAGCCGCGACAGGGCTGAGGCGCGCTGCGGGAGCGCTTCGGCGACTTCATCGAGCTGGCCGCTGCGACGCCCTGCCTTCGTCGACTCCATGAACGGCTTATATTAGCTGCTAATGCTTCACCGTCGCCTCGCCCGCTCCGCGTTCGAGAGCAGCCGCAGCAGGCCGACCGCCTCCGCGGGATGCATTCGCCACTAGGGCAGGGCTTCCTGTTCTCCCGTCCAGTCGCCGCCGAGGAGATCCTGGTGCTCCTGCGTGACTGTGCCGACCTGCCGATGCGAGGCCGCCGGGCGCAGCACCGTCACGGTGAGCCCGATCGCAACCACAAGCAGCACGGCTCCGATGACGAGCGCGAGGTGAAATCCGCTGGTCAGGGCGTCTGAGGGACTGCTGCCGGTCGTGAGCAGGTCCTTGGTCCGGGTACTGGACAGGGTGGCCAGCACCGCGAGCCCGAGCGCGCCACCGACCTGCAACGCGGTGTTGACCAACCCCGAGGCGAGACCGGAGTCGCTCGGCGTCGCGCCAGACATCGCGATCGTCGTCAGCGAGGGGAACGACAGCCCGGCACCGAGCCCGAGTAGCACCATCACCACGAACAGGTCCGGCCAATAGCTCACGTGTACGGGAGCCTGGGCGAACAGCGCCAGACCGGAGCCGATCAGCACCAGGCCAGGCAGCAACGTAGCGCGCGGCCCGATCCGGATGTTCAGCCGCGGCGTCACCCCGAGTGACAGGACTCCGATCGCGACTGCGACGGGCAGGAACGCCAGGCCGACGTCCAACGGCCCGTAACCGAGCACCTGCTGAAGGTAGACGGCGCCGAGGAAGAACATCCCGAATAGCCCGGCGACCATCAACATCTGGATCAGATTCGCGCCGGTGACGTTCCGTGAGCGGAAGATCCGTAGCGGAATCAGCGGTGTGCGGGCTCGGTCCTCGCGGACCACGAAGCCGGCCAGCAGCGCCAACACGACGCTGCCCAAGACGATCGTGTGCGGCGACCCCCAACCGTAGCCGCCGGCTTTGACGATCGTGTACACCGCGAGCATCAACGCAGCGGTGACCAGCACCGCGCCGGGGATGTCGGCGCCCTGCCGCAGCCCGATGCCCCGATCGCGCGCGACCAGACGGATCGCCAGCAGCCCGGTCGCGAGGCCAATCGGCAGGTTGACGAAGAAGATCCAGTGCCAGTTCAGCGCTTGGGTGAGTGCGCCCCCGGCGAGCAGCCCGATCGAGGCTCCCGCCGAGGCGACGAAGCTGAACACGCCAATCGCCTTAGCCTGTTCGCGAGGCTCGGGGAACATCGTCACGATCACCCCTAGGATCACCGCCGACGTGAGCGCCCCACCGGCGCCTTGAACAAAGCGGGCCGTGATCAGCAGCACCTGGCTCTGCGCGAGGCCACAGAGTGCCGAAGCCGTGGTGAACACCGTCAGGCCGACCAGGAACACGCGCTTGCGGCCGACCAGGTCCCCGAGCCGGCCCGCCAGCAGCAGCAGGCCTCCGAACGCGATCAGGTACGCGTTGACAACCCACGCGAGGTTCGACTGGGAGAAGCCGAGATCATGCTGGATCGACGGCAGCGCCACGTTCACGATCGTCTGGTCGAGCACGATCATCAGCATCCCGGCGCACAGCACGACCAACGCGACCCATCGCCGGCGATCCGAAGCTGCTGCTGTCTGTGTCATGAACGATCTCCCTGCCGAGGAATGTGTGACAACAAGATCGTACCGTAGCAGATCATCTGCTACGGGAGTAATGATTCGGTTCAGTGCCGCGGTTCGCGGCGGCGGATCGGTGGATGGCACTCCACCGCTTCGGCGAGCCGCCCGCTGACGAGGTTGCGCAGCGCGGTCACGAACGCCTCGCGCTCGGTCGCGGGCAAGGCTCCGAGGACGTCGCACTGCACTCGCTCGATGATCAGCTCGGCCTCGGCCACCTTGCGCTTACCGGACTTCGTGACCGCAATCACGCGGGCCCGGCGATCGGTGGTGGACAAATGACGCTCGGCGAGGCCGAGCCGCTCGAGCTCGTCGACGGTGACCACCATCGTGGTCTTGTCGAGTCCGATCAGCTTGGCCAGCTCCGTCTGTGTCTTCTCGCCGCGCATCGCGCTGGCGAGCACGCAATAGCCGCGCGAACCCAGGCCCAGCGGCTCGAGCGCGGCTGCCACCTCGGTCCCGTACGCGTGGCTGGCCTGATCCAGCAACCAGCCGAGATTGTCGGTCAGGCACGGGAGCGCGTCGCCGGCGGAGTCTCGTTGTGGTGCGTGCGCTGCCATCACCCCGATCATAGCCGCGTTACGGAGGCCGCGAGATTATCTGCTACGGGAGCAATAGCGCCCGTGCGGGTCCGGCCTGTTCGCCAATTACGCACTGATGAAAACATGGATGGCACCGTTTCGCGGTAGGCGTACCATCTCTCTTATGACCGCGTTAGGCGTGTCGTTGCTGATAATCGGAGCAGTCGTCGTCCTGTTCGAGGCCCACGTGCCCTCGTACGGTGCGTTGGGAATCCCGGGCGTGGCTGCGCTGGCGGCCGGAACGCTGCTGGCGATCATCGGGCTCGGCGGTGGAGTCGCGCTAGGAGTGGTGGCGGCGCTCGTGCTCGTCTGCGGAGCGGCCGGCTTGCTGACGATTTCGATGCGCAAGGGGATGGCGGTACGCCGGGGGAGGGCGCGGGAGACCCTGATCGGGCACATCGGGGTGGTTCGCGATTGGGCTGACCCGACGGGGTCTGTGCTCGTGGACGGGGCGCTCTGGAAGGCGCAGCGCTCCCTGACCATGGACGAGGACGGGGACGAGCGCACGGAGCTTCATAAAGGCGATCCGATCGTGGTGGAGCGTCGGAGCGGGTTGATGCTCTCGGTGCGGCCGGCCGAGGAGTGGGAGCTGATCAGGTGATTGCAGCCATCGTCGTCATCGTATGCGTGCTGTTGGTCCTCGGCCTTACGGCGATCGGCGCCTCGGTGCGCGTGCTCCGCGAGTACGAGCGTGGGATCGTGTTCCGGCTCGGGAGATTGATGGCCCCACGCGGGCCGGGCCTCGTGATGCTGGTGCCGACGATCGATCGGATGGTCAGGGTCAGCCTGCGGACCGTGACGCTCGGGATCCCGCCGCAGGATCTGATCACCCGCGACAACATTCCCGCCCGCGTCACCGCGGTCGCGTACTACCGGATCGTCGACCCGACCCTGGCGGTAACTGAAATCGAGAGCTTCCACGCGGCAACCCTGCAGATCGCCCAGACCACACTACGCTCGGTGCTCGGCGGCGCGGATCTCGACACGCTCCTGTCCGAGCGCGAGCGACTCAACGAGGATCTGCAGCACGTGATCGACGCGCAGACGGAGCCGTGGGGGATCAAGGTGACCGCGGTCGAGATCAAGGACGTCGAGATTCCCGAGCGGATGCAGCACGCGATCGCCAGGCAGGCGGAGGCCGAGCGCGAGCGCCGCGCGAAGATCATCAACGCCGAGGGCGAGGCCCAAGCGGCCACCAGACTCTCCGAAGCCGCGGACGTGATCGCCAGGAATCCGGTCACGCTCCAACTGCGCTACCTCCAGACTCTCCGTGAGATCGGGGCGAACCAGAACACCACGGTCGTGTTCCCGATCGACATCGTCAAGCCGGTGCTCGACGCGATCAGTACCGCCGCCGCGGGGACCGCAGCCGCCGCCGCGGGGACCGCCGCCGTCGGGTCGGCGGCCGCCGACCCCCAAGAACCGGTCGCGCTGCCGACCGGCGAGGGCGAGGGCCTGCTCGGGACCGGCGACGGGCAGACGACGCTTGAGGATGCCGATCAGTTGGCGGCACTGCCGGCTGCCAACGGCGCGCCCGAGGCCATCGCTCCCAGCAGCATGCCTGCAGAGGCAACGGCCGACGCCAAGGCCCAGACGGCCGCCACCCCGAAGGCCCCCGCCCGCCGTCCAAAGGCCAAGCCGTCCGGTAGTACCTAGCGCCGCCGCGACTTCAAGTGGCCGCGCGCATGAATGGCGTGGCCGTCTATCGTGGCCCGGCGATGGCCGCGCGCGCTGACATCCGCAACATCGCAATCGTCGCCCATGTCGATCACGGCAAGACGACGCTCGTCGACGCGCTCCTATGGCAGTCGGGGGCGTTCCGCACCGGGCAGACGGTCAACGACCGGGTGCTCGACTCGATGGACCTCGAGCGCGAGAAGGGGATCACGATCCTGGCCAAGAACACCGCCGTCCGCTATGCCGGCGTCAAGCTGAACATCGTCGATACGCCCGGTCACGCCGACTTCGGGGGAGAGGTGGAACGCGGCCTGACGATGGTCGACGGCGTGCTGCTGCTCGTCGACGCCAGCGAGGGTCCGCTGCCGCAGACACGGTTCGTGCTCCGCAAGGCGCTCGAGTCGCGGCTGCCGGTGATCCTCGTGATCAACAAGGTCGACCGGCCCGATGCCCGGATCGGCGAGGTCGTCGACGAGGTCTACGAGCTGTTCCTCGACCTGGATGCCGACGAGTCGCAGATCGACTTTCCGATCGTCTATACCAACGCCAAGGCCGGTTGGGCTTCACTCGATCCCGCAGTCGAGGGTACGGATCTGAAGCCGCTGCTCGACCTGCTCCTAGAGCACGTTCCGCCGCCCGAGTACGACCCCGAGCACCCGTTCCAAGCGCACGTCACGAACCTCGACGCCTCGCCGTACGTCGGCCGGATCGCGATTTGTCGGGTGCGCCAGGGCGTGATCCGCCGCGGTGAGACGATCGCCTGGATCCGGGGGCAGGCTGCCACTTCGCCTGGCGACGAACTCGGGGGCGCGGAGATCGAACGGGTTCGGGTCACCGAGCTGTACGTGACCGAGGCGCTCGACCGGGTAGATGCCGAGGAGGCGGCGGCGGGCGAGATCATCTCCGTCGCCGGGATTCCCGAGATCACGATTGGGGATACGCTCGCGGACCCCGACGACCCGCGACCGCTGCCGGCGATCACGGTCGACGAGCCGTCGCTGTCGGTCACGATCGGGATCAACTCCTCGCCGCTCGCCGGCCAGGACGGCGAGAAGCTGACCGCCAGGCAGCTCAAGGCCAGGCTCGACCGCGAGCTGGTCGGTAACGTCTCCCTACGAGTGCTGCCGACCGAGCGTCCCGACACCTGGGAGGTGCAGGGCCGCGGCGAGCTCGCGCTCGCGGTACTCGTCGAGTTGATGCGCCGCGAGGGCTACGAGCTGACGGTCGGCAAGCCCGAGGTCGTCACCAGGGAGATCGACGGCAAGGTCAATGAGCCTGTAGAGCGGATGAGCGTTGACGCGCCCGATGACTACGTCGGCGTGATCACGCAAATGCTGGCGCTGCGCAAGGGAAGGCTCGAGCAGATGGTCAACCATGGCACCGGTTGGGTGCGAATGGAGTACCTGGTGCCAGCGCGGGCGCTGATCGGCTTTCGCACCGAGTTCCTGACCGAGACGCGCGGCACGGGGCTGATCCACCACGTATTCGATCGCTGGGAGCCGTGGCATGGGGACCTGCGCACGCGTCCTACCGGGTCGCTGGTCGCCGACCGTCGCGGCCGGGTGGCAGCGTTTGCGCTGTTCAACCTCCAGGAGCGCGGGACGCTGTTCGTGGAGCCGGGCGAGGAGGTCTACGAGGGCATGATCGTGGGCGAGAACTCGCGCGCCGACGATCTCGACGTCAACGCGACCAAGGAGAAGCACCTCACGAACATCCGCTCGTCGACCGCGGATGAGCTCGTCCGGCTGGTCCCCAAGCGCGAGCTGTCGCTCGACCAGGCACTCGAGTTCCTGCGCGCGGACGAGTGCGTCGAGGTCACACCGCAGGCGGTCAGGCTGCGCAAGGCGGAGCTGGATGCGAACGCGCGCCGAAAGCTCTCGCGGGCCCGGGGGTGACCGGAGCGCGGGCACCGCGCCGAGCCGCGGAGTCGCTGCGACTGCGCATCGCCGACGCTGCCGATGCGATGCTCGGCCGGCGCGACCAGCTCACCCCACCGCGACGCCTGCGGGGGTTCGTCGGCGACTCCGACTTCCAGGAGACCGGCGAGGAGCTCGTCGGACGCCTGCATCAGCTGGCTGGGTTGACAGCCTCCGATCGAGTGCTCGACGTCGGGTGCGGAATCGGACGGATCGCGCGCGTGCTCGTGCCCGAACTGCGGCCTCCGGGCAGCTACGACGGCTTCGACGTCGTCGCCGAGGCGATCGCCTGGTGCCAGGAGCGCTACCGGGAAACGGCCGTGCCGTTCAGGTTTGCGCATGCCGACATCCAGAACACCGTGTACAACCCCAGCGGCACCGGTTCAGCGAGCCGATACCGGTTCCCTTACGCCGATGCCTCGTTCGATCTCGTGGTCGCGACCTCAGTGTTCACGCATCTGCTCGGCGACGCTGCCGATCGTTACCTGGCCGAGGTGGCGCGGGTGCTCGTGTCCGGCGGCCGCCTGTTCGCGACCTGGCTGCTGCTCGCGCCGGGGCGGTCCGTCGGCGTGCCGCTTCATGAGGCCGGCGCGGCGCGCGTGTTTGACCCGGCCGCGCCGGAGGCGGCGGCCGCCTACGACGAGGGGTGGGTGCGCGAGCGGCTGACCACTCACGGCCTCGCGCTGCGCGAGCCGATTCACTGGGGGACCTGGGCCGGCGGCGCCGGGATCAGCTACCAGGACCTGATCGTCGCGGACGCCCGCTGATGCGCGTCGCCGTCGTGATTCCAAACTGGAACGGAGGACCGTGGCTGGCTGGATGCCTGGAAGCGCTGGCCGCGCAGACGGTGACACCGGACGAGGTGGTGATCGTCGACAACGGCTCCAGCGACGGATCGCCCGCCCTGGCCGCCGGTTGCGGCGTGCCCGTTCGCGTACTCGAACTTGGCCGCAACACAGGCTTCGCGTTCGCGGCCAATCGCGGTATCGAGGCGGTCGGCGCGGAGGCTGTGGCGATGCTCAACACCGATGTTGTGCTCACGCCTGAGTGGCTTGCCCGCATGACGGCCGTCCTCGCCTCGGACCCTGGTCTCTCCGGCGTTGCCTGCAAGATGCTCGACATGGGAGATCGACGCAAGCTGTACGACGCCGGCGACTTCCTACGTCGCGATGGCGCGTGCGAGCAGCGGGGGCGGTTCGAGGCCGACGATGGCCGATTCGATGCGCCGGGCGAGGCATTTGCGCCGTGCGCCGGGGCTGCCCTCTACCGTCGCTCCGCGGTCGTGTCGGTCGGGGGGTTCGACGAGCGGCTGTTCTCCTACCTCGAGGACGTCGACCTGGGCCTGCGGCTCGCGTTGGCAGGTTGGCGCTGCGCGTACGAGCCGGTTGTCGCGGTGCACGCCGGCGGCGGCTCCTCCTGGCAGCTGCAGCCGCCGGTGGACTACTGGATCGAGCGCAACACACTGCTGCTGATCGTCAAGGCGTTCCCGCTGCGCTGGGCGCCGTATGTCGCCTACCGTCAACTGGGGTGGGCCTGGCACGCGCTACTGGAGCGGCGGCTGCGGGCGCACCTGGGCGGGGCGCTCGCGTCGCTGCCGCTGCTGCCGTCGATGCTGCGCGATCGCCGCCGGTTGCGCCGCGAGGCCGTCGTGCCGGTGCAGTCCGCCGTCCCGCCGCGCCCGATCAGGCGCGCGAGCGGCGCTCCGGCTCGTCGGCCGCGGGACGCCTCGATCTCCGGATGAGCACCAGCGTCCTGTTCCGCGCGCCTCGCGCCTTGCGCCCGTCGACGGAGGCTGACACCACTCCGAGCCTCGTCCTCCAGGTGACGCTGCTCGTACTCGCCGCAGCACTGTCTGGCTTCACGATCCTCTGGGGGATCCAGCCTCACGACGAGGGGCTGATGCTCGCCGCCGGCTCACGGATCGCCGGCGGGCAATGGCCCTACAGCGACTTCTGGATGAACTACCCGCCAGGGCAGCCGGTGGTGCTGGCCGGGTTGCGGGAGCTGTTAGGGCCCTCGCTACTGGTCTGGAGGGTGGTGTGCACGGCCACCAATGCCGTCGTCGCGTTGCTGGCCTACCGCCTGGCGCGGCGTCGCGCGCCCGAGAGCTACGCGCTCGTCGCGTGGCTTGCGGTAGCCGGCGTGATGGCGTTTCCGGCCCTGCCGGGCCCGAACCCGCCCGCGATCGCGCTCGCGTTCGGGGCGCTCCTGGCAGCGCGGCAGCGTCCGGCGCTGGCCGGGGCCCTCGCCGGCCTCGCGTTCGTGTTCCGGTTCGAGATCGGCGTCGCGGCCGCACTGGGTGTGGCGATCGAGGCGCTGCCCGGGACCCGAAGACGGGCGATGGCGTTTGCCGCAGCGTTCGCGCTGGTCCCGCTGGCGCCATTCTTCATTGCCGCGCCCGGGGGGATGCTGCACGACACGATCGGGTTCTACGGAATCCAGAACTTGCAGCGCCTCCCGTTCCCGCTTGCATTTCACGGCGCCGTGCGCCCCAGCAAGCTGATCGAGTTCTACATCCCGCTGATCCTGGTCCTGGGGCTGGCCGTGTGGGCGGCGGCGATAGCGGCGCGGTGGCGCTCGCTCGCGCCCGGCGACGTTTCCCTGGTCCCGCTCGCCGTCGTCGGACTGGGCTATCTGCTCGGACGCACCGACGAGTTCCATCTCGTGCCGCTGGCGGCTGTGCTGCCGGTGATGCTCGCAACGGCCGCCGCGGCACTGGCGGGCACGGCGCTGGTGACCGCGCCAGCGCTGCGCGGCGCGCTCCTGACCGCCCTCGCGCTGATCGCCGTGTACGGCCTCGACCGGCGCGGGGGGCAGCTACTGCACCCACCGGCGCTCGCGGCAGTGCCGGGGCCCGCCGGCGACGGCGTCGAGGCGGACCCAGCCGATGCACGCACGCTCGGCGAGCTGGAGCGCACGATCGGCGTTCTCACCCGTCCGGGCGAGCCGATCTTCGTCGCCAATCCCCGCTTCGACCTCGTGCACGCCGGCGATCCGCTCCTGTATGTGATCCTCAACCATCCGAACCCCACCCGTTACGACGTAATGCAGCCGGGGGTCGTCACCACCGCCGCGGTTCAGCGCGAGATCGTGGGCTCGCTGCAGCGCTCGCACACGCGCGTGGTGGTGCGCTGGCTGGATCCGCGGGCGACGTTGATCGAGTCCAACGGGGCGGGGCGCTCGAGCGGCGTCCACACCCTCGACCGCTATCTGGCGAGCGCGTTCAGGCCCTACGCCCGGTACGGCTACTACCAGGTGCTGGTCTTGAAGGGCCCGCTGTGAAGGACGACCGGGCGGCTGTGAGGGACGACGGGGGAGCCGGGAAGGACGAGCTCGCGGGCGCGAAGGACGAGCGGGCGGCCGTGAGCAACCGCCTCCCGTTCCCGCGCTCCGAACTGCGCGCGCGCACCCTGCGCGGGGTGATCGTGACCGGCGGGTTCCTCGTCGGCATCGACGCGGTGGTGCTCGCGCAGGGACTGATCGTCACGCGCCTGCTCGGCCCCAGCGCGATCGGCCTCTACGGCGTCGTCTCGACCACCGTGATTTCGTTGATCGCGCTCAAGCGGGTCGGGATCGACGAGGCGTTCGTGCAGCAGGAAATGGCCGACCAGGAGCGCGAGTTCCAGTACGCATTCACGCTCGAGCTAGGTCTCTCGATCGTGATGGCGCTCGCGATCCTGGCGCTCGCGCCGCTGGTCGCGCTCGTCTACCGCGACCACCAGTTGCTGGCGCTGATGGCGAGCCTGGCATACCTACCGGTGGCGTTCGCGCTCCAGGCACCGCTGTGGGTCTTCTTCCGGCGAATGGACTACGGGCGCCAGCGCGTACTGCAGGCGATCCAGCCGCTGATCGGGATCGTGGTCACGGTGCCGCTCGCCGCGGCGACCGACCTCGGTGTGTGGAGCATCATCATCGGCCAGATCGCCGGTTACGCCGTCGCCGTCGCCGCGGCCCTGATCGTCTCCCCGTACCGACTCGCGCTGCGCTTCGACCGGGCTGTAGCGGCGCGCTACCTGCGCTTCTCCGCACCGATCCTGGTTACCGTGCTGGCGACGATGCTCGTCGCCCAGGGTCAGATCCTGGCGATCAAGCTGCACGACGGGCTTGCCGCAGCCGGCTACATCACGCTCGCGGTGACGCTCACGCGCTACATCGACCGCGCCGATCAGATCGTGACCGCCACCATCTACCCAGCGATCTGCGCGATCCAGGGCCAAACCCGCGCGCTCCGGGAGCTGTATCTGAAGTCCAACCGCGCGACGCTGATGTGGGTGCTCCCGTACGCCGTCGGGATCGTGCTGTTCGCCCCCGACCTGGTCCACTTCGTGCTCGGCGGCAGCTGGGACCCCGCGATCGTGCTGCTCCAGGGGCTGGCGATCGTCGGCGCGATCACCCAGCTCGGGTTCAATTGGTTCTCGTTCTACCGCGCCCACGGCAACACCCGTCCGCCGGCAGTCGAGGCGACCGTGGGAACCGTCGCGTTCCTGGCGCTGGCGCCCGCGGGCCTACTGCTCGACGGCTTCGACGGCTTCGTGGCCGCGCGGATCGCCGCCGCCCTGGTCGCGCTCGGGGTGCGCAGCGTGTACATCCGGCGGCTGCTCCCCGGGGCGCGCTACCGCGATCTGATCGCCCCGACGCTGCTCCCAATCATGCTGGCGTCAGGGCTGGCTCTGGCGGTGCGGCTGGCGCTGTGGGGAGGTGAACGCCCGCTGCTTCAAGCGATCGCCGAGCTGATTGTGTTCGTGGCGGTGTACACGATCACAGCCGTTCGGCGCGAGCGTTTGCTGCTGGCCGAGTTGCTGGCTGCGTTGCGCGGGCGCGGGGGGAGGGTGGCGGTCACGGGCGATGAGCGCTGATCGGCGGGCGCGCCGACGGCGCTTGCTGTTCGCCGGCGCGGCTCTGGGCGCGATCGCGATCGCGGTTGTGATCGTGCTTCTTGTCGGCGGCGGCGGATCGCCGCGCCCGGCGGCATCGGTGAGCCCCACCGGGGGTGGAACCGTGACCGGGGGTGGATCCACGGCCGGAGCGGCGCCGCTCGGGCCTCCTGGCCGGCCCCCGCCGACCTCCGAGCAGTTCGGGGCGAACGTCAACCGGCTGTTCAACGACCAGTTCAGCGGCCACGGCTACACGGCTGGCGAAATCGACGCACAGTTGCGAGCGCTGCGCGCGACCGGCGCGACCGTCGCCCGCAGCGATGCGTTGTGGAGCGCCGTCGAGCCGGCGCCCCCGGCCGGAGGGGTGCATCGCTTTCAATGGCAGTTCGATGATCAGGTCGCCGGCGCGCTGGCGGCCGCCGGGCTACAGTGGCTGCCGATCATCGACTACTCGGCGGGCTGGGCAGTCACGCAGCCCGGCGTGCTCCACTCGCCCCCGAGTTCGGCGTCCGATTACGCCGCCTTCGCATCCGCATTCGCGGCCCGCTACGGCCCGGGCGGGGCGTTCTGGAGCGCTCATCCGCAGCTGACCGCGCTCCCGGTCGGCACATACGAGATCTGGAACGAGCCCGACAACGGCGAATTCTGGTCCCCAGCGCCTGACGCCGCGGCGTACGTCGACCTGTACCTGAGTGCACGGACTGCGATCACCGGAGTCGATCCAACCGCTCGCGTGATCGTCGGCGGGCTGACAAATCCATCGGACTTCCTGCCGGCGATGCTGCGCGCCCGCCCCGACCTCGCCGCACACCTCGACGGAGTCGCGATCCACCCGTACGGGCCCGACCCGCAGGTGGTCCTGGCGAAAGTGGCTGCTGCGCGCGGCACGCTCGTGTCGCTCGGGCTGGCCTCGGTCCCGCTGTATGTGACCGAGTTCGGGTGGACAACCCACCCCCCAGGCGCTCTGAGCTATGCGCCCGAGTCCCGTCGCCCCGGCTACATCTCGACCACGCTGTCCGACCTCGGCCACACCAACTGCGGCGTTGCGGCGACGACCATCTACACCTGGGTCACCCCCGAGCGTGATCCCGCCGATTCCCAGGATTGGTTCGGGATCCATCCTCCTGCGCCGGCTGATGGGAGCAGCCCCGATTCTGTGGCGTTCGCGTCGGGGCTCCGGGCGGCGGTTGCGCCCGGGCCGCAGGTGGCCGTGTGCGGGGCGGGTTGAGGGGCGGCGCTGTCGCGGACGGTGCGTCGCGGGCCGCGGCGACGGCGGTTGAGCCTGGAGCGTCCCGCGCGGGGTCTTGGTGGGCCTGTGCCCCGGGGAACGGCGCTGGTGAAGGGTGGCCTGCGGCGGGCGGCGGTGGCGGGCAGCCGGGCGGGCGGCGGTTCTGGGGCGTTAGGGCGGTGCCCCTCAGGGGTTTTGGTGAGCCGTCGGCCCGGGGAACGGCGCTGGCGAAGCGCGGCAGGCGTCGGGAGGCCGGGGCGGCTGGAACTGCGCCTCGGCGGCATGCTTACAGGCCCAAAGTGCAAGCCCGCGGGCGACCTTGGTTACATAAGCATGCCCCACATGCTTATGTAACCAAGGTCTAAATCGGCGGGGCGGTTTGGGCCGTTAAGCATGCGAAATTTGTCAGATATGTGACATTTCCGCGCCCCGGCGGCGGTCTTCACCCGCGCCGTTCACCGATCCGCGCCCCGGCGGCCGTCTCCACCCGCGCCGTTCGCCGCCCCGCCCCCAGCGGCGGTCTTCTCCCGCGCCGTTCCCCGCCCCGCCCCCCAGCGGCCGTCCTCACCCGCGCCGTTCCCCGCCCCGCCCCCCAGCGGCCGTCCTCACCCGCGCCGTTCCCGCCCCGCACACGAGCGGCGGTCTTCACCGAGCGCCGCACCGCCCCGCCCCCCGTCGGCGGTCTTCACCCGCGCCGTTCACCGATCCGCACCCCCGACGGGAGGCCACCTCACCAGCCCGCACCCACCCCCACCCGGCACACGACCCCAATCGAAACCCCCGCCGGCAACGAACCCCCCCGGGCGATCAGCGCCGCCTCGGCGCGCATCGGCCCCAGCAACAGCCGGTTGAGCGCCGGCGGCGTCAGCCTCAGATCCGGGCGACCGTTGTCCGCGACTTCCCGGCGGCGTGTGAGCAGCCTGACGCCGGCGATCGGCGCCAGCAGCGTCGAGTTGAAGTAGCTCGACGCGATCGGCTCCCAACCGGCGGACCGCACGACTGCCCGGAGCGTGCGCAGCGTGTAGCGGCGCTGGTGGTGATGGGCGGCGTCGTGCTGGCTCCACAGCCACCGGTACGCGGGCACAGTCGCGAGCAGGCGCGCGCCGGGGGCCGCGACCCGATGGAGTTCGAGCAGTGCGGCGTAGTCGTCGTCGAGGTGCTCGAGCACGTCGGTCGCCAGGATCAGGTCGAACGACTCATCTCCGAATGGCAGGCGCTCGATGCGTCCCTCGCTTACGCCCGAGACGCCCCGACGGCGGCAGAACTCGATCGCTTCGGGCGAGGAATCGACGCCGAAGGCGGTCCCGAGCGGCCCGAACTCGAGCACGTTACGGCCCGTGCCGCAGCCCGCATCCAGGATCCGTAGACCGGCGGGCGTGCCGGTGCGGCGCAGCAGCGCCCAGATCACCGCACGCCGCCCCTCGAACCACCAGTGTGAGTCTTCCAGCTCGAACTGCTCGCGGTAGGCGTCCTGCTCCAAGGCGGGCGATTGTAAAGAGCGCCCGTCAACCGCTGGGGCTCACGACTTGGTAACTGACGGTTCTGAGGGCATCCGAACGCGTCCCGCCATCTGCTAAGCCGCGAACCCCCCCATCTGCTAAGCCGCAAACCCTTAGTCTCCGCACTCGATGCCCCGCTCAGAAGAGCCGCTGCTGTCGGTGGTCGTTCCGGTCCATGACGAGGAGGCCAACCTGCCCGAATTGCACCGGCGCCTGACGGCCACGCTGCTCGCGCTCGACGGACCGGCGCAGATCGTGTACGTCGACGATGGCTCGAGCGATCGATCCGTCGAGCTGATCAGGGGATGGGTGGCCGATCGCCAGCTGGAGGTCTCGCTCGTGAAGCTGTCCCGCAACTTCGGGATGGAGATCGCGATGTCGGCCGGCATCGACCACGTCCGCGGGCGGCACGTGGCGCTGATGCACGCCGACCTGCAGGATCCGCCCGAGCTGCTGCCGGAGATGCTAGGGGCGGTGCTTGCGGGCGCCGACGTCGCGTACGCGCGGCGCATCGGTCGCGACGAGAGCGCCGCCAAGCGGATCCTGGCAACCGCGTTCTACGGGCTGATGCGCCGCATCGCACGGGTGCCATACCAGGGTCAGGCCGGCGACTTCCGGGTGATGTCGGCGCGCGTCGTCGAGGCGATCAGGCGGATGCCCGAGCGGCGGCGCTTCCTCCGGGGGATGGTCGCCTGGGTCGGCTACGAACAGGTGCCGGTCGAATACCGGCGGGCCGGCCGGCATGCCGGGCGGGGCGCGTCCTACCCGCAGCTGCTCGGCCTGGCGCTCGAGGCACTGACCGCGTTCTCCGACGTCCCGCTGCAGCTTGCGACCTTGTTCGGGATCGTGATTGCGCAGCTGAGCGCGATCGGCGCGGTCGTGATCCTCGTGCTCAGCGTCGTCGGCGCCGTGCACCCGAGCGTGTGGGTATGGGTGCTGGCCGCGGTGCTGTTTCTGTCCGGCGTCCAGCTGACCACGGTCGGGATCCTCGGCCGCTATATGGCGCGGGTGCATGCGGAGGTGCTCGCGCGACCGCTGTACCTCGTCGACGCGGTCTATACGCGTGACCCGACGCTGCCCACCGGCGAACCGGCCGGCCGACGCGAGACGGCCCCCCTGAGCCAGTGAGCTCCAGCGCCGTCGGGGTCGCGGACCGCCCCACCGTCGGGAGCCGACGCGCCGCCGGCCGGGCACGGGAGTCGCTGGGCGGCCGAGTTCGGGGTCTGTGGCCACTCGGTTTGTACGCGGCGCTCTCGCTGTTGCTGTTCGGCCTCCCGGTGCTGGGCCATTTCGGCAGCCGGGTGATCGCCTCGGACCCGATCGACTCGAGCCAGTTCATGTGGTTCTTCGCCTGGTGGCCGCACGCGCTGTTGCACGGGTTGAACCCGTTCGTGACCCACGCGATGTTCGTCCCCCAGGGATTCAACCTGACCTGGTCGACGGCGATGCCGGGCCCGAGCATCGTGCTCTCGCCGATCACGCTGGCGTTCGGGCCGGCGGTGACGTGGAACGTGATTCAGCTGTGCGCGCCGGCGCTCAGTGCGTGGACGGCGTTCCTGCTCGCCCGCCACGTGACCGGCGCCACCGGGCCCGCGCTGCTCGCCGGGTACGTGTTCGGGTTCTCGCCGTACATGTTGATCCACCTGACCGGGGGGCCGTACCTGGCGCTTGTGGCGCTGCTCCCGATCCTCGTGCTGCTGGTGCTGCGTCGACTCGAGGGCTCGATCGGCAGCCGCCGCTTCGTCGCCTGGATGACGGTGGCGCTCACGGCCCAGTATCTGATCTCGAGCGAGGTGCTGGCGACCGCGACGCTGTTCGGCGGGTTCGCGCTGGCGCTGGCCTACGCGCTGGCGCCCGAGCACCGGGGCGCGCTGATCGGCGTCGTCAAGCTGCTGGGAGCCGCCTACGGCCTGACCATCGTCCTGGTCAGCCCGTTCCTGCTGTTCTTCTTCTTCGGCCACCACTATCCGCCGAGGGCGACCAGCTACCCCGCCGACCTCGCGTCGTTCGTGACGCCGCCGCCGCTGGTGGCGCTCGCGCGTCACGGGACACCGTTCGCGGGCGCGGGCACCGAGAGCTACCTTGGCGCGCCGCTGGTGCTGCTGATCTGCCTGTTCGCCTGGCGAGAACGGCGAAACCGCGTGGCGTGGGTGATCGTATTGACGCTCCTGATCGCTGTGGCGCTGTCGCTGGGCAAGTACGTGGTCGTTCGCGGCCATGTCACCTCGCTGCCGGGACCGTGGCTCGCGTTCGTCCAACTGCCGGTGCTGCGCTATGCGATCCCGGTCAGGCTGGCCGTGTTCGCGATCCTGCCGGCGTCGATGATCGTCGCGCTGTGGCTCGCACGCGGGCCCGCTCGGGGCGCGGGCGCCGTCGCGAGCTGGGGCCTGGCGCTGCTCACGGTCGCAGCGATCGTGCCCGACGCCGGCAACGCGGCGTGGGACACGCAGATCGCCGACCCCGCGTTCTTCGCATCGGGCGCGTTCAAGACCTACCTGAAGCCGAGTGACAACGTGCTCACGATCCCAGCATGGGGGCCGAACGGCCGCTGGCAGGCCGATACCGGGTTTGCGTTCAACCTGGCCGATGGCTACGCGGGCAACCCGTTCCCGTCCAGCTACACGCAGTATCCGATCTGGCACACGCTGCTTACGGGGCAGATGGCGCCAGATTACGCCGCCCAGCTGCGCCGCTTCGTCCAAGCCAAGCGCGTGACCGCGATCGTCGTCGACGAGTCACGACCGGGTCCCTGGCGGACGCTGTTCGGAAGCCTCGGGTTAAGACCGCGGTCGATCGGCGGCGTGCTCGTCTACCGCCTGCGCCCAGCAGCGTCAAATACCCGCAAATAGACTGTGCCGATGCCAGCCCCCCCACCGTCGATGTCAGTGATCATCCCGGTCTTCAACGAGGCGGCGGAGATCGCCACGATCGTGCAGGCGGTCGGCGACGCGCTCCGCGCCCGCGGCGGCGAGTGGGAGATCATCGTCGTCGACAACGGCAGTGAGGACGGCACCGTCACGCGCCTGCAGCCGTTCCTCCAGGACCACCGCGTGCGGCTGCTGCGCAACGAGCGCAACCGCGGCAAGGGGTTTTCGGTCCGGCGCGGAATGCTCGAGGCCCGGGGCGACTTGCGCCTGCTATGCGATGCCGATTGCGCACCATCGCTGGCGTCCCTGCCCGCAATGGAGGCGATGCTCGGCCGGTGCGAGATCGTCGCCGGGGCTCGTAACGCACCGTCATCGCGGGTCGCCCGCCACCAGCCCCTGCGCCGCCGCGCCGTCAGCATCGGGTTCATCCTCCTGTGCCGGGCGGTCATGTCCGAGCCGCTTGCGGACGTGTTCTGCGGCTTCAAGCTGTTCTCTGCGGCGGCCGCGCAAGACGCCTTCTCTCGCGCGCGGATCGATGGCTGGGCATTCGATGCCGAGGTGCTGGCGATCGCCCGCGCACTCGGATACCGCGTGCGCCCGATGGGGATCGTGTGGGTCAACCGGCCGGGGTCGCGGCTCTCGATCCCGCGCGTGGTCGTGCCGGTGCTCCGAGAGCTGTTCGCGGCTCGGGCCTACGTCCGCAGCGAGGTCGCGCCCGCCCCCGCCGGCCGCAGCGTGGTCGCCGCCGCCCCCGCGTCGTCCGAGCCCGTCACACCCGAGTCGGTCGAGCCGGTAGCGCCGCTGGCCCCCGGCGGCACCCGATCCTGAGCCTCCGCGGGCACCTGCGCGCGTGCGTCAACTGATTCTGAACTGTGCGCGAGCGACCGCGCTCGCGGGCCCGGTCGTGCTCGCGTTCTTCTCCGGTGGCTACTTCGACGGGCCCCGCGCGTGGGCGGGGCTGGTGGCGTGGGTGCTGGTGGCGATCGCCGCCGTGACCACGCGCCGGCCGATCTGCACCTCGCGGCCGGCCGTGGTCGCGCTCGGCGGTCTCGCCCTGCTGGCGGCCTGGACGCTCGTGTCGTTCACGTGGTCACCAATCGCCGGGACCGCCTACCACGACGGTCAGCGAGTGATTCTCTACCTCGGCGCGCTGCTCGCGACGGCGGCGCTGTTCCGGGGCCGCGCGGCCCGCATCGTCGAGCCCGCGGTGGCGGCCGGCACGCTGGTCATCGTCGGCTACGGCATCTCTGAACGCCTGCTCCCGTGGCTGCTGACCTTCCAGCACTCCGTCAGCGCGGAGGGACGGCTCGAGCAACCGCTGACCTATTGGAACGCGATGGGCGCGGTGGCGGCCATCGGGCTCGTGCTGTGCGCCCACCTGGCCGGCGAGGAAACCCGTCCGGCACGGCTGCGGCTCGCGGCGGCGGCTGGCGCCGCGCCGCTCGGGCTGGGCCTCTACTGCACGTTCTCGCGCGGGGCGCTGTTCGCGTGCGTCGTGGGGCTGGTGGCGCTCGTGGTGCTGGCGCGCACGCGCAGCGGGCTGCGCGGGATTCTCGTCTGCGCCGGCGCGGCGGTCGTGGCCTCGCTGCTCGCGGCGCCGTTTCACGGCGTGACCTCGCTGGCGGGGAGCCATCACACGCGGGTCATCGAAGGCACGGTCACGCTCGTGTTGCTGCTGGCGGTCGTGCTCGTGGCCGTGTTCGTGGAGCGGCGCCTGATCGCCGGCGAGCGCGCGGGCACGGTGCGGAGCGGCACGCTGCCGCTGCCCCGGCACGCCGGAACGTACGCGGTCGTGGCGGTGGTCGCGGCCTTCGCGCTGTTCCTGATCGTGGGAGCGAAGGAGGGGAGCACGAGCCCGCTCGCGTCCGGTGCAACCCGCCTGGTCAGTCTGCAGAGCAACCGCTACAGCTACTGGAACGTCGCCTGGCGAGCGTTCCGCACCGAGCCGGTGCACGGCGTCGGCGGCGGCGGCTGGGCGGTGTACTGGCTGCGCTACCGGCCGTTCGATGCCGGCGCTCAGGACGCCCACTCGCTCTACATCCAGACGGCCGCGGAGCTCGGCGTGGTCGGGCTGATCTGGCTCGGGGCGTTCATCGGCGGCGTTGCGGTGGCGGCGCGGCGGGCATTGCGCGTCGCCCCGGGACTCGCCGCGGGACCAATCGCGGGCACGATCGTGTGGGCCGCCCACGCAGCCGTCGACTGGGACTGGGAGATGCCGGCCGTCACGCTTCTGGCGCTGCTGCTGGCTGGGGTGCTGCTCGCGCTCGGCGAGCTTGCGCCCGCGCACCGGCCAGCGTCCTCCACAGCGCCCCGCTGAGCAGTCCCACGGCCGCGACCGCGACCCAGTGCGCGGTGATGTGCGCCACCGCGTAGGAGTAGTGGTTGCCGCCTGCCTGGTCGCCCGGATGAGCGAGGTAGAGCACCGGCACGACGACTCCCAGCAGCGCACCCGCCACCAGGGTGAGAACGCGGGCGCCGATCCCGCGCCAGAGCACGAACGCGATCACCGGCACCGACACGATCCCGGCCGGGATCCCGAACACGAAGCCGAACGCGCAACCGCTGATCACGGCGGCGACCGCCGCGCGGCCCGGTGGGTAGCGGACCGGCTCGGCCCAAGCGACAGGCTCGGCCCGTCCGGAGGACACCGGCTCGCCCCAAGCCACAGGCTCGGCTCCTCCGGAGGACACCGGCTCGCCCCAAGCGACAGGCTGGGCGGTCGCACCCGGACCGCCCGCCCGGCGCCGCCGCCGCCAGGATCCGAACGCGACAAGCGCCAGGCAAACCGCGCCGAGCAGCCCCGAGACGATGTAGCCGGCCGCCGCGAGCCGGTTGGGGGCGAACGCAAACCGCACGTCGGTGCAGCCCGGCCCGACCCGCCAGCCGTTGGCGTAGCCGTCGATCGGTACTGGCGTGCCGAGCGAACGTCCGCCACACCACGCCTGCCAGCCGCGGTTGTAGCTCTCGCCGAGGACGAGCCAGGAGGGGCGGTTGACGGCGATCCGGACGTGATCGTAGGAACCCCGGCCCGGGGTTCCGGGATCCAGCACGGTGCCCGGCACGACCGCGACCGAGGCCGGTGGCTGCGGAGCGGGCGACTGCAGCCGCAGTTCGTCGACTGCGAACGGCCCCGGCTCGCTCGCCAATGCCACGGTCCCGGCCGCGAGCGACACGGGGGCACCGCACGACTGGGCGAGCAGCGGCGTCCCGGTCTCGAACGCGCTCGCGGCTCCCGCCACGTCCATCGGCACCACCGAGCCTCCCGACCCGCAGCCGGACCGTCCCGCAGGGAGCGGTGAAACGGGCTGAAGCGGCCCGCCGCCAGCACCGGCAAGCCAACCGACCTCGGCAATCCCCACCGCGCGCTGCTCGGCCGCCGAGGAGCCGGGTGGCGCGGCCGCGCTCAGCACCTCGATCCGGAACCTGCGGGCGCTGACCGGATGCGGCAGCGTGACCGAGCCCGCGGGCCCGACCGGGAGCGGCCCGCTGTCGCCGCCGGGCCACACGATCCGGACCACGGTCGGCCGGCGCACCGGCATCGAGGACGCCACCAGACGCAGTGCGGACACGCGCACCGCCGAGCCCGACGACTGCCACTGCAACCAGACCGAGGCCGAAGCCGAGCCGAGGCCGAGGCCCCGCCGCCGGCCGCCCAGTCGCCGATCCAGGCCGTGCCGGGATCGCCGTCGAACGCGCGCGAGGCCCGCCACTGCGGCTGCCCGTCGAACCGACTCGAGGAGGTGGCGTGCACCGCCCCGCGGTAACCGGCGAGCCTGTCGAGCACGTCGTCGCGCGTCTGCGGAAGCGGGTTCACCCACGCCGATGCCGTGAAGCTGCGCGACGCGGGCAGCTCGAACACGCGCTCCAGAGTGGTCTCCGCGTCGCCGGGCTGGTGGACGTCGAACGCCGACCAGGGGCCGTGGGCCAGGTCGCGCTGGTAGGGGTCATCACCGGTCGTGCGCTGGAACAGATACGTCAGTGTCGTCCGGCTGAGGTCGGTGAAGCGCAGCGCGCCGGCCGCGTCGACCGGCAGGCGGAGCTGCTCGCTCGCGTGGACGCCGGGCATCCGCAGCTCGCGGATCCCCCCTGCCCCGGCCACCGCCCCGGGCGCCGGGGCGCTGACGTCGCTGAGCGTGACCCGCAGGCTCTGCACGCCGCGCAGCCCGAGCGCCAAACGGTTCCAGCCGGGTCCGACAGCGAACCGGCGCCCAGCGACCTCCACCGCGCGCACGGAGCCGCCCGCGTCGTCGTAGGGGAGCAGATCCACGTACGGGACATCGGTCTTGCGAACGAAGTCGACCTGCAGCCACCGCCGCCCGGGCCCGAGCGTCGGGTCGGCGAGCCACGCGGTCTGCGTCGAGCCGTCGATCGCGGCGAACGGGGCGTGCTCGGGGAACTGCGGGTTCTGCGGCGACGCGGGCGCCTGCACCGACCGCACCCCGGTGTAGCCGGCGACGGTTTCGAAGTCCGGCCCGCGCCCGAACGGATCGAGGATGATCCCGTCCGAGCTGACGCCCTGATCGGGCGTCAGCGTCGGACCCGCGTTCTGCTCCAGCGAGGAGGCGACGAACGCGCGGCGGCGATTCGAGTCGCTGATCACGAGCTGCCCGCCGCCCGCCAGCGAGCTGCGCAGCTGTGCGGGGCTCAGGTCGGCTGCGTATAGCAGCGCCTGATCGGGCGCCAACGCGCCGAACGCGGCCAGCCCGGCGAGCGCGTCGGCGGAGCCGTCGACGACGACCGGCTGCGAGGCTGCCTCGACCCGCACGAGCCCCCGCGACGCCGGCAGGTCATACCGGCGGACCTCGGGCAGCGCCACGGCGGGGCCGAGGCCGCTCGGGGTGAACCGCCGCGTGACGCCGTAGGAGCGGGCGGGGGTCGCAAACCCGGGCTGCGACGAGAGCTGCGGCGGCGGCGTCGGCGGGCGCCGGCGCGTCGCTGCGGGCGAGGTCGTCGTCGGTCCCGCTCACCACCGCGCGGATGCCCAACAGCGAGAGCAGGGGCGACAACTGGCCGGGCAGCAGCCGCTGCTGATGGACCAGGCTGTCCACCGTCCACAGCAGCTCAGTCGCGCGCAAGTCGGAGTAGGGCACCTCCGAGCGCTCCGCCACCGGCCGGGTGCTGAGTGCCGGGAGGATCGGGTCGACCGTCCCGCCCCAGGTGTAGAACGAGAACAGGTCGCCGGGCAGCACGATCGCGCGGGAGTTGGCCGGCAGCGCAGCGGTCCAGCTCGGACGCGGCATCGGTCCAGGCGGCGGGGATCGACTTGTAGGAGACCTGCTTGTCCTGTGCGCGGCCGGTGACGAGCGGCCACGCCGCGAGCGCGAGCACGACCGCGATCGCCGCCGCCAGCGCGCCGCGAGCGGCCCGCCCGTCCCCCGGGCGCCGCCGGCCCTCCCCACTGGCCACACTCCCCAGCCGCCGCCACGCCTCCCCGGCGGCCACACCGCCCAGGCAAGCGAGCGCCACCGCCAGCAGCGGCGCCGCCTTGTATGAGGCGCGCAGGAAGCGCACGAACGCAAAGTGGTTGTAGGTGAAGTACAGGCCGTGGCGCAACGGCGTCGAGTCCGGGAACCCGGCCCCCATCACCAGCACCGCAACGAGGGCAAGCAGCAGGAAGAACGGCCCATAGCGCCAGCGCCGGGTCCACACGAACCCGGACAGCGCCGCCGCCGGCAGCAGCAGCGTGGCGAGGACCACCGGAGCCGAGAACAGCAGCGTCCGCGAATCGTCGAAGTACGGGATTGCCTGCCCGGCGAAGCCGATCCCGACGTAGGAGAGCCAGAAGCTCATCAGCCGCAGGCTCTCGGTGAGGCTCGTCGTCCCCCACACGGTTCCGGGCTGTTCGGTGAACTGCAGGAAGTTGATCCCGTAGGAGGACTGGACGTACGCGGGGACGATCCACCAAGCGGACGACGAGCACCGTGAGCGGCACGACCCGCACCAGGAACGCGCGCGCCTGGCGCCAGGCGACGGCCCCGAACACCAGCTCGTAGACCACCAGCAGCGCCGGGCCGAGCAGCATCCAGGCGGTGACGGCGCCGTTGACCCCGCCGCCCGACGCGGTCACGAGCAGCGCGAAGGCCGCCGGCCAGCGCCAGGAACGGCCGTCGCGCAGGCCCCGATGCACGGCCAGCAGCAGCCACGGCAGCGCCGCGTACGCGAGCAGCGTCACCGTCGTGCGGTTCGCGTAGGTGACCACGAACGGGTTCAGCACGGTGACCGCGCCCGCGACCACGTGCGCGACCCCGCGCGGTCCGGGCAGCAGCGCATCCAACAACCGCACGACGCCCCAGGCCGCGAGCGCCAGCAGACTGCCGAGCCACAACCGCTGGACGATCCAGTCGGGTAGCCCGATGGCGTGTCCGAGCGCGAAGAACGGCCCCATCGGGAACAGGTAGCCGGCCTGCTGGCCGGCCTGGACGGCGCCGAGCTGGCCGGTCGAGGTCCACATCGAGGCGACGTCGGCGAGGAACCGCCCGGGTTCGACGTGGAGATTGATTTTCGTGTCGGCGGTCGCGAGACCCGGCCGCTGCGCGAACGCCAGCGCGAAGGCGAGCGCGGCGAGCGCCAGTGGGACGCCCGTTTGGCGCCGAGCGTTCAGAGCCCGCAGCATTGGCGGGGTAGCGTAGGGTTCGCGCGGGTGCCACACGTCTGGCTAACACTTCCGACGTTCAACGAGGCCGGCAACCTCGAGCGGATCGTCCGTGACGCGCTGACCCAGCTCGAGGCCGTCGCGCCCGGCGAGTACAGGCTCCTGATCGTCGACGACGCCTCCCCGGACGGGACCGGGGCGCTGGCCGACAGGCTGGCCGCCGAGCAGCCGGCGATCGAGGTCCTACACCGCCAAGGCAAGCGCGGACTGGGACGGGCTTACCTGGCCGGGTTCGAGCGCGCGCTCGCAGGCGGCGCCGAGCTCGTGGTGGTGATGGACGCCGACTACTCACACGACCCCGCGCACCTGCCGGCATTGCTCCTGGCGGCCGAGCACGCGGACCTCGTGCTGGGCTCGCGCTACGTGCCCGGCGGGGAGATCGTCGACTGGCCGCCGCTGCGACGGTTGCTGAGCCGCGCGGGCTCGGTCTATGCGCGCGCCATCCTCGGCGTCGGGGTGCGCGACCTCACCGGAGGCTTCCGCTGCATCCGGCGCCAGGTGCTCGAGGCGGTCGAGCTGCCAACGCTGCGTTCCCAGGGCTACGTGTTCAATATCGAGCTGACGTTCCGCGCGCTGCGCTGCGGCTTCAGCGTCTCCGAGGTTCCGATCCATTTTCACGACCGCACTGTCGGCGAGAGCAAGATCTCCCTCGGGATCGCGATCGAGGCGCTGTGGCTCCTGCCGGTGCTTCGCTTCCCGAAGCTGGCCGAGCTCTGGCCGGCCCGCAACGCGCCCCTGGCCGCGCCTTCACCGTCAATACGGCCAGTCCCCCTCGCGGTGGCCGAGCAGCCGCGCGGCCGGCCGCAGGCGCGCGACGATCAGCACCTTAACGAGCAGGTTGCGCCCGAAGTACGGTAGGCCGGCGAGCTGGCGGGCGGCGTTCGCCAGCACGTCGGCAGCGCGCATCGGCGCGGGCTCGCGGCGATAAGTCGCGAGCGAGCCGGTGCGGGCGAGGTAGCGCCAGCGAGCGGACAGCAGCAGCAGACGCAGCTGCGCCAGCGTCACCCCGATCGCGTTGAACGCATCGTGGATCAGCATCGTCCCGCCCGGGGGCACGCGCGCGCCCCACCGCTCGATGTCCGCGCGCGCCGGGCGGTAGCGGTGCGCCCCATCGACGAACAGCAAATCGGCGGCACCGGGGAGCGCTGACAGCGCCTGCGCCGATCCGAGTCGCACGTGGCGCACGCGGTCCTGCACGCCCGCCCGGCGGAGGTTGGCCTGGAAGGCGGCGAAGTCCTCCTCGCCTCGCCTCGCATCGGGCGCGATCTCCTGCGGGCCGCGGTCGCCGCCGCCGTGGGGGTCGATCGCCACCACCTCGACCCCGTCGGCAGCGGCACACGCGAGCACGATCGTCGAGCGGCCGCGGAACGAGCCGATCTCGACGATCCGCCCCGGCGCCCGAACCCGGAGGGCGGCATCCCACAGGTCCCTGGCCTGCGCGTCGGTCAGCCAGCCCTCAACCCCGGTGAGTAGCTCGACTACGCCGTCGAACCCTCGAGCGGTGACGCTCACGCGCCCGAGCGCGCGAGCCGCGGCCGCGGCGCGCTGCTGAACGACCGCCAGCGTCGTCGCCGCCGTCCGCTCCCACGTGAACGTCAGCGCCCGAGCCCGGGCGCCAGCGCCGAGCCGCTCACGGAGGTCGGGGTCCGCGAGCACCACCTTGACGTTGCGCGCCAGCTCGGCCGCGTTGCTTGCCAGCAGCCCGGTCTCGTTGTGGACGATCGACTCCCGCAGGCCGCCGACTGCCAGCGCCGCACTCGCCGTGCCGCACAGCGCCGCCTCCATCACGGTCAATGACCAGCCCTCCGACGCGGAGGCGGTGACGTGCAGCCAGGCCTGCCGGTAGAGATCCGCCTTGGCCTGCTCGTCGACATAGCCGTGAACGCGGACCCGTGAACCGAGGCCGCGCCGCGAGATCTCGTCGTCGAGCGTCTCGCCATGGTCGCCCTGGCCGGCGATGTCAAGCGTCACGTCGGGCAGCTCCGTGAGCATGTCGAGCAGCAGCTCGATCCGCTTGTAGGCCTTCAGCCGGCCCACGTACAGCAGCCGCGGGTCGGGCGCACGCTCGCCCGGATAGAACGGACCGGGACCGACGCCGCAATAGGCGATCGTGATGTGCTCGGCGGGGATCCCGTCGATGCTCACGAGCTCATCGCGGGCCGAGCCCGAGATGGTCAGGAACGGGACCCGCCGATACAGCAGCCGCAGCGGCAGCTCCTCGAACAGCGACGCCATCACCCTCCCCAGCCGCGCGTCCAAATTCTCCGATGTAGAGGTCGCGGTGCGGATGGTTGACCAGCGCGACCCGCGGCTTACGCAGCCACAGCGGGGTCAGGAACACGATTCCGTTGATCACCTCGAACACGACGTCGGTGTCGCGGCCGAGCCCGCGGAGCACCGCCCAGGCGGCGCGCGGGAACACCGATCCCCGCCCGCCCATCCGGTGCACGACCAGGTTCGGCCCGAACTGCTCGATCGGCTTGCACCCCGGGTACTCGCCGGCCACGAGCGTCACCGAATGGCCCCACTGCGCCCAGCGGGCGACGTTCGCGTAAACGTTCGCGCCGGTGCCGCCCCCCTGGGGGTGGGTCCAGTCGCGATCGGCCAGCACGAGAATCCGCAGTGGGCGGCCACCGTCCGCCGACGGTTGGCCCTCATCCCCATGGCCCTCGGCGGGTGCGAGCAGCCCGCTTCCCGCGGCCTGTGCTTCTGCGCTGGCTTCCACGAAGACGGGAACCTTATATGGGCAGGTACGCTCCCCGCGTGCAGAGCGTCCGCTTCTGGAGCGCGCGGCCGACGCTCGGCGCGGCCGTTGTCTACCTGTTGCTGTCGATTGTGATGGTGGGCCAGGGTCTGCTACCGGGTCGCACGCTGTCGGGCTCGGACTCGTTGCTGAGCTCGGTCCCGTGGCAGAGCTCCAAGCCCGCGAGCGTGCCGGGGCTCGGCACCAATTTCGAGCTCGCCGACTCCGCGCAGGTGTTTCAGCCGATGCTCGAGTACACGCGCTCGCAGTTACCGAGCGTCCCGCTCTGGAACCCCCACCTGATGGCGGGACGGCCGCTGCTCGCCGACGGCCAGTCGGCGGTGTTCTCAGCCTTCAGCCTGCCGTCGTACCTGCTCCCGTTCTGGAAGTCGCTCGCAGTCGCAGCGATCCTGAAGCTGTTCCTCGGCGCGTTCGGCACCTACGTGCTCGGGCGGGTGCTCGGAATGCGGTTCGGCGGCGCGCTGCTCAGTGGGCTCGTGTTTGCGTTCGGGACGTTCTTCGTCGTGTGGCTGGCGTGGCCGCTCTCGAGCGTGTACGCGTTCATTCCCTGGGCGCTGGCACTGACCGAGTTGCTGGTGCGCCGACCCGGGCCGCTGCCCGCGGCCGGGCTCGCAGCTGTGATCGGGCTGCAGTTTCTCGGCGGCCACCCGGAGTCGAGCTTTCACCTGCTGTTCGCGACGGTCTGCTTCTTCGTGTTCCGCGCGATCCTGCAGTGGCGACGCACCCCAGCCCCGCGAGCCGGCCCGCGGGCGCTGATCAAACCCGCGGCGATCTTTGCCGCCGCGCTGGTCGGCGGCGCGGCGCTCGCGGCGCTGGTGCTGGTGCCGTTCGCCGAGTTCCTGCTGCACTCCGGCGACCTCTCGCAACGGACCAACCAGGCGGCCGGGTACTGGCCGCGGAAGTACATCGGAGCGCTGTTCCTGCACGACTACTGGGGTCGGCCGACCCAGGTCGACCTCGAGGCGTTCATGCAGGTCCGTGGCTGGTATGCGGGAGCGGCGACGTTGATGCTCGCCGGCGCCGCGCTGTTGCTGCGGCGCAGCGCCGAGCGGATCGCGGTCGTCGTGTTCTCATTGTTCTGCGTCTGCATGGTGATCGGGATCCCGCCCGTGTTCGGGATCGTCAGTGCGCTGCCCGGGTTCAGCGCCGCGCACAACGAGCGGCTGCTGATCTACGTGCTGCTGAGCCTGGCGCTGCTGGCGGGCTGGGGGCTCGACGATCTCAGCTCGGAGCGGCTGCCGAGCATCACCCGCCGGCGCACGGTGCTCGCCGCGTGCACGGCACTGTTCTGCGTGCCGATCGCCTGGTTGCTGCTCGCCGGAACGCTCAACTTCAACGAGCTTGGAGCCGGGCTCAAGGTTGCCTGGGGCTTCGCTCACCCACCGGTGCCCGCCGCGGGAGCCGACGTTCAGGGCACGGTCACCGCGGCGATCGTCCGCGACAGCTCGCTGTTGATCTGGTTGCCGCTGGCGGGGGCCGCGCTGGTCCTGATCGCGCTGCGACTGCGCTCGCACCGGCCGCTGCCCGTGGCCACGTTCGTCGCGCTCATGTGCGTCCTGCTGGCCGCCGATCTGGCGCGCGCGAACATGGGCTTCAACCCGGCGATCCCCGAGCAGCACTGCCGTCGCCGCCTGTGACCGGCGCGATCCGCTATCTGCAGGCCCAGCGCCCGAACCGCTTCATCGGCGTCAGCACGGAGCTGTTCAGCCAGCCCCTGCCGGCCGACCTCGCGATGAACTTCGGCCTCTACGACGCCCGGGGCTACGACTTCCCGGTCGAGAAGCGCTTCGACATGCTGTGGCGCCGGAGCGTCGCGCCCGGCGTGGGTGCCTTCACCCAGCCCGAGGAGTTCGCGAGCGCCACTCCCGCATCGCTGCGAGCGCTCAACCTGCTGAGCGTCTCGGACCTGATCGTGGGGCCGCTGCAGGCAGTCAAGGCGCCGCTTCACGGACCCGGGCTGAGCGTCGCCTACCACGGCCGCGACGCGGTCGTGTACGCGAACGCCAATGCGCTCCCGCGCGTGTTCGTGGTCGACCATCAGAAGACCGTGAACGGCGACTCGGCGGCACTGGACGCCGTCACCGCGCCGGGCTTCGACGGCCGTGGCGTCGCGATCACCGAGACGGCCCAGCCGGGACTCGCGCAGGCCACTGCGGCCTCGCCGCCGGCCGGTGCCACGGCCCGGCTCGCGTCCTACCAGGCCGAGAAGATCGTCGTCGATGCGACCACCCCCCGAGCCGGCCTGCTCGTCCTGACCGACGACTACTACCCCGGGTGGACGGCGACGGTCGACGGTCACCCGGCCACGATCCAGCGGGTCGACTACCTGCTGCGCGGGGTGGCGCTGGCACCCGGCCGGCACACGATCGAGTTCCGCTACCAGCCGGTCAGCTGGCGGCTCGGCTGGATCGTCAGCCTGCTCGCGCTGGTCGGCCTGCTCGCCACGATCGCGATCGGGCTCAGAGCCCGGCGGGCCTCGTGAGCGACACTGGCTACACCCCGCAGCGGTTCACGAGCCGAGTGCGCGAGGCTGCCCGGAACCGGGGTGCGCGGGCGGCCGCGGGCTCGCTCGCGCGGTGGGGTTCCGGTGTGCTCGCGGGTTACCCGTGGACGGTGGTCGGATCGCACGGCCGGTTCGAGTTCGCAGGCGAGCGCTACGGCTACCTCTACCACCGCTACAAGTTCACCTGGCTGACCGAGCGCGCGGTCGAGGTCCCGATCGTGCAGTCGATCGTCGACCGGCACGCGGGCCGACGCGTGCTCGAGGTCGGCAACGTGCTCTCGCACTACCGCTCACAGGAGCACCTGGTGATCGACAAGTATGAGCGCGCTTCCGGGGTGCTGAACCGTGACGTGCTCGAACTCGACGGGCTGGGGCCGTTCGACCTGATCGTGGCGGTCTCGACGCTCGAGCACGTCGGCTGGGACGAGCATCCCCGCGATCCGGACCGGGCCGTCCAGGCGACGCTCGGGCTCCGGTCGCTGCTCGCGACTGGCGGACGGCTGGTCGTGACCGTGCCCGTCGGCTACAACCGCGAGTTCGACGCCGCCCTCCAGCACGGCGCGGTGCCGCTCTCCGAGGCGGCGGCGCTGCGCCGAGTCGGGCCGGGCGCAGGCTGGCAGCAGGTCAGTCCAGCCGAGGTATGGTCAAGTCCGTACGACTTCCTGCTCTACCGCGCGAACGGGCTGTTCATCGCGTTCATCGACGGTCGCCTGGGGTGAGCTGGGCGGAGGGCCCCGGCGCTCGCGCCGGGCTCCGGCGGTCGTCTTCCATACCGCCAGCGCCAGCAGCACGATCGCGGCGACGCCGAACCAGTGGGCGGCGATCAGCTTCGTGCTGTAGGCGAAGTTGTAGCCGCCCTGGTTGGTGGGCGAGACGATCAGGTAGGTGATCGGGACCACGATCCCGAGCAGGGCGGCGCCGGCCCACGTCAGCGTCGCCGGCCCGAAGCCGCGCCACAGCACGAACGCCAGCAGTGGGAAGCTGACAGCTCCGGCCCGCAAGGCGAAAATCAGCGAGATCGGGACCGCCAGCACGAGCGCCGCGGCGACGGCCACCGGCAGCGCCATCCCTCCCGCGGTCGCCTCCGGCAGCCGCCGGACCGCGTCGGCGGGTACACGCCGGGTCACGCCCCGCCGAGCGCCGAACAGCAGCAGGGCGACCATCAGCAGGCAGCAGACGGCCGAGACCGCGTAGCTCGTCCTCACGCCTGCCTGCGGGGCGAACGAGAACGACACGTTGCGGCAGCTTGCCGGCGCCGCCCACCCGTTCGCGTAGCCGTCGATCGGGATCGGTACACCGAGCGAGCGCCCGTCGCAGGTCGCCCGCCAGCCGACATCGAAGCTCTCGCCGAGCACCAGCCACGATGGCCCGCTGAGCGACACGCGCACGCCGCTGACGGCGCTCTGGCCGATGCTCCCCGGCGCCGCCACCCGGCCCCCACCGGCCGGCGGGGGGACAGCCGTGGGCGCGGCCGAATGCAGGAGCAGCAGGTCGACCGAGAACACGCCCGGCAGCACCCGGATCTCCTGCACCCCGGCGCCGATTGCGACCGAACGGCACGAGCCAGCCGTCAGCGGCAGCCCCGCATCGAGCCTGCCGACCGTCCCGCCGAGCGCCATCGGCACCCGCGCGTTCCCGGCCGCGACCACGACCGTCCCGCACGGCGCCCGGAGCGGTCCGGCCTGCGGTATCTCGGCCGGCCCCAGCCCGGGCAGGACCACGGCTCCGATCCCGACTGCATCGGCCCGGCGCTGGCGTGCGGTCGCCCCCGGCGGGAACTGGGCGTCGAGCACCGTGAGGCGAAACGCGCTCGCCCGCACGGGCGACCGGAGCACCACATCTCCGCGGGGCCCGACCGGCAGCGGCGGGCTCGCCCCACCCGACCAGCTCAACTGCACGACCGTCGGGTGCCGGACCACGAGCGGCGAGGACGCGAGCCGCAGGCGGGAGACGGTCAGCGGCCGCGGCGTCTGCCACGAGATCCACGGTGCCGGCGCCTGGGGGCGCAGCCACACCCCGACCCAGCCCGGGTCGGCGCGCCCGTCGAACGCGCTCGATGCGCGATACGCCGGCTGGTTCTGGAACCGGCTCGAGGAATCGAACCGGTCGGGCCCTCGGTAGCCGGCCAGGCGATCGAGCGCCGGGTCGGCGGCGCCGACGGCCGGGTACGCCCAGGCGTCGGCTGCGTAGCTGCGCGCGGCCGGCGCGAACACGAGCCGGTCGATGTACTGCTCGGCGTCGCCGCGATCCTGGGGGTTGTCCAGCACCGTCGAGGTCCCGAACGGGTTGCGCCGGAACGGATCGTCCCCGGTCGTGCGCTCGAACACATAGGTCAGCGAGTCGCGGCGCAGGTCGGTCCCGCTGAGCGCACGAGCGGTCAGCACGGGCGGGCGCAGCAGCTCGCGCACATGCACGCCGGGAATGCGGATCTCCTTGAAGCCGCCCGGGCCCCCGAGCCCGACCTTCGGCTGCACCACTCGGTCGATCGTGACCCGCACCGCGCTGACGTGGTGGAGGTTGACGACCACCCGCGTCCAGCCCGAGCCGACCGCGTGGCGGATCCCATTGACGTCAACCTCGGTCACCACCCCGTGGACGTCGCTGAGCGGGTACAGATCGACGTAGGGAACATTGCGAGGGGCGTCGAAGCCGATCTCGATCCAGCGGTCGTACACGGGCAGGTAGCGGTCGGCCACCCACGAGGTCGAAAGGTTGCCGTCGAACGCCGCGATCGGAGCGTGCTCGGGGAACTGGAGCTCGCCCGCTTGGGTCGGGGCCGTCAGGTACCGGGCCCCCTGAAGCACGGACACCGTCTGACCGTCGGATCCGGACTGGGCGAAGGGGTTGATCACCGCCGCGTTGGTCGGCAGCGGATCGTCGGCACCGAGGGTCGCACCCCGATTCTGCTGCGTGGACTGCGGCAGGAACTCACGGCGCCGGTTGGAGTCGGTGACGACGATGTCGGCGCCGGCGGCCGCCTCACGGCGGATCGCGGCTGACGCCAGATCGCCCGAGTAGAAGATCGGGCTGCTGCTGGGCAGGGCCCCGAAGGCGGCGAGGTCGGCCAGCCCCTGGGCGCTGCCGTCGACGATCGTCGCCGGGCCGCGTGGGTCGACGTGGACGATCCCGCGGGAGCCGTGCGTGTCGTAGCGGCGGACCTCTGGCAGCGGCGTCGGCGAGCCGATGTCGCCGGCCGCAGCGGGATAGGACTCCACTCTTCCATAGCTCCGTGACGGCGTCGGTCCGAGCTGTTCGACGCAGCACGCCGGCCGCGGCGGCGGGGTCGATCGCGCCGCTGCGGGAGATGTCATCGTCGGCTCCGGTGATCACAGCGCCGACCCCCATCAGCCTGAGCAGCGGCGAGAGCTGGCCCGGCACGAGCCGGCGCTGCTGAACGAGATCGTCGACAGTCGTGAGCAGGTCGACGGCGTGCAGATCGGAGTACGGGGTCTCGTAGCGAACCGCCACCGGGCGGCTGGTGAGGCGCGGCAAGATCGCGTCGAGCGTCCCGCCCCAGTTGTAGTAGGCAAAGATCTGGCCCGGCAGCACCAGTGCCCGGGTGTTCGCCGGAAGGTTCTGATCGAGCCCGTGGCCGGCATCGGTCCACGCCGCTGGGATGCGCTTCCACTGAAGCTGAGAGTCGATCGCGTCGCCGCGGATCAGCGGCAGCGCCGCGAGCACGAGCAGGCCGATGAGCGCCGCAACCGCGAGCGCCGGCCCGGCTTTGCGAATCCACCTCATGCCGGCGCCGCGAGCGAGCGCGAGGAGTTGACTGGCGCCCAGTCCGAGCAACCCGGCGAGCCCGACCGCGACCAACGGCGCGGCCTTGTTCGTCGTCCGCGCGAAGCGCAGCACGAACACGCTGTGGTAAATCGCGAGCATCGCGCCCCGGAGCGGCGTGCCGTCGGGGAACCCGGCCATCATGATCACGACGCCGACGACCACCAGCGCCAGCAGCAGCGGCGCGTAGGACAGCCGGCGGGCCCGCACGAACCCGGCCACCGCGAGCGCCGGCAGCAGCAACGTGGCCCCCACCACGAGCGGGTTGAACAACAGCGTTCCGCCGTCGCTGAAGAATGGGCGCGTGACGCCGAACCCGACGCCGATGTAGGAGGTCCAGTAGCCCATCAGCCGCAGCGATTCGGTGATGCTGTTCGTGGCCCAGATCGAGGCCGGCTGCTCGGTGAACTGGAGGAAGTCGATCCCGTAGCGGACGTGGACCAGCAGCGGCGCGATCCACCACAGCGACGCGAGCACGCCGAGGACGCCCACCCGGAACAGGAACGCGGCGGAATCTCGCCAACGAACCGTCCCGATCCACGGCTCGTACAGCAGCAGCACGAGTGGCCCGACCAGCATCCAGCCGACGACGGCGGCGTTCACGCCACCGCCCGTCGAGGTCAGGATCAGCGCGAACGCAGCCGCCCACCACCACCCCCGCCAGCCCCGCAACCAGCGGCCGCCGCTGCGCACGCCGTGGTAGGTGATCAGCAGCAGCCACGGCAACGCGGCATAGCCGAGCAGCGTGATCGTGGTTCGCGCGCTGAACACGACCACGTAGGGGTTGAGCAGGTAGAACGCCGCCGCGACGATGTGCACGACCCCTCGCGGCCTGCCGATGAGCGCATCGAGCAGGCGCAGGATCCCCCACACCGAAAGGCCGAACATGAGCCCCATCCACAGCCGCTCGACGACCCACGGTCCGAGCCCGATGCCGTGCAGGGCCGCGTAGAACGGCCCCATCGGCCACAGGTAGCCGCTGTACTGAGCACTGTGGACCTCCCCCAGGTCGGTCGTCGAGGTCCACACCGACGCGACCTGGGCCAAGAACCTTCCGGGGTCGACGTGCAGGTCGATCTTGGTGTCCGAGGTCGCCCAGCCAGGCCGCTGCCAGAACGCGAGCGCGAACGACAGCGCCACGAACGACAGCGTGACGGCGCGGTCGCGCGAGACCCGCAAGCGCGTCACGTGCCTGCCGGCACCGGCGGCACGAGCTGGCGGAGCCGCACCTGGGCGAGCCGGTTCAGGGCCGGGTCGATCCGGTCCGAGAGCACCTCGAGCACGAGCCACCCGTCGGCATATTGGGGTGCACGGTCCACGATCCCGCGGGCGAGCACGACCGCGCCCGCGACATCGCCGGAGTGGAACTTCACCTGTGCGCGCAGGATGGAGAGGTTCTCGTCGGGGTCGAGCACGCGCGCCTGGTTCAGCTTCGCAATCGCCGCCTGTGCCTGGGCGGGGCTCAACTGGTTGTGTGTGTTCAGCAACGCGTTGACCTGGTTTTGATCGTGAACGGAGCGCACCCCGAGCCCGAACCAGGCGCACGCGGCCAGCGCGACCGTAAGCAGTGCGATGCGGACGGCGATCACGGCGCAATCATCCCGGATAGCCTCGCTTTCGTGACCGCCGACACCGACCAGCGCCGGGCCGCCGCCGGCGCGCATTCCGGCCGCCTCGGCTACCGGCCGGCGCTCGACGGCCTGCGCGCACTCGCGATCCTGCTGGTGATGGCGCACCACACGGCGGCGTTTCTCGTGCCCTCGTGGCAGGGGTCGTTCTTCCCCGGAGGGTTCCTCGGCGTCGACCTGTTCCTCGTGCTGAGCGGCTTCCTGATCACCACGCTGCTGCTCGAGCGCCGCGACCGCGAGCGCCGGCCGATCGCGACGTTCTACCTGCGCCGCGCCCTGCGCCTGTTCCCGGCGCTGGCCGCGCTGCTGATCGCGAACCTGCTCTACGCGGTCGTCGAGGGCAATGGGATCGGCGACGCGCTGCGCTCGATCGTTGTCGTCGGCACGTACGTAACGAACTGGGCCGAGCTGGCCGGCGTGTCGATCTCCCGGTACGTCACGCAACTGTGGTCGCTGGCGATCGAGGAGCAGTTCTACCTGGTGTGGCCGCTGCTGTTGTTCACCGCGATCCACTTCTGGCCCTCACGGCGCCGGCTGGCGATGCTGGCCCTCTCGATCGCCGCGCTGGCGGCCGCCTGGCGGGCGGCGTTGTGGTTCTCCGGCGAACCCTGGCTGCGGATCTACATCCGGACCGATGCGCGCGCCGACGCGCTGGCGATCGGAGCCGCGCTGGCACTGCTGCCGAGAGGATGGATCGAGGGCGCGGTCGGGCCCAGGACGCGGTCGCTGGCGGGGCTCGCGGCACTCGCGGCGCTGGTCGCCGCGGCGGCGCTGGTCGATCCCGAGGCGGCGTTCCTGTACGTCGGGGGCTTCACCCTGGTCGCGCTCGCCGCGGCGATGCTGATCGCGTCGCTGCTGGCGCCCAGCGTACTCACCGGGGCCCTCGCCACGCGCCCGCTGGTGGTCCTCGGGCGGCTCTCCTACTCGCTGTACCTATGGCACTTCGGGCTTTTCCAGATCGTGGCCGCGCACACAGTGTCGTGGTCCGCCGCGCCGCGCGTGGTGCTGGCATGGTCACTGACACTGCTCGCAGCCACGACGTCGTATCGGCTGCTCGAGCTCCCGGCGCTGTCGCTCAAGGACCGGCTTGGCCGGCGAGCGCCGGCGAGGACGGCTGCTGCGGGCTCAAGCGAGCTTCCAGCGACACCGCCGGCCGGCGTAGCAGGGGCCAGCGGCGACGCTTCGAATCGGATCGGAAGCGGACCAGGATCACCAGTGTCTTGACGGCGTACCTGACGCTGTCGGCGAACGAGACCGGGGAGGCCTGCAGGAAGTAGCGGGTCGGGATCGCGAGCTCGACGACCCGGGCGTCGCGGGCGATCATCTGGGCGAAGATCTCCTGGTCGAACCCGAACCCATCGGAGTTGCGCAGAAACGGGATCGTGCGCAGGAACGCGAGTGAGAATGCCCTGTAGCCGGTGTGATAATCGGAATAGGAGCGGCGGAAGGCGGCGTTCTCGACCCACGTCAGGGCTCGGTTGCCGACCCACTTGCACCGCGCCCTGCCGCCGGCGATCGCCTTGTCCTGGGGCAGCCGCGAGCCGATCACGACGTCCGCGGTCCCGTCGATGATCGTGCTCGTCATCTCGCTCAGCAGCGCCGGGTCGTACCGGTGCTCGCCGTGGACCATCACGACGACGTCGGCTCCGTCGAGCGCGGCGCGCACGTAACCGGTCTTCTGATTGGCGCCCGAGCCCCTCCTGCTGGGGTGCGGCAGCACCTCGAGCCCGGCCGCCAGGGCCGTCGCGACGGTGCCATCAGAGCTCGCGTCATCGACCATCAGCGCCCGGTCGATCGATGCCGCCGGGAGCGCCCGGGCGACCTGCTCGATCGTCCGCTCCGCGTTGTGGGCCGGGATCACCGCGTGCACCTTGGCGGCCTGGCCGCGGTCGGCGGCGAGCGGGTGCGGGGGTTGCAGAACCTCGATCCGGCGCGCGATATAGGTCCACTCGTCCCGCAGCGCGGCGCTCAGCAGGAGATCTTCCGGCAGCGCGCGCGAGGCCCGTTGCACGAGCCGGTCGAGCGGCCCGATTCGCTCCGAGAGGCCCGCCAGCCAGTAGCCGGGCGAGAACACCCGCACGTACGGATGCTCCCCGGCGGCGAGAAGCCCGCACGCTGCCAGCAGCTCACGCATCGTGCTGCGCGGGACCAGGCAGCGGTGGGCCAGCAGGTGGCTCCACCACCGGCTGCCGGCAAGCCGCGCGGTCAGCGAGCTCGGATCAGGCGTCGTCAGCAGCAACGCACCGCCGGGTGACAGCAGCTCGGCGCACAGTTGCAACGCGGCGACCGGATCGTCGAGGTGCTCGAACACGTCCACGACCACGATCGCGTCGAACGACCCCGGCTCGAGCCCCGCCTGCTCGATGCTCGATTCGACGACCTGGAGGCCGAGCTTGTCGCGAGCGTGGGTTACGCCATGAGCCGAGAGCTCGACCCCGACCGCCTCATAGCCGCGCCGGCGCGCCTCGTCGAGCAGCAGGCCGTACCCGCAGCCGACGTCCAGCAGCCTGCCGCTGGGCGCGTGCTCGTGGAGGTGGTCGAGCAGCCGGCGCGCGGCGCGGCGGCGACCCTCCTCCTCGGCCAGGTAGCGCTCATCGCGCATCCGCCGGTACAGATCGTGCAACTGCTCGGCGTCCGGCAGCGCGGGTTGCTGCACCGTCCCGCACTCCGTGCAGCGGTACAGGTCGCCGTGCGCGCCGACCCTGTGCTCCGCGGGCGCGAACCCCTCGGGCATCAGGGTCACCGGGCCGCCGCGGTACGCGAGCTCGACACGCGCACCGCAGATCCGGCAGCCGTTGTCCGAGAGCATCCGCGGGGGAGCTTATCGGCGCGACCCGCAACCTAGGCTTACGCGATGCCCGACGCGAGCCGCCGGTCGTCGTTCATGCGCGCCGCCCGGGCGGGGTCGCTGGTGGCACTCGTGCTCGACGCGTTGATGTTGAGCGAAGGGCATCTGAGCCTCTGGCATCAGATGGGGTTGCTGGGATCGTTCTACGACATCCAGGGGCGGGCGCTGCTGCACGGACACCTCGCGGTCCCGACCGGGAGCGCGAGCTTCGAGGGGTTCGTGATCGGGGGCCGCACGTATGTCTACTTCGGCCTCGTCCCGGCGCTCATGCGCCTGCCGGTGCTGCTGATCACCCACGCGCTCGACGGGCGGCTGACGCAGCTGTCGATGCTGCTCGCGTTCGTCGTGCTGCTCGAGGCCGGCGCTCGCGTCCACTGGCGGGTGCGCGAGCTGCTGCGGCCTTCGGAGCCCGTCTCGGCGCGGGAGCGGACTGCCGTGTTCGTGCTCGCGCTTGCGCTCGGGGCCGGGGCCGTGCCGCTGTTCCTCGCCAGCTGGCCGGTCGTCTACCACGAGGCCGAACTGTGGGGGGCGGCGCTGTCGCTGGCGGCCGTCGGGGCGATCCTCGCGGTGGTTGCCGAGCCGACCGGAAGGCGGATCGCGTGGGCGGGATTGCTGGCACTGCTGGCGGTCAACACGCGGATCTCGGTCGGGCTCGGGCCGATCATCGCGCTGGGGTTGCTCGCGGTCGTTCCCGGGCTGGGGCGGCTGCCGGGACGGGCCCGGCTGTGGATCGGGGTCGCGGCGCTGGTCGCCATCGGCTCGGCGGCAGCGATCAACGAGGCGAAGTTCGGCAGCGCCTTCGGGATCCCGCTCCTAAATCAGATCGACACCCGGATCGACCCGATCCAGCGCGCGTTCGTGCTCGCCAACCACGGGGCCGCGGTGGGGCTGAAGTTCGTGCCGACGACGGTTCTCGCGGCCGTGCGGCCGGACGCGATCGGCCTCGTGCGCGCGTTCCCGTTCATCGGCCTGCCGGCCTCGCCCCCGACCGTGATCGGCGGCGTGACGTTCAACGCGCTGCTGCCGTCGCTGAGCGCGTTCACATCGATGCCGCTGCTGTGCCTGTTGCTGCTCGCGGGGATCTGGCCCCTGGTCCGCTGCCGGGAGGCGCGGCCGCTGCTCGCGGTGCTCGTCGGGACCGCCGCCGCGTTCGCCCCCGCGCTCGCCTTCGGCTCGACCGCGACCCGCTACCTGGCCGACCTGCTGCCGTTCCTGTTCGTCGGAGCCTGCGGAGCGTTGCAGGTCCTGTTGCGGGGGCGCTTCGCCCGCTCGCGGGCCGCGCCCGCGGCGCTCGTCGCGCTGGCACTCGCCGGGATCGTGATCAACGGCTCGGTCGGCCTGGTCCAGCAACGGCTGCTCGCGCCGACCACGAGCGCCTCGGCGCGCGCGGCGTTCGTCAGCACCCAGGATGGGATCGACAGCTTCCTCGGGCGAGCCGCCCACGGCGTCCATACCGGGGTTCAGGTGCCAACCCGCGCGCTTGGCCCGCTCGGCGACCTGTTCGTCCTCGGTCGCTGCGAGGGGCTGTACGTGGAGGGCTTCGAGGGCAGCTGGCTGCCGGTCGAGCGCACCGGTCGGTCAGGGCTGCACGCACTCGTGGTGCGGTTCGGCGACGCGCCCGCCCCGGAGGCACTGCTGACGCTCGGAACCGGCGATCGGCGAGTTACGGTCGTCGTTGCCGGCACCGCGCCGGGGCGATTCCGGTTCTCGGTCCGGGTCGGCGGGCACCAGGTCGCCGCCGGGACGCCGGTCGCGATCCCCGCCCGCCGCCCGACGCTCGTGACTGTCTCGATCGATCCCCTGAACGGCGGCTACTACTTGTCCGTCGCGATCGCCGGCCGGGGCACGGCGGTGACCGCCCCGGTCCCCTACAACCGACTCGCCCCGGCGATCATCGGCTCAGATCCCGGCGATCCCGCGCTGGCGCCGTTCTCAGGCACGATCTCCGCGGTGCCCCAGCCGACACCGGTGTGCGACCAGGTGGCCAGGCGCGCGGGGCTGTTGCGGGCTCGGTAGGTGGGAATGGACTTGACGGCGGGCGCGCCCCGTAGGACCGCCTGTAGCGAAATCCCGGTCAGGCGGCGGCCTGGCGAGGTTGTAGCGTGACGTTGTGTCCGAGCGCTTGGAGTTGGCGGATGAGGCGTTTGGTGAGCCGGTCGGGGTTTTGGTGGGTGAAGTAGTCGCCGCCGAGGTCGCGGTAGAGCTCTCCGGTTTGGAGCATGTGCCAGGCGGCGGTGAGGATCGAGTGTCCGACGGCGGTGATCGCCTTGTTGTGGCCGCGGCGGCCGCGGAGGCGCTGGTATTGCGCAGCGAGGTGGGTGTTTTTGGAGCGGGCGGCTGCGTGCGCGGATTCGGTGAGGGTCGCTGTGAGCCATTTGTTGCCTTTGCCGGTCTTGCCCGAGCGGCGTTTGCCGGCGGACTGGTCGTTGCCGGGGGATACCTTTGCCCATGACGCGAGGTGCTTGGGGGTTGGGAAGGCGCTCATGTCGAAAGGGGCGATCTGCTCCTCGATCTCCGCGGAGAGCCGCTCGATCGCTTCATCGAGGAAGTCGATGTGCGCGAGGATCTGTCCCACGATCAGCGTGTGCTGATCCTGGAATCGACCGGCCCGCGCCTCGCGCAGCGCCGGGATCTTCTTGCGCAGCTGACCCCGAGCGAGGTCTGCGAGTAGGTTGGGATCGGTGCTGCCGGACACGAGCGCGTCGAGCATCGCCCGGCCGCAGGCGCCGAGGATGTCCGAGGCGACGCAGTCGAGTTTGATTGCGGTGTCTTCGAGGATCTTGTGGAGGCGGTTGGCCTCCCGCTGGCGGTCGGAGATCTGCGTTTTGCGATACCGGGTCAGGTTCCGGAGCGTGCGGATCGGTTGACGTGCCTGGCGTTCACGAGCATCAGCTCGAAGCGGTCTTCGAGCACCGCCCAGACCGGCTTCCAGTACACGCCGGTGGCCTCCATCGCGACCTGCTTGACCTGTAGCGCCTCCAGCCAGTCCGCCAGCGCCAACAGACCATGAACGGTCGTTGCGAACTGCGCCATATGCTCCTCGAGCTCGCGTCCCTGCCACACGCGAACGGACGCGGTCACGCTCGCCTTATGCACATCCAGCGCGCCCGGGCGCTCAACGATCCGCTCCATCACCAGCCTCCGTTCAGTTGAGATCGACAATCGATCGCCGCCCGCGGAGGCTTCGCATTACAAGCGAGTCTGTAGCTCGTGCTCATGGCAACAATCCGGGGTTCCGGCCAAAGCCCCCACGCCAGACTTTGGGACGGGCTCATGAGCACCAAGGCGAAGTCGGCGTCGGCGCGCGGCGCGCGGATAGTCAACGACCGCGCCCCAACCTGCCACTCGCGCAACGCCGATTTCATTCACCGCGGGTGGCGAAGCCCCGCCATCACTACTTTGGTGGCTAACGGGCGGCCTTTGGGGAGGGTGGTCCGGTGACACCCGGCGAGGCCCGCGCGCGCGGAATCCGACACCCGGCGAGGCCCGTGCGGGCGGAATCTGACACCCGGCGAGGCCCGCCCGGGCCGAAATCCGCTGCGGCGACATGCTTAACGGCCCAAAGTCCGCACCTGCGGGCGACCTTGGTTACATAAGCATGCCCCACATGCTTATCTAACCAAGGTTCCAGCACGCGCGCGCGATTTGTCCCCTTATGCAGGCAAAATTGTCAGAATGCTGACACCAACCCGGGGCTAATCCGGCCCGGGCCGGCCCCCCGCCGCAAGCCGCCCCTGACGAGTGTCCCTCACCCGGGCCCTCCCCCCGAAGGCCGCCCGTTAGCCACCAGAGGCGGTCCTAAGGGACGCGGCAGCCGTCAAGTCCAGTCACCCGCAGCCGCTAACGATGGACGTCGCGCAGCGCGCGGCGTACCAGCCGCGTCGAAGGCAGCGGCTGGCGGTCGCCGCCCGGCGCGCGCGAGCCGTTCCCGGACGCGGCACCGACCTCGGTGAACATCCGCCGCCTGAAGCTCTGCACGTCGAATTGGGTCGCGTTGCGGACGCACTCCTGTGGATCGACGGCGGCGTCGTCGAACGCCAGCACGGCCTGGGCGAGCTCGCGCGCACCGCCTGACCAGAAGCATCCGGTGACGCCGTCGATGATCGTCTCGAGCGCGCCGCCGCCCCGCCTGGCGATCACCGGGCGACCGGCCGCCTGGCTCTCGACGGCCGCGATCCCGAACTCCTCCACCGACGGCACGACCAGCGCCCGCGCGCCCTGGAGGATCTCCGCGACGGCATCGTCGTGCAGCCTGCCGGCGAAGTGGACGGTGGGCCCGGCGCTGCGCCGCAGGCGGCGGGCGTCGGGGCCGTCGCCGATCACGATCAGCGGCAGCCGCAGGATGTTGAACGCCTCGATCGCGACCTCGATCTGCTTGTGGGGCATCAGCTCGGAGACGACCGCGTAGTGGTCTCCGACCCGCCCGGGCGAGAACCGCCCGGTGTCGACCGGCGGGTAGACGACCTCCGCCTCGCGGCCGAAGTAGGTCCTGATCCGCGCCTGGGTGGTGCGCGAGTTCGCGATGTACCGGTCGACGCGCTGGGCGGCGATCCAGTCCCACTGGCGCCAGCGGCGGAAGGCCTCGCGCAGGAACGCTCGGACGATCGGGTTGCGGCGCCGCGCGAGCGTCTGCTCGCGGTCGTTCCAGGCATAGCGGAAGGGGTTGTGGCAGTAGCAGACGTGGACGCTCTGCTCGTCGCACAGCACCGCGTGCGCCCACGCCGAGGAGCTCGAGACGACCAGGTCGTACTGCGAGAGGTCGAACGACTCGATCGCCGCCGGATAGAGCGGCAGCAGCACGCGGAAGTTGCGCGCCGATGGGCGCAGGCGCTGCAGGAACGAGGTCTGGATCCGACGGCCGGAGAAGCGGCCCTCGGTGCCGTCCTCGTCGTACACGGCCGTGAAGATGTCGGCTTCGGGCCACAGCTCGCACAGCTCGACGAACACCCGCTCGGCGCCCCGGACGTCGAGCAGGAAGTCGTGCACGAGCGCGACACGGGAAGCGGGCGAGTGGTTAATGGCGCGTTGCTCCACCGGCGCAGTCTATGCGGGAGTGGTGCGGGAACGTGCGGATAGCCTGCACCGAGCGATGATCTTGTTCGTCAGCTACTCCGGGGTGCTCGGCGGGGCCGAGCGGGTGCTGGTCGACGTCGCGTCGGCGGACCACGATGAGCGCTGGCTCGCCTGCCCGCTCGGCCCGCTGGCGCAGGCCGCGGCCGCGCGCGGCGTCCGGGTGCTCCCGTTGCGCTCGCACAGCCTGCGCCTGCGAGGCGACGCCGCCGAGGCGGCGCTCGCGATCTCGCGGCTCGCGGACCATGGCCGCGAGGCGCGGACGCTGATCCGCGACCTCGAGCCCGAGGCCGTCGTCGCGTGGGGGATGCGTTCGGCGATCGCCGTGGTCGGCGCCGGCGGGCACGCGACGCCGATCGTCTTCGCCCACAACGACATGCTTCCCGGCCCGGCGATCGGCCGCCTCGTCCGTGGGGTCGCGCGGCGCTGCGATCAAGTCGTCGCGGCGTCCGAGGCAGTGGCCGGGGACCTCGATCCCGGCGGACGCCTGCGTGGACGACTGGCGGTCGTGCACCCGGGAGTCGACGTCGACTCGTATGCAGACGGGTCGGATGCGGTGCCCAGCCCTAAGGCGCCCGAGGTCGTCGTGCTGGGTGCGCTCGTGGAGTGGAAGCGGCCAGACCTTGCGCTCGAGGCGTGCGCGCTCGCGCGCCGGCGCCACCCCGATCTCCGGCTGCTCTTCGTCGGCGCGCCCCTCGACGGCGAGCGGTCGCTGGTGGACCGGCTTCACGCGCGGGCATCGCAGCCGGACCTCGCGGGCGCGGTCGAGTTTGCGGGCGCGGTTGCCGATCCCCGCCCAATCCTTTCCCGCGCGAGGTGCCTGCTTCACTGCGCGCCGCGGGAGCCGTTCGGGCTGGCCGTGCTCGAGGCGCTGGGCGCTGCATGCCCGGCAGTCGTCCCGGCGGCCGCCGGGCCTGCGGAGATCGTGGACGCGAGCTGCGGCTGGCTGTACACGCCCGGAGACCCCGAGTCTGCCGCCGAGGCGCTGCTCGAGGTACTCGCCGATCCGGCGCGCGCGGCGCGGATGGGCGCGCGCGGCCGGGCCCGCGCCCGGGAGCGGTTTGACCGCCGGACGACGGTGCGGCGCTGGAACGCGGCGCTGGCATCGGTTGCGCCACGGGAGCCGGGGTCCCTGGTCAGGGGAGGCGCGCGGTCCGAGCCGGCCGCGAGCCGAGCGATCGAGGGGCTCGCGCTCGTGACCGTCAGCCACAACTCGGCCGCCGAGCTGAGGACGCTTCTGCGCTCGGTGCAGCGCTACCTGCCGGGCGCGCAGGTCGTCGTCGTCGACTGCGCCTCCGGCGACGACAGCGTCGCGGTCGCCCGGGCTCAGCCGGCCGCCGTGTCGGTCGCGCTGCCCGAGAACATCGGCTTCGGCCGCGCGTGCAACGCCGGCATGGCCGAGGTCCGGGCCGAGATCACGGCGCTGGTCAATCCGGACGTCGAGCTGCTCGACGATTCGCTGCTGCTGCTGGCGGCACAGGCGCGGCGACGCGATGCGCCCGACCGGCTGCTCGCGCCGGTCGTGGTGTTGCCCGACGGCTCGCGCCAGGACTCGGTTCATCCGGTGCCCGGATCGTGGCCTGAGCTGGCTCGGGCGCTGATCCCCCCGGCATTGTTGCCGGGCAGGGCCGGGGCGGCGTTGGCGCCGTGGCGCGCGAGAAGTCCGCGGCGAGTCGGCTGGGCGGTCGGCTGCGCGGTAGTCGCGCGGACCGAGACGCTCCTACGCCTGGGCCCGTTCGACGAGCGGATCTTCATGTACGGCGAGGATCTCGAGCTCGGCCTGCGAGCCGCCCGGGGCGGTGTCCAGACGTGGTTCTGGCCTGCGGCGCGCGTGCTCCACGCGCGGGCCCACGCGACAGCTGCCGCGTTCGGCGGCGAGCCGTTCGAGTTGCTCGCTCGCACGAGGCATGAGGCCGTCGCCCGGCAGCTGGGAACGCGCCGCGCGGCCCTGGACGACGCCGCCCAGGCGACGACCTTCGCTTCCCGGGCGGTGCTCAAGCGGCTGCTCGGTCGCTCGAGCGAGCGCGAGCGGCGCCAGCTTCGCGCACTTGTTCACGCCCGATCGAGCAGCTCCGTGATCACCGCGTCGGTCAGCTCGGCGGTGCGGTCCCACGAGTAGCGGGCGGCGTGCCGGCGGCCGGCCGTCGCCAGACGGGCGCGCAGCGGCTCGTCGCCCGCTGCCGCGAGCACCGCATCGGTGAGCTCCGCAGGCTCGACTAGCAGCGCGCTGTCACCGACGGTCTCGGGCAGCGCGGCGCGCGCGAGGGCGACGACTGGGACACCGCAGGCCATCGCCTCGAGGCAGGGCAGCCCGAACCCTTCGTAGAGCGACGGCATCACCAGCGCGCGGGCGCCGGCGTACAGGCCCGGGAGATGCTGCTCGGCGACGTAGCCGAGGCGCCGGAGCGAGACGCGCGGACCCCGCAGGTAGCCGCGGTCCGAGCCGGCGAGGACGAGCTCAATTCCGCGCTCGCTTAGCGCCGCCGCTGCCGGCTGCAGCGCGGTCAGGCTCTTGCGCGCCGACGCCGTGCCGACGACGAGCACGTACGCGTCGCTGAGCCCGTAGGCGGCGCGCGCGGGTCCGGGATCGACCTCCGGGGAGAAGCGCTGATCGACGCCCTCGGGGATCACCCGGACGCGCTCGGGGTCGGCACCCAGCAGCTCGATCAGCTCGCCGCGGGAGAACTCGGACACGGTGATCACGATCCGCGCGCGGCGGGCGAGCACGGGCAGCAGCGCCCGCTGGTAGGCGACGTACGCCTTCGAGTAGGCCTCGGGATGCCGCAGCGCGGCGCCATCGTGAATCACGACGACGTTGCCACGTGCCAGGGCCGGGGCGAGATTGGCAGGCGAGTAGATCAGCGCGGATCCGGCCGCGCGCGCGGGTAGAAGCACCTGCTCCCAGAGATGGCCGGCGCGGTGCGCGAGCGCTCCGGGCGGCCGGATCACGCGGTAGCGATCGGGTGCCAGCGCGGGTAGCCGAACCGCCATCTCGCGCGCGAGCCGCTCGACGCCGCCGATCTCGGCGCGCACCGCCGCGCGCGCGTTGATCGCGACCGGCGCGCGGGCGTTGATCGCGAACGGCGCGCGGGCGCCGGTCCTCATTGGGTCAGTCCCGGGCCGGGGATCAGCGAGCAGATCCGCTTCGGCGCTGCGCACCCGTGCGGCGCAACCCGAATCCAGCGGCGAGCAATCCACCCGCCACGCCCGCGATCAGCCAGAGGTCGAGCCCCGTGTGCGGCAGCGTGGGGTCGGACTTGCCGGAGCCTGTAGTGGCCGCAGTGGCCGCAGTGGCCGTCGGTTGGCCGCTGCTCGAGGTGGCCGTGGTTCCGGGGGCACTCGCCGCCGAGGGGGCGGACGGTGTCGAGGGCGCGGAGGACGGCTGCGATGAGGATGGCGCCGCCGCAGCCGTGGTGGTCGCCTGGCTGGTGGTAGTCGCGGGACCCGAGCTCTGTGAGCTGCCGTTGGAACCGTTCGATCCCCCGAGCGGGTCGATGTACTGCTGATCGCCGGCCGAGGTGGCGAACGCCACGGCCGGAGCCAGCGCCAGCGCGAACCCGGCGAGAACCACACAGAGCACAATCCTCCTCACGCCACGAGTATGCCAGCGTGACGGGGCATCCGCACGGGGTGCGTCGATTTGCCGTGATCGGGGCGGCAGAATCGACCCCGGCTGCAGCGCAGGACTCGGAGACAGCGAGATCTCCAAACTTGCGTTTTGCAGGATCTATTGCACTGCCAGGGGAGCACGACGTCACCGCGACGGGCCGTGTTAGGGTGCGGCCCGCCCCCGCCGCGGGCAAACGCGTTGCACTCGACTTTCGCTGCAGATCGTCGTGCCGCTCTCGTGCGCTCGCGGTGCGCGTTCCGATGCCCAAAGTGATCCGAAATCGATCGTTCTCGCGCGCGCTCGCCGCCTCGGCGACGATTGCGGCGGCGCTGCTCGGCAGCAGCCTGACGGCGCCCAGCGTGGGCGATCTTCAGAGCCAGATCAGCGCCGGCCAGTCCGCGGCTGGAGCGCTGCAGTCGCAGATCGCGGCCGATACGACCCAGATCCGTGCGACCACCAGCGGTCTCGAGGACGCCCGCGCCCGCCTCGCCGCGGTCCAGACCGAGCTCGCCTCACGGGTGGCCCAGCTCAGCACCGTCCAGGGCAACCTGATCGCCGCGCGCAACCACCTCGTCGACCTCGAGAACCGCCTGGCCCAGAGCTCCAAGGCGCTCGCCGCCAATCTCGTCGCGACGTACGAAGGTGGGCAACCTGACCTGATGACGGTGATCCTCGAGTCCCACGGGTTCAGCGACCTGCTCGAGCGGGTCTCATTCCTGCAGCGGATCGGCCGCCAGGATGCTCGGATCGTCGGCACGACCAGGATTGCGCGCGCGGAAGTCGCTCGCGAGGCGACCGCGCTCGCGCGGCTCGAGGCCCGTGACCGCACTCTGGCCAACCAGGTCCTGCAACGGCGCAACGAGGTGGCGGCATTGCAGGCTGCGCTGCTCACCCGCCAGATCGCCGAGCTCGGCGCGCGCGCCAGCCAGTCGGCCAAGCTGAACAGCCTCAGCGCCCACCTGAAGTCGCTCGAGGCGCGCGCGGCGGCAGCGGCTGCCCGCGCCGCTGCCACTGGCAACGCGGCGGTCGGCGGTATCGCGGTCGACACCGGCGGGATGGTGCAGCCGCCGCCCGGAGCGCCCGCTGCCATTGCTCAGGTGATCGCGGCCGGCAACGCGATCGCCACGCTCCCTTACATCTACGGCGGCGGTCATGCGTCGTTCCACGCCGACGGGTACGACTGCTCGGGCTCGGTCAGCTATGCGCTGGCAGCGGCCGGTCTGGTCAGCTCGCCGATGGTCTCGGGTGACTTCGAGAACTGGGGCGACCCGGGGCCGGGTCGTTGGATCACGGTCTACGCCAATGCCGACCACGTCTGGATGACCGTGGCCGGCTGGCGCTTCGACACCGTCGCACTGGCCGAGGGCGGCACGCGCTGGGCGCAGGGTGGCGGCGAGTTCGACGGCTTCGTCGTCCGCCACCCGCCCGGACTCTGAGTGCGATCAACCGACGGGGGCGCGCACGGGCGCTCCGGTCCGCACCGGGACGCCGCGCGTCGGGACGGCCCGGGCCGGGACGCGCTGGACGTCGTCCATCGCCGGGGCCCGCGACTGTGGCGCCGGCGTGCCGGCGCCGGCGCGGCCGCTCCCGAACAGGCGCGTCGCCAGCAGCATCAGCGCGGGGATTGCGACGATCGCGACCATCGCCAGGAACCACAGTTGCCCGGCATCGGTGCCCTCGCCGAGTGCGTGAGCCAAGCCGGCCAACCAGGCGACCGCGGTGAACCGGTGGAGCATGCGCCACCGCTTGGCGCCGATCGTCCGCCGCGCGTAATAGGACAGGCCGAGCAGGATCAGAGACCAGCCGGAGACGATCCCGAGCGTCGTCCACACGGACTTGTAGCTGCTCACGAAGGGGATCGTGATGTCCACCACCGAAGGATGGAGGAACTGATCGCCCAGCAGCGCGGCAGCGTGAACGACGATCGCGACGATCGTCGCCAGCGACAGGATCTCGTGCGTCGCGATCAGATCGGGCCCCCGGCGCTTCAGGAGCTTGGTGCTCATCAACAGGCCGATGCAGACGGCCAGGCTCGCGAGAATCAGCGCCGCGAAGCCGGCCGCGCGGCTGGTGATCCAGAACAGGTGCGGTATCGGGTCGGTGTACATGCTCCCCAGCATCGCCGCCACGGCGTAGACCGCCGTAGGAGCGTCATAAGAGCTTCATAGGAAGCTGGGGTCAGCGACCGGGATGGACCAGGTACCCGGCGACGATCGGCCGCCGCGCCGAGTAGAACGGATTGCCCGGAATCGCGATCGTCGAGTAGGTGACCTTGAAGGAGTTGCCGGCGCGGCTGAGCGATGACGGCGTCGCGGATCCGGCCCCGCCGCCCGAGCCCTGGTAGACGACGTATCTGCGACCGCCCGGGATCAGGGTGATCTTCGTCGAGCCCCAAGCGGGGTCGGTGATCGATCCGCGATGACCGGTGGCCGAGGTGGCACTCGCGGAGTTGAAGGTCGCCGAGCCGAAGTTGGCAAGCGGCAACGTCTGGCACGAGTTGGCGTTGAAGCAGTCCGACGGCGCCTCGACGATCCACTCGGCGGAGCTCACATCCACCGTCGGCGCATACAGCAGCCTCACGAAAGCGCGATGGCTCGTCAGGTCGTTGAGTCCGACAGTGACCTGGTTTCCGTTGACCGTCACCGATGCCGAGACCGTGTCGCCCGGCTGGACGCGGAGTGAGATCGGCTGGGAAGCAGCCGGGACAAGCTCGTACCAAGCGCTCGAGGCGACCCTCCCGTCGCTGTTGCAATCGACCTCGGTCCCGATCTGCTCGAGCGCGTTGGAGGTCACGCTGTAGCCGCCGATCCCAACCCACAAGGCCGAGTAGGTGTCGTTTCCGGACACGCACCGGGTGCGAGGCTGCTTCCAGACCGCCTGCACGGTCCGGAACGAGACGCCGTCGCGGTGGACGGCGTACCCGGCCCAATTGGAACTTTGACTGGAGTCGGCCAACGCAGCCGGAGCAGTCGCCATAGCGAGTGCCGCGGCCAGGACCAGCGTCGCCGGAAATAGTGAACGCACTAGTGCCCTGTTTCGGATGTTCGCCGTTGATCCTTGATCCGCTTACGCTCTCGCAGCCGCAATGATGGCGGTTGCGCGCCCCGCGCAGTCGTACAACTTCACGCTCGTTCCCGAGCCTGTAGACAGAGTAACGGATCGGCATGCTTGGGCCACGGCAGTCATCGCCGCCTCGCTGCCCGTGCGGGTGTCACCGGGGAGCCGGGGCGATGAGCCGGTGTCGGCGAGGACCCAGCGCAGGTGACCGGAGCTGACTTCGTGGGCGAGCCAGCTGACACTGACCGAGCTCTCGCGACCGGAGAAACCACCGAGACCGGCGACGTTCGCGTTTGAAGACAGGATTGCCGCGGCCGCGGTGCTCTGGCTCGCTACCGCGACGGTGCCGCCACCGTGCGCTGCGGCGTAGCGGATCGCCGCCGTCGACGCGGCGCTGTCGCCGCCGAACGCGCCGCCGCCGGGACCACCGGGGCCGCCTGCGAAGCCGCCTGCGCCGCCACCCGGGCCGCCACCCGGACCACCACCCAGGCCGCCAGCCGCAACGCCCCCGGGAGCGCCGCCGCCTGGGAAGCCGGCCGCTGCGCCCGCCGGACCGAACGCGCTGCGGCCCGCGCCGCCGAATGCTCCCGGGGGTCCGCCGGCGCCGCCCGGAGCGCCCACCAGCGCGCTGGCCGGCCCTCCGCTCGGGAACGTCCCGTTGGTCGCATGTCCAAGCGTCTCGGCCGCCCACGTCGCGGGCGCCGCGAGCAGCGCCGCGATCGCGACACCGACGATCGCCGCGCGGGTGCGCGGGTGAAGGCGTAGGCGCAGCGCGAGCAGCACCGCGGCGGCGGCGCCGACGGCGATCACCAGCGGCGTGGCCCAGGACAGCGCGCCGCCGATCTCATTCAGGACCACGAGCTCGGTGACCGCCCCGCTGACGATTGCCAGCGGCCCGAAAACGCGCGCCACCCGCTCGCCGGCCGCCGAGTCGGTGCTGCCGCGTCCGAGCATCAGGCCGACACCCGCACCGATCAGCGCCGCCACCCAGGGGGCCAGGAACGAGACGTAATAGGGATGGAAGATTCCGCTTGCGAAGCTGAACACCACGGCGACCGTCGCGAACGCCCCTCCGACGACGATCAGCCAGCCGGTGCGCGGATCGCGCCGGCGAAGCCGTGTCAGCACAAGTAGCGCCAACGCCGCCACGAGGGCGAATCCCAACAGCCATCCGGCCTGGTCGCCGAGCCCCGATTGCAGGAGCCGGAACGGACCGGTGGCTCCGCCGAACAGGGCGTTCCCGGGACCGGCCGCGCCGGGGGGCCCGCCGGTTTGCCCGGCGACCCGGCCGAGGCCGTTGTAACCGAAGATCAGCGACCAGATGCTGTTATCCGAGGTCCCGGAAATCCATGGCCGGTCCGCCGCGGGCGTGAGTGTCACCAGCAACGGCCACGCGCCGGCCACGGCGATCATCGCCGCCCCGCCGGCGAGCAGCTGACGGATCGCGGCGATCCGCCCGCGAGGCGCGACCAGCAGCCACGCCGCCGCAATCCCGGGCACGACCATCATCGCCACGACCATCTTGGTCTCGAACCCGAGGCCGACGCAGATCCCGCTCACGACGAGCCAGCGGGTGCGGCCGGACTCGAGCCCGCGCACGGCGGACCAGACGGCCGCGACGCAGCACAGAACGAGCAGCTCGTCCGGGTTGTTGTGACGCGAGACCGCGACGACAATCGGCGTCGTCGCCAGGGCGAAGCCCGCGGCGAAACCGGCCGCACGGCCGAAAGGTCGCCTGACCAGGTCGTACATGAGCCCTGTCGCCGCGACCCCCATCAGCGCCTGTGGGACCAGGATGCTCAGCGAGTGCAAGCCGAACACCCGAACCGACAGCGCCTGCACCCACAACGCGAGCGGCGGCTTGTCGACGGTCATCAGGCCGCTGTGATCCAGCGAGGCGAACAGGAAGTCGTGCCAGCTGGTGCTCATCGAGCGCACCGCGGCGCTGTAGTACGTGTTGGCCCAGCCGTTGATGCTGAGGTCCCAGAGGTTCAGGACAGCCGCGAGGGCCAGCAGCCCGAGCAGCTCCGGCCGCGCGAGAACCGCGGCGCGCACGGCGCCGGGGCGGGTCCGGGCGCGCAGGCGGGCGGACCATGGCAGCGGCCGGAGGATCGAGCCCGAGCTCATGGCTGGCCGGGAACGCGGGTCGCTTCGGCATACACGCCGCGGCGGCCAGGACGCTGAGCGCCCCGATGGCGAGGCCCGCGAGCGTCCGAGTCAGGATTGTCATCTTTGGGCTCCTTGAACGCATCGTCGCTTGTCGATGTGAGCATCGGCCAGGCGTCGAAGCAGCTTCGAAGACGTCCCTAAGACGGACGTAGGAGTCCGTGCGCGCGGGGAGTCTTAGAGTAAGGAGTAAGCAGGCCCCGTAGTTCCCCCCTTTGCTCAGGAGACATGAACATGTGACAGCCAACAGCTTCGACGCCAAGGCGACGCTCGACGTCGGCGAACGTTCATACGAGATCTTCCGCCTCGACGCGCTGCAGGCGCAGTACGACGTCGCGCGGCTGCCGTTCTCGCTGAAGATCCTGCTCGAGAACCTGCTGCGCAACGAGGACGGCGAGTCGATCCGCGCGCAGGACATCGAGGCGCTCGCGAGCTGGAACGCCGAGCGCCGAGCCGAGCCAGGAGATCGCGTTCACGCCCGGCGCGGGTCGTGATGCAGGACTTCACCGGCGTCCCCGCGGTCGTCGACCTCGCGGCGATGCGCGACGCGATCGGCGGCGATGGGCGGCGACCCGGCGCAAGATCAACCCGCTCGTCCCGGCCGAGCTGGTGATCGACCACTCGGTGCAGGTCGACGAGTTCGGCTCGCGGCGGGCGTTCCAGCGCAACGCCGAGCTCGAGTTCGAGCGCAACCAGGAGCGCTACGCGTTCCTGCGCTGGGGCCAGGGCGCGTTCCACAACTTCAAGGTCGTCCCGCCCGACACCGGGATCGTGCACCAGGTCAACCTCGAGTACCTCGCGCGGGTCGTGTTCGTCGACGATGCGCACGGGCCAGGCCTATCCCGACACGCTCGTCGGCACCGACTCGCACACGACGATGATCAACGGCCTCGGCGTGCTCGGCTGGGGCGTCGGCGGGATCGAGGCCGAGGCGGCGATGCTCGGCCAGCCGATGTCGATGCTGATCCCGCAGGTGCTCGGCTTCAAGCTGACCGGCGAGCTGCAGGAGGGCGCGACCGCCACCGACCTCGTGCTGACCGTGACCGAGATGCTGCGCCAGCGAGGGCGTGGTCGGCAAGTTCGTCGAGTTCTACGGCGCCGGGCTGGCGAGCCTGCCGCTCGCCGACCGGGCGACGATCGGCAACATGTCGCCGGAGTTCGGCTCGACCTGCGCGATCTTCCCGATCGACGCCGAGACGCTGCGCTACCTGGAGTTCTCGGGCCGGCCCGCCGGAGCTGATCGACGCTCGTCGAGGCCTACGCCAAGGAGCAGGGGCTGTGGCACGACGAGGACTCCGAGGAGCCGACGTTCTCCGACCAGCTCGAGCTCGACCTCGGCGACCGTGGTGCCGAGCATCGCCGGGCCCCAAGCGCCCGCAGGACCGCGTCTCGCTGACCGAGTCCAAGGCGGCGTTCCGGCTGGCGCTCGAGGGCTACCTGCCCGACGAGGACCGCCGAGGACGAGGCGGTCGCCGAGAGCTTCCCGGCCAGCGACCCGGTCTCCACCCACGTCCCCAACGGCGCCGGCCACGAGCCCACCGGAGGCACCGGCGGCGCGCAGGTCGCCGAGCGCAGGCGCACGACCGTCGCCGGTCACGCTCGCGGACGGCACCGAGACCGAGCTCGACCACGGCCACGTCGTGATCGCCGCGATCACCAGCTGCACGAACACCTCGAACCCGTCGGTGATGCTCGGGGCCGGGATCCTGGCCCGCAACGCCGTCCAGCAGGGGCCTGACGGTCAAGCCGTGGGTCAAGACCTCGCTCGCCCCCGGCTCCAAGGTGGTGACCGAGTACCTCGACCGCGCCGGGCTGACCGAGTACCTCGACGCGCTCGGCTTCAACCTCGTCGGCTACGGCTGCACGACCTGCATCGGCAACAGCGGCCCGCTGCCCGAGGAGATCTCCGAGGTCGTCGGCGCCGAGGACCTGGCGGTCGTCTCGGTGCTGTCGGGCAACCGCAACTTCGAGGGCCGGATCAACCCCGACGTGAAGATGAACTACCTCGCGTCGCCGCCGCTGTGCGTGGCCTACGCGCTCGCCGGGACGATGGACATCGACCTCTACGACGAGCCGCTCGGCGAGGACGATCACGGCCAGCCCGTGTTCCTCAAGGACATCTGGCCGAGCGCGGCCGAGGTCGCGCAGACGGTCGAGGAGGCGGTCCAGTCCGACATGTTCCGCAAGAGCTACGGCGAGGTGTTCGACGGCGACGAGCGCTGGAACTCGCTCGAGGTGCCCGACCGGCGAGAGCTTCGCGTGGGACCCGGACTCGACCTACGTGCGCCGGCCGCCGTTCTTCGAGGACCTGCCGCGCGAGCCCGAGCCGGTCACCGACATCGACGACGCGCGCGTGCTCGCGGTGCTCGGCGACAGCGTCACCACCGACCACATCTCACCGGCGGGCTCGATCAAGCGCGACGGCCCGGCCGGCCAGTACCTGATCGAGCACGGCGTGGAGCCGAAGGACTTCAACTCCTACGGCTCGCGGCGCGGCAACCACGAGGTGATGATGCGCGGCACGTTCGCCAACATCCGCCTGCGCAACCAGCTCGCGCCGGGCACCGAGGGCGGCGTGACGCTCCACCTCGCCCGACGGCGAGCCGAGATGTCGATCTACGACGCCGCGATGCGCTACATCGAGGAGGGCGTCCCGCTGGTCGTGCTCGCCGGCAAGGAGTACGGCTCGGGCTCCTCGCGCGACTGGGCCGCCAAGGGCACCCGCCTGCTCGGCGTGCGCGCGGTGATCGCCGAGAGCTTCGAGCGCATCCATCGCTCGAACCTGGTCGGCATGGGAGTGCTGCCGCTGCAGTTCGCCGACGGCGAGTCGGTCGCAGTCGCTCGGGCTGACCGGCCAGGAGACGTTCACGATCGCCGGCCTCGCCGGACGTCGGACGACGATCCCGCGCGAGCTCACGGTGCACGCCGACGACAAGCAGTTCACGGTCACGGTGCGGATCGACACGCCGAAGGAGCAGCGCTACTTCCGCCACGGCGGGATCCTGCAGTACGTGCTGCGGGAGCTGCTGAGCTCGTGAGCACGTGAAACTGGTCAGGCTGCTGAGCTCTTGAGCGGCGGTTGAGCTCGCGCTAACCCCGAGCGCGAAGATGGTTGTGCGCGGGTCCGGGTAGCACGAGTCTCGTAATTGGTTGGACGACCTTCACTCCCGGCGGCGGTGAGTCGCCGCGATCTGCGGCTGGTGATCCTGCCGCTGAGCGCGATTGCGGTGATCGTGTTGGTGTTCCTCCCGCTGACGCCGGATTACGACCTCGACGTCTTCCTCCGTGCCGGCGCATCGATCCTGCACGGGCTTCCCGTCTACCCGAACCCGCGATCGAGCGCCGTCTACTCGGGCTCGTCGTTCGTCTATCCGTATCTCGCCGCCTGGCCGTTCGTGCCGCTCGGCGCTGGCGCCAGAGGATCTCGGCAAGGCGGTGTTCCTGCTGATCAGCCTGGCCGCGGTGCTGTGGGCGTGCCTGCGGACCCGGGACGGCGAACCGGCACCGGCCGGACTCGTGCTGTGCACGTCGTTCATGATCACCGGGCTTCAGCTCGGCTCGCTCAGCCCGCTGCTGTTCGCGGGCGCCGCATTCCTGTGGCGCCTGCGTGACCGTCCGCTGGCATTCGCGTTACTCGCGGCACCGTTGGTCGGTGTCGAAGCTGTTCCTGGCCCCGTTGCTCGTGTGGCCGTTGCTGGCGCGGCGGTTTCGCGCGTTGGGGTTCGCCAGCCTGGCCACGTGCGCGCTGCTGGCCGCCGGGTTCATCTTCGGCCCCATCGGCCCCGCGGCGTACGCGCAGCTCCTGTCGCAACTCGGTTCGCACGAGGCGCGCGCCGGCTTCGGCGTGATCGGGGCCTTGATGCACCGCCGGGCTCACCCCCGGACTGCGCGGAGTTGCTCGCGATCGCCGCGGCCGCTTGCCTGCTGGGCCTGGCATACGTTCGTTCCCGACGGGCCGGCGAGGAATCGCGTGCTGTTCGCGGCCGCGATCGTTGCCGCCCTGATCTGCTCGCCGGTCGTCTGGAGCCACTATCTGGTGCTTCTGTCCGCGGCCCTGATCGCGCTGCGGCCGTCGCGACGGGTGTTCGTGTTGCTCGCACTGGCGAGCTGGGCGATCGCTCCGCCGCACGGAATCCACCTCGACACCGAGATCTTCGGCAGCGTCGCGTCGCACGGCGCGCTGCTCGCGCTCGCAACCTGCGTGGGCGTGGTGGCGGTCGCGGCGCGACCACGGCGAGGGCGTCTCGACTAGCCTTGCGGCGTGGCCCCGCCCGAGCTCCTACACAAGCTGCTCACCGCGGCCGGGCCGTCGGGCCATGAGACGTCGCCCGCGCAGGTGTGGCGCGAGGGTTGCGCCAGCTTCGCCGACGAGGTCGCGGCCGATTACGTCGGCTCCTCCCGGGCCCGGGTTGCGGGAACGGCCGGCGGCCCGACCCTCGCGGTCGTCGGCCACATCGACGAGATCGGCCTGCACGTCTCGCACATCGACGATGACGGCTACCTGCGCTTCGGCCAGGTCGGCGGCTGGGACCCGGTCGTGCTCGTCGGCCAGCGGATCGTGATCAGCACGCGGAACGGCCCCGTCGCCGGCGTCATCGGTCGCAAGCCGATCCACCTGCTCAAGGACGAGGATCGCAAGAAGGTGCCGGAGCTCAAGGATCTCCACATCGACATCGGCGCCAAGGACGCAGACGAGGCGCGGGAGCTGGTGCGGATCGGGGACGTCGGCCGTGATCGACGCGGCGCCGGTCGAGTTCCCCAACGGCCGCCTCGTCTCGCGCGCGCTCGACAACCGGGTCGGCTGCTACGTCGCGGCCGAGGCCGCCCGGCTGGTGGCCGCGGCCGGTGGCGCACCCGGCGACGTGATCGCGCTGGCCGTGGTCCAGGAGGAGACGACGTTCGCCGGCTCGCGCACGAGCGCGTTCGCGCTGGATCCCGACCTCGCGATCGTCGTCGACCTGACCTTCGCCACCGATCAGCCCGGCGTCGAGCTCGGCCAGATCACCAAGCACGCGCTCGGCTCGGGCCCGGTGATCGCGCGCGGAACGACGCTCCACCCGCGCGTGTCCGAGCTGCTCTACGAGGCCGGCGAGCAGGAGGGCATCCCGTTCACGGTCGAGTCGCTCGGCCGCGGCACCGGAACCGACGCGGACGCGATCCACATCAGCCGGGCCGGCGTACCGACGGGGCTCGTCTCGGTACCGTGCCGCTACATGCACTCCCCGGTCGAGATGGTCTCGCTCGACGACATCGACGCGGCGGCGAGGCTGATCGCGGCGTTCGCCCGGCGGCTCGAGCCGGGAACCATCGTTCGAGCGCTGAGGCGCGTCCGGCGTGCTGCTCCTGTTCGACATCGACGGGACGCTGCTGGTCGGGGCCACCCGGCGCCCATCGCGACGCCCTGCACGCGGCCCTGCTCGAGGTCCACGGCGTCGACGCCACGTCCGTCGATCGCACGCTCGCACCCGGCCGGCCGGACCGACGGGGAAATCGCGCGGTCGATCCTGCTCGCGGCCGGCGTGTCGGCGCGAGCGGATCGACGAGCGCGCCGAGCTGGTGCGCGAGGCCTGCTGCCGTGCCTACGCCGACTGTGCCACCGAGGACCTTTCGGACACCGTGCTGCCCGGCGTGCGCGAGCTGCTCGACTGGATCAGCAAGCGCCCGGAGGTCAAGCTCGCGCTGGTCACCGGCAACTACGAGCCGGTCGGGCGGCTGAAGCTGGCGCGGGCGGGCATCGGCCGACACTTCCCCGCGGGGCAGGGGGCGTTCGGCTCCGACGCCGAGGACCGCGCCGCGCTGCCCGGGCTCGCGCGACGGCGGGCAGGCCGACGCGGACTCCCATACGCGCGTGAGCAGACGGTCGTGATCGGCGACACGCCGCGCGACATCGCCTGCGCGCGGGCCGACGGGGTCCGCTGCGTGGCGGTCGCGACGGGGCCGTTCAGCGTCGATCAGCTCCGGGACGCCGACGTCGTCGCGCGCGATGCGTCGGAGCTGTCCGAGCTGCTGCGGGAGCGGCTTACGCCTTCGGGGTGGGGAACTGCGTCCGCATCATCAGATCCCACAGCTGGTCAGGCGTGAACCGGCGCTGGTTGATCATCAAGTGCGCGCTCGGCGTGACCGGGTAGCGCGCCCTGGGCCGCCCGGACACGAGCGCCTCGGCGATCGTCTCCGCGACCGCCTCGGGCCCGGCCCCCAGCTTGGCCATCGGCCCTTTGTAGGCGTCGGTCGTCACCTTCGCGACATGCTGGTTGAAGTCTTCGTAAGGGCCGTCGTCGGGCAGGACGGTCGACGTGGCCGTCTCGCCGAACCGCGTCACGATCAGCCCCGGCTCGATCAGGATCACGTCGACGCCGAACCCGCGCACCTCGAACCGCAGCGCATCGGAGATCGCCTCGACCGCGTACTTGGTCGCGTGGTAGATGCCGCCGCCCGGGAAGGTGAGCCGGCCGCCCATCGAGCCGATGTTGACGATCTTGCCGCAGCGCTGCTCGCGCATCCCGGGCAGCACCAGCTGGCACATCCGCACCAGGCCGAACACGTTGGTCTCGAACTGCCGCCGGACCTCGTCGATCGGCACCGTCTCGACGGCGCCCGACTGGCTGTAGCCGGCGTTGTTGATCAGCACGCCGACGGCACCCTCGGCGTCGCTCACGGCGCTGACCGCGGCGCTCATCGAGTCCTCGTCGGTGACGTCGAGCGCCAGCGTCCGGCAGCCCTCTGCCTCCAGGTCGCCGAGCGTCTCGGGGCGGCGCGCGGTGGCGTAGACGGTCCAGCCCTGGTTGGCGAGCTGCGCGGCCGTCGCGTGGCCGATGCCCGAGGAGCAGCCGGTGATGAGGACCGCCTTGGACGGCACAGTGAGCGGAGCCTACAGGTCGCCGACCGGCGCGGGCCTGGTGCGGCGGCCCGCTAGCCGCGGACGAGCTTCTTGTAGGTGATCCGCTGCGGCCGGTCGGCCTCGGCGCCGAGCTGCTCGTGGCGGAAGCTCTCGTAGGCCTCGAAGTTGCCCTCGAACCAGCGCACCTGCGAATCGCCCTCGAACGCGAGCACGTGGGTCGCGATCCGGTCCAGGAACCAGCGATCGTGGGAGACGACGACCGCGCACCCGGCGAATGACAGCAGCGCCTCCTCGAGCGCGCGCAGCGTGTCGACGTCGAGGTCGTTGGTCGGCTCGTCGAGCAGCAGCAGGTTGCCGCCGCTGCGCAGCAGCTTGGCCAGGTGGAGGCGGTTGCGCTCGCCGCCCGAGAGCTTCGCCACCTTCGTCTGCTGGTCGGTGCCCTTGAAGTTGAAGCCCGCCACGTAGGCGCGGCTGTTGACCGTCCGGTCGCCGAGCGTGATCTGGTCGGCGCCGCCCGAGATCTCCTCCCAGACCGTTTTCGACGCGTCGAGCTCGTCGCGGGACTGGTCGACGTACGCCAGCTCGACGGTGTCGCCGATTCGCAGGGCGCCGGCGTCCGGCTGCTCCGCGCCGGTGATCATCCGCATCAGCGTCGTCTTGCCGGCGCCGTTGGGGCCGATCACGCCGACGATCCCGCCGCGCGGCAGGTTGAAGGACAGGTCGTCGATCAGCACCCGGTCGCCGTAGGCCTTGCGCAACCCGTCGGCCTCGACCACGACCTCGCCCAGTCGCGGTCCGGCCGGAATGTGGATCTGAACCTGGTCGAGCTTGACGTTGCGGTCCTCGGCCAGCAGCGCCTCGTAGGCGTTGAGACGCGCCTTGGGCTTGTTCCGCCGGGCGCTCGCGTTCAGCCTGACCCACTCGAGCTCGCGGTCGATCGTGCGCCGGCGCGCCGTCTCCTGGCGCTCCTCGGCCTCGAGCCGGACTCGCTTCTGCTCGAGCCAGCCGGTGTAGTTGCCCTGGTAGGGGATCCCGCGCCCGCGGTCGAGCTCGAGGATCCAGCCGGCGACGTTGTCAAGGAAGTAGCGATCGTGGGTGACCGCGACGACCGTGCCGGGGTAGTCGCGCAGATGGCGCTCGAGCCACGCCACCGACTCGGCGTCGAGGTGGTTGGTCGGCTCGTCGAGCAGCAGCAGGTCGGGCTGGCGCAGCAGCAGGCGGCACAGCGCCACGCGTCGGCGCTCGCCGCCCGAAAGCGTCGTGACCTCGGCGTCGGGGGGCGGGCAGCGCAGCGCGTCCATCGCGATCTCGAGCGTGGTGTCCAGGTTCCAGCCGTCGACGGCGTCGATCCGCTCCTGCACGCGGCCGAACTCGTCCGCGGTCTCGTCGGAGTAGTTCATCGACAGCTCGTTGAAGCGGTCGAGCAGCGCTCGCACTTCGGCCACGCCGTCCTCGACGTTGCCGCGTACGTCCTTGCTGGGGTCGAGGTCCGGCTCCTGTTCGAGCAGGCCGACGGTGGCGCCGGGGGCGAGCTGCGCCTGGCCGTCGAACTCGGTGTCGAGCCCGGCCATGATCCGCAGCAGGGTCGACTTGCCGGCGCCGTTGTAGCCGAGCACGCCGATCTTGGCGCCGGGCAGGAACGACAGCGAGATGTCGGTCAGCACCTCGCGATCCGGCGGGTAGCGGCGCGAGAGCTTGTAGGTCGTGAAGATGTACTGGGAGGACATGCTCATCTGAGGATAGGGCGGGACCCGGGCGAGGCGCTACAACATGGTTGTGCTGCACGCGCTCGCCCTCGTGTTCGCCGCGATCGCCGTCGTGTGCATGGTGGTCGCGGTGGCGGGCATGGTCACCGACCGGCCGAGCGCACGGGCGGGTGTCCTGATCAGGGTCGCGGCGCTGCTGTGCTTCGCGCTGGCTGTGGCTCTAAACGTCGTCGCCCACTAGGGGTCCGGTGGTCGGCCAGCAGGGCTCCGCGCGCGAGAGCCGGCCGACGCCGGTAGGTAGGCTTGAAGTGGGACCTGGCAATCGATTTGGAGGGAGCATGGCAACCACGGTGTACACGGCGCGCGCGACGGTGACCGGCGGCCGGGACCAGGGACACGGAGAGACCAGCGACGGCAATCTCGACATTCAGCTCCGGCTGCCGAAGGAGATGGGTGGCGAGGGCGATGGCACCAATCCCGAGCAGCTGTTCGCGGTCGGCTATGCGGCCTGCTTCGAGGGCGCGCTCGGTGTCGCCGCTCGCCGGGAGCGCGCGGAGCTCGGGGCGGTCTCGATCGACTCGAGTGTCAGCCTGATCACCACCGAGGAACGCGGCTTCAACGTGGCGGTCACGCTCGACGTCACGCTCCCGGACATCGAGGATTCAGAGCAGGCGGTGCGAGTCGTCGCCGCCGCGCACGAGATCTGCCCGTACTCGAATGCCACTCGCGGCAATGTCGAGGTGACGCTGACCGCCAACGGCCAGTCCGTCGTCAGCTCTCCGGCTGCCACCCACTGATCACCCATAGGCCGGGCTGCGGCCCGGCGACTGTCGCAAGCGTCACGTGCCAGGCCGGCCGAAGGCCCTGGTAGGCGTTGGTGTTGCTCGCGCTCGTCGCCTCCAGGGTGACGACCACGTACTGGCCCGAGTGGCCGGCCAGCGGCGCGACGGCCTCGACCGTGCCGCTGTTGGTGATCCCGCCGCGCTGGAGCTCATAGTCGCCGGCAGTCTGCGCGGCGGCGAGCTGCATCGATGAGCGCGCCTGTCCGATGCTGTCGGCGGCGAGCGTCCGCATGTCGCTCGCGACGGTCTGCGCGTTCCAGTTGATGTATGCGGTCGCGAAGCTGCGAACCGCCGCAATCGGGGTGCGCCCGCCGCCGGCCGCGCGCTGCGGCGGAGGTGGCGGCGAGGGGTACTCGTGCGTGGCCTGCGCCTCGGCCAGCCTCGACCTGGTGGTGGCGGTGTGAGCGATCGGGCTGGTACCGAGCGCGGCGCAGCCGCCGGCGAGCAAGACCGCGCCTGCGGATGCGAACGCGATCGTCAGCGGCCTGATCGCCGCGCCCGCCGATGCGAACGCGATCGCCCGTGGCCTCATAGCCCCACCGGGTGTCTGACGACGAATCCGGCCGAGTCGCGGATCAGCGGATGCCAGCCGATCCCGGTGCTCCCGTCGCCGGCCCCGGCGGCATTGTGGGTGTCCCACCGCAGCCCGGCGACGTACATGAACACGTGGTCCGCGTTGGCATAGATCGTCACCCACTGACCCGGTCCCGGCGCACCGAACGACTCGAGCTCGCCCGACGCGGCGTCGTAGTCGACCGGCAGCAGCCGGCCGCCGTAGAGAAGGTGCTCGACACTGCTCGAGCAGTCATACGCCGGCGCGATCTGGTCGAGGGGCAGCCCATGACCGCCGCCGTACAGGTACGGCTTGCCGGCGATCTGGTTGCCGGCCGCGATGATCCCGAGGACCGCCGGTGGGGCGTCCTGCGGTGCAGCCGCGAGGCCGGTCGGGAGCAGACGGGCATGCTGCCCGGGCGTCAGCGGTACACCGTTGGTGGCGCCGGGAGCACACGCGGTGGGATCGCCCGCCGCCGGGGAAGGCGCGACGAGGGCGCTCGGCTGGCCCGGCGTCTGGCCGAGGAGGTTGCCGGCCCCGGCGTCGGGCGGCCGCCCAACCCGGACCGGCCCCGACCAGAGGCCGGCTTCGTACGGGATGCCCAGCCGGCCGGCGAACTCCCACCACAGATCGATCACGCGCGTCAGCCCGTCGATCGGGCCACCGCCGAAGCCGAAGTCCCGTTTGTAAGCGACCGCCGAGCGGTTCGCCCAGGTGATGCGAAGCGGTGTCATGTACGGCAGCCCGCCCATCGCCGTCGCGGTCTGGAACGTGTAGCCGCCGAGCTCGGCGTAGCTGTCGGGCTGCTGGAGGAGGTTCGCGCCCGAGGCACCGACGCTGCCGCTGCTGGGGTCGCCGGGTCCGCCGTACTCGGTCGCGCCGACGAGCTGACCGCTGCCGGCCGGTCCGAGCACGATCCCGCCGGCACGATTCGCCCCCGAGCAGGCGATGCCCGAGGAGAACACCGTGATCAGGAGTGCGACGATCGCCGCGAGCAGCCCGGCCGCGACGGTGGCCGCTACCGTCGCCAGGACCAGCGCCGCGCCTCCCAGCCGTGTCCTGGTTCGCACGCTTCGGTTCACTTGCGGCGACAATACGCCGATACAGGCTAAATAAGACTAAAAGAGACTAAGTTGTGACGCTTTGCTCCGAGCCGGACGTTCGTGCTTACGTTTGGCTTGGGTTCGCCGCTAACGTAAATCCGACATGCCTCGCATCCTCGACGTAGAACAGGCTTTGCTGCTGCTCGAGCTCGAGCCGCCGTTCGATCAGCGTACGGTGCAGCTCGCGCGCAGGCGGATGGCCAAACGCTGGCATCCGGACATCGCCCCGCCCGGCCGCCAGCACGAGCACCAGCGCCACCTTCAGGCGATCAACGAAGCGGCCGACGAGCTCGAGGAGTTGGCCGAGACCTCGCGGGGCGGGCGGGTCACGCGCAACGCGGTGAAGGTATCGGCGGCGGCTACCCGCAAGGCCCGTGAGGAGGCCGGTAGACGCGCCTACGAAGCCGAGCAGCGGTCACGGGCCTCCGCCGAGGAACGGGCCCGGCATGACCCGTTCGGATCGCGCGTGCCCGACCACTCGGTCGTGCACCGGTACGCGCGCTGCCTGTCCTACCCGGAGTGGGGAGTTGGATCGGTCACCGGGATCTACTTCTCCGGCGACGACGAAGATGTCCAGCAATGGGCCAGGATGTCATTCCAGCTCGGCGTGCGGACGGTGCCTGCCGGGTCGCTGCAGTTCGTCGACTTCTCCAAGCCGGACGCGGCTGCCGATCGCGTGCAGCGGTTCATGACCGCCGCGCAGCACGCGCTGGCCGAGGGCGACGCCGCGCTCGCGGCGCAGCGCCTCGTGTACGCGCGGGATGCCGACCCTTCCAACCCATCCGTGCTGCGGCTGTTGACCGCCGCCTTCTGGCAGGCGGGCAACCTGCCGGCCGCGGCTCGGACGGTCCGCGATTGGGCGCGGGTCGACTCGGACCGCCCGACGCCCGAGCGGTTCGCCGCGCGGATCTACGAGGACATGGGCGCGATCGATCTGGCCGCCGAGGCAGCCGCGCGCGCGGCCGACCGCGCGCCCGGTGACGCATCGGCCTGGGAACGGCTGGGCCGGCTGCGGCTGCGGCTGATGGACCGGCAGGCGGCGATCTCGGCGCTCGAGCATGCGCGCCTGATGGGTCCGACGCTCGAAGGCCTGCTCGATCTGGCTCTCGCCTACCACCTCGCCGGTGACGTCGGCGCCGAGGTCTCAGCCGCCGAGGCCGCGACGCGCATCGACCCGCAATCGCCGGCGGCGTGGTCGACCTATGCCCACTCGCTGGCGCGCACCGACCGGATCGTCGAGTGCATCGAGGCCTGCGACCGAGCGTTGTCGCTCGGCAGCGACCCGGAGATCGAGGATCTCCTGACCCGGGTCAGAGACGCCGCCCCGCGGTCGTTGTCACAGCGGACCGCCGCGTAGCCGGCTATCAGTTCAGGGGGATAATCGTGCAATCGCGCGCCGGCAACTCTCATGCGCCGGCGACGTCGCGCCGATAGCTCAAGATTGAGACTATGCGCGATGCCGGGCCCGCGCGTCCGCTCCGTCCATGGCAATGCTCTCCAGCTCTCCGATCGCTGTCTACAGCGGCCCGTTCACGGAGCGTCACGCGATCCGGCTGATGTGGCGCGCGGGATTCGGGCCGCGGCCGGGGGACGCGGCGCGGCTCGCGGCGCTCGGTCTCGACGGGGCGGTGGCGTCCCTGACCCAGCCCATCGGCCCGGCGACGCTGGACGGCAGGCCGCCGCACGACGCTCGGGGGCAGCCGCTCGATCCGATCAACGTCTGGGGCCAGGACCACTGCTGGTGGCTGGATCGGATGGTCCGCTCCGACCAGCAGCTCGTGGAGCGGATGACGCTGATCTGGCACAGCTGGTTCGCGACCTCGATCGAGGCGTCGAACGCGCAGCTGATGATCGCGCAGAACGAGATGATGCGGGCACGGGCGCTCGGCAACTTCCACGATCTGCTGGTGGAGGTCACGCGCGACCCGGCGATGCTGCTGTGGCTGTCCGGCACCTCGAACACCAAGTACAGCCCGAACGAGAACTACGGCCGCGAGGTGATGGAGCTGTTCACGCTCGGCGCCGACCGCGGCGCCTACACCCAGCACGACGTCCACGAGCAGGCGCGAGCGCTGACCGGCTTCACGAACCAGTGGAACGACGCCGGGCCATCCGATTTCCGCTTCGACCCGACCCTGCACGACTTCGGCGTCAAGACGATCTTCGGCCACCGGGGCCGCTTGGAGCTGGCGCGACACCTGCCGCCTGTGCGTTCAGCACCCGCTGCATCCGTCGTTCATGGTCACGAAGCTGTGGGACTACTTCGTCGGCGCGCCGGTTCCGGCCGGGATCCTCGGGGCGCTCGAGCGCGCGTACGTCGAGCAGTGGGTATCGAGGTCCGGCCGCTGATGGAGGCGATCCTGCGCCATCCGCTGTTCCTACGAGGGACCGCGGATGGTGATCCCACCGGTCGTGTACTGCGCGGGCCTGCTGCGGGCGCTCGGGCTCACGGTCCAGACCGACGCGTGGTCGTGGATCGGGCAGCAGGCGGGGCAGCGTCTGTTCGACCCGCCGAACGTCGCCGGCTGGGACTACACACACTGGCTCGACACCTCGAGATGGGCGGGTCGGTTCACGGCCGTGACCTACGCGATGGAGAACCGCATCCTCGACACGAACAGCCGCTCCTACCCCGCCCACGAAGGGGCGGCGCAGGCCGTGCGCTCGGCGCTGGCGTTCTGGCACGATCCCCCGCTCACGGCGGTCACGCTCCGCAATCTGATCGGCTTCAGCCGCCGGGCGCAGCGCAGCATCACCGCCGACTGGGAGCAGGTGACCTACCGGATCCTGCGCCAGAACGCCCTCCGTGCACTGGTCCCGACGTCGCCCGAGTGGCAGACCTGCTGATGGCAGCGCGATCGGTGTGCTGCGACGGGTTCTCGCGCTCGGAAGCGATCCGGCAGGCGCTCGCGGCCGGAGGCCCGCGCAGCGCCCGGGAATGGGATCCGCGGATGCCGGTTCCCGCCGGCACGGGCATCGGCCGCCGGCGATTCCTGCTCGGAGCTGCCGGCGGCATGCTGTCGGTGTACGGCGCCGACCGGCTCGGCCTCACCAACCGGCTGCTGGGCGACGGGATCGCGCAGGCGGCGCGGCCGGGCCCGCAGGGCCCGGTGTTGGTCTCCGTGTTCCTCGCCGGCGGGATCGATGCGCTGTCGGTTCTCGCTCCAGCCGGGGATCCGCTCTACATCAAGCTGCGTCCGACGCTCGCCGTCTCCCCTTCGCAGGGGACGCCGTTCCGGGAGGACTCACGCCTGCGCTGGCACCCGGCGGCGACCTCGTTCGCGAACCTCCACGACGCCGGCACTCGTGACGGTCTTCCCGGGCATCGGCTACAGCAGCCCGGACATGTCGCACTTCACCTCGCGGCATTACTGGGAGGTCGGCGCGACCGAGACGGGGCTCGAAACCGGCTGGCTGGGTCGCTACCTGGATGCCGTCGGGAGCCCCACCAACCCACTGCAGGGTCTGTCGATGGACGGCCAGATCAACCCGACGCTGGCCACGGCCCGCAACCCAGTTGCCGCGATCGACCGGCCGGAGGACTTCTCGCTGTGGTTGAACGGGGTGTGGGGAGACATCTTCAGCTGGACGCTCGATTCGGCCTCCGGCGCTCGGGGATGCGCAGCGGCGCTCGGGCGATCCCGCCGATCGCCCAGGTCGCCGAGGCAGCCTCCGAGGTGGGGATCGTCCGCCGCGCGCTGGCGCCGTTCCGGGACGCAAACGGCAGCGCCGCCTACACGAGCCCGGTCACCTATCCGAAATCCGGCTCGTCCGACTTCCCCAGCGACTTGCGGGGCTCGCCGCGATGATCGCCGCCGGCCTGCCGCTCAGTGCGTCGCGCTGACGGCGGACGCGCAGTTCGACACCCATTCCGCACAGGTGCAGCCGTTCGACTCGGGGCTGTCGCTGGTCGCCGACTCGATCGCCGCGTTCCAGGCGGATCTTCGAGGCGCGCGGGATCGCCGACCGGGTGCTCGTGCACGTCTGGTCGGAGTTCGGACGCCGCGCGCAGGAGAACGGCTCGGCAGGGACCGACCACGGCGCAGCCGGCGTCTCGCTGCTGATCGGTACCCGCGTCGGCCGGAACGATGGTCGGCGAGTGGCCCGGGCTCACCAACCTCGACGTGAACGGCAACCAGCGCGAGAACGTCGACTTCCGCGGCGTCTACTGCTCGCTGATCGAGCAGTGGTTCGGACACGATGCGAGCGCTGTGATTCCCGACGCGGGCCGGTTCGCTCGCTACCCGCTGATCCGATGAAGGTCGCTCTCGACGACCCGCGGGCGATGAGCGCGGGACGGCGACTGGGAGTATCGCTGCGGTGGTTGTGCGCGTGCCTGGTCTTGGCGCGGATCGCGGCGGCGGGGACCGCGGACGCCTTCGGAGGTTCGCGAGCAGCCAGAGATTTGCCCCGGGCCCATCTGCTCGTCTACGCGCAGGAGTGGTCGCTGTGGCCGTCGCGCGCCGCCCTGCCAGCCGGGCGCGTGTCAGTCCAGCTCTGGAACCGCGGCCAGGATGCGCACGACCTGCGGATTCGCCGCCTCTCGCATGGCGCGATGATCGGTCGAGCGCAGGGCGTGGTGGTGACCCAGTCCGGTGGACTCAGCCAGGCGAGCTGGCGGCTGGCGCCGGGGCGCTACGAGCTGTACTGCTCACTGGCGGGCCACCTGAAGCTCGGGATGCACGCGGTGTTAGTCGTCAGGTGAGGCGGCGGAACCGAGCGTGTCTACCGAGCAGTCCGCATCGCGCCGGCCACGCTGGCGACGCCCCCAGGCCGAGGTCCCCCAAGCCAGAGCAGTCCGTTAGCCACCAAAGGCGGTCCTGAAGGGCGCGAGCACCGTCAAGTCCAGCCCCATCCCGGGGTCCCGGGAACGCGATGGCCGAGACCGACCGGCGCGACTCAGGGCTGGGTGACGGAGCCCTCGCGGCCGCACACCGGGCAGGACTCCGACGGGCCGAGCGGCCGGCCGCCGCACCCCGGGCAGTCTTCGACTCGCTCGAGCACGCCGAGCAGTTCGCCGACCCGGCACACCAGCAGGCGCTCCTCGTCGACCTCAACCCACGCGCCGGCCGAGGCGGGGAACACGACGTGATCGCCCGGCTTGACCGGCATCTGGACGCCGACGTGGTCCCACCAGTCGAGCCCGGGCCCGACCGCGAGCACGATTCCGTGCTGAGGCGGCGGCTCGTCGGTGCCGGGAGGTACCAGCAGCCCTGAGCGCCGGATGCGGTCCGGATCGAGCTCCTTGATCACGACGCGGTCGAATAGCGGGCGAAGCTGGTGGCGCATATCCCTGTCGCCCGTGATCATAGGGTCCAGCTCGATGGAGCCGCGCTGAGGATCGGCCGAGATGTACAGCGCGACCCCGGCCGATCGAATCAGCGCTACGTGCGTGTCCTGCGGCTACGCGGCGTGCGGCGTGTCAGCGGCGGGCGGGCTCGGCTCGCCACTTGGCTTGCGCCGCCACATCCACGCGGCAAGAGCGACCAGCACGATTGCGCCGGCGACATAGCCGATCGCAACCCCCGGCTTTGCGCCACCGGCCGACGCCATCGCGTGGATCACGGCGTAGATGAGAAACAGAGCCACCGCGCCAAACAGCACGGCGACCGCCCTCAAGAGGACCTTCATCCATTCACCTTCCTTGGTAGAGGCTGATTGCGAATACCCATCGGCATTTTCCGCGAGCGTGTTGATAGGTAAACCCACGACTGCAGTTGGGCGAAGTACTACCGATCGCGGCGGGGCCGGTTCGAGAGCGGAGCCCTGAGACGGTATGCCCCAGGAGTCAGTCCGCCCGACGTCGTACGGTTCGCCACCCGATGCGTCTGCTCGTCGCCCGCTGTGAGGTCCGCTACTCGGGCCGGTTGACCGCCCTGCTCCCCCAAGCGCTGCGGCTGATCATGATCAAGGCCGACGGCTCGGTGCTGGTCCACGCGGATTCCGGCGGATACAAGCCGCTGAACTGGATGACGCCGCCAACCGTGATCGAGGAGTCCCCCGGGGAGATGGTGGTGCGCAAGCGGGCGGGCGCGAGCGAGGACCGACTCGAGATCCGCCTTGACGAGGTGCTCTCCGACGTCAGCCACGAGATGGGCTCGCCGGACGACGAGGTCGCGCTGGCGAAGGACGGGATCGAGGCCCACCTGCAGGAGTTGCTGGCCGAGCAGCCCCACTGGTGCGGGGATGGGCTTCGGCTCGTGCGCCGTGAGTGGGCGACGGACATCGGTCCGGTCGACCTGATGTGCCGCGACGGCGAGGAGCGGTGGGTGGCAGTCGAGATCAAACGGGTCGCCGGGATCGAGGCGGTCGAGCAGCTGACGCGCTATCTGGAGCGGATTCGCGCCGATCCGGCGTTCGCGACTTGTCGCGGCGTGCTCGCAGCCCAGACGATCAAGCCGCAGGCCCGGGTGCTGGCCGCGGGTCGGGGAATCGACTGCGTCGAGGTCGATCTCGCGGTGTTGCGCGGCGATCGGGAGCCCGAACTGAAATTGTTTGCGGCATGACCGACCCTCCCGCAGTGCTCACTGAACGCCGCGAGCGAATCCTCGTGGCGACGATCAATCGACCCGAGCAGCGCAATGCGATCAACGCCGCGGTGGCGGCGGGGATCGCGGCCGCGATGGACGAGCTCGACGACGACGCCGAGCTGTCGCTGGGCGTGCTGACCGGCGCCGGCAAGGGGTTCTGCGCGGGAATGGACCTGAAGGCGTTCGTCAAGGGAGAATCGCCGCACGCCGGCGGTCGCGGGTTTGGCGGTATCACGCAGCGGCCGTCCACCAAGCCGCTGATCGCCGCGATCGAGGGATTCGCCGTCGCCGGCGGCCTGGAGGTCGCGCTCGCTTGCGATCTGATCGTCGCCGCCAAAGGGGCCCGCCTGGGTATCCCCGAGGTCAAGCGCTCGCTGGTGGCGGCAGCAGGAGGGCTGCTGCGGCTCCCGCGCGCGTTGCCGCGCAACGTCGCCATGGAGCTCGCGCTGACGGGCGAGCCGATCGACGCCGAGCGCGCCCACAAGCTCGGACTCGTCAACCGGCTCGCAGAGCCCGGACAGGCGCTTGAGACCGCACTCGAGCTGGCCGCCGCGATCGCCGTCAACGGGCCGCTGGCGCTGGCGGGGACCAAACGCGTGCTGGTCGAGTCGCCAGACTGGCCCGACTCGGAGTTCTTCTCGCGGCAGGCCGAGATCGTCGGCGCGGTGAACTCCTCCGAAGACGCGCGCGAGGGAGCGATCGCCTTCGCTGAGAAGCGCGCCCCGGTGTGGCGCGGCCGCTGACGAGCGCCGGACCGACTGCTCCGGCTAGGCGTCCCGCCCGGCCCCCCACGCCGTCGCGATCAAGGACCGCGGGCCGCCGTGGTTGCGGTGCTCGCACAGGTAGATCCCCTGCCAGGTCCCGAGCGCGAGTTTCCCGCGCGTGACCGGGAGCGTGAGCGAGGGCCCGAGCAGCGCGGCCTTGATGTGTGCCGGCATGTCATCCGGGCCCTCCAACGTGTGGGTCCAATACGGCGCGCGCTCCGGCACCGCCTGACTGAACCAGGTCTCGAAGTCGCGCCGCACATCGGGGGAGGCGTTCTCGTTCAGCGCCAGCGAGGCGGAGGTGTGCAGGATCAGGAGATGGAGCAGCCCGACTTCCACGCGCTCCAGCTCAGGCAGCGCACGGAGCACCTCGCCCGTGACGAGATGAAAGCCGCGGGGGCGAGGCTCGAGCGTGAGTTCAGTCTGCAGCCACATCCGGTAGGTGCGCGACCCGCATATCGACCCGCTCACCACGGAACGGGACTCCCTCGGCCTCCAACAACTTCCGTTGCCTGGCGCCCTTCGCCAGCGAACCGTCGGCGCGGACAATCCGATGCCAGGGGACGGTGGCATCCTGGCATTGGTGAAGCGCGGCCCCCGCGACCCGCGGCGCTCCGGGCGAGACATCACCGTATGTGCGAACGAAACCGGGTGGCGTCGCTCGAATGCGCTCGACAATGGTTTTGCAACGATCCGACCACATTGCGCGCGAGGATAGGCGAATGGGGCCCGGGGAGCTTCGCCTTGATATCGTCGGCGCCGCCGAATTCCCTGCTATCGCTGGGGGAAGCGGGGGACCCAGGTCTCTCGGGGCGAATCGCAGCCTGATGGCCGCGTAGCGCGTAGACGCGAGCCCGACAGCTAACCCCGCAGGCGTAGATCATGAGCTTCCGTCGGCGCACTGTCTCCATCCGGCTCGCGATAGCCGTCCTCGCGGGGGTCTTTGCCCTTGCCGCAGTGCCCCGATCCTCGCCTGCAGACCCAAGCCTGGGGCAGCTCAACTCGCAGCTCGGTCAGGTGCAGGCACATCAACAGACCCTGTCGGGCAGCATCGCCAGCCTGTCGCAGCTGATCACCTCGCTCGACGCGCAGATCGCGCTGGTCGAGAGCCGCGAGGCGGCGGTCAGAGCTCAGTTATCACGCGACCAGGCCGAGCTTGCCGCCACACAGCTGGCTCTGGATCGCGAACGGACCCTGCTCAAGCTGCTCCGGGAGCGGCTGGCACGCGCGCGCTTCCTGCTCGCCCGCCAGCTCGTGAGCAGCTACGAGAGCGACAAGCCGGATCTGATGTCCGTGGTGCTCGAGGCTCGCGGCTTTAGCCAGCTGCTCGACCAGGTCGCCTTTCTGCAGCAGGCCGAGCGTCAGCAGCAGTCGGTGATCGCGGTGACGAAGACGGCCAAGGCTCAGGCTGACGCCGCGGCCCACCGGCTCGCGCAGCTCGAGGCGATCGATCAACGGATCACCGACGCGACCGGACTTCAGGCCCGCGCGCTGGCGGGCATGAACGCGCTGTTGCAGTCTAGACAAGGTGCGCTCCAGCAGGCCCGCGCCGCGCAGCAGTCCGCGCTCGCCGCCAGCCGCGCACAGGGTCAGCAGCTGCAGTCCGAGATCTCAAAGGTGCAGGCGCAGCAGGCAGCGGCGCAGGCGGCCGCAAACGCGGCGCCGTCAACGTCCTCGGGCTCCGGGCCCGGGGTCGGGCCGGCGCTGGGCCCGTCGGGGGGATGGGCGATTCCCTACGCGATCGTGCTGTGCGAATCGGGCGGCCAAAACGATCCTCCGAACAGCGCCGGAGCGTCCGGCTATTACCAGATCATCCCGAGCACCTGGGCGCTGTTCGGCGGCACCGGTCCGGCCGCGTACCTCGCGAGCAAGGCCGAGCAGGACGCGGTCGCGGCGCGGATCTGGAACGGAGGCGCGGGGGCGTCCAACTGGGTCTGCGCGGGGATCGTCGGGATCCACTGAGCTCGGCCGCCCGCGGCGAGCGTCGGGGCTAATCTCCCGGACCGTGAGAGCCCTGCGCGCGCTGCGCCGTCCCAGTCGCAGCACGATCATCGCCGCCGTGCTGCTGAGCGCCGCGTTCGCCGTGCGGGTCGCCTGGGTCGAGCACGTGTCGTATACGCCGATCAACGATGCCGGCACGTACATGCGGCTCGGCTCCTACGTCGCGCACACCGGCGGGTACTCGGACAGCGGCGGTGCCGGCGGCTCACTCGGGCCGACCGCCTACTTTCCTCCCGGGTACCCGTACTTCATCGGTGCGCTCGATCTGCTCGATGGACATGAGAACGGCGGGCGGTCCTCGGTGCAGCCGACGCGACTGGCGCAGACCGTGCTCGGCACCGTGGCGGTGGGCCTGATCGGGCTGGTGGCGCTGGAGGCGTTCGGCCCGCTGGTGGGGCTGATCGCACTCGCGATCGCCGCCTTCTACCCGGTGCTGATCGAGCTCTCGGGGACACTTGTCGCCGAGAACCTGCTGATCGTGTTCGAGCTCGCGGCCGTTTGGGCCGCGCTGCGGGTCAGGCGCGCGCGCTGGCCGTACGCCTGGATCGGGACCGCCGGGATCTTCACCGGCCTGGCCGCGCTCACGCATCAGAACGCCCTTTTGATGGTGATTCCGCTCGGGCTTGCGGTGTGGGCCGGCCGGCCCCGGTTCTCGGGCCGCGCGCTGCGCGCGCCCGCGCTGTTCCTCGCCGCGACGCTGATCACGATCGCCCCGTGGACGATCCGCAATGCAGTCGAGCTGCACCACTTCGTCCCGATCTCCGATGAGGCCGGGATCACGCTCGTTGGCACCTACAACTCCACCTCGGCCGCCAACTCGGGGGTCCCGTACAAATGGCGCCTGTACTTCGCGATCCCCGGCGAAACGGCGCTGATCCGAGAGGCCCCCAGGCTGCCGGAGGTGCAGCTGGGCGACCGTTTGCAGAGTCAGGCGCTGCACTACATCGGGGCGCACCCGATCGCACCGTTCGCCGTTGCCTTCGACAACACGCTGCGGCTGTTCGAGCTCGAGGGATCGTTTGCGTGGCACGCGTCGGCGGCGGCGATCGGGCTCACCGCGGGCGCCGCCAGGATCGGGGTGTTCAGCTTCTGGTTGTTGTGCATCGTCGCGCTCGCGGGTGCCTTCACGGGCGTCGTGCGCCGGGGTCCGCTGTGGCTGTGGGCGGTACCGGTGTTGTTTGCGATCAGCGTCGTGTTCGTGAACGTCGAGACGCCCCGATTCCGCGAGCCGGTTGACCCGTTCCTGATCCTGCTCGCCGCCTGCGGGTGCGCGGCGCTCGTCCGCCGGCTACGCGGTTCTCCAGTCGGGGGTGTACTCGGGCCTGCGCCTGCGGCTCGCGACGGTGAGCTGGTCGAAGTGGGCCAGCGCCTGCCCTGAGCCGACCGCGACGCACGTCAGCGGCGACTCGGCGCTGTGCACCGGCATGCCGGTCTCGGCCCCGACCAGCTCGGCGAAGCCGCGGATCAGCGTGCCGCCGCCGGCCAGCAGAATCCCGTCGCGGGCGATGTCGCTCGCAAGCTCGGGCGGAGTCTCCTCGAGCGTGTCGCGAATCGCCTGAAGGATCTCCTGGAGCGGGGCTCTCATCGCGCTGCGGACCTCGTCGCTGCGCAGCTGCACGGCCGTGGGCAGGCCGGTGAGCAGGTGGCGGCCACGAACCTCGATCGTCTCCTCGGGCAGCAATGGAACCGCGGAACCGATCTGGATCTTGATCGTCTCCGCGGTGCGCGAGCCGATCGCGAGTTGATGGATCGTCCGCAGGTGATGGGTGATCGCCTCGTCCATCTCGTAGCCACCGACCCGGACCGAGCGCGAGACCACGATTCCTCCCAATGAAATTACGGCCATCTCGCTGGTGCCGCCACCTACGTCGACGACCATCCGCCCGACCGGCTCCTCGATCGACAGCCCGGCGCCGATCGCCGCCGCGATCGGCTCCTCGATCAGGTGAACGCGCCGCGCCCCGGCGGCGAGCGAGGCCTCCTCGACGGCTCGCTTCTCGACCTCGGTGACGCCGGAGGGCGCGCAGACGATCAGGCGAGGATTGGCCCACCGGCGATCGAGGACCCGGCGGATGAAGTGCCGGAGCATTGCCTCGGTCACATCGAAGTCGGCGATCACCCCGTGGCGCAGTGGGCGGGTCGCGGAGATCGTGGCCGGAGTGCGCCCGATCATCCGCTCGGCGTCCGAGCCGACGGCGTGCACCTCCCCGGTTTCGACATCGGAGGCGATCACCGACGGCTCGGACACGACGATCCCCCTGCCACCGACGTACACGAGCGTGTTAGCGGTGCCAAGGTCGATCGCCATATCGTGAACCCCGAGGCTCGGGGTCAGATGAATGCGCGAATTGTCGCGGCGGGAGCCGTCTCTTCGAAAGCGAGGGATTCGACAAGAGTGACAGAAACCGCGCCGCCGGCGTTCTCCCCCTGCAGCGAGGCCTCCCGCGCGCGCCGCGGAAGCCAGAACGCGACCAGGAAGGACACCGCCAGCAGAGCGACCGCGAACAAGGCCGTCCACTGCGCCGCGCCGACGAACTCGTGCACCCCGCCCGCGCCCAGCAGGCCGAAGAAGACCGCGCCGAGCCCGGCGACGCCGAGCGACATCCCGAGGCCGTTGACGGCCTGTAGGACTCCCGACGCCGACCCGATCTCGTGCGGCTCGACGCCCGCCAGCACGATGTCGAACAGGGGGACGAACACCATCCCCATCCCGAGTCCGCCGACGACCATCGGCGCCAGCACCTCGACGCTGCTCGTGTGCGAGCCGGCCGCGCTGAGGACCGCGTAGAGCCCGAGCAGGCCAACCGATTCGCACACCAGCCCAGCGTGCAGGACCCGCCGGCCGAGCTTGTGCATCACGGCGCTGCCAATCCCGGAGCCGACAAACGCGGCCCCCGCCCAGGGCGCGGTGGTCAGCGCCGAGTGCCACGGCGTGAACCCGAGCCCGGCCTGCAGGAAGACGTTGAAGATCAGCACGATCCCGCCCATCGAGGCGACGAACACGAGCGAGAACAGCACGCCGGCCGAATAGGCACGACGCCTGAAGATGCTCGGCTCGATCAGCCGCCGGGCACCCCTGCGCTCGCGCCGGATCTGGTCGAGGGCGAGCAGGCCGATCACCGGGACGGCGGCAGCGAGCAGGCCGGCCAGCCACAGCGGCCAGCCCAGCTCGTGACCCTCGACGAGCGGGAACACGAGCAGGAACATCCCCACGCCGGCGAGCCCGACGGCGCGCAGGTCAAGGCGCTGGCCCTGGGCCTGCGGTGCCCCAGCAGGCAGCAGTCCCACACCCGCGATCAGGGCGGCGATGCCGATCGGAACGTTGACGAGAAAGATCATCCGCCACCCCGTGCCGAGCACGTCAAGGGCGATCAGCCCGCCCGAGACGAACGGGCCGAGCATCGCCGAGAGACCCATCGCCCCGCCGAACACCCCGAGCGCGGTGCCCGCTTCCCGCTCGGTGAACAGCTCGCGGATCAGGCCGAACACCTGCGGCACCATCAGCGATCCGGCAAAGCCCTGGGCCGCCCGGGCCGCGATCAGCTCGCCGGGCGTCGTGGCCAGCGCGCACAGCGTCGAGGTGGCGACGAACATCGCGATCCCGATCAGGAGTACGCGCTTGCGACCGAACAGGTCACCGAGCCGTCCGCCGGTCAGCAGTCCGACAGCCATCGCGAGCGTATAAGCGGCGGTGATCCATTCGATCAGGGCGTAGGAGCCGCCGAGGTCGTGGCGGATCGCGGGCGCCGCGACCTGGGCGATCGTCGAGTCGAGCAGGTCCATCACGGCGGCTGTGATCGCGACGGCGAGTGCCAGCCAGCGCCGGCGGTGGGATTGGGTCGAGGGCTGCATGATCTCCCTTTCGGTGGTTTCGCCTGCCTTGTGGAACGAATCGTTCCGTTCCGCGCAGAGTACCAGAACGGAATACTTTGTTCCACCTGTTGGGGAGGGAAATCTGGACTGTTGGGCGTGTTGGGGTTGGGTTGGCTTGGGCTTGGGCTTGGGCTTGGGCTTGGGCTTGGGCTTGGGCTTGGGCTTGGGCTTGGGCTTGGGCTTGGGCTTGGGCTTGGGCTTGGGCTTGGGCTTTGGCTTGGGCTTGGGCTTGGGCTTGGGCTTGGGCTTGGGCTTGGCTTGGGCTTGGGCTTGGGCTTGGGCTTGGGCTTGGGCTTGGGCTTGGGCTTGGGCTTGGGCTTGGGCTTGGGCTTGGCGGGGGCGGGGGGGTCGGCCGGCGCGGGGGGCTCGGGCCGGGCCGGCGGTTGGCTTCGGTGACTCGGCGGAGCTCTTGTCGGTGGCCGGCTTGATGAACGGCGCTGGTGAAGGGTGGCTTGCGCTGGAGGCCGCGGCGGCCCGCGGGCCGGCGGGGCCGGGCGGCCCGCGGGGCGGGGGCGCCGGCGCGGCCCGCAAGCGGGCGTGGCCGCGGCAGCGCGCGGGCGGGAGGGGCCGCGGCGGCTCGTGGCCGGGGGCGGACGTTCGGGCGGCGCGGATCGCCGTGACAGAGCGACCACGGGGCCGCGGCGTCGGCGGAAACCGTCCCGGCGGGCCGAAATCCGCGTCCGGCAGCATGCTTACGGGCCCAAAGTCCACGCCCCGAACCGACCCTGGCTACATAAGCATGCCCCACGTGCATAACTGACCAAAGCCCAACAGGCGCGGGCGATTTGTCCCCGTATGCAGGTAAAATTGTCAGATTGCTGACATCCGTCGGGCCCGGTCCGCGCGTTATCGCCCCAGCCAGCCGCTCCGCCCAACCGCTCCCCGCCCAACCGCTCCGCCCAACCGCTCCCCGCCCAACCGCTCCCCGGCCAGCCGCCCCGGCCAGCCGCTGCCCGCCACCCACCACGACCGCCAGCCACCACGACCGCCAGCCCCCACGCCCCGGTCAACCGCTGCGCCCAACCGCTCCCCGCCACCCCCCGCGACCGCCCACGCCCCGGCGAGCGCTCCGGACAGACCCGGCGGCCTTCTAGCGCTCGCCGGGCAGCTTCCGCGGGTACTGCGAGACCGGCTCGGCCAGGTCCAGGGCGGTCGAGACGATCCGGTTCTGCTCCATCGCATGGGCGACGGGGTAGCCCTCGCCCGACGCGGCCCGCTCCGGCCGGCCGATGTAGCCGAACTGAAGCTCCTCGGGCAGGATCTGCAGCAGCCGCGGCGACATGTGCGCGCGGGCACCCATGTTGCGTGGCTCCTCCTGGACCCAGACGACCTCGTTCAGGCGCGGGTAGCGTGCGACGAGCGCGAGGATCTCCGACTGCGGGAACGGGTACAGCAGCTCGACCCGGCCGATCGCGACCTGAGGCTTGTTGGCCCGGTCGGGATGGCCGGTCAGGTCGTAGTAGATCTTGCCGGTGCACAGGATCAGGCGCGTGACCTGCTCGGGATCGACGCCGGGCTCGGCGAGCACCGGCTGGAAGCGCCCCTCGGACAGCTCCTCGATCCCGGAGGTCGCCTGCTGCAGGCGCAGCAGCCACTTGGGAGTCATGATCACCAGCGGTCGCTGCTTGGCGATCCGGGCCTGGCGGCGCAGGAGGTGGAAGTACTGGGCCGGAGTGGTCGGGTTCGCGACCCTGATGTTGCCCTCGGCGGCGAGCTGGAGGAAGCGCTCGAGCCGGGCCGATGAATGCTCGGGCCCGGATCCCTCGTAGCCGTGCGGCAGCAGCAGCGTCAGACGCGACGTCTGGCCCCACTTCGCGAGCCCGGAGACGATGAACTGGTCGATGATCACCTGGGCGGCGTTGACGAAGTCGCCGAACTGGGCCTCCCAGAGCACGAGCGTCTCCGGACCCTCCTGCGAGTAGCCGTACTCGAAGCCCAGGCAGGCCATCTCGGACAACGGGGAGTTGTGCAGCTCCATCGGCGCGAGCGCGCCCGGCAGGTGCTGCATCGCGCAATGCTCCTGGCCGGTCTTGGGGTCGTGGAGCACCAGGTGGCGCTGGCTGAAGGTGCCGCGCTCGGTATCCTGCCCGGTGAGCCGGATCGGGATCCCCTCGGTCAGCAGCGACGCGAACGCGAGCGATTCGGCGTGCGCCCAGAGGATCCCGCCGCCCGGACTGAGCGCCTCTCGGCGCTGCTCGAGTTGCTTGACGAGCTTCGGGTGGATCGTGAACCCGTCGGGTACCGCCAGCAGCTCCTCGCCCAGCACCTGCAGGCGCTCGGCCGAGACCGCGGTCTTGACCTCGGGCGACGGGCTGCGGTCGAGCTGGTACTCGCCGGTCGCGTGCTCGAGCTCCTTGGCGGCGGCGATCCGCGCCTTGAGCTTCTGATGCTCCTCGGTCAGCACCGCCCAGACCTCGTCGGTCATCTCGGTCGATTCCTGCTCGCCGACGACTCCCTGCTCGATCAGGCGCTTGGCGAACAGCTCCCGCACCGGCGGATGGTTCTTGATCCTCTGATACATCTCGGGCTGGGTGTAGGCCGGCTCGTCGGCCTCGTTGTGACCGAAGCGGCGGTAGCCGATCAGGTCGATCAGGACGTCGTGGCCGAACTCCTGGCGGAACGCGAACGCGAGCCGGACGGCCGAGATGCAGGCGGCCACGTCGTCGGCGTTGACGTGGATGATCGGCACGTCGAAGCCCTTGGCGAGGTCCGACGCCCAGGTGGTCGAGCGCGCGTCCTCGGGGTCGGTCGTGAAGCCGACCTGGTTGTTCTGGATGAGGTGGATCGTGCCGCCGACGGTGTAGCCGTCGAGCGCCTGGAGGTTGAACGTCTCGGCGACGACTCCCTGCCCGGGGAACGCTGCGTCGCCGTGGAGGACGACCGGGATCGCGGCGTTGGTGTCCTGGTGCGCGTGCGGCCCCTGCCGCGTCGTCTGGGCGGCCCGCGTCGCGCCCGACGCGACCGGCCCGACGAATTCGAGGTGCGAAGGGTTCGACTCCAGGCGGACGATGATCGACTCGCCGCTCGGCAGCTGATAGGAGCCCTGCGCGCCGTGGTGGTACTTGACGTCGCCGGTCCCGCCCTGGGGGATCGTCGTGATCGGCTCGAGCGTGGAGGAGCCTTCGAACTCGGCGAAGATCGTTTCGTACGGCCGGCCGAGGTTGTGGGCGAGGACGTTCAGGCGGCCGCGATGGGCCATTCCGATCACGACCTCGCGGGCGCCGCGGGTGGCGGCGAGCTGGATGATCTCGTCGAGCATCGGCACGGTCATGTCGAGGCCCTCGATCGAGAACTGCTTCTGGCCCAGATAGGCCTTGTGCATGAACCGCTCGAGCGCGTCGACCTCCGTCAGACGCTTGAGCAGCGCCTTCTGCTCCTCGTTCGTGAGTGGCTTGCGGAAGGCGCCGCCCTCGATCGCCTCGCGCAGCCACAGCCGCTGGCGGTGCGAGGCGATGTGCTCGATCTCGTAGGCGATCGGACCGCAGTAGGTCTCACGCAGGTGCGGCAGCGCATCGGCGAGCGTCGCGCCCGGGACGTACATCCGCAGGATCCGGGCGGGGATCTTCGCCATCAGCTCGGGGGTCAGCCCCAGCGGCTCGGGTTCGAGCGACGGGTCGCCCTCGGGCTCGCGGCCGAGCGGGTCGAGCTTGGCGGCGAGGTGGCCGTGGGTGCGGTGGGCCTTGAGCAGCGAGCTGGCGGCCTGAACCGCCTGGAGCAGCTCCTCGTCGGGCGCCGCCTTGACCGCTGGCGCGGGCGCCGCAGCGGCCGCCGCCGCAGCCGCCGGCGCGGGCGGCGGCGGGAGCTCGGGCAGCTCGCACGCCGAGGTCGCGGAACACGCGCTTCGTAGAAGCCGTCCTCGCCCTGCAGGAGAGCCTCGATCCGCTGCAGGAAGCGGCCCGACTCGGCGCCCTGGATGATCCGGTGGTCGTAGGTCGAGGTCATCGTCATGACCTTCTCGGCGCCGATCATCGCGCCGATGTTCCCGAGCCCGACCGGGTAGGCGATCGAGCCCGTGGCGACGATCGTGCCCTGGCCCGACCATCAGCCGCGGAACCGACGCGACCGTGCCGATCCCGCCCGGGTTGGTCAGCGAGATGTTCCCGCCGACGAGATCGTCGGCGCCGAGCGTGTTCGTGCGCGCCTTCTCGACCAGCGCGTTGTACGCGTCGAGGAACGCGGCGAAGCCCAGCCGGCCGGCGTCGCGGATCACCGGCACCATCAGCGTCCGGCGTGCCGTCCTTCTTCTCGACGTCGACCGCGAGGCCGAGGTTGACGGCGCCGTCGTCGACCCGGTTCGGCTTGCCGTCGAGCTCGGCGAAGTGATGCGCCATCACCGGCATCTCCTCGGTCGCCACGCGCGCGATCGCGTAGGCGATCAGGTGCGTGAACGAGACCCGCTGACCGGCGCTCTTGAGCTGCTTGCGGCGCTCGTCGAGCGCCGTCACGGTGAGCGTGCGGAACGAGGTGGCGGTCGGGATCGAGCGGCTCTCGTCCATGTAGCGGGCGAGCGCCGCCGCGCCACCGCGGATCAGTTGAGCGCCGGCGGGCTTGGCCGGCGGCGCGGCCGGCGCCGGAGCGGCGGCGCCGTTGCCGGCGGCCGCGAGCACGTCGGCCTTCGTGATCCGGCCGCCGCGCGCGCTGCCCTGGACGCGGGCCAGATCGATGCCCTCGGCGGCGGCGATGCGCCGGGCGACCGGCGAAGCACCCGCGCTGTCGGCTGAACCGGCGGCGGCGCGGATGGCGGGCGCGGCGGCGCGGCTCGCGGGAGGCGCGGACGGAGCGGGCTGCTGCGCAGCGCCGGCGGCGGCGCTGGTCGTCATCCGCGCGATCACCTGCCCGACGGTGACCGTTTCGCCCTCCTCGGCCAGGATCTCGGTGATCGTCCCCGACGCGGGCGCGGGAAGCTCCATGTCGACCTTGTCGGTCGAGATCTCGACGACCGTGTCGCCGTCCTTGACCCGTCGCCGACCTTGACCGACCACTCGAGGATCGTCCCCTCGGTGACCGACTCGCCGCCGGTCGGGGTGACGATGTCGATCGTCTGCCCGCCGGCGCTTGCGGCCGCAGCGGCTCCCTCGGCTTCGGTCAGCGCACCGGCGACGGCCTCGGCGACGGTCGTGGGGGGCGACTCGGCGGACACCGGCGTGGCCGGCACCTGCCCGTCACCGTTCGGCGAGATCTCCGCCAGCAGCGCCCCGACGGCAACCGTGTCGCCCTCGGCGGCGTGGATCTTGACGATCGTGCCCGCGGCCGGCGACGGAACCTCGGCATCGACCTTGTCGGTCGAGATCTCGACGAGCGTCTCGTCCTGCTCGACGGAGTCGCCTTCCTGTTTGTGCCACTCGAGCACCGTGCCTTCCGCGACGGAGTCACCCATCGCGGGCATGACGACCTGCACTGTGCCGGTTTCTACTGCCATTCGCATTCAACTGTAACGCGTGGTGAGAGGTGCGGAGGGACCGTCTCGTTGCGCGCTGCGGCGAACCGCGATCACGAATCCGATCGTGCCGGCGAACGGTCCGAGTCCGCCCAGCACGGCGACCGTCACCGCGAGCCAGAACGGGATGATCCGCTCGCGGGCGGCAGCGATGCAGACGAGCGACATCGTGATCCACAACAGCCCGTGGGCCATGCCGAGCATGAATGTCTCGGGCTCCGGATTGCTGAGCACGAACGCGCACAGGAGCAGCGCGAGATAGATCGTCGAGTGCGTGAACGAGACCGCCTCCAGGCGGCGGAGCGTGATCGCCTTCATCCCCTCATGCCGGCGCCGTGAGCAGCGAGGCCATCCGGCGCAGAGGCTCATCGCCCTCCTCCGGCCATTGCTCGGGGTCGGCGGGCCACCAGGCGAACTCGTCGTGCTCGTCATCGGGTGTGACGCCCGCGCCGTCGGGGAGCCAGGCCTGGCCGACGAGCAGCACCACGTCGCTCGGCAGCAGCACCAATGCCTCGACCCTCAACCGCTCCGGCACCACCGACCATTCCTCCAGCAGCTCGCGCTCCATCGTGTCGGCCGGGTTCTCGTCGACCTCGACCGCGCCGCCGGCCCCGAGCGCCCAGCGCCCTGCCCAGGACGAGAGCCAAGCGGCCCTGCGACCCGCGAGCCAGCGGCCGTCGGCCGCCCGGACCAGGCACAGCACCGAGATGCTCTGAGCGGCGCCGACCGGAACCAGCCGTAGCGCCCAGCGCGCGGGCTGGAGCTCGAGCGACAGTCGCTCGGAGCCCGCATGGAATCCGACCAGCCTGGCGGCGAGCCCGTCGTGGCTGGGCGAGCCGCGTGCCCGCAACGCCCCGAGCGCGACGTCGGCAGCCTCGGTCGCGCTGGGCTCGGGCTGGAACGGGTCCTGGCGCCAGGAGACCTCGACCTGGGAGGGGTCCCAGGGACCACGCGCAAGCAAACCCGGGATGTTCGGCACGGCTACACGGTACCGGGGCCGGCGCGCATAGACTCGGGCCGTGGCGCGCCGGCTGAAGCACTGGGGATGGGGCTACGAAGACGAGCAGCCCACGCATGCGGACCTGCGAGCGACGGCGGTGTTCGCGAGCGAACGGCTGGGCTTCGGGCAAGCCGAGCCGGAGCGCCCGGTGCCGCTGTCGGTCCTAACGCTCCCCGCGCCCCGGTTGAGCGCCCCACGGACGCTCGCCGAGATCTGCTCCACCGACGTCTACGAGCGGGCGCTGCACACGTATGGCCGCTCCTACAGCGACATCGTCCGCGCGTTCCGCGGGCGCTTCGATCATCCGCCTGACATCGTCGCCCGCCCTCGCGACGAGGACGAGGCCCGGGCTGTGCTCGAGTGGGCCGTCGAGGCCGGCGCCGCGGTGATCCCGTTCGGCGGGGGCACGAGCGTCGTCGGCGGCGTCGAGCCGCGGGTCGGCGAGGGGTACGACGGCGTCGTCACGATCGATCTCGGGGCCCTCGACCGGGTGCTCGAGGTCGACCGGGTCTCGCTGGCGGCCCGGATCCAGGCCGGGACCCGGGGACCGCGACTCGAGGAGCAGCTTGCAGTACACGGGCTCACGCTCCGCCATTTCCCCCAGTCGTTTCAGTTCTCGACCCTGGGCGGCTGGATCGCGACCCGCGCCGCGGGCCACTTCGCGACCCTCTACACGCACATCGACGACCTGGTCGAGTCGGTTCGGGCGCTGACGCCGGCCGGCCCGTGGGAGTCACGCCGCCTGCCCGGCTCCGGAGCCGGGGTGTCGCCCGACCGGCTGCTGATCGGCTCCGAAGGAACGCTCGGCATGATCACCGAGGCCTGGGTGCGGGTCCGGCCGCGCCCGGTCCACAGGGCTTCGGCGGCCGTGCAATTTGATGACTTCGCCACCGGCGCCGAGGCGGTGCGGGCGCTGTCACAATCGGGCCTGTACCCGTCGAACTGCCGCCTGATCGATCCCGGCGAAGCGGGTGTGACGGGCGCGGGCGATGGCTCCAGCGCACTGCTACTGCTCGGCTTCGAGTCCGCAGAACACGACGTCGAGCATTGGATGTCGCTTGCGCTGCAGTGCTGCTCGGATCACCGCGGGGCGTGGGAGCGGCGCGGTCAGGGCGGGGACGGTTCGGCCGGGAGTTGGCGCCAGGCGTTTCTGAGCGCCCCGTACCTGCGGGACACGTTCATCGCGATCGGCGTCCTCTCGGAGACGTTTGAGACGGCGATCACCTGGGATCGCTTCCCGTCGTTTCACGAGTCGGTGCTGGCGCGAGCGACGGCGGCAGTCGAACAGGTCTGCGGCGCCGGCACGGTCACGTGCCGGTTCACCCACGTCTACCCCGATGGACCCGCGCCTTACTACACGATCCTCGCGCCGGCGGCGCGCGGCGGTGAGCTCGAGCAATGGGCGGCGATCAAGCAGGCTGCATCCGAGGCCGTGATCGAGTCCGGCGGCACGATCACCCACCACCATGCGGTCGGGCGCGATCACCGGCCGTGGTATGACCGCCAGCGGCCCGAGCCGTTCGCGGCGGCATTGCGCGGCGCCAAGGCCGCGATCGATCCGACCGGGGCGCTAAATCCCGGTGTGCTGATCGAGCCGGTTAGGCTCAACCCGTGACCGAGCATCGGACCGAGGCAGCGCGCCAGCACTTCGACCGCTGGGCGCCGACCTACGAGCGCGACCGCGCGGCCCGCCGGCTCCGCGAGGCGCAGACGACCGCGCTAGCGGCGCTCGACCTGCGGGCGCAAGACGTGTTCCTGGACCTCGGATGCGGGACCGGCGCCGCGGTCCGCGACGCATCAGGCGTCGTGCGCAGAGCCGTCGGCATCGACCTCTCGCCGGCCATGATCGCCGAGGCACGGATGCTCTCCGACGGGCTCGAAAACGCCGAGTTCGTGCTCGGCGACGTGTCCGAGGACGCATTGCCGTTCGAGGACGGTGAGTTCACCACGCTGCTGTGCTCGACCGCGTTTCACCACTTCCCGCAGCAGCTTCGGACGATCGGCGAGATGGCGCGCGTGCTCGCGCCGGGCGGCCGGCTCGTGATCGCCGACGCCAACGCGGACCAGTTCGCGGTGCGCGTGATCGACGGGGCGCTGCGCCGCTTCCAACGCAGTCACGTGAGCTTTCGCCGCCCGTCGCAGCTCGTCGGCGAGCTGCAAGGTGTCGGCTTTCAGAGCACGACCGTGACCACGATCTGGATGGGCGGCTACGCGATCGTGCGGGCGGTGCGGGCCGGCTGATGTCGGCCGCAGCGGGCGTCGATTACGGCGATCGCGTTTTGTACTAGTACCGGCCGGGTTGGAGCGGGGGCCAGGGGATCAGTGGCCTGCCGATCTCCCAGTGATGGCCGAACGGATCCTCGATCCGACCGAGCAGCCACCGGTGCTCCTCGGTCACGGGCGCGATCTGCGTGGCCCCGGCGGCCACGGCCCGTCGGAGGACGGCCGGCGGATCCTCGACGATCAGCAGCAACCGCGTGGTCGATCCTCCGACCGACTCGGGACTGAAGTTCTGATGCTCGGGCGACTCGTCAGCGACCCAGAAGCTCCCGTCGCCGACTCGCAGCTCCGAGACGACCGCCTGATTGTCATCCGTCCCACCGACGCGATAGACCTCGACCGCGCCGAACGCGGTCTTGTAGAACTCCACCGCCTCTCGGCCTCGCCTCACTGATAGCTGGGGCGCGATGCTCGACATCTGGCAACGGTATCGGTCCCCGCGATCCGACGCCTGCTCTGGCACGCTTGCGGCTTCGATGGCCACGATCGCAATCCTCGGCCCCGGCGGCGTCGGCGGCTTCCTTGGCGCGGCGCTGACGCGCGCCGGGAGCGCGCGGATCATCGTCGTCGCACGCGAGCCGACGGCCGCGCTGATCGCGCGTGACGGGCTCGCGCTGCGGAGCGTCAGCATTGGGAATTTCGTCGCGGCGCCGCAAGCGGTCGTGAAGCTGACCGAGTCCGTCGACGTGTTGCTGATCGCGACCAAGGCGACCGGGCTGGGTCGGGCGCTGGATCGGATCGAGACGGAGCCGCGGCTCGTGGTCCCGCTGCTCAACGGACTGGACCACATGTCCACGCTGCGAGCGCGGTTCGGGACCGGGACGCTCGCCGCCGGCACGATCCGGATCGAGTCCGACCGGCCGGCACCGGGGCAGATCGTCCAGACGAGCCCCACCGTGCGAGTCGAGTTGGCGGCAGATCACGCGCCGCTGCGACCGGCGCTCGAAGGCCTCGCCGGGATCCTGGGCGGCGCCGGCGTTCCTGCCGAGATCGGCCGCAGCGAGGTGCAGATCCTGTGGTCGAAGCTGGTGCGGCTGACCGCGCTCGCGTGCACTACGAGCGCCTCGGGCCGTCCGATCGGCCTGATCCGTACCGACCCCGAATGGCGCGCCGCGCTCGTGGCCTGCATCGTCGAGGCGGTGGCGGTCGCTAATGCCGATGGAGCCACGATCGACCCGGCCGTCCCGCTCGCGGAGCTCGACGCCGCACACGCAGGGCTCGGCTCCTCGATGCAGCGCGACCTCGCCGCTGGCAGAGAACCCGAGCTCGATGCGATCGCCGGCTCGGTCCTGCGCGCAGGAACGCGCCTCCGGCTGCAGTGTCCGACGATCGCCCGTCTCAGCGCCGAGATCGCCGCGCGCGCCGGCATGCCCGCGCCGGCCGCGTAGCGGGCTCTCCTACAGAGGCGGCTGGACCCTGGGGCCCGGCCCGGGCGCGTGTACCGGGGTCGCTACCTCCTCGGACGCCACCGCGTCGAGGACCTCGTCCTCCTCCTCGGCCTCGCTCCCCTCGTGTTGGCCGTCGCAGAGGATCCTGAAGTTGCCGGTCTCGCCGCTGTCGACCTGGAGCACGATCCCAGGCAGGATCTCCTCCCCCTCCTCGAGCCCGAGCCGCTCGATGTCGAAGTAGGTCATCCCGATGCCCCACGTCCGGTGAGTGGGGTTCTCGCGGTCGTGGGCATAGACGGCCTGCGCGAAGCGCTCAATCACCCTCGCCATCGTGCTCGTATCGGCCATCGCTCTGCTCAGGGTACCCCGATCCGGTCAGGGGCGCTCGATCAACTCGATCCGGTACCCGTCCGGATCGCGCACGAAGCATAGGCGCGAGCCCCCCTCGCGAACCGAATACGGCGGCCGCTCGGGTTTGATTCCCTGCTCGGCGAGGTTTGCGAGCGCGCTGTCGAGGTCCGGGGTCGTGATCGCGATGTGGCCGTACCCGGTGCCGAGCTCGTATGGGTCATCACGTTCGATGTTGTATGTCAGTTCGAGCCGCGGCACGGGGCCGTCGTCCGGGAGACCCATGAACACGTTGATCGCCTCATCGCGAATCGGGACCCGGCCGATCTCCTGAAAACCGAGCGCCTGGTAGAACGCGACCGAACGGTCGATCTCAAAGATCCGATAGCACGTGTGAATGAGGCTCATGCTCGGCCGAGAGGATACGCTCCAAGTCGTGATCATCGAACGGTCGATGAACGAGCAGTTCCTGTCGAACACCTACCTGGTGGCCGATGAGCTGGGCTCAGATGCGGTGATGATCGACGCCGGCGGTCCGGTCGGGCCGCTGCTCGACGTGCTCGACCGGATGCGATTTCGTCTCACGCACGTGCTGCTCACCCACCACCATCACGACCACGTCGCCGAGCTGGACCAGATCCTCGCACGGCATCCGGGGACGCCGGTTCTGATCCACGAGCTCGAGCGTGATCTCGTTGCCGGCGCGACCGGCCCGATGCAACCGGGCACGCCGATCGAAAGCGGCGCGCTCACGATCGTGCCCCTGCACACGCCGGGCCACACCGCGGGGATGCTCTCGCTGCTGGTCAATGGCACCGACGTGTTCACCGGCGACACCCTGTTCAAGGGGTCGGTCGGCGGCGTCCGGGCGCCCGGCCACACGACCTACGCCGACCTCAAGTCCTCGATCATGGACACGCTGCTGACGCTTCCACCCGAGACCCGGATCCACCCGGGCCACACCGATCCCACGACCGTCGCCGACGAGCTCGAGCACAATGCCTTCGTTCGCATCTGGCGCGGAGTCGACCCGGAAGGCGGTACGCCGTGCACCGCGCTGGGCGACCCAGCGACGCTGATCCTGCTCGGCGACGACTACGACGGGGGACATAAGGCCTGGGTGCGCTGGCCCGACGGTTCGGACGACATCGTGCCGGGGTCGCAGGTCCGAACCGCATAGCCCGTACCCCGGCTAGCATTCCTGATCTGTGGCGAAGGACAAGATCCCCACTTCACGCGTGGGGCGTACAGCCAGGATCGGGGGGCTGGCAGCCGGCCAAGCGGTCCGGCAGGCAGGCACCCGCGCGGCTAACGTAACGCGCTCGAAAGAGGGCCGCAGTGCGGCGCTCGAGCGCCGCCACATCGAGGCGGCCGAGCAGATCGTCGCCGCGCTGGGCACGATGAAGGGCGCGGCGATGAAGGTCGGCCAGGTGATGTCGTTCCTTGACGTCGGCGTCGTGCCCGAGGATTACCGCGAGGAGTTCCAGCGCCGGCTCGGCGCGCTGCGCGACGCGGCCCCGACTGTCACGTTCAAGGACATGCGCAAGGTGATCGAGGCTGAGCTCGAAGCGCCGATTGCGGAGGTCTTCGAAGAGTTCGACGAGGAGCCGATCGCGGCCGCATCGATCGGCCAGGTGTACCGGGCGCGGCTGCCCGACGGGCGCCGGGTGGCGGTCAAGGTCCAGTATCCCGGCGTCGGCGCCGCCGTCCGCGCCGACCTGAAGAACCTCGGTCTGATCCTGCGGGTGGTCAAGCGGATCGCGCCGGGGATGGACCCGAAGGCGATCGGCGAGGAGATCCGCGACCGGGTCGAGGAGGAGCTCGACTACGAGCTCGAGGCCCAGAACCAGCGCACGCTGGCCCGGATCTTCCGGGGCCATCCGTTCATCGTGGTTCCCGATGTCGTGACCTCGCTCTCCCGCGAGCTGGTGCTCGTCAGCGAGTACGTCGAGGGCGTCGGGTTCGAGGAGTTGAAGGGCTATCCCGACGCCGAGCGCGATCGGATCGGCGAGATCCTGTTCCGGTTCTACTTCGGCTGCCTGTACCGCCACCACCAGTTCTCCGGCGACCCCCACCCCGGGAACTCGATGCTGCTCGAAGACGGCCGGATGGCATTCATCGACTTCGGCCTGTTCAAGCGGATGCCGCCAGGCACGGTCGAGCTCGAGATCACGGTCGCACGGGCGATCATCGAAGGCGACACCGACACGATCATGCGCCTCGGCGCCGAGACGGGCTTCTTTCCCGACCCGGAAAGGTTTGAGCCCGACCGGGTGCTCGAGCATTTCCGCGCCGCGACCTCGTGGTACACGGTCGACCAGGAGATCGAGCTCACCCCCGAGTACGCGACCCAGGTGCTGATTGACATGAGCGATCCCCGCTCGGAGTATTTCGGCCAGTTGCGCCACGAATCCGCCCCGCCGGACCACCTGTTCGGTCGCCGGATGGAGGTACTGACGCTCGCCGTGCTGTCACAGCTACACGCGCGGGGGAACTTCCACCGGATCGCGCGGGAGTGGTTCTACGGCGACGAGCCCGAGACTGAGCTGGGACGGCAGGAGGCCGAGTTCTATGCCCGCGCGGCGGCGTAGACCGGCGATCCGCCTGCGCGCCCCGGGTGTGGCCTACACCTAGACCCGCTGGATCTGGACCAGGCTGGTCGTCCCGGGCCGCCCGCTCGGCAGCCCCGCGGTGATCCCGACCCGGGCCCCGGACTTGACCCAGCCGAGCTCGACCACGCGCCGGGCGGCGTCCGCGATCAGCGCCTCGGTGATCTCGTGGCGGCGCATCGGCCCGGCCTGTACGCCCCACATCAGGCTGCACCGCCGGACCGTCTCCTTGCCGGGCGACAAGGCGTAGATCGGGACCTGCGGACGGTGGGCCGAGAGCAATCGCGCCGAGCGCCCGGACAGCGTCGGGACGACCAGGGCGGCGAGGTGCAGGTCGCGGGCCGCCGCGCAGGCGCTGTAAGCGACCGTGTAGGCCGGGTCACGCGCGTCGCGACGGACGCGGTCCTCGTTCCAGCTCCGGTACGGAAGGTCATGCTCGGTTCGCTCGGCGACCGAGGCCATCATCGCGACCGCCTCCACCGGAAACGCCCCGACCGCCGTCTCCTGCGAGAGCATCACGGCGTCAGTGCCGTCGAGGATCGCGTTCGCGACATCGGCCACCTCGGCGCGCGTCGGCCGAGAGGAGGAGACCATCGAGTCGAGCATCTGCGTCGCGGTGATCGAGGGGCGCGCCAGGCGGCCGGCGATCCGCAGCAGCTGCTTCTGCACCATCGGCACGTTCTCGATCGGCAGCTCGATCCCCAGGTCGCCGCGCGCGACCATCACGCAATCGGCCGAGCGGATGATCTCCTCCGCCGCGTCGACCGCCTGGGGCTTCTCGATCTTCGCGATCAGCGGCAGCCGCGTATGCCGGCGGACGGTGGTCACGTCCTCGGCCGTGCGCACGAACGACAACGCGACGAGGTCGACGCCGATCGACTCGCCGAAACGCAGCATGTCGAGGTCCTCCTCGGGAACGGCCGCCAGACCCCGCGCGGAGCCGGGAATGTTCAATCCCTGCCTGGTGGCGACGGACCCCCCGATCTCGACCGATGTCTCGATTTCCCCGTCGCCGGCCCTGACGGCTCCGACTCGCAGCCGGATCGCACCGTCGGCGAGGTAGATCACATCACCGGGATCGACTGCCTCTACCAGCCCGCCCCAGCTCACCGACATCCGCCGGTCGTTGCCGATCGCCGAGGAGCCGCATTCGAGCACGAGCCGCTCGCCGGGCTTGAGCTCGGCGATGTCGTCTTGAAGAGCGCCGATCCGCAGCTTCGGCCCCGGGAGGTCCTGGAGGATCGCGACCTGACGGCCGGCCTGTGAGGCAGCCGCCCTGACGAGCTCGGCGTTCTCGGCGTGGATCTCGAGGTTGCCGTGGGAGAAGTTCAGCCGCGCCACGTCCATGCCGGCCTCGACCATCCGGACGAGCGTCTCCGGCTCGCGAGAGGCGGGACCGATCGTGGCGACGATCTTCGTGCGGCGCATTGGACGCTGGAAGCTACTGAACGGCCGCGGCGGGGTCGGTATTGACCGGGGCGACCGTCTCCCCGTCGGCGCTCAAGCGCCCGGAGTCGCGTAGATCGCAGATCAGATCCCAGTGCAGCGCCGACGTGTTACTGCCCCCGGTCTCGGGATAAGAGCGACCGAGCGCGAGGTGGACCGTACCGGCGATCTTCTCGTCGAGCAGGATCGAACCGGTGGGGCGGTCGATCCCGGAGTTCGTCCCGATCCCGATCTCCCCCAGGAAGCGCGCGCCGGGATCGGTCGCCAGCGCCGCGTCGAGGAAGTCGCCGCCACGTTCCGCGCGCGCCGAGACCACCTCGCCGTCACGGAAGGTCAGCTCCACACCCGCGACCTCCGCACCCCGTGGACTCGACGGAACGGTGAACCGAATCGTCCCGTTGGCCGAGTCCTCGAGCGGGCCCGTGAACACCTCCCCGCTCGGCATGTTGCGCCGGCCGTCGGAGTTGATCCAGGTGCGGCCGTCGACCCGCAGGCGGAGGTCGGTCCCCGGCGCCTCGATCCGGATCTCCCGGGCCTTCGACAGCCGTGCGACCAGCTCGCCCTGGCGTGCACGCAGCTCCCGCCATGCTGCCACCGGATCGGCTCGGTCCAGGAACAGGGCGCGGGAGACGAATTGCGCGTAGCCGTCGTCGCTCATCGCCGCCTGCTGTGCAAGCGCCGCGGTGGGCCACAGCGTCCCGCACCAGCGCCGCGCCAGCCTCGCCTCCTGGATCGGGGCGCGTGCGCGTGCGGCCCGCGCCACCAGGCTCGGATCGATGTCCGCCAGCGAGCGCGTATTGGCCGGTGCATCGATCCGCAGGACCGCGTCGACTGCCTGCACCTCCGCGAGCTCGAGCGCCGGGAAACGATCGAGCTGCTCGGGGCGGGCGCGGCGGTAGAAATCCACCGCCAGCGACGGTGGCGAGAGCCGCAGCAGCGGCCACGCCCCGCGATCGAGCAGCGCGCCGTGAACCGCGACCACGATCGGCTCCGCGAGCGTCGTGGAGGCGGTCAGGACCTGTTGCCCAGGCTGGACCTCCAGGCACCAGTCACACAGCAGCTGCGCGAATGCATCCGGGTCGATCACGGCGCCTGAAGCTCCGGGAAATGCTCCTGCACGTGCTCCCGCAGAGAATCTCGAACGAACCGGCGCTCCGGTTCGGAGGCCATCCGATAGCGACCGAGGAGCTCCTTCTGCCGCGACAGCTTCACCCCCGCGATCATCCACGACACCGCGAGCCGCTCGAACAGCAATTCGATCGCTCGCTGCCACGCGTCCTCGCGCTCGAGCCCGCCGCTGAGCACGCCTGCGTACTGCACTCGCGAGGCCGCTGACAGCGACCCCCGCAACGTCAAGACGTTGCCGTCGCTGTCCCGGTACTCGCTGACCGGAGCCTTCTCACGCTGGTGGCGGCGGCGCGCCACGCCGTTAGTGTGCCGTCCGCTGCACTACAGCGGGGCCGAGGCGGCCCGTTCGAGCTGCGCCCGGACGTCGCCGGTGATCGGGTTGGCATGCCCTGCCCAGACGGCTGCCGGATCGAGGCCGGCGAGCTTGCCGATCGATGCTCGCGCCTGCTCGACGTCGAAGTCGAACGCTGCGTGCGGGACGCGCGGAGCGCCCTTGATGCCGGTCTGGATGTCGAGCGTGTAGAAGCAATCCGACACGAGCGCCAGGCGGTCTCGATCACGGAACAGGCCAATCAGCCCGGGAGCGTGCCCCGGGAGGTCGATCACCCTGAAGCCGGCGACCTCGTCGCCCTCGTTGAGGGTCCCGGCGATCTGCACCGCGCCGCCGTCCCATGCCGGGATCAGCTTGGAATACAGGAAGCGGGCGTGCGGGCTCAGCTTGTGAAGATCCCAGTAGTTGCGGAACGGCGACTCCGACTCTGCGGCCTCGCGCTCGGCCGGGTGGCAGTAGACGGGGGCGCCCAGGCCGGGTGCCGTGCCGCGGTGGTCGGCGTCCGCATGTCCGAGCACCACACGCCGGATTCCGCCACGTTGGGCACCCGCGAGAGCTACCAGCGGGGTCATCGCCGAGATTCCGGCATCGAACACGGCTACGCCGCCGTCGTCCTCGATCAGGTACACGTTCATCGTCCTCGCCGGGAAGCCGCCGCGCACGAGCCAGACGCCGTCGGCGATCGACTCGGCCTGCGCACCCTGGATCCGGGACACCAGCTTGGTGCGCGAGTTGGCGAGCCTGGCCAGCCGTGCCTCGGCCCGCGAGCCGGCCGGCGGCAGGAAGCCGAGCTGACGGGCGACGTTGCCGCTGTCGATGTAGGCGTCGTTGTGGCGGATCTTGTCTTCGGCGATCGTCAGCACGTCGCAGCCCTCGATCGCGATCGTGGCGCCGTTCGGCGCGAAGCCCTGAAACCGCCCCGGGCCGGCGAACGTGGCCCGGGCCTGCCAGCGGACCGCCGTGCGACCCCGATACGTCGTCAGATCGAGCACCTCAATGGCGAAATCGGGGAACGCGTCGAACAGCGAGCTGAAGTAATCCCGGACGCCCCACGGGGCGACCAGCTCCTGCTGGCCGACCAGGCGATCGATTGCGCCCGGCTCCCACAGCGCGACCGCCGCGTCGAGGTTTCGGGCGTTCAGGGCGTCGAAATACTGCTTGGCGATCTCGGCGGTTGAGGCCATCGGGTCGCGCAGTCTACGCAGCCGCAATATCGTCCGCACCATGACCCCACGGCGTGAGCTCGGCAGAGGCGAGCGCGTGTTGCCCGGCCTCTGGCGGCTGCGGCTGCCGCTGCCATGGCCGGGAGTGCCTCACTGCAATGCCTGGGCGATCGCGTCCGGGCCGGGAATCGTGCTCGTCGACACCGGGATGCACGAGCCGGGGTCGATGGCGCAGCTCGAGCGTGCGCTCGATCAGGTCAACCTGCGGCTCGAGCACGTCCGGCTGCTGGTGTGCACCCACGCGCACTCCGACCACTGGGGACAGGCGGCGCCGATCTGCGAGCGCGCCGGCTGCGAGCTGTGGATGCATCCGAACCATGCACACGGGACCGCGTCGGCCAGCGATCCCGCCGCCGCGCTCGCGCGCCGGCTGGAGGTGGGGCGCCAGAGCGGCGTTCCCGAGGCCGCGCTGGCGGCGTACGCCGAGCGCGCCAAAGGACTCCCGTCCGGGATCGCGCGCGTGATCGAGCCCGACCGAGCGCTCGTCGACGGCGTGACGATCGAGACCGACCTCGGCACCTGGACGGTGATCGAGACGCCCGGCCACGCCCCCTCGCACGTGTGCCTGTTCCAGCCCGAGCGCCGGCTGCTGATCTCCGGCGATCATCTGCTGGGGCGGATCTCGCTGTTCTACGACTACGGCTGGTCACCCGACCCCGTGGGCGAGTTCCTGTCCTCGCTGGAGCGAGTCGACCGGCTCGACGCCCGCCTGTGCCTGTCCGGGCACGGGAAGCCGTTCCTCGACGTCCCACGGCCACGTCGAGGCCAACCGCACGCTCGTGCGCGAGCGTCTCGGTTCGGTGCGCGAGGCGCTCTCGGGCGAGCCGCGCTCCGCCGCCTCGCTGCTGCCAGACGTGTACGGCGACTCGCTGACGCAGTCCAACGGCGCCTGGCTGCTGTCGCAGACCCTCTGCTACCTGGAGCACCTCGCCGCCTCGGGCGCGGTCACGCGCGAGCGCTCCGACGGACAGCCGGAGCGATGGCACGCGGTCCAACCTTGACACGCTCGTGTCAAGGTTGGTAGAGTGGCGCGACCGTGCGTATCGACGAGATCCTCGCCACCGCCGCGGAGCCGATCTTCTCGTTCGAGTTCTTCCCGCCTAAGACCGACGAGGGCGAGCGCAACCTCCGCGGCGCCCTCGAGTCGCTGCAGGCGCTCGAGCCGGCGTTCGTGTCGGTCACCTACGGCGCGGGCGGCTCGACGCGCAACCGGACGCTCGAGATGACCAAATGGATCAAGCAGGAGCTCGGCATCGAGGCGATGGCCCATCTCAGCTGCGTCGGCGCGACCCGCGAGGAGCTGTGCGTGATTCTGGACGGGATCGCCGCGGCGGGGATCGAGAACGTGCTCGCGCTGCGCGGCGACCCGCCCCGCGGCGAGACCGAATGGAGGCCGCACCCCGGCGGACTGCACTACTCGACCGAGCTCGCGGCGCTGATCTCGGAGCGCTACCCGTTTGCGATCGGCGCGGCCTGCTTTCCCGAAGTCCACCCCGAGGCGCCGGACCTGGCCCACGACCTGCGGTTCCTCAAGGACAAGGTCGCGGCCGGCGTGTCGTTCCTGATCACCCAGCTGTTCTTCGACAACGAGCTGTACTTCCGGTTCGTCGACGAGGCGCGCGCGGCCGGGATCGAGGTCCCGATCCTGCCTGGGATCATGCCGATCACCGACGTCGGCCAGATCAAGACGATCACCGGAATGTGCGGGGCCACGATCCCGCAGGCGCTGCTCGAGGCGCTCGAGTGGCGGGCCGCCGACCCCGACGCGGTGCTGCAGCTCGGCGTCTCCTACGCCACCCTCCAGTGCGCCGAGCTGCTCGCGCGGGGCGCACCGGGGATCCACTTCTACACGCTCAACCGCTCGCCGGCGACGCGAGCGATCCTCTCCGCGCTGCGGCTGCTGCGCCCGTGGGTGCGGCGAGAGGTCGTCAGGACGGCGGCGGGATGATCTCCAGGGCGTGGGCGAGCTGCGGCTGCCCGTCGAGCTCGTAGCGGACGTCCACCTCGTCGTTGCGCTTGTAGGTCCCGATCCCCCAGGCACCCCAGAACCAGGCCCAGAGCCCCAGTTTCTGCTGGACCAGCTCGCGCTCGAACACCAGCTCCCCGCTCGAGACCCGGTAGTCGACGCCGAGCTCCTGCCGCACGCCGTTGATGTACACCTCGAACGGCGGGCGCACGCCGGCCGGAAGCTTCACGCGCCAGACCTTCACCGGCGCTCCACATCCTGGGGTAGCAGCGACAGGATTGTGACGTCGACGCGCCTGCCGCGTTCTCGGTGGTAGCTGCGGAGTACCCCTTCCTCGACGAATCCCGCGGCCCGTCCGGTCCGGAGCATCGGCTCGTTGTCGGGATCGGTGAGCAGCTGCACCCGCTCCAACTGACAGTTGTCGAACAACCAGCGGGCCGCCAGCCGCAGCGCCGGCGGCGCCAGGCCCGCTCCCCGAACCTGCGGTGCCAGCCAGATGCCGAGCTCGGCGCGCTTGTGGTCCCAGTCGACGTGATGGACGTCGACTTGCCCCACACAGGTGTCGGAGCCGGGCTTGAGGATCGTGAGCGTCAGCCGCGCGCCGGCCCCGCGCTCGGCGGCGGCGACCTCACTGCGCCGGCCGAGCTCGGCGCCGCTGGGAGGGCGCAGCTCCCCAAAGCGCACGTGCATCTGCGGATCGTCCTGATGGGCGATCAGGATCTCGGGAATATCTCGCTCGGCGGCCTCGCGCAGGACCACGTGATCGTTGCAGAGCGGTTCGTCGAGACGCGGGAAGGGCGGCATGTCGGCACCGGACCGTACCCTGTCGCGCCGTGGAGCACATCGACTACAAGGTCCGCCGCTCGGAGCGCGCGCGGCGCGTGCGCGTGACAGTGGACGCGTCGCGCGGAGTGGAGGTGGTACTGCCGCGGCGCGCGCCCGAACGCGAGGCCGCCGCGGCGGTGGCGGAGCTGCGACCATGGATCGAGAGTCGGGTCCGGGACCTTGCCCGGGCCCAGGCGATCGTCGCGGGCCGGGGCAGCGCGGTGCCGTATCTCGGGGAGATGCTCGACTTGATCGCCGAGCCCGGTCGCAGCCGGGTTCACCGGCGCGGCTCCGAGCTGCTGGTCCCCGCCGGACAGTCTCGGGGCGCGGCACTCGAGCGTTGGTACCGGCGAGAGGCGCGGATCGAGATCGAGCCGCGGCTTGACCGCGCGTGCGCGCTGGTCGGCAGCACCTACTCACGGCTCACGATCCGCGGCCAGCGCACGCGCTGGGCGAGCTGCTCGCGAGCCGGCGCGATGAGCTTCAACTGGCGGCTGCTGCTGGCGCCGGAGGCGGTTCTCGACTACGTCGTCTGGCACGAGGTCTGCCATCTGGAGGTGATGGACCACTCGCCCCGATTCTGGGCGCTGCTGGGCGGCCGGTGCCCGAATTACCGCGAGCACGCGCGCTGGCTGCGCCGCCACGGGGCGACGCTGGTTCTTCCCTAGGGGCGACGCTGGCTCGGCCGCCGGGCGACGCTGGTTCTGCCGCCGGGGGGCGGCGGTTCTGCCGCCGGGGGGCGGTCCCGCGCGCGTGTCCCGGGGTCAGTCACCGGTCGGGACCACACCCGCAGCCTCGACCATCAGGATCGCCGTCCGCTCGGGCGCCCGGGTACGGTGCACCACGCCACGCGGGACGGTGTAGCCCTGATGGCGGCCTCATGTCAGCCGCCGCCCGACCGTCTGATCTTGAACTGGCAGACAGCTCTGGAAGAAGGGCAAACCGGATCGGGCCGAGGCCCGAGGGCGCCGGGGCGGCCGCTCAGCGCCGCTCAGCCCCGCTCAGCGCCGCTCAGCCGGCGTGGAGCCGGAAGTCCGGTTGGCGAGCGAGCGCCGGAGGGCCGCATAGGCGCTCTCGCCCTTGCGCTGCTTGATCGCCTCGCGCCGGACGCGGCCCACATACGCCTCCGTCGAGCCGTCCCCGCGGATGTCGACGCCACCTGTGATCCTCGGCAGCAGCCGCTCAGGTCCGGCGAGCTCGATCCTGGCTGCGACCTGCTGGACCGGTTCGAACCGCTTCAGCTTGGCATCCAGCGGGCCCCGAGGCGCGTCCTCGGCCAACTCTCGGCCGCGGGACTCGGCGGCCTCGAGCGCGCCGGCGAGATCGTCAAAGCGCATCCGGTCGACACGCGGACCGGCACGAACCGTCAGCTTCCAGGGCACCCGCCGATCATCGCAGCCGCAGCGTGCGCAGGGGCAGGGCCCGCGGCGGCCGGCGCGAGGTCGACCTCGAGCTCATGAACGCCACCAAGCTGGCGCGCGCGCGGCGGATGATTGGACAGAGCGCTGAGCAGCCGGTGCGCGGCACCATTCTGGGCCAGCATCAGAGCCGTGAGGCGATCTATCCCCCGTTCCCGCGCGGCGCTCGCGAGCCGCCGGACCAGCTCCGCGCCGAGGCCCTCGCCCTGGAAGGGGTCGCCGACGACCACCGCGACCTCGGCAGCGCGGGGGTCGCCGTCGCGGCGCACGAACCGCGCCACGCCGATGATCAACTCAAGGTCGCGCATGTCAAACGCCACCAAGGCGACGTGATCCAGGCCATCCACTTCGACCAGATAGCGCGTGTCCGCGGTCGTAAGGCGCGGTTTCGAGACCAGAAACCGCTGATAGCGACTTTCAGGCGAGAGCCGGCGATACGCCTCCTGCAGCCGCGCGCCGTCATCGGCCCGAATCGACCGGATCAGCACATCCCTCCCGCTGCGAAGCCGTACGGAGTCCATCCCAGCAGCTTACGCGGGGTAAGCGGGGGCGGGGTGTGCAGCTGGTCACACAGGTCGTGGGCCCCGCGCGACCCGGAGCGCTACCGCTCGCCGATCGGCACGTACTCCAGCCCGCGCCGACCGGTGTAGATCTGGCGCGGCCGGGAGATCTTCTGCTCGGGGTCGTCGATCATCTCGAGCCACTGCGCGATCCAGCCGCTGGTGCGGCCGATCGCGAACAGGACTGGGAACATCTCGACCGGCATCCCGAGCGCCTCGTAGATCAGGCCGGAATAGAAGTCGACGTTGGGATAGAGCTTGCGTGAGACGAAGTAGTCGTCCTCGAGCGCGATCCGCTCGAGCTCGGTCGCGATGTCGAGCAACGGGTTCTTGCCGGTCACCTCGAACACCTCGTCGCACGCCTTCTTGATGATTCTCGCGCGCGGGTCGAAGTTCTTGTAGACCCGGTGGCCGAAGCCCATCAGCTTCTCCTTGCCCTGCTTGACGCCCTCGATGAAGCCGGGGATGTTGTCGGTCGTCTCGATCCGCCGCAGCATCCGCAGCACGGCCTCGTTGGCGCCGCCGTGGAGCGGGCCGTAGAGCGCCGCTACGCCGGCGGCGACAGCCGAATACGGGTCCACCTGCGAGGAGCCGACGCTTCGGACCGCACTCGTGGAGCAGTTCTGCTCGTGATCGGCATGGAGGATGAACAGGACGTCGAGCGCGTGCTCGAGCCGCGGGTCGGGCGCGTACTTCAGCTCGGTCATCTTGTAGATCATCGAGAGGAAGTTGGCCGGGTAGGAGAGGTCGTTGTCCGGGTAAACGTAGGGCTTGCCCTGGTTGTGGCGGAAGGAGAAGGCAGCCAGCGTCGGCATCTTCGCGATCAGGCGGACGACCTGGAGGTAGCGGAGCTCCTCATCCTTGATCGAGCTCGCCTCCGGGTAGAAGGTGGACAGTGCGCCGACGGACGCGAGCAGCATCCCCATCGGGTGCGCGTCGTAACGGAAGCCCTGCATGAACTCCTTGATGTTCTCGTGCACGAACGTGTGGATCGTGATCTGATGCGTCCACTCCTCGAGCTGCGCAGCTGTGGGCAGCTCGCCGTGGACGAGCAGGTAGGCGACCTCGAGATAGGTGGAGCGCTCCGCGAGCTGCTCGATCGGGTAGCCCCGGTACTCGAGCACCCCCTTCTCGCCGTCAATGAACGTGACCGCTGACCGGCACGACGCCGTCGCCATGTAGGCCGGGTCATACGTCATCAGACCGAAGTCGTCGTCGTGGGTCTTGATCTTGCGCAGCTCGGTGGCGCGGATCGTTCCGTCCTCGATCGGAATCTCGTATTGCTTACCGGTTCGGTTGTCGGTGACGGTCAGAGTGCCGTTCGCTGCTACGTCGGCGCCGTCAGCCTGCTGGGTCTCGGTTGTGGTGGTCATGGCACTCCAGTCGCAGGTTGCCGAGGGGTCTGAACCGCCCAATGCTGGACGGAGCGACCGGTAGAGACTCTAGTACCCGGAGGAGTTGGGCGAAACGCTACGGGTCGGTGGCGATCGCGGTCGCGATCGCGACCACGACGAGCGCGAAGCTGATCAACATCACGCCGCGTGCGCCGCGGTTGCTGAACGGGAACTCCGGCCGGTTCAGACCGATCGCGGCCAGCACCACCGCCCATAGCGCCAGCACTCCACCGCCAATGAAGAACGGGGTCTTGGACGGCTCGGCAGCGGCGAACAACGCGGTCAGCACGCGGCGAGCCTACCTGATCTCAATGGCCGAACGTGCGGGCCCGGGCCTGCACCGTGCGCACCCGCGCGGGCGGCAATGGCGCAGGGTCACCGTGCGGACCGCGGCGGGGCCGGCGCGGAAACGGCCGCGTCGGGTGCGGACGCCTGTACTTCACGCCGCCGTCGTCATCGCGAGTCGGTGCCTGCTCCTCCTCGGGCTCCTGCTTGATCGCCCACCAGACAATGGAGATCAGCCCGATGAGCGGGATTTTCAACGCGAGCATCAACCACAGGAATCCCCAGGTCACGTCGACGACGATCCTACCCTGATGGCGCGCGAAATGAAACTGTGCGCGCAATTACCGACGGGCAGCGCAACGTTCCCCATGGACTAGTCCCGGAGCGCGACCGGCTTCTCGACGAATCTCGTGATCCGTCCGAGCTCCGCGACTCGGTCGGCGATCTCCTCGCCGGACAGCCGAGCCACACGCTCAACCCCGAACTCTTCGACGTTGAACGACGCGATCGCGGTGCCGTAGGCCATCGCCCGGCACAGCATCTCGTGGTCGAGTTGCTCCTCGGGAGGATGAGCGGCGATGTAGCCGAGGAAGCCGCCGGCGAAGCTGTCTCCGGCCCCGGTCGGGTCGACGATCGTCTCGAGCGGGAAGGCCGGCAGTCCGAAGTACCCCTCGTCGCTGATCATCGCTGCGCCGTACTCGCCCTGCTTGGCGACAACGACGCGGGGTCCCCACTCGCGGATTCGCCGGGCGGCGCGGACAAAGTTCGGCTCACGCGTGAGCTGGCGCAGCTCGGCGTCGTTGAGCAGCAGGCAGTCCACCTCGGAGATCGCCTTCACGAGCGAATCCCGGGCCGTGTCGATCCACAGGTTCATCGAGTCCAGCGCGACGAATCGCGCCTCGGTGCACTGCGCGCGGACCTCGCGCTGAAGGTCGGGCTGGATGTTGGCGAGGAAGACGACATCGGCGCCGCGCGACTGCGCGGACAGCTTCGGCTGGAACTCGGCGAACACGTTCAGCTGCGTGTCGAGCGTCTCGCGGTCGTTGAGGTCCCAGCCGTACACCCCGCGCCAGAAGAACGTCTCGCCGCCCGGGACCTGCTCGATGTCATCGGTGTTCACACCGCGGGAGCGGAGCACGCCGTACTCGCTCTCCCCGAAGTCCTCGCCGACCGGTCCGACCACGTGGACGGTGTCGAAGAAGGACGCCGCCAGCGAGAAGTGGACGGCCGACCCGCCGAGCATCTTCTCGCGGCTGCCGAACGGCGTTGTGACTGCGTCGAACGCGATTGACCCGACAACTGTGACCGACATAGGCGCGCAAGGGTAGCGTCACCCGGGGTTGGTGTCCCCGGGTGAGCCGCTCTCTGCCCGCTCCCTACCCACGGCGGCTAGGACGCAGGCACGACCAGCACGGGACACGGAGCGATGTGAAGCAGCCGCTGGGTCACGCTGCCGAGCAGGAGGCCGGCCAGCGCCGTGTGTCCCCGAGTCCCGATCACGATCAGGTCCGCGGCCTCTTCCTGCGCGACCCCGGCCAGGGTATGGGCCGCACCGGTGGCGCCGCCGTGGATGATCTTCACGGTCGCGTTCACGCCCTGCTGCGTGAGCTCTTCGACCTGCGCCTTCACCTTTGCTTGGCGCTCGTCCTCATCGGCGTTCTCCTCCAGGCCCCCGCCACGGCCGGCAAAGTGCTCGACGGTGTGGACCGCAAGCAGGGCGGCGCCATCTTGTGATGCGAGCGACTTCGCCAGCTCGAGCGCACGATCGGCCGGTTCCGATCCGTCGGTCGCCCAGATGATCTTCTTGAACACTTCAGCGCTCCTCAGCGTCGCGGCGGCGCATTGCGTCACCGAATGGAATAGGTATGGCGACCCTACCTCTACGTGGGCCGCGGTGCAAAGTGGGCGCCCTACGGTGACGGGATCGCAGTTTCCCCGGTCGCCGCCGCCGTCCCGCGCACGCGCTCGCCGTGGGGATCGAACAGCGGCTCGCGCGCCAGGCGCGCCGCCCACCCACTGGCCGAAGATGTCGACCTCGACCTCCGTCCCGACCTCGATCTCCGCGGGCAGGTAGGCGTAGGCGATCGAGCGCTCGACGGTGTAGCCGTAGCCGCCGCTCGTGACCCGCCCGCACACCTCCTCGCCGACCCGGACCGGCTCGTTGCCGAGCGCGACCGAGCGCGGATCATCGAGCACCAGGCAGCGCAGCCGCCTGCTCGGCTTCGCGACCGAGCAAGCGTCCGAGCCGATGAACGACTTGTCCTCGCGACACGCAGAACTCCAGCCCCGCCTCGAACGGCGTCTCGTCGGGCGTGATGTCGGCCGCCCACACCCGGTAGCCCTTCTCCAGCCGCAGCGAGTCGATCGCCCGGTAGCCGCCGGCCACGCAGCCCGTGCGGCTGCCCGGCCTCCCACAGCGTCCGCCACAGCCCGGCGCCGTACTCGGTCGGGCAGTACAGCTCCCAGCCGAGCTCGCCGACGAACGTCACGCGCAGCGCGCGCACCGGCACGTCGCCGACGGTGATCTCGCGCATCGCATGTAGCGGAAGTCGAGCGGGTCGGGCGTCAGCGGCGCCAGGACCTCGGCCGCGCGCGGCCCCCACAGGCCGAAGCACGCCCAGCGCGCGGTGACGTCGGTGACCCGCACCGAGCCGTCGGCCGGCAGGTGGCGGCGGATCCAGCCGGCGTCGTGGTTGCCGAACGCGGTGCCGGTGACGATCCCGAACAGCTCCTCGTCGAGCCGGGTGACGGTGAAGTCGCACTCGATCCCGCCGCGGCGGTTGAGCATCTGCGTGTAGGTGATCGCGCCGACGTCGCGGGCGACGCGGTTGTCGCACAGCCGCTCGAGCAGCTCGGCCGCGCCGGAGCCCGCGACCTCGAGCTTGGCGAACGAGGACTCGTCGAACAGGCCCGCCGCCTCGCGGGTGGCCCGGTGCTCGGCGCCGATCGCCGGCGACCAGTGCATCCCGGCCCAGCCGCGCGGCCGCAGCGATTCGTCGCCCGGCAGCGGCGTTGGTCTCGTACCAGTTGACGCGCTCCCAGCCGGACTTCTCGCCGAACGCCGCGCCGTGCTCGGCGTGCCAGGCGTAGGCGCTCGAGATGCGCAGCGGCCGCCCGGCCTGGCGCTCGTGGCCCGGGTAGCGGATGTCGTAGTAGGTCTCGTAGACCTCGCGTGGCGCGCTTCAGCGTGTAGCGCGGCGAGCGGTAGTGCGGGCCGAAGCGGCGGATGTCCATCTCCCAGACGTCGAGCGCCGGCTCGCCGGCGACGATCCACTCCGCCATCACCTTGCCGATCCCGCCGGCGCCGGCGAGACCGTGGGCGCAGAAGCCGGCGGCGACGAACAAGCCGCGGACCTCGCTCTCGCCGAGGCAGAACTCGTTGTCGGGCGTGAACGCCTCCGGGCCGTTGATCAGGCGCGTCACCTTGACCTCCTCCATCGCCGGGACCCGGCGCGACGAGTTGCTCGGCGATCTCCTCGAAGCGGGGCCAGTCCTCCTCGAGCAGGCGGCCGTTGAAGTCCTGCGGGATCCGGTCGAGCAGATGCTCGTCGAGCGCCCACGGCGCGCTGTGGCGCTCGTAGCCGCCCATCACCAGGCCGGCCCCCTCCTCGCGGAAGTAGACGAGCAGGTCGGGGTCGCGCAGCGTCGGCAGATGCTCGCCCGGCGACGCGGTCGCGGAACGGCTGCGTGACCAGGTACTCGTGGGCGAACGGGAACTACGGGCACCCGGACGCCCGGCCATCCGGCCGATCTCCGCGGCGAACATCCCGCCGGCGTTGACGACGACCTCGGCCTCGATCGTCGCCCCATTCGGTCTGCACGCCGCGGACCCGTCCGTCGCGCGACGACGATGCCGTTGACGCGCGTGTGCGTGAACACCTGACAGCCGCCGGCTCGCGCGCCCTCGACCAGCGCGTAGGTCAGCTGCGACGGATCGAGGTAGCCGTCGGTCGGCAGGTAGGACGCGCAGCGCACCCCGTCGGTGACCATCAGCGGGAACAGCTCCCGCGCCTCGCTCGGGCGAGAGCAGCTCGAGCGGCAGCCCGAACGTCTTCGCCCAGGCGACCTGGCGCATCACCTCCTGCTCGCGCTCGGGAGTGCAGGCGAGGCGGATGCCCGCCGCACTCGCACCCAGCCGCAATCGAGCGTCCGGTAGAGCGCGACCGAGTCCATCATCATCCGCGTCAGCGAGACGCTCGCCGCGCAGCTGGCCGACGAGGCCCGCAGAGTGGAACGTCGAGCCGCTGGTCAGCTCGTTGCGGTCGAGCAGGACGACGTCGCGCTCGCCCAGCGCCGCGAGGTGGTAGGCGATCGAGGCGCCGCCGACGCCTCCGCCGATGATCACCACGCGGGCGCGGTCGGGGATGTCACGCGGCCGTGGCACCGACGCGGTCCCGAACGATATAGACCATTTATCGAATGGTATAGTGCAGGTTCAAGCGCAGTGTCGAACCGTCCGATCATCGCCCTCACGTCCTACGTCGCTCCGGCCCGATGGGGCGCATGGAAGCTGCCGGCAGCGTTGGTCCCGCTCGACTACGTCGAGGCTGTCTGTGCAGCAGGTGGTCGTCCGGTACTGCTCCCGCCGATGACAGAAGGCGTGGGCGAGACGCTCGCGATCGCGGATGGGCTCGTGTTCTCCGGGGGCCCTGACATCGACCCGAAGAATTACGGGGCCACGATCGCCGGCGCGACCTCCGAGGTCCGCCCAGAGCGCGACGCCGCGGAGCTCGGGCTGCTCCGCGCGGCCCTGGCGCAGGACATCCCGGTGCTCGGCATCTGCCGTGGCATGCAGCTGCTCAACGTCGCCCGTGGCGGCACGCTCGTCCAGCACCTGCCCGACGTCGTGCACCATGTCGGCCACCGTACCGAGCCGGGACGATTCGACATCCACGCGGCCCGCATTCGCCGGGGGACGCGCACCGCCGAGATCCTCGGCGAGCGGGTGTCGGTCTGCTCCGCTCACCACCAGGGGATCGCGACGGTCGGCGACGGCCTGATCGCCACGGCCTGGGCGGACGACGAGTCGATCGAGGCAATCGAGGACCCACGCAAGGAGTTCGTGGTAGGCGTGCTCTGGCATCCGGAGGCCGGAGACGACAACTCCCTGTTCGAGGCGCTGGTGCTGGCCGCGCAGAACCGCTCGCACGGCAGCGAGCCGAAGATGGCGGTAGGGGGCCGGGGCGCTCGAGTCGGCTGATGGCGCTCGCCGCACCCGGCCCGGGCGCGAAGGACTGGCGGTGCCTGATCGACCGCAGCATCGACCGCGACTCGGGGATTCCCGCATACGCGCAGATCGAGGAGCGGCTGATCGACCTGATCGGGTCCGGCCGCCTGGCGATCGGTGATCGCCTCCCGTCCGAGCGGGACCTGGCGCGCTGGGTCGGGGTCAACCGGCTCACCGCTCGCGCCGCACTGACGTCACTGACCCGGCGCGGATTGCTCGAGCGTGGTGTCGGCCGCCAGGGGACGTTCGTCGCGCGCGCGAAGCTCGTGCACGACCTGAGCAGCTTCGCCGGCTTCACCGACATGGTCCACAGCCAGGGCCGCTCCGCCGCCGCGCGGATCACCGCGATCAACCAGCTCTCGGCACCCGCCTCGGTGGCGGCGCGCCTCCAGCTTGCGGCCGGCGCTCCCGTCTACCGCGTCCAGCGGCTGCGGTTCGCTGACGGGGAACCGCTCACGCTGGAGGACTCATGGATCCCGGTGGAACTGTTTCCGGGGCTGCTCGATCACGACCTTCGTGGGTCCCTGTACGAGCTGATGCACGACGTATACAGCCGCCAGCCGGTGCGTGCGATCGAACGGCTCGAGCCGGCGCTCGCGGATGCGCTCACCGGCGAGGCGCTGGGTGTGCCCGCCGGTGCCCCACTGATGCTGGTCGAGCGGGTGGCGTACTGCGCTGAAGGGATGCCGGTTGAGTTCGCCCACGACCGCCACCGCGGCGATCGGGCGCGGTTCGTCGTCGAGTCCTCGAGGACGGACGACTGAGGTGTCCCGGGGCTGGCAGGAACAGCGTAGCGACCGACGCCATCGGTCCCACAGGCCGTTCCGTAACGTTTGTTACAGGCTGGGGTTTCTCTAACCGATGCTTCCCGTTCGGCGTGAGAACTCCCTGCCGGCGCGCGTCAAACGTGGCGCTCGTCAGGTCCGTGCCTCGACTCCGAGCCTGCTGCCCGCGCGCCGCAAGCCCTCTAAGCGTGCGGGGCTCAGGGGCCGCGCCCAGAAGCTGCTGCCGGCGGCGCCCCAGCTCGATGTGCCGTGGGCGCGCTCAAAGCCGGCCGTCGCGACCCGCGAGGCATTTCTGCGGATCCTGCTGCGTCCCGCCATGAACCACTACATCGCGCGCCGCACGAGCGGCCGCGACAAGCTCTCGCGGCTGAAGGCGCCGGTGATCCTGGTCGCCAACCACGTCAGCCACCTCGACACGCCGGTGATCCTCGCGGCCCTGCCGCGCCGCTTTCGCAAGAAGACCGTCGTCGGCGCTGCCGCCGACTACTTCTACCGCAACCGCCTGATCGCGATCGCTGTCTCGCTCGTCTTCAACACCGTGCCGATGGACCGCAAGGGTGGCGGCCTCGAGAAGCAGAACGCCGGGCACGTCGACCGGCTGCTCGACCGCGGCTGGAATCTCTTGCTGTTCCCCGAGGGCACGCGCTCGCGTCACGGCGGGACCGGGCGGCTGCGCCGCGGGGCCGCGGTCCTCGCCGCCCGCCATCGCGTGCAGATCATCCCGATCCGTATCACCGGGACACGCGACGTGATGCCGCCGGGGCGCTTCTGGCCCTCGCGCCTACGCAGCCGCAACGGCTCGGAGCGTCACGACGTCACCATCTCCTTCGGCGATCCGATCACGGCCACCGAGGACGTGCACGCTGTCATCAAGCGGGTACAGCACTTCTTCGACCAGATCGAGGAGCCCGTCCCGCACAAGTAGCGGTGGCCCACCGGCGGGCACGGCAGCTCCGGACGCGCCGGCTAGAGAACCGTCTGCGGCTCGCGCGTCGGCAGCGCCGACATATCAAAATCGTCGTCGTCGTCGTCGTCGAGCCAGTCGACCGTTAGCGCGACGGCCTTCTTCCATTTGCGGTAGCCCCGCTCCCGCCGAAGCGGCTCCATCACGGGCAGCCATGCGGCGGCCTTGTGCCAGTTGTGCTCGAGGCTCTCGAGGTCGGGCCAGAAGCCGACGGCCAAGCCGGCGGCATAGGCGGCGCCGAGCGACACGGTCTCGGCGACGATCGGCCTCACGACCGGGACGTCGAGGACGTCGGCGAGGAACTGCATCAGCAGATTGTTGGCCGTCATGCCGCCGTCGACGCGAAGCTCGACGAGCCCGCGGCCGTAGTCACGGCTCATCGCCTCGATCACTTCGCGGGTCTGCCAAGCGGTCGCCTCCAGGACGGCGCGGGCAAGATGGCCTTTGTTGATGTAGCCCGTGAGGCCGGCGACCACCCCGCGGGCGTCGCTGCGCCAGTGGGGTGCGAACAGTCCGGAGAAGGCCGGCACGAAGTAGCAGCCGCCGTTGTCCTCGACCGTCAGCGCGAGCGTCTCGATCTCGGCAGCGCTGCCAATCAGCCCGAGGTTGTCGCGGAACCATTGCACGAGCGCGCCCGTGACCGCGATCGACCCCTCGAGCGCATAAGTCGGGGGGCTCGAACCGAGCTGATAGCCGAGTGTCGTCAACAAGCCGCTCTGCGACGCAATCGGGCGCGCGCCGGTGTTAAGCAGAAGGAAGCTGCCGGTGCCGAAGGTGCATTTCGCCTCGCCAGGCGCGAAGCACGTCTGGCCGACCAGCGCCGCATGCTGATCGCCCAGCACCGAGGCGACCGGCACGCCTGCAAGGGCGATCCCGGCCTCGCCGTAGATCTCGGATGAGGGCCTGATCTCGGGCAGCATCGCCCGAGGTACGCCGACCATCGAGAGCAGTTCGTCGTCCCAGTCGAGCGTCTCGATGTTCATCAGCAGCGTGCGGCTCGCATTGGTCACGTCGGTGACGTGCCTGCCGCACAGGTTCCAGATCAGCCACGAGTCCATCGTGCCAAAGAGGACCTCGCCGGCCTCGGCGCGCTCGCGCAGGCCCGGGACGTGGTCGAGCAGCCAGCGGACCTTCGGACCGGAGAAGTAGGTCGACACCGGCAGCCCGGTCTTCTCGCGGAACGGCTCGTGACCGTACTCTTCGATCAGCGAGCGGCACAGGCGGTCGGTCCGCGTGTCCTCCCAGTTGATCGCATTGTGGACTGCCCTCCCAGTCTGACGGTCCCACAGGACGGTCGTCTCCCGCTGGTTGGCGATCCCGACCGCGCTCAGCTCGGAAGGCGAGAGGTTCGCCTTTTGGAGCGCCTCCGCCACGACGACGAGGACGTTGCGCCAGATCTCGTGGGGATCGTGCTCCACCCAGCCCGGCATCGGGTAGTGGTGGCGGTGTTCCTTTTGCGCGACCGAGACGATGCCACCACGGTTGTCGAAGACCAGGCACCGTGACGATGCCGTGCCTTGGTCGATCGAGGCGACGTAGCGGCCGGTCATGCGATGTTGCATTCCTACCACGGAATCGTGTCAGGCGCACGAAATACTTAACGCCGCTGTCCAAGGGCGCACCCGACGCGCTCGACCCGACGCCCGGGAAAGCCTTGCCCAACGTCGCTGTCCGGGCCTCTTCAGACCGGCCCGTTCCTGGCCCACACGTTGGCGGCCCGAGTGAGCGTCTTCTTTGGGCGGAGGGCCGGCTGAAGCACTGCTCCATGCTCCAGCGCGACCGCCTTCAGCGATCGGTGCGGCACCACCGGCACCCCGACGCGCTCGGCCGCCTCGATCACAGCACGCCGCTTGCGCCCGCGGGAGAGCGGCAGCTCGAGCGCAACGATCCGCGCGTGCTTGCCACGCATACCGTACATGTGCGCCTCGATCCGGCCCCACAGGACGACTGCGCCGCCGATCAGGTCGGGTGTCGCGGCCGACGCCGTTCGCGGGCAAGGGTCGTAGTAGGCGTACACGCCACAGCTGCAGTCCTTGGCCGGGACCTCTGCCGAGCTGTGACCCCGGTCGCAGCGAGCGGTGACTCCTTCTTGTGGCCAAGGCGCGCCATCGTACATCGATGTGAGCACGGCGTTTGCCAGGCGCCACTGGCGGAATCCCACGAGCGGGACGATCAGGTCCGGCGCGAGGCCGTCGGCGTGCTCGAGCGTGTTCATCGCGCCCGTGCGGGCTCCCGCTCCGGCACCGGCTCCGAGCGCCCGGGAGCGGGCTCAGGAGCGATCTCCGGCGGCGCCGGTGCAGTCGCCGGCACGCGTAGCGGTTCGACGGTGATGGTCCGCGATGGGCCGTCAAGCGAACCAACTGGCTGACGGGATACGGTCTGTTGATGCATGATTCTTCTCCTGGATAAGGCGCCGAGCCGTGTCCGTCGCGGTCGACGGGAACGCGTTTCCGTCGACGTCAACGGAGAGGTGTTGGGGCTTCATGTGTTCGTCAGCGTTGCTAGATGAAGCGTAACCCAGACATGGGTCACGCGAAAGGCGCAAGCATCTCGCGTCGACGCGCCCGGGGATCGCGTACATTCTGGGCGCCCACGCCTATGGTCAAGCGCTACTGAGCTCGAGCGATTCAGGGTGTCGCCGCTATTTCGCCGGAGCGAGGAGAAGGCTGCGCGGAAGGCCGCAGCCAGGCAGGAGATCGAGCGCCTCCGGGCGCTGAGCGTCGACGATCTGGCCGCGAAGGTGTTCCCAGGGTTAGGACCGGACGGCCCCACTCACGGCACCAGCGTGAGGGCCCAGCAGCTGTGCGGATATCTCCTCGACGACTACCCCGGTGCCGGGCAGCTGGCCACGCTGGATCTCCTCGCACCGGTCAATCGAGCGCTCGACAGGCTCCACGATGCTCGGCTCGTCTCTCCCATATCGGTTCAGCGAGTGCCCGTCTGGCGGATCACGCCCCTCGGCGAGACCATACTCGCCGAGGGGACGGTGCGAGAGCGCCTGGTTGACGCCAGATGAGGCGAGCGGCGCCGGCGTGACTTTCCGACGTTACTCGGACTCCTCGCCGTCGCTGAAACTACCGTGGACGTGCTTCTCGGGATCGTCCTCGCCGAGCTCCTCCTGACCCTCGCTGAAACTACCTTCGACGTGCTTCTCGGGATCCTCCTCGCCGAGCTCCTCCTGACCCTCGCTGAACCGGCCGACGTGCTCCTCCTCGGGGTAGGCCTCCGGCTGCGCCTGGCCCGCTGCGAAGCCACCCTCGGGCGGCTCAGGATCGGCCTGTGTGCTCTGTGGACATCTGCTCCCTCCTTAATCGATTTCGGAGCACCGACGTTATACCGCCACGACGTTGCGCGCTGATCACTTTGGGAATTCTTGGGATTCGCTACCAAGGGATCGCACCGAGCTCGCGCGAGACGGCGCGGGCGCCGTCTCGGACATAGGCCAGCAGGTCCCCGCGCGGCTGGCGCGCCGCCAGCAGCCGCTCGGGGGGACCGAAGATTCCCATCGCGCCCACGGTCATGCCGCGGCGATCGACGATCGGCGCGGCGTACGAGACCTGACCCGGCCCGAGCTCCCCGATCTCCGCCGCCCAGCCCTGGGCCCGCACCCGGTTCAGCTCCCGCTCGAGCCGTTCGGGATCTGTGATCGTCGCGCTCTGTGTAAGCCTCGAGCCCGGCGGCCGCGAGCGCGGACGCGACGTATGGGTGGTGCGCGAGCAGCACCTTGCCGAGGGCTGTCGCATGTGCGGGCAGGAGCGTGCCGACGTCGAGCGTCTGGAAGCTGTCGTCGGGCCGGAACACGTGATGCACGACCAGGACCTGTTCTTCGTGCAGCGTGCCGATCCGCACAGCTTCGCGGGTGCGCGACGCCAACGAATCGGACCAGTTGAGTGCGCGGGTGCGCAGCTCGTTGCCGTCCAGATAGCTCGAACCCATGTGCAGCAGGGCCGCGCCGAGCCGGTACTTCCCGCTGTCCTCGTCCCGCTCGACGAACCCGACGCTCTGGAGCGTGCGCAACAGCCCGTGGACGGTTCCCTTCGGGAGCCCCATCTCCCCGGCGATGTCGACGACGCCCGAGTCGCCGGTTGCGACCCGACAGTAGCCGCAGGATCGTTGCGGCGCGCTCGATCGACTGAATGTTGCCGGGCATCGCGTTCGGTCAGGCGCGGAGCGCGGGCCGCCGAAGCCGGCGCAGGGGCGGGATGTCGATTGATGTGCGCACTTAGATCGACATTGTCGAACGACTGCCAAGAGTCTCAACTTAGTTTGACACTGTCGAACCATGTGCATAGGATCCTCCGGTCCACAAGGTTTCATTTCAGGAGGGAGACGGGCGTTGGGCGCAATAGCCGCAGTGGTAGTTCATTTGCATCTGCCAACACTGGGCATCATTCCGTCGGAGATCATCGGGACCGGCATCCTGATCCTGCTCGGCGACGGCGTGGTGGCCGCAGTGCTCCTGGCCAAGTCAAAGGCGGAGAACTCTGGATGGATCGTCATCACCTTCGGGTGGGGCATGGCCGTCATGGTCGCCGTCTACGCCGTCGGTTACTTCGACGGCGCGCACCTCAACCCGGCGGTCACGCTGGGTCTCTGGATCCACGGGTCGATCAACGGCTCGATGGCGTGGAAGTACTTCGTCGGAGAGATGATCGGCGCCATGATCGGCGCATTCCTCGTCTGGATCACCTACTACCTGCACTGGAGGGACACGGAGGATCCAGGGTTGAAGCTGGCGGTGTTCTCGACCGGGCCTGCGATCCGCAACTACGCCTGGAACCTGATCACCGAGATCATCGGCACATTCGTGCTGGTGTTCGGAGTGCTGACGATCACGGGTCCGTGGAACCCCTTCACATCGGACCTGGCTCCGCTGCTCATCGGCCTGCTGGTCTTCAGCATCGGCCTGTCGCTCGGCGGGCCGACGGGTTACGCGATCAACCCCGCGCGTGACCTGGGACCGCGGATCATGCACGCCATCCTGCCGATCCCCGGCAAGGGAGGCTCGGATTGGAGCGTACTCGTGGGTGCCGGTCGTCGGGCCGCTCATCGGCGGCGCGATCGCAGCGGTCTTCTTCGACGCCGTCTTCGGCAGCGCCCCGCTCTGAGCCGATTGCGATGAAGAAACTAATCAATGCTCCAGACGGTGTCGTGCAGGACGCCCTGCACGGCATCGAGGCGGCGCACGGCGATCGTGTGCGCGTCGTGTATGACCCCGCGCTCGTGATCCGGGCCGACGCGCCCGTACAGGGCAAGGTCGGTCTGATCTCGGGCGGCGGCTCGGGTCACGAGCCGATGCACGGCGGGTTCGTCGGGCCGGGCATGCTCGATGCCGCCTGCCCGGGCGAGGTGTTCACCTCGCCAACACCCGATCAGATGCAGGCAGCCACGAAGGCCGTCGACGGCGGCGCCGGCGTGCTTCACATCGTCAAGAACTACACCGGCGACGTGATGAACTTCGACATGGCTGCGGACCTGGCGAAGGTCGACGGAATCGATGTCGAGGCGGTCGTCACGAACGACGACGTCGCGGTCGAGGACTCGCTCTACACGGCAGGACGCCGGGGCGTCGGGATCACGGTGATGCGTCGAGAAGATCTGTGGCGGCGCTGCCGACGACGGAAGTCGCTACAGGAGGTGGCCGAGCTGGCCCGCAGGGTCAACGGCAACGGACGCTCGATGGGAATGGCACTGACGCCGTGCATCACCCCAGCTTCGGGTTCGCCGAGCTTCGAGCTCGCCGAGGACGAGGTGGAGATCGGGATCGGGATCCACGGAGAGCCTGGCCGCTTCCGCGAGAAGATTGGCCCGGCATCGCAGATCGCCGAGCGGCTGATGACACCGATCGTCGAGGACCTGCCGTTCTCATCCGGCGATCGCGTGCTCGCGTTCGTCAACGGGATGGGCGGTACACCGCTCATCGAGCTCTATGTCATGTACAACGAGGTCGCGAAGCTGGCTGCCGAGCATGGCCTGAAGATCGAGCGCAACCTGATTGGCAACTACATCACCTCGCTCGAGATGCAGGGCTGTTCGATTACGCTGCTGAAGCTCGACGACGAGATGCTCCGCTATTGGGATGCCCCGGTCAACACGCCCGGGCTTCGGTGGGGCGTCTGAGCTTGCCCGTCACGCGCGACACCGTGCTCGACTGGATGAACCGTTTCGCCGTGTCGATGGGCGAGCACCGCGAGGAGCTCGTGCGCCTCGACACGGCGATCGGCGACGGGGATCACGGGACCAACATGGATCGTGGGATGCGCAAGGCGCTCGAGAAGCTCTCGGCGCATGAGCAGGCCGACGTCGGCATGGCGTTGAAGACGGTCGCGATGGCGCTGATCTCCAGCGTCGGCGGCGCCGCCGGGCCGCTGTACGGGACTTTGTTCCTACAGATGGGCACCGCGCTCGCGGGCCTGGAGGAGGTCAACCTCCAGAGCTACGCGGGCGCCTGGCGCAAGGGCGTGGACGGCGTCCAGGCCCGGGGCAAGGCAGTGCTGGGAGACAAGACTATGGTCGATGCTCTGCTTCCCGCCGTCGAGGCGTTGGAGCAGGCTTCGGATCTGGACAGCGCCCTGCGTGAGGCACAGGAGGCCGCCGAGCGCGGAATGAAGGACACGATCCCACTCGTCGCGCGCAAGGGGCGGGCGAGCTATCTGGGGGAGCGCAGCCGGGACCACCAGGATCCCGGCGCGACTTCCACCTACTACCTCTACCAGACCGCCGCGCAAGCGCTGTCAGGTTGAAGGGAAGGAGAGACTAATGGCGGAATACGCGGCAGCTCTTGACCAGGGCACCACCAGCACGCGCTGCATGATCTTCGACCACGGCGGTAACGTCGTGTCGTCGGAGCAGCTCGAGCACGAGCAGATCTACCCCCAGCCGGGGTGGGTGGAGCACGATCCGATGGAGATCTGGGAGCGCTCACAGCAGGTGATAAGCAAGGCGCTGGCCGATGCGGGCGGTGACGCAAGTGCGATCTCCGGATTGGGGATCACCAACCAGCGTGAGACGACCGTCGTCTGGGAGCGCAGCACGGGCAAGCCGGTCCACAACGCGATCGTCTGGCAGGACACCCGCACGGACAAGATCTGCGCGGAGCTGGAGAAGGACGGTGGCCAGGATCGCTTCCGGCTCAAGAACGGCCTACCGATCGCGACGTACTTCTCGGGTCCGAAGGTTCGTTGGATTCTGGAGAACGTCGACGGTGCGGCCGCCAAGGCTGACGCCGGCGAGCTGGCCTTCGGGAACATCGACACGTGGTGCATCTGGAACCTCACCGGCGGCACCAATGGCGGGCTGCACATCACCGACGTATCGAACGCCAGCCGCACGATGCTGATGGACCTGGCGACGCTCGACTGGGACGACGAGCTGCTCTCGACAATCGGCGTGCCGCGCTCGATGCTGCCTGAGATCAGGCCCTCGAGCGCCGTGTACGGCGAGGTCTCCGGCGGCGCGCTCGCGGGGATTCCCGTCGCCGGCGACCTCGGCGACCAGCAGGCGGCCACATTCGGGCAGACCTGCTTCTCCGTCGGCGAGGCGAAGAACACGTACGGCACCGGCAACTTCCTGCTGCTGAACACCGGCAATCAGGCGGTCCAGTCCAAGAACGGACTGATCACGACGGTCGGATACAAGATCGGTGACCAGGCCGCCGTCTACTGCCTGGAGGGTTCGATCGCGATCACCGGCGCGCTCGTGCAGTGGCTGCGCGACAACCTCAAGATGATCAAGACCTCACCGGAGGTCGAAGATCTCGCCAAGACCGTGGAGGACAACGGCGGCTGCTACATCGTGCCGGCGTTCTCCGGGCTGTTCGCCCCTTACTGGAAGAGCGACGCTCGGGGAGTGTTCGCCGGTCTGACTCGGTACGTCAACGCCGGGCACATCGCGCGCGCGGCGCTCGAGGCGACGGCGTTCCAGAGCCGCGAGGTCTCCGATGCGATGAACGCCGACTCGGGCGTCGACCTCGAGTCGCTCAAGGTCGACGGCGGCATGGTCGTCAACGAGACCCTGATGCAGTTCCAGGCCGACATCCTCGGCGTGCCGGTGATCCGGCCGAAGGTCGCCGAGACGACCGCGTTGGGCGCAGCCTACGCGGCAGGGCTCGCGACCGGCCTGTGGCACACCGAAGAGGAGCTGCGCGAGAACTGGGTCGAGGACAAGCGCTGGGAGCCGAAGATGGACGCCGCCGATCGGGACCGGGCGTACCACTTCTGGAAGAAGGCTGTGACACGGACGTTCGACTGGGCGGAATAACGCCCGCAGGCTGATGCCGCGGAGCTCCAGCGGGCTGCGCTCGGAGCTCCGCGCTGACGCTTTTACCCGGGAGTAAGCTGACACATCGTGGAGAGGCTCACCACCGACGTTCTGGTGATTGGCGGCGGCGCCACAGGTGCCGGGGTGGCGTGGGATGCCACCCTTCGCGGTTTCGATGTCGTGCTCGCCGACCGGGCGGACCTCGGGTCCGGAACGTCCGGGCGCTTCCACGGGCTGATCCACTCGGGGGGGCGTTACGCGGTCAAGGACCCCGACGCGGCCAAGGAGTGCGCGCACGAGAACGGGATCGTCCGCCGGATCGCCGCGATCAGCATCGAGGACACCGGCGGCCTGTTCGTCACCACTCCGTTCGACGACCCGGCCTACGCCGATCGGTTCGCCGAAGGGTGCCGGACGACAGGAGTGCCGTGCGAGGAGATCGAGCCGCGCGAGGCGCTGCGCTGCGAGCCGCGGTTGAACCCTGGGATCTCTCGTGCCTTCCGCGTACCTGACGCCAGCATCGACGTCTGGCAGTTGGTTTGGGCGCTGGCTCACGGGGCGCAGGAGCGCGGCGCGCGGATCCTGACTTATTACGAGGCGGTTGCGATCCACCGTGAAGGCGACGAGGTGATCGGGGCCCGACTGCGCAATTCCCGCACCGGCGAGGAACTCGACGTGCACGCCCGCATCACGGTCAGCGCGTCCGGGGCTTGGGCGGGTCAGATCGCGGAGCTGGCCGGGATCGAGGGCGTCCACGTGATGCCCGGGCGGGGGATCATGATCGCCATGAACCACCGGCTCGCGAACATGGTGATCAATCGCTGCCAGATGCCCACCGACGGCGACATCCTCGTGCCGGTGCGAACGGTGAGCGTGATCGGCACGACCGACGTCGCAACGCAGGATCCCGACGACCACTCGGTTCTCCAGGACGAAGTCGACGCGATGCTCGATGACGGCGAGCGGCTCGTCCCCGGGTTCAAGCAGACCCGCGCACTCCGGGTCTGGAGCGGGGCCCGGCCACTGTTCGAGGACCGCAAGGACAAGGCCGCTTCGACCCGCGATGTGACCCGCGCCCACGCCCTGCTCGACCACCAAGCGCGGGACGGCGTGACCGGCTTCATCACGATCACCGGCGGCAAGCTGACAACGTTCAGGTTGATGGCCGAGGAAACCGTGGACGCGGTCTGCCGGCAGCTCGGCGAGCACCGGCAATCCTCGACCGCCACCGAAGTGCTCGAAGGCTCCGAGAGCGGCGAGCACGCGCGCGTCGGCGACCGCCTGTGTCGGCGCGAGGAGACACTGCAGGACGACCAGCTGATCTGCGAGTGTGAGCTGATTCCCCGGCGGCGGCTCGAGCAGACGATGGAGCAACGGGCCACGACGAGCCTCGACGACATCCGGCGGATCCTCCGGCTGGCGATGGGACCATGCCAGGGCGGCTTCTGCATCTACCGCGCGACGGGGATTCTGCACGGCCTCGACGGCCTCGACGTGCAGCAGGCCAACACCGCGTTGCTCGAGTTCCTGGGCGAGCGCTGGAAGGGCGTCCATCCCGTTCTCCACGGCGACCAGCTTCGCCAGGCGAGGCTGGACGATTGGATCTTCCAGGGTGTGCTCGACGTCAAGCATGTGGCGAGCCCCTGATGAGTCCGGAGCTCAATTACGACGTCGTTGTGATCGGGGCCGGGGTGGCGGGCCTGACCGCCGCTGCGCGCATCGCGCAGGGCGGAGCGCGCGTGTGCGTACTGGCCAAAGGAGTCGGCAGCACCCACCTGGCTCCCGGGACGGTCGACGTGCTCGGCCGCGATCCCGAGCTCGTCCAGGCGCCGGCCACGTCCCTCCCTGGATTCGTGAGCGCGCACCCTGACCATCCGTATGCAGTGATCGGAGTAGACGCCATCGGGCCGGCGCTCGAGTGGTTCACTGCGTGCGTCGAGCGCGGCCCCCAGCCGGGCTACAGCTACACGGGCGAGCTGGAGCACAACCTCCTGCTCCCTACGGCCCTGGGTGCGCTCCGGCCTTCCGCGCTGGTACCCGAGACGATGGCGGCCGGCGACAGCCGCGACCCGGCGCCCGTGTGCGTGGTCGGCCTGCGCGTCCTGCGCGACTTCCACGCCTCGCTGTGCGCGGCAAACCTGGATGCGGCCGGGCTCCAGGCACGCGGAATCGAGCTCGACCTCGACATCGGCCGGGCGGAGGCGAACGCGCTCCACCTCGCGCGGCGGTTCGACGAGCCCACGTTCCGGGCGGCGTTCGCAGCTCGGCTGGTACCCCGGCTGGGCTCCGGCGAGCGCGTCGCGCTGCCCGCGGTGCTGGGGCTACGCGATCCCCACGGCGCCTGGTCGGAGCTCGAGCAGAGGCTGGGGCGCCCGGTATTCGAGGTTCCCACGTTGCCCCCGTCGGCCCCTGGGGTCCGCGTCTACGACGCGTTGCGCGCCGCGCTGCGCGCCGCCGGCGGCCGGCTCGTGATCGGCGCCGAGGTCGTGGACGCCGAACGAGAAGGTGATCGCGTGACCGGCGTGCGGACGGATTCCAGTGGCCACGACACTGTGTACCGAGGGCGCTGGGTGGTGCTCGCCACCGGGGGATTCGCATCCGGGGCGATCGAGCTCGGATCCGACTGGCAAGCGCGCGAGAAGGTGCTCGGACTGACGTTGCGAGGGGTACCCGCGCCGGGCGAGACGCGCTTTGGGGCCGACTACTTCGGGCCCCAGCCGATGGCTCGCGCCGGGGTCGCGGTCGACTCCTCGCTGCTCGCCGAAGGGACCGAGAACGTGTTCGTCGCGGGTGCGGCGTTGCCGGGTGCCGAGCCGTGGCGCGAGGGCTGCGGTGAGGGGATCGCGCTGACGAGTGGCCACGTCGTCGCACAGGCGGTGCTCGATCGTGAGGGAGTTACGGCCGCGGCATGAAGGAGCCATCGACACACGAAATGCTGCGCAGCTCGCTGGACCATTGCGTCAAGTGCACGATCTGTGAGACCGCGTGCCCGGTCTCGAACGTGACACCGCTGTTCCCCGGACCGAAGTACGCCGGTCCGCAGGCTGAGCGCTTTCGCGCTTTGGGCCAGGAGGTCATCGAATCCTCCGTCGATTACTGCTCGGGGTGCGGGCTGTGCACGATGTCGTGCCCGCAGGGAGTCAAGATCGCGGAGCTCAACGCGCACGCCCGCTACCAGGTCAAGCAGCGCAACGGAGTGCCGCTGCGCGACCGGCTGATCACCAGGCCCACCGTGGTCGGACGTCTCGGCACGCCGGTCGCGCCGCTCGCGAACGCCTCGCTGCGGTCGCGCCCTGTCCGGGCGCTGGCCGAGCGACTCCTCGGAGTGCACCGCGACGCACCCGTGCCGAAGTTCGCCGGCCGCCGGTTTCGCACCTGGGCGCGGCGCCACCAGAGCCCGGCCGCCGGCACGAAGGTCGTCTACTTCACCGGCTGTGGTACTGAGTTCTACGAGCCCGAAGTGGGCGAGAAGGTGGTCGAACTGCTCGAGCACGTCGGCTACCAGGTGGAGATTCCAGATCAGGACTGCTGCGGCCTGCCGCTCCAGTCCAGTGGGCTGTTCGACGACGCGCGCGGTTACGTGCTGCGGCTCGCGCGGGCGCTGGCGCCGCACGCGCGCGATGGAACCTTGATCGTCGGCAACGCCACGAGCTGCACGTTGATGCTCAAGCGCGAGGCACGGGAGATCCTCGGTCTCGAGGACGATCCCGATCTGGCCCTCGTCAGCCGCCAGACCTACGACATCTGCGAGTTGCTGCTGGAGCGCCACGGTCGCGGAGAGCTGCGGACGGACTTCCAGCCGGTCGAGGAGGTCGTCGCCTACCACGCGCCCTGCCAGCAGCAGGGCCACTTCATCGGCAAGCCGGCGCTCGAGTTGCTGGCCCTGATCCCCGGGCTGGAGATCCGCGAGATGGACGCCCGCTGCTGCGGGATCGCCGGGACGTACGGGCTCAAGCGTGAGAAGTACAAGATCTCCATGGACGTCGGCGCCGACCTGTTCTCGCAGGTCGAGGCCTCGGGCGCCGGGCTGGTCGCCTGTGACAGCGAGACGTGTCGCTGGCAGATCGAGCACGGGACCAAACGCCCCTCAGTACATCCGATCGAGCTACTGCACCGGGCCTACGGGTTGTAGGTATCTCACCGGCACGAGGCTCGGGCGCTGATGGTCGGCATCGTCGTCGTATCGCACAGCGCGGGACTGGCCGACGGCGTCGTCGAGCTCGCACGCCAGATGGGTGGAGAAAAGCTGGCGATCGAGGCGGCCGGTGGGCTGGAGGATGGCTCCATCGGCACCGACGCGATGCTGGTGCGGGCGGCGATCGAGCGCGCCATGTCGAGCGACGGGGTGCTGGTGTTGATGGACCTCGGCAGCGCCGTGTTGAGTGCGGAGATGGCGCTCGAGCTGTTGGACTCTGCCGACGGCCGGGTGGTGCTGAGCGAGGCGCCGCTCGTGGAGGGCACTGTCGCAGCGGCTGCGGCGGCGCGCGGCGGCGCGTCGTTGGATGAGATCACGGCCGAGGCGAGGGGCGCGCTCGGGATGAAGGTCTCGCAGCTGGGCGTCAAGTCCTCGGAGTCCGCCGCGGTGGCGAGCTCGGCGACCGAGCCGGCGCCCGACGCGCAGGTGCAGGCCGAGATCCCGGTCCTCAACGAGATCGGACTGCACGCACGGCCGGCGGCACTGGTGGTCGAGCTCGCGGGCCGCTTCGACGCCGATCTGCGGCTCGCCAAGGCGGGCGGCCCCGGTCCGGTCAGCGCACGCAGCCTGACCGGTCTCATGACCCTGGTCGCGCGCCGGGGCGATCAGCTCGTGGCGACGGCGTCGGGTCCGGAGGCGCAGCAGGCGCTGGCCGCACTCGAGGAGCTGGCGCGCGGGGGATTCGGGGAGGGAATCGACACGAGCGCCGCGACGAGCCCGCCGGCAAACACCACCCGATCGGCATTCGCCGCCCCTTCGGCAAACGCCGCCCCTTCGGCAAACGCCGCCCCTTCGGCAAACACCGCCCCTTCGGCAAACACCACCCCGGCGGCGCGGCCGGTTGCGCCGGTGGCCGAGGAGCAGCCGCCGCCCGAACCGGGCGCGCGGCTGGAGGGGGTTGCTGCATCAGCGGGCATCGCGGTCGGCCCCGTCCGCCATCTGAGCGAGGAATTCGAGCCACCGGCCGACCGCCCCTCGCAGGGAGCGGAGATGGAATGGCAGCGCCTTCAGACGGCCCGCGCGGCTGCGCGAACGGCGATCGAACGCGACCGTGACGAGGTCGTCCGCCGCGGCGCCAAGGCGGAAGCGGCGATCTTCGACGCCCACCTCGCCTTGCTGGACGACGATGTGCTGCTCGATCGGGCCCGGGTCGCGATCGATGGGGGGGCGGCCGCGGAGCCGGCTTGGTACCGCGCGAGCGAGGAGACCGCCGGGCAGTGGCTGGCGCTCGAGGATGAGCTGCTCCGCGAGCGCGCGGCCGACGTGTTGGACACGGGGCGCCGGGTGCTGGCCGCGCTCGAGGGGCGAGAGGCCCGGGCCGGGCTCGAGCAGGAGGGGATCCTGGTTGCCGCGGAGCTGACCCCCGGAGAAGCCGCGGGATTGCAGCCGGAGCTCGTCCATGGGATCGCGACCGCCCACGGGACCGCGACGGCGCACGCCGCGATCCTCGCCCGCGGCCTCGGGCTGCCGGCGGTCGTCGGGCTCGGCCCCGCGGTGCTGGCGATCGCGGAGGGCACGCCGGTCCTGCTCGACGGCGCCGAAGGCACGCTGGTGGTGGCACCCAGCGACGAGGAGGTCGCGGCGGCCCGGCGCAAGCGTGAGACCGCCGAGGCGCGCCGGCGAGCTGCCCGCGACCGCGCCGCCGAGCCCGCGGTGATGCGCGACGGGACGCTAATCGAGGTGTCGGCAAACCTGGGTGCCGTCGCCGACGCCGCCCGGGCGGTCTCGTTCGGCGCCGACGGCGTCGGGCTACTGCGGAGCGAGTTCCTGTTTCTCGACCGGCCCGAGATTCCCTCGGAGGAGGAGCAGGTGCAGACGCTGAATGAGATCGCGGAGGCGCTCGACGGGCGACCCCTGATCGTGCGCACGCTCGACGTCGGCGCCGACAAGCCCCTGTCGGCGATACCGATGCCCGCCGAGGCCAACCCGTTCCTCGGCTGCCGCGGCTTGCGGCTTTCGCTCCAGCAGCCAGAGCTGTTCGCGGTCCAGCTCCGCGCGATCCTGCGGGTCGCCGCCGAGCATCCGGTCAAGGTGATGTTCCCGATGGTCGCCACTCCCCAGGAGCTTGACGCGGCCCTGGCCGCGTTCGCCCAGGCCCGCGGCGAGACTGGTGTGACGGCCCCGGTGGAGGTCGGGATCATGGTCGAGGTCCCGGCGGCGGCGCTGCTGTCCGAGCGGCTTGCCCGCCGGGCGCATTTCTTCTCGATCGGCACCAACGACCTCACCCAGTACACGATGGCGGCGGAACGCGGAAACGAACACGTCGCGAACCTGCTCAGTGGTCCGCAGCCCGGGGTTCTGAAACTCGTGCACGCGACCGCCGCCGGCGCGCGCGCGCATGATCGCTGGGTCGGCGTCTGCGGCGAGCTCGCCGGAGACCCGGCCGCCGCGCTGCTGCTCGTCGGTCTCGGCGTCCGCGAGCTCAGCATGGCCCCGCCGCTCGTGCCCGAAGTCAAGGAGGCATTGCGGAGCGTGACGGTCTCCGACGCCGAAGCCGCAGCCGAGCGGGCGCTGGATGCTCGCGACAGCGCCGAGGCGCGGGCGCTGGCGGCCGAACTGCTGTGAGAACCGCCGATGGTACGATCGCACCCACTGTGGAGGCGGGCGCGCTCAGAGCCAGGACCGGGAGCGCGCGAAAGAGCGCCCTGATCCTCGCCGGGACAAGCACCAGAATCGTCGCGACGCCGGTCGTAATGGCCCTCGTGCTCAGCCGCTCGTTTACGGCAGCAGCGATCGTATTCCTGGCAGTGTCGACAACCGACTGGTTCGACGGCCGCCTCGCGCGACGCTGGAACGTGAGCTCGCGCCTCGGCTCATTCCTTGACACGACCGCCGACAAGTTGCTGGTCACCGGGGCCCTGCTCGCGCTCGTGGCTGTCGCCCGCGCCTCGCCGTGGCTGTCGATGGTGATCATCGGCCGGGAGCTGAGCCTCCTCGGCCTGCGCGCCGCGGTGGCAGCGCAAGGACTTCACCTGGACCCGTCGACGCTCGGCAAATGGAAGGCCACAGTTCAGTTCGTCGTGATCGGGCTCGTGATGCTCCGCCCCGACGTGAAGATCGACGGAGTGTTTCTCGACCAGTGGCTGCTCGCGGTGGCGGCATTGATCACCGTGTGGTCGGGCGCGGATTACTTCGTGAAGTTCTCATCCGCGCTCAGCGCGCGGTCGTGAGCCAGGTCTTCGTCACGGGCGGCAACGGCGTCGTCGGCCGGGTGCTCGTGCAGCGCCTGGTGGCACGCGGGGACGATGTCGTCGGGCTGGCCCGCTCGGCCGAGGCCGAGGAGGTGCTGCGGGGTCTGGGTGCGGGAGTGGTGCGCGGCTCCCTGCTCGACGAGGACGGTCTCGCGCGGGCGATGGAGGGAAGCGAGCTGGTGTTCAACGTCGCCGGCGTCAACACGCTGTGTGTCGACGATCCGGCGCCGATGCTGCTCGCCAATGTCTCGGCCCCGCCGGTCGTGATCCGAGCGGCCGGCCGCGCCGGTGTGCGGCGGGTCGTGCACACCTCCTCGGCGGCCACGATCGGAGAACCGCCTGGCTCGATCGGACGCGAGGACACTCGTCACCGAGGCTGGTTCCTGTCGACCTACGAGCGCTCCAAGACCGACGGCGAGCACGCAGCGTTCGCGGCCGGCGAGAGCGCCGGCGTCGAGGTCGTGTGCGTCAACCCCTCCTCGGTGCAAGGCCCCGGACGAGCGGGTGGAACGGCCCGGTTCCTGCTCGCCTTCCTGAGCGGTCGCCTGAAGGTGTTCGTCCAGACCAACATCAGCCTGGTCGACATCGCGGACTGCGCCGAAGGGCATCTGCGCGCGGCCGAGCGCGGCGTGCCCGGAGAGCGGTATCTGCTGAGCGGGATGGCGCTGCCGCTGACCGAGGCGCTGGAGCTGGCGGGCGAGGTCGCGGGCGTGCACCGGCGGCCACGATTGCTACCCCGGCCCGCGGCAGTGGCGGCAGCGTGGGCCGTCGAGCACGGGTTCCGCCTCGCCCGGCGCCCACCGCCCGTGTGCCGCGAGATGGTGCGGACGTTGCTGCACGGCCATCGCTACGACGGCTCCCGGGCCACGCGCGAGCTGGGGCTCGACTACACGAGCCCGCGCGAGACCCTGCTGCGGACGGTGGAGTGGGCGCGAGGCGCGGGGTTGCTGGCTCCGGGGTAGGGGTCCGTTTGGGGGCTTCGGGACCGCGCCGATCTACCGAAGGCGGTCGGTCCATTCAGTAAACGGCGCTGGTGAAGGCGGCGACTGAGGGAGGCCTGGGCGGACGAAACCCGAGCTCGGGCGGGGCGGTCGAACCCCGAGCTCGGGCGGCGCGGTCGACACCCGGCGAGGCCCGCGCTGGCGAAACGCGAGCTCGGGCGGCGCGGTCGACACCCGGCGAGGCCCGCTCTGGCCGAAATCCGCTCCGGCGACATGCTTACAGGCCCAAAGTCCCCGCCCGCGGCCGACCTTGGCTACATAAGCATGCCCCACATGCTTATGTAGCCAAGGTCCAGCGGGCGCGCGCGATTTGTCCCTTTATGCATGCGAAATTGTCAGAGTGCTGACACTATCGGGCCCGGCCACGCCCTCATCACCGCCGTCCCCCGAGCAGACCGCCGCGGGTGAGTGCGATCCCGCCCGGGTCGCCGGCGCTCAAGTCCACGGCAACTCGGACCGCTCCCTCCAATATCGATCCGGAGCCTCGGCGAGCCCCAACAGCTCCGCCTCCAGCGCGTCATCCCAGCGGACGCTCACGGCCGCGAGATTGCTCTCCAGCTGGGCGACCGTGCTCGCCCCGCTCAGCACGGTGTCAGACCACGGCCGGGCCAGGACGGCGGCGAGTGCGAGTGCATCTTCGCTGACCCCCGCGCGGCGCGCTGTCAGCGCCAGTGCCTCGGATTGCCCGCGTGAGCTCAGCCGGCCATTGGCGAGCGCCTCCTTCACGATCACGCCGATTCCCGCCTCATGAGCGGCGTGCAGGGCATCGCCGGCGGAGCGCTCGAGCAGGTTCCAGGTCGCCTGGACGGTGTCGAAGGCCCCGAGTTCCACCGCGTGCGCAATCGTGTCGGCCTGCTCGGTCCCGGTCACGGAAAGACCGATTCGGACGCCGTCGGAGCGCAGTTTGGCCAGTTCGGCGCGCACATCGGGGTCGTCCATTACCCCGCTGGAGAGGGTGGCGGAGTGAATTTGGTAGAGCGACAGGTGGGCGCCGAGCAGCTCGCGCGTCTCGCGGATCTGCCGGCGATAGGTGTCGGCGCTCAGATCCTTGACCTCAGGGGGATCGGCGTCGACTTGCCAGTCCGCCGTGTAGGTGTAACCCCACTTGGAGCTCACCGTGACCGCGCCGGGCGCCAGCCCGCGGGCGTCTAACCACGAGCCCAGGAACTCCTCCGCGCGACCATAGGACCGGGCCGCATCGAAGTGGCGCACGCCGGCCTCGTAGGCCGCGTCCAGCACAGCATGAGCTCGGGCGGACATCGCCTCCACGGAGTTCTCGTTGAAGTCCTGCCCGTGCCCGAGCGTCAGATATCCCGGACGCCCGAGTGCGGCGAGGCCGAGCGAGATCGCGCTGGTGGTCAGCCCGCTGCGGTTGAGCTGGCGCAGCCAGGGCCGCGAGTCGGCGACGACGATCGTCTCGGCGCCGAGGCTCATCGCCGCTGCAACTCGCTGACGGGCAGCGACGGCTCGCGGTCGCGGGCCGGCTGGTGGGGATAGGCGCGAAGCGTGGCGAGTAGCTCCGGATCCTCTCCCTCGAGCGCCATCCACGCGGCGCGCAGACCGTGGCTGGCCGCGATCTGAAGTGGCACCGAGCGGTGCTCGAGTTGACCGATCAGCAGCGCGCCGGCAGGCGGGCGGATCACGCACACCGCCGGCCGCGCGGTGGCGTCGGCCGACCGCGCCGCCAGCCATGCGCTGAGCTCGTCATAGCGCTCCGAGCGGGTCTGCCGCAAGGTCACGAGCGCCGGGTTGATCCCCAGCAGATAGCGGTCCGTAAGCCGCGCAACCGGTCCCGCGAGCGGCGCGTGCGCGACGCCCTTGGGTCGGGTCTGCAGCACGAGCACGTCGGTGGCGCCGGCGAGCGCCCCTTGCACGGGGATCGCCTCGGCCAGGGTGGCATCAAGCAGGCGGCGACCGCGAAACTGCACGGGCGGCCCGGCGAGCCACGGCAGCCGGGCCGACGCGCGCAGTGCGCAGCGGATCTGCTCGTCATCGTCCAGGTCTGTCAGGTCGACGATCTCGGCGCTGTCGGCGTCCGTAGCCGTACAGTGCAGGGCGATTCCGCTCGACAGGATCGCGTTGAAGCGCAGCGGTCGCTGACGGGTCCACACGTCGGTGATCACATAGTCCATGTCGAACGCTGGACCGCCTCGCACCGCGCGCCGCACGCTCACGAAGCGGGGATCGCCGAACCCGCATTGGTACAGAGCGACTAGATAGGCGGCCTGGCCCGCGAGCAGAAAGGCGGCGTTGAACGCCCCGGCCGAAGCGCCGTGAACCTCGTCGAACGCGTCGCGCAGACCGAGCTGCTCGAGCGCGGCGGCCATCCCTGCGGAGACGACGCCCCGCATTCCACCGCCCTCGATCACGAGCGCCACGCGGCGACCGTCGGTGCGCTTCCCGGGACGCGATCCCTCGACCCGGCGGCGGCGGATGATCTCCACGACCGGATGCCGGCGCTGATCGTCGGTCATCGCGATCGAGGGCCGGAGGGTGTCGGGGGCGTATCGTCGGGTGATCATCTCGGGGCGACTTCTGTCCTCGTCTGCCGATTCAAGCAATCGAGCGCCAAGATGGGGACGACAGGCGGCAAATTGACCCCGCCGCTAAACGGCCGCCACCGCCAGCCACTGCTCCAGCCGCGGATCGCCCGCCGCATCGGCCAGGCGCGTGAAGTGTTTGTCGGCGTACTCGGCGAAGTCGAAGTCGAGCTCGGAGATCACACCCTGGACCACCCCCCACGCCGCCTCGCGGGCGTCGGACATGATCCGCATCAGGCGCAGAGCCGCGCGCTGGCCGGCGGTGGGCTCGCGGCCGAAGTAGCCGCGCAGCAATCGCTCGTCCGCCTGCTCGTCGAACTCGTTGTTGACCGACAGGTTGCCGAGATCGAACATCCGGTGGCCCATCCCGGCGTATTCCCAGTCGACCAGCATCAGGCGCTCGGCGCCCGGCTCCGGCCCGGGCACCGGAGCAGGTTGGCGGGCAGCAGGTCGTCGTGGCAGGCGACTGGCTCCGACAGCGGCAGGACCTCGGCGATCCGCCGCGCCAGCGTCCGGGTGGGTTCGTAGCTCTCGGGCAGCGTGCCGCCGCGCCCCAAGACGATCGAGGCGTACTCGTCGAGCAGCTCGGGCACCCAGAAGCGCGTCGGGAGCTCAACCCCGGAGTCGTGGAACGCCCGCAGTGCGCCGGCGACGCCTTCGGGTGCCGCGCGCAGCGCGGTCGGCGTCCATCGGCCGGCACTCGAGGAACGCGGTGACCAGGAACCGGTCGCCGGCGGCCGCGACCTCGGGAGCGATCCCAAGCCGGGCCGCGGCTTCGTTGGCGAGCCGCTCGGCGTCGCGGCTGATCCCAAGCAGCGAGGTGTCCTTGCCGGGCAGGCGCAGGACGTAGTCGTCGCTCGCCGAAGCGTCACCCGGAAGTTGCGGTTGGTGATCCCGCCCGTCGAGCGGCTCAGGCGGCGCCATCGCCGCGCCCGAGCGACGCGCTCGAGCTGATCCACGATCCCGTCCGGTCAGGCCATCACCGCGAAACCTAGCGCTTAAGGCTCTGTTCCTATACCTTCAGCGCCGCATCGAACGACTGCGATGAGCTCGAGAGCTCGCGCAGGTCCAGTCGGGCGAGATCGACACGGTGCTGCTCGCGCTCACCGACATGCAGGGCCGGCTTCAGGGCAAGCGGCTGACCGCCGCGCCATTTCCTCGACGAGGTCGCCGACCACGGCGCCGAGGGCTGCAACTACCTGCTCGCGGTCGACGTCGAGATGAACACCGTCGAGGGCTACGAGATGTCGTCGTGGGAGCGGGGCTACGGCGACTTCGCGATGCGCCCCGACCTCGAGACGCTGCGGCCGGTGCCGTGGCAGGAGGGCACCGCGATGTGCCTGGCCGACCTCGCGTGGGCCGACGGCACGGACGTGGCCGCCTCGCCGCGCCAGGTGCTGCGGGCCGCAGCTCGCGCGGCTGGCCGAGCGCGGCTGGAGCACCAACGCGAGCACCGAGCTCGAGTTCCTGGTCTTCCGCGACAGCTACGAGGACGCCTGGCGCAAGGGCTACCGCGATCTGGAGCCGGCCAACCTCTACAACGTCGACTACTCGATGCTCGGCACCGCCCGGATCGAGCCGCTGATCCGCCGGATCCGCAACTCGATGATGGGCGCGGGCCTGGCGGTCGAGAACTCCAAGGGCGAGTGCAACTTCGGCCAGCACGAGATCAACTTCCGCTACGCCGACGCGCTGCGCACCGCCGACGACCACTCGATCTACAAGAACGGCGCCAAGGAGATCGCCGCCCAGGAGGGGATGGCGATCAGCTTCATGGCGAAGTTCAACGAGCGCGAGGGCAGCTCGTGTCACATCCACTTCTCGCTCTCCGACGACGAGGGACCGGTGTTCGCCGCGCGACCGCCGACTGTTCGAGTCGTTCCTGGCCGGCCAGCTCGCGTGCCTGCGCGAGCTGACGCTGTTCCTGGCGCCGAACGTCAACTCCTACAAGCGCTACGCGGCCGGCTCGTTCGCGCCGACGGCGGTCGCCTGGGGCGACGACAACCGCACCTGCGCGCTGCGGGTCGTCGGCCACGGGCCGTCGCTGCGGTTCGAGAACCGGGCCGGCGGCTCGGACCTCAACCCGTACCTCGCGCTGAGCGCGATCATCGCCGCCGGGCTGCACGGCGTCGAGCAGGGCCTCGAGCTCGAGCCGGCGTACGTAGGGCAACGCCTACCTCGCCGACCGACAAGCCGCGGCTGCCCAGCGACGCTGCGCGACGCGCGCGAGCTGTTCGCCGCCAGCCAGGTCGCCCGGGCGGCGTTCGGCGACGAGGTCGTCGACCACTACGCACACGCGGCCGACGTCGAGCTGGACGCGTTCGACGCCGCGGTCACCGACTGGGAGCGCTTCCGCGGTTTCGAGCGGCTGTGACCCGGCTTGCGACGCAACCGGCGATCGCGTTCGGCGTCAGCTGCGAATCGGTCGCGTCGCTCGAGACCGTGTTCGCGCCGGTCACTCGCAGACGGCGTTCGAGGAGACGGTCGAGCGGCTCGGCACGGCGATCAAGCTCGGGCTGCTGCCGCCGGGCACGCGCCTGCCGGCCGAGCGCGAGCTGTGCGCGAAGCTCGGGATCGCGCGCTCGACGCTGCGCCAGGCGCTGGTGGCGCTCGCCCAGAGCGGCCACCTGCATGCGACCCGCGGCCGCGGCGGCGGCACGTTCGTGGCCGACCCGCAGCCGCCCGGCCGGCCCCCATCGCCGAGGTGCTGGCCGCGTGGCGCGAGATCTGCGACGAGCGGATGGCGGTCGAGGTCGGCGTCGCCGTGCTCGCCGCCGAGCGGGCCGAACCGGACATGCTCGACGCGCTCGACGAGCTCGTCGTCGCGCTCGACGGGATGCTCGAGGACTTCCCCGCCTACCGGCAGGCCGACGTTCGCTGGCACGTCGGCCTGGCCGAGGCGACCCGCAGCCCGCGCCTGGTCACCGCGATGACCGAGGTGCAGGGCGCGATGACCGAGCTGATCTCGCACATCGCGCATCCGCCCGAGGTGCTCGACTCGGCCAACGCCCAGCACCGCCGGGTGCTGGCGGCGGTCCGCCGCCACGATCAGCCGGGCGCTGCGCGCGAGATGGCCGAGCACCTGCGCGGCACCGAGCACATCCTCGCCGGGCTGCTGCCAAAGTCCTGACCCTTGACTTCCCGTGTCGGACCTGACATAAGGTTCCCGTGCTAAGGACGGACCATAAGACCTTTTACCGAGGAGGGCTCTGAATGGCGACCGGTGAGACGCTGTCGAAGGACGAACAGAGGCTCGCCGAGCTCGGCTACAAGCAGGAGCTGAAGCGCGGCTGGAGCAGATTCTCCAACTTCGCGATCTCGTTCTCGATCATCTCGGTCCTCGCCGGGTGCTTCACGACCTATGGCCAGGCGCTCAACAACGGCGGTCCGATCGCGATCTCGATCGCGTGGCCGGTGATCAGCCTGCTGATCCTGTGCGTCGCATTCTCGATGTCCGAGCTCGCCTCGGCGTTCCCGACCGCCGGCGGGATCTACTACTGGGCCTCGCAACTCGGCGGCCCCGGCTGGGGCTGGTTCACCGGCTGGTTCAACCTGATCGGGCTGGTCGCGGTTGTGGCGTCAGTCGACTTTGTCTGTGCGACCTTCCTGATGAACCTGCTCGGGCTCTACAACCTGCACTTCATCTTCAACTTCGCAAGCCGCCGCGGCGACCAACGTCCACTACACCGCCCACGTCAACTTCGCGCTGTTTGCGCTGATCCTGATCATCCACGGCCTGATCAACGTCTTCTCGAGCCACCTGGTGTCGATGTTCACGAACATCTCGGTCTGGTGGCACGTCCTCGGCGTCGCCGTGATCGTCGTGATCCTGGCGGTCGGGCCCAGCCACCACGCGAGCCTCTCGTACGTGTTCGGCCACACGATCAACAACTCCGGCTTCAAGAACGGCTCGACGTCCGTCCCGTTCTTCTGGTTCTACGTGCTGCCGCTCGGATTCCTGCTGACGATGTACACAATCACCGGCTACGACGCCTCGGCCCACATCTCCGAGGAAACGCACGGCGCCGACGAGTCGGCGCCGAAGGGCGTCTGGCGCTCGGTCTTCTATTCGGCCGTGATCGGCTGGATCGTGCTGCTCGCGATCACGTTCGCGATCCAGAAGAGCAAGGAGCCGACGATTCTGAAATCCAGCTTCCCGGCGCTGACGATCTTCGAGACCGCGCTCAGTTCGGCCGCCGCCAAGGCCGTGATCCTGATCTCGACCGTCGGTCAGCTGTTCTGCGGGATGGCGTGCGTGACGAGCGCATCGCGGATGACGTTCGCGTTCTCGCGCGACGGCGCAGTGCCGGGTCACAACCTGTGGCGTCGGCTGGGCAAGAACAAGACCCCGACGTGGGCCGTGGTGTTCGTGTGCGGCTTTGCGCTGATCATCACGATCCCGGCCTACTTCCCGAACTCGCTCGGGACGCCGGTGGCGTTCCTGGCCGTGACCTCGATCTCGGTGATCGGGCTCTACATCGCCTACACGATTCCCGTCTTCCTGCGCTGGCGGATGGGTGACAACTTCCAAAGGCCGGGCCGTGGACGCTCGGCGCGAAGTACAAGTGGGTCAACCTGATCGCGATCGTCTGGGTCGCCCTGTGCGTGATCATCTTCTGCCTGCCGTTCACCCCCGCGGGTGTGTACTTCAGCAAGACCTTCAGCTGGTCGTCGGTCAACTACGCGCCGTTGGTGACGATCGCGGTGATGGTCGCCGTGACGATCTGGTACCTGACCTCGGCGCGGCGCACGTTCAAGGGCCCGGTGCGGACGATCGACGCGCCCGAAGTCGGCGCCACGGCCGGCGCGCCGGGGGTTGCGCCCGCACGTCCGACGGGCATCTGACGGCCCGTGCGGCTCGACGGCAAGGTCTGCGTCATCACCGGCGCAGCGAGCGGGATCGGCTTGGCCACCGCCGAGCGCTTCGCGCGTGAGGGAGCCCGGGTGGTCGGCGTCGACGTCCAGGAGCACGAGGTCGGCGAGCTGTCGCTCCAGGTCGACGTGACCGACGAGGACGCGGTCGCGGACATGTACGCGCGCGCGGCGGCGGAGCTCGGACGAGTGGACGTGCTGTTCAACAACGCCGGCATCTCCCCGAACGACGACGCATCCGTGCTCGATACCGGGCTCAGGCTTGGGAGCGCGTCCAGAGCGTCAACCTGCGCAGCGTGTTCCTGTGCTGCAAGCACGGGATCCCGCACCTGCTCAGCGGCGGCGGCGGCTCGGTGATCAACACCGCGTCGTTCGTCGCGGTGATGGGCTCGGCGACCCCGCAGATCTCATACACGGCGTCCAAGGGCGGGGTGCTGGCGCTGTCACGCGAGCTCGGCGTCGAGTTCGCCCGCCAGGGCGTCCGCGTCAATGCGCTGTGCCCAGGCCCGGTCGACACGCCGCTGCTGCGCGAGCTGTTCGCCACAGGACCCGCACAGGCCGCTCGCAGACTCGTGCACGTGCCGATGGGGCGATTCGCGCGCGCGGAGGAGATCGCCAACGCGGTGCTGTTCCTCGCCAGCGACGAGTCGAGTTACGTCAACGCCACGGCGTTCGTTGTGGACGGGGGGATCAGCGGGGCCTACACGACGCCGCTGTAGCGTGCCACTGGTGGGTGGCACGGTCACCGCCAGGTGTAGGTGGCAGTCACGCCCGGCGCCAGCGTCTGCGTGAAGAAGCGGTTGTTCCACTCGACGGCGAACGTGGCCGGGAACCACGAGTTGTTGAACGCAACCAAGACGTCGCTCCCGTCAGGATTGCGGAAAGCGACGTCGTCGACCCCAGCGGTGGCGATGTTCGTGCCGCGGCCGCTGTAGTGGTAGGAGATGAAGTCCCCCGAGGCGATCCTGACCGCGCCGGGAGCGACGAACTTGCTCATCTGCCCCAGCTGGAAGTAAGCCAGGTTCGGCACCGCCTGGTGGGTCGCCTCGTTGATCGTGACCAGGCCGCTGCATTGCGGGCAGCCGGTGTTGGGAGGCTGCACCGGCCCCCCGGCGGGGTCGAGCGCGAGGTTCCACAGCGCGACCGTGCTCGCCCAGTTGCGCATCGCGCTGATCAGCGCCTCCGAGGTCGGATACGGGGTGATCCCAGGTGAGCATTCGGAGACGATCTCCTGCAGGCGAGGGCCGAGGCGGTGCAGGGTGGCGAGCGCGGTCGGGCTTCCGAAGTAGCAGTGCGTCGCGATTCCCGTGAACACGGACACTGCTTGGCTGAACAGAAGCTGCTGGGCGAACGGCAACGATTGCGATCCCCAGCCGTAGTCGTAACCGAAGATCTCCGGGTCCAGATGCGAGCTCTGCAGCGCGGGCACGAGGTCGTTGATCACGAACCGTGCCTCGGAGGGCTCGTTGAGGTCCATCCCCGGGTAGGAAGTAGGGTTCCCGGGCTCGTTCTGCGGCGTGATCGCGGTCACGGGAATCCCGCTACGCGCATATGCGCGGAGGAACTTGACGAAGTAGTTCGCCAGCGGCTTGTACATCGACGGCAGCAGCCAGCCGTCGTGCTGGCGATCGTCGAGCGCATCGTTGTGCTTCATCCAGGCCGGCGGGCTCCACGGGTTCGCGAGGACTGTGGCACGGGGATTCAAGGCGAGCGCCTGCCGCAGGACGGGGATGATGTAGGCCTCGTCGTGGGCGATCGAGAAATGCGCCAGGCTCGGATCGGATACGCCCGGGGGCATGTCGTCGTAGGTGTACGGCTGGCGAGCCGCGGTGAAGTCCGACGCGCCCATCGGCACGCGGATGAAGTTCAGGTGGATGCCGTCCGGACTGAACAGATCGCCCATCACGGCGTTGGCGTCCGCACGGGCAAGCTCGTCGTGGATCAGCCACGCGGAGGTGTCGGTCATCGCAGCTCCGAACCCGGTGACCCGCTGGTAGTGCACGGTGTCCTGAACGTCGATGACCGGTGTGCCACGCGGCGGACGGCCGCCAAACGACAGGTCCGGAAGCGGCGTCAGCGCCTGAGCCAGGTCGGCGCTCGTGACCACGACCTCGACCTGCGGGTTCACGGATTGGGCCGCCGGCGCACCGATCGGAGCGCCAAGCAGCACCGTCACGAGCGAGATCGTGACGGCGGCCTGCCTACGGGTGATGAAGAACGTCCGCAATCCCCCTTGTCTCGCCCCGCGGAAGACTAGCTGCCGATCGCCTCCGCTGCTGCGGGCCGCGGCGGCAACGACGGCTCCACGCGCAGCCAGCGGGCCGGCCGCTCGGGCAGCCACCAGTTCCAACGCCCGAACAGCGAGACGACGGCCGGTACCAGCAGCGCCCGGATCACCGTCGCGTCGAGCAGGATCCCGGCCGCCAGGCCGGTCGCGAACACCTTCACGTCGGTCTGCGGACCCGAGGCCATCGAGACGAACGCCAGGAACAGGATCAGCGCCGCGCTGGTCACCAGGCGGCCGGTGCGCCCGATGCCCGCGCACCACGGCCGCGTCGGTCGATCCGGTGCGGTCGTACTCCTCGCGCATCCGGCTGAGGATGAATACCTCGTAGTCCATCGACAGGCCGAACAGGAACGCGAACACCATCAGCGGGATCCACGAGCTGACCGAATGCGTGGCGGCGATCCCCCAGAGCAGGCTCGAGCCGTGGCCCTGCTGCCAGACCAGCGTGATCACGCCCCAGGCCGCGGCGACGCTGATCACGTTCAGGATCACCGCCTTGAGCGGCAGCAGCAGCGAGCGGAAGGCGCGCGCGAGCAGCAGGAAGGTGAGCACCGCGATCAGCGCGATCATCAGCGGGAAGCTTCCGTAGATGGCCGACACGAAGTCCTGCGTTCTCGGCGCCGATGCCGCCGACCCGCACGTCCGCACCGACCGCGTGCGCGGCGTTCGCACGGCTGTGATCGTGGCCCGCGCCGTCGGCGGTCGACCCGTCGGCGACCGGGATCGCGTCGACGAGCGCGGTCCCGTCGCGCTGCCACTGGGCGCCGGCGGGCGCGACCGCGCCGTGGACGCCCGAGGCACGCGCGCACGGCGGCCGCGGCCCGGTCGGCCGGCGCCGGCGCCGGGGCGAGGATCTCGATCGGCTCGAGCGCGCCCGAGCCGATCCCCGACTGCTCGAGCGCGACGCAGTGCCCGCTGCGGGCCTCGCCCTGCTTGGAGAGCGTGTTGACGTTGGCCTGCCCGGGTTGCAGCGCCGGTCGCGGCGAGCACGAGCGCAGCCGAGCACGACCGCCGCTACGGCAGCGGCGATCCAACGCCGGCGCACGACGAGCCGTGCCCAGCGCGTCCACGCGCGGCTCGCTCGATCCTCCTTGCGGACATGGGGCCAGTCGAGTCGGTCGCCGACCGTCGCGAGCACGATCGGCAACAGCGTGATCGCGACGATCACGCTGACCAGCGGGATCAGCATCCCGGCGAAGCCGATCGAGCGCAGGAACGGCAGCGGCAGCACGATCATCGCCAGCAGTCCGATCGCGACGGTCGTGCCGCTGAACACCACCGCGCGCCCGGCCGTCCGCATCGCGCGCACCACCGCCTCGTCGCCGTCATGGCCGTGGGCGCGCTCCTCGCGCCAGCGAACGACGACCAGCAGCGAGTAGTCGATCGCGACGCCGAGACCGATCAGCGCGACCAGGAACTCGACGATCATCGACACGCTCGGTGAACGCCGTCACCCCCCACAGGACCAGGAACGTGGTCATGATCGAGACGACCGCCATCAGGATCGGCACGAAGCGCGAGCAGCGACGCGAACACGAACGCGAGCACGACCAGCGCGCCCAACGCCGCCGAGCACCGACTCGAGCAGCACCCCCGGACCGCCGCTCGCCGCCGGTCTGGCTCTGAAGCGCGTCGATCCCGGTCACGTCGAACCGGCGCGCCCGCGATCCTGTCGCCGGCGAGCGTGGCAGCGGCGGCCTTCGCCGCCCGCGTGTTGTTGCCGAACGACTCGTGGTCCGGGGGCGGATAGGCGAGCACGAACGTGGTGCGACCGTCGGCCGAGACGAACGCTCGGTTGCCCGTTGAGGCGAATGACGCCGTCCGCGCGCCGGGAATCGCGCGACGCAGCTTGCAGCTCGATCCGCGCCAGCCCGGCCCGGACGGCCGGCGAGGCCACCGACGTCCCGGCGGGAAGCGTCACGACCGGAACGATCGGCGTGTTCGCGGCCGCCCTGGCATACAGAGCGCAAGATCTTGTTGTTGGTCTCGAAGCCCTCGCGTCCGGGCACGCTGAACTTCGTGCTGAACGCCCTCGTGGCCGAGCCGGCGTCGCGATCCCGACGACCGTGACGACGATCCAAATCGTCGTGACGAAACGTTTGTGGGCCAAGACCCAGCGCGTGATCGTGGTCATCATCTGCCGTTGACTCCCTAGTTCGTTTGCTCGGCAGATCATTTGTATCACAAACTATTTATCAATGCCACCGTTGGGCGCTACACTCTTTTGCGAGATGACGTGAAGGCCCCCCCGGAACCCATGCCGCACTGACCCGCGCACACCGGCTTTCTGATCAGCCGCTTGGGCATGTTCGCCCAGAAGCAGTTCGCCGAGCGGATCGAACAGCTCGGCCTCACGACCCGCATGTGGGGGGCGCTGAACGTGCTCGACGCCGAGGGGGAGATCACCCAGCACGCACTGGGCAAGTCGATCGGGATGGATCCGAGCTCGATGGTGTCCACGATCGACGAGCTCGAGGCCAAGGGGCTCGTCGAGCGCCGGCGGCACCCGAGCGACCGCCGCGCCCACGCGCTGCACGTCACCGCCCGCGGCCGTCAGACGCTCGGGCGCGGGCGAGCGGTCGCGCGCGCAGCCCAGGAGGACCTGCTCGCGCCGCTGAGTCCCGACGAGCGTGCCCAACTGCATGAGCTGCTGCTCCGGCTGGCGCTCGCCTCGCGGGAACTCGACGAGTCCTCGCCCGCGGCGCCGGACGACGCGGCCTAACGGCGCCGGCGGTCCTCAGGCCGGGACCGCCGTCACGCTCTCGGCTGGCACCGAGCTCTGATCCGGCGGCGGCCGGCGGGGGTCGACCGCCAACGCGACGCCGAGGCCGAGCAGCGCCCACGTGGTCGGATCCTCCAGGAAGTCGGCGTACAGCAGCGTGTGGAACACCAGCGCCAGGAACGCCGCTGCGACCGCCGCCCGCGTCCGGTCCGCCCGGAGCCCCGCGCAACAGGACGATCGCCGCGACGATCACGAGCGCAAGGTACGCGAGCTCGCCGATCAGGCCCTGCTCGGCGGCGATCGTGATCGGGATCGTGTGCGAGGCCGCCAGCGTCTGCGAGGTGCCAGGGTTGCGCTTGCGGTACTCGTCGACGAACGAGCCCGAGCCGTATCCCCAGAGCGGCCTGTCCCCGAACATGTCGACAGCCCGCCGCTGACGAGGCCGGCACGGCCGCTCGAGGCGCCGTTGAGGCCCTGGTTGAGCCCGAAGGTCTTCGGCGAGATGGCCAGCGCCGCGCCGCCCTGCCGCGACCACTGCGACCGCCGCGATCAGCGCCCGTTTGACGCTTCCACCGCAGCGCCGCCAGCATGCCGAGGCCGACGAGCAGCGCCGCAAGGCTCGAGCGCGACAGCGTCAGCACCAGCCCACCCCAGAGCACCGCGAGCGATCGACTGTCGCGGCGACCTGCTCGCGCGGCCGGCGCGTATGCAGCAGCACCGCCGCGAGCAGGATCATCACGAGCGCCAGGAAGCGGCCGAAGATGTCCGGGTCGAAGAACACCGAGTTGACTGTGAAGTACGTGTGCAGTGTCGTTGGCGGCGATCAGCTTCGGGTTGAGGATGATCGTCTTGGTCGCGTACTCGACGAAGCCGATCCCGGCGAACACCAGCGCCAGCGCGACGAGCAACTGCAGGCACGTCCGCAGGATCTGCGGGCGTCCAGTCCACGCTTCGCAGCAGGCAGTACAGCAGCGCGAACGGCACGTAGAAGAAGACCATCTGCTGCAGCGCCGTCCGAAGCGTGGCGAGTAGACGGCCTGGACCGCGTAGAGCACGACGTAGAGCGCGAGCAGGCGCTCGAGCCACCGGTGCCGGGGCGAACGTCGCCGCGGCCGCCGGCTCCGGGCCGGAGGCGTCCCCCGGCCGGGGTCCGGCGCGTCCGGCCACGGTCCGGGTCGCCGCGCAGCAGCGGCACCGATCCAGGCGAGCGCGCCGGCGGCCACCACCAGGTACAGCGGCACGAGCAGGTTCGAGGTGATGCCGCCGGCCTGGATCGGGACCCGGAACGGCAGCGCCAGCACCGCCAGCACCGCGAGCAGGCCGGGCCGGCGGGCGATCACGACCGCGACCGCCGCCGACGGCGGCGATCGCAACCGCCGCGCCGACGACCGCAACCAGAGGATGGCGGTGGACGACGCCAGCTGCGGCGAGTGCCAGATGTCGGCCAGCAGCAGCACCGGCGCGAGCACGAGCGCGCCGAGCATCGCGAGCGCGCGCAGCCGGCCGTCGCGCGCCAGCAGGGCGCATGCGGCAAGCACCGGCAACGGCGATCACCCCCAGCTTCGGCAGCGGTCCGGTGAGTGCCGCGAACGCGATCACAGCCTGGATGATCCTCTACAGTCCTTCCACATGTCCTGTGCAAAGCTGCTGGCAACGGCGGGTCTGGCGGCGCTGCTGATCTCGGCCTGCGGCACCAGCGCCAAGCCTGTTGCCGGGTCGATCCCGCCGTCGAAGCCGAACGGACGCGGCAAGGTCGACGACCCGCGCATCGACAACCCCAATCACGTCAAATGCCTGCAGCAAGACGACTTCGAGGTCACGGAGCTGCGGCTCGGAGGACTGCCGAGTCTGCAGATCGGGACGACCCCGACCGGTCCGACGGTCATGTATGAGCCAACCGCGGGCGCCGCCCAGGGCGCGGTGATGCAGGGCCTCGGGTTCGCCCAGAGCGCCGAGGTGATCGGCAGTGCGCTGCTGTTTCCCAACCAGGCGTCCGACGCGGAGATGAAGAAGGTCGAGACCTGCATCGCGCTGGGAATCCTCGGCTGAAGCTGCTGGCCGCGATCGTGGCGATCGCTCCGCTGGCCTTGCCGGGGTGCGCGTCGAGCGTTAGCAGCCATCGGACAGTTCGCCATGCCCCGGCCCGGGCGGCGGCGGCGAGCGCGATCCCCCTGCCGGCCTCACCGGAGCGACTGCTCGGCCAGCGGATCATGCTCGGGTTCGAGGGCACCACCCCGCCTGCGGAACTGCTCCAGCGGATCCGGCTCGGTCGGGTCGGCGGCGTGATCTTGTTCACGAGCAACATCGGGGGCACCGCCGAGGTCATCTCGCTCACGCGAGAGCTCCAACGGGCCGCACGCCAGGGCGGGAATCCCCCGCTGCTCGTCGCGATCGATCAAGAGGGCGGCGGCGTCAGGCGCTTCGTCTCGGGTCCGCCCTCGCTCGCTCCGCCTCAGATCGCCGCGAGCGGCAGCCCGGCGCTCGCGTTCCGCCAGGGACGCGAAACCGGCGTGTACCTGAAACATCGGGGCGTCAATATGGATCTCGCGCCGGTCGTCGACGTGCCGACGTTCCCGGGGTCGTTCATCTGGCGTCAGGGCCGCGCGTTCTCGTTCAACGCCGGCGCGGTCGCCACCTACGCGACCCAGTTCGCCCTCGGCCTGCAATCCGCCGGAGTGGCCGCGACCGCGAAGCACTTCCCCAGCCTCGGCTCGGCGGCCGTGGACACCGACGATCGGCTGCAGTCACTGCACCCCTCCCCCGGCCAGCTGGCCGACGGGCTCGAACCGTATGACGCCCTGATCGGCAGCGGCCTCGACGCAGTGATGCTCTCGCTCGCGGCTGTGCCCGCATTCGATCCGACCGGCGCGCCCGCAGCGCTCTCGGCACCGATGATCGACGGCCTGCTCCGCGGCCGGCTGCACTTCGCCGGGATGACGATCACCGACTCGCTCGGGAGTCCCACCGGCCACGATGAGCAAACTGCGGGAGTGCTCGCCGCGCGCGCCGGCGCGGACATGCTTCTGTACACCGATGCGGCGCCCGGAGTGCTGTATGCGCTCGAGGCGGCGCTGGCAAACGGGCAGCTCAGCGAGGCGAACGCCGACGGCGCGTATCGGCGAATCGTGGCGCTGAAGCGACGTCTCGCGGCTCGTTGAGCACCCACCGGGGCCTCGCTTTACAATGCGTCGGCGACGCCCGCGCCGGTGCGCGGGCTCGTGTGCGTCTACCGCCCCTCGTGGCTATGCCTGCGAGCGCGGCTTCGATACCGCCTAACGCCCCGTGTCTGTCCCTACCGCAGAGCTGACCGCGCCGCCCGTAGCCCCACCGTCGGCCGCTCCCACCCGACCGCTTCGGGCGAGCGTTCGGCGGCGGGCGCGTGTACCTCTGGCTCGGCGGCTTCGCGCTCCTGGTCGGGCTTCTCTCGCTGCTGATTCCCTCGACGCCGAGCTACGACCCGTGGGCCTGGCTCGTCTGGGGACGGGAGATCGTCCATCTCGACCTGCACACCAGCGGAGGCCCGAGCTGGAAGCCGCTGCCGATGATCTTCACGACCGTGTTCGCGCTGTTCGGCAAGGCGCAACCGGACCTGTGGCTCGTGATCGCCCGCGCCGGTGCGGTGATGGCGGTGGCGATGGTGTTCAAGCTCGCCTGGCGCCTGACGCGGGACCTGGTCGGCCATCCCGCCGAGGCGACCAAGGCGATCCGCCGGCTGGCGCTGGCAGCGCCGCTGCTGGCGGGGGTGATCGCCGCCGGCAGCCTGATCAATTCCGGCGGGTTCATCTCCGACAACGCGCTTGGCTACTCCGAGGGGCTGACAACGGCCCTGGTGCTGATGGCGGTCGACAGCTACCTCGACGGCGCCAGGCACCGAGCGTTCATATTCGGGTTCTTCGCCGCGCTCGACCGCCCCGAGCTGTGGTTCTTCTGGGGCCCGTACGGGCTCTACCTGTTCTGGCGGGACCCGGGTGCGCGCAGGCTCGTGGTCGGCCTGTTCGCGCTGATTCCGGTCCTGTGGTTCCTGCCCGAGCTGTGGGGCTCGGGCCACCTGCTGCGCGGCGTCACCCGTGCCCAGCACCCACGCTCCAACAGCGCTGCGTTTGCCAAGTGCCCGGTGTGCACGGTGTATACGAAGGAGGCGTGGCCGGCGGTCCTGAACCGGGTCAAGGTGCCCGGGATCCTCGCGATGGTCGCGGCCGCGTTCGGGCTCTGGCGGATGCGCAAGACATGGTGGCGGCAGGGTCCGATGAGTGCGGCTCTGCGCGCGCGCGCGTTGCTGGTGACGATCGGCCTGTTCGGCTTCGTCTGGTGGTTCGGAATCGCCGTCGAGACGCAGGCCGGGTTCTCGGGTAACAACCGTTACCTGGTGATCGGCAGCGCGCCGGTCGCAATCGCCGGCGGGGTCGCGTGGGGATGGTTCGCCGGTGGCGTGGCGGCCCTCCTGCGCCGGCTTGCCGAGCTCGGGTCCAGCCTGCGGCGGCTCGCCAGCCCGCTGTTCACGCTGCCCGCCGGGGCGGTCGTGGCGGTCGGCCTGTTCCTCGCCGTCCCGCCGTGGATCGGCCAGAACATCATCAGCCTTCCCCGCACACACCATGCGCTGGTCTACCAGGCGCACCTGCGCGAGGACGTGACCACGGCCGTGCGCGAGGCGGGCGGCGCCGGCGAGCTGCTGAAGTGCGGGTCGGTGATGACCGAGGGCTTCCAGGTGCCGATGGTCGCCTGGACGCTCGGCGTCCGCACGCTGAGGGTGACGGCCGAGCCCTCTCGCCTCGTCACGACGGGGCCGTGGCCGAACGTGATCCTGCAGGCGCGGGCGCAATCGAAGTCGACGTTGCTGCCGACGCCGGCCCAGATCATCGCCTGGGAGCATGCTGGGGCGCGCTATCGGCTGGTCGCGCACGTTCGCACGTTCAGAGTGTTTTCAACTTGCACAGGTAACCTGTCGGGCTGATGGCGACCGTCGCCGCCCCACGACGCCCGCTGCGCAACGTTGACCTGCGCGGCGCCATGGACTGGCTCGAGCGCCGGCCGACTTGGGCTGTCAACACCGTCGTGCTGGTCGTGCTGGTCGGCATCTCTGCGTATATGCGCAGCCGCTACATCAGCGGCCAGTTCTGGATGGACGAGGCGATCACGACCGGAATCGCGTCGCACCCGCTGAGCCAGATCCCCGGCATCCTGCGCCACGACGGCAGCCCGCCGCTGTTCTATGTCCTGCTGCATTTCTGGATCCAGATCTTCGGGTCCAGCGAGGCGGCCACCCACTCGTTGCCGCTGGTGTTCGGCCTGCTCACGATCCCGATCGGGATGTGGGCCGGCACGAGTCTGTTCGGGCGCCGCGCCGGGTACATGGCGGCGATCCTGTTCACGTTCAACGCGTTCCTGACCGACTATGCGCAGGAGACGCGGATGTACGAGCTGATGGGGCTGCTCGGGCTGCTCGCGACCGCCGGGTTCCTGCATGGCTTCGTCTACCGCCGACGAAAGTACGTGATCCTGTTCGCGGTCTCGCTGGCGCTGATGCTTTACACGCACGCTTGGGGGATCTTCTTCGGCGCGGGGGCAGTGGTCGCGCTGATCCCCGTTTATCGCGCCAGTGACGACAAGCGAGGACTCGTGCGTGATGCAGTGATGGCGTTCGTCGCGGCCGGGATCTTGTACCTACCGTGGCTGCCCAACTTCATCTACCAGGCGACGCACACCGGGGACCCATGGGCTCCTTCGCCAAAACTCGGCGCGCCAGTGTTGATTTCACGCGACCTGATGGGCGGCGACCGGGTCAGCATCGCGCTCGTGTTCGCGGCGATCATCGGCTTCATCCCGCTGTTCCGGCGCTCGATGCGCCGAACCCGGGAGGCCACCCTGATGTGGTCGCTGATCGCGCTGCCGACCGCGACCCTGCTGCTGGCATGGCTGACCTCGCAGATCACGCCCGCGTTCATCTCGCGCTACTTCGCGCCGGTGCTGGCGGCGATCCTGCTGTTGGCGGCCTTCGGCTGCGCGCGCGCCGGGATCGTCGGGATCCTGATGATCGCGGCATCGGTGCTGTTCCTGTACAACCCGGCGTCGTTCGCGCCGGAGTACAAGAGCAACATGCGAGACGTTGCCGGCGAGCTCGCGCCGATGCTGCACAAGGGCGACCTCGTGATCGTCGGGCAGCCGGAGCAGACCCCGCTCGCCTGGTATTACCTCCCTGCCGGGCTGCACTTCGCGAACACGCTCGGAGCGGTGCAGGACCCGAGCTACATGAACTGGGTCAACGCGCTCAAGCGCCTCCAGCACGCCAGCCCGCAAGCCACGGCCACGCAGTTGCTCGCCGGCCTCAAGCCGGGACAGCAGGTCCTGTTCGTGCGCCCGATGACAGAGGGAGCGCAGAACTGGGAGGCGCCGTGGACAGAGCTGGTCCGCTTGCGCAGTGCTCAATGGGGGCACATCCTCGCCACCGATCCGAACCTCGTGTCCGAGGTCCCAGCGAACGGCTGGGCGCCACACTTCTATCGTGGAGCCTGTTGCGTTGCCAACAGCGCACTCCTCTACAAGGTCCGATGAACGACACCACCGCACAGATAACCCCCGAGCACCCCGTCGTCGTCCTCGGCGGCGGCCCCGCGGGTCTCACCGCCGGCTATCTGCTGGCCAAACAGGGCAAGCCCGTGATCGTGCTCGAGTCGACCGACCAGGTCGGCGGCTTCGCGCGGACCGAGGTGCGCGATGGGTTACCGCTTCGACCTTGGCGGCCACCGCTTCTTCACCAAGGTCAAGGAGGTCGACGACCTCTGGCACGAGATCATGAAGGAGGAGTTCCTCCGGCGCCCGCGCCAGTCCCGGATCTACTGGAACGACAAGTTCCTGGAGTACCCGCTCCAGGGCATGGACGTGATCCGGAAGCTGGGTCCGGTCGAGGTGTGTCGCTGCGGGGTCTCGTATCTGTGGGCCGCGATCAAGCCCAAGGGCCGCGAGGACACGTTCGAGCAATGGGTCTCCAACCGCTTCGGTAAGCGGCTCTACGAGCACTTCTTCAAGACCTACACCGAGAAGCTGTGGGGCGTTCCGACGGATGAGATCCGCGCCGAGTGGGCCGCCCAGCGGATCAAGGGCCTGTCGTTCTTCAGCGCGGCCAAGGCGGCGTTCTTCGGCAACAAGGGCAACAAGATCAAGTCCCTGATCTCGGAGTTCAACTACCCCCGGTACGGGCCCGGACAGATGTGGGAGCAGATGACCGAGGACATCCGCGCCCAGGGCGGCGAGGTGCGACTCGACGCGCCGGTGACCGAGATCCGGATCTCCGAGGTGACCGGACGCGTGACCGAAATCGTCGCCGGCGACGAGACCCTCACGCCGTCCCATGTGATCTCCTCGCTGCCGCTGCGCACGACAGTTGGGATCACCAAGCCCGAGGCCCCGGGCGAGGTCCGCGACGCCGCCCGCGGCCTACGCTACCGGGACTTCCTCACGGTCGCACTCGTGATCGAGAGCGAGGACCTGTTCCCCGACAACTGGATCTATATCCATCAGCGGGGCGTCCGGGTCCTGCGGATCCAGAACTTCCGCTCTTGGAGTCCCTGGATGGTGCCCAACGACACCGACGCCTCGATCGGCATGGAGTACTTCTGTTACGAGGGCGACGAGGTCTGGAGCATGGCCGACGACGACCTCGTCGCGATGGCCGGTCGCGAGCTCGAGCAGCTCGGCTTGGCCCGCGCCGACAAGGTCAAGTTCGGGTTTGTCGTCCGGGTTCACAAGGCATATCCGATTTACGACGTCGAGTACGCGGATCGGGTCGCGACGATCCGCCGCTGGCTCAATGGGGTTCCCAACCTGATCCAGGTCGGGCGCAACGGCTTGCACCGGTACAACAACTCGGATCACTCGATGCTGACCGCGATGCGCGCGGTCGACAACATTCTGCTCGGCACCAACCACGACATCTGGGCCGTCAATGCCGAGAGCGTCTACCACGAAGAGCATCAGGACCCCGAGCAGCCGTACCGGAACGCGCCCGAGACGCCGGCGATGGAGCAGCCGCTCGCGTCGGAGCGCTAGCGCGTTGCGAATCCTTGGCATCGGAGTGCTGGCGGCCGCGGCGGCTGCGCTGCTGAGCGTTCCAGGCCTGGCCGCGGGCCAGACGCCCGCCAGCCCGTTCGCGCCCGGCCTGCCACAGCAGCCGATCGCGACCCAGTCGACCACGACGCCGGTCGTCCAGGCGAGCACGTCCTCGGCCGCGGGCAGCGGCGGCATCAGTGGCACCGGGGCGATCATGATCGCGGTCGGCGCGGTCGTAGTCCTCGGGGGAATCTCGCTTTACATCTGGCGCGACGCCCGCCGCCGGGCACCGGTGCGCGGGCACGCCGCTGCGGCGACCGCCGGCGCGGGCGGTCGAGCGGGCGCCAAGGCGCGGACCAAGCCGCGCAAGCTCAGCCCCGCAGAGCGCCGGCGGCGCAAGCGCGGGCGGGCGCGTTAGCCGCCCCGATCGGCGCGGGCAGGCGGTCGCGGGCGGCTGACGCCTTTAGTCCGGCAGCCAGTCCTCGGTGAGGGTGAGCCAGAACGCCAGCCCGGCGAACTCGCGATAGCGGCGGAATGCTCGTTCAATGCCCTTGTCGGAAACCCGCGGCCGGCCGGTCAGCCGGCGGTACGTCGGACGGGTCCAGGAGTCGAGGATCAGCCTCCGGTAACGGCCCAGGAGCATCATCATGTGGGCCATTGCGTACGGCCCGACGCCGTCGATCGCGAGCAGCTGGTCCGCCACCTGCTCGTCCGGCAGCGCCGGATCGGCGAATGCCTCGAGGTCGAGCCCGCCGTCGGCCACGTCGCTGGCGAGCTTGCGTAGATACGGACCGCGGTAGCCCGCCCTCGCCACGTCGCGGTAGAAATCCTCGCCGGCTTGCGCGAGCGCTGCGGCGGTCGGGAAGGCGCGATGCTCGGGCGCCCCGACGGCGGCGGTACCGAGTCGGCCGACGATTGCGCCGACCATCCGCTCGGTCGCAGACCAAGCGCAATTGGTGGTGCAGATCGTCTTGATTACGTCCTCGAACACGGTCGGGCTGCGCAGCATCCGACCGGCGCCGACCGCTGCCCACGCCAGTGCCGAATCGGCCGCCGTGAGCGCGTAGAAGAGGCTCAGGTCTTCATCCAGCCGTAGCATGTGGCGCAGCTGTGCCACGAGGATCGGGCGGAGCTCTACCGGCGGCACACCCGCGTGCGGGACTGCCTGCACCTGGGCGTGGCCCGGGTCGGTGCCGACGAGCCGAACGACCCACGCCCGGCCATCCGCACGCAGGGCCGTCTCCAACGAAGACCCATCGGGCACGATCCTGTTGGGCGGCAGATCGGCGACGCCGTGCGAGAGCAGCGTCCTTGGGAAGTTGACGGGCTCACCGCCCGCCCCTCGCAGCTCGATCGAGGTCGACCAGGTCGCCATCGACGGAAGCTTCGCGCATTCGGCGCTTGGCGCGAAGCAGCTGCCGTTCGACGGTCCGCGCGCTGTAGCCGGTGTACACGGCGATCTCGGTGTAACTGAGCCCAAGAGCGTGGAGCCACAGCAGGCGCTGCTGGCGCTCGGGAAGGGCGGCGATCTCCGCGAGCCGCTCGCGCTGCTCGAGCAGCTCATCCGGCGACTGTGCCCCCGGCGCAATCGCGCGCTCCCCGAACTGCTCGAGCGCGGCGTCGAGTGACACGTATCGACCTCCGACACGGATCAGCTTGAACGCCTCGCGGACCGCCGTCGTGAACAGCCACGAGAGCACAGCCTCGCGTCTGACTCGATCGCGATGGTCGACGAGCCGGCTCCAAGCGAACTGGCAGGCGTCCTCGATCACTGCCTCGGACGCCCTCACATCGGAGCGAACCAGCCGCTCGAGCCGGGCCGACAGCGTCCGGTACAGCTCGTCGAGGTCGGTGCAACTGCCGCACTCGGAGGCGGCACGACTCGCACTTTCGTATGTAGCCATTTGAATCAAATTGAGACTAATTTGATGCAATCGAACCTAGCAGATTCGCCTGAACCTTGCTAGTTTCATTTAGACTCAATTAGTCTCAGGAGGCTGTCATGCAACTAGCGGTTACCGCCCATCCCGACCTCACGAGCCTGCCCGGGAGCAACGTGCTCCAGCAAATCGTCAATGGCGCTGAGGCTTGGGCACTTGCGCTCGCGTTGCTCGGAGCGTTCATCGGCGCGGCGCTCTGGGCCCTGGCCTCGCACACCCACAACCATCACTACGCGGCGCGCGGACGGATGGCGGCGCTGATCTCGGGCGCCTCGGCGCTGGTCGTCGGCTCGGCCCCTGGGCTGGTCAACTTCTTCGAGCACCTCGGGACGACGGCCAAATGATCAAGCGGCTGGCCGTTGTCCTGATCGCGAGCCCAGTCGTGCTCGTCGCCGGCCCGGTATCCACGGCGACCGCCAACCCGGTCTGCTCGGCGGCCGGCTGGTTCAGCGGCGCCGCCGGCAAAGCCTGCACGGTCGCAACCAATGCGCCGGCGCTCGTGAAGGCCGGAAAGAAGTTCCTCGGCGGACACCCGGTTGGAGCGGTGAAGACGCTGCTGGGTGGCGGTCGCGGCGGCAGCGGCGGCAGCAGCGGCAGCGGCGGCAGCAGCGGCGGCAGCAGCGGCAGCAGCGGCGGTGGCGGCTCGAGCGCATCGACGGCGATCGGTCTGGCTGCGATCGGCGTGTGGGTGCTCGGAGGCGCCAAGTTCGCCCTCCACGAGACCGCCACCGTGCTGTCGCAGACGACCGCGCCCCAGCTCACCAGCACGTGGTTTTCCTCGACCTACTGGCGGCTGGCCGGCATCGCGGCCCTGCTCACGCTGCCGTTCCTGTTCGCCGCTGCCGTGCAGGCGCTGATGCGCTCGGACTTGGCCCTGCTGGCGCGCGCCGCCCTCGGCTATCTGCCGCTCGCGGTGCTGGGGGTGAGCATCGCCGCGCCGCTGACGATGCTCCTGCTGGCGGCCTCCGATCAGATGTCCGCGATCGTCTCCGCCGCCGCCGGCAACGCCGGCGCCCACTTCCTCGGCAAGGCGGCGCTCACCGTCGGCGGGCTCACGATCCTCACTGGCTCGCCGTTCATCGCGTTCCTCGTCGGCCTGTTCATCGCCGCAGGAGCGATCGTGCTGTGGCTGGAGTTGCTGATGCGGGAGGCGGCCGTATACGTGATCGTTCTGATGCTGCCGTTGGTGTTCGCGTCGTTCGTGTGGCCGGCACGCCGGATGTGGGCGGTCCGCGCCGTCGAGACGCTGGTCGCGCTGATCCTGGCGAAGTTCGCCATCGTCGCGGTGCTGGCGTTGGGGGGCTCGGCTCTGGATCACAGCGTCGGCCACAGCGTCACCGGCTTCCTCGGCGGCATCGTGCTGCTGATCATGGGCGCGTTCGCGCCGTGGGCGCTACTGCGGGTGATCCCGCTGACCGAGCTCGCGAGCGGCGCCGCCGGAGCGCTGCGCCACGAGGCCCGCGCGATCCGCACTCCGGCGATGATCGCGGACGCCGGCGCCGGCTGGGGACACGAGCGGTGGGGGGAGGAGCGGTGGGGGGACGAGTGGGCGGGCCATATCACCACCGGGATGCGCGATCAGGCCGACGGGGCGGCGGCGGCCGCGGGAGTGGAGAGCGCGGGGGCGCCCGTGGACAGCGCGGGGGCGCGCGTGGACAGCGCGGCGGGCGTGGACGGCGGGGCGGGGCAGGACGCGGCGACGGAGGGGGGAGACCGGCTGGCGGAGATGGCGGCCGTCGGGGCCTCGGTCAATGGTGTGGCGAGCGCAAACGGTCGTGCGCCGGCGGACGGTGACACGGCGTCCGGAGAGGACCGAGCGGCGGACGCCGCCGGCGGGGCGATGAGCGGCCCGACCGCCGAGGGCAGCGGCGACGGTGCTCCGGCGGCCGGCTCGGTTGGCGACCCGGGTCGCGTTTCCGATCCGGCGTTTCTACCACCGGAAAGCGCCGGCCTGGTGCTGAAGCTTGGACGTGACGGCGGCTGGGAGCCCGAGCTGCCGGATCGGCCGCCGAAGGCCGGACCCGACCCCAGCGGCGGCGCGGCATCTACCGAGGAACGGGCCGGCGCCGAGGACCGCAACCCGCTCCCACCCGGCGCGGAACCCACGGACGGCCGTCTGTGACGCCGAACGGTCGCCTTTCCTACAGATTCGGCCCGCTCGAGCGGCGCGGGATCCTGGGCCCGGTTCGCGTCGGTCAAGCCGCGATGCTCGCGGGCGGCGCGCTCACGGCGGTGATCGTCCTCAACCAGGCACCGACCGCCACCGGCGTGCTGATCGCGACTCTGTCGGTCGGCGGCGCGATCGTGTTGGCGGTGGCGCCGGTGGCCGGCCGGACGTTAGAGCAGTGGGCGCCGGTGGTCTCGGCGTTCGGGCTTCGCGTCGTCCGGCGCCGCACGCGATTCCGCTCGCCGATCCCCACCCGAGGACTCGTCGGGCGCGCAAGCGGCCGCTCCGCAGCGACCGGGCTCCAGCCACCCGAACCGGTGCCACCGGACGCGCTTGGCGGGATCAGGATCGTCGATGCCGCCTATCGAGACCGCGCGATCGGGGTGCTCTCAGAGGCCGCAGGACGACGGCTGACGGCCGTGCTGGCGTGCCGGGTGGTCACGTTCGCGCTGCTCGATCCCGATGCCCAGGAGCGTCGGCTGGCGCGCTGGGGTCTGGTGCTCACGGGAGCGGCGAGCACGCCGATCCGCCGGATCCAGTGGCTCGAGCGAACGGCTCCGGCACAGGGCGACGAGCTCGCCCGTTGGCTTCATGCCGAGCACGATCCGGCCGTGCCCTTGCGGGGCACACCGATGATCGAGTCCTATCTGGAGCTGATCGGCACGACCGCTCAGGCCACCCAGGAGCACGAGATCCTGATCGCCGTGCAGGTGGACGCCCGGCGTGTCCGCGAGCGCGGTACGGGGACCGTCATGCGCGCGATGATCGAGCAGACTGAGCGCGTCGCGCAGGGGCTGGAGGCGGCAGAGGTGATGGTGCTCGGCGCGCTCAGCTCGGGCCAGCTCGCGCGGGCCCTCCGGACGGCGTTCGATCCCTACGCGCGGGCTGAGCTCGCGGCACTCCAGATGGCGGACTCGAGCCGCGACGGCCTCAGCGAGGCCAACGCGTGGCCGCTGGCGGCGCGCGAGGGGTGGGACCACTACCAGAGCGACGGCGCCGTGCACGCGACCTACTGGATCGGCGGCTGGCCGCGGATCGACGTCTCGCCGATGTTCATGGATGCCCTGCTCGGGCGGTCGAGCACTGTGCGGACGGTCGCGGTCACGTTCGAGCCGATCCCACCCCAGCGCTCGACCAGAGAGATCGAAGCGGCCGTCACTCGTGATCGAGCGGACCGCGACCTGCGCCACCGCTTCGGCCAGTCTGAGACAGCCCGCCAGCGCCTGGCGCAGGAGGCGACCATCCGCCGCGAAGCCGAGCTGGCGGCCGGGCACAGCGAAGTACGCCTGGCGGGATTCATCACGGTCTCGGGTCGGGATCGCGACGATCTGCGGCGCGCCTGCTCGGAGGTGCTCGAGCACGCCGCCCGCGCTCGCCTCGAGCTGCACCGCATGTACGGCGAGCAGGCCGAAGCGTTCACATTCACGCTGCCACTGTGCCGGGGTCTGAGATGATCGGTTCCGGCCTGCGCTCGGCCGAGCGGCCCGGCCACCGCTGCACGACCCGGCACGCCCAGGCGATCTACCCGTTCATAGCGGCCGGCGGTCTTGGCGGACGCGGTGTGTTCATCGGGCGGGATTCGGCCGGCGGGGCATTCTGCTACGACCCCTGGGCCCTGTACGGCGATGGCTCGCTCGACGATCCGAACGCGATCGTGCTCGGCAAGCTCGGCCAGGGCAAGAGCGCACTGGTCAAGACGCTGCTGTGGCGGATGCTGCTGTTCGGGCGGCGGGCCTTCGTGCTCGACGTAAAGCGGGAATACGGTCCCCTGTGCGAAGCGGTCGGAGTCAAACCTGTCTCGCTCGTGCCCGGCGGCGGGGTGCGAGTGAACCCGCTTGCCTCGCGGCCGGAGGAGCATGCCCAACTCGAGTTGCTGCGAGCGATCGCGGTCACCGCACTCGGCGGCCCGTTGACGCAGATCGAGGCGGCGGCCCTGCGTGAAGCGCTCCGCACCGTACGCGCGCGCACGCGGCTGGAGCCGACCCTGCCCGAGATCGCCGCGGTGCTGTTCGAGCCGGTCAGCGAGATGGCCGACCGGCTCCAGACCACTCCCAGCGGTCTCGCCACCGACGCTCGCCGCGCCGCGCTGGCGATTCAGGACCTCTGCGAGGGACCCCTGCGAGGTATGTTCGATGGTCCGACAACGCCCGGTCTCGACCTCGACGCCAAGCTGCTCGTGCTCGATCTGCACGCGGTGCGCGATTCGCCGGCGGTCGGAATCCTGATGGCGTGTGCGACAGCCTGGATGAGTGCGTTGCTGGCCCGGATGGCCGAGCGGCCCGGGCGCGAGCGACTGATCAATGTCGCCGACGAGTCGTGGAAGATCGTTCAGCACACCGGCCTCGGGGAATGGTTCCAGTCGAACTTCAAGCTGGCCCGCCAGTTCGGAGTGATGAACCTGGTCGTGCTCCACAAGCTCGCCGACCTGCAGGCGGCCGGTGACGCAGGCTCACGCGCGGCCCGGATCGCGGAGGGCCTGATCGCCGACGCATCGACGCGGATCGTCTACCACCAGGACGAGAGCCAGGTGCCGCTGACCCGCACGCTGCTCGGTCTTTCCGAGAGCGAGGCGCAGCTGATCTCGATGCTGTCGGCCGGGCAGGCGCTGTGGCGGGTCGGCTCGCGGTCGTTCGTGGTCCAGCACTACCGCTCGCCGCTGGAGGCCGAGTTGACCAACACCGACACCGGGATGCAGGTCGGCGCCGGGGCGAGGATGCGGCGATGAGAGCGGCATCGTGGACGCCGGAGCCGCGGTCACGGGCGGTGCAGCGGCGATGACTGACTCCCGGACGGGCGGCGTTTCGGACCTCGCGATGCTGGTCGCGATCGGCACCGCGCTCGGCATCGGGCTGCTTCTTTGGCTGTGGGGCGGAATCGCCGGCGCGATCTTCGGCCGCGGCTGGCCCCAGATCGACTCGGGGGAGTTGCTGGGCGTGCTGACGCGGCTCCCGGGCCACGTCGCCAACCCGGCGGCGGCCTGGCCGGCACCATGGCGCTCACGGCTACCGGGTCCGTCAGGCTTCTATGGCGCACTGGCGCTGCTCGGCGCAGCGGTTTCCGCCGTCGTACTGCTCGGCCTTCGCGTCGGAACGGTCGGGCTGCTGCGCGGGCGCGGCGCCGGGGCGAGGTGGGCGAGCGGGAGCGATCTCGGCGCACTGCGCCGGGGCGGGCTGCACAACCCCGAGCGGGCACGAGCGAGGGGGCGACTCGCCCTCGGCAGGCATAACGGTCGGCTGCTGCATGCTGAGCAGCGGCACGCCCTGGTCGCGTTCGGGCCGCCGCAGTCGGGCAAGTCGGCAGGGCTCGCGGTCCCCGCGCTGCTCGAATGGGACGGCCCCGCGATCGCCTCGTCGATCAAGACCGACCTGCTCGCGGCGACGCGCCGCCGCCGCGAGTCGCTCGGACCCGTGTTCGTGTTCGACCCGTTCCTGCTTGCCGGAACGGTGTCGCACACCTGGTCGCCCCTGCACGGAGCGCGGACATGGGATGGTGCGCTCGAGGTCGCATGGCGGCTGGCATCCGTTGGAGAGCTAGATCAGCGCGGTGTCGAGGGCGGCGACTTCTGGGCGATCGCGGCCGAGCAGCGCCTCGCGCCGCTGCTCTACGCGGCGCAGGGCACCGGCGCCCGGGTCGACGACGTCGTGCGATGGGCGTACGGGCAGGGCACGCGAGAGCTGCAACAGGCGCTCGACCGCCTCGCCGAGGGTGCCCGGAACGAGACCGAGCTCGCCGGCGCCCACGCCGCCTATGACGCGGTGCGCGCATTCGAGGCCCAGGCCGACCGCACCCGCTCCTCGATCGAGGCAACCGCCCAGGCGCTGCTGCGGGCGTACCGTTTCGCGCGCGTGGCGCGCTCGGCGCAGTCATGCGAGATCACACCCGACCGCCTGCTCGACGAGCGCGCGACCCTCTATCTGATCGGCGACGCCAAGGCGTCGAAGCTGCTTCGCCCGATCTTCCTCGCCCTGCTCTCGGAGCTCGTCGATCGCGCCTACGAGCGCGCGACGCTGGCCGGCGGACGACTCGAGCTACCGCTGCTGCTGTGCCTCGACGAAGCCGGCAACGTCGCACCGCTCCCCAACCTCGCCGAGATTGCGTCCACTGCTCCGAGCCACAACATCCAGCTCGTCTCGATCTTCCACGACCTCGCCCAGGCGCGCAGTCGCTACGGCGGCCAAGCCGAGACAGTTGTCAACAGCCACCGGGCACGGATGCTCCTTCCCGGGGTCGCGGACCTGGAGACGCTGCGGTACTTCGCCGGTCTCGTCGGCGAGGAGGAGGCGCGCGACTCCACGCACACCACGGGTAGCGGAGGCACGAGCCGCTCGACCGCACACCGCCGCCGGCCACTCGTCGCGCCCGAGGCATTGCGCCAGCTTCCCGACGGCCATGCATTGCTGCTCTACGGGCGCATCGCTCCGACCCGGGTCGCACTGCGAATGTGGTTCGCCGACCGTCGGCTGCGACGACTGGCGGGTGCGCGATGAGCTGGTCCGAACCCGACGATGAATCCTGGGATGGACTCGGCGACGATCCCGACGATCCCGACGGCCGGCGCTGGCCGCTGAGCTGGGCCTCCCTTTACCCCCGCGAGCGGTGGCTGTGGTTCGAGCAGCTGTGGACCGAGGTGTGCATGCTCCGCGAGCGCTACCGCCTGTCGGTCCGCTCAGGCTGGTGGGAGGACCAGGTGCAGGTCGAAGCACTCGCGGCGCTGGCGGCTTGGGTCCAACGCTACGACTCGGGCGAGTGGGATGACCCGCCCGGCAAGCTCGCGCTGCTCTACGACCTCGAGCGCGTCGGCGCGCTATTGCGCGACGGCAACGAGCCCTTTCACCCCGACCGCGACCGGCTCGCCTTCGCCCGGCACCTGATCGACCTCGGGTGCCAGCCGCCGCGGGGGAGGGAACCCGCTTGACGTCGCTCGCGGCCTTCAAGACCGCCTTTGGTGGCTACAGGACTGCTCTGGCTTGGGGGCAAGTGCAGGCGGAATTGGCCTGGGGGCGGCGCCAGCGTGGCCTGCGCCATGCGGACTGCTCGGGGAACGGCGCTGGTGAAGGGTGGCTTGCGTCGGACGGCCGGGCCGGCCCGGCACGGCCGGAGCGGGTCGAAATGCGGCGGAAGCATGTGATCGACCACCCGGCGAGGGGCCCATGGGCCGAGATCCGCCCCGGCGGCATGCTTACAGGCACAAAGCGCCATTCCCAAACCGACCTTGGCTACATAAGCATGCCCCACATGCTTATGTAACCAAGGTCCAAACCGAACGGGCGATTTGTCCCCGTTCCCCGATTCCCCGTATGCAGCCGAAATTGTCAGATTGCTGACACCCTCCGGCCCTGCCACCCTTCACCAGCGCCGTTCCCCGAGCGGACCGCACCGAGGCGGCCGCGCTGGCACGCCCCCAGGCCAAATCCGCCCGGCGCCCCCCAAACCAAATCCGCCCGGCCCCCCCGGGCCAAATCCGCCCCCCGCGCGCGAGCCCCCTGCCCGAAGCATGCTCTCATGTACAGCCGTGGCAGCGAACAGCCCACCGCCCCGGACCAGCTCCTCCCGCGGCGCGTTCCCCCTCGGCGCGGCGGTCACGCTCGAGCAGCTCGATTTGGACCCTCACCCGACCCTCGCCGGCCTGCGCCGGGCCGAGCCCGTCTCGTGGCTCCCCGCCCTCGACGGCTGGCTCGTGACCCGCCACGACCTCGCCCTTCAGGTGATGCGCGACGCGGACACGTTCACCGTCGACGATCCGCGGTTCTCGACGGCGCAGGTGATCGGCCCGAGCATGCTGAGCCTTGACGGTGACGAGCACGCTCGTCACCGCGCCCCGTTCGTGGCTCCGTTCCGCCCCGGCGAAGTGGGGGAGCGATTCGAGACCGCGATCGGGGAAGAGGCCGATGCGCTGATCGACGGGTTCGCGCCGGCGGGTGCCGCGGAGCTCCGGCGAGCATTCGCGGGCCCGATGGCTGCGTCGATTGTGGCTCGGGCGCTGGGGCTCTCGACGGCGGAGACATCGACTGTGCTCGGCTGGTATGACGCGATTGTCTCGGCCGTGACCTCGATCACGGCTGGACGTGGGATCACCGATGACGGGCGGGTGGCATTTGCCGCCCTGCGCGCTCGGCTGCAGATGGTGATCGATGGCGGCGAGGATTCATCGCTGCTTGCGGCGGCCGCGTCTGGCTCGACTCTGACCTCGGATCAGATCGCTTCCAACGCCGCAGTGCTGCTGTTCGGCGGGATCGAGACGACCGAGGGGATGATCAGCAACGCGGTGCTGCACCTGCTCCAACGGCCCGACGAGCTGAAACGCGTGCGCCGCGACCCGGGGCTGATCGGCGCCGCGATCGAGGAGTCACTGCGGCTCGAGCCCGCCGCCGCGGTTATCGACCGCTACGCGACTTCCGACATCGAAGCGGGTGGAGCCGCGATCGGGTGCGGCGAGCTCGTGCGGATTTCGATCGCCGCCGCCAACCGCGATCCCGCCGTGTTCAGCGACCCGGACCGCTACGACATCACGCGTGCCGGCCGCCGCCACTTGGCGTTCGCGCAGGGCCCGCACGTGTGCGTCGGGGTCCACCTCGCGCGGCTGGAGGCGCGGCTCGGCCTCGCTTCCCTGCTGCGCCGTCTCGAGCACCTGCGGCTCGATCCTGACCGGCCCGCGAGCATCCGCGGACTGGTGTTCCGCAAGCCGCCCACGCTTGATGTCCTCTGGGGCACGTAATCGCGCGAGCCCTCGCCCGGCCCCGCCGATCCCGCCCATTCCGCCGATCCCACCGCACCGGCAGATCCCCGCACGGCCGCCCCGTCCTGCGCGATGATCCATCTGACCGGCCCCGACGACCATGAAGGATGTTCAGATGGCGCTCACACACAGCGCACCCTGCAAGTCGCACCACCGTCCGCACGCCGCCCCCGTCCACCAGGCCGAGAAGGACTTCCGGCTTCCCTGCCACGAGATGCCAAAATCCGGCGTCGGCGCAGACCTCGCGTATGAGCTGATCACCAGCGACCTGCTGCTCGACGGGCAGGCGCGTCTGAACCTCGCGACGTTCGTCACGACCTGGATGCCCTCGATCGCCGCCCGCCTGATGGCCGATACCGCGGACAAGAACATGATCGACAAGGACGAGTATCCGCAGACCGCCAATATCGAAGCGCGGTGCGTCGCCATCCTCTCGGACCTCTGGAATTCACCCGACCACGAGGACGCCACCGGTTGCTCGACCACCGGATCGAGTGAGGCGGCGATGCTCGCCGGCTTGGCGCTGAAGTGGCGCTGGCGCGCGCGGGCGAAGGCCGCGGGCAAGCCGACCGACCGGCCGAACATGGTGATGGGCGCCAACGTCCAGGTGTGCTGGGACAAGTTCTGTCGCTACTGGGACGTTGAGCAGCGGCTGGTGCCGATGGAGGGCGAGCGCTATCACCTCGGCGCCCCAGAGGCCGTCGCGCAGTGCGATGAGAACACGATCGGCGTCGTCGCGATTCTCGGCTCGACCTTCGATGGCAGCTACGAGCCGGTCAAGGAGATCGCGGCGGCGCTCGACGGCCTCGAGCGCGACCGCGGTCTGGACGTCCCGATCCATGTTGACGCGGCCTCCGGCGGGTTCGTGGCGCCGTTCATCCAACCGGATCTGGAGTGGGATTTCCGGATCCCGCGGGTCCAGTCGATCAACGCCTCCGGCCACAAGTACGGCCTCGTGTACCCGGGTGTCGGCTGGGCGATCTGGCGCAACATGGAGGCGCTGCCCCGCGACCTGGTGTTCAACGTCAACTACCTCGGCGGCAACATGCCGACGTTCGCGCTCAACTTCTCTCGCCCGGGAAGCGAGGTGGTGGCGCAGTACTTCATGTTCACCACCCTCGGACGGGAGGGCTACCGCCGGGTGATCCAGACCGCCCAGGACGTGGCGCGCTACATCGCCGACGGGATCGCCAAGCTCGGCCCTTACCGGCTGATCAGCGACGGCAGCGATCTCCCCGTGTTCGCGTTCGGACTCGCTCCCGAGATCGAGAACTACACGGTCTATGACGTCTCGGATCGCCTGCGCCAGTTCGGCTGGCTCGTGCCCGCATACTCGTTCCCCGAGAACCGCCAGGACCTGGACGTGCTGCGGATTGTGATCCGGGCGGGCATGAACCTCGAGATGGCGGACCAGCTGCTCGAGCACATGGGAGAGGAGACGAAGTTCCTGCAGTCGCTGAGCGCACCGCTCCCCGGCGAGCACCGCAAGGCGTTCGCGCACTGAACCGCGAAGCCGCTGCTAGCCCTCTGACACGGCACGCGGGTCAGCGCTCTGACACGCCCCTCAAGGGAGGCTGCCGCCCGGCCGATACCCGACAACTATGAGGCCACGGATCTGGGGCGCGGGACTGCTCGCGGCCGCACTGACCGCGCTGCCCGGAGCGACCGCCGCGCTGGCGGCGGCCGCGACGCGGAGTTCAGCCGTAATCAGAACGACAAGATCCGGCGGATGTTTGCCGCGCGGACGCGAGAGCCGGTCGCCCACGCCGAGTTCGTTCGCCGGAGCATCCACCTGACGCCATTCGGCGAGGACTTCTGCCGGATGTCCCTGACGCCCGACGAAGTGCTCGACCCGCTCCCCGCGCACGCGTTCCCGACGGAGACCGCGGCAGCGACACGGCCGCCGGTCGAGCCCGCGCAGCAGGAATAGCCGGCCCCGCCCGGAGCGGCACTACCACCACGAGCCTAGACAAGCTCGGCCAGCCGGCGCCCGGCGGCCCCGATCTCGGCCACCGTGCTGGCCTCGATCACTGCCTGGAGATCGAGCACGCGAGCGCCGAACGCGTCGAGCTGGCGGCTTCCCACCACCGCGTGGCAGGGCACACCTGCCTGGCGGGCGCGCGTCGCAACCTCCGACACGAGCTTGCCGGCCAGGCTCTGCTGATCGAGCCGTCCCTCTCCGGTGACGACCGCGCGCGCCGCGCGCATCCGCAGGTCGAAACCGATCGCGTCGAGCACGAACGGCGCGCCGGCCGCCAGCTCGGCGCCGAATGCCGCCCACATACCGCCCGCCAGGCCCCCCGCAGCGCCGGACATCGGCACGCCGCGCGGGTCACGGCGAGATCGCCGTGCGAGCGCGTGGAGCCGCTTGGTCAGCTTGGCCACGTCCGCCGGCGTGGCGCCCTTCTGCGGTCCGAACACGCGCGCGGCGTCCTCGAACGGGGTCCGCACGTCGCACAGCACGACCAGGCGGGCGCCGTGCAGACCGCCGCGCTCTCTGAGCGCGCGGATCGCACCGCCGCCGCCGTCGGTCGTGGCACTGCCGCCCACGCCCAGGTATACGAGCGTGGCGCCGGCATCGAGCGCCGCGGCGATCAGCTCGCCGGTCCCGAACGTGCTGGCCGCAAACGGGTCACGCTCCGCAGGATCGACCAGCCCCAGGCCGCTGGCGGCGGCCGTTTCCACGACCGCGAGCGCCCCGCGCAACCCGAACGATGCCTGGATCTCGCGGCCCAGCGGGTCGTGTACGGACGCGGATCGGAGCCCGAGTTCCAGCGGTCCGGCCAGCGCGTCGAGCGTGCCCTCACCGCCATCGCCGACCGGACAGAGGTCGACCGGGAAGCCGGCGCCGTGCAGGCCCGCGCCGATTGCGACGGCCACCTCAGCGGCGCTCAGCGTGCCCTTGAACGAGTCCGGCGCGATCAGGATCGTGGTGGGGATGTCGGGAATCGCCGCCCCCTCAGCGCGCCCGCCGGATGAGGAAGTCGACCAGCGCCAGCGCAGTCGCGTCAGGCTCGTCCTCCCAGATGAAGTGCCCCGCGTGCTCGAACACAATCAGCTCCGATTGCGGGAGCTCGGCCTGGAACCGGTGCGCCAGCTGCACCGTCGAGAAGCGGTCCAGGCCGCCCCACATGATCAGCGCCGGAAGGCCGAGCCGGGTCAGCGCGCCGTCGTACGCGGTCAGCTTCTCGAAATCGCCGGAGCGGTACAAGTCGAGCTGCCCGACCCGGCGCCGGTCATCGACGAACGCCTTCCAGTATTCGTCCGCGGCGTCCGCGGTGATCCCGCTCGAGAAGCCGCGCAGAGCCTGGCCGAGCAGCTCGCGCGTGTAGGAGCGCACCAGCCGCTCGCCCTCGCCCGGCGTTCGCATCACGTTCGCGAGGTCGTGCCAGCGCCGGTCGGCGAAGAACCCGCCGTCGGAGATCACCAGCGCGCGCGCCGAGCCGGGGTGATCGCAGGCCCAGCGCAATCCGATCATGACGCCCCAGTCGTGCGTCACCAGGGCGAGCGGCGCCAGCCCCAGCTCGTCGGTGAAGCGCTCGAGCGACTCGACGTGGCGCTCCCAGGTCCCCGGTGGATCCGGCTCGGAATCGCCGTAGCCCGCGAGGTCCGGCGCGATCGCCCGCCAACCGGCGTCCGCCAGCGCCGGCAGCGAGTGGCGCCACATATACGAGGACTCCGGATAGCCGTGGACGAGCAGCGCCACGCGCCGCCCGTCCACCGGCCCGGCCTCACGGTAAGCGAGGCCGGCCGCGTGCTTCACCTCGTGCATCGTGGGCAATCCTATGTCGGATCATGCCCGGGTGGGTGTGCCCTCTCAGGCGAGCACTGTCACATGGCCGCGCATGTATCCATCGTGCGACATCGCCCACGGGTCACACGGAACCGAGCACCACCACTGGTACGTTCCCGGCTTGGACGGCGCGGTGAACGTCAGGGTGACGACCTTGGGAGCGCCGAGCGACCCCCCACCGGGGATCACCTGGTTGACGTTCATCGACGGCGCCGTGAACGTGTGTGGACCGCTGTCGTAGTTGTAAAACGTGATTGTCACCGTGGCTCCCGCGTGCACGGCGAAGTCCGCCGGGAGGAACGCATCGTGCCACTGATGATCGGGTCCGAGCCTGCCGTGCTCGTCGTCTGCCTTGACCAGAATCTTGAGCGATTGCGGCGCGGGCTGGGCGATGGCGGCGACCTGCGCCGCCGGGGTGGCTGCGACAGTCACATTTTCCCGGCTGGGGTTGGTCGAGGCCAGGGCGACGACGGCGACGATCGTACCGACGATCGAGAGCAGGCCCGTCAGGCCCACAGACACCATCATCCACTCGCGCCACGCGCGGTCCTTGTCCCGTCCATTTTCATCCTGGTTACCCATTGTCAGTATCTCCTGTCGAGGGATCGGAGTTTCGGTGCACGGTAGGCGGGCGCGTGGCCCGTGCCATCCGTGAGCGACTCTCTATTCGTCGGCGGCATGACCGAACACTTGCGAGTGGTTTTCCGCAGTCCCCTGCGGGCGTCTACGCGCCGATGCGGTCAGCGAGGACCGCAATGACGGGCGCCTCGCCGGGGCGAGTGACGCGCACCGATAGCTGCCAGGATCCGGCCATCCCGAGTACCGGCTCGGTCGCCGCGTAGATGCCGTTGCCCACCGGCTCGAGCTGCGTCGTGAGGGCCTGCCACATGTTCATCGACGGCATCGAGAAGGTCACGGTGACTGTGTCGCCTGCGACCGGATGCCCGCGTTCAGTCACAGTGATGGCGAAGCGGTTGCGAGCCGCCGCGCGATTGGGTGTCACAGCCATCCGCAGCCGGTAGTGCCCGATCGGCATCGGCGTCGCGCTCACGATCGTTCCGACACTGGTTGCGTCGGGCACGGCCGCACTGGCCGCGGCGGGCACGGCGGGCCGCTCCAACTGCTTCAGCAGCGCACCGCGACTCTGCGAGCTCGCGGTGGCCGCGAGCCCACCGATGACGAGCAGACCGGCAGTGCCGGCGGCCGCAACCGACAGGCGCAGTGGGGTGGGTCGGAGCCTGGCCATCGGCGCAGTTCACCAGCGCTCGGGCTCGTCGGCATCGGCGGTTTGCCGCGGTTCGAATCCAAGAAACTACGGACTTGGCGCGCGGGCCTACGCGCTCATCTGTTCGAGCAGGCACTCGCGCGGCGGCTTGTCCTCACGCCAGCGCAGGATCTTGGTGCCGTGCCGAATGCGACCGTCGCTGATGTGGTCGAACGTCACCTCGACGACCAGCTCTGGACGCAGCTCGATCCACTCAAGCTCCTTCTCGTTCTTCCAGCGGCTGGGGTCGCCATGGCCCCGCTTCCCCGTCTCATACACGGCCAGCCTCCCCACCAAGGCGCGCTTCTCGGCCGCGCGCAGGCCCGAGGAGTGCCCGACCACGTGCAACTCGCCGCTGCTGTCGTAGAGACCGAGGATCAGCGACCCGACCGTGTCGGCCTCCTTCCCCGGCCGGTAGCCGACCACGACAGCATCGATTGTCCGCGCCCGCTTGACCTTCACCATCCCGACGCGCTGGCCGGGCCGGTAGGGGGCCGCGATCTCCTTGGCGACGACGCCCTCGCCACTGCGCAGCCACGGCTCCGCGCCGGCGACGTCGCGGGTCACCGGCGTGAGGTCGATCCGCTCGCTGGCGAGCTGCTCGAGCGCCGCGCGTCGCTCGGCGAACGGCTTCCCGAGCAGCGATTCATCGCCCTCGGCGAGCAGATCGAAGGCGACATAGCGTGCAGGCGTCTTGGCCGCGAGCATCTCGATCCTCGACTGCGCGGGATGGATCCGCTGCTGGAGCGCGCCGAAGTCCTGGCCGCCGTCGTCCGCGTCGATCACGATTTCGCCGTCGAGCACGTACCGCCCAGGCGGGAAGGCCAGCTCCGGGAAGTAGCGCGACAGCGGCTTGCCGCCCCGGGACTGGATCATCACCTCGTCCCCGTCGACGAATGCAATTGCCCGGAAGCCGTCGTACTTCGGCTCGTATGACCACCGTTCTCCGGCCGGGAGCTCCGGTTTTGAGCGAGCCAGCTGGGGCTCGATCGGTGGGTTCAGCGGCAGATTCAAGATGGCGCGATCGTACCGCTACGATCAGCTGATGGCCGCCGAGCATGCCACCGCCGCCGAGGAGGAGTATCTCGAGTCGCTCTACTGGCTGTTCGAGGCCGGGCTGCCGATGACCGGCGCCAATCTGGCGCGCGCGATGCAGCTCTCGGCTCCGACCGTGCACGAGATGCTCGGCCGGCTCGAGCGTGACGGCTATGTCGCCCGCACCGCCGAGCGGGCGATCGAATTCACGGACCCGGGACGCAGCCATGCCGAGCGGATCGTCAGCCGCCACCGGATGATCGAGCGCTTCCTGACTGACGTCGTCGGGGTTCCCTGGGACGACGTGCACGAGGAGGCGGAGCAGCTCGAGCACGCGATGACACCCCGCTTCGAAGCCTATGTACGGGGCGCCGTCGGCGACGCCAGAACCTGCCCGCACGGCCATCCGATCCGCGTCGGCGAGCGGATCGACGGGGTGCCGCTGGCCGATTGCGTGGTCGGCGCCCAGGTGACGATTCTGCGACTCGAGAACGAGGCCGAGGATCTGCTGCACTACTTGAAGGACGCCGGGATCGAGCCGGGCCTCGAGGGCGAGGTGGCGTCCAATAACGGAGAGCACGTGTCCGTGCAGGCCGACGGCGTCGTCGCGACCGTGACCGCCAGTGTCGCCGAGACCGTCTCGGTGCTCGCGGATCCCTCGCCGCCGCCTCGCACGGCGCTCCCCGAGCAGCTGGTGCTCGGCCGCGAGCGCTACGGGCGCTGAGCGTCTGACGCTGCGGGGGTCGGCAGGGCGGGAACGCCCTCCAGCCAGTTGCGCATCTGCTCGTAGATCGCGGGGTGGTTGAGCAGATCGAAGTGGGTGACCGCGCCGACGTGCCGGTACTGGTGCACGGGAAAGCGCATCCGCTGACCGCGGCCGTCGTGGTCCCACGCGCTGGCCGGTAGCACCAACAGATCGCCGATCAGCCGCCCCACTGGCGCGTCCGCCTCGCGGGAGAGCGTGGCGCAGACGAAATAGTGGTTCGCACTGCGCAGGAACGGGACCTCGCGGCCGGTGTTGCTCAGGAACGCATCGCAGTCCTGATCGAGCCAGCACTCGTCAACCAGGTAGCCGTAACGGAGGTCCTTGATCCCGACGCTGCGCCGGTTGAGCACGTTGGCGAACGGGCGGGTCTCGGGAACTGCTCTCAACGCCGAGCTGGCGGCGTTCGCGGCCCGCTCCAGCGGCGCGCCTCGATGCGGTGCGCCGAGCGTGAACACATGGCGGACGTTGCCCGTCCAGTCGCTCTCCGCGCCGTAATGACACGCGCTGCGCGACACCAGGCCGCCCATCGAATGGCCGACGAGGACGATCTCCTGAACCTCGACCGGCCAAGCAGCGCTGAGCTCGTCGAGCAGCGCCGCCAGCGTCTGGCCGTTCTCGGAGATGTGCAGGCCGGTGTTGTAACGCAGGTAGAGCGGGGTATAGCCGAGCTCGGTCTGCATCCTGGACCCGTACGGGACATGACGCGAGGCCGCCAGCCTCCACGCCTCATCGGTCTCGCACAGGCCGTGGAGGAACACGGCCAGCCGGGGGGTGGCGTCGGGGAACGCAGTGGCGAGGGTATCCGCTCCGATCGCGACGTCCCGATTCGACCTGCGCACCGTCATCTCGATCGCGAGCCGATTACGCCGCTGCCGCAGGCTGTCGCCGAACGCGCCGTTCAGCGCCCCGACCGCGATTCGGCCGACGGGAGAGTGCTCGATCGACGTAGCGTCGGCGGGACGAGTCAAGCTCACCGCCTTCGCCCCCGCGCGCACAAGCGTCGCGACGGAACCACGCGCGACCGTGTAGGCCCCCCGGGCGATGCGGTCGTGGGCCTCGCGGACCGGAGCGGCCCCCGGACCCACGGCCCGGAACACGCGCTCGGCCACCGCCTCGTGCATCTCGCGGGCATGCGTGGCCGCGTGCGCGAGCGTCTCGCCCGCGAGATCGCCGACGGCGGTGACCTCCTCAGGCCGCATCGGCGTTGGCCGTCTGGCCCTTCACCTCGGCGTACGCTGCCGCGAGCCGCGTCACGCCTTCCTCGATCTCGGCCGGAGTGACGCCCGAGTACGCGAGCCGCAGGCTGGACCCGGCTCCTTCCAGTACGAAGTCGGTGCCCTTGACGAACTGCACGCCACGCTGCGCCGCGGCTGTGAACAGCGCGCCGACGTCGACGTCGCGCGGCAGCTCGACCCACAGGAAGTAGCCGCCCTCCGGCTCGACGAACCTGGCATCCGGAAGCTCACGGCGAAGCGCCTCGCAGAGCGTCCGGGCGCGCTCGCGCAGAGCCTCCTTGACGGTCTCGATCGAACGCTCCAGCGCGCCCGAGCGGCAGAACTCGTAGACGATCCCCTCGGCAATCATGTTCGGCGAGATGTAGGTGCTGGTGGCGAGCTTTGCGACTTGCGCGATCAGCTCAGCCGGCCCGACCAGGTAGCCGACGCGGACCCCTGGGCAGACCGTCTTGGAGAACGAGGACGCGTAGACGACGACGTCATCGGCCATCGAGAGCATCGTCGCCAGCGGCGACCCTTCGAACCGAAGCAACATGTACGGGTCGTCCTCGAAGATCTTGAAGTCGTGCGCGCGAGCCAGCTCGATCAGCCGCTCGCGCTTGGCGGCTGACAGCGTGTAGCCGGCGGGGTTCTGGAAGTTGGGGATGATGTGCGCGAGCTTCGGCTGAGCGCCGGCGAGCAGCACCCGCTCGAGCGCCGAGACGTCGATCCCGTCAGGTTCGAGCTCGACCGCCCGCACGTCCGCGCCGCGGTTCCGCAGCGACAGCAGCGTGCGGTCGTAGGTCGGCCGCTCGACGATCACCGTGTCCCCGGATTGAACCAGCGCGTCGAACAGGAACGCGTCGGCCTGCATCGAGCCGTTCGTGACCAGCACCTGCGCGGGCTCGACCTGGTGGCGCTCGGCGATCCAGCTGCGAAGCGGCGGGTATCCGATCGACGTCCCGTACGCGGTCACCCCGGCCGGATCGTTGGTGAAGACGCTGTCGGCAGCAGCACGCAGCCCGTCGACATCGACGATGTCCAGCGACGGGGCGCCGCGGGCAAATGAGATCGAGGCAGCCACGCGTCGAAGATTACCCCGCCTGCCGTTCGAGCTGCACATCGAGGATCACCCGGTCAGCGCCCTCGAACGCTCGGAGCGTGACTTCGCTCACCCCCGTAAGGCCGGCGAGCGCCTGCTCGAAGGCGTGCAACGCGCCGATCGTCGCAAACGGTCCCGCCGACAGCGTGAGCGCGCCGGCATCCTGCCCGCCCGCGAGCTCGGCCTGGATCTCGCGCAGGCGGCCGTCGACCTCGGCGAGCTCGGCGCCCAGATCCCTCGCCTGTGCGCGGGGCTCAGACATGGTCGCCGACGAGCGTAGCGCTCGGAGCGGCGTCGTCAGGCGTCGTCAGGCGTCGTCAGGCTGCGGTCGCGCCGAGCAACGAGACCGCCAGCTCGGCCACCTCGGTCGGAGTCCGCCCGACCCGCACGCCCTTGCTCTCGAGCATCTCCGCCTTGGCCGCCGCGGTGCCCTTGGTCCCGGACACGATCGCGCCCGCGTGGCCCATCGTCTTGCCGGGGGGCGCCGTGAAGCCGGCGATGTAGGCGACCACGGGCTTGGAGACGCTCGCGGCGATGTACTCGGCGGCGCGCTCCTCGGCGTCGCCGCCGATTTCACCGCACATCACGATCAGCTCGGTCTCCGGATCGTCCTCGAACATCGCGATCACGTCGATGAAGTCGCTTCCCGGGACCGGATCGCCGCCGATCCCGACGATCGTCGAGTTGCCGAAGCCGCTCTGCGCAACCACGTTGCCGATCTGGTAGGTGAGCGTGCCCGAGCGCGAGACGAGGCCGACGTTGCCCTCGCGGAAGAACGCAGCCGGGATGATGCCGACGTTGGCCTTCCCGGGCGACAGGATCCCGGGGCAGTTCGGCCCGACCAGCCGTGAGCGGCCGTTCTTCTTGATCACCTGGTACACACGCAGCTCATCGTGGGCCGGGATCCCCTCGGTGATCGCGACGATCAACTCGATCCCCGCATCCTCGGCCTCGAGAATCGAGTCGGCGGCGAATCGCGGCGGCACGAAGATCATCGCCGTGTTCGCGCCGGTGCCCTCGACCGCGTCGTGGAAGGTGTTGAACACCGGGATTCCCTCCACCGCCTGGCCGCCCTTGCCGGGCGTCACGCCGGCGACCACCTGCGTTCCGTAGTCGCGGTTGCGCAGCGAATGGAACGTGCCCTCACGTCCGGTGATGCCGGACACGCACAGTTTGGTCTGAGTGTCGACAAGGATGCTCATGCTGCCCCGGCCAGCTCGACCACCTTGCGGGCCGCGCCGTCCATGGTCGATTCAGTATGCACGTTCGGGAGCTTGGCCTCCGCCAGCAGCCGCCGTCCCTCCTCGTCGTTGGTGCCGTCGAGGCGGACCACGAACGGGACCTGCGGGCTGATCTGCGCGAACGCCTCGATCAGGCCGCGCGCGACCTCATCACAGCGGGTGATCCCGCCGAAGATGTTGAACAGAACCGCTTGGACCTTGTCATTGGAGAGGATCACCTCGACCGCGCTGGTGATCGCGTCGGCCTTCGAGCCGCCGCCGGCATCGAGGAAATTGGCCGGCGCGCCGCCCGCCTGCGCGACGACGTCGAGCGTCGACATCACCAGCCCGGCGCCATTGCCGAGGATGCCGATGTTGCCGTCGAGCTTGACGTAGATCAGGCCTCGCTCCTTGGCCATCCGTTCCTGACGATCCTCAGCCGAGACATCCCTCAGCGCCGCGTTGTCGGGATGACGGAACAGCGCGTTATCGTCCAGCGTCACCTTCGCATCGAGCGCGCGGACCTCTCGATCAGGGGTCACGATCATCGGGTTGACCTCGACGAGCGTGGCCTCCTCCTCGACGAACACCTCGTAGAGCTTTGTCAGCATCGCGCCGATCGGCCGCACTACGTCCCCATCGACCCCGGCTTCGAACGCCAGCCGGCGGCCGTGGAAATCCTGGAAGCCGAGCAGCGGGTCGATGTGCAGGCGGGCGATCGCGCCGGGGTCGGTGTCGGCCACTTCTTCGATGTCCATCCCGCCCTTGGTCGAGAGCATCAGCAGCGGCGCCTTGGCGGAGCGGTCGAAGACGACCGACGCGTAGTACTCACTCGCAATCTCCGAGGCGGCCTCGATCCACACCTCGTGGACCGTGAGCCCGCGAATGTCCATGCCGAGAATCGCCGTCGCGTGCTCGAGCGCCTCGTCGCGATCGTTGGCGATCTTGATCCCGCCGGCCTTGCCGCGGCCACCGATCTGAACCTGTGCTTTGACCACGCACGGATAGCCGATCCGATCGGCCGCGGCCACCGCCTCCTCGACCGTGGTGGCGGGCTCTCCAGCCGGAACCGGGACGCCGTGACGGGCGAACAACTGCTTCCCCTGGTATTCGAGTAGATCCATCAGGGTCCGCACTCTAGTAAATCGCGGTGAGCTGCCCATGCCACCGCGAAGCAGCGGGGTTGATCGGCGTGGCATCATGGCCGCCCGATGGCGATCCCAAAGCAAGTCTCATTTGTCACCTTCGATGTCTACGGCACGCTGATCGACTGGGAGACAGGCGCGTACGACGCGTTCGAGAAAGAGGCCGAGCGTGACGGGTTCACGCTCGAGCGTGACGAGCTGATCCCGCTGTTTCACGAGGTCCAGCAAAAGATCCAGGCCGGCTCATATGAGCTCTACGCCGAGGTGCTGCGTCGCACGGCGGTTGAGATCGCCAAGCAGCTCGGGTGGCCGCTGGAGCCCTCCCGATCCGGCTTCCTGCCCGACTCGGTGCAGCGCTGGCCACCCTTCAAGGAGACCAACCCGGTGCTCCAGAAGATCGCGAAGCAGTACAAGGTGGGGCTGATCTCGAATATCGATGACAAGCTCCTGGGCCAGACCCGCCGCCACATCCCGCTTGACTTCGACCTCGTGGTAACCGCGCAGCAGGTCCGCTCCTACAAGCCCGACCCGGCGCACTTCACCGAGTGCGAGAGGCGGATCGGCGGCAAGAAGGGATGGGTCCACGTTGCCGCCAGCTACTACCACGACGTCGAACCGTGCATCAAGAAGAAGATCCCGGTGATCTGGGTCAACCGCTCCAAGCAGCAACTCGATCCCGGCCAGAAGAAGCCCGACGCCGAGGTCTCGAGCCTGCGTGAGGCGGCGAAGCTGCTCGATGTGAAAGTGTGACATTGGTGCCGCGTCCGGCCGCAGGGCCACGCTAGGGCGGCCCGGAGCCGGCCGGCTTGCGCGCGCTGAGCCTGCACGCCGACGTGATCGTGTTCGTCAGCCGCGTGTGGCAGACGACCTGCACGGCGGTGCGCGCGGGCGGTGAGGGGTTCCTGATCGACTCGCCCGTGTATCCGGACGAGCTCGAGGCGCTGCCGGCGGTGCTCGACCAGGCCGGCTTTCCCATCTCGGGGCTGCTCAGCACCCACGCCGACTGGGACCACCTGCTCGGCCGGCTCGCGTTCCCGGACGCGGCGCTCGGCTGCGGCGAGACGACGGCGGCACGCTTCACGGCCGCCCCGGGCGCGGCGCAACGGGAGCTGCGGGCGTTCGATGAGGAGCACTACGTCGAGGGTCGCCGACCCCTGTCGCTGGGGGCGTATCAGTCGCTCCCGGTCCCCGGCCGGCTCGCGCTCGGCGCGGGCGGGTCCGAGCTCGAGCTCCATCCCGCCGAAGGCCACACGGCGGACGGGGTCGCGTTCGTACTGGCCTGGGTCGGGGTGCTCGTCGTCGGCGACTACCTCTCGCCGGTGGAGATCCCGATGATCTCCGCGGGCGGGTCGCTGGACGCATACGCGGCGACACTCGAACGGCTCCGACCCCTCGTGGCCGGGGCGTCGACGGTCGTGCCGGGCCACGGCCGGCCGCTGGAGCGCGATCGAGCGCTCGAGCTGCTCGACGAGGACGTGGGGTATCTCGTGACGCTGCGGCGTGAAGGGGAAGCGGCGCCGTTGCCGGGCGGTCGGCGGACGCCGCGGCAGCGGCAGATTCACACCGAGAACGTTTCCCGGATCGGTGGTCTCGCTTGAGGGCGCGTGGGCGCGTCGGCGCTGACCGCGGACCGGCTATTCCCCCGTCGGCGCTGAGCGCGGACCGGCTACTCCCCCGAGGTGATCACCGCCAGCGTTTCCCCCGTCGCCACCGACGCGCCGACCGCGATCGGCAGCTCGGCGACCTTGCCAGACTTGTGCGCGGTGATCTCGTTCTCCATCTTCATTGCCTCGATCACACACACCAGTGCGCCCTCGTCGATGGTGGCGCCCGCCTCGACCGCGACCTTCAACACGGTCCCCTGGAGCGGCGAGACCAGCGTGTCCCCGCCGCCGGCTCCACCGCCACCTGACCGCCCGGCGCGGCGCGGCGGCCGGCGCGCCGCGGCCGCCCCGACAGCTCCAGCCGCTCCGGCCGAGACAGCGGCGGCGACTCCATTGCCGCCGGTGCCCGGAGGCGGCGGCCCGATCACCTTGACGTCGAAACGCTTGCCCGAGACCTCGACCGTATAGGTCTGCTGCACCGGCGGCGCTTCCTCCTCCGAGGCGCCGTCCGGCGGTGCCGCGACCTTCGGGAACGCGAGCTCCTTCAGCCAGGCGCGATTCTCGATCAGGTCCCGGCAAGTCTCGGCGTCCGCCCACTGGCGCGTCTGGAGGATCGCCCGATGGAACGGCAGCAGCGTCTTCAGCCCCTCGATCTCGTACTCGCCGAGCGCTCGCAGCATCCGGGCCGTGGCCTGGGCACGGTCCGCGTCCCAGACGATCAGCTTGGCCACCATCGGGTCGTACATCGGCGAAATCTCCGAGCCCGGGCCGACGCCAGAGTCGACGCGTACGCCCGGGCCGGCCGGTTCGCGATAGGCCCCGATCGTGCCGGGGGCGGGGGCGAAGTTCTTAGACGCGTCCTCGGCGTTGATCCGGCACTCGATCGCGTGACCGCGCAGGACGACATCATCCTGCCCAACCGACAGCGGCTCGCCGGCGGCGACGCGGATGCCCTCCTTGACGATGTCGATCCCGGTCACCATCTCGGTGACGCAGTGCTCGACCTGGACGCGGGTATTCATCTCGAGGAAGAAGTACTCGCCGTCCTGGAGCAGCCCCTCGATCGTGCCCGCCCCCGAATAGCCGACCGCGGCGGCGGCCTCGGTCGCGATCTTCCCGATCCGCTCGCGCAGCGCGGCGTCGACAGCCGGCGCCGGTGCCTCCTCGATCAGCTTCTGGTGGCGGCGCTGCAGCGAGCAGTCGCGCTCCCCGAGATGGATCACGTTGCCGTGGTTGTCGGCCAGCACCTGTACCTCGACGTGGCGAGGGTCGGGCAGATAGCGCTCCAGATAGACGGTCGGATCGGAGAAGAACTTCTCACCCTCCCGAGCCGCCCCCTCGAACGCGTCCTGCAGCTTCTCCTCGGTGAGCGCGACCCGGAAGCCCTTACCGCCGCCGCCGCCGGCCGCCTTGACCGCGACGGGATAACCGATCGTCGTCTCGATCAGCTTGCGCGCATCCTCGATGCTCGCCACCGGCTCGGTCGTGCCCGGCACGATCGGCACACCCGCCTTGGCCATCAGCTCGCGGGCGCGGGTCTTGGACCCCATCGCTTCGATCGCGGACGAGGGCGGACCGATAAAGGTGATCCCCCGCTCCTCGAGCGCCGCTGCGAAGGCTGCGTTCTCCGCCAGGAACCCGTACCCGGGGTGGACCGCCTCTGCACCCGAGCGCCCGATCGCATCGAGCAGCTTCTCGATGTTCAGGTAGCTCTCGGCCGCGGGCCCGGGACCGAGCAGGTAGGCCTCGCCGGCACGCTTGACGTGGAGCGCGTCGCGGTCGATCTCGGAGTAGACGGCCACCGTGGCGATCCCGAGCTCTTCGCAGGCCCGGACGATTCTCACCGCGATCTCGCCGCGGTTGGCGATCAGGACCTTCGAGAACATGCGCGGCCGGACTTTACAGGTGTCTGCTGATCGGAACCGTGCGCTACCGCGCGCCTACGACCATGCCCGCCCCGACCGTGTCGTTCGTCGCCTCATCGATCAGGATGAAGCTGCCGGTGGTGCGGTTGCGCGCGTACGGGTCGACCATCAGCGCCGCGCTGCAGCGTAGTCGCACTCGGCCGATCTCGTTGAGACCCAGCTCGGCCGCGTCCTCGTGGGCCAATGCGTTGACGTCGACGCGGTACTCGAGCTGATCGACGATCGCACGGGCGGTCCGGGTGGTGTGCTTGATCGCGTAGCGCGACCCCGAGCGCAGCGGCTGCTCGCTCATCCAGCACACGATCGATTCGAGCTCGCGGGCGGCGACCGGCTGATCCTCGCGCTCGACGACCATGTCCCCGCGCGAGACGTCGATCTGATCGGCCAGCCGCAGCGTCACCGACATCGTCGGAAACGCGGCCTCGAGCTCGCCGTCGAAGGTGTCGATCGCGGCGATGCTGGTCTCGCGGCCGCCCGGCAGGATGACGACCTCGGATCCGGGTCGGAGCACGCCGCCTGCGACCTGGCCGGCGTAGCCGCGGTAGTCGTGATGCTGATCGGTCATCGGGCGGATCACCCACTGAACCGGGAAGCGGACGTCGGATAGGTTTCGATCCGGGGCGATCACGACATGCTCGAGGTGGTAGAGCAACGGCGCCGCCCCGTACCACTGCATCGCATCCGAGCGCGTGACGACGTTGTCGCCGTGGAGCGCCGAGATCGGGATGAACGCGATGTCGGGGATCTCGAGCCGAGCCGCCCAGTCGGTCATCTCGTCGAGGATCGAGTAGAAGACCTCCTCGTCGTAGTCGACGAGGTCCATCTTATTGACGCACACGACCACGTGGGGGATCCGCAGGAGCGAGGAGATGTAGACGTGCCGGCGGGTCTGCTCGCTGACGCCGTTGCGTGCGTCAACCAGGACGATCGACAAATCGGCGGTCGAGGCGCCGGTGACCATGTTGCGCGTGTACTGCTCGTGGCCCGGGGTGTCGGCGATGATGAATTTGCGCCGGGGCGTGGCGAAGTAGCGATACGCGACGTCGATCGTGATCCCCTGCTCGCGCTCGGCGCGCAGGCCGTCGGTCAGCAGCGCGAGGTTCACGTACCCGTCGCCGCGACGCTCCGAGGTCTCGACGACGTGCGCCATCTGATCCTCGAAGATCGACTTGGAGTCGTGCAGCAGACGGCCGATCAGCGTCGATTTCCCGTCGTCGACCGAGCCTGCCGTGGCGATCCGCAGCAGCTCGTTCGTGCGCGTGCGGACGATGTGACCGTTTGTCGCGGCGCCGGGCATCAGCCGTGAATCCCGCCCTGGTCGCCGTGGTGAGCATTGAACGTGCCGATGAGATTCACTTAGAAATACCCCTCGCGCTTGCGGTCCTCCATCGCCGCCTCGGTCACGCGATCGTCGGCGCGGGTCTCGCCGCGCTCGGTGATCCGTGTCGCCGCGATCTCCGCGACCACCTCCTCCAGCGTGATCGCCTGCGAGCGAACGGCGCCGGTGCAGGTCATGTCACCGACCGTCCGGTAGCGGACCGACTCCTCGAAGGGCTCCTCGCCGTCGATCAACTCGACGAACGGGCTGTGGGCATAGAGCATCCCGTCGCGCGCGAACACCTGGCGCGTGTGGGCGTAGTAGATCGAGGGCACCTCGAGCTTCTCCGTCGCGATGTACTGCCAGACGTCGAGCTCGGTCCAGTTCGAGATCGGAAACACCCGCACATGCTCGCCCTTGCGGATCCGCCCGTTGTACAGCGACCAGAGCTCGGGACGCTGGCGCTTGGGATCCCATTGGCCGAAGTCGTCTCGGAAGGAGAACACGCGCTCCTTGGCGCGGGCACGCTCTTCGTCGCGCCGCGCGCCCCCGAACGCCGCGTCGAAACCGTGCTCCTCGATCGCGTCGAGCAGAGTCGTCGTCTGCAGCCGGTTGCGCGATGCCCGCGGGCCGGTCTCCTCGGCCACGCGCCCGGCATCGATCGAGTCCTGGACCGAGGCCACGATCAGCCGCTCGCCGAGCTGCGACACGAGCCGGTCGCGGAACTCGATCACCTCGGCGAAGTTGTGGCCGGTGTCGACGTGCATGACCGGGAACGGGAACCGTCCCGGCCGGAACGCCTTCTCGGCCAGCCGAAGCAGCACGATCGAGTCCTTGCCACCACTGAACAACAGGACGGGCCGTTCAAGTTCGGCGGCCACCTCCCGGAAGATGTGGATCGACTCGGCCTCGAGAATCTCGAGATGGGAGAGCTCGTAGTGGAAGGGGTTCATCGCTCGGTCAGACGACGTGGATGCCGCACTCGGTCTTGTCCTGCCCGGACCAGCGCCCGTCCCGTCCCTCCCCCGGCTGCGTGCACGGCGCGCAGCCAATCGACGAGTACCCCTCGTCGTGCAGCGGATTGTAGGGGAGATCGTGCCGGTGGATGTAGCGCCACAGGTCCTTCTCGGACCAATCGGCGAGCGGATTGACCTTCCAGATCCCGCGGCGCTCGTCGCGTTCGAGCTTCGAGGCGCTCGCCCGGGTGCTCGCCTGCTCGCGGCGAACGCCCGTGATCCAGGCCTGGACTCCATCGAGCGCCTGCTCGAGCGCGTTCACCTTCGCCTCACCGCAGCAGCGGGCAGCCGTCCACGGCGCGTCCGGGCTGCGGGCGTCGAGAACCTCGACCGCGACGCCAAAGCGATCTTCGAACTGCTTCCAGGTCGCCAGGGTCTCCGGGAACAGGACGCCCGTGTCGATCGTGAACACACGGGCGCGCGGCTCGATCCCGGTCAGCATGTGGACGAGGACCGACTCTTCCTTCTGGAACGAGCACGCCATCGTCAGCTCGGGATGGAAACGCTCCACCGCATAGGCGAGCACCTCCTCGGCGGAGGCGGCCTCTAGGTCTGTGGGTGCGATCGCCATGGGCGGCTAAGGCTAGACGGCGCACTCCCCTTCGCCGCGCTGGACCTCGAACGGCCCGCTCCGCTCCCAGTCGACGAAGTAGTTCATGTTCTCCAAGCTGAACTGCACCGGCATCGTCAGGTCCTTGACCTGGCCCTCGAACTCGTGCGTTCCGACTCGCTCCACGAACGCGCCAAACTCCTCGCCGTCGGCGCGCTGTGCCTCGTAGAACCGGACCCAGCGCTCGACGGCCTCGGGCACGCGCTTGGCGGGCAGCCGGGCCTTCAGGCGATGGCCGTAGCGGACCTCGCCGCCCTCGTAGGAGCCGCCGACGTGTGGGATGTAGGCGGGGATCGTGTGCTCGCCGACCTTGATCGAGGCGCCGTAGAAGCCGATGTCGGCGATGTGGTGCTGACCGCAGCCGTTCGGGCAGCCGCTCATCTTGACGTGGATCTGGCGCGTCAGCTTGTCTGAGATGTCCATCTCCACGAGCCGCTCCTTGACCGCCTGGTTGACCCCCATCGAGCTGGTGATCCCGAGCTTGCACGAGTCGGTCCCGGGGCAACTGACGACGTCCGTGATCTCGTCGGACCCGGCCTCGCCGAGCCCGAGCTCGGACAGCGCCCGCCACACCTCGTAGACCGATTCGTCGCGGACCCAGCGGAGCACGAGATTCTGGTGCACGGTGGTACGGGCGTAGCCGCCGGTGTGCTCGCGCATGATCCGGCCGAGGCCGCGGAGCTGCTCGGGAGTCAGGTCGCCACGCTCGATCTTGACCTCGATCGTGGTGAACCCCGGCTGGCGCTGGGCCTGGACGTTGGAGTCCAAGAAGTGGTCGAACTCGTGGTTGTCGCCGTTCGGCGACGCGACGCCGGCGCGGGCTTCGGGGGCGTTTGCCTCCTCATCGTGGTCGAACAGGATCTCGTCGAGCGAGAAGTCACGCTCGGCGACCCAGTCGCCGTCGAGCTCCTCCTCCACCTGCTCGCGGAACGCGTCGATGCCGATCTTGTCGACCAGAACCTTGATCCGCGCCCGGGCCCGGTTGGCCCGCAGCCACTCCTGGCGGTCGAAGATCCGCATGCACGCCTCGGTGACCTTCAGGTAGTCGCCGTTGTCGAGCTCGACGAACTCGTACAGGGTGGGTGCCAGCCGCGGCATGATCGAGGTCCCGCCGCCGACCCGGACCTCGACGCCGCGGACGCCATCTCGAACCCGCGGGACGAACGCCATGTCATGGATCCGGGTGATCGCGTTGTCCTCGTCAGTGGCCGTGAACGCGGTCTTGACCTTGCGCGGCATCGCCTGCGTGGTGGGATGGCGAACGAAGTAGCGCACATATGCCCCGGCGTACGGGGTGATGTCGAACAGCTCACCCTCGAGCGTTCCCGCTCGGGGATCGCCGGTGACGTTGCGCATCGTGTTCCCGCAGCCCTCGCGACTCGACAGGCCGGCATCGCCCAGCTCTCTGATCAATTGCGCAGCGTCGGGGAGCGGGACGTGGTGCATCTGGATGTTCTGGCGGGTCGTGATATGGCCCTTGCGCAGCGGTACGTAGCGCTCGATCACCTCGGCGAACGCGTCGAGCTGGTCAGGGGTGACGCCGCCCATCGGCAACTTCACCCGGACCATCTGCACATCGGCCTGGCGCTGTCCGTACACGCCCTGCTTGAGGCGGAACTTGATGAACTCGTCCCCGTCGAGCTGACCCTTCAGGAACCGGGTCGATTCGGTGTCGAAGTCGTCAAACTCGTGCTCGAGGATCGGGATCACGTGTCCCGGGACGTTCTCGACGAGCTCCGGGTTAGCGAGCGAGCCTTCGCGGGGCGCAGCTGTGCTGGTGTCAATCGATGCCGGCTCCATCGGGTTCCTTCCTGCTGCGGGAACGAGGGACTTCAGAAAATGTAGCAAAGCCGATCTGGATAAGGCCCTTTTCCACCGCAGGGGTCCGCGGGGGCGTCGCGGCTCGGCTGAGCTACCGCCGGTGCGCGGCTCGGCTGAGCTGCCGCCCGGGCGCGGCTCGGCTCAGCTGCCGTCGGCGCGCGGCTCGGTGGACAGCCGGCGGGCGGTGGCCAGCGACCTGAGACCGGCGTGGTCCCTCCCGATTTGGGCCTGGGGCGGTGCCAGCGCGGCCGCCCCGGTACGGTCCGCTCGGGGAACGGCGCTGGTGAGGACCCGGATGGGGCGATGGTTGTCAGCAGTCTGACAATTTCACCTGCATACAGGGACAAACCGCGCGCGCCTGCCGGGCCTTGGCTACATAAGCATGTGGGCCATGCTTATGTAACCAAGGTCCGCCGCGGGTGTGGACTTTGGGCCTGAAAGCATGCCGCGGCGGGAATTTTTGCTACCGCGGGCGGGATCGAGTTACAGTCGCGCCGCCTTCGTCGCATTTCGACCCGTCACGGGCCAGCCCGCCGCGCCGCTCACCGTCACAAGCAACAGCGTGCGATCGCGGAGCCGTCGCCGAAATTCCAGCCGTACGTGCTTGGCCGACCCACCGACGTTGGGATCTGAGGAGGAGGCGGCGTTGAAGCTGACCGGCGACCCCACGCGCCCACGCCCCAATCACGGAATCCTCAGGCCCAGGGCAGTGGCGGCTGTGGCTCCCGTGCGACGCCCTCGTAGAGTGCCGCCTGCTGCCACGGGTTACGCCGTGGCGGCAGGGGCGCGGGGGCGGGCGCGCGCTCGCGCATAAACCGCTCGAGCGCCGCGACGACCGCCGCCGCCTCCTCTGGCGAGGCGCTGGGCGCGACGATCGAGAGCTTCGGGCGTCGGTTGACCACGGGCCCGAGGGTATCGTGCCCGAGCGGTGCCGGAGCTGCCCGTACTCGACAACGATGCTGTCCTCGCGGCGGTCTCCCCTACGGCGGCGATCGAGCGGGTTCATCAGGGGTTGCTCCGATTCCACGCCGGGGACTGGACGATGCCGGCAAAGGTGTACCTCGACAGCCCGCCGTTCGGCGACTTCCGGGCGATGCCCGCCCGCGGGAACGGGCTCGCGCTGCTGAAGTGGATCACGTCGTTTCCCGGTAACCCTGCCCGGGGCCTGCCGACGGTGATGGGCGTGATCTGCCTTTCCGACGCCACCACCGGCGAGCCGCTGATGTTGCTGGACGCCCGCTCGGTGACGGCCCTGCGAACCGGCGCGGTAGCGGCCGTCGCGACGCGGGCGCTCGCCGCCGCCGGGGCGCGGACGGTGGGGATCATCGGCTGCGGGTTGCACGGTGCCTGGACTGCGCGATGCCTGGCGGCGGCCGGCTTCGGGTCCGGCGTGTGTCACGACCCGCGCCCCGAGGCGGCGCGGAAGCTGGCGGCCGAGCTCGAGTGGAGACCTGGCTCACGGCCTGACGCGCTCAGCTGCGACGTGGTCTGCTGTGTGACGCCGGGATCGTCAATCGTGGTCGATGTGGGCGACCTGCACCCGGGCCTTCATCTCAACATGCTCGGCGCCGACGGCCCCGGCAAGTCGGAGGCGAGCGTCGCGGCGGTCGCCGGATGTGCGTTGTTCTGCGACGAATGGGAGCAGGCCTCGCACGGAGGCGAGCTGACGGCGGCGCTGAACTCCGGCCGCGTGACGCGGGATCAGGTGACCGAGCTCGGTGCCGTGCTCGCGGGCGACGCGCAGGGACGTTCCGCACCCGAGGAGGTGACGCTGTTTGACTCGACGGGGCTCGCGATCCAGGATCTCGCCGTCGCGGCCGCGGCGCTCGAGGCCTGGCGGGACGGCCGGGTCAAGGCTCAGACGGTCACGCTCTAGGCTGTAGCCGATGCCCGACCCGGAACCACGAGACACGATCGAGACGCTGCTCTCGGAGATCGCCGAGTGCTCCAACGAGCAGCTGCTCGAGCTGCTCGACGGCGTGCTGCTGGAGCTCGAGCGGCGCCTGCTGCGCTACGCCCGCTCGGGGCCGGAGATCTTGGACATGGCCGACGAGGGGCTGGTCCTGTCGGTCCGCGCCGCGGCCCGTCTGCGCCAGGCACAGTCATCCGCCGCACACGCCGCCAGTCACCTCCAGGTACTCGGTGTTGGCAACTGGAGCCCGCGCAGTACCAATCCCGGCTGGAGCGATGATCCCCGGGTGACCGGCGATCAGCCTCCGGGACCCTCGTCGCACGAATAGCGCGGCCGTTATCGGTGTAGGTCGCGGGCCCCAGGCGCACGGTGCGCCCATGCGGCGCGAGTGCCCGCGCTCCGGGCGACCGGTCTTCTAGCCGGCCACTTGCTTGAGGTTGATCGCAGTCACCGGCTGCGCCGAGACCTGAGTCGCCCCGCGGGTCACGAGCGCCAGGATCACGCGGTTCGAGGAGGGCAGCTCGGGTGAGGGCGCATAGCGAGCGATTCCGTTGCGCCCCAGCAGCCGCGCGAACGGGATCGTGGCACCCGAGCCGTCGGTCTCCGCCAGCGTGATCACGTCGCCGGGGGCCTCGCCGCTGACGCGGTAGGAGATCGCGAACACACGGCCCTTGACGCTGACGAGCCCCGCAGCGACGGTCGGGATCGACTCGCCGGCGGCCGTTTCGATGTTCGCGATCAGAGACGTTCCCGGCGTCGCCACGAAGTCCCACCGTCCGGGGGGCGCCGCGACCGCGTCAACGTACGTGGTCTTCAGCGCGGGGTCCTTGTAGACGATCCAGCCGGGCTCGATGAAGCCCGGGCCATCGGTGCGAATCGCGCGGTCGTCAGGCCCCATGACCAGGACATCGGGGGCTGCGCTGACGCCCCTGACCATGAACATCCGCGGCGCGATCGTCTCCGAACGGACGAGCACCTGCGTCGAGGCCATTCCGGCCGCCGCGGCGCGGGCGAGGTCGCTCGCCGAGAGCGCCCGCTGCAGCGCGGCGTGGCTGCAACTGGTGATCGGCTGCGTGCTGCCGTTGCTCCAGCGGTAGACGGCGCCGATCGAATAGTTGACGTTCGGGATCACGATGTTCTCGTTGATGACCTCGTTGGCAGCGGCCGTCGCGAGCGGCTGGTTGCGCGTGAAGCCGAAGAAGGACGCGATCTTCTTGCCCGTGTCCTTCAGTCCATCGCCGATCTTGTTCCCGACCGACTTGGCGCCGCTCGCGATGTTGGACCCGACATTGACGAAGAACTTCTTGGTGCTCGAGGCTGCCGCTACGGCGCCTCGACCGAGCGTGTTGAACACGGGCTTCAGCGCCTGACCCGCCGCCTGGCCGGCCCTGGCGATCCCGTTGATCGCCTTGGCGGCCCCGATCGCGATCGCCTGGACGACCTGCGTACCGGGCAGGCTGAACGACGCGCATCCGGCGACCCCGTTGTTGGAGATCCCCGCCGCCGCGGTGGCGCAGCCCTTCGCGACCTTCGGAATCTGCGCGCACACCTGGCCGGTGACCGTGCCGAGGACCGTCCAGTTGTTCGCGTGGCCCTGGACGGCGCTCGCGTACTGCGCGGGCGTGGCGCCGGCGGGTGGCGAGCCGATCGCAGCACCCTTCGGGATCAAGGAGACCGCCGCCTGCCCGTTGACCGAGAACAGCCAGTTGTCGGTGTTCTGGGGGAAGCTGTAGTCGAAGCCGCCGCCCGCTTCCACCAGGCCGTCGCCGTGGATCTCCAGCCATGCCTTCGTGCCGCTGTTGTCGATCGGGGCGAACTTCGTCTGGTTCTGGTAGTTGCCGGTCGGATAGACCTGGACCGTCGAGCGGTTGAACGGCAGCCCGACCATCGTCACGCCGCCCTGGACGTTGAATGCCCACGGCACGTTGTTCGAGCCGTCGAAGTAGCTGTCGACGTAGCGGAAGCCTCCGTTCACAAGCAGCGCCGAGTTCTTGCCGATCACCGGCCCGGCACTGATCCTGACGCCGCCGCCGACCTCGAGTGGCGGATCGAAGCTGATCGTTCCGACGGTCCCGCAGTAGCTCGGGAACGCCTTGTTCAGCGCGATGTACTGGTCGTAGTGGGTGTTGATGTCGGCGCACTCCGCGGCGCGCGACGCGTCAGTGGCGGCCACGCCGGTTCGCTGGGTCAGGCCGATCCTGGGGCGGCTGTAATGCGGGTAGTGGGTGAAGCTGCCGTTGACCTGCTGCAGGAACGCGCCCGTGTTGCCCAGCGCGAGCCCCGGCGTGTTGTAGTTCGCGGCGAATGAGATCTTGGTCGGCTTTCCGTTCACGATCTGGGTCTCGCCGGAGATCCCGCCCGCACCCGGCACGGTGAAGATCAGCGACACGTTCCAGGTGTTGGTCGACAGCCTGAACTGGAGGTGGCCGTAGAGTGCCGCAAACGGAGCCGCCACCTTGACGCCGCTGAGCTCAGGCTTTTGGGTCAGCGCGATCGTCGCGTCGAGCCCGTCGAAATGCGCGCCGGTTGGGTTGTCGCTGAGCACCGTGGCGGTCGCCTTGACGGTGCCGAAGAAGCTCGTAACTCCCGGAGGCAACGGGACCCCGACGGTGAAGTTGGCGTCCGACTGCCCGTTCGTCAGCGTGATCCCGTTGATCGACAATGGGGGCAGGTTCAGCAGCTGCCCGCCGATTGACACCTGGAAGCGCCCGGCCGAGCCCTCGTTGATCGCGGTCTCACCGGGATTGGGGTTGATCCGCCAGTTGATCGGCTGCGGCTGAAAGGCGGTCTGCTTTTGGCCGAGGGCGGCCTCGCCGACATCGACGGTCACGTTGCCGCCGCCCGAGGAAAGCGTCCCGGCGGCGCTGTCGAGCGTCAGCGAGGCGCCCGCGGACGGGTGCAGCTCGAGGCCGTTGACGAGCGCCGGCACGCCCGCAGGCGTCGTCTGCCGGCTGCCGTTGGTGGTGATGCAGCCGGTCCCCAGGAGCTTCAGGGCAGCGAAGCCGACTGTCGCCTGCGCCGCGCAGCCGGAATCTGCCGACGCGGTCGCGGTCAGGGAAAGAAGGGTGGCGAAACCGACGGCCGCGAGGCCCAGAAAGCGTCTCATCGCATGTCTCCCGCTGGGTATGGCTGGCGCTGCTGCGACCTGCTGGTGCGTTATCGACAGCCGCGCCGGAGGCGTTAGCCGTGTCCAGCGTTTCTGGACGCGCGCAAGATCCCTGTCAGGTCAAGACGACTGGCTCGCGCTGCACAATCACCAGCCGGGTGCCGCGACGGCGTGCGATCGTGAGCGTGTAGCTCCCGGGCGCCGGTCGCCGGACCGTGCGCAGTAACAGCCGGCCGTGCGTCAGCTCGATTCCCCTCGCGTAAATCCGTCCGGCCCGGATCAGCGTCACGACGTCGGCGCCGGCCTCGTTGAACTTCGCCCTCCCCGAGACCGTCTTCGTCGTGCAGCGCTTGCGCCGGCGGCGGTGGACGGTCACGATCTTGCACTGCATGAGGAGGATCTGAGCCGCGGGGCCGGCGGGGCCTTGGGGACCGGCACTCCCCTGCGCACCGGCCGGACCCGCTGGACCGCTGACCAGCGGCGTGAGCGTCACCGAGCTGCTGCTGACGGGCAGCGTCACACCGACGAGCGAATACGTGGCGGTCATCTGGCAGGAAAGCTGATGGCCGACATCCGCGGCCGGCGGCGTGTACGTGCTCGCGGTCTGACCGGCGATCGGGGAACCGTCCAGCAGCCAGTGCAGCCCCGTGAACGAGGGCTGCTGGGAGGCCCACGTGTTCCAGCGCCCCGCGTCGCACACCTGCTCGGTGCTGACTTGATCGGAGCCGAGGACCGCCGGCGGGATGTTCACGGCCGCCGGCGCCCCGGTTCCGATGCGGCCGATCGCCGGGCTGCTCCCGCTGTCCGTGAACCAGACGCTGCCATCGGGCCCGGACGCGATCCGGCCCGATGGATTCGAGCCGTTTGGAAGGCCGGTCGTGAACTCGGTCACGGTTCCCTGCGGCGTCACCGAACCGGCCGCCCGCGGGTTACCCTCGTCCAGGAACCAGAGGTTGCCGTCCGCGCCCGCCGTGATCTCTTTCGGATCGCTGGAGCCCGTGAATGCGCCGGCGAACTCGGTGATCTGGCCCTGCGGGGTGATCCGGCCGATCGCCTTCGTCGGTCCGATGTCGGTGAACCACACGTTCCCGTCCGGGCCGGGGGTCAGCTGGGCAGGGAGCATGTTCGCGTTGGTTGCGTCGGTGAACCTGGTGATCTGGCCCTGCGGGGTGATCCGCCCGATCGCGGTTGGCGTGCCGTCGTCGGCGAACCACATGTTGCCGTCCGCCCCGGGGGCGATCGACACCGGCTGGCTGCTCTGCCCGGTCGCGGACTCCGTGATCTGACCCTGCGGAGTGATCCGGCCGATCGCCTTGGTCGAGCCCTCATCGGCGAACCACACATTTCCATCCGTGCCCGGCGCGATCGCCGCCGGCGCGCTGCTCGGGTTCAGTCCGACCGAGAACAGGGTGATCTGGCCCTGTTGATCGATCCTGCCGATCGAGCTGACACTTTGGGAATTGACATCGATGAACCACATGTTCCCGTCCGGCCCGGCGGCGATGTCGAGCAGCGTGTCACCGTTACTCAGCCCGCTGGCGAACTCTGTCACGCCGCCCTGAGGAGTGACCCTGCCGATCGCCGGCACACCGAGGCGATTGTCGATCGACCACATGTTCCCGTCCGGCCCGGCGGCGATCGCTCGTGCCACGCTGCCCGCGGGCAGGTCGCCGGAGAACTCGCTGATAAGCCCTGCCGGCGCCGCCGCTGCATCGGGAGCAGCCGACAGCGACAGCGGCGCCACACCCCCAACCGCCAACGACAGGCAGATCAACAGTCGTCTCATCACCCGATCACGACCTCACTGCGCGCCAGAACCGCACTGCCAGGACCGCCCTTGATCGTGAGCTCATACCGCCCGGGACGGATGGGGCGGATCGCGTGCAGCAGCAACCGGCCACCGGCCACCGTGCCGGTCGCATAGGTGCGACGGCGGCGCGCGAGCGTCGCATGATCGGACGCGGCCAGGGTGATCTTCGGCGCCGTGGTGAGGAGCTTGGAGGTGCACTTCTTCTGGGTCACCTTGCGGTTGCGGCCACGGACCCTGATCGTCCGTGTGATGCTCGTGCAGCTCACGAGCTGCACCTCGCCGCCCGGCCCGCGCGCCCCCGCCGGTCCCGCGGAGCCCGGTGAGCCCGCCGGGCCCGAGGGCGCGGCGCTCACCGCGACGGCTTGACTGGTGGCCGACGCCGTGACACCGAGCAGCGTGTATGTGGCCGTCGTGGTGCAGGAGAGCTGATGGCCGGCGTCCCCCGCGCCCGGGACGTAGGTTGGCCCAGTCTGGCCCGCGATCGGGATGCCGTCCCGGAGCCACTGCACGCCGTCGAACGGGTATGCCGAGCCCGACGGCTGCGCGAAGGCGAAGTCGTTCCAGAGCCCGTTGGCGCACGTCTGCTGCGCCCCGATGCGGCCGGACCCCGCGAGCACCGGCGGCGCCTCGACGGCCGGCGGCGCGCCGACGCCCAGGCGCCCGATCTGATTTGTCGCGCTATCGGTGAACCACAGGTTCCCATCGGCCCCCGCGACGATCGTCTCCGCCACGATGTTGGTCGACTCCTGCAACAGGGTGATCTGACCGAAACGGGTCATCCTCCCGATCGCCGGCGTCATCGAGTTGATCACGTCGGTGAACCACAGGTTCCCGTCCGGGGCGACGGTGAGCCAGAACGGCGCGCTGTTCGTCAGACCATCGGTGAACTCCGTGATCTGGCCGGCGAGCGTGACCCGGCCGATCGCCGGATGGCTGTTGCTGTTGTCGGTGAACCACAGGCTCCCATCGGGGCCCGAGACGAGCGCGAGGAGGGCCGCGTTCGAGGGGAGGCCCTGCGTGAACTCAGTGACGACGCCCTGCGGCGTGATCCGGCCGATCGCGGGCGGGGAGGCCTGGTCGTTGAACCACATGTTCCCGTCAGCGCCGGCCGTGATCTCCGTCGGCCTGCTACCGCTCAGTTTGTATTCGGTGATCTGCCCTTGAGGGGTGATGAACCCGACAGCCTGGCTCGCGGTGAACCACATGTTCCCGCCGGGTCCAGGGGCGATCGCGACCGGATTGCTGAACTGGCCCAGCCCGTTCGAGAACTCCGTGATCTGGCCCTGCGGCGTGATCCGCCCGATCGCGCCGCTGGAGCCGAAGCGGTCGACGGTGAACCACACGTTTCCATCGGCCCCACCCGCGATCTCCTCCGTCTCGTCACCGGGCTGCAACCCGGCGGTGAACGACGTGATCTGTCCCTGGGGCGTGATCCTCCCGATTGAAGCCGTGCCCGACGTCGTGAACCACAGGTTTCCATCGGGTCCGGGCGCGATCATGAACGGCGTCGCCCCGAGGGCGATGCCGTTCGAGAACTCGCTGATCCCCCCAACCGGGGCCGCGCCGGCCCGGGCGGCCGGGATCAGCGCCAGCAGCGCGGTCAGCAGCGCAAATCGCGCGATCCGGGGCCACAGCGCCCATGCCGGCTGATGCAGTCGAGCGCTCATCCGATCCTCACCGCCCGGCGCGCGATCACGTGGGACCCGCGCGTGATCGTGAGCGTGTAGCGCCCCGGGGGCACTCGCCGAGTGGCGCTCAGCAGGAGTCGACCGCTCCACATCCGGCCGCGCGCGAACAGCTTCCCGGCGCGGGTCAGCGTCGCCTGGTCGGAGCTCGCGGCGCTGACCTTGATGGCTGTCGCGACGAGCTTGGCGGTGCAGCTCTTCTGCGTGAGCTTGTGCGTCTTACCCTTCACCTTCACGGTCCGGGTGGTGATCGTGCAGGTAACGAGCTCGATCAAGCCGGCCGTCCCGGCCTTGCCCTGCGGCCCGCGCTGACCCTGGGCGCCGGCGGGCCCGATCACGTCAGGGAGCACCACGAGGGCAGCGCTTGAGCTCGCGACCGTCAGGTTCAGCGTCGGGTAGGTGACCGTGACCCGGCACGAGAGCGCGTGACCGACATCGCCGGTCGCCGGCGTATAGCTCTGCCCCGTCTGTCCGGTCAGCGGGACGCCGTCGCGCAGCCACTGATAGCCGTCGAATCCGAACTGCCCATAGGCGGGCCGCTGCGACGCCCAGGCGTTCCACAGCTCGCCTTCGCAGACCTGCTGCGTGCCGGCCTGGCCGGTGCCGGCCACGACCGGCGTCGCCTCGGCGGCCGGCGGGGCGCCGGTCCCGATCTGCCCGATCGCCGCTGTCGTGCCGATGTCGGTAAACCAGACGCTCCCGTCGGGACCCGGCGCGATCCCGAGCGGCGAGGCGCCAGGGTCGAGGCCGGTCGAGAACTCACTGACCTGGCCGCCGAGGGTCACGTGGCCGATCGACCGCGTGCCGCTGTCGCTGAACCACAGGCCACCGTCGGCGCCGGGGGCGATCTCGTTCGGGCTCGCTCCGGTCGGGAGGGTGATGCCTGAGTCGAAGATCGTCCCGTCGAGTCCGACGATGCCGATCGTCGGCGGGGTGCCGTTGTCGGTGAACCACAGGTTGCCGTCGGCACCGGCAGCGATCCGGAGCGGGGCACTGCCGCCGGACAGACCTTGGCCGAAATCGAAGATCTGACCCTGAGGGGTGACGCGCCCGATCGCCGGCCCGGAACCGTTGGCACCCTCGTCGATGAACCAGACGTTGCCGTCGGCCCCTGCCGCGAGACCGAACGGCGCGTTCAAGAAGAATGTGGTTATCTCGGTGATCTGCCCCTGCGGGGTGATCCGCCCGATCGCCTTGGTCGTGCCGCCGTCGGTGAACCAGACGTTGCCGTCGGGGCCAGACGCGATCCCGTTGGGGGAGCTGCCGGGGTTCAGGCCGGCGGTGAACTCGGTGATCTGGCCCTGCGGCGTGATCCGCCCGATCGCCTTCGTCGTGCCCCCGTCGGTGAACCAGACGTTGCCGTCGGGTCCGGCCGTGATCGCGAACGGCGAGCTTCCGGCCGGGAGGCCGGTTCTGAACTCGCTGATCTGGCCCTGCGGGGTGACCCGCCCGATCGCGGGCGCCGGCCCCCCTTCGGTGAACCACATGTTCCCGTCGGCCCCCGCGGTGATGTCGAGCGGGATCGCGCCGGTGCTGAGGCCGCTCGTGAATTCGCGGATCGAGCCGAGCGGTGAGGCGAGGGCGCGAGGCGCGAGCAGGAGTGCAAGCACGAGCGCGAGCGCACCCAGCAGTGCCGGCCTGATCGCCGTACCCCTACGCCGCACCGCGAAGCTTTCGGACCCTGTTGGCATGGTGTCGTGCCCCGGACTCTGCCACCGGGCGGAACCGCAGGCTAGCGAACGCGAGTTGCAAGCGCGGACGAGCTGGGGTGAGCCGACGCGGCCTAGCGCTTGTGCTTCGGCTGCCCTTCGGCCTTCGGCCTCGGCTTGGGCCGATGCGTGGCGACTGTCTTCAGGTTGATCGAGATCAGCGGCTGGGCCGAGAGCTACGTCCCGTTTCGCCGGATCACCGCCAGCAGCACGCGCTTGAACGACGGCCGCGTCGCCGACGGCGTCCAGAGGACGGTACCGCGAGGTCAGCGCCGAGACCAGCGCGTCGTGACTGCAGGTGGTCAGCGGCACTGTCTGATGGCTGACCCCACGGTCTACCGCGCCGATCGAGAAGTTGACGCTCGGGATCGTGATGTTCGTCGAGACGACATCGGCCTGATGGGCGACGGGATTCGTGGCCGCGGCCCGGGCAGCGTGATCGCGCGCGAGGCCGATGCTGCCGAGCCCGCTGGAGATGCCGCCGGCGATCGTGTTGCCGACGTTGGTGGCGATTTGCGCCGCCCATTGGTCGGGTGACAGGCGGGTAGTTGGTGAACCCGCCGGCGATCTGCTGCAGGAACGCGCCGGCCACGTTGCCCTGTGCGAACGTCGCAACCGGCCCCGAGTAGGCCGAGCCCTGCTGCTGCGCCGGAATGTCCGTCTTGACCTGGACGACCCGGCAACCCGCAGCCAGACCGCTTGCAGTGGCGCCGGGCCGTCGGCAGCCCAAACCAGGGCGCGAAGCGCCCCTTAAAGAGGGATGTTCCCGTGTTTGCGCTTGGGCACCGGCTCGCGCTTGGTCTGCAGCGTCTCGAGCGCGGTGATGATCTTGGGGCGGGTCTCGTGCGGCACGATCACGTCGTCGATGTAGCCGCGCTCGGCCGCCGCGTAGGGGTTGGCGAAGTGGGCCTTGTAGTCGGTGATCAGCTTCTGGCGCCGCGTATCGGGGGTCGGGGAGCTCTGGATGTCGCGGCGGTAGATGATGTTGACCGCCCCCTCGGGCCCCATCACCGCGACCTCGGCGGTCGGCCAGGCGAAGTTGAAGTCAGCGAGCATGTGCTTGGAGGCCATCACGTCGTACGCCCCGCCGTATGCCTTGCGGGTGATGATGGTGATCTTCGGGACCGTCGCCTCGGTGTAGGCGTACAGCAGCTTGGCGCCGTGGCGGATGATCCCGCCCCACTCCTGCGCGGTGCCGGGCAGGAAGCCGGGAACGTCGGTGAACGTGATCAGCGGGATGTTGAACGCGTCGCAGGTACGCACGAAGCGGGCGCCCTTGGCCGAGGAGTCGATGTCGAGCACGCCCGCCATCTGGCTGGGCTGGTTGCCGACGATCCCGACCGAGTAGCCGTTGAGCCGGGCGAACCCGCAGATGATGTTGCGGGCGTAGTGCTCGTGAACCTCGAAGAACTCCCCGTCGTCGACGATCAGGCGGACCACGGCGCGCATGTCGTAGGGCTTGTTGGGGTTGTCCGGGACGACGTGGTCGAGCTCGGGGTCCTGCCTGAGCGGGTCGTCGGTCGGGAGGACCCGGGGGGCCGTCTCGAGGTTGTTCTGGGGCAGGAAGCTCAGCAGGTACCGGGTGTCCTCCAGGCAGGCGTCCTCGTCGTCCGAGGCGAAATGCGCGACTCCGGACTTGGAGTTGTGGCTCATCGCGCCACCCAGGGACTCGAAGTCCACCTCCTCCCCGGTGACAGTCTTGATCACGTCGGGGCCGGTGATGAACATGTGGCTGGTCTCCTTGACCATGAAGATGAAGTCCGTGATCGCGGGGCTGTACACGGCGCCGCCCGCGCACGGTCCCATGATCAGGCTGATCTGGGGAATCACGCCGCTGCACATGACGTTGCGGACGAACACATCCCCGTAGGCGCCGAGGCTGACGACACCCTCCTGGATCCGTGCGCCGCCCGAGTCGTTGATGCCGATCACCGGGCAGCCGATCTTGGCCGCCAGGTCCATGATCTTGCACATCTTCTCGCCCATCACCTCGCCCAGCGAGCCACCGAAGACGGTGAAGTCCTGGCTGAACACACACACCCGGCGGCCCTCGATCGTGCCGTGGCCGGTGATCACCGCGTCGCCGTACGGGCGGTTCTTCTGCATGTCGAACTCGTACGTCCGGTGGCGCACGAACGTGTCGAGCTCTTGGAAGGAGCCGGGGTCGAGCAGCTTCTCGACTCGCTCGCGGGCCGTGTACTTGCCCTTGGCGTGCTGCTTCTCCACAGCCTCCTCCGAGCCGGCGTGGGTCGCCTCGCGCCGGAGCTCGTGAAGCTGCGCGAGCTTCTCTTCGTAAGTCTCGGGGGCCTTGTCGCGCATGCGGCCAGATTAGAGCTTCTGACGGTTTTAGCGCCGGACTGGGTGGCTGGGGCGGGGGTGGATGAGGCCTGGGGGCGGGGGTGCGGAGGTCGTCGGGGGTGGACTAGTCGGGGAACGGCACCCGGGGCGGCGCGGGGCGGACTTGGCCTGGGGGCGGTGCCAGCGCGGCCGCCTTGGTGTGGTGCGCTCGGGGAACGGCGCTGGCGAGGGTGCGGCGGGGCCGGATGGTGTCAGCAGTCTGACAATTTCACCTGCATACAGGCATAAATCGCGCCCGCCTCCTGGACCTTGGCTACATAAGCATGTGGGGCATGCATATGTAACCAAGGTCGGCCGCGAGCGTGGACTTTGGGCCCACATGCATGCTGCGGAGGCGGATTTCGGCCCGCTCTGGCCTACTTCCCTCGCCACCCTTCACGAGCGCCGTTTACCGGGCCGAACGGCGACCCCGGCCTGGGCCACCGTCCCGGTCAGCCGTCCCGATCCGCGCGCCGGAGGCCGCTCAGGCGCGAGAGAACGGCCGATGGTGCGCCTGACCGAGGCTGTCAAGCGCGGCCGTCAGGACCGCCGCCGGATCGGGTGACGCCGCGGGTCGCTCGGCCGCGGGCTGCCCGGCGCTCGGAGGCGCGGGGCTCGGAGCCGCGGGGCTCGGGGGCCCGGCGCTCGGGGGCCCGGCGCTCGGGGGCGCGGGGCTCGGAGGCGCGGGACTCGGGTCGGCGGGGCTCGGGTTCGCGTAGCTGGTCGTCGGGCGGGCGCGGCGGGGGACGGGATCGGGAGCCCGTGTCGGCGCGGACGGCTGGTTGCGTGAGAACAGCCGACTGAACAGGCCCCGGCGGGGCGCTTTCCGCTGCACCGGCGAGGCCGCGTCCGGCTGCGGAGCCACGGCCGGCTCAGCGTCGGGTGGGTCAGCGGGGTCCGTCGGCGACGGCGGCGGAGCGACCCGATCGGGCGCGGGCGCCGGGGCAGGCGCCAGGCCCTGCGCCGGCCCGGGCGCCTGGGCCTGGGCGTGGGCCGGGGTCTGGGACTGGGCCTGGGCGGTCAGGATCACCCGGGTTCCCCACCCCGATGGCTCGAGCCGCACCGTGCCGCTTCCACGCTCGCCCTCCCAGGCAACGGCGGTCTCTGGCTCGAGCCGTGTGATCCGGATCTCCCCGAAGCAGTCGTTCAGGTGCCGGTTCAGCGACGCCGCGTCGCTGCACTCGGCCCACAGTTCGGGGGGGGATTTCACCAGTGTTCGGCTTGCCTCGTGCTCTGTCATGCCTACGGGTTCGCGTGCCCGGCCGTGACTCCTTCAGGTGGTGGGATCGAAACACGCGCTCGCAACCGCCACCTGGCCGTCAGCCGAGCAGTACGACCGCACCGTGGGCCGGCACCACGATCGCGCCGCTGACCGGGGTCTCTCGCAGACCCCATCCCCGCGTGTCGGCGCTGGGGCCCAGTGCTCCGCCGCCGAAGGGGTGGACGAGCCGGCCGGTCGCGGTGAACGCGTGGGGGACGGGATCGGCGTTGACCGCCACTAGCCCGTTCGCGAAGCGGCGAAGGTAGAGCCCGCCGGACGTACGCAGATCGTCGACCGAACGAGGTGGCGGCGCGAGCGCGGGGCCGAGATCGATCCCGTACTCGGGGAACCACTGTGCCTCCTGGCCGATGTCCATGTTGATGAACGTGTGGGATCCCTTGACGAGCAGGTAGGACCCGAGCACGAAACCGCGTGCGGTCATGTCGCCGGGGCCGAGATAGGACTGGGCGAGGATGATCCGGCCGCGGCGGACGAGTCCGAGGATCCGATCCATCTGCAGCCGCCAGTCGGACTGCGCGTAGAAGCTCTGCGGCCCGCCTTCGGCGAATCCCTCGACCATCACGCCGTCCGGGATCGAATAGTCGGTCTTGTCGCGGGTCGTGATCCAGGAGCCCGCGTTGGGGATGAACCACAGCCGGCCGCGGAGCTGTCGCTCCTGGAAGCGCATGAAGCGATCGACACGGCCCGTCCACGCCGCCTCGCCGACGAAGTACTGCAGCGGGGGGCTAAAGCTGGGCGCGCCGAGGTACTGCGGCACGCTGAGCGAGTCGGCGAACACGCCGTCGTCTCCCAGCAGCCGCGCCTCATAGAGCACCCGATCGGCCCAGTAGCCGCGCCACCCGCTGTCCGGGTTCATCAGGTACCAGCCCCACTGAGGCTGGAACACGCGCTGGCCGTCCTGGTGCCAGAACCAGCCCTCGTGGCGGGTCACGGTGCTGTAGTCCGACGCCCAGCTGCTGCCGATCCGGAACGGCACCGGCCCGTCGCCGATCCCGAGCCGGTAGTGCAGAACCAGGAAGCCGGGATCGAGGCGCCGCAGCCGCCGCGCGGTCTGGAGCGAGACCTTCTGCGTGCCGTCGACGTGCCGGGCCACAAATGCGACCTGGGCGTCGGTCATCGAGTCCGGCAGCTGATCGTCCCAGAGGTGAATCGCCGGGCTCGTGTCAGGGATCGCCCTGAGCGCGACGGCACCGCTCGGCGCCAGGAGCGTCACAGCGGCCGCGAGCGCCGCAGCACCGATTGCCGCGCGCAACCGGATCAGAATGTCGGCTGATACTCGCCGAAGACGTCGCGCATCGCGCCGCATACCTCGCCCATCGAACAGCGGTCCTTGAGCGCCGCTCGCAGGACCGGCAGGAGGTTCTCGGTTCCCTGAGCGGCGGCGCGGATCTGCTCGAGCCGCTGCGCCACGAGCTCTGTGTCGCGCTCGGCCTTGAATGCCTGCAGGCGCGCGACCTGCTGGCGCTCGGACTCAGGGTCGACGCGGAGGATGTCGGGCACCTCGGGCGAATCCTCGACGAACTTGTTAACGCCGACGACGACGTCCTGACCAATGCGGTAGCGCTCGTGGTAGCCGAACGCGGACTCCTCGATCTCGGACTTCATGAAGTCGATCGCCTGGACCGAGCCGCCCATCGAATCGATTTTTGCGATCAGCTCCTTGGCCCGCGTCTCGATCTCGTCGGTGAGCGCCTCGACGAAGTACGAGCCCGCGAACGGATCAACCGTGTCGGCCGCGCCGGACTCATGGCCGATGATCTGCTGCGTGCGCAGGGCGATCTTCGCGGCGCGCTCGGTCGGCAGCGCGAGCGCCTCGTCGAAGCCGTTGGTGTGCAGCGACTGAGTGCCGCCGCACACGGCGGCGAACCCCTGCAGGGCGACTCGGACGATGTTGTTCTCGGGCTGCTGGGCGGTCAGCGTGACGCCGCCGGTCTGAGTGTGGAAGCGCAGCCGCCATGAGCGCTCATCCTGGGCGCCGAACCGCTCGCGCATGATCTCGGCCCACATCCGCCGCGCCGCGCGGAACTTCGCGACCTCCTGGAAGACGTTGTTGTGGCCGTTGAAGAAGAACGCCAACCGGGGCCCGAAGTTGTCGATCTCGAGCCCGGCGTCGAGCGCCGCCTGCACGTAGGCGATCCCGTTGGCGAGCGTGAACGCGACCTCCTGGACCGCGGAGCAGCCCTTCTCACGGAAGTGGTAGCCGCTGATCGAGATCGTGTTCCACTTCGGCACGCGGTCGTTGCAGTAGGCGAACAGGTCGGTCATGAGCCGGATCGCGCCGAGTGGCGGATAGATGAAGTTGCCGCGCGCGATGTATTCCTTGAGGATGTCGTTCTGGGTCGTGCCTCGGAGCTGCTCGGCCGGCACGCCCTGCTCCTCGCCGACGAGCTCGTAGAGGAGCAGCAGGACCGAGGCGGGGGCGTTGATCGTCATCGAGGTCGAGACCTGGTCGAGCGGGATCCCGTCGAACGCGGTCCGCATGTCGTCGATCGTGTCGATCGCGACGCCGGTGCGACCGACTTCCCCCAGGCAGCGCGGATCGTCGGAATCGAGCCCGAGCTGGGTGGGGAGGTCGAACGCCATGCTGAGGCCGGTTGAGCCGTGCTCGAGCAGGTAGTGGTAGCGCTCGTTCGATTCCTTCGCGCTCGCGTAACCGGCGTACTGGCGATGGGTCCAGAGCTGCTTGCGGTACATGTCGCGGTGGATGCCGCGTGTGTACGGGTATTCACCCGGTTCGCCGAGCCGCTCCGGGAGCGCCTGCGGAAGGTCACCGTCGGTGTACAGGCCCTTGATCTCGATCCCCGAGTCGGTGAACCGGCGGGGATCGTCGGGGCCGACGATCGGCGCGATCGTACGGTGCTCAGGGGTCGTGGCCATGCTCGCCCTTTGCAGGTTACCCGGAGCTGCGTACCAGGGCGAGACCCGTTCGACACCCCGCAGACACTGACAAGCCGGCACCTGCTCCCTACCGTGACGACCAACCAAAGACCAGGGGGTCACGCATGTCCATCGTTGTCCGCAATCCCATCTATCGGCTGGTCGCGCTCGCAGCGACGCTGGTGCTGTTCGCGATCATCTACTTCGCGGTCATCAAGCCGGATCAGAACACCGCCAACAACGCGGTGACGCAAGGCGAGCGGCAGGTTCAGCAAGCGGTCAGCAGCGCCGCCAAGGCGAATCCCGGCGCGCTCCCGGCCGGCGTTACGAATCTCGCCAACTGCATGGCAGCCGCCGGCACCAACACGGGCGCGATTCAGGCCTGCGCGGCGAAGTTCAAGCAGTAGAGCGGGGTCAGAGCACCTTCGAGAGGAAGGCCTGGGTGCGAGCATGGCGGGGGTTCGCGAGAACCTCCGCCGGCTTCCCTGATTCAACCACGACGCCTTCATCCAAGAACACGGCGGTGTCGGCGACCTCCCGCGCAAAGCCCATCTCGTGCGTGACGACGATCATCGTCATGCCGTCGCGGGCGAGCTGACGCATCGCGTCGAGGACGTCGCCAACGAGCTCCGGATCGAGGGCCGAGGTGGGCTCATCGAACAGCATCAGCTTGGGCTGCATCGCGAGGGCGCGGGCGATCGCAACGCGTTGCTGCTGGCCGCCGGAGAGGGCGACCGGGTAGGTGTCGATCTTGTCCCCGAGTCCGACTCGGTTCAGCAGCTCACGGGCACGGTCGCGGGCCTCCTGACGCGGGACCTTGAGCACGCGGACCGGTGCCATCGTGACGTTGTCGAGCGCCGTCATGTGGGGGAACAGGTTGAAGTGCTGGAACACCATCCCGATCTGGGCTCGCTTCTGGGAAACGTCCCGCTCGCGGAGCTCGTGGAGCTTGCCGTCGGACTCCCGGTAGCCGACCAGCTCTCCGTCGACCGAGAGCCGACCGGCGTTGATCTTCTCCAAGTGGTTGATGCAGCGCAGAAAGGTCGACTTCCCGGACCCGCTGGGCCCGAGCATGCACATCACCTCGCCACGCTTGACCTCCAGATCGATGCCCTTGAGGACCTCGAGGCGGCCGAATCGCTTGTGGACGCCCTCGGCCTTGACCATCGTCTCGTTCATCAGTGGCGCCCCATCCCGAGCCAGCGCGCCCCCATCGTCACCCGCTCCGCGCGTGAGAACCCGCGCCCGTAGCGCCGCTCGATGAAGTACTGGCCGACGTAGAGCACACTCGTCATCACCAGATACCAGATGCACGCGACGATCAACAGCGGGATCGTCTGGAAGTTGACGTCGTAGATCTGCGTGACCGAGTAGAGCAGCTCGGTGTACCCGATCACGTACAGGAGCGAGGTGTTCTTGAGCATCGAGATCGTCTCGTTGCCGGTTGGCGGAATGATCACGCGCATCGCTTGCGGCAGGACGATCAGCCGCATCGTCTGCAGGCGGCTCATTCCCAACGACTGCGCGGCCTCGCTCTGCCCTTCGTCAACCGAGATGATCCCGGCCCGCACGATCTCCGCCATGTACGCGCCTTCGTTGAGGCCGAGCGACAGCAGGGCGGCAACCAATGGCGTGATCAGTGTGTTCGCGTGCTCGTGAACCAGCGAAGGACCGAACGGAATTCCGAGTGAAATGGTCGGAAAGAGGGCCGCGATGTTGTACCAGAACAGGATCTGCACGAGCAGCGGCGTGCCCCGGAAGAACCAGATGTACAGCCAAGCGGCGCCCGACACGATCGGGTTCGGCGACAGGCGCATCACTGCGGAGAGGATCCCCAGGAGAATCCCGATCGCCATACACAGGACCGTCAGGTAGATCGTGGTCCAGATGCCGTGCAGGACCCGCGGGTCGAACAGGTAGTGGCCGACTGTGTGCCAGCCGAAGCCCTTCGAGGTGATGACCGATTTGACACCGGCGGCGGCGAACAGCAGCACGATCGCCGCGACGATCCACCGTCCCGGATGCCGGACCGGGACGGCCTTGATGTCGTCGGGCCGTCCCGTCCGTTCGTCAGTCGAAAGCTCGGAGGTGCTCACCTCTGAGCCGTAGTTTGCCGGTTAGCTCGTCCCTCCGTTGATCGCGGGCTTGGTGATCGCGCCGCTCTGGACCCCCCACTTGGTGAGGATCGCCGCATAGGTGCCGTTTTTCATCAGCGCCTCGACCGCCGCCAGCACCGCCTTCGAGAGCCCGAGGTTCTTCGGGAGGGCAAGCCCATAGGGGGCGGTTCCGTAGGTCTGCCCGACGAGCATGAACTGGCCATTTGATTGCTTGACCTGGTAGGCGGCGACGGGCGAGTCGGCCATCGAGATCTGGGCGCGACCGCTGGACAGCGCGAGGTTGGCGGCTGTCTGGGTCGGGAACACGAGCACCGTGACCTTCGGCTTGCCGGCCTTCGTGCACTTGGCGCTCTGGCCCTGCGCGTCGGTCTCCTCGGTCGTGCCGCTCTCGACCGAGACGGTCTTCCCGCACAGGTCGGCGAGACCCTGGACCGAGGTGCCCCCCGAGGCCTTGGTGAAGAACGACGTCCCGGCCTCGAAGTAGTCGACGAAGTCGACGACCTTCTGGCGGGCCTTGGTGTCGGTGAACGACGAGGCGCCCATGTCGTACTTCCCGGCCTGGAGGCCGGGGATGATCGTGTCGAAGGTGGCGTTGACGATGTTCGCCTTGAGCCCCATCACCTGCGCGAGCGCGTTGCTGAGATCGGCGTCCATCCCGATCACGGTGTGCCCGTCGGGGGCGATGAACTCATTCGGCGCGTAGCTCGCGTCCGCGGCGACCGTCAGCGTCCCCTTGCTCTTGACCGCGGCCGGGACGAGCGCCACAACCGTGGGATTCGCCGCCAATCCCGAGCTGCTCGACGACGTGGCCGATGACGAGGCCGAGGACGCCGAGGACGCCGAGGACGACGCCGAGCTCGAGCTTGACGACGAGCTGCTGCTGCCGCAGCCGACGACCGCGGCGACGCAGATAACCGAAAGCGGAGCGGCGAGCCAGCTCCTCCATGTACGCATCTCATTTCTCCTTGTTGGAGATTCACCCAGAAGTTGGCGCCAGGATAAGCGAACCAATGGCCTCCTGCCCGAACCTTTAACCCTGTGAAAACACTCGGTGGGCACGGCCTGAGGCAAGTACCTTGAACGTACTGGGGCGAGGTCGTACTAGCCTTCCGTGAATGCAGGTCCGCGTACGCCTTTTCGCTGGACTCCGGGAACGTGCAGGAGCCGTCGAACTCGAGCTCGAGCTCCCCGACGGCGCGCTGGTCCGGGACGCGCTTGCCCAGATGCACCCGCTGACCGACGGCGTCCCGGTCGTGCTGGCCGTCAATCAGGAATATGCGAATCAGAACAGCGTCCTGCACGCCGGGGATGAAGTCGCGCTGATCCCGCCGGTCTCCGGCGGCGCCGCGGAGCCGCGCACACTGCACGCCAAGGTCACGTCGGACCCACTCGCGCTCGGGCCGCTGATCGAAACCGTGCGCGACCCGCACGCCGGCGCGATCGTCACCTTCGAAGGGGTGACGCGCGAGGTCTCAGAGCTGGAGTACGAGGCGTATGTGCCGATGGCGGAGCGCAAGATCAGCGAGATCGTTGCCGAGGCGATCGAGCGCCACGGGCTGTGCGCGGCAGCGGCCGAGCACCGCGTCGGCACCGTGGCGCTGTCGGAGCCCTCGGTGACCGTGGCGGCGTCCGCTGCACACCGCGACGCGGCGTTCGCGGGAGCGCGTGAAATCATCGACCGGATCAAGGCCGAAGCCCCGATCTGGAAGAAGGAGGAGGGCGAATGGGTGGCGGGAACGACACCGGAGCCCGCGACCTGAGAAGCCTCCCCGCGGTGCACGAGCTGGCCGCGGCAATCGACGCTCCGCACACGCTGGCGGTGGCCGCGGCACGGCGGGCGATCGCCGAGCGCCGTGACGCGGTCCTCGCCGATCAGACGGGTGGTCCGCGGTCTGACCCGAGCAATTCGCCGCTCGATCTCGTGCGGCGAGCCCGGGAACTGCTCGTCGAACTCGAGCGCCCGTCGCTGCGCCGGGTGCTGAACGCGACCGGAGTGATCGTCCACACGAACCTCGGCCGGGCGCCGCTGCCCGCTGCTGCCCGCGAAGCCGTCGCCCGCGCGAGCGAGGGCTACTCCAACCTGGAGCTCGATCTCGCCAGCGGCGTGCGCGGCTCCCGGCACACCCATGTCGAACACCAGCTGCGCGAGCTGACAGGCGCCGAGGCGGCACTGGTGGTCAACAACGGCGCCGCGGCCGTGCTGCTGGCAGTCGCAGCGCTCGCAGGCCCGGGCCGGGCGGTGATCGTCTCGCGCGGGCAGCTGGTCGAGATCGGCGGCGGTTTCCGGATCCCGGAGGTGGTCGTGCAATCAGGCGCCGTGCTGATCGAGGTGGGGACCACGAATCGGACGCGGGCGGGCGACTACGAGCGCGCGCTGGCGGGCGCGACCGTGCCGGTCGGCGCCGTGCTACGCGTCCATCCGTCAAATTTCCGCACGGTCGGATTCGTCGAGGAGGTCACGATTGAGCAGCTGTGCCGGCTCGGCGCGCCGGTGATCGACGACGTTGGGTCGGGAGTCCTCGCAACTGCGGGCGCCATTCCGGCGCTCGCCGACGAGCCGGCGATCGCGCGCTCGATCGCGGCCGGCGCAGCGCTCGTGTGCTGTTCGGGCGACAAGCTGCTCGGCGGACCGCAGGCGGGCCTGATCGTCGGGCGCCGCCAGGCTGTGGCGGCGGCCCGCAGCCATCCGCTCGCGCGCGCGGTCCGGATCGACAAGCTGTCGCTCGCCGCACTCGAGGCGACCTTGAGCCTCTACCGCGATCCGCAGCGAGCGCGTGAGCAGATCCCCGTGTTGGCGATGCTGGACGTCTCGGCGCAGACGCTCGCCGCGCGGGCCGAGCAGCTGCGCGCCGGGATTGGCCCCGAGGCGGCGCTCGTGCAGGCGACGAGCAGGGTGGGAGGCGGCGCACTGCCGCTGCTGGAACTCGACGGGCCCGCCGTCGAGCTGCACGACGAGCGCGACCCGGTGGCGCTCGCCGCGGCCCTGCGCAGCGGAGATCCGCCCGTGATCGGACGGATCCGTGACGGGCGGCTGCTGCTCGACCCCCGGACGCTCAGCGACGACGAGATCGAGCCGGCGATCGATTCGGTCCGCCGCGCGCTCCGCCGGGCATGAGCGCCGACGCGCCGCTGACGCTCGGGACCGCCGGCCATATCGACCACGGCAAGACCGCGCTGATCCGGGCGCTGACCGGAGTCGACACCGATCGCCTCCCCGAGGAGCAGGCGCGGGGGATCTCGATCGAGCTCGGTTACGCGAGCCTCGTGCTGCCCTCGGGGCGGCGCCTGTCGGTCGTCGATGTCCCCGGTCACGAGCGGTTCGTGCGGACGATGGTCGCCGGCGCCACCGGCATCGACCTGTATTTGATGACGATCGCCGCCGACGACGGAGTGATGCCGCAGACGCTGGAGCACGCGTCGGTGCTGGGAGCACTGGGCGTAGAGGTTGGCGTCGTCGCCGTCACCAAGAGCGACATCACCGACCCGGAGCCGGCGATGATCGAGGCGGGCGAGTTGCTCCCCGGCGCCGAGATCATCGGCGTTTCGGCACGAACCGGAGCCGGGCTGCACGAGTTGCGAGCGGCGCTCGACCGCGCGGCGGAGGACGCCAGAAGCCGGGCCGAGGCCGACGGTGAGGCACGGCTGCACATCGACCGCGTGTTCACGATCCGCGGCGCCGGCACGGTCGTGACCGGGACGCTGTGGTCCGGGGCGATCGCGCGCGGCGACGAGCTCGCGCTTCTGCCGAGCGGCCGGCGCGTCCGCGTCCGCGGCGTCCAGATCCACGATCAGCCCGTCGACCGGGCCGCCGCCGGTCAGCGCGTCGCGGTCAATCTGACCGGGGTCGAGCGCAGGGAGGTGGCGCGCGGCGATGTGCTCGTGACTCGGGGCGCCGAGGTGCGGCCGACGTACGTGATCGAGGCCGCGCTGGATTTCGAGCCCGAGGCCGGCACCCGTGTCCAGGTCCACCACGGCGCCAGAGAAGCACCCGGCCGCCTCGCGAAGCGGGGAGGCTCGTGGCGCATTCGCCTCGAGCAACCGCTCGTTGCTGCCCGGGGCGACCGCCTGGTGATCCGTCAGATCGCGCCGCCGGACACGCTCGGCGGCGCTGTCGTGCTTGACCCGCACCCCCGCAACCGCGCGCCAAGCGCTCCGAGGAGCACCGGTGCGGTGGGGCGGCCCGGCGTGCGGGACTCGCGTCAGCTGGTCCCGCAGGACCGGTTGTCAGCAAGCGCCCAGGCCCTGGAGCAACGACTCAGGGCAGCCGGCCTCGAACCGCCGATCGACCAGGAGCTCAGTGGCGAGGACCTGGCGGCGCTCAGGCAGGCGGGCAAGGCAATCAGGGTTTCCAAGACGCTCCACTACCACCCCGATGCACTGGCAGAAGCGAGGCAGCGCCTGATCGCGATCGCGCAGGCGAACGGCAACGCGATCACGCTCGCCCAGCTGCGCGATGAGCTCGGCACCTCGCGTAAGTTCGCGCAGGCGCTGCTCGAGCATTTCGACGCGGAGCGGCTCACGATCCGCCGTGGCGAGGCGCACCTCCTGCGTCGGGCGTGATTCGGTGGGCTGGGCGCGGCGGCGGGGCGGCTCGCGCGGGGCGGGGCGGATCGTGCGAGGCGGGGCGGATCGTGCGAGGCGGGGCGGATCGTGCGAGGCGGGGCGGATCGCGCGGGGCGGGGCGGATCGGCGGGCGGACATGCTTAACGGCCCAAATCGCCAAGCCTCAGACAACCTTGGTTACATAAGCATGCCCCACATGCTTATGTAGCCAAGGTGCAGCGGGCGCGCGCGGTTTGTCCCTGTATGCAGGCAAAATTGCAGAGTTTTGCTGACATCTTCCCGCGCGATACGCGCCAGCCCGTCCCAGGCACGCCCGGCAGACCCGGCCGGCCCCCTCCCCGGCAGCCCTACAGCGCCCCCCCAGCAGCCGGCGGCGCAGTCGGATCGGGCTGCCCGCCGCCCCCGCCGTGCTCGCGCGCCAGGTAGTCCTCGACCGCCATCGGCGTATTCGCTGAGCGCTCGACCACGGTCAGCAGCGAGGACATCGTCGAGACCTCTTCGACCTGCTCCTTGAGGAACCACTGGAGGAACTGCTCGCTCTGGTAATCGCCGGCCTCGCGGGCGACGCCGGCGAGTGCCGCGATCTGGTCTGAGACGCGCTTCTCCTGCTCGAGCGCGAGCGCCACCGGGGCGACGATGTCGGCGAACTGGAGCTCGGGCGCCATCACCCCCGGGATCGAGACCTGGGCGCCGGAATCGAGCAGGTACTGGACCATCATCAGCGCGTGGTTGCGCTCCTCGACGGCCTGGGCGTAGAAGAACGTCGCGAGGCGAGGAAGGGTCTCGGCGTCGTAATAGACGGCGTTGGCTATGTACTGCTGCGAGGCGGCGAACTCATAGCCAATCTGCTCGTTCAGACGCTCGACAAAGCTGGGTGCGGCCATCGCTCCTTCTCTCGTCTCGGGGCCCAGATGGTATTCGGGGTGACGCTTTCAATCTAAAGGCCGATGTAGATTGCGCCTATGGCCACCTGCCTTGTCACCGGGGGAGCCGGGTTCCTCGGTTCCCACTTGTGCGACGAGTTGCTCCGTCGAGAACATCGCGTGATCTGCGTCGACAACCTCGAGACCGGCTCGCTCGCCAACATCGCCCACATCCGCAGCGAGCGGTTCGTCCACCTCAATCTCGACATCATCGAGCCGTACTTCGTCGAGGAGCCGGTCGACTTCGTCTACCACCTCGCGTCGCCCGCGTCGCCGATCGATTACCTGCGTCTGCCGCTGCACACGCTCAAGGTCGGGTCCTACGGCACCCACCATACGCTGGGGCTCGCCAAGCGCCATCGCGCGCGGTTTCTGACCGCGTCGACCAGCGAGGTCTATGGCGACCCCGAGGAACATCCCCAGTCGGAGGGCTACTGGGGCCACGTCAACCCGATCGGACCCCGCGGGGTGTATGACGAGGCCAAGCGCTATGCCGAGGCACTGACGATGGCCTACCACCGTCAGCAGGGTGTGGATACATCGATCATTCGGATCTTCAATACGTATGGCCCGAGAATGCGCCCTCACGACGGCCGCGCGATTCCGACGTTCCTGCGGCAGGCTCTCCAGGACCGGGCGATCACGGTGTTCGGCGACGGCTCCCAGACACGGTCGTTCTGTTACGTCGACGATCTGATCCGCGGCATGATCGCCCTCTCCGAATCCGGGTACCACAACCCGGTGAATATCGGCAACCCCAATGAATTCACGCTGCTCGAACTAGCCCAGGCGGTGATCGAGATCACCGGCTCAGGCTCGGAGATCGTGTTCGAGGCGCTGCCAACCGACGATCCGCAGGTCCGCCAGCCCGACATCACGCTCGCCAAGGAGCTGCTCAACTGGGAGCCGGTGGTCGACCTGCGCGAGGGACTGCGACGAACAATCGAGCGGTCTGGCGAGGACGCGCTCGTCGGTGCGCCGCGTTGACCCCCTACCTCGTAACTTCACCGTCACGATACCGTTACTTGCAGGGGAGATGAGGATCCCTGAGCGCGCCGTGACGATCGAGCAGCGAGAGGCACCCCGGAAGGCTCGGGGCGAGACGATCGAACGCCCTGAGTTTGTGCTGCCCGAGCGCGACGTCCGTCGCAAGCGCCCACCGCTGCTGTCGTTCGTCCTGCGGGCGGAGACGCTGCGCCGGATCGCGCGCGTCGTCTCGCTGCTGGTGCTCGATTACATCGGGGTCGCGGGGGCCGTGTTCACCTCGCTGCTGCTGAAGGTGTGGATCCGCAGCGGCTTCGACCCCGGCTACGCCTGGGGGCAGTCGCGGCACTGGGTTGCGTTCGCCTACCTGGTCACGGTGCTGATGTTCGCCCGCGTCGACCTCTACTCCGATCGCTCCCGGCGCCCGGGACTGGCGCGGATCGCGACGGCGCTGTTCCAGGCGACGGTGATCGCGCTGATCTTCGCGCTCGCCAACGGCGAGCACTTCTCCAGCTACTACATCTTCTACGGCTCGCTGTTCTTCGGAACCGTCTACATATCGACCCTGCGACAGCTGCACACGCGTCTGACCGGCTGGCTGCTCGAGCAGGCCGGTTATCGCCGGCGCGCCCTGCTGGTCGGATCCGGCGAGCACCTCGAAGCTGTCGCCCACGCGCTCGCGGGCCGCGCGCACGCCCAGGTCGACATCATCGGCTACATCTCGCTGACGCCCCGCCCGCAGAACGGCTTGCGGTCGCTCGGGACGCTCGAGCAACTGCCCCAGATCCTGATGACCGAGCGTCTCCAAGAGGTCATCATCGCCGATCCAGACTTCCCCCAGGAACAGGCGATCGAGCTCGTCGATCTCTGCCACCAGCGGGGCGTGACGGTGCAGGTGGCGCCGTCGACGATGGAGATCCTGATCGACCGCGCGGAGTTCGTGCCTGGCCAAACCGTGCCCCTGTTCACGCTGCGCCCGCTGGTCTTCCAGGGCATCGACTACGCGCTGAAGCGGACCTTCGACCTGGTCGTTGCGAGCGTCAGCCTACTCCTGCTCTCGCCGGTGCTGCTCGCGATCGCGGTCGCGGTCAAGCTGAGCTCGCGCGGTCCCACGCTGTATCGCTCGGTCCGACCGGGGATGGCGGGCAGGCCGTTCTACTGCTTCAAGTTCCGCACCATGCGCGAGCACGCCGATCAGATCCAGGCCGACCTCGAGCCGCTGAACGAGCAGTCCGGCGCGCTGTTCAAGATCCGCGAGGACCCGCGGCTGACCAAGGTCGGACGGTTCCTGCGCCGGTTCTCGCTCGACGAGCTTCCGCAGCTGATGAATGTGATCAGGGGCGAGATGTCGCTGGTCGGGCCGCGGCCGCTGCCGATGCGCGACTTCGAGCGGCTCGAGGAGTGGCACAAGAAGCGCTACCTCGTACTACCCGGGATCACCGGGCTGTGGCAGGTGTCCGGACGCTCCGAGCTCGATTTCGACGACCTCGTGCGGCTTGACTTCCTGTATCTCGAGCGGTGGTCGGTGTTCCTGGATCTGTCGATCCTGCTGAAGACGATCCCGGCCGTGCTGAGCAGGCGGGGCGCGTTCTAGCCCCGCAGGCACGCCGAGCGCATATGCTCCCGGTCGGCAATGCCCCCCACCGACCGCTTCGTGATCAGCTTCGCCGCCGAGCCTCCTCAGGAGACGCTCCCCTACGGCCGCTGGGCTGACACGCTCCGAAACCACTTCCTGGCCGCTTGCCGCGAACTCGACACCGAGGGCGAGGAGATCGGCGAGCCCGGGGAGATCCGCTGGTTTCCCGATCGCTCGTTCGCGGGGCGCACCTACATCCCCGCCGTCGCCCGGACGACGGAGGGCTTCGAGCTGTTCGGATTCGTGTCGTTCTCGGAGCTGTCGGGCGGCCCGAGCAACTTCGAGGGCCGAGCCGACTTCACCTCGGAGCTGGCCGAGTCCAACCCCGACTGGAAGCTCGACCTCAACGATGACGTGATCGGCACCTGGCGTGGAGAGCAGGGCAACACCGCCGACCTCACGCTCGTCTGGGGGGTGCCGCTGATCCCCGGCGGCTCAGTCGTCACCGCCGAGCTGGCGAACCTCGCCGTCGACCAATGCGAGCTGGTCGACGAGCGCTTCACGCTGATCGCGCCCGACAACTACCGCTCCGACTTCCTCGAGATCAAGCTGTGGTCCGGCCGCGGCGACGAGCTGGCGCGCGAGTCGTTGTACGTGGATGACGACGGCGACGGCGACGGCGACGGCGACGGCGAAGAGGAATAGGCGTTAGGCCGGCTCGCCCTGGACGGCCGGCACTTCGGCCTGCGCGGTCAGCGCGGCCGGAAGCCTGAGCTTGACCTCATCAAGCGTCAGCGGGAAGTGGCACGCCGCGCGCGTGTTGTTGCCCTTGTCCTCGAGCGGAGGATCATCCTGCGAGCACAGCGCCTGGGCCTTTGGGCAACGGGTGTGAAAGCGACACGCGGTGGGTGGGTTGGCGGGACTCGGGACGTCGCCTGAGAGCAGCTGGCGCTCGCGGCGGGCGCCGGTGGGATCGGGCACCGGCACGGCCGACAGCAGGGCGCCGGTGTACGGATGGCGGGGAAAGCCGTACAACGAGTCACTCGGCGCGAGCTCGACGATCTTGCCCAAGTACATCACTGCGACGCGATCACACATGTGGCGCACGACACTCAGATCGTGGGCGATGAAGATCAGCGTCAGTCCGAGGTCCCGCTGGAGCCCGCGCAGCAGGTTCAGCACCTGAGCCTGAATCGAGACGTCGAGCGCCGACACCGGCTCGTCGGCGACGAGGAGCTTCGGCTCGAGCGCGATCGATCGCGCCACGCCGATCCGCTGCCGCTGGCCACCGGAGAATTCGTGCGGGTAGCGGTTGTAGTGCTCGGGATTCAACCCGACGCGGTCCATCAGCTCCTGTACCCGCTTCTTGCGCTGACCGTCTCCACCAAGCATTCCGTGGATCGCGAATGGCTCGGCGATGATCGAGCCGACGGTCTTACGCGGGTTCAGCGACGAGTAGGGATCCTGGAAGATCATCTGCATCTCGCGGCGTAGCCGTTTCAGGCTCGAACCCTTCAGGTGGGTGATGTCGTCGCCCTCGAAGGTGATCGCGCCCGAGGTCGAGTCCAGCAGACGCATCAGCAGGCGGGCGGTGGTGCTCTTGCCGCACCCCGTCTCGCCCACCAGGCCGAGCGTCTCGCCCGGCTGGACGTCGAACGACACGCCGTCAACGGCCTTCACGGCCCCGATCTGCTTCTGGAACAAGATCCCGCTCGTGATCGGAAAGTGCTTGACCAGGTCGCGAACCTCGATCAGCGGCGTGGTCCCCGGGCCGCTCATGCACCACCCTCCCCGGCCAGCGGCAGCGCCTGATCGGGCTGGGCGGCAATCGAGGGTTCCGCGAGCTGGCGCAGCGAGGCCGGCGCCTGACCAGCCTGCAGCCCTTGCCAAATCCTCGTTCGCGTGGACGGGGGCAGCAGGCACGCGACCTCGTGGCCCGGCCAATCCGGGACCGGATCCAGCCGAGGGTCGATTCGCTTGTGATCCTCCTGCACGTAGGGACAGCGGGGGTGGAAGTAGCAGCCAGAGGGGCGGTTGATGAGACTTGGGGGACGGCCGGCGATCGGGACCAGCTCTTCGGTGCGCGCGGCGGTCAGGCGCGGGATCGAGCGCAACAGGCCCCAGGTGTACGGGTGCTGGGGGTCGGCGAAGATGCGCTCGGCCGAGGCGTGCTCGACGATCCTGCCCGCGTACATAACCGCAATCTCGTCCGCGATCTCGGCGACCACCCCGAGATCATGGGTGATGATGATCACCGCCATGTCGAGCCGGCGCTGGAGATCCTCGATCAGGGCCAGGATCTGCGCCTGAACGGTGACGTCGAGCGCCGTCGTCGGCTCATCGGCGATCAGCAGCTTCGGTTCGTTAGCGAGCGCCATCGCGATCATCGCGCGCTGGCGCATGCCGCCGGAGAACTCGTGCGGATACTGGTCGACCCGGCGAGCCGGATCCGGGATCCCGACGAGCTCCAAGAGTTCCACTGCCCGGTCGCGTGCGGCGCCCTTGGACACGCTGCGGTGCGCGCGGATCGCCTCGATCAGCTGCGCGCCGATCTTGTAGAACGGATGCATCGAGGAGAGCGGATCCTGGAAGATCATCGCGATCTCGTCGCCGCGGATCCGTCGCAGCTGCTCGCCGGAGAGCTCCAGCAGGTTCCTGCCCTCGAACATGATCCTTCCGGAGACGGTGGTCGAGCTGCCCCGCGTCAGCCCCATCGTCGTCAGCGAGGCGACGGTCTTGCCCGACCCCGACTCACCGACGATCCCAAGCGTCCGTCCGCTGCTGACGGTGTAGGAGATTCCGTCGACGGCGTGCACGATTCCGTCCTCGGTCGCGAACTGGACCCGGAGATCGTCGACCTCGAGCAGCGGAGTGTCGGCGCTCATGAGTACCGGACTCGGGGGTCGATGAACGCATACGCGACATCGACGACCAGATTCGCGATCACGATGAAGAACGCGCCGATGAGCACCGTCCCCTGAATCGCCGGAAGATCCGCGTTCTGAATCGAGTCGAAGGCGTAGCGGCCGATCCCCGGAATGTTGAACACGGTTTCGGTCAGGATGACGCCGCCGAGCAGGACGCCGATGTCAAGTCCCGCCGCCGTGACCACCGGCGTGATCGCCGCGCGGATGCCGTGCTTGAGGATCACCGTGCGCTCCGGCAGTCCCTTCGCCCGCGCTGTCCGGATGTAGTCCTCGGACATCGTTTCGACCAGGTTCGCCCGCAGCAGCCGGGCGTAGATCGCCGCGAACGATGCCGCCAGCACGAACCATGGCAGCAGCAGCGAGGTGAACCACTTGACTGGATTCTGCGACAGCGGCACATAGCTCCCGGCGCCAGGGAAGATGTGGATCTTGCCGATGTCGGAGGCGAACAGGTACAGGCACACGAGCCCGAGCCAGTACACCGGTGCCGAGATCGCGACCAGCGCCGTGCCCATTGCGAACCGGTCGAACAGCGAGTGTCGCCTGACGGCCGAGATCGTGCCGACCGCGATCCCGATCACCAGCCACACCACGGCAGCGCCGAGCGCGAGTGAGACTGTCGCCGGCAGCTTGGAGAAGATCTCGGTGCGGACCGAGACGTTGTTCGTATAGCTGTAGCCGAAGTTGAAGTGCAGCACCAACGCCTTCATGTAGTCGAGGTACTGCGTGTACCACGGCTTGTCGAGTCCGAGGTTGTGGCGGATCGAAGCCAGCAGTGCCTGCGTCGGCTGATGGCCGGCGCGCAGCAGCGCGGGATCGGCCGAGGGCAGCAGGTAGAAGATCACGAAGGTGAGAAAGCTCACCAGGAACAGGAGCACGACCACCCACAGCAGCCGCCGGATGATGTATTTGGTCATCGCTTCATCAGACCGCTAGGGGCCCGCCGCACGCAACCAGCGCCGGCGGGCCCCGAGCATTTGATCTATTCGATCCTCACTAGCTGAAGTAGCTGTTGGTCAGATCCCAGTCGTTGCTGTTGAAGACCCACTGCACGCCGTGCACGTTCTTCGACGTGTAGCCGACCTCGTTGTCCCAGAGCCACACGACCACGAACGCCTGCCCGGTAACTCCCTTGTCGAGCGCTGCCCAGGCGCTCGCGCGCGAGGTCGCATCCGTCAGCGCCTCGGCCTTGTCCATCTGGGCGTTGAGCGTCGGGTCGTTTGCCTGCGACATGTTCGTGTTGCCCGCCGGGACGATGTTCTTGCCGTTGAACACCGGGTCGATCATGCTCTGCGAGTCGAAGAAGTCCTTGCCCCAGCCGAGATTCGGGCAGATCGCGACCTTCGACTTCGGGACCTCGCAGAATTTGGAGAGCATCGTCGCGTGCGGGACCTCGCGCAGCGTCAACTTGATCCCGATCTGGGCCAGTTCCGCCTCTATCGCCAGGGCCGTGTTCGACGCCGGGGGCGTGTCGTCAGCCACAGTGAGCAGCGGCGGCCCTGTGTACTTACCGCTCGGATAACCGGCCGCCTTCAGGTAGGACTCGGCCAACGACACGTTGCCGTTCGGGTTGGCGTAGAAGTCGTAACCCGGACCGGCCACTCCGCCCGCCTCGGTGAAGCCGGGCATCTGCGGCGGGATGAAGTGCGTCGCGATCGTGCCGATCGCCGGCCCACCACGTGTCAGGCGTAGTGCGGTGCGGTTCATCACCGCGACAATCGCCTTACGAACGTCGATGTTGTTGAGCGGCGGGATCGTCGTGTTCAGGCCGATGTAGCGGTTGCCGCCACTCGGCGCGATCGAGAACTGGCTGCGTTGCGACGTGGTCAAGCCCTGCTGAAGGATCGCGGCCGGCGGCGCAGCCCAGTCACCACTCATCATCCCACTCCCCTCGAGGATCTGATGACTTGCGACCGTGATGTCGTTTCCACCCTTGAAGCTGATCGTGTTGAAGTAGGCGTGACGGATCGTGTCGGTCGAGCGGGTCCAGCTGGGGTTACGAACCAGCAGCAGGATCTTGCCGGACTGATAGCTCGAGCTCGGCACGGTCCCAGACTCCGCACCGGCGATCATGTATGGGCCGGTGAAGACCTGGTGATTGCCGTAACTCGAGGTCGAGCCCGAGTCGTACTTGGCGGCGTAGGCCTCGGGGACCGGGGTCGTGCAGTACAGCGACAGCGCGTTGGCGTCCGTCAGCACGCCCACCGGCACCTTGGTGTTGATCACCAGTGTCGTCGGGCTCGGTGTCTGGATCCCGGTGACGTTCGGAAGCTTCGACACCGGCGCTGAGGGATAGCCCACGATCTCGGGGTAATAGGTGAACGCGTAGCCGTTGCCAACCTGCGCGAGCGCGCAGCGTTCCATCGCATACTTGATGTCGGCGGTGGTCACGGTTTGGCTCGCCAGCGGCGCGCTGTAATGGATGTTCGGCTTGATGTGAATCGTGATCGTCTTGCCCCCGTTGGAGACCGTCGGCAGCGCCGAGGCGATGTCCGGCTGCGGGCCGGTGTCGGTCGGCCCGAACCCATACAGCGTGCGCTGGGTCGTCTGGCCCAGGTCGGTGTAGTCGGTCTGGTAGTACCAGTAGCCCGGATCGAGGCTGTCGACCCCGCCCGCGGCCTCGAGCACCGTGGCGTCTCCTCCGGTCCTCGGGCCTGCGGAGCTGCTGCTCGCGCTGCTGCTCGCACCACTGCTGCTGGAGCTCGAGCTGCCGCCACATGCCGCGATCAGCGCCGAGCAGAGGGCGAGCGACGCGAGGGCTAACAGCCGCGGCGTCACTCCGATTCCCTTCTTTACTGCTGAGTTCCTCATAGCTTCCTCCGGTAGTTGACTCAACTGCTTGCCGCCTTCGGATGAAGGGCGTCCTGCAGCCCGTCGCCGACGAGATTGAACGCGAGCACCGTCAGCAATAGGGCGGCCCCCGGAAACACCATGTACCACCAGGCCGTGTCGAAGCTCTGGCTTGCGTCGGCGAGCATTGCACCCCAGCTCGCGGTCGGCGGTTGCACTCCCGCCCCCAGGTAGGACAGCGCCGCTTCGAACAGAATGTTCTGCGGGATGATCAGCGTCGCGTAGACGATGATCGGCGCGACCAGGTTGGGGAGGATCTCCTTGAAGATGATCCGCCGGTTGGAGGCGCCGAGCGACCGCGACGCCTCGACGAACTCTTTCTCCCGCAGCGACAGGACCTGTCCGCGGACGATCCGCGCGATGTAGGTCCAGTTGACGAACGTGATCACGAAGATGACGACCACCAGCCCCGGTGTGATCAGGCCGCCCAGGCAGCCTTTTCCGAGCGAGCACGCGGCCGCGAGGCCGAGCGCCAGCAGCAGGATCGGGAACGCGAGCAGCACGTCGACCATGCGCGAGATCACCATGTCGGTCCAGCCGCGGAAGAAGCCCGAGATCAGGCCCATCAGCACCCCGATGATCATCGACAGACCGGTCGCGATAAACGCCACCGTGAGCGACACGCGCGCGCCGTAGAGCACGCGCGCAAACACGTCGCGGCCGAGCGGATCGACGCCGAACAGGTGCGTGGCGCTCGGCCACACGATCACCGCGACGATGATCGCGACGAGCACCGTGAGCACGCCGATCACGACGCGCACCCGCTTGCGGACGGGGCGATTCGGGATCAGTGCGGCGAGCAACGCCAGCCCGAGCCCAGCGAGCAGCACGAGCCACGGCAGCACGGCGTTCTTGGACGGACCGGTGGGCGTGCCGAACTGGGACAGCGCGCTGTAGTTCTGTTGGTTGGGCGGCGGCGCGCCGACCAGCTTGATGATCAGCGGCGCCGCGAACGCGGCCACGATCAGGACCACGATCACACCGAGCGAGACGAGCGCCACGCGGTCGCGGCGGAACCGCCGCCAGAACAGCGCCTGCGGCGAGCGAGCCTCGATGTCCGCGCCGGTCGGCTCGAGTCCTGCCTCAGCCGCGGACTCGGCCTCGATCAGCAGCTCGGGGGCCCCTACGCTCATGTTCCCGCCAAGCTTCCCTGCCTCACGCTAGATCCCTCCCATGGTCAGCCGGAATACCACAGCAGCACCGGCTTGTCATCAGACGTTAACCCCCCCGCAACGATCTTGCGCTGGCGGGATACCCTGCGTGGCGGACCGCCCTCGTAGCTCAATGGATAGAGCACGCGCCTCCTAAGCGCGGGATGCAGGTTCGATTCCTGCCGGGGGCATCGGCCGGTTCGCACGCCGCCGACACCCCCAGGGGGGCCGCCTAACACGATTCTCACGGTCGGTCGTGCTACCGTCCGCCGCTCCTCGTGGCTGAGAGCACGTTAGAAGCACCGCCGATCCCGGAGTCGGCTGTCCCGGATCAAACGCCGCCGCCCGAGACTGTCCCATGGACGCTGCGCAAGTTCGTGCGCGAGCACCCCTGGTGGACGGTCACGGTTGTGCTGCTGATCTTTTCGACGATCCTCGTCGTGTGGGCGCGTACGCGCCCGAGCTTCGACGCGTACGGATGGCTGGTGTGGGGCTACCAGGCGATCCACGGCAACCTCGATCTCGGCGGGGCACCCTCGTGGAAGCCGTTGCCGTTCGTGTTCACGGTGCCGTTTGCGCTGTTCGGTCACTACCAGCTGTGGCTGTGGATGATCACCGACGTCGCGGTCTCGCTGGCCGGCTGCATCTTCGCCGCCCGAATCGCCTACCGGCTCACCGGCGATCAGACCGAGCACCGGTACGCGGCGATCGCGGCGGCGATCTTCGCCGGCGTCGCGCTGCTGGGGCTCGAGGACTACATGCACTACATCCTCAGCGCCCAGAGCGACCCAATGATCGTGACCCTGGTGCTCGCCGCGATCGACATGCACCTGATCGGCCGGCGGCGGCTGGCCTTCGCGATGCTCGTGCTGGCGTCGCTCGGACGGCCCGAGGTATGGCCGTTCCTGGGGCTCTACTCGGTCTGGCTGTGGCTGAGGGTGCCGTCGGCGCGATGGCTCATATATCTCGGTCTGTTCGTGGTGGCGTTCATGTGGTTCGGGATTCCATGGATCACCAACGGCCGGCCGCTGGTGTCCGCGCAGCTGGCCCAGAACTCGCCGCGCGAGCTGCACAGCAACAAGATCACGGGCACGATCGACCGCTTCAAGGAGCTCTACAACTGGCCGATCTGGCTCGCCGGCGCGCTGACCGTGGCGGTCGCGGTCTGGCGGCGCAACCGGGTGATCATGGCGCTCGCCGCCGGGGTGGTCCTGTGGGTGATCGTCGAGACCGCGTTCGCGATCCACGGCTGGCCGGCGCTTCCGCGCTACATGTTCGAGGCCGCCGCGGTCGTGGCGGTGTTCGCCGGAGTCGGCGTCGGCTGGGTGCTGCTCGAGGCGCCGCGCCTGTGGAGCAGGCTGCCGCGCTGGGCCGGAGTCCCGGTCGTCGCGGTGCTGGTCGGCGTGCTCGTGCCCGGCGCGATCGCCCGGGTCAAGGCCGAGCGCACCGACCGCCACCACGAGGTCGGCCGCACCCACCAGATCGCGCTGCTGCAGACCACGACCAATCTCCTCGGCGGCTCCCGCCACATCACCAATTGCGGGCAGCCGGTCACCGACGTGGCATATGTGAGCGCGCTGGCATGGCTGTACCACCGGGACGTCGGTTCCGTTGGAGGGCTCCAGCAGCACGTCGAGCGGATCGAGCTGCGTAAGCCGATCCCCAAGGTGCTGTTCACGCCGCTGCCCGGCGGCGGCTGGAAGGTGCTCCCGTGGCACACGCGGGGTTACCAGATCGCGCGCTGCCACACGCTGCACGCGGCCTACGTCGTATCCCGATCCCACCCCGGCGGCGTGCTGCTCCGCGGACGCTGAACCGCGTCGTGGCGCAGTCGAGCGTCGAAGCGCAGCAGCAGCCTCCGCAACCGCCGGCCGACGCGCGGACCGCGGAGCGCCTGGGCGCGCGGGAGCTGGTCAGCCGCTACCCGGCCGCGGCGATCGCTGTCGCGCTGCTGATCATCTCCACGGGGCTGGTCGTCTGGGCGGGCACGCGGCCCGGCTTCGACCCGTACGGATGGCTGGTGTGGGGCCACCAGACCGTGGTCGGAAACCTGAACACCAACGCGGCTCCCTCGTGGAAGCCGTTGCCGTACCTGTTCGTGGTCCCGTACGCCCTCGCCGGCCACTATGAGCTGTGGCTGTGGATGATCACCTCGGTCGCGATCTCGCTCAGCGGCACGATCTTCGCCGCGCGGATCGCCTACCGATTGACTGCCGCACCGGCCGAACGCCGGTACGCGGCGGTTGCCGCGGCCGCGTTCGCGGCAGTCGCGCTGCTCGGAATCCGCGACTACTGGCACTACATCCTCAGCTTCCAGTCCGATCCGATGGTCGTCTCGCTGTGCCTGGGCGCGATCGACTGCCACTTGTCCAAGCGCCCGCGGTGGGCGTTCGTGCTCGCCGCACTGGCATCGCTCGCGAGGCCGGAGGTGTGGCTGTTCCTGGGGCTGTATGCGATCTGGGCGTGGCGTGCGGTGCCCTCGATGCGATGGCTGATCGTCGCCGGGGTGGTGGCGCTCCTGGCGCTGTGGTTCGGGATCCCGGCGCTGACCTCGCGCAGTCCATTCGTCGCGGGCACCAACGCGCTCGGCTCGGGCCGGGCGCTGCACACCAACAAGGTCTACGGCACGATCGACCGCTTCCTGGATATGCACGAGACACCACTCGAGCTCGCCGCCCTGCTCGCAGTCGCCCTGGCGATCTGGCGCCGAGACCGGACCACGATCATCCTGGCGGCCGGCGCGCTCCTCTGGGTGGTCATCGAGATCGCGTTCTCGCTACACGGCTGGCCCGGGCTGCAGCGGTACATGTTCGCGGCCGGGGGTGTGATGGTGGTGCTCGCGGGGGTCGCGATCGGCCGGCTGCTGACCGAGCCGCCTCGGCTGTCGGTAGCCGCCGGCTGGGCCGGCGCGGCGTTGGCCGTCGTGATCGCGATCAGCTTGGTGCCGGCGGCGGTTTCCCGCGCCCGCACCGAGCACAAGGACCTCCGCGCGCAGCGCGCGCGGACCGACGAGATCAACCGCCTGACCGGCACGATCAACAAGTACGGGGGCCCAGCCCGGTTCCGGCCGTGCGGCGAGCCGCTGACCCGCCTGGAGTACCAGACGATCCTCGCCTGGAGCCTGCACGTCAACGTCGCGACGGTCGGCTACAAGTACGGTCCCGCGATCGCCCGCGGCCGCCCGATCGTGCTGTTCACGCCGCACCACAATGACTGGACCGTGCAGGCGCTGCATCAGCGACTGCCGAGCTGCCGGTCGCTGCCGCGCTAACGACGAACTGCCGCTGGTCGAGAAACCGGAATATATGGCCGGTTTCTCGACCAGCCAGTGCCACGCTAGCGGTCCGGGCGCTCCGGGTAGACCTCGTCGATGGTGGTCAGCGCGACGTACGGGACGCCCGCCGCCCGCTCGATTGCCTGCGCCCCGCCCGCGAGCCGGTCGCACACCGCGAGCACCCCGCACAGCTGATGGCCCTCCGCGCGCACGGCCTCGAGCGCGCGGATCGTCGAGCCACCGGTAGTGACTACGTCCTCGACCAGCATGCAGCGGTCCTGCGGGCCGAGCGGCGGTCCCTCGATCCGGCGCGCGAGGCCGTGGGCCTTGGCCTCCTTGCGGATAAAAAACGCCTTCACGTCGGCGCCGCCGGCGAGCGCCGCGCATGCGATCGGGTCGGCCCCGATCGTCATCCCGCCGACAGCCGTGGCACCCCACTGACGGGCCTGCGCCGCGACCAGCTCGGCGAGCGCGGCGAACCCGGCCGGGAGCAGGATCGCGCGCTTGGCGTCGACGAGGTACTGGGCCTTCGCGCCGCTCGTGAGCGTCACCTCGCCGATCACGAGCGCATGCTCGCGCAGCTCAGTCAGGAGCCGTGTGCGTGCGGTCGTCTGGGCGTCGATCGTCACCGGCTGGATGCTAGACGGCGCCCCACCGGACCCGGGCCACACCCACAGGCCCGCGCCAGCGGGCCCCTAACTACCCGTAGTACACGTCTACGGCGTTGCCGACGTTGAGCCAGTTGTAGATCGAGATCGCGTCGACGATCGGCACCCGCATGCAGCCGTGGCTGGCGGGGTAATCGGGGGCGGGGTTGTAGCCGTGGATCGCGTAGCCCCCGATGAAGAAGTTCGAGAAGTACATCCCGTCGGGCAGATAGCCAGGCACCTTCGAGTAGACGTGGAAGTTGCCCAGCACGGTCGGCGTCGAGGGCTTCCCGGAGCTGATCGGGTAGATCGCCTGGACCTGCGAGCCGTTGATCAGCGCCAGCAGCTGCGTCCCGAGATTGCCCTCGGCGTGCTGGCCGTCGCCCGGGTAATGGACCTTGAACGCGCCCCAGCCGTTGAGCAGGAAGGCGATCGTGCCCCCGTCGAGCGTCTGGTAGGTGCCCCAGTGCAGCAGCCGGTGGTAGGCGTCGAGCGCGAGGCCGGTTCCCTGGTCATAGACGCCGGTCTGCGGAATGTAGAAGTGAAGCGCCGCCAGCCGCTGCTGGATCAGGTCCACGAACGGTCCGGTGGAGCCGAAGCCGACGTTCTCGTCCAGGACGGAGTAGCTGCGCTGGGCCTGGAAGCCGAGCATCGTGCTGGTCCGCTCGTGGGTCACGGTCACGTTCACGGTGCCGGCGCCGGCACTGGTCAGCGCTTCGGTGAACATCCCGTAGGTGCGCTTCGGTGAGGGCCTGACCCGCAGCCGATCGGTCTTCAAGACCTTGTTGCCGAGCACGGCGCGAACTGTCACCCACTGACCCGCGACGTACGGATGGACGACCCCGCCGACATGCAAGGTGCGGTCCGGGGTGATGACCGGCTGGCGGTTCACGAAATAAGCGTCCGGGAGGTAGAGAACGGCCGAACCCTTGGCGGCCTTGACCGTAGGCTTCGGCTTGGGCTTTGGGGCCGTGCTCGTGCTCGAGCTGGTGCTCGTGGTCGACGTCGTGGTGGTGGTCGCCGTCGTGGTGGTGGTCGTGCTCGTGCTCGGCTCGTGCCTCGCTCGCGGCAACGCCGCCGATCGCGGCGATAGCGGCGATCAGAGCAACGGCCCCAGTTACGACTCGGCGCAACATCAAGCGGAAGTAAACCAGGCTTTGCCGCTGGTTACCTGAGTCGCTGCGGCCAGGGCAGTGTCGAAGCGCGGGCGAGGGGGCCGGTGAGGACCATGATCACCAGCAGCGATCCGGCGATCAGAGCCAGGATCTCGCCGACATTCCAGCTCAGCTGGTTGACGCCGAGCGCGAGCGAGTTGTTGATCGAGTGCAGCGCCATACAGGGATACAGCGAAGCGGTCCGCCACCTGATCAGGCACAGCACGAAGCCGAGGAACCCGAGTGGAACTAGATATTGAGGTGAGGCCGACCCAGTGTGCGCCAGTCCGAACAGGATGCCCGTCAGGACCGCGGCGACCCATGTCCCGATCTCCCTGCCGGCGACCGTGATCTGCAACCGTCGCAGCGCGCCGAAGAAGAAGCCGCGGAAGAAGAACTCCTCGGCAATCGGCGCGATCACGCACACGAACACGGCGGCCCCGACGAGCGCCGCCGTGCTCTTGCTGACGCCCAACTCGCTCGGGAGCTTGTCGGTCCCGTGGAGCCGCGTCAGCTGCGCGTACAGCGCCGCGACAAGGTAGTAGCCGAGGCCGCCGAGCACGACAGCCGAGATCGCGGTGGCGGGCCGCGGCCAGCGGAAGCCGAAGTCGGCCGGCCGCGGTCGGCCGAACAGCGAGGCGAAATACAACGCGGCGACCACGAACGCGAGGTCGAAGACGACATCGCCGGTGATGCTGACCGCCGGCGTCGGATGCGACAAGCTCGAGCCGCCGGCGTGGCCGACGAGCTCGACGAAGATCGTCAGGAACACGCCGAGCGCCAATCCGACCGCAACCGCGGCCGGCGCCGTCCAGACCCGCCACGGCACTCGGTCGAAGGGCTCCGACGGCAGTGCCACCTCGGGCGGCGACACGGGTGCTGGCGGCGGCGGGCTCGACGTCATCTGAAGAGCAAGGTTAGGGTCTGCGGAGCTCAAGCTCGCCCAGGCTCGCGATCGTCCTCACCCCGGGCGGACCCGGCGCGCGGTCTCTGCGAATCAGGATCGGCTCGATCCCCGCTCGCCGGGCCCCCTCGACGTCCTCCTCGATGCTGTCCCCGACGTGCACGGCGCGGTCCGAGCCGACCTCCGCGAGCACGAGCGCCTGCTGAAAGATCGCCGGATTGGGTTTGCGGGCGCCCGCGCCGGCCGAGGTCACGACGCCGTCGAGCAGGGGCAGGAGGCGGAGTCTCGCGAGCACGTCGACGAGCGACACGTCCCAGTTGCTGACGACCACCGCGCGGCACCCCGCGGCCCGCAGGCCCTCGAGCGCCTCGCGCGCGTCCGCGAACGCGGTGAAGCGAAGCGACGCGAGGAGCGCCTCGGTGAGCGCGCATGTGTCTGGCGCGGCGATCCGCCCCGAGACCGGCAGCGCGGCCCACAGGACCTCGGCACAGCGTCGCCGCAGGGCCGTCAGGGCCTGGGGGTCCCGGCCCTCGTCGAGGTGGGCGCGGTAGTAGACGATCTCAGCCCCGATCGCGCGTTCGGCCTCGCCGTCGGTGACGTCGATCTCAAACCGCCGCGCGAGCTCGCGGCGCAGGAGGGGGGCCGGCGGCGCGAGCGCCACGAGCGTTCCGAGCGCGTCGAGCAGGATCGCGCGGGTATCGTCGTGCACGAGACGCGCGATCTTGGCAGGACACAGCGCGAGCGAGCCGAAACAGGGCTCCGGGTACACTGACGAGAGCTTCGGCGATGCCACGTGATGTGTCGCAGCGCCGCTCCGCCCGCACAGTCTCATGAGCCGACGCGAACGACAGAAGCGCCGCGTGCGCCACCGTGGTCATCCCGTTAGAACTGCGCTCGTACTGACCGCGGTGGTGGGAGTGTGCGCCGTCGCGCTCGGTGGCCTGTTCGCCGTCGGATGGGTGGTGTCGGTCGCAAACTCCGCGCCCAACCTGAAGGACCTCAGTCCCCGCGACCCACACCCGCCGTCCGAGATCTTCGCCGCGGACGGTACGCCGCTGGGCTATATCCATGCCGACACAGTGTTCTCCTACGTGTCCGGGAACCAGATCCCCCAGCGACTCAAGGACGCAACCGTGGCGATCGAGGACCGCCGCTTCTTCCACCACGGCGCACTCGACTATCAGGGCATCCTCCGCGCAGGTATCAAGGACGTGTTCGGGCAGAGCAACTCGCTCCAGGGCGCCTCGACGTTGACCATGCAGCTCGTCGACAACATGTATCTCGACGGCACCAAGTACGCCGTCAACCACAATCTCAAGTACAAGATCGTCCAGGCCAAGCTCGCCGAGCAGCTCGAGAACAAGCACAGCAAGGGGTGGATCCTCGACAAGTACCTGAACCAGGTTCCCTACGGCACGCTCAACGGACAGGAGGCGGTCGGCGTCGGCGCCGCGGCGCAGATGTTCTTCAACAAGCCCGTCTCGCAGCTGACGCTCTCCCAGGAGGCGCTGCTCGCGGGATTGCCGCAGTCGCCGAGCCAGTTCAACCCGCTCGATTACCCAGACAACGCTCTGCGCCGGCGCCACGAGGTGCTGCAGGCGATGGTCCAGAGCCGCTACATCACCCAGGCCCAGGCCAACGCCGCCGATCGCAAGGGGATCGGACTCAGCCCCGACACGGCGTACAGCGTGCGCAAGCAGCCGTTCATCTTCGACTACGTCTACCAGCAACTGGTCGACCAGCTGGGGCTCAAGACGGTCGAGAACGGTGGACTGAAGGTCTACACCACGCTCGACCTCCAGGATGAGCAGGACGCGCAGAGCTCGGTCAACAGCCACGAGGGCGGGACGGTGCTCGACAATCAGCCGGCCGCCGGACTCGCGTCGATCGATCCGCATACTGGGCACATCCTCGCGCTCGCCTCGACGGCGCCGTACGGCAACGGGGCCAACCAGACCACGTTCGACTACGCCACCAGCGCGCACCGCCAGCCCGGTTCGTCGTTCAAGGTGTTCGCGCTGATGACGCTGATCCACGACTACGACGGCGACCCCGACCAGACCTACTACACCTCGCAGTTCTTGCCGACCGGGTGGCTGCCCGAGGACCCGACCTGGTCCGTGCACACCGCCGAAGAGACCTACCAGGGCACAATCAACATCACCAAGGCGACGATCGTCTCCGACAACACCGTGTTCGCACAGCTCGCCGCCGACCTCGGTTGGAACAAGCTCGACCAGACGGCCTACGCGATGGGCATCACCACGCACCTCTACGGCAACCCGTCGGAGGTGATCGGAGGGCTGTCGATCGGCGTCACGCCACTCGAGATGGCGGACGCGTACGCGACCCTCGCCAACGGCGGCGTCCACATCCCGGCGACGATCATCGACCACATCGTGTTCCCCGACGGCAGCGTCGACACGAGCGTCGGCAACCCACCGCGCAAGCGGGTGTTCACCGATGGCGAGGCCGACGCGGCGATCGCCGTGCTCAAGCAGGTGATCACGAGCGGCACCGGCACGGCCGCCGACTTCGGCTGCCCGGCCGCCGGCAAGACGGGCACGGCCAACAATCTCGACAACGCCTGGTTCGTCGGCTTCACGCCCAAGCTCTCGACCGCGGTGTGGGTCGGCTACCCGCAGGGCAACATCCCGATGTCAGACGGCTTCGGCGGCACGCTCGCGGCGCCGATCTGGCACGACTACACAGTCGCCGCGAGCAATGGCTATTGCGGCGACTGGCCACCGCCGACGACGCCGTGGACCGGCACCGCCTACTTCGGTCCGCGTGCCGCGACCGGCAACCCGACCACGACCCCGAACGGGACCATCACCGGGCAGAGCGGGCCCACGATCACGACCTCGGGCAGCTCGACGAGCTCCTCCGGCAACCCGACCCAGCAGGCGCCCTCGCAGCCCGGCGGCTCGCAGACGACACCCAGCGGCGGTGGGGGGACCGGGCAGACGGGCGGCGCGACCGGGAATGGGCCGGTCGGCGGTGGTGGCGGTGGCGGGCAGTCGGGCGGCGGCGGGGGCGGGAAGACCGGGCACTAGCGGCTCGGCTGAGCCGCACCGCGAGCCGGCCGTCCGCAACCTCCCCGCGAAGCCGCACCGCGAGCCGGCCGTCCGCAACCGCCCCGCGAAGCCGCACCGCGAGCCGGCCGTCCGCAACCGCCCCGCGAGCCGGCCGCCCGCCTACGGGAGCTGGCTCTGGATCCAGGCTTCCAGCGCCGGCCCGCTCTCGGCGCTCACGATCACCGCGTAGCGGGTGTGATCGCTCTGGTGGTGGCCGCCGTGCCAGAGGTACTCGGAGTCGACGATCGCCTGCTGGTACTTGGGCAGGGAGATCTTGACCTCACCCTTGCGATCGAACTCCGTCGGGCGCACGACGAGTGCGCTGGAGGCGTCATCCGTGAGCTCGAGCCAGATCCGGACCACCCAGCCGTTGCTCTCCGGGTTGCCCTGGTTGTTGTTGTCGAGGTGCAGCCCCCACCGGCACTCGCGCATCGTGTTCGGCGACATCCGCAGCAGCTGGACGCGGCCGAAGCGGACGCCCATGCCCTCGATCCACTCGACCAAAGTCGGGCACTTCTTGGCGTTCTCGGTCCAGACGCCGTCGAGATCGGCCTTGCCGTACTCCCAGAATCCCTTTAGCTCGATCTCCCCGGTTGCCGAGCTGATCGGAGCGAAGAACGTGGTCGGGTCGCTCGAGTACGTGGTGTAGGTCAGGTTCTCCCACTCGGAGGCGGGGATCTCCGGCCCCTCGTACTTCTTGAGCTTCAGCCACCCACCTGCCTGCTCCAGAATCGGCATCCGGTAATGCGGCGTCTTGCGCTGCTCCAGCGACGCCTTGCGAATACCCGTGGCACGCAGGATTTGCTTGGTGTACTCGTTCTTCAGCGATTCTTTAAGCGCGGACAACTGGCCTCCAGGAGGGTGGGGTGCAGGAGTTACGCCCTACCGGCCGGCGGGCAAGCGGCAAGGATAGCCACTACTGTTACGGTTTCCTTTGGCGGCGCGGTGCCCCGAGCGCGCCGCCGCTCACGCCCGAGGAAGAGAATGCCCAAGGAAGAGAAAGTCGAGCTTGAAGGCGAGGTCGTTGAGGCCCTTCCGAACGCGATGTTCCGCGTCAAGCTGGACAACATGGATCGGGTCGTGCTCGGCCACGTGGCCGGGAAGATGCGGCGCTTCCGGATCCGGATCCTGCCCGGTGACCGGGTCAGGGTCGAGCTCTCTCCTTATGACCTCGATCGCGCCCGGATCGTCTACCGGCATCGCTGAGCCGGTCGGCGTCTGAGCGGTCGTGCGCGAGCTCGAGCTGATCGAAGCGCTCGAGCGCACGCTCGCACCGCCGGGGCCGCGAGTCGTGCGGTGGCTCGGTGACGACGCCTCGGTCGTACGGGCGCGGGGCTACGCGGTGACGTCGGTCGACGCGATGGTTGATGGCGTCCATTTCCGCAGCGCCCAGCTCTCAGCGCACGAGATCGGTCACCGAGCGCTCGCCGCATCGCTCTCCGACTTGGCCGCGATGGGGGCGGAGCCCGGCGAGGCGTACCTGATGCTCGGCCTGCCGGCAGGGGCAGAGTTGGAGTACGCGCTAGCGCTCGCGTCCGGTGCCCAGGCGCTCGCTTCCGGCGCCGGGGTTACGATTGCCGGCGGCGACGTCACCCACGCGGGTGTGTTGACCGTCTCGTTTACGGTCGTCGGGTGGACCGAGGACCCTGGGACCCTGGTCGGCCGCAATGGGGCGCAGCCCGGTGACCTGGTCGGGGTGACGGGCTCGCTGGGGGGGGCCGGCGCGGGCCTTGCGTTGCTAGATGGCCGCGCTGCCCTCTCGGATCCAGGCCAGGCGGTGGCACTCAGAGGCCGCTACGCCCGCCCCCATCCGCGACTGCGCGAGGGCGCCGCGCTCGCGGCCGCCGGTGCGCACGCGATGATCGACCTCTCGGACGGGCTGGCCACTGATGCGGGCCATCTCGCCAAGCGCAGCGACGTCCGGATCGAGCTCTCGCTCGGCTCGCTGCCGCTCGCCGACGGCGTCGCGGAGGTGGCCAAGCAGCTCGATCGCGATCCGGCGGCTTTCGCCGCCACCGCAGGCGAGGACTACGAGCTGTGCGTCTGCATGCCGGCGGGTGTCGCGACCCGCCCCGAGCTCGGCCTGACGTGGGTCGGGCTGGTGGCCGAGGGGCCGAGCGGGGTCGAGTTCACGGACGGCGCCGCAACGCTGTCCGGATACGAACACGCCTTCTGAGCGGCGTCACACAGATCGGAGCACGCCTTCCAGGAGACGTCGCGCCTACGAGGTGCGCCCGGGCGAGATCGGGCCGAGAGCGTGCACCCGGAGCGCCTCGGGACCCTTCCGGCACTCGGCTGGATCGAGCGCAACGACGCGCAACTGGCGCAGAATCGCGTCCGCCACGGCCTGCGCGTCGACCCGGTACCTGCCCTGCGCGATCTCATCCTTGATCTCCGCCATGTTCCTCTCTCGATCCTCGTCCATGAGAGCCGTCCCCTACATCGGCATTGAACGCTCAACACTGCATCGGGGCCAGACCCACTAGACGGAATGTCCGTCGAGGGGGACTCCTACCTCGACTGAGTCCGATATTACCCGCCCGAGAGGTCCTTCAAGCAGAAGTACGGGCCGCCCCGAGCGGATCCACTTCCTGCAAACGGGCGAACACGATGATCCGCTGCGCGGCGCTGTACAGCGGATTGCACGCCGACAGCACGAGCCGGTCGTAGCCGACGTTGTTGGTGACCCACAACGCCGTCGGCAGAACGATCTTCTGGTACTGAACGATGTAGGTGAACCGCGCGTAGGGCATTCGCAGCACGATCCTGTCGCCCGGCCCGAGGTCGTTCAGTCGCCTGAACGGCGCGAGATAGGTGGTGCGGTGCCCGGCGATCGCGACCGTCTGGCCGAGCCCGGGGAACGCGGTCCCCGGGTAGTGGCCCGGCCCCTTCTCGAGGCTGGCGGTGTCGGTGCCCTGGATGATGTCGTAGCTGGCCCCGATCTTGTTGATCGTGATCTGCCCGATCGCGTCGCCGGTCGCGACCTGGCGCTGCTCGCGGCGGGCCAGGTAGGCGATCTTCTGGTCGGTCGCGGTCAGCGAGGAGAGCGCGTGGTGGTCGAGCGGCGTCAGCGGCGCGGTGTGGTAGCTCAGGAACCGCTTGTTCACCTGAGCGCTCTTGATCGCGCCGATCACGGCGGTCACCGGTTCCTGCCAGAGGAGCGTCACGGCGGCGTCGAGGACCAGCAGCAGCCCGGAAATGATCAGCACCGAAGAGACGTCTCGAATCAGACGCCTGATCACCGAGCTTCTGGGCGCGGAGCGCCGCGCCTCTATCGCATGAACTACGCTCATCGCCGTAGCGCAGACTTCGTACCGCCTAGGGATCCAGGTCCGGCATAAGTCACCGGGCCCCGGATCGTAACCGGTGCGCGCTCGGGACGCTCCGCTCGCAGCTGGCGCAGCGCGATCACGACCACACCGGTGAAGCAGCCGAGCACGATGCTCCACTGCACGGCGGTCGCGATCCGGACGAAGCCGCCCGCGATCAGCAGCGTGCCCTCCCACAGGACGCCCACCGGGCTAAGGCCGAGGGACACCGCGTAGTAGCCGACCAACAGCACCAGCGGCGCGAGCCCGAGCAGCAGCAGCACGGCGCTGAGGGCCGGCCGGGGGCGGATGTCGGGATCCACCACCCACATCCACAGATGCAGCGCCGGCACCAGCAGCGCCGCCGCGAACGGATTTGTGACCCAGAGCGCGAGCGAGACGACGCACATCACGAGCATCACGGCGGCGCCGGCGCCGGCGCTCGGTGCAGCACCTGCCCTGGCCCTCAGTTCCCGACCGGCGAACCTGATCACGAGCGGTCGCAGGAACACGAACGACCCCACGAGCACGCATGCAGCCGCGGCGAGCACGATCACGCCGGCGCTGTGCAACGGGACCGCCCCGGCTGCCACCGGCCCGGGCGGCGCGATCTTGATCAGCCCGACCTTGCTCGCGCCGAGCACCACGAGCCACGCGAGCACGAACGGCAGCGCGCCGGCCAGCACCCAGATCACCCAGCGGACGATCGAGTCGCCGCGGCGGCGGGCGCGGGCGATGCCGTCAACCGTTGCCATCAGAACAGGCAAGATCAGGGCCAGCACGAACAGGCGGATCGCCCAGTCGGGAATGACCTTGCCCGACAACAACAGGTATGTGGAAGGCGCCGGCACGGCGGGGCCAGAGTCGAGCGCGTTGACGGTCTGCAGCACCGCCTGACCGACGCCGCTGAGCGTCGCGCTTGAAACCGGCTCGGCTGCGGCCGGCGCGCGCTGGCCCGACAGCGACAGCAGCACGGCGGGATCGCCGTGGGGACCGAACGGACCCTGCTCGCCGAGTGGCAGCGGGAACGCCAGCTGGGCAAACTGGCCGCCCAGACTGGTGCCGCCCGGTCGCAGGCCGGCCTGCGCGGACAGGGCCGCCGCGAGCGTGTTGCGCAGCATCGGCGGCGCGATTTGCTGTCCGTCCGACCATGGCACCACGATCGGTTCGTGGATCTGTGTGCCGGCCAGGTCGCCGAGCACGAGCACCGCGTCGACGGGGCCAACCAGCGTGCGCGCGAGTTGCGCGGCCCCCGCCGCCCCGGCCGAGCCGCTGGTCGACACGAGCTCGATCGAACGCTGGGGTGTTTCCCCGGACAGCGCCTGAGCGAGCGCGATCAGCGTTGCCGTTCCGGACAGATCCGCGGCCGATGGCGATGACAGCGAGTCGCGATGGGCGACGACGACAACCGTCCCCTGGGCGCTGCCGGGAATCAGGGCGGTGACGGTTTCAACCGTCTGCGTGCCATCCACGGTGCGAGCGCTGGAGGTGCTCGTCGAGACCTCAGCCAAGTACCTCCGAAACTGGGCTGCAACGTAGCTTGCAATGTCGTAGTCGCCCGCCGAGCCCGGGCGGCGGTCCGGGTAGGCGGTCGCGAGCGTGTTCATCGTCGTGTAGGCGCTCTGCGAGTTGAACGCGTCGGGAGCGAGGTTCGTGCCCACCCCTCCCTGCTGGTCATAGAGGGAGAATGCGAGCACGATCACCGCCATCAAGACGATGCCCAGCCCCGTCCGGTAGATCCGGGGATCCAGCACGGAACAGAGGTTATCCCCCTCGCCGACAGCTGCGACCGCCGCCTTACTACTCTTCCGTAACAAGGAGAGAAGGACGTGACTGACCACTTAGCGCGAATCCTGCTCGTCGACGACGAGCAGTCGATCCAGACGCTGCTGTCCTACCCGTTGCGCAAGGAAGGCTACGACGTCGTCCAGGCGACCGATGGGCGCCAGGCGCTCGAGCGATTCGACGAGCAGCCGTTCGACCTCGTGGTGCTCGATCTGATGCTGCCGAGGATCGATGGGCTCGAGGTGTGCCGGCGGCTGCGCAGCCGTAGCTCGGTGCCGATCATCATGCTGACCGCCAAGTCCGAGGAGATCGACAAGGTCGTCGGACTCGAGCTCGGCGCCGACGACTACATCACCAAGCCGTTCTCGCTCAGGGAGTTCTCCAGCCGGATCAAGGCCGCGCTCCGGCGGGCCGAGATGAGTCGCCCGGTCGAGACGGCGCCCGACGAGATGCCGTTGGAGCTCGGCGAGCTGCGGATCGACTTCCCCAAGCGCTCGGTGCGCGTGCGAGGCGCGGAGGCGCAGCTCACGTTCGTCGAGTTCGAGATTCTTTCCGCGCTGGCGCGGGCACCAGGGAGAGTATTCACACGGGACATGCTGCTGGCGCGGATCTGGGGTGACTCTGCGTACCGCGACCCGCGCACGATCGACGTCCACATTCGCCATCTGCGCGAAAAGGTCGAACGGGATCCGAAGGACCCCGAGTTCCTGTTCACGGTCCGCGGCGTCGGCTACAGGTTCCGAGACACCGAGCCGTAGCGGTAATCAGAACAGGTGAGGCTCTCCCTCCGCAACAAGCTGGCGCTCGTGTTCTTCGCAATCACGCTGGTTGCGATCGGGGCGCTGTACGTGTACGTCGCCCCAGGCCTTCAGACGCGGCTCGTGAACGAGAAGCTGACCGAGCTCGCCGACGGCGTGCGCCGGCACTCCGGCCCGATCAATCGCGGCGTGCGCAACTCGGAGCAGCTGCGGGTGCTCGAGGACCGGGTCAACACGGCTGCTCGCGAGTCCGGCGACCGGGTCACGTTGCTGTCGGTCGGGCGGGCGCCGGGCGGGCTTCAGCTGTCAGTCGAGGCGGACTCGAGCAGCGCAGGCGCGGCGACGGCGCTGGCGTTCCCGATCGCCCTGCGCGCGGCGCAGAACGGGAAGCTGTCAACCGGCACTGAGTCCACCCGGGCCGGCGTGTTCGCCGAGGCTGCGTACCCGATCTTCTATCTCGGCGGGGTCGACGTGGTCGTGTTCTCGGCGCCGATCTCCGACGTCGTGCACAGCGTCTCGACGGTGCGCCACGAGATTCTCGTCGCCGGCGGGATCGCGCTGCTCCTGGCGCTCGTCGGTGGCTACCTGGTCGCGCGCGCGCTGGGACAGCGGGTCAAGCGGCTCGAGCGCGCCGCCGAGCAGGTGGCGGCCGGCGACTTCGAGCACCCGATCCGGATCGACTCGACCGACGAGCTCGGTCAGCTGGCGGTCGCCTTCAACGACATGCAGCGCCAGCTGGCGCAGCTCGATCTCGCGCGCAAGAAGTTCATCGCAACCGCATCGCACGAGCTTCGCACGCCGATCTTCTCGCTCGGCGGATTCGTCGAGCTGCTCGAGGACGAGGAGCTCGACGCCGAGACCCGGGGGCGGTTCCTGGACCAGGTTAGAGACCAGGTGGAGCGACTGCGCAAGCTGTCGGTGCACCTGCTCGACCTATCGAAGCTCGAAGCTGGTTCGCTCGAGCTGCGGCCCGAGGAGGTTGATCTCGGCGAGCTAACCCGCTCGGTGTCCGGGGAATTCGAGCCGACGCTCGCCCAGCACGATTCGCATCTGGAGCTACGTCTGGCAGCGCGTCGGATCGAGGCCTTGTGCGACCCGGTCCGCGTCGCCCAGATCATGCGGATCCTGATTGACAACGCGCTCACCCACACACCGCCGGGGACCCGGATCGTGGTCACGGCGGGCCGCGAGGACGGCCATGTGCGCCTCGCGGTCCGCGACGATGGCGACGGCATCGACCACCACGCGCTGGCGCGAATCTTCGAGCCCTTCTACACGGCTGACGACATTCAGGGGTCGGGTCTGGGGCTCGCGATCGCCAGCGAGCTGGCGGAGCGTATGTCCGGTCGGCTGTCGGTCGAGTCGATGCCCGGTGAGACGACATTCACGCTCGAGATCCCGGTGTGAGCGGGCCAGTGTGATCCAATGCGGTGGTGCGCAGGCCGCAATCGACACCTGGGCGCGCGCTCGTGCTGGAGCTCGCGCAACGTTTGCGGGCGAGCGTACTCCCGGAGCTCGGTTCCGAAGCCGGGCGCAAGCATCGCGGCGACGGCGTCGGCGGCGATGTCACGTTCGCGGTCGATGCGCTCGCCGAGGCCGAGCTGCAGCAGTTCATCTCGGATCGCGCGTCGCGGATGGCGTTCTACTCCGAGGACCGCGGGCTCGTGGCCCCGCCCGACGCCACGCACGTGCTGGTGGTCGACCCGATCGACGGCACTCGGCCGGCGATGGCGGGACTCGAGTCGGCGTGCGTGGCGGTCGCGCTGGCTCCGTTCGGCGACGGCCAACCGACGATGGCGGAGATCGACGTAGGCTGTGTGGTCGAGATCAAGTCGGGAGACTGGTTCCTGGCCCAGCGCGGCGAAGGCGTGGAGGCCAGCCGCGGGATCCGGCTCAGCGCCAACGCCGACGTCCACCAGATGTTCTGGGGCTACGGCTTCAGGGGACGCCCGGCTCGCGAGACGGTTGAAGTGCTCGGCGATCTGATCGACGCCTCCTCGGTCGGCGGAGGAACGTTCGAGCTCGGGTCCCAGGCGTTCGCGATGACCCGGATCGTGACCGGGCAGCTCGACGCGGTGATCGAAGTCGGCTCGCGGCTGATCGACGAGCTGCCGGGGATGCGCGAGGAGTTCGAGCGCGTCGGCGGTGGGCAGGTGCTCAACAATTCGCCATACGACCTCGCCGCCCCCTGGTTGTGCCTGCGCGAGGCCGGAGGCGTGATCACCGACGGCTGGGGTCGGCCGCTCGAGCACCACCGGCTGCTGGGCTCGGGCCACGAGTATCAGATGTCGTCGATCTCGGCCGCAAACCCCCGGCTGCACGCACAGCTTCTCGAGGCGGTCGACGCGGGGGTCGCGCGGCTCAGCGAGCGCCGGTCGAGGCAGTCGGGATATCGTGCGCCTGCGCCGCTCCCCGATCCTCCACGAGCAATGCTCCAGCCTGTCGCCGTTGCGCACAAGCACCTTTCCGACTACACAAGCATCGTCGGCCGGCGGCTCGTCGACGAGATCCGCGAACGCGCCGAGCGGCTGAAGGGCAAGCGGATTCTCCACGTCTCGGCGACTGCTTTCGGCGGCGGCGTGTCGGAGATCCTGTACACGCTCGTACCGCTGATGATCGACGTCGGCCTGGACTGCGAGTGGCAGGTGATCTACGGTCGCGAGGAGTTCTTCAACGCGACCAAGGTGATGCACAACGCGCTCCAGGGCCACCCCCAGGACCTGACCGAAGAGCAATGGCAAACCTGGCTTCATTACAACGAGCTCAATGCCGACGAGCTGGTCGACGGCTCTGACCTGTGCATAGTCCACGACCCGCAGCCGGCAGCGCTCGCGTCGCTCGTCCCGGACAAGGCGCGCCACTGGGTCTGGCGATGCCACATCGACCTATCGACCCCGAACCCCGCGACGATCGCGCGGTTGCTCCCGTATCTGCAACCGTACGGCGCGGCCGTGTTCCACATGCCGCAGTACGTGCCAGCGGAGATGGACGGCCGCGCACACGTGTTCGCGCCCGCGATCGACCCGCTGGCGCCCAAGAACATGGCCTTCTCGCCCGAGGACGCGGTCTACATCTGCGATCAATTCGGGATCGATGTCGACCGCCCGCTTCTCTGCCAGGTGTCGCGCTTTGATCCCTGGAAGGACCCACTCGGCGTGATCGACGCCTACCGGATCGTCAAGCAGCAGATGCCCGAGGTCCAGCTCGCGCTCGTCGGCTCGATGGCGACCGACGACCCTGAGGGCTGGGACTTCTTCAACGCCACCGTCGCGCACGCCGACGGAGACCCGGACATCCACATCCTCAACAACCTCAACAACGTCGGCGCGATCGAGGTCAATGCGTTCCAGTCGCACTGCGACGTCGTGATCCAGAAGTCGACACGAGAGGGGTTCGGGCTGACGGTCACCGAGGCGATCTGGAAGGCGCGGCCGTTCATCGGCGGCGCCGTCGGGGGCATCCCGCTGCAGGTGTCGGACGGCGAATCGGGGTTCCTGGTCTCGACCGTCGAGCAGTGCGCGCAGCGGGCGCTCGAGATCCTCAGCGACCCCGCGCTCGGCAAGCGGCTCGGACGCACTGGCAAGGAGGCGGTGCGCCAACGCTTTCTGACACCTCGCCTGCTTCGCGACTGGCTCGAGCTGTTCGAGGCGCTCGGGGTCTAAGAGACGATGTCCGGTCAACCGCTCGTGCTGGTGTCAAACCGCGGCCCGGTGACGTTCGAGCCCGACGGGCGGGTGCGGCGAGGGACAGGCGGCCTCGTCACCGCCCTGATCGGGCTGGCGTCGCATCGCGACGTGACCTGGATCGCATCGGCGATGACCGAAGAGGACGTACTCGCTGCCGAAGAGCACGACGGGCGGCCGTTCCCGGTGCGCGCGCCGGGCGGCGGCGAGTACCGCGTGAAGCTGGTCGCCTCCGACCCGGATGCCTACGACCGGTTCTACAACATCATCGCCAACCCGATGCTGTGGTTCATCCAGCACTACCTGTGGGATTTGTCCAATGCACCGGACATCCGCCGCAACGAGACCGAGGCGTTCGAGTTCGGTTACAACGCAGTCAACGAGGACCTCGCGCGCGCCGTCCTCGAGGAGGTCGAAGGGATCGAGAAGCCGGTCGTGATGGCGCACGACTATCACCTCTACACGCTCCCGGGCCTGATCCGGCGCGCTCGCCCGGACGCCTTTCTGCACCATTTCGTCCACATCCCGTGGAGCCAGTCGGACTCCTGGCGAGTGCTCCCGGCGATGATCCGTGAGGACATCTACTACGGCATCCTCGCCAACGACATCATCGGCTTCCACACCCGCTCCTACCGGCGCAACTTCCTGCAATGCTGCCGCGACCTGCTCGGGCTCGAGGTCGATCTCGAGGCCGGGGTCGTCTACTGCGGCGACCGCGAGGTGTGGGTGCGCGCCTACCCGCTGCCGATCGACTCGCAGGCGGTTCAGGCGGTCGCGACCCGGCAACGGACGCGCCAGTTTGAGCAGGAGCTGCTGCGCCGGCGGCGCGATCACCTGATTCTGCGCGTCGACCGGGCGGACCTGAGCAAGAACGTGCTGCGCGGTTTCAGCGCGTTCGATGTGTTCCTGGAGCAGCACCCCGAGTTCCGGGAAAAGGTCACGTTCATCGCCCAGCTGATGCCCTCCCGGACCGACGTACCCGAGTACGCCGAGTACATCGAGCGGATCGAGGCCGTGGTCGCGGTCGTCAACCATCGCCACGGCTCGCCGGACTGGATGCCGATCCAGCTGAAGCTGCGCGACGATCTCGAGGAAGCCGTCGCGGCGTACAAGCACTACGACGTGCTGATGGTCAACGCCATGTTCGACGGGATGAATCTGGTCGCCAAAGAGGGGCCGATGGTCAACGAGCACGCCGGCGTCTCGATCCTGTCGGAGAACACCGGCGCGCACGAGGAGCTCGGGGAGTACGCGCTGTCGGTCAACCCGTTCGACATCCAGGAGCTCGCGGACTCGATCCACGCGGCGCTGACGATGCATCCGGACGAGCGCCGGCGCCGCCACGAGGGTCTCAAGTCGATCGTCACCGCGCGCGACCCCGGTGACTGGATCGACGAGCAGCTCGAGGACATCCGCCGCAAGGAGTCCTCGCTGCTCAGATAAGCGGTCGCGCCGGAACGTCGCGCCAGTTCGGGTGGGACGCTTCGGTGCGCCCACCTACAGTGTTCGTCGCTCGCTGAGCCGCTCGATGTAGGACGCGATCCTGGTGGCGCGCGTTTCTGGGCGCGTGACGTTGTGCAGGCGGTATAGAAAGGCGTAGCGGCTGGCGCCCGTCAGCGTCTGGAAGAACGCGTTCGCGTCGGGGTGCTCGTCGAGCTGTCGTTGGAAATCGTCGGGAACCTGGATGCGCTTCTGTGACGGGTAGGCGGCGGCCCAGCGACCGTCTGCCTTGGCAGCCTCGACCTCGGCCTGGCCGGCGGGCTTCATCCTGCCTTCGGCTGTCAGCTGCTCGGCCTTCTCGCGGTTGATCTCAGACCACTTGCTGCGGGGCCCGCGCCGGGTGAATCGCTGCAGGAAGAAGTGCTCGTCGTGCGCGGCCCGCTGGCCGTCGATCCAGCCGAAGCAGAGGGCGAGCGCGAGCGCGTCCGGATACGTCGCGGTCCTCACCGGCGAGCCCTTCTTGGCGATCTTCAGCCACACGCCGTTCGATTCGCGATGGTGGGCGTGGAGCCACTGTTCCCAGGCCGCGGCGTGCGGGAGCTCGAGGATCGGGAGGCCTTGCTTGATCGTCAAGACGGTTGCGAGGCTAGCGCGGGGGCGTGGCAGGTCGGGGGGGCGTGGCAGGTCGTGGGGGGGCGTGGCCGGCCGGGGGGCACGGCAGGCCGGGGGGGGCACGGCAGGCCGGGGGGCGCGGCGGCGGGGGCCAGTGGCCTGTACCTCGCTATAGTCGCCCGCCGGGTTCCGATTTTCCGATGCCACAGCTACCGACCATCTACGACCTGGTGCTGCTGCTCTCGACGAGCGCCGAAGAGGAGCAGCGCGCCAAGATCCTCGCCGAAGTCGAGAGCGCGATCTCGACCACGGATGGAACTATCGAGCGCAAGTCCGACTGGGGCAAACGCCCGATGGCGTACCGGATCGACCACCAGACCGACGCCGAGTATCACCTGCTGCAGTTCAGCGGGCCGCCGGCGCTGCTCGAGACCCTCAACCACACGCTGCGGATCACCGACGGCGTGCTGCGATTCAGGATCATCAAGGTGCTGCCGGGAACCCCGCCGGCCTCGGACTCGGCTCCGCCGGTGATCGCGGCTACCCAGGCATCAGTGCCCGCAGCGGTTGGAGAGCCGGCGGCGGAGGAGTAGGAAGGTCGGCAGTTCCCTCCCGCTTGTGATCCGCGAGCGGTCCATCTGCGTAGGAATGGTCGAGCCGGCCTGACGGCCGATTTGCCATGTTCCGAACGATTCGTCGCCCACGCCCAGCGGACCTGAACCGGCTCGCTGACGAGGACCTGATGCACTTGGTGCACGGCGGCGAAGCGCGTGCGTTCGACGTCATCTTCGACCGGCACGCGAGCGCTGCCTTCTCGCTCGCCTACCGGATGTGCGGACGGCGGGCAATGGCCGAGGACGTCGTCCAAGAAGCCTTCCTGTCGGTGTGGCGCAGCGGCGTCCGTTACGACCCTGGTCGCGGCAGCGTGCGCTCGTGGATCCTGACCGCCGTGCGTAACCGCGCGATCGACGCCTTTCGCCGTGACGGGGCGCGGGACAGCCGCGCGGTGGCTGACGATCACGCCGCCGAGCAGGTGCCGTCGGGAGAGCTGATCGAACGGGAGGTGGAGCGGCGCGACGAGGCCCGTCTGATCCGCGGCGCGCTGGAGGAGCTTCCGCCCGACCAGCGGCAGGTGATCGAGCTGGCCTACTTTGGAGGCTTCACCCACTCCCAGATCGCCGAGATGCTCGCGCTGCCGGCGGGCACGGTCAAAGGCCGGATGCGGCTCGGCCTGAGCAAGATGCGCCTGGCTCTTGGCGAGGCGATGGGAGCCGTGCTATGACGGATGAGGATCTGATGCCGGAGAAGCCGGGAAACTCCAACTGCAGTGGCGATGCGGCCGCATACGCGCTCGGAGCACTCGAGCCGGGGGAGGCGGAGGCATTCCGCCGCCACATGGCTACCTGCGTCGTCTGCCGCGATGAGGTGAGGGAGTTTGAGCGCGTCGCGAACGCGCTGCCACTCGCATCGCCCCGCTATCAGGTGCCGAGCGAACTGCGCCAGCGGGTGCGCCGGGCGGTGCGAGCCGACCCTCGGCTCGCGGCTGGGCGGCCCGGAGGGGCCGATCCGGGTGACTCGGCCCGTCGGTTGTCCTGGCTGCCGTGGCCGAAGGCGGGCGCGTGGGCGGGGGCGGGCCTGTCGCGGCGGGCGGGTGCGTGGGCCGGGGCGCTCGCCACCGTGGCCGTGCTCGTCGTCGTCGGCGTGCTGGCGTTCGGCGGCGGAAGCGGCTCAAGCGGCGTGCACGTCTACCAGGCAAGCGTCGGGCGGGCCGAGCTGCGCCTCTCCGGTTCTCATGGCGATCTGATCGTGCGCGACCTCGCGCTGCCGCCGGCCGGCCGGATCTACGAGATGTGGCTCAAGCACGGCAACCGTCCGCCCACGCCCGCCACGCTGTTCAGCGTCACCTCTCGCGGGACCGCGGATGTCGGTCTGCCCGGCGATGTGAACGGGGTGAGCACAGTGATGGTCACCGAGGAGCCGGCCGGAGGAAGCCGGGCGCCGACGGGGTCGCCGGTGGTCGTGGCGCAGGTGGGGTGAGGAGGCTCGAAGGGCTTTGACGAGGCTCGAGGGGCCTATGGATAGGCTCGAGCGTGGACAGGCTCGAGCGGTTCTGTGGACAGGGTCGAGCGGTTCTGTGGACAGGCGGGGCCTGCGGATACGCTCCGGTTCTGGTGAAGGGTGGCAGGGAGGGTGGGGCGCGGGGCTAGCCGGGGCGCGGGCGGATGCGATGCCGGGCGGCCCGGATCGCCAGGACGACCGCCGTGACCACGAGTCGGTGGAAGGCCGGACCGAGCGGGTCTCGCGCGCATGCATAGCGGCCCAAAGTCCAAGCTCGCATCCGACCTTGGTTACATAAGCATGCCCCACATGCATAATTGACCGCCGCCCAACAGCCGCGGGAGGTTTGTGCCTGTATGCAGGCGAATTTGTCAGATGGCTGACACCTTTTTCCCGCCACGCGACCCAGCCCCGAACGGCTGAGCGGATTTCCCGTCACCAGCGGTTTCCTGAGCCGACCGCCGCCGACCGCCCGACCGGCCTGACCGCCCGACCGCCAGCCGGCCCGACCGCCAGCCGGCCCGACCGCCGCCGATGCCCGACCTGCCCAGCCCGGCCGCCCGACCTGGCCTGACCGCCCAGCCTGGCCCGGCCGCTCGACCGCTCGACCGCTTCACGGAGTCACCGGCGGGGACCCCCGGACAGCGGCGCCGCGGAACCGCCAACGGCCTGCCCGGGGTCCAAGGCTTACGCGGACTCCGCAGGAGTCGAAGCGTTGACGCGCTCCGGACTGTTGCCGTTGGTACCCGCAGCTTGTCCGGCATCGGTGTGTGCCGACCGGGGTGCGCCGAGGTGCTCGGCCAGCTGCTCGGCCAGCTGGTGCATCGCCCGTTCGTTCCCGCGGCGCAGGACCGTGCGAACGATCGGGGCTGCAAGCCGCTCGAGTAGCGGCGCCCGATTCCACTTGTACTCGAAAACGATTCTCGTGCCGCCGCCCGGAATCTCCTGGAGCGTGTAGGTGCCGTTGGCCCGTCGGCGCCCCTTGGCGCCGACGTTCTGCTCGACGATCGTGTTCGGACGGTCGGCTGCGATCACCTCGATGTCGATCGCATCGGTTCGGCCGCCCACGCTGGTCTGCACGCGCGCCTTCGATCCGACGCCTCGGTCCGGACCGGAATACTGCCAGTCGGTGAGCATGTGATTGGTGAATGGCTCGTGATTGGCCATCACGTCGAGGAAGTCGTAGACCTGCTCGCGGGTGTAAGGGACTTCGTGGGTGACTGTGACTGGTTGCATGTACCAGATGGTACAGTGGGCGGCAAGTGAGTCGCAAGGACCCACGGCAGGAGCTGCTGGAGCGGGCGATCCAGTACGTGGCCGACAATGGAATCGGGGACCTGAGCCTCCGGACGCTGGCCGCCGCGTTGGGGACGAGCCACCGGATGTTGATCCACCACTTCGGCTCCAAGGAAGGCCTGTGGGTGGCGATCGTGCAGACCGTCGAGCAGCGTCAGCGGGAGCTGCTCGCGCAGATTCTGCCCGACCCCGAGCAGCCGCTCGGCGATGCCATGCGCGCGTGGTGGAGGCACATCTCGGATCCCTCGTTGTGGCCAAATGAACGGCTGTTCTTCGAGCTCTACGGCCAGGCTCTTCAGGGTCGCGCCCACACCACCGCGGTGCTCGACGAGATCGTCGACGCATGGCTCGAGCCCACCACCGCGCTCGCTGTCGCCCGCGGTATTCCGCCTGAGGTTGCCCGCGCCCAGGCGCGGCTGGGCGTCGCGGTCACCCGCGGCCTGCTGCTCGATCTGCTGGCGACCGGAGACGTCGCAGGGGTCGATGCGGCGATGGAGGCGTTCATCAAGCTGAGCGAGACATGGCTCCAAGGACCCGATGGATCCGGCCCATTGCCAACGAGTACGTGACGGCGTGTAACGCGATCGCTACCGCTCCGCAACGTTTCTGCCCATTTTCCGGGCAGATCGCGAGGTGCCGTCTGCGACCGGCCTAGACTCGGCACATGCTTTCAAACGACCTCTGCAAAGGAGCCTGAGCATGAACATCAACCGCGTCGTGCTGACCGGCAACCTGACGCGCGACCCGGACCTGCGCACGACCCCCGGGGGTGTGTCCGTGTGCAAGCTCGGCATCGCAGTCAACGGTCGCCGCAAGAACGGTGCCACGGGCCAGTGGGAGGAGAAGGCGAACTTCTTCCGCGTCACGGTCTTCGGCCAGCAGGGCGAGAACTGCGCGCAATACCTGAGGAAGGGTCGCCCGGTAGCGATCGACGGGCGCCTGGAATGGAGCCAGTGGGAGAACGAGGGGCAGAAGCGTGAGTCGATCGATATCATCGCGGACACCGTGCAGTTCCTCGGCGGGCGTGATGACGCTGGCAACGGGAACGGGTTCTCGAGCGGCGCGCGTGCGGCCGAGAGCGACGTCCCGATCGACACCGGCGACTTCGAGCCCACGCCGGTTGCTGCCGGGGCCGCCGAGGACGACATCCCGTTCTGAGGCCGAGGATCAGAGACAACCTAGCTAGAGTGGTGCCCAGTGGCAAAGCAACGTAGACGGCCGGTTCGCCGGCGCGACAGGAAGGGCGGGCCGACTTCAGGTCGCCGTAAGCCGTGCCCCTATTGCCGCGACAAGGTCGATCAGGTCGACTACAAGGACCTCTCCGCCCTGCGTCGGTTCATCTCCGAGCGGGGCAAGATCCGCTCTCGGAGGATCACCGGCGCGTGTCGTCGCCATCAGAGCCAGGTCGCGCGTGCCGTAAAGCGCGCACGCGAGCTTGCGCTGCTGCCGTACGTTGCCGAAGGCGGAAGCGATCACCGTGAGCGGTCTGGTCGCGACCGCGACCGTGATCGCGACCGCTAGGGCAGACCGAGGAGGCATCGTGCCCCAAGCGATCCTGCTCCAAGACGTGGAGTCCCTCGGCGAGCGTGGCGCGGTCGTCGACGTCTCGTCTGGGTACCTGCGCAACTACTTGCTGCCCCGAAAGCTGGCCGAACCCGCGACGAACGCATCGATCCGGGCAGCCGAGCGACGGCGGCAGGACGCCGAACGGGCCAAGCGAGAGGCTGAGGAGCGCGCCCGGGAGAACGCCGCACTGCTCGGCCGCACCGTGCTCACAATTCCCCAGCAGGCCGGCGACGACGGGCGGCTGTTCGGATCGGTCACCACGCAGGACATTGCCGACGCGATCCGCGACGCGCGCGGAATCCGCGTCGACCGGCGCAAGGTCCACCTCGAGGACCCGATCCGTCACGTCGGTACCTACATGGTGGTGGTCGAAGTGACCGATGACGTCACGGCGACGATCAAGACCATGGTCGTGGCGGCCTAGGTGTAAGCGGCCGGGGGCGCGTCGCGGACGCGCCCCCACCACACACCCCAAGTCAGTTCCGTCCGCCGCGCGGACTTCGCGAACGCGTCGGTCGGGGCCACCGCCGCATGCCGGCCCCCGTTTTCGGGTGCCGCCCGAGGTCCGCGCCGCAGGCGCCCGCCCAGCGCTGCAGCCGCCCACCCAGCGCCGCAGGAGCCACCTAGCGTCGCAGGCGCCACCCACCGCTGCAGGCGCCCACTCCGGGGCCCGGACACCAGGCCCACGGCCCCAGGAGTCCACGCCGCGCCCCCGGGGCCCCCACCACGCCCCTGGGCTCCCCACCCTACGCCCAGGGCGCTACCCGCCCTGCAAGGCAACCCCGGGAGGCCCGTTCCCGCGTCCCCGAACTTCGCCGTAGCGACGCCGCGAACTCCCCGCTGCTTGCGGGAACGCCTCGCTCGCGCCGCCGGTGCCGAACCTAGACTCGATCGCAGGTCATGAGCACGGTTCAGAGCAACGGCGTTCCCCCCCACAACCTCGAGGCCGAGAAGTCCGTTCTCGGGGCAGTGCTGCTCGACGACCGGCATCTGCACACCCTGATCATCGAAGAGCACTTGCGGCCGGACCACTTCTACCGCGAGCAGCATGGGGCTGTGTTCGCGGCGATGCTCGACCTGTACGAGAGCGACCGGAAGATCGACCATCTGACGGTCGCCGAGATGCTGCGCCAGCGCGGCAAGCTGGGCGACATCGGAGGTCCGGAGGCGATCGACGAGCTGGCGGGTTGGGTTCCGGCTGCTGGTCACGCGCGGGACTACGGACGGATCGTCCGCGACAACGCGCGAATGCGTGCGCTGTTGACCGCGTCATACGAGATTCAGGCAAGCGTGCTGGCGCGCGAGGCCCCCGCCCGCGACTTGATCGAGCGAGCCGAGCGTTCGATGCTCGAGGTTGCCCACGACGACCGCCAGAAGAAGATCCGGTCGATCGCGGACATTCTCCACGACGAGACTGACAAGCTCCACCAGCTGTCGGTGGCCAAGACGCCGCTGACCGGCACGCCGTCGGGCTTCAAGGACCTAGATGAGAAGACCGGCGGCTTTCAGTCAGGCAATCTGATCGTGATCGCGGCGCGCCCGTCGATGGGCAAGTCGGCGCTGGTGGCAAACATCGCCGAGAACGCCGTGCTCGCCGGCTATCCGGTCGCGTTGTTCTCGCTGGAGATGTCAGAGTCGGAGCTGGCGCAACGGTTCGTGGCCTCCCAGGCTCGGATCAAGGGCGAGGACCTGCGCCGCGGGAAGGTTCCGGAACATCGCTGGCCGAAGATTCTCGAGGCGTGCCAGCGCCTGGCGCAAGCGCCGATGTTCGTCGATGACTCGAGCGACACGGGAGTGCTGGAGGTGCGCGCCAAGGCCCGGCGGCTGCATCATCAGGTCGACGGAGGGCTTGGCCTGATCATCATCGACTACCTGCAGCTGATGCGCCACGAGGGCCGGGTCGAGAGCCGCGTCGAGCAAGTGGGCCAGATCTCCCGCGGGCTCAAGGGTCTCGCACGCGAGCTGGACGTGCCGGTGATCGCGCTGTCGCAGCTGAGCCGGGCGGTCGAGCAGCGTGGCGGGGAGAAGAAGCCGATCCTGTCCGATCTGCGCGAGTCCGGGCAAATCGAGCAGGACTCCGACCTGGTCATGTTCATCTATCGCGAGGAGTACTACGACAAGGAATCCGAACGGCCCGGCGAGGCGGACATCATCATCGCCAAGCACCGCAACGGGCCGGTCGGCGACGTGGTGCTGACGTTCCAGAAGGAGTATCCGAAGTTCATGAATTACGCGGGTGAGAGGTTCGCGGCATGAGGTCGCGGTCGCGGCCATGACCTCGACCCTGCCGGCCAACCCGGTGGCGGTGCGCCCACTGCGCGGGATCGACGATCGCTGTCCGTTCGACCTCTGCGACGGGTCGGGATTCCTCTACGACGAGCAGTCGAACACGGCCTACGACTGCCACTGCCGGCGGCAGCGCGTTGCGCTCGCGAAGGCCAGGAGTCTGTCGGCCGTGATCCCGAGGCGCTACCGGGATGTCGCGTTCGAACGTCCGCCGGTGACTGAGATCGATCCGCAGATCGTCGCGGCCACGCGCAGGTTCGCCGAAGCGATCGACGAGCGGCTCGACGCCGGTCGTGGGTTGTGGTTCATGGGGCCGGTCGGCACGGGTAAGACGACGCTTGCGATGCTGGTCTCGAAGGCCGCGCTGAGGGTGGGCCGGTCGGTCGCGATCTACTCGCTGCCACGGCTGCTGAACCAGATCCGCGACACGCATCGGGCCGAGCGATCGCACGTCGAACTGCTGGATCGCCTGACTGCCGTCGACCTGCTCCACATCGACGATGTCGGCGCCGAACGCACGACCGATTGGGTGCTCGAGGAGCTATATTCGATCGTCAACGCCCGCTACGAGGACGAGCGCTCGATGGTGATCACCACCAACATCCTCGATCGTGAGGCGCTGTGCGAGCAGATCACCGAGCGGACCGTCTCCCGCCTGACCGAGATGTGCGATGAGCTGCCGCTCCTTGGCCGCGATCGGAGGATGGACCTGCGGTTGGCGTAGCCGCCCGCTCCGGTCCAGGCGGGGTGGCCGTCGCCGGCGCCGGCGCCGGCATCGGCGACGGCCCGGTCTCGGTCGGTCCCGAACATGCTTAACGGCCCAAAGTCCGCGTCCGCAGCCGACCTTGGTGACATAAGCATGCCCCACATGCACAATTGACCGAGGCCCAAAAGGCCAGGGCGATTTGGGCCTGTATGCATGCGAAATGCGGATTTCGCTGACATACGGCAGGTTCAGGATTGTTTGCTTTGGGCTGCGGACTGTTGGCGCAGGCTCGTGGCCTCGCGATCGCCCCCGCGGGCTCCCGATGGCTCCCCGCGGGGCCTTGCGTCCGATCGCGACCTGGCACCCAAGTACCCCGAGAGAGCGGTGCGATCCGTCCCGGGCGAGCGCCCGCCTTCCCGCAAGCGCCCGGACAGGGGAGCCGGCGCCCGGATAGCGAGGTCGGGCCGATGTCAGGCCGTGAATGCGGAGATCGCGCGCTCGAGCAGAGGCGAGACCTGCGCCCAGTGCTGCGGTGGTGCGGCACCTACGATCACGGACGTGGCATGTGGGCCGGCGACCAGACACGCGAGCTCGATGAACTTGGCTCCCGTCTTGGTCGTGTACGCGTCGCGGACGCAGGAGCCACGCCCGTTGCGGAACGGCAACCCGGTCGCCGCGGCGAGCTTCACGACATGGTTGTCGCCGTCCTCGGCGTTGTGATCGAGTCGGAACGGGATCCAGGTCGAGAGTGACTCGTCCCCCTGCTTAGGCGTGAGGTTGAGGTATCCGATGAACGGCTGGCCTGAGCTGGAAAGGACGGCTGTGGCCGTCCCGGCATCACCCTTGGCAAGCCGCCACCCAGGTGGGTAGGGCAGCGTCGAGCCTGTCGAGATCCGCACCAGCGACCAGCCACTCGGCGCGGGTCCGGGGCGCAGCCAGGCGAAGCCCGCGGGCTGCGCCACAGACCCGGCGGTCGCAGTGGTCGAGGTTCGCCCGGTCCCGCCGCTCGAAGCTGACGCGCTCGCGCCGCTCGAGGACGCCCCGGATGAACTGCCACCGCAGCCGGCCACGGCCAGCGTCAGCGCCGCGAGCCCGCCGATCGTGAGGCCGCCGACCCGGCTCCTGCGCCTTCTAGAGGTTCCCGTCCCCATCGCTGGGTCCGCCGTTGTTGTCGCTGTCGTGATCCCCGCCGTTGTTCTGGGGGATCGAGGACGAGCTCGACCCGCCCGAGGCAGCCGGCGCCGACGAGCTGGCGGAGGATGTCGCCGATGAGCTCGTGGCCGACGCCGATGAACTCGAGGAATTGGAACCACAGCCGGCGACGGCCAGGACTGCCAGGACGAGCGCCGCAGCGGCTAGGCCGCGGATCGATTGAATGCTGCGCGTGAACATCGTGTCTATCTCCATTGTTGGTGTCTGAGTCCCTCTCATACCCAAGGACGCCGAGATCGCTGCGATTCTTTCGCACCCGCCACCCGACCGTGGTCGCGGCCGCCCCCGCCCCACGTACACTGAACTGCAATGCCGGGACTCGTGATAGTCGGCGCCCAGTGGGGCGACGAAGGCAAGGGGAAGGTCACCGACCTGCTCGCGGAGCGGGCCGACGCCGTCGTGCGTTTTCAGGGAGGCAACAACGCGGGCCACACGATCGTCCGCAACGGCACGACGTGGAAGCTGCATCTGATCCCGTCCGGAATCCTGCATGCGGGCAAGCTGTGCGTGATCGGAAACGGGGTCGTGATCGACCCGAAGGTGCTGACCGACGAGCTCGACGAGCTGCGCCGCCGCCACGTGGACACGAACGCGCTGAAGATCTCCGCCAACGCGCACCTGATCATGCCCTACCACTTGATGCTCGACCACGCCGGCGAGGCCAGGCTGGGCAAGCTTCAGATCGGGACGACGAGACGGGGCATCGGTCCCTGCTATGCGGACAAGGCCGCCCGGCTCGGGATCAGGCTCCAGGACCTGCTGGACGAGAAGATCCTGAAGAAGAAGATCGTCACAGCGCTGGAGCCGAAGCGGCTCTCGCTGCGTCCCTATCAAAAGGATCCGGCCCTCGATCTCCAGACGATGACCGAGGAGTACCTGACCTACGGCCATCGGCTCGAGCCGTTTATCCAAGACACCAGCCGCCTCGTCCTGGAGCGGCTGGATCAGGGCCAGCTGGTCGTGTTCGAGGGGGCACAGGGCGCGCTGCTGGACATCGACCATGGCACCTATCCGTTCGTCACCTCGTCGAATCCCGTCGCCGGGGCGGCCTGCATCGGCGCCGGGGTCGGGCCGAAGGACATCGATGAGGTGTGGGGCGTCACCAAGGCGTACGCGACCAGGGTCGGGGCCGGACCGTTTCCCACCGAGCTCGAGGGCGAGCTCGCGGATGCGATCCGCGAGCGCGGGGGTGAGTATGGGACCACCACCGGCCGAGCCAGACGCGTCGGTTGGCTCGATCTGGTCGCGCTGCGTTACGCGTCCCGGCTCAATTCGCTCACAGCGCTCGCGGTCACCAAGCTCGACGTGCTCTCGGGCCTGGATCAGCTGTTCGTCTGCACCCGCTACCGCAGCGCCGAGGGAGCCGAGCTCGACCACTTCCCCTATCACCAGACGGTGTTGCACCATTCTGTGGGCGAATACGTGCCGCTTCCGGCCTGGAGCGAGGACATCAGTGAGTGCCGGACCGAGGCCGAGCTGCCCCAGGCTGCGCGGGACTATCTTCAGTTCATAGTGGATTTCGTCGGCGTGCCGATCGCGCTCGTCGGCGTCGGTCCCGGACGCGAGCAGGTCATCTGGACCCGCGCAGCATCGGGGAGCGCGATCGCTCCCGAGACGGCGTCCTCAGCCGCCTGAGCACGCCGGCGCACCGCCCCAGCTCACATCCAGCGTTCGATCAGATCCTCGTCCGCCACCCGCCGCGCGACGCGCGCCGGGACCCCCATCACGACCTCGCGCTCACCAACGTCTCGGGCGACGACCGCCCCGGCCGCGACGAACGCCTCCTCGCCGATCACGACACCGGGACAGATCACCGCACCGCCGCCGACCCGACACGCGCGCCGGAAGACGGGACCCTTCAGCGGCTCGCCGCGGGCGTGGCGCCCCATCGCGTGGTCGTTGGTCGTCGTCACCCCAGGGCCGAGAAAGACGTCGTCCTCGACGATCGAGCCACCGGTCACGTAGACGCCCGTCTGGATCAGCACCCTGGCGCCCACGCGCGCGCCGAAGTCGACCGATGATCCGCGGCCGACGACCGAGCCGGGGCCGATGCTTGCGCGCTCGCGCACCTGGGCCTGATCGCCGATGATCACCCGCGAGGAGATGTGGGCGCCGGCGTATACGACAGCTCCGCAGCAGACCGTAACCTCCGACTCGAGCACGAGCGCCTGGACGGCCGCGCCGGCAGCGCTCGATCCGGCCCGCAGGCGGGGCCGCTTGCCGAGCACAGCCCCTTCCTCGATCACACACCGATCGCCGACCGTCGTTCCGGGCTGGATCACGGCGCCGGCCGCGATCGTCACACCCCGGCCGACCGACGCTCCCTCATGGATCACCGCTCCGTGGCCGAGGATCGCATCACTGGCGATCTGCGCGCCGGGGGCCACGTAGGGCTCGGGTCCTCGGTCAGGCCACGGTTTCATCCGAAATGCAGTCTAAGAGCGTCGAGCACCCGCTGGCCCGCGTGGCCGTCACCGTAGAGCGGCGGACGGTCCACGGGCAGGGGACGGTGCAGGGCGGCCAGCGCGGCGTCGCGGTCGAGGTCGACGAGCACGTTCCAGCCGTGGTCGACCGTCTCGGTCCACTCGGTGTTGGGCCTCAACGTGACGCATGGGACGCCGGCCACGTAGGCCTCCTTCTGCAGCCCCCCTGAGTCCGTCAGCACGGCCCTGGCGTTGCACATCAACGCCGTCAACTCGACGTAGCCAAGGGGCGGAGTGAGGACCAGGTCGCCGAGGCGGTGCAGCAACCCGGCGCTCTGGAGGCGAGCGCGGGTCCGTGGATGGACGGCAAACACGACCGGCATCGGGACGGCGCTCAGCAGCTCAACGAGCCGCTCCAGGCGCTCCGGGTCGTCGACGTTTCCTGCTCGATGTGCGGTTGCGAGCACGTACTGGCCGGGGCTCATGCCGCGGGCAGCGACCACGTCCAGCCGCTCGCGGGCGCGGGGCTGGACCGCGCATGCAACGTCCATCATCACGTCGCCAACGAGCTCGATCGCACCGGCAACGCCCTCGCGCTCCAAGTTCTCGACCGCGACCTCCGAGGAGCACAGCAGCAGGGCGCTCGCGTGGTCGGTCAACACGCGGTTGAGCTCCTCGGGCATCGATCGGTCGAACGAGCGCATCCCCGCCTCGACGTGCGCCACCGGTATTCCCGCCTGGGCCGCCGCGAGGGCCCCGGCGAGGGTCGAGTTGGTGTCGCCGTAGACGAGCACGACGTCGGGGCGTACCCCCTCGAGCACCGGCTCGAGCGCCGCGAGCATCCGCGCGGTCTGCGACGTGTTGGAGCCGCGCGCCACGTTCAGCTCCCGGTCTGGAGCCGGCACTCCCAGCTGGCGGAAGAACACCGTCGAGAGCTCGTCGTCGAAGTGCTGGCCGGTGTGGACCAGAACCTCCTCGCCCCGCTCGCGAAGAAGCGGAGAGACCGCCGCGGCCTTGATGAACTGCGGCCGGTTGCCGATGACCGTGAGAACTCTCAGCCGTCGAGCTCCGACTGGATCCGGCTCAGCACCGAAGCGGCGGTCTTGGCCGTCACCGGGCCATCGGCATACGTGTGCTGATCGACCGCTACGACGGGCTGGACCTCGCGGACCGTCGACGCGAGGAACACTTCGTCTGCGTTCATAATGTCTTCCAGCGTGCAGGCCTGCTCGCGCGCACCGGTAACGTCGATCACGACCGCGCGGGTGATCGAGGCGAGGATGTGATCGTCGAGCGGCGGGGTGAGGATCTCCCCGCCCCGCACCCAGAAGACGGAGCTGGTCGGCGCCTCGAGGACGCGACCGTGCGGAGTTACCAGCAGCGCCTCATCGAACCCCCGCTCTTGCGCGAGCCGACGGGCAAGCATGTTGGCGGCGTATGAAAGCGACTTCACACCATCGAGAATCCGCGTCGGCGAGTAGGTGATCGCCGTCAGCCGAGCTCGGCTCGGCGTGGTCGGCAGCGGCTCGGTCAGCAGCAACCTGTGAGCACCCCGAGTGATCACGATCCGCAGCGTCGAGTGGGCCGGGCCCGGGCCGGCCTGCGCGAGCAGTCGATGGGTATCGGCGCGGACGGCTTCGACGTCCACCGGTAGGCGCAGATTGCCGCCGGAATTCTCGAGCCGGCGCAGGTGGTCCTCGAGCGCGAACGGTCGCCCGTCGTAGACACGAATCACCTCGAAGATCCCGTCGCCGCGGAGCAGGCCTTCGTCGGTGGCCGGAATCGTCGCCTCCAGCGCGGGCATGATCTCGCCGTCCAGGCACGCCAGCGATTCGGACATCGAGCTCATCGCGGCACCGCTGCACCCCGGTGCGCCCAGATCTCGGCGAGGCGCACGACGGTTGCGGCCGCGGCCGACATGTCCTGGACGGAGGCCCACTCACGCACGGAGTGATATTCGTGGCCGCCGGTGAAGATATTCGGCGTCGGAAGTCCCCGCTCCGAGAGGATCGAGCCGTCCGTGCCCCCGCGAATCGGCGAGCGAACCGGCTCGAGACCCTCGGCTCGGATCGCCTCCTCGGCCGCTGCGATCACGTCGGGCACAGGCTGGAGGTAGGCGCGCATGTTCCGGTACTGCCGCCGGACGTCGATCTTCAGGCTGGCCCGAGGCTCACGAGCAACAACCTCCCGGGCCGTGCGCTCGAGCAGCGCCACATGCTGCGCGAGCTCGTGCTCGTCGAAATCCCGCACGATCGCCCGGATCTGTGCCTGTCCGGCGGTTCCGCTGAGCTCGTGCGGATGGATGAAGCCTTGTCGCCCCGAGGTCGTCTCCGGCGTCAGGTGATCCGACGGCAGGGCGGCGACAATCTGCGCCGCGAGCCGCAGCGCGTTGACGAGCTTGCCCGTTGCCTGGCCGGGATGAACCTCGATACCCAGGATCGTGATCGTGACCTCATCCGCGCTGAACGTCTCGTCCTGTAGCTCCCCCACCTCGGAGCCGTCGACCGTGTAGGCGCACTCGGCGCCGAACCGCTCGATGTCGAACCCCTTCGCGCCCTCGCCGATCTCCTCGTCGGGGGTGAACGCGATCCGGAGCCGGGGCCGGGACACCTCAGGATGGTTGACGAGATACGCGACCGCAGCCATGATCTCGGCCACGCCGGCTTTGTCATCGGCGCCGAGCAGCGTATCACCGCTCGAGGTCACGAGATCGTGGCCGGCCTTGTCCGCGAGCTCGGGCATCGTGGCGGGATCGAGTCGTGTCCCGGAGCGGGGCAGTTGGAGCGCGTCGCCGTCGTAGCGCCGATGCACGATCGGCTCGACGCCGGCGCCGGGCGCATCGGGGCTCGTGTCCATGTGGGCGATCAACCCGATCGTCCGACCCACGGCTACGTTCGTCGCCGGCAGAGTCGCGGTCACGTATCCGTCCTCGCTACAGATGGCGTCGTCGAGCCCGGCCTCGCGGAGCTCGGAGGCGAGCAGCCGACCCAATTCGAGCTGCCCGGACGTACTTGGAGAGGCCGTGTGGTCCCGGCGGGATTGCGTATCAATGCGCACATAGCGCAGAAACCGCTCGAGTAGGTCACCCGAGAGCTGCTCCGAGAGAGCCGAGGAGAACGGTGCGGAAGGCATGTCCGCAGTATCCCAAGCGCGGCCGTTTCGCCCGCCGGCGACAGGGTAGGACCAGGACGAGGGCGGGGCCGGAAGCAACTGATTCCACTGATCCACTGATCCTCAGGAGAAGGCCGATGGCCACCCAGACGCGAACTCGCCGCCAGGCGGCGGCAAACAAGGCAGCAGCAACCCGCAAGCAGAACGCAGCCGATGCAAGCGCGGCGAGTGCCAAGACCTCGGCGCGGCAGACCAAGCGGTCCGCCGCGGCCACCGGCCGGGAGGCGAAGCGGACCGCCAAGCAGGCAGGTACGACGACCTCGCGGCGGATCGACGCTGCGACGAGCCGCCTCGACGCTATCGGGCGGCAGGCTGAGCGAGCATTCCTGATCCAGATCGGTGCCGCGCTCGAAGCCCGGGACGCCGTGCTGCAGACCGCTCAGACCTACACCGACCCGGGTCGGCTGACGCGAGAGCTCGATCGCTTCGAACAGCGCGGCGAGCGCGCGCTTCGCCAGCGCAGACGCGACATCGATCACAAAGTGCGCAACGCGCAGCGCGAGGCCGGGCGCCAGGCCACCGACGCGAAAGAGGGCGCCAAGGAGGTCATCGACACGCTCCAGCGGCTGGTCTAGTGCCGCGCTAGCCCAGGGAGCCCGCTGAGGACCGGGCGGAGACCAACGCGAGCGAGGCACAGCGAGGCGTCGATCGTTCGGCTCGTAATCGCCGCGTTGGTTTCCCACAATCTGGCGCGATCGACGCCAGTAGCCAACCAAACCTCTCCTATTGCGTTAAGTGATTGCGGCAACTCGCCGCAATTCTGCTAGAAAGCCGGATGTCCGCGATAAGGGAGGTCAGCGACGATGCTGACAGACAGAACAGGCGCCTTCACGGGCGCGGCTGACTCTGCGGCACTTTTCCAACGCTGGCAACTGCTGCGCGACCGTCGCGCACGCGATGAGCTCGTTGAGCGGTTTCTGCCACTCGCACATAAGCTTGCTCGTCGCTATATCCGCTCGAGCGAGCCCTATGAGGACCTCGTCCAAGTGGCATCCCTTGGTCTGGTCAAGGCGGTAGAGCGGTTCGATCCGACCCGCGGGTACGCGTTCACCTCGCTGGCGGTGCCCACGATCCTCGGCGAGCTGAAGCGCTACTTCCGGGACTCGAGCTGGGCGCTGCACGTCGAGCGCGGGGCCCAGGAGCGGGCGCGACAGGTCACCTCGGCCCAGCAGGCGATCAGCTCGCGCACGGGCAGGGCACCGACGATCGGGGAGCTATCGCAGTACTTGGAGCTGAGCGAAGAGGACGTTCTCGAGGGGCTGCAGACGGCCGAGGCGTACGACGCCGTATCGCTCGACGCACCGCCGGCCAATGACGGCGAGGGCATCGCCAGCCGCTTGGAGACGCTCGGCGAGCAAGACGAGCACCTCGCGCGGGTCGACGACGCCGCGACGATTTTCGCGGCGGCGAAGCATCTGCCGATGCGCGAGCGGCAGGTCCTCTACCTGCGCTTCGGCGAGGACCTGCCGCAGACGGAGATCGCGACCCGCATCGGCGTTTCTCAGATGCAGGTATCGCGATTGCTACGTCGCGCGCTGCAACGACTGCGCGAGCTGACCGACGACGGTCGGCTCGGCTGAGCGCTCGCCCGCGGGCGAAGCTGACGCCCGTGGCGAGCCTAACGGGCGCGGCTCGCTACCAGCGCCCATACCAGCGGCGCCTGCCACCGCCTGCCTCGACGCCGCCGACGAAGAAGCCGAGCACCCACAGGATCACCGCGGCGATCAGGACAAACCAGAGGACGTGGGCGGCGAAGCCAAGTCCTCCGAGAATGACAATTATCAACAGCAGGGCGATCAACGCGATCATCTGAACTCCTAAGTTCGATTGGACGGATGAACCACGCCGCTGATCGGACTACCCGGGGATCGACCTCCGAACACCACCTCGACGGATGTTCTAGCCCTCGCGGTCAATCTCAGATCAGTAGGCTCGCGACCGACGTGCACAATGAATTCCGCGTAGAGATGCAAAGCGAGGACACTGCTGTCGTGCTCGCGGTCAGCGGCGAGCTCGACCTCGCGTCCAGTCCCGTGCTCGAGGATGCGCTCGAGCGTGCGCACGAGTCGGATTGCTCACTCGTGATCCTGGATCTGAGGGAGCTCGAGTTCATGGACTCCACCGGGCTCAGCGTGCTCGTCAAAGCGCAGCAGCGCGCGCACGAGTCCGGGCGGCGATTCGGACTGGTAAAGGGCGGTGCCCAGGTGCAGCGTCTACTCAGCCTCACGGGGATCGCCGAGCGCATGACCCTCGCCGACTCGCCGGCCGAGCTCCTCGCCGAGGGCTGAGCTACGCGGCGCCGGCGCTGCGGCGGTGGTCGATCATCACCAGTCGCAGCAACTCCATCGACCCGTTCGGCAATACCTCGAGCTCGTCGACGAGTTGCGCGAGCGGAGAGCCCGATCGCTGGGCTGCAGCGCCGCTCCCAGCCTTGAACGGCCCGACCGTCAGCTCCAGGCGCCGCGGCGCCACGACGATCGCGAAGTGAATCTCAGCAGCGGCGGCGGCGGCCCCTGCGTGGGCGGCCACCGCGTCCGTCACGAGGTAGACGTCCGAGAACCGATCCAGCGAGAAGCGAGCAGTCGCGGCGAGTGCTCGCGCAGCACGACCAAGCACCGCCGCAAGCAGCGCCGCGGGCGCGAGCGTCGCGACCACGTCGCCGGTCAGGTGCAACGGAGCCGATGCGGGACGGTCCGCCCCGTGGTCGTGCAGCTCGGTGCCGGCACCCCGCCCCCGGAACGACATCCGCACCTCGGTTCCACCCTCAGGCGCACTCAGGAACTCCGCACGATCCGCCAGGGCGCTGATCACAGCAAGACCAACGCCCATCCGGTCCTCGGAGGAGGAGGACACGTGCCGGATGCCCCCGCCGCGGTCCCTGACCGTCGCCTCAACGCAGTCGCGGCGGATCTCAAGCCCTACCAGTAGCGGTCCCGGCTCACCGTCGTATGCGTGCAACACGACGTTATTGCACGCTTCGCTGACAGTCGTCTTGAGATCGTCCAGCAATTCTGGATCGAAAGCGACCGTTTCGCCGACAGCCGACAGCATCCCACGCACGAGCGTCAGACACTCTGGTCGGCTGTCCAGCTCGAGGCAAACCGTGGAATGGTCTTGGATCACATCAGCGTCTCCGGATGCGCTTCCCGGCTGGCTGGTCGGCCAAACCCTCCCCATAGCCACCATTCTGACGTTCGGAAAGCTTGGTTCCGGGTATCGGATCTATCAGGTATGTGCTCAGATGTGCGAATCATTTATCGGATCGGGCGTGACGCGCGCGGACCAGGACAGGCGCGCCGACTCGTAGCAGATGAACTTTGCGGGCAGCTGCCCTCTGGAACACTGGATGAAATCAAGTTGATGGTCAGCGAGATGGTCACCGTCGCAGTCGCGCACGAGACCCGCGCGCCGCTCGCACACGAGACCCCAGCGCAACAGCCGATCACGCTCGCACTCAGCCTCGATGGCATGGTGCGCTGTGAGCTTCTGGACCACGAGCCAGCGCCGAGCCTCGAGCATGCGCTGGGCGGAGATTTGGGTCTGAAGCTGATCGATCACCTCGCCACCGGCTGGGGGATCGGACGCTCGGCGGAGGGCATGCGGGTGTGGTTCGAGACCAGGGCCGGCTAACTGCTAGCGTCCCGGCAACGCAAGCAAAGGCAGCTCATCATCACCGCGCAGAATCACCTCCGCGTCGAGGCACGCAATAACGGGCGCGCCACCGTGCTGGCAGTCGCCGGCGAACTGGACCTCGCATCGAGCCCAACGCTCGAGCAGGCGCTCGAGGCAGTGAAGCCCTCGGCATCGGGATTCCTGATCCTCGATCTCAGTCAGCTCGAGTTCATGGACTCGACGGGGCTGAGCGTACTCGTCACAGCCCATCGGCGGGCCCAAGAGGCCGGGTGGCGATTCGCGCTGGTGAAGGGCAGCCCGCAGGTGCAACGGCTGCTCAGCCTCACAGGGATCGACGAGCGGATGATGGTCGCCGACTCGCCCGAGCAGCTACTCGACGAGGGCTGAGGCCGCCCCGGCGGTTATCGCCGGGGTTATCGGGGGCGGTTATCGCTGGGCTAGTCGGCGGCGTCGGCGCCGGGCTGGCCGTCGACGTCAGCGAGCTCACGCAATCTGGCGAGCGCCCGCCTGAGGATCCGCGACACCTGCATCTGCGAAACGCCGATGTGCTCGGCGATCTGCGTCTGTGTGAGATCCTCGACGAACCGCAGCCTAAGCACGCGCTGCTCGCGAGCCGACAGGTTGCGGGCTGCGGCGGCGATCGTGGCGTTCCACTCGACGAGCTCAAACCGCTCGTCGATCTCGCCGAACGCATCGGCCAGCGTTCCCGACTCCCCCTCGCCGTCGTCGCGCGGCGCGTCGAGCGAAGCGGAATGGTGGGCGGCCGCCGTCTCCAGCGCCTCGAGCACATCCTCGATGCTGAGCTCCAAGTACCCGGCGAGATCCGGGACGCTTGGCGCACGCCCGGTCCTCGTGGTCAGCTTCTGGTAGGCCTCCTCGACCTTCAGTGCCTGCTCCTGCGCGCCACGCGGCACGTGAACGGCCCAGCCGAGGTCGCGGAAGTACCGCTTGAGCTCGCCGAGGATCGTCGGGACCGCGAATGACGAGAATGCTGTTCCTCGATTGACATCAAACCGGTCAACTGCCTTTACGAGACCGAGGCTCGCGACCTGGAGAAGGTCATCGAACGGCTCGCGCGCACCGGTGTAGCGGCGGGCGAGCTTTCGGGCCAAGGGGAGATAACGCTGGACCAGCTCGTCACGTGCCCCTCGATCTCCCTGCTCTTGCCAGCGAACGAACAGTTCGCCTGATTCCGGAACGGCTACGGTGGTCTGCATCGGACCGTTTGATACCCGGTCACCACCAGGCGCAATCATCGATGTCAGATTGCTGACATAGCGGCAGCTCTGCGATCAGCGATCAAGATCAAGCTCGGGCGGGAACTGGACGGTCCCGCCGAGGCCCGACCCGGTCCTATGCTGTCGTAGTGAACGAAACGTCACGAGCGCCCCGGATCGTCGTGCGCCCACTCCCACCCGCCCGAACGCGAGCGCTGCGCCGAGCCGTTCTGCGTCCGCATCAGACGATCGAGGAGCTGGCGGCGCACGAGCCGCCCGACGCCTACGCGGTCGGCGCCTTCGACGGCGGGGAAATGCTCGCCGTGGGCTTTGTGGGCCGTGAGGGCGAGCCCGGATCCTGGCGCGTGCGGGGAATGGCCACGGGCCTGGAAGCGCGCGGACGCGGGCTCGGTACCGCGGTGCTCGAATCGCTGCTGGCGCACGCTCTCGAGCAGGGCGCGGTGCACGTCTGGTGCACCGCACGCATTGCCGCTCGGTCGCTGTACGAGCGGGCCGGGTTTCGCGTCACCTCGGAGTCGTTTGAGATCAATGGGATCGGTCCGCACGTGGTGATGGAGCTGGTGCCCGAGCGGCTCCCCGGGTAACCCAAACTGTTCAGCATGCCCTCCCCGATGCCTGAGCGTGACTGGTGGCGTGAAGCAGTGATCTACCAGATCTATCCCCGCAGCTTCGCCGACTGGGATGGAGACGGCATCGGCGACCTGCGCGGGATCGTGGAGCATCTCGGCTACGTGAGCTCGCTCGGCGTCGATGCGATCTGGCTGTCGCCGTTCTACCCCTCCCCGATGGCCGACTTCGGCTACGACGTCGCCGACTACATCGACGTCGACCCCGTGTTCGGCACGCTGGCGGATTTCGATGCGCTGATCGAGACGGCGCATCGACGGGGGATCAAGGTGATCGTCGACTGGGTCGCCAACCACAGCTCAGACCGCCATCCCTGGTTCCTTGACTCGCGCGCCGGCCGCGGCAGCAGCAAGCGCGACTGGTACGTGTGGCGCGACCCCAAGCCGGACGGCGGTCCTCCGAACGGCTGGCGGTCTGGATTTGACGCCGTCGGCGGGGCGTGGACCTTTGATCCGGCGACCGATCAGTACTACCTGCACTCGTTCACCGCGCAGCAGCCGGACCTCAACTGGGAGAACCCCGAACTCGAGGCGGCGATGCACGACGTGCTGCGGTTCTGGCTCGAGCGCGGAGTCGACGGCTTCCGGCTCGATGCCATCCACAAGATCGCCAAGGATCCGCTGCTGCGCGAGAACGAACCGGGCCTACGCCACGATGAGGACTGGCCGACGGTCCACGAGCGGCTGCGGCGGATCCGGGCGGTCGTCGACGAGTATCCGGAGCGGATGCTGGTTGGCGAGGTCTACATCCGTGACCTGCGGCGAGTCGTGCCCTACATCAACACCCGGGATGAGCTGCACCTGGCTCACAACTTCGTCTTCGTCCACCTGCCGTGGGACGCGTCCGCGGTGCAGGAGTCGGTTCAGGAGTTCGAGCAGCTGGTGGAACCGGGTGCGTGGCCAGCATGGTTCTTGGAGAACCACGATCACTCCCGCGTCGCGACCCGCTACGCCGAGGGCCCGGGCAGCGGCGAGCGGCGAGCGCGGGTGGCGGCGATGCTCCTGTGCACACTGCGTGGCACACCGTTCATCTATCAGGGCCAGGAGCTGGCGCTGCCCGACGCCGTGGTCCCCGCCGATCGCGTCGTCGACATCGGCGGGCGCGATCCGGAACGGGCCCCGATCCCGTGGCTGCCTCCGTCCAGCGCGGGCCCCGGCGCCGGGTTCACGACAGGGACGCCCTGGCTGCCGCTGGTGAGCGATGCGGAGCGTCTGTGCGTGCAGAGCCAGGAGCACGATCGCGACTCGATGCTCGCGTTTGCGCGCCGGCTGATCGCCGCTCGCGCCCGGACCGGCGCGCTGCGCACCGGGACCCAGCGCTCGCTCGGGGTCGGCGGGAGCGTGTTGCGTTACGTGCGCGAACAGGACGACCGGATCCTGGTGGCGCTCAATTTCAGCTCCGCCAGCTCGCTGCTCGGGCTCGGCGACAGGCTCGGGACCGAGGCGACAATCGAGTGCTCAACCGATCCGGGCCGTGCGGAAGGGCCGACCGAGCTGAGCACGCTTGTGCTCGGACCCGATGAAGGAGTCATTCTGAGGCTGCCATGACGACCGCGTTCGAGCAGGCCCTGAGGCAGGTTCGCGCCGGCACGACGACCGCCGAGGATGCAGCCGAAGCGCTGTTTGACCGACTCACGGTGCCGGAGCGGCTCGGGTTGCTGGACGGGGACGTCGACATCGAGCAGGGGTTGACCGAGCTGTTCGAGGCCTACAACACCGAGGCGATCGTGGCCGGGGCGGTGCCACGGCTCGGGATCCCCGGGGTCCGCTTCACCGACGGTCCGCGAGGCGTCGTGATGCGGCACTCGACCTGCTTTCCGGTCGCGCTCGCCCGCGGCGCGAGCTGGGATGTCGAGCTGGAACTCGAGATCGGGCGCGCGATCGGAGTCGAGGCCCGAGCCCAGGGCGCGAACCTGTTCGCCGGGGTCTGCATCAACCTCCTCCGGCACCCGGCCTGGGGACGAGCGCAGGAGACCTACGGCGAGGATCCGGTGCTCCTCGGCGAGCTGGGCGGCGCTCTCACCCGAGGCGTTCGGGAGCAGGTGATGGTCTGCGTTAAGCACTACGCGCTCAACAGCATCGAGAACTCCCGGTTCTCGGTTGACGTCACGGTCGAGGAGGACGTGCTGCACGAGGTCTTCCTCCCGCACTTCAGATCCGTGATCGACGCCGGCGCGGACGCGGTGATGAGCGCCTACAACCAGGTCAACGGGGAGTGGGCCGGCCACCATCGCCACCTGTTGACCGAGATCCTCCGCGACGAATGGGGCTTCACCGGGTTTGTCATGTGCGACTTCATCCGGGGCATTCGCGACGGGTGCGCTTCCCTACAGGCGGGGACCGACCTGGAGATGCCGTTCCGCAACCTTCGCGCGCGTCAGCTGCCGGCCGAGTTACGGGGCGGACGGCTCGACGATGCCACTGTGCGTACCGCGGGCACCCGGATCCTCTCCGCCCAGCTCCGCCATCAAGCCGCCCTGACGGTTGAGGCGCCGGACGAAGACGTGGTCGCCTCGGTGGCCCACCGCGCGCTCGCGCGCCGGGCGGCGGCCCTGGGCATGGTGCTGCTGCGCAACCAGCCCGTCGGCGGGAGCGCGCTGCTTCCCCTGGACGGGCTGGGCACCGGTGCCGTCGCCGTGCTCGGATCGCTGGCGGACGCGCCCAATCTCGGCGATCTCGGCTCCTCGGCGGTCCGCCCCCCGTCCACGGTCAGCCCCCTCGCCGGTATCCGCGCCGCCTTTCCCGAGCTCGTCAGCGACGATCATGGCGAGGATCCTGAGCGCGCGGCGGCGCTCGCGGCGGGGTGTGCCGTCGCGGTCGTGGTCGTCGGCATGGGCGCCGAGGACGAGGGCGAGGGACACGACCGGAGCTCGCTGACGTTGCACCGACGCGACGAGGACCTGATCCGCTCGGTGTCGGCGGCCAATCCCCGCACGATCGTTGTCGTGATCGGCGGCCCCGTACTGCTGGGTTCGTGGCGAGAGTCCGTCCCCGCGCTGCTGCTCGCCTGGTACCCCGGGATGGAGGGTGGCCACGCACTCGCCGATGTTCTCACCGGTGCCTGCGAGCCCGGCGGTCGGCTGCCGGCGGCGATCGCGTCCGATCCCGCCCACCTCCCGGCGTTCGAGAATGACGCCGAGCGAGTGGCCTACGACCGCTGGTGGGGGCAGCGCAAGCTCGACCACGACGGAAATCTGGCCGCGTACCCGTTCGGTTTCGGCCTCGGTTACACGAGTTTCGAGCTCCGCGAGCTGACCGTCGACTCGCCGGCCGGGGTCGACTGGTCGGGCGATCTCGCCGGCTCGATCACCGCTCGGGTCACGGCCACGAACACCGGCGAGCGTCACGGCGCAACCGTCGTCCAGCTCTACGGCGCGGACCGCGGCTCCTCGCCGACAGCTCCCGCGCGCCGTCAGCTCCTCGGCTTCGCCCGTGTCGAGCTTCCGGCCGGCGGGCAGGCGATCGTCGAGCTGCCCGGGTCCCTGCGCCCGCTCGCCCGCCGCGACCCGGTCGCTCGCCGGTGGATTGCGCCCGATTGCGGTTATCGGCTCGAAGCCGGGCAGTACTGGGGTGACCCGGCGGCACTCACGATCGAGCTGCCACTTCGCTAACCGCTGCCGGCGTGCCGCGGCTCGCGCAGGAGCGCCTCGAGGTCTTCGGCGGGCATCGGACGCGCGAGCAAGTAGCCCTGAGCATTGGCGCACCCCAACTCCTGCAGCACCTCGAGCTGCTCGGGCGTCTCAACCCCCTCGGCGGTCACATCGAGGGCGAATGCGTGCGCCATCATGATGATCGCTTCCACGATCACCCGGTCCTCGATCCGCTCGACCAGCCCGGTGACGAACGAGCGGTCGATCTTGAGTACGTCGAGCGCAAAGCGGCGGAGATAGCTGAGCGACGAGTATCCGGTGCCGAAATCGTCGAGGACGATGCGGATGCCGCGCCCGCGCAGATTTGCGATCGTCTCCGCGGTCGCCCTGGAGTCCTGGAGCAGTACGCCCTCGGTGATCTCCAGGCACAGCGCGTGTGCGGGCAGGCCCGTCTGAGCCAGGATCCGCGCCACCTCGGCCTCGAATGTTGGACGCGTGATCTGGCGAGCTGACACGTTGACGCTCAGCGCGAGCTGCTCGGCGGCGGGCAGAGTCGCGCGCCAACGGGCGACCTGCGAGCACGCCTGACGCAAGACCTGGTCCCCGAGCGGAACGATCAAGTTCGTCTCCTCCGCGACCGAGATGAAGGTCGCGGGCGGGAGCAACCCGCGGTCTGGGTGTTGCCATCGGACGAGGGCCTCGACCATCGCCGGGGTGCTCGCACCGATCGGGTGGATCGGCTGATAGTGCACCACGAGCTCGTGACGGGCGAGGGCACGACGGAGTTCGTCCTCGAGCTCGAGCCTGGCGAGCGTCCGTTGGCGCATGCCTCCGTCGAACAGCTCGAAGCGCCCGCGCCCACCCTCCTTCGCCCGATACATCGCCGTGTCCGCGTCGCGTAGGACTTCCTCGGGCGTGCATGGGCTGCCATGGGTCACCGCGACACCGATGCTCGCACTCGCGACATGCTCGCGACCCCCGAGGTCGAAAGACCGGTTGACGGCCTCGGTCAGCCGACGCGCGATGCGGGCCGCCTCCTGCTCGTCGACAACATCCTCGCACAGAACGACGAACTCGTCGCCGCCGAAGCGGGCGACGGTGTCCCCGGGGCGCACGGCGGCGCACAGGTGCGGGCCGAGCAAGCGCAGAAGCCGGTCGCCGGCGTCGTGCCCGAGCGAGTCGTTGACGAGCTTGAACTGGTCGATGTCGAGGAACAGGACGGCATGGCGCTCGCGGGCCCTGGCGCTGCGGGCGAGGGCGTGGCCCAGGCGGTCGGTCAGCAGCCGGCGGTTCGGCAAGCCGGTCAGCTCGTCGTGCAGCGCATCGTGACGCGCCGCGTCCTCGGCACGATGGCGGGCGATTGCGTCACGAAGGACGTTGGCCACGGCGACCAGGAACGTGCGATCGTGGCTCGTGAACGCCCGGTGCACCCGGGTGTGCACCGCGAGCACGCCAAACGGCTGGTCGCGTTCGGCGACCGCGACCCACATGCTGCTGACCACCGCGTGCTCGCGCAACAGTCGCCGCCAGGCATCGTCCGGGGGCACCTCGGTTAACGCGACCGGGGCCTGGCCCAGCTCTCGCAGCCAGTTGTCGGGATCGGCGCGAGGTGCGATCGGGCGACCCACCGTGTCCGGACGCCAGCCGGTACCGGCCCTGACCCGGAACCCGCCGCGCCCGCCTTCGTCAATCAGCACCGCACACAGCGGCACGTTGAGGATCTCCGCGACCTTCGCGGTCGCATCGCCGAGGAACCGATCGAGCACGGGCTCTTCCAGCGCGTGCTCGCCCAGCTGCGCAATCGCGGCCGTCTCGCGCAACCGCAGCTTCAGCTCCGCACTGGTCGCCCGCAGCTCGGCCTCACGAGCCCGTTGCTCGCTGACATCGTGGCTCGAGGTTCGCACCTCAGTGAGCTCGCCCGTGACCGGGTCACGCAGTGCCCGCGCCGCGGTGCGCGCCCACACGTAGGACCCGTCGCGGCAAACAGCGCGGTAGTCGAGCTCGACGACGTCCTCGCCCGCGAGCAGCCGGGAATTGGCGCTCCTGACGAGCTCGCGGTCGTCTGGATGCACGAACTCCAGAGCCTCGCGGCCGACGTAATATTCGGGCGGGTAGCCGGTCACGGCTGTGGCCGACGGGGAGATATAGCGGTATACGCCATCGCGGTCGCGAAGTGAGACGACATCCGTTGCGCTCTCGGCCAGCAACCGGTAGCGCTGCTCGGACTCGGCCGCCGTTACATCGGCCGACAGCGGGGTCAGCGACGGGGCAACTCCGTTCCGAGTGTGCACAGCGACGCTGGGCTCGAGCAAATGCTCTTCCATGCCCGCGTGATCGGACGCTGGCGGCCAGGCTGAAGTCCAAGCGGTGTCGGGGGTGATGTCAGGAGGGAACCGGCACGGTCGGCGCCGGCTCCTGGTTACCCAACCCATTGAGCGCTCGCACCGTCCCGACGACATCGCCGCGGTCGTAGAAGTCAGTCAGGATCAGGTCCGGGATCCGGCCGCGCTGGGAGCGGCACTGGTCGGCTCGGCGCAGGAGGAATTGCCGGGAGACCAGGGGGATGTTGGGCGACAGGCGAGGGGGGAACAGGTCGGCCCAGTCGTTCATCATCAACAAGGGGTTCGAAAGCCGCCCGCGGTAAAGCCGACAGCTGAACTGGGCCGGCTTGACGGCGCCGAGGGGGGTGTCCTGGATCCACGAGAAAGCGTCCATGTCCCACGGGTAGGACGCGCTCGGGGGTTTTTGGGCGAACACCAGGACGTAGTGTCCCGACTGGATCAGCTGGCCGAGCGTTGGCAGCGGCTTGCCGGGCTCGAGCGTCGCCAGATGACTGAACAATCCCGCGCGTTGAAAGGCCGACCGGAGATCCTTCTCGGCGACGTAGTCCTCATCGAACAGCACGATCACCTGACCGGGATTGAGATCGATGAACCGTCGGATCGTGGTGAGGAAATCCACCATCCGCGTCGCCCCCAGCTCGCACAGGCTGTGGCACAGCCAGATGTCTGGCTCGCCCTTGAGCGAGCCGAGACCCAGCGCCCCACCTAGGCGCGCGAGCGCTTCGCGCGCTTGCGGGCTGAGCTTCCCCGAGACCCGGTTGAGCCGCTGGCCGGCGGCCTTGATATCGGTGCGGACGTGCCCGGAGGAATCCTGGACTCCGTAGTGCGTCGAGATCTTGAACAGCCGGATCCCGTCCTGGAGCTGCTGAGCGACGTTCCGATCCTGGTTGGCGATCAGCCACCCCGGTGAATCTGCGGCCGACATCGAGTTGTGCGTCCCGGCGAACACGACCTGATCCAGTCGCCGGCTGCAGAGCTGGGCGTAGCCGTTGCACGTCTGGGTCTCCCGCGCCCGAACTGTCGGCGTGCCCCAGCTGAGCCCGACGACGATCGCCGCAGCGATCGCGGCCACGCCCACCGCCCCGCTGAGAGCGAACGCCCGCACCCGATGCCCTGCCGGCTTCCAGACCCGGGGCTTCGCCGGTGCGGTTCCAGCGAGCAGCTCTCCCATCCCGAAATACACCAGCAGCACTGCAGCGAGGAATGCCACCGTCCTGAGGACCACGGTCGGATTGACCGCCAGGAACACGGCCACTGTGATCGCGCCCGCTCCGGCCGCGGTCCGGCCCAGCGGCGTCACCGGTCGCCGCAAGCGGGTCGCAGCGCCCTTCAGCCCCTCCCACGCCGAATATGGAGCCAATACCGCGGACACGACCAGAGCCGCTATCCAGGAGAGCAGCGCGACCGATATCAGCAACGTCATCAGATCGCCGAAATATGCGTCCCAAAGGCCGCCGACCGCGGCCCGCAGGCTTGCGGTGCTCAACTCCGGCGGCGGCACCACGTGCGAGGTCACGTACAGCCTCGATAGCTCGAGCGCCACCCCGGCGATCACAGCCGCGACGCCGGCAGCGATCGCGAAGCGGGTGAGAGCGGCTCGGCGGTCCGGCGCGATGATCAGTGCCAGGGCGAGCAATAGGAGCGCCACGGCGGGCACTATCAGCGCGATCACGCGCAGCTTCTCCCCGACGCGGAGCGTCTGTACCGCGAAGCTCCGCTTGCGCAGCGTGAGCAGCACGGCAATGAAGCGGGGTGGGATGCGCTTGGCCACGGACGGCGCGAGCGTGCGCAGCGCCGACGTGATGACCGTGCCCGCGTCGGAGGCGTCAAACGCGACGTTGGCGCCCGATCGATTGAACAACAGCCGGTGCCCATGGTCGGCCGCGAGACGGATCACACCCGCGAACGGACGTGAGCCGATCACGGTCGAGACAGCCGACTGCAGGAGCGGTCGGGCCGCCACCAGATCTGGGCTACCTCGCTCCAGCAGCTGTACCACGACCTCCCGGGCAATGACTTCCCGGACGGCGTCCTTGTGAACCGCCGCGACCGCGCGGTTCGCGAACGCCCGCGAACTGAGGACCTCGACGCGCACATAGACCAGCACGCAGGCAACCACGGCCGCCAGCGCGGCTAGCGCAACCAGCGCGCCGCTAACCCCCGAGCGGAGGACGCGATCAGAGCCTCCGGGCTCACTCATCGTCTCGGGGTGATGCTATCTCAGCTCTCAGCTCTCAGCGGGAGCGGGCGCGGGCTCGCTGAGCGCGTCGATCCGGCCGGCCGCAGTGGACAATCCGGCGGCCGCTGAGGAACCCTCGATGTTGATTCGCGGAAGCCGTGAGTCGAGCCATCGCGGCAGACGCCAGGTGAGCGGCCCGAGCATCTCGAGCACCGCCGGCAGCAGCACGCACCGGATTACGAGCGCGTCGAGGAACACTGCTGCTGCCAGGCCGAACCCGAACTCCTTGATCACCCGCTCGTCACCGAGCATGAACGACAGGAACACGCACACCATGATCGCCGCGGCCGCGCTGATCACCCGTCCGGTGAACGCGATGCCGTCGGCAACGGCCTGTGAGGCGTCGCCGTGCCGGACCCACTCTTCGCGGATGCGGGAGATCAGAAACACCTCGTAGTCCATCGACAGTCCGAACACGACGGCGAACATCAGGACCGGGATCCACGGCTCCACCGGACCTTTGGAGATCCCGAGCACCCCCGCAAACCACCCATCCTGGAATACGGCCACGGTCACTCCCAGCGCGGCGCCGATGCTCAGCAAGTTCATCAGGCCGGCCTGCACCGGGATCACGATCGAGCGGAAGATCACGAACAGCAGCAGTGCCGACAGCACGACGACAACCGCTATGAACAGCGGCAGCTTGCCGGCCAGGACGCTCGAGAAATCGATCGAGCCGGCCGTGAAGCCTCCGACCAGCGGCCGATCGCCGAACACGTGGGCAAACGGCGGCAGGACCGTGTCGCGCAACCGGTGGACCAGATCGGTCGTCGCCCGGTCCTGGGGTGCCGACTTGGGGTAGGCCTGCATCACGGCGACCTGGCCCGACGCTGCCACGCGCGGTGCGGTGACCGCAGCGACATCAGGTGTGCGGGCGATCGCCGCGCGCAGCGCGGCCAGCGCGGGCTGTTGGGCCGGCGAGCCGAGCTGGGTGGCGATCAGCAGCGGGCCGTTGAATCCCGGGCCGAAGCCGTTCGAGAGCATGTTGAAGGCCTCGTAGGTGCTCGTGCCCGAGGGGTCGTTGCCCTCGTCGCTGTTGTCCAGGCGCATCCCCAGCACCGGTAGGAGGCAGAGCAGCATCAGCAGCAGCGCTGCGGCCGCCAATGGCTTAGGGTGAGACTGAACGGTGACGCTCCAGCGACGCCATGCCGATACTCGCGGCGGCGCCCCATCCGCCTCGCGCCGCCGCTCGGCACGGGTCTTACGTACAACGCGCGACCCGAACCGCGAGAGGAGCGCCGGCAGCACGGTCAACGAGGCCAGCATCGTCATCAGCACCGCCAGCACCGAGGCGATCGCCAGGCCATACAGGAAGCTCACACCGGTGGCGAACATCCCCAAGAGGGCAATCACGACGGTCGTCCCGGCGAGCAGGATCGCGCGGCCGGAGGTGTCCATCGCCTGAATCACCGACAGCTCGACATCGCCGGTCCGGCCGTAGTTCTCCCTAAAGCGAGTGACGATGAACAGCGCGTAGTCGACTCCGACCCCGAGTCCGATCATCACGGCCAGCTCCGGCGCGACGTTCGACATGTCGGTGATGTGCGTGGCCAGGCCCACCAGCGCGATGCCCGTGATCAGCCCGAGACCCGCGGTGATAAGCGGCATGCCGGCCGCGATCAGCGAGCCGAAGGTCAGCAGGAGGATCACCAGCGCAGCGATCACACCGACCGTGGTGGCGGGACCGATGCTGAACCCCTCGGCGGTCGCGATCACCTGGCCTCCAGCAGCTATCTGCAACCCAGGTTGCTTGATCGAATTGATCGCCGCGAGCACCGGCTTGCCGGTGGTGTCCGGTAGCAGGTTGGCCCGCTTGTCGTAGTTGATCGTCGCGAACGCGGTTCGCCGGTCGCGCGAAACTGCCAACGCCCCGGCGGAGGAGTACGGGCTGATCACGGCGACGACGTGCGGCATCCTGCTGACCCGCGCCAGCAACGGAACGATCGCGGCCCGAATCCGGGGAGAGTCGACCGTGCCGACGGAGGTGTGGAAGACGATCGTGTCGACGTCTCCGCTCTGCGCCGGGAAGTGGCTGTTGAGCAGATCGACGACCCGCTGCGCCTCGGTTCCGGGCAGGCTGAAGTTATTCGCGTACTGACGCCCGGCCGCCGTGGCGGCAGCTGTCGTCCCGATCGCAATCGCGATCCAACCGAGGATCACCCAGCGGCGATGAGCTATGCACCAGCGACTCAGTCCGATCATCGCGATTCCTGACGGGAGAAGGCGGGTCGAGGGTCCACTTTAGCCACCTCGACCAATGGGCTCTGTGAACAGTTTGCGATGCGCGGGTTGAGCGCAGCCGCAGCCAGACACGTTGCGATCCTGACTGGCTCTAGCGCCTACGCTGTTACGCGGTGCGGCCCGCTCAGGGAACGGCGCCGGCGAGGGTGCGGCCGGACCCGATCGTGTCAGCGTTCTGACAATTTCGCGTGCATTTAGGGACAAACCGCGCGCGCCTGCTGGTCCTCGGCTACATAAGCATGTGGGGCATGCTTATGTAACCGAGGTCGGCCGTGGGCGGGGACTTTGGGCTTGAAAGCATGTGGCCGGAGGGGATTTCGGCCCGCGCGGGCCGGAGCGGACCGCATGACGCCGCCGCCGCGGTATTAGTCAGGCCCCGGGACGGGCCGAACCGGGGGTTTCAGCGACGCGCGTTGCGCCCGACCGCTTCGGGTTGCTGCAATCGACCGGGCTCGACGCGATCAGGCAGCTTGCCGGCTACCGACGCCCAGCCGTTCCAGCAGCGTATCGACGGAACCGATCCGGGGCACGAACAGGAACGAGAACTTGGCCGTCGAGGCTTCGACGGTGAGCTGCGAGCGCATCAGGACCGTCGGGTCTGACGGGTTGCCGCCGCTGGCGGCACTGTTGGAGAGGAGCTGGCCGAGAAGGTCGACTTCGACTGTCGGTGGCTCAGGTTCGAGTTCCATCCCGGTCATCTCGACGATTGCGTTCAGGTAGGACGTCGCGAGGATATTGCCGACCTCCTGAAGGGCCGTGCGCCCGATCTCGTCCGTCATGCTGGTGCCGAGCAGCTGGCAGATCTGCTCGCCCGTGTCGTCGGGGAAGACGAGCAGGACCGTGCCGCCGTCGGCATGGATCGGCGTGTCCACGAGCGCGGAGCGGCTCATTGGGGCGCCGATCCTGTCGATCGCCTCAGCCAGAACCGTGAGCAGCGCCTCGGAGTAGCCGATGTCGACTGGACGGCCGAGGAGCTGCGAAAGCGCGGTTGCGGCGTGGCCGGAGCCGATGTTCGCGACCTCTCGAAGCGCGCTCTGCTGCAGATCGTCGAACCCGAGCTTGCCCGTATCGCCCACCGACCAGGCCCCGGCGATCGCACCCGGCTCCAGAATCGGAATGACCTCCTCGTCGCAGAGCACGATTCCGCTGGCGAAGTTGCCCGTCGCGAGGCCCGGCAGCCCGAGCCGGTCGACCAGCAGCTGGCCGACGAGCTCTTCTACGGCAAAGGCACGTCTGCGCCCCGACGCCCAGACAACCACAGCTGCCGAGGGCTTCTCGTGGCTGAGCTCGAGGCGCTCGGCGAGGTCGACTAGCTCGATCACCTGGCCGCGAAAGCACACGACCTCGGCGCTGCCAACGCGATGTGCCCTGTGCTCACGGAGGTCGAAGGTCTGCTCGACCGCCGCCATCGGGAGCGCCCACGGAAGGCCCCCCGCACGTACGACGAGAACATGGACCTGCTCTGGCATCACGGACTCCAATCGAGTGCTCGGCAGCATCCGTGTGATCGGTAAGCGTCGGTGGCGCTTTAGCGAATGTCGCGCCGGCCCGCCTGATGGTCGTGGCAGCGACGGTGAACCGTCAACCGGTCGTCAGCCGGAACACCGGGTGATCCGGCGCAATCCGGCGCAGCTCGTCATCCGAGGAGTCGGGCCCGACGCCGGCGAAAAACACCCCGACCTCGAATTTCCACTTCTTCAGGTAGGCCCGCAAGAGCGGCGGCTTCTCGTCGTCGGCGAGCTCGACCGCCGTGAACGGCTGTGCTCGTTTGCCCACGCGCAGCCTCCCACCGGCGCTCGAACGAAGGTTCTTGACCCACTGCGTCTGCCCGCGCGGCGCGACTAGATAGTCGGCGCCCTGATAGCGGAGCAGATTAACCGGCGTCGTACGCCATTGGCCCGACTTGCGCCCCTTGACCTCGAGCACGCGCGAGCCGTAGACGCTCACTCCCACGCGTGTCAACGCGGCCACAAGCCGGTTGAAGACATTCGTCGTGAACCAGCCAGGACGCTGGTAATGCTCGGGCACGGACCCGATTCTCGCAGGACGCTTCGCGTGACGAAGCGTGGGTTCGCGCGTACTTCCGGAGATGGCCCGTGGACTGCGACTGATCCTCGCGCTTGCGTGTCTTGTCCTCGGCGGTTGCGGCGCGAGCGGCGGCTCGTCGGGCGGCGAGGTGCGTGCCCCGGTCGCGCGCGCACCCGCGACCGTCCCCACCGCCGACGCCACGGTGCTCGCCTCGGGCAACGCGACCTTTGCCGGCCGGATGCTCGACTTGCTCTCGAAGACGCAGCCCACGCTCGCGCTGTCGCCGTTCAGCATCTCCGATGCGCTCGCGATGACCTACGCCGGGTCCAGGGGCGAGACCGCCTCGCAGATGGCCTCCGCGCTTGATCTTCGGCTTCCGGCTGATCGCCTGCACCCGGCGTTCAACTCGCTGAACCTGAGGCTTGCCGCGATCAACCGGCCCGGAGCCCGGCTAAGCATCGCCAACGCGCTCTACGGCCAGCAGGGCATGGCGTTCCGCAGCGCGTTCCTCGGAGTGCTCGCGCGCTATTACGGTGCGGGCGTCAGAACTGTCGACTTCGAACACGCGGAAGAGGCCGCCCGCAAGCAGATCAACGCCTGGGTCTCGGAGCAGACGCAGGGAAAGATCCCGACCCTGCTGGCGCCCGGCGATGTTGCGGAGACCACCCGGCTGGTGCTCGTCAACGCCGTGTACCTGCACGCCAAATGGCAGTCGCCGTTCCTGCGCAGCGCCACGTCCCCGGCACCGTTCCACGCTCCCGAGGGAACCGTGAACGTGCCGACGATGCACCAGACCGGCACCTTCGGCTATCGCCGGCACGCCGGATACAGCGTGCTCGAGCTCCCTTACGTGGGGGGGCGGCTCGCGTTCGATGTTCTGCTCCCCGACCCGGGAAGGCTCAGCGCCCTCCTGCGGCAATTGCGGGACGGCGGCTTGATCGCTGCCGTTAGCGGCCTGCAGGACCAGAGCGTCGAGCTCTCGCTGCCCAAGCTCGAGCTGCGGACGCGGTTTGAGCTCGCGAGCGCGCTGGGCGCGCTCGGCATGCCGATCGCGTTCGGGGACCGAGCCGACTTCTCGGGCATTGCAGGCCGACCGGGCGACCTGCGGATCTCCGACGTCATCCATGAGGCGTACATCCGCGTCGATGAGGCCGGCACCGAGGCCGCCGCGGCCACGGCGGTCGCGATCGCGACCGCTGCGGCCCCCGGATCCCGACAACTGCAGTTCCTGGTCGATCGCCCGTTCATCTTCGTACTCCGCGACACCACCACTAACGCGGTGCTGTTCGCCGGGACCGTGTCCCGGCCGTAGCGCCAATCTCGACCGCGGGTGAAGAGCGGCGACCACGCTCGCCCGTCTTGGCCAAGCCGATTGCCCACCTAGCTGTTGATCCGCACTCTGATGGTCGTGTGCTTTGCCTTCGTGTTCTCTGTGATCACCGTAAGCAGCAAGCGCCCCAGCTTGTTGGCTTTGGCCTTCGACTCGATCGTGGCGCTCTCCCTCAGTGCGCTGGCGTTGATATTGACCGTGAGGCTCCGGACGGCTTTGCGCAGCGTGATCACGAGGTGGCCGTCAGACAGCGAGAGGGACTTGATCCTGGCGCCGGCGAGTGCGACGCCGGTGACCTCGAGCCGGTTGCGGGCGCGGTGGCGCACAAAGCTCATTCCGGTGGGCAGCTCGATCGTGAGCGCGCTGAGCTTTGCGGCGCGCTCGGCCACGCCGACCTTGAAGCTCAGCGACGCGTGACCTGTGCCCAGGCCTGACAGGTGGCCCTGGCTGAGGTTGGTGCTCCCGACGGTGACGCCCGTGCTCGTGGAGCCGTTCCCGGCGCCGCCACTGCTCGAGCTCCCATTGCCACCCGAGCCGCCGCCACCGCCGGCTCCACCGCCGGCTCCACCGCCACCTCCGCCACCGCCGGTGCCGCCGGCTCCGTTGCCGGTCGACGGGCAGCCGGACACGGTGAACTTGGATGGTGCCTGGACGGTCCGGTCGCCGTTCTGGTCGGTCAGCGTCGCCGTGGCCGTCCCCGACGGGGTTTGGCAGGTGGACAGGAACAGTCCATCCGCCCCGCCACCCAGCGAGACCGCGAGATTGGTCAGGGGGATGTCAGGTAGCCCGGTGAACGTGGCCGAGTTCTTCACCAGGTTGACCGAGCCCGTGAGCGTCAGCGGGAACGGCGACGGGAACACGAGCGTCAACGACAACCCGGCTGCCGAGCCGGTCAGGTAAGCGTTGCCCGAGAGCGTGGTCGGGTAAAGCGGCGAGGTTGCGCCGGCGGAGCCGACCGTCGAGCAGGTGCCGGAGGCAAGGTTAAGGCACAGCGCCTTGATCGCCTCCAGGTTGGGCGCAAGCGTCGCGGTAGGAAATGCCAGCGACACGGACCTGTTGGGTGCCTGGCCGGCGGTTTGGGTGATGGTGGTGCCCAGCTTGACCTGCCGGTCGGCGCTGTCGCGGGCCACGCTGACCTTGAACGTCGGAGAGTAGGCAAGAGAGGAGCAGCCGGTGACTGACAGCGGCGCTGTCACCGTGTGGACCGTGGAGTCGCCGTAGGAGTCGACTGATGCACTCAGGTTCGCGCGCGTTGAGGGACACGTGGCCGGATAACGCAGCCCGTCGAAGGTGCTGTTGATTTCAGTCAGCGAGATCTGCGCCGCTGGGACTTGGCCGACGATCGGCAACGTCAGCGGCAGCTGGTCAGGCAGGACGAGTAACAGCTTCACCCCGACGCCGTCGGGATCGCCAGTCGGCCGGATCTTGATCTCGCCGGTGGAGCCGATCTGCTCCCCGAGCCCCTCGACCGCCAAGCCGGCTAGGTCGCCGGCGGCGGGGGGCGGTACGAGATAGAAGTTGACGGGCACCGAGACCGGGACCGGGACGTTGAGCAGCCCGATCGGGTCCGCCGTGGCGGTCACCGTTCCGGTGCCGACCTGGCAGGCGCTGCCCGAGACGTTGGCCGCCTTCAGGCAGGAGCCACCGTTGATCGACGCATTCGCCAGCAGCCCGGGCGGCAGGTTGATCGTCAGATTGTGCGGAGAGTCGGTCCCGGTGTCAGCGAACTTGAGGTCGAGCCCGAGGTTCGCCGTCGAGCCGGCGGTCTCGCCCGCGCTCTGGTTGAGGCTCACCGTCGGTGTGATCGACGCTGCGGCGACGGGCGCCAGCGCCGCCATCCCGGCGAGCACGACAACGACGGTGAGGGCGCGCCGACGCATTGCTTGCCGCATTCCGGTCCGCCTTCCTAGAGCCCGACGTACTTGATTCGCACGCGGAGCGTGGTGCGCTGTCCGTTGGTGTTCTCGGTGATCACGGTAATGAGCAGATTTCCCGGCTTCTTGGCCTTGGTCTTGAGCGTTGCGCTCTCCTGCAACGCGCCGTTGTTGATCTTGACAGCCAGGTTCGAGACGGCCTTGCGCAGGGTGATCACGAGGTGGCCGTCGGAGAGCGAGAGCGACTTGACCGTGGCTCCGGTGAGCGTGATGCCGGTGATCCCCAGCTGGTTCCGAACGCGGTGGCGCAAGAAGCTCATTCCGCTGGGCAGCTCGATCGTGAGAGCGCGGATCTTTGCGGCGCGCTTGGCCACGCCGACCTTGAAGCTCAGCGAGGCGTGGCCGGTGCCCAGCCCTGAGACCCTGAGGTCGGTCAGCTTCGGGCTGCTAGGAGTGGGGCCGGATGACGAACCGCTTCCGCCACCGCCACCGCCGCCGCCACCGCCACCGCTCGGGCTCCCGACACCACTCGAGCCGCCGCCGGTCGACGGGCAGCCGGACACCGTGAACGTAGACGGCACGCTGAGTGTCTTGTCGCCGTTCTGGTCGGTCAGGACCGCCGTCGCCGTACCGGAGGGCGTATGGCAGGTCGTCTGGAACAGACCGCTCGGGCCTGAGTAGAGCGACACGTCCAGTTGAGTCAGCGGGATGTCGGGTAGGCCATTGAAGGCCGTCGCGTTCGACACCAAGTTGACCGAGCCGGTAAGCGTCAACGGGAATGGCGAGGGGAACACGAGCGTCAGCGACAACCCGCCCAGCGACCCGGTCAGATAGGCCTGTCCCGTGAGCGGCTTGGGATAAAGCGGGGAGACGGCGGTCGCAGAACCGACCGGCGTGCATTTGCTAGAGAGGGTTGGGCATAGGACCCCAACCGCTGCGAGGTTCGGCTCCAGGATCTGGGGAAAGACGAGTGAGAGAGATCTGCTCGGCGCTTGGGTGGCGGTCTGGGTGATCTGGGTTGTCAGCTTGACCTGCTTATCGCCACTGTCGCGCGCAGCGGTGACGCTGAACAGCGGCGCGTAGGACAGCGACGAGCAGCCCGTAACGGCCAACGGCGCGGTCACGGTGTGGACAGTCGAATCGCTGTAGGAGTTGGCTGCGACGCTGAAGTTCTCCGGCGTCGATGGGCAGGTGGTGGGATAGCGCAGGCCGTCGAATGTGCTGCTGATCTCGGCGAGCGAAATCGGCACGCCGTACAGCGCGTTGGGCAGCACGAAGTCGATCGTGATCCCGACGCCGCCGGGATCACCTGAGGGACGGACCTTGATATCGGCGGTCGCGCCGACCTGCGTGCCACTGCTGTTCACCGCCAGCCCCGCGAGGTCGCCGGCCGCCGGCGGCGGGACGAGGTCGAAAGTGACCGGAGTGGTGATCGGAATCGTGCCGTAGGCATCGGCGGTGACCGTTCCGCTGCCGACCTCGCACGCGCTGTCGTTGAGGTCGGCGGTGCTCAGGCACGCGCCGCCGTCGATCGAAGCATCGGCCAGCAGGCCAGGCGGCAGGTTGAGCGTCATCTCGTCGGGCGAATCACCCGAGGTGGGAGCGAACTTCAAATCGACGCCGAGATTGGCGACTGCGCCCGCCTTTGTGCCCGCGCTCTGGTCCAGACTGAGCGTCGGCGTGATCGACGCCGAGGCGCACGGCACCACCGCCGCCATCGCGGCACCAAACACCACGCCGAACATGAAAATTCGGCGCAACCCCTGCCACATGATTTACCTCCTGCCTGGTTGCGCGGCAAATCGTAACCGGTCGCAAAGCGAGGATGCGCCGGTAGCGCGCAGGGGTCAGATTGCTAACGCTCGGCGCCCCGGAGCGCGCCTGCGGAGAGCGCCGCTCCGAAGTCGAGACCGCCGGTCATTTGATTCCGAAGTACCTCTTGAACGACTCGCCCCAGCTGGTCGTGGCCCCTGTCGACGGGTTGGAGGACCCTGCTCCGGCGAGCGTCCGCGTCCACGAGGTAGGCGACCCCCATCCGATCTCGATGCCGGTACCGCTGGCGGCATACGACGCAACCCTTTGTCCAGCCTGGAACGTGGTTCCGATCGCTGTGGTCACGGGATCGATCTGCTCGGCGACGTACCAGTAGTCCGCCAGCGCGCCGGCCGGCGGGGTGAGGAACCGGAACAGCAGCAGCGGTTCGCCCGCGTACCAGTCCTGCATCACCTGAACCAACTTCGATGCCAGGGGGGCGTAGATCCCGGCGCCGGTTTGCGCGCTCGCATCGACGCCCATATCGTCGCGTCCGATCGAGAAGCCGGGGATCGGATCGAGAGCCGCCGCGTTACTGGTTGCAGTCACGATCCGCTGCCGGACCGCGGCCAGCACGGCGGAGGCGGTGCGGTTACCGACCGCCCCGCTGGCGGGGTACAACTGATGTGCCAGCTGAAACTGCCGGACCACAGACTTGGTCGCCGCGCCGAAATAGCCCGTCGCCGGGACCCTGTAGCCCAGGTCGGCCAACCACGTTTGCAGCGTCTTGATATCAGCGCCTGACTGACCCATGCGCAAGGTCCGCGTGAAAACCGAGGACGACGGTCCGCTCGCCGTAATCCCACTGGCCGCAGGCTGGCTGCCGAGCCCGACCCCGCCCGAGCTTGCGAGCGCGCTCGAGCAACACCACAGCACGGCCACCAGCACCAAGCCGAAGACCCGGCGCGAGCCCTTCACCGCCCGGGCATGGTCCGCGAGCTCCCCACGCGCTCGGCCTCGGTGCCCGTGATTACAGACTATGACCACAAGAAACAGGCAAGGCCAAGTAGAGAACCCATGCAAAGACCTCCGCGGGGGCGGCGTTGCGGATTGATGCCTTCGCCTGCGGAGTTAGCTGACGGGCTAGCGCTCTTTGCCTGAACGCCTCTCGCGGACCACCGCGAGACTCGCCCCAGAAAACTGGGTTCCCCGCTCCCCGGGGCGGCACGCCGGGGACTCGGCGCGCGTCACGCTATCAAAGAAACCAGACGCGCGTCCAACCAGGAGCTGCCCACGGCGTCCACCAGAGCTGCCCACGAGCAGCCGGGGGCAGGCGCCCGCGCCGTTGCCCCAGCGGCCCGGGCCAGCGCTCACCCGCTCGATCGTCGCTGCTCTCGTGTTGACGACCAGGCCGCCCGCCCCCGGCAGCGTCTGAATCCAGAAGGTGGCGTCGACCTCCACCGCGTTGGCATTGCCCCCCCGGAGGATTGGACGTACCGGCGAGGAACCCGGTACTGGCCGTACCGCCGACCGTATGGCACCGAGACCGCGAGGCAAGTCCTGCGTGTGTCACCTTTCCAGGCATGCGGTTTGCGATCTCGATCCCTCAGTACGTCAGCGATGACGAGTTTCACCCCGCCGGCTTTCGCGCGCATCTGACGCGCGCCGAGGAGCTCGGCTTCCACAGCGCGTGGACGCAGGAGCAGACGCTCGGCCCGGCGCCGACGCTGAGCCCGCTCGAGGCGATGACCTTTGCGGCCGCGTGCACCGAGCGGCTGAGGCTGGGCTGCGCCGTGTTCGTCAGTCCGCTGCACAGCCCCGTGCACCTGGCCAAGAGCATCAGCAGCCTTGATCACCTCAGCCAGGGGCGCATCGAGGTGGGCGTGGGCACCGGCGGTCGGGCGCGGCCGTTCGCCGCCTTCGGCGTCGATCCGAGCACCCTCGTCGCGCGCTTCAACGAAGGGCTGGCGTTGATGAAGGCCTGCTGGACCGAGTCGCGGATCACCTTCGAAGGCCGCTTCTGGCAACTCGACGACGCCAAGATGGAGCCCAAGCCCGCACAGAAGCCTCACCCCCCGATCTGGATCGGCGGCAGTCACCCGGCCGCGCTGCGCCGCGCCGTCGCGCTCGGCGATGGATTCTTCGGCGCGGGCTCCCAGACGACCTCGCAGTTCGCCGAGCAGGTGCAGGTCGTGCGGGCCGAGCTGGCGCGCAGCGGACGAGACCCGGCCGCTTTCCGGATCGCCAAGCGCGTCTACATCCACGTCGACGACGATCGGACCCTGGCGCGGGAGCGGATCGAGACCGCACTCACGCGCCACTACGGCCGCGGCGGCCTCATCAGCGTCGCGGTTTCAGGGCCACCCGCGGCGTGTGTCGCCGGTCTGCGCGAGGTCGCAGACGCCGGCGCCGAGCTGATCCTGCTCAACCCGCTGGTCGACGACACCCAGCAGCTGGAGCGGCTTGCGGCGGAGGTCGTGCCCGAGTTGTCGTGATCGCCGTGCAGGGTCGATTCCGGGGGGCCGGGGCGGGCCGAAATCCGCTCCGGCGACATGCATACAGGCCCAAAGCACGCATGCTCGGCCGACCTTGGCCACATATGCATGCCCCACATGCTTATGTAACCAAGGCCCAGCAGGCGCGCGCGGTTTGTCCCTGTATGCAGGTGAAATTGTCAGATTGCTGACACCATCGGGCCCGCCCGCACCCACCAGCGCGGTTGCCCGAGCGGACCGCACCGCGATCGCCCCGCGCGGCGGCCTGGGGAGCGCCGGACTCGCTGGAGAACGCCAAACCCGGACTCGCTGGAGAACGCCAAACCCGGACTCGCTGGAGAACGCCAAACCCGGACTCGCTGGAGAACGCCAAACCCGGACTCGCGGTTACGGCCGCTTCCGGTCCACCCCGTCGCCCTTATGGTTCCGGCCTGGGCCCCAGTAGCCCCGCCTTCTGAGCTTGGAACTCATCCTCGGTCAGAACTCCGGAGTCGCGCAGCCTGCCGAGGCGTTTCGAGCCGCTCGAACAGGTCCGCCGTTGGCGGCGGAGTCGACGGAACCGGCCGAGCGGGGATCGTGGGAGCTTGAGTGGACTCGGCGAACTGCATCGCCATGTCATTGATCGTGGCGGCAAATCGCCGGGCGTGCCTGTGCGCTCTGGACTCCGTTGATCGCCAACGCCACAACGATCGCGACGTCCGGCCCCTCGATCCTCAGGATGACCTCGCGCGTGTCCCGGCCTCCCTCCCGGCTCCCGGACGAGTCGACGCCGGCGGTTGCGCCGACGACCGAGCCGGACTGGCCTCGATACTCGATGCGCCCGTCTCCAAACAGCTTGATCGCACGGATCGACGGGGCGAACAAGGCAACTGGCCTTTCTTTACCGACCATTGATCAGTTGAGTCCTCCGTCAGGGCTCCGCATGTCGTACTGCACAGCCTCCTCATCCGACCGAGGCCGATAGCCCGCGGCGCTTTGGGGAGTGGGCCGTGGAGGACTCGAACCTCCAACCTTGGGATTAAGAGTCCCCTGCTCTACCAGTTGAGCTAACGGCCCGGGGGCGTCGATGTTAGCTGCCGGTCGGGGATCTGTGCTCAGCAGGTCTGGGCGATCTGCTGCGCGGTCGAGGCCGACGCCTTGGCGGCGCTGAGCTCGGACTTGGCGGTCGTGCGCGAGACGGTCGGGATCAGTGCGAGGGCCTTGGTGGTCGCGAGATCGCCCTTGCGCGCCTGGCTGGCGGCGTAGGCCGAGACGGCCAGGCACTCATAGGCGCTGACCTCCTTGGGATTGGCGGCGCTGATCACCTCCCAGGCGGTGGCTGCGTTGGCGTAATCGCCCAGGCGGGCGTATGCGCGGGCAGCCAGGAGGCTGGTGTTCGGGTCGGGGCTCTTGGTCAGCTGCAGGTAGTGCTGATAGGCCTGCGACCAGACCATCGAGCTCCTTCTTGCCGGCAGGGGTGAAGGTCTGGGTGTTGGGGTTGTAGTCCTGGCCGGCGGTGATGGCGGCGGTCCAGCGGGCGGAAACCAGCGACGCCCAAGCCGCGGCGCTGGCGGGGTTCTGCTGGGTCGCCTTGATCGCCGCCTTCTCCTGCGAGGAGACGACCTGGCTTTGTTGGCTGCTGCCGCCACCGAAGGCGTTCAGCAGGCCGCCACCGCCGACGCCGGTGCCGACGCCGAACAGGACCAGCCCGCCTCCCATCAGCACGGCGAGTCCGAGGTAGACGCCCTGTACGGTGCGCCGGCGTCCGCGACTGCGAAGGTCAAAGAGCATTGGTCAGGAGATTTCCAGGCCGTCGCCGACCTGCGCGAGCTCGGCGCGGGCGCGGGCTGCCGCGCGACGGTCGGCGATCTTGAGCATCACGATACTTGCCAAAAACAGGATCACAAGGGGAAGCATCTCCAGTCCGGTGGTAACCGGATCAGCCCCAGGCATCGCCGCGGCGATGACCGCGATCATGACCGTAGCGTAGCGCCAGTGCCGCGTCAGCGTGCTCCCATTGATCACGCCGAGTCGCTGCAGTCCGAGCAGGCCGATCGGGAGCTGGAACGCGAGCCCGATGCCGATCATCGTCAGCATCTGAAACATGTAGTAGGTCTTCGCCTGGACGAGGATGTCGAAGTTCTCGCTGTTGTAGCCCTGCAGGAAGTGCACGGCCGGGGGCAGCACGACGAAATAGGCAAATGCCACGCCGGTCAGGAACAGCACGGCGCGACCGTCATCAGCGGGAACGCGACGCGCCGTTCCTCCGGCTTCAAGGCGGGAACCACGAACGCGTAGCCCTGGTAGATCAGGATCGGCAGCGTGAGCAGCAGCGCGAAGTAGGCGGCGACGGTCAGCGTGGTCGTAAATGGCTCGCCCACGCCGATCGTGATGGGGAGCTTCTTGGCGGTCGCCTGCGGGAGGGCGCGGGCCGCCTCGAGGTCGCCCTTTGCCATCAGCGCAAAGCTGGCGCGATCTGCCGCGGATTGCGTCGGCGACGCGGCGAGAGTCGCGGCGGCGAGAGCGGACTGCTGCAGGCCCTTGCGCTCCTTGACCAGATCCCCGGATTGGCCCGACATGTGATTTGCGCTGGTCGAAGGCGTATCGGGAAGCGCACGGTTGAGGATCTTCAGCAGCGCCTGGTTCTGCCAAAAGCAGAAGCCGAATGCGACCACGAGCGCGAGCCCGCAGACGATCAGCCGCGAGCGCAGCTCGTCGAGATGATCGACGATGCTCAGGCGATCTTCGTGCCCGATCGGCCTGAGGACCTTCGCCATAACTGAGCTCCTTCGACGCCCGGACTAGGCGCTGCGGTCAGATCCGACGTCGAAGAGTCGCGTGCGGGCGCCACCGGCTGACGGTCGGCGGTGGAATTCGCCGGAGCGATAGGAGCCTCGGTCGCAGGCGGCAGCTCCGCTCGATCGGGCTGCTCTGAGTCCTTGGAATCGCCCGTGATGCCGTCCTTGAACTCACGCATTCCCTGGCCGAGGGAACGGCCGAGCCCTGGCAGCCGCTTCGGTCCAATGAACAGGAGCACGATCACGAGCACGACGATCAGATCGGTTGTGGGGTTACGGAACATTCGCGGTCCTCCGGATGGGGATCACGAAGGGTAGCGGGCCTCGAGAACGTGGGTGGCCGGGATGCTCAAGCTCGGCTCCACGGACGCCGATTAACGGCTCATCCAGGGAGGCACCGATGAACCACAACCCACACAACCACTCAGTACGTCGGATCGTCTTGCCAAGCGGCAAGTGCATCGAGGTAGTCCGGTTCTCCGACCCGACGGAGACCGAGCATTATGGACTGCACCTGTGTCCTGAGTGCCATTCCGATCTCGTCCAGCCGGTGGCGTGGTCCGAGACCGGTGAGGAGCACTGGGAACTGACGCTCAGCTGCCCGAATTGCTGGTGGAGCGGCGAGGGCGTGTTCGACCGCAGCCAGGTCGACGAGCTCGAGGAGGAGCTCGACCGGGGGCTCGCCGACATGCTGCGCGATCTGCAGCGGTTGACGCACGCGAACATGAGCGACCAGATCGAGCGCTTCACCGCCGCGCTGCACGCCGATTTGATCCTTCCCGAAGACTTCTAGGCGACAGCTGAGGGGTTCGGTCCCGCGGCCGGCGATCCGCGCCGCCCGGACGGTCGACGGACGCGGCCGGCTCGGATCCCACCGCTCAGGCGTAGCGCTCGACGACCCCGTCCGCGACCAGCTCGAGCGCCATCCGTTGGCGGCGCGGCATCGGCGGCAGCCGGGACTTGACCTCGGCCACGAGCTCGAGCGCCTGCGCCTTGGCGTCCGCCAACGCCCCGGTCGCAACGATCCGCTCGCACACCCCGATCGCGTCGGCAACCGATCGGATCCCGCGCAACTCGAGCCCTGCGAGCTCGCGGTCGCGCCGACGAGCGATGATCAGCGGCAATGTGGCCGTCCCGTCGAGCAGATCGGCGCCGCGGGGTTTGCCGGTTCGCTCCGGGGGTCCGGAGATATCGAGCACGTCGTCGAGGATCTGAAACGCGAGTCCGATCTGCTCCCCGAACGAGCCGATCGCCTGCGCATCCGCGTCGCCCTCCAACGCCCCCAGCTCGCACGCAGCGCGGAATAACACGGCCGTCTTGAGCCGGCAGCGTTCCAGGTAGCGCTCCACCGAGATCTCGGCGTTCCACGCGTCGGCGCGCTGCATCAGCTCGCCGACGGCGAGCTCGGAGCTCGCCCGGGAGAGGACCCTGACCGGCTGCACCGCACCCCCCGCCGCCAGCTCGCCGAACGCGCGTGAGAACAGCAGGTCACCGGTGGCGGTGGCCGCGAGGCGTCCTGCCGCCGCGACCACTGTCGGACGGCCGCGGCGTAGCGGCGACCCGTCAAGCACGTCGTCGTGCACGAGCGTCGCTCCGTGCACGAGCTCGACCGCGACGGCTGCCCGGACCAGCCCATCGGTCTCGGGCGGCGGCGCGCCGGCGGCCAGGCATACGAGCAGCGGACGCAGCCGCTTGCCGCCGGCGGCGATCGTGTCGCCGGCGTACTGCGCCAGTACCGCGCCGTGCCCGCTCGCGAGCACGGCCATCCGTTCCTCGACGCGGGCCAGCAGCCGGCCTACCTCCTCGCCACCCGCGTCGACGACGGCCGAGAGCGTCGCGATGCTCATGCGGGCAGCACCCCGACGTGCACCGCGATGATGCCGCCGGCCGTCAGCACGTAGCGGATGTTCGACAGGCCGCAGCGCTCCATCACCCCGGCCAGCTCCTCGGGTCCCGGAAACCGACGGACGGAGTTGGGGAGATAGCTGTAGGCCTGCGCGTCTCCGGCGAGGCGCCCCAGAGCCGGGATCGCGCGGTCGAACCACAGCTCGTAGAACAGCGAGAGCGGCGGCCGGCGCGGGGTCGTGATCTCCAGCACGACGACCCGCCCGCCAGGACGCACGACGCGGACCATCTCGCTGATGCCGCGCTCCAGGTCGGAGAAGTTGCGAGCGCCAAAGCCGACGGTACTCGCGTCGAACTCGTCGTCTGCGAACGGGAGCGCGAGCGCGTTCGCCCACTGGAACCGAACCGGCTGGTGCGGGCGGGCACTCGCCTTGGCACTCGCGAGCTCGAGCATCCGCTCGGAGAAGTCGGTGCCCACGACCTCGCCTCCCGGCGCCACCCGTGACGCGAGTTCGAACGCGAGATCACCGGTGCCGCTCGCGACGTCGAGCGCGCGGTCTCCCGGAGACAGCGACGCCAGATCTGCCGCTCGGCGGCGCCAGTGATGATGCAGGCCGGCGGTCATGACCGTGTTCATCCGGTCGTAGAGACCCGCAATGCGGTCGAACATCGCCCGCACCTGGCGTTCATCAAGCGTCCCCGGTGCGCTCGCCGTCATGATCCCGCTGCGTCGGCTACTGCAGCAGTGAGAGGAAGCCGACCAGGTCGTTGAACTTCGTCGGTGACTGCTGAGCCAGGTTCCTGAACGAGGGCATCGGCGCCGTCGGGTTGACCAGCGTCGAGGCAATCGCCTGCGCGGGCAGCTTGGAGCCGACATGGGTAAGCGGCGGTCCCGGACCGTTGTTGCCGTTGTCGCCGATCGTGTGGCAGGCGAGGCACCCCGATTGCCCGACGACCAGCTCGCCGGCCACGAACGTCTGGCGCTCGGACGCTGTCAGGCCCGCCGGCGGGGCCATGTCGACCTGATTGGGCGACCCGGTGTTGGCGCCCTCGTAGGTCAGGAACGCCATCGCGGCAATCGTTGCGACGCCGGCAGCGAGCGCCACGGGCCGCCGCCAGATCAGGCGCTCGGGGCTGCGGTCGTAGAACGGCAGCAGGAACAGCAGGATCATGCAGATCGTCGGCACGCCGATCGTCGCCATCGGCGTGAACTCGGGGACGTTCTTCATCACGCGCAGGACTTCGAACAGGAAGAAGAAGTACCAGTCGGGCCGGGGCACGTACGTCGTCGTGGTCGGATCTGCCTTGGCCTGCATCTCCGCCCCGAACATCAGCGCCAGGAAGATGATCACGCCCATCACGATCAGCGACATCCACGCGTCCTTGGACACCGCGTAGGGGAAGAACGGCTTGCCCTCGTTCTTCAGGATCGAGTACTCGCGGAGGTATGCCTCCTTCTCGGCCTGGTTCACGAGCTCACACCTCCGCCGGCTCGAGCTCGGAGTCGAATTCGGGCAGCACCTCGCGCTCGACCTTGATCCACGGCGGTGCCGAGATGCCGAGCTTCGTGACCAGATACAGGTGGGCGCCGATCAGCGCCGCAATCGCACCCGGGACGAGCAGCATGTGGATCGCGTAGAAGCGCGAGAGCGTGGTGGCGCCGAATTCGGGCCCGGCTCGCAGGAAGTCAGATAAGTAGGGGCCGATGAACGGGCCTGTGCCGTTGATGTTGACGCCCACGATCGTGGCCCAGTAAGAGCGCTGATCGAACGGCAGCAGGTAGCCGGTGAAGCCCATCACCAGCGTCAGGATCAGCAGCACGACGCCGATCACCCAGGTCAGCTCGCGCGGATACTTGTAGGCACCGAAGAAGAACACGCGCCCCATGTGCATGAAGATCAGGATGATCATCACCGAGGCGCCCCACTTGTGCATGGCGCGCACGAATTGGCCCAGGAACGCATCGTCGGTGATGTAGCGGATCGACTCGTACGCGCCGCCGGAGGCGTCCGGCCGGTAGTACATCGCCAGGAAGACACCGGTTACCGCTTGGGACAGGAACGCGAACAACGTCGCCGAGCCGAGTGTGTACGCCCAATTGATCCCGCGGGGGACCTTGCGGAACAGCATCCAACGGATCCCGCCGGACATCGAGGTCCGCTCGTCGATCCAGTCGACGACCGTGATCCCGGCCTCGACCGGGGTCGCTGCGCCGTTGCCGTTCTCCTCCCCGGGCCGCTTGGGCTTGGGCTGGAGGGTCTTCGGAAGCAGGGGCATGATCGATCGCTAGAGCTTGGCGGTGGAGAAGCGCGCGGGGTAGAGGTACTGGCCGATCCCATCGAGCGGCTCGCCCGGGTCGCGCGGCGAGAACCGGCGCAGCTCGCTGTTGACCGAGTAGCGCGGCCCGATCTCGACGACGCCGTTGTTGAGCCGGGTGTAGAAGCGGTCCAGCGGGCGGACGGGCGGACCTCCGGCGACCATGCCGCGGAAGTCGTAGACGCCGCCGTGGCAGGGGCAGATGAAGCGCTCCGCGGCGCCGACATAGCGCACCGGGCAGCCGAGGTGCATGCAGCGAGACGAGAGCGCGATGAACTGGTTGTAATGGTCGGCCTTCTCGGTGTCGATCGCCGGATTGCGCAGCCGCATGTAGGCGATGCTGTTGCCCGCCTCGCCGATTCCCTGAACGATCGTGATCACCTTGGCGACGTAGGTGTCCTCGGTGAAGTCGCTGGGGACGCCGACCGGCTGCCACGACCATGGGAGGCGGCTGAAGACCGGTCCGATCGCGAACCCGAGCGCCGGCAGCACGAACGCCGCCGCGGCAGTCGCGCCGACAGCGTTGACCGAGCCGACCATGAACCGCCGGCGCGTGACGGTCTCGCCCTCGAACGAGCCGGGGATGTTTCGCTCGCTGGTGTATTTCGGCTTTGCGGCTTTACGTCGATCTGGCACGTGCGCCTCTGCGGACTGCGGCAACTTGAATTGAAGAGGCAGAAAAGCCTATCGTCAACATCGCGACGACCGTCACGAGCCGTCCCTCCGGGCCGCGGCGGTCAGCGCCGCGGCCGCTGACGGGTCGCCGGCGCGCGCCAACTCCTTGGCCTGCCGGAGCTCCTCGGTCGCGCCCCATCCGACCGCCGTCGCGCCGGCCGCCCACACGGCATCCGCGAGCACCGGGTCGGCCGCGGCATGCGCCTGCGCCACCAGTGAGATCACGTCCGCCAGTTCGGCGGTCGCCTCCAGGTCGCCGAGCGCGGCCAGCCGCGAGAGCCCGAGCGCGTAGAGTTGGTCACCGAGCAGCAACGCGAGGTCACGGTCTTCCGTGCGCACGACGAAGGGCGTCCCGTAATGCAGCCGCGATCCCTCGAGGATCATCTCGAGCAGCAGCTCGTACTCGGCCTCGAGACCCGCCGCACGCGGACCGGCCGCGCCGGCCCGCGCCGGCCCGGACGCAATCGCGGCGCCGCCGGCGACGAGCTCGGCCAGCACCCCCTCCTGATCGCGCAGGGCCTCCGCCAGCGCCTGGCTCACGCGATCTCCTGAAACGCGGCCAGCGCCGCCTGCACGGTCCGCTCGACGTGCTCGTCGCTGTGGGCCAGCGACGGAAACCAGGCCTCGAACTGGGACGGCGGCGGGTACACGCCTCGCTCCAGCAGGGCCCGACACCAGGCGCCGTACGCATCGACGTCGCAGGCAGCAGCGTCGGCGTAGTTGCGCACCGGCCCGGCGCCGAAGAACGGCGTCAGGAGTCCCGGCTCGCTTTGAACGTGCACCGGCACGCCGGTGCGGGACGCCGCCTCGCGCAGACCGGTCGCGAGCGCGTCGGTGACCAGCGACAGACGCGCATAGGCCCGCGCATCGAGCAGCCTGAGCGTCGCCAGCCCCGCCGCCACCGCCACCGGGTTGCCGGACAGTGTCCCAGCCTGATAGACGTCTCCGGCGGGCGCGATCCGCTCCATCAGCATCGGGGCCCCACCGAATGCCGCGGCCGGCAGGCCGCCGCCCATGATCTTGCCGAGGATCGTGAGGTCGGCCGGCACGCCGAACCGCTCCTGGGCGCCCCCGCGCGCGACCCGGAAGCCGGAGATCACCTCATCGAACACGAGCAACGCCCCGGTCCGGTCGGCCCGATCGCGCAACAGCTCCAGGAACCCGGCTGCCGGCGGCACGACCCCCATGTTCGCCGGCACCGGCTCGGCGAGGATCGCCGCCAGCTCGTAGCGCTCGGTCGCCTCGATCAGCGCCTCGGCGTCGTTCCAGGGCGCGATCACGGTCGCCTGCGCCGCGGCAGCCGGTACGCCGGGACTGGCGGGCAGTCCGAGGGTCGCCAGGCCGGACCCGGCCTGCGCCAGCAGGCCGTCGACGTGGCCGTGATAAGCACCGGCGAACTTCAAGACGAGCTCGCGCCCGGTGACCGCCCGCGCGAGTCGGAGCGCGCTCATCGTCGCCTCGGTCCCCGATGAGGTCATACGCAGCATCTGCACCGACGGAATCCGGTTGACGATCTCCGCGGCCAGCGTCACCTCGCCCTTCGTCGGCGCGCCGAAGGTGGTGCCGTTCATCGTCGCCTCGACGATCGCGTCGATCACGCCAGTGTGGGCGTGACCGAGGATCAGCGGCCCCCAGGAGGACACCCAATCGATGTACTCATTGCCGTCGACGTCGACGATCGTCGCGCCCTCGCCCCGGGCGATGAAGATCGGGTCTCGCCCGATCGATCGCATCGCCCGAACCGGGGAGTTGACGCCGCCCGGCAGCAGCTCGAGCGCGCGCTGGTAGCACTCGGTCGACCGGGTGGTGGTTGGGCTGCTCGGTTGCACTCGGCTGCTCACACGCCCGCGTGCTCGCGTTCCCAGGCCCGGTAGTCGTCGGTGAAATAGAGCAGCCGGATCTTCTTGAACTCGGTCGAGGAGTACAGCGTCGCCCGCTCCGAGACGCCGGTCTGCGCGGCGATCGAGTCGAGGATCGCGTCGCACTCCTCCTTGGAGCGGCCGTGGGCCATCGTGAAGATCGAGTAGGGCCAGTCCTGGTACGTGGGTCGCTGGTAGCAGTGAGAGATGCCGCGGAACGCCGCCATCCGGGGTCCGAGCTCCATGATCTGCTCGTCGGGCACCTTCCACACACCCATCCCGTTGGCGCTGAAGCCCGCTCGGCGGTGGAACAGGATCGCCGCAACACGGCGCAGCAGCCTGCGCTCCTGCATGCCCACCAGATGCGCGAGCAACTCGCCCTGCTGCAGACCCAGCGCCTGGGCAGCCGGCCGGTATGGCTCGGAGATCACCGGCAGGTCGCCCTGGAGCGCGCGGATCACGGCGATGTCCCGCTGGTCGTAGGGCTGGCGCTCGGTCTCGGCCGGGGGCGCGACCTCGACGGCCTTCGCCAGCGCCTGCGTGTCTCCCTCCATCTCGAGATCCATCCTGATCTTGAACAGCTTCAGGGTCGGGAGCTGGCGGATCGACTCGGCGCCGGCGATCCGGGCGAGCACCTCGAGCGTCCCGTCGACGCCGAGCGGCGAGTCGGGCTCGGTCGCGATCGTGAACCAGATGTTGAACTCGTGGTTGCGGAGGTAGTTGTGCGACACGCCCGGATGCGCGTTGATCACGGTCGCGGCGCGCCACGGGTTCTCGGGATCGACCTTGGCCGCGACCAGCATCGAGGAGTAGCCGAGTGCGCGAGTGTCGAAGATCGGCGTGACCTGACGGATGATGCGCTCATCGAGCAGTCGCTGAACCCGGGCGATCACATCCTGCTCGTCGATTCCCGCTTCGGCGGCGACGTGCTGGTAGGGGCGAGGGGCGATCGGAAAGTGGCCCTGCATCAAGTTCAGCAGGCGCTTATCGAGGTCATCGAGGGGAATCGCCGCCCCGTGCTTGCGGCTTCGGAGCTTGGGGCCGAAGGCACCGGCCTGTGCCCGCTCGGCGTCATCTATTGCAGCCATCGGGCGGCGTCCTTTGCGTGGTAGGTGATCACAATGTCGGCCCCGGCGCGGCGAATCCCGGTCAGCGTCTCGAGCACCGCGGAGCGCTCGTCCAGGTAGCCGGCGGCGGCGGCGGCCTTGAGCATCGCGTACTCGCCGCTGACGTTGTAGGCGGCCAGGGGCATCGCGGTCTCGTCCTTGATCCGGCGGATCAGGTCGAGGTAGGGCAGCGCCGGCTTGACCATCACGATGTCCGCGCCCTCCTCGACGTCGAGCCGAGCTTCGCGTACCGCCTCGTCGCCGTTGGCGGGATCCATCTGGTAGCCACGGCGGTCGCCGAACGCGGGCGCCGAGTCGGCGGCGACGCGAAACGGCCCGTAGAAGGCCGACGCGAACTTCGCCGAGTACGCGAGGATCGGCGTGTCGGCGTGGCCGTTCTCGTCGAGCGCCGCGCGGATGAAGCCCACCCGTCCATCCATCATGTCGCTGGGAGCGATGATGTCCACCCCGGCCCGGGTATGGGATAAGGCGGTGCGCGCGAGCAGCTCGAGCGTCGCGTCGTTGTCGACCGAACCGTTGGGGGCGACGACGCCGCAGTGGCCGTGGCTCGTGTATTCGCACAGGCACAGGTCGGCGATCACGATCAGATCGGGATGTGCGTCCTTGATCGCCCGCGTGGCGAGCTGGACGATGCCCTCGTCGTCCCAGGCGCCCGAGCCCTCCTCGTCCTTGGCAGCCGGGAGCCCGAACAGCAGCACTGCCGGGACGCCAAGCGCCTGCGCCTCACCGGCCTCCGCTACCGCATGGGCGATTGACAAATGATCGACACCCGGCATTGCCGCGATCGGCTCGCGACGGTCGATCCCGTGCGCGACGAACATCGGGTAGACGAAGTCCGCCGGCGAAAGGCGCGTCTCCCGCACCAGGCCGCGCAGCGCATGAGTCGCGCGCAGTCGGCGCAGGCGGGTCTGCGGGAAGGCCATTGCTCCAGTCAGGATACCTGCGGGGTGGTGGCTGTCAGGTTGTGTTGCTCCGGAGCCACCGAGCCGCCTCCCCCGGGGCCGCCCGTTAGCCACCAAAGGCGGTTCTAAAGGACGCGACCGCCGTCAAGTCCACCCTCCCTAGACGAGCCTCCAGGGCTGCACGGTCCAGCCGGTCACGAGGCCGGCCTCGAGGTACGGATCGCCCGCGACCCACGCCTCGATCCAGTCGGCGTCAACGCCCCGGAACACCACCCCGCCGCCGCGCGGCGGTTCGCCGAGCGCCCCGGCCATCACGATCCTCCCAGCGTCGCGCTCGGCGCGGATCCGGGCCAAGTGCGCTTCGCGGTAGGGCGCGCGCCGCTCGAGCATGTCGTCGACGTAGTCGTAGATCAGGAGGTGGTGGATGCCGTCATCGGTCATTCCACACACCCTACGCTCCCGCCGCGCTAGTCTGCAGTCTGTGGCCGACATCCAGAAGCGCGGCAGCTATACCCCACGCCGGGCGCGTGAGAAGCGTGCCTACCAGCTGGCGGTCGGAGGGACGGTCGCCGGAGCGGTCGGCGTCATCGGCTTGGTACTCGCGGCCGTCGGCGCGATCGGGGCTGGGCTGCCGATCGTCGCGTTGATCGTGGCCGCGATCTGCGCGGTGCTGTTCCGGCGCATCACCGGCATCCGTTAGCGGTGCGCTAACTCGCGCCGGCGACGGCGGCCGGCCCGGAGCGATCCAGGCGTGAGATCCCCGTGACCGTGACGGTCAGGCGGTCGCCATAGCCGATCACCGGGAGCGCGAATGCATGGCCCCGGGAGCCGACGAGCCTCACCAGACGGCGTCCATCCGATCCGGTGATCCGGACCGCGTAGCGGGTGGCGTTCGCGGCCGCGCCGAAGCTGATCGTGAACCTCGCACCCCGGCGGCTGACCCGGAGGGCCCGCACGCGGCCCGGGATCAGCGGACCGGGCGCGAAATAGCGCGCGACGGCGAGTCGCTCGCGGGGAACCCCGCCCTCGGAGATGATCGCGACGATCGTGCGCCGGCCCGCCGGTCCATCGGCCGGCGTGAAGGCGAGCGTCCCGTGGCTGCCGCGTGCCGGCCCGATCTCGTGATACAGCCCTTTGGCCTGCTCGGCAAACTGAACCGTCAGGCCGGGACGAGCGGAGACGGTGTAGGTGAGGCGGCGCGAGCGGCCGCTGCCGCCAACCCGCGCGATCACCGCGGAGCGCGCGAACCCGCGCGCGGCGCTGACCCCGGTGATCGCAGTCGCGCCCGTCCCGGAGATCGTCCACGTGCCCGGTTGCGGCCGGCGCAGGAGGACGTAGGTCGTGTCGTTGCGGGGACTCCGGAGCGCGACGACCTCGGCACTCGGCGTGGTCAAAGCAGCAGGCGTGATCTGCCTGCCCGCGGGGCTCGTAAGGGTCACCGACGGCGGGGCGCCGGCGCCGGTGACCGCGATGTCCTCAAACGGCGCCCCGGCGGGCACCGCCACACCAGCCGCGGCGGCGTGCGCACCGGCGCGGCCGGCGCGGGCGGTGTCGGCAACCGGCTGAACCCGGTAGGGCGAGAGGTCGCAGCTGTCGCCGAGCCCGAGGATCACGTCGACGCTGCCCCCCCATAGGTAACCAAAGCCGACTGTCACGCCGAGCTGCGAGCCGCATGCCCCCACACCCCGGGACGAGATCACCGCGTCGGCGGATGCGATGTCGTATCCGGCCACCGACAGCCCGCCCTGGAGCTCAGCCGAGAACGCGCCGCGCGGCAGGTCGACGAACGCGTTCAGGCCCCCGCTCAGCTCGGCGACATCGAGGTTGATGTCGACGTTGCCGTCGACCTCGAGGTAACCGTCGGTGCGGAAGATGAGCTTGGCGGTCGCGATCTGGAAGTTGTGCACGGCGCCCGACCCGTCGACCTCGAGGATCACCGGACCGTTGTCGACGAACGTGATCGAGACCGTGCCGGTGACCGTGAGCGTGTAGTTGGGTGGGTCGAGCGGGATCGCGCCGACGGTGATCGAGCCGAAGAACCGCTTGCGCGGCGGGCGGATGTCGAAGCCGCCGCCAAAGCCGGCCAGGTAGGCGTCCTCGAAGATCGGGATCCCCGGGTACGGGAGCGTGACGTTGAACGAGCCCATCGTGAAGTCCCCGTTGTCGAACTCGACTTGCACGTCGATCCCGAAGTAAGGCGTCCCGGCGGGGATGTTGAGCGTCGCGCCGCCCATCCAGACATTGCCGTGCGCCGTGTAGTCGATGTGCAGGTGCTTGATCTCCAGCGCGCCGAGCGCGAGATCGTCGACGCCGATGTGCAGCGAGGAGACCTGGAGTCCATGGGCGTCGTCGGCCAGCAGCGTCGCCTGGCCGGTGATCCCGCCCATGTAGGGCGGCAGCCGGAGGGAGATCGGGATCACGACGCTGTCGTGCTGGATCTGGACGTCGATCGTGGCGTCGATCGCGAAGCCCTTGAGCACCGCCGGGAACTGGCTTGTGCTGAAGTCGAACAGCGTCGTGCCGGCGGCGCCGGAGTTGTCCGGCGCTCCGTAGTGCAGCTCGCCGTGCCACAGCGTGATGTCGCCGATCACCGGCGCGCGGAGCACGACCGAGACCGCACCGGTGGTGTCGATCGTGTGCAGGCGCGGATTGATGATGATCCGGACACCGGGGTCGGGGATGATCTCGAGGCCGTTGAGGCGGATCTCGCCGTCGGTGACCGCGGCGCCGCTGCTCGGGTTGCGTGGATCTCGCAGGAAGCAGCCCGCCTCGGCGAGCGCGTCGATGTCGGCGAAATGCACGTCGGTGCACGACGCCGAGCCGAGCTGGTCGCCGCCGAGGCCGCCGGCGCCGCCGCCGTTCAGGTTCCCCAGGCCCTTCTGGCCGGTGGCGCTGATCGCACCGAAGGCGGCGACAGCGACCCGGCCCTCGTTGGCGCCCGGGAGCGCGGTCAGGTCGAAGGCCGCGTAGCCGCCGCCGTCCTGGGCCGCGCCGAGCGCGAGCGGCCCGGAGATGTTGTTGCCGTGCGCGATCACCTGCTCCGCCGTCCAGTGGACGCCGTCACGCGAGCTGCGAATCGTGACCGCCTCGGGCGCCGCGCCGCGGTTGATCCAACCGGCGATCACACCGCCGCCGGCGTCCTCGGTGAGGGTGAAGTAGTTGGTGTCCTCGCCCGCCGCGGTGAGCTGCATCGAGGACGAGCTCGGCACGCCGCCGACTACCCGCCGGATCCGCCAGGGACTGTCAAATCCCGTCTGGTAGGCCAGCCACACGCCACTCGGCCCGCCGGCGATCCGCGGCTGCTGTCCGGCGATCTGGGTCGTCGACCAGTTGCCGGGGTTGTTGACGTCGCCGGTGCCGGTGTACTCGCGCACGAAGATGTGGTTCGCGAGGTCGTCGAACGCGGCCACGGGCCGCGTCCCGTCGAGCGCGAGGCGGCCGTTGAAGGCCTGGTCGGGGCCGCCAAGGCTGGCGGTGCTCTCGGTGAACGCGCCCGCCGGCGTCCCCTGGAACAGCGTCCCGCCCGTCTCGGTGTCCGAGATGATCCCGATCTGCGGGTCGCTGCCGCCGTACACGAGCACATTGCCGCTCGGCGACTGGGTGCCGACGATCCCGGGTCCGGTGATCGTCGCGCCGCCGTCTTCGGAGGTGTAGAGAAAGTTGACGTCGCTCGAGCTGTTGCCGTCAGGCAGCGGAACGCGGTTGCAGCAGCGATGGTCGAGCAGCAGCAGCTCGTTGCCGACCGCCAGCGGGAACGGACCCGCGAAGTCGCCGTCGGTCAGCGGACTGTTGCCATAGCCGGTCGGGTTGTCGGGCGGGCTCAGACCGGCCTGCGCGGAGCACGTCTTCTGCCCGCGGTTCAAACGGCAGTAGCGCAGCACCGAGGGCACGACCGCGATCTTGCCCTCGGTCCAGGCGATGTGACCGGTCCCGGCCGCGTCGACGAGCACATGGGGATCGGTGCCGGCACCGAGCACGAGCGGTGGCGCCGGTGGAAGCGCCCGGACGAGCGGGATCCGGTGGGTGCCTCGATAGCCGGGCGACTTATAGCTGGGAGCCGCGCTCGCGGCCGCGGCGAGCACCAGTGCGAGTGCCAACGTGGCCACTGCCTCCGGGACCGCGAGAGCCCGAAGCCGGCCACCCGATCGCCACACGATCACCTTCCCCTTTCGGTCCCGAGCCGTGTGATGGACGGCGGCTCAGTGCATGTGGACGGTACCGCGGCCCGGGTCCCGCGACAAGGGCTTTAGGTGCCGAATCTGCGCAGCGCCAGCCGCGCCAGGGTGGCGAACACCACCGTCAGCACGGCGAGGTGGACAAGCGGCAGCCCGATCCCGGGCGAGGTGCCGCTGAACGCGTTGTTGGCCGCCTGCAGCGCGGCCTTGAACGGGAACACGAACGCGACCGCATCGAGCACCGACTTGAGCGTCCCCGACACGGCGCTGGCGGGAACGAGGGCCATGAACGCGATCGGCAGCGACAGCAGGAACGCGAGCAACGAGGCGGCGCTCACGTCGCGCGCAATCCCGCCGATCGCGACGCCGAGCGCTCCAAACGCGAGCCCGCCGAGCGCGAGCGCGAGCACCCACAGCTCAAAGCGCCCCCAGTCGAGGCTCACGAACAGCGACACGAATGCGGCCATCACCAGTGTCACAGTGGCCGCGCAGCCGGCCGCCAGCACGATCTTCTCCGACAGCAGCCGCCCGGGTGAGACGAGTCCGCGGATCAGCCGCGGGTACGCGTTCTCGGAGCGCTCGAGCGCGAGCATGCCGGCCGCGAGCAGCACCGTGACGAACATCAGCGAGACGATCACGGCGATCGCGACTGCGTACGAGTCGGTCGGGGTCGTGTTGCCGGCGAGGTCGGTCTCGTTGACCGTCAGCGGCGTTCCGATCGAGCCCAGCACGGGGCTCGCGAACCCGAGCCCCTCGATCGCGAGGTCGGCGAACGAAACGACTTGTTTGAGCGCAGGTCGCAGCGTGGAGCCCGGCGGGAGCGAGTCGAGCGTGGCCTGGACGATCGCGCGCGAGGTGCGCAGACCGAGCAGATTCACGTTGTCGCCGAGGATGTTGATCGTTCCGCCCGTCAGCACCTGCTGGAGATCGTGGACCGCGACGCCGAGCACCTGGCCCGAGAAGTTCCGCTCGAACGCATCGAGCTTGGTGCTGATCGCCTGCTCGACGAACTGCTTGTCGATCGGGTCCTTGGAGTTGACGATCAGCTGCACGCTCGGAGTGCCGCCGCCGTTCAGCAGCCCCTGGAGCTGATCGGGGAGTTGCCTGGGGAGGATCAGCGCGGCCAGTGCCTCACCGTCCTGGACCTTCGCGACCGCCTCGTCGTAGGAGTGGACCTTGATCGGGTCGATCGTCTGGAACAGCTGGTTGACGTAGTTGTTGAGATCGAGGCGCTCGGTGCCGAACTTGATCTGCTGGCGATCGGGGGGGACCTCGTTCAGGAACGCGACCTTCGGCTTGCCCGGCGGACTGGAAAGGGCAAAGCCGATCATCAGCGCGATCGCGATCGGGTAGACGATCAGCAGGCCGACCAGCAGCGGCGAGCGTTTCAGGATCTGGAGGTCCTTGACCAGCAGCCAGCGCATCAGTGACCGCGGTCGTGGAGGAAGCGGACGAACGCCGCCTCGAAGTCGCGGAGATCGCCCCCGACCGTGTGCTCGAGCTCGGCCGGCGTGCCGGTGAACAGCAGTTCCCCGTCGACCAGCACCAGCACCCGGTCGGCGTAGCGCTCGACCTCGGCGACATTGTGGGTGGAGAACACGACTGTCGTACCGCGGCCGGCGAGCCGGCCGATGAACTCCCAGAGCCGCTCGCGCTGGCGCGGATCGAGCGAGGCCGAAGGCTCATCGAGCAGTAGTGCCGGGGGGTCCGACAAGAGCCCGATCGCGATGTTGACCCGCTGCTGGTTGCCCCCTGACAGGCGCCCGACCTCCTCCGCGGCCCGGTCCTCGAGGCCGGTCTGATCGAGCATTCCCTGGACGGCCTGCTCGGGGTCGGCGAGCTTCTCCAGGCGGGCGAACAGGCGGAGGTTCTCGGCCACCGAGAGCTTGGAGTACAGCGCAGGCTGCTGCGGGACCCAGCCGATTTCGCGCGGACTGCGCGTGAGCTCGCCCCCGGTGGGCTCGAGGATGCCCGCCAGGATCGAGAGCAGGGTCGTCTTGCCGGCACCGTTGGGGCCGATCACCGCGACGAGCTCGCCGGGATGCAGCTCGAAGCTCACCTCATGGAGCGCTTCTCTGGTGCCGAAGCGCTTGCTCAGCGCGCGGGCGGCGAGCGTGATCGCCGAGCCGCCGGTTGCGGTGCTGGGGGGCAAGGGCTTGAGGCTACCCGGGCGTCTTCACGCTCGGCTCGAGCGAGGCCCCGCACGAGCGGCAGAACGTGTCCTCGGGTCCGGCGGTCCGCCCGCAGTCCGGACATCGATCGGGCGGCAGCGACATCAGCCCGGTCCCGACGCCCACCGCCGGCGTCGACCACGGCTCGAGCACCATGTGCCGGCGCAGATAGAGCACGGTCTGCCGCAGCACCGCGATGATCGGCAGCGCAATCAGCGCCCCGGCGATGCCATAGAGCTGATAGCCGACGAGCAGCGCGAGGATGATCAGAATCGGGTTGATCCGCAGGGAGATGCGGAACACCTGCGGCGCGACGAAGTGGCCCTCGAGCTGCTGCAGAGCGACGAACAGCAGCACGACCCACACCGCCGAGATCGGGTCTTGGAACAGCGCCACGATCACCGCGGGCGCCGCACCGAGGATCGGCCCGATGTACGGGATGAACTCCATCAGCCCGTAGAAGATCCCGAAGAACAGCGCGTAGCGCTCGCCGTCCGGGAAGATCCCGACGATTCCGAACACGGTCAGCGCCAGTGCCGCGCTGGTGCCCATGGCCAGGCTGAACAGGATCTGCCCGCGGACGTATCCGGTAACCGCTCGCTGCACCAGCAACGGGAAGTCGTCCTCAGGCGTTCCGTCCCCCTGGGGCATGACGCGGCGCACCAGGTCGCCGATCTGCTTGCCGTACACGAGCAGGTAGACCGACAGCACCAGTACGAGCACGAGCGCGAACGAGACGGTCACGATCTTGCCGAGCAGGTCCTGCGAGAACGAGACGATGCTGCCCGAGCTCTTGAGGATGTTCTTCTGCAGGGTTTGCAGCGCCGTCTGGCCCTGCTTCTCGATCTGGACCTTGATCCCGTGCTGGTTCAGCCAGGTCTGGAAGTTCGCGAGGTCGTGGTTGGCCTGCTTGACGAAATGCGGGACGTTGTCGGCGAACCGGGTCACCTGGGTGCTGATCGGGTTGGCCAGCAGCACGCCGATGCCGCCGAGGACCGCGAACCCGCCGACGTAGATCAGCAGGATCGCCAGTCCCCGCCGCATCCCGGACCGCTCGATCAGCTTCACCAGCGGGTTCAGGATCAGGGCAACCACGCTCGCCACGATCAGGATCAGGAACACCGAGCCGGAGGCGCGCGCGAGCGCCCACAGCCCGAGCAATCCGAGCGGGAGGAGGACGAGCTGAACCCAGCGGGGCACCACCACGGGCGGAACTGGGTTAGGGATAGGGGTGTGGCTGTCGCTGAGATCGGGGCCGGGGAGGGGCGACGGCGGCCGGTCGAGGTCGTCCCTGGCCGGTGCGGGCTCGCGGGGATCGCGGGCCTGGGGCTCGCGGGGACCCGTTGGCCCGTTGGCCTGGGGCTCGCGGGGACCGTGGGGATCGTGGGCCTGGGGCTCGCGGGGATCCTCAGCCTGGGGCACACTGTCTCCTCTTGGCCTGCGGACGCTGAAACGCATGCAAGTGGAAGTATGGGCGACGACACGACGTGAACAAGCGCGCCACCATCTTGTTCGTCGGCGACATCGTCGGCGGAATCGGGAAGCGGACCCTGCTCGCGCTGCTCCCGGGCCTGCGGGAGCGGCATGCACCCGACTTCGTCGTGGTCAACGGCGAGAACGTCGCCGGCGGGCTCGGCATCACGCCGAAGATCGCCGACGAGCTGTTCGCCGCGGGCATCGACGCGATCACCCTGGGGAACCACACCTACCGCCATCGCGAGATCTACCCCTACCTCGACGCCCAGCCGCGGATCATCCGGCCCGCGAACTACCTCCGCAGCCAGCCGGGCCACGGCTGGTGCGTGGTCGAGAGCGGCGGCGTGCGACTCGGGGTCGTCTCCCTGTCGGGAAACCTGTTCATGAAGGCCGGTCGCCCGGCGTTCGCCGAGGCCGACGCGGCGCTGTACGCGCTCAAGGACGACGTCGACCACGTGCTCGTGGACATGCACGCCGAGGCGACCAGCGAGAAGGTCGGCATGGGCTGGCATCTCGACGGTCGGGTGACGGCCGTCGTCGGCACCCACACACACGTGCCCACGGCCGACGGCCGTGTGCTGCCGGGAGGCACCGCCTACATCACCGACGTCGGCATGACCGGGCCCCGCGGAGGAGTGATCGGCGTCAAGCGCGAGCAAGCCCTGGAAGCGATGATCACCTGGATGCCGGTCAAGTTCGAGACCTCGACCGAGGACCCGTGGTTGAACTCGGTCGTTATCACGGCGTCGGAGCCGATGCGGGCGGACACGATCGAGCAGATCCTGGAGCCGGCGGTGGGGGTGCGGTAAGACTGGCTGACTCGGGCCTCTGGGGGCGGATAAGGCCTGGGGGGGTGCCGGGGAGGCCGGGAGGGGGCGGATTAGGCCTGGGGGCGCTGCCAGCGAGGCCGGCGGGATGCGATCTGCTCGGGAACGGCGCTGGTGAGGGTGCGGCCGGGCCTGTGGGTGTCAGCAATCTGACAATTTCGCGTGCAGATGGCGACAAATCGCGCGCAGCTGCTGGACCTTGGTCAATTGTGCATGTGGGGCATGCTTATGTAGCCAAGGTGGCTTGGGCGCGTGGACTTTGTCCCTCTATGCATGCCGCCGGCCGCATTTCGGCCCGGGCCGCGCCCGCCGGCCGCAAGGCGCCGTCCGGCGACAGCTCACCAGCGTCGCCGGAGCCACCGTGGGCGCCCGCCCCGCCCGGCCCCCCGCCCCGCTCAGCCGCCCGCCCCCGCCGCGGCCTCCCGCCGCAAGCGCAAGCGCACCACCCACCCCCGGGCGGAGCTAGGCCGCCACCGGAACCGGCCCCGCCGGCGAATCCGCGAGGCCGGCCGCGCTGAACGCTCCCCGCCGCGCCGGATGAGCACAGACGAGCGCCACGATCACGAGCGGGAAGAACCAGACGATGTACGAGTAGAGCCAGTAGTTGGCGCACAGCTGCAGACCGATCAGGACCGCGGCTCCCAGCGCCGCGACCTCGACCACCCCGCGCCGCGAGGGCACGAACGCGACGGCGATGGCCAGCGCCGCGACCGCCCCTTCGAGGAAGTGCTGCTCGGGTCCGAGTCCGCCCCACAGCCCCCAGATGGAGAACGGCGACTGGCGCGAGGCCTGGTAGATGATCGAGTCGTGCCAGAAGGCGTGGAGGTTGTGGTCGAGTGCGACCGGGAGCATCACGACCGCCGCCGTGAGCACGAATGCCAGAACGTAGGCGATCAGCGACCGCAGTCGCGGCGGGGTGTCGCCGACGCCGCGCATCAACAGCGGCGCGAGCGCGAGCGGGGCGAACTTCGTCAGCCCCGCGAGGGCCGCGACCACGCCGCGGGCGGGAGCTGAGGTGATCACCAGTAGTGCGAGCACGAGCAATAGCGACACCAGCGTGTCGTTGGTGTTGGAGCTGAGCGACCAGAGCACGAACGGGTAGGCCGCCCACAGGTAGGCGAGCACGATCCCGGCGGTCGGCCCTCTGATCCGGCGGCCGAGGAAGTACAGGCCGACCAGCGTCAGGAGGTCGAACACGATCGCCGCGGCGTGGGCGGCCGGGAGGTCGTCCCAGGTCCCGCTCCAGCCGAAGATCGCCCGGAACGGGACGTAGGCGTAGTAGTTGACCGGGCCGTAGGTGTCGCCGCTGGCGTTGTCGGCGGGCCAGTGGCCGTACAGCGGCTTGCCGTGCAGCAGCTTGTCGGCACCGATCACGCCGGCGTAGCCGACGTCGATGACGTTCGAGTTGCTGACGTTGAGCCCGACCCGGAAACCGACCAGGAAGATGACCCCGATTGCCAGCCAGGACGCGGGCACGAGCAGCCGCAGCGGCTCGCGGGGCAATCCGCGCCCAAATGCGAGCGCCAGCATCCGCACCAGCAGGTAGAGCAGGAACGGGTAGACGAGCGGGACCGAGAGCCCGATCGTCCCGTGATCGAACAGCGCGAGCGAGATCGAGAAGCCGAGCAGCATCAGCAGGTCGAGGTGCAGCAGCGACGGCCGCCGCCGCCAGGGGACGAACGGAGCGACGAACAGCACGCACATCGGCAGCCACACGTAGAGCGCGTTGACCCGCCGGCCGAACGCGCCCGGATAGCCACGGGCCATGGTCCAGGCGACCTGGAAGCCGGTCCAGGCCTCGGTCACCCTGCCGGTCGCGTCGTCTATGTAGACCTGCGCCAGCTCCTTGCCGTTCGGACCGTGGGAGAACCAGCTCACCTGCCACTCGCCGGTCCCCTTGGTGTACTCGTAGGGAATCGCTCTTGCATGCCTGCGCAGCTCGGCGCGGATCGTCGCGTTCGCGGCCGCGATCCGCTCCGCCTGCGCCGCGGTCAGGCGGTAGCCGGGCGGCGGCTTGTCCTTCTGGGTGATGAGGACCGGGGTGCCGGAGTTGGTGAGCGTGGCGCCCGCGGCGCGGGACGAGGTCGGAAGCAGGGCCATCAGCCCTGCCAGCACTGCTGTGAGCGCGAGGAGGCTCGCTAGGCGAAGGCCTAGGCCTTGAAGCTCCAAAGCTTCTGTCCAAGGAAGGACAGCGGCGTGCCTGCGGCGATCGCGATCGCCTGGGCGACGACCTTCGAGAGCCCGGCGCCCTCGACGAGCACCAGCAGCACCAGGTAGGTGAACCCGAACGCGACCAGCGAAACCGCGAAGAACCGCGCGCCCTGGAACATCGGATGCTCGTGCTTGGCGTCGAACGTCCAGTGGCGGTTCAACCAGAAGTTGTTGACCACCGAGACCACGAACGCGATCACGGCGGCGACCTTGTAGTCGATCGAGAGCATGTGCACGCAGACGGCGAACACGCCGAGGTTCACGACGTATCCGCTCGCGCCGACGGTCACGAAGCGAATCAGCTGAAGCCAGTTGTGGCCGCGACGGACGCCATGGCGCACGCGGACCCGAAACGGCACCTCGACGGTGCTCGTCAACTCCTCGGACATTACTGGGAATGTATCGGCGGGCTGGGGCAGAACCGTAAGAGTGCAGACGGGATAACGACGTCTTAATCAGTCGTTACCGCGGACTCTAATCCGAAATGCGCTCGGACGAGCGGCACAACATCGCGCAACGACCATTGGACACGGCCCTGACGAGAGTCCGGACCAGTGCCGCACCACAGTAGCGCACCGAGCGAATCCGAGCGATGCAGGGACCCGTGGCTGCCGCCGCCGACGTGGTCCGCACCGCCCCAATCGACGAACTCGTATCCAGGCGAAGCCGACAGCAGGACATCGCCGGCCGTGGAGCACGTGAGCGCGGACCAGATCCGCCCGAGCGCATCCGGGTACTCGGTGCACAGGAAGCGCCCGTCCTGAATCTCTCCCCGGAGGGCCGCGAGGTCGCCCTCGACGCTCCAGCGGCCGCCGCGCGCATCCTCGAGCTCGCCACCCGGCGCGAACCGCAGCTCGCCGCGGCGGCTGCGCACAACTGCCTCTCGGGGGGCGCTCAGCCACAGCACGAGATCGACGCCATCGAGCTCGCTGACGGCCTGCACCGAACGGTCGATCACCTCCTGGCGCTGCGTCGGATCCAGGGCGTAGACCATCGCCGAGCGCTGCGCCGGGCTGAGCGCGACCTCGGCCCCGATCGAGCGCGACGGGCTCGGTGTGGCCACATCGAAGTCCTCGAACGCGTCGTTCAGGCGGATCCGCTCCTCGACCACTGCCTGCGAGTGGTCCGAGGTGACGATCACCGCGTGCTCGGCCAGGAACGCGTCCGGCCCCCCGCCGGCGTGCATCAGCCGCTCCAGCTGCCGGTCGGCGGCCGCGATCGAGGTCACCTGGGCATGCGGTCCGTTCCTGTGCGACCAAGCGTCGTTGTCCGGCAGGGAGAACAGCATGAAGTCGAACAGGTCGTGCTCGACCAGGTAGGCACCGACGCAGCCGGTGTGCTGATCGCGGATCCCCGGCATGCCAAGCTGGCCGCGGCATCCGGTGCGACGGCTCGCGTACAGATCGGCGTAGAACAGCTCCTGGGGGCCGTCGATCGTGCGGCGAAACAGCGTCGAGGTCACGATCCGCGCCAGCGCCGTTTCGTTTGCGACCTCGTGCTGGTGGCGCCCGCGGTAGATCAGATACGTCGTGCCGGCGGTGCGGATGTCGGCATCGTCGAGCATTTCGAACACGGTGTCGACGTCGTGGGACAGGTGCTCGGCGTTCATCCGGTAGACCGTGTCGGTCAGCGAACGCAGCACGCCGAACTGCCGGCTCGCGGAGAAGCTCGACCCGTACTCCACGTAGCGGGCCTCCTCGCGGTGATACCAGTTCATGCTGGGGATCAGGTGCTGATCCGGTCCCACGCCGGTGGTGATCGTCGCCGCGCACACCGGCGTGACCGACGGAAACGCGGCCACGCAGTCGTCGACGTACACCCCCTCCTGCACGATCTTTGCGAGCGCCGGCGCACGGCCGGTGGCAATCGCTCGCTCGAGCATCGCCGGCTTGAGCGCGTCGATCACAACGAGCACGAGCTTCTTGGGCTTGGTGCTGTTCACGGGCGCCGGCCGCGTCGGTTCACCGGAGGATCCGGAGCCCGGCGTACTTCTGCTCTCCCCGCCCGCGGCCGGCGATCAGCAGCCACAGCAGAAGCAGCAGTCCGATCAGGCCGATCGGTGGGGCGAGGACCGACAGCACGGCGAGCGCCAGCGCGCCGCCTTCGGCATAGGCGGGCAGCGCCTTGGCGGTGCTCTGGTCAAGCCGTCCGCGGACGCGGCGCAGGAGCGGGACGGTCGCTGCCGTCCCGATCGCGGCGCACACGACTCCGCCCACGAATCCCGGCCAGACCGTGTAATCGCCCCGAGCGAGCGAGCCGGCGAAAAACAGCGCCCCCAGAACGAGCCCGCACCCGGCCACCACGACCAGCCCCGGTCCGCGCTCGATCGAGCTAGCGGCGTTGCACGATCAACAGCAGGATCGCGCCGACGGCCATTCCGATCAGGAACGGCGCGCCCTGCAGGAACGCATAATTCGTGCCGTCGAAATGGATCTCGACGTTACCCGCGGCCAATCCGCCGACGGCGAGCGCAGGCAGAAACGGTCGGATCCCCACCGCGGCGGCGACCCCGATCCCCTGGAAGATGTCGAACACCAAGTGCACCGTGCTGTACCGTGATTGAGCGTGACGATAGACGAGAGGCGGCGATGAGCTCCGGCTCCAGACGCCCGCGGTCCACGGCACGGGACATCGAACGCTACGCGTCGCTGTTCGCCGAGCGGACGAAGGTGATGAAGTCCTCGGCGATGCGGGACCTGATGGCGCTCACCGAGCGGCCCGACGTGATCTCGCTTGCGGGCGGCCTGCCGGACACCTCGACCTTCCCGCCGGATTCGTACGCGTCGCTGATGAGCACCGTCGCCGCGAAGTCCTGCGCGCGGGCGCTCCAGTACGGGCCGACCGAGGGCCTTGCGTTGGTCAAGCGATGCATCGTTCAGGTGATGGCCGCGGAGGGAATGGAGATCGACCAGGACGAGCTGCTGGTCACGACCGGCGGCCAGCAGGTGATCGACCTCGTGTGCAAGACGCTGCTCGATCCGGGCGACGTGGTCGTGTGTGAGGCCCCGACGTACCCCGGGGCGGTGCCGACGTTCTGCGCCTACGAGGCCTCGGTCGTGCAGGTGACGATGGATCGAGACGGGATGGTGATGGACGAGCTCGAGGCGACGCTCGATGCGCTCGAACGCGATGGCCGGCGACCGAAATTCATCTACACCGTCCCCAACTTCCACAACCCCGCCGGGGTCACGATGTCGCTCGATCGTCGGGTCGAGCTGGTGCGGATCGCGGGCGAGCGCGAGCTGCTCGTGCTCGAGGACAACCCTTACGGCCTGCTCCGCTACGAGGGCACGCCGCTGCCGACGCTGCGCTCGCTCGACGGCGGCGAATTCGTGATCTACGCGAGCACCTTCTCGAAGATCCTCTCCCCCGGGGTCCGGCTCGGTTGGACCGCGGCGCCGGCACCGGTGCTCGCGAAGATGAACATCGGTAAGCAGGCCTCCGATCTGTGCTCGTCTTCGATCTCGCAGTACTTCGTCGCGGCGTACTTCGAGTCCGGGCCGTGGGAGGACTACGTGCGCTCGCTGATCGAGATCTACCGCCGCCGGCGCGACGTGATGCTCGATGCGCTCGCCGAGCAATTCCCCCGTGAGGCGCACTGGACCCATCCGCAGGGGGGACTGTTCATCTGGGCGACGCTGCCCGACTACATCGACACCACCGACCTGCTGGCGCGCGCGCTCGAGGAGCATGTGGCCTTCGTGCCCGGCCGGGCGGCGTTCGTCGACGGACGCGGCGGTTCGGCGATGCGGCTGAACTTCTCCGGCGTCGGCGACGACGAGATCCGCGAGGGGATCCGCCGGATCGGCGAGGTCGTGTGCGAGCAGGTGGCGCTGTACGGAACGCTGACCGGGGCGGTGCCGGCAGGATCCGCGGGCGGCTCGCGCCCCGAGCAGCCGGTGGCCGAGCGTCCAGCTGCCGAGGCCGAGCTCGCGAAGGTGCTCCGGATGCCGGCACAACGCAAGCGGGCTGGATGACGGCGAATTCGCCTGGGGGCGAATTCGCTGGAGAATCGCCTTGGGGGCGATTCTCCGGCTCGAGAGGATCGCGTTGGGGGCGATTCTCCGGCTCGAGAGGATCGCCTTGGGGGCGATTCTCCGGCTCGAGAGGATCGCGTTGGGGGCGATTCTCCGGCTCGATGGATGCGATGAGCCGGATCGTGGTGCTCAAGGGCGGCCGGTCGCTTGAGCGCCAGGTGTCGTTGAAGTCGGGAGCGAGAGTGCAGGACGCGCTCGGCCGGCTCGGGCATATGGTGTTCCCGATCGATGTCGGCGCGGACGTCGTCGCACGCCTGACCGACGCTCGCCCTGACGTCGCGTTCGTCGCGCTGCACGGCCGTGACGGCGAGGACGGGACCGTGCAGGAGCTGCTCGAGGTGCTCGGGATCCCGTACACCGGATCCGGTGTGTCCGCGTGCATCCGGGCCGCGGACAAGGTGCTCGCCAAGCACGCGATGCGCGACCGGGGGATTCCGACGCCCGACTTCTACGCGTTCAGCGAGACCGCGTTCAGGGAGCTGGGCGCGGCGCAGGCGCTGCCGGCGATCGAGGAGCGGCTGCAGTTCCCGATCGTCGTCAAGCCCGCCGGCCAGGGCTCGGCGCTCGGGATCAAGTTCGCGCGCACCCCGTCTGATGTCCCGGCGGCGCTGGTCGCGGCCTTCTCCTACGACCGCAAGGTGTTGCTGGAGCGGCACGTCAGTGGCCGCGATCTGGCGGTGTCGATCATCGAATCAGGCGGATCTCCGCGCGTCCTGCCGATCGTCGAAGCAGTTCCCGAGCAGGAGGACTTCTACGACTTCGAGGCGCGCTACGAGATCGGTCGCACGCGCTTCGTGTGCCCCGCGGAGCTCGAGGAAGCGATCGCCTCATCGGCCAGCGCAATCGCTCTGGAGGTCTACGAGATGCTCGGCTGTGCCGGCTTCGCGCGCGTTGACCTGATGCTCGACCGCGACACGAGTGAGCTGTTCGTGCTCGAGCTCAACCCGATCCCCGGGCTGACCGAGACCAGCCTGCTGCCCCAGGCCGCAGACGCGGCCGGGATAGGATTCGACGAGCTGATCGAGCAGATCGTCGCCGCGGCCGCCCGATAAGGGTCGGGACCGCGCTGGTCCGATGAGGTTCGCGCTGACCCGATGAGGATCGAGACCCAAAGGGACATCCTCCACCGATTCTTCGCGCTGCGCGACGGGCACACGACGACGCTCGCGCCGGCGGTGCACCGAGAGCGGGCGGCCGCCTACACGGATCCGGAGCGGCTGGCTGCCGAGCTGGCCGTGCTGTTCCGCGGCCGGCCGCTGGTCGTCGGCCTGAGCGCCGACGTTCCGGACACCGGCGACTGCTTTGCGACCGAGGTCGCGGGCGTGCCGCTGCTGCTGGTGCGCGGCGAGGACGGTCGCATACGCGCGTTCCTGAACATCTGTCGCCACCGGGGCGGGCGCGTGTTCAGCGGTCGCGGGCGGCCGGGCCGCGCCTTGAAGTGTCCCTACCACTCGTGGGCGTACGACCTCGACGGGGAGCTGCTCGGCCAACCGCTCGCGCGTGACGCGTTCGCAGAGCTGGACCGCTGCGAGCTGGGGCTGATCCCGGTGGCGGTTGCCGAGCGGTTCGGGATGCTGATCGCGCGGGTTGGGGGCGAGCCGGCGGCCGGCCCGGCGACGCCAGACCCGATCGACGTCGAGCAGGAGCTGTGCGGCCTCGGACCCGAGCTGGCCGATTTCGGCTTTGAGGAGTGGTGCTACTTCGACCAGCGCAGCGGGGTGTTCGATGCCAACTGGAAGCTGATCCACGACACCTTCACCGAGACCTACCACGTGTTCTCGCTGCACCGGGACACGCTCGCCCCGGACATGCTCTCGACACCGTTCGCCGGCGAGGCGTTCGGTCCGCACACCCGCGGCGTGGTCGCGCGCAAGGAGATCGCCAAGCTGCTCGAGCGGCCCGAGTCCGAGTGGGAGCTGCGTCCCTACGCCTCGATCGTCTACCTGCTGTTCCCGAGCGTCGTCATCAACCTACCGATGAGCGGCCACGCGGAGCTGTGGGAGATCTACCCGGAGTTCGACGACCCGCACCGCAGCCGGGTGTCGGTGCGGTTCTACGTCCCGCGCTCGCGCGCCGGCGAGGACGAGCGCGCGTTCTGGGACGCGAACGTGCGCTTCACCCACCGGGTGGTGTTCGAGGAGGACTTCGGCCAGCAGCAGGACATCCACCGCTCGCTGCGCAGCGGGCTGATGCCGGAGGTCGTCTACGGCCGCAACGAGCCGGCGCTGATCCACCACCACCAGCAGATCGACCGGGCGCTGGCGCAGGCCGCAGTGGTGGGCTGAGCGAGGCCGGCGGCCTACTCCTCGCTGGCGAAATCCTCCGGGGTCACGCGGTCGAGGAAGTCCTTGAACTTCTCGACCACCTCCTCGGTGTCCTCGACCTCGTGCTCGAACTCGATCGCCGACTCCGAGATCACATCATCGGCCGCAAAGATCGGCGCGCCGGCGCGGACCGCCAGTGCGAGGGCATCGCTCGGGCGAGAGTCGATCTCGAGCTCACGGCCGTTGGCGCGCAGGCTGATCGACGCGTAGAAGGTGTTCTCACGCAGCTCGGTCACCGCCACGCGCGTGCATTCGACCTCGAGCTCGCCGAGCACATCGGACAGCAGGTCGTGGGTCATCGGGCGCGGCGTCGACGCTCCTTGGAGCTTCATCAGGATTGCGGCTGCCTCGGGGTGACCGATCCAGATCGGCAGGAACTTGTTGCTCTCAACGGTTTTGAGCAGCACTATCGGCTGCTTGCCAACCATGTCGAAGCTCACGCCGTAGATCACCATCTCCTGCACGTGTGGCTCCTCGCTTCAGGTGGTCTGGCAAGTATAGGGGCCACATGATGGACACTAGTGAGGACCGGGAGACCGTGTGCTGACCGGGCCCAAGGCGTAAGCTAACCAGCAAAGCGATTGTCGCTGGTGAGAGGGTGCCGTTGCGCGAGCACACATCTATGCAGCCCGATGGGCCGACATCGATCCAGCCCGGTGGGCGCGCCCCGGCGCCCGAGCCTCTGGCTCTGGTCCAGGCGTTCCTCAATACCCACTACGACCTCGAGGTCACTCACGGAGCCGAGGTTCTGGCCAGTCCGGCGGCCCTGTCGGGCTGGCTGCACAACCGGTCGCTGCTCGGGGGCGTCGCGGCCGCCGATCGGCTCGACCTCGAGCGGGCGTTGTCGGTGCGCGAGGGGCTCCGCGCATTGGCGCGCTGTAACGGACACGGTAAGAGCCGCGCCGATCGAGAGGCGAAAGCCGCGCTCGAGCGGCTCAACGAAGCGGCGCGCGGGGCGGCGGTCGAGTTGCGCTTCACGGCCGCCGGGCCGCGGTTCACTGCCGCCGACGGCGTCAGCGGCGCAGTCGGAGTGCTGCTCGCCCTGGCGGCACAGGCGATGATCGACGGCAGCTGGAGCCGGCTGAAGATCTGCCCCGGACGCGACTGCGACTGGGCGTTCTATGACCACTCGCGTAACCAGGCAGGGCGTTGGTGCTCGATGTCGGTATGCGGCGGGCGGGAGAAGGCGCGGGCCCACTACCAGCGCCGGCTGGAGGGGTAGCGAGGTGCGTGCGCTCACCGCCCCGTTGAGCCTGGTCCTGGCGCGCGCCCGGCGGCGGCCCGGCCGCTGGCTGCTGACGGCGCTCGGGGTCGCGATCGCGGCGGCGTTCGCGGGCGCAGTCGTCGCCGAGGGCACGATCGCCGGCGACCAGGCAGCCCGGTCGGTGCTCGCCGGGCTTGCGCCGCTTGACCGGACGGTGACCGTCACGTGGCAGGGGGTGGTGACCGCGCCGGTCCGCCGCGAGGCGCAGGATCTGCTCGCCCGTCTGGGCCTCGATGATCGATCGGAGGTCGTGCTGCTCAACCCCGTCCGCCTCAGCGGGATCGTCGTCCGGCCGGCCGCGATCGAGCCGCTCGGGCCGTGGATCGCCGCAGCGGCCGGCGGCGCCCCCGGGGCCGGCGGCACCCCCGAGGCCGGCGGCGATACCGGGCCGTGCGCGGCGAGCTCGTGCCCGATGCTGCTGGCCGGCGGGTCGGTCGACCAGCCGGTTCTCAGCGCCACGGGAGTCCGCCTGACGATCACCGGCAGAACGCGGCTCCGGTCCGCGGCTGCACTCGGATTCGTTCCGGGACCGAACGCCGGCGGCGAGGCGCCGCTGCTGCTCAGCGGGGACCCCGCCGGGCTCGACCGGCTCGGCGGGCTGAGCGGCGTCTACCGCAGCCACAGCTGGATCGCGACGCTGCCCGTCGGGGCTTTGAACAGCTGGCAGCTCGGAGCGACCGAGCATCGACTGCTGCAGGCGCAGGCCGCGCTGCAGGCGAGCGGGAGCTCGTTCAGCCTGAGCGCGCCGTTCGCAGGCCTCGACCAGGCGCGCGCTCAGGCCGGCGCCGCGCCGCAGCGACTGCTGCTCGCCGGGGGCGGGGCGATCGCCACGCTGGCAGTGTTCATCGTGCTCGCGGCCGGCGGCCTGCGCCGCGACCACCGCGCCGATGTCGAGCGGCTCCGCGCGGCGGGCGCCCGCAGCGCACAGGTGGCGGTGTTCGTGTTCGCCGAGGCGGCTTGGCTGTCAGCCGTCGCGCTCGCGGCCGGCGCGGCGCTCGCGGTTGTGGCTGCGGCGCTGCTCGCCGGAGCAGCCGGAGTCCCCGCCGGCGGCGCTCTGCTCCACAGCCTGATCACCCCGGCCGCCGCAGCGGCGCTCGCGGGTGGCTGGGTGTGCGCAACCGCGCTGATCGCGGCGGTGCTGATGCCCGGCGCTGGACGGGTCGCGGACGCGCTCGCACTCGCCGCCCTGGCTGCGGTGGCGCTCGCGCTGACCCGCGGCGAGAGCGGCAACGACGCGCTGCCGGTGCTGCTGGCCCCGCTGTGCTGCGTGGCATTCGGCGTGCTGATTTTCCGGGGCGCCGAAGGAATCCTGCGCGGCGGCGAGCGACTTGCCCGGCGCGGACCGGTCCTGACCCGCGTCGCGCTCGTGAGTCTCGCTCGGGCTCCCGCAGGCCCCGCGCTCGCGATCGCCTGCATCGCGGTCAGCGTCGGGCTCGGGGGCTTCGCGCTCACCTACCGGGCGACGCTGTTGCGAGGAACCGCCGATCAGGCAGCCAACCAGGTCCCGCTCGATGCGGTCGTGTCGCAGAGCGCCGGCTTCACGACCCCGCTCGAGCTGGCCTCACTCCATCGCTGGCGGGCGCTCGCCGACGGCGCGGTGTTTCCCGTGCGGCGGACCGAGGCAACGTACCTGAGCGGCGACGGCACGGTCACGGTGCCGGCCCTCGGCGTCCCGGCGGCTGCGCTCGGGCAGCTGCACGGATGGCGCACCAGCGACGGCTCGGCGCCGCTCGCGACACTCGCCCAGCGGCTCGCTCCCCGCGGGCCGGCGCGGAACCCCGGCCCGGTGATCCCGGCCACCGCGCGCGAGCTCTCGCTGCGGCTCTCGCCGCCGGCGGCCGGGGTCGTGGTAGGTGCCGATCTGCGGGCCGGGTCGGACGCGGTGCGCCAGGTCGTGTTCCAGACCGCCGGCGGACGCACGGGCGCGCTGGTGGCGACGGTTCCGCGGGGTCAATGGGAGCTCGAGGCGCTGGAGCTGTCTGAGCCGACCGGCCTGCAGATCACCAACGGCCACCAGAACGCCGAGAACCAGGCCCCGACGACGCAACACAGATCGACCGTAACGCTCGGACCGCTGCTCGGGCTGACCTCAACCGGAACCGCGACGCTCGCGGTGCCGCTCGGCAACTGGCACGCCGTCGGAGCGGCGACAGGATCCCGTCCGAGTCCGAGCGGCGTGAGCGCGCAGTTCTCCGACACCGGAGAGCCGGGCGTGCTGAGGCCGCTGCAGCCGAGTGACAGCGCCCCGGTGCCGGTACTCGCCGACCCCACCACCGCGGCCGCCGCGGACCACGGCGGGCGGTTGGAGCTGACGGTCGACGGTCTGCCGGTCACGGCCCGGATCGCCGGTGTGCTCAGGCGCTTTCCGACGCTCCCGGCCGGAGCCGCCGGCTTCGTCGTGGCCGATCAGTCGACGCTCGCCGGCGCCCTCGACGCTCAGCTCCCGGGCCAGGGGCGCCCGGACGAGCTGTGGATCTCGACCAGCGATCCCAAGCGACTGAAGGCGGCGCTCGCGAGCGGCCCCGCGGCAGCGCTCGGGAGCTCTTTCAGGGCAAACCTGGAGCACCGGTTTCGCTCGGCGCCGGTCGCCCGCGGAGTGCTCGGGATCCTGCTGGCAGCGGCCGCCGTCTCTGGCGTACTGGCGCTGCTCGGACTGCTGGTCGCGATCCTCGGCGGTGGACGCGACAGGCGCGTCGGGCGTGATCTGGCCGCCCAGGGACTCGGCCCCCGCGCGTTGCGCCGCGAGCTCTCGCTGCGGATGCTCGTCGCGGCCGGGATCGGTGTGTGCGCCGGGCTCGCCGTCGCTGCAGTGCTGACGCGCTTGGCCGTGGCCGGCGTCCAGGTCGCGCTCACGAGCGCCGCCCCGCAGCCACCACTGGTGAGCGTCGCACCGTGGGTCGAGCTTGCCGTCTGGGGGTTGGCGGCACTGGCGGCGCTAGCGGCAGCGACGATGCTCGCAACCCGCCTGGTTCGGAGGCCCGCATGAGCAGCGCGGTCGAGCTCCGGGACGTGTTCTCAGTGCACCGGACAGCCGAGGGCGATGCTGCTGCGTTGCAGGGGCTGAGCCTCGAGGTCGAGTGCGGCGAGCTGCTCTGCGTGCTCGGGCCGAGCGGCGCGGGGAAGACGACGCTGCTGCGCGTGATCGCCGGGCTCCAACTGCCATCGGCAGGAATCGCGCGAGTCCTGGGGCACGACGTCGGCCGGCTGTCGGGGCGGGCCCGGGCTCGGCTTCGTCACGCCACGATCGGGTTCCTTGACCAGCGTGCCGAGGCGGCCCTGGCGCCCGACCTGACCGTGGCGCAGGCAGTCGGGATGCCCCTGGCGCTGCGCGGGGTGGGGGTGGCTGCGCGGTCCGGTCGCGTCGCTGAGCTGTTGCGCGCAGCCCAGATCTCCGACCGGGCCGGCGCGTCCCCGCAGGAGCTGTCCGGCGGCGAGCGGCAGCGAGTCGCGCTGTGCGCGGCGCTGGCGCACAAGCCGGCGCTGCTGCTCGCGGACGAGCCGACCGGCGAGCTCGACGAGGGCGCCGCCGAGGCGATCCGCGAGCTGCTGTGCGAGCTCACCCGAACGCAGGGTGCGACCGTGATCGTCGTCTCGCACGATCCGGCCACCGCCGCTTGCGCGCAGCGCACGGTCAGGATTCGCGACGGACGGATCGCGGAGGATCGCCGGAACGGCCGCACCGCCGTCGTGGTCGGGCGCGGCGGCTGGATTCATGTGCCTCCGGCGATGCTCGCAGATGCGGGAATCAGCGAGCGTGCGCACGTCACCGTGGTCCGTGGCGCGGTTGTGGTGAGCACGGCCGACGATCGCCCGCGCCGCGCCTCACCCCAGACCGGCGATCGCCTGCAGCAGCTGCCCGGCGTTCGTCCGGGGCAGCCGGCAGGCACTGGCCCGTCCTGGCAGCCCGTACTCGTCGAGCTCCGATCGGTCGTCCGCTCGCGCGGCCGCGGAGCCTCCCGGCGCCTGGTTCTCGACTCGCTCACGCGGGCGTTCTCAGGCGGTCTGCTGACGGCCGTCACCGGTCGCTCGGGCACCGGCAAGACGACATTGCTCCGCCTGCTCGCCGGCCTCGACGTGCCCGAGTCGGGGGTGCTGGTGCTCGACGGTCAGCCCCTGAGTACACGCGACCCCGAGCAGCTGGCGGAGCTGCGACGGCGACGGATCGGCTATCTGCCTCAAGAGCCCTCGCCGGTCGGCTTTCTGAGTGCGCAGGAGAACGTCGCGCTGACATTGCTCCTGCGCGGGTGGGAGGCCGCGCCGGCAAACGAGCGCGCTACGGCGGTCCTGAGAACCGTCGGCCTGGCCGAGCGCGCGCGCCAGCGGGTCGCGCGGCTGTCGGCGGGAGAGCAGCAGAGGGTGGCACTCGCACGGGCGATCGCGGCCGCCCGTGGACTGCTGATCGTCGACGAGCCGACCTCGCGGCTCGACGAAGCCAACGCGAGCACCGTCGCCGAGCTGCTGAGCAACGCGGCGGCCGACGATCGCCAGACGGTGATCTGCGCGACCCACGACCCGGAGCTGATCCGCCGCGCAGATCAGGTTCTGACGCTCACCGGGTGCGCCGCCGCCGCAGTCAAGTCGGCTCCGAACTGGTTATGACTCATTCCACGAGCCCGTCCTCCCGCAGGGTGCGCTGGGCGATCGCGAACGCGGAATTGGCTGCCGGAACGCCCGCGTACACGGCGGTGTGCAGCAGCACCTCCCGGATCTCCGCCGGCGTCAAGCCGTTGCGAATCGCAGCGCGCACATGCATGCCGATCTCGTTCTCGGCTCGGAGCGAGACGAGCGACGCAAGCGTGATCGCGCTTCGCATGCGGCGGTCGAGCCCGAGGCGCGACCACGGTCCTCCCCACGCGTAGCGCGTGATCATCTCCTGGAATGGGGCGGCAAATTCTCCCGCATTGGCAGTCGCACGATCGACGTGCTCATCGCCGAGCACCTCGCGCCGGACGCGCATTCCGGTTTCAAAATCGTTCAAGAGACCTCCTCGGGGTTCAGGTGCTCCAGGATCAGCCGCGTCACCAGCTCCGGCTGGGAGATGTTGGCGAGATGCGCGGCTGCCGGGATCAGCTCGAGCGCGGCGCCGCGGACCCGCTCGGCGATCAGGCGTCCATGCTCGGGCGGAGTCGCGGGATCCTCGGCGCCGGCGAGCACCAGGGTCGGCGCCTGGATCCGGTCGAGGTCGGGACGCAGGTCCATCGCCGCGAGCGCCTCGCAGCAGGCCGCGTAGCCTTCAGTCGGCGTCGCGAGAAGCATCGAGCGCATATGCTCGATGACCTCCGGTCGGGACTGCGCGAACGCGGGCGTGAACCACCGCGCCAAGGCACCGTCGGCGATCGGCTCGAGGCCGTGCTCGCGTACCGCGGCCGCCCGGTCGCGGTACGCGCCGCGATCGCCGAAGTGGGCGGATGTGCAGCAGGCGACGAGCCGGTTGACCCGGTCCGGGGCACGTGCCGCCACCCAGAGGCTCGTCATCGCGCCGATCGAGACACCGCACAACGATGCGCGCTCGATCTCGAGCCGGTCGAGCAACGCCAGCAGGTCGGCGCCGAGGTCGGCGATCTCGTACGGTCCGCGTGGCACCGGTGACCTGCCGTGGCCGCGCAGGTCGTACCGGATCACGCGATAGCGCTCGCTGAGCGCCGGCAGCTGCGGATCCCACATCGCCAGCGACGTCCCCAGGGAGCACGACAGGATCACGACCGGCCGGTCGGACGCCCCCGCCAACAGATGATGGACCTCGCAGGCCATCCGCGCCCCCACCGCTGCCGCTAGGACTCCGCCAGCGCGCCGTGGGCCGACAGCGCCCGGTCGATCAGCCGCCCGGCAACCCCGAGATAGGCGGCCGGGTCAAGCGCCTGCTCGAGCCCTTCGGAGCCGAGCGCATCGGCGAGCTCGGGCTCGGCGGCCAGCAGCTCGCGCAGCGGGCGGCGCTCAGCGACGGCGCGCCGGGCTGCGGCCTGCACCAGTTCCTGGGCACGCGGGCGGCCGAGGGCCTGGCCGAGCGCGACGGCAACGCTCTCGCTCATCACAAGGTCACCCCCAAGGTCGAGATTCGCCCGCATCCTGTCCGTGTCGACCTGGAGTCCTGCGAGCAGCTCGCGGACGGACGAGGCGGCCGAGCCGCTCAGGCGCAGGAGCTCCGCCAGCGGCTCCCACTCAGCCTGCCAGGGTCCCGCGCCGCGCTCGTGCTCCTGAGCCATCGTTGATAGGAGTGTCGCCACCAGCCCCGGACCGCGCTGCGCACACGCCACGGCTGCGACTGCGCCGACGGGGTTGCGCTTGTGCGGCATCGTCGAGGAGCCACCCCGGCCGGCACGGCCGCCCTCGCTGAGCTCGGCGACCTCCGTCTGCGCGAGCAGGACGACATCGCGGGCGAGCTTGCCGAGCACGCCAAGCGCCATCCCGAGCCCGCACGCGACGCGCGCCGGACGCAGTCGATCGGTGTGCCACGGAGTACCCGGATCGACGAGGCGGAGCTGCTCGGCGACGTCGGCCGCGATCTCGAGCCCATGCTCGCCGAAGGACGCGAGCGTTCCGACCGCGCCGCCGAGTTGGAGCGCCGGGACCTTCTCGCGGATCTCCCCCAGCTCGGTCCGCGCCCCATCGAGTGCTGACAGCCAGCCCGCGGCCTTCAGGCCGAAGGTGATCGGCAGGGCCTGCTGCAGCAGCGTCCTGCCGGCCTGCAGTGACCCTTTGTAGGTCTCGGCGAGCTCCGCGGCGTGGTCGGCGGCGTGGCGCAGATCATCGAGCAATGGGCCCAGCGCGCGCTTGCACACGAGCATCGCCGCCGTGTCGAGGATGTCCTGGCTGGTCGCGCCCCGATGGACGTGTGCGGCCGCCGCCTCCGAGACGCGCCGCGTCAGGGCCGAGACCAGGCCCGGGACGGGCGTGCCCTGCTCGCCGGTCAGGCGGCCGAGATCGGCGAGGTCGTAGCTGCGGGCGTCGGCCGCCGCTGCCACCTCGTCGGCCGCCGACGCCGGAGCCAGCCCGGCGTTGGCCAGGGCACGGACGAGCGCGACTTCCACATCGAGCATCGCCTCCAGGAACGCCCGGTCACTGACCTCAGCAGCCACGCCACCACGCGCAAACAGCCCGGCGAACAGGCCATCCTCGGAGGCACTCATCGACGGCTCACCGTAGCGGAGGCACGGGCTCGATGCGAATCGCAGCGCCGACCATTACAGTTCCGCGCCCGATGAGCGGTTTGGTCACAAACATGGCTGCACTGCCCGACCACGTCGGCGAGCACCTCGGTTACACCGACTGGCGAGAGCTCACTCAGGACACCGTCAACCAGTTCGCCGATGTGACCGGTGATCACAACTACATCCACGTCGACGTTGAGCGGGCCAAGAGCTCTCCGTTCGGCGGGACCGTCGCCCACGGCTACCTCACGCTTTCGCTGGTGGCACCGGTGACGATGGAGTTGCTGAAGGTGACCGACGCCACGACCGGGATCAACTACGGGCTCGACAAGGTGCGTTTCCCGGCGCCGCTTCCGGTCGGAGCCCAGTGGCGCGGCGGCGCGGAGCTGGTCGAGGTCAAGGAGGTCCCCGGCGGCATGCAGGGGAAGGTCGTTGCGACGGTGGAGGTGAAAGGCTCGCAGAAGCCGGCGATGGTCGCCGAGTGTCTGATCCGGGTCTACGGATGAGATGAGCATCGATCTCGACACGGTCGTCGCGATCGATGTCCACACCCACGCCGAGCGCAACAGCGGCGAGGAGCAGGACCCGGTGACTGGGGAGTTGCTGGCGGCGGCGGCGCGCTACTTCGGCGGCCATCCGACCCAGCCGACGGCGCAGGAGGTGGCCGACTATTACCGCGAGCGCAGGATGGTCGCGGTCGTATTCACGGTCGACGACGAAGCCGGGATGGGGCGGCGACGGATCGGCAACGAGCAGGTGCTCGCGGCCGCGCGCGCAAACCCCGACGTGCTGATCCCGTTCGCGAGCGTCGACCCGCACAAGGGGAAGCTTGCGGTGCGTGAAGCGCGTGAGCTGATCGCGGCCGGCGTGCGAGGGTTCAAGTTCCACCCGAACACGCAGGCGTTCTGGCCCAACGACCGCCAGTGGTACCCGCTGTACGAGGAGATCGCGGCCGCCAAGTTGATCGCGCTGTTCCATTCCGGAACCACCGGGATCGGCGCCGGCGTGCCGGGGGGCGCGGGCGTTCGCCTGAAGTACTCCAACCCGATGTGCGTCGACGACGTCGCGGCCGATTTTCCCGAGCTCGACATCATCCTCGCGCACCCCTCGTTCCCCTGGCAGGACGAGGCGCTGGCGGTCGCCGTCCACAAGGCCAACGTGTTCATCGACCTCAGCGGCTGGTCGCCGAAGTACTTCCCGGAGAATCTGATCCGCTACACCAACACGCTGCTCAAGCACAAGATGCTGTTCGGCTCGGACTACCCCTTGATCACGCCGGATCGGTGGCTGGCCGATTTCGAGCAGTTGCCGATCAAGGACGAGGTCCGCCCGCTGGTGCTGAAGGAGAACGCCGCTCGGCTGTTGGGGTTGCGTCCGGATTAAGCTGGGTCTGGCGTGCGGTCGGGTGTGCGGTCTGCGCCGCGCGTTCGAGCAGCAGTGCCTGCTCGCGGGCGTTGCGGGCGAGCGACGCGGCCCGTTCGAACTCCCGGTGGGCCTCGCCGACCCGGCCCAGCTTTTCGAGCAGGTCACCCCGGACGCTCCACAGCAGGTGATAGCCCTGTAACGCCGGCTCGTCCCGAATCGCGTCGACGAGCTCCAGACCGGCCCCGGGGCCAAATGCCATCGCCACGGCGACGGCACGGTTGAGCTCGAGGACCGCAGAGGGGCTGACCTGGGCGAGGGCGTCGTACAGCGCCGCGATTCGGATCCAGTCGGTGTCGTCCGCATTCCGAGCTCGGGCATGACAGGCGGCGATCGCGGCCTGGAGGGTGTAGGGACCGAGCGGACCGCCGAGCGCCTGCGCCCGCTCGAGCGCGGCCAGACCACGGTGCACGAGCACCAGATTCCAGCGGCCGCGGTCCTGATCGAGCAGCAGCACCGGCTCGCCGCCGGGGCCCGTCCGCGCCCGCGAGCGCGACGCCTGGATCTCCATCAGCGAGACGAGACCATGGACCTCGGGCGCTTGCGGCATCAGCTCCGCCAGGATCCGCCCGAGCCGGAGCGCATCCTCGCACAGCGCCGGTCGCATCCAATCGGCCCCGCTGGTGGCCGAGTAGCCCTCGTTGAAGATCAGGTAGATGACCTCCAGCACCGACTCGAGACGGGCCGTCAGGTCTCGGCCGGCTGGCAGGTCGAACGGGACGCTCGCCTCGGTCAGGGTCCGCTTGGCCCGCACGATGCGCTGTGCCACGGTCGGCTCGCCGACCAGGAACGCCCGGGCGATCTCCTCGGTACTCAGCCCTCCGAACAAGCGCAGCGTGAGCGCCACGCGCGCAGCGGTCGAAAGCACCGGGTGACAGGTCATGAACAGGAGTCGCAGCAGGTCGTCCCCGATCTCGTCGTCGATCCCGGCATCGAGGTCCTCGTCCGGTGCCCGGTCGCGCTCGAGGCGGCGCCCGAGCTCCTGGTGCTTGCGTTCCGCCATCGTTCGGCGGCGCAGCAGGTCGATCGCATGGTGCTTGGCGGTGCCCATCAGCCAGGCGCCCGGATTGTCAGGGACACCTGACCGGGGCCACTGTTCGAGCGCCGCGACGAGCGCATCCTGCGCCAGGTCCTCGGCCACGCCGACGTCGCGAACAATCCTGGTCAGGCCCGCGATCACTCGCGGCGATTCAATTCGCCAGACGGCGTCGATCGCTCGCTCGGTTGGGTTCACGCCGCCGGCGGGTCGAAGTCCGAGGGCTCGAACAACGGCCGAACCTCGATCACGTTGCCGTCGTCGGCGGGGCAGCGAGAGGCCCACTGCACCGCCTCCTCCCTGGACCTGACCTGGATCAGCCAGTACCCCCCGATCACTTCCTTGGCTTCGGTGAACGGACCATCGGTGACCGATGACTTGCCGCCTGCGAACGTCACGCGGGCGCCCTCGGACGGTGGCCTGAGCCCGTCGAGCGCGAGCAGCACCCCCGCTTTCGCCAGCTCCTCGTTGTACTTGGACATCGTGGCGATCGCCTCCGGAGTCGGAGTCCAGTCCTCGTCGCTCAGGTTCGGGATCATCAGCATCATGAATCGCAAGGTGGTGCCTCCTGATGGGGTGGGATGTGAGCCCGACCGCGTGACCGTAGCGCGCGGTCGGAGCTCCGTTCTGCTCCGACGTCGAACGACGCGGGCGAGAATCGACACGGCTTGCGCCCGCGCTGCCGCCGGGGTGCTCGCGGGCTGCGCGCTGGTCGGGTGTGGGAGCACCGGAACGCCGGTCACTCCGACGACGCTCACCACCACGGCGCTCGCGAGCTCGAGCTCCTCTGTGCCCGCCGAGACGACCGTCGTCCGGCGGGCTGGTGGCCGCTCGCGGGCGCCGCGGGCTGGTGGCCGCCCGCGGGCGCCGCGGGCTGGTGGCCGGCCGCGGGCGCCGCGGGCGCACGACCCCTGCCCGCCGCGGTCCTCCGGGGCCCTCCCGCAGACCGATCGCGTGCCCTCCGCTGGGTCGCCGTGTTTCGCGGCGCTGATGCAGGCGCTTTGGAGGGGCATCAGCACCGACTCGCCGCGCGCGGCGATGCCTGCATTCTTCCTCGAGCAGGCCTACGAGCAGGTCAAGGCTGAGGGCGATCCCGCCGGTGACTACGTCGATCGCCTGCTCGGCGACTATCGCCTCGACCTCGCCGCGGCGCACGCCCTGCTCGGCCCTCACCCGGAGCGCGCGCGATTGATCAATGTCGTGGTCCCGCGAGCATTCGCCCACTGGGTGCCACCGGGCGCGTGTTACAACCGGCTCGGCTACTACGAGGTGGCCAACTCCCGTGTCGTCTACGGGGCCGACGGCCAGGTCCGCTCGCTCGGGATCGCCTCGCTGATCTCCTGGCGGGGCGTCTGGTACGTCGTCCATCTAGGGGCGGTGTCCCGATCCGGCTTCGAGGGCCTCGTCGACGACCCGAGCACCGGGGCCGGCGCCCCATCGCCGTCGCTGACGTGCTGAGCCGCGTGGAGCCCTATTCTCGATCCGATGGTGGAGTTACTCGGCCTCAAGCGGATGGACGAGCGCTCGCTCGTGCTCCGTTACGTGCAGCCCGGGCTGGTGGGGCTGATCGACGGCACGCTCTCGACGCTGGCCCCGATCTTCGCCGCGGCCCTGCTGTCGGGCTCGCACGCGGCGCTGTTCGTCGGCCTCGCAACCGCCGTCGGCGCCGGGATCAGCATGGCTTTCTCCGAGGGACTGTCGGACACCGGGGAGGAGACCGGGCGCGGCTCGGCGGTGGCGCGAGGCGCTGTCACGGGCGCGATGACAACTGTCGGCGGCACGTTCCATTCGCTCCCGTTTCTGATCAGCGACGTGCATACGGCGCTCGCAGTGGCGGGCACGGTGGTGGCCGTCGAACTGGTCACGATCTCATTGATCCGCAAGCGGTTCATGGATGTCCCGCTGCGCGTCAGCTTGGTTCAGGTGGCGCTCGGCGGGGTGCTGATCGTGGCCGCCGGCGTGCTGCTGGGCAACGCCTGAGGGTTGCGGTTCTCGGGGCCGCGGTTCTCAGGGCCGCGGTTCTGGGGCCGCGGTTCTCGGGGCCGCGGTTCTCGGGGCCGCGGTTCTCGGGGCCGGCGCTCCCCAGGCCGCCGCGCGGGGCGATCGCGGTCCGCTCGGGGAACCGCGCTGCTGGCTGCGGGCGGGCCCGATGGTGTCAGCAATCTGACAATTTCACCTGCATGCAGGGACAAAGCGCGCGCGCTTGCTGGGCCTTGGCTACATATGCATGTGGGGCATGCTTATGTAACCAAGGTCGGCCGCGGGCGCGGACTTTGGGCCTGTAAGCATGTCGCGGAGGCGGATTTTGGGCCGGTGGCGGGCCTCCCCGGTCGTCGACCGGTCGCCGCCGGAGTCGCCCAGGTCGCATTTCGCCCGTTAAGTGAGTCGCGCCCCGGATCCGGCGGAATATGAGGCCGGTCTGCGGGGCGCGCTCGAGAGGGAGGAGAGGTACTGCGAAAGCCATGATTGCGGGTGTAGCTCTAGATGTCCAAGACGAGTATTTGCTTAGATAAATAAGCTGGGCTTATGGAACTCCGCCAATTGCGCTATCTCGTGGCCCTGTCCGAGGAGCGCAACTTCACCCGCGCCGCGGCGCGGGAGCACGTCGCCCAGCCGGCCCTTTCGCAGCAGATCCGCCGCCTGGAGGAGGAACTCGGGCTAGCCCTCGTGGAGCGCACGACGAGGCGAATGGCGATGACCGGCGCGGGCGAGCTACTCGTCGCGCGGGCTCGCCGGATCCTGGCCGAGGTGGACGCCGCCCGAGCGGAGATGCAGGGTCTGACCGGCTTGCAGACGGGCCATGTGACAGTCGGCGCGATGCATACGATGGGGCCGATCGACGTGTCGCTCGCGCTCGCGCTTTTCCGTCGGCTCCACCCGGCGGTCGAGCTCACCGTCCGCGAGCAGTCGAGCGAGGAGCTCGCCGAGATGCTCCGGGTCGACGAGCTCGACCTCGCCTTCCTGTCGGTGACCGAGCGGATCGAAAGCCACGGTCTCGGCCTCCAGCAGCTGGTGTCGGAGGAGCTGGTGGTCGTCCTCCCGCACCCTCATCGCCTCGGGGGCCGCCGGTCGGTGGGCATCGCCGAGCTCGCAGACGAGCAGTTCATCTCCTATCGGGAGGGGGCGCGGCTGCGCGAGCTGCTCGTCTCCGCCAGTCGCGAGGCGGGGTTCGAGCCGCGGATCACGCTCGAGTCAAACGAGAGCGAGCGGATTCGCCGGCTCGTCGCGCGCGGTCTTGGCGTGGCGATCCTGCCGCGGTCCGACGCTGAAGGTCCGGGGGCGGACGTGGCGGTCGCCGCCCTGACCGAGCCGGCCCTGACGCGCGATATCACGCTCGCTTGGCGTGAGGGGCGGCGCCTCGCTCCGGCGGCAGCGGCGTTTCTGGACCTGGCGCGATCGACGTTCGGCGAGGGGGACGCGTCGCCTCCCTCCGGCGACGCCCCGACCCCCTCTCCCGATCTCCCAGGGATTGGGGGGCCCGATAGCCGGGAAGTCCGCTGATCAGGTGCCGCTATCCTCTTCGTATAGCCGTGGTACGACGGTCGTCGAACCATGCTATAATTCGATGCCTATCGAACCCCTCGAAGTAATTGGAGAAACGCTGAATAGCTTTGAGAACACTGGTCTCAGCGCCGTCGCCCACGGCCGCGGGGACCATTCACAACAGACACAAAAGGCGCGCACGCGAGGCGCGCAGCTGAGAAGTCCTGCTCAGGCGGCGAACAAGCGGCAGAGTCGCCGACGCTCGGCGCACGCCGGGGTGCGCGCAAGCGACGGTGCCGAAAGCCGCGCGGCCGAGCAGATCTCAGGTACTCCGGAATCGCTGGACCTGTTCCTGCGTCGCGCCCGAGTACACCCGCTGCTGACTGCCGCTGAGGAAGTGGAGTTGGCCAAGCGGATCGAGCGCGGCGATCTCGAAGCCAAGGATCGCATGATCAATGCAAATCTGAGGCTCGTGGTTTCGCAGGCACGGCGCTACCAGGGCCACGGACTCGCGATGGAAGACCTCGTGCAGGAGGGAATGCTGGGCCTGATCCGGGCGGTCGAGAAGTTCGACTGGCGGCGCGGGTTCAAGTTCTCCACCTATGGGACGCTCTGGATTCGTCAGGCGATCCAGCGGGGGCTCCAGAACCACGGGCGGACGATTCGCGTCCCGGTGCATGTCGCACAACGTCAGGTCAAGGTGCGCAAGGTCGAGTCAGAGCTCAACGCCAAGCTGTCCCGCGAGCCCACCGATGAGGAGATCGCCGCTGTCGCGGAGATCCCGGTGGAGGAAGTGGCAGAGTTGCGCGAGCTGAGCCGCGGACTGGCAAGCCTCGATCAGCCCGTCGGCGACGACGGTGAGACCGCATTCGGCGATCTGCTCGCAAGCGATCGGCCGGAGCCGGTCGAGGAACTGGCCGCCGCCGAGCGCCAGCAGCGGGTCAACGAGATCGTCAGCCAGCTGCCAGAGCCTGAGCGCAACGTGATCGAGCTCAGGTTCGGCCTTGCCGGAGACGACCCCCTGACGCTAAGGCAGACCGGGACCGAGCTTGGCCTCACGCTCGAGCAGGCACGACGGCTCGAAGAGCAGGGACTGCGCCGGCTCGCCGGCAGCCCGGAGCTCGAGGAGCTCGGGCGGGCAGCGTAAGAGCCGGAGCTTGGAGCGGGCCGCGTAAGCGGCCCGCTTCGGGTCGCGTAGGGCGGCCCGGCGCTCCGGAACTGAGTTCGACGGATCTAAGCGCATCACGCCCTTCTCGCGGAGAACTACGGATTCACATCGTGGGTTTGTGACCGACAACCGAGGTCGTGATCCCGAATCAGGAGATGTAGCCGTGAGCCCGTTCAAGGATGCCGCAGGAGACAAGACGTCTACCACGGGCGAGCCCAGCCCGCCGACGCGCGTTCGACGTCTATCGCTGAGCCTTCGCGCGCGGCTGATTGTGCTCGGCGCAGGCGCCTCACTTGCACTGGTCGCGCTCGCCGTCGTGTCCGCGATGCTGATGAGCAGCATCGGCTCGCAGACCACGAGCGCCACCGCAAAGCAGCAGCAGGCGCAGCTCTTGAGCAATGCCTACAACTCGTGGACCCAGAACGACGATCAGAACAACATGTACGTCGCACTGCTCGCCCTTCGCCAGGCCTCGCAGCAGAAGCTGGCCGAGACGACCTGGGCGCAGGGTGTCGCCGCCTCCCAGGCCGCGTATGCAGACCTCAATCAGCTCCGGAGCCTGATCACGGATCCGAGCCAACTTGCACAGTTGAAGGACATCAACGCGAGCCTGGCGGGCTACAACCGTTTCAGTCAGCAGGTCCGCAAGGCCGCGCTCGCCGGCGACGTCTCGCAGGCCGTCACGATCCAGGCGGTGGGCAACACGGCGGTATCGAACACGCTCGCGAGCGGCTTCACCAACCTCCGTAGTGCGCTCCAGCGCCAAGCCGCCCAGAGCGCCAGCTCGGTGCAGTCGAGTGCGAGCACCGGGACCTGGGTGGTGATCATCATCGGCCTGGTCGCGCTGCCGCTCCTTCTGCTGCTGGTGATCACGACCATCCGATCGATCATGACCGGCGTCGAGCACGTCAAACAACGCGTCGACAGCCTCGCGCATGCAATGGAGCAGCAGCTCAAGACCGGCCTGCTGGCACTGGCAAACGGAGATCTCACGACCCATCTCTCCGCGCAGACGAAGCCGGAAGAGATCCAGCGCACCGATGAGCTCGGCGCGATCATGCGCCAGACCGAACTGATGCGCGCCGCGATCCTCGACTGCTACGAGGCATACAACCAGAGCACGGAGAAGCTCCGCGATCTCATCGGTCAGGTCACGAGGACGGCCGCGTCGGTGGGCGACAACTCGGGCGAGATGGCCTCAACCTCGGATGAGACGGGCCGGGCGACGGCGGAGATCGCGCAGGCGATCGAGCACGTGGCCCAGGGGGCCGAGCGGCAGGTGCAGATCATCGCGACCGCCAGAAGGGCGGCCGAGGAGGTCGTCGCAGCAGTCACCGAGAGCGCCGAGCACGCGGCGCAGACCGCCGAGGTCGCAGGCCACGCGCGTGAAACCGCACAGCAGGGCGTAGCCGCGGCCGAGCAGGTCGACGTCGCGATGCAGTCGGTCAGCGACTCCAGCGAGGCCGTGACCAAGGCAATCCGCGAGTTGGCTGCCAAATCCGAGCAGATCGGCGCGATCGTGCAGACGATCACCGGGATCGCCGAGCAGACCAACCTGTTGGCACTGAACGCGGCGATCGAGGCCGCGCGGGCGGGCGAGCAGGGCCGCGGGTTCGCCGTCGTCGCGGAGGAGGTCCGTAAGCTGGCCGAAGAGTCCCAGCACGCAGCGCACGAGATCTCGGGCCTGATCGGAGCGATCCAGAGCGAGACCGCCGCCGTCGTCGACGTGGTCGAGGACGGTGCACAGAAGACAGCCGACGGCGCGAGCGTCGTCGAGCAGGCGCGTGACGCGTTCGTCAGCATCGGTCAGGCGGTCGAGGACATGAACGCCCGCGTGCAGCAGATCGCCGCGGCGACTCAGCAGATCACGGCGGCCACGAACACGATGCAGGAGAGCATCGGCGAGGCGGCGGCCGTCGCCGAGGAGTCCTCGGCGTCGACCGAGCAGGTCTCGGCGTCGACCGAGGAGACGAGCGCCTCCACCGAGCAGGTCGCGGCGAGTGCTGCCGAGATGGCCGGCAACGCGCAAACGCTGCGCGCGCTCGTCGGCAACTTCCAGCTCGACATCGGCGGCACCGGCTCGCAACACGAGGTGTTTGCGGCCGCACTCGAGGCCCACGAGGCATGGAACGCGCGCCTGCGCAAGGCGATCGCCGCCGGCGAGTCCTCGATGTCGATCGAGCAGGCCGGCCGTGACGATGGCTGCACGTTCGGAAAGTGGCTGCACGCTCCCGGCACGTTCAAGACCGAGCACCCCCAGGAATGGCAGAACATGCACGACCTGCATGAGCAGTTCCACCAGTACGCCGCCAGAGTCCTCGATTGTGCGGTCTCGGGCCGCGCGGAAGAAGCCACACGACTGCTGGAGGCGCCGGAGTTCGTGGCCATTGAGACCGACTTGCGGGCGGCGCTCACTCTGACCCGCGCCTGAGCTGTTCGACGGCGACGCACCGTTGGCGTCGCCGCCGAGCACCCGCCGGTGCGGGCTACCATGTGGGCCGTGGTCTATCGGCCTCACGCGCGGGCACTCATTCGGGTGGCGTCGGTTGCAAGCATCGTCGGCCTTGCCGGCTGCGGCAGCTCGGCTCGCCCTGCGCCGCCGCCTGTCAAGCTCACGATTCAGGCGCCGAGCATCAGCTCGACCACGCTCGCCAGCCAAGTGCTGGTCACGGGCACAGTGGCGCCCGGGACCGCGACGGTGCTGGTCGCGGGCCATCCCGTAACAGTGGCGGGCGGCTCGTTCAGCACCCGGGTCGCCCTCAGGCCCGGCCCGAACGTCGTCGATGTGCTTGCCGGCGCTTCCAGGGCGTTCGGCGCGATGACGGCCGTCCGGGTCTACCGCGAGGTCCCGGTCGCGGTCCCCGATCTCAGCGGCGATGGCCCTTCAGACGCGGTCGCGGCACTCCGCGCCCTCGGCCTCACACCCAGGGTGCAGCAAGCGAGTGGCCTGTTCGAGTCGTTGATCCCGGTCTCCCCACAGGTCTGCAGCACCGATCCGTCCGCGGGAACCTCGGTCCCGCCCGGCAGCAATGTGACGATTCAGGTCGGCAAGCTCTGCTGATCCCGGGCTCGCGCGGGCGGGAACTCAGCCCGGGGGTTGGGTCACGATCAGACCGATCATCGGACGCCCCCCCACCCGTTCGACGCCGAACGTGACAGTGCCGGTCTCGGCTGACTGCCCGGTCCGGAGCACGGCGTACTGCGCCTCGGCGCGGCCCACCCAACCAGTCTGAACTGTCACTCCGGCGACTCGATAGCCCGAGATCGAGCGGTCTCGCAGCTGCGCGCGATACTCGGCCAGGACCGCAGCGCGGCCGGACTCGGTCGCCTGCGGGCTGACGCGCTCGATCTCGGGCGCCATCAGCACCGCGAGTGCCCGCGCGTCGCGCTGGCCGTAGGCCGCGGCGAACGACCGCACAACGCCCACCACCTCCGATCGGCTGAGCGGACCGGGGGGCGTGGCAGCCGGCGAGAGCAGCGCCACCACCCCCACTGCCACGCCCGCCAGCAGGGCCGCCGCGGCCGCCAGCAGGGCCGCGCGCTGCGCCAGCCTGCGTCTCGCACGCCGGCGATGGTCTTCACCGGGGGGCGGGCTGCCGGGTGGAGGCCTGAGATCGAGTTTGGTCACGGTCGGCTCACGAGGTCGGCGCGTCCGGGCCGGGCCCACCGGCACGCCGCTGCGAGGCCTGGCCTCCGAGCCAGGGCGGCGGGAGCCCGCTTTACCCGACGGTGCTCGCGCTGGAGTCGCTCCGCGAATCCCGCTTCTCGGCGCGCTCGCGCCGTGTACCCCGCCAATCACGGCCCCCGCGCCGGCGGCGGCGCTGGCCGCTTCGCCCAACTCGCCGGCGCTTGCGAACCGGTCGCTGGGCCGCTTGGCGAGCGCTCGCGCCAGGAGATCGTCGAAGCTCGCCAGGTTGGGGTCGGTCAGCGAGGCCGGCGGTGGGGGGTCGTTCAGGTGCGCGAGCATCGTCGCCGGGGCGGTGTCGCGGTGATGCGGGGGGGTTCCGGTCAGCGCCGTCTGGAGCAGGCAACCGAGCGAATACACGTCGCCGCGCGCGTCGACAGGGTCCCCCCGCAGCTGCTCGGGCGAGCAGAAGTCGACCGTGCCGAGCCATTCATTGCTGTCGGTCAGATGCGTGCTGCCGTCGAGCGCCTGGCCGATACCGAAGTCGCTCAGGTACGTGTGGCCGCCGGCGAGCAGCACGTTCGCCGGTTTGATGTCACGGTGGACGAGCCCTGCGGCATGGGCCGCGTCGAGCGCCTGCGCGACTTGCGCGACGATCGCCGCTGCCCGTCGCGGCTCCAGTCGCCGTTGCGCCTTCAGAAGCGCGCCGAGGTCCGTACCTGCGACGTAGCGCATCACGAGATACAGGCTCCCGTTCTCCTCGCCCGCCGCGTACACGGGGAGCACATTCGGGTGATCGATCGCGGCCATCAGCCGAGCCTCGCGCTCGAAGCGCTGGCGGGCCCGTGAGTCGGAGGCGCGGTCGGCTGCGATCAGCTTGATCGCGACCGGACGGCGAAGGCGAAGATCCGTACCGCGGTACACGATGCCCATGCCGCCCCGTCCGACCAGCGCCTCGATCCGGTAGCCGGCAAGTTCACTACCGAGCTCGATCGTTGACACGCCCGCGAGTGTGGCAGATGAGGGCTGCGAGGATTGCGTGCCTCATCTTCTCTGCCGACCAAAGGAGCCCCGGGTCGTCAGCGCTCAAAACGTCCAGGACGATCGCGAGGTGATCACGATACGCAGGCGCCGGCGTCCGAGTAGCCGCTGCGCGCCAGCGCAATCGTCGTTCGGCTGGGCACGATGACGGGGCCGGACTGGTGCCCGGCCCCGTCACACTCTCGCTCCGCTGAAGAGCTAGCTCTGATGCCCTACCGGGGAGTGGCGAGCATCCCGTCAGTGTTGCCGGCCCCGTCGGTGTAGAAGCCGACGAGCTGGCCCTTGTCGTTGACGCCGTTGAGCGTCGTCGCGCCGGGTCCGTTCGGATCATCGACGGTCGCGAAGCCCTGATTCGGCTTCCACGTGAAGCCGTGCTGCTTGGCGTTGTTGCCGGTGCCGACCACGTACAGGCCGACGACCTCGTCGTGGTTGTTGACGCCGAATGCCTGCGTCATCGACGAGCCCGGAACTGAGAGCGTCTTGAACTGTCCGCCCCGCAGCAGGAATGCGTCAACCGTCCCGCCGACGGTGGCGAATCCCGCGATGTCGCCATGATTGTTGATCGCAGCTGCCGTGTCACTGGTGACGGTCGACGGCACGTTGATCAGATGGAAATGGCCGCCATTGATGGTGTACGTGTAGCCGTGGGCGTTGCCGGCACTGTCGTTGTAGAAGCCGACCGCGACGCTGGAGTCGTTGAGGCCGAGCAGCTGGTTGACGGGCGGACTCGAGTTGTTGGTCGTCGGGAAGTTCACCGCGTGGAACTTGCCATGCAGCTTGTAGAACCCGAAGTTGTTGTTGCTCATGCTGGCAGTGTTCATGTCGGAGTAGAACCCGACGAAGATGCCGCCGTTATTGATGCCCGTGACCTGGGTCTGAACCGAGTTCGGGTAGTTCTCGGACGCGAAGTAGTTCTGGACATACTGCGGGAACAGCAGGTACCCCTGATTGGGGTGGCCTTGTGCACCGGAGCCGAAGTAGCCGGCGATCACACCCTCGTTGTTGATCCCGAGCAGCTGGTTGAACGTATTGTCGGCGTTGTCGTTCAGGGTCTGGAAGCGATAGTGCTGGGCAGCGGCCGCCGGGCCCGCCAGCACACCGGCCGCGAGTGCAGCTCCCGCGCCGAGCGAGGCGATCCGGAGTGCCAGCCTGCTTCCCCGGCGCGAGCCGCGAACGGGACCCCGCCACGTGTGACGGTTGGCTTTCGTTGTATCCATGAAGTCCTCCTGGACGTAGATGGTTTAGATGCGGTCGGTTTTCTGGGATGCCTCACCGGCCGACGACATCCTCCTGCCGAGGCCCTTCCCTCGTGTTGAGGACGCCCCGATCTGACCCCTGAACATCGGAATTCCCCAACCCCTGGGTCGTGTGGCAGGCGCCTCAGGGTACACCCTATGTGTCCCCGGTGCGGCCGATGAGAGCATTCTTAGCGCCGGGAGGTGCGATCATTCGCCGGGTGTTCGCCACCGACCCCGCCGTGGTCGCAAGCCAGGCGGACATGGTCGCGACGGCATGGTCGCCTCCCGGTGCGCCCAGCTCCTGGCAGCTGACCGCGGCCCAGTTCCGGGCGTTGCGCGACGACCACGAGCTGCTCGCGATCGCCGCCACGATTCCGCCGGACAGGCTCCCCCCGCTGTTGTTCGGAGCCGCGGCGAGCTACCTGGTCCTGGAGCTCGAGCCTCAGCCACTGAGAGAGTGGTTCCCGCGGATCGGCACCGCTCAGAACGCATTGGACCCGCAGTTCACAGCCGAGTACCGCGCTTTCTGCCTCGATCATCGTGATCAACTGCTCGAGCTCAGCGCGCGTCATCGATACCAGATGAACGAGGTCGGCCGATGCGCCGGCCTCGTGCTTGCGCTCGCGCCGGCGATCGCCGAGGGGCGCGAGATCGTGCTCATCGACGTCGGGACCGGCGCGGGTCTGGGGCTGCACCTCGATCAATACCGATACGTGTTCCGAGGCCCGGCGCAGCATCTCGAGACGGTCGGCGATCCGAACTCGGAGGTGACGATCGAGACCGAGGTGCGGGGGCCGCTGGCACCACCGATCCCCCGCACGCCGCCGTTGATCTCTGATCGGATCGGGATCGACATCGAGCCGCTCGACCTCGGCGACCCGGCGGTGCGCAGCTGGCTCGCGGCTTGCATCCCGCAGGAGATCGGAGCGGTGACCCGGTTTCACCGTGCGGTCGAAGTCGCTGCTTCATGTCCCGCTCGCACAATTCGCGGCGACGCGTGCGCGGTGCTCGGCGACGTGCTGGCCACGATTCCCGCGGGACCACTCGTGTGCGTCGTCGACACCTATGTCACGGTGTTCTTCGAAACCGAACAGTTGCACCGGTTTCAGCGACTGGTGGTGGAGATGGGCGCCAACCGCGACCTCGATTGGATCTCGATCGACCCGCCCGTGCCGATGGGCACGTCCGCAACCGAGAGCGTCCTCGGCGCGGGACTTCCGCCTGCGCTGCTCGAGCGCAACCGACGCGAGGGCGTGTTCGGAGTCATCGCGCGGCAGTCATACCGCGGTGGCACTCGATCCGATGCCCTGCTCGGCTTAGGCCATCCGGGCGCTGCCTGGCTCGAATGGCTGGCTGCGCCCGTAGCCCCGTCCGCCTGACCCGGAGGTCGATTGTGCTCCGGCTGCGTTACAGCCCGCTCGGGTGCAGAACGGTCGGGAAGGTGGCCGGGTATGCCGCGGTCGGGGCTATTGTGATCCGACGTAGTACGGTGGGGGCATGGACAGCGTGACGATGACGGCCGAGGAGCTGCAGCGGGTTCAGCGCGATCTCCGTCATCTCGAGAGCGTGGGGCGCTCCGAGATGGCGGCGCGGATCAAGACCGCTCGTGAATGGGGCGATCTCAAGGAGAACGCCGAGTACCACGCTGCGAAGGAGGATCAGGCGCACCTGGAGACGAGGATCGCGACGCTCCGCGAGCGCGTCCGCAGTGCTGTCTTGGTCCAGCCCACGAGCTCCACCGAACGAGTGGGCCACAATTCGACTGTCTCCTACACGGACCGCCGAACGAACCGCGCGCAGACCTTCCAGATCGTCTCTCCCCACGACGCGAAGCCGGCCGATGGCACGTTGTCTGCCAGCTCACCGGTGGCCAAGGCGCTGATCGGCCACCGGGTCGGCGACGTCGTCGAGGTGCAGACGCCGACCGGCGTCCGCGCACTCCTCGTCGAAGCGATCAGCTGAGCCCGGCCGCCCTACCCCGATCCGCCGACGACGTGCCAAGTGCCGCCGTAGCTGGTGATGCCTTGCCCCGTGGTCGGGCCGCTGGCGCCTTTGTCGCCCGAGTAGTAGTACAGGGGATGTCGATCGAGCATCACCTGGTAGAACCCGCCCTTGACCCGGTGCATGACCGAGATCGTCCCGGGCACTCCGGATCCCTTCTTGACCCGTGAATCCGCGGAGCTGACCTTCAGCGGCAGCCACGTGGAGAAGCAGGCGCGCGTGATGCATTGCAGATGCGCGAGGCTCTCCCCGCCGAGCTCATAGACCGTTACGCCGCGACCATCAACCACGATCGTCGCGGACTGACCGGAAACAGTCCGCGCAGCAATCCCAAGCGAGCTCACCGTCGCGGCGACGGCCAGGCCCGCCGCCAGGGCGAAAGCGACCGCCACGACAGCACCGATCAACAACCTCCGAGCGCGGTGCGAACCCGCGCCCCCCACGACCCCGTCCATACTTATCCTTTCCACTAGAAGCTGCGGACTGATTCCCCGGAGCTGAACGCACACGGGCGCTCGGACCGGGTCGGCGAGACCGCGTTTCGACAGCCGGCGCTGGGGTCCTTCCTTCCGTTCCCACTCCGCCGAGCACCGCTGCCCATCCCGAATGGACGGTGAATCCCCGGCACCGGCCGAGCGGCCGCGTTCGTCGTGACCGCGGCGGACGATAGATTCCGTCCCCGTTCGACGGCTGCGGAAAGGGGACGCCGATCGTCTCGATCGACCTCAAACTCGGGCTGGGCTACCTCGTCATCCTGCCGTTTTGGATTGCGACGATCGGCGTCATCAGTGGACGGATCCTGGGTGTGCGGATCGGGCGCTGGCGCACGGGCACGGCCGCGGCGGTCGGGTGGCTGGCTGGACTGATCGCCGGTGCGATCGCGCTCGGCCCGAAGCACTCACACCCCCTTTTGATCATTCCGATAACGGTCTTCTTCGGCGTGCTGACGTCGCTGCCGATCGCGATCGTCCTCGACCTGGTAGCGCGCGGCAGACCTGACCGCCGCCGAGGCCGCCGAACGCTGCTGCATCCCGTACGAGCCCTGCGCCGGGCGCTCGCTCCGCTCGGCCGCCTGCGCGAGCTCGTCGGCAACGCGCGTCGGGAGAACCTGCTTCACGTCCGCTATCGCAATCCAGCGGCGCTGGCCTCGCCCGACCTCGCGCGTCGCGTACGACTGGTGCTCGAGCGCTCGGGAGGCATGTTCGTCAAGTTCGGCCAGATCGCCGCCACGCGCACCGACCTCCTTCCCGAGACGATGACAACCGAGCTCTCGCAGCTGCACATGAACGTCGCTCGCGTTGCACCCGACGAGATCATGACGGTCATGCTGACCGAGCTGGGTGAGCCCGTTGAGCAGGCGTTCGCCAGCTTCGATCGCGAGCCGCTGGCCGCGGCGTCGATCGGCCAAACCCATCGGGCCACGCTTCACGATGGCCGGCGCGTGGTGGTCAAGGTCCAGCGTCCCGGCATCGACGAGCTCGTGCGGCGCGACGCCGCCGTCCTGTCGTTCGTCGCCGGGCAGCTCGACCGCCGCGTCGATGCGGCGCGGCGGATCGGGGTGCGGGGCCTGGCCGAGGAGCTGATCGAGGGGATCGAGGAGGAGCTCGACTACGGCCATGAGCTCGCCGCGGGCATCCGCCTGCGCGAGGCCGGGGGTTACAACGGCGCGGTTCAGATTCCGTTGGTGCACCCAACCCTGTCCAGCGACCGGCTACTGGTGATGGACGAGGTGATCGGCCGCTCGATCTCCGATGCCGCCGCTATCGACGCCACACCGGTCACGCGCCCCGAGCTCGCCCGCCGGCTGCTCGAGTCGTTTCTGACCCAGATCCTTCGCGACGGCTACTACCACGCCGACCCTCACCCCGGCAACGTCCTGATCGACGCCGAGGGCACGCTCTGGTTGCTCGATTTCGGCGCGATCGGGCGGATCGACCCTGTCACCCGAGATGCGCTGCGCGGAATCGCAATCGGCTTCTCGCAACGCGATGGATCACTGCTCGCGCGTGCCGTCAGGCACCTCGTCGGAGATGATCGGCTCGACATGCGGCGGCTCGAGCGCGACCTCACCGCGCTGCTCGGCGAGGTCCAGGAGGGCGGCCTCAGCGCCGCCGCGATGCTCGGGATGATGGACGTGATGCAGAACCATGGGCTCGCCCCGCCTCGGCCGATGGTGCTGCTCTCGCGCACCCTGGTCACGCTCGAGGGAACGCTCAAGGGGATCTCCCCCGGATTTGACCTGGCATCAGAGGCGGAGCTGCTCGTCTCAGCGGATGGGTTCGTCGGGTTCGACAACCCCAACGACCTGCTGCGCAGCGAGCTGATGCGGGCCCTTCCGGCGCTGCGCACGCTGCCCGAGCACATGGAGGCGCTGGCCCTCCAGTGGCGTACGGGCCGCCTCGTACTCCGGACTGAGCGTTACTTCGGCTCTGACCGCGCGGTCCTCGAGGGCTGGCTGAACCGGGTGCTGGTGATGGCTGCGGGCGGCGCCGGTGCTCTCACCTCCGCCGTGCTCCTGGCGGCCGCGGGGCTGGCCGCTGACAAGGGCGTCCGCGACGCGCTCTGGAGCCTCGGCTTCTTCGGTCTGACCGCGGCGACGGTGCTGCTGTTTCGGACCGTCGCGCAGGCGCTCCACGCTCAGAGCACCGAAGTCGAGGCCGGGGCGGGGGGTGTGTCGGGGCCGGTGGCTCGCTGACTCGGCCCCGGGCGGGACTTGACCCCGGGGCGGTGCCGCGCAGGGCGGTCGGGGTGCGGTCCGCTCGGAGACCCCCGCCGGCCGGCGATTGCGTCCGTGGGATCATGGTCGGATGCTGGGGGCCCCGCATCCAGCGTGGGTTTGGCCTCGCCGCGGACGTCGGTCTCGCCCTGACCGCCGGCGTCACCCCAGGCGGCGAGCGGCGAACTCGTTCCTGGGCACAGCGGTGGCGACATGCACCCTCGCGTGCTCCGCCATGGCCTCCGCGGATGTCCCGATCGGCGCTCACTCGATGCTGCAGCTGAATGCCCCGTACTCGTTCATGCAGACCATGTTCGCTGAGGCCGCCGGGATGCACGCCTCGATGATCCGCCTGGACGTCGCCCCCGCGCTCGTGTTCACGGACCCCTCGCAGGCGCCGGACTTCTCCGGTCTCGATGAGGTGCTCGCACTGTCTCGGCAATACGACCTGCCGGTGCTCGGCGACCTGTTCACCGTTCCGTGGTGGATTGCCGACTGCCAGACGCCGACCGACATAGCTCAGATGTCCCGGTGCGGCACTGACAACCTCGCCCTGTATGGGTCGATGATCGCCCAGATCGTCGCCCGGGCTGATCCGGTGATCCATGACTGGGAGGTCTGGAACGAGCCTGACAACGGCGAGTTCTTCACCGGCACGCCGCCGCAGTACGCGCACATGCTCAGAGCTGCCCACGACGCGATCAAGCAGATCGACCCGGAGGCGGATGTGCTGCTCGGGGGCATCTCGAGCACCGCCGGGATGAGCTGGCTGGCTCAGGTGTTCGCCGTCCCCGACGCGGACGCCGCACATGCGTTCGACATCGCCAACATCCACGAGCGGGGTCAGCTCGGTGCGCTGTCGGGCGACATCGCATCATGGAAGCATTTCTTTGCCGGGTACGGATTCACCGGACCGCTGTGGGTGACCGAGCATGGTTACCCGTCAGACGCGGCGTTTCAGTACGACCCCTCCTACGCCGGCGGCGTCGCCTCTCAGGCCGCGTACCTGAGCGCCTCGATCCCGACCCTGATCGATGCGGGGGCGAGCTTCGTGTTCGTGACCGGGCGTGACAACCTCGACGGCCAGTTTGCGTCGGAGGGCGTCCTCGGTGGGGACGTGTCCGACCCGCCTGTCGCCGATCCCCAGGTGATCGAGAAGCCGGCGTACGCCGCCGTGCGCTCAATTGCCGACTGCTATGCCAGTTTCGCACGCGACTGCCCGGGGGCTCCTCCCACTTCGTTGCCCTCATCGGTCGCGATTCCCTCGACCCCGGTCGGCTCGTCCGCCGTTTCGACACTATCGGTAGCCGACCCCGGCACGAGCCCACTTCAGCTGGGAGCACTCACGCTCCTCGGCGCCGGGTCCAGTCCGCTCGCCGTGCAGTCCGATAGCTGCTCGGACCTGATCCTCGAGCCGGGGCAGACGTGCCTCGTTTCCGTCCAGTTCACCCCCGCTGTGGCCGGCTCCGTCACTGCCGCGCTCCGGCTGCCCTCTGACAACGGCATGCTCACGGTTCCGCTCACTGCAGTCGCTACCTCCGTGGCGAGCCTCAGCTCGCCTGAGTTGGCCAGCCCGAGATTCACGCCCACGGCCTCGGCCGACGGCGTCGGGCACACGCAGCGTCTGGTGCTGGAGTTCACCAACCCGCTGAGCGGGACGGTCGACGTCGCGCAGTCAACGCTCTCCGGCGCCGACGCCGGGCGGTTCCTCATCCAGTCTGATACCTGCACGGGAACCGACCTCGGCCCCGAGGCCACGTGCAGGCTCTCTTTGGTCTTCACTCCCATCGAGCCCGGCGCGGCGGTCGCTCAGCTGACGTTGCGCGGAGACGGATCACCCCTCGTTGTCACATTGCGTGCGACTGCATTCGCGCTGCCCGCCGTGATCCGTCTGGCGGCGACCGGCCGCAGCGCGTGCTTCGCTCCGGGCTCACGCGACGGCGTCCTCGTCGTCACCAGCGAGCCGGCCGCACTCGGCTGGGAAGTGCGGCGGGAAGCGCATCGGGCCCGGCCCCGCTGCCACGGGGTGATTCCCATCGCACGCGCCGGCGAACGCACGTCCGCCACCGGGCACACGACGACCACCGGGGCCCTCGGCACAGGATCGGCCAGGCGTCTGGCGCTGCCGCTCGTTTCCGGCCGTGAAGGCCTGCGGCCTGGCGTCTACCGGCTGACAGTCACGGTCGTCAACGCGCACGGCGCCGGCCGCCCGAGGACGATGGTCTTCACCGTGCTGCCGTAGTGCGAGATTCGCAAGGTTTGATTTCTTCGCTAGCCGCGAGACCCGCAACTACGATCGACTGATGGTGAGTCTGTTACCCCAATTTCGAGCATGAGGTCTTCGATCGGGCCGGGTATGGCTCGCGGTGCGCGTGACGAGCCGCGCGTCTCGGTGATCATCGCCTCGTTTCAGTGGCCCGAGGCGCTGCGGACGAGCCTCGATACCGCACTGGCCCAAACGGTCGAGGATCTCGAGGTGCTGGTGATCGAGGACGGCTCGGATCGCGCCTCGCGTGAGGTCGTGCGCGAAGCCGGCGACCCCCGCGCGCGCTGGATGTGCCTCGGTGCAAGCACCGGAAGCCAGTCCGGGCCGAACAACTACGGCCGGCAACGGGCACGGGCGCCGATCGTGGCCTATCTGGGCCATGACGACGTCTGGCATCCTGAGCACCTGACCCGTCTCCTCGCCGTCCTCGATCACACGGTCGACGCGGCCCACGCCGTTACCGTCTACCTCGGCGCTGAGGATGACAAACGCTTACTCGTCGCCGGCTCGAGCGCGTGGGAGCCGAGCGCCTTCGTGCCGCCGTCGTCACTCATCCACTGGCGGGACAGCCCTCTTATCGGGCCTTGGATCGCGCCCAGTCGGAGTGGCATGCCCGTCGACTACGCGTTTCTGGTCGCCTCCCACGACAGAGGAGCACGCTTTGCCTGCTCCGGAGCCCCGACGGTGTTCAAATACCCGGCCGCCTGGCGTGTGGACAGCTACCGGACCCGCGACGCCACGCCACAGCTTCGACTCCGCGAGCGTCTCGCGGCCGAGCCCGACCTGGGAGAGCAACTCGTTCGTGACGCCATGGCCGCCGGCGCACCCCCGACGATGGGTTCTCCGCCGCCTGCGCCGCCCGGCGTGATCCACGACTACAGCCGCCGCCTGAAGGGGCTGCCTGCCCGTTTCGCGCCGCCGGTCACAACTTGGACGCCGAGCACGTTCCTGCGCTTCCCCGGCTGGCATGAAGCCGAGCGCGACGACTTCGGCAGCTACGCGTGGACCGGTCCCGCGGAGCGGGCCCTGGTTCGTCTGGACGCGCCAACAGGGAGCGAGCTCGGCGTCCGGGTCGTCGTGCGCCACGCATTCACCGATCGGCAGCTTGGCGAACTCGTCGTCGACGTCGACGGAGAGGCCGTAGCGCTAGCCCGGACTGCAGGTCCGGGTGGAGCAGTCGTGATGATCGGATGGCTCGGCCGCCGCGCATGTGGGCCCACAGTCGAAGTCGGCCTGACTACCACTGTCACCCATGCGGCGGAACACATCCCCGATTCCGAGGACCAGCGCATGCTCGGCGTCGCAGTTTCCGAAATCGCCTTACTTCACCGCGGCGGGTGAGCGGCTCCTCGACGGGTCGCTTACCACGTGTAGGGAATCAGCTCCCTCGCGGCTACGGAGTCCCAAGGCATGTCCAGAGCATCGGGAGTCTCGTAGTTATACATCTCGGTCGGCATGTTGATGATGATCGCCTCGCTCACGCCAATGTTCTTCCAACCGTGATACAGGTTTGGCGGCACGATCAGTAGTCCTGGGTTGCGCTCGCTCACGACGATCTCCGTCAGCTGGCCATGCGTCGTAGAGTCGAGCCGGCCGTCGAACACGACGATCTTCACCAGGCCGGTGACGACGAAGAGGCGGTCGATCGACGCCTGGTGTAGCCCCCAGGCCCGAATCCGCCCCGGAAATGTGGTCGTGATGTGCACCTGCTTGACCGGCCGATCGAGCACGTCCCAGCTTGCGCGCGCCACTTCCGTCAGAAAGCCATCTTCATGCGGAACGGGCCGAGTTCGGCGAAACACCAAACCATCGACCGGAAGACGGCGGAGGCGACCGAGTTCGTCGACGGCCGACTTCTTGGCAAGAAGCTCGGCGCTCCCGACCACGTTGGGCGCACCGGAACTTGAATCGGCCATCGACACCTTCCGCGGGCTCACCGGGACAGGATCGTACACCTAGCTGATCGTCAGCCGCGCTCCGCGCGGCCCCGAACTGACGCCAGATCCACGCACCCGACAAACGCAGCCTCACCGTCAAACGAGCGGGGCTTTTGACCGTGACCCGGTCGCTCATCCGCGGGGGGTCGGCGCATGCAATTGGCGGAATTCTTGGCGGAGCGCAGGCCCATGCTGATCGAGTGCCGGCGCGCCGACGCGGACCGGCGGGTCGTCGTAGCCGCTGATCTTCACGGGATTCCCCGGCATCCTGAGCTCCCCCGCTTCGATCAGCATGTTGCGAGCCTTGATCTGAGGGTGTTCAGCCGCCTGCGCAACGTCCAGAAGCGGGCCGACCGGCACCCCGGCTTCATGAAGCGCCTCGAGCCAATACTCCGCGGGCCTGGTCTTCAGGACCGCCTCAAGCTCCTCCTTCAGCGCAGCGTGGTTCTCCAACCGGTCATGGTTCTCCACGAAGCGCTTGTCAGTGATCAGTTCAGGCCGTCCGATCGTCTCGCAGAGTTGCTCGAATAGATGATCGTTGCCGCAGCAAATGATCAAGTGCCCGTCCGAGGACTCGAACACGTCAAACGGCGCTATGGACGGATGGCGATTACCCAACCGGCCGGGAGCTTCGCCGGTGGCCACATACTCCATCCCCCCGTGCTCCAGCAACGCGAAGGCTGAATCGAACATCGCGATATCCACTTGTGCGCCCGTGCCCGTCCTTTCGCGCGCGTACAGCGCACTCGCGATCCCGGAAAACAGGAACACACCTGCGATTAGGTCTGACAGGGACGTGCCGACACGGGTCGGCGGGCCATCCGGAAACCCGGTCAGGCTCATGATCCCACTCATCGCCTGGATGATCGTGTCGTAGGCGGGGTAGGTGCTCAGCGGACCCGTCTGCCCAAACCCCGACGAGGACGCATAGATCAGCCGCGGGTTCAGCTTCGACAGTTCGTCATACGCGAACCCCAGCCGCGCCATCGCCCCCGGCCGGAAGTTTTCGGCGACCACATCGGCCCGCCGAACCATGCTCAGAAAGATCTCCCGGTCGCCCTCGTCCTTCAGATTCAGGACGATGCTTTCCTTGCCGCGATTGATCGAGCTGAAATAGAGCGATTGCCCCTTATGGAAGGGACCGTAGTCCCGCGTATCGTCGCCGTGTCCCGGTGGCTCGATCTTGATCACCCGGGCACCGAGATCTGTGAGGATGGTGGTGGCGAACGGGCCGTTCAGGACGTGTGTCATATCGATGATCAAGAGACCGGAGAACGGGCCGCCGGTCCGGCGCATAGCCGTCGCCGACGTTGCCGCCGTGGGCGGCTCGGGCGCCTGGGATTGCGTTACAGGTGACATGGACGGAACCCCTTTGCCACTGATCTCTACGCGGTTTCAACGATTGCGTGATCCAGGTCGAACCATTCGATTGCCTGCTCACGCAACTTGAACTTCTGGATCTTGCCGGTGACAGTCATGGGGAACTCGTCCGTTGCGATCACATAGCGCGGAATCTTGAAGTGCGCGATCTTGCCGCGACAGAACTCGCGTATCGCGTCAGCGTCAACGCTCCCCGGCGTCCGCTCGATGACGAAGGCGGCTATCTCCTCCCCATAGCGCTCATCCGGAACGCCAACGACCTGTACGTCTTTGATCTCGGGGTGGGTGTAAAGGTACTCCTCGATCTCGCGCGGATAGATGTTCTCACCGCCCCGAATGATCATATCCTTCGACCGGCCGACGATATTGACGTAGCCGTCTTCATCCATGGTCGCGAGATCACCAGTGCGCATCCACCCCGCCGAGTCGATCGCTTCGGCCGTCTGCTCGGGGTCGTTCCAATAGCCGAGCATCACGCTGTAGCCCCGGGTGCACAGTTCTCCCGACACCCCTCGCCCGACGCATGCTCCACTCCCGGGATCGATGATCTTAATCTCCACATGAGGGTGCACCCGCCCGACCGTCGCAGTGCGGTGCTCGATATCGTCATCAGCGCTGGTTTGCGTCGACACGGGTGAAGTCTCGGTCATGCCGTAACAGATCGTCACCTCGTTCATATGCATCCGGTCGATCACGTGTCGCATCACTTCCACCGGACAGGGAGAACCCGCCATGATCCCGGTGCGCAGCGACGTCAGGTTGAAGTCGGCGAACTCAGGTAAGTCGAGCTCGCCGATGAACATCGTCGGCACCCCGTAGAGCGATGTGCAACGCTCATCTTGCACGGTGCTCAGTGTCGCGCGCGGCTCAAATGACGGCCCCGGGACCACTATGCACGCTGCGTGCGTGGTGCACGCAAGGTTGCCAAGCACCATGCCAAAGCAGTGGTAGAACGGCACCGGGATACAGACTCGGTCCTCAGAGGTGTACCGGCACCCCTCACCGATGAAAAACCCGTTATTCAGGATGTTGTGATGCGTAAGCGTCGCACCCTTGGGGAACCCTGTGGTGCCGCTCGTGTACTGGATGTTGATCGGATCGTCGAACTGCAATCCCGCCGGCAGCGCAACCTCATCCTCACCCGCGGCCAGCAGTTCGTCCCAGTCGGGTGAGTCCAGGAAGATCGTGCGCTCGAGCGCCTGGCATCGCGGCGTAACCTCCTCGACCATTCCGACGTAGTCCGAGCTCTTGAACGCACGCGCGGCGACCAGCACACGACAGCCGGACTGGTTGAGCACAAACTCCAGCTCGGTGGTCCGGTAGGCCGGGTTGATGTTGACCAGGATCACCCCTGCCTTGGCGGATGCGTACTGGACGAGCAGCCACTCCGCGCAATTCGGAGCCCAGATCCCCATCCGATCTCCAGGCCGCAAGCCGGACGCCACCAAAGCGCGCGCGAGCCGGTCGACGCGCGCGGCGAATTCGCCGTACGTCCAACGGACATCCTGGTGGCGCACGACGACCGCGTGCCGCCCCGCATGAGCCGCGGCGACCCGATCAAAGTTCTCGCCGATCGTTTCGCCGATCAGGGGCGTGGACGAGGGTCCGTTTACGTATGAGATGCGAACATTCACCGCTCATCCTCCTTCAGGGTTCATGCCACCGTACGCGGATCGGGGCGCCCCGCCATCGGCACGCTGCCACCAATCTAGACCCCGATTTACCGCAAGGACAGTCCGTATTGCACCACCGTTGTCGGCATCCAACCGGTCCGGCCGATCGACGTGGTCATGCCGCCCGAGCTCGATCCGCCGCTCATCTACCCCGAGTTCGTCAAATGATGCGTGTGGATCAAGCGTCACCTGTGGAGGCCGTCTCTGACCCGGCTCGCGGCTCGTAAGACTCCGGGAGAGCGCCGCGCCAGGCGGAGAAGGACGCGACCGGGCGGTCGAAGCCTCGGGCGCTCGGCGGCTCGGGGGCGATCGCTACGGGAGTGGTCGAGCCGGCTGCGACCAGAAAGAGCTCCCAGGCTCCGGGCACGCCCTTCAGCGTACGACGCTCGCGAGGAACGAGCTCGATTCCGGAGCCGGCCACGAGATCAAGGACCGTGCGGCTGACCCAAACCTTGCCGAGGCGTTTGTCCGGACCTCCACGATCGACGATCGAGGATGACATCGGTTACTTCTAGACGGCCGGGATCGGCGTCGCGAGGACCGACAACGATGTGGTTCAGGTGATCTACGACCCTCTCCAGGGCACCCCCGTGCCGCCGCCGTTGGACGAAGTCATCGGGGAGCTGCTCGCCACACTGAAATGACGCCGCGGGCCTCAGCTAGTTCGTCGATGGGCGATCCAGGACTCGAACCTGGGACCTCTTCCTTATCAGAGAAGATCCAGCGTCGCATCCAGTCGTCGCCAGTGGCGAACATACCTGCAAATCGGCCTAAACGGCGCTCGTCGCGACGACCGCACGAGGCTGTACGCGACAACCTGATGCACCCCCCCCGGAGCCGACGCCCATGTACGCGGATACGTGCACGAGCTGGTCACGATAGGAGGGCCCGCAGACGGACAGACCTCCTGCGGATCGTGTGTCGAGCGAGCATCGGCGGGTCCGGACGCGGATCATGCCCCGCCAAGGCTCACGCTTGGGCCGGTGGTGAGCTGTTGACGCGCCGCCGCGATGGCCGCCTCGGCATCGATCTGCGGCATCCCGTCGAGTTCGTCGATGACGTGCCCATACGTACCGAGTGTTAGACGCGCATCATGACCGAGTTGGCGAGCGACGTAGATCACCGACCGACCCTCATGCAACAGCAACGATGCGAACGAATGGCGAAGGTCGTATGGGCGACCGTGGTCGACCCCAGCGGAATCTCGCGCTCGGCGGAACGCTCTGCGCCGCCAGGACTGGTAGGCGGACAGCGTCCACGCGCCGTCTTTCTTGGATGGGAAAACGAGGGCGTGCTCCGGTGGCCGGCCGCTGCGTAGTCGCCACTCCCGAAGATCGGCCGCCAGAGGAGCAAGAAGCCTCACGGTTCGATGAGCTGCGGTCTTGGTGTCCTTCTCTTCACCTAGCGAGAGGGCACGCTCGACGAGGATCGTCTGCTCGCGGATGTCGCGCCACTGCAGCGCGAGAGCCTCTCCAGGCCGCAGGCCTGAGTACGCAAGTACGCTGAGCAAGGTGGCGTCCCGTGGCGTCGCAACGTGCCTCATTCGCTCGACGATGACTGGGGCGAACGGTCGGACTTCAGCCCGCCTGGGGAGCGTCGCTTTTCGAACTGCGCGGGCGGGGTTCGTTTGAAGGTGGCCCGCCTCGACGGCCCGCTGCAGGATCCCCCCGAGCAGCGTGAGGGCGCTCCGCACGGCGACCGGGCCTCCGCCGGACGAGAGACAGTCTGCCTGCCAGCGAGCGATCACCTCTGGGGTGATGTCAGCGAGCGCGAGGGGTCCGAGCTCCGCGAGGATGTGCTTGTCATAGTGATAGCCGTATCGCCGACGCGTGCTCTCGGACAGGTTGGCCCGGTAGGCCTTGGCCCAGGTGCCGGCAACGTACTCACCGAGCGTCATGCGGCCTGTGTCCAGCGTCGCGAGCGTTCCTAGCTGCTGGCGGCGCCGGAGAGCCGCACCGAAGTTCAACGCATCACCCTTGCGATCGAACGTGCGGGCCCGGTACCGACCGCCCTGCCGCCAGCGCACCCTCCAACGTGTTGCTCCATCGCTGAGAACTCGCTTCTGTATCTCCATCGGCAGCTCGACTTTCAATCTTCCTCTGCGAAGGCGGCCCGAAGCGACAGCTCGTGCGGCTGACCAGCCCGACGAGACCGAGGACGTCGATGGGTCGGCGCTGCTTCCGCGCTACGCGAAGTCTTGGCCAACCAGCTGTCGATCGCAAGTGCAGTGAGTCTTGGTGACCGCCCGATCCGCGCAGCCACGAGTAGGTCCCCCGCCCGAATAGCGCGCCGGACCGTCTCGACATTCACACCCGCACGCTCCGCGGCATCAGCGGTTGTTAGCAGGCGGCTACCTGATTCGGCAACGTGTCGCCCGTCGAGGTACGGGATTAGGCGGGACGCGAGCTCCCGCAGCGCGTCATCGTCTAACGCGGCAGGTAGCAATCGCGCCAGCTCCGACAGCGGGTTAGTCTCGCGGCTGCCTTTCATGTCGATCGCGATGCAGACCTCGCTCTCAGCATGGTCCGCTCGGCCAACCACCGCAGGGGCCTGTCGACCGGGTTTGAGTAATCGAGGAGGTGGCTACCTGCCCCTGCCGAGCAGCCCTGACGCGGCGGGCTGTTGCAGCCGACTTTTCCGCTCCCTGAGGGCGAGAACCTCTGATCGGCGGCGGGCCGCCGGCCGCGTCTCGGCGCGGCGTGACTGACAGCTCCTTTCTAGGCATCGCTCGGGGTCCCGGGGTCCGAAGCCAGCGGCTACGGGCCCTGCCGCGTGGGCGACCGGCGTCCTTGCCTCGATCGAGCCCGGCGTCGCTGCGCTGGCTTCCAGCCGTCGCGACTGCGCCTCTCACCATTGGGTTCTTTCTAGCCCGTCAGCAGCTTTTGCCGTTGTTCATATCTGTTTGTATACTATCTTATCTGAAATGAGTGGTAAGACCTCGAATTCGTCCAAGCGGTGGTGGGTGTCCGGGCAGGGTTGGGGAGCGGCTCGCGGCTCGTCGGCGGAAGGGGGGGTGCGCGAGGGGCTGGGAGAGTTGGTGGTTGGCGGGTGGGAGCGGGATGTGTTGTTGTGGTGGGTTGGTGTGCATGGGGGGGCGGGGGAGAGCACGCTTGAGCGGATCTTTCGGGGGACGCGCGCGTCGGGTCATCGGTGGCCGGTGCTGGCGGCGCCGGGGAGGGCGGTGGTGGTGTTGGTGGCGCGGACGGACTGGCGGGGGTTGCGGGCGACGCAGGTGGCGATGGGTGATTGGCAGTCGCGGGGGTTGAGTGTTGAGGTGTTGGGGTTGGTGTTGATGGCGGACGCGCCGGGGCGGTTGCCGCGGGGGTTGCGGGATTTGCAGCGGGTGGTGAGCGGGGGGGTGCCGCGGGTGTGGTCGTTTCCGTGGGTTGAGTGCTGGCGGGCCGGCGAGGTTCCTTCGCGGGCGAATTCACCGAGCGAGGCCGAGCGGCTGCTGGCGGATCTTCGATCTGCTGGTCCGCTCGGCGGAGAGGCGGGTGTGTGATGGTGGGAGCGTTGATCGGGGTGGTGTGGGCGGTGGTTAATCCGGGTGAGGGGGCGGCTCCTCCGGGTTCGGGGCATCTGACGACGTTGGTGAGCTATGTGGCGTGGGGGGTGACGGCGTTGTGCGTGGTGGGGGTGTTGCTCGCGGCGGGGAAGATGGCGGTCGGCCATCACCGGGGTACCGGGGGCGGTGAGCACGCGGCGGCGTTGGGGTGGGTGTTGGTCGCGGCGGTCATTGCGGGTTCGGCGTCGGCGTTGGTCGCGGCGGTGATCTGATGTTGGGCGAGGGTGAGAGTGTCCGGTCGCCGTTTGGGCAGTGGGGGTTCGTGCTGTCCGCCGGGACGCTCGCGGTGCTGGGGCTGCTGGCGGTGGTCGTGGCGCTAAGCGGCGGCGGCACAGGCCGTGCCTCTCGGGGGTCTGGTCGGGTGGTCGGCTCAGCGGCGGCTGACGGGTGGGCTGGGGGTGTTGGTGGGTCGGGTGGATGCAGCTTGCCGCCGGGTTCTCAAGAGGTGCCGACGAGCGCGCCGGCGGCTGGTTGGGTGTTGGTGGGGAGCATGGCGGCGCCGGATAGTCCGGGGTCGGTCGGGCCGCAGCGGACCGTGGATGGGTTTCGGGTGTGTTTTGCGGACTCGCCGCTGGGGGCGCTGTATGCGGCGGTGAATTTCTGGGCGGCGGGCACCGCCTGGCCGCCGGCGAGCGTGTATGAGCATTTGGCGGCGGACACGCCCTCGCGGGCCGCCGTGATCGCGCAGGCGCAGGGGAGCACGAATCGGTTGGACTCAAGCGGCCCGGTGGCGTTGGCGGGGTTTGAGTTCAACTCCTACTCGCCCGGGTCGGCGGATCTGAGCGTGGTGCTCCGGGGCGCCTCGGGGGTGCTGGTGAGCGTGGCGTGCACGATGGTGTTCCAGCAGGGGGATTGGCGGTATGTGATTCCCCCTTCGGGCGCGCCGGCGGCGGGGCAGATCGAGAGTCTTGACGGGTATGTGCCGTGGAGCGCGGCGTCGTGATCGGGTTGGCGAGCATCCTGTCGGCGCCGTTCACCCTGGTGGGTGGGCTGTTGGGCGGGTTGGCGAGCACGGTCGGTGGGGACGTGATCACGGTGATCGCGAAGGCGATCATGCAGTCGCTCAATCAGGCGATCGCGACCGTCGGGACGTTATGGGTGCAGATCGGCACCCCAAACCTAACGACGACGGACCGGGGCAGCACCCCGTTTGACGCGGTCGGCTATATCCAGGGGCACCTGTGGTGGTACATGACCGCGCTGGCGGTCTGCGGGGTCCTGGTCGGGTGCGGCCGGATGGCGTGGGAGCAGCGCGCCGACGCCGGACGCGACGTGCTGCGCTCCCTCGCGGTGTACGTCGCGGTGTCCGGTGCCGGGTTGACGGTTATCGCACTCGCGGTCCAAGCCTCAGATCAGTTCTCGACCTGGATCATCAGCCAGTCGGTCCACAGCACCTTCGGGACACAGCTGACCGGGCTGCTGGGACTGACAGCCGCCTCGAGCGGGTTCGGAGCGATCCTGGTGATCATCCTCGGGCTGCTGGCGCTGCTGGCGTCGCTGTTGCAGATCCTGCTGATGGTGCTGCGCGGCGGGATGCTGGTGATCCTGGCCGGGATCCTGCCGACGACCGCGGCGTTCACCAGCACGCAGGCGGGACGCCAATGGTTTCGCAAGAGCGTCAGCTGGCTGCTCGCGTTCGTCTTGTACAAGCCGGCGGCGGCGATCGTGTACGCGACCGCATTCCGCTTGTCGAGCTCTGATGTGTTTGGGTCGGGCGGGCTGTTGAACGTGATCACCGGCCTGTCGCTGATGCTGCTCGCGCTCCTGGCACTGCCGGCATTGATGCGGTTCGTCGCGCCGATGGTCGGCGCGCTCGCCTCCGGCGGGGCGGGCACGATGCTCGCCGCCGCGGGCGGCGTCGCAGCCCTGGCGATGCCGACCGGCGCGCTGCGCTCAGTCGGCGCGCATATGGGTGGCGGCGGGTCCGACGGCGGCGCCGGCCCCCAGGGCTCCAGCGGCGCGCCGGGCAACAGCGGTGGCGGGCTGCCCGGCCCCGGATCGCCCCCAGACAGCAGCGGCGGCGGGTCGGCCACCAACAGCGGCATCGGCTCTGGCGTAGCTGCGGGGAATGGCGCGGTGACACTCCGCAGCCCAGCCGCAGCAGGCGGTCTTGCAGCGGCGGGGGGCGCAACCGGCGCTTCCGCGTCGGTGGCGGCTGCGGGCGGTGGCGGCGGCGGACAGGTGCCGGCTGACGGCTTGGGAGCGCCTGGCGCCGCAGCCGGGCAGGGACCGCCCGGCGCGAACAGCGCCGCTGGCGCGAACGGCGCGACCAGCGGGAACGGGGCGCTGGGAGCTGGCGGCGGGTCGGTGCGTGACGGCGTCGTGTCGGGTGTCGCGGGCGCGCCTGGCGCCGGGTTGGCGGCGGCGATCGCCGCGGCGGGGGCAGCGTCGCGCGGCGCGAGCGGGGCAGTTGAGCCGGGCGCCGAGCCGGGTCCTGATGGTTCCGAGGGGGTGCTGTAGATGGCGGCAGAGGTACCGCGGGAGCGGACCTACGGGAATTGGCGTCGGCCGCGCTCGGCGGGGATCGGCCGGCTGGGGCTGTTGGGAACCGGGGTGTTGATGGGCGGGATCATCGTCGTGATCCTCGCGGTCGCGGTCGCCGGGCTTTTGGCCGGGATGGTGCTGTTGGTGGCGCTGGCGATCGGGTTGGGGTCACTGCTGGTCTCAGACCGGCACGGGCGCACGGGGTTACAGCTGGTGGGTGTCCGGGCGGGGTGGTGGCGGTCGCGCTCCAGCGGCGCGCACCTGTACCGCTCCGGTCCGCTGGGTCTGGCGCGGTGGGGAACGTTCCAGCTCCCGGGCTTGCTGGCGGCATCGAGGTTGTCGGAGGGGCGGGATTCGTGGGATCGGCCGTTCGCGCTCCTGGAGCTGCCCTCGACCGGTCATGTGTCGGTGCTGTTCGCGGCCGAGCCTGACGGCGCGTCGCTGGTGGACCAGGAGCAGATCGACGTGTGGGTCGCGCGCTGGGGCGAATGGCTCGCGTCGTTGGGGGATGAGCCGGGGGTGATCGCCGCCGCGGTGACGGTCGAGACCGCGCCCGACACTGGCCAGCGGCTACGAGCACAGGTCACCGAGCGGATCGACCCGAACGCTCCCGTGCTGGCGCAGCGGGTGTTGCGCGAGGTGGTCGACAGTTATCCGCTGGGGTCGGCGACGATCCGGGCGTGGGTCGCGCTGACGTTCACAGCCCCGGCCGCGGGCGCCGGCGAGCTGGTGAGTTCGCGCGGGAGCTCGCGACCCGCCTGCCGGGACTGACCCAGCGATTGCATGGAACGGGGGCGGGCGCAGCGCGGCCGGTGAGCGCGCAGGAGCTGTGCGAGATCGTCCGCTCGGCCTATGACCCGCACGCCGGGCGGGTGATCGAGGACGCCTACCACGCCGGGCAGGTCCCGCGCCTGTCGTGGCCGGATGTCGGTCCGGCGGCGGCGGAGGCGTCGTGGAGCTCCTACCGCGCACGACGGGGCGACCTCGGCGAGCTGGGCGATGAGCGCCGCCCCCCGCGGCGAGGTGCACTCGGCGGTGCTGTGGAAGCTGCTGGCGCCGCACCGGGAGATCGCGCGCAAGCGCGTGAGCCTGCTCTACCGGGTGCTCGACCCCGGCCTGGCAGCGAGGATCGTGGAGGCGGATAAGCGAAACGCGGACTTTCGCGTGAACTCGGCGCAGCGCCCATCAGAGCACGTCCTGCGCGAGCAGCGCTCGGCCTTGGCGACCGCGCAGGAGGAGGCCCGCGGCGCCGGACTGGTCGACTTCGGACTGATCCTCACCGCCACCGTCAACGGCGAGCAGCCCGAGCGCCTCGCGGAGGCCGAGGCCGCGGTTGAAAACCTCGCCGCGACGCCAGGCTGAGCCTGCGGCGGATGTACGGCTCCCAGGACTCCGCGTTCGTCGCCGGGCTCCCGCTCGGGCTCATGCTGCCGGCGCATCTGAAGGTCCCCCAGCAGATCCGCAGCGCGCTATGAGACACACGCGCGCAAAGAACAACCGCGCCAGGCGGGCGGGGATGCGCGGTGCCGGGCCCGCGCGGGTGGAGCGGACGCGGGGCCGGCAGCTCGGTGCTGGTGCAGGCGGCCGATGAGTGGCGGGGGACGACGGTTCAGGTGTGCGGGCTGTGGCCGTTCTCGACCGGGACCGGCACCCCGACGACAGGAGTGCCGCTGGGCCGCAGCCTGATCTCCGGCGCGACGTTGTGCGCCGATCCGATCAGCTGGTTCCAAGACGCCCATCTGATCTCGAACCCGTCGGTGTTCGTGCTCGGCCTCCCCGGCCTCGGGAAGTCGAGCCTATTGCGGCGGATGGCGCTGGGGCTGGCCGGGTTCGGCGTCATGCCGCTCGTGTTAGGCGATCTGAAGCCCGATTACGTGGATCTGATCGACGCGCTCGGCGGGCAGGTGATCAAGCTCGGCCGCGGCCGCGGCTACCTGAACGTCCTCGACCCGGGCGAGGCCCAGGCGGCGGCCGCGCGGCTTACGGGCCGGGCGCGGCGTGAGGTCTTGGCCGACGCGCTCGCGCGGCGGCACACAATGATCTCGACGCTGATCACCCTGTCCCGTGCGGCGGTCCCGAGCGACCGCGAGGAGATGATCCTCGACCGCGCCCTGCGGGTGCTCGACGAGCGCCATCAGGGCGTGCCGGTGCTCGCAGACCTCGTTCAGGTGATCGCGCAGGCGCCCGCGGAGGTGCGGGACGTGGCGATGGACCGCGGCGACCGCGGCCGGTATGACGACATCACCGAGAACCTGCTGGTCAGCTTGCGCGGGCTGCTGGGGCAGGGACGGTTAGGGGAGATCTTCTCGGCCCCGTCGACGGTCGCGATGCGCCGGGATGTGCCGGCGGTGTTCGACGTCTCGGCGATCGACGACGGCGACACCGTGCTGCAGGGCGCGGCGTTGATGGCGTGCTGGTCCTACGGGTTCGGGGCGGTCAACATCGCCAACGCCCTCGCCGACGCCGGGCTCGAGCCCAGGAGGCATTACTTCGTCGTGCTCGACGAGCTGTGGCGCGCTTTGCGCGCGGGGCGGGGGATGGTCGACCGGGTCGACGTCCTGACCCGGCTGAACCGCGCGAAGGGGGTGGGGGTGGCGATGTGCTCGCACACGATGAGCGACCTGCAGGCGCTGGCCCTGGAGGAGGACCGGGCCAAGGCCCGCGGGTTCGTCGAACGCTCAGGGATGGTGATCTGCGCCGGGCTGCCCGCGGCGGAGATGGCGATGCTGACCCAGGTGGTGCCGATGTCCGCCAGCGAGCAGCAGCTGCTGATCGGCTGGCAGGACCCGCCCGCCTGGTCAACCGGCGCGGTGAGCGCCGCGCCACCCGGACGCGGGAACTTCCTGGTCAAGGTCGGCGGCAGGCCCGGGATCCCGGTGCACGTCCGCCTCACCGTCTCAGAACAAGCACTGCACGACACCAACAAGCTCTGGCACGAACGCTCAACCATCCACCACGACCACGATCAGCTGCCAGTCGCAGCGGTCGGGGGTGAGGGTCAGTGAGCAGCACCTCGCGCCGCTCCGAAGGACCGCCGGCAGACCTCGAGGTGGTGTTCCTGTGGGCGACGATCGGCGTCGCCCTGCTGGTCGCGCTCGTGGTGGTGGCGGCGGCGCACCTGGCGCTGCTGCTCGACGGCGGCCGCGAGCAGCTGCCCGCGAACCCCGCCGCACTCGCGATCGAACTGATCCAGGGGAGGGTGCGCTGGCCGGCGGGCGCGACCGCGATCGCGGGCGCTTTGACGGCGGTCCTGATCGCGGTCGGCGCGGCACTCGGCTGGTCGCTGCGGTCCTCGCGGCTGGCTCACGTGGATCGCGCGTCGCGGTGGATGGGCCGCGGCGCGAACATCGCCCGCCTGTCGGCCAGGCACGCCGCGCGAACCGCGTCCCGGCTAGGTGTCCAGACTGTGGGGTTGCCGATCGCGCGGGCGGTCGCCGGCGGCCGGCTCCTGTACGCGGGCTGGGAGGACGTCAGCGTCGACGTCTGGGGACCACGAACAGGGAAGACGACGAGCCGCGCGATCCCGTCGATCCTCGCCGCACCCGGCGCGGTGCTGGTCACGTCGAACAAGCGCGATGTCGTCGACGCCAGTCGCGACCCGCGGGCACAGAACGGGCGGGTGTGGGTGTTCGACCCGCAACAGATCGCCGGGGAGCCGGCGGGCTGGTGGTGGAACCCGCTCAGCTATGTGACCGATGAGGTCCGCGCGAGCGAGCTCGCGGACGTGTTCGCGCTCGCCAGTCGCGATCCCGGGGCGCGCACGGACGCGTTCTTTGACACCGCCGCGCAGAACCTGACCGCCGAGCTGCTCCTCGCCGCCAGCCTCGACCACCGGCCGCTCACGCAGGTGTACCTGTGGCTCACCGCTCCCGGGGATGAGGAGGCGGTGCACATCCTGGGCGAGCACGGCTACCGGATCCTCGCCGCCTCCCTGCAAGCGCAGATCAACGCGCCCGAGAAGCAACGCGGCGGAGTGTTCGGCACCGCCCAAGAAATGTGCGCGTTCATGACCAACCGCCACGCCATGACCTGGGTCACCCCCCAACACCGACGGCCGCAGTTCAACGCAAACCAGTTCGCGTCCTGCACCGACACGCTCTACAGCCTCTCCAAAGAAGGGAAGGGGACGTGCGCGCCGCTGGTGACCGCGCTCACCCTCGCGGTGTGCGAAGCCGCCGAAGAGCTCGCGAAACGCTCCCCCGCAGGCCGGCTCCCCGTACCGATGATCGCGGTCCTCGACGAGGCCGCGAACGTCTGCCGATGGCGCAAACTCCCCGACCTCTACTGCCACTACGGCTCCCGGGGGATCTGCCTCATGACGATCCTGCAGTCCTGGTCCCAAGGCGTCGAGGTATGGGGCAAGGAAGGCATGAACAAGCTCTGGTCCGCGGCCACGATCAAGGTCTACGGCGGCGGCGTCAGCGAGGTCGAGTTCCTCGAGGCAGCTCTCACGACTGATCGGCGACTTCGACCTCCAGGGCCGCCAGGTCACCCACGGCGCCCGTCAGGGCCGCACGACGAGCCGATCGGTGCGCCGCGAGCGGATCCTCGACGTCGCCGACCTCGGATCACTCCCCGCCGGCCGGATCGTCGTATTCGCCTCAGGCAGCAAGCCGACGCTCGCACGGTCGATCCCGTGGATGGACAGCCCCGACGCCGCACGCGTGCGAGCGTCGATCGTCGCGCACGACCCCGCCCGCCACGCCAACGGAGATCAGCGATGAGTGAGTTCGAGGAGCATTACGAGCACGACTACGCCAGCGACCCGGGGCTCGGCGAGCCGGCTGTGGTTCGCGAGCCGATGTCGCGTGCGGGCCTGGAGGGGCGGCCGGAGCCGGTGTACGGCTCGCTTGAGCAGTTCCTGTCCGGGTATCTGCTGCCGGTCTATCGCCGCGCGATCTCGGCGACTGCCACGACCTGGTGCGCGCAGTGGTGGCGCCACTCCGAGGCGTGGATCCGGCTGGACGCGCTGTGGCGCTCGTGGGAGTACCTGCGCCTGGACGCGGCCACCGGGATGTCGGTGTGGCTGCGCGACCACGCCGACCCGCACATGGCCGTACTGCTCTCAGCCGACGGCCCGTTCAAAGGCTGCACCCCCGACCAGCACGCCACCCGCCCCCTGAAACCCCTCCCGTCAGAACCGGTGCCCGAAGGAACCCCGGACCCCACCGCCGCCACCAGCGGCCAATTGAAGGAGCCGTGAGCGGATGCGCGGCGCGACCCTCCTGTTCGCCGGCGGGTTCCTGGCCATGGCTCGGGTTGGTGTTCGCGCTGATCCTGCTCGGCGGTCAGATCGCCGGAAGCTGCGCCGGGGCAGGCGCGGGGGCATCCGCGGCGGGGGAGCCGGCGCTGGTGCAGTACTACCTCGGCGCCGCCCAGCGCTACCAGCTCGGCCCCGACGGGTACGCGTACCTCGCCGCGATCAACGACATGGAGACCACGTTCGGGACGAACACGTCGACCAGCTCGGCCGGCGCGATCGGCTGGATGCAGTTCGAACCCGCAACCTTCGCCTCCTGGGGAGTCGCGGTCACCAACCCCGGCGGCACACCCGACCCCTACGACCCCCAAGACGCGATCTACTCGGCCGCGAACTACCTCCACGCCTCCGGCGCGCCCGCAAACTGGTACGCGGCGATCTTCGCCTACAACCACGCCGACTGGTACGTCACCCAAGTCCAAGCCCTCGCCGCCCGCTACAGCGGCCAGACCGGCCTTCAAAACCTGAACGCCGACATCCAAGCCGCGTGGGGCGGCAAACAACCGACCAACCTCCCCACCCCGACGACCATCTCCGTCGGCTACACGCCGACCAGCACGGGCGGGTGCTGCCCGCCCACGACAGGCGCAACGCTCAGGGCGAGCGCAGCAACACAGCGGGCGGGGAGTACGGGGGGATGCCCGGAGCTAGTCGACGATCTCACGCCGGTGCCCGGCACGGTCGCGGTGATCATGCCCAACGGGCTCGCCCGCCCACCCGAGCAGGCGCCCGCGCAGGTGCAAGCGATGGTCGCGGCCGGCGACCGGATCGACCACTTCGACTACCAATACGGAGGCGGCCACACCGACCCCGCCCTATCTGACAGCCAAACCAACCCGCAACCCCAAGGCGGCGACCTACCCGGCGATAACGGCACCCCCGGCTACGACTGCTCCGGCGCCACCGACTACGTCCTCTACGGCGGCGGGTTCGGCCAAACCCTCCTCGCCGACAGCGACCCCGCCTCCGGCGGACTCGAGAACGTCGCATACCCCGGAGCCGGCCAATGGGTCACGATCTACACCAACCCCGGGCACGCGTTCATCGAAGTCGCCGGAATCGTGCTCGACACCGCCTGGTACGCACCCGTCCAGCCCACCAACCCGTCGACCGGGCCGCGCTGGCAGCCCGGATCGATGATCCCAGCACAGATCGCCGGCGACCAATACGGCGGCTTCATCCAACGACACCCCGTCGGACTATGAACCGGCCGACACGCATCAGTCTGGGCTCGCTGCTGATCGGGGTGGCGATCGCCGTGCGCGCGCTGGGCGGCGCCGGCAACAATCGACATGCGCACCATCAGATCACGACCGACACCTCGGTCCCGATGCTCGCGCGAGCATCCTCGGCGGCGGCGGGCGGCTCGCCGAGGCAACGCATGCCGACGGGTCAGGTGGAGCGGGCGTTCGTGCGCTCCTACCTCGCCTATCTGAGCGGATCGCTACCGGCCAGTGCCCTGCGCGACGCGAGCATCACCGCCCGCGACCAAGCCGTCTCGGGCGGACGGATCCCAGCAAGCTTCCGCGACGGGCCGCTCGAGATCCGCCACATCACGGGCGCTTCGACGCTGTACTCCGCGCAGGCGACCGTCGAAGTGTCCAGCCGCTCGGAGTCCTACCCGTTCACCGTCCAATTACTGCGCGAGCAGACCGGATGGCAGGTCGCACAGCTACAGCCCCCCGACCTGAGCGTCGACCAAACCACGCGGCCCATCGTCGGCGTGCAGATTCCGCGGGCCGGACAGCAGGCGGCCGCCCGGTTCGCGACCGGCTACGCCAACTACCGCGCAGCGGTAGCGCCCCGGCCTGGGGAGATGACGAGCACCGCTGAGACCGAGCTTCGCGACGGGCAGGATCCGCTCGTCCGGTCGGGGTTGCGGCGCGTGCGGGCTCGGCTGCTGGCGCTCTCCTACGGACCGCTCGAGCAGGACCGCTTCGCGGTCACCGCGACCGTCGAACTCGACCGCACCCGGGCGGGCTTCACGGTCCTGATGCTCGACACCCGGCGGGGGTGGGAGTGCGATGCCTTCCTGTGATCACCGCCACACACAGCTTGCGAGTCGGGGCATCGGCCAGCGGGCGTGGAGCCCTCCACCGCCCGTCAAAACCACCACCCCACTGGAGGGGACATGAACCACATGTGTCACTCTCACCGGCCGGTTGACGGACGCTCCCGCCTTGCGGGAGCTCGCGGACGGCGGAGCCGTGTGTCGACTGCGTTTGGCGGTCGACGGAATGGCCCCCGGCCGCGAGACCGGGTACGTCAACGTGACCGAGTTCGGCAAACCCGGCGAAGCCTCCGCACGCGTGCTCGGCAAAGGCTGGCTGGTCGCGGTCGAAGGGCGCCTCGAGTACCAGCGCTGGCAGACCGACGCGGGTGAGAACCGCCACGACTACGGGATCGTCGGGCGGGTCGAGCACCTCGCCGCCCCCCGCGGCGAAACCCGCGACCGCGAAGCCGCTCACGCCCGCGAAACCGGGCAGGAGGCCGAGGCCGGCGAAGAGGCCGACGATCCCCGAGCGCCCGGGTCCGCCAGCCGCACCGCCCGGCTGGCGACGACAACGCGCAGCAAGGCGGTCGGAGCCGAACGGTGAGCCACCGGGTGTGAATCGCCACAGCCCGCCCGTCCCGAAGCCGAGACGATGAGCGCCGATCGCCGCTATCAGCCGCTTGAGCGCTACCTGCAGTTGCTCGCCGGGAGCGATCCCGGCGAGCGGCTGCTCGAGATTCGCTACCGCCGCACAACTGGGATGGGACAACGGTTCATCCCCGCCACAGACATCGAGCACGCGGCCGGGGTGATCCGCCGGCTCGGGACCCGGACCGACACATACGTAGGGGTGCTGCTGCGCGACCGCCCGGCGGGCGGGCGCGAAGCCGTCAGCCGCTCGCACCTCGTGTTCGTCGAGCTCGACACGCCAGCGAGCGAGCAGCTGCTCCAGCGCTCGCCGGCACCGCCGTCGATGCTGATCGCATCCGGCACTAAAGGCCACGCTCATGCCTACTGGCTGCTGCGCGAGCCCGTCACCGCACAGGCGGCGCAGGCGGCCAACCGCAAGCTCGCTCTGCGGGTCGGCGGTGATCTCGCGAGCGTCGACGCGACGAGAATCCTGAGACCGCCGCAGACCGTTAATCACAAGCATTCCCCGCCGGTCGAGGTGCGCTTGGCGCTGCTCGATCCGCAGCGCTCCTACCTACTATGGGAGCTGACCGCAGGCTTGGAGGATCCGGCCGCTAAGCATGGCACTGGCGCGGAGCGACAGGTTCTGGTCGAGGATCGCGCGCGGCGCGGGCGGCGGGCCGGGAATGGGGATCTCGTGTACGAGCAGCTGCGGGCGATCCCAACCGGCGAGTACGTCACACGGCTGACCGGCCGCGAACCCAACCGGGAAGGGAAGATCGCGTGTCCGTTCCACGACGACCGAACCCCGAGCCTGCAGTGCTACGGCGACGGAACATGGTGCTGCTTTGGATGTCGGCGAGGCGGCACCGTATTCGACTTCGCCAGCGCGCTATGGGGCCTCCACACCAAAGGCCGCGAATTCCTCGAGCTCCGCGCCCGCCTCGCCCAACAGCTCGGTGCCACGCCGCCGCACGCGAGCGCGCCGCCGGGACGCGGCCTGGGGTTCGCAGAGTCTGAGCGCCCGGCCACGTGGCACGAGCGGCAGCGCCGCCACGATCGAGTGATCACGAACGAGAGAGGAGACCGATGACGCACGAAACCGACGGGGTCGGCGAGGCGATCGAGGAGCTGCTACGCAGCGGTCTGGCCGCAGCCGCAGCGCTCGCACGAGCACACGCACACGCGCGCGCCGAGCAGCTGCGCGCCGCGGCCGACGCCAGCGAACAATCCACGCGGCAGCTCCGCGCGACGCTCGAGATCGAGCGTGCGGCGGCTCGGGCGCGGCTCGCGACCGTGACCCAGACCGAGTGGTGGGACCGGGCGACCCCACACGAGATCGCCGCAGCATGGGAAACCGCCCAAGAGTGGCGCGACACCGACCCCGAGGCAGCCAGAGCGTCGGTCAGGATCCGCGCCGAGCTCGAGGACCGCTACGGCATCGACCCTCAAGACTCCACCCCCAGCAAGGCGGCAGCCGCCGGGGTCGAGGAGCTGCCTGAGGTCACGAACGGTCGGCGGCTGGCGGCGATCAGCCACAAGCAGAGCGTCGCTGAACTGCTTGCGCGTGGCGGGCCGGGTTCGCCGCCCCTGGCGCGGCGAGCGCGTGCGCGGGCCGGGAAGCGGCTGCAGCGAGACCGGGGGAGATGACCGCTGTCCAGATGACGGTGAGTGCGTGCGAGGTGATCGGATCGACCTGCAGGGCAAGGTCGACATCGCGCTCACGTTAGAGCTCGAGCCCGACAGCGCGGCCGCGCTGCCGCGCACGCTCGTCCTGCTCCATCGTCGCTGCTGCCGCGTGACCGAGGCCGGATATCGATCAGGCATCGGTGGACGCGACTGGCTGGTTCTGCGGGTACAGGCACCACCGCTCCACGCTCGCTGTCTCCCGGTGTGGCCGTCGGCGTTGGTGGAGTCCGGCGTCATCGCCGTGTCGGCCGACCGCGAGTCCACGGAGCAGTTGCACGGGGCCGCAAAGGCATGAGCTGGAGCTCTCTCGGAACCCTCGAATTCGGTCTCGATCCGCCCCGTTCCACATTGCAGATCGAGGAGCGGAGGCGTCCAAGGAGGTCATGGCCCATTGACGAGTTGGAGCGACATGTAGGCCTCCATCGCGACATCCAGCGCTCTTTCCTCACGCGGCGGTAAGACAGATGCTGGACCGACGGATCAGGCGCGTGTACGAATCGGGCTTCGCCAACCTTGCTGCGGGCGGGCCCCGGGGCCCACACGCACAACCGCCTACCTTATGGCGTTTCATCCGCTATGACGTGCCGGCAGCCGCTTTCATTTGGGTTTGCGCCCTGGCATTAGCGCGGGGTGCTACTTGGTCGTGAAGCCGGCGTCGAGCGCGAGGATCGCTCCGGTCACGCGGGCGCAATCGTCGGAGGCGAGCCAGACGTAGGCTATGGAGATGTCGCGCGCCTCCATCAGTACCGGGAGTAGGTGGTAGGAGGCGAACTCTTCCTCGTAGCGGTCCAGTGGGACTCCGAACTCCTCGGCGACGCCCTTGAGCATCGCGCTGTCGAGCCGTGGGTCATCGCGCACGGAGCCGGGACAGACACAGTTGACCCGGATGCCGTGAGGCGCGAGATCGATCGCCATGTTCTTGGTGAGCCCCACGACACCGTGCTTCGCTGCGACGTAGTTCGCGTCCCACCCGAAGCCCTTGAGCCCGGCTGACGATGACGTGCTGAGGATGCAGCCCTGCTTGCGGTCGATCATGTGCGGGATGACCGCCTTCGAGGCGCGCCACACACCGTTGAGGTCGATGTCGAGGAGCAGCAGCCATTGCTCCTCGGTCAGTTCCCATACCGGCCCGGCGGGGCTGCCGACGCCGGCGTTGTTGATCAACACGTCGATCTGTCCCAAGTCGGAGATCGCGCGCGCGACCGCCGCATCGAGTTGCGCTTGGTCCCGGACGTCGCAGCTCATGGTGACCGCGCGTCGGCCTTGATCACGGCAGCGACGGGCCGTCTCCTCGAGTTGGTCGGCGGTTCCCAGTGGATAGCGAACGCCATCGATGTCGGCGCACAGGTCGACGAGCATCAGATCCGCGCCTTCCTCAGCGAACGCCTCGGCATGCGAGCGCCCCTGGCCACGCGCGGCACCAGTGATGAACACGACCTTGCCATCCACACGGCCCATGTCACGGAAACCCTATCGCGCGAGGGGTCAGGCGCGCACGCAGCCGGGCGCTGGTCAGCGTCCCCGTCATCACCCGCGGCTGGCTCAGTTCAAGCGAATCCGTCCGCCAGCGCCTGGTACCCGGCATCAAGAGTGGCGACCAAATCGCGTGCCGGGTCGCCGACCCAGGTCACAAACGCGGCCATCGACGTCCCGAGGGCGGCGTGAGCGATGGTCTGGGGAACGAGCTCGATGGGATCGAGGCCGAGGCGCTCGGCAGCGAACTCGGCGACGACCTGCCGCCACTCTGCGTAGCGGAGCATCGAATGCGCCTGGAGCGCGGGCACACTCGTGATCAGGGTCATGCGGATCCGCAACTCCGGGAGCTGGTCATCGGGATAGCTGTTTGACTCGACAACGGATCGACGCAGTGACGTGATGAGCGGCTCGTCCGGCGGTGTCGCGGCGAGGGCCGCGCGAAGCCGCTCGCACACCAGATGGAAGTCGCCCCACACGGTGTCGTTCTTGGACGAGAAGTAGCGGAACAGCGTGCGGCGCCCGACACCGACCGCGCGGGCGATGTCGTTGACGGTTGTGTTGTCGAATCCCTGGCGGGCGAACAGCTCGAGCGCGACTCGCGCGACTTCCTCGCGGCTTGTGCTGGCGGGGCGGCCGCGACCGGGTTCGCCGCCGGTTCGCGAGCTGGCGTTGATTTGTGGCACTGGGTGTGATAATTCTGCCTACGATTGGTAGCCAGGTCCAAGTAGGAGAGAGAGGTTCGCATGAATCAGCCAGTCGTGATCGACGACCAGCAGGTCGAGGTGCCCGTTGAGACGCCGCGCGACGCGGTCCCGGCTGAGGTCAAGGTCGCCCTGGTCGAAGAGGATCTCCTCGTCGAGGACGTCTCGATCGACGGCATGTGCGGCGTCTACTAGACATGCCGGCGTTCGACGCGGCGGAGCCATGGCGGCTGGGGAGGCGTGTCGCGCTGCGTCCCGAGCCGTTTGGTGCCCTCGCCTATCACTTCGGGACCAGGCGACTGTCGTTCCTGAAGACCGCGACGCTCGTGGAGCTGGTCGAATTGCTCGAACGTCATCGCAGCGCGCGGGATGCAATCGCCGCGCTCGGTGTCGGGGCCGACGAGGCGCGGGTCTACGAGTCGGCGCTCGCCCGTCTTGCCGAGACGGGCATGATCGAGCCATCCAGTGAGTCATGAGGTCGACCGTGGCGCCCACGAGGCTGGTCGAGCACTTCGAGGCGGGGCTCGACGCCCCGATTTGTCTGACATGGGAGTTGACGTACGCCTGCAACCTGGCCTGCGTGCACTGTCTATCGAGCTCGGGGTGGCGTGATCCTCGCGAGTTGTCGAGCGCGGAATGCAGGCAGGTCATCGACGAGCTGGAGCGGATGCAGGTGTTCTATGTGAACATCGGTGGTGGCGAGCCGACGGTCCGACGTGATTTCTGGGAGCTGGTCGACTACGCGACGGCCCATCGGGTGGGGGTCAAGTTCTCGACGAACGGCAGTCGGATCACGGCTTCCCGCGCCGCGTGGCTGGCGGCAAGCGAGTATGTGGACGTCCAGATCTCGCTCGACGGCGCGACCGCCGAGGTTAACGACGTCGTCCGGGGATCAGGCTCGTATGCGGTGGCGATGCGAGCGATGGAGCTCCTGGCCGATGCGGGGATGCGTGGGTTCAAGATGTCCGTTGTGCTCACGCGTGAGAACGCCGGTCAGCTCGACGAGTTCAAAGCGGTCGCTGAGCGGTTCGGCGCCCAGTTGCGGCTGACGCGCCTGCGTCCGTCGGGGCGTGGGGCGGACGTGTGGTACGACCTGCACCCCACGGCGGAGCAGCAGCGACACGTCTATGAGTGGCTGCTCGCTCACGGCGAGGAGGTTCTGACCGGAGACTCGTTCTTCCATCTCTCGGCGTACGGAGAGTCGCTGCCCGGCTTGAACCTGTGCGGAGCCGGTCGGGTCGTGTGCCTGATCGATCCGATCGGTGACGTCTACGCGTGTCCGTTTGCGATCCACTCTGAGTTCCTCGCGGGCAATGTCCGTGAGCCACGCGGGTTCGCCGGGGTGTGGCGCGACTCGGCTCTCTTCAGACGGCTGCGCCGCCCGCAGGCGGCCGGCGCGTGTGGGAGTTGCGGCTTTTTCGACTCCTGCCGGGGCGGATGCATGGCGGCGAAGTTCTTCACCGGGCTGCCGTTGGAAGGTCCTGACCCGGAATGCGTGCTGGGACACGGTGAGCGGGCTCTGTCCGCGCGGGGGGACGCGGTGCCTCCGCGACCTTCGGCGGATCACTCCCGGCGCCGGGCGCCGCTGCGCGACTGCGACGAGGACCCGCTCGCCGACTTCGGGCCGGCGGCCGACACGACTTCGTCGGCCTCGTAGGCATGGCGAGCACGAGGGACTGGTTCGAGTCGGTCGCGGAGGCTCAACGCCGCGCGAAGCGGCGCCTGCCGAGATCGGTATACGGAGCGCTGATCGCGGGCGCGGAGCGAGGAACCACGGTCGCCGACAACGTCGGGCGTTCGCCGAGCTCGGGCTCGTCCCTCGGGTCGCCACCGGTGTGGGCGGTGCTCGCGTCCAGGCGACCAGTGTGCTCGGCGAGGAGGTGTCCCTCCCGGTGATCGTCTCACCCACAGGCGTCCAAGCCGTGCATCCCGACGGGGAGGTCGCCGTCGCCCGCGCGGCCGCGGCATCGGGCACCGCGATCGGGTTGAGCTCGTTCGCCAGCAAACCAATCGAAGAAGTCATCTCCGTCAACGCCAAGCTGTTCTTCCAGACGTATTGGATGGGCCCGCGGGAGCGGATGGTGCAGACGATGGACCGAGCGCGCTCCGCCGGTGCGAAGGCGCTGATCGTCACGCTCGATTGGACGTTTGCGCATCGCCGGGACTGGGGCAGCCCGGCAATTCCTGAGCGTCTCGACCTCCGCACGATTGCGAAACTTGCGCCGCAGGCGCTGACCCGACCACGGTGGCTGTGGGACTACGCACGCAGCGGCGGGGCACCGGCGCTCGTCGTGCCGAACGTCGCCGGCCCAGGCGAGCCGCCACCCTCGTTCTTCGGCGCGTACGGCGAGTGGATGCAGACGCCACCGGCGACCTGGGCAGACATCGCGTGGCTGCGCGAGCAGTGGGGCGGTCCGTTCGTCGTCAAGGGGATCATGCATCCAGACGACGCTCGGCACGCGGTGGAGATTGGCGCCGACGCGATCTCCGTCTCCAACCACGGTGGCAACAACCTCGACGGCTCGCCCGCGTCGATCCGGGCGTTGCCCGGGATCGTGGATGCAGTGGGCGACGAGATCGAGGTTCTGCTCGACGGCGGGATCCGCCGCGGCAGCGACGTCGTCAAGGGGCTCGCGCTGGGCGCACGTGCGGTGTTGATCGGGCGCGCGTACCTGTGGGGCATGGCCGCTAATGGCGAGGCCGGCGTGCGTAACGTCCTCGAGATTCTCCGTGCCGGCATCGACGAGACGCTCGTCGGCTTGGGACGCGCCTCGATCCATGATCTCACGCCCGAGGACCTCGTCATTCCGCCGGGTTTCGCGCTGGCGACGCCCTCCCGTGCCCGCGGCGCCGACGCAATCGCATGAGCGTCCGGCTGGCCGATACAACCTGGCCAGAGGCCCAACGCGACGGGACCGCTACGGTCCTGGCAGTGCCGGTCGGGGCAACCGAGCAGCACGGTCCGCACCTGCCGCTCTCGACCGACACCGACATTGCCGTAGCGATCGCGGACGGTCTGGCCCACCGCCAGTCACGGGTCGTCGTTGCGCCTGCGATCGCGTACGGCTCAAGTGGAGAGCACGCCGACTTCCCCGGCACGCTGTCAATCGGCCAGCCCGCGTTAGAGCTGCTGCTGGTTGAGCTCGGGCGGTCCGCGTCCGCCACGTTTTCGCGGGTCCTGCTGATCTCGACACACGGGGGGAATCGAGAGCCGGTGCTGCGAGCGCAGCGACGGCTGCGCGACGAGGGTCGTGACGTGCGGGTGTTCGTCCCCGGCTGGACGGGCGACGCACACGCCGGTCGGCTCGAGACCTCCGTGATGGTTGCGCTCAGCGAGCGGCGGGTGCGGGTGGAGCTGGCGATTGCGGGGAACCGCACTCCGCTTGAAGAGCTGCTGCCAACGCTCAAGAGGTGCGGAGTCCGCGCGATCAGTCGCAACGGTGTGCTGGGCGACCCAGCTGGGGCATCGCCGGCCCAGGGCCGAGCGCTGCTCGGCGATGCAATTGCCGCGGTGGTGAAGCTGGTCGACGAGTGGCGGGCGCCCGCGCGATGACAGGCGTGGCGATCGTCACCGGTGCGGCACGCGGGATCGGCGCCGCCACGGTGCGCGACCTGGCGGCGAACGGCTGGCAGGTCGTGGCGGTTGACCGCTGCGCCGACGACGAACGCCTGCCGTATCGGCTCGGCACCGAGGACGAGCTTCGTGCCGTCGTGGCAGGCTCGATCGCCGCCGCCGGCGAGGAGCGGGTCGTCGGACGAGTGGCCGACGCCTGCGACACCCACTCGATGAGCGAGCTCGTCGCCGAGACCGAGGCACGACTCGGTGGTGTCGACGCCTTCGTCGCCGCCGCCGGGGTGATCGCGGGTGGGATGCCGTTGTGGGAAATGCCGCCCGAGCAGGAGCAGGCGGTGATCGAAACCGACCTCGGCTCGGTGATGGTGGCGGCACGGGTCGCCATTCCCGCGCTGCTGCGGCGTCCCGATCCTCGTAGCGGCCGCTTCCTCGTCGTCGCTTCGGCGGCAGCGACTCGTGGTCTGGCGCTGCTCGCCGCGTACTGTGCCGCCAAAGCCGGCGTGACGGGACTTGTACGAGCGCTAGGAGCCGAGCTACGCGGCACTGGCGTCACAGCGAACGCGGTCAGCCCGGGGTCTACCGCGACACCGATCCTCGATGAGAGCGCCCGGCTCTACGGGCTCGAGTCCCGCGAGGCATTTGCCGCACAGCAGCCGCTGGACCGGCTCATCGATCCGGAAGAGATCGCGGCCATGCTCGTCTGGCTCGCGGGTCCAGGAGGTTCCGCCGTGACCGGAGCAACGATCCCGGTGGACGGGGGCCTCTCGCTGTGAGCGGTCTACCGCTCGGGTCGGGGCTGGTCCTCGACCAAACCGTACGTCGCTACCGGGACGGGCGCATGCTCGTTGGAGGCGAGCCACCGCGCATCATGCGGCTGAGTGCGGCCGGTGCAAATGCATTGGCGGATCTCCTCGCCGGCGCCAGCCACTCGCCCGAAGCGCTCGGCCTCGCTCGGCGACTTGTCGACGGCGGCCTCGCCCACGCTCGTGCGCCGACGTTGGACGTAGCGCCGACGATAACGGTGGTGGTCCCAGCGCGAGATCGGCCGGCGGCGCTGAATGGGTGCCTGAACAGTCTCGGGGGCCGCTCAACGCTCATCGTCGTCGACGACGGCTCACGAGACCCACACGCCATCGCCTCGGTGTGCCGTGAGCACCGGGCGACCCTATTGCGCCACGCGACCGCAAAGGGTCCCGGGGCGGCTCGCAACACCGGCGCGCGGTCGGCCAACACGGACTTGGTGGCATTTCTCGACAGCGATTGCATTGCACAGCCCGGATGGGCGACTCGTCTTGCGACACACTTTGCCGACCCGGTCGTGGGCGCCGTGGCTCCGCGGATCCGGCCTCAGTGTTCGTCGGCGTCACGCCGCTGGTTGGCCCGTTTCGATGCCGCTCGGTGCCCACTTGACATGGGCTCGCGCGAGAGCGCGGTCGTGCCCGGAGGCCGCGTTGGCTACGTTCCGTCCGCCGCGCTTATCGTGCGCCGCGAGGCACTGACGCCATTCGACGAGCGCCTCCGCTACGGCGAGGACGTCGATCTCGTGTGGCGCACATACGATGCCGGCTGGAGCATTCGCTACGACCCAAGCGTTCACGTCGCGCACCTCGAACCCCAACGGTGGGCAGCCATGCTTGCTCGCCGCTTTTGGTACGGCACATCCGCAGCTCCCGTGGCTCAGCGTCACCCGCAGCGGCTGGGCTCGCTCGTCGCCTATCCGATGCCAAGTGTCGCCGCTGCGCTGCTGATCTCCCGTCGGCCGATGATCGCGTCCGGCATCGTTGCCGGCCAAGCCCTGGCCTATCAGCGGCGGTTACGCGAGACCGGGATCCCCAGCTCACGCACAATTGCGTGGTCAGCGCAAAGCGTGTGGCACATGCTTCTGGCGGCGGGGCGTGCCGCGACGATGTTCGCCCTACCGCTGCTCCTCGTCGGCATCTCCCGGCGCCAGACCCGTGCTGCGGCGATCGGGTTGGCGGTCGCCGGGCCCCTCGAAGAATGGGTCCGTCGCCGGCCCGCCCTTGACCTCGGGCGTTGGTCTGCGGCCTGCGTCGCCGACGACATTGCCTATGGAGCTGGCGTGTGGTGGGGGTGCCTCCGGCACCGGACCCCCCGCCCGCTCCTCCCCCTTGCGGCCCGGGCCGCGAGGACCGTCGGGTCGCGCCAGCCACAGCGATCAAACGGCTCCATGACCTCGCGATCGCCGTTGCGGAGGTCGCGGCCATCAATTGGGATTCCCACCAGCCGCAGGTCGGCCGCAAGCCCCTTCCCGGCGCTTGCCATCGCCTTCGGCATTAGATTAGATTAGATTAGATTAGATTAGTACTGCGTCATCCCGCCACCGACGGGCAGCGTCTGGAAGTGATAAAGCGCCCCTCGTCGGAGGCCGGCCCGCCGAGCTGCCGGCGCAGGCGTCCGATCGGGAAGGATCAGCGGACGGTGCGCCGGGTGGGGCCTGTCCGGCCCGTCAACGCAGCTGAACTCGGCGGCTACTCTTTGTCCACGCTCGTAGCGGGCGCCGCTGGCGGGGCCCCGAAAGGGCCGACAACGGCGCCCGGGCGACCCATCCGCGCAGCCGGTCGCGCTCGAGAGAACCAACGACCACCACCCTGACGAGCAGCCCCGGCCTACGTCCGGCGCGCCTTGAACGTGCGCGAGCCGGCACACACCCCGTAATGAGGAATCAACTCTTGATCGTTGATCCTGACCGTCGCGACCGTAGACGAGATCGTTCCAGAGAAGCTGGTAGTGACCTGCGAGCCATAGGACTGACCCTCGATCGTCTTCGCGAAACGACCATGCCGTCCGACCCTCGCATGAAGCGCATTCGTCGCCGACGCCGGCATCGGGTAAGCGCCTGCGCAAGGCTCCTCGAACGCCCAGCGCACCCTCACCACCTCTCCGTTCGCGACCGTCACGATCGCGTAAGGCGCCCTCGACGGACTGCCCGCCCGGTAGGTGACAGTGCCCGTCGCCGCAGCCGCGTCGCACGCCAGCACTGCGATCGCCGCCGCTATGCAGTAGAAAGACCGCCTGAAACGCCTCAACGCCGCTCCTTTACCGTCATCGCTAGTACTCAAACGAACCCGGACCGCGAAAGTTGCGACGCCGCGAGCTGGTCGTCCCCCGGCTCTCACCGAGAGTCAGAGACGACATCTGGCCGCTCAGCTCATCCACTGTCCACAGCTGGGGAATTCTCGCGATCGCAACTGGGGAATTCGGATGATCGTTGACAGCGCCATCCGGACGCCGAGACGCTGACGATCACCGCCGACTGCGGCCGCGCGAACTCCAACCGCGTCGGGCTCTGGAAGACCGAGTTACGGCGCCTCGCCGACAGCACAGGTCTCCCGATCCAGGTCTGCCACGTCCCGCCCGGTACCAGCAAATGGCACATTTGGAGCACCGGCTGTTCTCGTTCATGAGGCTCAACTGGCGCGGCAAGCCGCTGATCAGTCACGAAGTCATCATCAACCTGATGGCCGCCACGACGACCAGCGCCGGGATGAAGGTTCTCGCACAGCTCGACAAACGTCCGTGCCGCACCAAGCTCGACGTCACCGACGAGCAGCTCGCCGCCGTCAACATCACCCGACACGCGTCCACGGCGACTGGAACTACACCATCAAACCCTCAGTAATTGAGTCGTGAGTCCGTAGCCCGTCCATCGGGAAGCCAACCGCGTGATATTGGACAGAGCCCCGATCGGCCACTCAAGGCTCCGTTCAGCCGTCCGGAGCCCATCCAGGAGCGGGCGCCTCAAACGGCGATCTTGCGATCAAAGCTCAGAAGCCCCGTCGACGACCTCGAGCTCGCCGAGTCCTTCTCCAGAGGGGTCCTGAGGCTCCGTTTTGCGCGTCCGGTTTCCTAAGGCGCACCGGACATCGTGCTGGGAGCTTGCTCGCACCTGATGTTGGCGACGAGCGGGTCGTCTGCCCTCGCTAGGGTCGCGTGTTCTGCTTTCGACCTCGGCATGCGTGCGCGGCCGCGGCGGTAGCGTTGAGCGCGACGGTGTCCGTTTGCATCTTCGAAGGGGCAGCGGGAGGGCGCGTGGCCTGGTGGCTGCTGTTAGCCGGGAACGGACGCGCGGCGGTCCTGGGGGAGTCGGTGGTGGACGCTGCTGTTGCAACACCCCCGTGATCCCGCCCGGCTGGCCGTCGCGAGCGGGTATGTGCTGACGGCGCTGATGCCTGGCTGTCTCAGCTCGCCGGCGGCGCGGCCAGAGTTCAACACGAATGTGGCTGCGGCGATTAGCGACGGGTTACGAACCCCCGGGCGATGCGGTGTGCGGTGCTAGGCTCCGGCCGCTGGGCTTTAGGTCGCCGAGGTTCAGCTAGGAGCCCGCGAAGCGAACATCCGTAGCGCCAGTGAGCAGCAGAGCAGACAGGCTAACGCCGACAGGCTGGCAGTGAGTGACGCCGGGCCGAGCGGGCCCGCGGGCGGCGATTCTGCGCTGCGCCCGCTCGCGGGCGGCAGGCTGTTGTCGGAGATCACCAACCGGATCGTCGCGTTGATGCGCGAGCATTACGGGCGGGGACCGATCAAGGCCAAGACTTACGTGCTGGACAACCTGATCGTGTGCGTGCTCAGCGACGGCGGCTTCACCGCGATTGAGCGCACGATGATGGGAGGCGGCGAACCCGAGCGGGTGCTGGAGATGCGCCGCGACTTCCAGCGGATGATGAAGGTGCGCTACAGCGAGATGATCGAGGAGTTCACAGGGCGCAAGGTGCTCGCGTTCCTCAGCCAGGCTCACGTCGAGCCCGACCTCACGATCGAGATGTTCCTGATGGACGCGCCGCTAGCCGGGTTCGGCGCGCTCGAACTTGTCGACCTCGGCGACGGCTGACAGCGCCGACGCCCCGATGGGGACGGGTTCGGTGCTGCGCCCATTCTTGGCACGTGTGCGCTGTGCATGCGCGAGAGACTCGCAGCCTGGGCTACGGCGGTGATCGCGAGGCGGACTTCAGCTGGCTAGCGGTGCGGCTGGCGCCGCGGTCCCCGGCGGGTGCGTGGGGTGCTCGGGACGCTCGCGCCCGCGGACGAGCCTGATCAGGCTTTGAGCTCCGCGGACACACGCGCCCCGCGTACGTGCCTGATCAGGCTTTGAGCTCCGCGGACACACGCGCCCCGCGTACGTGATGCAACCGCACGAGTAGCAGGGCCTGTGCGATCGTCCGGCTGGGAGGGATTTGGCGAAACGATTGGCGCAACTCGGCGCCACGATCATCGGTGGGGTTGCCGCATTCGTTCCCGAGCACTGCGGAAAGCGACCCCGGGCGTGCATCCAATCTGACGCCGATTTCGGTAGTGGCGCAGGAACCGCGGAGCGTAGGCCAGCCGCCGCTTGAGCGCTCGCCGTGACTTTGCCATCGGGTCCCTGAGCGTACTCCTACGCTGTGAGCGGCACGGCGCGCGCTCGTGCGAGCTCGCGGGCGAGCTTGGCGAGGGTGGTCACGTCGGCGTGGCGCCGAAACGACCCGGTCCACCGACGCGGAGCGGTCGGACCGACGATTCGCTCGACTGCACCGCGCGTACGATGATTGTGAATCCGCGCGCCTTTGCCGCGTCGAGCAGCCCTGAGCACGCACCGGACGTCACAGCCTGGGGTGATCCGCGGTGATGGCGAGATGTACTGCGGCTGGCTATCGGTGCGGGCGGCGGCGCCGGCGTGCGGTGCGTGTGTCCGGGGGTTCTGGATCGAGCAGGCGCACGCCGGCCAGCCGGCCGTGGTCATAGACGCGCTCGATCACGTATCCGTTCAACTCGAGCTCGGTGACGACGGCGGCCGGGAACGCGATCCCGCTGGCGTGCAGGTCGGCGAAAGCGACCGGCTGGTCGCCGGCCTGGCGCAGTCGCTCCAGCAGCCGCTGTTGCTGGGGGTCAGCGGGCGTCATCGACTGATTGTCGCCCCCCGCGGGATTGCGGAGGCCGCGGAGAGTTCCCGAGCCGCGCTGCTGCCACTTGACGTTTAGCGACTGGGGGATCGGTCGCGGCCGTCCGCCGCGGTCGACTCACGCGCTGTGCGATCTTGGCCAGTGGCGTGGCGAGGGTGGCACGCGCTGGCGGCGAAAGCCCGCGGGTGGGCGTATCGCGTGACGCTCCCGCGACGCCGGGCAGTCCGGCTCTCGAGCGCTGCTGGCGCCGACCTGTGATGCTGGTGTGAACGTCGTGTGAACGAGAGACTGGAGTTGATGCGTTGGCCGTCGATGCAATCGCGGTTGAGCCGATCCCTGAGACATCCGGTGCCGAGCGGGCTATCGCCGACGTGCAGGCGATCGGTGCGCCGGCGGCGGAGGCTGAGCGGGTCCGCGATTCGGTTCCGCTGTGGTTTCACACGTTCGCGCTGGCGCCGGGGATCTACACACCGGGCATCGCCCGCGACCACGGCTACCGCCTGGCGGTGCTCGGCAAGGAACGTTTTGCGGGCCGTAGCGTGCTTGATGTGGGCGCGTTCGATGGCTTCTACAGCTTCCTGGCGGAGGCGCGCGGCGCGCGGCGCGTCGTCGCGCTCGACAATGAGCAGTACGTCGACTGGGTGCGTGCTCGCTTTGGCGTGACGCTTCCCGGCGGCGCCGGCTTCCGCGCGATCGCCGGGCTGGTCGGATCCCGGGTCCAGTACCGGCGCATGGACGCGCTCGACGTGCACCAGCTCGGCGAGCGCTTCGATGTCGTGTTGTGTTTCGGCATCTTGCATCGGGTGACCGACCCGATCGGGTTGCTGGGGGCGCTCGCGGGTGTGCTGGCGCCGGGCGGCGAGATCGTGCTCGAAACCTACGGCTCGCAGCTGCGCGCCGACGCACCCGCGATCGAGGTTCACGAGCCGGGCGACGTGTACGCCCGCGATGAGTTCGTCTACTGGGGCTTCTCGGCGGAGAGTCTGCGGCGACTGGCGCGGATCGTTGGCCTCGACGAGATCGACGTCGTCGACGAGCTCGAGATCGATGGCCACCCACGGATCCTCGCGCTGCTCCGAGCGGCCGGCTGACCGGTCTCGGCGATCACGCCCTCCCGAGGCCGTTCAGGCCGCTTGCGACGTCGGCGACGAGCGGGTAGGCGCGCTTGCGGACCCGATGCGCCTTAGAGCGCAGTGACGTTGGCGGCCCTCGGTCCCTTCTCGCCGACCTCAGTCTCGTAGGAGACCTTGGCGCCCTCGCGAAGGTCCCGATAGCCGCTCGAGTTGATCGCCGAGTGATGGACGAACAGGTCCTTCGTGCCGTCATCGGGCGTGATAAAGCCGAACCCCTTGTCGGCGTTGAACCACTTGACGGTTCCGGTGGTCATACTGGTCCTCCGTGTTCTGGTGCTGCGGACGCGGAGGAGGCGAGAGCGACGACTGCGACCGCGGGCACCGTGTCAGCCCGAGCCGACTGCTCGAACCAACACCGACGATAACAACCAGGCGCCACAACACATCAAACATCACTGGCAGACTGAATCGGCATCCATTGCGAAAGCTGCGCGGCATTCGGCACCGCTTCTGGAATGGACAGGGCGAGCTGCCGACGCGATCAGCCGTAGGCATAACCTTGGAGGTGGTGACCGACGCGCATGAGATGACCATCCGCAGCGGCCACTACACCGCTCTGCTTGAGACCATCGGCGCCCGCGGGGCCACCAACCTGCACGCCGCTGAGCACGAGCAGCTGCTGGCCGTCGCCGACGCGCTGCTATTTGGCGACCCCGACAGCGAGCACGGGCTCGCCCTGGCGCTGGACCTGATCGCACGCCTACGGGACAGCGAGCGCTGGTCGGCGGAGAACTGCGCTGAGCTGCGCGAGCACCTCCACGGCTGCGGACCGCTCCCCGCGGGGGCCTGAACGAGCCGGCGGCGCGCGTCCGCCGAGCACGGGATCAGGTGCCCCGCGCCGCTCGCGGTGGATCCGGTACTCGCACAGCGTCCAGAACGCGTCCTCTCTCACCGTTGGAACAGCGAGCCCTTTGGGACCTCGCGTGCGCGCGGTGCGCTGTCGCTTTAACCCCGTGAAGGGGGTATCCAGTTCATTTGCAGTAGCTCGCGTCGCACACCTCATCAGCGCGCGTGATCCGCGCCGAGACGTTTTCGACACGGCCGGGCGTCCGCAGCCCAACGGCGCCTCGAACGCGCGCCTCACGACGCTCTCCCGAGCCGCCGCCTCGCTGGTGATTTCGCCCCCAACTGCAACCAAGTGGATACCCGATTAACGCGCGAAGCGTCAGCGCCGGGCTGCGCGCGACGCGCGAGGTCGCTTCTGGACGTCGTCTCTGAAGACGGGCAGCCCAAATGGTGGCAGCTCCGTTGCACTTCCGGTCGCTGCGGTTTTCGTGACAGGTGCGAACACCTTCGAGTCCTGAGAACCCAGCACACGCGAGGCGTGCCGGTCCTCAGACCGCGGCCGCGCGCTCGCGGACCTGATGCTCTTGTAGCTCCTCGCCGCTGGGCACGCGGATGGGTCGCGGTCTCGCACAATGATTCCGCGGCGGGCAAGCTCTGTGCGAGACGGGCCCAGCCGCTGGCGACGAATCAGCCGCCGCCCGCTCCCGCCGACCAGTTCGATCAAACTTTTGAGCTCTGGTTCACATAACGCCTGCAATCGGTGTAGAGTCGTACATGAGCTGGCCTGCGGCCAGGATTCTCAGCCCCGGCCCGAATGCCACCCACGGCGCTACCTGCGCCACGAGGCGAGAGGCGGGGGTTACTGGTTTTGACTGCGGGCCAGGTTCCCTATTCGTAAGGGCGTTACCCCACCGGCCGGGTGGATGCGTCCTAATCTGGTTGACCGCGCGGGGGTTCTAGCCCTCTTCCTTCCGCGCGGACCGAACAGAGGGACGGGAAGAGTTGAAGACCGTGACTCGGACGGAACCCAATTCGGCAGCGCGTCGGCGAGGCGAGTTGACTCGTGATCGCGGATCGCTGCGGCTCTCGCCGGCAATTGATGCCCGACGACGCCTGAACACCCGGCGACCGGATGGCCCCCGGACCAAAACAGACCCACTCGGTCCGAGCGACCCCCGCCACGCCTACCTGACGCGAGCGCACGACTAGCGAGCTACCCGCATCGAGCTGGACGACCAACAACAGATCAAGGAGATCACGGTCGTCTTCGGACCGCAGCCCGGCCTGGCGACCTGACCGCGACGCTGACACATGCGCGAGCCACGGGACGCCGCGATCATCAGACGTTAGGGAGATTGAACTAAGGAGACAGCGATGGCAGCCAAGAACAAGGTGACCGCGTCGGCGCAACCGACGAAGCAACGATCCAGCTCCGCCCAACAACGACGCGCAGCGCAGATCGCGATTTCGACTGAGCAGGCAGAGCTTAAGCGCGAAGCCGCGGAGCGGCGCGCCAAGCGCGAGTTGAACAGCAACGCCCCGGCGGCATCGGGGCCGCACCAGGCGGCAACCGCGAGGCGCAGCAACGCTCGCTAATCGGCCGTGAACATCGCGGGGGTAAAACAACGCAGCTTGCGAGCTCTGTCGCTTCGCCGGCGGGCGGTGCTGAGCATCCTCGGCATCCTCGGGGGCCTGTACAAGGTCACCTCCGACGCGAGTCGCGCGGTCGCAGTCGCGCCGTCCGAGGAAAACAATCGCCAAGGCGAGATGTCGGCTGGGAATCGTGAGCCGGGCGCTCACAAGTCGCGGCAGCTGCAGCTGCTCGGGACTTGCAAATCGTTTGCGCGTGCGAGCAAGCATCCCTGAGCAAGGATGCGAGGGGGCCCCATCGGCGGTCTCGGTGGGCGTGCAACTTGACCTTGGCCGTTTCACTCGCCGAGACAAAAGCGGCCCGCTCCCCCATCCGTCGCGCCCAATGTCCAGCCGGGCACAGACGCCCGACTTCGGAGCCCTCACCCAGCTTGAAAAGTCTCGGACCTCAGGCCCGGGTCTCAGGCGTACTTCTTCGGGCCGCAGGCCGCTTGGGCAGTCCCCGACTAGATTGCGCATCGCCCACAAGCAGGCGGCGCCTCGCTGATCCGTTCCGTTCTCACTCAGCGATCATGCGCCCCGCAACTCAACGCTCACCAACCCCTTGTTCGTTGCCACCTGGAACTCAGATGGCGGGACGAGTACGACGGCCTTGATAGCCGCGTCGAGTTCGATCCGCGCGACAACCTGCGCGTCTAGGTTCCAGATCACAATCGACGTATTCATCCCGGCGAGGACGACATCGCGACCAAGCAGGACGCCGGGCGCGAGCGCCGAGATACGGGTGTTGTCGGGGGCCTCGAACTCGGCGAGCAGGCGTCCGTCGTCAAGGCCCCAGATCAACACCGCGGAAGTGCCGTCGTAGGACGAGCGTGCGCAGGCCAGGACGCTGCCGGTCGAGAACGCGCCTAGCGCGACCGCGTCGCCGGATCCCTCTTCGAGTGCGAAGGGGCCGCGTGCCAGGCGTGCCGCGTCGACGTCCCATACCCGGAGAACGCCCGAGTCGCTGAGCGTTGCGGCGAGCGTCTGGCCGTCGTGCTCGTGGAACGCCGCGTAGTCGGTGAACTCCGGGCCGACGTCGAGCGGGGCGGGTGTCTCGCGGATCTGCGGGACCCGCCAGGTTCGGATGTGCGCCGGGGCGCGGCCTGCGCTCAGCAGCTCGACCGCCCCGCCGCGATCGCGGAGGGCCAGCGCGGTCGATTGCTCGTCGCGGGTCGGGGTGCGCCCGAGGAACTCGACTTGGCCGCCGCTCACGCCTTGGCGCCACAAGCCGATGCGGCCCTCGGGCATCCCAACGGCGACGACGTCACCGCTGGAGGTGCGGAGCGCCGCAAGCTGTGTCGCGCGCTCGGGCGCGTCGATGACCGCTGCCGCCTCGCCGCGATCGTCGACCGCAAGGATGGCGCCCCCCTCCGCGGCGAGCGTCCGGATCCCGTCCGGGTGACGGAGCGCGACTTGGACCGCATGCCCTACCACCGTGCCGCGCCGGTGCGGATCATCGAGGTCCCAGATGCGCAGCGTGCCCGCGTCGTCGCTGACGACCCAAGCGCCCGAGGACGTGAGCGAGCGCGAGGGTTCGTTGTGCCCGTCGAGCCGCGCGAGCAGCTCGCCCGACGACGGTTCGCGCACTTCTAGCGCCAGGCCTGCCTGATGGACGAGGACTTCGCGCCCGGCCATCGACGCAACAGTGAGCGGGCCGGTGACCCCCGTGAGATCAGGGCCCGCGCGGCCGCCGTCCACCTGCCAGCGCCGTAGCCGGCCGAACGAGTCCCAGGCGAGCACGAGCCCGGACGCGGTGAGGGCGACGCCGCGCGGGTTCTTTACAGTACCCCGGAGGCGGCGGATTTGGACATGGCCTCGCGTCCAACGGGTCAGCGTGACGGCGCCGTTGTCATGCGCGCAGACCACGCGCAGGCCCGCGCTCACCGTGATCGCGGCCATGCGGACGGGGCGCGTCCCGGGCGCGGCACTGTACGTGACTGCATCACCGTCAGTGAACGCGCGCACGCGAATTTCCTCGCTGCTCAGCGTTACGAGAGCGGGTCCGCCGGCCATCCGCACCCACGTAGGGCTGCGCTCGCCGCGGAACGGGCCGGCGACAATGGCGCCTTCCTCGTCGAGCACTACGACGTCGTGACGAAAGAGGAAGGTCCTTCGATGCGCCGCGATGCTCACCGTCGCGTCTGAGACGGCGACGGCGAGTGCGACGATGCGGCCTCGGCCGGGGACGATTGCCTTGCCCAGCTCGTCGCCGCTCCGAGCGTCCCAGCGGCGGACCGATCTATCGAGGCCGCCGCTGAACACGACACGGCGCCCGGCAAGCTCGACAACCGGGTGGGTGTAAGCCTGGATATGCGGTGTCGGGACGACTCGATGCGGGGAGTCCGGGGTCCAGCGCGCCCAGCGGCAGCGCCACGGCGGGTCGAGCTCATGAGGGTCGAGAGCATTCGCGAGGTCGTCGAGGGACTGCTGGCGGGCGACGAGCTCGAGATAAGCGGCGCGCTCGGGCGCGGTCGCGCCCACGGCGCGTGGAGCTGCGAGCCGCACGACCTGCGATAGGCGTTCCTCGCCCGCGCTCGCCAGCGCCGCGAGGAGGCGCTGCGGCTCTGCCGCTGCAAGGAAGCCGGGGTCCTGCGCGAGCAGTGCGATGCGGTCCGCGCGCGCGGCGTGGGTCGCGAGGTGGCGCGTGATGTAAGGGTCGGCGTTCTCCCAGGCGTACGCACCATTAGCCCGTCGGGGCAACGCGGTCAACAGCTGGTCGGTGAACACGCCGTGCACGTCGTCGTCGTCGTCACCGCGCATCGCGCGCGCTAGCTCCTCGTGGAAAGTTCGGTACACGGAACGACCGTCTGAGGCGTCCTCGATGACGTAGCTTCCCGCGTGCTCCAGGAGCCACGCGATGTCCCCATCGCCGTAGGCGCGGCCGGACAATGCCGTTGCGATTCCCGGCCATAAGGTCGTCCACGGCAGGCCCTTGCCGCGCGCGTGCGCAAGCGGCGTTAGCAAGTCCTCGACGCGCTGACGGTCGGCGCCGAAGCGGTCGAGCTCGTGGCGCAGCGCGGCCGCCACGTTGGGCATGTCCGCCTGCAGGTCCGCCGGCCGTGGCGGCTGCCGCGCGGCAGCCAGGTCGCCGCCGATTAGATCCGCGAGCAGGAAGCTGTGACCAGCGCGTGCCGACGCCTGCTCCGCGACCGTGATCGCCAACGCCGGATTGTCCCGATATGGCGAGTCGGCTTCCTGGACGAGTCGGCGCATGATGGTCGCGACGATGTCCCGGGCGTCGAAATATTGGTCGCTGTCGAGATCTACGACCTCAGTGGGCTGCGGGTCAAGCAGGTTGACAAGGTGCGGTCGCGTCCCGACCAGAACCTTGGCGCTTGGCGCCTCACGAGCGAGGGTTGCAAATAGGGCCGCGGTCGCCTGCGGCTCGGCACTCTCGTCCAGCCCGTCGACGACGATCACACACCGGGTCGTGCGCTCGCTCAGCGCCGCGAGCAGCCCCTCAGGGTCCTCCGCAACGCCGAGCCAGGCGCCCATGAGCGCTGTGACATCGGCGCGGGTGCGTCCGCGGGCGCGGATCGCGACGTCGGCGTTGGTGCCATCGCCGAGGATCTCGCGGAGCAGCGTCGACTTCCCCGAGCCCGGGCCACCGGTGACGACGCGAAGTGTGCGGTCCGGAGGCGTCGCCAACCACGCTGTCAGCTCATCGAGAGCCGTTTCGCGACCGGTGAACGCACCTGGGACGCGAGCGAGCTCGATCGCAGGGTCTGCGCGGTCCCACCCGCTCTCGACGGCGCCGGTCCGCACGGCTTCCTGAACCTCCACGTCGAGCCCGGGAGGCACCGCCTCCGCGTACCGCGGGTTGGGCCAAAATGCGAGGTTGCGCATGTTCACGCCACTGAGCTCTGCGCGCTGGCGCAGACCGCGCTCGGCGAAATACGCATTCAGCGCATCGGGGACGTCGAGTGCCGAGAGCAGCTCCTGCTGCGTTTTGCCGAGCTTGCCTGACTCGTTGCGCAGGACCTCCGACAGCGCCGCGGTGAACACCCCCTCATCGGCCTCCTCGCGCGGTCGCGCGCAGGCGAGCGCGAAAACCGACGTCGCGTCGCTGGCCTGTGCATGCAGCTCCGCCGCCATCCCAGCAACGTTGGCGGCGCCAGCACCCGCGTAGCAAGTGTCGACGATGACGAACACTCCTGCCGGGAGTACCAAGCGGCCGCCGTCCGCGTCCTCTGGGATGAAGTGCAGCGCCAGCTCACTGGCGGGCAGCGCGGTGGCCGGCAGCTGGCGCATGCGGGAGTCGTGAGTGATGAGCTGGAGGACCGCGCGACGCGTGACAAGGCCGTGGCCGGAGTAGTAGATGAGGACAAGATCCTCTGGCGTCCGCTCGTCGGCCACGAACCAGTCGCTCAGAGCTAGTCGGAGGGCCTGGGAGGTCGGGTTTAGCAGCGGGGCGCCACCCGCGATCTCGTATCCGAGCTGGTCGACGAGCAGCTCGCGCATCTCCTCGAGGTCCGCGCGGACGGAGGTGAGCGTGGCGTGGGGGATCGCCGGGTACTCGGCCGTTCCTGCGAGGAAGGCGAAGCGCCGGACGGCGCCGTCAGGCACCGAGGCCGTCCAGGATGACTCGTCCCGTCTCCCTTGCTGTCAGGTACGGCTTGATGAAATGCGCCTTGGCACCATTGTCTACGAGTAAGTCCGTGGTCACGCCGGCGAACAGTGGCTTCAGCTCCTTGACGAGTGCCACGACGTCGCCTGCGTCGGCGACGTTGCCCCAGGTGCGCGCGCCGCCTGGCGCGGCACCCTGCCCGTTCTCGGGTTTCGGGAGCAGGCGGTTGAAGACGAGGTTCGCGATCCCGAGCGGGGAGCCAAGCGTGACAAGCCCCCCGATGTTCCAATCCGGGTTGGCGCAGAGCGCCTCGTAAGCGATGACGCTGCCGAGCGAGTGGCCGATGATGACGCGCGTGTCGGGTGTCACCGTGCGCTCGACACGCGCTCGACACGCCTGCCGAGTCTTGTCGTCGTGCAGGTACGCCTTCACCTGCTTGAGGTCGGCGATCATTGCGTGCTCGGCGACCGCGGAGAAGAACTTAGAGTGGCTCAGCGCGTTCAGAGCGCGCTGCACGCTTTTCGCCGTGCGGACCTTGGTTTGCGCGTCGGGCGCGGTGACGTTCTCCGGCTCGGTCTCGGCGGCCGCCCGCCACAGGGCCTCAAGAAACTCCAATTCCCACTCGTCGCTGACGTCTCCGGGCCCGTAGCGGGGTGTCGCGACCGACTTCTTCCCAGGCGGCCGGAAGAGGTCGCCGTAGAAAGCACAGGTCAGCGCATCCTCCGGAAGCTTGCCGCCGGCGAGTTGCACGCCCGATTGCATCGCGGGACCCCAGACGCTCTCGAGCGTTTTGGCCCCCTCGCGCTGCTGGCCTATTCCGTGCACGCCGACGACGAGTGACACCGCCGTATCGTAGGCACACCGCCGGAACGCCTGCTGTTTTCTTCATCGATTCTGCTCGGCTGAGTCGGACGAGCTGACCGAGCGCGGCAGAGCGCGGATGCCAGCACTCGAGCAATCGCGCTCTCGGCGGAGGCCAACCATCCCCGGGGACGCCTGCCGAATCCAGCCGCGAACGACACGCGCGTTCAAGACGGCCGGCGCATTCCGAGCGAAGGACAGCTTTCCCCAACACGTAGCAACCGCGCATGGCCGGGGGCGATCGCTTTCGTCGGCTGGCCTCACCATTTGCCTGCGATCGCTTCTGCGACGGAGGACGCGTTGGCAGGTGTCGACGCCGGGCGAGCGCTTTGCCACGAACGCGATCGTCTCAACCAGGCCGGCCAGACGATCGCGTTGCACGAAACAGCAGGCGTGCGCAGGCCGATCGAGCACCGCACGTTACGTCGGCCGGTTGCCGGCGTCCGGCTTCGGCGCCGCGGCCGTGACAGAACCGGTGAGCGCCCGGCGAAGTCCGGCCATGAGGCCTTGAGTCTCGCGACTGCAGAACGCAACCTTTCGTGGTCCTGCTGGCGACCGGCAGCCAACGTGAGGCCGCGACCGCTTCTCCGTCCTCAGTGATGCCTGCGCCGCACGGCAACGACGATCGCGACGAGGACCAGCCCACCCGCGGTGGCTATAGCGACGGGGCGCATGACCTTGATGCCCTTTTCGGCCGTTTGCTCGACCCGCTCTACAGCCCGAAGGATGCGCTGGACATCGTCGAGCGCGGACTGCACCTCGGCGATTCTCGTCTCGGCGTTCTTGATGGCTTCGTGATCCATAACGCTCTCCATTATCTCGGGGCTACGATCTGCCCCCTGGGCCTCCACAGCACGGCCGTTGTAGCGCGCGCGATCCCAGGGTAGGCGCCCGTCGCCTTGGCATCCCACTCATCGATCCCCCAGAGAACGCCACCGAAGTGCTGCTTTCGCTCGGCTGAGCGGAAGAGACGCCGGCTTGGTCCAAGTGCTGCCTGCGTTCCGAGGCAGCAGTAATCCGCGACGCGGGGTCCCTGCTCCTGCTCAGCGCTTGAACCGAAAGCCTCGCAGCTTGCTGGACCGAGCTTGAGCGAGCTGACCTGCGAGCACGGCGCGGTGCCGTCGGGCCTCGGCGAGGGCGACCCGGGTCGCCCCGGACGTCGGGCGCGGCGATGCCCAGCGTCGGGCTGCACTGCCGCTGGTGGTTGTTAGATCAATCGCTGCGTGCGAGCCAGCCCGATGACCGATCGGTGGGTGATTGCGAGTTGGCTGGGTTGGGATCGCCGAGGCCGTTTTAGCTCATGAAGAATTGTTGGTAGATGAGGAAGACGTTCATCAGGCTGATCGCGATCACGATGGCCCAGGCGGAGATTTGGAGGGTGCGGCGGTTGGCGTGGGTGCCCATGATGTCGCGGCGGCCGGTGAGCATCACCAGCGGTACGAGCGCGAGCGGGATGCCGAAGGAGAGCACGACTTGGCTGAGGACGAGTACGTTGGTGGGGTTCATGCCGATCGCGAGCACGGTGAGCGCGGGGATCATCGTGATCGCGCGGCGGAGCGCGAGCGGGATTTGGAAGTTGATGAAGCCGGCCATCACGACCTGGCCGGCGTAGGTGCCGACGCTGGAGGAGGAGGCGCCGGAGGCGAGTAGCGCGACCGCGAACGCGAGCGCGGCGGTGCCGCCGACGAGGTGGCCGAACTGGGCGTGTGCTTGGGGGATCGTGCTCAGGCCCGAGAGGGCGGGGGTGTGGAAGAGTTTGGCGGCGACGGCGAGCATCGCCAGATTGACCAGCCCGGCGAGCCCGAGCGCGATGTACACGTCGAGGCGCTCGAAGCGCAGCACCCGCTTTTTCTCGCGGTCGTTGCGGGTCGGCATCCGGCCTTTGGTCAGCGCCGAGTGCAGGTAGATCACGTGCGGCATCACGGTCGCGCCGACGATCCCGACCGCGATGTACAGCTCGGTGGTGCCGTGAATGCTGGGTATGAGGCCGTGCAGCGAGCCGTTCACGGAGGGCCCGATTCGTAGTGTCTCGTAGAGAAAGCCGGCGAAGATGATCCCGAGCAGGGCGCTGATCGCGAGCTCGAAGCGGCGGAAGCCGAGGGCCTGCAGCCCGAGGATCCCGAACGCGATCACGCCGGTGATCAGCCCGGCGGGAAACAGCGGCACGCCGAACAGTAGGTTCAGCCCGATCGCGGCGCCGATGAACTCGGCGATGTCGGTCGACATCGCCATGATCTCCGCCTGCACCCACATGCCCCAGGTGAACGCGCGCGGGAAGTGCTCGCGGACCAGTTCGGGATAGTTGTGGTCGGTGACGATCCCGAGCTTCGCCGACAGGTACTGGATCACCATCGCGACCAGGTTCGCCGCGAGCACCACCCACAGCAGCAGATAGCCAAACTCCGCGCCGCCCTGGACGTTGGTCGCGAAGTTGCCGGGGTCGACGTACGCGATCGAGGCGACGAACGCGGGCCCCAACATGAACAGCGTCGCGCGCACCTTCCCGCGCGCGAGTAGCCGCTCGAGCGCGCTGGCCTCGAGCTCGTCGTACAGCGGCAGGGTCTGGCCGGCGCCGGCGCCCTCAAGCGCGGGAACCGGCGGGCCCGGCGGCGGGGTCACCGCTCGTCCGCTTCGGTGTCGATCCGCATCGCGCGTGCCAGCTTGCCGCCGATCGGATGCTCGCGCTCGCCGAAGCGCACGAACACCGGCCCACCGAACGGCTGACGATCAACGACCTCAAGCCGAGCGTCCAGCGCGATGCCGTGATCGGCGAGGTAGCGCAGCATCTCCGGGTCGGAATCCGACACGCGTACGAAGCGTCCCGCGGCACCGACCGAAAGCTCGTCCAGGCTGCGTGTCGGGCGCTCGTCGATCTCGAACTCGGGCGTCGGGATCGGATCGCCGTGCGGGTCGACCGCCGGATCGCCCAGGCGTGCCGCGATCAGCTGCTCGAGCTCCTCGGAGAGCACGTGCTCGAGCACCTCCGCCTCGGCGTGTACGCGATCCCAGGACATTCCGAGCTCCCGGGCGAGGAACAGCTCGAGCAGGCGATGGTGGCGCAGGACCTCCAACGCCACCCGCCGGCCCTGGTCGGTCAGCCGCACACCGTGATAGGGCTCGTGCTCGACGATCCCGACGTCGGTCAGCTTGCGCACCATCCCCGACACCGAGCCGGGCGTGACGCCGAGCCGCGCGGCGAGATCGTTCGTCGAGACCGCCGCGCCGCCGCGAGTCTCGAGCGCATACACCGCCTTCGCATAGTCCTGCACCGCCGCCGAAAGTAATTGTTGCGCTGACATGCGTGCAGGACTATGGCGTGCCTAATGATTCTTGTCAAGGCGGCAAAACCGCTCGTTGCCGACCAGCCCCGGTCCGACCGAGCCCCTTGGTGTCGGCCGCGCCGCGCCGCCGCCTCTGAACGCAACGCGCGTTAGGATGAGAGCGTGTCCGATGACCGCTGCGACCTGCTGTGCCTCGACCTCCCACGCGCCGAGGACATCCGCCAGCACCTCCACGAGACGGCGATCGCCGAGATCGCCGCGCGCGGCAAGGCGCTGGGAGACTCCACGCGAGTGACGATCGCCGTGGCGTTACGCGACGGCGGGGAGCTGTGCGTCTGTGACCTGGCGTGGATCACGGGCCGGGCCGAGAATCTCGTCGGCCACCACCTGCGCACACTGCGCGCCGCCGGCCTGGCGAGCTCGCGGCGCGAGCACAAGATCGTGTTCTACACGCTCACCGAGCTCGGCACACGCCTGCTCGATGCGCACCACCTCTTGCCGATCGACACCGGCCGATGAGCACCACCCCGATCGAGCTGCCGATCGCCCGGAGCACCCAGGTCGCCCAGCAGCGTCTCGATCCCGGCGAGCGCGACCAGCTGATCCGCCGAGCCAAAGCGCTGTCCTGGCTCAGCCTCGGCTACATGACCGCCGAGGGCGCGATCGCGATCACCGCCGCGCTCCTCGCCGGCTCCGTCGCGCTACTGGGGTTCGGCCTGGACTCCGCGATCGAAGCGCTCGCATCGATCATCGTCATCTGGCGCTTCACCGGCACGCGCCGACTCTCCCAAGACGCCGAACGACACGCCCAGCGCCTCGTCGCGATCAGCTTCTTCCTACTCGCCCCCTACATCGCGCAAGACGCGATCCGCACCCTGATCGCGGGCGAGCACCCCCACACCAGCTGGCTCGGGATCGGCCTCTCGATCTCCAGCATCATCGTCATGCCCCAGCTCGGCAACGCCAAACACCGCATCGGTCAACGCCTCGGCTCCGGCGCTACCACCGGCGAAGGCACCCAAAACCTGCTCTGCGCCTACCTCGCCGCCGGCGTGCTCGCAAGCCTCGCGCTCAACGCCGCCTTCGGCCTCCGGTGGGCCGATCCCGCCGTCGCGCTCGCCATCGCCATCCTCGCCGTCAAAGAAGGCCACCAAACCTGGCAAGGCGACGGCTGCTGCGCCACGCCTCCAGTCCCCAACGAACACCAGCCCGCCTGCGACGCCGACTGCTGCCGCTGACTGCCGATACCGCGCACAGCGTGAGTCACGACCAACCGACGCTCATCACTCTCCCAATCCGCCAAGGCTAAGCGCAGAAGAGCCGGATCCGGCAGCCCGTGACGGAAACTGGAGTGCCCCCGGTTTCGAGGACACCTGAGCGCTTTCGTCGAAAGACGACGGCGAGGAGGTGAGAAGTGCCTCGGACCAGACCGCCGTACCCGGAGGAGTTCAAGCGTGAGGCGATCGAGCTCGTGCGGATCTCGAGCAAGTCGCAGCATCAGATCGCGGAGGACTCTCGGATGTGACGTTGCGTAATTGGGTCAAGCAGGCCGAGCGGGATGAGGGCAAGCGCCCGGATGGCCTCTCGACTGATGAGCGTGAGGAGCTGCATAGGTTGCGTCGTGAGAATCAGACGTTGCGGATGGAGCGTGAGATTCTCAAGAAGGCAGCCGCTTTTTTCGCCCGGGAGACCGGCGAGCCGTAGGCGAGATGTTCTCGCTGATCGCGGCGGAGAAGGCGAACTTTCCGGTCTCCGTGATGTGCCGGGCGCTGGGTGTGAACCGCACCAGCTTTCATGATTGGCAGCGTCGCGCGCCGTCGGACCGCGCGCTCAGTGATGCGTGGCTGATCGAGAAGATCAAGCAGATCCACGCCACCTCGGACGCCACCTACGGCGCCCGGCGGATCCACGCCGAGCTGCGGCTCGAGCACGGGATCGGGGTTGGGCGAAAGCGCGTCGAGCGGCTGATGCGAGCCACCGGTATCTCCGGGCTATTGCCACGCAAGCGCCGGCGCACGACCGTCCGGCTGCCGGGCGTCAGAGTCGCACCCGACCTCGTTGAGCGCGACTTTCGCCCTGACGGCCCTGACCAGACGTGGTCGGCGGACATCACCTACATCTCGACCTGGGAAGGGTTCGTGTACCTCGCGCACGTCCAGGACCTGTTCTCCCGGCTGATCGTCGGCTGGTCGATGGCCGACCATCTGCGCTCAGAGCTCGTCGTCGACGCGCTCGAGATGGCGCTCGCGCGCCGTCGCCCCGACTCCGGCCTCGTTCACCACAGCGATCAGGGCAGCCAGTACACCGCGGTGCTGTTCACCAAACGCTGCGCCAAGGCGGGGATCGAGGTCTCGATGGGCTCGGTCGGCGATTGTTATGACAACGCCGTCTGCGAGACGTTCCACGCCAGCCTCAAGAAGGAGCGGATCTACCGGCAATCCTGGCCGACCCGCGCTCAGGCCCGGACAGCCGTGTTCGAGTACATCGAGGGTTGGTACAACCCGCGGCGCCGGCACTCCACGCTCGGTTACGTCTCCCCGATCGAGTTCGAACGACAGCACACCGAGCTCGCCCAACCGGCGCTCGAGGCCTCGACCCCCGCCACTCGATCGGTCGCGGTCGCTTCGCCGAAAACCGCAGACGGGCTTACAACGCGCCGCCGCTCGACGGTCGGCGTCGAGTTCGCTGCCGACGGCTCGAACTCTCCCGAGAGCGCCCTAGCTGTGCCAACCCGGTCCCGCTCAGGCCGCGACGGACGGCAGTCAAGGGACGAACGGCACCGGGTGGCCTCGCCGCTCGGTAGTCAAGGAACAAGCTCGCTGATACAAACATCAACTACAACAGGCAAAACGTGTCGTCCAAACCGGGGGCGGTCCAAACCATGTGATCTGCAAGCACCGCGACGACGAAAGCGACAGTCACGGTCCCCGTCCCGCCGAGCTCTGGACCGCATCTGAGCACAGGCAGCAGCCCGTCCTCGGACCCACCGCGCGTTCCTACCGGACCACGAAGCGAAACTCCCCTGCCCGTTGCCGCTTGGTCGGCGGCGCCGTCCGATTCACAATCCAGCAGCGAGCGCCTCAAATGGCGATCTTGGCGCTACAGGCTCGGGAGGCCCACCGAGGTCTCGCCCGGTGCGTCCCGAGGCCGAATCAGGGCGTCCGCAGGGTAAGGTTGAGCGGGCGGATCATTGGCGGGCGTGCGAATCGCCTGTCCGCTTCGGAATCGGCGAGCGGTAGTAGCGGCTGACAGCCGGCCGTTCCGCGAGCCGCCTCTAATCCCGTTCCGAAGCGGTTATGGGCTGCAGCACATAGAAGTAGAACTAATCGGCGGCGCTCGGCCCGGCGGCGCTCTGCGGCGTAAGCAGGCGCCTAACGCGCTGGCTGGAGGGTCCGGCATGCCGCAAACCAGCAAGCCTCAAGAACAGCCGGTGGCGGCAGAAGACGCGCCGCGAAGCTCTCGAAGTGTGCAAGGTTCAGCGCGAGGCTAGGGATGCGTCCACGAGCGCAGTCTTGCCCGTGGACGCACCGGATGATGCGCCCCCGACTACCTCTATCCGCGCCCCGACTATCTCTTATCGGCATTTAGGTTGGAAACCTTGAGCAAGAATTATGAGGTTCTCGAGGGAACCCGACGGACGGGCACGCCGAGCGATCGCATCGGCAGCAAGCACGGGGTTGCGGAAATGAGCAGTCCGGGCGCACGTTGAAAAACAGTGCCCACATTGAGCACAGGCAGCAGCCCGCCCTCGGACCCGCCGTACTCTTGATTCCGGATCACGAAGGAGAACCGCCCTTGCGCTGACGTCTCGCGGACGGCGGCATCCGAACGATCAACCACCGGACGCCGCGCAGGCGCTCCTGGCCGTCGACAAGCCGGAGCCCGACCGAGGCTTGTCCGCAGGGTCGTGAAGCTTGCTTGGCGGGGCGTCCGGTGCCTAACGTCAGCCGGACGGTGCGGTCGCGTTGTCGCACCTGCTCGTGGCGAGCAGCAGGGGCGGCCTCGTTGCGCGCGCCGGCGGCCCTGCTTTCCCCGCGGCGCGTGCCTCGCTCATGGTTTTGCAATCGGGCGTAAGCGGCAGCCTGATCAAGAGTGCCGGAATGGACCGAAGCAGGTGCGGCGCCGGCGCCTAGTTGGTCGCATTCGACTGTCTTGCGGATGATCGTCTAGCGGGGCATCCTCGGCGTGGCTACGCAAGCTGCCAGCCACCTCCTGATCGCCGAGATCAACGGTGATCCGCGCGCCGGCACCTTGCCGCCTATCTCCTCAACGCCGTCGCACCGTCCGTGCTGGACCGGACGTTGAGCTCAGGCGACATCGACGCGACCCAACTGGCGGACGCTGTGCGGCAACTTGTGCGCGGCATCACCGGCGCGGCTCAGAAGCGTTGAGGGGAGGCGAAGCGGTAATAGGCAGGCCGGCTCTCGCCGCGGCCGGACTGCGGGCTGCCCAGAACGCGAAGCTGAGCGCCGCGAGCCGCTGAACGGCCCGCGGCGCAGGTGCCTCGCCACGCCAGCTCAGTCAAACTTGACCAAGTCCTTGAAGATCAGCTGACCCCAAGTATTTCCGCGCGCCTGGACGAGCAGTCCACCTTCCGAAAGCCCGCCAAGCTGGATCGGAGCGAAACCGAGATTTTCCGCAAGCACACCGATCTCCGCTGCGTCGTCGTCGTCGTCGCTCGCCAGGAACACCACTCTCCTGCCACCGTTCACGGCCGGGTCTTGGCTAAGGACGCCAGCGACCAAATGGTTGAAGCCCTTGACCAGTTTTGCACCAGTGAAGGCCTGCGCGACGACCTTGGAGGAAGGCTGTCCTCCCAGTTCCTCAGGGGACACGCCGTAGGCGTTGGTCACATCGATGATGGTCTTTCCCTTCCAGTTCGGCAGCGCCTTCGCGACATCCCCGTGTGATTCGTAACGGACAGCCAGAAAGACGGTGTCCGCCTTGACCGCTTCCCCGAGTGTTGTGGGAATGATCTCGGGTCCGATCGCGGCCGCGGCGGATGCAAAGCTTTCCGGGTCGCGTGTGGTTGCAACGGATACTTCGATGCCGCTTCGGGCAAACGCCTTGGCAAGAGCTTGGCCGATGTTGCCGAAGCCGATAATTGCATAGCTCATATGTTCTCCTTTTGTGTTGCCACGCCCGATGGGCTCCGAATTTCGAATGGAGTGACCGGCCGGGCGTAGCGGGTCAGATTTGCGCTAGGCCGCCGTCGACGTGGACCTCGCTGGCGGTCATGAAGCTGCTGTCTGGCGACGCGAGAAAGGCGGCCACCGCTGCGATCTCCGCCGGTTCGGCCATGCGCTGGAGCGGGTTCATAGAGGCGAAGGCCTTCTGGCCTTCCTCGCCGAGAGCTTCCTTTGCAAGTTCGGTCGCCGTCGGTCCGGGCGTCAGCACGTTGACCCGGATGCCGGTGCCCTTCAGGTCGTGCGCCCAGGTCTTCGCGAGGTTGCGCACTGCCGCCTTGCTAGCGCTGTAGGCGGTGAATGCCGGTGCGCCCGTGGTGCCGGCGCTCGATCCCGTCAGGATGATCGAACCGCCCTCCCCCATCAGCGGTAACGCCTTCTGGACCGTGAAGATCGAACCCTTCACGTTGGTGTCGAAGATTTCGTCAAGGTGCTCGGCGTCGATCTCGCCGAGCGGAAGCTGGCTTCCCGCCCCGGCGTTGGCAAAGACGATGTCGAGGGTTCCGCGCTCGGCCTTCACCGCCGCATAGAGTCGGTCGAGGTCGGCCAGATCCGAGACCGAGCCCTGTACCGCGCGGGCGTTGGTCCCGAGGTCGGCCGCAGCGGCGTCGAGCGCTTCCTGCCGGCGGCCGAAGATGAACACGAACGCGCCCTCATCGATGAAGCGCTTTGCCGCGGCGCGCCCGATGCCCGTAGCGCCGCCGGTGATCACGGCGGTCTTTCCACTCAGTCTGGTCATGCCGTTGAGCTGTCCCACAGATGCTCCAGTCGATTAGTCGTTCCGGTGCTATGTACACCGATCTGGGTGCTTAACGTACTGGGTGATCGAGGAGAATGCAAGCTATGTACACCGATCAGTACCAACTGAGCTACGCTAGGCCTATGACGGAGTTGGAGAAGGGGCCGCAAGGCCTGCGCCGCGGCAGGGGCGCACGAGAACGCATCCTCAGCGCCTCACACCAACTGTTCCGCGATCAAGGCATCAACTGCACCGGCATGGACCAGCTCTGCGCGGTGGCCGAGGTGTCCAAGCGCACGCTTTACCAGCACTTCCCCGGCAAGGACGAGCTGATCGCCGAACACCTACGGCGATTCGATCCCGACATCATGCCCGAGGTATTCGACCGCGCCGACCTCACACCCCGCGAACGACTCCTCGCCGCCTTCGACATCCACCCGCCGCTGTGCCCGTTCATCGCAGCGGCCGTCGAAATCCACGACCCGGGCCACCCCGCACGCGTATACGCCCACGACTACAAGAAAGCCTTTGCCGCGCGGCTCACCGAGACCGCCCGCGAGGCCGGCGCCACCAACCCCGAACAGCTCGGCGAACAGCTGGCGCTGCTCCTGGATGGCGCCTCGGCCCGCAGCCGAGTCCTCAACACCTCAACCTTCTCCACCGCCGCCGCCATCGCAGCAGTCCTCATCGACAACGCCATCCCCACGGCAGCGCTACCGCCCGGCGCAAGCTGATCGGCATGGGGTTCGAGGGGTCCGTGGTCGTGGCGGTGGCGGTCGCGGCTTGCGGATCTGCGGTCCTGGCCTGCACGGCTACGCCCACCCGGGTCGGACTGACCTAGTTCTGCGGCCCGCAGAGCCCATATCTGGCATCGAGCCCAGAGGACAGTCCGCTGGATCCGCTCCGCACCGACGGGGCCGTAGCTTGGCCATTGCGCCGCCGTCCATCCGCTGCTGCTTCCACGCAAAGGTAGAAGTCTCGCGCCAGGAGGGCGGCTGCCAGGTCGGCGCCGCTGGAGTGCTGCATCGCCAGGGCGGACGGGCGGTCGTGGACGTGCCGGTCGGCGTGGCTGGTGGCGTTCCAGAGCCGCAGTGTCAGATAGTCCGATTACCTCGATCGGCCGTTGGGCGCGAAATGCGATCGTCGGCCGCGTGCCTGCCGCGCTGCTGGTTTGGGCCATTTGCGGCGGGTCTGCAGCGCGACGGAGGTTGGCGCCGACTGCTGGTTCCCAAGAAGCGGCCGCGAATCCGAGGTGGTCACGGAACGTGCTGTTCGTCCTCAGTAGGAGCGTCCGGCCGTGCCCGTCGGGACGCTCGGTTGGGGGGGGGACTTGGAGCCGCGAGGTTTGGGTGCGAGAGGGGTCAGTCGTCGCTCAGTGGCGGCCCGAGCAGCGACATGTCGTGCTTTTCGAAGATGGCTGCGACGACGGCTCGGTCGGGTGTGCCGTTGCGGGTTGCGGGTCCCAGCTCTTCGTAGAAGTGGTGCCCGCCGCCGGGCGTGTACACCACGATGATCTCGCCCGGCGCGTCGGTCAGGTTGAGGAAGGCGTGTGGAACCTTGGACGGCAGGTACGCGAAGCCGCCTTCATCGAGTTCGAAGATCTCCTCGCCGATCCTCATCTTGAAGCGCCCGTTCAGGACGTGGATCGTCTCCTCCTGCGTGTGGTGGACGTGCAGCGGGGGCCCGCCGTGCGGGGCGACTTCGACGGTGAAGTAGTCGAAGGCGCCTCCGGTGTCCTCTCCGGTGACCTTGAAGACGAGGTCTCGCCCCGGGCCAGACTGAAGCCGCAGGCCGTCGTTTGCGGCCAGGACCGTGTACTCAGCAGTGGTGGTTGCCATTGCGCATCTCCTCCTCGCGTCGGTGCTAGATTATTTGCCGTGCGCAAACAATACATCAAAGTATTTGCGGATGTCAAGTAGTTCTGGGATCGAAACCCGGAGTGCGCTCGACCTCGACGGCGCGCCCGAGCCGAACCCGTTGACGCCCGGCGAGTTCGGCGCCTGGCGCGGCATGCTGCGGGTCCACGCCACCGTCTTTCGAGCGCTGGACCGCGCACTGCTTGCCGATCACGGCTTTGGCGTCGACGCCTACGGGGTACTGGTCACGCTCGTCTCCGCGCCGGGCGGCACGCTCCCGATCGGGGAGCTGGGCGAGCGGCGCAACCTGAGCCCGAGCGGGGTCTCAAGATCGGTCGACCGGCTCGCGAAGATCGACCTGGTCGAGCGGCGCACCAACCCGGCCGACGGGCGCAGCCTGCTCGTCGGACTGACGCCGCAGGGCCTCGCCCGCCTTCGCGCCGCACAGGTCACCCACCACGCGGTCGTCCGCGAGCTGCTGCTCGACCGCCTCGGCGAGCGAGATCTGAAACGCCTGGGCGAGCTATGGGAGAAGGCGATGCCCGGCTCGGTCTCGAGCCCCGTCTGGCCGCTGTAGAGAGCACACACGAGCCGCGTCGCCTTCACGTCGACGCGAGCGAGTCGGCGGACCCCGCTCAAACTCCCGCCTTGGACGACGGATGAAAGTCAAGGGCGCGGGGACAACTTTTCGGGGGTCCGGTTGGTCGCGGAGCGGTCGCCGAGGGCGGCAGATCGCCTCGTGTGAGGTCGCTCTGGCCGCGAGCCGGGCCGATTGGCGCGGTTGTGGCCGGTATTTGCGCAGGCGAGGTGGGCGTCGTGGGTGGACGACGTCGGTGTGCGGCGTTAGGTTGTGTTCGGGCGCGAGCGATGACGTGTCAAAGAGCAGGCGTCAGGAGCTCGTGAACCTGCCGCGCGACGGTTGCCCTTCGAGGGCCTTTGTTATGCGCGCTCCGGTGTCACGCTCGCGCCCACTTTCTTTGGTGCTGAGGCCTGCCAGTCGCGGACCATCCGCACGTAGGACGCCTCGGCCTGCAACGCGAGTGCTCGTTCGGCTTCGCGCATCGCCTGGTTGGTCGACCAGATCCCGGCGGCTTTGTTGTCGTAGCGCTTCGCGCCGGCGGTCAGTTCGAGCCGCCGGAGTTTCTTGGCGGTCAGCGACGGCTGCTGGTGGGCGTATTGCTCTTCTCGGGTGAGCAGGCACCAGAACAGGACCGTGAGCTTGCGGGCGGCGGCGACGGTCGCGATCCCGTGCCCGCGTCGGGCGCGGATCCGCTCGTAGAACGCGTGCAGCGGGCCGGGCTGGCGCACGGCGCTGAACGCTGCCTCGACCAGCGCCCACCGGGCTTGCGGTGAGCCCTGCTTGGAGATCCGTCCGCCACGCGCGGGCGAGCTGCCCGATTGGCGGACCTTCGGATCCAGGCCGAGGTAGCCGACCAGCTGCCGTGAGGTCGTAAACCGGCGGATGTCGCCGATCGCGGCGAGGAACGTCGCGGCGCAGATCACGTTCACGCCGGGCACGCTCATCAGCCTTCTGGCGTCCGAGCACGACAGCGCGTAGCGGGCGATCAATCTGCTCGACCTCCGCGATCTCGGCGTCGAGGAACTCGACCTGGCGCATGCATCCCTCGACCGTCTCGCACTCCTCGACCGGCAACTCGAGCTGGCGCAGCCACGCCCGTCCCTTGACCCCGAACAGATCCGGCGAACGGCGGGCGGCCGATCAGCTGGCGCATCAACATCGCGTGGATCTCGTTCTTCGCCCGAGTCCGCGCGCGCATCAGCTGCTCGCGACGAGACAGCCGCCGGCGCAACACGCGGGTGAGCTGATCCGGCATCCACACCGCGTCGAGCTCCCCTGACCACAACAATCTCGCCAACGTTCGGGCGTCCAAGCGGTCGGTCTTCGCGCGCGCCTGCGAGATCCCGGTATCACCAGGCGAGACCACGATCACCTTCGCGACACGCGGCTCGAGGATCCTGACGATCTCCCACGCACTACCGGTTACCTCCAACACGACCCGGTCAGTCGCCAGCAGACTCTCCGCGAGCACCTTCAACGCCTCCGGCGTCGATCCGACCCGACCCCCGGAGCGGACCTTCCCGTCCTCGCAGATCGCGATCTCGCAGAAATCGAGGTGCACGTCCAACCCAATCGCCCTGCCGACAGCCCTCACAACCGCAGTAGCCACTTCTCCCTCCTCAGGTCAGCCAACAAAGGAACCGGAGAGCCGTGGGCACAACGACAACGACGGATACGCGCTCGAAGCGCAATCGGGCAAGTCGCAGGGGCGGCCACCGAAACAGCACGGGCTCGAAGCCCATCGTCCAAAACGGCCTGCCCAGCTACGTTCTCCCAGAAAGCCCCTATCCCGATCACCGGACCGTAAGCCCAGACCCGGACGGAGCGTTCACAAAATCATTTTCATGCCCCGAATTGCGGCACTCTGAGAGAACTCAGGCGGGTCAGCTTGAGACAGCGCCAAATCTCATAGGCTGTGATTGATGCCTAGTACCCCAGACGGCGAGCCGAACGCCGGAATGGCTGCCGCGGGCAGTCAGCGTCTGATCCAGATCTATGTGAACGAGCGGCGCGAAGTCCTCGACGAGCAAGTTCGAGCTTGCTCCGACGAGTGCACGCACGCAACACTCGATTGGCGGAGCCCACTCGCTGAGGACGTGTATCGCGAATACTGGGACGCGTCCTTCTTGGAGGCTCTCGTCCTGGCCCATATCTGGCCAGCACTTACGAGCTTCTGGCCGAAGGGCGGCCCGCACTGGGACGCACTCGCCGTGGTGTCGCGACCGAGTGCTCGCCCCGGTGTCCTCCTAGTCGAGGCGAAGGCCCATATCAGCGAGCTCCTCAACAGCTCACCGATCGGTGCTGCGGTTGCAGAGGTGTCGCGTCGCCAGATCGAGCTTGCGATGGCGTGGACGATGGGCACCCTGAATGTTTGCGATCGCCCAGCCGCATCCTGGTGCGACACACCGCTTTACCAGTCTGCTAACCGTCTCGCGCATCTGCAATGGCTCAACTGCCACAGTATCGACGCTTGGCTTCTCCATGCACTCTTCACCGGCGACCACCACATTCAGGCTGCGACTGAGCCCGAGTGGCAAACCGCGATCGCGGAAGCCAATCGTCATCTGGGCCTCCCCGGCGACATCGGTCGCGCGAGCCACATCATCCTTCCTGCCGTATAGACAGCGTCCGCGGTGGCGGCCCAGCAGCGGGTATGCTTAGGCCGTTCGGCTGCCGAGGCTGCTCTTCTTTCGTCCACAGCATAAGCGCTCTTCGCGCTTATGCAGGCTCGGCAGCGCGTCGGATATCGCAGATCGCAAACGGCTTCATCCCATCGTAGATCCTGCCGACGTCGCGCAACAACGTCTTGCTCACCCACTCCCAGAGCGTGCGGCGGCCAGCGCTCAAAGCCATCCGATTCCCAATGTCCCAAGTCGGGCTTGACGCGCCGGGAGGCCAAGCGTCCTTGGCTTTGTTCACGAGATCCTGAACGAACGCGTCGAGACTGCCGACCTTACCTTCTCGCATGAGCTCCTCGATTTGCAGAGGCACTCTTCGATCGAAGGCGAAGTCGCCCGTACGCGTCTCCAAATCATGCTCCCAATCTAGGAGGAGAAAGTCGGTCCCGCCGCTGTACCGCCACTTCGTCGTCGTCTCGACCTCTGCTTGCACGTTACAAAATGCGTCCACGTCAAAGTACATGCCGTGGTGGGGGTACTCGTGGTTCGGCCCATCGGTCAACCACCCGAAGAACACGATGTCGAAATAACGACCAGAGTGCCGATTCCAGTAGCCGTAGCTTGCGGCCATTGCCTCCGCTAGGTCTTGGCCGGAGCCTCCTCGATCCCCACGAACCCACGCAAACGCCATCGGCAGCCGCACCCGACCATTGGCCGGTATTGGCACTGCCTGTAGGCGGTCGAAGACCGAGCCGTTGAGCTGAGATCGCGCGTGCTCAAGGGATGTCAGTGCCCACGTCATTTGGTGCTTCGGTCGACAGCTGCATTTGGTGAGTTGCTGCGTGCGCTGCTGGCGGAACCGACCGATCAAACCATACGAAGTCGCGAGCTTCATCGTCAAGGAATGCGTACGCCGCGAACTCCGTGCCAGTCGCCGGACACACGGCGCCGCTACGCCTCTGGAATAGGCCACCTGGTGGTCTAGCTTTCGAATGCTTGAGGCGCACCTCGGCCACTTGGCGACCCACATCGCTGCGCGCCTGCCGCGCCAAGGTCGCTGATCATAACGAAGACCAGGCTGGTGGCGAGACGATGCGATCGCCGACTGCTGGTTGCCATGCGAAGCGGCCACGTCGCCTCCGCGGCTGAGGCGTAGAGCAGTGCGCCTCCAACGCGTTCGCAAGCTGATCCAACGGCGAGCGCCTCCGAGCCGGTTCTCGCCGTCGACCACCGTAAGCCCTCTTGGGCGCTCCAAGAGAGCCACCGACACCGCGTCCGCAACCCAGGGCTTTGCGAACAGGCCGACGGTTACGCTCGGCTCCTCGTTTGGCGCGAGGAACGGGTAGGAGCCGGGCGGCGAGCAGTGTCTCTGCATTGCTTCATCTTGTTCCGTGATCGACCCTTACATTCGTCAGGTCCACAGGCTCACCGAGCCGACGCTCAGTCCCGGCCGACCAGACTGACGGACTGTCGACTCGTCGAGTGCCGGACGGGCTTTGAGTTCCGCGTTTCGTTTGAGGCGGGGCACCGCTCGCGGCTGTGACCCCGGGGAGCGGTGCCCTCGACCTCTTCGGTGCAGCGGGTTAGGCTGCGAGCTTGAACTGGGCGACGAGCTCGTTGAGCGACTCGGCGTTGCCGGCGAGTTCCTGGGCGGAGGCGGCGATCTGCTCCGCGGATGCCGAGGTCTGTTGAGTTGAGGCGGAGACTTCCTGGCTTGATGCGGAGGATTCCTCGGCGACCGAAGCGACCTCGCCGACGCTTTGCTGCATGCTGGTCGCGCTCGCGGTGATCTGCTCGGAGGCGGCCGCGATCTGAGAGATGCGCGCGTTCATGTCCTCGACCGCTTGGCCGATACTCAGGAACGCCTCGCGGGTCTGCTCGACCACGGCGGCGCCGTCCTGGGTGCGCTTGGCGCCGTCCTCGACGACCGCGACGGCCTTGGTCGTCTCGGTCTGCATCGTTCCGATCAGCTCGGAGATCTCCTGCGCGGCGTGCTGGGACTCTTCGGCGAGTTTCCGGACCTCCTCGGCGACGACCGCGAACCCACGGCCCTGCTCGCCGGCGCGCGCGGCCTCGATCGCCGCGTTCAAAGCGAGCAGGTTCGTCTGCTCGGCGATCCCGGTGATCGTCTGTACGATCGCTCCGATCTGCTCAGACTTTGAGGCCAGCTCGCGGATCGCTTTCGTCACGGCGTCGCTCGAGTCGCGGACGGATTGCATCGCTTGATTGGCTTTCTCGGAGGCGTTGACGCCTTCCTGGGCGGCTTGGTGGGCGTTGTTCGCGACCTCGGCCGTGCGCTCGGCGTTCTCGGCGGACTCGGACACCGCGTGCGCGATCTCCTCGGCTGAGCGCTGCGCGTCCTCGGCCATCCGGGCCTGGCGCTCGGCGCCCTCCGCGACCTCGTTGATCGCCTGCGCGATCTCGCCGGTCGCCTTGCCCGCCTCCTCGGAGGTCGAGGACATCTCCTGCGACGCGGCGCTGACAGACCCGGCGGTGCTCGACATCTGACCGACGAGCTCTCGCAGCTTGTCCGCGGTCCGGTTATACGCGTCGTAGCAGGCGACCATCGCGTCGCGGAACAGCTCGGTGTGGCGCAGGATCTCGCCCAGCTCATCGCCGTCAAAGTCGGTTGCGGATGCCGTCGCGGCGTGCAGCTCGACCGTCAGATCGCCGGCCGCGAGAGCCTCCAAGCCCCTCATCAGGTTCGCTTTGGCGGCCTCGTCGACAGCGTCCATCCGGGCGACGATCTGCGACGCGCCGCCAGCCAGCCGGCGCACCGTCAGAACCGTCACGCCGCCGCCAACGACATACCCGACGACGAGCACGGCGACCGTCACGCCGTGACCGGGCTTGCCGCCCAACGCCAGGACGCCCTGTAGCGTGAGCAGCCCCAGCAGCAGCACCGCGACGCCAACGACCTTCCACTTCAACGACACATCTCGGAACCCGGACACGATTGATCCTTCCACTTGAACCCGCGCAGACCCCGGTGAGGGACGGCAGTTCCCCGTTTCTCGACCGACGCAGGAACAACTTAAGCCCGGACGCACAAAAACCGCTACCGCGCAGGAAAATTGCGGACCCGACTGATGCCTCCCGCGACGCGGAGCCGGCGAGCGTTTCCCGTCGCTAAATCGATCTCCCGGGCTGCCGGTCACCTGATGGCAAGGACTTTGCGCCGGGCGATGGCTCCCCGCGCACACACACGGGGAACACGAGCAACTCAAGTGTCGACAACTCGGATGGCTTGTGACCGAGCTAGTGAATGGTGAAATGCGCGATGACGGCGTGTAGGCCCAGGAGCCCAAGGACAAGCAAGGCGATGGCCAGCGTGCCGATGACGGCGAGCATCACCAAGGCAAGCCTCGCGACTCGATAGACGGCGAACTGTCGCGGGCGGCGCGCCAAGCGTCCCCGGCTGACGTATCGCGGCAGCGGTTTGGTCGCCATCGCGACGGATCCTACGCGGCGTGCTTCGCGGGTCGCTCCTGGGGCACGCTCGCCGTAGGCGGCGAGCGCTCGCGCCCCGCTCACGGTGTCAAGGTTTGTCGCGCGCAGGATCTCACGGCCCAAGGGCTGATCGAACGCTTCCGACCATCCGCTGAGGCCTGTCCCGGCTGTAGCGCCGGCGTCTCACAACCCGAACCATGAGCGAACGCCAGCGCCGGACCGTGCGCCGCAGGCCTCAGCCGATGGCGCTTAGTGTGTCCGGGCCTCCGGTTACGGTAGGGCAGCTATGGCTGGGAAGCAGAAAGAGCCCCACGAGCTCGCCAATGCAATCGGCGTTGATGGGGGTGCGTCCGCCGCGCCGCTATTGGATGGCCCGATCGGCCGCGTTATCGTCGGCATCGTAGGCCACTGGCTCGCTGGCAAGGCGAGCGAGGGCGGCGCCTGAGCCGGAACGGTGTCGATCTGGGCGCCGGTCGTAGCTGCTCTCGGAGCAAGCTTTCTCACGGGGACGCTTGGCTTCGGCACGATCTGGTGGCAGCAGCGGCGGCGTGATCGAGCGGCCGCCGCGGCGGGGAAGAGCGACGCGTATTACCAGATGATCGCCGAGTCGCTGTCGTTCACGATCCGCGCGAGGGCGCTTCGGGACACGATGCGGGTCCGCTCTGGGCTTAAGGAGGGCTTCGACGTCACTCTGCGGTTTCGGAGCGCGCTCGACCCGCTGGCGTTCCACGACTGGCTCGCGCAGGGCTTCGAGCCGATCAACCATGCTTGGTCGAAGATTCAGTTGACCGGATCGGCCGAGGCCGTCAGCATGGCAACCGCCCTCTTGGATGCGTGCGCCGATGTCGTCGGCCTAGCGACCGAACCGGGCAAAGCTCGCGGCAGGGTCGCAACCGCCTTCTTGGGGCTCGAGTGGACAGCTGAGCAGCATGAGGCGCTGGCGGTAGCGGTTAGGCGTGTGGTCGAGCACCGATCGGCCTTCGTCAGAATCGCGCGCAGCGAGCTAGGGAACGAGCCGGTACTACTTCGGCTGGAGGCCACGGGGCAGCAGGCGGAGGGCGAGCAGTCCGCCACGATTGGGACTGCGTCTCGTCCTAGAGCTGTCGCACCTCGTGGCTAGCATTGTCGGTATGTACCTTGGGGACCGGATACTCGCTCTGTTGGACCATCGGCTGCTGACGCGGGTGGGGAGCCTGCGGACTCTGATCAGCGTCGCCGGGGCCGTGGGGCTGCTTGTTCCGCGGAAGCACGTGCTGCCGGGTCGGCGACCGCCGGGAGCGCTCGCAACCGGGTGCTGAGGCCGCCGAGGAGCCCGTCCGAAGCCGAACGTCTGCCGGACACTGGTCGCCAGGCGGAATGGTGCCCGGCGCGCCGGTGCGTTCCCGTCCGGCGGCAGCGTTCAGCGCAGCCAGCCAGGGAGATCTCCGAGCTTCGTGACGGCGGCGCCGGGAAGCGCCCGCCCCGCCGCGGCAGCAGCGCGCCGGCCGAGTTGTTACGCCCCCGTTAGGGGGCGTCCCGTACAACTGACGCATTCACGCGAAGCTGATCCGAAACCTGTCGGCAACCACGATCGTCGCGCTTGCCTGCTCAGTGGCGCTTTCCGCCTGCGGGTCGTCGAGCAAGCAACCCGCCGGCGCCGGTGGGAACGCGCGGATCGCGTTCAGCACCTGCATGCGCGCGCACGGCGTCCCCAACTTCCCAGATCCATCCGGGGGCGGCGGACTGAACATCGCCGGCACCGGCATCAACCCCCAGTCACCGGCCTTCAAGTCCGCACAGGCAACATGCTTCAAGTTGCTGCCGGGCGGCGGCCCCAGTACACACGCGACCGCTCAGCAGATCAAGGACGCGACCGAAACCGCTGAGTGCATGCGAAACCACGGTGTCACCGGCTTCCCGGACCCGATCATCACCGCCACACCACCGGCAATCAACCGCGGCGAGTACAGCACAGCCGAGTACGGCAGCGGGATGTTCATCGGGATCCCCAGCTCAATCAACGCGAATTCGCCGGCCTTCGAGGCGGCCGCGAAGACCTGCAACTTCCACTGAGCGTCACGGAACCCGCGACAGCGGAGCAGACGGTCCGCTGTGCCCACAGCGCGGGCGCGACCCTGGCCAGCGGCGCCCAATCTGAAGCCAGCGGCCGCGGCTGCACGCACGATCGCAGTCGTCGTTCGGAGGCCCGAGTGGACGATCGCAATGCCTCGATCGTCCACACATCGAGCCAGTGCGCGATCGGATTGCCACGATTGCAATCACCGGCGCGCCCCTGACGCCGGTACGCCTCGACGTGCGGGGCAACCAGCGGGCAGGGCGGCCGGGATGCTTGCTGGACCGGTTTGGACACGACCCCGGGCAACAGGCCAGGACTGCCGCTCGCCAACGAGATCGGCTACGACCAAAGCGACGATCGAGACGCCTGGTCCTGAGGAGTTTCGAGAGCCGACGCTCAAGCCGTGGCCGCAGCCGGCGCGTCCGCAGATCCATCCAACAGCGGACGCGACGAAGGCCGCTCTGGCCGTCGACCAGCTGCAGACCTGTCGAGGCCTCGCCCGGTGCGTCCCGAGACCCGAATCAGGGCGTCCGCAGGGTAACGATCAGCGGACTGCGGTCCGGGTCGGCCTCCGGGCTTGGCCGTTCCCGGCGTCGGTTATCCCGTCGTAGGGCGCTCGCGGACCTAGTTGCGAACGTGCGCGCCACGACATTCGTCTACACGACTCCAGGAATCGGTCCAACGGGTCGATCGACTTATTACCAAGCACGATCTACAAGGAGTGGACCATGCACATAACCCCAGTGACCCAAACCCCGGCAGCCGCTGTCGCCGCTGCAGCACCACCGAAGGCTGCCGAAACGCAGGCCGCGGTCCTCGCGGCCCGAGTGACTGCATCCACGGTATCAGCGTCAATCCTGCAGCGGGCCAACGGCGACGGCGACGGCAGGACGGGCACGGCCGCGCTCAACGACGGCGACGCAGCCGCGCAGGCGGCCGCCCAGCAGGTCAAGTTCGCCTCGCACGGCGTCGACCTCAGGGCCTGAACCCGAAGCTGGCGATTAGCCGACGGGTCTCACGGAGGCACAAAGCGCGCTGAAATCCGACTTCCGGCGAAAGCTACCCTTTCCCGGCTTGGTTAGGGCACGGTGATCCGTGCCGGCGGGGCGCCCTGGTTGGCCGGGCCGACGGCGGTGACGCTGACGGGGATCCGGTGGGCCTTCTTCGCCACCTTGATCGTGGCGGTCGTCCTGGCCGTCGTGAGCGAGTCAGCCGCCGAGCCGGTTCCGAATGCGACGTAGTAGTACGAGGCGGCGCACGCGGGCGACCAGCTGAGCGTGATCTTGGTGCTCGTGCGGCGGGCGTGCAGGCCGCTGACCTTCGCGGGTGGCGTGCCGGTGCTCGCGCGGATGTGGGCGAGCACGATCGTCGCCCGCGGCGATCCTTGCTGGGTGACGACCGCGATGATCGTCCGCCCGGCCGGCGTGCCTGGGTCCGGCGTATAGGCGACGATGCCGGTCGGGCGGTTCGTCACCGCCAGCGGTCGCGGCGAGCTGGTGCCCTGCTCCTCGATCGTCACTTTCTGGCCCGGCAGCGAGCGCAGGTGCCAGCGCAGTACGCGGCCGCAGCCTTGCGTGGCGATCGTCGCGTGCACCGAGGGCGGCGGCAGCGGCTCTGAGAACTGCAGGCCGGCGACCGGCGGTGAGCCGGCGAGCAATGTCAGCGTGTAGCGTCCGGCCCTGGCGCCCTTCAGCAGCAGGTAGGTGGTTCGGTCGCTCGTGTTGACGACCAGCGACACCGGCGATGCGATCAGCGCGTCGGTGGTGGTGGGCGTCGTGAGCGTCAGGCCGTCGGGGCCGTGGAGCACGAACTGTGGCGGTGCGGATGTGCCCAGCACGGCGATCGCTGAGACGTGCGAGTGGCGGGTGAGGGTGAACGACGGGGTCTTCGCCGCCGCGCTTGCGGCGACGAACGTTCGCTTGTCGTTGGGGCCGAGCGAGCCCGTGGGTTCGTTGGAGTTAGCGCCGGTGGAGATCGCAGACACGAACGGTCCCGAGTTGCAGCCGCCGACGTGCCAGGTGCCGTCGAAGTATGCGCCCCGGGTGCCGGTCTTGTTCGAGTACCCGCACCACCCGAACCCGTTGCTGTTGAGTACGACCTTGCCGTCCAGGACCGTGGTCCAGACGTTGATCTTGCCTTCGCCGTCGAGCTGCCAGCCACCGAACAGCGTCGGCGCGTTGGTCGGGAGCGAGAAGCGGCCGGTGCCCTTGAACGAGGCGGGGAAGCGAACGCGGAGCACCTGGTTGAGGTCGAGCCCGAGGTCGCCGGATAGGAACAGCCCGGTGTGGTCGAGCTTCGCGCTGCCATGAAGGATCGTTGCCCCGGCCACCTTCAGATCGAGCGTCCCATTGAACGAGAACGGGTCGAAGTCGAACGTCGTGCTGCCGTCGAGCGACGCGACCTCCTGGAACCAGACGTAATCGCTCTTGAAGCGCGGCAGGAACGTGAACCCGACGTTCCCCCCGATCGTCCATGGGCTCAGCGGGCTGCTCGTGTCGATGCCGCCGTCGAGGCCGAACCGCTGCCAGAACAGGCCTGGCGTGTCGGGAATCAGCTTGTTGATGTTGTTGACCTGAACATTGAGGTTGACCAGGCCCGGCACCGGTAGGTTGCCGAGCGCCGTCACCCATTTGAACGCCGCGTCGACGGTTACAAGCGTCTTGCCGAGGAATGCGTTCAGTGGCCCCAGGTACTTCTGCGCGTACTCCATTGCCGCCGCCGAGGACTTGTTGTGGATCACCAGCAGCGCCGTCCCGTGCAGCACGCCCTGGGCCAGCTGCCAGTTGAAACCAAGCCGCGCCAGCTCGACGGTGCCGATCTGCGGCGCGCCGCTCTCGCCCGCGACGAACTTGTTGTTCGACGTGTCAACCCCGTAGACGTTCGCGAACGCGACGCTCCCCTCGATCGCGCTGACGCCCGAGTCGTTCGTCGCCGTGATCTTGACGCGGAACGCGAGCGGATAGTCGATCTTCACACCGCCACGGCCGTTGGGGATCTTCCACAGACCGTTGATCGGATCGAGGAACGCCCCGGTCGTCGGCGGGAAACTGATCTGCATCTGCAGCGTCGTCTGGCCGGGATCGAACGTCAGCTCGACCGCAGGCGCGTGCGCGGGGAACCCGAACAGCGTCTGCGTGCCGCCGAACGGTGCCGACAGGAAGCCGATTCCCTTACCGACCACCCCACCGGGTTGGGCCCACGGCTTGTTGAACGCCCATGTCATCTTCTCCTCGGTGAACGGGAACGACATGTGCAGGCCGCCGGGGACGTAGAAGCCGAGGTAGCCGCTGCCGAACCCGGGCGCCGACAGCGAGAACTTGACCTGGCTACCCTCGACGGTCTTCTTCTGGTCATCGAACATCACCGGATCAGTCGAGTCATCCGGCGACTGGAAGTCGAGCCCGTCCATCCGGAACTGGCCCTGTGCCTTCCACGTGCCCGCCGCGGCGTCGACCGGGACGAAGCAGCCAGTCGCGACCATCGACGTGTGGAAGTCAAGCGTCGGCTGGCACTTGACGGTGAAGTTCGCCGTCCGGTCCTGATCCATGTTGACCTTGCAGGCCGCGCCCGAGACCGAGCAGTCGCTGCTCGCCGTCGGCGTCGGCTGGAACTTTGGGTCAGGCGTGACCGTGTAGGTGCCCGGGTCGAGGTCGGCGCTGTAGTTCCCGCTCTGATCGGTGGTGACGGTCATGTTCACGGAGTTGAAGTCGGTGGTGAACCCTGTGATCGTGATCGTCATGTTCTTGACCGCGCTCTTGTCGCCGCTGGCGTATGTGACCGTGCCGCTCAGGCGGTTCTTGCTGCCGTAGGTGAAGCTCGCGGTCTCGGTCTGCGCGGCGCCGACCTCGACCGTGCACACACCGGTCCCGGGCGTTCCCGAGCACGTCGACGGTGTGTAGTGGCCGCCCTGCTGCTGGCCGGTCGGCGTCCCGGACGGCGTCACGGTGTATGTACCGGAGCTGACCTGCATGCTGTATGAACCGTCGCTACCGGTTGTCGTCGTCACCGGGCTGCCGCCGTTCTGCGGGGAGGCGCTGACGGTCACCCCGGCCGCCGGCACCGGGTTGCTGCTCTTGCCGGCCGTGATCGTCCCCGAGATAGTTCCCGGAGAGGCAGGCGGCGCGAACGTGGGGTAGGCGGCGGTCGGGTCGTCTGGGGTGATGTCGGTCGGGGTGCCTCCACCCGAGGCGACGATGTAAACACTGTTCGTGTACGGCGGGCCGTTGTCTCGGATGTAATTCTCGAACGTGATCAGCTGGCCGTCCGCTGAGAACTGCGGCCAGATGTACTGGTTCTGACTGTTGTTAGCGGGCTCGGCGACCACCGTAGGCCCGCCGCCCGTGGTCGTCCAGATCCCCTCAGGTCCGGGGATGTCGTTGCTGTAGATAACGCCCGACGCGGCGACCGTGCTGCCGTCGAACGAGCCGCCGGTACCGTTCAGCCACAGGTACCCGAGGCTCTTGTCGGTCGCCGTGATCTCGCTCGGTGCCGTACCGCCGCCGCTCGGCACGGTCCAGATGCCGGTGGAGTTCGCCGACAGGCCGATCGTGAACGCGATCGTGCCGTTGCCCTTCCAAGACGGGTCCCACGGGAAAGTGCAGGCGTTCTGGACATTCGAATCGCTGATCGACGAGCAGCCGTTGTTGGGCAGCGGCAGGACCTGCACGGGCTGGCTGTTCGGCGCCGTGCCGACCACAAAGACCCCATCGAACCCCGAGCTGGCGCCCGCCACATACAGAACGTGCTGGCCATCCGGAGAGATCTCCGCCCGGCACGCACTCACGCCCAGCGACGTCATCCCGGTGCCGTCAGCGTTCTCGACATACACGTTCCCAAACGCGCTGATCCCGCAGTTGCCCTCCGAGTCGAGGAACACCAGCTTCGTCCCCTTCTGGTTCCAGGACGCGTTATACGCCCCAGCCTGAAACGACTGCGGGTTAGAACCGTCGAGGTTGCGCGTCCATAACCCGGACGGAAAGTTCTGCGAGTCATACATCACCCGGTACTGCGAGGCAGCCACCGCAGCCGCGGGCGCCAAACCTCCGATCACCGCCGCGACCGCAGCCACCAACAACAGCCCCTTGACTCTCAGACCAACCGCGCCCATAAGCCCCACGCGCATTCCACCACGACTCCCAGCACTTGTCAATACCCCGAAAAGCAGGTCCTAACCATCGCCGCTCGCCACTGGGGGCGCGACCCCCACGATCCCACCCCTAGAATCGTCCGCTGCCGTGGCACCAACGACGTCCCCGCCACGCTCCAAACCTAGCTCATCCGAGATCTCCACCGCCGCCACCGGCCGCTGTCACGCAACAACGCACCAGCGACGAGCGTGGGCCGAGAAGCCGGCAGCACCGTCAACGGCCGAGCCGGGCCCAGAGCCCGTCACCCACCGCACCCTCGCAAATCAGCACGACTGGACAGCTTCGCGGTCCACGGAAGCCCTCGACGATCGCGGCCGTCAGATCGCGGAACGCCACGAGGTCATCCCCGGACAACGGCGCCACACCAACTGAGCCCGCCGTCGCGTTGGCCGGAATCGGATCGGTCATTGTCTGTTCCGCCCCTCCCGGCGGCGCCATGCCGTCGCTCACCTCCATTCCGCCGGTTGCAGGAAACGCGTGCGCCGGCGCCGCGAGCAACGCAAACACCCCGGCCGTACTGACCGCGGCGAGGCCAATCACGAACGACCGGAGCGATCTCGGAATCCCGCCGCGATCCTAACCGGCTCGACAGGCGTAACGCAAACGGGTGTCGCAGCGCCGACAGGCCGCCCTGGCGTCTGGTGTCCAGCGCCGGCCGTCGGACCCATCAAGGGAGCCGACCCACGACGCGAAGACCTCACGAGGGTCCCGGTGTTCGCGAGGAATCCAGGAGCGGGCGCCTCAAACGGCGATCTTGCGGTCAAGGCTGGGAACCCCCGCCGAGCCCCTTCGCCGCCCGTTCCGAGTCCGGATTCAGCGTGTCCGCGGGGTAAGGATCATCGGACAGCGCGGTCGAGGTACGGATCTGCCGTTGGTGGGGAGCGGTTGCGGGCTGTTTTGCGGACGGACGGTGCTGGGCCGGGTTCACCGAGCGTCGCTGCGGGTGCGACCCGGCGCGAGCTTGACGGTTAGGAACGAGATTGCCAGGGCGGCGAGCCAGATGCAGGCGATCATCCAGGTGAGCGTTCGTTGCTCGGCGGAGACGTGCCGCAGTGACCGCGCGGCCAGAACGAAACCGGGATGCGGCCCGCCGTACGGTTTGACTACGGTGGCTTCGCGGTTGCCTGGCTCTGGCTGCCACGTGATGCGGTCCTGGCCGTGTGTGGCGACCCAGGCGAGCACTCCCGCGGGAAGCCCGGGAGTGCCCCCGTCCAGGCGGCCGGAGCTCGCCAGCACGTGATGCTCGGAGTCGTACACGATGACGAACGGGGCACGCGCTGTAGCGATGTTGACCAGTGGCGGCATGACGCTGTCTGGGCGTGATCCAGATGTGAGCTTTTTGGCCGTACTGGCTGCGAGCTGCAGAGGCTCGCGATCGCCGCCGCTTCGAAGGCTCAGCCCGTAGCTGAGCCAGACCGTAACGGCCGCGAGTGTGATCAGGACGGCAGTCGCGATCCACCAGCCGCGCCGGCCCTGCCAGCGAGCCAGGCGAACCGGGCGGCTGACCTCACGGCGCCAGGACACGTCGTGCCAGGCGCCCCGCGCCATTCGGCTGATCAGCAGCGCCGCGGTCGTCGCAGGCCGCTCGTGGCGCGATCGTGCATCCTCAAGCTGCTCGCGCACGTCGGCGCCGATCTCCTCACGGCGCCGGTCGCGGATCGCTGCTGGCAGGCCCGCCGTGTACACCCGCGTCCAGAACACCACCACGCTCGCACACGCCATCTGAGGCCGCGTCATCCTCACGCCAGCCCGAGATCCGACCGCAGCGCAGTGCGAGCCGTCCGGCGGTCGCTTCGCAACACCGCCTGCTTACCGCTGGCCGTGACCCGGTACACGCGTCGGCGTGGACGGCGCTCGGACTCGGCGGAGCCGGGATCCTCCCAGGAGCTCGTCAGCATTCCAGCCCGCTCGAGCCGGGCTAGTGCCTTGTACAACGTGCCGTGCGCCGTCAGCTGCCGCGCGCCGCTGGCATCGCGGAGCTGCCTGGCCATCGCAAATCCATAGAAACCGGGCTCACCAGCGGCCTCCAGCTCGATCGCGCGAGCCAAGATCGCCCGCTCGATCGGGATCAACTCACCTTCTCGCCGACGCATCGCCGCCAGTATAGGAATATATCTTCCTATTCACAACAGCCGGGAAGGGGGACCCTCTTTCGCGAGGCCCGCGCGCGACCAGGACGCGCTGCCGACGCCCAGCAACGCACCGCCCGCTCTCAGCCCGGCGCGAGCGACGTCCGGGACGGGCTTGATGCCCAACGCGATGACGTCGCAATCGCCGATCGCAGACCGGTCGTGATCGGGAGCGATTCTCGCCGGCTCGCCTCAAAGGTTCTCTGAGCGGGCCTCCCGAGGCTCGATTTGGGCCGTCCGCAGGGTAACGTCAAGCGAGACGGCCCCTTTCACGGAAACCGCGGGTGCGGTCTATCGTCCGGCCCATTCCCCTAGGCCCGTGTGATCGCTCGGGATGAGCGGCTTCTCGGCGCGAGCTTTGATCTCCTGCACTGACCATGAGTTCCCGTCCGGATCACTGAAACCGAAGAACGTGCCACCGTCGGCCTCGGCCATCGCCATCAAGTCGCTGACCGTGACGCTGCGATCCAAGAGCGCTTGGCGAGCCGCCGCAGCGCTGGAGACCACGAGCTGAAGCGCCTTCATCGAACCAGGCTCCATCTGGTTCTGCGACGGCAGATCCCCGAACACGATCGAGCAGCCAGAGCCCGGCGGGGTCAACTGGGCCACGTGCATGTGCTCGTTTCGCGTTTCATGGTCGAGGCGGAAGCCCACCTGGTCGCGGTAGAAGGCGATAGAACGGTTGATGTTGCTCACGGGAAGGACAACAACTTCAAGGGTCCAGTCCATCAGGCGCTCCTTTTCATCGGGCAGGCGGTCTGCATATAAGACAAGAGCGGGCGGGGCGAAATCATCGGTCATGCCGACGGCGAGGGCCCCAGCCGCCGTCACAGGCGTCCGCAGCGGAAGCCCCTGGCGGACGGCGCGGCCTAGCGGATCCAGGCCCGTCCTTGTGCTTGCCGGGGTGCAATACCTGCCCTAGCTCGCGTGGCCCCTTGTGTCCGCCAGCAGTCCCGGTCGCGAGTCGCGACAAGCGCCGAGATCATGACGGCTCCGCACCACAAGCAGGCGCGCCGATGTCCGCCTCGTCGTGCCTCCCATGGCGCGGAAGCCTGAGCGCGGCGAGGCCGGCCCCGACGAGCTCGCCCGCCGGAAAGCAAGCGTCGGTTAGTTAAGTTAGGGGTCGCCGCGGCGGTTAAAAGTAAACGCGCCGGAGCTGACCGCGATCCTGCGTTCCGCCAGTCCGCGAAGAGGTTGACTTGCACGCTGGACGGTGGGTATACAGTGGCTGTATATCGGCCTTTCGGCCGCTTTCGCCGTCCTTCGCAGAAGATGGTTCCCCAGCCGCCTTACGGAGTTCGTCCCTCGCGACTGGAAGTCCCCAACGGAGTCGGCTCCCACGCTCACGCGGGCGAGTCGCCGTTTGGAAGACAGGGGGCCTGGAACCTATGGAAGACACGGTGCTGGGTCCGAAGCAGACACGCCAAGGCCGGCGACGACAGGCCGGTTTCGCAACGGGCGAGGTGTTTGTTGGTGCTGGCCGCTATCGCACCGAACGCAGGGACGGGGTCGGAGCCAGGCTCGTGCTCGCACCGCCGACGGACCGGCAGCCAGCGCTACGGCGGCGACGGCTGGCCGGACCCCGATTGATCTGACTCAGAGGCTCACGTTCAATCGGTTGAAGTCGAACCGTCTCTTCGCATTCTTGTGCTCGTCTCACCAAAGCTGTAATCTGCTCGCGGGCGCTTTCCTACGGTCCGCATCTGACAGCATTCCTCTGCCGGGCGCCAGCGAAATGCCATGAAGCGTCGGACCGTTCGTTCGAAGCGATGCACACGCTGGCTACAAGTTGGGCTCGCTATGGGTCCGTCGAAGGGAGTGTTGTCGTGCCAAGTGCGCAACGTTGGTCAAGGTCTTGCGATCACCTAAAGCGGTCGCCACTTGGCAAGACCACGTCGCGCTTCGCAGGACTGCTCGTGGTATTCATCGTTGGTCTGTCGATCGCGACCAGTTCTTCCGAAGCGGCCGCCGGGAGCTTTGGCCCACCAATCGAGCTTCCCGGTGCTTCGGCCGGGGTAGTAAACAGCGTGAGCTGCACCGACGCCACCGATTGTACCGCCGTTGGAGAGAGTCAGAGCGAATACGGCGGCACCCAAGAGCCGGGCTACGCTACCGAGACGGATGGGACCTGGGGCACGTACACGGCAACCGCCGCACCGCCTGGTGGCGGCGGGATATTTTCCGGCGTTAGCTGCGTCGCGGCCGGCGACTGCACCGCCGTTGGGCAGGACGCAGATGCAGAGATGATCTACGCGACCGAGTCGAACGGCACCTGGAGTTCCATTCACCAGATCTCCCCTACCGGCGGCTCGGTCACACTGTATTCGGGCGGGAGCGTGAGCTGCGCCGCAGCCGGGGATTGCACTGCTGTTGGCGTAGACGGCAACCAGAAGCCCGTCTACGTCACCGAGACAAATGGCACCTGGGGGGCGATGACCGAGTTCTCAGCCCCAGACTTCTACACATTGGAAGGCGTGAGCTGCACGGCAGCCGGTGACTGCACGGCTGTCGGCGCAGACGCTTCGGGCGACCTATGCGCTTCCGGCTACGCCCCGATCTATGCCACCGAGTCGAATGGAACCTGGGGCCCCGTGACTGCCCTTCCCTGCTTCGACCACAGCCTCGGTTTCAGCGCAGTGAGCTGCACCGATGCCGCGGATTGCACTGCCACCATCAGCGATGATGGCGAGGCGTACGACACCGAGTCTGATGGAACCTGGGGTACAGGTACCCAGGTCTCTGGCTCACCTGGCTCCCTCAACGCCGTGAGCTGCACCGACGCCACGAACTGCACCGCCGTCGGGTACGATGGCAACTCCGCTCCCAGCGACGCCACGGAGACCGACGGCACCTGGAGTGAACTCACCGAAATCCCCTCTGCCGTTGAAGGGGGCCAGTTCTTCGGTGTGAGCTGTACCGGGGCCGCCTGCACCGCTGTCGGAGTGGAGAATGACACGCCGATCTACGCGAGCACCGTCGCGAAGGCGAATCCAACGGTGTCGGTCATCGACAATACCCCGGGCGTGTTGACCGGCGGCGACCTAGTCTTCACCGCGACGGTCACCGGGATCGGCGGCGTCAAGCCGACGGGTACCGCGATGTGGACCGTGACCGGACCCGGTGGCGCCACGAAGTCCTGCCCGTCGCCGACAGGTCCGACGGGTTCTTCTAATGTCGTCACCTACACGTGCTCGATCAGCGGCGCCTTGGCCGGCAGCTACACCGCGAAAGCCGCTTACCCGGGCGACTCCAACTACACCTCCGCTTCCGGCACGGACAGCACCGCGAACGTTGCGAAGCTCATGCCGATGGTCTCAGTCATCGACGATTCGCTGGACGGTGGAGGCACGGTGACCTTTACCGCAACGGTCGCCGGAGCTGGCGGTGTCACGCCAACGGGCCCGGTAATGTGGAGCGTGAAGGTCCCCGGTGGCGCCACGAAGTCCTGCCCGTCGCCGACTGGCCCGTCTGGCACGTCTAACGTCGCCACCTACACTTGCGCCGTCCCGCGGGCCGAAGCCGGAAGCGCGACGGCCACGTATGACCCTGGTGACGCAAACTACACCTCCGCGCAGCCGGTCGTTGACGTTCCCAAGGTCGTCCCGTGGACAGGCCCGTCAGCGACCGCGCCGCCCTATAGGCAGCAGACAAATTATCCTTTGGGACTTGCTGGCATCGTGCTGGCTATGGGCCGAGAGGACGAAACGCTCGCGACGTCAGGTATGGCGAGCAACATTCTCGCGACATCGAACGGCAGCGCATGGACGGTCGGGCCACGATCGATCTCGCCGAGCCTTTCGAAGGCCCCCGGTCTGCCGAGTTTGGTCACCGTAAGCCCTGCCGGTGGCGGGGTCACCCTCGACCTGGGATCCGGCAACCTAATCGCAGGCAAGGCGGCGCTCAGCGCAAACCCGCCGTTTTCCGGACCGCCGAACCTCAAGCTACTCAGTGTCCTTCAAATGGCCGCCGGCGCCCATCTTGAATACGGCTGGTTGGTGATCCCAGTGGACAAGCTATCTCGAACGGTGACGCTCACGCTCACGGACGTCTCCCCGTCGTCCTTCTCGGCGACGCTTGAGGACGTCAAGGTCGGGAGCCTCTTGTTGAACAAACTTGCGCTGGCCACGGTTGCTGCAGTCGTTTCCGTGCCGATCATCATCAGGGCGGTGCCCGAGATCGCGACTGCGGCCACCGAATGGTTGGCCGCCCAGGCGGTGTCGGTTGCGGCGGGCACCATCTTCAATGTCCTCAGGACCGTGCTAACCCCCTTATTGAGCCGAGCGGCCGCCAGCCTGCTCGCTGTGATCCCAACCAGCCTTGTCGGAAGGGCAAGCACGCTTTGGAACTCCCTCAGCAGTCCAAGCCCCACAGCGGCAGCGGCAGCGGCGCGCGCCGCGTCCTCGCCGGTGGAGGGCGCCCCGGCTAGCACAGCTGACGTCTTAGCGCTACGCGCCGCTGACCTCCACGGCCTTCGCGCCCAGCGGCTGCGAGGGGCGCTGGCGCGGGCCGCCCAGGCGAGCCTGCTCACCCTTCCGGTGAGCACGACCGTGCGCCCGCTCGTTGCCACCCCGCGCCTTCCCCGCGGCGGCCGCGCGCTCACCCTGCTCGGCGGGAACCTCCCGGGTACCAAGGCACAACTTGTGATCGCCGGCCCGGGCTACACGGCGGTGCGCGACGTGCGCATCACGCACGGCCTAGCCGGCGGACGGATCGTGCTCCCCCGCGGACGGCGCGCTGGAAGGTGGTACGCCGGAATCATCGACTACGCCGGTCTGCGGACGTCCCACGGGCGTGTGAGCGGACGTGCGATCCTCGAAGCGGCGAGCTGGGTCGCGAGCCGATAAGCCCATCGTCGCCCGCCCACGGGGGGCTCTCCGCCCGCTCCATGGCCCCCTGGCGTTCTTCTCCGCACCAAGAGTACGCCACGACGCTCAGCCTCTGGCACGGCAACCGACCCTTGGAGTAAAGCTCGCGGGATGCTCGGAACGGACGACGCTCCCGCAGAATGATCCATCTGACCTGCACGTCGTTGGCATGAAAGCGGGACTCCGTGCCCGTCTACGAGGGTGTCGTGGTGTTCGCCACGAGCGCGCATCCTGGAGATTGGCTCGGAGTCGAAGTCGTTGCCCGGATCCGCCCGGCGAGACGACCTTTGCTAGCGGGCGAATCGTAATCTGCAAGCGCCTGGGCGACGACCCCGAGACGTGCGGCCAGCTGCTGCCGGTCGCGGCGCAAGGGGGCCATCACAGAGCAGTGACCCACTGAGGCGTAAGGGGGCAGTCAGCGATCAGCGCCCGGCAATGGAAGATTGGACGAGTCGCGGGAGTCCTGATTCGAGGTGCCGACGAGGACTCAAAGGCGCCGGGCTCAGACCCGAAAGCGCGGAATCCGGGGCTCAGTAGGAAGAGCAGCACCCGGGGCGCGTCCGCAGATCCATCCAGGAGCGGGCGCCTCAAACGGCGATCTTGGCGCCAAGGCTCGGAAGACCCGCCGAGGCCCTTCGCAGCGCGTCCCGAGCCCCGATTCAGGGCGTCCGCAGGGGTAACGATGAGCAGACGCCGGACTTGAGTAGCTGCCCGTGACGGACATCACCTACATCTCGACCTGGGAAGGGTTCGTGTACCTGGCGCACGTCCAGGACCTGTTCTCCCGGCTGATCGTCGGCTGGTCGATGGCCGACCATCTGCGCTCAGAGCTCGTCGTCGACGCGCTCGAGATGGCGCTCGCGCGCCGTCGCCCCGACTCCGGCCTCGTTCACCACAGCGATCAGGGCAGCCAGTACACCGCGGTGCTGTTCACCAAACGCTGCGCCACGGCGGGAATCGAAGTCTCGATGGGCTCGGTCGGCGATTGTTATGACAACGCCGTCTGCGAGACGTTCCACGCCAGCCTCAAGAAGGAGCGGATCTACCGGCAATCCTGGCCGACCCGCGCTCAGGCCCGGACAGCCGTGTTCGAGTACATCGAGGGTTGGTACAACCCGCGGCGCCGGCACTCCACGCTCGGTTACGTCTCCCCGATCGAGTTCGAACGACAGCACACCGAGCTCGCCCAACCGGCGCTCGAGGCCTCGACCCCCGCCAACGGATCAGTCGCGGTCGCTTCGCCGAAAACCGCAGACGGGCTTACAACGCGCCGCCGCTCGACGGTCGGCGTCGAGTTCGCTGCCGACGGCTCGAACTCTCCCGAGAGCGCCCTAGCTGTGCCAACCCGGTCCCGCTCAGGCCGCGAGGACGGCAGTCAAGGGACGAACGGCACCGGGTGGCCTCGCCGCTCGGTAGTCAAGGAACAAGCTCGCTGATACAAACATCAACTACAACAGGCAAAACGTGTCGTCCAAACCGGGGCGGTCCACTCTTCGATCGTAGGGGCACTGTCCCGCGTTGGATCCGCTGGTGGTGAGGGTGCTGGTTGTTCGTGAAACCGGCAGCACGGCGGTTGCGCGTAATTGGCTGATTGGCGGCGGGTTCTCTGGGCCGAGCGGCAGCTGCGTGCCCGACCCCCGATGGCACGAAGCGACTCGTTGCTTTTTCACTACTGCCGACGTCTCGGATAGTGGTGCAGTTCGCATCAGCTGCTACAAAGCTATACTGTCGTTCGACAGGGGCGTTATAAGAGGTGCGCGGTGGACGTGCCGAAATCGTCTCCGCAGGCGCTGCTGCGGGAAGCTACCCGCCAGAGGCAATTTCGCGGGTCGTTCGTCCGAAAGCGGGCATAAAGTCCGTTCACAACCAGAGAGGTCTCGGCATGGATGGACGGAATGCACGCATCGCGCGGGCGAGCGGTAGGACGTCCATGCGTGCGAGCATTTCTTGGGCAGCACTGGCCCGGCCTGGCATCGGTGTCTCCCCGCGACGTCGGCGGTTGCTTGGGGTGTGGGTGTTCGTGTTTGGGGGGTTGTTGGCTGGGGTGTTGTTGGGGCCGGTTGGTTCGGCTGTAGCGGATGGCGCTTCGTCTCGGTTGATGTCGTTTGCGGTCGCCTTGCGTGCCGCCCCGCCGGCGGGAGCGCAGGGTTCGGGTCGTTTGAGGGTGGTGGTGTCCGGGCTTCCGCGGGACGCTGACGGCGATGTTGTGGTCCGGGGTCCACGTGGCTTTGTTCGCGTCCTGCGCTCGTCGCGGACCTTCGTCCGCGTGAGGCCGGGGGTCTATCGCGTGCGAGTGGCGACGGTCCGGTTTGCGCGGTCCTACAGCGGCGTTCCGGCGGGCAGCGAGGCGTTCGCGGCGAAAGGGTTCGCGTCGGTCAGGGTGCGGGGCCGGCACACGGCGGTCGTGCGCGCGGCGTACGGGACGATCCGCAGCAGCCGGGACGTGGTGCTGCGTGGCGCGCCGCTGTCTGTCCGCGGGTCGCGTTCTGATCCGCGGGCGATCGTTTTGCCGTTGTCGGCTGCCGAGGGGCTGAAACTGGGGATGATCGTTGCGCAGGCCCCGAGTGCCTCGCTCCCCGATGGTCTGTTTGATCAGGTCACTGCTTTGAGCCGTAGCGGTGGCAGCGTGATCGTGTCGCTGAAGCCGGCGTCGCTGTGGGACGCGTTCCCAGCGCTCGACGTTGACACGGCTGTTTCGCTCGGTTCTCCTGCGGCGGCGGACGCGCGGCTGGCGCACGCGGCAAACGCGCTCGGCAATCTGGACCTGTCCTTTAGCCTGCCGCTCATCCCCGGGCGGCTCGACGCGTCTTGCGGCGCGTCACCGTCAGGCTGGTCGTTCGCGCCGTCGGGATCGCTGCGGCCGACGCTGACCGTCGATATCCACCGTGGGTTCCTGGGCTTGCCCTACGGGCAGTTGAGTTTGACGCTAGCTGGAAACGTCGGCTTCGACGCGACGATCCCCAAGGGCACGCATTGCGATATCACCGTCGACGGGCCGCACCCGGTCACGCTCGTGTTCATCGCCGGGGTCCCGGTCCCGGTCGAAGGAAAGCTCGATCTCGACCTCTCGATTGCTACCAGCGGGCCCGTGCAAGCGCACGCCTCCGCTGGGATCACGATCGCTGGCGGAGTGAACCTACGCGGCACGTACGGGACCCCGATCCTGAGCGTCAAACAGTCCGCGAACGGCTGGGTGCACGCAAACGGCGCGACACTCACCCTCGGACCGGTGATGCAGGTCGGCCTGGGCCTCGGGCTGGACGTAAGCAATGACAACGTCCACATTCAAGACGCGCTTGATGTCGCGGCGAAGATCTCGCCATCGACACCTTGCGAGATTGATTTCGGTGGCTCCGCTGGCGTCGGTATAGACCTTGGTCCGCTAGCAGCGTCATATAGCCCGTTCAGCCCGGAAGTCCCGGTTTACCACTGCCCGAAAACCGGCACGGGCCCCACCGGACCAACCGGCCCCACCGGAGGCGGCAATCCATCCGTGAGCGTGACCAATCCGGGCAGTCAAACCGGAACCGTCGGCACCCTCGTCAGCCTACGGATCCAAGCCAGCGACACCGACGGCGGCACCCTCAGCTACAGCGCCACGGGCCTACCCGCCGGGCTCTCGATCAGCTCGAGCACCGGCCAGATCACCGGCAGCCCAACCACAGCCGGCAGCACTTACGCAACAGTGACCGCCACCGACGCCACCGGCCCATCAGGCAAAGCCTCGTTCAACTGGACGATCAACCCAGGCGGTAGCGGTAGCGGGGTCGCCGCCGGCGGCTCCCAAACGTGCGCGCTGCTCTCAGGCGGCCAGATCGACTGCTGGGGCGACAACAGCTACGGGGAGTTGGGGAACGGGACCACCACGACCAGCGACGTGCCGGTGCCCGTGAGCGGAATCACCAACGCTACCCAGGTCGCCGCCAGCGACTTCGCCTTCGACACGTGCGCGGTGCTCGTCGGCGGCGTCGTCGACTGCTGGGGCGACAACACCTATGGGGAGTTGGGGGACGGCACCACCACAGGGCCTGATTGCAGCGGCACCTGCAGCACCACGCCGCTGGCGGTCAGTCGCATCAATAACGCGACCGCGATCGCGGTCGGCGGCCAATACACCTGCGCCCTGCTCTCCACCGGTGGGGTGGACTGCTGGGGATGGAATGGCTACGGTGAGCTCGGGAGTGGCACCAACGGAGGGCCCAGTTGCAATGGCGAATGTATTCCTACGCCGGTAGCGGTCAGCGGCATCACCAACGCGACCGCGATCGCCGCAGGCGGGGATCACACGTGCGCGCTGCTCTCGACCGGCGGCGTGGACTGCTGGGGCGTCGACGCCTACGGAGAGCTGGGGAGTGGCAACAGCAACATGGACAGCTCAACGCCGGTGCCGGTCACCGGGATCACCAACGCGACCGCGATCACCGCAGGCTATTACCACACCTGTGCGGTGCTCGCCGCCGGCGGCGTCGACTGCTGGGGCTGGAACTATCGCGGGCAGTTGGGGAACGGGACGACGACGGACAGCAGCACGCCGGTACCGGTCAGCGGCATCACCAACGCGACCACCGTCGCCGCCGGCCACTCCCAAACGTGCGCGCTGCTGTCAGGCGGCCAGATCGACTGCTGGGGCGACAACAACTACGGGGAGTTGGGGAACGGGACCACCACGACCAGCGACTTGCCGGTCGCCGTGAGCGGAACCACCAACGCGACCACCGTCGCCGCCGGCGGCTCCCAAACGTGCGCGCTGCTGTCAGGCGGCCAGATCGACTGCTGGGGCGACAACGACTACGGGGAGTTGGGGAACGGGGCCACGACCTATAGCGACGTGCCGGTCGCCGTGAGCGGAATTCCGTAACTGAGACGTCCGCTGGCTGGCTTGGCGCGGATAGCCGCGAGACTCCTCAAGATGTCAGCCTCCATCTGGGCGGGTGCTGCGATCTAACCCAGGAACCCCCTCGATGGCGTTTCCCCTTATGGCGAGCACCGAACACACCTGAAACTTGTCGCGTTCCTTGCTAATCAAGAAGCGCAAGCATCCGCTGCCGGCGAGGCTGCTGCTCTTGTGCTTGCTAATCAGGAGTTCGTGGCTAACGGTGAAGGGCGGCCGTCAGATCGGCGCCGCCGGAGTACTGCACCGCCGGGGCGGATGGGCAGCCTTGGCCGTGTCGGTCGGCATTGCTGTTGGCGTTCCATTGCAGAACTTGCGGAGCCCACGGGTCACCCCACTCGGGGCTTCTCCTTCTGGACTAAATCGGGTGGTCTCTGCTGCGAACTGACCGAGAGGCGGAGGGGGCGCGCTGTCTCGGCTGCCAGCCTACCCCGTCGTCATGGCTGAGTGACCCGCCGCTGTCTTGGCCCTCGACCGGCATTTCGGAGTCTCCTGACAGACTTCGTGGGTCGTTCGCCCGAGTGGGCTCTCGCCCAATTCGTAGGGGCTGATCGGGCCGCTGGCGTCGCGCCAGCGATCCGTATATGCTGGCGCCGACGCTGGGGCGACACTGGAGGGCGAGATGCAGGTCAAGCGGTCGCTGTGCGGATGGGCGGTCGGGTTCGTGATCGCGTGTGGCCTGTTGTCGGCGAGCCGGGCCGGTGCGGAGGTGTACTGGGACAACACGACCAATGACGCGATCGGCCGCGCGAGCCTTGACGGGACCGGCGCGAACCAGAGCTTCGTCGCGAGTGCCGGCTACAGCTATGGTGTGGCGGTCGACGGGCAGCACATCTACTGGGCCAACACGAGCAACGGCACGATCGGACGCGCGAATCTCGACGGCTCGGGCGTGGATCAGAGCTTTATCACCGGGGCTCACGTGCCGATCAGCGTCGCGGTCGACGGCCAGCAGATCTACTGGGGTAACGGCAGCAGCAACACGATCGGCCGGGCGAGCCTCGACGGCGGCAGCGTGAATCAGAGCTTCATCACCGGCGCGGATGGCTTGGCCGGGTTGGCCCTCGACGGTCAGCACGTCTATTGGGGCAACGCCGGCACGGGAGCGATCGGCCGCGCGAATCTCGACGGCAGCGGCGTGGATCAGAGCTTCATCCTCGGCGGCTCCGGTGTCGTGCCGAATGGAGTGGCGGTCGATGCGCAGCACATCTACTGGACCGACTCCTCCGACAGCACGATCGGCCGCGCGAATCTCGACGGCAGCGGCGTGGATCAGAGCTTCATCCTCGGCGCGAGCCATCCGTTCGGGGTCGCGGTCGACGATCAGCACATCTATTGGACCAACTTCGGCGACGGCTCGGGCATGGCGATCGGCCGCGCGAACCTCGACGGCACGGCCACGGATCAGCAGTTCGTCACCGGGGCGAAGGGGCCGAGCGGGATCGCCGTTAGCTCCGGGACGCCCGCCGGCTCGCGGGTCACGCTGTCCTTCCCGCAGCGCAACTGCTCGGTGCCATGCGAGATGGCGTTCCTGGCGACAGTGACTTCTGCCAGTGGTCAACCCGAGCCGAACGTGTCCGTTCGATTCGCGGTGGACGACGCTGCGGGTCGCGACGCGTCGAGCCGGGTGGCGTACGGGATCGACGGGGCTCCGGGCACCACCGTCGGCCGGACTGATGGCAAAGGCCGGGTGCTGTTCGATGTCGCTGCGTCGACCGGCACCGAGAGCTACGCGGATCTGGTGGCGGCCAGCGACGGTTCCAGGTCCGCTACTGCGGATGCCACGATCGTTCCAAGCGTCGGTGCTGTGCCGCAGGTGCTCACGATTTCCGCGCAGCTGGTGGCAACGACGGGTGCCGCGCCGGCAGCGCCTGCCACGGCGAGCTGGAGCCTGCATCCCACAAGCGTCCGGACGGTGCTGATCCGGCCGTCGAATCCGAACGTCTCGATCGACAACACGGCCTTCCCGTTCCAGGACGTCGCCGTGTTCGTCTTCGATCCCTACCGCAATCAGTACCGGTTCGGCCTCCGTGCGTACATCCAGTCCTACAGCGCGTCCGGCCAGGGTCGTGTCGAATGGCAGACGATCGGCCGCTTCCTACAGGGCAACGAATCGGAGAGTCCGTTCACGCCGACGCAGAATTGCGTGGTGCTCACATACGCGGGTCCGCAATGCTTCGAAAGCCTGCCGCTGTGCACAGGCAATCAGCTGTGCCAATTGCCTGACTGCACGGGCGACATCGTCTGCCAGTCAGAGCTCCGCGTCGATGGCGCGAGCCAGGTGAGCAACCTCGCCGCGTACGCCACGAGCTCCCAGTCGGGTGAGCAGCTGGCCGACATCGAACAGCAAGGCGATCCGATCCAAGGGCCCTGGGGCGGCCTGTTCACGATCACGCCGAGGCGGGCTGGAAACACAGACGATGTCGACGTCCTCGCCGCCGCAATCGATGCCCAGGGTAACGCCTATGGGGCGTTTTCGCCGAACGGCTCGCAGCTGATGATCGATCCTGTGACCAACGCCAGCGCCCCCGTGTCGGAATACAACGAGACACACGTCGTGTTCAGCACCGGGTCCTCGGCGGCGGTCGGGCCGCCGCAGAAGAAGGATCAACTCGTGCAGCTGTCAGCCACCGGGGTGGCGGTCGCGGCCGCCTGCGCCGGCGCGTTCGTGGCCGCACCGGAGACGCTGGGACTGACGGACGCCCTCGCGATCGCGCTCGGATGCGGAAGCGCTCTCACGGGAGCGGCGGGACAGGTCGTCGGAATCGCCGATCCGCCGATCGGGCCCTACTCGAGAATCGCGACCGGGCGGGCGATGCCGACAACCCGCGTAACGGTCCGGCTCTGCAACGTGCTGAGGGTGAACTCAGGTTGCGCACGACTGCTCCGGTCCGCGACCGGTTTTCGCCGGGCGTCCGAGCTCACCTCGAGCCTGGAGGAGGCGTTCGCGCTGGCGCTTAACCGCTACTCGGCGGCGTCGCATGCCCACGATTTTCACGCCGCGCTCGCGCAGCAAGGCGCAGCGCGTGCGCTGGCAGCGCTGCTGGACCAGGCCGCCCGCGCGGAGCGTGCAGCCGGACGGCGACTCGCGAGCCTCCTCGTCAATCTGCACGCGAACCCGCGGATCTCAGCCGCGACGGTGAAGCGCATCGTCACCGCGACGCGCGGCAAGATCGCCGCCGGCATGCGTGGACTGCCAGCCTGGCTCTCGCGCCGGCTCATCGCCGAGCGACTGGCGGGCTCGAGCGCACAGCTCCGCGATCTCCTGCTGACCGCGCTGTCGCACAGCAGCGAGCGCGGCGTCACGCTCGCGGAGCTGCTCAGCCAGGTTCCGATCCCGGCCAGCTTCGGCCGCTACGCCGCCGGGATGTCATCAGCGAACCTGACCGCGCTGGTCGAGACGCTGATCGCAGATCGGGCGCTCATCAACAAAAGCCATCAGGCTCGGCTGCTGCAGGACACGCTTCTGCTCGACAGCCCCGCCGCCTGCTCAGCAAAGCGACGATCGGCCCTCGCCGAACGACTCACGGCCGACGCGGGCAAGGTCGCCCGAGGCTCTCTGCGCGATCTCCTCACACACGCGATCTCGCCGTTCCTCCGATATCACCGTGGCCAATCCGCGGCTCTTCCCTCGTGCAAGCTGCTGGCCGCCAGCAAGGCGAGGATCGTCCGCAGAACGCTGCCCCAGGCGGGCTGACCCCTCAGCGGGCCCGGCATCGTGACCGTTCGCCGTGGCACGCGGAGATCGACCGCCGCCCGCCGATAGCGTCGTAACCGGCCGCCGTTCGGTTCCGGACATTGACCAGTCCCGCCGCCCGTGCTGTCAAACTCGAGCAAGATGCGATCGTTTTCGCACAGATCTGATGGCCGCTCGCCCGGGCCGCCGGCGGCGATGTCGGAGCTTCCGCTTGTTCCGGACGATCAACAGAAATCGCAGTCAACGCGCACGTGCCTGCTCAGGACGAGCAGCAGGCGCTGGGAGCAGCGGCCACGGGGCCACCGCTCGCGGAGGCGAAGCGGGAGCGACGCGCACTGCGGGCTTTTCGTGCGCGTCCGCTGACGGATCCACCACTGAGGCGCACGCCCGTCGTGGCAACGATCAACCGCTATCGAGAACCCCCGTGTCCGAATAGGTGGTCCGGTTTCTCTTCGCACAACGGGGGGCTATCCGGACGCCAACGATCGACTCCGTAGCGCGGCGGTTGAGATCGCCAAATGGCGGCTCAAACGACCCAAACCTCACGCGGTCCTCCCGCGGTCCGATTGCTTGCACGCCGCGGCCACGCCGGCGTCGACCACCCCGCTGACGAACCCAAACGAAACCCGATGCCGCTTTGTCGTCCTCGAGGCGGACCGGGACCCGTGAATGGCGACCGCCGTCAAGTCGCTCGCTACCGGACCATTTGCTTGCCGAAGCACGCCGGCGAGCAAGCAATCTGAAATGTTGGCTCATTCACCTTTGGTGCAAGGCACCAGGAAGCGAATCATGACGCCGCGCGCGCCGCTGCTTTCGTAAATGCGGTCGTCCGCTCCACGAGAAGGGTGCGGGACGGCGTTATGCCCGCGATCCGTTCAGCTCGAGCGCTCCGGCAAGCCGCTCGGCGGCGCCAGCAACGGCCCTGAGCGCCGACGCAAACTCGAGCAGATCGCCGGCGCTCGCGGCGGCAACGGCGCCGCTCAGAGCACACGCGAAGCGTTCGACGTCGGCCGTCTCGGTCGCTGTGGATCGGTCAGCGGGTTGCGCTGCGCCGCGCTCGTGAAGCCAATCCTCGACTGCGGGCAGGCGAAAGCGTCGGTGCGGAAAGTCGTCGGTCGGCGGCTCGGAGGGCATCCCCTCCGCGACGCGGGCATCGACCCAGCGCAGGGAGCGCTGTAGCCGCTCCGCTAGGGCTTGCCGGCTCAGGAGCTCATCTGGTTGCCGGACCGCAGGCGGCGCGGTAGCCCCCGCGACAGGGCGCTGGGTTTCGCCCGCGTCGACGAAGGCTTCGAGGTCAGCTCCACGGACTCGCACGCGGCGGCCCCCGATTCGGACCGCCGGAAGGAGTCCTTGGGCTATCCAGTTTTTCAGGACGGTCTGGGGGCGCACTTTGCCGCACCGGTGGGGCGGGTTTTCGGCGTTCGGTGTGTGTTTTCAGAATGGCTTTCCGTCCGGTGCGCGGCTTACGTTCTGCGGCGTGCTTGATGTCGACCTGGGAGGGCATCAGCCAGGCTTTCGTCCGTTCTTGGTGCGAGGCGACGCGTGGGCGTATTGGACGGTGTACGACGGGGGGTACGAGCCCGTGGCGCTCGCCGATCTGTACCTGCGGAGAGTCCGGTTCGGCAGCGGGATGGCGCTTGGCACGACGCGGATGTACGCGAGCAACCTTGCGTTGTTCTTCGAGTTTTGTCTGGCGACGGGTCGCTCGCTGCGTGAGGCGGCGCTTGAGCTTGATCGTTTTATGCATTACCTGGTGGTGACGCCGATCGAGCGTCGCGGCCGGGGTCAGGGGCGGTTGCGTTCGCGGGAGCGGGTCAATCACATCTTGGTGGCGGTGCGCGAGCTCTACCGGGATGCGGTCGCTCGTGGGCTGCTGGGCGGGGAGGTGCTGCGGGTCCTGTTTCGGCTGCAGCACGGATTCACGATGCCGGCGGGCTTGGTTGAGGGTCAGGAGTTGATGTGGCATGCGCGGCCGCGGCATCAGTTGCGCACCGCCAAGCGCGGGCGTCCGGCGACGGTGGCGGTGGAGCAGTTCGCGGGGCTGATGGCGGCGTGTCGGACGTGGCGGGACCGGAGCATCCTGGCGTTGTTGGGCCGGGCGGGGCTGCGTCGCGGGGAGGTGGTCACGCTACGCCTCTCGGATGTGCACTTGGCGGAGTCATCGCGCGAGGTTGGCTGCGCAGAGTCCGGGCCGCATCTGCATGTGCGCCGACGCGAGGATCTCGACGGGGGTGCCGCGAAGAGCCTCGACCCGCGGATCGTGCCGGCGGATGAGCTGGTGGTGTTCTGCCTTGATCACTATCTGCTTGAGCGCGCCTCGGTTGCGGAGGCTGCCCGGTCAGATCGGCTGCTGGTCAACCTCGACAGCGCGTATCGCGGTCGCGGGATGTCGCCGGATCGGCTTGGCGCGCTGCTGCGTTCGCTCTGTCGCCGGGCCGGTCTGGGCGAGGTGATCACTGCGCATCGGCTGCGTCACAGCTTCGCGAGCGAGCTTGAGGCTTCCGGGGCGGGCCTGATCTTGATCCAGGAGCTGCTCGGGCATCGCCAGATCACCAGCAGCCAGGTGTACGTGCAGCCCGGTGCGGCGGCACTGCGCGCCGCGGTCGAGCGCGCGTTTTCACGCACGCGTGCGATCGCCGGGGTGGGACAGGAGGGGGTAGCGAGTGTCGATAGCTGAGCTGGCGCCGGTCCTTCCTCTCCGGGTCCCGGTGGCTGCCGAGGATGAGCTGTCGCGGCTGCGGCGGGCTCTCGATCTACCGCGACTGATAGAGGCGGGTTATGTCCCGGCTGCTGAGGTGATTCGCCCGCCGGCGGATCATCCGGTGCTCGGCTATGAGCTGTGCCCGGTCGCGGGGTGCATGGCGGCCGTGGTGAGGGGCAGGTTGTGTTACGGCTGTCGGCAGCGATTCAAGCGCTTTGACGGTGCGTTTGAGGAGTTCGTGGAGATCCCGCGTGTGTTCGCGCTGTCCAGGCGCGGCGAGCAGCGGTTGTGCATCGTGTGTCGCACGCCGGGGCACGAGCGCCCGCCCCAGGGGCGCAATGGGCTGTGTTTGAGCTGCGATTCAAACCGCAGGTCGCGCGGCCAGACGGTCGAGGAGTATCTGGCGAGTGCGGTGCCGCGTCCTTCGTTCGGGTCTTGCGTCCGTTGCGAGCGCTGGGCTGCGTACAACGCGCCTCGGTTATGCACGGCGTGTCGTTCTCACTGGGCCTGGCTGGGCAGGCCCGCGCTCGAGGAGTTCGCGGCGATTCCGCTGCGCCGCTCGCGCGCGGCAAGTCGTGGGATCGAGGTCGACCTGTCCGCTGTTCCCGAGCGGCTGCGGCTGGAGATCCTCTACGCCTTCCAGCACATCTGGCTGGATGGCGGCTATGCCTGGGTGGGCACGCGCCGGCTGCAGTCGCTGGTCGACGCGCTCGCGCGTGTCGGCGCCGGTTCGCTGCTGGAGCGCCCGTCGATCGGGGGCGCATGCTCGATGGGCTTTACCGGCGGCTGCGCGCGCCGGTCGAGCGGCTCCTCGCCGATCCGGAGCGAGAGCTTGAGCGGGACGTGTGGCGGCTCGGGGTGCTGCGTCCGGACGGCGGCGGTCAGACCATCGACTACACGGCGATTACGCAGCGCTGGCTGCGGGAGCTGGTCAAGCAGTGGAACCAGCAGCGGCTGGTCTCGCACAGCGTCGGTCTTTTGCGGCTCGACGCGTGCGTCGGGATCGAGCTCTCGAGCGTGCTGAGGCTGCGGGTCGACGGGGGCGAGGATCCGCGCTTGCTGGGCCGTCAAGATGTCGTGGACTTCCTGGTGCATCTGCGAGCCCGCCAGCTTCGGGGCGAGATCACCGACATCCACCATCGCAATTGCATCACCCGCTTGCGGGCGATGTTGCGCGACGCGCGCGAGCGCGGGCTGCACCGCCAGCCGGGGGCGCTGGCCGGACTCGCCGAGGAGTTCGCGCTCGTTGACGGCGACGTGCCGCGCAAGCTGGCACGCGACCTTGAGGGCGAGCCCGAGCGGGCGCTGCCGCAGGCGTGATCGACCAGCTGCTCTCACCGGAGGCGATCGCGATGTTGCGCGAGCGCGCCGGCGAGGCGCTGGCGTGCGCGATCGAGCTGCAGATGCGCACCGGCCGTCGGCCGCAGGAGATCGCGCACGCACCGTTCCGCTGCCTTGAGCATGAGCAGCGCGTGCGCGAGGACGGCAAGCTCGAGAGCCTGCCGGTGTTCGTCTACCGGCCGGAGAAGCGGCCCAAGACGCGCAAGGAGCTGCCGATCTTCGCCGAGGAGCGGCGGCTGATCAAACGCATGCAGGCGTTGGCGCGCGAGCGGTTTCCCGACGCCGACCCCAGCCGGCTGCCGCTGCTGCCGCGCCAGATGCGCAACCGCGAGGGCCGCAAGCCGCTCCCTCCGAGCACGCTGGCGTGGAAGATGCGCGAGTGGGTTGCTGAGCTGGAGGTGCTGACCGGGCCCGACGGCGAGCCGTTTGATCGCGCGGAGGTGTTCCCCTACGCGTTCCGGCACTCCTACGCGCAACGACTCGCGGACGAGGGCGCCAGCGAGTCAGAGCTGATGGACCTGATGGACCACGACTCGTTTGAGACCACCCGCGGCTACTTCCGCATCCGCGCCGAGCGCCGCCGCCGCGCGGCCGAGCTGGGCCGCAAGGCGCTGTTCGACAATGAGGGCCGGCGGCTGATGCGCGGGCTCGTGCAGCTCGCGGAGGCCGAGCGCACGCGGATGGAGATCGGATCCCTGGCCGTGCCCTACGGCGCCTGTGTCGAGCCGGCGAACGTCGCCTCGATGGGCGGCGCGTGCAAGTTCATGCTCAAGTGTCTGGGCTGCAAGCACTTCCGCACCGACCTCTCGCACCTGCCCGCGCTTGAAGCTTACGAGCGCCAGCTGGTCGCCGCCCGCGAGCGCCTGTTGGCCGAGGCCGAGGTGGACGGGCTGGAGCGCTGGGCGCGTCAGGCCGCGCTGCCCTCCGATGAGGAGATCGAGCGGGTCCGCTACCTGATTGGGCGAATCCGCGAGACGATCGGCGAGCTACCCGCCGATGAGCGCGCCGAGCTTCAGGCGCTGCTCTCGGCCGAGCGCACAAACCGCTCCGCGATCCTCGAGCGGTTGCCGGGGCGCTATGAGCTCAACGTGCTGAACGTCGGCGCGGCGTTCGACGGGGCGGCGGGCTGATGGCGTCGACCGAGCACTTGCGCGCCCATCACAGCCTGCGCTCGCAGCAGAAGCGCGAAGCGGTGCTTCGGCCGCGCGCGCGATGATCCGCTCCGGGCTCAGATCGAATGGGCGTCGCTCGCCCGCAGAGCGGGCGTCTCGGAGAAGTTCATCCACGACAAAAAGCACGCCGATGTCAAGGCGCAGGTCAAGGAGATGATCGCGGCGCAGGCCGGCCGCCAAGCGGAGCGCGGAGTGGCCGAGGGTCAGGCGACGATCGCCTCGCTGCGTGCCGAGCTGCTCAACCTTCGCGCGCAACTCAAGCGAAAGGACCCGCAGCTGGCGCTGCTGGAGCGCAAGCTCTCCCGTCACGCCGGTCAGGAGCTCGAGGCCGAGCTGCCCCGCCTGCCCGGTTCGCTGCTCGAGCAGGCCGAGCGCGCGGGCCAGCGCGCGCTCGAGCTCGAGCGCCGCGTCGGCGAGCTGCAAACGCAGCTCGACGAGCGCGACCGGGAGGTCCTCGCGCTGCGCGACTCGCTGCGCAAGACGATCCGCGAGCGGAACACCGGGACGTGAGCGCGTTCCTCGCAGCCGTCGATCAGGCCGCCGTGCACAGGCCGAGAGGCGGATTCGTGCTGGCGCTCGTGCACGGAGGTCTGCGGGAGCTGGAGCTCGATCGTCCGGTGCGCCGCAGGTGAGCCTGGCGGCTTCCTCGGCCGTCCGCCGCACAGCCCATCGGTGCTGGAGGCGGTCCTGGAACGGATCACCTACGCCAACGAGGACACCGGCTACACCATCGCGCGGGTCGCGACCGAGCGGACCGGTCCCGATCTGCTGACCGTGGTCGGACCGCTGTTGGGCGCGCAGGTCGGCGAGAGCCTGCGCCTGACCGGGCGGTGGGGCAGCCATCCCAAGTACGGCAAGCAGTTCCAGGTGGACTCCTTCACCACCGTGCTTCCGGCCACGATCCAGGGGATCCGCCGCTACCTCGGTTCGGGGCTGATCAAGGGGATCGGGCCGATGATGGCCGAGCGGATGGTCGCGCATTTCGGCACCGAGATCCTGGCGATCATCGAAGAGCAGCCCGGCCGGCTGATCGAGGTGCACGGACTGGGACCCAAACGGACCAAGCGGATCGCTGACGCGTGGGAGGAGCAGAAGGCGATCAAGGAAGTGATGGTGTTCCTGTCCGGCATCGGGGTGTCGACGTCGCTGGCGGTCAGGATCTACAAGGCATACGCCGAGGATTCGATCTCGGTGGTCCGCGGCGAGCCCTACCGGCTGGCGTCGGAGGTGTGGGGGATTGGCTTCAAGACCGCGGACACGATCGCCCAGGCGGTCGGGATCCCGCATGACAGCCCGGAGCGGATCAAGGCCGGGCTGCAGTACACCCTCTCCGAGGCCGCCGATAACGGGCACTGCTACCTCCCCGAACCGGAACCTGGTCCGCGAGGCGACGAAGATCCTACAGGTCGACCACGAGCTGATCGGCCCTTGCCTGGATGAGCTCGC
>CAVYMX010000004.1:0-1331044 GCA_963769695.1 uncultured Solirubrobacterales bacterium | reverse complement strand
ATGCTCCGAGGGAATGAGCGGTCTGACCAAAGACGGTCAGGTCCACATGCTTGAAACCCCCGGGTGGCGGGCCCGCCATCTGCGCCCTGGTACCTCGGATTCCGGACGTCCCCTTAAAATAATCAATATACATGAAATTGGTCGTATAGGGTGTTTTGCCGTCGGAGACGATGTAGTTCTGGAAGTGGTCCGCGAGGGAGGAAGGCAGCAGCCGCGGCGGCCCGACGATATTCCCCGGCCAGGGTCCGAAGCTGATGATGAGGTAGGCCCATCCAAAGACGGCCATGCCTGCCCAGGCAAACCGTGTGACGCCGCGATGGGCCATCGCCCCGACGACGGCTGCCGCGAAGAGGACCACGGCGGCGGTGAAGATCACGCTGGCCCAGAGCTCGTCGGGTCGCGAAGTGCAGCCATGCCGACGGCCAGCAGTAAGATCACCGCCATCAAGCCCGCGACCGTGAAGCGAAACCGTCTCATGAGGATACTTTCCGGCATTTGATTGGCCGGTGTCTCAACCTCCGCCGCCGACCGGCAGCGGCACCTGCGTCGGATGCGACAGGTAGGCGATCAGGTCGCGGACCTCGTCCGGCTTCAGCGGGTCCAGCAGGCCGTCCGGCATCAGCGACGATGACGAGGGCCGGACGCCTTCGATCTCCGAGCGATCGAGGGCGATGGCTTCGGTCTGGGTCTGGAGCGTCAGCGTGCGTGCGGTCTGCGCCTTGACCAGCCCGTTGAGGACGCGGCCGTCGTGCATGGCGACCACGACCATGCGGAAATCGGCGGTGACCGTCGCGCCGGGATCGACGATGTTCTCCAGCAGGTAGTCGAGGTTGTCGCGGCCGGAGCCGGTCAGGTCGGGGCCGATCTCGCCTCCCTGGCCGTGGAGCCGGTGGCAACTGGCGCAGAGGCGATCGAACAGGCGCGGCCCCGGCCGCGATCGGCCGCGGCGAGCGTCGCCGGCATCCAGCCGCTTCTTGAGCTGCGGCGATGCGATCGCGGCGGTCGGCCGGCGTCCCGCGCAGCTCGCCCCAGACCTCGGCGACCCGACGGCCAGCGCGGGATCGCCCAGGCTGAGGATCTGCCGCGCGTGGAACGCCGTGACGTCGTCCCGGGCGATCTTGCCCGGCCGCGACCTGGTCCAGCAGCGCCCGCGCGAACGCCGGCCGGGAGACGAGCACCGCGATCGCCGCGGGCCGCTCGGACGGGTGGAACGACCGATAGTTCCGGGCCAGCGAGCGGCCGATTTCCGGGTCGTCGAACAGGGCGAGCCCGCGCACCGCCTCGCTGTTGAGGAAGCGGACGCGGACCAGCCGCTCGCAGATCGCCCTCAGGTCGGGCGGCCGGCCGTCGATCAAGGTCCGCAGCGCCGCCTTCCGCTCGTCGATGCTCCGCCGACTCGTCCAGCGCCAGGCGCCGGACCTCGTCCAGCGCCCGACCGTCGCCGAAGAGCACGTCCAGCTCCCGGACCTCCTCGCGAAGCGTCCGGTCGGTCGACGAGGCGAGCCGGCTCCGAAACGCGTCCCAGCCCTCGGGCTTCCTCGCCTTGCGCCGGCCGGCCAGGGCGGCGACCAGTCCGGAGACGACCTCGAGCGGTACGGGCGCCGGCCGGCCGGCCGTCGCCGAGAGCAAGGCATTGATCGGAGCCGGCCGATCGTCGATGTCCTCGCCCAGCCTGCGGGCGATCAGGCCGACGACGGCGGGCATCCGGGCGTCGGCCGCCAGCGAGGCGAGCGCGTCGGGCTCGGCCTCGGCGACGGGGATCAAGCCCGGTCCAGATCAAGGACGGCAGGTTGTGGTCGGCGGCGTCCTCGCCGTGCGAGAGCAGCGCCCGGGCCAGAGGCGACTCGTCGCCGGACCGGCAGCCGCTGGAGCGTCGAGGCCAGCACCAGCCGGACCAGGCCCGAGCGATCGTCGCGCGCCATGGCGACGAGCTTCGACAGGAGGTCGGCGGGCGGGTCGACGTCCGGGCCGATCCGGCGACTGAAGATGGTGTCGATCGGCAGGTCGTCGGTGAGCAGCCGGACGGCCCAGGCGCGGACGGACTCGTGCTCGTGGTCGAGCAAGCCGCGGAGGAACGGCTCCGTCGGCCCCGCCGATGACGTACAGCGACCAGAGCGCCCTGCAGCTTGTTGCACGGGCTCGGGGTCCTGGTCGAAGAGCCCGCGAAGGGCCTTCGCGGGCTCTTCGAGCGGCACGCCGCGGGCCGCGCGGTCGGCCAGCTCGCGGCGGGCCTGGCGGACGAACCACTCGTTGGGATGCCGGTGGAGGGCGACGAGGTCGCTCTCGCTCCAGCTTCGAGATGTCGCGGATCGCGCGTCCGGGCGGGCGTCCCGTGCGTGACCTTGTAGATCCGGCCGGAGGTCCGGTGGACGCCCTCGTGGTCGTGGCACTCGCCGGTATCGCTCCAGTCGAGGATGTACACGCCGCCGTCGGGTCCGTAGCCCAGGTCGATGCCGCGGAACCACGGGTCCTTGGCGAAGAGGATGTCCGGCTCGTGGCGGCCGACGTATCCGCTGCCCTCGCGCTCGAGCCGCTCGACGTTCACCCGCCGGCCGTGGAAATTCAGGGTGAAGAGCTTGCCGCGATACTCGGCCGGCCACTGGTCGGCCAGGTAGATCATCAGGCCGCTGTGCGCGTGGCCGCCGCCGCAGCGGCCGTCGTCGGGCCCGACCTTGCTGCCGTAGGTGAGCGGCCTGGAGTTGTCCCAGTGCCAGTGGTCGGCGTGCTGGTCGATCAGGGCGTAGGCCCGCGGGTTGGGCTCGATCGTGTGCGGGCGGACGAGGTGGGAGCCGGGGATCAGGTGCCAGAGGTGCCCGTTGACCGTGTTGATGAAGAACGCCTCGCCCAGCGCGTTCCAGTCGTGGCCCCAGGGATTGGTCGTCCCGTGGGCCAGGACCTCGAAATGCTTGCGGATCGGATGATAGCGCCAGAGGCCGCCGCGGATGGGCACGCGGAGCGCGTCGGGCGTCCCCGGAATGCCGACCTGGCCGGGCGAGGAGGCCCCGCAACGGCCGTAGAGCCAGCCATCGGGCCCCCAGCGCAGGCCGTTGGCGAACGTGTGATGGTTCTCGACGGCGACCGAGAACCCGTCGAGGACGACCTCGGCGGGCCCGTCGGGCACGTCGTTGCCGTCGCGGTCGGGGACGAACAGCAGCCGGGGCGGGCAGAGCAGCCAGACGCCGCCGAGGCCCAGCTCGACGCTGCCGAGGCGTCTGCACGTCGTCGGTGAAGACCGTGCGCCGGTCGGCCCGGCCGTCGCCATCGGCGTCCTCGAAGATGAGCACGCGGTCGCGGAGGCGGAGGTCGAACCGCTCGGTTGCTCGGCGTACGTGTAGTTCTCGGCGATCCAGAGCCGGCCGCGGCGGTCCCAGGCCATGGCGATCGGGTTCTGGACGTCGGGCTCGGCGGCGAACGCCGAGACCCGGAACCCCTCCGGAGCGCGGAACCCGGCGGCGGCCTCGGCCGGCGAGAGCGGACGCGTCGCGGACGGTTCCGTGTTCCGCGGAGTCGGGAAATCGTCGGCCGCCGATGCGGAGCTGATCGTGAACGCCAGGAGGACGCAGGGGGAATAACGGGTCCGGTTCATGCCGCACTCGGAAGCTGGAGGAGTGTTCCGGGAAAATCGACCGGTACCAGCTTATCCGACCCGGTGCTGGCCGTCACGGATCGACCTGGCCTAATTTGCAGCGTGTCAACCTCGCTCCCGTCGGCAGCATAGTTCTTATAGAGTCCGGTTGAATGGACGACGCAACAACAAAACCCGAGGGAGATCGAGTCATGGTAGGTCACATGGATCTGCTGGGTCAGGTCTTGCAGGTTCCGGCGAACGGTCCGCCGGAATGGGTGGTCGTGTTCGTGAGCGGCTTACTCCTCTTTGCGGTGTGGACCGCAGTCTTTCTGGTGCCAGTCCTGATCTGGCGAGGCCGCGTCCGGCGGCGCGGGTATCCGGGGCTCAGGGCCTACTTGCGGGCGCTGCCCCAGACCGAAGCGGAGAAGCTGGATGCCGTCGAGCTGACCTTGAAAGGGGTCGTCATCTGTGTCATGGGGTTGCTCTTTCCCCCGGTGATCCTGATCGGGCTGTTCCCGCTGTATTACGGCGCCCGCAAGTGGGCGTCGGTCCCCTGGGCATTGCCGGGGTCAAGGACGACGGCCAGGACTGGCGATCACAGTGAGAACGAATCGTTCGATCGGAGACCACCACGGTGACGCCCAACGTTTCGGATTTCGACGCGGAGATCGCGGATGCCGTTCGGGCCGTCCGCGCCGGCGACGCCCAGGCCTACGCCACGATTGTCAAGCGATTTCAAGGGCCGCTCACGACCCTCTGCACCGCGTGCTCCGCGATCGTCAAGCAGCGGAAGAGCTGGCGGCAGGATGCGCCGGTGCGGGCCTACGAGCGGCTCGATCTCTTCGATGTGCGACAACCGATGAAACCCTGGTTGTACACGATCGCTTACTGGCTGGCCCAGCAGCGCAGGCGCGCACAGGGTCGCGAGACGGCCCGTCAGGAGGCCGCCGCGATGCGCGGGCAGGAGCGCGGCGATGCCGGGCCCATGGATGAACTGTGCTCACCGGCCGGATCGGTACGGCCGCCCTGACGATCGACGGCTCAAGCGTCTGGAGAGTGACCGGCGACTCGACGCTTAGCACCTTCGTCGACGGTGCCGGGATCTCCGGCTCCAAGATCACCAACGTGATCGGCAGCGGGCACACGGTCACCTACAACGCGGCGCTTGCTCGCAACAAGGCACTCGGCGGCAAGATTTACAAGCTGGTTGGCGGCGGGGAGTTGAAGCCGAAATAGGAAACGGCGCCCGCCACAGCAGGATCGCACCACTAAGTTCACTCTCAAAGATCAACCAGCAAACGCGGAGGCGGATGTGCCAGTCGACGAGCTCGAGCCCTGCCAAGTCCTCGCCACAGGCGTCGTAAAGCTCCCATGGCGGCGTCCGGTGACCCAAGCAACCCCAATCGCATGCGAGGCTCACACTGGGGCACGCGCCGGCGGTGGGCACCAAATTCTGCGTCCGGCCGGAGGACCTGACAAACCGCTAGCTGCGATGCGCTTGCGTGCTGCGCAGCCGGCTGCCGCGGAGGAAGCATGCTGGGCGCGGTGCTGACTGTCGACATCGGCGCCGGTGGTCTTGCTGGACGGGCGAGGTCGTTCTTGCGCTCGGCCGCTCGCGGTAGGCTGGCGTGCGGCATGCGTGCGCGTCGCTCGTGTCTGTCGGTTCCCGGCTCCTCTCCGGCGGATGTTGGCCAAGGCGAGCGGCCTGTCGGCGGACGAGGTCGTGATCGATCTGGAGGACGCTGTGGCCGTGTCTGCCAAGGACGAGGCGCGTGCGGACGTGGTCAGCGCCCTCGCGGGCGGCCGGCTGGGTGGGCGGACGGTCGCGGTTCGCATCAATGGCCTGGACACGCCGTGGTGCCAGCGAGACATTGTCGCGTTGGCGGATGGCCCGGCGGCTGGCGCGGTGATGTCGCTTGTGATCCCGAAGGTGCGGGCACCTGAGGACATCGCTTGGGTGGCGCGGCTGCTCGACGTGATCGGTGCTGGCGCGCGAGCGATCCGCTTGCAGGCGCTGATCGAGACGGCGGCCGGGCTGCGCCGGGCCGGGGACATCGGGCAGGCCGGTCCTCGCCTGGAGGCGCTGATCCTCGGTTATGCCGATCTGCGGGCGTCGCTTAGGGCCGGCCGGCTGGCGCTGAGGAGCCGCCTGACCGCTGGAGCTTCGCGCAGGAGACAGTTCTGGTGGCGGCCCGGGCCGCCGGCCTGCAGGCGATCGACGGCCCTCATCTGCTGGTGGGCGACGCCGCTGGCCTGCGGGCATGGGCGGCACATGTTCGCGCGCTTGGCTATGACGGCAAGTGGGCGATCCATCCGAGCCAGCTGGACACGCTCAATGCCACGTTCTCGCCCACCCCAGAGGAGGTTGAGCGTGCGCGTGCGATCGTGGCGGCGCTGGCGGAGGCGGAGGCGGATGCTGGCCGTGGCGCGGTGATGCTGGAAGGCGAGATGATCGACGAGGCTCTGCGCAAGCAGGCGCTAGAGGTAGTGGCGCGTGCTCGGGCGGCGGAGTTGCCCAGCGCGCCGGCGCGGACACCGGGCGCATGACGATGGCGGGATCGGCGCCGAGGGTGCGCGTGGCCGGGCCGTGGTTCGAGGACTTTGCGATCGGCCAGGTGTTCGATGAGGCTCCAGCGCTCACGCTCGGGGCCGGCCATGCTGCTTTGCATCAGGCGATCGCCGGCGACCGGCTGCGGCTGGCGCTGGACGAGCCGCTGTGTCGCCTCGTGACCGGCCGCGACCGGCTGCTCGCGCACCCCAACCTGGTCTGTGACGTCGCCATCGGCCAGTCGACAGGGCCGACCCAGCGCGTGCGCGGCAACCTCTTCTACCGCGGGCTGGTGCTCCAGCGCCCAGTGTTCCTGGGCGACACGCTGCCAGACGCGAACCGAAGTCGTGGCGCTCAAGCAGAACCGGCCTCGCGAGGGCGCACCGGCCACCGGGCTGGTGGTGCTGCGGATCCGCACGACGGATCAAGACGATCAGCCGGTGCTGGACTTCTGGCGATGCCCGATGCTGCCCTTACGCGACGCGGACATGCGCACCGGCCATGCCGACGCGTTAGACGCCATTCCGGCAGAGTTGAATCGCGCTGCGGTGCGCGAGGCGGCGCCGACGGCTTGGCGCCTTGATGCGCTGCGGGCGCGGGCGGGCGGTCCGGCCGCCGCGGATCTGGCGCCCGGCGCGGTCTTCGAGATCGAGGGCGGCGAGACGGTGACCGCAGCCCCCGAACTGGCACGGCTGACGCTGAACATCGCCACCGCTCACACCGATGCCACGGGCAGCGCCCACGGCCGGCGTCTCGTTTACGGTGGGCATACCATCTCGATCGCGGCGGCGCACGTGACGCGCGCGCTGCCGAGGCTCGCGACGATCGTGGCTTGGTGCGGCTGCGATCATCTGGGTCCAGTGTTCGAGGGCGATGTGCTGCGCACGGAGCTGCGCGTCGAGGGCGTCGAGCCGGCGGCGGACGGCAGGCTGGTCGACTTGCGGGCGTTGGTGTCCGCGCATCGCCCGAATGCTGAGCAGGCGCCCGTCCTGGACTGGCGCTTCGTGGCGCTGGTGGCCTGAGCGGGCCGTGCGAGGAGGTTCGCGATGAGCGGGATCCTGGAAGGCATGCGGGTCGTCGAGGGCTCGGCCTTCGTGGCCGCCCCGCTGGGCGGGATGACGCTGGCCCAGCTCGGGGCCGACGTGATCCGCTTCGATCCGATTGGCGGCGGGCTGGACCGTGGACGCTGGCCCATCACCAGCGAGGGTCGCAGCCTGTTCTGGGCCGGTCTGAACAAGGGCAAGCGGTCGATCCAGGTCGACCTCACCTCGCCGGCGGGCCGCGAGCTGATAGCCGAGCTGATTGGCGCCCCCGGACCCGACGCCGGGCTGTTCCTGACCAACTTCCCGGCCCGTGGGTGGCTGGCCTACGACGCGCTGTCCGCCCGTCGGCCCGACTTGATCATGGTCAACATCACCGGCAACGCGGACGGCTCATCCGCCGTCGACTACACCGTCAACCCGGCCACCGGTTTCCCTTGGGCCACTGGCCCGCGCAACCTCGGCGTCCCGTTCAACCACCTGCTGCCCGCGTGGGACGCGATCACCGGGGCGCTGGCGACCACGTCGCTGCTGGCCGCCGAGCGCCACCGCGCTCGTACCCGCGTCGGCCAGTATGTGCGCATCGCGCTGTCCGACGTCGCCTTCTGGATGGTCGGCAACCTCGGCAAGATCGCCGAGGTGGAGATCAACCGCCACGAGCGCGTCAAGGACGGCAACTACCTTTACGGCGCCTTCGGGCGCGACTTCCGTACCCGCGACGGGCGTCGCATCATGATCGTCGCGCTGACCGGCCGCCAGTGGAAAAGCCTGGTGGCAGCGACCGACCTTGGCGAGGCGTGCGCCAGCATCGAGAAGATGATGGACGTCGACCTGAGCGACGAGGGCGGGCGCTTCACCGCCCGCGAGCTCATCGGAGCGACGCTCAGGCCGTGGGTGCTGTCCCACTCGATCGCCGAGGTGCGCGAGATATTCGACGCCCACGACGTCTGCTGGGGCCCCTACCAAACGTTCACCGAGCTCGTCGAGCAGGACCCGCGCTGCTCGCCGGCGAATCCGCTGTTCGCCAACGTCGAGCAGCCGGGGATCGGCACCTACCGAATCCCTGGCTCGCCGCTGGTCTTCGGGGCGGCCCAGCGCCTGGCGCCCCAGCGCGCGCCGACATTGGGCGAGCACACCGAGGAGGTGCTGGCCGACGTGCTGGGCCTCTCCGACGCCGAAATCGGGCGGCTGCTTGGCGACGGCGTCGTGGCTGGCGCAGCCCCGGTCAGGTCCTAGCCGCCGCGCTCCGGCGGCGCAGTCGTCTCAGCTGGGAAAGGCTGAGCGAACGCTCATTGCGACGAAGCCTCGCGGGCCCGGCAGCGCGATTGCTTTGTACCAACAGCGGCCGCGGGGCATCACCTGATCAACATGGCTCCTCAAGCAAGAGGGGTAATGGGCGGAGCCCTGCAAATGACGCTTGCCGGCGGCCTTCTGCGCTGGGCGTGGCGGCGCCGTGTGGCGACTCGCGAGGCCACTGGGTCAGTCTGGGGCTAGACGGCGAGGCGGTAGACGGTCTGCGGGTCGCGCTTGCCTTTGAGCTGCAGTTCTAGGCGTGTCCCGACCGGGACACGAAGGCCGTCCGCCACGCGCTGCGAGAGCACGACCTCACCCCCCGCGGCCTCGGCCTGTAGGCGCGAGGCGATGTTCACAACATCTCCAACAGCCGTGAAGTCAAACAGTGCGCGCTGGCCAATGTTGCCGACGAACGCCTCGCCGACATCGATCCCGATGCCCATTTCAACGAACGGCGCTGACCCTGACGCATACCCGACGCTACGGAGAAGCTCGCAAGCATGCTCGAGCATCAGCGCGGGCACGTCGTCGTGCGCCATGTGGGGCTTGAGATCGGGCAGGTACAGAGCCATCACCTCGTCGCCGATGAGCTTGTCGATCACGGCATCGGGAAACAGAACGTCCTCGGCGCACCGATAGAAACGCCTCAGAAGCCGCGACGCCTCTTCGGGATCACCGCCGTCGAACCGGGCCGTAAAGCCTCGTAGGTCGGCAAACAGCACCCCGATGTATTGCGTCATGCCGCCGGGCGGCGAGAACTCCACACATGTCCCGCACACGGTCGGGTTCTTTCGCGACGGCCGATAGCCGAGCGGCCCAACGATCCAACGACCCGCCCCGGCGAAAGGCGCGCCGCAGATCCCGCAGCGCGGGCTACTCGGAAGCGCCCGGAAGAGCGCAGCCAGCGCGCCTCCGAGCCCCTGCTCGTGCAGCCGCCAGGCAACCTCCCAATCCTTCGGGGCGAGGGGCTCGCCAGCTGCGCGGCCGGCTGCCCGCCGAAGCTTCCTCACAGCCATGCGCTGCCACAACGTCGGCTTCGATCGCACCTGCGCCTCAACGCGAGGTCCCGTCATACCCGCGACCCTACACCGGCAAGGTCCCCGACCCGCGGCCTCTCGGCCGATGGCCGACCGCCCAACCGCGGGCGGGGAGCCAGACTCCGCGGGTTCGACACTACTCCGATCCAAACCGGTTACAAGCTCTCCGACGAGACCCGTCCATGTCCCCGAGCTCTCGCCGACGCGGCTATAGCACGCTGCGCGCACAATCGAGATCTCCCTGGGCAAGCGCTTCCGCGATATCTGGACGCGCTCCCGCTGAGGGCATCCGATTCCGGCCCGAAGGCCTTCGCACAAGGGAAGCTCCATCGGAGGCTCACGAGCCCCATCGACGCTCCGGTGCGGCACCGCGCCGTGTCGTCCTTTGGGCTGGAGGTGGTAGGCACCCACGGCGTGGTGGCTTTGCGCAAGTTTCGTCAACCGCGCTCGTTTTAGGTTTGGAGATTGCGCGGTTCCCCACCTGGGGGCTGAAGCGCCCAGGACGCCTGGCCAACTCGCAGCGTCCTGGGCGGCGGAAGAAGGACTCGGAAAGGAGCGGATGCGTTCCATGAGAAGTCCAACCGGCTGGACACGCTGAGGGTCTGCCGCGGCTACGGGTTCGTCGGGTAGAGATCTGCCCGCTCGCCACCGCTACTCAGGCAGGCCGGGACGTGGTCGCTTGGCGCGCTCGCGCTGGTGATCGTGTTCAAGGGCCTTGCGTACATGCTCTCGCTCGGGAGCTTCCGTGGCGGGCCGGTGTTCCCGGCAATATTCCTCGCCGCGGCGCCTCGTCCCCGGCCGGCCTAAGCACGGCGGCGGCACAGACGCCGACTCCGGCGGTCGCCGCCGGAGCGCCCTAGCGGCGACCGCGACGGCCGGCGCGCAGAACCGATACTGCGCGCGCGGGCACTGCCTTCGCACGAGGCCTGGCGGTGGCGGCGACATGGTCCGGGGGGATGAAGAGCGGGCCTGCGCGCCTCGCCTGACGTGCCCAGGTGGTCGCCCCGCGCGAACGCCTACCATCGCCGCGCGTCTGCGCGTAGTCACACGGGCGTGGTGCCGAGCACTGGGTGTTATGTGGCGAGCGTGGCGGCCTCGGCCGCCTCAGAGAGGGTCTCCTCGGGGGAGACGTGGAGGTCGATTTCGCGGGCCGCTTTGATGGCTGCGCGTCCGAGCGCGTTAGCGTAGGTGGGGAAGGAGAAGGGGACGAGCGCCAGTTGCTTGACCGTCATGTTGGCTGCCATCGCGATCGCTGCCAGCTGGGCGAGTTCGACGGCGCGTTCTCCGACGATGTGGCAGCCGAGGATGGTGTGTAGCTCACGGTCGGCGATGAGTTTGCAAAACCCGGTCGGGCGTCCGTCGATGATCGGTCGCGGCAGCGAGTCGAACCGCTGGGTTGCGACGATGACCTCGCGGGCCTCGCGGGCCGCGGTCTCGGTAATTCCGACGGAGGCGTATTCGGGGTCGGTGAAGCTGCCGAGCGGGCTCACCTCCGCCGGCAGAGCCGTCGTGGTGCCGAGAACTGCGTTGGTGGCGGCCAGGTACGCCTCTCGGGCTGCTTCGTGGACGACCATCAGGTGGCCGGTAACATCGCCGGCGGCGAAGATGTGCGGCGCGCTGGTGCGAAGCTGAGCGTCGACCTGTAGGTAGCCGCGTGGGTCGGTCTGGACGCCGGCGGCGGGAAGGTTGAGCTCGGCGGTGTTGGCGACCCAGCCGACCGCGACCACCGTGATTGTTGCGTCGAGGTAGTGCGCAGTGCCGTCGCGGGTGTAGGTCAGCCGGACTCCGGCGCGGCAGGACTCGAGGCGGTCGATCGTCCCGGCGTTCTCAAGGACCTGGATCCCGGACGCGGCTAGCGCTCCGCTGACCGCCGCGGCTACGTCCTGATCTTCGCTCATGAGAATCCGGGGCGCCGCCTCGAACAGGGTCACGTTCGAGCCGAAGGCGTTGAAGATCGAGGCGAGCTGCACTCCGGTCGCGCCCGCGCCGATCAACAGCATCGAGGGAGGGGCGGAGGTGAGGGTCCAGGCGTCGCTGTGGGTGCAGGCCAGCTCGAAGCCGGGGAGGTCGAGTCGGCGTGGCACGCCGCCGGTGCAGATGATGATCTTCGCGGCGTGCAGGCGGGGGGCGTGCTCGGACTCGATCACGTGCGGCTCGGTAAACCGAGCGACACCGGCGTGCTCGTGAAGCGTGACCCCGGACTCCCTGAGCTGTTCGCGCAGCAGCGAGTGCGTACGCACGTCGCTCGTGACCTCCCGGACGCGATCGAGCAGCCGCGCGTAGTCGAGCCCGGGCTCGCCGGCGCTGATGCCGTAGCGTGGGAGCTGGGAGGCTTCGCGGATCAGCCGGGCGGCGTGCGCCAACGTTCGGACGGGCACCGGTCCGTCGTTGGCGGCCATCCCTCCGAACTCGTCGCGCGTGACGAGCGCGGTGCGGGCTCCGAGTCGGGCCGCCCGAAGTGCGGCGACCACGCCTGCCGGTCCGGCGCCGATCACCACGATGTCGAGGCTCGTGGCGCCCGATGAAGTCACGGGGATGATTCTCCGGGGGGAGGTGATGGTCGGCGTCCTCCGTTTCGGGTGACGCGGCGTCGGCGGGGTTGTGGGAGTGTGAGCGGCATGCGTGCGATCACGGCAGTGCCAGGCCAGCGGGGAACTGTGAGCGTCGAGGACGTGCCGGAGCCAGGGAAGGAGGACGGGGCTGTACTGGTCCGTGGGCTTGGAATGGGCGTGTGCGGCACGGACCGTGAGATCGCCGAGGGCGGATACGGCGAGGCCCCAGCGGGCGAGAGGAAGCTGATTATCGGCCACGAGAGTCTGGGCGAGGTGCTCGAGGCACCGGCCGGGTCGGACTTCAAACCGGGTGACTTGGTGGTCGGGATCGTGCGCCGTCCCGATCCGGTTCCGTGCCCGGCGTGCGCCGCCGGCGAGTGGGACATGTGCCGCAATGACCGGTTCGCCGAGCGCGGGATCGTCCGCCGCCACGGATACGGCAGCGAGCAGTGGCGCGTCGAACCAGACTACGCGCTCCTGATCCCCAGCCAGCTCGGTGACCTGGGCGTGCTGCTCGAGCCGACCTCGGTGCTCGCGAAGGCGTGGGACCAGGTCGACCGGATCTCGCAGCGGGCGTTCTTCCTCCGCGGCCGGGCGCTGGTCACCGGCGCAGGGCCGATCGGGCTGCTGGCGTGCCTGCTGGGTGTGCAACGCGGGTATGAGGTGTACGTAGTCGATCTGGCGACCGAGGGCCCCAAACGCGACCTCGTCGAAGCGCTCGGGGCGCACTACCACGCCGGCGCGGCCGCGGATGTCGACGCCGACGTGGAGGTCGTGATCGAGTGCACAGGCCTCGGCGCAGTCGGGCGTTCGGCCGCGCAGCGGGTCGTCAGCGGCGGGATCATTTGCCTGACCGGAATCATGAACGTCGAGCCGCAGTTCGACGTCGACGCGACCACGATGAATCGCAACGCAGTGCTGCGCAACCTGGTGCTGTTCGGGACGGTGAACGCCGGGCGGCGCCATTGGGAGCAGGCCGTCGAGGCGCTCGCGACTGCCGATCCGGACTGGTTGCGGGGGATGATCACCCGGCGCGTGCCGCTCACCCGCTGGCCCGAGGCGCTGGAACGCCAGCCGCAGGACATCAAAGTCGTGGTCGATCTCACGGCATGACTGCCTCCAGCGCGGTTCCGTGGTCGGCGACGCCGGGGCGGCTCAGCGAGGGACCGCGGTGGCACCAGGAGCGCCAAGAGCTGCTGTGGGTCGACATCCTCGGCCGACAGCTACATCGCGGCACGCTCGCCGGTGACGGCAGCCTCGACCACGTGGTCACGATCACCGTCGACCGGCACGTCGGCGCGGTCGCGCCCGCCCTCGACGGCGGATACGTGGTGGCCGCCGGACCGGGATTCCTGTTCGTCGACGAGGACGGATCGGTGCGGGAGCTGGCCCAGCCCGAGGCCGGCCGGACCGACGTGCGGATGAACGACGGCGCGTGCGACCCTCAAGGTCGGTTCTGGGCCGGAACGATGGCCTACGACGAGTCGCCCGCGGCCGGGGCGCTCTACCGCCTCGAACTCGACGGCAGCTGCACCACCGTGCTCACCGGCCTGACGATCGCGAACGGGATCGGGTGGAGCCCCGACGGCGGCACGATGTATCTGAACGACAGCGGCACCGGCTGCCTGTACTCGTTCCGGTTCGATGGCGGCAGCGGGGCGATCACCAACCGCCGCACGCTCATGCGCAGCACCGAGCACGGCGTCGTGCCCGACGGGCTCACCGTCGATGAGGAAGGCGGGATCTGGGTCGCGCTCTGGGGCGGCGGGGCCGTCAACCGCTACGCGTCCGACGGGTCGCTCCTCGCCAGCCTCGAGCTGCCGTGCGAGCGACCCACCTCGTGCGCCTTCGGAGGGCCGGAGCGGGCGACGCTCTTCATAACCACCGCCCTGGAAGGACTCGACACCGACGCACTGGCCCGGCAACCCGACTGCGGACGAGTGTTCGCGATCTCCGGCCTCGGCGTACGCGGGCTCCCCTGCCAGCCTTACCGTGGACTGATCCTCAACACCGCGCCGACTCTATGAGAACCGACAGGCCGGCGCAGTGAAGCACACGTCGGTCGACATCTACCTGGTGATCGACACCTTCCTGCTGCTGCTGATCGGGATCGGGCCGAAAATCGCCCTCGTGCCGTTCGTTGAGATCACCGCGCCACTCGACGGTGCGACCAAGGCCCTGGTCGTCCGCAAGATGCTCACCACCGCCGCCGTCGTTGCCCTGATCCTGGTCGGGCTCGGCGAGTTCCTCTCCAGGCTGCTCCACTTCTCCACCGGGTCGCTCTCGGTCGCCGGCGGGATCATCCTCTTCCTGATCGCGATCACGATGGTCCGTGGGAGCGCAGAACCCGACGGCAACCAAGCCGTCACTGGACGCGATCCGATGCGGATCGCCGTGTTCCCGCTCGCGATCCCGTACCTCCTCAATCCCGCCGGGATCGTCGCACTCGTGACCCTCTCAGCCGAGGCCGACTCAGTCGCCGTGTTCGCGATGGTCCTCGGCGTCCTCGCCGTGGTGCTCGCGCTCGACGTGGCCGTGTTCCGGCTGGCCAATCGCGCCAGCGACCATCTCGACGAAAGCCGGATGCTCGTCACCGAGAAGATCTTCGGGATCCTGTTGGCGGCGCTCGCTGTCCAGCTCGTGCTCGACGGCCTCGACAGCGTCGGCGTCATACACCTAACCGGCCACTGACGGTCTCGGCCGCCGCACGACCCGCCGCCGCCCGCATCTGGCACCTCTGAACGCGCCGCGGGATGCCTTCGTGGCGCGAAAGCTGGCGTTCCCGGACAGTGAGTACAAGCCGGTCCGCCGGATCAGCCGCCCGGACGGACGGCCTGCGAGTCCTGGATGCGGCCATGCCGATCGTGAAGGATGATCTCCCAATCACCGTGGACGCGTGCGTGCTCCATGGCCGCGCCGGCGGCCGCCTTCTTGGTCGGGAACTCTCCCTGCGGCTCACCGTGCTCGTGCTTGTAGGTCCATGTCCCGTGGTGAGGGACGACGTGGACGAAGTGCGCTCTGGCGCGTAGGCGCTCGACGGTCCGTTGCGCGACTTCGGTGCTCGAGCGCGGATTCTGCCCGGTGACGAGGTTTCCGTCGACGATCGAGAACGGCTGCCATGCCTGCGCCGTGGCGACGTTGCCGCCGGCCTCACGCAGCCTGTCTTCGAGGAGCCACGGCGCGCTCCCGGCGAGTCCGGCCTGGGTTTCCTCTTCGTTGGTGAATGCCGATAGCTCGCGCCCACTGAAGGCCCACGACCCGTCGTCGCGCTCGGCGCTCAGCAGCGCCGCGGGACCATGACATACCGCCGCGATGACCTTGTCGTCGTCGAGCATCGCGATGAGCAGACGCCCGAGCTCGGGCGACTCGGCCAGGTCCTCCATCGGCCCGTGACCGCCTGGCACGAACACGCCTTCGTAATCAGCCGGGGAGATGTCCTCCAGCGCCGCAGGAGCGGCGAGCACGTCCCTGAGAGCGTCCAGCGCGGCGCGTAGCTCCGCCGCACGGTCTTCTCCGCCGGCGCCGTCCGGAGAGAGACTGGCTGCGTCCACCGTCGGCGCGACGCCGCGGGGCGTCGCGACCGTCATGTCGACGCCGGCGTCGCGGAACACCCGCATCGGCTCGACGAACTCCTCGGCCCAGAACCCCGTCGGATGACTCGCCCCATCGGCGAGCGTCCACGTATCGGCGCCAGTCAAGACCACCAGCAGCCTCGGCCGCTCCTCGTCGCCCTTGTCCAGGTTGTCCGAGCGCTGTTCATCACTTCGCTGCATTGCCCTCACCTCAGCTCGGCCATCACGGCCGCCGTGATCGCCTGGGCGCTCGCCGGCACGCCCAGCCCGTCGACGTACACGCTCGGCGTCCCGTTGACGCCGCGCGTGATCGCCATCGCCGTCACGTACTCGGCCCACGGGATGTACCGCCCGGCCATGACGCACGACCCAAAGTCCTCGTCGAGCCCACATTGGAGCCCCAACTGGACCAGCTCCTCGTCGTTGAGACCGTCGCTCCCCTCCGGGGGCTGGTTCTCGTAGAGGGCGTACAGATACTCGCGGAACTGCTCGCCGTCGGACGCGCAACCAGAGGCGGCTGCCGCGCGCGTGGAGTAGCGCGTCGTGGAGAGGCGATCGAGGAAACCCAGCGGGTGGTAGACGAGCGTGATCACGCCGCGATCGACCAGCGCGTCGATCATCGGCCCGCTTCGTTCCTCGAACATCCGGCAGAATGGGCACAGGAAGTCGATGTACGCGTCGACCACAGCTGGGCCGCTGCCGAGGACGATCCCGCCGCCGTTTGCCGCGGCGCCGGCAGGTACTTGATTGGGTGGGGCGATTACTTCGGGAGTGGCCATGGGAATGTGTGCTCCTCGGTCGTGGTGTTGCCTGCTCGGCCGGTTCACTGAGCTAGACGGCGCCGTGGCTTGACCCGCGAGTCCACGACTCGCGGCGGCGTAGGTGCGCGGTACAGCTTGTCCTGCGTGCTCGGAGCGGGCCTCTTGCTCCGCCGCCGCGCCCATCGCTTGCGGACGGTCTGAATCGTCCGCCGGAAAATCGACATCGTTCCTCCGCTTCGTCGGTAACCCGTACATCTGCGGCGAGGCCACAACCCGCGAGGCACCGATGCGGGCGGCCTCAGCGGCCGCGGCGGCCTCCGCCGCGGCGACCAGTGGGTCCACTCGCGGCCGCCGCGAGACGTCACGATGAGGTTCAGGCATGGCTAGGAGAGCCGGCTCCGGCCTCTGCCGAAGACGCCCAGGCCCGGTCCGAGCACGTACAGGGCGGCCAGGATCGTGATGATCACCGAGACGATGTACGGAAGGCCGAGCGCCGCGGTCAGCACCCACACCAGGGCGACGACCATGATTCCGATAATGAGATGGATCATTGGGGTTACCTCCGTCGCAGACCGTTACTCTCATCAGTGCTAGGCCACGATCGTGCCCGCGCAAGCCGGTGCGAACACGCAATAACGACCTTGTCGTCCTCTGGCTGGGCGCGTAACGGCCCAAACGTAATCTCGCGACGACGCGGTGCTAACGGGTAGCGAGCAAGCGGACCGGTACCGCACCCGCCGTTGCCCCGACTTCTGCCGCGTGCATGCGATCGCGCAGCGTCTCGTGACGGCGTCACTGCAATGCCACGGTAGGGATCACGAGCTCGCCGTCCACCGCACTGCTGATCGCGGCGCAACACGATCAGTGCGTGATGCTGGAGCCAGACCCCGAAGATTCGCGAGACGGCATAGGACACTGTGATGATCTGGTCCGGCCTAACGCCTCGCAGCGCATCCTCGATTTCACTCTGGAGGTCCTTGTAGGTGCTTCCGAGAATCGTGATGACCTTCGTCTCGTCAGGCATGATCACGCAGCATCGCTGGGGTCTGCCGGAGGGCTGGTCGGTTACTCGCGGGTGGTTTGCGATGAATCGGGCTCCTCGCGGTCACAACTGGGAGGGTTGGCTCGTTTAGCCAGATGGATGACGTGCGACCCGATGCGTAGACACCCAGAGACGAAGACCGACCGCCGGCTCCTGGAGGAGGCCCGGCACGGGCACGGCGGATCGTTCGAGTTGGTCTACCGCCGTCACCAGGCGGTGGTTCTGACTTTCTTGGCGCGGCGCACGGAGCATCCCGAGCTGGCGGCCGACTTGATGGCCGAGACGTTCGCCTGCCTGCTCATGGTCGTCCGCGATCCGAACCGGCCGCTGCCGCCGGTGCCGTTGGCGTGGCTGCTGGTTACCGCGCGGAACCTGTTGATCGATAGTTATCGCCGGGGTTGCGTGGCCGACGCCGCTCGCCGGGAGCTCGAGATGCGCCCTTTGGCGCTGGAGGATCGGGACCTCCAGCGAGTGGCTGAGATCTCGGCCGAAACCGACCTGCTGAAGGAGCTGGCGGCTCGGCTTGGGCCTGACGAGTTTCAGGCTCTGCGGGCCCGGGTGTTTGAGGAGCGCGAGTACCCGGACATCGCGGCTCAGTTGCAATGTTCGGAGTCCGTTGTCCGCAAGCGGGTGAGCCGTGCCCTCGGGGTTCTGCGTCGCGCAATGGAGGTTTCGCGAAATGCCTGATTTCTTCGACCGACTCGCTGCCGAGTTGGCCCGCGCGGCCGAAGCGCCGCTCAACGCGCCGCGTCGAGCGAGGCCGCGGCTGCGCACACGGCCGCTGCTGATCGCCTTCGCGATCGTGCTGTTGGCGGCGGCGGCAGCGGTCGCCGGAGGGGTGCTCTTGCAGGGGACGCCGGTGACGCCGAGCTTGCCGCCGGCTCCGGCGATCAATGAGGGCGCCGCGACGATCACGGGTTCCCAGCTGCTGCCGCTGAGCGTGGCCGACCCCGCCGGCGGGCTGCCCTGGGGGATGCGCACGGTACGCACGACGCGAGGGGACGAGTGTCTGCAGGTCGGCCGGCTGGCGTACGGCACGATCGGAGCGCTCGGCGTGGATGGTGCGTTCGCAGACGATCACCGCTTCCACCCGTTCTCCGATGACTACCTGAACGAGGACCAGTGCGCCGAGCTGGACGCCCGCGGCCACGCGTTCGGGAACTTCACGATCTTCGGGATTCCGGCCAGCGCGGTCGGGACGGCCCAGGGCGCTCCGCCGAGCGCGGGTTGTCTCAGCGGCATGAGACATTGGCGCCCCGGACACTCGCTGCCATGCCCGGTACAGGATCTCCGCAACGTCTACCTCGGGCTGCTGGGCCCACAAGCCGCAGGCGTGACTTACATCTCGGGCAGCGGGCGGAAGGCCACCGAGACAACCGTCGGCGCCGACGGCGCCTACCTGATCGTGACCGGCTGGAACGCCCACAGCAACCCGGAGGACATGGGCGACGGGGGCTCGGGCATGGCCCTCGTGAAGACCGGGCCGCTGCGCGCGGTCACCTACCGCGATGGCCGAGTCTGTCACCTCAGTCTCGTGTGGCCCTGCGCGACTGTCGGATTCGCGCCGGTCGTGTCCCATCTCACAGCCGCGCAGCTCACCTCGGCCGTGACAGTTCGCAAGGTCCCCGCCCAACCCTACTGCGTTTCGCGGCCCGCACCCGGAATCCCTCGGTGTCTTCAGCAAGAGCTCGTCGAGATCAGCTTCACCGCCCGAGTGGCCGTCACCACTAGCAAGAGCTATTACTACGCCGCGGAGTTCTACCGCACCAGCACGAACTGCCCCGAGATCGCAAACAGCATCCCCACCTCCTCAAATCTCCGCGCCGGCCAGCGCGTCACGCTCCACGCGATCGAGCCACTGGGCTGCAAGATCATCCACGGCGTCGTCAGGTACCGGCCCGATGACGCGATCGGACCCGGCGCCGAACCCGACCCCAACGACCCCACCGCAATCACCGTCGGACAATTCACGATCAGGCTGCCCTAGCGGCGTCCTCACGAAAGCCGACGCCCCGGCCCGACCCAATTCTGTGACGCGAACTTCTACTCAGCTCGTCTCAGACTCGCGAAACAACCAGCAGCGCCCGCCCCGATCGCGAGTTGAGGACATCGGCGATGGGTCCAGCCTGCACCCGCTCCGCGCGCTCAGAAAACGAAGTTCGGGCGTACCGACAAGCCGTCCGGACAGCGATCCAACGGCGGACGCCGAACGGGCGCTCGGAGCCGCCGCGGAGCTGGACATCGTTCTCGACGTCGTCGACGTCGTCCTGAGCTCAGCGGAGGCGCGTCCGGAGGGTAACCGTCAGCGAACGCTGGCCGGAGCCCGGCGAGACTGTTGGAAATCGATCCAAGCGGAAGGCACGGCCCCAGGTCATGGGACCCTGTCACAGGGGGGCTGGGAGCGGCTTGGCGGTGTCAGCGCACCGGGGCTGATGGGCGCGTCCGGGAAGCGCCTGCCAATCCGATATTCCGTTGCCAGTGAAGTTGGGGATCGCTGTCGTTTGGGCTCCGGTCGTTGCGTTCCAAATCTGGAAGGTTGCGGGGGAACCCTGATCAGACCCATTTGTGCTGACCGCGATTGACTTTGAGTCCGGCGACCAGGCAGCGCTTTCGACGGGCCATGTGGATGGGTACAGCTCGTGATCCGTGAGTTTGTTGCTGAGCGTCAAGAGCACGTGCTGGTGTGACCCATCGGCGTTCATGACGACGGCCCGTTCCACGTCCGGTCCGCCTGCGCGGAGGCTCGTCCGGAGGGCGAAGATGTGCCGACCATCCGGCGACCAGCTGGTGCCGGGGCTGTCAGCGGCGACACCGTTGTCCGCAGCGGCGACACTGTTGTATGGGGGCTGCGCATTCGCGGCGAGTTCACGTAGTCCTCGGCCGTTCGCGCCTACGCTCCAAAGGCTAATAGCGCCAAAGGCGCCGCGGGAGGTGATGGCCTGCTCAAAGAAGAGCAACGATCGGCCATCGGGCGCCCATGCGGGGTCAAGCAGGTCAACGCGGGTGTTCTTGATGACGAAGCGCGTCGCGGTCCGCACGTGCGCTACGCCACGGACTGTGACGATTGTGCGGGTAAAGATGTCGAGCTGGTCCGCGTCACTGCTCTGAAAAGGCGCATACTGGCTGTACGCGGCTGCGAGGCGGCCGCTGCAGGACATCGAGGCGGAGAGGGAGGCCAACCCGGTGGGGTTCACCGTAAAAGGGGTCGTCACATCGGGCAGCGTCATGATCGTGAACCCGGTCAGCGCATCGAGCAGGCGAAGCCCCCCACGCGCTGGCAGGACGGCGCCGCGGGGCTTGTTCACCTGAAATGCGACCAGCCGCTCGTCCGGCAACCAGCCGACAAATCCCGCGCTGTGATCCGGCGAAATCCTCATGAGCCGGCGACGATGAGGGCGATGGTCAGCAGCGTACGGCCGAGACACGTACAGCCCGGCACGGGGGTCGAACGGAGTACTGCCCATGCAACCCTCCGGGTAAGCCGGGTCCCCCGTGTCGTAGATCGCGAGCCTGCGCCCCCCGGGCGAGAACAACCCGCTGTCGCCCCGCCCGAGGTCGACGGGATGGGATCCATCAGGGCGCACGCCCCACAGCTCCGACGGAGGGCCGCACTCGGGGAATTCTGACGTCCGTGCCGTCGTGATGAACGGAGGGTGACCAGGAGTAGACGAGACGAGGAGCACGCCGTTGCGCCCGGCGAATGTCGCCCCGGCTGGCGACGCCACGACCAGGGCCAACAGCGCGGCCTTCCCAGTAGCAACACCCACGCATCGCACAACCGAACGCCAACCGCTTCGAGGGCACCGGTGCCGTCGCGATGTCCCACCCGCACCCAAAGGCACGCTCACCGACCGCCCTTCGCTGCACCTACCGTCACGCATGATCACCGCACCTCCTTGGCGCACCAACGTCTCTCAGCCGAGCGCCCTCGACCGCAGGCCCACCAAGTCGAGCAAGCATCGCAGATCGAACACCGAGCCGCTTCTCCTCCGGGCTACAAGCGGCAGCCGGCGCATCTGACGGGGGTCGGCTGCAGCCCGTCTGAATTGCCATCCAACGGCGGACGCGACGACGGCCGATCTGGCCGTCGACCGGCTGCACCTGTCGAGGCCTCGCCCGGTGCGTCCCGAGGCCCGATTCAGGGCGTCGGCAGGGTAAGGTGCAGCGAACGCTCCGTTGGGAAGCTTCACACGAACGTCTCGCTCCCGCTTCGCCCGTGCGAGGATGGGCACGACCGGCCTCGTTCAAGCACGCGCGAGCTGGCCGGAGACCGGCGGGTTGGCTGGCTGGGTGACGAGCATCTGGCGATCGCAATGCGCTGCCAGCATGATCGTCGCGGCGGCCGTCAGTCGTCGCCGGACCCGAGCGCCAGGCCGAAGGGACTTCCCTCCGAATCGCGGCAAACCGCCCACCGTTCGCCGGGATGCACCACGGCCCCGCCAAGCGCGGTCACGCGCTCAAGCGCGGCTGGCATATCGTCGACCGTGAAATAGGGCAGCGAGAACGAGTCGCCGGGACCGAGACCGCGCGCGTGGACGCCGACAGTAGTTGCGTCCCCGTGGGTCTGCCAACCCTCGCCCTCTGTGTCATGGCGGGGCTCGAGCGCGACGCCGAGCACACCGGACCAGAACCGCTGGGCGCGTTCCGGATCGTCGGCCGGAAACTCGATCAAGGAGGGTCGGAAGGCGGCCATCAGGCCCGCCAATGTACAGCGCGGGAACGAATCATCGCGACACGTGTCGCGACGGCCGGAGTTCGCGTCTGCGCATCGTCGATTCTGAGCGTCAGACGCGTGGCATTGGCTCTCTTGCCAGCAACAGCTGCCAAACCCGAGCAACTGCTCGCCTGGCGCGCGCGCAGCGACAGCGCGCTCTGATGTACCGGGTGGTGCCCTCGATGGACCGTCGCTGCCAGATCGGATGTCGACGGCTCATGGATTCCGCGCCCAGTCGAACTGTGGATCATGATTTCATGCCAGCGAGCGTCCGGCGCTGGAGCTGCTCGAGAGATTCATGGAACTCGTCGCCGAGTCTCGCGCATCTGCGGCCAACCGAACTTACCGGCTACGTCGCGCTCGACGCGCTCGTGGTGAGGTCGGTGAAGATCGGGTGTCCTCAGTCCGTGCTGGACGACCCCGTCCACTAGCCCAAGGGGAAGGATGAGCGGACAGACCTCAACAGATCGCGCGGGTAGTCCGTCGCAGATCACGAGGGGCCAGTTCGTGGTGCGCTAGCGTCAACGGCGGTGCAGCCCACGCCGATCAGCGACTAGCTCATGGCACTCAGTGACCGCGGGTTCGTCGTGGCGCCCGGCCCCTTCGCGCACCTGCAAGACGCGTGGAGCGCGGCGCGGGACCTGATCGAGACAGCTGCAGGAGCTGACGCCTCGCTTGCGGTCCTGGGCGACTTTGTGATCGCACCGCCGGACGGAGCACCGGCTCGAGACTTTCAGACCCTGCACTTCGACTTCGGCTTGCCGATCGCGCCCGCGGCGTCTGCGGACGTCGCCCGCTTTACCGCTCTGCATATCGCGATCCACGCGCCTGCAAGCGACGCCGCCACGCGACTCGTGCCGTTGCGCTCGCTACTCGCCTGCGGCTCGTGGCCAGACCATGATGAGCTCCTCGGACGCCTCGCCAGCTACGGACACAGCCACGGAGCCCGGGACGACAGCGGCTACAGCGAGGGCAGTCTGGCACGCATCGTCGAGGCAGCCTTGGGGCGAACGCCCGTCCTGCCGAGCGTCAGGGCAGAGCCCGACTTCCTCTGCGGGACCGAGTTCGCGACCATCTCTGAAGAGACGGACTTCTTCACGCAACGCGGCTTGCGCGTTGACGTCGTCGGGATCGAGGTGTGCCTGCGTCCCGGCGAGCTGCTCGTGTTCGACAACCTCGCGCTCGCACACGGACGTCGCGGAGTCCGTCGACCCGGCGAGCTCAACCAGCGCGTCTACGGGCACCGGGCCCTAAGCGCCGAGGCACAGGTCGAAGTTCGCGAGCAGGTGCTCGCCGAATTCTCGCCCCGGCGACACCACGATGACAGCACAGCCGATGCGCCCCGCACCCGTTCCCGACAACGAGGTCGCTGAACGCGCTCGCTAGATCGATAGCGTGGCGTGCGCCTCGATGCCGAACACACTCGGGGCGGCCAGCCAGGAGCGCAGCCGGTATCGCCGAGGGCCGAGACAGAGTGTCCGCAAGGTAACGATCACCGGACGCGGAGCGGCGCGGCGCGGCACGGTATGTGTCTCCCACGGCGGGCTTCTGCCCGCCTTGATAGGGAGCGCGAGCACGGACGAGCCGCTACGAGCTCGGCTTCGTATTGCGCTGACCCGTCGGTTAAGCTGCGATGCGCCTTGTGGGCGAATTATGGGGCAGACATGCGGACCGACGAACAACACGCGGGCCGGCGTGGTCCCAGGTGCCTGAACGGGACCCGCCGAAACCGAGCCTGTTGGCTGGGTGCCAAGCGGATCCGGGGGAAGCTCGGATGAGCTCACATGCCCGGGGGAGTCCAGTTGTCGCGAGCGCGTAGCATCGCCGAGAGGCGGCCGGGGAAGTTTCTCCATCCGGCGATCCTGTGGCTCGCGCTGTTGCCCTTTGGCTTGGGCGCGTGGTCTCCCGTCTATGCCGGTGTGAAGACGCGACGCCGGTGGATCCTCAGCGCGGGGCTTGTCGGCGTGTCTGTATGGATCGGCGGATGCATCACGCTAAGTCACGCAAGCCGCGCCGGGCGCAGCGGGGCCGCGGCGGGCGTCGGCACGGGCCTATGGCTGGCCAGTTGGGCGATCGCGACCGCTGCCTGGCTCGCCGTGCGCGGCGAGTACGGTGAGCTCTGGACGCTGGCGCGTGCATCCGCCGCGGGCGGCGGACAGCTAGCTCGTCCCATCGGCTCAGACGTGTCCAACGCGCCGTCATCTCGACGCACCCCGGCCGCCATCAGCCAATCTGACGGCGATCCGATCCGCGCCGCCGCGCGTCGGAGTCGGGAAGTCGGGGCAGATCCGGTCGCGCCCAGCACCAATCCTGCAGTCCGCCCCGAGCCACAGCGCCGAGTCGCCGCCCCGCATCCGCGCGCTGCCTCGGGCGAACCAGCCTCACCGCAGCCAGGACTAGTGGTCACGCCTCTCGTGCCGTCCGCCACGGCGCGGCCCCCGCGGGCGCCCGATGCGCGCGGAGCCTGGGCTGCTGACTGGTTCGCCCGCCTCGGGGTTCGCGGCGAGAGCGCCACCTATCTCCAAGCGGTCGCGACATGGCGGGCAGCCTGGCGACCCGCACGCGTACGGCTGCTGCTCGTTGCCGAGAGCCACGTCGCCGAGCTGCCCGGGGACAACGGCGTCGTCGTACGCGCACAACACTTGACCACGCGGCCGCTCCCGACGTCGTTCGTACGTCTCGTCTACTGCCTCGGCTACGGCGAGGACAGACTGTGTTCTCGGCCCCCCTCGAAGAACGCCGGCACGTGGCAATTCTGGGATCTACTTGGACAGGTGGCCCTCGGACCGGGGAATGTCCAGCCGCGCAAGAGTGCAGCGACGCTCGAGGCGCGCCTGCGCTGGAAGGTCACGGTCCTCGAGACACTGGCCCGCCGCGGGATCTGGCTTGAGGACGCCTCTCCGATCGGCGTAGGGGTACAACCGACATGTCTGGCCGGGGGTACGCAACGACGAGCCAGCGAGCGCATGGGTGATCGGGCGAACTGTCGGGGAGGCACTCGCGGGACTCCCAGGCATCAATCCGAGCCAGGTCATCAGCCAGCCTCAGGACCGCGACCAACGACGTGTCCGCGAAGGGCTCATCCGGCTGTGCGCGGCAGCGTCCCGCATCGCGCGCGCGTGACTTCCCACTGAGCGGCGCGCAGCCGTGGACTGCGCCCAGATTCTCGGCGATCCAACCCTCTCGTTCAGGTCAGGTCGATGCCCTACTTCACCAGCTCATCGCTCCGGCGTGGCAAAGACTGAGGTGCCACGCCGGAAAGTAATCTGGGATCGTTGTCAGGCGTATGGGTTGCCGATACGACGGAGGACGAGCAGATCAAACACCAGAAGAGCGACGATAAACACAATACCGATCATTTTATTAGCTCCTCATACCCAACCTTGTTGGGCTCTGCGGACGTGTCGTGCTGGACCCGGTTGAAGGTCTAACTCTTCTGTTGGCTTACACGCTTCAGCGACGCCTGACATCCGTGTGATGCCGCGAACACTGGCGGGGAACTACCGATGCGTCTCGCTCAGCAGCCGGCGCAGCCGGAGGCTCCTAAGTCTTGTACATCCGTCGCTGAGGGCATTTGGAGACCTGGGGCCACGCCGTCGGTGAGCTTGGGGCCTTCCGCGAAGTCGAAGCAGCCGCGTCGGGGATGCGGAATGGACCGGACTAGCCCCGGTCGGCGGCAGCGCCCGCCGACGTCCTTTGCCATGGAAGCGACACAGCAATGGCGAGGGGCGACGAATTGCGACCCACAGAGGCCCACAGGCGCATGAGATGTTTCTCGCGGATCCGCGCAGTCGGTACACGATCGAGCGGCTGACGCCGCTAAGGCCGATCTCGTCGTCCACCATCTGGAGACCGGTCGAGGCCTCGACCGGTGCGTCCTGAGGCTCGGTCTTGCGCGTCCGCAGGGTAACGATCAGCGGACAGTGAGCTGAAGCTTGCTTGCTCTCCCTGCTGTCGGCGAGGCCGCGGACTGGCGGGCGACCGCTATGAGTCGCCGACAACGGCAACGGCGCAGCTGGCGCGCGGTCGACGCGACCGGGCATCGCTGACGCTGTAGCGGATGATCTCCTGCACCTGTTTGATCGCGCTTGCTGCTCGACCCCGAGCGTGGGCACCAGAGGCTGCCGGTGGCCGCTTCGTCGGCCATAAGATTGCGCGGGGCTGTGTTGGATCGCCGGGTCACCGCCCGCCGGAAACACAGCGTCTGGCGGTCGTCGCAGACGCCGGCCAGCCCGTCCTCGTTCCAGCGGTAGGCGCGTGAGCGCGGGTGATCCTGCGGGGAGAAGTCTCACGCGTCGCCGGTGGCCCTGTAGTCCTCACGGACGGTCCCCAAGCGCGCTCACACGGGTACGGGCCCCAGCGCCGCCAGGGCGATCGACCGTTGGGCGCCTCCAGCTTGCGGTCATGCTCGGCGCTCATCTGGTGGGAGTCTGGCCGTGGGACGTGAGCGAGAGTAGGGTTCAGCGCCCAGCCGTTTAGGCAGCGCGCGAGGAGAAGGGGTCACAGATGCTCGGCAGGAAGAGGTTCCGGATCGCGATCGGAGCGTTTGCAGCGCTGTTGGCTCTGACGCCGTCGGTCGCCCGCGCAGGGACGTGGCTGACGCCCGTGCCCTTGAACGGGTCGACCGGCTCGAACCCGACCGTCGCGCTCGACTCGTCTGGGACCGCGATCGCGGCGTGGCAGACCAATCCAACCATCCCGGCGAATCCCCAGATCGTGCAGGGCGCGAGGCATGCGCTTGGCCCGAACGGCTTTACGCCCTTGCCCGACTTCTCGACCGACACGACCTCGATGCACAACAACAGCATGCCGGCGGTCGTGGTCAACCGGTCGGGGAATGGGCTCGTTGTCTGGATCAACGACCTCGGCGGAGGAAAGCATCAGGTTCAGCTGCGCACGATCGCCCCCGACGGCACCGTTGGCTCTGTTCAGACGGTACCGAGCGCCGGCGGCATCGACAGCTACGTCGACCCGGTGGCAGCGATCAACGTGAATGGCGATGCGGTGATCGCGTGGGTGCATAACCTCGGCGGAGTCGAGGCGATCACGCGCCAAGGCCTCGGCGGCTCGTTCACCGACGTGGCGACTCCCGACGCGCTCGGGACCAGCTCGAACACGACCCCACCGGCGGTCGGAATCGACGGCGCCGGCGACGCGATTGTCGCCTGGGACACGGCCGGCGGAGCGATCCAGGCGAAGCGCCACCCCGCGGGCGGTACGTGGACGAGCACGCCCGACATGATCTCGACCGGTGGGCATACGTACTCCGCGCCGGCCCTGGCGGGCAACCCGGCCGGTCAGATGGTGGTCGCGTTCATGGACAGCGGCGAGATCTCGGCCGTATCCGGCACCGTGTCGGCCGGCTGGGGCGCAAGTCCGACGGTCACGACGCTCTCATCGATCGGCGTCTCACACGGGCCGTTCATCAACGTCGACGACAGCGGCGGCGCGGCGGTCGGGTGGTCCACTGCGAGCGCCGTTCAGGTGTCGCTCCGTCCGCCGGGCAGCTCGTTCCCGCTGCCCGCCGGTGTCCAGTCGATCTCGGTGCCGACTGTTCCCGACAACGTTGCACTCGGCGGCAACGGCCGTGGCGACACGGTCGTCGCCTGGTACACGTTCGACCCCGCCGTGAGCCTGACCGACAACTTCGCTCGCGCCGCGGTCAAGCCCGCCGGCTCGACTATGTTTGGCGCTCCGCAAGTCGTCTCTGATCTGACGGCGAATGTCAACGCCACCCCGCAGATCGCACTCGACCAGAACGGCGATGCCGTCCTCGTCTACTCGGCGATGTCGGGCGGGAACCCGGCCGGCGTCGGGCTCGACGTCTACGACGGCGCCGGCCCGCTGCTCGGGACCCCGACCGGCCCGGCCAGCATCGCGCAGGGCAGTGCGGGCTCGTTCTCCGTGCCGCAGCCGATCGACGCGTTCTCGCCTGTCTCGAGCGTCAGATGGAGCTTCGGCGACAGCACTGCCCCGGCAGTCGGCCAACAGGTCATGCATTCGTTCGCCACCGCTGGGAAGTACACGGTCACCGTGAACGCGACCGACGCCGTCGGCAACACGAGCTCGGCGACGCTGGCGGTCACCGTCACGCCGAACAGCAGCGGCGGAGGCGGGGGCGGGAGCGGCGGCGGGACCAAGCCGCGAGTCACTCATTGCGTCGTGCCCAAGCTCAAGGGGAAGACGCTGGCCCAGGCCAAGACGGCCCTGCACAAGGCGCATTGCGCGCTCGGGCAGGTGCGCGCGCCGAAGCCGCCGAAGCATCATAAGCTCGGCAAGTTGGTCGTGGTCAGCTCGTCTCCCGGCGCGGGGAGTGTCAGAGCATCGGGCACGAAGGTTCGCCTGGCCCTGGGTCCGGCTCCGAAGCCGAAGCCGAGAAGGCACGGCAAGAACAAGTAGCACGCGGGTGAGGCGAACTGGGCGACTGATCGCGCCGGTGATGACGGTGTTGTTGCTCGCCGTCGCGCCCGGCGCCGGCGCGCACGTGACCGAGGTTTCGGACGGGTTTCGGATCAGCTTCGGATGGGGCGACGAGCCTGCGTACAGCGACGCGCAGAACTTCGTCCAGGTGCTCGTAGCGGACAACCGGTCGGGTGCGCGGGTTGCGGTGGCGGCGGGCACGCTGGCGGTGCAGGTCGCGTACGGAGACGCGCGAGTCACGCTGCCGCTGGTGCCGGCGGAGGGGCAGCGCGGAGAGTACGACGCGGTGCTCGTGCCGACGGAACCCGGCGCGTACGCGTTCCACGTCTCCGGCAGCGTCAACGGACGGACGATTGACGTCGCGGCAGCCTGCTCGGAGCGAACGTTCGACTGCGTGCTTCCGGCATCCGACGTGCAGTTCCCGACCAGGACGGCCTCGGGCGCCGAGCTGGCGCAGGGGCTGGCTCGGGAGCGTCTCCGAGCCCAGCGCGCGAGCGTCTCGGCGGCGAATGCGAACACGATCGCGGTTGTGGCGGTTGCGATTGCGGCGCTGGCGCTCGCGGCCGCGGTCGCGATCGCGCTCGCGATCCGAGTGACCAGAGCACGCTAGTGGCCCGGCGCGCCGCGATCGTGGTCGCACTGGCGGCGCTGCTGACCGCAGGTACTCCCCATCGCGCGTGGGCACACGCGGGTCTGATCAGCTCGGAACCGGCCGGCGGCGCGACGCTCGGGGACACCCCCACCGCGGTCCAGCTGTCGTTCTCGGAGCCCCCGGAGCCGTCGCTCTCGACGATCACCGTGCTCGACTCCAAAGGCGTCTCGTACCAGAGCGGGCCGCCGGCGGCGGTCGCCGGCGATCCGCTGTCGCTGGAGGTACCGGTCCACCTGCTCCTGAAGGGCGTCTACACAGTCGACTGGCGCGTCGACTCTGCGATCGACGGGCACGCGACGACCGGTGCGTTTGCGTTCGGTGTCCAGGTCTCGCCCGGGCAGCTAGGCTCCGCGCGAGGCGGCTCGGTCACCGCCGTTAGCTCGCTTCTGGAGCTGATCGCACGATGGATCTTCCTCGTCGGGATGGTGGCGCTCCTCGGCGCCGCAACCGCGGGAGTCGCGGGCTTCGGCGGCTCCGGGCGACAAACCCTGGCGCTGGGAGCCGGCGGTTGGGGGCTGTCAGTCGTCGGTCTGCTGCTGCTCGCCGACGCGCAGCGGCGCAATGCCGGCTCGTCCTACGGCGTGCTGCTGCACACCTCCGTGGGGCATGCGCTGATCTGGCGGGCAGTCGCGCTCGCGGGCGCGGGCGCCGCGCTGCTGATCGCCGCGCGCGGCGGCCGGATTCGCCGCCCAGCCCTGCTCGCCGCGGCCCTCGCCGCGCTGGCCGCGGTCGTCGTGCACGTCGCCAACGGCCACGCCGCCGCCGCTTCGTGGCCCTCGACTGTGACCGTGATCGCGCAAGTCACCCACTTCGCCGTCGCGGGCGTGTGGGTCGGCGGACTGGCGGCACTGCTGCTCGGACTTCGCGGTGATCCATCGGCTTCCAAGCAGGCCGCGGTACGCCGCTTCTCGACGGTCGCCGCCGCCGGCCTCGCGCTCGTCATCGTGACCGGCGTGATTCGAGCCTTCAGCGAGCTACGGACTTGGAGCGAGCTGTTCTCGACCGGGTATGGCCGGGGGGTGCTCGCCAAGCTCGCGCTGGTCGCGATCATCGCCGGGCTCGGCCTGCGCAACCGGCGGCGAGGGGTGCCGGCCGCCGGCACCGACCTCGGGCCGCTGCGCCGCACTTCCCGACTCGAGCTGGTCCTCGCCGCCGCCGCGCTCGCCGTCGCGGCGCTGCTCGGGACGCTGTCCCCGCCCGTGTCCGCCTCGGCCACCGGGATCCCGGGGCTGGCCGCCTCGGGCGCCGACATCGCGACCACCGTGCGGGTTGCGCTCACAGCGCTATCGAACCAGCCGGGACCGAACCGGTTCGTTGCCCACGTCGTGGACTACGACTCCAGCGCGCCCGTGCGAGGCGCCCGCGTCCTGCTTCGCTTCACGCCGCTGGATGACCCCGGCGTCGTCTCGACGTCGCTGGCGCTCACACCGACCGGCCCCGGTGAGTACTCCGGCTCGGGCCCGAACATGACCTTCGACGGACGCTGGGAGGTCGCCGTGCTGGTCCAGCGCCGGCTTGGCGCCGTCGACGTCCCGCTCGAGCTCGACCCGGTCGGCGCACCCCAACAGAGCTCGGTCGAGCGAGTGCCCGACCAGGCCCCGAGGTACACGAGGCTCGACGGAACGCTCGGGTTCGTGAGGATCTCGCCCGACCCCGAGCGCGCCGGCCCCAGCACGCTGTCGGTCGGCATCTACAGGATCGATCTCCTCGGCGAGGAGGCGGTCGATCAGCTCGTCGTGACGGCGGCGGCAGGCAGCGGGCCGACACGACAGCAAAGCGTGCGTCGCGTCGGGATCGGGAGCTTTGTCAGCCCCCTCGATCTCGCCGCGGGGCGCAACGAGATCGCGATCGTGGCGCGGACAGGGACCGGCCAGCGGTTGCGAAGCGTGTTCGACCTCGAGGTGCCAGCGCGCTAGTACGGCCGAACGTAATTGCGAGAGGTCGTGCTACCGCCGGGTCCTGCCGCGTACTACGGTCGTCTGCGCGTTCGCGGTGTAGGCCGTCCTGGAGCCGAACTTCGTGGCGACGAGATGGAGCTTGACCTTGACGCCGTGGCGCGCCTTGGCGATCTGGCCCAGCGTCTTCTTGTTCAGCTTGATCTTGACCGTCACCGTCTGCTTGCCGCGGCGGCGCAGCGTCACGGTCGCGCTCCCGACCCGCTTGCCGCCGACGAGCACAGTCACGGTGCAGCTGCGAATCGAGGGGTTCAGGACGCGGCATCCGACCGTGATCGCCCCGCCGGAGAGCTTCAGCTGCTTGCCGACCACGGCCGTCAGCTCCGGCGGCGGCGGCGAGACGGGCGCCGTGATCGTGATCCGCACCGTGCCCACCGCCGGCGTCGTCTTGCCGTCAGTGGCCGAGAAGCCCGCCATATACACCCCCGGCGGCGCGATCACCGTCCCCGAGACCGTGCCGGTGCGGTTGCCGTTGTCCTTGAACGTCAGCCCGGCCGGTAATCCTGAGGCCCCAAGCGTCAGCACGTCGACGGCGTCGGGATCGGACGCGGAGATGCCGAACGTAAGCGGCTTGCCCCTGACTCCGCTCTCCGAGGCCGGCAGCATCAGCGTCGGCGGCCCGAGGTCGTTCACCTGCAGATAGACCGGCATCTGAGCCTTCAGCCCGGCGGAGTTGGTGGCCGTCAGGTAGACCCACTGGCTTGTGGTCCTGGCGCCGGTCGGGAACGACCACGTGTAGTTGCCGCCGCCGGTGTCGCTCATCGCTCCGACCGATGCGGACAGCGTGACCGGATCGCCGTCGGGATCGAAGTACGTTCCGGTGACGGTCGCCGTCTGGCCTGGGCTGACCTGAACCTGCGTCGCACCGACGTTGATGTCCGGCCGCTCCTTGCCGTTCGGAGGCACGATCACGAGCTCGGACAGCATCCCGAGCTCGGCATGGAAGAAGATGTGGCAGTGGAACAGCCACCGGCCGTAGACGCCGCCGGGCGTGGTGCCGTCGGGCAGCGGGCGGTCATCGATCTTGACTCTGAAGACGAGCGTGTCGCCGCCTGGGATGTCGACGTTGTCCCGGAACTCGTGATACGGCCACGTGTACGTGTTGACCCCGTTGGTCAGGCTGACCGGCTGGATCTCGAAGCCGTGCAGATGGAACGGGTGGTGGGCGGCAGTCGCGTTGGTGACCGACAGCTGGAGCGTGTCGCCGACCTTGGCGTAGCGCGTCGAGCCGAGGTGCGGAGCGGTCTCGTAGTTGGGAGTGTCGTGGACGCCGAAGACGCCGTCGATCCCCGCCTTCCCGCCGCCGACCGTGAAGCTGATCGTCTGCGAGGCCATCCCGAGCTTCGGCGGGCTGAACGTCGTCGGATCCAGCAGCGTTCCGGTAGGCGCACCGAGCGCCGGCACGAGGTCGCCCGTGGCCGCCCTCAACGGCGTGCCGTCGGAGATCGAGTACGCCGGCGCCACCGGCGTGCCGGCGAGGTTGAGGTGCATGACCGGCACCGTCGGGATGTCCGACCAGCCGGGGGCCATTCCGGTTCGCTGGTAATCCTCGGTCCACATCGTCAGCACGCCGGTGGTCGGCGACGGCGGGATCGCCGCCACGACGTCCGCGCGCGACCCCGGCGGGAGTAGGATCTCGCCGGGGTTGTACCCCGAGGAAAGCGGCGCCATGTTGCCCTCTTGCACCGCGTAGTCGAGCAGTCCCCCCTCGCCGCCGACACGGATCAGCGGCACGTCGGCGCCGGCGGCGGTGGTCAGATGCAGCCGGAAATAGCGGATCGCGGACGCGTTCACCAGCTCCAGCCGCAGCCCCTGGCCGGGCCGGACGTCGAGCGTCGAGGCGCCGGACGCGAGCGCTCCCGGAGCCGAGGGCGTGCCGCCGCGCCCGCCGACGTTCTTGCCGTTCGTGAGCACCGTCTGACCCTCGTTCTCGGCGGCACCGGAGTTCTGCTGAATCGCCGGGATGTCACCAGCTTGGTATGGCGTCGCCCTGAGGTTGCCGTTCAGATCGATCGCCGTCGGGGTCTCGCACAGCGTCTTCGGGGTCGGCCCCATCTGGTTGGGCAGCGCCCCGCCGCCGACCCACGGCAGCGCGGGGTTGTACGTCATCGTGTCGTTGGTGCCGGGCGCCTTGCAGACGGTCGTGTCGCTGAGGACGATCGGCTTCGTGTCGGCGGCGGACGGGAGCGTGCCCGACGCCTGAAGCGCGGCCTCGTTGGGATCGGTGACGACGATCATCCCGTACATCCCCGCGAACACCGCGTCCGTCGAGAAGCTGTTGTGCGGGTGATACCAGTAGATCCCGGGGCGGTTGACCTTGAAGATGTAGGTGAAGTTGCCACCCGGTGCGACCCCGTCCTGCGTGTACGGGGTCCCGTCCATCTCGTTGGAGAGCTCGATCCCGTGCCAATGGATGCCGCTCGGGATGCTGAGGTGGTTCTGGAAGTGGACGATCACCGTGTCGCCGACTTTGAGCATGAACGTCGGGCCCGGGATCGAGCCGTTGAACGTCATCGCGTTGGCCGTCACGCCGCCGCCGATATCAACGGGCGCCAGCTCGGCGGTGAGCGTGGTCTCGACGACGTTCGGATCCGGGTTGGTGCTAACGACGAGCGGCACCGAATAAGGGTCGCCGCCCGAGATCGCCCGACCGACCGAGTGCCCGCCGATCACGAACAGGAGCAGCGCCGCCAACAGCCCGACGGCAGCGCTCGCGAGCGCCAAATGACGCCCTCGCGCAGCTCGCGATCCCAACACGGGTATCTCCCCTCGATTAGCTCCGCGCCGTGCCTGTGCGCCGCACGACTGCGGAGCGCCTTCATATCACCAATGCGCGCGATTTACCAGCCCGCTGCCGGGCCGGGAGCCGCGAGAACCAGAACGCGTTCAGGTGCCAGCCGTGGAGGCCGTGTTGGGTTGGTTGCTTGACGCGCCGGTAGGCCGGGGGGTCCGCTTTTGAGCGGAGCCATGGATAACGGCAAGACGTTCCTTCTCTGGTCCTTCGCAGCGCGGGCGGACCGGAGCGATGCGGACGGCCGTCACAAACGCCGGCACCGGCATCCATGTCTCGCGCAGACCGTTCGCCGACAACATCCCCCTTCGGGCTGGCGATCGGATCGACGGCGACCTTCGACAAGGTCGGGCGGCTCAGAACACTCAACCACCGCGGCCGCAACCAGGGCAACATCCAGCTCTACACCAACGGTCAGGGCCTGTCGACCGCGGTCCGGTACATGCTCTCCGACGCGAACGGACCCAGCGCCGAGTCGGCCGTCGCCCAACCGTACGGCCCGGACAACCCGTTCGCCTGGAGCGCCTACGCCGGCCAGATCATCGAGCAGACCGAGGAGGCGTTATGGGAGCCGGCTCGGCGTCGTGGAAGCAGTCGAACTCCACGAACGGCTGGGCATACTGCTCCAACTAGATGTGGGAGCCCGGCGACGAAGCGGGCAGCGCAGCGGCGGCGACCAGCGCCGGCTCGGGTGGACTCGCCGTGATCGGCCCGCCGACGTACGGCACCACCCCCAGCCTGTCATGGAACGGCTTTCCGCAAAACCTGATGGTCTGGTACGACGATGGCGCTTACTCCACGCAGGTCGGCATCAAGAACGCCGATAACTATCCGTCCGGCGTGGCGCACTGGACCGAGACGCCGGGAACCGGCGCGGTCTACGTGCTGGCCTTCTGACGGCGCGAAGTACAGCCCCTGTCGCGGCGTCGGCCCGGGTCCACGGGACGACTTCCACAATCTGTCCCCTATCGAACCTCACTCCGGAGCGCTCATACAATGACCAGACAAGCCCCGCAGGGTGCTCCCGCTCGAGCTGCTTCATGAGGCGTCGCATTCAGAAAACAGTTACCAGAGGTGAGCAACGGGTACCTTGTGCCCAAGTCGATCCGCCCGGCGAAAGCCGGACGCATGCTTAGCGAACACCCCTGATCATTCGGTGTGCGACGTAGAGCTGAGCGCGACGCGATCAGATTGCTCGCCCTGCACTTGCAGAGAATCTCGTCTGGCACGCGCCTGACCGTGACCGTCGGAAGGACACGGAATGCGCGCGGAAACCAGGCGCCACCCGCGAACCGGGCCCACGATTGCCCGCGTCCGCTCGCCGATCAAGCAGCGGACGCCTCAAACGGCGGTGTTGGCGTGAAGCTCGGAAGACCCGGCCGAGGGCGTCCGCGGCCCGTCGCGAGCCAGGATTCCGGCCGTCCGCAGGGTAACGCTCAGCGAACGCACGCTAGGTGAGGGGATCGCTCTGCACGCTACGGGCGTTTCGAGTTACTGAGGATGTTGCGCTGACAGGCAGCGTGCACCTCGGTCCGTGTTCCGCGGCGGCCCGGTGTGGTGTGCGGCGGGCCGGTCGCCGATGAGAGTCTGAGTGCGGATCACGGTGGCGAGGGCCTGGGCGACTCGATCTCGGGCGGTCGTGCGGGGTCGTAGCCTGCCGGACCGCTTCGCCGCACAAGGTAGATCGCGATGGCCAGCGCGAGCGCGAGGACGCCGAGCAGCCCGAGCTCGAGCAGCTGGTTGGTCAGCGCGCGCCCGCCAGGTGCCTGGCGCTCGAGCTCGGCTGTGATGATGAGAATCCGGCGCACCACAGCAATCAGACCGACGAACAGGAACGGTTCGACGACGATCTCGCCGCGCAGCACCACAAATCGTAGGGTGTGCAGCAGTTCGGCGACGATCAGCGTTAGCAGGATGCGGTCGAGGAGGACGACACCGATATTCACGGCGCTCTGATGAGTGCGGATCGCGGTGATAAGTCCGCTGATAGTTCCCACGACCACCAGCACCGCCGCGGCAAGAAGCAGCAGACCGACGATGATGTAGAGCGCCTCCTCGATCCACGCGAGCGCCGTGCGAACTGCAGTCGTAAAGCGTGGGTCCGGCTGGGCCTGGTTCGGCGGTTCGATCATTCCGACGATCAGCCCGACTGCGACTCGACGCTCACGATGGGACACGATCTCACAGCCGCCGACGACGCGCTGTGCTTCTCCTCGGCCGTGCGGTGGGATCGCTGAGCGAGCCGACGCAGACGCAGACGCGGACCGTAGAGAGAATGGCCTGCGGGCAGTAGAGGAACCTTGGGTTCGCACGGTGGTCCAGATGTCGCTGGACCGTCGCTCCCGCTGCTCCTGCATCTCGACAGCGCCTGCTTGTTGGCAGGCGGGAGGCGCCAATGGCAAGGCCGCTGCCGCTCGCGAAGGGGAGGCAGCGCTCTCTCGACTGCGAGCTGACGGACGATTGGAGGATGTCGATCGGGAGCCCGCAACAAGATTGTCTCGGTGGCCTCCGAGGCGCCGGCGGATGCGGCGATCATCCGGCGCACGATGAGCGTCTCGGGCGACCGCGGACTGGTGGCCAACAGGCTCATGAACCTGGCCAGCCGTCGCACGTGTTCTCGGATCGTGATGGCGCGGATCACATCCGCGGTCGCGCTCGCGCCAGCGCTTGTCGTGGTCGAGGCCGGAGCTTAGATGTGTCGCTTGGGACCGGCCTCGTGCTGGCCTGACGTCGGCCCGGTGTTCAGTTGGCGGGGATCGTGATGGTCTGGGTGTCGGAGGTTGGTTTGCCGTGGCGTGGCTTGAAGGTCACGGTGGCGGTGATCTCGAGCGGGCCGTGGGTGCTGGTGAGCAGGGCCTGGCCGGCGGCGGTCGGCCGCAGGTGCACCGGGAACGGGAGCCGGCTGCCTCGGGTGACGGTCGTCTCGGCGATCAGCGTGGGGTCCTGCAATCGGCCGCGGCGTGGGCATGCGAGTCCGGTGCGTGCGCTGGGAGCCCGATGCCGTGCACCTGGAGGGTGACCTGCCCCGGGGCTCGCGGGCCGGGCAACTCCACCTGCTGGCCGGCCGGGTTGGCGAGCGGCGGCGGATCGCCCACAGCGCCGTTCACGATGGCCACCGCATCGCCGATGAGCAGCGATCCGACCAGGTTCAGATTCGTGGGTTGGAACTTGGGTCGCAGCTTGCCTACGAGGCCGAACGCAAAGCGGGTCCTGGGCTTGGTCGCCGCTGCCTTGCCGCGAGCTCATAGTCATTTCGGGCGGATCCCCCTCATCGGTCGCCCCGTGAACCGTCCCCGTCACGCCGTAGCGGAAGGAGTCGCTCCGTGGCTCGATCGGCGGCCCAGCGATGCGCGGGGCGCTGACGGCAGGCTGGTCGGGTTCGGGCCTGTACGTGCACGTCGAGGTCCCTGAGCTCACCGGACCCGGCGGCGCCGTGTCGACGCTCGTGTAGATCACCTCAGCGCTCCCTGTCAGCCACGCCTCGCTGTTCGTGGTGTAGTCGGCTCTCGCAATGTGTGCGAATGCACGCCGTGGGGTGTGCGCCGGACGAGCGTTTATGGTTGTTTGTTGGGAGGAGGCGGCGGGCCGTGCCGGACCATTCCGGTCTGACGTTCGACGCTCGCGATGCGCTCGGTCGGAATACGGGGGCCGTCCGGCGGCGGCTGGAGCCACGGCCACTGCGCCGGCTCGGCCAGTCCCCGGACCATGTTCTCGATCCCGGCCGGGGTGGACAGGGCCAGCATCCGCGCCGTGTCGGACTCGACGCGGAAGGTGTGTGGCGTCCCTCTGGGCGCGAACACCACATCGCCGACGCCGCAGCGGCGGCCGCGGGTCTGCGCCCAGGCCGGAGGCTCTGAGCCATCGTCGGCGAGTTCCGGCTCGACCAGCCAGGCGGTGAGCTCCCCTTCCAGGATGTAGAACGTCTCGTCCTGGGGATGGGAGTGAAGCGGCGGGGCAGCGCCGTGGGGCAGGACGCCCTCCCACAGGGCGAATCTCCCTGCGGTCTGGTGCCCGTCGAGCTTCACCCGCACCAGCGTGCCCAGGAACCAGAAGAGCTCGCCGCGTCCGGACACCACCTGTGCCTCGGCAACGGGCGTCCCAGACTCGATCGGTGATCGCCGCGCTCATGCGTGCACCTCTGAGCGGAAGGCTTCCGGCCGTTGGTAGCTCGCTCCTGGCGTGCAGCCGATGGCGAGGATCCTGACCCCGTCCCGACCGGGCTGGAGCTTGCGCCTGCTCGCCGCGTCGACCTTCAGCATGCTCCCCTTGGGAGATCGTCACCGCTTCGCCGTCGATGACGAAATCGGCTCCTCCGCGGAGCACCACGTACACCTCTTCCTGCCCGTCTTCGGCGTGGTCGTGCTCGGGGTAATCGGTGAACCCGGCCGGGAAATCGAGCACCTGCATCCCGAACGACCGGATGCCGAGCTCGGCACCGGCCAGCTTGACCGCGCCGTGGTGGATCGACTCCAGCTCGTCGATCGTCTTCATGGTGTAGCTCATGCTGCCTCCTTGGATGGCGGATGCTGGCAGCCTGGCGGGCCGGGCCTGACCGCGGATCGGCTCACCTGCCTATCTTGGCTTGCGGACCGGCCCATCTTGCGAGAGCAGCCCGCGGCTGCGCGCCTGCTCGATCGCGGCCAGTCGCGTCGCGGCGCCGAGCTTGGACAGGATCGCCGAGACGTGGTGCGCGACGGTGCGCTCCGAAAGGTGCAACGCGGCGGCGATCGCTGGATTCGTCGCACCGGTCGCGAGCTGCTCGAGAACCTCCTGCTCGCGGCGGGTGAGGCCGGCGGGATGCGCCAGCGTCGATCGTCTCGGGCCGCGCATCGCGCGTGCGCCCCGGATCGCTCGCTCCCGAGCGAACGTCCGCGTGGCCGCGCTCGCGCCCAGCTTGTGAAGCACGGCCTGTGCTTGGCGGGCGGCGACGATCATCGCCGGGCAGTGCGGCCAGCGCCGACTCGTAGGGCGCCTCCAGCTCGCGCCAGGCTCGGATCGCCCCACGCCAGTCGCCTTCGAGCTCGAGCTTCACGGCGTCCGGCGCGCCGGCTGGCGGTCGCTAGCTCGAGGCCGTGGCGTGCCGCCCACAGCGCCAGCTCGCCGCCCCAGCGCGCGAACCGGCCGGTCGCCGGGGACGCGCGGGCGTCTTGGAGGTGCTCGAGCGCGGTGCGGCGGTCGCCGCGCAGCCACGCGGCCTCGACCAGGGCGCAGCGGAGCGTGCTGTGACGCGAGTCCTCCACGACCTTCGGGATCTCGGCCCATGCCTGCTCCAGGGTCCGCTCGGCACCGGGCTCACCTCGACGGGCCGCGATCAGCCCCTCCATCGCTCGGGCCAGGGGAGCCTCCGCGTGCCAGGTCAGAACGCTGTAGGCCGCCGCCGGAAGCGCATCGTCCCAGCGGCCGCGATCGAGCAGGCTCCGGGCGAGGTATCCCTCGATCACGTGACGGGGAATCCGCGCATCGAGCTCCTCCAATGACGCCCGCGCCTGACCGATGGCGTTCTCCAGCAGCTCGTGCCGGCGCAGGGTGGCGGCGATAAACAGCAGGTTGACGCTGCCTCGAATCGTTTGGATTGCGAGCCCTGCGGCTCGGGCGTCGCGAAGCGCATCCGTCAGCATCGGGATCGCTTCGGGTTGACCGTGGTGACCGAGCGCCAGCCCGACGCTGATCGCGATGTCGATCTGGACCTCCTCGAGCCCGGCGGCGGCAGCCAGCTCACGCGCTCCTGGTCCAGCCGCGATCGCCACCGCGGGATCGAACGCCGAGGCCTCGATCCTGATGTGCGTCGACTGCGCCCGCGCCTGCGCGGCCACCTCGGAGGTGGCCACCAGCACCGCGATCGCGCGCTCAGCGGCCTGCTTCGCCTCCACCATGCGATCGAACGACCACAGCGCCCAGGCCAGCGCGCCCAGCGCGCGTGCCTGCCGCAACGGATCACCCAGCCGCTCGGCGACGGCCAGCGCCTGCTCGGCACCCGATACCGCGTCCTCATAGCGGGTGCTGGTGAAGTTCGCCGCGCGCGAGTAGCGGATCAGCAGCTCGTAGCGCTCGGGATCGGCGAGATCCGCTCCCAGCCGCAGCGCTCGCTGGGCTTGCAGCCGCGCCTGGAGGGGCGCGCCAAGCCGCTCCGCCTCCACCGACGCCAGCGCGGCATAGCGGCAGGCCTCGCGGTGAAGCCCCGCCAGCTCCGCGTGATGAGCCAAGCGCGCGTTCTCGACCGCTCCCGCCTGATTGACCAGCGCGGACACCGCTCGCGCGTGAAGCTCCGCGAGGCGTGGCGGCGAGATCGAGGCCTCGACCGCCTCACGGATCAGCTCGTGCCGGAAGCCCAACCTACTGCCGTCGGCGACCAACACACCACGCGCCAGCGCCTCCTCGACCGCCTCCGTGCTGCCCGGAACCACAGCGTCCAGCAGCGCGTAGTCAAAGCGCTGCCCCAGCACCGCCGCGGCGTCGGCCACTTCGCGCGGCGGCCCGGCCCAGGCGACCAGCGCGAGCGAGCGCAGCGTCGCGCACCGACGCCGGCAGCCGCTCCCCGGCAGCGACGGCCTCCACCACCAGGAACGGGTTGCCGCCGGTGGCGCGGACGAGCTCCCCGACCTCGAGCCCGCTCGGTCCGGCCAGCTCCCGCACCGCCGCGTGCGACAACGGCCGCAGACGAATACGCCGCACCCCCGGAGCGCGCGTCAGGTCGCCGAGCAGCAATCCCAGCGCGGGACTAGCCGCCACCTCGTCATCGCGAAACGTGGCAACAATCAACGCGGCCATCTGCGGCGCCCTGCGCACCAGCAGCCGCAGCAGATCAAGCGTCAGCGGATCGGCCCAGTGAACGTCCTCGATGACCGCCACGACCGGTGCCCGCTCGGCGAGCACGCTCGCCACCCGCCGCACCAGCACCAACCGATCATCGCTGCCCAGGTCAATCAGATCGCCGCCTCCCGCCGCCTCCACAAGCTCGCGCAACGGCGCGAGCGGCACCGGCACCGACAGCGGCTCGCACGCCCCGATCAGAAACGTCACGCGCTCGCCGGTGCGCTCTCTGAGCTCCCGCAGCAACGAGCTCTTGCCGATCCCCGCCTCCCCGGCAACCAGCACCACGGACCCCCGGCCGGCGGCCGCGTCCTGGACCGCGTCGACCAGCACGCCCAACCCATCTTCACGCTCGAGAAGACGCACCACCGAGCACGATCGTATCCGCCGAACCCCCAAGCCCCGCACAGCCGCAATCCGTGGTACTGCGATAGCCGGCGGCGACGCCTCCGTCGCCGCTGCTCGCCACCGGATCCCACACACGAGCGACGGCGTTACTCAGGCGGAATGAGACGCCTGGGTTGGACGCCCGCTGTCGCTCCGCCGTTATTGCGATCACGTGGCCGCCGTGGACCACGTGGCCGCCTCTGCTGCAAAGCGGCCACGGCGCCGCGAGCTGCTGCTCTCACTGAGGCGTAAGGGGGCAGTCAGCGATCAGCGCCACCGATGGAAGATCGTACGAGTCGCGGGAGTCCTGATTCGAGGTGGCGACGAGCACGTCAAAGGCGGCGGGCTCAGACCCGAAAGCGCGGAATCCGGGGCTCGAGGCGGAAGAGCAGCACCCCGGGGCGCGTCCGCAAGCCCATCCAGGAGCGGGCGCCTCAAACGGCGATCTTGCCCTCAAAGCTCGGAAGACCCGGGCAAGGGCCTCCGCGGCGTGTCCCGAGCCCGGATTCAGGGCGTCCGCAGGGTAACGATGAGCGGACGGGTCGATGGCGCGTGTGCGAGTCCCGTTTCCGCTGCGCGATCGGCGCGCGGCAGTGGCGGCTGTTCCGTGAGCCGCTTCTGTTTTTGTTTCGTCGGAGCACTCTAGGAGCACTCTAGGAGCACTCTCGGAGCAGCCGGTCGCGCCGCTGACGCAGCGAGATCCAACGCTTAGTGGCTGACCGCCCGCGCCTCGGCGCGACGGGTCAAATCGGCGATCCGCGCTGTTATCTCGGGCCACAGAGCACGCGGCAGGTCGTGTCCCATACCGCCGATCACCACGAGTTCAGCGCCGGGGACGGCCTGGGCGGTTGCGCGCCCGCCGCTCACGTCGACCAGCGGATCCTCGCCGCCGTGAAGCACCAGCGTGGGCACGTCTATCGACCGCAGCCGAGCGGTCCTGTCCCCCGAGGCAATGATCGCGACAAGCTGGCGGGCGACACCGAGTGGATCGTCGGCGCGATCGTACGAGAGTCCCGCACGCTCGCGCAGCTCTGCTTCGTCGAACTCGAAGCCGGGCGACCCGATCACGCGGAAGATCGACACCGTCCGGTCGATCGCCTCCTCGCGAGTGGAAGCCGGCGGGGACAGCAAGGCGCCGAGCGCCTGCGGCGTCGATTGACCCACAGACGTGTCCCCCGTCGTCGACATGATCGACGTCAGTGATCGCACACGGCCGGGATGCTCGATCGCAATTGTCTGGACGATCATCCCCCCCATCGAAGCGCCGACGATGTGGGCGCTGTCCAGCCCAAGTGCATCGAGCAGACCGACGGTGTCGCCCGCCATGTCGGACAAGGTGTAGGACGCCGACGACGCATCCCCCGAGATCGCGGCGCTCACGTCGGGCGTCGGCGCATCGGGGAAGTGCGACGACAGTCCAACGTCACGGTTATCGAAGCGGATTGCCTGCAAGCCGCGGGCGACGAGCTCGGCGCAGAAACCATCAGGCCAGCCGAGCATCTGCGTCCCAAGGCCCATCACCAGCAGCACCGCCGGCGCCCCCAGGTCACCGAAGCGTTCATACGCCAACTCGATGCCAGACGGACCGGCATCGGCGATCCTCTCAACGCTCACTGCCGACCATCGCCCCGGTAGAGCTCATCAACGGATCCTAGACGGCGAGACGTCGACGACACGACTGTGTCGCCTCGCGAGCCGGTGTTCGGAAACGCTTAACCTGCTTGCTCCGTCTCTCGGTTCTGCAGACACCGGCTCATCCGCCCCGCCGCACGGATGCAGGGTGATGAGCAACTCGGTCGCTCATGACGACTGACGGACATTTCTGCCCAGTCGCGCGCGCCGGTTTGAAAGATCGACTGCAGCGGCTGATCGGGCCCCTGGCAATCACTGAAACCGGCCGACGGGCGCTCTTGGCATGTTCCGGACCGGAGCGGTGATCGCGTCGGTCGGCTCAGCCGCCGGGCCCCGCCGTGGGGGCCGTAGCGTCGACCGTCGCTGGAGCACTCGTCGGATCCGGGGTGGTGTCGGTGGCGCTCGGCGTGGCGGCCGGGGTCGTCGGGGTCGTGTCGGTGGCGCTCGGCGTGGCAGCCGGGGTCGTCGGGGTCGTGTCGGTGGCGCTCGGCGTGGCAGCCGGGGTCGTCGGGGTCGTGCTGGTGGCGCTCGGCGTGGCGGCCGGGGTCGTCGGGGTCGTGTCGGCGGCGCTCGGCGTGGCGGCCGGGGTCGTCGGGGTCGTGTCGGTGGCGCTCGGCGTGGCAGCCGGGGTCGTCGGGGTCGTGCTGGCGGCGCTCGGCGTGGCGGCCGGGGTCGCCGTGGGGGCCGTAGCGTCGACCGTCGCTGGAGCACTGGTCGGATCCGGGGTGCTGTTGGCGGCGCTCGGCGTGGCGGCCGGGGTCGTCGCGGTGGTGTCGGCGGCGCTCGGCGTGGCGGCCGGGGTCGTCGGGGTCGTGCTGGCGGCGCTCGGCGTGGCAGCCGGGGTCGTCGGGGTCGTGCTGGCGGCGCTCGGCGTGGCGGCCGGGGTCGCCGAGGCGCTCGGCGTCGATGCGATCGTCGGCGCTGTCGCGGGGCTGGCGGACGCAGTCGGGATCTGCAGGGCCGTCGCCGGCCCCGGAAGGGGGTAGAGCGCCTGGATGCTGACATGACTAGCGCCCGCGGCTCCGGTCGCGATCGCGGCTGCGGTGAGGATTTTCGCGACGACCCCCGTTGCGCCCAGCCCACCGACCCCGACGGAGGCAGCATATTCACCGACGGCCGTGAGCCCGGTGGCGGCCGCCGCAACCGGAGCACCAGCGACCACGGCAGTGCTGGCCGCACCAGTGCCAGCGCCGACGAGGCTGCCCGCTACACCGGCCCCCGCGGCGACAGCGCCAGCGCCGCCACCGCTGCCGGCGGCGGTCGCACCAGCCGCGACGACCGCACCGCTGCCGCACGCACCTCCGCCGACCGCAGCGCTGCCGCACGCACCTCCGCCGACCGCAGCGCTGCCGCTCACACCTGCGCCGACCGCGGCCGCGCCGCCACCGCCCAGCGCCGAGCCCAGCACAGAGGTCTTGAGCTCACCGGTCAGCGCCACCGGCAGAATCAGCGCGAGAGCCGCCCGCTGACCGCGGACCTCATCCTCGAATGATGCGCAGCTCGGGCAGCGATCGATGTGGGCGCGGGTCATGCTGCGGGGCAGGACGCTGCCGTGCAACGTTGCTAGCCGCTCGCGGACCTCTGCGCACGGGCGATTCCTAGCCTGCCGGCCACGCACCAGCGCCTCCCGCGCCTGGAAGATCAGCGCCTTCACCTTCTCCCCGCGGACGCCGAGCACGGCAGCGATTTCCTTGTGCGAGTGATCGCCGAGCTCAAAGAGCACAAGCGCTGCGCGCTGGTCAGCGGGCAACCGCTGCATGTCCTGCAGCATTTCGCGTAGCTCCTCGCGCCGCTGGACTTGGTCTGCCAGGCCCTCGACAAATGGTCGATCTACCGCGACCCCGTCGACATCGACCCCATCGCGGCGGGCACGCAACTCGGACACGCACCGATTGCGAGCGATCGTGTACAGCCACGGCCGCAGCGAAATGCTGCTCTCCCCGCCACGCAACGCCCGATACGCAGCGACAAACGTCAACTGCAGCGCATCCTCGGCCGCCTCCCGGCTTCCGAGCATGTGCGCGCAGAACGCGAGCAGCCCGCGGGCATATCGATCGTAGATCCTCTCGAAAGCAGCATCGTCGCCGGCCCGCACGCGAGCCACGAGATAGTCCTCAGCCTCGCCGATGACAGGCCCGCGATCCACCACCTGGCGGGACCCAACGAGTGCACCAGTCACCCCCATACGCACAGTCTGTGCTATATGGCCGCCAGAGTCCAGCCGAGTGCTTGGCCACTACTTTGGGAGCTCGGAAGATCACGCCCGGAGCGTGCCGCTCTCCCGCACGTTCCCTGAGACAACTGCCGGTCGGCCAGAGCGCACACCGACCAGTCCACCCGCGAGATCGGCGAGACGGCGCCGCGCCCGGGCCAGACGCGCCGGTCGGACAGACGCCGGTCGGCCAGGCGGCGTCCTGAGGGAATCGATGCCCCCCAGGACGCCGCGCCCCCGAAGACCGTCATGCAACGAGCCGGAAGAGCTAGCCCGCTAACTCGGGGAACTTCGGTCTAACTCTGCCCAAATCTCGCCAACGTGCCCCTACCTATATAAACGCTAGGCCGAGCCAAAAGGTTGGTCCAACTGTCGGTACCCCAAACGAATCCTGACGATCAGGCACTTGCAGCACCTCCAGCCCCAGGAGCGCGGGCCGCTGGAGACACGGCGGCGTGGCGCGTCGATGCTCGTTCGGGCGAACACAGCTTCGCGTGTTCGCGGACCTGGCGTCTGGCATAGTTAACGTTGGGGAGAAACAGATGGTCCATTGACAAGTTCCGGCACAACTTGGGACGAGCAACTCGTCCCAAGCGGTCAGGGGACTGCGCCCCCATTCCCCTGACTCTCCGGGGGGCCAGATGGATCTCGGCCCCCCGGGCCTATTTGGAAGGACCGTTGCCGGAGCTGCGCTTCAGCCGACAGCGTCTGGAACGTGTTGTAGCGCTTCGATCCGGCGATCAGGGCCGCGGCTGGTCTCCCAGACCCAGCCAAGCTCGATCATGTCGACGATTAGATCGTGGAACCCTGCTCCGGACACGAGATCGTGGAGCTCCGAGACGCCAAGTACCTACTTTTCCGCGTCGAAGGCGCGAGGATAAGGAGCACTGACGCCGGCCTGGCGCAACGCGTGGCACATCGGCCCGACAGTCCCAGGCGGGCGCTCCGCGGCCCAGATCGACACGACCGCGACGCCGCCGGCCTCTAGGACGCCGTGCATCTCGCTCAGCGCGCCGGGACGATCCGGGAAGAACTGAAGACCGTGTTGGCAGACCACCAGCTGAAAGCTCCCATCGATGGCGTCAAGGGCGCTGGCACAACATTCCAGGTACTCGATTTGTGCTGATCCGGTGGAAGTAGCGATCCGGGATGAGGCTCGCGCGCCAATCGAGCGAAGACGAGCAACGACGCGGACCCGGGCGACGTGCGGCTGACGCGGGCGAAGCGGGACCGAACCGGGCCTCTGGGCGCGTCCGTTCGCCGATCCAACAGCGGACGCCCGCGAAGGGCGATGTCGCCGTCGACGAGCTCAAGGCGGCTGAGATGGTCGGCAGAGATGACCCGAGGCTCCATTTCGGGCCGTCCGGTCTCCTGAGGGCGAGTGAGACTCCGCGGTTGGACGTTCTATCCTGGAGCGAGATTCCGATGGGTACCGAAGAGGTCAAGCAGATAGAACGCGCCGGACGGCGCTGCGGGGTGTGTCGTTCGGCTCGAAAATGGCGGGGGTTTGAGATCGTTCGCCCGGCCGGGCGTGAGCCGGTCGTCTTGTGCGCTGGCTGCCGGGCCCGCTTCGGGGAGGATCCGCCGGTCGGACGCGAGCCGGCTTCCGCGGAAGCCGTGTGCGCTGTCGCTGAGCTGCCCGCGCCGCAGCCGCACGCGAGCGATCGGGAGACGACCCGACGGCCGGATCGTCTGCGAGCCGCGCTCGAGGGGCTGCCTAGTTCGTTCTCGACGGCGATGGCCTCCCGAGCGGCGGGGCTTAGCAGCGAGAAGGCGCTTGCCCGGCTCCGGGATCTCGAGGGTCGCGGGGAGGTCCGGCGCGTTGGCAAGCGCTGGTCGACCGAGGCGCCTCCGAGCGAGCTCGCGGCGGCGATGGATCGGCTCCAGGCGTCCACCAGCAATCTTAGGATCGTCAGGGAACCGGCGCCGGTCGCCTGATCAGCCGCCGGGCTCCAGCAGAACATCGATCGCCTACGCCTACTGTGTGGGCGTGTCCGCTCGGTAACCTTGAGCGGACGGGGGCGAGGGCGCTGCCCGAGAACGCGTTCGCTGCCGCTTCGCCTGCGTGAGCGGCTACTGCTTCTGCTTGGGCCCAATGCGTAACTCTGAGAGGCGTGGCGCGCCGCGGTTCTTTAGTTGGAAGGTCGAGGCGCTCCCTGCTCCTGTGTGTTGCGGGCGGGCGGTGAGCGCCGACTGCGCCGCTAGTGGGATGCGGCGGCCGCGGCGGCGCGGTGGATCGCGTCGATGCAGTCGCGTCCCTCGACGATCGCGTCCATGATCGAACGAGGCTCTTTCGCGTCTCCGATTACGTGCGCTGGCACGTCGGGAGGAAGCGCGTTCGCGGCCTCGCGCACGGGGACGAGTCGCAGGGCGAGGACGACGAGGTCGACGGCCAGATCGTGTTCGGGGAGGACGATGGTGTCGTCCGTGATGTGGTGCGTTGGGCCGTCTAGGACCACGATGCCTCGTGTCCGCAGCTGCTGCTTGTAGGCCCGGCGCATGAGCGCAGAGGCGTCGTGGGCGACGCGCGTGGAATCATGATCAACCATCGTCACCGTCGCCGCTCCCCCGTCGGCGCACAGCAACGCAGTCGCGATCGCGCGCCGGCCGACGCCGATCACGACGACGCGGCCGCGCGGTGAGATCTCGCCGGCGAGCACGTCCTCATCGGCGGCCAGCGGCGCGCCGTCAGAGAAGTGGATTCCGGGCACCGCGGGGCGCGCGCCAGTCGCGATCAGGACGTCATCGGCGCCGAAAGCCCGGAGCAGCGTCGCGTTGGCGCGAGTCCCCAGCGCGACCCGGACGCCGAGTCGGACCAGTTCGGCGGCGTGGAAGTCGGCCAGCTCGCCGAACGCCGCCCCGCCGGGCGTGACGGCGGCGAGGCGCAGCGCCCCGCCTGTTACCTGGGCGGCCTCGACGACCAGGACACGGTCCCCGTGCTCGGCGGCGTAAATGGCCGCCTCGCAACCCGCCGGCCCTGCGCCGATGATTGCAATCCGCCGTGAGGCACTGCGGGGGACCAGCCGCAGCTCGCGTCCGACCTCAGGCATGACCTGGCACGTCGCCGGCTCGAAGTGACGCAGTCGCTCCGAGCATCCGTCGAGCGTGCCCAGGCAAGGGCGCATTGGATCGCGCGAGCGCCCGAGTGCCTTCAGCGCCCAGTCTGGATCGGCCATCACGGCGCGCGCAACGCCGACCAGATCGCAGATGCCCGCGGCGACGGCCCCCGCTGCCTCCTGCGCCGTGCGGATCTGTCCAACCGCGGTGACAACGGTGCCGGTGGCCGCCCGGATCGCCGCCGCAAGCGGGAGGAAATCGTGGTCGTCGAAGGGCAACAGCAGATTGAACGGGGCCGACCCGTACACGCCGCCGGTAACGTTGATCGCGTCGGCGCCTGCGGCGAGCACGGCGCGGGCGATCTCCGTCGCGTGATCGATCTCGAGGCCGCCCGGCACGAAGTCCGAGCCATTGAGCCGCACGTCGATCGCGACGTCCCGGCCGACTTCGCCGCGGATCGCCATCACGATCTCCAAAGCGAACCGCAGCCGCCTGTCGGGCGTACCGCCGTACTGGTCGCTGCGCTGGTTGGAGTCCGGCGACAAGAACTGGTGAACCAGATAGCTGTGCGCGAAGTGGAGGTTCAGCGCGCGGTAGCCGGCCGTGACGGCGCGTCGCGCGGCCGCCGCGTAGCCAGCCACGATGTCGGCGATCTCCCCGACGGTCAGCTCGCGCGGGACCATCTTGTAGACGCTGCGCGGGGTCAACGGCGACGGGGCGACGGGAGTCCGACCGTCGATGAGCAACGGGCTCGTCTGACGACCGGCATGGCAGATCTGCAGCCCCGGCTCGGTTCCGGTTCGGCGCAGCGCCTCCGCGACGCGCGCCATCCCAGGGATGAAGTCGTCGTCCCAGAACCACGGCTGGCTGGGCTCCGCGCGGCCAAGCGGGTCGGGCGCGGCCATCGGCACCCAGGTGAGACCGAATCCCGGGGAGCGGCGCGTCATGTACGCGATGTAGTCCTCCCGCGGCTTCCCATCGACGAAGCCGAAATTCACCGTGTGCGGCGCGATCACAAGACGATTCGCGAGCGTAAGCGGGCCGAAACGAACTGCACGGCCGAGGACCGCTTCGCTCGAGATGGACCGGCCGACATCCCGCGTCACCTCGATGTCGTGAGCGGAACTCACGACACTGTGACAGCTCGACCGTCCGGATCGACGACGGCTGCGTCCGGCGCGATCACCCCGATGACCCCCCGAGTTGGCTGCAGTCAACCACCCGGCGCGACGCGGCGCCACACTCGGCACACCCATCAATACGAAGCGGATCGGACTGACGGACGTCGAGGGGCATGCACCAACGGTGAGCCTCGACCTGCTCGGCAGCCACGTAAATCACGGAGATCCAGACTAGCAACCAAACGTTTGGTAGGGAGATTCCGCAGGTCGATTGGCGGATCAGTCACTGATGTCTCGTGCCGCTTCTGCATGCGAGGGCTTCTGCGAAGAGCGCGAGCACGCTCCCGCCGAAGTCGCGGATTTGGTCACGCCGTCTGGCTTCGACGTGGAGATAGCAGTCGTCGTCAATGTTGAGCGCGAGGTCGGCGTCGGGCACGCTCGTCAGAGGACGGGGTTCGTTGAGCGTGGCTTCGAGGACCATGCGTTCGAGGTGCTGGTCGTCGGGCTGATCGGCCACCGAGAGGAGGCTGAGCTCGTAGAGCCGAGATCGTCGACGAGTTGCAGCAAGGCGGACGTGGGGATGACGATCAGCTCCCGCCGATGGTCACCTGCGGAGCGTCAGTGGCTCGCCCATGCCACATCGAGAGCGCGATGTGGCGCGGAGCGCCGGCCCGAGAGCGTTGCGAGCTCGAAGAACTGCTTGCCGTCGGGCGACTCGTCGTGCCCGACGTCGTAGATCACGAGGAAAGGTCCGCTCGATTCCGCCAGCGACCCCTGATGCGGTGCGCCGGTGATGAGGTCATCGAACCCCGCAAAGCCGAAGTCCGCAGACTGCGGCGTGCGGCCATGAGGTGGACGAGGAGATCTCTCCAGAGCCGTGCGCCCGGCCTGCCGTCGAACACAAATGTCAACGGTGTCCGGTGTCCGGTGCTCGGTCGAGGACGTGAGGTGCGACTGTGAGTACTGAGAGCGGGTTGATCCCAGTCTCGGCCGTGTACTGGTCTGGCCATCGAGAGACGTAGTTCGCTAGACCAGGCGGACAGGCGCCTCAGACGCGGCGCCCCGCGGCGTCGCCCTCGCGGAAGGCGTGCATCGCGGTGCGCGGCGCGACCGAATCGCCCGCGAGCAGTGGCGTCAGGCCGAGTCGTTCGATCGCCGGGACGAGCGACGTGTCGGCCTTCCCCGGAACCCCGGCGACGACGAGATCGAAGTGCCGCTCGAGGCGTCCGCGGTGTTGGGCATGACGGGTGGTGACGAGACCTTCATGAATGCCGACGAACAGGGTGCTCGTCTCGACCGCACAGCCGGCCGCCCCGAGACGGCCCAGGAAGTCCTTGAGATGGGTGAACCCGACGGACGGGCCATAGGCCAGATACGGCGTCGCGATCGCGACCACGGCCCGCTCCTGCGCTAGGTGCTCGGCGACCAGCGCCGTCTCGAGATTGCCCCGCTGGTCGACCAGCAGGACCCGTTCGCCCGCGAGCGACGCACGCTCGCCCCAGACGAGCGACCGCGCGGCATCGTCGAGCGAGATCACCGGCACCGATCCGTCGACGGGCGCGAGCGTCTCGGGGGCGGGTCGCGAGCCGGTGGCGAGGACGACGGCGTCCGGCGCGAGCTCGGCGAGCAGCCCATCGTCGACAGTTGTACGCAACTGCGGCTTCACGCCGAGAACCTCGAGCTCGGCTGTAATCCAGTCGATCGACGCGAGGAGCTCCCGCGCCGCACCGAGCCACCGAGTCGCGAGCAGTCGACCCCCGACCTCGGGCCCCGACTCGTAGAGGAGGACCTCGTGGCCGCGCCGCGCCGCGATCTCCGCGGCCTTCAGCCCCGCCGGACCCGCGCCTACGACGAGCACGCGTCGAGCCTGTTTCGCTCTCTCGACCGGCGCGATCCGGTACTCACGTCCGACGTCGGGGTTGTGGAAGCACGTGATCGGCAACCCGCCTTGCATCCGGTCCACGCAGCCCTGGTTTGCGGCGACGCAGGGACGGATCGTGACCGCGCGGCCGCTCGCAAGCTTGTGGGCGAGATCGGGGTCCGCGATCTGGGCGCGCGTCATGCCGACGAGGTCGCAGCTCCCGTCGCGCAGCGCCTGCTCGGCGAGGTCCGGCGTCATTATCTTCCCGACGGCGATCACCGGCACAGCCTTGCCGATCGCGTCGCGCAAACCGCGCGCGAGCGGCAGCCATTCGCCGTTCGGATGGCGATAGTTGCCGATCGAGCGAGCGTAATCGGAAGCTCGCGCGCCCTCGGAGTGGTTGATGTAGTCGAGCCCGCCGCGTTGGACGATCACCCGCCCGATATCGAACAGCCCGTCGGTGCCGACGCCGCCCCGCTCAGGTGGAATGAAGTCGTCGACGCACAGCCGAATGCCCAGCACTCTGTCGGGCCCGATCGCGGCCCGGGTCTCATCGATCAGACGCCTCACGAACGCCAGCGGCTCGCCCCACTCGTCATGTCGCTGGTTCGCCCAGGGCGAGAAGGATTGCTGGATCAGATAGCCGTGCGTCGCGTGCAGCTCGACGCCGTCGAGCCCCGACTCGACGGCGAGCACGGCGGTATCGACGAAGGCCTTGATGACCTCCTCGATCTCTGCACCCGTCATCTCATGGGCGACCTCGCCGTCGAGCGTGACGATCGGGCTGAACGCCCACAGCGGCTCGAGATCTCCCCGCGCGTCGGAATTGAACTGCGCGCCGAAATGCATGATCTGGACAAGCGCGCAGGTTCCGTGGCGATGCAGCGCGTCGGCCATCTTCGCGAACTTCGGGGCGAGGTCATCGCGGTCGTAGGTGAAGTGCCCCATCGCGTGGCTGGACGCATGGGCGTGGACGGGCTGCAGGACGATCAGCCCGCACCCTCCTTCGGCGCGGCGCTGCTGGTATGCGACATAGCGGTCGGCCGAGACCCCCGGGCGGTAGAAGTCGAGGAACGCCCCGTGCGCCGTGAATACGAGCCGGTTGCGCAGCTCCACGGATCCGAGATGGAGTGGTGACAACAGCATCATCTCGTGTCCGCTCATCGCGCAGGCGTCTCCTCGGGCTGGTCCATGGACTCGACATCTTGACCCGCGAGACGCGACCTCGTCGCCTCACGTCCGCCCACCGTGGAGGTGTTGCTCATAGCGCCCCGAGAATCCGGGAACTGCGCGCTCGTGTTCCCGGAAATCCGCGCTCAGAGATGAGAGGAGAGGAGATCGTGCCAGGGCAATCCTCGACGCGGCTTCCACGACCGAAAACCGCGCGCCCACAAGAACACGTCCATCGGGACGGTGCTAGCTGCCTCGGTCGTGTCCTGCTTGGCGCGGATAAGAGGGGCAGCGGATCCCTACCTCGGATCCGGTCGCTGTGCGAGCATCGGCGGTGAAAGCAACAACGAGAGAGATGCCGTCACCCAGTGAACTGCTCACGGAAGAGGAGTCGCCTCTTGGCCGTGAGTAGAGTGGTTCCGACGCCGCGCCGCCGGATCGAGGATCACTCGGCCGCGCTGGACGCGATGAAGCTGATGCGCCTTCACGATGACCGGATCGCGCTCGCCGGAGGCGGGGGGTCGTGACGATGAGCGTTCTCACCGACGCCGAGCTTCGATACCTGACCGGCGGACGGCAACTCGGACAGATCGCGACGGTCGGCGCGGACGGCACGCCGCACGCGGTCCCGGTCGGATGGATCTACAACGCGGCGCGCGATGCGATCGACATCGGGGGCCACGAGCTGGAGCAATCGAAGAAGTTCCGCGACGTCGCCCGCACCGGGCGAGCCGCGATCGTGATCGACGATCTGGAGAGCACGGACCCGTGGCGTCCGCGAGCGATCGAGGTCCGAGGACGGGCCGAGGCGATCGCGCTGTCGACGCCGCTGATCCGGATTTATCCGGAGCGGATCATCAGCTGGGGGCTCGAACAGGGCCGCGGCGCGCATACGGTGGGTAGGTAGCACGTCGCTCCGCGACGTCCGTGTCGCATCTTTTTGACTTCCGCGCTGATAGCAGAGAACTCTGAGGCACCAGCGTCACGGACGCCAAGCGTGCTGGCTCGGAACGCAGGGAGCAGTCTGCTCTGGGGCGCGGGTCGCTTCGGCTCAGCCAAGCCAAAGCGGACTCCGACCGCGTCCGCTGGCGGATCGGGGGGCGGACGCGACAAAGGCGGATCTCGCCGTCGACGAGCTCGAGCTGGGCCGAGTCCTTTTCAGAGGTGTCTTGGGACTCCGTTCTGCGCGTCCGGAGCCCTAAGGTTGAGTGGACGATCAACGGCGCGCGTGCCAATCGCCCTTGCGCTTAGGAATCGGCGAGCGGTGGTGGTGGTGTCGGCCGTTCCACGAGCCGCTTCTGTTCCCGTTGCGAAGCAGCCGTGTCCGGACGCCCGAATCGGCGCCTCGGAGTTTCTGCTCCGCTGAGAAGGGGCAGCAGTCCGTAGAGCGCGGTCAGGCAGCTCCTGCTCGTCCTTTGCAGGAGCTGGCCCCCCTGGCACTTTCGCAATGCGCGAGATGCAGCCGGCTGCATTCGCAAGCAGCACGTCGACTCGCGATCGGGTCGCCGCCTGCCTACGTTCCGAACCGGCTGTTCGTAGGTATAGCGCGGACGTCGGTAGCTGCCCGTACTCGTCGAGTCGGAGCCATGGGGATCCTGCGTGCGGAGTGAACGCGCCGGCGGAGCGAGCTCGCCTGCTCCTATTCGCGCGTAAGCCGGCCCCTAACGCGGCGAGATGATCCAGCGCCGCCATGTCTCGTGCGGCCTGCAAGAGCGGACGTCCCCGCGGCACGCTCCGCCGTCGACGCGCGAGGGCCCCGTGTGGACCCCTGCCGGAAGCGTAACGATGCGCTCGACCAGAGCGTCCGATGCGTCAACGATCAGCGGACGGCCGCGCCGAGCCGGCGCGCCCCGCTCACTGAGGCGGGGAGCAGGTCAAGTGGTGGGACAAGCGTGACACCCGGTTTGCTGGCGCCACGCACCGGATTGCGGTGGCGGTGCGGCCAGTTGCTGATTGCGGGCGCGGCGCGGTGGAAGCGTGTGTCGGTGGTTTGGGCGAGGAGGAAGGTGGCGATGTCGGCGCGGGTGATGCTCGCGCGGATGTGGTCGTTGCCGAGGTAGCCGGCGCGGATGGTGCCGATGCGGGTGCCGTTGGTGGGCCGGGTGAACCGCGCGATCGTCCAGTCGAGCGGGCTCTGGGTGACGAGTTGCGACATGGCTAAGAGCTCGCGGTAGGCGCGCGGGAACAGAGTGCGGCCCATGAAGGGGACGATTCGGCCGAGCAGGCTTGGGGTGTCGCGCGGGTCGCGCAGGCTCGGGGTGGCGATGCCGATGTAGCGCTGGACGCCTTCGGCGGCCATCGCGTCGAGGATCGTGCGGGTGCCGTCGATGAGCGGCATGCCGGTCGCCTTGCGGTCCAGTGAGGGGCCGAGCGCGCTGATCACGGCGTCGGCGCCGCATACGGCGCGCGGGACCGCGTCGCGGTCGGTGAGCTTGCCGGCGATCACGGTGAGGTTGGGGTGGGTGAGGTCGAGCTTGCCGGGGTTGCGGGCGCAGGCGGTGACGTGGTGGCCGGCGTCGAGTGCTTGGGTGACGAGTTCGCGGCCGACGCCGCCGGTGGCGCCGAAGACGGTGAGCTTCATAGCCAAGTGTCCGTGTCGCTGGTGCAGGCGCTTTCGGGGTCGGCGGCGAGCCCGTCGCGCAGCCCGAGCAGAAGCGCGCCCAGCTGCTCGCGCTGGTCGTCGTCGAGGGAGGCGAACAGTTCGTCCTCGGTGTGCTTCTGGGCGCGTGCGGCGCTGGCGAGATGTCGTTTGCCGGCGGGTGTGAGGGTGACGAGGTGGCGGCGGCGGTCGTCGGGGTCGCGCTGGCGGGTGACTAGGCCGTCGGCTTCGAGCGGGTTCAGGAGCGTGACGAGGATGCTGGGGTCGACGCCCATCGTGTGTATGAGCTCGCGCTGCGCGAGGCCGCCGTGGTCGTGCAGCAGCCCGAGGATCTGGAACTGCCGCGGCTTGAGGTTGTGTGCGGTGTGCGCGGCGCGCAGACGGCGCATCGCCTCCTGTCCGAGCAGCGCGAGCAGCAGGCCGGGGCTTGAGCGGTGCTCGTCGAGGATGCTGGCCGGAGCGGTCTTTGTCGGGCGCGTGGGGGAGGTCATGAACGTGTCCTGCTGTCGACCGTGAAGTACAATATAGCATGATAGATTATTGAGTATGCTATATTATTGGCCTAGTGCAAAGACTACGAACGTCCAAGCCCAAGGATCGAGGAGACCCGAATCGACATGAACACCACCGAACAGACCACGACGGAATCCCGAGCCGCCGCCGTGATTTGCCGATGGCGCTTGGCGGCTTGACCCGGCGCGTTCGAGCGTCGCGTTTCATGTGCGGCACTTCTACGGTCTGATGACCGTCAAAGGGTCTTTCGCCGACTATGAGGGCACGGTCGACCTCAGGGCCAGACCCGCGGTGCAGCTGACGATCCAAGCGGCCAGCCTGGAAACGAAACAGAAGAAGCGCGACGAGCATCTGCGCTCCGAGGACTTCTTCGACGTCGAGCGCCACCCCCAGGTGCACTTCGTCTCCGATAGCGCGCGCCTCGATCGCGACACGCTCCACGTGCGGGGCGAGCTGTACACCGCTGGCCGGCAGATCCCGCTCGAGCTCAATGCGACGCTGCGGGAGATCGACGGCGAGCTGGAGATCGAGGCCGTCACCGAGGCCGACCACCGGAAGCTCGGAATGACGTGGAGCCCGCTGGGGATCCTGCGCGCCCCGAGCAAGCTGATCGTCCGCGGCCGCCTCGTGCGCCGCTAGAGCAGAGAGGAGAACAGCACTATGCAAGCCATCACCATCGACGGTCCCGGCACCGCGCCCGCGCTGCGCGAGGACCTGCCCGCGCCCGCCCCCGCACCGCCGAAGGCGGCTACGGCCCGACAGCGCACGCAATCCGCGACGTGCTCGAAACCGTACACCCCGGCCGACGGCGTTCCTGACCTCCCGGGCGGGCGCCCGCAGGGGAACGTTGAGCGAACGTTATCCCGATACCTTCGACCTTCCTCGACGGCCGCTGCCACAAAGTGGGGGTTAGTATCGGAGCCGGAGCTGGGTGGACCAGCCGCGCGGGCCGGCGGTCGGCTGGCCGGTTGGGTGCCGATTGGCTCGCAACTACCGGACGGGTCTGGAGGGACAAATGAGTTCTGAGCCCACAAGGGATCCGGATTCCCTGGCGAGCAAGCAGGAGCTGATCTGATTTGGCACCCCGGGCGCTACGGTTAGTCGAGCCGTGACGTCGAGGTCGCGATCATCGGGACGCTTCGACCTTGGGCCATATTCGGCGCGGCGCGGGATGCTCAGTGCGCTGATCCCGGCGGCTTGAGCTTGGGGGGCGTGGTCGTGCCTCGTATGCCGTCGGTTCCCCGCTTGCCCGGGCTGCCGGATCCGCTGCGACGCGTGCGCGTTCCGCGCGACCTTGAGTCGGTCACCGCGATCGGCCGGGAGGAGGTTGCTGAAGCCGGTGGCCTGAGTGGGGAGTCTGTGGAGCGCATTTGGAGCGCGGCCGTCGATCTTTATCGGAGCGGAGTCCACCCCGCCGTGCAGGTGTGCGTGCGTCGCCGAGGCGCGGTCGTGCTCGACCGTGCGATCGGTCACGCCCGCGGCCACGGGCCCCGTGATGGCGTGGAGGTAGAAAAGCAGCCGGCGACGCCGGCGACGCCGTTTTTGATCTATTCCGCCGCTAAGGCGGTCACGGCGTTCGTGGTTCACATGCTGCACGAGCGCGGGTTGCTGGACATCTCGGACCGCGTCTGCCAGCACATTCCCGGGTATGAACGTCACGGCAAGGGTGAGATCACGATTGGCCAGGTGCTCGCGCATCGCGCCGGGGTGCCCAGTTTCCCGCGGGAGGCGTTGGATCTCGACCGCGTGCTTGACCGCGAGTTCCGGGTCCGGGTCCTTTGCGACGCGAGGCCGTTCGCCAAGCCTGGGAGGTTTCTCGCCTATCACGCCGTTTCGGGCGGCTACATCCTGGGCGAGATTGTGCATCGGGTGACCGGCAAGGACATCCGCACAGTGCTCGCCGAGCAGATCCTCGATCCGCTGGGCTTCCGTTGGACAAACTACGGCGTCGCACCGGGGGACGTCTCGCGGGTGGCGCTCAACTACGTGACCGGGCCGCCGATCGCGCCTGGGCTCTCGCGACTGTTCTCGAGGGCGGTCGGGCTCCCGTTCGACGAGCTCGTCGAGGTCAGCAACGACGAGCGCCTGCTGACCGCGATCGTTCCGTCCGTGAACGTGGTCACAACGGCGAACGAGTTCGCGCGCTTCTTTGAGATCTTTCGCCGCGGGGGCGAGCTCGACGGCGTTCGGGTGATGAGGCCGGAGACCGTGCGCGAGGCGATCACCGGGCAGTCGCATTTGGAGGTCGACCTCTGGCTGGGATTCCCGACGCGGTTCGGGTACGGGCTCGTGCTCGGTGCGCAGTTGCTGAGCCTGTACGGGCGCGATACCCAGCACGCGTTCGGTCATCTCGGCTTCACGAACATCCTCGCCTGGGCCGACCCCGAGCGTGCGCTTGCCTGCGCGGTGATGACCAACGGCAAGCCGTTGCTCTACCCGGAGCTTTGGCGCTTCTACGCGCTGATGCAGCGCATCACGAGCGAAGCCGCGAACGTGCACGGATCGGAGATGGCGGTCTGGGATCCCCTCGCGGGACGACCGCGAGAGGGCGGATGACGTGCGATCTCCGACTACGACTTGGTTGCCCGTCACGCAGGGCGCCCCGGTGACACTCAGTGCGTCGAGGGTCTCGCTGGACGCCTTCGTGCGTCCGCAGGGTCCTGCTGCCCTCGGTCCTGCACGCCGCAGTGCTCGACCGGCGCCTGCCGCGCATCGTGATCGTTGCGCCCGTTGCGCCTGTTGCGCCCGTTGCGCCCGTTGCGCCCGTTGCGTCCGTCGCGCCCGGTGCCGGGGCTGGCCGCTTGAGTAGGCTGGCCGGGTGATCGCCCACGACCTGCGGACGCTTCGCGCGCTGACCGCTCGGCTGTTGCCAGGACCTCCGGAGGACCCCGATCCGGGTGCGCTGGAGGCCGGCGCGGCCGAGGCGATCGACGTGCTGCTGGGCGCGTTTGCGTGCGAGCAGCCGCCGATCCACGCTGCGCTCGAGGGCGGCTTCGTGCCGCTGGACCCGGTGGCTGAGTTGGGCTGGCGGATCAGACTCGAAGGGTCCCAGGGACTGCCCGAGCGCGAGTTCGCCGGCCCCGTCACGGGCGTCGCGCAGCTCGTCACCGACGGCCTTGCGGTGCTTGACCGTTGCTCCCGCGAGGCGTACGGCGTCGACTTCGCCGACGCGCCGACGGTTGACCAGGACGTGCTGCTGGACGCGTCCGATGAGAAACTGCGCGCGTTCGTGCGTTTGGCCCTGACGCTGACACTCGAGGCGGTCTACGGCCCGCCTCAGTACGGCGGCAACCGTGACGGAGCCGGCTGGAAGCCGCTCGGCTGGCCGGGCTTCACCCAGCCACAGGGATTTGCCCCCGCGCAGGTGTCCGAGCCGGACGGCGGCGCGACCGCGTCGCGCGAGGCGGTGTCAGAGCTGCGCTCCAGCCTTCCGGAGGACGCGGGCTGGCGGTCGGAGCCCGACTGATGGGAAGGCAGTCGGTCGTGATCGTCGGATCCGGAGCCGGCGGTAGCGTCGCCGCGTGGGCACTCGCCCGTGCCGGACATCCCGTGCTGGTGCTCGAGAAGGGCCGCAACCTGTTTCCAGGGCTGGCGACGGCGGAAGGGCCCCGGACGTTGCTCTGGGGTGACGAGGTCGCGCGCGCACGCTTCTTCGAACAGCAGGATCCGCTCCTGGAGCCCCGCACGTTCCGTACGCATGGCGAAGCACGGAAGCGCTTAGCGCGCTCGTTCGTGGGCGAGGTCAACAACTTGCCCAGCACGGTGGGCGGGGGCACGGTGCACTGGGACGCGAAGACCCCGCGGTTGTGGCGTCAGGACTTCCACGGACGCTCGTTGCACGGGCCGATCGACGACGCCAACATGGCCGACTGGCCGCTGGGCTATGCGGACTTGGCGCCCTTCTACGACGAGGTCGAGCAGCTGCTCGGTGTGCAGGGCGAGATCGATAAGATGCCTGTGGCGACGCTGGCACAGGCACCGCGAACCAGGCCGTTCCCGTTGGCGCCCAACCCTCCGATGCTCGCGGGCTCCCTGCTCGCCGAGGGCGCCGCGCAGCTCGGGTACAGCGCGTACCCGTTTCCGATGGCCGTGCATCCCGGCGTTTGCAACTCGTGTGGGTTCTGCTGCGGGTTCGGGTGCGTGATCGGCGCACGTGGTGGCGCGACGAAGTTCCTGCACGAAGCGATGCGCGCCGGCGCCCGGCTGCGCTCGCGCTGCTTCGTCGACCGCGTCGAGTGCAGTCGCGACGGGCGGCGTGCGCTGGGGGTGTCCTACCTGGAGGCGGACGGCACGCGGCGGCGCGAGCAGGCCGACGTCGTCGTGCTCGCCGCCTCGGCCGTGGAGACGGCCCGGCTGCTGCTGCTCTCGGAGGTGGGCAACAGCTCCGGGCAGCTCGGGCGCAACCTCATGTTTCACCATCAAGTCTCCGTCGCCGCGCTGTTCGAGGCACCGGTCCACGCGTGGCGCGGGCCGATGATGACCCACGTGATCGACGACCTCATGGGTCCCTGTGCGGGTGCCGACGCGGGGGCGCCCGACCTGCCGTACCTGAAGGGCGGTGTCGTCGAAGTGGGTGCTGGCCTGCGGCTGCTCGAGGAGGCCAACGCTTACGCGCGCGCAGGTCTGCGCGGTAAGGCGCTGAAGGGCGCCCTGCGCGACGTGGCGCTGCGCGACCATGTTGCGAGCTTGACGCTGATCGGCGAGGACCTGCCCCAACAGGAGAACCGCGTCGACCTCGATCCCGACGTGCGCGACTTTCACGGTGTGCCCGTTCCGCGCGTCACATACTCACCGCATCGCTTCGAGCGGGCGGCCGCGGCGCATTTTCGCGCGCGGCTGGGAGAGATCGTGGAGGCGACGGAGGGAGCCTGGCTGGCGAGCCCACCGCCACAGGAGCGCCAACCGCGGCCGGGCGCTGCCGCGGAGGGGCAGGGCCCGTTCGCCACCGCGCATGTGCTGGGGACCGCGCGCATGGGCAACGATCCCGGCGAGTCGGTGACCGACGCCTACGGGCGGCTGCACGACATGCCCAACGTCGTGGTCGCCGACGGCTCGGTATTCACGTCCTCCGGGGGGGCGAACCCGACGCTGACGATCATGGCGCTGGCGTTGCGCGCAGCGCGCGAGCTCAGTGGCGTCTCAGAGGTCCTCGACGGCGAGCGCAGCGCGCGCGCCCGCGTCGACCAACTCGCCCAGCCCGACAACGACGACGACCATGCCAGATAGCACCGACCCGTACCAGCCCGAGGAGCCGCCCGCAAGGTCAGCCGACCGAACAGGACGGGCAACGCGATCGCCAGCACGACGCCCACAAGGTACGCGGCGTCGCACGGCTACGAGGCGCACTCTCAAATCGTCGTCTCGAGACTCGCGACACACCAGCTTCCTCGTCCCGCTGACGGTCGACGGCCGGCCGCCGCGAAGTCGGTTCGGCCGTGCACGCTCCGGCTGCCACCCGCCATGGTCCGCGAGCGGTCACGAGGCCTGGTTTTGGCGCGTCCGGTGCCCTAAGGCTGCGCGGAACACTCCGTCGGCACGCTTCACACGAGGGATCTCGCCCCGGCTACACCTCGCGTCGCGACCACGAGCGGGCCGTCACAGTCAGCTCCTTCTGGTCTGAGCGGACGCGCGGCAGACTAGGAATTCGGGCGCTTCGCATGTGGGCGAGGCCGTCGGGAAGAGATTTACCCGCTCTGCTGGCTTGAGCAGGGCTCTCTTGTCTTGAGCCGACGCTCTCTACCAAATGATTGTTAGATTTGGTGACCTGGTCCAGGGATCACAACGCTTGAGCGAGGTGGCGGCTGATGACCAAGGTGGTCGGGATCGGCGCTGGCGCTGCCGGCCTCAGCCGGCGGGCGCTGCTGGCGAAAGGGGGCAAAAGGCTCACGTTGGCCGAGGCCAGCCCGTGGCTCGGTGGTCGGGGGATGGCGGTTCCGGAGGAGGGCTTCGGGCTCAACGTCGGTGCGAATTTGCTGGAGGACTCCTGGATGCTCCAGCACAGCATCGATCAGGGGTGGTCGACCTGTGGGAGTTCCTGGCGGTGCTCGAATGCCTGACCCATCAGTGGTGGGATCATTCGCCTCCGACAATCTGTGTGTCGGCAAGATGCACTTCGCCGAGGCGCGCATGGCGGGCTGCTCGTTGTGGCCCAAGCAGGGGTGGGATGGTCTGTTCAGCGACGTGCGCGACGCGGTGATCGAGCACGGCGGCGAGGTGGTGATGGGGTGGGCGGACGAGACGGTGCTGATCGAGGACGGTGTCGTCAAGGGAGTGCTGCTCGGCGGCGACGAGCTGATCCCGGACGAGATCTACGAAGGTGAGGTGATCGAGGCCGGCTGCGTGATCTGGACTTTGCCGGTCTGGGATGTGCTGCGCGTCGTGCCGGCCGGAGCACGGCCCGATTGGTATGCGCCGTCGAGGACTATCTGGGCCGGCGCCTGGACGGAGGGTTCGGCTGGCGCTGTTGAGCGACTGCCAGTTGCGTGTTGGGCTGTGCACCATTGTCTGTTCAAGGAGCTGTAGCTGCGATGGATCTCGAACGAAGCGAACGCTGCGGCCTGTTGGGGCGCTAGGGGGGTCCTGGTGTCGCGGCGCTACGTCGGCGAGTGGGTGGTCAGCTCGTTGCTGGCCGATCGAGCGCGACGTTTCGGCGATGAGCTAGCCGTCTGTACGCCCGAGTCGTCGGTGAGCTTTGCCAGTCTGGTGGCGCGGGCGTCACGCGTGGCGGGACTGCTTGCGGATCTGGGGGTTCGCCACGGAGATCAAGTTGTGACGATGCTTCCGTCCGGCGTCGAGTACCTCGCGGCGTGGCACGCGACGCTCTGGCGGGCAGCGATTGACGTGCCTGTCAACGTCGAGTTTCGGGGGCGCTACCTGGAGCACGTGATCTGCGATTGCGGAGCGCAGACGATGGTGATCGACGGGCGTTGGATCGATCGCCTGTCTGGGATCGAGCTTGGCGAGTTGCGCCACGTGGTGGTGGTCGGCGAGGCCCACGGCGAGGCGCCGGCGGGGTTGACCGCGCGCTCCTTCGCTGAGGCGCTGGAGCACGATCCGATCGAGCGTGTGGCAGCGACTGAGTCGGATGCGACCTACATCATCTACACGTCGGGTACGACCGGAGCGAGCAAGGGAGCGGTGCACAACAACCGCAGCTCGATCCATTACCTGATGCCGTTCGTCGAGGGCCTGGACCTGGGCGACGACGATGTCTGCTATTCGATGTTTCCGCTGTTTCATCAGATGGGCCGCTCCGCTTGCACGACGGCAGCGTTCTTCGCGGGCAACCGCGTCGAGCTGCGCTCCGGCTTCTCTGTCACCGGTTTCTGGGACGATATACGCGCGTCGGGCTCGACGTGGATGGGCTATTTCGGCGCCGTCGTGCTGTTCTTGTGGCAACAGGCCCCCGACCCGCGGGATCGTAATCACGCCCTGACACGGGCGTTTGGCTCCAGCGCCCCGCCGGAGCTGATCCTGCCCTGGGAGGAGCGCTTCGGCGTGACGCTGTACGAGGTCTATGGATCGACCGAGCTAGGGCTCGGCTCGGGCCTGGGTTCGGGCCCGCGCAAGCTCGGTACGATGGGGCTTCCCTGCCGCCATGTCGAGGTTGCGATCGTCGACGAGCACGACAACCCCGTGGCGGCCGGCGTCGTCGGCGAGGCGGTGTGGCGGCCGCGGTATCCGGACGCGATCTTCCTGCGGTACTGGAACCAGCCGCAGGCGACCGTCGACGCCTGGCGCAACCTGTGGTTTCACTCCGGCGACGCGGCTGTGATCGACGACGAGGGCTACTTCATATTCAAGGACCGGATCAAGGACGTGATCCGTCGCCGGGGCGAGAACATCTCCTCGTTCTCGGTCGAGGAGTCGGTGCGGGCGGTGCCGGGCGTACGCGAGGCCGCGGCCTACGGGGTGAGGCCGCTGGCCGCGACCGAGGAGGAGGTGATGGTCGCCGTCGTCCCCATCGGCGATCCACCGGAACCGGAGGTGCTGTTCACGATGCTCTGCGAAACGATGCCGCGGTCGGCGGTCCCCCGTTACCTGCGGTTCGTCGACGCCCTGCCGAAAACGGCCACCCAGCGCATCCAGAAGTACGTTCTGCGCCAGCAGGGAATCACGAGCGACACCGTCGACCGTGAGGCGCTCGGGATTTTTCCGCCACGCAACTAGCGATCGAGGAGGCGACCACAGTGAGGGATCGAGGATGACCCGGTACGACGTGATTGTCGTCGGCGCGGGCCCCGCGGGACTCACCGCGGCCGGGCTGCTCGCCAAGGAGGGCCGTTCGGTGCTGGTCGTCGAGCGAAGCGAGCATGTCGGGGGGCGTGGCCGTGCCGTCCGCGACGAGGGCTACAAGCTCAACCTCGGCGGCCACCTGATCGAAGACTCGGGTTCAGGGATCACTCGGATCTTCGAGCATCTCGGAAAGCAGCTGCCGCACGGCGCCGTGAACGCCGAGATGCCGATCTGGGAAGGCGGATCATGGCGGTCGATCCGCGACGGCTATGCGGGCTCCCGCGCCGAGCTGAAGAAGGCGATCACCGCGTTGCTCGAGACGCCGTACGAGGCGCTGGCGGCGTGGGACGACCGTCCGCTGCGAGAGTGGATCCTGCAGCACACCAGCGATCAGGGGGTGATCGCCCTGTGGGAGTACCTGGCGCTGCTCGAATGCCTAACCGACCGCTGGCAGGACCATTCCGCCTCCGACAATCTGTTCATGCGCAAGACCCACTACCAGGAGAAGCGGGTCGCCGGCTACTCGTTCTGGCCCCAGAACGGATGGGACGGGATGTTCGGAGATCTGACCGACGCCGTCGTGGAGCACGGGGGGGAGGTGAGGTTGCGCACCCCCGCTGCGCGGGTCGTGATCGAGGACGGAGTGGTCCGGGGCGTGGCGGTCGGCCGAGGTGACCCCGCGATCCCCAACGATTGGGAGACCGAGGTGATCGAGGCTCCGTGCGTGATCTCGACGCTGCCCGTCTGGAGCGTGCTCCAGCTCGTGCCCGAGAGCCAGCTCCCTGACTGGTACGCCGCGCAGATTCGCTTCCTGGCCCAGGATCGCTTCCGCTGCACGTGGCTGGGCCTCTACCTGGCGACCAAGGACCCCGTTCACGTGCTCGTGCCCGAGGAGCTCGCGTCATGGACCAATGCGCCGCTGACCGGGACGTCGGGCTTCTTCTTCAACACGACCGTGCTCGAGCCCGAGGTCTCGCCGCCCGGTACCAACCTCCACGTCGCCGGTGCCGTGATCCCGTCCGCCCGAGCTCGCGACGCCGTCTGGATCGAGACCATGTTCGAGCGCTTCGAGGCCGAGCTGCGGATGATGTATCCCGCCCTGCGGGACACCATCTGGCGACGGCGACACCTCGTTTTCGAACCCACCTACGGCGTCATCCAGAAGCCGCATCTGGTCGGTCAGTACCGACCGCACTGGCGAGCTCCTGGCATCGAAGGGCTGATGTTCGCCTCAGAGACGTTCCGCAGCCGCGGGATCGGCGTCGACCGCGCCGCCCGCGCCGGGCTGACCGCGGCAGAGGAGTACCTCGGCCGCCGGATCCCGGGCCTCGAGCAGACGTGGCGGTATCAGTGGGCGCCCCTGGGACGCCGCCTGTCCGCAGGCGCCTCTGGACGGCTCCAAGGCAGATACAAGAACCTGATCCGCATTCACGCCCGCGTCCACGCGAGCTGGCCCAACCAGGGCGAACTTCCGAGCCAGAGCATCGAGCGCTCCTTCCCTAGGCGAGCACCCTGCACGCCGCTGGAAGCCGGCTTTCGCAATCGCCCGTGCCACGCGACGTCGCATCGTATTAAGTGAACTGCGGATTGGAGATCGACTGATGTGGGTTGCGCGTGCAGTTCCGGACGCCGTACTCGTGGGGTGAACGACCTGAACCGCCGACCGCTGGGAAGCCCGTCCAGCCGCGAAGAGCATCGCCGTCCTCGGACGATTTGGGCGTCCTGGCGAACGCCACGGTGAACTTGCCAGAGGACGAGATTCTCGACTGGGGCGCCATCCATCGGCGCGCCCGCGGAAAGAACGTAAAGTGGCTTCGCCAGCGGATCTTCACCGCGTCAAGGGCGGGGACGTAGAGCGGCGGGTCGAGGTCACGGGACGCGGGGATGGCGGTGGTGAACTACCGACTCGGCGGCGGGGTTCTGGCGGATGCGGGCCGGACGCGACGCTGCTGGCATTGTGCGATGTCCGGGATCTTCGATCGCCCCCGCGCGGCGGTTGCGGAGCGCGTCAAGCCGGCTGGGGTTGCGGCGGTGTCGTCGTTTCCGATTCGGCGGTCGCTCGAGCAGCGCCGGGTGGTGCTGGTGGCTGCTGTGGCGATGTTCGCGGCTGTGGTTGTGTTGCGCCAGACCAGCTCTGACGCTGCAGACGTGATCGCGCTGCTCGCCGTCGTTCCGATCGCGTTAGTGGCGCTTGAGTTCGGTCTGCTTGTCGGTGTCGGCGCCGCGATCCTGGCGCTTGCCCTGGTTGAGGTGTTGGCGCTCGACGTGCACTCCGGCACGGTTGGCGTATACACAGCGGCCGTCGCCTATCTCGCCATCGGCGCGGTCGCGGGACGCTTCGGCGACCGGATGCGAGACGCGCAGGCGCGACAGCATCTGTTGCTGAGGTCGGGTTTGGCGCTGGCTCATCTGGATGGTGCGGACGGCATTCCCGCGACGCTCGCCCAGCGGGCACGAGAGCTGGCCTGTTCCCGGGGCGCTCGAGTCGAGCTGTCCGGCGCGGCGGCTGTCGAGTCCGGCATCATGGGCCAGGACGGAGCGCAGGAGCGCGTTGGGATCGAGCTGCACGGAGTCTGTTACGGAACGCTCGTGGTGAGCAGGTCGCGACCTCTCACCGATGAGGATCGCGCGACGCTCGCGATCCTTGCGCTGCAGGCCGCCGTGGCCGCCGAGAACCAGCGGCTGCTCGAGAGCGAGCGCGAGCGGGCGGTGATTCGCGCTGAGCTGCAAGACGCTCGCCTTCACCTGGCCGAGCGGGGCGGTCAGCTGCGTGAGTTCATCGCTCGGCTGGAAGCCGAACGCGGACAGGTAGCGCATGAACTCCATGAGGACGCCGCTCAGGTGCTCGCGGCGGTTCTGCTCGGACTGGGAGCGCTGGAGCGGGAGCTCGGCTCCAACCTGTCGGCGCCGAGGCTCGGGGACTTACGCTCGGATATCAATTCGACGCTGCAGTCGCTGCGCTCGCTTGCGGTCAGCCTGGAGCCGCCTGCGCTACAGCTCGGCCTGCAGGTCGCGCTCGAAGCACTCGGCGACAGGGCGCGTGCTCGCGGGTTCGGGAAGGTCAGCGTCGAGCTGCAAGCGGCAGCAAGCCTCAGCCCCGAAGCCGCCACGATGATCTACCGGATCGTCGAGGAGACGCTAGAAGCGGTCGGCCCGGCGCGCGCCCTATTGGTGCGAGCCGGGTCAGATCGCAACCTCGTGATCGAGGTGCACGGCGCCGCGCGCGAGATCACCCCCGAGCGACTAACGATCCTCACGGCACGGATCGAGCTGATCGGTGGAACCTTCGCAGCCACGACCTCCCAGCTGCGCGCGATCATTCCGCTCCCCGCCGGTAGCGGCGGATTCGCACTGGCTGCTTAGCTTAGCTTAGCCGGGGCCGACCGGACGAGACGCTCAACAGCACGACTCGCGGTTCGTACACACCTGGCAATGCGGCTCCACGCCGGAGACTGGATCGGAAAACGCAGCGACTCTCTCGGCTGTCCACGTCGGCCACTTGCCACACGGAAGCTCGCTGTGCCCTGCTCTTGAATCCGGACAGCCATCCCGTCGTCCCGGGCGTGGTCCCCTCAGCGCGCGGAAACCGCGGATGTCGCGGACGACCGCATTCGTGGTCCGGCGTGACGTCGACACGCGACCGGTTTGGCGACGGAAGCGCCTCGACTTGACGCGCCAGGAAGGGATCACACCCCGGACGCCTCCGAGGTCCGTTCCGGGCATGCCCGGCGCGATGCCCCGCCAGCGGCGACCTGAGTCGCGATTTCGGCCGTCCGGGGGAGAAGGTTGAGCGGTCATCCCTGCGAGACATTCGTGGGGGTCCGGTGATCGTCCCCGGTTGGGCACGGTAGGGCCTGGGGTGTGTTTTAGGTGGCGTGGAGGTGTGCGTCGAAGAACGCGAACACGCGTCGCCAGGCGTCGGCAGCGGCGTCCGGTTGGTAGCCGAGGCGCAGCGGCAGGAATACGAGCTTCCCGATCGGGTGGCGGCCATCGGTCATGAAGCTGTGTCCTGCTTGCTCATAGAGCTTGACGTCGTGCTCGATCCCGAGCGTTAGGAGGTGGTGGCGCAGGCGCGCGGCGCCGCTTCGTGTGACGCGGTCTCGACCGCCGTAGGACGCAACGATCGGGCATGCCCCCCGGAGCTTCTCTGTTTCTTTGGGCGCCTGGCCGTAGTTGACGGAGGCGGTGCGGACGCCGGGACGGCCGCCGGCTACATAGGTGAGCGCGAAGCCTCCACCCATGCAGAACCCGATCACGCCAATCCGTTCACCGTCGACGTCCTGCTGTTCAGCCAGCCAGGCGCGCGCCGCGTCGATGTAGCCGCTGACGCGGCCCGGTTTGCCGCTCGCGGATTCGCTCATCGCCCGCGCTACGCAGACCGCTCGCGGCCCGCCGGCGCTGAACAGGTCCGGCATCACCGCGACATAGCCGCGCGCGGCGAAGTTGTCGCAGACGGCGCGGATCTCGGGCTGGTCGCCGAACACCTCGTGGATCACCACGACTCCCGGGCGCGGTCCGTTGCGTACGGGGCGGGCTATCGCGCCGGTCAGGCGGCCGCCGCTCGCTAGCGCGATCTCGATGTTGACCGCCACGGGCTCGCAATCGTCTCACATGCCGCGAGCCAAGAGGTGATCGGGGCCGGAACAGGGCGTCCTGCTCCGCTCGGCGTGTTCAGGGTGCGGTAGTTCCGCTCGCTGACAGAGTCGCTAGGTCAATGCCTATCGCCTGCTCGCGATCAGCCCAGCCGCCACGGTCCGGAGACCAGACGCCGATATCGCGCCGGGACTGGCTCGTCGCGCTCTCAGCCCAGGCCAACGTGTCGCTCATATCTGGACCGACGGGGTGCCACTTCCCGTGGCGCCCCGGCGGTTGAGGGAGGAGCCGGGGGGGCCTTCGCTGGCGAGATGTGAGGCCGGCGAACCCTCGGGCGCTTCGACGTTCTCCTCGAGGTCGTGGCGGGGGGAAGTTCTCGTGCCAGCCGAGCCAGCTTTTCCAGGATCCCGGCCTCACGCGGTCGGGATCGGGCTGATCGGCAGTTCGTCGTTCGCCGCAGAGCCAGACCGTGCTCGCGCCTTCACGCCACGAACCGCGGACTTCGCCCTGCTTGAACCACACCCCGGAATCAGACGCCCGCCGCATCGACGGCGCGCCCGGATCTGAATGCCAATCCCGGCGGGTCATTCGCCGCAAGACCGTCGACTCACGCCGAACGATTTCCCCCTGACCCGTATGCTCGGCAGAGCGCCGAACGCGCCTCCCGGCTTGATCCGGTCGCCACACGCTCAGCGTCGAGGAGCCGATCGACCAGTTCAAGGAGCGCGACACGATCGTGATCATCACCGACTGCCTGCAGCACGCCATTCGGGCGCGGACGCGAGGGCGTTGATGCTGTGCGGGGAGCTCGTTGAGCACGTGCCGGGATGTTCATCATCCCCAGGGACGAGCCGATTGAGCGCGACGCGAGCGGACGGTTCGGCTAGCGGCGATGCAGGAGACCCGACATAAGTTCCGCGAATCGCTCACCGAGCTCGAGCGCGACACGCTCGGGGGCCTGGAGATGGTGATCGAGCAGCTCCAGCGGGCGCTCGAGTCGGTCAGCCACCAGGACGTCGAGCTGGCCGGGATCGTGATCGCCGAGGACGAGCGGATCGATCAGCGCTACCTGGAGGTACACCGGGGCGTGCTGTCGTTGCTCGCCCGCCAAGCGCCGGTCGCCGGCGATTTGCGGATCGCCGCCGCGCTGCTGCACATCATCCGCTGCGTGGAGCGGATGGGCGACCAGTGCGCGAATGTCGCCAAGCTCGTGCGGCTGTCGGGCTACGAGACGCCGAAGGACAAGCAGATCCTCGACTCGATCGAGCGGATGGGTCAGCTCGCTCGCTCGCAGGCGTCGCAGGCCAAAGAGGCGTTCGCGACACGCGACGTCGCCATCGCTCATGAGCTCGTCCGCGTGCACGGGGAGCTCAACCGCCTGAACCGCGAGATCTTCAATCGCGCGGTCGATGTCGGCGATCACCTCGAAGTCCGGGAGTGGGCGATGTTCATGATCCTCGTCGCGCGGTGCCTAGAACGAATCTCCGGCAACACCGTCGACATCGCCGAGCAGACGGTATTCGTAGTGACCGGCCTGTTCCGCGAGTTCGGTGGGGAACCACATCCCGCATAGAAGGGACCAAAGCCGTCGGTCATTACCCGTCCCGGGGGCGCCAACCCGCAGCGAGCCTGCTCGGTCGCCCGTTCTCGACGCACCCCGGTCGCGCCGAGCACTCCCGCTAGCGAGGTCGCAAGCAGATATCCAAGGCTCCTTCGGTCGTTTTGATGCGTGGCTCGTCGGCGCGTGGTTGCCTCAATGGAGTGAGACCGCGGACCATTCTCGTCGTGCTCGTTGCGGCATTGCCATCCCAGGAAGACGACAGCCCGCCCCACGAAGAGCAGCGAACGAACTCGCCTGAGGTTTGGCCGTGGACGCTCCACGCGCTCGGCCCCGGCGTCCGTTACCGGGAACGCCAACCGTGCACGTCGCCGGGTGATCGCGATGCGTGAGCCGGTGTTGGAGTTCGGTGCGCCGGCGCGGTGCGGGGCGGTGTTTGAGTGCTCGAGCTCACTGGTCTCGGTTTCGCGATCAGGCCGCGTGCGCTGGTCTGTGCGGTTCCTACGGATTCGGTCCGCACGGGTTTACGGATGGCGCGGACACGGGTGCGACGTACGGTCGCACGCTACGAACGTATGTTCTAAACGGGTTAGCGGAATGGCTCAGGCGATTACCGAGCGAAGTAGGGCCGTGAACACCGCCGGGACCGATCGTCCGGGCGGGACATCGGCTCGTCGTATAGCCGTGATTGATAGGACCACGGAGTTGTCTGACGACGAGGAGCTCGTCGACTCCGGGCTGGAGATGGCCGACCGGCTGGTCTACGTGCAGTACCAATTCATCCGCAAGGTCGTGGACAGCGCGGGCAGGTCGTTGAGCACGGACGGCGACGTGGAGGTCAAACGGCGGCGAGTGATTCAGCGACTACAGCAGCCGGCGGATCGGAGCGCGTCAGCATGAGAGTGGGGTTAGTGCTTGGCGCTGGCGGTGTGCTGGGCGGGGCGTGGCTCGTCGGCGGGCTGCACGCGCTCGCGACCGAGACGGGTTGGGACCCGGGGAGCGCTGAGTACCTGGTCGGGACCTCGGCCGGTGCGATGATCGCGGGCTGTCGGCGTCGGGCGTGCCGCCGTGGTTCATGCTCGCGCACTCGGCCGGTGAGAACGCTGAAGCGGCCGAGAACGACGAGCGCGCGACGCGCGAGGCAAGCCGGTCTGGTGGCGCTGTGTTCCGGTTGCACCGTGGCGTGCCCGCGCTCGGTCCGGGCTCGTGGCGACTGGCGCTCGCATCGCTCGCCCGCCCGTATCGCTACTCCCCGGCGGCGATCCTGGCCGGCTGGCTTCCCACAGGGGCTGATCTCCTGCGAGCCGCTCAAACAGACCATCCGCCGCGTGGCCGGTGACGGATGGCCGCCGCACCCAAACCTCTGGATCATCACTTGCGAGCACGACACCGGACGCCGGGTCGTGTTCGGACGCAACGACGCGCCAGCCCCGTCGCTCGCCGACGCGGTCGCCGCCTCGTGCGCAATCCCCGGCTTCTACCGGCCGGTCCAGATCGCCGGGCGTCGCTATGTCGACGGCGGCGTCGCTTCGACATCTAACCTCGATGTGCTCAGCGATCTCGAGCTCGACCTCGTGATCTGCCTGAACCCCACTTCCTCGCTGCACGCCCCGCAGCCGCGGACACTCGGCGAGCGTGCGGCCGCGATGCTACGCCAAGCATCAGGGCGCCAGCTCGGGAACGAGACCAAGCGCGTCAAGGCGTCCGGGACCGAAGTGATCCTGGTCCAACCCACGGTCCAGGACCTCGACGCGATGGGCACCAACCTGATGAGCGCCAACAGGCGAGACACAGTGATCGACGTCGCCGCGCAGACAGTTGCCGATCAGCTCCGCGCGCCTGAGGTTCGCGCGCGACTGCGTGAACTGCCTCCGGGCGAGCCGCTGCTCGTACGCAAACCGCCGGGACCGCTCACACCCCGGCCGGACTTCGGGCGCTTGGCACACGAGCGTTGGATCGCGGCGACCACGGCCAGCTAACAAACCCAGCAGAACGGTTCGGATGCGGCAGGGTTGAAGCTGAGGCACAGCTGGGCTCGCGCATAACGCCCTACGCGACGCACTGAGCCGTGCCTCGGTACGGACGAGCGACACGTTCGCCCGTGACCTCGCTCTTGGAGGAGCTGAGCATTCCGGTCAGGGGGTCCGATCGGGAATCTCTGCGCACACCCCGACGTCCCGCTGCAGCAGCACGCGTCGCTACGGTTGCTGATCACCACAGTAACCCCGCGAAGCGCGGACGCGTGCACGACGGCTGAGCGCGCGCGAAACACCCGCCGGCGCGTTTCGCTGCACCCGCGACACCGACGCTTCGCGCTCGCCGAGCCCGCCGCCGAGCAACCCGGCCCGCGCGAACCTCAAGCGCTCGCTACCCACCGGCGGGCGGCTACGCGCCGGGACATCGCGCGCTCAGCGCTCCACCCTCGTTGACGGTCTGCGCTCCAAGGCGTGCGTACATCCGCGCCCCGCACCGGGAGCACGTTGCGACGTACTGATCGTCATTGCGCACCCAGCCGGTCGGCTCGTGGGCGAGCTGACGGGCGCTGTCGGCGAACTGTTGAAGCATCAGCCCGCGCACGACAGCGTCTCGCATCACCTCGTCGGCGCGCTCGTTAGCAACGCTCGGTTGAGGACCGCGAACGCGCGCGTGCGGTGGCGCCGGGTGATCACGTAAATCCCGTCTGCGCGCGCCTGCTGGCGGATCTGCGCCCGCCACGCCTCGAGGTCGACACCCTCCGGCGCGCTGACGACGCCGCGGTGCAACAGCTCCACGTAGTCACCGGCCGGGCGCTCGAGGTAATCGCTGACGATCAGGCGAAAGAGCACGCCACTACCCGCTGGCCGTGCGAGCCCGCGAGCTCGCCGGACGCGCGCGCGGAGCCGGGCTGTGCCTGCGAGCCGATCGCGGTACCGGACGTGGCGTCTGCGGTGCCGTCGAGCGCGAGCGAGGGTCCAACGCGGCGAGCGCGCGACGGAGCTTCTCCACCTCAGCAAGCAACTGCTCGAGTCGCTCGTGAATATCGTGCACAAGACGATCGATCAACCCGGCTGCTCCTTGGTCTGCGAGGGTGCCGAGCGATCCTACATCGCCCCCGACCCGCCAGAAGACGCCAGCGCCCGCGTGTCCAGCAGCCTGCTTCGCCCACCGCCAACAATCAACACGCTGCTCACCGTCGCAGACGTCGCTACCGGCGCGATTGTGCCGGGGCCTCAGGGGGCATTCAAGCCGTCGGCGGGCGCCGTGAAAGCGACGACTGGCGAGCCCGGTCGCTGAAGACGTTCCCGGTCGAGGTGCGCGACGGCGCGATCTGGTTGGTCGGCTGAGCGACGGTCTCACATCGTCGGCGTCATGCCCGCGCTGGAGATCCAGGATCTCCTCGGTCGTCTAGGTTCGGTGCCTGAACGTGCGCGGCGGATAGTCGGAAGCGATCTCGACGTCGTCGCGCAGTTGCTGGGCTTCGCGGAGGTGCTGGAGCTTCTTGAGCGACTGATTCTCGATCTGACGGATCCGCTCGCGGGTGACGTTGAACGTCCGACCGACCTCATCGAGCGTGCGCGGATGCTCGCCGCCGAGCCCATAGCGCAACTCGAGCACACGCCGTTCGCGGTAGGAGAGGTTCTCGAGCGCCTCGCGGAGCGCTTCCTTGGTCAGGATCTCGGCCGCGCGCTCATACGGCGACTCGGCTCGCTCGTCGGCGATGAACTGGCCGAACTCCGACTCCTCCTCGTCACCGACCGGCTTCTCCAGCGAAACGGGGGCCTGGGCCGAGCGCTTGATCGACTCGACCTCCTCCGGCTCGATCCCGGTCACCTCGGCGATCTCCTCGGCAGTCGGCTCGCGTCCGAGCTCGGTCACGAGCTTGCGCTCGGCGCGCCCGATCTTGTTGAGCTTCTCAACCACGTGCACCGGGATCCGGATCGTCCGGGCCTTGTCCGCCAACGCGCGGGCGATCGCCTGGCGGATCCACCAGGTGGCGTAGGTGGAGAACTTGAACCCCTTCCGGTAGTCGAACTTCTCCGCCGCACGGACGAGACCGAGCGTTCCCTCCTGGATCAGGTCGAGGAACGGCAGTCCCTGGTTCCGGTAGTTCTTGGCAATCGAGACGACCAGCCGGAGGTTCGACTCGACCATCTTCTGCTTGGCGTCCAAATCGCCGCGCTCGATCCGCTTGGCAAGATCGACTTCCTCCTGCGCCGTGAGCAGGCGCACCTTGCCGATGTCCTTCAGGAACAGCTGAAGGGAATCGGTCGTCATGTCCGGCTTGAGGTCCAGCGCCGTCTTCGGCTTGCGCCGGCCGCGCTTATCCGGTGCGCGTTCCACCTCCGCGGCCGAGAGCGCCGGATCGAGCTCTTCCACCAGCTCGATCTCCGCTCGCTCCAGGAAGCCGTGCAACTCCTCGACGTCGGCCTCGTCCAGATCGAGCTCCGCCATGGCGATCGCGATCTCGGCGTATGTGAGCACGCCGACGTGCAGCCCGCGCGCGATCAGACCCTTGACCTCTTCAAGCTCCTGAAGATCCCCTACTGACAGCGCCATCGGTAGGCCCCGCTAGTCGTGCGATCGAGTGAGATGCGCGTGGCGGGGATCGCCCCGACCGAACGGGTCTGCCTTGGTCCGGGTGCCGTCCGCTGGCCTCGTCTGCAGGCGTCGTTTGACATCGATCGCCCGCGAGAGCCACCGCGACCCACGATCCCCAGTCAACTCGCCTCGCCCGCGTGCCGCCAAGTCCCGTTGGCTCAGGGCCATGGTCTTCAAGCCTTCCCGTCCCTCTATCGAGTCCGCGCGCAAGGAAGAGGGCTAGAGCCCCCGCGCGTTCAATCACACAGGCACGCGGCCACCGGGCCGGTGGTGGAGCGCCCGCAGAACTACCGCACCGGCCCCGCAGTCAAAACCAGTAACCCACGCCTCACGCCTCACGCCTCGTGGCGCGGGTCGCGCCGTTGGTGGCACTCGGGCACGGGCCGAGAATCCTGGCCGCAGGGCCAGCTATGTCTCCACTGTACTCCTCCACCGCGGGCGACTATGTGCACCAGACCCCAAGCGTCGGAGCTCGGGCTGAAGCACGCCTCGCGATCACCGCGGAGGGCTCACGCGGTGAGTCCGGTGCCTGCGGAGCCGCAAGCGTGCGAGAAGCGCGGTATACGACGGCAAGATAAGGACACAGGGCTAAGGTCCTGGCTCTGTTCTCCGGGGCTCACCGCCCTGCGGCGCGCCATGATGCGGCTGCGTGCCGGCAGGCCCTCGACCCGGACCGCGACGGGCAGGCCACCCCACGGCCCCGGTGGTCCTTCGACCGCCCACCGTCAGCTACGCGACGCACGGGCAAGCCCTTGCGGCCGGCTTCGACGCTCGCGGTCCCCGAACGGGGGGGTCGGCTGCGCGCGTGGCGTTGGGTCTCTCGCCGGGCGTGGTGGATCGTCGCGTCTCAGGTTGGCTTGCGCTTCGGTGGCGCCGCTTGCCGTTTATTCTTGGGGCGTTGTTCAGCTCGGAGGGCGCCGCTTGCCGGCGTGTAGATGCTCTCGCGGCCGTCGTCCCACCGGATCCGATAGCGAGGCGACGGGTCGCCCCGCAGCACTTCCTCAATGACACCCGAGCGGGGTCGGCGCTCGATTGACTCAGACTCGGCTACGACGCGCTTGCCGACTTTAAAGGCCATGCTCACTCCCAACTTGTGTGTGCTTTCGAGGATAGTCGGCGGCAGCCATCTGTCACAGCGACCAGTGCCCGACACCACCTTGAAGCGTTGCCTAAACGTGCTCGCAGCCGATCGGGCCTGGATTGATGTTCCGACCCCGCCCGTCGGGGCGGTTGCTCTGGAACAAGTTGTGGCCGCTGTGGAGCGCGAAGGACCACCGGAGACCAGATGCAGGGCCTGGCCATCTCAAGAGTCCGATGCTTCGCGCGTCGCCACGATCGGGAGCTCCCGCGCGACGGGGAGGAACGCGCCCTTCGCGTCGTGATTTGAGATCGCCTCGGTGCTGTCGAACGGTGCCGTTCCACGTCACCATGGGGCGTCCGGACAGCGATTCCGAACGAGCGCGCTGTCCGTCGGAAGCGGACCACCGCGGCGGCTGAGACCGCAGTGTCCGCAAGACTGGTCCGCGAAAGATTCTCGCTCGCCCGGCCTATTGGTACGCGTTCCTGCCTGACTGCGCGGCTAGGCCGGCGCTGCGGTTGATGTGTTGTCTTGAGGGGATCAGGCTGGTCGCCGTGCCAAAGGGCCTCCTCGGACGCCGTGCGCTGCTCTTGTGCGCGGCCGCGGTGGTGGCGCCGATCCTTGTCGTTCGCGACCACGGCTCGCAGGTGGCGACCGCTGCTGTCGTCACGCCTCCGGCCTTCAGCTGGCCCGCCGGCGGGCGTCCGAGAGGTGGTCGACCGGCCACGATCAGAGCGGTCGTCGCGTACGTCACCGGGTTTGGATCAGCTCGTCGGTCCGGCGGAGCGTGCTGCACATGACCTCGATCGCGAGCGCGATGTCCGCTGGGCTCGCCTGCTCGCGCGGTGAGTGGCTGATCCCGTCCACGCAGGGAATGAACACCATGGCCGCCGGGGCTCGACGGGCGACGACGGCCGCGTCGTGGCCGGCGCCACTCGAGAGCACGCGGTAGGCGAGGCCGCGGGCGCGGCACTCGTCGTACAGGATCGCTCGCGGCCAGGCGGGCAGGACGATCGGCGGCTGGTCGGAGAGTACGTCGGGGGTGATCGGGAGGCCCCGGCGGGCGGCGATCTCGGCGGCCGCCTCGAGTATGCGCCGGGCGGCGCGGCGCTGCAGATCGGGATCGACGTCGCGCAGGTCGACCCACAGCGTCACCCGGCCGGGAATCGTTGTGACGTTGTTCGGACTGAGCTGCAGTCGACCCACGGTTGCGACCCCCGAGCGATACCTGCGTCCCGCCTCCTCGACGGCGAGCACGAGCTCGCTGGCGGCCGCCAGCGCATCGGCGCGCATCCGCATCGGCGTCGCGCCCGAGTGATCGGCGCGGCCCTTGATCTCGAAGTGAATGCGCACGCTACCGGCGATCGCGTCTACCAACCCGATCCGCGCCGCGCCCGCCTCGAGCTGGCGACCCTGCTCGATGTGCAGCTCGAAGAAGCAGGCGACGTCATCGCCGAGCCACGGTGCTGCCTCGGCCGGATTGAGGCCGACCTCGGCTGCGGCGGCGAGCAGCGTCGTCCCGTCGGCGTCGCGCAGCCTGCCGAGACTGGCGCTGTCAAGGAGGCCGGCGGCAAGTGAGCTGCCGAGCGTCGGTCGACCGAAGCGGGCGCCTTCCTCGCCGGCGAACGCCACGACGCGCACGCCCTGTCGCAGGGAGCCGAGGCCTTGCGCGACCTCGAGCGCCGCAACCACCCCTGCCGCGCCGTCGTAGCGTCCTCCGTGCAGCACCGTGTCGAGATGCGAGCCGATCAGGAAGTAGGGGGTTCCCTCGCGGAAGATCGCGACGGTGTTCCCCGCCTGGTCGACGTCGACGTTGGCGCCGCCCGCACGTGCCCAGCCGGCGAACCGGCGATGGGCCTCGCGCTCGCGCTCGGTGTACGCGAGTCGGGTTACGCCGTCGCCCGCCTCGCCGCCGATCAGCGCCAGCTCCGCCAGGCGGTCACGCACACGTTCGGTGGCCGTCGCGGCGCGCGGCTGGTCCGCTGCCGGGGTGCTCACCGCGGTGGTTGGCCGGGCTGCTCGAGCAACTCTGTCTCGGTGAATAGCGCCCGGAGCGGCAGGCCGTCGCCGGCCAGCAGCTGAGCCGCGCCGGACTGACGGTCCAGCAGACACAGAACGTCGAGGGTCTCAGCGCCCGCGTCTCGCAGCGCCCGCGCCCCGGCCAGCGCCCGCTGACCGGTGAACACCACGTCTTCGACCAGCGTGACCCGTGTGCCTGCGAACAACTCCCCGCCGAATTTGCCCGGCCGCTCGTCGTCGGCCAGCAGCAGGGCAAGTCCCGCCTCCTGCGCGAGAGCGGTCCCGAGCGCTGTCGAGGGCACTCCGGTGACGGCCAACCGCTCGCACTCCTCCGACACCATCGCGGCGAGCAGTCGCGCAGCGCGCGTCAGCAACCCCGGCCGGCAAAGCACAAGGGACTTGTCGAAATAGCGGCGATCGCGGGCGCGCTCGTCGTCCACGCGCAGGACGTATCCGCCGCGGCTCAGGTCGCCCGCGAGCTCGGCACGAAGCAGATCGCGGGTTGCGGTGAACAGCTCCGAGCTCAGGGCGTCGCGCCTCCCGGCGGCCGCCGCGAGCCGGCGGGGGGGCGCCATGGCTCCCCGAAGCGGCGAGCGTCCTGCGGCCAGTTGCGGGCGGTCATCTTCAGCGTCCGCATCGCCCGGTGCTTGAACGACCACGGAACGCGCCGGAACAGCGGCACGAACAGGTAGCGCCAGAAGGCTCCCACCTGGGGCAGTGCGGACTTGGAGGTGCGACCGGGGTACCTGCGCGCGACGTCGTTCATCGCCGCGAGCCTGAGGCTGTACTCGGAGCGCTCGCGCAGCCGGTGCTGGATCTCGCGCACGTTCATGCCGGCACCGTCTCGCGCTTGCGCGCCTGATCGGAGAGGCCGTTCTGGGCTGCGATCTGGATCGGCTCGAACAGGGCCCCGATCGGCGGCGAGTAGATGTTCTCCATCCACGCGAGGTCGTCCAGCGTCGCGCCGCGCTTGGCGACGAACGCGAGGAAGTCGCAGCGCTCCTTGATCCCCTCGCCGCCGTGCAGCTGCGCACCCATCAGCCGCAGCGAACCCGGCTCGGCGATCAGCTTCACGTGCGTCCGGGCGGCACCCGGGAAGTAGCGGGCCCGAGAGACCCCAACCCCCTTGGCGACAACATACGGGATGCCCATGGCTTCGGCGAGCGTCTCACCGATCGAGAATCCGCCGATCGTGTAGTCGCCCGACATGAAGCCCCAGGGAATCCACACCGGGTCATAGGAGCGGTCCTCGCCGGCGGCGTTGGCGCCGGCGACGCGACCCTGAGCGTATGCGTGGGAGCCGGTGAGGCCGTGGATCGGCAGCATCGAGAGGCCGTGCGGCACCTCGATCACGTCTCCCGCCGCCCACACGCCTGGCGCTGAGGTGCGCATGTGATCGTCGACGACCACGGCTCCGATGGTGCCGAGCTTGCATCCGACCGCCTCCGCGAGTGTGGTGTTCGGGAGCTTGTGAAGGCAGATCACGGCGACGTCGCACTCGAGCTCGCCGGCCGAAGTCGACACCGCTCGGATGCGTCCGTTTGCGCCGTCGAAGCCGAGCAGTCTCGTGCCGGTACGGACGTGGACGCCGAGCTTCTCGAGGGCCTCCTGGGCGGGCTCGGCGACGTCGGGGTCGACGAGCTCGGAGAGCAGCCACGGACCGTCATCGATGAAGTCGACGTGGAGGCCCCGCCGGGCCAGGGCGCCGGACATCTCGACGCCGAGCCACATGCCGCCGATCACGACCGCGCGCTTCATCGAGTCGAGCTCCTTGTCGAACTCCATCGCCCGGCGAATGTCCTTGACGTAGTGAAGCCCCTCGAGGTTGGCGCCGGGCACGTCCGGCTGCTCCCACACGAATCCAGTACAGAGGATCAGCTTGTCGAACCCCTCGTGCGCATTGCGGGCCGTAACCGTTTGGCGAGCAAGGTCGATGTCCGTGACGGTCGTCTCCATCCGCATGTCGAGTCCGTCCTCGACGTAGCGCTGAACGGTCGAAAGGAACAGATCCTTGAACTCCGGGATCTCACGCCCGTGCGCATACGGGATTCCGCATGGCGAGTAGGCAATGTCGGGGAACTCGCTGAATACGGTCACGTGCATGTCCGGGTTCACCCGCTTGGCGATCGTCGCGGCCGCGGTTCCGGACCCGCCGCCGCCGATCACGATCAAACGCTCGCTCATCTCGCTCCTCTCTCAGACTGCATGACGCTCTCTTTCGATGCTCTCGACAGGCTGGTGTAGCGACCAGCGGCCGTCTTGCCGGACAACCACGGCGGGGCGCGGCTCGCCGAACTGCGTCGAGGCCGCCTGCTGGTACGCGCCGACCGCCTCGGCGATCAGCACCGCCCCAGGGCGAAGGTCCGGCAGCAGGGCGTGCGGGTGCACGACGTCCACGTTCAAGCACAGCGGCCCGGCGACCAGCGCGGCGCTCGGCGGGCCGTCCAGACCCAGCGCCCGCAGCTGTGGCGGCCTGGTCAGCGCGCCCGGGAGGAAGTTGGTCCCCGCGTCGCAGACCAGACAGCGCGTCCCGTCGACGAGGGTCTTGACCGCGATGACGGTGAAGGCGAGCTCCACGGCGTCGGCGACGATCGCCCGGCCCGGCTCTAGCAGCAGCTGGCCTGTGAAGCCGGCCGCGGCGAGCGCCCCGGCGACCGATCGAGCGTGCGCCTCCACGGCGGGCCACGGCGGAAAGCCGCCGCCGAGGTCGATGACAGCGATCTCGTGGGATTCAGCCGCGAGCTCGGCTGCGAGCGTTGCGAGCACGCGGGCGGCGCCGGCGTGCTCTTCCGCTGGCCGAGGCCAGGAGACGACCACACCGCCGCTGTCGGGATCGAAGTCGGTCGACACGAGATGCGTCGAAAGCGCGTGCACGCGGAGCCCGAGCGCGGCGGCCGCGTTCGCCACGGCGGCGATCTCCGAGGGCGGGATCCCGAACCTCGTCTGCGCGCCGGTGAAGCTGTCAAGCGCGACCCGTAGGCCGATGCGCGTCACGCCGGCGGCGGCGGCACGCTCGAGCTCCGCCGCCGAATCGGCCAGCACGAGCGCCCGGCCCGCGCCGGCGCGCGCCAGCAAGGAGTCCGGCTTGGCCGGCCCGTCGATGACGATCTGAACCGGGTCGATCTCGATCAGGCCAGCTGCAAGCTCGTACTCCGCTTCGCCTGCGACCTCGGCCGAGGCGCCGTCGAGCTCGGCCGCCTGCAGGAACGCCAACAGGCGATTCGTCTTATACGAGTACGCGATCCGTACGTCGGGCCAGGCGGCGCGCCAGGCCGCCTCGAATGAAGCCAGATTTACGCGGAAGCGGTCGACGTCGGCCAGCCACAGCGGCGAGCCGTACGCCTCGAGCAGCTCACCGACTGTCACCCGAGGCCTCGGATCTGCTCGGCAAGCCAGCCGGCCCGGGCCGTCCCCTTGCGCTCCAGCAACGCCAGTACCGACGCGCGCCAGCGCCCGGATGCGGCCTCATCGATCGCTTCACCGAGCACGTCGCGCAGATGCTCCATCGCCCACGCGTCGGGGCGCGAGAGGTTGAGGCGGATCGTGGTCGCCGCGGCGGTCTCGCCAAGCCCGTCCGCGGGGTAGACGGCCACGTGGCGGGCGAACAGCGCCACCATCAACTCCTGCGCGCTGGTGCCGGTGCCCGACACGTCGACCGCGCACGCGAGACCACGCTGCGGGCGCACCGCGAGCTGTGCTCCAGGCAGCCGTGCCAGTGTCTGCTCGAGGTGGGCGAGGTTCGAGACGATCGTCCGCTGGGCGCCTGCCAGGTACTCCCGATCCGCCAGCGCCGCGAGCGCGCCGTGCTGTGAGATCAGGTTCGTGTTCAAGCGCGTGAGTGCCGCCTTCAGCTGCAGGCAACCCCGGACGAACCCGGGCGGTCCTCCGAGGAAGCCGATCCGCGCGCCCGCCATCCCGTAGCAATGCGAGACCGATAGCACCGCCACAGCTTGCTCGGTCAATTCGAGCCCGGGCAGGGTGGCGAACGGGGTCGTCGAATCGAGCGCCAGCGGACCGTGGGTGACGTCATGTAACAGCAGCAGGCCGTGGCGCTCGGCGAGGCTAGCGAGCGCCTGAAGCTCGGCGCGCGTCTGGACGACCCCGTAGGGGTTGCCGGGGTCGACGATGCAGATCGCACGGGTGCGAGGTCCGATCGCCGCGCTCACGGCATCGGGATCGAGTCGGAAGCCGGTGGCCGCTCCGATCGGTACCGGCACCGGCACGCCGCCGGCCGCAATCACCGCTGAGGGAACGTGGAAGTAGCCGGGATCGCTGATGATCACCTCGTCGCCAGGGTCAACCGATGCCATCAGCGCGAGCGCCAGCCCAGCCTGCGCGCCTTCGGTGCCGACGACCTCGAAGGCGTCACCGCGCGCGCGCCCGAACTGCGCGGCGGCGGCGTCACGGAGCGGCTCGATCAGGTCCGGCGTGTATTGGTTCAGCGACTCCGGGGTCACGGCCCGGCGCATCGCCTCGACGGCCGAGGCCGGGGGCCCGCAAAAGCAGGTCAGCCATCCGAGGTCCGCCCATTGCCGGGGGTCGAGACGCGTGCTGCCGGCTGGGTAGATCTGGGCCGGGTCGATCCCGAGCAGCCCGATCGCGTCCCGGTAGGTCACGTAGTTCCACATCCCGTGGTGACTCGCCCGCAGCCGGCGCAGGCGCTCTGAGGCGACGATGCCTGTCTGAGGCGACTCGGTCCAGGTCAGGACGCTCATGCCGGCGCTCCCGCGCGCCGTGTAAGCCGCCCGACGCGATAGATACCGTGGCGGTCCGATCCGACCCAGGCCGGTTCGTACCCAGCCGCGGCCGCCCAGCTCAGGATCAGCTCCAGCGGGCGCAGCCTCCAAACGCAGCGTTCGCCGCGGTGATCGCGCCACACGCGCGCTATGTGCTCGATCTCCGGGTTCTGCGTCTGCACGTTAAACACGATCTGCGACGGGCCAATCGTCTCCGCGAGATCGCGGAAGTGACGCTCGATCAGCGTGTCGTCGTGATAGATGCCGTACAGGCCCAGCTCGACGACGACGTCGGGAACGGGCTCGAGGCTCGCGAGCGCGTCGCGGTCGAACGCGCTCGCGTGAACGAACCGCATCCGATCGCCGAGCGCGAGCCGCGATGCGCCCGCCCGGGCCTGGGCCAGCGCCGAGGGGTCGATGTCGCACGCGATCGCGCTCGCCTGGGGATGAGCGAGCAGAGCGTCGAACAGATACGGAGCGGGTCCGGCGGCGAGGTCCGCGATTACCGGCGCCGGCGACGGGTCGGCGACGATCGCCTCGTCGAGCGCCCGGCGCGCGAGTTCGCGAATCTCGCGAAATGCCACGCAGGTGCGCCGCGCGAGCAGCCGGGCGTCGATCAGGCGCCCGACCGGTGTGCGCCCGCGCGGCACGTTCGCGTACGCGTGAGCCATGAACGGTCCGGAGTCGAAGCCGTGCTCGTGCCCAAGCCGGAGGCCCTCGCTGAGCCGTGCACCGGCGCGCGAGGCGGCGGCCATCGTCGCAAATCGCCAAGCGCGCGGAGAGAATGCGGGGAGCTCGCGTTGGAGCTCGGCGAAACTGGGGGCTGGGACCGTGTCAGTGCCCGTTGGCATACAGCGGAGCCTCGGCGAGCTCGCGCAGCCGGTAAAGCTCGTGAGCGTGGGCCGCCGCAGGCGCGGCCGGGGGATGCACGAATTCGCGCAGACGGGCGATCGCGCGGTCGTTGTCCGCGCGCACCTCGGCGAGCACCTCGGCGTCCTGGTCCTCCTCGGCAGTCTCGGCATAGACGGCCAGCAGGTCGGCGAAGTGCTCGAGTGAGCCGAGTGCGTACGCCAGCGTCTCATCCTCGCTGAGCGGCGCCATCCGCTCGTAGATCAGCTCGCCTTCGGGCGGGCACACGTACCGGTCGGGGTCGATCTGGTGCGCGGTCGCCCGCTCCCGGAACAGCACCATGTGGCGTGCGTTCTGGCTGACGATCGCCGCCACGAGCTCGACCAGGTACGGGTCCTCGATTGCGGGGATGCGGGCCGCGAACAGATCTACCCAGCGGCGCATTCCGTACGCGTGGCGGGCAAACACGGCTCCCAGGGCGGGGGTCTTGCGGAGGATCTGCTCGAGCTCGGACCGGTTCTGAAGCACTCGCTCGCTCCTTCTACCTTGGTGTACGGCCGTCTACGGAAGTGTAACGGTAGTTGAGCTCAACGCCGTGCGCGAGCGTGTTGGAGACCCAGCAAACCCGGCGGGCGGGCTCGATCAGCGCAGCAAGTTGATTTCCCTCGACGTTCGCGCGCGCCTCGACGTCGAACCGGTGATAGCGCAGCTCCGTGCCGGCCCGCTCGGCTCGCACGACGACCCGAAGACCGGGCAGCTCTCGCCCCCGCTTGCCGGCGACATGTGCCAGCGCGAGGCAGAAGCAGCTGGCGATCGCGGCACAGAACGCCTCGGTCGGCATCATCCCCTGATCGCCCCCCCGCACCGACGCGGGCTCATCGATCGTGAGCTCGTGTCCGCGCGCCTGCACGAGCGACTGATAGCCGCCCATCCACGTCGCGCTCACCTCGAGCCCTTCGGCCACGGTCAGGCTCCACCGGAGCGCTGCGAAACGACATGTTCCCGGCCATGCAGCGAGCGGAGCAGCTCCGCGTAAGCCCGCTCGTGCGCGGCTGCTGCGGCATCCCAAGTGTAGGTCGCCGCCAGTTCCAGTCCGCGCGCCCGCAACCGGTCGCGCTCGGCACTGTCCCGCGCCAGCCGCTCGAGCGCGAGCGCGAGCGCCCGGCTGTCGCCGACGGGCACGAGCAGCGCGTTGCGCTGATGCGCAAGGAAGGTGCGATGCGCGTCCAGTTCGGAGGCCACCACCGGCAGCCCGCTTGCCAGTGCCTCGAGCGCGGCGAGTCCGAAGCCCTCGGTCGTCGAGGGGAACGCAAACAGATCGGCGGCGCGGTAGAGCCGCTGCACCTCCTCACAGCGCAGGCTGCCGAGCACCCGCACGTGAGGCTCGAGCCCGCCCGCCGCCAACCGCTCGCGGAACCTCTCGACCTCGTGCCGGTAATCGAACAGCGTCGCGCCGCCGGCCAATACGAGCAACGGATCGAGATCGGGCGCGAGCGCTCGAAATTGCGCGAACGCGTCGAGCAGCGTGAGCGACCCCTTGCGCGGCTCGATGCCGCCGACGTTGAGCACCGTCAGCCGGCCATCCAGTCCTGCCGCGGCCCGGTCCCGACTGCGCTGCGCTGCATCGTACGGGGGACGGTGCCGCCGGGAGTCGACGCCGTTGCGCACGAGCCCGGCGTGGACGCCGAACTCCACGGCCAGCCGCGTGACCCACGGCTCGGAGACGCACAGCACTCCGTCGGGATCGAGAATCGATCTCTTCTGGCACTCGATCAGAGATGGGGAAACGAACCGATCGACGTGGTGCACCGTGCGGATCACATGCGGAATCACCCCGAGCTCGCGGAGCTCGAGCGCCGCATTCGCCGAGAGGCAGTCCTGAGCGTGGATCAGATCGAAGCCGCCGTCGGCGAGCGGCGCCGCAAGCCCGTCGCGGTAGGCCGAGAGCATCGCCATGATCCGCTCGTCGAACGGTCCGTCGAGCGGCTCATACCGCACGATCCGCGCCGGCACGCAAGGCTCCCGGAAGAAGCGCTCGCCCGGCCGCCCAAGTGCCATCAGCGTCACCTCGTGCCCGCGCCGCGCCAGCGCCTGGGCCACCTCGAGTGCGTGGACGACCCCACCGCGCGGTCGCAGCGAGTAGGTGAGCATCGCGATCCGCAGCGGTCTCATCGGATCGCTCTCACCGGACCGCGCGCAGCGCGAGCCGGGCGGCCGCGGCGTTGGAAGGAGCAATCAGCGCGCCGGCCTCGTCCAGAATGGCCTGCTGAGCGCGCGAGTCCTGGGGGTCGTCGGGCGTGCCGCACACGTGTGCGATCACGAGCGCACCGTCGGCCACACGCCGCACGGCGTCGGCCAGGCCGCCGGCTGGATCAGGGTGGCCGGCGTAGCCCAGCACGACGTCGAGTAGCACGCAGCCGACCTCTTGCTGCTCGGCAGCCTGCTCGAGCATCGCGATCCGGACCTCGAGATCCACCATCGGGTGCGGTCGTCCCTGGGTGTACTCGCCATCGCCGAGATCGAGCAACGCATGCCCGATGCGGGCATCGGTCGAGCCGTGCGAAACGTTGCCGGCGAGCGGACCGAGCTGCGGCTCGAGGATCGTCGCGGCCTCGTGCGCGAGTGAGCCACCCGAGTACAGGCCGAGCAGCGATCGCCCCGCCGTGTCTCGCCGTCGCTCGTCGACGCTCCGCTCGAGTGATGAGACGTCCGCGGGCGCCACGCCCGCGGCTGCTGCTGCGCCGGCCTCGATCGTCGGGTGGACCGGGAATGGTGCCCGATCACCGTCCCAGCCGACGAACGATGCGACTACCCGCACGCCCGCAGGCACCGCTCCGCTCAGTGCATCCACGGCATCCGCCGAAGGCGGCTTGGACACGAGCAGCAGCGTGTCGGTCGACTGGTCCTCGGCGAGCAGGCTGATCGCCTGGCGAAACATGATTCCGCCGATCTCCGCGGAAAGGTCGCGCCCGCCGACGCCGACGATGTGCGAGACACCCACGCCGGCCGCGTCAAGCAGGCAGGCGCTCTCCTGCGCGCCCGTGCCGGAGGCAGCGACGATCCCGACAGACCCCGGCCGGACCACGTTGGCAAAGCCGAGCCCCACGCCGCCGAGCATCGCCGTGCCGCATTCCGGCCCCATCACCAGCAGGCCCAGCCCGGCGCCGCGCTCCTTCAGCGCCAGCTCCGCCTCGAGCGGCACATGGTCTGAGAACAGGAATACGTGCATGCCGGCGCTCAACGCCTGATGGGCCTCGAGCGCCGCATACTCACCGGGCACCGAGATCAGCGCCACGTTGGCGCCCGCGAGCTTGGCGGCGGCAAGCACGAGCGAGCGGGGTCGTTCATCGCCCGCCGCCCGGGCGGCGTCGTCGGAGGGCAGCGACGTGAGCTCCTGCTCGGCCAGCGCGAGCGCCCGCTCGGCGACAGGACCCGGTGCGTCGACCGCGATCACGAGGTCGCCGGGGGACGCGTGGGCGACCACGCCGAGCCTCCTCAGTAGCTCGAGGTTGGCGGGCGTTGCCATCGTCAGCTCGCACCGGCTCACACCGTCATTCGCACGAACGGTGCGCGAGATACTCATCAGGCGGACGCTGTCCGCGTATCGATTGGGGATGACGCGGACGTTCCAGCTCACGCCGCCACCGTGGTGGCACTCATCCACGCGGTGGCCGACGGCCCTTCGGCATCCGGGACGATGCGCGTGCCGGCATCGCCGTCGACGGCGTCACGCAGCTGCTCGGCACAGGTGACGATGGCGACCTGGCCGCCTTCGCTCACGAACCGAACGCCTGATTCGATCTTCGGCCCCATGCTTCCCGGCGGAAACTCGCCCGCCGCAAGCAGCTCTGCGGCGTCGGAGACCGTGAGCCGCGACATGTCGCGCTGCCACCTGGTGCCGAAGTCCAGTGCGACGCGCTCCACGGCGGTGAGCATCACCAGCCCCTCGGCGCCGACCGCCCGGGCGAGCACCGCCGAGGCGCGGTCCTTGTCGATCACGGCCTCGACCCCCTCCAGCCGTCCGTCGCTGCGCGAGACCGGGATCCCGCCGCCACCTCCGGCGATCACGACCAGGCCTCGCTCGGCAAGCGCTCGGATCTGCTCGAACTCGACGATCTCATAGGGGCGCGGGCTGGCGACCACTGTGCGCCAACCGCGACCCGCATCCGATGCCACCTCGCCACTGTTTCCGGCGGCCACGCGTGCCGTGCGCTCATCCCGGTAGAAGCGCCCGACCGGCTTGGTCGGCTTGACGAATGACGGGTCGTCCAGCTGCACCGTGACGCGCGTGAGCACGGTCGCAGTGCGCAGCTGCGGATCTGCCTCCTCGATCGCGGTCTGGAGCAGGTATCCGAGCTGCCCCTGCGTCATCGCCACGAGCACATCGAGCGGCAGCGAGGGGATCTCGGGTGCCCCGCGGGCGTGCTGCTGGTGCAGCGCTCCAACCTGGGGGCCGTTGCCATGGGTGAGAACGAGCTCGTGGCCGGCGCGTTTCAGCGCGGCGAGCTCACGGGCGACGGTGGCGGCATTCGCGCGCTGCTCGGACCAGGTGCCATGCTCGTGCTCCGCGACTATCGCATTGCCGCCGATTGCGATGACGATCCGCACGCGTGCACCCTCACGCTCAGGAACCGCGGATCGCGAGCCAGATCGCGCGGGCCTGACGCTCGGCCGGGTTCGCCCACGAATGCGGACGGACGGTGCGGAAATGAATCGAGTCACCGGGATCGAGCTCGTAGGACTCGCCGTCGATCGTGAAGATCATCCGACCCTCGAGCAGCAGCACGAGCTCCTCCCCGGGATGGCTCATCGGGACCGGCCCGCTGTCGGCGCCCGGCTCGACGTATGCCTCGGCACCGGCAACCCAGAACGGGCCGTAGCGGCCGGAGATGTTCTGCAGCTCGAGTCCCTGCTTAGACGTGTACAGGCGCGAGCGCTCGGCTCCGCGGATCACTGTCACCGGACGTGTGGCCTCGACCTCCTCGACGAAGAAGCCGACGCTCTTGCCGAGCGCGGAGGCCACCTTCATGAGGCTTGCGATCGTCGGCGTCATGCCGCTCTTCTCGATCTTGTGCACCGCCGCGGTCGACAGTCCTGCCCGCTCGGCCAGCTGCGCCAGCGACCAGCCCCGCTCGGCGCGCGCCTTCGCAACCTTGGCTCCGATCTCCCCGACCGTCCGTTCGATCTCCGGCAGGGGCTTTGGTGCGGGCACGGCTGCAAGCGTATTTTCTGCGGTTTCCGCTGGTTGGCGCATGGCAGTCCGGACGATCTCGATCAGCGAACGTACACCATAGTACATGCGCTCACAAGGTTCCGGTTGCGCATAAGCGCCTGTATTTAGGCGAGATTCCCGGATTGCTTGACCGCGCTGGTCACCCGCGCTATGAATACACGTCTACGATCCGATACGGGGTCGACGACTCCCGAAGGAGGAGAGAGTGGCGATCAACAGCAGCCTCGCCGAGGCCAAGACGGCGGGGACCGAGCTCTTCGACACCAAGGACAAGGTATTCGAGGACATCAAGGCAAACCCGGGGGAAAAGGCCTTTACGTTCATGCACACGGTCCCCTACGAGGGTTCGGTCGGGCTCGTGAACCTGCTCACCACGACGCGGGTCCTTCGCAAGGGCTTCGACACCTCGCTCGTGCTCTACGGGCCGGGGGTGTTGATGGCCTCCGGCACGCGGGGTTTCCCGAAGGTCGGCGACGAGGCCTTCCCCGGCCACATGGCGATCAACAACCAGATCCGCACGTTCCTCGATGAGGGCGGCAGCGTGTACGCGTGCCGGTTCGCCTGTGGAGCGCTGTACGGATTCCCAGAGGACGCGCTGATGGACGGCGTCAAGCCGTTCCATCCGCTCGACGTGCTCGACGCGGCACTGACCGCGTGGCGCGCGGGCGCATTCCAACTCAACACCTGGACCGTGTGACGGTCAACGGGGCAGCCGATCGCGACGCCGCGGTCGCCGCGTGGCGTCGCGCCGAGGCAGTCGTGTATCCGTCGGTGATGGTCAACGCCGTCCTCTACGAGCAGTACATCCGCGTCGTGCGCGCGATCAGCGACGAGTTGCGCGACGTGCACGGCGAGGAGCAGCTCGTGCAGACTTGGCACGAGCAGCGCGGGCTCGGCGCTGACACCGTCAGGCGCCTGTCGCCTTCGATGGCGGCCCTGATGGACGTTGAGGCTGTCCGCGATGCCGCGTTCTGCCAGCGCCACCGCGAGACGATGCGTGAGCACGCCAAGGAGATCGCCGCGGCGCGCCTGGTCCATGCGCGGACCACGGGAGCGCCGTGGGTGGTGCTGTTCGAGGACGTGACGCCGTTCGGATCGCACCGGCTCGAGATGCACGTCCGATCGGGCCGCGCGATCCACGCCTCGGCGAAGACCGAGCCCGAGGGAGCGGCGACCTACGAGCTGGAAGTCGTGCAGCTCGACCCCCGTGACGGGGCCTGGCTGCTCGACCAGCCGCCGCTGATGCCGGCGAGAAAGTTCTCGCGCCACGACGAGTGGGAGGCACGCATCACTGCGGCGCGCGACCTGTTCGGAAAGGACTGACGATGACGACCCACCCCAAGAAGATCATCGATGCGCACTGCCACATCGGCGAGATCCCGCCGTGGAAGTTCTACGACCTCGAGCATCCGGTCAAGCCGACGGTCTACGACTATCGCAACACCGACGAGTTCATCAAGAACCATCTCGACCAGTTCAAGATCGAGCGTGCGCTGACGATGTCGAACTACGGCGTTCCGCTGCACGAGATCTCGTTCGATCTCAACGACGTCGTCATGGACGCGGCCACGAACAACGACCGCGTGCTGGCGGCGATCTGGGTCTCATTCCTGCCGCGTAACGCGGAGATGACGCGCAAGGCGCTGAAGCTCGCGGGAGAGTCACGCGCGGTGGCGCTCAAGACCACTTTTCTGTTGGGCGGCAACCCCGATCCCGGGACGTGGGATGAGGAGACGCTCGCGCTCGCCGACGAGTGCTTCGACGCCTGCGAGCAGCACGACCTGATCTTCCACTTCCACACCAGCCCCGGTGGAAACTCGGACATCAACAACTTCATCCCGCTGGTCGAGAAGTACGGTAGGCGTTGCAAGATCTACCTCGTGCACTTCGGCGGCGGGGTGTCGGGGCACATCAAGCTCGTGCCGAAGTTCCTGCAGTGGGTCAAAGACGGCTACAAGGTGTACACGGATACGTCTTGGGCCGTCGGCTTCGGCGCTCGCTGGCTGCTGACCGAGATCGAGCAGACGGGTGTCGGCGGCGACCGTGTGTTCTTCGGCTCCGATGAGCCGTGGTCGGATTTCGACAGCGAGTACTGGAAGATCAACGGGATCCGCGGCATCTCGCAGGAGCTCAAGGACCGGGTCTTCTGGCAGAACTACGAGGAGCTGTTCGCCGGCCGTGGCTGAGAGCGCCCTCAGGCAGCCAGACCTCGATGAGCGTCAGCTGCTCGTCGAGTTGCAGTCGCTCGGGGTCAACGTTCAGGACGACCGCGGCGAGGAGGATCGTGGCCGTCGTGGATCGTGGTCGGCGCGACGCGGGGGCGCGGGTCCGTCTGACGCGCTGTTTCTGTGGGTACGGGGCCTTCCGCTCACTGTCCCGTGGCAGGCTGCGTTCGTCGATCGCTCGCCGTACACGGTGCACGTGACCTCGGCCGGCGCGACTCTGTTTCGCGGGGATGACCTCGTCGGGCCGGTGAAGCTGCCGCGACGTCCCCGAATCTATGACCTGGAGACGGCGGAAGGGATTCCGTACTGGAAGATCGCGCTCCTACATCTGGACTCGATCGCGTCGACAGTCGTCCAGAAGTGCATTTACTGGGGGACCGAAGAGCAGTGTGGGTTCTGCGGGATCGAGCTCACGCGCGGCGAGCAGACGATTTCGGTCAAGACCCCCGCGCAGCTCGCCGAGGTGTGTACCGCCGCGCGCGATCTCGACGGCGCCGTCGACGTCACGCTGACCACCGGATCGATCAATCGCCACGACCGTGGCGCGCTCTATATAAGCCGCTGCGCGGCCGCGATCAAGGAGGCGTCGGGGCTTCCGATCCAGGTCCAGTTCGAGCCTCCGGACGATCTTGGCGTGCTCGAGCAGGTCCGAGACGCGGGAGTCGACGCCGTCGGGATCCACCTTGAGACGTTTGACCCGGACGTGCTCGCCCGCGTCGCGCCGGGCAAGGCGCAGTGCGGGATCGACGGGTACTTCCGCTGCTGGGAGCGGGCGGTCGAGGTGTTCGGCCGCGGCCGCGTGAGCACGTACGTGATCCTCGGCATGGGCGAACGGCGCGAGTTCATCGAGCAGGGCTGCCGGCGAGCGATCGAGCTGGGCGTCTACCCGTTCGTCGTGCCGCTGCGCCCGGTCGGTGGGACCCTGCTGCAGGACACGCCGCCGCCGGCGGCGGAATACGTGGCCTCGGTGTACCGGTCGGTGTCGGCGATGCTCGCGGATTCGGGGCTCGATCACGTCGAAGCCACGGCCGGCTGCGCCCGCTGTCAGGCCTGCTCCGGGCTGTCCGCCTGGGAGCGAGTGTTCAAGCGAGAGGAGGCACGTGCCCGGGGTGAGCTCCCGATTCTTGATCGCGCCTAGAACGCCGGCGCTCCGATCCCGGATCGTGTGCCGGATCGCGGGCTCCGAGCGCGAGCGCGAGGCGCACTTCGCTCTGCGGCTCGCCGTGTTCGTCCACGAACAGGGCCTGTTCGCCGTCGAGGATCGCGACGATCGCGATGACGAGCCGGCCACGCTGCACGCGATCGGCCTCGTGGACGGCACGCCGAGCGGAGCGGTCAGGCTCTACCCGCTTGACGCCGACGCGCTGCAGTGGAAGGGCGACCGTCTCGCAGTGCTCCCCGGCCATCGCACGAACCACCTCGGTGCCGAGCTCGTGCGGTTTGCGGTGGTCACAGCGGGGTGGCTCGGCGGGCGGGAGATGATCGCCCACGTGCAAATGCCAAACGTGAGCTTCTTCGAGCGACTTGGCTGGCTGGCCGAGGGAGAGCCGGCCCCGTTCCACGGTGTCGAGCACCAGGTCATGTCGACCGGGCTCTGTTACCCGCAAGGTCCGTGAACGGCTCGCGGGCGAGGTCCCATACCTGTGCCGTCTCGCCCGACGCGGCGAGCCTGAGTGCACGGGTGTCGTCAAGGCGGCCGCACGCGGCGCACGCGAGGCCCCGCCGGAGGAATGGCTCTGCCGCCTCGGCAGCGCGGTCGGGCGCCACGGCAAGCAGAAAGCCGAAGCTCGGGAAGGTGAGTAGCCAGCGCTCGACCGGCACGCCCACCGGGCGCGGGATGCGGTCCAGGTCGAGGGTGGCGCCGCAGCCGGCCGTCTCCAGCAACTGCAGCAGCGAGCCCGCGGCGCCGGGCATCGACACGTCCCGGGCGGCATGCGCCGCTCCCGACTGCGCCACCTCGACAAGTGCGTCGCCGTCGTTGCGCAGCAAATCGGCTGCTCGATCCATGAGCGAGCTGAAGAACAGGGTCCCTTCCCGATACCGACCCTCGAGGCTGAACGCCGCCAGCAGCTCATCACCGGCGCGGGCGTTGCGCCCGAGCAACGGTCGCCGTGCGATCCCCGTGCACGATGCCGACAGCGCCGGCGCGTGTCCCAATGTCAGATGGCCGCCGACGACATCGACGCCGAGCAACCGGGCCGCCCAGGCGATGCCGTCGAGCACGGCCTCCGCGTGCGCGCGGTCCGGACTGACGAGCATGTCGACGATGCCGAGGGGGCGGCCGCCCATCGCCCGCACGTCAGCCACGTTGGTGACGACCGCCGCTGCCCCGGCGGCGTGCGGATCGGCGCTCACGAACGTCGGCAGAATTGCCTCGCCGCACAGGATCAGGTACTCGTCGCCGTGGGCGATCGCAGCGGCGTCGTCGCCGTCGATCGGTACGCCGAGCCGACGCACCAGCGCGAGTTCACGCTTCGCCTGCATCGCCGGGGACGTGCGGATCGTGCTCGCGAGGCTATCCAGGGCGGACATGGGCAGCCGAGTGGGATAGCAGACGTTGGCCGAGATTCGCAGTGACGTGCTCAGTCGGGTGGCGGCGGTCAACGTCGGACTGGCCACCTTCGGCGAGGCGGTCAGGGCACAGGGGGCCCCGGCACTCGACGTCGATTGGCGGCCGCCCGCCGGCGGCGACGCACCGGCAGTGGCTGCGCTCGAGCGCCTGTGGAGCGATCACGCGGCGCTGATCGCGACTGCCAACGACGAGGTGGTCAACCGGATCGAGTCTGCGCTTCCGGTCGCGGTCACTGTCGCACGCGCGGGCGACGTGATACCCGTGCTGGCCGAGCGGGCGCTGATCCACTCGGGGACTGCAATCGAGTGGGACCGCGTCTGCGACCCGCAGCGCCGCGCGCTCGTCGCGGCCTGCATCTTCGAAGGCTGGGCTCTCGACCGCGCGCAGGCCGAGTCCCGGCTCGCCTCCGGCGAGGTCGTGTTCGCGCCGGGGCATGAGCACAACCACGCCGGCCCGATGACCGGGATCTGCTCGCCCTCGATGCCGGTATGGGTGGTGGAGGACGAGGCCTCCGGAGCGCGTGCCTTCTCGACCCTCAACGAGGGCCCTGGTCACACACTGTGGTTCGGTGTCGGCGACGAGCGGTCAATCGAGCGGCTGCGCTTCTTCCGGGACGAGCTGGGGCCGGCGCTCGCGAGGTTGCTTGAGCGGGACGGTCCGATCGACGTGTTCTCGCTCGCTGCGCAGGGGCTGCAGATGGGCGACGAGCTTCATATGCGAAGCCAGGCCACCGGAAACCTTCTGATCCGCAACCTGCTGCCGGGATTCGCCGCGCTGGGCGGCGAGGCCCCGGCCCGGTTCATCGCCGGCAACCACCACTTCTTCCTCAACCTGACGATGGCCGCGGCCCGATGCGCGTCGCTCGCCGCAACCGGCGTGCGCGGTTCGACGGTCGTCAACCTGATCACGCGCAACGGCACCGAGATGGGAATCCAGATCGCCGGTCTCCCGGGCCGGTGGTTCACCGCGCCCGCCGCCCCGGTAGCGGACGCGCTGCTTCGGGAGGGCTACACCGAGGACGACGCCGCGCTCGACATCGGCGACTCGGCAGTGATCGAATGCATCGGGCTCGGCGGCATGGCGCTCGCCGCAGCGCCGGCCGTGGCCGCATTCTTCGGCGGCGGTGCTGCCGACGCAATCGCGCGGACCGAGCACATGGGCCAGATCACGGTGCGCCGCTCGCGCCGCTTCACCATCCCTGCGCTGGATTTCACCGGGAGCCCGGTGGGCATCGACGCCCGTCTGGCGGTCGAGCTCGGGATCACGCCGCAGATCACGACCGGCGTCCTGCACCGGAGCAGCGGTGCCGGTCAGATCGGCGCCGGCGTCGCACACCAGCCGGTCGATCCTTTCCGCGCCGCGATCGTCGCGCTCGCGCACGAGCTCGATCTGCTCGACCGTGATCGCGCCCCGCTTGCGGCCGGCGGTGGAGCGTGAGCGAGCCACGAGCGCTGTTCGCCGCCCCGGCTGCGCGTCGGGCACTCGCCGATGGTCGCGCCGGAGCGGTCGAGCTCGCGCTGAGTCGGGGCGCGTACGTCAGGCTCGGGCCCGACTGGTTGATGCTCGCCGGGCCGAGCGCCCCGTTCGGACCGCTGTCGCTCACCGTGAGCGGGCTGGACCGGGTGGAGCTCGCTCCCGGGCTCCCGGTGCGCGTGAGCGGCGGCCGGCTCATCCTCGGAGAGCATTGCTTCTCGCTCGAGCGGATCCGGGAGCGCCGAGTCGCGCCGTGTGCCGCACACGCGCCGGCGGGCAGATCTGCGATGGCGGCAGCTGCCGCTGCGGCGCTCGCGGCACTGCCGGTCCCGCCCGCGCACCTGAGGCACGGGATCGCGTGTCTCGCCGTTGGGCGCGTGCGTGATGCTGTGCGCTCGCTCGCCGGCTCGGGAGCGGGGCTCACCCCGGCCGGCGACGACGTGCTTGCGGGCTACGCCGGATCGCGTTCGATGCTCCGCGGGCTGGGCGGGACTGAGTGTGTCGCGCCCGAGCGCCCGGCTCGCATCTCGACACTGGCCGGCGAGCGCAGCTCCGAGCTCGGACTCGCCTACGTTCGCTGCGCCGAGCGCGGCGAGCTGCCCGAACCCGCCGCTCGGCTGGTGGCCGCGATCCGCGGCGGATCGACCGCGGGCGCGCGAGACGCGACCGCAGGGCTGTTCGCGTGGGGAGCCTCGAGTGGGATCGCGCTTGGTTGGGGCATCGCCGCCGCGCTGGGGGAGCAGACGCCAACGAACAGATAGGAGCAAGACACAATGAAGATGATCGTCCTCCCGTGCTCTCCTCCCCCCTCGATTGAATAGCGTGGATCCCGCGGCGCCGGCGTCGGAGTTGACAGGACAGACGGCGCTGGTCACCGGCACGGGTCGGGCCAACGGGCTCGGGCGCGCCGTCGCGGCCGGGCTCCGGGCTGCCGGCGCGCGGGTCCTCTGCCACGCGCGCAACCGGCGTACGGCCGAGGAGGCTGCCGAAGCGGTTTGCGGGTTGGCGGTGTGGGGCGATCTGGCCGGTGGCGACGGCGTCGACGAGATCGCTCATGCGACGTTGGAGCTGACCGATGCGCTGCACGTCCTGGTGCACAATGCCGCGATAAACCCGCGACCTGGCGAAGCCTTTGACGCCGTCGACCGAGAGGTCTTCGAGCAGGTGCTCGCCGTCAACGCGCTCGCGCCGCTGTTCCTGACCCAGGCTCTGCTCGGTCCGCTGCATCGAGCGCAGCCACCCGCGCGGATCGTGTTCGTCTCCTCGCACATCGCCCAGACCGGTACCGAGCTGGTCCGCGGGTACTACTGAGACCCTGGAGACCGGAGACATTTACATTGACAGCTCGTTCGGACGCTCATCCTAAGCCCGAGACCACGTAACCGTCGGGCCATCGCGGATCAACCCCTCGAGGTCGCGGGCCCAACTCAGCAGGCGCATGTCATCGCCCGGTCGCGCGATCAGCTGGACGCCGCAGCCGATGAGCACTCGAGTGGCACACGGGATGGTGATTGCGGGCCAGCCGAAAACGCTCCAGGGACGGGTGAGCGCGCTCGCCAGGCCGACTGGAGCCGGCCTGTGGAGCGGGGGTGGCAGAATTGGCGCCGTCGGCAGAGCGAGCACGTCCACCTCGGCGAATAGCGATGCTGCCTGCCGCCGCGCCGCCGCTAGCGCGTCGCCGGCCCGGAGGTAATCGACGGCCGTGAGACTGCGACCGTACTCGACGCCCGCGCGGACGTCGGGGGCAACGAGGTCCTGCGGTTCAGAGTCGAGGACCTCCCCCCAGCGAGAGGCGAGGTTCGCGGCGAACACCGCACCGATGCCTCGGGTCGGCGGAGGGGCGCTGACTTCACGAAGCACGAGCCGCGTGCTGCTCAGCCGCTCGAGGGTGCTGGTCCAGCCGGCCAGGACGTCGCGATCGCAACCACTGGCCGCGATCAGCGCCGTCGGAATTCCCACGCGCGGATCTGGTACGTCTCTCGGCGGCTCTGGCTGCGCCGAGGAGAGCACGGCGAAGCCGAGCCGGCAGTCCTCCACGCGGCGCGCGATGATCCCTGCCGTGTCGAGGCAGGGCGCAAGCGGCGCGCAGCCGTCAAGCTCGATCGCAGCGAAGCTCGGCTTGAACCCGACGACACCGCACCACGCAGCCGGCACGCGCACCGATCCCGCGGAGTCGGCCGCCAGCGCAAGTGGCACGACGCCCGCCGCCACGGCCGCGGCCGCGCCGCCGGAGGAACCCCCCGGACTGCGTCCGGGAGCCACCGGGTTGTCGTACGCACGGTATCCAGGTGCCTGCCCGGTCATCGTCCACGCGAGCTGGTCCATCGCCGTCGTGCCGATGACAATCGCGCCCGCTTCGCGCAGCCTCGTGACTGCGACGGCATCGCGAGCGCTCGCAAGGACCCGCGCGAGGCCGAGGTGCTGTCCGAGCCCGCTCACGGCAAAGGCGTCCTTCACCGCGACGGGGACACCGCCAAGAGCCGGCAGCTTCGTCGCCGTCCGCAGCAGACGCACGACGGCTGCCGCATCCGCCTGAGCTCGATCGCCGTCGAGTTCCCAAAAGACTCCGCCGGCTGCGGCTGCGGCGGCCAACGCGGCCTCGCAGAGCCGGCGCGGGTCAGCCCGACCCGAGCGCACGTCTGCGGTCAGCCCGGCGACCGTTTCTGCGTTAGCGAGACGGGGTGTCATCGAGCGCCATCGTCGTGCGCCCCGCGAATGCCCGCATCGTCCGCCTGCAATGCGGCGAGGATGCCGATGGCGAGGGCGGTGCCCGAGGTCGAGCCGACCGACCGCAGCCGGGTGAGGGCGGTCGCGACCTCGCCCCTGCCACACAGCGCCGCGAGCAAGCGAGCCGCCTCCGGCACGACCTGTCCGGCCGCGGCGCACGACAGCAAGGCCACCGACAGTGAGGTCGTGGCGACGTGAGCATGGGCGAGGATCTCCGGCACGGCTCGAAGCCCGGCCTTGGGTCCGATCAGCACGCAGGCGGCCAGGGCACCGGCGACCACGTCGTCACCGGCGGGTGTGAGCCCCGGCCCCTCGCCGAGTAACGCGCATGCCGGCCGTGCCTCGCCAGCGACAAGAGCCACGATAGCCCTCCGGGCGCGGTCGGTGTCCACCCCGGCCTCGGCGGGGGACAGCTCCCGCAGGACCCGAGCGGCGGCTGCCAGTGGACCCGGCTGCGCAGTAGTGAGGTTCCCGGGGCGGGGGTCGAACCAGCGCGTCGGCACCCACACATCGGCGCCGATCTGCAGAACGCCCTCGCCGACGGTGACGGTAGTTTCACCACGCACCGGGGGGAGCGCTCCCGCGATGACCATGGCGAGCGGAAGCCGTACGGAGGATGCTGGTACCAGGGCCAAGACACCCGGGGGCTCGGACACGTCGAAACGTAGGTACACGGCCGCCGGCGAGGCGCCGAGAAGCTGACCGGCCTGACGCGGGCCGCGAAGGAGCGGGGCCAACCCGATGCTCGCCGCGGCCCCCCGACAACCGCCGGAAAGGAGCGTGCGTGTCACGTTTGTCGTACGGATACGGATCGGTATTTTCGGCGGACGATTGGCCCGATGTCCAATGGTACCGTGGCCAAAGAGCTGGACAGTGACGGAAACCTTTTCTTGTAGTCAGGAGGGTGGTCATGCTGCTCTGGAAGGTTCACGGCGACGGTAAGCACATTCCGCCGACGGAGGTGGTCGCGCCCGACGAGCGCTTAGCCTGGCCGCAGACGATCGGGCTGGGGTTCCAGCACGTGTTGGCGATGTTCGGGGCGACTTTCCTCGTCCCGTTGCTGATCGGGTTCCCGCCCAACACAACGATCTTCTTCTCCGGTGTCGGGACGCTGATCTTCCTCATCATCACGATCGGGCGCGGCCAGCGTCTCGGTCTACCGAGTTACCTTGGAAGCAGCTTCGCTTTCATCGCCCCCGTGATCGCCGCCAAGGCGGTTGGCGGGATTCCCTCCGCTCTCGCGGGGATCTGCATCGCCGGTGCCGTGTTCTTCCTCGTCGGCGCGGCGGTGAACGTGTGGGGCTCCGGGTTCATCAACTGGCTGATGCCGCCGGTCGTAACCGGAGCGGTGGTCGCGCTGATCGGCCTGAACCTGGCCGGGAGTGCCTTCAGCAACTACTCCAAGCAGCCGTTGTCGGCAACCGTGACCATCGTCGTGATCATTCTCGTGATGGTCACGCTCCGAGGATTCCTTGGGCGGCTGTCGATCCTGATCGGCGTCCTCGCCGGCTACCTGGTGGCGTTGGCCCAGGGGCTCATCCACTTCACCGCGGTCAACGCGGCCGCATGGGTCGGCCTCCCGCATTTCACCTCTCCGCATTTCAGCTGGCGGCCGATCGGGTTGATTGTGCCCGTCGTGATCGTCCTGATTGCCGAGAACACGGGACACATCAAGGCCGTGGCCACGATGACCGGCAAGAACCTCGACAAGTCTCTCGGACGAGGGTACATGGGCGATGGCTTGGCGACCATGCTCGCCGGCCTCGGTGGCGGTAGCGGCACCACGACGTACGCGGAGAACATCGGCGTCATGGCCGCCACCAGGGTGTACTCCACCGCCGCCTACTGGGTCGCAGGTTTCGTGGCCATCGCGTTCGGTATGAGCCCCAAGTTCGGCGCTCTGATCGCCACGGTGCCAGTCGGAGTTCTCGGCGGTGCCGGGACCATCCTGTACGGGATGATCGTGGTCCTGGGTTGCCGGATCTGGGTCGAGAACCGGGTGAACTTCACCAACCCGGTCAACCTCATTCCGGCGGCGATCGGGCTGATCCTCGGCGCCGGCAACTACACCATGACCTTCGACCACGGCAACATCGCGTTCAGCGGAATCGCCACAGGCGCCTTCGGGGCGATCATCGTCTATCAGGTGATGAAGGCCTTGAGCGCGCGCGGCGCCTTCCGTGACGGCGGGATGCCCTTCGTGGTTCCGCTCTCGGTGCTGGCCGCAAACGGGAATGGCTCCGAGGTCGACCTTGTCTCCGGCTCCGAGCTGGATGTCGCGACCGGGACGGTCGTGGGCAAGCCCCAGCCGGCGAACGGGGGGCACGCAGGGAACGGCACGACCGACACCCCGGCGGTGCTCGAGCCACGGCCCGCGAACGGCGCGAGCGGGGCGAACGGAAAGAAGGACACGCCGGTCGGCACGACCTAGTAGTACCTCATCAGAAGCACGGTCGCCCAGTCCCGGTAGACCGGGCGGCCGATCTTCGTCCAGTGGAGTGCGGTCGCTCGGTCTCCACAGGCCGGGCGGCCGAACTTCGCTCAGTTGACACCAACCGGTTGAGCGGTGGTGAAAGCCACCGACGAGAAACAGGAGAGCCTAATGCTGCTGGATCCACCTACAGACGTATCGCAGGACCACATCACCCTCGACGTCCGGGAGATCGAACCGCTGCTCCAGGGTCCCGCGATGACATTCGCCCCCTGGCCGGGAGCGATGATCGAGCTGCGGGACGGTCGGACCATGTACATCAGGGAGGCGACCTTGGAAGAGGCGCCCGAGCTCATGTCGTACATGAGGCAGGTAATGGACACCGAGCACGACTTCTATGACGTCGTCGGCGCTCGCGTCCACGCCGAGCTGGCCGGGTGGTACCGCAAACGGCTCAAGGACCCCTACACCTTTGTCGGTCTCATCGACGGCGAGTGGGTGGGCTTCTGCAACGGCCGCCTGATGAATGAGGACATCAACATCAGCTTGCATACGATGGCGCTCGCACGGGGCGCCCGCATCGGCGCGGTCATGTATTACGCCAAGAGCTATTACACGTTCGAGATTCTCGGGCAGAAGGAGTTCTGGGCGACGTATGAGAGTTACAACGGCTGGCACCGCTGGGGACTAGGCATGGCACAGCCGAGCTATCCGTGGCCCGAGGTGCAGCATGAGCTCGGCGGCGCCAAGGTGTACTACATCCGAAAGAACTATTGGGACTCCACAGTCAAGAACTACCTGCGCCAGATGGTCGGTGCGGACCTCGTATTCGACGTCCCAGCGCACGTCGTCGAGGCCAACAGCCGCCTGATCGTTCCTGACAGCGTTCTGGTCTGAAGAAAAAGAGGGTGACAGCAATGCCAGATCCCATCGAAGTGCGAAAGGTACTGATCGAGAGCGTGAGCGATGCCTCCGGGCTCACCAAGCTCATCGACAGCGGGGTGATCGAGGCCGACCGCGTCATCGCCGTGGTGGGCAAGACCGAAGGCAACGGCGGGGTGAACGATTACACTCGTATCATCGCGGACAGAGCCTTCCGTGAGGTGCTCGTCGACAAGGGCACGAGGACGGCCGAGGAGATCCATCAGATCCCGGTGCTGTGGTCAGGCGGGACCGACGGCGTACTGTCGCCGCACGCGGCGATCTTCGCCACCGTCTCGCACAACGGCGATGCGCCGAGCGACGAGCCCCGACTGTCCGTCGGCTCCTCGATGAGCGAGGCGATCCTGCCCGAGGAGATCGGCCGGCCCGAGATGGTGAGGAAGGTGGCGGCCGGTGTGAGGGTGGCGATGAAGCGCGCCGGCATCACGTCGCCCGCAGACGTCCACTACGTCCAGACGAAAACGCCGTTGCTCACGCTGCCGACGATCAATGAGGCGAAAAGCCGCGGCCACGCCGTGTTCACCGAGGACACGCTTCACTCGATGGACGTGTCGAACGGGACCTCCGCACTGGGGATCGCGGTGGCGCTCGGCGAGATCGAGATGCCGACAGCTGAGCAGATCATGAACGACCTGTCGCTGTACTCCGCGGTGGCGTCATGCTCCTCCGGGGTGGAGTTGGATCAGGCCCAGATCGTCGTCGCCGGCAACGTGCGCGGCATCGGGGGCCACTACCGGATCGGGCATGCGGTGATGCGCGACGCGTTGGACGCGGACGGGGTATGGGACGCGATCCGCTCCGCGGGGCTCGAGCTCCCAGATCGCCCACGCCCTGAGGACCTGAAGGGCCGGCTGGTGAACCTGTTCCTCAAGTGCGAGGCGGATCCCACCGGCCGCGTGCGCGACCGGCGCAACATCATGCTCGACGACTCAGACGTTCACTGGCACCGCCAGATCAAGGCGTGCGTCGGGGGCGTCGCGGCGGCGTGTGCGGGCGATCCCGCGATCTTCGTGTCCGTGTCTGCTACCCACCAGGGGCCGGCGGGCGGAGGTCCGGTCATCGCGATCGTCGATCTCGGCTGACTAGGTAAGGGCATCGCCATGACCAGAACCGTCGAGGTCCGTCGGGGTCTCTACCGGGACTCCGTCGCCCTGATGCAGATGTCTCATACCGTCGCAGGGCTGCCCGGAATCGAGACGGCTCTGATCGCGATGGCTACCCCTCTGAACGTCGCCCTGCTGCCCGGTCTCGGGTTCGAACCTGAGGCCGGGACCAGCCCCGACGACCTCCTGGTCGCGATCAGCGCCGACGACGACGCTGCGTTGGCGTCTGCGCTGGAGCGGCTGGAGGAGTTGTTCTCGGCGCGGGGGTCGGCGGGGAACGCAGCCGACTTCCAGCCGCCTCGCACCACGCAGAGCGCCTTGAAGCGAAGCGGTGGCCATCTGGTAGTTGTGTCGGTTCCGGGGGCGAGCGCGTTCGTCGAGGCCATGGATGCTCTGCGCCATGATGCCGACGTGATGGTCTTCAGCGACAACGTCGCAGTCGATCAGGAGATCCGATTGAAGGACGAGGCTCACCGTCGCGGCCTTCTGGTCATGGGTCCCGACTGCGGCACGGCAATTGTCGGAGGCGTCGGGCTGGGCTTCGCGAACGTCATGCGGCCCGGGCGAGTGGGCATCGTGGCCGCGTCCGGCACCGGGGCGCAGCAGGTGTGCGCGCTGCTCGATGCCGCGGGCGTCGGCGTAAGCGCGGTCCTGGGCACCGGCGGTCGTGATCTCTCCCTGGCGGTGCGGGCCCGGTCAACGCTCGACGCGATGACGATCCTCGACGCCCACGAAGGTACGGACCTGATCGTCGTCCTGTCCAAGCCGCCGCCGAAAGACGTCGCGGCACTCGTTGAAGCGGCGGCCATGCAGTTGCGGACGCCGTCGGTCGTCGGGTTCCTCGGAGCGGGTCGGGACGACCTCACAGCTCTGACGGGCAAGGCCTTCGCCGCGCTGGGCTGCCCGCCGCTTGACAGCCCGCGATGGCCGGCCGGGCGGACGGGGCCGCCCCGCGCCGGCGCCCTGCGAGGACTGTTCTCGGGCGGCACGCTGTGCGACGAGGCGATGGTCATTGCCGCCGAGGCCCTCGGGCCAATCCGCTCGAACATCCCGCTCGTACCGGAATGGGCGTTGGGGCCAGACCTCGTTTCGGCGGGTCACCTGATGATCGACTTCGGCGATGACCGGCTCACCCAGGGGCGGCCTCATCCGATGATCGACTCCACGCTGCGACTCGAGCGATTCACCGAGGAGATCGAGGATCCGGGCTGCGGCGTCCTGCTGCTCGACGTCGTGCTCGGTCACGGATCGGACCTGGCTCCCGCCACCGTGCTGGTGCCCGCCATCCGGGCCGCCACCGCGCTGGACATCGCGGTTGTGGTGTCGCTGATCGGGACCCAGGGCGATCCGCAGGGGCTCGAGCCGACCGCCAAGCAACTGCAGGCGGCCGGCGCCGACGTGTATGTGTCCAACGCGGACGCGGCTCGGGTCGCGACCCGACTGGTGAGGAGGAGGGCATGATGCAACTGGACGAAACGCCGGCGGTGGTCACGGCCGGCCTGGGTCTGTTCGCTGACTCGCTCGCGGCGCAGGCGGCCGAGGTGACCCCGGTGCTGTGGCGGCCGCCCATGCCCGATACCGACGAAGCGCTGGCAACGGTGATCGCCGATCCGCGGATGCCCGACGCCAACGCGGAGGCCGTCCGCCGGCTGACCACATCCCGACCTCGGCTGGTGGGCATCGAACGCGCCGGTGACGTACTCGGCCTGGAGCTGGGGGAGTTCCTGCACGCCGGCCCGCCGATCGCCTGGGCGGACGCCTGCGGGCCCGTGCGGGGAGCGCTGTTGGGCGCGTTGGTCTACGAGGGGATGGCCGACTCCGTCGAGGCGGCGCAGCAGCTTGCGCCGACCGTGAGCCTGGCCCCAGCTCATTCACGGCACGCCGTCGGGCCGATGGCGGGCTTGATCAGTCCTTCGATGCCGGTCTTCGTGATGCACGACGAGGTCTTCGACACGACCGCATACTGCACCCTCAACGAGGGGTTGGGCAAGGTGCTGAGGTTCGGCGCGTACAGCCCGGATGTGATCGACCGGCTCCGGTGGCTCGAGCGGATTCTGGCTCCGGTGCTCGCTGCGACGCTGCGCCGGCACGGACCCGTGGACCTGCCCGCGATCCTCGCCCAAGCGCTGCAGATGGGCGACGAGGGTCACAACCGGAACCGGGCCGGGACGTCCCTGTTCATCCGCGAAATCGTCGCCGACCTGATCGAAGTCGAGCTACCAACCGCCGATCTCGCTGCCGCGCTGCGGTTCATCAACGGGAACGACCACTTCATGCTCAACCTCGCCATGGGCATGGCCAAGGCCGCGTCGGACTCCGCCAGGGACCTTCCGGGCTCCACGATGGTTGTGGCGATGGCCCGCAATGGCTCGGAGTTCGGGATCCAGACGGCCGGCACCGAGGACGAGTGGTTCACCGGCCCAGCCGAAATCCCCGAAGGCCTGTACCTGTCGGGGTTCGGACCGAAGGACGCCAATCCGGATCTCGGCGACTCGACGATCATGGAGACGGTGGGGATCGGAGGCTTCGCGATGGCCGCCGCTCCCGCGATCGTTCAGTTCGTCGGCGGGCGCGTGGCCGACGCGATCGAGAACACCGAGCGGATGTACGAGATCACTCTGGCGGAGCACCCGCTGTACCAGATACCGGCGCTCGGGTTCCGCGGGACGCCAACCGGCATCGACGTGACGCTTGTCGTGCGCGCGGACCTGCTGCCCGTGGTCAACACGGGCATCGCGGGTCGGCAACCGGGCGTCGGGCAGGTCGGAGCGGGAATCGTGGCCCCGCCCCGCGAGGCGTTCAGCCACGCCATCAAGGCCCTGGCCGGCAAGACTGAACCGCTACTGGCCTCGTGAGGTGCAAGCATGACGTCCACGCTCGAGTACTTCGCTCCCGCATCACGCGCCGACCTCCTCGGCGTGCTCGCCGACCGTGGCCAGACGGCCAAACTCCTGGCGGGCGGCACCGACCTCCTCGTCGATCTCCGCAACCATCAGTTGCACCCTGAGTTCATTGTGAACCTCAAGAAGGTCCACGGCTACTCCGCGATCTCCTGGAATGACAAGGACGGCATGACGATCGGCGCAGCGGTCACGATCAACGACATCCTTCGCAATCAGCTCATCCACGACTCCTACCCACTGCTCGTGGACTGCGCGCGGGACCTGGCGTCCTACCAGATCCGTAACCGGGCGACCGTGGTCGGGAACGTGGTCAACGCCTCCCCCTGCTCAGACATGGCGCCGGCTCTCCTGTGCCTCGCTGCCAGCGCCGTCATCTCGTCACAGCGCGGGAAGAGAGTCGTGCCATTCAAGGATTTCTTCACCGGCGTCAAGCGGACAATTCTCGCAGCGGACGAGATCCTCGAGACCATCCTGGTACCGCCGGAGAGCGCTGGCGGGCGCGGCGGCTACCGAAAACTGAAGCGGATCAAAGGCCACGACCTCGGAATCGTCGGCGTCGCTGTGTTCAAGAACGACGGCAACCTGCGCGTCGGGATCAGTTCCTGCGCCCCGACGCCGGTTCTCGTCGACGGGCTTTCCGAGACCGCTTCCGCCGACGAGGTCGTGGCCGCGGTACAACAGGCCATCAGTCCAATCAGCGACCTTCGGTCCAGTAAGGAGTACCGCCGGCACATGGTCGAAGTCTTCGCGCGGCGGCTGCTGCAGGAGGTGAAGTGATGAAGATCTGCGTCACCGTCAACGGCTGTGAGTACACGCGCGAGGTCGAAGGGTCGGCGACCCTTCTGCGGTTCCTCCGCGAGGATCTCGGCTTGACCGGCACCAAGGAGGGCTGCGAAGCCGGCGAGTGCGGCGCCTGCACCGTCTTCCTCGATGGTCACACCGTCAACTCCTGCCTGGTCCTGGCCTGCGAAGCCGACGGTGCTGTGGTGGAGACAATCGAAGGCGAGGCCGATGACTCCGGGCTGTCGCCGATCCAGGCGGCCTTCGCGCGCAACTTTGCGGTTCAGTGCGGTTACTGCACCGGCGGCATGATCATGTCCGTCCGGCGTCTTCTCGCGGACAACCCGACCCCAACCGTCGAGGAGATCCGCGAGGGGATCGAGGGGAACCTGTGCCGTTGCACCGGCTACGAGCAGATCATCGAGGCCGTGCTGGACGTATCCGGCCAGCTCGCCGAGGGAACGAGAGGGGAGCTGAAGTATGTCTGAGACTGCGACGCCGGAGGCGAAGATGAAGGTCGGGGCGAGCTACCCGCGAGTGGAGGGGGCCGGGAAGCTCACCGGCGATGCCGTGTACACGAGTGACATGGCGCTGCCCGGCATGCTCCACGCTGCCGTCAAGAAGAGCCCGTACGCACGGGCCAGAATTGTCAGCATCGACACCTCCGCGGCTGAAGCTGTGCCCGGTGTGCGAGCGGTGCTCGTCGGCGCCGAATTGGACTACAAGCTCGGGCTGTACGTCGTGGACAAGGACATCCTCGCCAAGGATGTAGTTCGGCACTTCGGCGAGGGCGTGGCTGCGGTCGCTGCCGACACGTTGGAGATCGCCAGAGCGGCGGCGGAGGAGATCCGCATCGAATACGAGCCCCTGTCACCGGTCCTCGACCACGTGGACGCCCTCGAAGGCGATGCGCCACTCGTGCATCCGGACCTCGGGAACTACGCCTATGTCGAGGCTGCTTTCACCCCTCAACCGGGTACCAATGTCGCGAATCTGACCCGCCACCGCAAGGGTGACCTCGAGCTCGGGTTTGCCGAGGCAGAGTGGATCGTCGAGCGGGAGTACACGAACCCGTCGGTGCAGCATGTTCCATTGGAGACCCATGTAGTCATCGCGGAATGGAAGGCGGGGGACGAGGTCACGATCTGGTCGAGCGCGCAATCCCCGTTCACCGTGCGCAACCTGTTCTGTTACGCGTTCAAGCTCCCACTCAACAACGTGAGAGTGATCGTGCCCCACGTCGGTGGCGGATTCGGCGGCAAGGCGGGCATCCACCTCGAGCCCTTGGTCGCCTGCCTGTCTCGGAAGGCCGGCGGCAGGCCGGTGAAGTTCTGGGCCTCGCGGGAAGAGGAGTTCAGCCTCCTGCCGTGCCGGAGCGCTCTCACGTACCACATCAAGACGGGGGTGAGCTCGGACGGCAGGATCACGGCTCAGGAGATGACGATGTACTGGGATGCCGGAGCGTACGCCGATTACGCCGTCAACGTCACGCGGGCGTCGGGCTACTCCGCGACGGGTCCGTACGACATTCCCAACGCCTCCGTCGACGCGTACACGATCTACACGAACAAGCCGTTCGGCACCGCGTATCGAGGGTTCGGTCACGTCGAATTCTTCTGGGGTCTCGAGCGCCACATGGAGCTCGTGGCTCGGTCGATCGGGATGGATCCCCTGGAGTTCCGCCAGAAGAACCTCTTGCGCCCAGGCTCGAAGACCCTGACCGGCGAGACGATCACCGAGCACACCGGGAATCCCCGCCGGTGCCTCGAGGAGGCTGCCGCGGCGATCGGCTATGGCTCGCTGACGGCTGACGAGCAGGCGCGCCAGGAGAGGACCGGCCGGTTGATCGGCAAGGGCCTCGCGACGCTTCACAAAGCACCGGCGATGCCGTCGTCGACGGCGACCGCCGCGGTCATCAAGATGAACTCCGACGGTTCGGTCGTGGTCAACATCGCACTGACTGAGATCGGTCAGGGCTCGGCAACTGCCGTCGCGCAGATCGCGGCCGAGCGGCTCGGCTTCCCCGTTGAGAAGGTCAAGGTCACGATCGAAAAGGACACGGACAAGGATCCCTACGACTGGCAGACGGTCGCGTCGAAGGGGCTAATCCTGACCGGCAACGCGGTCATTCTGGCGTGCGACGATTTACTGGCCCAGGCCTACTCGGTCGCCGCCCAAGCGCTCCGGGCCGGCGTCACGGACCTTATTCACGACGAGGACAAGATTTTCGTCAAGCATCATCCGGATGCCTCGGTGACATTCGCCGCCCTGTCGATTGGCTACATGTTCCCCAACGGCAACGGAATCGGAGGGCCGCTCGTCGGCGTGGGCCGGTACATCGCTCAGGGCTTGTCGAACCTCGATAAGGAGACCGGTCAAGGATTGCCCGCGCTCGACTGGACGTATGGCGCCCACGGCGTGATCGTCGAGGTGGATCGAGAGACGGGAGAGTTCTCGGTCCTGAAGATCGCCTCTGTGTTCGATGTCGGCAAAGTCGTCAATCCGGGAATGGTGCGCGGCCAGTGCATCGGCGGCATGGTCCAGGGGTTGGGCACGGCAGTCTGCGAGGGCTATATCTACGACGAGCAAGGTCATCTCCTCAACCCCTCATTCACCGACAACAAGGTTCCGACGGCCAAGGACGTTCCCGAGGTGGTGGAGAGTTACGTCGTGGAAACGCCGCAGCTCGACGGGCCGTTCGGTGCTCGTGGAGTCGGTGAACACCCGATGATCTCCGTCGCGCCGGCGATCGGCAACGCCATCGCCTCGGTGACCGAGGCCGAGCTCACGCACATGCCGATTCGCGCCGAGGACGTGTGGCGTGCGATGCGAGACCACCAGCCGATCGACAACTCGATCTGCAAGACGCCGGTCGGTTCCTGCCGCTCGGAGCTGTTCGCGCAGTATCACCCGCCCGAGGACGTTCCGGCCTCCTGAGGATGCGCGTTACGGTAGTCCGCCGGTGGGCGTGACCACGGTCCCCGCGGTGCCGGCGAGGATGGCATTGGCGTCGGCTAGGGCGCCGATCGCGGCGACGCGTCCCGTGAGCTCCACGAACCGGCACACCGCGTGCACCTTCGGTCCCATCGACCCCGCCGGAAACGGCTGTGCTCTGAGGAATGCCGGTGTGGCTCTCGTGATCGGCCGTGCTTCCGGGGTGCCGTGGTCGATCTCGACGGCCACCACATCGGTCAGGAGCAGTAAGGCATCGGCTTCGAGGGCTTCGGCGAGTAGGCCGGCGGTCGCGTCCTTGTCGACGACGGCCTCAACTCCTTCAAGCAGGCCCCGATCGTTGCGGATCACCGGGACTCCGCCACCTCCCGCGCAGACGACCACGACGCCTGCGTCGAAGAGCTGACGGATGAGCCCGATCTCGACGATCCGGCGAGGGGCCGGGGACGGCACCACCCGGCGCCAATACCGTCCGTCGGGCTTGACGGACCACCGCCCGGCGGCTGCGAGCCGCTTCGCTTGCGCCTCTTCATACACGGGTCCGACGAACTTGGTCGGCTCCGCGAACGCCGGGTCTTCGACCGACACCAGGGTCTGGGTGATCAGCGCCGCAACCTCCCGGCCCGGAAGGGTGTTCTGCAACGCTTGGAGCAGCATGTATCCGATCATGCCTTGCGTCTCGGCGCCCAGCACGTCGAAAGGGTAGGGTCGAGATAGAGACGGGTCCTCGGCGCTCTCCAGCGCCAGCAGTCCGACCTGGGGCCCGTTGCCATGGGTGATGACGAGCTCGTGGTCCTCAGCCAACGGGGCGAGCGCGTCCACGGCGGCGCGCACGTGGCGCATTTGGATTCCCGAGTCGGGCGCCTCTCCTCGCTCCAACAGGGCGTTGCCGCCCAGGGCAGCCACGATACGCATCTCAAACCTCCACTGTGACGGTGACGGCCGACATGATGTCTGAAGCCTGTGCTCTTGGAGTTACTGGGACAATGGTCTCGGTGGTGGTGAGGAGATACGTCTATCCCTTCGCTGAGGGATCCCGCGAGATGCGCGAGCTGTTGGGCGGGAAGGGCGCGAACGTCGCTGAGATGACGCGAGTGCTCGGTCCCGGCCGCGTGCCGCCCGGATTTACGATCACCACCGAGGCCTGCGTTGCCTACATGCACGGGGGGCGTCAATATCCCGTCGGGCTCGAGGAGCAGATCGAGCAAGCGCTGCGAGAGCTCGAGCAGCTCGTCGGCCGCAGGCTCGGCGACGGCGATGACCCGCTGCTGGTCTCGGTGCGATCGGGTGCGCGCGAGTCGATGCCGGGGATGCTCGACACGGTCCTTAATCTCGGTCTCAATGACGCGTCGGTGCTCGGCCTGGCGCGCCAGACCGGCAACGAGCGGTTCGCCTGGGACTCCTACCGTCGGTTCGTGCAGATGTTCGCGAACGTGGTCAGGGGGGTGACCGGCGAGTTGCTCGAGTCCGAGATCGCCGGGGTTAAGCGCGCCCGCGGGGTCAAGCTCGATACCGAGCTGACGGTCGAGGATCTGCAGACGCTCGTGCAGCGGTTCATGTCGGTGATCGCAGATCACTCTGAAGATCCGTTCCCGCAGTTGCCGGCAGCGCAGCTCAACGCCTCGATCCGCGCGGTGTTCGATTCGTGGCAGGGCCAGCGCGCGGTTCAGTACCGGCGCCTGAACGGCATTCCCGACGAGTGGGGTACCGCAGTCAACGTCCAGCAGATGGTTTTCGGCAATAAGGGCGAAACGTCGGGCTCCGGGGTCGCGTTCTCACGCGATGAGATCACCGGGGCACCGCAGCCATCCGGGGACTTCCTCGCCAATGCTCAGGGCGAGGACGTTGTAAGCGGCACCCGCAATACCAAGGATCTCGCTGATCTCGCCGAGCTGATGCCCGAGGCCTACGCCGAGTTGGTCGAGATCCTGCGCAGGCTCGAGGCGCATTACGGCGACATGCAGGACACGGAATTCACGATCGAAGAGCACCGTCTGTTCATGCTGCAGACCCGCAGCGCCAAGCGTCCGCCCCAGGCGGCGCTGCGGTTCGCGTGCGACGCTGTCGACGAGGGGCTGCTGAGCGAGGAGCAGGCGCTGCTGAGGATCGATGCCGCTCAGCTCGAGGTGCTGCTGCACCCGACCTTCGATGCCTCGGTCGAGTATCAGGTGATCGCCCGCGGGGTCGGCGCCTCCCCCGGCGCCGGGCAGGGCGAGGTGGTGTTCACGTCGCAGGACGCCGTCGCCGCCGCCCTGGACGGCCGTGCGGTTGTGCTCGTGCGGCCGTTCACAGAAGCCGAGGACGTCTCCGGCTTCCAAGCCGCCCGCGGGATCCTCACATCAGAGGGCGGGAAGGCCTCTCACGCCGCGCTCATCGCGCGTGCAATGGGCAAACCCGCGGTCGTCGGTGCGACTGCGCTCGAGATCGATATCGCCGCCCGCGAGATCCGCGTCGACGGGACCGTGATCCATGAGGGCGACCACATCGGCGTCGACGGCTCGAGCGGACAGATCACGACCGACGAGGTACCGCTGACCGCGCCCGAGATGAGCGACGAGTTCCGGCGCGTACTCGGCTGGGCCGACACGGCCCGGAGCCTGGGCGTGCGCGCCAACGCTGATACGCCGTACGACGCCGAGCGAGCTCGACAGTTCGGAGCACAGGGAATCGGGCTATGCCGCACCGAGCATATGTTCATGGCCGAGGACCGCGTCCCCAAGATGCAGGCGATGATCCTGTCCGAGACCGTCGAGGATCGGCGCGCCGCGCTCGATCAGCTCCTGCCGCTACAGCAGGCTGATTTCGAGCAGATGTTCGAGGTGATGGCCGGGCTTCCGGTGACGATCCGCCTGCTCGATCCGCCGCTGCACGAGTTTCTGCCCTCGCCGATCGAGCTCAGCCTCGAGCTCGAGCGGGCACGCCGCGCCGAGGAAGCCGACGAGACCGAGCGGCTCGAGGCGCTGCTCAAGCGCACGAGCTCTCTCCAGGAAGTCAACCCGATGCTGGGGACCCGGGGCTGCCGACTCGGGATCCTCTACCCCGAGATCTACGAGATGCAGGTCCGGGCAATCGCCCGTGCGGCGCGGGCTGTCGGTGAGCGAGCCGGCTCGGCGCCGCTGCTGGAGATCATGGTGCCGCTGGTCGACTACGAGCGCGAGCTCGAGATCGTCCGCACCCTGATCGACCGGGTCGCCGCAGAAGAGGGCCTCACCGGCGGGCTGGACTACCTGGTCGGCACCATGATCGAGCTCCCGCGCGTCTGCCTGGTGGCGGACCGGATCGCTGCGCACGCCGACTTCTTCTCGTTCGGTACCAACGACCTCACCCAAACTGGCCTCGGTTTCTCTCGCGACGACATCGAGAGCAGCATCCTCGGCCGCTACATCGACCGCGGCATTCTCGATCGCTCGCCGTTCGAGACGATCGACGCGCCCGGGATCGGGCAGCTCCTGCGAATGGGCGGGTGGCTGGGCCGCAAGACCAACAACGCCCTCAAGCTTGGCGTCTGTGGCGAGCACGGCGGCGATCCCGATTCGATCGCGTTCTTCCACGACTCATGGCTCGACTACGTCTCGTGTTCCCCCTACCGAGTGCCCGTGGCGCGGGTCGCCGCGGCGCAGGCGGCGATCCGCTCCGATTCGGATCGCTGACCGTCGTGGCGGTCAAGCGCTACCAGCTGGGAGGCTGCACTCGGATCGGGTAGAGCTGAACCGGTCGCGGTTCGTCGGCTGTCGGCTGGGATTCGTAGAGGTGCTGGAGCTTCTTCAGTGCCTGGGTCTCGATTTGGCGGATCCGCTCGCGGGTGACGTCGAATCGCCGCCCAAGCTCATCCAACGTCCGTGGGCGCTCGCTGCCGAGTCCGTAGCGCAGCTCGAGCACGCGGCGCTCGCGATCTGTGAGGTCCTCGAGCGCGTCACGCAGCGCTTCTCTGGCGAGGATCTCTGCGGCGCGCTCGTAGGGGGACTCAGCCTGTTCGTCGGCGAGCAACTGCCCGAACTCGTACTCCTCCTGATCACCGACAGGCTTCTCGAGCGATACCGGAGCCCGCGAGGAACGCTTGATCGATTCGACCTCTCCGGGCTCGATTCCCGTCACCTGGGCGACCTCCTCGGCGGTCGGGTCGCGACGGAGCTCGATCACGAGCGTGCGCTCCGCCCGCGCGATCCGGTTGAGCTTCTCGACCACGTGGACCGGGAGCCGAATCGTCCGGGACTTGTCAGCGAGTGCGCGCGCGACCGCCTGGCGAATCCACCAACTCGCGTAGGTTGAGAACTTGAATCCCTTGCGGTAGTCGAACTTCTCCGCCGCGCGGACAAGGCCGATCGTGCCCTCCTGGATCAGGTCGAGGAACGGTAGACCCTGGTTGCGGTAGTTCTTCGCGATCGAAACTACGAGCCGGAGGTTCGACTCCACCATCTTCTGCTTCGCGTCAAGATCACCACGCTCGATCCGCTTTGCGAGCGCGACCTCCTCCGGTGCGGTGAGCAAGCGCACCCTCCCGATGTCCTTCATCAACAGCTGCAACGAATCGGTCGTCCGGTCCGGCCTGAGGTCCAGCAACACCTTGCGCCCGTTGCGCTTCTCGGGCGCGCGTTCGATCGTCATGCCCGCCGCAATGGCCGGATCGATGTCCTCGACCAGCTCGATCTCATACCGCTCCAAGAGACCGTGCAACTCCTCGACCTCGGCGTCCTCGAGGCCGAGCTCGGCGGTGCCGTCCGCGATCTCGGTGTAGGTCAGCACACCGCCCAGCAGCCCACGAGCGATCAGACGCTTGACCTCATCGAGCTCCTCGAGCTCCGCTACCGACATGGCTTCCTGTCCCTTCTCGGTGCTGCGCGCCGAAACGCTCGGTCGATCGATCACATACGAACGCGGCGACCGAGGCGGTGACGTAACGCCGGTAAGACGTACCGAACCCAACCCCCAAGTCAAAACCCCATTCGCCCCCGCCGCGCGTCTCGTCGCACACGTGCCGCCGCCGGTAGCACCAAGGCTTGCGTCAAGCATTCTGGCCTAAGAGCCAGCGCTGCCGCCACCTTACTCCTCCACATCGCCGCCGTGCTACCAAATGTCCCAAATGCACCACCTTCGGAACGCATGCGCACACTAAGGCCTCGGCCCGCGCCGGTGTCGGCGGGGCGCCGAGGTTGCCGTTGGCGTGTCGATCCGGGTACCCTCGCTACATAACCAAACCGGAGTCGGGGGGTGCCTGCATGTCTGATTCTCGAGCTGCCGTTCGTCCGAACCATCCGCTGCGGCCACCGAGACATGCGGCCGCCGTGGGCGGAGCGCCGGCTTGGCCGACATTCACAGGCAGCGCAAAGCTTGTCGGAGCGAGCAGCGGGGGGGTGACCGTCTACGTCGACCAGGCGCTGGGCGATCCCGGGATGCAGAACGCGCAGTCGCTTCTCTCCTCCGCCGACAGCGTTGTCTCGCAGAACAACGCAATCTTTGGCATCACGGGCGGCTCGGTCAGCGTAATCGTGTATGCCATGGGTGGCAGCACGGATGGAACCGGCGGAGCCGACCACGGAGGGTGTGATTTCACCGTCGGCAATGCGATCGAAGTGGATGCCGCCTTCGGCAGTCCAAACCGGATCATCGGGCTGTTTGAGGCAGAACTGAGCGAGTGTGCGATGAATGGCAGCCTGTGCGGGTTCAGCACGGGCGAGGCTCTCTCGCGCTGGTGCGCCGCGGTCGCTCAGCCGCGGCGCGCTCTCCGACTTCGCCACCGCTCCGGCATGGGCTCAGGCCGGGATGCCCGATTGGGTCAACCAGACCGAGCAGACCGACGGTGATGCGGTCAGCACGGGCTGCGGCATGGCGTTCATCTCATGGTTGCTGAGCCAGGGCCAGAACCTGAGCCAGATTGCGCAGGCGATGGTCGGTCTCGGCGACTCAGGGACGCTGGCGACACTTTACGCACGACGCACCGGTGATGCGGCGACGAACGCCTGGACGAAGTTCCAGGCCGCCGTGGCAGCACTGCCGGGCGGGGTCAAGACGGATGATCCGTTCAATGGCATGTCGTCGGCGGTGCCCGCCCCCGCATCGCCCTGATCGTCTTTGGCGGCTTCGGCGATGCCTTCGCTGCAGTCAATGCGACCGCCGCTACCCTAAGCGGCATAGCCTACCGGCACCTTCTTGTGGCCTACGACGGCACGTCGGAGGGAGATGAGGCGATCGTCGCCGCCGACCTGCTGGCCCACCGAGACAGTTCGCGCCTGACGATCGTGGTCGTGGTCGAATTGGAACGGCCTTTGCGGTGGGCCACGCGTTGGCCCCGAGGGACGAGTGTTTGGAACGACGTCCTCCTGGACCGCGCGCGCGCCGACCTTGACCACGCGGCGCGCCTGGTCCAAACGCCGGCGGAGCTCACGGTGCTCTTCGGGCCGCCCCGCCGGGCGCTTCCCGACGGGGCGAAAGAGTTCAACTGCGACGCGATCATGCTCCCGCCCCGTCCGCGGCGGCGCCTCGCAAGGCTGCTGACCCGCGACCAAGCGGGCGCGATCCGGCGGCGGGCGTCGTGCGAAGTTCTCCAGCCTCGCTAACGGCGCGCGCCTACGTTTGCGGCGCGTAGTCCTCGCCGTAGACGACGAGACCGTGTAGCACCCATAGGCACAGTACGAAAATCCCCAGGGACCACCACGGATGTGCTCCGCCGATCGACAGCAGCGCCTCGAGCGCCCCCAAGATGGCGGCGAAGATGCCGATCACTCGACCGAACGCTCCACCGCTCATCAGCGAGAGCCCCGCGCCGAGCTCAATGACGCCGACGATGATCGTGATCCAGCCCCAGGTGTGAAGGCTCGAGAACACGTACTGCGTGCCGCTGAAGAAATGGGCATTGCTGACCGCAGCGATCCCGTAGATGATGTTGAGCGTCCCCGCGATCAGCAACAGAATCGCGACGAACACGACCCTACCCAAACCTCTCATATCCGCTTCCTTTCTCGCCCGGTCATGTGTTTGATGGGTGCGTGAGGAGCGAGGCGAGAATCGTCGGTGACAATGCTCCGATGCGCATCACCCGATCCGTATGACAACGCGTCGAACCTCGGCGACATCGCGGGCGGGCTCGAGACCGGTAGCCGGGGTTAGGCCCCGAGCTGTCGCACGTTGCGGGGCTGGTCGCCACAGACATGTGACCGGGCCATCCGAAGGCGGCCCGGTCACGATCGTCGGAACTACTCGGGTGGGTGCGAACTAATTACGGCATCGCGGTCTGCGGCGTGGCGAGCATCCCGTCGACGTTGTTGTTGTCGTTCGCGTCGGTGTAGAAGCCGACCAGTTGCCCGCGGTCGTTGACGCCGTTGACCGTCGTCGCGCCGACGCCGTTCGGGTCGTTGACCGTCTCGAAGCCGAATCCCGGGGACCACACGAACCCGAAGGTCGTGGCGGTCTGACCGCTGCCCATCGTGTACGTGCCGACGACCTCGTCGCCGTCGTTGACGCCGAACGCCTGCGTCATGCTCGCGCCGGGAACGGCGAGCGTGATCAGATTGCCAGTCGACTGGCGCAGGAACGCGTCGGTGTTCCCGTTGATCGTCGCGAAGCCGGCGATGTCGTTGAGGTTGTTGATCGCCGTCGCGGTCAGGCTCGTCGCGCCCGGGATCTTGACCGAGCCGAAGCGCCCACGGGCGACGTTGTACGTGTAGCCGTGCGCGTTCCCGCTCGCGTCGTTGTAGAAGCCGACGGCGATGCCGGCGTCGTTGACGCCCAGCAGCTGATCAAGCCGCGGCTTGGCCTTGCCGGAGCCGGGGGCGTTCGCGGTCGTGAAGCGGTGCCGGTGGATGGCGTAGAAGCCATTGTTGTTGCCGTTGCCGTCGACCCAGAACCCGACCGTGATGCCGTTGTCGTTGAGGCCCGTCACCTGCGTCTGCGCGGAATGCGGGAAGTTCTCGTCGATGTAGCTGCCCTGCGATGTGTACGGCATCGGAAGCAGGTACCCCTTGTTGGGGTGCCCGGCGGCGCCGGAGCCGAAATAGCCGGAGATCAGCCCGTTGTTGTTGATGCCGAGCAGCTGGTTGAAGGTCACGTCGTTGTTGTTCACGAGCTTCTGGAAGCTGTAGTTGGCGCTGCCGTCGGGCGGCGTGGCCGCGACCGCGGGTCCGGCGAGGGCGCTGGCGCCCAAGACCGACGTCGCGATCGCCGCGGCGATGCGGCCTCGTCGAGCCCCGAGTCGGGCAAACAGCGAACTGGTGCGAATGCGGTACCTGCTCATCTCTCTGTTACCTCCGATGTGGAACGAGACCGTATAGCGAATCGAGCACCATCTTGGATCTAAATCAGGTCTTGCACATCGGGCGGTCGCCCATACTTGGCCTCCCCTGTTTAGGCCGCCGAGCCGCGCCGTTTAGATCCGATCGGATTCTTTAGAAGATCTGCTCGCGGGTCCGAGGCACTGGCGCTGGGCGCTGCTGATGGGGTGGGCCAGGTCGATGGGCCCGCTGAACCCACGCAGCGGATGGGCGCCGGGCGAGCCCGGCGCCCATCCGCGTTGCGTCGCCGGCTACGGTCGGCGCACTCTGGCGGTGGCCGTCGTCAGCTCTTTGCCAGAGGCCAGACCGGGAACACAACTCGGCCATAGGAGACCTCGCAGAGCTCCGCCAACGCCATGTAGAAGATGCATGCCGTTGCGGCGAGGCCGAAGTAGCCGCCCCAGTGGATCAGGGTGGTGTTAGTCCCGTAGTTGCCTGCGCCGAGGAGAAAGACCGCCACTGTGATGAGCGTCAGTGTCACGACGACGGCGACTGTCGTCCGGAACGATGCGGCCAGCATCACGACGAGGAAGATCCCGAACGCGTACAGGAACAGGCCCATCGCGTGCCCCACCAGCGGCACCGGCACGGACTTCAGGAACCATTGCGCGATCGCGAATAGCGACAGCCAGAAAGCGCCGAAGCCGCAGAACAGGACACCCGCGAACGTGTTGCCGGTGCGGAGCTGAATGATTCCCGCGATCAGCGCCGTGATGCCGCCGCACATCAACGCCACGCCGAACACCACGGGCGTCACCCCGACGGCGATCGCGTTCGCGTTGACCATGCTGAGCATGAACGTCGGGACGCCGAACGCCAACAGTGCCAGCGGCGCCGAGTTTCCCCAATCGAGTGTCGTTGCGCGCCCCGGCGCGCTTTCGAGCTCAGGACTAGCTGGGCGCCGTAACGTGCCGTTGAGCTCAGCGTCCCGCCGGCCCGACCGCGCAGAAACGGTCGGAGGCGGTGGTGCAGAAACGGTTGCCATGATGCAATCCCTCCTCTGGTGCGTAGCGAACTTCAGCGCACCGTTTCTCGTGACAGGCATCGCCCGAGCAGACATCCGTTCCACGCGGCACCGTCCAGCAGGGTAGGACTCGCTGGGCGATACTCGGCACTGAGTGGTAGTCCCCGATCGATACGGAGAAGCTCTCACGATCCTCGCCCTGGGGCGTTATGACATCGGTGTGAACACTGTTTCTCCGTGTGGAAACACCGCAACCATCCGCCGAGAACCCGCGATGGGCGCGAGCCGAACTGACGCTACGCAACCGTCAGAGGACGTGTGGCTAAAGCTCCGCGTGTCTGGGTCGAGAGACTGAGTGTGAGCGTTCTCCCTCGATGGGACTCGTGTTGCTGTCGCGCGCGGTTGGCGGGACGGCCTGGATTGACTACAGAGGAGGTCTGACATGCCCGACGTTCTGGTCGTCGACGACGACGATCTCGTTCGAAGCGTGGTTGTGTTCAAGCTCCGTCGGGCGGGGTTCAGCGTCGATGAGGAGGCCGACGGACAGGCCGGATGGGCCGCCGCTGTGGAGTCACGGCCGGACGTGGTCCTAGTCGATTGGATGATGCCGCGGTTGAGTGGGGTTGAGCTTTGCGCAGCGCTTCGTGACGACCCCCGGCTGCGGGGCACCGCAGTGATCATGCTCACCGCCAAGGCGCAGGAACCAGACATCGAGCGGGCTTTCGCCGCCGGTGCCGATGATTACGTCGTGAAGCCGTTCAGCGCCCGTGAGTTGGTCGGCCGCGTCCAAGCAGTGATGTCTCGCGTCCGGGTCTGAGCTCCGATGGTCGGGGTCGTCGTCTCGGCGCTGCTGCTGCTAGCCGGCGGGTTGCTGGGGTTGCTGGGAGCGGTCGCGGTGCGCAGGGCCGCTCGGCAGCGGCGCGACCGCCGGCTCGCTGTAGCGCTGGCAGCCGCGGGGCCGCGTCTGCTGGAGTTGCTGGACGACGAGGACGTCGGTGCCGCGCTCGGGCATCGTGATCAGGGTTCGGACCAGGGCCTCGATCAGTTGGCGCGGGAGATGATCGGCAAGCTGCGCGGCGCGGACCGGGAGACCCTCGTGCGGTGGCTCGAGGAGCGGGGGGCGCTTGAGTGTGCCAGGCGCTCGCTGCGGGCACGCGGTCCGGTGCGGCGTGCCCGAGCCGCCGAGTTGTTGGGGCTCGCCGGCGATACGCGCGTGAGCGCCGAGCTGGTGGGGCTGCTGCGCGACCGGGATCCGGACGTCCGGGCGGTGGCCGCGCGGGCGCTCGGCAAGCTGGGCGACCCGGCCGCCGTTCCGGCGTTGCTCGGGGCGCTTGACGCGAGTCGCTCCATCCCCGCGACGATCGTGACGATGGCGCTGGTGCGTTTGGGCGCTCCGGCGACCGAATCTCTGACCGCGGCGCTGGGGTCATCTTCGCCGCGTGCTCGCGCGATCGCAAGCGAGCTCCTCGGGCTGTATGGCGCCTTTGGCGCCACGGAGCCTCTGGTGGCGCGATTGGACGATGGGGCGGTGCCGGTGCGAGCCGCTGCCGCTCGCGCTCTAGGCCGGTTGGGTGGCTCCGGAGCGACCGGTGCTCTCAGCGCTCGCCTGCTCGGCGATGAGTCGCTGGAGGTCCGAGTGGCAGCCGCATGGGCGCTCGGCGAGATCGGGGGCGAGGCAGCCGTCGACGCGTTGCGAATCGGTCTGGTTAGCGAGCAGTCGTTGCTTACTCGCACCGCGGCTGCCAGCCTGAGCTTCTGCGGCGAGCGAGGCCGACGGGTGCTGCTGGCTGGACAGGCACAGCCGCGACCCTGGGCGGCCCACGCCCGCGAGGCGCTGACCGCGAGGCCGCGGGCGCCAGTTCTGCACGGCAACAGCGCGGACGACTTCCCGAGATGACCGGCGCCGTAAGGCAGGCGTTGAGTGGCTTCGACTGGTTTGTGCTCGCGTATTTCCTGCTTCTGAACTCGGGCTATCTGGGATTGCTGGCACTGGCCGCACTCGACCTCACGCGCACGTTGCGCCGACAGTCGTTCGCCGGTCACGATGACGTGTTCGCCAACCCGCTGACTCCGGGCGTCTCGGTGATCGTGCCGGCCTTCAACGAGGAGGTCGGGATCGTCGAGAGCGTCCGTGCGCTGCTGGCGCTGCGCTATCCCTACTTTGAGGTGATCGTCGTTGAGGACGGTTCCACCGATAGGACGTTCGCCCGCCTGAGCGAGGCGTTTGCCCTCGTGCCGGTCTCGCGCGTGGTCGGCACCGAGGTGCCGAGTATCGGCTCGGTGCGCGAGGTGCATGCCTCTGCGGTTGGCGAGCCGCTGGTGGTGGTGCGAAAGGACAACGCCGGCCGCCGATCGGACGCCCTCAATGTTGGGATCAACACGGCTCGGATGCCGCTCATCTGCATGGTCGATGCCGACTCGGTGCTCGATCAGGAGGCTCTGTTGCGGGTGGTCAAGCCGTTCGTCGATGATCCTGCCTGTGTCGTCGCGAGCGGCGGGGTGATCCGGGCCGCAAACGGCTCAACGATCGACCGCGGACAGGTGGTTGACGTGCGAATGCCGCGCCCGTGGCTAGCCCGCATCCAGGTGGTGGAGTATCTGCGTGCCTTCCTCTTCGGGCGCGTTGGCTGGTCGCGTCTGGGCGGCCTGCTGATCATCTCAGGTGCCTTCGGCTTGTTCCGCCGAGATCTCGTGGTCGAGATCGGAGGCCTGGACCTCAACTGCATCGGCGAGGATGCGGAACTGGTCGCCCGCATCCACCATCATCATCGGGCCTTAGGGCTGCGCGACTACCGGGTGGTGTTCATCAGCGAGCCTGTGTGCTGGACCGAAGTTCCGGCGACACGGAAGTTGCTCGGACGTCAGCGCACCCGCTGGTCACGCGGGCTGGCGCAGGTGCTGCGGCGACACCGGCGGATGATCGGCAATCCCCGCTACGGGCGGATCGGGTTGATCGTGCTGCCCTATTACCTGATCTTTGAACTGCTCGGTCCGCTGGTGGAACTCACGGGCCTGATCCTGGTGGTGGTCGGACTTTCGTTGGGGTTGGTCGACCTACCGTTCGCGCTCCTGTTCGCGCTCGCCTCGTTTGGGTATGGCGTGCTGCTGTCGATCGCCTCACTCGCGCTGGAGGAATTCTCCTATCACCGCTATCCGCGCTGGCGCGACCTTGGCATCGCAATCGTTGCGGCAGCGCTTGAGAACATCGGGTACCGACAGCTACACGCGCTCTGGCGGCTGCGAGGTCTGGCGGCTGAACTGCGCGGCGAAGAGGTCAGATGGGGCGAGATGCCCCGGGCCGGTCTCCTCACGAGCTGACGTCGTCCGAGGGTAACCGCGCTCAACCCGCGGCCGCGGCTGCGGCGCGCGTCGCAGCTAGCAGCTTCCGCGTCTCGCGCGCCGGCGCGCCGGCGGCGACGAGGAGGTTGAACGCGACGACGATCGGCAAGATCGTCTCGACGCGGGCGTCGATGCCCTCCGGCGAGATCTCACCGGCGGTGCCAGCACGTCCGAGCGCGGCACGGAGCCCGGCGCGCAGCTCCGCGCGGTAGCGTGCCGTGCGCGTCGCGATCGCCGGCGGCGCAGCGCGGAATTCCGCGATCGTGTTGACTGCAAGGCAGCCACGCGGCGGCCTGCTTCGCGTCGTCGCGGCCAGCCGCGTCAGGAACGCTTCAACGTCGGCGAGGCCCTCGGAGCCCCGCCGCAGCGGACCAACCATCCGGTCCGCGATCCGCGTGTCGAGATACCGGTCGAGGGCCGCCTCGTACAGCGAGAACTTCGAGCCGTAGGCGTTGTAAAGGCTCGAGCTCGAGAGGGCAGTAGCGGCGCAGAGGTCCGGCACCGAGACGCCGGCGTAGCCCGAGCGCCAGAACAACTCCATCGCCGCGTCGAGGACCGTGTCGTCGTCGAAGGCGCGTGGGCGGCCACGCGCCTTGCCCTTGAGTTGTGAATTGGTCATTACAGAAAGCAGTAGGGATTCTGCATCGTTCATTTCAGAATAGACCAGAGATCGGAGGTCGAGATGGCATGGCAAGAGTCAAAACGCTATGCCCAGGTCGACGGCTGGCGGATGGCGTACGTCGAACGCGGCGAGGGCACGCCGATCGTCCTGCTTCACGGCAATCCCACGTCGTCTTACGTGTGGCGCTCGGTCCTGCCCGAGCTGGCGGACCTCGGGCGATGCATCGCGCCCGACCTCATCGGCATGGGCGACTCCGAGAAGCTGCCGGCCGATGACCAGCGACGCTATACGTTCATTCGTCACCGCGAGTTCCTCGACGCGCTCCTGGAGCAGCTCGGCGTGGTGAGCGATGTCACGCTCGTGGCCCACGACTGGGGGAGCGCGCTGGGGTTCGACTGGGCCTTCCGGCACCCTGATCGCGTGCGCGCGATCGCCTACATGGAGGCCTTCGTCACCCCCTTGACCTGGAAGGACTACGACGCCCAACGCCGTGATGTCTTTGAGCGCCTGCGGTCACCCACCGGTGAGGAGATCGTCCTGGAGCACAATCTTTTCGTAGAGGCGACGCTGCCGGGCGGGATCCAGCGCACCCTGTCCGAGGAGGAGATGAACGAATACCGGCGAGCGTTCCGCGCGGCCGGTGAGGATAGGCTGCCGACGCTCGTGTGGCCACGGCAGATCCCGATCGACGGAGAGCCGCCCGACGTCGACCACATCGTCCGAAGCTACAGCGGCTGGCTGGCGAGATCAGGACTGCCCACGGCAAACACTTCGTCCAGGAGGACAGCCCTGACCAGATCGGCGAAGCAATCCGTCAGTTCGTTCAGGACACCCGTCCGCGAGACCACTGTGACGGTTTCTGACCAGCAACTAGCGGCCCGAGCGGCGGCTTACCCCTCCGTCGCCGCCGTACTGCCCGGATGGTGCCGCGACCGCGACCCCGGCGAGTGCAAGCAAACCGGCGGCCGCGAGTGCGATGATCCTGCGACCGGCGAGCCAAAAAAGCGAGGTCTCAAGATGGACGAAGGTCCCGTTCTCATCCACCTCTGGCAGATCGACCCGTCACAGGACGCCGTTGCTCTCCAGCGGCTTAAGGAGATGTTCACCGAAATCGCCCCAGATCCCGGGTTCGTTTCGGCAAGGGTTCTCGAGAGCGTCGACCGAACCTCCATCGGGGCCGTGGTGGAGATGCGAAGCGTCGAGGATCGCCAGCGCCTTGAACAGCTACCCAACGTGCGCGACACTCTTCATAACCTGCGCGGAACCGCGAACATCGTCATCAGGCTCTATCACGACGTCGCGTCCTACACCACCTCGCGTCCGGGCGGGTAGCCTCGCGCACCGGCCTATCGGCGGTGACCGTCTTCGGTGAACGACGGCAGCCCCGACTCTCGAAGCCGATAGGCGTACTGCTCGGTGATGCCGCGCAGCTCGGGAGCTTCGATGCAGACCGAGTCGCCGCTCGCCAGGAACAGCCAGAACTTGCCACGCTCGACATCGAAGTTGATCCCGGCATCCTCGTACATTCCATTTCGCTTCAGCCGCACTCGCGCGTCGTATTCCTCGGAGGCGGGCATGGTCCGAATCTAGCCGCGCGACCGAGGCGCGCGCGCGAGATGGCGAAACGAGCACGGATTGCACGTGAATGTTTGACGCGGACGAGCAGCGCAGTCGGAGCCATCTGCGAGAATGAATTACAAATGCATTCGCGGTCCACCGACGAGAAGCTCCTTCAGCGGTTGCTGGCCGCTCCGGATCTGGACGATGGAATTCAGTCGCTCGGCTACTGGCGCGACCGCAGCCGGCACCTGCCGTGGTATCGGGTCAGCGCCCGACGTGAAGCCGCGCGGATGACCGTCCGTTGGGAGCACCGCGTGGGCGCGGCGCTGGTGGCGCAGCGCGGCGCCCCGGTCACGATCCGCCTATCTGCCGGCTTGCTCCTTGCGCGGACGCGGCTTGGGCGGTGGACCCGACGTGCCAGGATTGCGTTGCTGGCAACCGTGACGGTCGCGGGAGCGCTTGTGGCCGTGCCCTTGGCCGCGGCTTTAGTGCTTCTGCTGCACACCCTGTGATCGACCTGCCTGGTTCGCTTTAGCAGGCAGCGAACAGCATCCGCCGAGTCCATACCGGCAGAGGTCCCTCATCCTTTTCGGGCGATGGCGAAGCCGCGTCCCGCAGCAAGGCTTCTCGACGCGATGAGCGACGTAATCCTCCTGTCGCTTACGGCATCATTGAACCCGACCCTGGTCGCAGCGACCACGGTCATGCTGTTGCTCCCGAGTCCGTCAAAGCTGATGCTCGGCTATCTGCTCGGTGCGTACTTGACCAGCATCACGCTGGGACTCGTGATCGTCTTCTCGCTGTCCAGCTCGAGTACGGCCAACACGACCGAGAACACCCTGAGCCCGGTCGCGGACATCGTTCTGGGGGGGCTGGCGCTGGTCGTTGCCTGGGTTGTGTGGAGCGGGCGTCATGAACGCCGCGGAGAGCGTCGGCGAGCGCGCAAAGCGACAGAGCCGGACAAGGGTCCGCCGAGGTGGCAGCGGGAGCTGAGCAAGGGATCCGCGCGGACGACGTTCGCGGTCGGGGCGTTGCTCACGCTCCCTGGTGCCTCCTACCTGGCCGGTCTGAACGACATCCACAAGCTGAAATACTCGACGGCGACGACAGTGCTGCTGGTGGTCGGCTTCAACCTGGTCATGCTCTGGCTGCTCGAGGTGCCGCTTGTCAGCTTCATGGTTGCTCCGGACTGGACGCCTCGAGCGGTCGCGCGAGCCAAGGCCTGGGTGAGCCAGCACTCACATACGTTCGCCGTCAGAGGATTCGCCCTGTTAGGCGCACTGCTGATCATCAAGGGCATCATCGGGCTCACCTGACCCTCGGGCAACAGCGGGCTGAGTTGATTGCTCAAACCCGCGCCAGTCGCAGGGCACCCAACATCATTCCGACTCCGAGAGCGGTCCCGAGCGCCCAGGCCGCGACGGCCTCGCCGCTGGGGGTTGCGAGCTCGTAGAAGTTGCGCAGGAAGGGGATGATGAGCGCGACTGCGAACAGCCCCGCCATCAGCGCGCACAGCCCGGCGACCGCGAGCCGTCGCCGCCCAGGCTCGGTCTCGAGTCGCATCACGACGGCGAGCCCGCAGACGACGACGATCCCGGTGGCGACAGTGCGCGAGCGGCTCAGGCCGAGATCGAATCCATAGCGGGCGACTAGGTACCCGGCGATGATCCCGATCCCGATCGCTACCCCGGCGGGGATCGCGAAGCGGGCGACGGACTGCAGGAAGCGCTCGGGTCGCCATGGCCCGGAACTCGGCGCGAGCGCGAGCAGGAAGGCCGGGATGCCAATCGTCACGGTGGACGCGACCGTGAACTGGCGCGGCAGCAGCGGGAAGGTCCCGGTTGGGATCGCCACGGCCAAGCCGACGACCGCGGTGAACACGGTCTTGGTGATGAACAGCTTCGCCACCCGCTGGATGTTGCGAAGGATCTGGCGCCCTTCGGCGACCATCCCAGGTATGACGCCGAAGTCGTCGCGAACGAGCACAAGGTCGGCGACCGAGCGCGACATCTGGGTCCCCGAGCCTTGGGCGATCGCAAGACGTGCCTGCTTGAGCGCGGGCACGTCGTTGACACCGTCGCCGACCATCGCGACATAGCGTCCGGCATCAGCGAGCGCGGCCACAATTGCCCGCTTGCCCTCGGGCGAGATCCGCCCGACAGCGGGGGCGGACAACACGGCCTCGCGCAGCGCCGCCGGCTCGGTCGGCAGCGCCTCGCCGTCGAGCGCCGGCGCCGAGCCGGGGACGCCCGCGTCGTGGGCGATCGCGCCTACGGTCGCGGGCGCGTCGCCGGACAGCACCTTCAATTCGACGCGCTGGGCGGTAAGGAACGCGACGGTCTCTGACGCGTTGGCGCGCAGGCGCTCGGCAAGCACAACCAGGCCTAGCGCCTGCACGTCGTCGGGGAACTGCGGCTCGGAGTCATCGCCGGGCAGGAGCGACTGGCTGCGGCCCAACGCCAGCACCCGTCGCCCGGCGCTCGCCTCCTCCTGCGCCCGCGCGCCAAGGGCAAAGTGCGCGTTGGCGAACCGTTCTGGGGCCCCAAACACGAGCCGCTCGTCGCCGAGGTCAAGCGCGCTCCAGCGACGCCGAGAGGAAAACGGCACCTGAGCGACGACGCGGCGACCCTCGACGTCCGCCAGCTTGGCGTCCGCGATCGCCTGAAGCGTCAGGTTGCGAGACGGCGCGCTCGCGGCGTAGCTCGCCAGCCCGCGTGCGATGGACGCCTCGTCCTGACCTTGGGCAGGCACCACGCCCAGCACGCGGAGCGTCGGCTCGGTCAACGTGCCCGTCTTGTCGGTGCAGACGATGTCAACCGAGGCGAGCGACTCGATCGCGTTGAGCTGCTGTGCCAGCACCCCGCGCTGGGCCATCTTGAACGCCGACACTGCGGCGGTGACGCTGATCAGCAGGATCAATCCCTCGGGGACGAGGTTGACGATCCCGGCGGTAACGGCCTGCACCCGAGCGGTGGCGGACTCGGCGCGCGTAAACACGGAGACCGTGAGCCCGATGGCGAGCGGGACCGCGAGCACGATCAGCCACAACAACAGCCGATCGTTGGCTCGCTCGAGCGGAGAGCGCGGGTGACGAAAGGCCCGTGCCGTCGCGGTCAGTTGTTCCGCGCGGCTATCCGGTCCGACAGCCGTGGCCTCGAACAGCGCCGCTCCCTCGACAGCGAACGAGCCCGACCACACCGGCTCCCCGGGACCGCGCACCGCCAGCTCGGACTCGCCGGTCAGGTTGGCCTCATCCAGCGCGAGCCCGTCGGCCGACACGAGCGTGCCGTCAGCGACGACCTGGTCGCCGGCGGCCAGGCGCACGAGATCCCCCTCGACGACCTGCTCGACCGGCACATGGCGGTCGACCCCGTCACGGACCACAACCGCCTCTGGAGCAACTAGCGCGGCAAGCCGATCGAGCGCCCGCTTGGAGCGGATTTCCTGGAAGGACCCGATCGCGATGTTCGAGACCAGGATCCCAAGAAACAACGCGTCGCGCCAAGACGCGAACGCGATCGTCAGCACGCCGAAGAACAACAGGATCCCGTTGGGAATCGTGACCGTGTTAGCCCGAATGATGCTCGCGTACGAGCGGCTCGAGCGCCGCCGCGCCACCTCCCCGCGCGCCTCGAGGCGCCGAGTGGCCTCGAGTTCAGTGAGCCCCATCGGCGTGATCTCGGCGGTGCTCACGGTCCCCCGACGCTTGCGGGGACGACAGCGGAGGTGTCAACGCGGGCGGTGAGCGGCGGTGATCGCCGCACCGCGGCGCGCTGATCGATTGCCATGCCCCGACACGCTACGCGGTCGTGGGGGTGCGGTCTTTGAGAAATCGAACCGGCGAGACGCCGGCCAGCTGCGTGACCTCGGCGGTCATGTGCGCCTGATCGGCATAGCCGGCCTCGAGCGCCAGCTCGACCAGCGGCGCCGGCGCGAGCGCCTGCAGCCGCCGGAAGCGCAGGACACGCTGGAGCATCTTCGGCCCGTACCCGACCGCATCGCGCACGCGACGGTTCAACTGGCGCGCGCTGACGCCGAGCTCGGCGGCGACCGGGCCCACCCGCGCGTGCGGGCGCCCGAGTGCCACGATCGCGGCCCGCACAAGCTTGTCGGGCTCGCGCACTCCGCGCGGCTGAACAGCTCGCAGCAGCCGCGCGTGCGGGTCCCGGCCCGCCTCCAGCTCCTCGAGCAGAGACACGACCAGATCGCGTCCCAGCACCTCGGCAGCATCCGGCGAGACATCGCACAGCTCCGTCGCCGGCAGCCCCAGCACGGCGCCCGCCGCACCCGGCCGCAACCTTGCCCCGACGAGCCGCGACGCCGATTCCAGCGCCACGACACGAGGCCGGGTATCAGGCCCGGCGACCGTCAGCCGCCCGCCCGCCCAGATCAGATCCACACAGGCGTCCGGCACGACGTGCTGCGCGTGCGGCGTCGCACTGGCCTGCTCCCACGTGCAGGCCACCAACGGCGAGGCGACGAGCCGCTCGACATAGCTCACAGCCCAAACCCTACCCAGCTCGTCCTCGAAGCCTGACAGCGGGGCTAGTCGTGCAGACGCTCGGGGTCCCAGCCCAGCGTTACGACGCCGAAGCGGCGTCCCTTCACGAACAGTGGGACAGACAACGTGCTGAGCACCGCGCCCGTGTCGCGCGCGTAGGTTTGCATCAGGAATGTCGGTGCGGCGTTCGCAGGCTGCTCCAGACGCGCACCGGCTCGCTCGATCTGAGAGCGCGAGAGCTTGTCGGCGGGCAGTTCGACGCCGATCTCCATCCGCGCCGCGCGGGTCAGCGCGGCCGAGTCCAGGAAGAACCGCTTGGTGCGGTTTAACTCCAGGTCGCGGGTTGGATCGCCGGTGCAGTCGCAACTGAACACGCCGTTGTGCGCCGGTGCGTACGCGTTCAGGTCAAACGGCAGCGCGAACGTCAGGCGGGGCTCGCGCGCAAGGACGGCATCCATCCGCTGCATCATCTGAACGTCGACCAGGCTGTCGTATGCGGTCCGGAACTTCGGAGGATCGAATCCCTCCGACGAAACCTTGCTGATGTCGAACAACCGCTGCAGGCGCTTGATCAACTGTCCCTTGAGCTCCTGATATTCGAGCGCCAGCACCTGCTCGAGGTTGACGCGGCCGCTGTCGATCGCGTCCTCCAGAATCTCGCCCAACCCTGTGGCGAGATCGTCACACATGGTGTGCAGGCGGTCCAGCGTCCCACCGGTGTGAAAGCGGGCGATCGTCAGCAACGCGCGCTCGGTGGTCGCCGAGAGCTCGAGCTGATGCTCAGACACGGCGCTCGACCGGCTTCCGATCTCGGCCGCGGCGACCGTGATCTTGTGCAGGTTCGAAGTCACGTGTTCGGCGTGTTCCAACTGCTCGGCAGCCAACTCGGCAATCAACCCGGTGGACTCGGCAGAGGTGCCCACCAGCTTCTCGATTCGCTCCAGCGCGCTGCGACCCTGATCGCTGTCGACCGCGCTTTGCGAGGCACGGTCCCGGGCCGCTTCGGCGGCGCGTTGAATGCCTTCCATCTGGACTCGGGTGCGGTCGATCGTCTCGCGGATCTGCGCGGTCTGTTGTCCAGTCTCAGCGGCCAGACGCCCCACCTCGCCGGCCACCACCGCAAAACCGCGACCGTGCTCGCCAGCACGCGCCGCCTCGATCGCCGCGTTGAGTGCCAGGAGCTAGGGCTCACGACTGATATGATGGGGTGATGGTGTAGTTCCAGTCGCCGTGGAACGCGTGTCGGGTGATGTTCACGGCGGCGAGTTGTTCGTCGGTGACCTCGATGCCTGCGCTCGTAGGTGCGGTCGTCGAGGCGGGCGTAGATCTTCAGGCCGGTGTTGGTCGTGGTGGCGGCGATCAGGTTGATGATCATCTCGAGGCTCTCGAGCGGCCTGCCGCGCCAGTTGAGGCTCACGAAGCTGAACATGCCGGTGCTCGATCTTGTTCCACTTCGAGGTGCCGGGCGGGAAGTGGCAGACGCGGATGCTGCAGCCCGGTCGTGTCGGCGAGGCGTTGCAGCTCGTGGCGCCACAGCCGGGTGCGGGGGTTGTTGGACCCGCCGGAGTCGGCGGTGATCGTCAGCGTCCGGGCGTTCGGGTAGCGCTGCCTGCCCGAGGTGCTCCCACCAGCTGATGATCGTGTTGACCGCGAACTGGGCGGTGTCGCTGGTGATCCCGACGCTCACCCACCCCTCCTCGGTGGCCAGGTCGTAGACGCCGTAGGGGATCGCGTGCCCGAGCTGCTTGTCCTTGAAGTCGTGCCCGCGAACCTCGACCGGCCGGCCCTTCGGCTCAAACTCGCGGCCGACCGCCTTGAAATCCCCGATCAGCTCGCGCTTCTTGGCGTCCACGCTGATCACCGGCTCGCCCGCCGCGAGCGCCTCGCTGACCGTCTCGGTTGATGTGCTGCGAACTGCGCGTCGCGGTCCGGATGCTGGGCGCCCTCCCGCGTCTTCTTGTTCGCCTGCAGGCTGTACCCCTTGGCCTTCAACAGCCGCAGCACCGTCCGCTCCACGACCTCGTGACCCATCTCCCGCAGCGCCTCAGCGAGCTTCGCGCCACTCTTCGACGTCCACCGCAACGGCGACTCCGGATCCCCCCTCGTAACCGGATCGACCAGCCGCTCCAACGCCTCCTCGAGCCCCGGCTCGCGCTCCAGGATCGGCGTGCGCCCCGGCTGCCGGCGCACCCTCCCCGGCGCGCGGCCGCTCCTCAGAGTCCAGATCCGCCAGACCGCGCATCACCGTCGACTCCGAGATCCCCGTCGCCCGCACCACCGCCGCGATCCCCCCACACCCAGCCGAGCGCGCCTCCGCCGCCGCCCACAACCGCCGCGTGCGCTCATCCAACACCCCCTGCGCGTTCAACAGCCGATACCGCTCACCGATCGCGCGCTCATCGACCACAACCCCCAGTTCTACGCAACCAGCCCAAACCCTTCACAAACTAAGTCAGCCCTTAGTCTGACGGGCCACCCCGTCGATCACCGACGAGAACGTGCCGATGTCCGCCAATTCCTTTCGTACGAGCCCATCGAGCAGATCGGCGACCTGCACACTTTGCTCCTGCATCTCGCCAATCGCGTCGATCACCCGGCCCACAGTGGCCAGGCCGCGCTCGGCCTCATCGGCCAGCTCCGACGCCGTGCCAGCGGACTCGCTGGCCGAGCTCGACGCTCGCTCGGAGGACGCCCGCAACGAGTCCATTCGGCTTGCGAGGTCCTCCAACTCCACCTGCAGCCGATCTACCTCAGTTCCGATCACCCCTACCGAGACGGCGCTGCGTGCCGCACCGATCGAGAAGGCGGTGGTCGCCTGGCGAAGCTCCTCAAGCGCACCGGCGAAGTCGCGAGCCGCTGCGCCTGCGTCGCCCGGGCGCTTGGCGAGCTCGATCAGGTCCCAGACGCCTGCGTCGTCGCGGCCGCGCGGCGGCTGTTGGTCAGCGCTCGCGGAGTTCTGTGGCGCCAAGATCGACATGGCCTTCCTCCCGTCCTCGGCCCGCAGCCGCAAAGCTTTAACTCCGTCAGCCGAGGCGAAAACCGGCTCGGGCGGCGCGGTCGACACCGGGCGAGGCCCGCGCGGGCCGAAATCCGCTGCGCCGACATGCATTCAGGCCCAAAGTCCGCGCCCGCGGCCGACCTTGGTTACATAAGCATGCCCCACATGCTTATGTAGCTAAGGACCGGCAGGCGCGCGCGGTTTGTCCCTGGCTATGCAGGTGAAATTGTCAGATTGCTGACATCATCGGGCCTCCCGCCCCCTCGCCAGCGCCGTTCCCCGAGAGGACCCCACCGCTACCGCCCTGCGCGATGGGCAGGCGGAGGAGGGTCCGCGCCTCGACGCTCCGGCTCCGGGCGCACAACCCGCAGATCCGACACGCGAACGGTCGCGTCCATCAGCAGCGCCGTCTTCTCAGGCGCACGGTCACGCGGAAGCTGGTCCGCCACCCCGGCTCGCCGCCGTCCGAGGGGCGGGCGACGGCAGTGATCGCCCTTTGATCGACTGCTACGCCTGGTAGCCGCCGTCCATCCACGCTTTGAAGAGTTGGACCTGGTCCTGCGACCAGGGTCGCTCGCCGCTGTTGGCCGGCGGCATGGCTCCGGTTGACACCGTCTCATAGACGCGGCGCGCGTGGGCAGGCTGACTCATGTACCCATAGTCGTCGAGCGAGACTCCGGCTGGGGCCATGTGCCTGATGTCCATGCTCGTGAACAGCGGCAGGATGTCGGTGTTGAAGCTCACGGTCATGAGGACCCTTTCTGTCGTGAGTTAGTGGAGAGTGGCAGTGATGGCTCGTGATGGGATCAGGGTCGCGCGTTTGGATCACCGGTCGCGCCCGTGGAGTCCCTGGGCCAGTGCCCCGGTGTTCCCACGCCTCAATCGGAAGCCCAGACCAGGGCATCGACCCGGGCCTCAACGGGCGCGAGAAGGCGCGGAAGCGGCGATCCTGGTGCCACCATCATCGTGACCAAACCCAGGAGCCGCGAGATGACGACATCCGACGATCTTTCTCCGGCGCCGGGCGCGACGCTCGCCGGCGCCAACACGGCGAGCCGTCTTCGGGCAGGTGATGGGTCTGGTCGCTCTAACGGTCGGCTGCGCCGCCTTGGGCGCCACATGGCCGTACCTGAGCGGGGGCGCCGGCATTCTGTTCTTCATCGGTGCCTTTGCGTGCATCTTCGGGCTCAAACTGGAGGCCGGGCGCCAGCGAGGCGAGCGCTTCGACGTCGAGCACGGTCTCTTCCGGGGCCGTGGCAGTGTCGGGACTCGCCCCCGGCATCGCGAACTGCCGCACCACTGGAGTTCGAAGTCCGAAGCACCGCGCCCAGGTCTTGAATCCGGCAGTGTCGACCTCCTGCGAGCTCAGCGTCGCGACGCGAACGCCGGAACCGTCGAGGCCGCGAGAGTGCAACTCATCGACCCCGTAGGCGGTTGACAGTTGTTGGGGGGTGAACGCGTGTGTCCTGCTCGCGCCCTGGCATCTCTGGGAGGTCCCGGCCGTCGCCTTCTCAGGCTCCCGGCCGCCGCCTCGCTGCGAGCTGCCCCTGACCTCGTAGACCTCACCGGCTGAGATCTGACGCACCCATCGGCGCAGACGTCGTGGCGTGCAGAGGCCACGCGTTGGCGCGGCGGCCCCGCTGGCGCAGAAGATCCGGCGCCCGGCCTGCTGGGTCAGTACAGCCAAGACCTCCGACTCGTCGCGAGGAGGGGTCCGAAACCTGGCTCGCGAACTTGCCCGGGTTACCCCGCTGGCGCAGGCCAGTGCGGCACAGATCACGACGGCGATCCGACCTGGCAGACGTCGGTCGGATTCGCCTCCACTCCCCACGCGAAGGCAATCCTACAAGTCCGGACTGGTCCCCGTGCTCAGCGTGCGTAGGCGCGGAAGGACTGTCTCGCCGAAGCGCGCGATCTGCTCGAGCACGTCCTCGTGCGAGGTCCCGGGCAGGTTGAAGCGGATGTTCAGCCCGTCCAGCCCGAACTCCTCGGCGTCGCGGCTCAGCTCCGCGAGCACGTGCTCGTCCGAGCCATACAGGAAGGGCTCGGCGAAGCCGGCCGATTGCCGCATCTCCGATGTGGCGGCGTTGCGGTAGACGGCGTCTCGCGCCTCCAGTGCTCCTGAGGGCGGGACGCCCAGCCAGAGCTGGCGGATCTTGACGACCGGGCCCGGCGGCTCGGTCTCGCGGTAGAGGGCGACCAGCTCCCGGTAGCGCTCCGGGGCGTTCCCGCCCGGGAGCAGGAGACCGGTCCCGGCGGCGGCGGCGCGACGCACACCGGGCCGGCTGTTGGCGGCGGTGAGGATCGTGCCCGGGCGGTCGATCCACGCGCGGATCGCCGGATCGCCGGCGGCTTTGCCAACGCGCCCGCACAGGGTGTCGAGCAGCGTCGCCAGGGCGTGCATGAACCGTCGATCACGAGCCTCGAACGCAACGCCGAGCAGGTCGAAGTCGTCACGGGAATACCCGGGAGCGAGCGCCGCACCCACCCGTCCCGGGAACCGGGCGGCGGTCCACGCCAGCTCCTCGGCGACCAGGGCCGGGTTGCGCAGCGCCAGCAGGTACGGCGCCGGTCCGGCCCACACGCGCTCGGTGCTCGACAGGACCCACGTGGTGGCCAGCAGTGGCTGCCCCATGTAGCCGGGAAACGCCCCGTGGTGCTCGCTGAGGGTGACCCCGTCGAACCCGGCTCGCTCCGCGGCGACACCCTGTTCGACGATCCCGGCGGCCTGGCTGTGGGCATCCCGGCGGGCGAGCGGGTGAAGCCCCAGCGAGACCGAGCCGGGCGCAAACGGGCCTGTCACTTCGAGACCTCAGCCCGAGTCTCGGCCGTCCTGGTGGGGGAGCTCGAGCGGGACGATCGGTCGGCAAGCGACCGCGAGGTAGCGCTTGATCAGGCCGGCGTCGTCGAGTGAGCAGCTGGAGATGAACGAGCTCCCATGGGGCTGGTCCACCGAGTAGCCCTCGATCAGGCAGTCGGGTCCGTTCTGAGGGCTGACGAGCAGCACGTGGTGGCGATGGGGCTTGACCCCGCGCCGCTCCAGCCCGGCGAGGAGCTCATCAGCGCCCCGGAACTCGGCCCGGCCCGCGCCCGGCGAATACGGGGGATGGGAATACAGGACGTCGGCGGAGAAGCAGGCCACAGCGGCGGAAAAGTCGCCCTCGTCCAGTCGGTTGAAGTAACGGTCGACGACCGCGCGGGCGTCGTGCTGGTTACCGGTTGCCGGGGCGCGGTCGGCGGGGGGCGGTTCGACCAGCTGACAGCGGTAGAGGAGCTGGCGCGTGAGCCGGTCGCCGCTGAGGGTGAAGCTGCCGACAAACGTCTGCGCGGTGGCCGATTCGATCCGGCCCTCGACGAGCCAGTGGTTATCCGTCCCCGCCGCCGCCAGCAAGGTGAGCGCGCCGGGGAAGCTTTCCGGAAGGACCCCTCGGAGCGCCTCCGTGCCGGTGAGGACTCGGCGAGGATCGGTTTCCTCTTGCTCGTGCAGCGGCGGCATCGCGGACAGGATCCGACCGTCGGCGTGACGTACTGCTTCGTCATAGTCGCCGCGCGAGATCGCCTCGAGGTACGCATCGAGTGCGGCGGGCAGGACGGTGCGAGAGGTGGTGGACACGATCACGGCTCCTTGCGAGATGGCGACGTTTGGCTGTGCGCGGGCGGTTCGGCGGATCCATCCGTGGCAGCCGTCTCGGCCGCGGTCAGGCCGAAGACGAGCGCGGGGGCGAGGCCTCCGGCATAGGCACGGACATACAGTCCTCCGGCATCGGCGCCTGCGGCCAGGAGGCCCTGGATCGGCTGGCCATCCCGGTCCAGGACGTGCGCCGCCCGATCGACCCGGAGGCCGGTGAAGGTGAACGTGATCGCCGGGGCCACCTCGAGCACGTAGTAGGGCGGTTCGGTCAGGGGGACGGCATCCCGGCGCCGCGGCGGGTCGAGCGGCTCATCGGTGGCCACGCGTGAGTTGAAGTCATCGAGCGCATCCCTGACGGCGTCACCCGGGTAGCCCCACTCCGGAGGCAGGTCGGCGAACTCCTGGACGCTGTCTGCCGTTGCGCACCGGGCCCCGTGACGGTAAGCCAACGCGAACTTGTCAGGCGACGGCAGGCCCGTCACGTATGGTCGGAGCATCCACTCACGGTGAACGCGAGCATCGCAGATCAGCAGCGCGCGTCCCCCGGGCTGATCCAGCGTCGCCAGGGCATTGAGGTGGTCGCCGAGCGTCTCGTCCACGAAGCGGCGACCGAGCCGGTTCACGAGCACCCCGTGCTCGGAGTGAAAGAAGGTCATCGTCGCCAGTCCCACCTCCGGATCCGGCGGCACACCGGCCGCCATCAGGTGTCCATAGAAGCCGGCATCGTCGGTTGCGATACCCGCTCCCACCGAGCGCCCGAGTGCCAGGCCCCGACCGTCGCTGTGCGGATTGGCACGCAACGGCAGATCTCGAGCGGCCTCGCCGATCAGCTCAGCGCGGAGCTCGGAGCTCGCCGAGAACCCTCCGGTGGCCAGCACCGTGTGTCGCGCACGAATGGTTCTCTGGGATCCGTCGCCGCCGACGATCGCCCCGACCACCCGCCCATCGTTGTCCTGAAGCAGGCGCTCGGGCTCGGTTCCGAGCAGCAGCTCGCAACCGGCGCCGTCGCGCACGATCCTCTGCATCGCAGTGATCAGCAGCCTGAGGTCGACCTGGTGGCCGGTACCGAAGCCGAGCAGCTCGACCTCGGGCCCGAGCGGGATTCCGAGCGAGACGACCCAATCCAGAGCCGCCGACCGGCCGCAGATGAGCTGCGCACCGAGCGCGGCATCCCCCAGCGGGTTGATCTCGAGCAGGACCTCCAGCGTGGGCGCGGTCCAGATGAACTCGGCGTGGATCGCCGATCCGCCCACGCGTTCGCTCTTCTCGACGAGCGCGACGCGAGCCCCTGTCTGCACGCTGCGCGCCGCAGCAGCCAGGCCTGCCATGCCGCCGCCCAGGACCAGGACGTCGAAGTCATCCGTTCTATCGCCCATTGCAGCGGCGCTCGTCATCGGTGAGCACGCGTCGAGGGTACCTCTGGAGCGCTCGGGGCGGCTAGCGCCGCAGCAGTTCGGCGTAGCGATGCGTCACGGTTTTGCCGCCGGTCCCTGTCGCCGTCACGGTCATGGTCACTCTGAGCGCCCCGCCGTGGGCGAGCAGCTTGGGCAAGTTTCGTCCCGCGTGGGTGAGACGAGCAAATACGCTGCCTTTGCGGTGGGGCTTCAGGGTGAACACGCCGTTGGCCAGCACGATCGGCCGGCGGGCCCGTCCGGCCTTCGCGCAGGACTTGCACAGCGACAGGCTAGAGGCCGTGATCACGATCAGGTTCGTGCACGGCGTGTTCGATTTGCACGAGACGGTCGAGCTGATCCCGGCCGTGGCACCCTTGCCGGAGATGGTCAGGAGCTTGCTGAGCACAGAGGCCGAAGCGAGCTGCTGGAGCGTCGGCCTGATCCTCGGGCAGCTTGCCCGGCTGTCGGTGCTGTAGAGCTGCGCGAAGCTGACCACTGAATACGCGGTGGCGGTGTGGCCCGCGAAGTCGGTGACGTCGAGCTCGATCCCGACCGGATCGCGCGCGTACACGATGCCGGGCGGTGCATCGGGACCCGGTATCGCGTAGCGGTCCCACCCGAACGTCTCGCGTACGACTTGACCGTACTTCACGTCGAACGTGCGCTCGCTGAGGTCGAACGGGCTGAACAACCCGCCCAGGAAGGCAAATGCCAACCCGAACACCCCGCCCCGCGCCTGGGTCTCATTGGCGGCATCGAAGTTCTCCAGGTTGACGAAGGCAACCCGGTAGGACGCGATGCCGTCCGGAGACACCGACGCGCTCGCATCGACTGTCTCTGGGAGACCGACGCACGTGAGGATCGGCGTCTCGGTGAAATGCGCCTCGACGACGCCGCGCTGGACGACCTTGGTCGGCGTCGAGACAGCCGGGGTGGACGGGCCGGCTCCATTGGTCGCGATCACCTGCACCCGCAGCGTCGAGCCGATGTCGTCGCGCACCGGGACGTAGGTGGCGCCGGTGGCGCCGTCGATCGGTGAACAGCTATCGCCGCTGGCCGTCGCGCACCGCTCCCACTGGTACGCGAACGAGGTGACCCCGTTCTGCCACAGGCCCGGGCTGGCGGTGAGCTGGTCGAACTGACGAGCCGCGTTGGCGTCGGAGATCGACGGGAGCTGCCGGTTCGTGGGGACCGGCGCGGCACCGGGCTTGACCGGGTCGGTCGGCGTCGACGTCGCCTGCCCCTGGTCGAATGTGTTTGCGGTGACCGTCACCTGGCAGCTCAGCGCGTGGCCGAGGTCGTCCTCCGTCGCCGTGTACGTCGAATTCGTCGCGCCCCCGATCGCAACGCCGTCCCGCAGCCATTGGTATGCGGTGCTGTCGGGCGTCTCGGCCCAGGTGCCCGGCGTGCAGGTGAGCATGTCGCCCGAGTGCGGGCCGGTGGGGCTGACCGCCGGCAGGCTGACGTTCGCGATCGGGTTCGGTGTGTAGCTGAGCGTGGCCTGGATCGGGACGACCTGGCCGGAGTCGGCGCCGACGCCCCCGACCGGGCTGCTGGCGCCGTCGGTCACGTTCGCGTTCGTCATGTACAGGATCCCGTCCTGGCCGGGGACGCCGGTCTCGATCGGGGTGTTGTTGTCGGTGATCGGCTGGAGGGCGATCCGGTCGCCGGCCGAGATCGCCAGCTTCGCCGGGTAGGGGCCGTTGACCCCGTCGGTGCCCGTCGCGGTCGTCACCGGCACCGGCGCGGTCGATCCCAACACCCGCCACGTGTTCGGGTCGCCGGGCGTGACCTCAGCGACGACGCGCAATTCGAACATCGAGCCCTGTGTGTCCTGGCCGCTGAGGAAGCTCCACGACGTGATCGTCCCGTTGGCCGGGGCGCTCAGCACGTACCCGCCGCTCGTGTCGCCCTGGAACACCGGGGCCTGTGTCGTGAGCAATTCGAGCGCGGGGCTGCTCGAGGTCAGCGTCTGCATCCCGATCGTCGTCGTCCCCGCCAGCGCCGCCGCGGGCCCGGCGCCGAGAACCCCGACGCCGAGCAGCAAACCGAGCGCGATGACCAGCGCGCGTGCCCTCATCGGTTCACCGTCACGAGCGCACCCTGGGTGTACCGCCCGGAGCGCAGCATCAGCACGAGTCCGAGCGCCCGGCGCCCCGGCTTGACCGGCACCCTGATCACGCGCACGTCACGTCCGACAACGTAGTGACGCCCACGGACGGTGAGACGTGCCGGCGCCAGCAGCGCGATCCGGAGCGTCACGCTGCGGGCACGCGGTGAGATCCGGCCGGGTGCCTCCAGCACGCGGATCACTGGTGGCGAGGGCAGGATCGTGACCGTCACCGACGCCGACGCCGTCCGCCCGAGCCGGTCGCGGGCGGTCACGGTGATCCGGTCGCGCCCGGCCGGCAGCGACATTATCGTCGCCGACGCGCCGTGGGCGATCACCTGCCGGCCCACCCGCCACGTCACCGACCGGCCCGACAGCTCCATGCCGGTGTCGTCGTAGGCGTACGCCTGCAGCACCAGCGCGCCCCCGGCCAGCAGCCGCTGCCTCGCAACCGGACTTGCGATCGACACCGTCGGCGGCGCGCCGAGCGCGGTGAACATGGGGGAGGTGACAATCGTCTCGTTGAAGCCGTCGGTTACGTAGAGCCGAACCCGCGCGTGGGTCGAGGCGCTGAGGAAGCCGCTCGGCAGCAGCGCCACGCCGTGATCGGCGCCCATGTACACCGTGCGCCACGTCCCGCCGCCGTCGGCCGAGTAGCGGACGACGGCCTCGAGTGCGTCACCGTCGGCGTCGCTGGACCGCCACCGCAGCACGGCTCCGTGAGCGCCACCGATTTTCGCCCCGGCGATCGGGGAGCTCAGCTTCACCACCGGCGCGTGCGGAGAAGCATGAACCGTCGTCAGGGTCGTTCCGTCCTGGACCACCTCGACCGCCCGCACTCCTGCAGCGGCCAGCTTGCCGGTGACGAGGAGCTCGGAGACGGAGCGGTCGGAGTGCAGCAGCGTTCCGTTCGCGCCGGCCCTTGTCACCACGGCGCCGGACGCGTCGAGCCCGATCAGCTGATACTCGTCGCTCGCGTTGTAGGGGCTCGGCGAGCCGCTGTCGGGCTGGACGTCGAGGCTAAGCGCCAGTGAGGAGCCGAGCTCGTACACGGCGGTGACGGCCAGCGAGCTCGTATCAGCGGTGGTGGCGGGCGGGTCGGTGCGGTACGCGCTGGCGTGGGCCGAAGCGACATCGGCCGCGCTCGTCGGGCCGGGGGCGTGGAACTCGACGTCGCGGTTCCAGTTCCTCACCGCGAGCCAGTGGTTCTGCTCGCCCCCGACGCCGGCCGGATAGCTCGTCGGGCAGTACGACATGATGTCGTAGACCTGCGGCACAATCGTTCCGCTGGGCAGCGTGTACCCGGCGTAGATCAGCCGATACGGCGACGGCGAGGAGGTGTCGAGCCCGATCCCGTCGAGGTCGCCCTGGTTGTCGGGCGGCCACGTCCAGTTCTCGCTGCCGCCGTTGTAGTCCTTGTCGCCGCCGCAGGTGTTGATGTCGTCGTGCTTGTAGCCGAATCCGTGGTGCATCTCATGTGCGACGCCGGCGAACGGCCGCGTCTCGGTCGACAGCGACTCAGGCTGGGCATCCCCATACAGCGACCGATGCGTCGGCCCCAGTAGGTTGACGCCGGCGTTGTACGTGTCGCCCGCAGTGACGCCGCCGTTGAAGCAGCAGGACGCGTATGCCGCCGGGGTCAATGCGAACGGGTAGTGCGAGGACAGGTTGTCGTTCGAGTCGCCCCAGCTCACCACCATCGGCAGCAGCTGGCCGTTCTGCCAGTGGTAGAAGGGCGTCTTTGGGTCGGTCTGGTCGCCAGTGACGCTGTGCGTGCAGTTGGTCAGGCATGGGAAGCCGTCGGTGTGCGAGGTCGCGTTTATGATCCCCGTGCCGTCGAGCTCGACGTTCTCCGGGTGGACGTCGATCGGCATCGCGGTGACGGCCTGGGCGCCGTCCCAGACGGGGTCGCGGCCTGGGAAGCTGGCCGGCGCGATGCACCCCCTCCCGGGGCACGGGCCGTTGTTGATGTGAACGACGAACGACAGCTGGTCGATCCACACCTTCGTCGTGGGATTGAAATGCTCCGGACCGAGGATGATCGTCCGTCGCTCGCTGCACGCGAGCCCGCAGGTCAGGAACGAGCTGCGGATCCCGCCGAGCGTCGCGGTGAACGTGACGTCACCGATCGTCCAGTCCTGCGGCAGGGTGAACGTGTAGGCGCCGAGCGGGTCCTGGCGCTGGGTGGTCGAGATCGCCCGGCCGAGGGCTCCGATCGGCATCGCATTGGCGGCCGGCGGGATCTGATCCGGCTCGATCTGGCCGAGCGTGACGGCGCCCCGCGAGGCCGTCAGGACCATCGTCGGCATCGCGTTTGCGCCGATCGGCTTCGCGGCGGTGGTGTACACGCGCACGACGGTCTTGTGGTAGGCCGCTAGCTTGACGGTCGTCGGGCCGCCGCTCCACGGCAGCTGGACCCCGTGGTAGGCGACGTGCTCGCCGAGCCCCGTGCGCGTGGGCAGCTCGGGCGTCTGGATGCCCTGGGTGATCTCGATCGCGTCGATCTGGAAGCCAAGATCGGGGTCGAGCACCAGGTAGCGGTTGCTGAGCGCGGTGGTCGAACCGGCTGAGTTGCTCGCCGTGACCTGGCAGACGACGTAGCCGGTCTCCTCCTGTGCCCCGATGACGAGCTCGCGGCCGGTGGCGACAACCGTCCCGGCCGAGATCGGCGAGTTCTCGTGCGGCAGGACGTACCAGGCGTAGCTGTACTTGGTCGGGTAGTGGAGCCACACGCCCTGCGTGCAGTAGTTGAAGTCGCCGGGGCCGGCGGACGGGTCGATCGACGGAGCGTTGCTGCCGTGCAGGCTGACCTTGATCGTGGCGATCGCCGGTCGGACACTCTGCACCGTGACCGACTTCGACGTCGCCGTCGTCTCGCCGTTCGCCGTGACGGTGCAGTACAGCGTGACCCCTGGGATGAAGTCCGGGACGGTCAGGCTCCGCAGATCGCCGACTTGCGTGACTGTCCGGGTGACGACGCCGTGGACTCCGCGGACGTATTGCACCTTGAACCAGGCCGCCTGGAGGATCCCGTGGGCGCCGAGGCCGACCCATACGTCGCCGATACAGTGCACCTGTTGCCCGGCCTGGGCGGTTCCATCGACATGCGGGGGCGTCCTGTTCGTGGGCGCCGGCTCGTTCGTGATGAACCCGGCCGACACCGAGGTGTCCGCGGTCACGGCGACCCGGCAGCTCGCCGCCTCGCCGGAGCTCTCGCACGCCCCACCCCAGCCGGCGAAGCTCGACCCGGAGGACGCGCTCTCGGTCAGCGTCACGACCGTCCCGGTCGGGTAGGACTGCGCGCAGGTCCCAGGACACGAGATCGCCGGAGCGGTGTCGCCGCTGATCCGGCCGCTGCCGGCGCCCGCCACTGTCACCGTCAGCGTCGCGGGCGGCGGCGTCGCGGCCCCGAACACGTACGCCGCGCCGGCCTGGGTCGCCCCGCCGGCCGAGGCGGCGTTGAGCGCCCCGGCCACGAACACCCCGCTGGAGACCGCCACCGCGCGCCCGAACTCGTCGCCGGCGGCGCCGTCGCTCGCCGTCAGCGTGGCGGTCTCCGTCTCGGCGGGCGTCGACGCCCAGCCCCCGGCCGGTTCGTCGAACACGTCCGCGACGCCCTGGTCGGCGGCGTTGCCCACCGTCGCCTGGAACGCCCCTGCGATCACCTCGCTGCCGGAGATCGCCACCGCCTGTCCGAGCTGATCGCCGAAGGCCGGTTGCGACTCGGTCAGCTTGGCCGCAGCAGCGCTCGTCGCGGCCCACCCGGTACCGGGTTCGGTGAACACGTAGGCGGCGCCGGCACCGGACTGCGCGCCGACGGTGGCGTGCGGTGCGCCGGCCACGACCGCGGCACCGTCGACCGCCACCGAGTAGCCGAGCTCATCGCCCTGGGCACCGTCGGAGGCGATCAGCTTCGCCGCCGTGGTCGTATCCGCCCACCCGGTTGGCGGCTCGGTGAACACGTAAGCGGCGCCCGTGCCGCCGAGGTCGTTCGGGGCACCCACGATGACGGTGCCGGCGGACACCCCCACCGACCGGCCAAACTGCTGTCCGGCGAACGTGTCCGCGGCGGTCAGCTCCGCCGGTGTCACCGCGCTCGACCACGTGGCCCCGGGCCTCGTGAAGACGTACGCAGCGCCGCCAGTGCCGTGGAACGGAGCGCCCGCCACCACGGTGCCGCCGGAGATCGCCACCGAAGTCCCGAGCTCGTCCCCGGACGCGGCGTCGGGGGCGGTGAGCCTGGCCGCCTCGGTCTCGGCCGGCTGCGATGCCCACCCGCCGGCCGGCTCCGAGAACACGTACGCCGTCCCGGCGGAGCCGGCGCCGGGCGCCCCGGCCACCACCGTGCCGCCGTCGATGGCCACCGACGTCCCGAGGTTGGCGCCCTGGCCCGGGCTGGAGGCGGTCAGCTCGGCCGTCTGGGTCGCCGCGGCCCAGCCCGCCGCCGGCTTGACGAATATGTACACGGCGCCAGCCCCGAAATTCCCACTTACGCTCGCCCCGTAGGCGCCGGCCGCCGCCGTGTCACCGGAGATCGCCACCGAGGACCCGAGCAGGTCGCCGGACGCCCCACCCATCGCGGCCAGCTTGACGAGCTGGACGATCGGATCGATCTGGACCGGATACCGCGCGCCGGCGTCGTTGACGGTCAGGCTGACGGTGCGCCCATCGAGCGACAGCCACACGGGCAGCGCGCGACCGCCGGCGTCGGTCGCGCTGAGGTCGCGGTAGGCGAGCACCGGATGCCCGGCCGCGGTGCTCAGGGTGAGCGAACGGCCGGCATCCGTCAGCGCGGGACGGAGCGAGCCGGTCAGGTGCATCCGAATCGCGAGCGGCCCGACCCCGGCCAGCCGCTGGTGCAGGACGAAGCCCTGCTCGAGCCCGAGCGGCCCGTTGGCGTACCACTCGGTCAGCGGGCCGCGCGCGAACGTCACGCGATTCCGGGCTGGGCTCGGCGCAGCCGGTTCGACGCCGACCACGAGTCCGGGCCGGAGCACCGCGATCGGCGCGATCCCGAAGGCCTGGCCGCCGGCGCTGACCGTCACGCCATTGCGAGCGAAGCCCTCTTTGAGCCCCTGGACGCGGTCGGCCGCGGTCAGGCGCGCGGCGGCGCGGCGGACCCAGAACGCCCGGGTGTCAGCGCCGAGGCCGCGAGACACTGCCAGCCGCGCCGCGAGCGGAACCGTCTCCGACCGGGTCGCGCGACCGCCCGGGCCGTCGGCGCGGAACGCCGCGAACGCAATCGCCCCAACCGCCAGGCATGTCGCCAGGGCGATCGCGAGCGCTGGACCGGCAGCCCGTTGCCCACGCCCTAAACGCTCCCTAAAGCCCCACACAAAGCGCAGCGTATAGGAAGTTCTGTTTCTGTTCATTGGTTCCCCAAATGGAACGATTCGTCGATGTCCGACCGCAGCGCGTGCCGGCCTGACGGCGGAGGAGGCGGTCGCAGCCCTCGGCGAAGCCCGTGAGCGGACGCTGGCGCTCGTCGACTCGGTCGGCGACGACGCGGTCGAACGGGAACGGGGGGGCGGGTGGAGGGTGGCTTGCGGCGGGTTTCCGGGGCGGGCCGGCGCCAGAGGGCACGTGCGGCCGAAATTCGCCTCCGCGAGCATGCTTAACGGCCCAAAGTCCACACCCAAAACCGACCCCGGTTACATAAGCATGCCCCAGATGCATAATTGACCAAAGCCCAACAGGCGCGGGCGATTTGTCCCCGTATGCACGTAAGAGTGGCAGATTCCTGACACCTCAGGTCGGTCCCCGCGTCGATCCTCACCGATGCCGTTCCCCGGGCAGGGCAGACTGCACTCCGCCTTGCTCCGCGGCACCGCTCCAACTCGGGCCGCCCCCGGCCTGCCTGCCAGGCTACCTTCCCCGCTTGAGGGTTGGGTCGATAGAGGCCCACATGCATAATTGACCAAGCCCAATAGGTCCGGGCGACTTGTCCCTCCATTCAGGCGAAATTGTCAACATCCACTGACGAACCCGACGGTCCCGCACGCCAGCATGACGTCGTCGTGCTGGGCACGGGTGCGGCGGGGCTGGCGGCTGCGCTCGCTGCGCACGATCAGGGAGCCTCGGTCGGGGTCTACGAGAAGGGCTCGCATATCGGGGGGACTACGGCGATCTCGGGCGGGCTCGTATGGATCCCGGCCAATCCGCATATGGCAGAGGTGGGCATTGCTGACACGGTCGAGGATGCCTTCGCGTATCTGATGTCTCTGTCGCATGGGCTGATCGACCCGGAGCTGGCGCGTGCATTTGTAACCACCGGTCCGGCGACGGTCACCTGGCTGGAGTCCGCCACGCCCCTGCGCTTCCATGTGGTGGAGGGCTTCCCCGACTACCAGCCGGAGCATCCCGGCGGCAAGCCTGGCGGCGGCCGGGCACTGGAATGCGAGTTGTTTCCCTTCAACAGTCTGGGGCCGTGGGCCGATCGGGTGATCCGGCCCGGGCGCCCAGTACACATGCTGCTGCACGAAACCCCCATCGGTGGCGGGGATGGAACGGTCGATCCTGCCATGTTGGCGGAGCGCGTCGCGAGTGACGCTCGCGGAATCGGGCAGGCGATCGTGGGTGGACTGCTGATGGCGTGCGTCGATCGAGGAATCGAGCCCGTCACCAACGCGCGCGCTGTCCGGCTGATCGAGGTGGATGAACGTGTCGTTGCCGTCGAGCTGGAGCGGGCTGAAGGTCGTCGCGAGCGCGTGGCGGCAGCTCGCGGGATCGTGCTCGCAACGGGTGGCTTCGAATGGGATGGTGGCCTCGTGTGCGACTTCCTGCGCGGTCCGATGACGGCGCCGATGGGTGTCCCGACGAACACCGGGGACGGGCTGCGCATGGCGATGCGCCTTGGTGCCAGGCTCGGCAACATGCGCGAGGCGTGGTGGGTGCCGGTGATGGAGGTCCCCGATCCCGACGGGACAGATCCCCGACGCGTGCTGCTACTGCGCGAGCGCACGCTGCCACGCTCGATCATGGTCAACCGCAGCGGCGTGCGGTTTGTCAACGAAGCCGCCAATTACAACGCGCTGGGTGGTGCATTTCATCAGTTCGATGCCGGTAGCTTCGATTATCCGAACCTGCCTGCGTGGCTGGTCTTCGACCACGAGTTCTGGCGCCGCTATGGCCTGGCGGGGCTGGAGCCGAGCGGCGGTACGCCGGAGTGGCTGACGAGCGCCGACACGCTTGACCAGCTCGCGCGGCGCCTGGGCGTTGACGCCGAGGGTCTCGTGAGGACCGTCTCGGAGTTCAACGCCGATGTTGCAGCCGGTCGAGACAGTCGCTTCCACCGCGGCGACAGCACTTACGATCACTGGTCAGGGGACCGCGCCCGCCACGGTCGTGGTAGCACACTCGGCGCTCTCGACGAGCCTCCATTCCACGCGCTGGAGGTGCTGAGCGGGTGTCTGGGCACGAGCGGCGGCCCGCGCACGGACGCGGACGGGCGGGTGCTCGACGTGGACGGCCAGCCGATCGCCGGCCTGTTCGCGGCCGGCAACGTCATGTCGGCAGCAACCGGCATGACGTACGGCGGGCCGGGGGGGACATTGGGACCGGCGCTGACGTTCGGCTACCGCGCCGGGCGCGCGGTCGCGAGAGCGGAAAACCCCCCCGGTGCCGATGGCCGGGCTGGAGCACCGATCGCGGCGACCCCTTCCATATAAGGCGACCGCGTCAAACAGGGACCGGCAGGGGGAGTGGCTTGCCGAAGCCCGGGTCGAACGGCTGGCGGTCGGACCGGCAGACTGTCCCGCGCGGTGGGCTGAGGAGGTGGACGAGGTAACGAACCCTCCAGCGCTCGACGCACTGGCTGGGATCCGCATAGCTCGGGTGGCCGTAGCCGGCGGCGGTGAGTAGTACCGCGTTGCCCAGCAGCCGTTCAGCGCGCTGGGCGTCGCGGTAGCCGGTGGCCGGGTCATACAGGTTGTTGATCAGCAGGATGGGGGTCTTGGTCCTGCGGTTCCACGGGCCCGCGTAGCGGTCGGTGCTGCGCGCCGGCCAGTTTGACGCGCAGGGAGCCCATAGCGCCCAGCCCTGGAACGGTCCCCACAGCTCGCTCACCTTGGTCAGCTGTCCGACGACCTTTGGCCAGGCGCTGACAGGCTCGCTGGCCGGACCGTCGAGACATTGGATCGCGGCCGACGTCGTCGCCTTGGAAAACGCCTCCGGCGTTCGCATCATCCGCGCTGCGTCCTGGAGCGCGGACGCGTCGCCGTCTGCGGCGGTGTCTAGTTGCAGTGCGTACTGGGGCCAGAGTTCCGGACTACGCAGCGGCGTGAACGTCGTCAGGAGCAGGTCGCCGTAGCTGAGCACGCCTGGCGGGTCTGCGTGCGGTGCCGGGATCGGCGCGCGACGCGCTTGCTGGAACAGCCGCGCCACGCGTTGGGCAGCGGTCTCGGGGTGGCCGGCGAGGGCGCAACGGGGGCGACCGGCCGCCTGGCAGAGCGCCAAGAACCGCTCGAAGACCGCGTCGGTTGGCGTGAGGCCGGCGGCGTTTCTCGCCTCGGCGCCGTGCACCCAGGCTTTCTGGTTCACAATCGCGTCGAGCATCATCGCTCGCACCCGGCTCGGGAACATGTTCGCGTACGTTTGGCCGAGGAAGGTTCCGTATGAGAAGCCAACGTAGGTGAGCTGCCGGTCGCCAACCAACTGGCGCAGATAGTTGAGGTCACGGGCGCTGTCCGCGGTCGAGATGTGGGCCAGCAGCGCCCCGCTGACTCGACCGCACTGCTGTGCCAGCGCGATCGTCTTGCGTGCGAAGGCACGCGATTCGGTCACCGTCGTCGGAATCTGCACCCCCGTCCAGAACCGCGCCTGGCTCGCCTCGCTGGTGAAGCAGCGCACCGGGTCGCTCGCGTTGGTTCCCCGCGGGTCCCAGCTCACCACATCGAACCGGCCCCCACCCCAAGTGTCGAGCTCAGAGCCCTGATCCCGCACCAGCGCTACGCCACTCTCACCCGGTCCGCCGGGGTTGATGAACATCGAGCCGATCCGCGCCTGCGGTCTGCTGGCGAGGCGGCGGATCACCGCCAACTCGATGTGCTCGCCGTTCGGTCGGCTCCAGTCCAACGGAACCCGCACGCGGGCACACTGCAGATGCGTGCCACACCTCGTCCAAGCGATTCGCACACCGGCGGCGCGCTGCGAGGTGGCCGGCACCCGGCGAACCGGCCCGGCCATGCTGGTTGCGACGAGCAGCACAGCACAAACCCCAGCGAGCGGCAACGCCAACATAACGCGAGAACCAACCAGCGTCGAGAGAGCCTGTTTCACTCCGCGGTTCTTCAAGTTCACGGCCATGCAGACGATTAACTGTACGAATGAGCGTCGCTGCCGTAGTCGGACGTATCGACCAGATACTCACCCAAGAACAGTCGCTCGCCTCGGCGACGACGACGAGCACCGCCTCGACCTCGACGTTCGCCTCGATGCTGGCCAGCGCACAAGGCTTGCAGGGGACGAGCGCGACATCGGTTCCAGGCTACGCGATGCCCTCCGACGCCGTCTCCCCATCTGCCCTGGCGATGCTGCCCACCTCGGGCGCGTCGGGCGCAGGCGCGCAGAAGATCCTTCAACTCGCCCAGCAGGCCGTCGGCGGTCCGTACAGTCAGGATCAGCATTCCGCGGCGTTCACCGACAGTCCGCAGCAGATCAGGCAGACGGGAACGGATTGCAGCGGGTTCGTGTCATGGTTGATGGGGCCTGACGGATTGGGCATCTGGCAGACCGCCTACGCGACTCCGAGTATTCCGTCGGCGCCGGGGATCCAGCCGGGTCAAGGGACGTCGATCACGATCTGGAACAACCCCCTGCCGGGGAATTCCGGGCACGTGTTCATCGAGATCCTCGGACAGTTCTTCCAGTCCGCCGGCGGCGGGACCGGCATCGAGCCGATCTCGCAGAGCGATGCGCAGAGCATGATCGCGACAGGCGATAACGGCGCGAAATACTACCCGCTCCACCCCCAAGGATTCTAGGCACCGGACCCCGGGAGGTTCATCGCAGCGAAGTACGCCCGAGCACCAGGTGAGCGGCGGGGCCGAGGCGGTTCGCGGCAGTGCGCGACTAAAGAATGAGCGACGCCGTCTAAAGAGTCGGGCGAAGAAGTGTGCGTTTGCCCGATGTGCCGGGTGCGTCCGGGTTCCACACTCCGTGCTGCCTACTAGCGAGCCGGAGGAGAATCGACGATGAGTCACAGATCGAATAGGGGATTGCTCGGCACGCTCGTGGCCGTGGCCGCCTCGGCCGGGTTCGCAAGCGCCGCGCAGGCAGCACCGCCGCAGGCGGGAGCGTTGGCACAGATCCCCGGCGCCGGCCATTGCTACACCGCGTCTGGGAACTTCGGCGCCTGCACTCAATGGGCGGAACTTGGGCTCCCGATGTCGATCGCGATCAGCCCTGACGGCAGGTTTGAGTATGTCGCCTCCGGCGACGCCGGCGGTGGCGACGGCGAAATCCTGCTCGCCAGCCGCAATCCGGCGACCGGCGTGCTTTCCCCCGTGGCGGGCGCCGCGGGTTGCTACTCGAACGACGGCTCGGGCCCGGCCGGCCCGGGCACGTGCACCGTGGCTCCTGGCGCGGGCAGCGGCAGCGGCAACGGCTCTCCGTCGTCTTTCGAGCTGGATGGGCTCGTGATCTCCAGCGACGGCCGCGACCTGTACGCCGCGTCGCCGAAGCTGAACGCGATCGTGTCGTTTGCGATCGATCCTGTGACCGGCGCGCTGACCGAGCTGCCGCTCGCTCAGAACGGCTGCCTCGCGGGTGCGACGACGGCCGGCTGCGCGCCGGCGACTGGGCTGCTCAGCCCGGACTCGCTGACCCTGAGTTCCGATGGCACGGCGCTCTACGCGACGTCCTATGAAGGCAGCGAGCTGGCGATCTTCCATCGCGACCGGACGACGGGCGCGCTCAGCCAGCTTTCGGGCACCGCGGGCTGTGTGTCGGTGAGCGGCAGCAGTGGTGCGTGCGCGACTGACAGCGAGCTCAGCAACCCGGGGCCGGTGATCGTGTCCCCGGACGGAACCACGGTGCACGTCGCCGGGTACTCCACCAAGGCCGTGCTGACCTACACCGTCGGCCCGGGCGGTGCGCTCAGTCGCCCGGCCGGAGGCGCCGGCTGCCTCCAGGATCCGCGGTTCTCCGGGGGATGCTCGCAGCAGCTCTCGCCGTTGTACGGTGCGTACGGCGTCGCGCGCTCACCGGACGGCAACGAACTGTATGTCGGGCTGTACGACGATTCGGGCGTCACAGCCCTGTCGACGCCCGCAGGGAGCACGCCCTCGCTGATCGGCTGCACGGAGGAGACCTCGGCAACGTCGCCGTGCGCCAACGGTGTGGGTCTCACGTTCACCGGCGACCTCGCGGCAGCAGCCGACGGCGTCGCGGTCTACGGCGCCGCCGGCGACGGCTCCACGTGCCAAGCCTGCGGCGTAGTCGCGTTCTCACGTGATCCGGCGACGGGAGTCCTGACGCAGTACGCCGCTGGGGGTGGCTGCCAGCTCGCGGCTCCGCCAACCAGCGGGCCGGACGCGTCATGTGCCACCGACCCAGTCGCGGTCGACGCGTATTCGATCACCACCTCCCCGGACTCCGAGTTCGTCTACGCGGGCGGATTCAACAATTCCGTCACCCCAAACACCGGCTGGCTGACCGTGTACTACGCGGTGGCGCCGCCCCGCTGCCAGAGCGCCAGCGCCACTGTGGTCGCGGGTCAGTCGGTCACGCTGCCGCTGACCTGCACCGACCTCGACGGCAACCCGATTACGCTGTCCGTCTCGGCACCACCGGCGCACGGCACGCTCGGCGCGATCGACCAGGTCCACCAGACGGTCACCTACACGGCGTCGGCCGGCTACAGCGGTGCCGATAACGTCGGCTACGGCGCCACCGACGGGACCAACTCCTCGGCCCCGGCGAGCGTGCAGATCACGGTTACCCCGGCCGGCGCGGCAACGACCACCAGCACCACCACGAGCACGACCACGACCAGCATCGCGCAGACGCCGGCGCCGAAGCTCTCCAGGCTGCGCATCTCTCCACACACGGTCGCGATCACGGGCCGCCTCGTTCGGCACCGATGCATGCCGGCGAACGGCGCCAACACACGAGACCAGCACTGCACGCGGAGGATCGCGCTCGGCGTCAGTTACCAGCTGAACGTCGCCGCGCGCGTGACCCTCACGATCGACCTGGTGCTTGCCGGCCGGATCGACGGACATCGCTGCGTCGCGCCCACGCGAGCGAACCGGCGCAACCGCCAGTGCGTGCGCCTGAGCGCGGTGCCGGGGACGCTCACGTACGCGGGCGTCGCGGGCGCTAACGGCTTCACCTTCACGGGCACGATCGGGAACCAGTTGCTCACGCCCGGTTCGTACGAACTGTTCGCGACGGCAAAAGCGGGTGGACGTAACAGCGTTGCGCAGAGCGCCGCGTTTCAGATTACGCACTGATCGGCGCGGCGTACCGCGTCGAACAGGCTCAGGGACTGGCGCCAGAGGGCGTGGCCGGCTTGGTGGTCTTCGCCGCACTTCTGGTCTGGGCCGGGGAAGGAGTCGCGGCGGGGATGGTGTCCTCTAGCTCTGCGTCGGTGCCGCGATCGCGCTTGGCCTGGGCGATGGCTGCCGCCCGCGCACGCGCGGCGGTCGCGGCCCGCTGCTCGGCCGGGGTGAGCCGGACCGGAGCCGGATGCGGTCGGCTCGGACTGCCGGTCGTGCTCGAGCCGATCTGCACCAAGAGGAATGCGGTCACCGCCGCCAGCAGCAGCGGCAGCGCGACGCCGACCCCGACGCGCCGCTGCCGAGCTTCCTTGGCGACGAACACCAGGGCCGGGGGCTCAGCCACGCCGGCACGGCCTTCCCGAGGCAGCCGCTCAACGCGGATCGAGTCGGCGTCGAGGTCAGGAACGAACTCAGGCGATTCGGCGGCACCGCGCGGCTCGCCACGGGTCCGTCCCGCCTCTGTGGCGGCCGACGGCACCTCCGCAGAAGCGCGACGGAGACGATGCTGGCGAGCCGTGGTGGTCGTATTGGTCGGTGGGGAGATTTCGATCCGTGGCAATGGCGCCGTCCAGAGGCTCGTGGCTGCCGCTACTTACGTGGAGGTGGAGCCCATTGGGTTTCGTGCCCACGCATCGATGTCCTCGAAGCTGCAAGTCCGCTGGCAAATCCCCAATCGCGATCACATCGCCCGGACCTGGCTCGGCCTCGGTGCCGTCATCCACCCGGCGCCGGTCAAGGGTGGTCGGAGCAGTCGGCCGGAGCGGTTGTCTCGAGTACGCGCGGAGTGAAGAACCATGGCTTGAACATTCCCAGCGCGGTGGGATCGTCAGGTGAGATCGGCTTGAACAATGGGTCCGTGAGCGAGGCCGGCGGGGGATGCCGGTTGGCGCGACGGTTGGCGCCCTTGGTGCTGAGCGCCCAGGTCACGACGAGCGGTTGGGGGGCAGGGGCCGTTGCCGTGAGTTTGTCGACAAGGCGGATCTGAGCGGTGGCGGGCTCGTGGAAGTACAGATCGTCGTCCCAGTAGTACAGGTAGCGACACTCGCCGGCCGAGCTGGCGCCGGGCAGCGGCCAGGCCATGTACACAGTCGGTAGTAGCGCTTCGTAGAACAACCGTCGAGCCGACAGTTCAAGCTCGCTCGCCGCCGTCGCCGCCGAGGTGGTGCCTGCGGACCAGTCTGGGTCGTTCCGCGTCTTGTCGTACGCAGCTTTTAGCTTGGCGTAGTCACTGACCAGGATGTCGCCATCGAGATCGAGTGACACCAGCGCGGTCTTGTAGCGACGGGCGAGGTCCTCCGCAAGCTGGTCGCTCCTGATGGTGATCTTGCCTAGCAGCGCCTCGCCTGTGACGCCCGCGGCGTTGTCGGCCCATTCGGTGTACGCCTGGACCCCCATGTAGAACCAGCGCGAGACCTTCGCTTCGGCGGGTGAGAAGTACTCCGCCGCCATCTGCGTGAGCTGCTGGATCGCCTGGAGCACCTGGACTTGGGTCGAGGTGTCCGGCGGCGTGGAGGCGGCGCGGCGAACATCGTCTGCGAGTCGCGCCAGAGCGCTGGGGTTGGTGAGCGCCGACAGCTGGTAAGGCTTCTCCATGGCCGGAATCAGACCCTTCTTGATTGTGTTCACCCACGCGAACTCGTCGAGCAGTTCGCGCTTGAGCGCCTCGAAGTCCTCGCGGCTGAAAGCTTGCGAACCGGCCGGGTAGCTCAGACCGCTTAAGGCGCGGCTCTCGTCTGCCCATTGCAGAACATCGTCGGTGTAGTTGGCGCGGACGTCGTCCCTGTTCGGCAGCTTGAGAGCGTCCGCGATGTAGCGGTTGGTCGCCTGCAGCGTCGGTGTGTGCGAGAGCGGCCATTCGCTCGGGGGCTGATAGAGGATGCGCGTGAAATCGGTATTGGTCAGCTGGCCGGAGGGGTCCCACAGCAGAGGCCGGAAGTCCGCGCGCCGGTCACGGCCCAGGAGTCCCGAGAGCCGGCCGCGCTGGCCGGTGCGGTAGCCATCGGGGACGACTCGGTCGGCGGGCGGATCGTGTGTTGCCTCCGCCGCCTGGGGGCCGGAGGCGTCGCCAACGAGCGCGTAGCCGCCGGTTCCGTCGAGTTCGTTGATCACCGTCCGTGTACCGCCGAGGCGCTCGACCGCTTGGGCGATCTGCGTCCACGCCGACGTCGTCGGTCTGGGCGACGCGATGCTCTGCATGAACACCAACGCCCCCGCGTCGGCCGCCTCCTGCAACCGGCCGGCCAGAGCGTTCTGCCAGATGGCGTCTTCTTGCGGGTTACCGGTGTTGACGGGCCACGCCTCGTTGAGTTCCCAGCCGGTGGTCAGGTCGCGAAGCGGGTTCAGCGAGCTGGGGTCAACGATCACGACGTGAAAGCCTGCCGAGCCGGGCGGTATGTCGGAGGCGAACGAGGCGGTGTACGAGGCGGCCCCGATTTGCATCGTGTTCGATCGCGCCGTGTACGCGCTCCGCGTATCGAAGGCAATCGCGTCAGAGAACACGAACCCGTAGGCGCCCGTGCTGGGATTCGACTGGAGGTAGCCAGAGAGATCGCCGCGGGCGCCGACGCTCGGTGGCAGTCCGAGGCGGTGATGACGCGGGGAGTGTGGCCGGAACGAACGCGCCGCTGGCGACACCGAGCGGCTGCGGCCATCGGACACCCGCGGCCGTAGCGCCCCAACTGCCCGGTGGTGACCGCCGGCGATTCGAAACGGGTCGGCGACGTTCACCCATGCGGTGTTGGCTCGCCAACCGACCACGCCGATCGCGGAGAACGGAGCCAGGGCGCGCAGCCGACCGGCGTCCACCCGCGCGCCGATCCGCTCTAACGCGGAAGCCAGACCGGCCGCAGCTCCCCCGGTCAGCCCGTGCGGACCGCTCACAATCACCAGCGCTCCCGGCGCCAAGTCGGCGAGCGCCCGCTCCAAGCCGTCGGCCCCGGCCGGGGTAGCTGGAACTCCGAGCTCTGTGCGCACCTGGAGCGTGCGGCGATCAAGTGCGAGCAGCGAGAGTCCGCCTCTCGCGTAGACGTCGTTCGGACCGATCCCGGCCACGCGAATGCCGCCGAACGGGTCCGCCAGCGCGTCGACGCGCGCGCCGATCGGCGGGACTGCAGGCGCCCCGGCGCTGCGAGCGGCGGCCGGCGCACCGATATGCCAGGCACTGCCGAACGCGATCACACCGATCAACCCGTAGACCCAGGGTCGCCCATTCCCGCGCCGCTGCTTCACGCAGAACATTCAGCGCAGGCATCGGCGCCCAGGGCGTGGAGCTTGAGCGCCACTAGTCTCGCGGATGATCGGGCTGATCTGCTCCTACACCCTCAGTGGGTGCTCGCCGGCTTCTCGGTGTAGCTAGAGCGGCTGAACGTTTACGGCCTTGGGTCCCTTGGGTCCGCTCTCAGTTTCGTAGGACACTTTCGCGCCCTCGGCAAGTGAGCGATAGCCGTTGGCGACGATCGCGCTGTGATGGACGAACACGTCCTTTGACTGATCGTCGGGCGTAATGAACCCAAAGCCCTTCTCGTCGCTGAACCACTTCACGGTTCCAGTTGCCATCGTGCTTCCTCCGGGGTTGATCTGTGATGCGTTACGCGAAGGTTGCCTGGGCGGCAACAGCTACGAGCGCTGGCACCTTGTCGGGGCGGCCCGACCTGATCCGCGAACCGTAGCAATGATGCGCCCACACGCGGTCGCTGCGAGGAGCAGACGGTCCAGCAGGCGCTCACGGCGGGCCTCAGGCCCTGCGTCCCGAGCCGCTAGCTCGATTCCGGCGCTTCACCGCGGTTGGCTTGACCGGACTCCGGCTCGCCTTCGGGGGCGGCGTCGCCCGCCGGGAGGGCTGAGGGCTGGGCGCCGGATCCGATCTCGGCCTTGAGCTTGGCGAACTCGTCGTCGACGGCGCTCTTGGCGCCGAGCTGATCAAGCTGGCGATCGACGTCGTCTTGCGCGGGACCCAGCGAGGTCAGGTCCTCGAAGGTGCCGGCCGCTTGGAGCTCCTCGACCGCCGACGCCCGGGCTTGCATCTGGTCGGTCTTGTCGATTGCGCGCTGCATCGCAGCGCCGACGTCGGCCATCTCGTCCCCGACGCCGGTCGCCGCCTCAGAGATGTGCACCTGCGCCTCGGCGGCCGAGTACTGCGCCTTGATCACTTCCTTCTTGGACCGGAACTGCTCGATTTTGGTCTGGAGCTGCTGCTCGGCCGCGGTCAACTTCTCCTGCTGGGATTCGAGCTCTGAGACCTGTTGATCGAGCGACCCCGTCTCCTGAACGATCAGCTGTTTGCGCTCGATCGCCGCGCGGGCAAGGTCCTCGCGTCCGGCGGACATCGCCTGGCGCGCCTGGCCGTCGAGCTTGTCTGCCTGCTGGCGCAGGTCCTGCTCCTGCAGCTGCAGCCGCTTCTTGGCCGTGACCACATCTGCGATTCCCTTCTTGACGTTCTGTAGGTCCTCGACCTGGCGCTCGTACGCGTAGTCAAGCGTCTCCGCCGGATCCTCGGCGTGATCGAGCAGGTGCGAGATCTTCGCCTTGGTGAGTGTCGAGATCCGGCCAGCGAGTCCAGGCATCGAGTCAGTCCTCCTATTGTGAAATATCGATCGGGTACAGCCGCTCGAACGCCGCAGTGGCGGCGTCAAGTTGCCGGCGGCCCTCGCCCACGGCCCACCGCCGTGTGGTGCGATCCACCGCGAACACGGTCCAGCCCTGCCCGTCCTCGCCGCTGAGATGGACGAGGATCGTGCCGCGGTTGTGCTCAACGCGTAGCCGGTGGGCCGGGTTCCCTTGCTCGTGGAGCGTTCGGCTCTTGGTTTCGGAGCGCTCGGCGATGAACGATGTCCAGTGGGACATCGGAGGCCGTCGTGAGGAAGGTGGCAAAGGCATCTCGAACCCGCACTGGCGCCCTGACCGCGGTTTGTCCAGGGCTGCGCCAAGGCGTTGACGGCGATGATCGTATCGCTGTCGAGGCGGTGGTCTTCGGCGACTCGGCGCACCCCTGACGCGCGCGGCCGCGGGCGCGCTCACGTCGGCGCTGGGTCGGCGCGATCTCGCGGATGTAGGCCGACACGACTGCTTCGGTCACAATCTGGGCGCGGTGCGCGCTCCTGCTGGGGTTCGTGGTGGGGCTGGGCATAGGGCTCCTTGCTGGTGGTGGCGACCGGGGCCGCCGCCGTGGGCGTCAGTACGCGGCTTGGGGCGCCTGAGTCACGCGGCTTGCCGTTCGAGGTCGGGCGCGAACTCGTTGGAGGGGCGAGGTTCGTGCTCGATGACGAGGTCGGGCGTGCGTGGATGGGGTACCCGCAACACGACGAAGGCGGCGAGGGTCCCGGCGGCTACGCTCGCCGCGCCGATCACGAATGCGAGGTGATAGCCCGCAAGCAGCGATCCGACGAGCGGGTGGTGGGCCACCTCGAGTGCGCGGGTCCGGTTGGTGGCGATCGTGCCGAGGACGGCGAGCCCGAGCGCGCCGGAGACCTGCTGGGAAACGTTCACGATCCCGGAGCCGAGTCCGGCGTCGGCGGCCGGGACGTCGGCCATCGCGATCGTGAGCAGCGGCATGAATGCGCTGCCGATCCCGAGGCCGATGGTGAAGTACGCGAGGAAGATGGTCGGGAAGAAGCTCGTGTGAGGGCCTACGGAGGCGAGCAGACCGAGGCCGACGATCACCGTGAGCATTCCGGCGAGCAGCACGCGTAGAGCGCCGAAGCGCTCGACCAGCCGGGCGGTGATGCCGAGCGACAGCGCGGCAACCGTCAGCGTCCAGGGCAGGAACGCGAGCCCCGTCTGGAGCGCGCCGTAGTGGAGCACATGTTCCAGATAGAGCGTGCCGAGGAAGAAGGTCGAGTACATGCCGGTCACGAGAAAGCCGCGCACGACGCTCGAGCTGATCAGACCTCGCACCCGCAGGATGCGCAGCGGCAGGATCGGATTGTCGATCCGGGCCTCGACGGTCAGGAAGGCAAGCCATCAGCGCGGCCGCGACGGCCCCGAAGCCGAGTACCGAGCTCGAGCCCCAGCCGTGCGCGCTCGCCTGCACGATGGCGTAGATGGCGCTCATCAGAGAGGCCGTGACCAGGAGCGATCCGAGCCAGTCGATGCGGGCTCTCGTGCCCTCGCGTGCATCGTTGGGGATCAGAGCGCGACCGAGGGCGATGGTCATCACGCCGATGGGCAGGTTGACGAAGAAGATCCAGTGCCAGCTGAGCGTCTGAGTGAGCACTCCCCCGGCGAGCAGGCCGAGCGATCCGCCGGCGACGGCGACGAACACGTATGCGCTCATCGCTCGGGCGCGCTCGCTCGGTTGCGGGAACTCGGTGGAGATGATCGCGAGGATCACCGACGCCTGCATCGCGGCGCCGATGCCCTGGATGAAGCGGGCGCCGATCAATTCAGCCTGACCGGTCGCAAGCCCGCAGAGCGCCGAGGCGGCCGTGAACACGATCACGCCGGCGAGGAACACACGCTTGCGGCCGAACAGATCGCCGAGTCGACCGGCGAGGAGCAGGAAGCTGGCGAAGGTGACGAGGAAGGCGTTGATGACCCAGGTGAGGTTTCCCTGGCCGAAGTGCAGGTCGCGCTGGATGGCGGGGAGGGCCACGTTCACGATCGTCGTGTCGAGCACGATCATCAGCTGGGCGAGGCAAACGATCGCGAGCGCCAACCAGCGGCGCCGGTCGCCGCCGGCGATGGAAGAGGAAGAGATGCGTTGCATGCGGAGTCCTGGGTAGGAGGAAATCGGTGGTAAACTGGAGGACACCTCCGATAGTAACTGGAGGTAGCCTCCGGAACACACTATAGCGGAGGCACCCTCCGGTTTGTCAAGCGAAAATTTGCGGCCACTCATGAGCACCACCGAAACCCTCGAGCAGGCGCTTCCCCGCAGGCCGAGGCGCGCGGATGCGCGCCGCAACTACGACAAGGTCCTCGCGGCCGCCCGCGACGCTTTCGCCGAGCGCGGCGACGCGACCTCACTGGAGGAGATCGCGCGGCGGGCCGAGGTGGGGATCGGGACCCTGTACCGCAACTTCCCCAACCGCCAAGCCCTGCTCGAAGCCGTCTACGTCGACGAGGTCGAGAGCCTCTGCCAGTCCACGGCCGAACTCGACGGCCTCCCACCGTGGGATGCGTTTTCAGCCTGGATGCACCGCTTGGTCGGCTACCTGGCGACCAAGCAGGCCCTGGCGCACGAGCTGCTCGAGTACCTCGACCGCGACGCGCCGCTGTTCAAGACCTGCCGCGAAGCGCTGATCGCCGCCGGCCAGCCGTTGCTCGACCGGGCCCAGCAGGCCCAGGTCGTCCGCATCGACACCACCCTCTGGGACATCATTCAGATGGTCGGCGGGATCGCCAAGATTCCGGGCGCCGAGCCACAACAGATCGAGCACATCCTCGCGATCGCGCTCGACGGCCTTCGCTACCGCCCAGCGGCGTAGTGCGAGGGTCGGTCGGCCTCGTTGAGGCGCACGGCTATGAGTCTCTTCACCACAGCCGTCGGCAGTGGCCGATCGATCGGGAAGTGCAATGAGCCCTTGGTCATCGTATAGCCGGCCAGGTCGTCGGAAAGCTGCCCCAGGACCGTACCGCTGTGCGGCAGGTAACTGAGGTGGTCCTTGAACGCGGCGAAGCCGGCGACCGTTTTGCCCTGCACGCGGAAGGCCGGCACGCCGTACGAGATCCCTTGTTCCGCGTCTGGAATGACGTCGAGGATCGCACGGCGCAGCGTCTCAAGCGTGCCCCGCTTTGGCTCCTCGACTCCCCGCAGGTAGTCGTCGATCTCCTCGGCGGACACGGCCGGCATTCTAAGTAGTTCACGGTCCTGGGAGCGGCCAGGGGTTTGGTGCGAGACGCCAAGGTTCTTGTCGCCAGTCGGCGTACGCCTCAGCAGGATCGTGGGTGAACCGTCTCACGGATGCGTCGTACTTTGCGGCCACTTCGCTGACCGGATAGCGCGGCGCATTCTCGCGCCTGGAGCCAATCATCAACAGCGCGCATGCTCGGTCGCCGGCGCCCACAAACACGTGCTCGGTCCCGGCCGGGCAATGCACGAAGTCCCATCGCCGCAATCGCCGTTCTTCGCCGTTCAAGATGGCGATGCACTCTCCGTCCAGGACAAGGAAGTCCTCCTGCACCGGCTCGGAGTGGTACCGGCAGTTCGGCTTGCCCGGTTGCATCACCTGGACGCTGACGCCGGTGTCAGGCCAGACCACCTCATCGGTCTCAAAGCTCAGATGAGTGACGCCGCGGGAGTGGCTGAACGCCTGCGCGTCGGCCAGGTTGATCACCAAGGGCTCATCCAACCCGGCAAGCGTACAGGGGCCTCACTGATCACTGTCATCGTCCCCGATTCAACGGTACTCGTCGTGGCGGCGCACCCACAGCGGCTCCGAGGCGCGTTCGTCGCGACCCTTGGGCGTCCGATCGAGCAGACCGTAGTAGCCCATTGCCGGCTCGAGGCCGCGGGCGGTCGTCACGTAAGTCCGGTAAACCGTCCCGTCCGACAGCGCGTACACGCTGAGGCCCGGCCCCTCGGTGACGTACCCCAGTGGGTCCGTGCCGCACATGCGCGCGTTCTGCTCCACCGTGAGCGGAATCTCGCCCTCCAGGAACGGCTTCAGCTCCTCCTCCGTGTACAGGAAGCCAAGGTCGCGGTTGAAGTCGCTGCCGCCGCTGGAGATCCAGCCTATGGGCCAACCCATCCGCTCTCTGTAGGCAAGGAGCTTCTCGAGCGGAGCGCGGGAGGCGAGCAGCAGCGTGGCGTCCCTGGCCTTCAGGTGGACGACCTGGGGAGCCAGCGTGTCCGCGATCGAGGAACAGACCGGACAGCCTGTCGACCATGACGGCCCGAACATGAAGTGGTAGACGAGCAGCTGCGACCGGCCGTCGAAGAGATCGGCGAGGGTCTTCGTGCCTTCCTCGGTGTCGAACCGGTAGTCCCGCTCGACGGGCACCCACGGCAACTCGCTCCTCTTCCTCGCCAGTTCGTCGCCGCGGTGCGTGAGCTCCTTCTCCTGCTTCAGCAAGTCGTCGCGCTCCGCCTGCCACTCCTCCTGCGTGCCGATCCTATGCTCCGTCATCAACGTGCTCCTCCTGGTCTGGGTCCACGGGGCCGGTCCATATAATTAGCAAAATGGCTAACGATGCGTTCGGGGCCCTGGCGCATCCGCTGCGGCGCGAGATCGTCGCGCGCCTCAGCGCAGGCCCGGCGACGGTCGGGGAGGTGACGCGTGACTTCGGCGTCTCCAAGCCCACCATCTCGCGACACCTGAAGATGCTGGAGCAGGCAGGCGTGGTGAGCCGTGTGATCGACGGCAGGACCCACCGCCTCGCCCTGCGGCCGGAGGGGCTTGCCGAGGTCTCGGATTGGATCGAGAGCCAGCGAGAGCGCTGGAATCGCCTCTTCGATGTCGTCGGCGAGTACCTGGAGGAACGGAAGGAGCGGCGGTGACTGAGACGTCCGGCCGGTTGGTGCGGATCGAGCGGACCTTCGACGCTCCGGCCGAGGACGTCTTCGACGCCTGGACCAGCCCCGAGGTGATGCGCCGCTGGTTGCACTGCGCACCGGACTGGGACACGCCGGAGGCCGAGGTCGATCTCCGGGTCGGCGGAAAGGTCCGCGTGGTGATGCGCAGGCCCGACGGCACGGAAGTGCAAGCGCGGGGCGAGTACAGGCTGATCGACCGGCCGCATCGGCTGGTGATGACCTGGACGTTCGACGACGATCCCTCCAACGAACAGCGGATCGAGCTCTCCTTCTCAGAGTCCGGTGGAACGACCACGGTGCTGCTGGTCAACAGCGGCATCTCGACCGACGAGCGCCGCGACGCCCAGGACGAGGGATGGCATGGGTGCCTCAACGAGCTCGAGCGGATGTTGGCCGCCTGATTCCAACCCGATGCGGTCGGGAGCTCAGGAAGCCGAGCCGACGCGAAACGCGGTCGATTCCGATTCCACCGGCGATTCCGGCAGACGCGAAACCTCTAGTCGTTCAGCTACCCGCTTGCGCGCCATTGCCTCTGGGGTCACGCGCTGCACATCCCAGGCCAAGCCCGCCTTCTCCATTATCCGGATGAGCCACCAGGTTGGATCGAACTGCCACCTTTCCAAGCCGTGTTTGGCGGAAGTCGGGAAGGCGTGATGGTTGTGATGATTGCCCTCGCCGAGCCCCACCAGTGCAACAAGTGGATTGTTCCGACTCTGATCTCGGGTTACGAACGGGCGCTTGCCCCAGAGGTGGCAGACCGAGTTCACGCTCCAGGTCGCATGGTGCACGAAGAACACCCGCAGCGCGCCACCCCACAGGAAGGCCCCCAATCCACCCCGAAGCTTCCTAGTCGCGATCAGCCCAACCGTGAATGGCGCCACGAAATAGCTCAGCACCACAACCAGAGCGAAGCGGCGGTGTACCGCCATCACCACGGGATCATCCAGCAGGTCCGGGACGTAGCGCTGCCGCGCTGCCCGGTCGTCGGCAAACAGCCAGCCGAAGTGGGCGTGGACAAATCCCCTCAGCCGGCCGCCCTTGTACCCGACATGGGGGCTGTGTGGATCGCCCGCCTCATCGGCGTAAGCATGGTGCTTGCGATGGTCAGCGACCCAGTCAGGGACCGACCCCTGGATCGCCGTCGAGCCGAGAACGGCAAAGACCCCTCGAATCAGCGGGTAGGTCTTGAAGCTACGGTGAGTGAACAGCCGATGGTAACCTGCCGTTATGCCGAACCCACTCAAGAGGTAAGACACCCCGAAGATGCGACGGTTCGTCGGAGTTGCGAAAAACCATCGCTTTCGGAACGCCGCCACCAGCAGCGCAGGCGGACCGAAAACAAACAGTCCGGTGAATATACGATACACCCGACTGGCCGGGTACGTCTCGGGTACTTCAGGCACTGACGCCTGGTCCATGATCAAGGACTCCTATTCGGCACGTAAAGGTAATGCGGCAACCGACGGGGCTCACACGTGTCCCGATCACATCCTACTCCAGGATCGAACACAACGATGGGAGCCCGATGACTGGCGACCTTGTCGCGCTGCGGCGCCTCGTCGATCGTTACGGACTCGCGATGGACACCGCCGACCTCGGCCTGCTCGGCGAGCTGTTCGTTCCGTCCGGGCGGCTGGTGGTGCTCGCGCTGGGGCGTGAGCGACCGCTGGCGACCTTCAACGGTCTGGGACCGGACGGCATCGGCATCATTCCGACCGTGATGATGGAGGTGTACAAGAGCACGATGCACTCGGTCACGACCCACGCCGCCACGGTTGACGGCGACCGCGCGGACGGGGCGACGTATTGCGTCGCCTATCACGTAGCGGGGAGCGAGGCCGGCGACGTGTTGGAGACGCTCGGCGTGCGCTACCGCGACGAGTTTGTGCGGACTTCGGACGGTTGGCGGTTCGAGCAACGCTTCGTCACGCGACTATGGACGCACAGCGGGCCAGCCTCGCGTGCACCCCTGACGATCGATCTGGCCGTGGCCTCGCGCGGCTGAGGGCTGGTATGTGGCGTCTGAATCGATTCGACGATTTCCCGGTCCATCAGGCGGCTGAGCCGATCGATCGACCGGTGACCTCCGACCGGCATTTCAATGACGGCTACTGGTTCGCGTTCTACACCGAGGGTATGTACGCCTTCTGTGGGTTGCGGGTCCACCCGAACAACAACGTCATGGATGGCTATGCCGGGATGGTCGTCGGCGGCGAGCAGCGCAACGTTCGCTTCTCTCGCGCATACCGCCCGAATACGAACGAGTTCGCGGTCGGGCCGCTGCGGATCGAGATTCTCGAACCGCTCAAACGCCAACGCCTGACGCTCGGCGCCAACGAGGTCGGCATCGAATGGCGGGTCGAGGTCGACGCGTACGGACTGTGGCCCGAGTCGCACCATCTGCAGTACCGACACGGCGTGATCCTCAATGACCTGCTCCGGTACACGGGCGTCACGAAGCCATCCGGCTGGGTCGAAGTCGATGGCCGACGGAGTGAGGTGGATGGCTGGTACGGATCACGCGATCACTCGTGGGGCATCCGCTCCACGATGGGTCCACACACCCCGCTCGGTGGCATCGTGGACGGCGACAACCAGGATCCGCGCGCGATCCGGATCTGGATCCCGTTCCAGACCGAGAAGCAGTTCGGCTTCTTCCACACCCACGAGGATGCCGACGGCAACGTCCTCGATTTTGAGGGCCAGATCCATCAGGCGGATCGGATCGTCAAGCTCGCCTCGGTCCGGCACCAGTTTCGCTACCACCCGGGCTCCCGCCGCCTGTCCGCCGGCGAGTACACCTTGACCGACGTCGACGGAGTCGAGTACGACTATCGCTTCGACGTCGTCTGCGAGGGCGTCCATGTCCAGGGATTCGGCTACAACCAGGGGTGGTTTGACGCCAAGGGCCCGGGTAACTGGCGAGGGGCGTACGCCGACGAGTCGGATCGCTTCGATGTCACCAACCCCAACACCTCAGACGGCGCTCGCCACCTGCCGTCGTCAAGGCGCCTGGGGGCCACGGAATTCGCCGCCAACCTGGAGGGCCCGGGGGGCGACCGTGGCATGGGCATGGTGGAGCACGCGATCTACGGCACTTACCGACCGTATGGCATCGAGGGCCCCAACCGGTACTGACGAGTCGCCGGCCTGATCTCGCCACGAGCTCGCGTGTGCCGACGCGGTCCGCCAGACCGTCGAGGAGCGAGGCGGAGCCCAGGCACTGCGCCTGAACGTCGCGCTGGAGGCCAGCGCGCCGCGCGTCGTGCTCGACCTCGCCGCCCGGCGCCTGGGCCGGGCCGGTAGGCCGCGGGGAGGGCGGGTTGGCGCACCGGACTCGGGCGAGGCCGGCGCGGGGCACATGCTTATGTAGCCAAGGTCCAGGCGGGCGCGCGGGATTTGTCCCTGTATGCATGTGAACATGCCGCATTTTGCTGAGGGCATCGGGCCCGACGGTCGGTAGCGCCAACCACAGCAGCCGCGCCGGCATTCCGTGCCCGGAAACCCTCTCGTTCCGTGCAAATTCGACCGAGCGGCCTCGCATCGGGGTTGATGGCGTTACCTTGGGATGCCCTCCGTGAGCGATTTCCGAATGCCGGTGACGGACCAGGTGACGGACAGCCAGTCGCGATTCTTCGGCGCGGTCCTGCGTGCGATGGTCCGGTTCTTGGTCTGTGGACTCGCGGTCGCCGGGACGCTGCTTGGCGCTGGCTCGGCGCACGCCGATTCTGTGCTTTCTCCTTCGCCTACAGCGGAGAACTTCGGCGGCGTAGACATGCATTTTCAACAACAGATGCAGGAGAACTTCTTCAATGGCTCGGGATCACCGACGACGGTGGACTCGGTGAGCATCCTCGGTGATACCTCGAGCTTCTCGATCCAGACGGGGCAAGACCTGTGTAGCGGCATGACGATCGCGGCGGGCAATAGCTGCCACGTAAACGTCCTGTTCGGCCCGTTGTCCAGTCCCGGTCCGAAGATTGCGACATTGGAGCTCAAAGACAGCACCGGCACTGTGGACGTTGCGCTCACAGGGTCGGGGTTCTCGGGCACGCTGTCGGTCGACCAGGGCTCGGTGGACTTCGGATCGCAGGTAGTCCCGAACAGCAACAACGGCGGCGGCTCGCAGCAGCAAAGCGTGACCGTGGCCGCAGGTCGAGATTTTGGAGTGCGCGTGACCGACGTTCAGATCAACGGACCCGACGCGTCCTCTTTCAGCCTCCAGGGGAACGGCTGCCAGGGCTTCACGCTGAGTTCGAACTCGACCTGTGAGATCTTCATCCAATTCCAGCCATCCTCGGTCGGGGCAAAACAGGCCCAGCTCGAGATCGACAACGACGGCACCGTCAGCCCTCTGTTCGTGACCCTGTCGGGGGTCGGTCTGAATGGCCCGGCTCTGAGTGTGAGCCCGCAACAGGCGATGTTCGGAAATGTCCCGCTTGGCTCCTTGACGTCCCAAACCTTCACGCTGAAGAACGTCGGCGACGCCCCGCTTCAGTTCCAGGAGCTCTTCATTGCCTCCGGGTCGCCGCAGGTGTTTCCACTGACCGACGGGTGCACCGGTCAGCAGCTTTCGCCCGGTGGGGCGTGTCAGGTCACGGTAGGCTTCGTGCCGATCGCGGTCGGTGTCAAGGATGCCTCGCTGTTTGTGCTCTCCAACCAGGGCCCGGTGTCGGTCGTCGGGCTGAGCGGCGACGGCGTCGCTGAGAACAGTCTTCTCACCGGAACCGGGCCAACCGGGGTGGCCGGCCCAGCCGGGGCCCACCGGGGCGACCGGGGCGACCGGGGCGAGGGGGCCTGCGGGCTCGCCCGGCACGATAGAGCTGCTGACCTGCAAGATCACCGCCAAGACCGTCACGAAGAAGGTCGGCGGCAAGAAGCGCAAGGTGACGACGAAGGCGCAGAAGTGCACGGCTAGGCTCGTTTCGGGCGCCGTGAAGTTCACCGTCACCGCTGCAAAGGAACGCGCGACGATCTCTCGCGGGCGCGTGGTGTACGCCACGGGCACAAGCCTGCCGATCGGCGGCGGGCGCGCGCTCCTGCTGCTGTCCGGGCCGCGGGCGCTTGACCACGGAAGCTACACACTGACGATACGCGCCGGCCACGGCCGCCACTGGTCAGTCCGCCGAGCGACGATCACGATCGGCTGAACGGGTTCTCAGTTCGTAGCAGCGGTACAGTTGGAGATCCTGGACGAGCGTGTGCGCGCTGAGCCGGGCCAGTCCCCATCCTCACCGCCCTGGACGATCAGATGCCGCAAAGATGGACCACATCACTCAAAGCGCGCCACACCTACACGGCGTACGGGATCGGCTGCGCCGCCGTCTGGGCCGTCATCCTCATCGCCACCCAGCGCCGGACCGATTCTCAGACCCGGAACACGATTCGGCTGACGTGTGCCGGATGGTGGCTGGGATGGATATCGGCCAGTATCGCCCGGGTCGTCTATCCGCCGCCGAAGAAGCTGGGGCCCGAGGTCGAAAGCAGGGTCGCCATGGCGTCGCTCGGGCTCGTGGCGGTCGGCATCATCAGCGTCATCCGTGTGCTGAAGGCCGGGAGCAAGCGCCGGTAACCTCGCGGTCAGTGCTCACGACTGACGACGTGTACGGGCTATTGCGGATGACGGCTGGACTCCCGGGTGTATGAATGATCAAAGCACCGTTTGGCCGGGCTGCGGCCTGGAGACGACGACGGCGGCAGATTCTTACGTGCATGCCCGTCAAGATCCAGCCGTTGCCTGGCGTTTCGATGGAGAGAGTGACAACGCACGCAGAGGTGATCTTCGATGCCAGCCAATCTCGTGCGGCTTCTGACCGATACCGCCGCCAAGCACGGCGACCGGCCTGCCGTGAAGCTCGACGATAGGGTCCTCACTTACAACATGCTCAACGAGGGTGCCGCTAGGGTGGCCGGCCTTCTGAAAGAGCGGGGCGTTCAGCCAGGCGACCGGGTCGGGATCATGCTCCCGAATGTGCCGTACTTCGGAATCGTGTACTACGGCGTGTTGCGAGCGGGGGCCGTCGTGGTACCGATGAACGTGCTGCTCAAGCAACGGGAGGTGAGCTTCTACCTCTCCGATTCGGGGGCGACGCAGGTGTTCGTGTGGCACGGCTTCGCGGCAGAGGCCGAACAGGGCGCTAAGCAAGCCGGCACCGACGTGATCGTCGTCCGGCCCGGCGAGTTCGAGCAGCTACTCGCTGGCGCCGCCCGCGAATCCAGCGATGCCGAGCGCGACGACTGCGATACGGCCGTGATCCTTTACACCTCTGGCACCACCGGCGCGCCGAAGGGCGCCGAGTTGACGCACTTCAACATGCTTGAGAACTGTCGCGTCGGCGGCACCGAGCTCGTGGACGTCTCCGAGCAGGACGTGATCTTCGGCGCGCTTCCGCTGTTTCACTCCTTCGGGCAGACCTGCTGCCTGAATACCGGGGTGAGGGCAGGCGCGTGCCTGACGTTGATCGCGCGCTTCGAACCCGGGAAGGCGCTGGAGATCATCCAGCGCGACAAGGTCACGCTGTTCGACGGCGTGCCGACGATGTACCACGCCATGCTGCACTACCCGCAGCGGGAGCAGTACGACACTTCGAGCCTGCGTCGCTGCGTTTCTGGTGGCTCGGCAATGCCAGTCGAGGTGATGCGCGGCTTCGAGGAGGCGTTCGGCTGTGTCATCCTCGAGGGCTACGGCCTGTCGGAGACCTCTCCGGTGGCATCGTTCAACCATCTTCAGCGCGAGCGCAAGCCAGGGTCGATCGGGACTCCCATCCAGGGCGTCGGAATGAAGGTCCTCGACGACGCTCACAGCGAGGTGCCCCTTGGCGAGGTCGGTGAGATCGCGATCCGCGGCCACAACGTCATGAAGGGCTACTGGAATCGCCCCGACGCGACCGCCGAGGTGATGAAGGATGGCTGGTTGCTCACCGGCGATCTGGCACGGATGGACGAGGACGGCTACTTCTTCATCGTCGATCGCAAGAAGGACATGATCATCCGCGGCGGCTTCAACGTGTATCCGCGTGAGATCGAGGAAGTGCTCTACGAGCACCCAGCGGTGCTCGAGGCAGCGGTGATCGCCGTGCCCGACGAGGCGATGGGCGAAGAAGTCGGCGCCGCGGTGGTGCTCAGGCCCGGCACCCACGCCGACGCGGACGAGATTGCCGGGTTCGTCAAAGACCGAGTCGCGGCCTACAAATACCCGCGCAGCATCTGGTTCACCGATGAGCTGCCCAAGGGTTCAACCGGCAAGATCCTCAAACGCGAGATCACTCTGCCGGCTCTCGCCCCCCGGTAGCGACCGCCGAGTTGCGTCTTCGCTTCCGAGATCAACATAGAAGTACCCAATGCGAGCGGTAGTTACCCCGATGTGCACGGTTCGGATGTTTGATCAAGATGGATGAATGGAGAAGAGTGAGGCAGTAGCTAACGGACGCCGGCATTGGATGGCGTTGGAAGGCGGTCCCGACGGCGCGCCCAACGGTGGCTTGTACACGAGTCGTTTCGCTGCGATCGGGGCGTCGGTTCCCGAGCGGCGGTTGAGCACGGATGAGTTGATGGCGAGCACGAGGCACAGAACTCGGATTGAGCTCGAGCGGCTCACCGGCATCCATGAGCGCCACATCGTGGCCGATGGCGAGGACTCGTACACGCTGGCGCTTGGCGCGGCGCAGGACGCGCTGGCGCATGCGGATTGTGATGCGGAGGATCTTGATGCGCTCATCGTGGCGAGCATCACTCGCCATGTTGGCAATCTTGGCGTGCAACTCGAGCCGCCCGTGAGTGTGGCGCTGAAGGAGGCGATCGGTGCTCGCAACGCGGTCAGCTTCGATCTCTCGAACGCATGCGCGGGAATGATGACGGGCGTGTTCATTCTCAATGACATGATCCGGCAGGGCCGGATCAGGCGAGGAATGGTCGTGAGCGGCGAGTACATCTCGCATCTCGGCAGTAATGCCGCGCGTCAGGTCCGCACGATTATGAGCGACCAGCTCGCGTCGCTGACGCTCGGCGATGCGGGCGCTGCGGCGATCGTCGAGCGGGCGCCCCACGGCGCTGCGGGGATTGCGGTCGCCGGGTTCACCACCTTGTCCGAGCACAGCCGACTTTGCATTGCGGCTCCGGCGAAGATCGGTCCAGGCACGACGATGCACACAGACGCCCGCGCGATCCACAAGTTCGCGATCGAGGCCTCGCCGGCGCTGCTGCAGGAGGCGCTCTCGCAGGCCGGTCTCGAGCTCGACGATATCGACTATCTGATCCCGCACCAGACCTCGGTCAGGGCGATCAAGCAGGGCGTAAAGGACCTCTCCGAGCGGTGGGGGATGGCGCCGAAGCACTGGGTCGTGACCGTCGATGAGTTCGGCAACACCGCCTCGACGTCACACTTCGTCGCTCTATGGAAGTACCTGCGGGAGGGCCGCTTCGTGCCGGAGGACAGAGTCCTGCTGTTGTCGCTTGCGTCGGGGCTCGAGGTCGGCATCGTGATCTTCAAAGTCGATCAATTGGTAGGTCGCTATGGGTACGATCATTGAGGCGAGCGCAACGGCAACGGCTCAGCACCGGCCTTTTGGCCCTGGTCCGCTGAAGCTCGCGGACGCTGCCGCCCGCTCGTGTTTGGAGCGTGCGCAGCGGACAGCGGAGGAGTTGGATGTGCTCATCAACGCGGGCGTGTACCACGACAAGCTGATGAACGAGCCGGCATTTGCGTCTTTGATCCAGGAGGACATCGGCGCGAATCCGGATCGCCCGTCACGCGCGGGTCACGGAACGTTCTCGTTCGACGTCGCCAACGGGGCGTGTGGCTTTTTGACCGGCGCTTACGTGGTTGACGGGATGCTCGCATCGGGAACGATCAAACTCGGGATGGTCGTGGCGAGCGACATGGACCCGCAACCGGGCATCTCTGAAGGGTTCGACTTTCCCGCGCTCGGGGGTGCGGTCTTGTTGAGCGCGGAGCAGTCGTGCGCGGGCTTCACCGCGTTCAAGTTCGCGACGTTCCCGGAGTTCGCCGAGCTGTTCCAGAGTCGTGTGGAGTGGCACGAGGATGCCCGCCGTGGCCTCGCCCATCGCGGCCGGCACATCCTCAGCGTCGAGATCGCCGAGTCCTACGCCGCCCGGGCGCTCGAGTGCGCCGAGGCGTCAGTCCGCGAACTGGCCGACGCGCAGGCGCTCGACGTCGGCGAGGTCGAGTTGCTGATCGCCACCGCCTCGGTCCCGGGGTTCGCCGAGGCGTTGGCCGCCCGCCTCGGCATGCCCGCCGAGCGGGTCGCGCCGCCGGTGAACGGCCTCGCCGGCGCGCACACGGCCGCGCTCGCGTTCGTGCTGGAGTCGGGCCGACTCGCCGCTGCGCGCACGACGCTGTTTGTCTCGGCAGGCGCCGGAATCACAGTCGCAGCCGCGATCTACAAGGCATGATTCAGAGGTGAGCCGACAGCGTCCCTCACCCTCGGACGTCGCCAGGCTGCAAGCGTTGCTTGCGCCGGCGCCCGGCGGCAAGCCTCGAATTGCTCCTGCCCGACCGCAGGATCTACGACCGTTGGCAAGGATCGTGGCGGAAATCGCGGGACGCGTCGGCACCACCGCCCCCCCGAACATCTTCACGACGCTTGGCCGGCACCCCAGCCTGTTCCGCGCCTGGTTGCGCTACTCGGCACGGCTGATGCCGCTCGGCAAGCTACCGCGACGGGACACCGAACTGGTGATTCTGCGCGTCGCCTGGCAATGCCGGTCAGCATACGAGTGGCACCAGCACGTGCCGATCGCCCTCCGCGTCGGGCTGACACCCGAGGAGGTCGGCGGCCTGGCCGACGATCACCCCGACGACGGCTTCACCGAGCGCCAGCGCGTGCTGATCGCCGCGACCGACGAACTGCTCACCCAGCGCACGCTGTTAGACACGACCTGGGCCGCTCTCAACGCGATGCTCGACGACCACCAGGCGATCGAATTGTGCCTCCTGATCGGAAACTACCAAGGCCTCGCCTCCGCGATCGGCGGACTCGGGATTGCACTCGAATCGCTAACGACCCCTAGAGTGCCGACAGGCTCGCGGATGCGCGGGCGGGTGACGAAGTCGGCCTGGTCAAAGCGCGCGAGTCGGCGCTTGAACGCGTCGGAGAACGATGGCCACAGCGTGTGATTGCGCCCGTCGGGGCCGACGTACCAGCTCTTACAGCCGCCCTGGTTCCAGACTGTGTGCTGCAGGCGCGCCTGGAGGTCCTCGTTGTAGCGCTCTTCAACGTCCTCGCGAACTTCGACGCTCGCCAGGCCACGCTCGTCCATCGTCTTCAGCGCGTCAACGACGAACCCGGCGTGCGCCTCGATCACGTTGATCATCGAGTTGTTTCCGAGCCCGGTGTTCGGACCCATCACCATGAAGTGGTTAGGGAAGTTGGCGATTGCCGTTCCAAGGTACGCACGGATCCCACCGTCGCTCCATCGCTCCCTGAGCGTCCGCCCATCGCGGCCGATCAGTCCTGACGCGTGCGGCGGATCAAACACGTGGAATCCGGTCCCGAGGAGAATCGCGTCGAGCTCGACGTGTCGGCCTGTGTTCGTGATCACGCCGTCCGCCACGACCTCGCGGATACCGTCGCTGACGAGCTCGACGTTCGGCTCGCCGTAGGACCGGAGGTAGTCGTTGCTGAATATGATGCGCTTGCAGCCGATCCGGAAGTTCGGCGTCAGCCGCGCGCGTACCTCAGGATCCGGCACCTGCCTCTCGAGATGCCGGCGCGCGATGTGCTCAACGGTCCTAAGCAGGCGCTGGTCGTGTACGAGCCCGAGCACAAGCCCCTCTGCCGTGTAGTACAGCGACGTTCGGACTGCGCGTTGCAGCAGCGGAAAGCGTCCGAACAGACGCTTCTGCGATTCTGAATGTGGGTGGTCCAGGCGCGGCAGCACCCAGCCGGGGGTGCGCTGGAAGACGGTCACGTGGGACGCCAGTTTCTGAACCTCTGGGATGAACTGCGCCGACGAGGCACCGGTTCCGATCACGCCGACGCGCTCACCGCGCAGCTCATGGTCGTGATCCCAGCGGGCGGAGTGAAAGCATGCTCCTTGGAAGTCGCCAAGCCCAGGAACATCCGGGAATTTCGGCTCGACCAGCCCGCCAGCCGCAGCCACGAGCACCTGGGCACGCAGCGAGCCGCGGTTCGTGTCGACATGCCACATCTGCGCGTTCTCATCCCACCGCGCGCCTTGGACCTCGGTCCGGAACCGCAGATGGCCCTCAATGCCGCGCTCGCGTGCGGTACGGCACAGGTACTCGAGGATCTCCGGCTGCGGCGCGAACATCCTGCTCCAGTTCGGGTTCAGCTGGAACGAGTACGAATAGAGGTGAGCCGGCACGTCGCAGGCGCACCCAGGGTACGTATTCGCCCACCAGGTGCCACCGAGCGCCTCCTCGCGCTCGAGCACGAGGAAGTCCGCGACGCCAGCGTCGCGCAGCTTGATCGCTACCCCGAGACCGCCGAACCCCGCGCCGATGATCGCCACGCGCACATCGCGCAAACCGCCATCAGAGCCGTTCGCCTCCGCCGTACCCTGGCTGCCACTCATGCTCCGAACGATAGCCTCTGCGCGGCCCGGGCTGTGAGTCCGTGAGCTGGTCGAGAAAGCGTCCTACTCCTGAGTCCCGACTTGGCTGTGACTAATGACACAAGGCGAATGGTCAGCGCCAGCGTAGATTTTCACCGTCGGGTTACGGCACGGAGGCCTGTCAGTTGATTACTTGGAGGTGCGTCGCGATGGCCAACGCCGATTCGAATCCCAGGGGCCGGTCCTCATCAGCCGATCAGAGCGAGCTGCCGGATCAAGCAGCAGTGCGAAGCGTGGTGGAACGTGTGCTCGCGGAGCGCAATGGGATGACACGCGCGGCCGACGCGCCGAAGGGGGTTAGCCTCGAGTCGGCTCCTCCCAGCGAGAGTTGGTTCAGCGCGATGTCGGGTGTGATGGTCGCGGCCGTCGGCCTGCTGGTCCTGCTGGGCATCATGTTTTTCGCGTTGACACAGCTTCCGAGCGACAACACGCGCGGTCAGAACATCGTCGCGCTCGCCACGTCATCCTTCGGAGTTATCGGCGCGATCGTCGGCGCCTACTTCGGCGTTCGCTCAGCAAACCGGGCCGTCGACAAGATCCACTCCGCTCAAAGTAATGGACGCGGGCAAGGCGTCCAATCCATAAGCTGACTCTTCGCTCGGACGCCGTGAGTCAGGCGTTAGCGCGCGTCGCGACCATCATTAGCGACGTCATGATCTGGGCGTAGCCGGCTGCACTGCCGCCTGAGGTGCAGCGAGGCCAACAGCAGCACGATCATCAACGCCGCGGTCAGCCCGTTGAGCACGGTGAGTCCATCAATGATCATGCGCGCGGCGATCGCCAACAGGGTGGCGCCGAGCACCAGAATGATCGTGCGGAGTCGGTTCATCGCGCGATGCCAGTTGGCGAGATCGGGCCGGGACCCCGGGTGCGTGCGCGCTGATGCCTGGCCACACTCGCTCCTCGCTTGGCGCGGATTCCGCTTCGCCTGACCGCGGGAGGCCTGAGATCGATCCCTGGCGCGTCGCTGCTCCGAGCGGCTTGTCGGTCTTGATCTCATCCTCGATCCGGGCCGCCCCGGGCTCGACGCCGAGCCGCGGTTTCGGGGGTCGCCGCGAGGGCTGTGCGACCAGCAGCCGTAGCCAGGCTGGCGGCCCACGAAGCCCTCAGTCCGCTACCACTACGTGCCGGACGCGTGTTGCCGACGATTACCTGGAGCTTTGGCACAGCCTTGTTGATCGCTCGATAGTCGAGGACTCAAGTATAGCTCCGATTCCGGTGAGCGGGAGGCCATCACGACTTCGGCGGCGCCAACTGAACGAGTGCAGCTTCGATTCTTGCCAATCGCTCGTTGAGGTCCTCGAGCCGGCGCGTTTCGTCCAGGTCGGATTGTGCGGCGTACCGCCGTCGGCTGCTCTCAACCAGCGACGCGGTGACCGAGGCCGTGATCACCGCGAGAAAGCCGATCCCCGTGAGCATCACCACCGCACCGATGAAACGTCCGTCGGGCTGCCTGGGCGTGACATCCCCGTAACCAACCGTCGTGACGGTCTGCAGCGCGAACCACAGCCCCCGGCCGATCGTGGGGAACTCCCGATGGTCGATTACCCGTTCCAGGATCCCGCCGGCAACGGTGATCAACACCGTGAAACCGGCGATGATCCCAGCAGCTCGTCGCGCGGTGAACGACTCGCGCAGCAGCAATCGCGCAGTCAGCGGGACCTTGTGGGGAGCCCCCGATTCGCCCTCCACACCCTCAGCTTGGCGATGTTCGCTTTCGTTCACTTGAGGACAGTCCTCTCCGACGACATTGCCGTTGCTCCGTCCCTTCGCCGTGCGCGGTGCCTTCCCTGCGGTCGGCCGCTCCGGTTCAGCCGACGATGCGGAAGCCCGTCCCGGCCGGGGACGTCATCCGCGTGGCGCCGCGAATCGTCGTACACGCGTTCACGCTGATGGCGAGCCGCGCCGATGGACGCTCGGCGAGCGCGTCATGGCCACGCCCCCGAGGACAACCTTCGACCAGGGCCTCGACCAGTGGGTCCACGGGCGCGAGAAGCCGCACGAGAGTGGATTGTGTGCGGGCATCGCATGGCGAGCCGCGGACCGTGGCTCCGATCTCCGGCACGACCCTAGGAGGAGCAGATGTCCGCTACTGGAGTTGCAACCCGGACGGGCAGCGGGAACGCCGCTGTTCGCCCGTTTCAGGTCGGATTTTCCGACGCGGAGCTGACCGAGCTGCGCCGGCGCGTGAACGGGGCCAGGTGGCCTGAGCGTGAGACGGTTACGGACGATTCGCAGGGCGTGCCGCTCTCGATGATGCAGGAGCTCGCGCGTTACTGGGGGACGGACTACGACTGGCGCAAGTGTGAGGCGAAGCTGAACGCGCTGCCGAACTTCATCACTGAGATCGATGGGCTGGACATTCATTTCATTCACGTTCGCTCCCAGCATGAGGGCGCGTTGCCGCTGGTCGTGACGCATGGGTGGCCTGGCTCGATCATCGAGCAGCTGAAGATCATCGAGCCGCTGACCAACCCCACGGCGTACGGCGGCAGCGCGCAGGACGCGTTCGATCTGGTGATCCCGTCGCTGCCGGGTCACGGGTTCTCGGCCAAGCCGACCGTCACGGGGTGGGATCCTGTGCGGATCGCGCGTGCCTGGGTGGTGCTGATGAAGCGGCTCGGGTACGCCCGGTTTGTGGCGCAGGGCGGCGATTGGGGCGCGGCGGTCACGCAGACGATGGGCATACAGGCCGCCCCGGGATTGCTCGGCATCCATTCCAACATGCCCGGTAGCGCTCCGGCGGATCTCGTCAAGGGGTTCGAGCAGGGCGACCCGCCGCCGCCCGATCTCTCAGGCGACGAGCTCCGGGCGTATGAGCAGTTGAGCAACTTCTACGCCAAGCATGTGGCCTACGCGCTGATCATGGCCACCCGCCCGCAAACGCTGTACGGGCTGGCGGACTCGCCTGTCGATCTGGCGGCGTTCGCGCTCGACCACGGCGACGGCACCGGTCAGCCCGGGCTCGTGGAAAAGGTCCTTCAGGGCACCTACCAGAGCGCTCTCACGCCAGACGACCTCCTGGACAACATCACGCTCTACTGGCTGACGAACACCGGGGTCTCCGCCGCCCGCCTGTACTGGGAGAACAAGGCGGACTTCTTCGACGCCAAGCCCATCACGATCCCATTCGCGATCACCGTCTTCCCCGACGAGCTGTATCAAGCCCCGCGGAGCTGGGCCGAGCGCGCCTACCCCAACAACCTCATCTACTTCAACGAAGTCGACAAGGGCGGCCACTTCGCGGCCTGGGAACAGCCGCAACTGTTTTCCGAAGAGATGCGCGCAGCGTTCCGACCGCTGCGCTAGATGACCGTGTTCGAACATCTGCACATGCCCTCGCTCGCAGGGGGGACCGAGTGGCTGGGCTCAGAGCCACTCGGCCCCGCCGAGCTGCGCGGCCACGTCGTCCTGGTGAACTTCTGGACGCTGACGTGCATCAACTGGCTACGCCAGGAACCGCACGTCCGTGGCTGGGCGGGGGCCTACCGGGACGACGGGTTGATCGTGATCGGGGTCCACACGCCGGAGTTCTCCTTCGAGCATGAGATCGACCGCATCCGGCAGGCAACGACGGTGCGAGGGATCGACTACCCGGTCGCGGTCGACAACGACTACGAGATCTGGAGCGCGTTCGATAACCACTACTGGCCGGCGCTGTACTTCATCGATAAGGAGGGCATCATCCGCGACCAGCAGTTCGGCGAGGGGCGATATGAGCAATCCGAGCGCGTGATCCAGCGGCTGCTCGGCGTCAATCGCGAGCTTGTCTGCGTCGTGGGGCTCGGAGTGGAGGCGGAGGCCGACTGGGACCACCTGCGTACGCCCGAGACCTATCTCGGCTACGGGCGCAGCCAGCAGTTCGCGTCACCGAACGGCGCGGCGTTCGACGACTGCCGCGCCTACGAGCTCCCCCAGCGCCTGCGCTTGAACCACTGGGCCCTTGCCGGCGAGTGGACGATCGGGCGTGAGACTGTCGTGCTCGGCCAGGCCGGCGGGAGCATCGCTTACCGGTTTCACGCGCGCGACGCGCATCTCGTGCTGTCGGCGGGGGCGCGAGCGCCGATTCCCTTCCGCGTGCTCCTCGACGGCGAGGCACCAGGCCCCTCGCACGGCGTGGACATCGACGAGGACGGCAACGGCCTGCTCCGCGACGGCCGCCTGTACCAGCTCGTGCGCGAGCACGACACGGTCCGTGAGCGGACGCTTGAGATCACGTTCCCCGAGCCTGGCGCCGAGGCGTACGTGTTCACGTTCGGCTAGCCAGAGACGGCGACATAGCTAGAAGCGTTACCTACCGGCCGTCGACGTTCGGCGTAGCGCGCTCGCCGTTGCCGTTGCGTTGAGCGCATCGCCCGAGGCGACGGCTGGGCCGCCCCAGACCGCGACGTTCGCTACGCCGGGAATGTGGGGGCGCCGGCACGGTGACGCTGCAGGGAGCGGGTGGTCAGTCGGGCACCCGACGGGACACAACCTCAGCCACGTCGCGGCGTTCAAGCGCGGCCTTCCCGTCGGTGCCGAGCTCGTACCCGGTGACTGTGCCCCAGTGGTCGGTCGAATCCTCTTGCCGGATCACCATCCGGGCCAGCTCCAAGGCCTGAAACGCTTCCAGGAGAACATGCCGCAGCGCCCACCAGCCATCAGGTCGCGGCGGGTCGTCGGCTGCGAGCCCAGTCGTCGAAACCGGACACCACGGACTCAGGAGTTGGTCCATCCCCGATCGACTGGTGCCGAGGGTGGATGAGATCGCCTCCAGCACCTCCGCGGCACGCTGCGGCAGCGACAGGTCGTTGAAATGAGCCAGCGCGGCGTCGTAGTCCGGTGCCTGCGCCGCGGCCGGCCCCGATCCACCCGCGTCCGCGGCCGAATCATCGCGCTTGGGGTGACGAAACGGTGACACTTGGCCGAAACCTACCACGCGCTCGAGAGGGTTCTCACCTCGGGGCGCCGCGCTGTTGTAAGTCGGCCGGGGGGTCGGTCACTGGGCCGCGACGGCCCAGCTTCCGTCGACGTCGACCGTTCCGATCATGGCAGCATGCATACAGGCCCAAAGTCCACGCCCGCGGCCAACCTTGGTTAAGTAAGCATGCCCCACATGCTTATGTAGCCAAGGTCCCGCAGGCGCGCGCGATTTGTCCCTGTATGCATGCGAAAATGCCGAGTGTTGCTGACACCGTCGACCCGTGCCGACCTCCCGCCGTTCCCCCCCGGCGAACAGTGCCGAGGGGTTCGCGAATCCGGACATCGGATGGTCTCATGACATGGGCAGGCTCGCCATCTGCGGGTCCATTGGTGTGACCGGGTGCGGCATGTCCGCGATCTCCATTCGGAGTGACATGATTGCCGCGTCGTAGATTCCCGAGAAGCTGGGGAACGGCTGGATCGTGTCGCTCAGCACCGCGAGCGGGACGTGTGCGCGGATCGCGAGCGTCGCCTGCTGCATCCACTCGCCGGCCTCGGGCCCGAGCGCGTAGGCGCCGGTCAGTCTCTCGCCGTCTGAGAGCAGCGTCAAGAAGCCTTTGGATTTGGCGTAGGCGTGTGTGTAGGTGGCGGTCTTCGGCACCGCTGAGACGGGTGCGCTGCCGCTGTACTTGGCCTCGACCGCGCCCACCGCCGCGGCCTGGGGATCTGTGTAGGTGACACGTGGAACGGCTTCGTAGTTCGCTGGACGGGGATCGCCGGCGATGTTCGCCGCGACCACGTCGCCCTCGTATTCGCCGACGTGGGTCAGCGGCCAGATGCCGTTGACGTCCCCGATCGCCCACAGGCGCTCGCCTGCGCGCATGTGCTCGTCAACCCGGATCCCGTGCGGGTCGGGCTCGACGCCGACCGTCTCGAGGCCGATCCCCTCGACGCGCGGGCGCCGACCGGTCGCGACCAGCAGCCGGTCGCCCCGCAGCTCCATGCCGCCGTCGAGCTCGAGGAGATACTCGTCACCCTCCCGCCGCGCGGCGGTGGCGTGCTTCCCGAGCACCAGCTCTATTCCGTCCTGGCGTAGCGCGTCGCCCAGCGCCTCGCCCAGCGGCGCAGGCTCGCGCGGAACTACGCGCTCGGCGCCCTCGATGAGCACCGCCTCGCCGCCGAGACGTCGCACGACCTGCGCCAGCTCGACGCCCGCTGACCCGCCACCGAGCACGAGCAGGCGGCGGGGAACCGCCTCCATGCTCGTCGCTTCACGCGTGCCCCAGACGCCCTCGAGTTCACGCAGTCCAGGGATCGGGGGCACGATCGGATCTGAGCCGGTCGCCACGACGATGTGCTCCGCGGTGCGGCGCACGCCGTCGACTTCGACCACGCCGGTCCCTGCCAGCCGGCCGGTGCCTCGCAGCAGGTCGATGCCGTGGCTCGCCAGCCAGCGCTCCTGGCCGGCGTCAGAGTGGTTGGAGACCATGAAGTCCCGCCAGGCGAGCGCCGCCTGAACGTCGACCTCGGCCCGGGCTGCAGCTTCGCGCGCGCCGTGCACCGCCTCCCCGGGACGCAGCAGTGACTTCGACGGGATACAGGCCCAGTAGGAGCACTCACCGCCGACCAGCTCTCGCTCGACGACGGCAACGTGCAGTCCGCGGGCCGACAGCGCCGCCGCGCAATGCTCACCCGGAGCACCACCGCCCAAGACGATGACGTCGTAATCATTGCTGCTCATCGTGACCTCCTTCGGTTGCTGGTGGCATCATGCCCGACTGGCTCTGGCTCCGTCTCGAGCTCCGTTCAGGCGTCGGGCACGGTCGCCCATGTTGCCCTCCGTCGGTCGATTGGCACCGCGTGAGCGTCTCGCTTCGGCGGACCTGTCGCGCCCGTGGAGTCCCTGGTCAGTCCCCTGGTCGGCCTCGGCGCTCAGGGTTTCAGCGGCGTAGGAGTTGTTCTTGGAGCGCGCGTAGCTCGGGTGCCGGGGTGGCGCCGAGTTCGTCTCGTAGGCGTGCGCGGAGTGCTTCGTAAACGCGCAGCGCCTCAGCCGCGTTGCCGCGGGCGACGAGGATTTGCATCAGGAGGGCGTGCGCTTGTTCGCGGTAGGGTTCAGCGGCGACGAGCTCGCGGGCGACTCGTTCGCCGGGCGCGAGCTCGCTGCCGCCGACTCCGAGCGCGACGGCGGCGTAGCACTCCAGCGCCGAGCAGCGGATCTCGTCTAGTCGCCGGCGGTGCTCGTCGGCCCATGGAAGGTCTGCTCCTGGCAGAAAGCCGCGGCGGGCGGTGAACAGTGCGATCAGCGAGGGCCCCCAGCCGCGCGCCCAGTCGCCTTGAGCGACAGCCGATTCGGCGCGGTGGATCGCCTCCTGGGCGGCCTCGAGATCGATCCAGGCGTCGGCCGGGAGCCGTAGTGCGACCTCGGTGCGCCCGAGCAGCCGGTCGGCGCCGAGCACACCCCGCAGGCGTGAGAGGAGCGCGCTGAGTGACGTGTCCGCGCCCGTGGGCGCCCGCGACGGCCATAGCGCTTCGATCAGCTCCTCGCGCCGGGTGGGGAGCGCGCGGTTGACCGTCAGGTAGGTGAACAGCACGCGCGCTTGGCCGCCGGGCAGCTTCGAGGTGAGCTCGCGTCCTTCGAGCTCGACAGCGAGACGGCCGCATAGCTGGATTCGGGTGGGGGCCTTGTCCGCCAATGTCGCTGCAAGGAGAATCGCAGAACTCTGCAAACCGGCGGCCGTAACGTTGCCGAGCACAAGGGAGTTGTCATGGCGAAGGTCATTCGGTGTCAGTGCGGGTTCCTCGGCCGCGGCGAGACCGTCCAGGAGGCGGCGGCGGCGATCGAGGTGCACATCCGCTCCGATCATCCCGAGCTCGTCGGGAAGGTGAGCCGAGACGACCTGATCGCGATGGCCGAAGAGCAATAGGCCGGGCCGCCGACCGCGGCTGGCCTTCAATGAGGGAGGATCAGCCGTGCCATCAACAGAGTCAATCAACCAGATCCCGCCGGGCCCACTGGTCAGCGCAGACTGGCTTGCGGCCAATCTCGCCAGCCGGCGGCTACGGGTGCTCGACGTGCGCGGTCGGCACCCGAGCTCCTCGCTACCGCACGCCAAGCACGCCGAGTACGGTCACGGCCATATCCCGGGCGCGGTGTTCGTCGATTGGGAGCACGACTTCGTCGCCGCCGACGAACCGGTCCCAATTCAGGTCGCCTCCCCACCGGAGTTCGGGCGTCGCGCCGGCGAGCTCGGCGTCGGAGACGGTGACCTGGTCGTCACCTATGACGACTACTACGGGATCTTCGCCGCTCGCGTCGCGTGGGCATTTCGCCTCTACGGCGCCGAGTCGCGAGTCCTCGACGGAGGCTGGGACACCTGGGTCGACGAGGCCCGCCCGGTGAGCAACGCAGCCGAGCAGCCGCAGCCCACTGCCTTCAGCCCTCGCGAACGGCCGCGGTTGCGGCGAACCCTGGCGCAAGTTCAGCAAGCATGCGGGAAGGGCGCCACGCTAGTTGACGCTCGGCCGCGGCATCTGTTCCTCGGCGAGCCCGGGATCGCGAACACCGGGCACATCCCCGGTGCGCGCTGCCTTCCCTACCAGGAGCTCGTCGACGGCGCCACCGGCCTATGGGCCGCTCCAGCAGCGGTCGCAAGGCTCGCTCGTGACGCCGGAATCGACCCCGACCGCCCCGCCGGCGAGCTGATCGCGACCTGCGGCAGCGGCGTCTCGGCAACCGTCGCGTTGATGTCACTTGAACGGATCGGCGTGCACTGCGACGGCGTCTATGACGGCTCATTCAACGAATGGAGCGCCGACCCCCGGCGACCCGTGGCCTACGGCCACGCCGCCTGACCACGAAACCGCCGCACCGGGCGGCGCGAACCGGCTGGCGATGCCGTTATGGCGGCGTCGGGGCGCGTGACCCCTGCGCCACGAAATCTTGGGAGGTTCCGATCGTGCCCCCGTTCGCGTTGAGCGCCTCGACCTCGAAGGTCTTGTACCCCTGCGGCACAGCGACCGCCGTCTCGAACCCCGATTTGGCACGTGTTGCCACCGGGGTCAGGCTGGTGGCGCTCTGTCCGGCGAGCACCGTCCATGCGGCGACACGGGTGGCGCCGTTCCAGCTCGCGTAAACCGTGGTCCGGTCGTCGGTCCGGCGGGCGGCGCCGGCGGGCGGGGCAAGCGGCAGACCGACCCACTGTTCTAGATTCGCCCGGTAGCTGAGGTCCGGGGTCGGGAATACCGCGTCCAGAAGCATCTCGCCGGACCCGGTGTATTCGGAGAAGTTGGGTTGCGATCCCCAGCCGACGAGCACGTTGCCGTTCGGCAAGCGCTCCGTGTTGCCCATGTAGGAGGCGTTGAAGTTGCTGCCGTGGGTGTATTGGGCTGCGAGCGTCGCAGTGTGTGTGTGCTGGTTGAGCTTGAGCGTGAGGCCGCGAGATGGTCCCGTCGGTGACACGAACGTCCCTCCACCCGTGATCTGGCAGCAATGATCGTCGAACAGCGTGACGACGGAGCCGGGCTGCAAGGCCACGTCGTGCTGCCACTGGAAGGCAGCCCCGGCGCCGAGCTTGTAGCTCGAGCGCTTGCCGCCGAGGGTCCATTCGATTTCGCCGTCGTGGATGTTGACGAGGTAGGCGGCCCAGGTGTTGCGCATCGAGACGACAAAGCCCCCGTCCTGGGTCAGCTGAAACGCGTTGACGTGGTAGGCGTCCCACGGGAACCCGTTGGTCGGCAGCGAGGCGTACGAATCGGTCAGCGGGATGTGATCGAGCGCGTCCCAGGTGCGCAGTAGCTCGCCCGTCTTCAGGTTGTATTCCTGCACCGCCGAGTCGGTCAGTGCGCCGTTGTACGCACCGCCGAACTTCGACAGGTCCATCGGAACGTCCTTGTTCGCGGTCACCCAGGCGTCATCGCCGCTGATAACGAGCGAATGGAGAGTGATGATCCAGCCGTCCGCGCCCTTGAGCGTCGCGACCGTCTGGTAATGCCGGTTGACCACGACGTCCTCGCCGCTCTCGGTCGCACCGGTGTTGCTCACGACGCCCTGCCACCATGCGAGCGCGGGCTGGGCGTTATACGTTTGCAGGCTGAGGTTGGAGGCAACGACGCTCTCGGGCACGGGCCTGAACCAGACCGGCTGCAGGCGGCGATCGAGCATCAGCGGCCCGCTCTGGCCGACCATCGGGTGCTGGGTCAAGTCGTAGAAGTTGGCCACGAAGACGTAGCCCGGTGCGAGCTTGGCGCTGACCGCCGGGTCGTCAGCGCGAACCTGCGGCGGGTGAAGCGACGGCTCCGAGACGAAGCTGTAGGCGCCCTTCGTGGTGTAAGCCCCGATCGGAGCGCCCTGAGAGCCGGTGGTCGCGAAATCAATCGCGACAAAGGCTGCGACGGCAACGGCAACGCCAATCGCCACGCGGATGCTTCGCATGGCCGCTCCCTGAGCGGTCGCAGCTCTGGGCACCAGCGCGAAGGTGACGACGGCCGCGGCCGCGACGCAGCCGGCGCCGATCAGGTAGGCGAGCCGGAAGCCTTCGGTCAGTGCCTGAGGTACTGCCGTGTTCGTGCCGATCAGGTGGGTCGTGCGTTCGGTCGCGAGCGTGATCAGGAACGCGAGCCCGAGCCCGCCGCCGATCTGGCGCGAGGTGTTGACCAGCCCCGACGCGAGCCCCGCCTGCCCCTGCTTGGCCCCCTGCGTGGCGGCAATCGTCGAGGGGACGATCGAGAACCCGATCCCGGCCGCCGTCAGCAGCCCGGGGATCATGACGTACACAATCGCGCTGCCGCTGGCTTCGATCCTCGTGAACAGCAGCATTCCGCAGGTCATCATGATCAGTCCACCGCCGAGCACCGAACGGACACCGAAGCGGCTCACGAGCTTGCCGGCGCCCCTGGCGCACACCATGATCATCAACGCCATCGGGAGGAACGTGAGGCCGGTGTGCAGCGGCGAGAGGCCCAGCACCTGTTGGAGATAGAGCGAGCTCACGTACCACATCGGGAACAGCGCTGCGCTGAACAGCAGGACGATCGTGTTGGCGACCCGAAGCGGCTTGGTGAGCTCTTTGAACGGCACGAGCGGGGCGGACACCAATCGCACCTCGATCAGGCAGAACAGGGCGAGCAGGGCGAGGCCGCCGACGATGGGACCGAGCGCGGCCGGAGCGTCCCAGCCGAGCACGCCGGCACGACGACCACGCAGGCGCCCGCCCCCGCGACCACGATCGCCGCGCCTGTGACCACGACCGCCCCCGTGACGACGTCGGTCCCCGCCGCACCGACGCCGACGCCGACGACGACGGAGTCGCAGGGGAGCACCACAAGCGCCACCACGAACGCCCCGATCACCAGCGCCACCCACACAACGGCCACGAGCACGAGCACGAGCACGAGCAGTATCGCGCAGGGCTACTAGAGCAAGCCGCAGCTGAACGGCGATCCGACCGGATCACGAACCGACGGCCGGAGCCAACTCGGGTTTCACGCTTTGTGTGGTCCGGTTAGGATTTCACAGCCGCCAGCTCGGCGTCGGCCCCGAGAAACTCAAACAAGGAGCTCAATGATGAGGCTGATCGGAGCGGGCCTGCCGCGCACCGCAACGCTCTCGCAGAAGGTCGCTCTCGAGATACTGGGGCTGGGACCTTGCTACCACATGGTCAACGTGCTGGGCGACCTGGACGAGGTTCCGGCTTGGCGCCGGGCATTGGAGGGTGACGGGTCGCTTCAGGAGATCTTCGCCGGCTTCGATTCGACCGTCGACTGGCCCGGCGCTTTCTTCTACAAGGAGCTGATCGAGACCTATCCCGACGCCAAGGTCCTCTTGAGCGTGCGCGACGCCGAGGCTTGGGGGCGCAGCATGCACGACACGATCTGGGGGGTGCTCTACGGCGACATCCTGATCCGTAACTTGTCGGATGCTCGCTGCCGGGTCGACCCCAAATGGCGCGCGTACATCGAGCTGATGAAGGAGATGTGGCAGCACAGCGGCTTGATCACCGACGGCGAAGCGACCGATATCGAGTCAATGGGACGCGCGATGGAGCGATACAACGAGGAGGTCCAGGCGACCGTGCCGTCCGACCGGCTGCTGGTGTGGTCGGTTAGTGACGGCTGGAACGCGCTGTGCCGGTTCGTGGAGCGGCCGGTTCCGAGCATCTCCTTCCCGCATGTGAATGACAGCAAGGAGTTCGCCGACCGTCTGATCGACGGATCGCTCTCGGCGCTGCAGCAGTGGCGAGCGCAGGACGCTCCGTCGCTTGCCACGACGTGAGCATCCGCGGGGCTCGGTTCAGGCTGTGAACAGAGGAGTAGATACCGTTACCAGGTTGACTCATTTGCAGCGGCTGGAGGCGGAGAGCATCCACATCATGCGCGAGGTCGTCGCGCAGGCTGACCGGCCGGTGATGCTCTACTCGATCGGGAAGGACAGCTCTGTGATGCTGCGCCTGGCGCTGAAGGCGTTCTATCCGGGCAAGCCGCCGTTTCCGTTTCTGCACGTCGATACGACGTGGAAGTTCCGGGAGATGTACGAATTCGCGACGAAGATGGCAGCCGAGCACGGATTGGAATTGCTTGTGCACGTCAACCGCGCGGGGCTGGAGTTGGGCATCAATCCGTTCGTGCACGGCTCCGCGATCCACACTGACGTGATGAAGACCGAAGCCCTCAAGCAGGCGCTGGACAAGTATGGGTTTGATGCGGCGTTTGGCGGCGCGCGCCGCGACGAGGAACGCTCTCGCGCGAAGGAGCGAGTGTTCTCGTTTCGCTCGGAGCAACACCGCTGGGACCCGAAGAGTCAGCGACCTGAGCTGTGGCGGCTGTACAGCGCCCGCAAGAGCCAGGGCGAGTCGATCCGGGTGTTCCCGCTCTCGAACTGGACGGAGCTCGATGTCTGGCACTACATCTGCCTCGAGAAGATTCCGGTCGTGCCCTTGTACTTCGCCAAGGAGCGGCCGGTCGTGGAGCGCAACGGGACGCTGATCATGGTCGACGACGAACGGATGCCGCTCGAGCCAGGCGAGCGGCCGGCGCTGAAGAGGGTTCGCTTCCGCACCCTCGGTTGTTACCCGTTGACCGGCGCGATCGAGAGCGAAGCAGAGACCGCCGAGGCGATCATCGCCGAGATGCGGCTGGCGCGGACCTCTGAGCGCCAGGGGCGCATGGTCGACCACGACCAGGCGGCCTCGATGGAGCAGAAGAAGCAGGAGGGCTACTTCTGATGGTTGTCACGGACCTCGCCGACGGCGGGCTCGCCGGCTATTTGCACGCGCAAGGCCGTAGGGGGCTCTTGCGCTTCATCACCTGCGGCAGCGTCGACGACGGTAAATGCACGCTTATCGGGCGCTTGCTGTATGAGTCCGAGCTGCTGTTCGACGACCAGCTGCAGGCGCTCCAGGCCGATTCCAAGCGCACCGGAACGGAGGGCGAAGAGCTCGATTTCGCGCTGGTCTTGGACGGACTGATCGCCGAGCGGGAGCAGCGGATCACGATCGACGTCGCCTACCGCTACTTTCAGACCGAGCGGCGGAAGTTCATCGTCGCTGACACCCCCGGCCACGAGCAGTACACGCGCAACATGGTCACCGGCGCTTCGAGCGCCGACTGCGCGGTTCTGCTGCTCGACGTACGCCAGGGTGTGCTCACGCAGACCCGCCGGCACACACATCTGGTTTCGCTACTCGGCCTCGGCCACGTAGCGCTCGCAGTCAACAAGCTTGACCTGGTCGATTACGCGGAGGGTCGTTTTCGGAGGATCGAAGCCGAATACCGGCTGCTCGCGGGGCAGCTGGGGCTGAAGGACGTGACGTGCATCCCGCTGTCGGCGCTGCGCGGCGATAACGTCATTGAGCGTAGCCCACGGATGCCGTGGTATCAGGGCCCCACGCTGCTCGAGTATCTCGAGACGGTCGAGATCGATGACGATCGGCTCTGGGCGGCGCCGCTACGGCTGCCCGTGCAGTGGGTCAACCGGCCACACCCAGAGTTCCGCGGCTTCGCCGGGATGGTTATGAGTGGCAGCGTGCGGCCGGGTGACCAGATCGTCGTGGAGCCCTCCGGGCGCAGGAGCACCGTCGCCCGAATCGTCACCTACGACGGAGACCTGGAGTGCGCAGTTGCGGGGCAGTCGGTGACGCTCACCCTGACCGACGAGATCGACGTCAGCCGCGGGGAGGTGATCGCAAGCATCGACGCGCCGGCGCGTGTTGGCGAGCAGTTCGACGCGACGATCGTGTGGATGACGGCGGAGCCGATGCAACCCGGACGCAGCTACCAGATGCAAGTGGGCACGAGCACCGTCCCGGCCACGATCGCGCGGCTCAAATACAAGCTGGGGATCGACTCGCTCGAGCGATTCCCTGCCGAGCAGCTCCAGCTGAACGAGATCGGCGTCTGCGTGCTCGAACTGGACCGCCCGATCGCGTTCGACCCGTACGTGGAAAACAGGGATATGGGGGGGTTCGTGCTGATCGACCGGATCACCAACGAAACCGTCAGCGCCGGGATGCTGACCCGCGGGCGGCGTCGCCAGCAGCACAAGCAGCGGCGGACAATCAGCGTCGACAAGGCCGCGCGCGCCAGGCTCAAGGGCCAGCGGCCGTGCGTGGTGTGGCTGACGGGAATCTCAGGCGCCGGCAAGTCGACAATCGGCAATGCGGTCGAGCGCGAGCTCCATCGCCTCGGTCGACACACCTGCCGCCTCGACGGTGACAACGTCCGCTGTGGACTCAACCAGGACCTCGGGTTCAGCGACGCCGACCGGGTCGAGAATATCCGTCGTATCGCCGAGGTCTCAAAGTTGATGGTGAACGCCGGACTGATCGTGATCACATCATTCATATCCCCGTTCGACAGCCAAAGACGGATGGCCCGCGAACTGCTCGAAGAGGGCGAGTTCATCGAAGTGTTCGTCGACACGCCGCTGGACGTCGCCGAGGCGCGCGACCCCAAGCAGCTCTACGCGCGCGCACGCCGGGGCGAGATCAAGAACTTCACCGGGATCGACTCGGCCTACGAGCCTCCTGAAGCCCCTGACCTTCGCATCGACACGACACGGTGCTCGCCGAACCAGGCGGCCGGCCGGATCGTCAAAGAGCTGCGAAAACGCCGCATCCTCACCCCCGGGTCGCCGACCACCTGAAGCCGGCGCGCTACGCGGCGTCTGTGCCTGATCTTTCCAGTGCGCGATAGATCGTGGCGCGACCGACCGAGAACCGCTCGGCGAGCTCGGTGATCGTATGCTCGCCGGAGTTGTACAGCTCCAGCAGCTGAGCGTGCTGGCTCGCGGTCAGCTTCGGCTTCTTGCCTTTGAGCTTGCCGTTGGCGCGCGCGACCGCCATCCCCTCGCGCGTGCGTAACTGCAACAGATCGAGCTCGAATTCCGCGAAGCTCGCCAGCAGCTCGAAGAAACGCCTGCCTGGTTCCCTCTTGGGGTCATACACAGTGGCGCCGAGCGACAGCTTCGCACCGCGGGCGACGAGCTGTTCACAGATCGAATGGGCGTCACGGACCGAGCGCGCGAGCCGAACCAGCCTTGCCACCACCAGGGTGTCACCACGGCGCACGGCTTCGAGCGCCTTTTCGAGCCCGGGTCGCGGCGGATTGCCCGCAAGGCCACGGTCAACGTAGATCTGGTTGTTCTCGACGCCGAGCTGGCGCAGCGCCTTGCGTTGCGCGGTCAGATCTCGCCGGTCGGTCGAGCAGCGGGCATAGCCGATCGTCGCAGGCATCTCCACGCTGGAGTCTACGTACAGCCCCGGTCGGCGGCGACACCGATCCCGGCCACGGCGGGCGCCACCTTCGTCGCGAGCAGCTCGATGTGATCGGTAACGAACTCGTCAGGCATGCCGGCGATCGAATCCCAGAAGAAGGCCTCGGTCACCGGGAGATCGCCGATCCAGGCGGTCAGCCGAGATACGGCCTCGTCGGGTGTCACGACGTCGAAGTGCGGTGGCGGCATCGCGGGACCCGATGAGCGGAGCTCATCCGGGTCGATGTCGGGCGCTATCCCCTTCACGGTCGACCCGACGTCCTCGGCGCCCTCGGCGCCGTAGCGCGCGTACGTCTGCCATTGGTATTCGAGGTGTGGGCGGATCGCCGTCCAAGCGCGGTCAGGATCCTCGGAAACGATCATGTTGGCGACCGCGGCCATACGCGCGATCGCGAGGTCGTGCCCGCCCTCGGCGAGTCCACGGGCGTATCCCGCCCGGGAGTCCGGCTGGAACGACAACAGGCTCTCACCGAGACGGCCGGCGATGCGCCCGCCGCGCGGTCCGTGCACGCCGAGCCAGATGCGCGGCCGCTCCTGCACAGGTCCGGGCGTCACGATGCCTTCGTCCCACAGTCGGCGAATCTCCCGGGCGCAGTCCTCCAGGTCAGAGAATCGCCGGGCGACGTCGGCGCCGAAGGCGGCGAACTCAGGGACGCGGTAGCCCGCGCCGATCCCGAGCTCCAGGCGCCCTCCGCTGAGGATGTCGACGATCGCCGCCTGCTCGGCGATGTCGACCGCCCGTCGCAGCGGCGCGAGCAGCACGGCCGTGCCGATTCGGATCCGCCGGGTGCGCGCGGCGATCGCCGCGGCGAACGTGAGTGGCTGGGGCAGGTAGCCGTCCTCGAAGAAATGGTGCTCGGACAGCCAGATCGAGTAAATGCCGTTCTCCTCGGCACCCTCGATCCGCTCCAACACCGTCTCGTAGTGCGCCTGCCACGGCCGCCGCCACGCCGGCGGATTGCGCAGGTCCGTGTAGAGCCCGATCTTCATCCCAATCAACGTCGTCGGTGGTGACGGTCGCCAGGAAAGCGGCGAGCCGCTCGCAGCTTAACTCAGGGGAACGTCCGTCCGGCGCCAGCGGTGACCGATGCCGGCGCCTCCGACCTTTCTCCTGAATCTCGCGGCCAAAATCCGCGCGCACTCGTCCACGGCGGAAGCGCGGTCGCTACGGTCGCTATCGACTATGTCAGCCGAACCCCAGCCGCCCGCATCGAGCGAGCGCCCGGCAGCCGAACAGCTCGACGCGTCCGGGCAGAGCCGCACGGCACTGGTCTCCGTATTCGCGGCCGGGGCGCTTGTCGTCCTGAAGCTCGGCTCGGGGCTGATCACGGGCAGTCTGGGTCTGACGTCCGCCGGAATCGAGTCCAGCGGCGACGTCGTGGCGGCCGTGCTCACGCTGCTCGCGATCCGCTTGGGTCGCCGGCCGGCGGACGCGAATCACCCGTACGGGCACCGCCGCGCCGAGAACCTCGCCGCGCTCGGCGAGGCGGCGATCCTGACCGGCGGCGGGATCGTCGTGGTAGTCGAGGCGATCGGGCGGCTGACCGGTGGCGGGACGCCGTTCCAGACCCACTGGTACGTGTTCGCCGTCATCGGGATATCGCTCCTCGTCGACGTGAGCCGCGTGCTGGTGTCCCTGCACGGCGCGGCCAGGTACAAGTCGGCCGCGCTGCGCTCCAACGCGTTTCACTTCGCCGGAGACTTGGGCGGCTCGCTCGCGGTGCTGGCCGGTCTGCTCGCCGTGGCAGCAGGGTTCCATCAAGGTGACGCCGTTGCCGCGCTGCTCGTCGCAATGATCATCTTTGCCGCCGCTGCCCGGCTGATCGTCGAGAACGCGCGCGTGCTGATGGACACGACGCCGGCGGAAGCGCACGCTAGGGCATACGCGGCGATCACCGATCTCGGCGACGACATCGAGCTCCGGCGGCTGCGCGTGCGAGAGTCCGGCGGCCGTTACTTCGCCGATGCCGTCGTCGCCGTACCGCCAGGGCAGGCGGTAGTCGCCGGGGAGAGCACCACCGACCACATCGAAGCGGCGATCCGGCGGGCGCTGCCGGACAGCGACGTAGTCGTTCACCTGCAACCGCGTCGCTACGGGCTTACTCTGCGCGACCGCGCGCTCGCGGCCGCGCTCTCGGAACCGCTCGTCCGCGACGTCCACGACATCGCGATCTACACCCACGACGGACGCCAGAGCGTCTCACTGCACCTCAAGCTGGACCCCGATGTACCACTCGCAGAGGCTCATGCAGTCGCCGAGCGGGTCGAAGCGGCGCTGCGCGCCCAGCCCGGCGTCGACGATGTGCACACCCACCTCGAGCCACTCGAGCGCCCGCTGCTGGCGCGCGGTGAGACCGACGTCTCGGATGAGATCGAGCGCGAACGCATCGCCAAGCTGGCGATCGACCGGACCGGTTGCGCTCCCCTGGAGCTGCGCCTGCTGCACACCGACGCCGGACTGGTCATCTTCCTCTCGGTCGTGGCCGGACCTGACACGGCGCTTCCCGACGCCCACGAGCTCGCCAGCCGTCTCGAGGACGATATCCGCGCTTCGCAGCCGCATATCGCCGACGTCGTCGTACATACCGAGCCGTGACCTCGGGCCGGTTCCGGCGCGAGTTAGCGACCCGTGCGAGAGGTAGAGCAGGAATGCGAGGTTCGCCAGCACCGCGACGCGGAGCACGCCGTCGCTTTCGGATTCGACGCGCGCGGTCCGCGCCGCGGTCGCGGCCGCCGCGCGGATGTTGCGGTAGCCGAACGCCGAACGCACCTGCTGGACGCACGTGCGCAGCGCGGCGGCGTCCACGATCGGACTGTGGTTCTGTTCCGCCTGCGCGATGCCCCGTTCGGCGAGCTCGAGCCAGCGACGGAACTCGATCTCCGAACCGCCGTAGACACCGTCAAAAACGCGCCGATCACACCGAGCTCCGGATGGCGTTGCAGCTCGTCGAGCTCGAACGCTTGCAGCCATCTGCGCAACGTCGCCTCCTGTCCCCAGCGTCCGATCTCGAGCCAGTATTCGGAGATCAGCACAGCTGCGTCGTCGTAATCGCCCGCGGATGTCGCGTGCTCGATAGCATCGGAGATCAGGCCGCGGGCGCGGTACCAGGCGCTCGCCCGTCGGTGAAGGACGGCAACGAGATCGGGATGGCGGCCAGCGAGCTCGCTGCGCAGCATCTCAGCGAACAGGTGGTGGTAGCGGTACCACGTCCTCGTGTCATCAAGCGGCACGAGAAACACGTTCGAACGCTCGATCTCCTCGAGCGCGCCCGCAGCCGGCTTGTCGGTGATCGCCTGGCACAGAGAACTGCACAGCCGATCGACGATCGAGGTGCAAAGCAGGAACTCGCGGACGTCGTCGCCGAGCTGGTCGAGCACCACCTCGCTGAGGTAGTCGACAACATGCCGATGGTCACCCGCGAACCGCTCGACGTCGGCCTCTAGCCCCGCCGCGTCCGCGCAACCACAGCGCTGCCAGATACAGACCGGCGGCCCATCCCTCGGTGCGGGCGGCAAGAGACTCGACCGCCTGCTCATCGAGCTTCAGACCTTCCGTCGCGACGAGCCGCGCGGCCGCCTCGCGATCCGTGAAGCGGAGATCCGGAGCCCAGACTTCGGCGAGCTGCCCGATCGCCGCAGTTTGACAGCGGAAGTCCTATCTGGATATTGTCAATCGAAATAGTGTTAATGTCTCAGAGCGAGGTTGTTAGAACTCTAAGTCCAGATCAAGCCCGATCCGGGCTCGACCAACCCGTTTTTGCCGAACACGGTTTATGGCGGCATCGCCGGCCAGGCGCCGGGCGCCGGTCCGATGTTGCTCGTCGTGCGCGTGTAACTCCCCGATCGCGGCCGCGACTTCACCGGCGGCGTCGGTGACCCCACCGCCAGCTACGTCGCAGCCAACGGCGCCACCTCGACGGGCGCGGCAGCCTGCGGCGCACTGTCGACGAAACCCGGCTACTCCAACCTCACCAACGTCAACCCGATTCTGTTCCCGGAGAGCAAGATCCAGTCGCTGCTGGCGTTGAGCTCCTCGCCGGAGCATCCCGCGGTCAAGGACACGCCAAGCTCGCGTTGTGGTATCCATCCTCGAATCGAGACGAGGACCGCTACGAGGACCCCGACCGCTTCGACGTGCTGCGCAACCCCGAACACCAGGCGTTCGGCGCCGGCGGCCGGCACTTCTGCCTCGGGACCGCGCTCGCGCGCCTCGAGCTGAAGATCCTCGGGAGGCAACGCTCAAGCGCTACCCGAACATGACCATCGACAGCGAGCCGACCTGGGTGCTCTCACAATTCTCCAGCCAACTCAAGACCCTCCCCGTCCGCCTCAACGGCTGAGCCCAACGGCAGCCGCTACACCCGGAATAGGTCGGCGAGCCTTCGCAAAGGAGCATCTGTGAGTGACGTCCGCGTCGGGCTTCTCCTCGCCCAATACGGATCCGCGGTGCAGCAAACGCTGGCGGCGGCTCGCACCGCGGATGACGAGGGCATCGACGTGTGGGTCGCGGGGCACCTACTGGCGCTCTCGCGGCAACGAGCGGCAAGCACGTTCGAGCCGCTGTCGCTGATGGGCGCGATAGCTGCCGTGACGAGGCGGGCTCGTCTCGGCTGCATGGTGTATTCGGCGCCGAACCTTCCACCGTTCGCGTTGGCCAAGACGATGATCACGCTCGACCACCTCTCGGGAGGTCGCCTCGAGGTAGGACTCGGCGCGGGATGGATGGAAGCCGAGTTCCGGGCGCTGGGAGGTCCGATGCCGAGCGGGGCCGAGCGCCGCGCTCACCTCGAGCACACGATCGATGCCGTCATCGCGCTCTCCGAGGGCGTGGAATGGGACTCCGGGGGTGGGCACCTGGTGTCCTCCCAGCCCACGGCGGTGCAGCAGCCGCACCCGCCCCTGTGGATCGCCGGACAGGGACCGCGCACCCTCGACCTCGTGGGTCGCCGGGCGGATTGGGCTAACTTCGCACGCGGGATCTCAATCGGGGCATTCGAGGAGGCCGCGGCGAGAATCCGCCACGGATCGGTTGCCGCCGGGCGTGACGAGCACGCGGTCAAGCTCTCCCTGACCAACACGTTCCTCGGCGGAGTCGATGAGGCGGAAGCTCGTCGCGCCCTCGAAGCGCGAGCGCTGGAGCGCGGGGGTGATGCAGGCTCCTACCGGAAGCAGCTGCGTGCGGCCAACGCTCTGGCCGGATCACCGAGCGAGATCGCGCTTCAGCTACGGCCGTACCTGGATGCCGGGTGCGAAGCGTTCATTCTGTGGTCGCTCGACCACCACGATCTCGGCGTCGCGGCGGTGCTGGCACGCGTGCAGGACAATCTGCGTGGCTTTCAAGACGGGCCCACAGCTCGAGGACCGTAGTTCGCCGTCAGTCGTGACGGGATATCCCCGTCGCGGGGGGTTGGTCTAGCCGGTACGTTGGCTGGGATGGGATGAGCGTTAAGGGGGTTCGTTTGTCCGATCATCACATGTCTTCAGAGCACGGCGGGGCGTCCGATTTCCGGCCGGTTCATCGTGCGTGGGCGCTGGTAGACGCCGCTCCAGTGGCGATCTTCGAGTGGCTCGATGACGGCCAGACGCTCGTGTGGAATCGGGCCGCGGAACGGATCTTCGGGTGGCCCGCGAATGAGGTGATCGGGAAGCCATGCCCGGTCCTGGCGAACGTCGACGGGGACTTCGCGCAGGCCGTTCGCGATCAGGCCCTCTCCGGCGTAGCGATCGAAGGCGAGGAGGTCACCGTCAAGCGGGCTGACGGGACGACCATCGAGGTCAGCCTCTCCACCGCCCACGTCGTCAGCGGTGAGGTGATATCCATTGTCGCGACCGCGTTCGACATCACCGACCGCGCCAGAATCTCCCGCCGGTTGCATCACGTCGCCACGCACGATGCTCTGACCGATCTGCGCAACCGCCGAGCGTTCGAGCAGGCACTTTCACGCATCGTTGAGCGCGTGCGTCGAGGCGGAGCGCAAGGCGCGTTGTTGGTCATCGATGTCGACCGGCTCAAGCGGATCAACGACGGGCTCGGGCATCTCGCAGGTGATGCGATGCTGATCGGGGTCGCCGATGCGCTCCGCATGGCAACGCGTCCGCGTGATGTGGTCGCGCGCGTTGGTGGCGATGAGTTCGCAATCGTCCTTGAAGATGTCGGAACGCAACAGATCTCGCAGATCGCGGAGCGGGTGCGGACGTCAGTCGCTGCGTTGCGCGTCGGACCAGACCAATCGGCCCGCTCGACAGCAAGCATCGGCGCGATCGTGATCGATGGCACGCTTGACGTGCTGGAGTTGAAGGCGGCAGCCGACGATGCTCTCTACGTCGCCAAGCACCGACGCGACAGTGTCGAGCTGTACCTGGAGCCGCGGCTGGCGATCTCAGCGAAAGCTGATGCCAACCTGATCGTGATGCGCCTGCGGCGTGCGCTCAGCATCAACACGCTCGGCGTCCAGTACCAGGGAGTCCAAAATGTCGAGGACGGCGCCGTCTACTGCGAGGAAGCGCTCGCACGGATCAGCTTGGAGGGCGCGTACTCGCCGGCAGCGGACTTTGTCTCGCTGGCGGCGCGGACCGGGGTGATCGGCGAGATCGACCGGCGGGTCACGAATCTTGTGCTCGATCGTCTCGAGGAGTCGTGGCCCACGCGACTGTCACTCAACCTGTCCGCCGCGTCTATCACCGGGCCAGATCCGCTTGCGGTGCTGCGCAAGCGCGCGCCCAGCAGTGGCTACCACGAGCGCTTGATCCTCGAGACGCGCGAGCCCGACCTGCTTGCCGATCGGGTTCGCGCCGCGAGCTGGGCGGATGCCGTCCACGAGCTGGGGGCGATGGTCGCGATCGATGACTTCACCGCCACCAAGTCCGTGCTCTCGATGATCGCAACGCTCCCAGTCGACCTGGTCAAGATCGATCCGTCGATCGTCGCCACACTCACCGAAGAACAGGCAGACGCCGGGGGGATTCATGAGCTGATTTCAGCTTGTCGCGAGCGCGGTATCGCCGTGATCGCGAAGCGAATCCAGGACGCCGCGATGCTCGAGACGCTCCCCCGGATCGGGATTACGCTTGCCCAAGGGTTCCTGATCGACGCGCCGCATTCGGTGATCGGATTGGTCGACCTGCTCGAGACGGCAGAGCAATTCGGTGCGGTCAGCGTCGGGCTGGTCGCCTGGGAATTCATGGTCCTCGAGCCCGCCGTCAGCGTGGTTTGGCGCCGCGCACTCGACGAGCAGCTGCTCGGCCCTCGACACACCGATCCGGAGACAGGCGAGTCGATGTTCGCCCTGACCAGCAACGGGAAGGCACGCCTGCGCAAACTGCGCGCGCACCGTGATCGATTCCGCGAGTGACAACGTACTCAGTAGGCACGAGCGGCGATCGCCACGAGGCCCTCGGCGTCGAGGGTGTCCGGGACTGTGCCCTCAGGGGTGGTGATGCAGCGGATCGAAATGCCGCCGGCGTTGAGGATTCGCTCGCCTTCCTGCTTGCATGCGCTCCACGGGAGACGGGCGAAACCCTCTTGCGCGGCGTCGATGGCTGAGCTTACGTCGGGGACGTCCACAGTGCGGCTGGCCTGCATCGCGGCGGCCTGTCTGTAGAGGGCGCTCTGGACAGCGTCGGTTGCGGCCGCAGCGGCCACAGCAGCCGAGTCCGCTGACACGAGGTCTCGCTGGGGATCGTCGCGCCGAACGACGGTGACCTGATTGTTGGCGAGGTCCCGAGGTCCCACCTCTATCCGCACGGGCACGCCTTTGAGCTCCCAGTCGGTCAGCCGGCGTCCAAGCCCGATATCCGTGCGCCGATCGGCACGCGGTCGGATCCCGAGGGCACCGAGTTCGCGCTCCAGTCGCGCGATCGTCTCGGAGACTTCGGGCGCATCCTTGACAGCCACGAGGATCACCTGGACCGGCGCGATGCGAGGCGGGAGCCGCAAGCCGGCGTCATCGCCGTGGGACATGATCAGCCCGCCGATCATCCGGGTTGAGCTGCCCCAGGAGGTCGTCCAACAATGCTGGGCCGTGCCGTGTTCGTCGGTGTAGGTGATGTCAAACGCCCGGGCAAAGTTCTGGCCCAGTTCATGACTGGTCGCCAACTGCAGCGCTTTGCCGTCGCGCATCATGCCCTCACAGGTCAGGGTGGCCGTCGCTCCTGCGAACCGTTCAGCCTCGGTCTTTAGACCCGTGAGCACCGGGATGGCGAGAGCGTCTTGGAGGGCTGAGCGGTAGACCTCGGCGTGGATGCGTCGAGCGAACGCCGCAGCGTCTGCCTGGGTGGCGTGGGCGGTGTGACCCTCCTGCCAGAGGAACTCGCGTCGTGCGCAGGAACAGCCGCGGGCGGAGCTCCCAACGCACGACGTTGGCCCATTGGTTCAGGCGCAACGGCAGGTCGCGGTAGCTCTGAATCCAACGCGAGAGATACTCCCCGAACACCGTCTCGCTGGTCGGGCGGATCACCACCGGCTCCTCGAGCCGGCGTCCGCCTGCCTCCGTCACCACGGCCAGCTCGGGGCTAAAGCCAGCGACGTGCTCGGCCTCGCGACGAAGATGACCCTCAGGAATGAGGAGCGGAAAGTAGACGTTCTCAGCGCCCGTCGCCTTGATCCGCGCGTCGATCTCGGCCTGGACGCGCTCCCAGATCGCATAGCCCCAGGGTCGAATCACCATGGTGCCGCGTACCGGCCCCGTTTCGGCGAGCTCCGCTTTGCTCAGAACATCCTGGTACCAGCGCGGAAAATCCGACTCCTGCGAGGTCAACACAGCCACGTGGTGAGGCTACGCCAGCGACCGGGGCCGCGTCGGCGTGGATGCCGTGAAGTTACCGGGGTGGGCTGGCGTCGAGTTCGGTGATGAGCGCCTGGACGCGATTGGCGATGTCGTCGCGGGTGGCGCGGACCTCGTCAAGGGGGCGATCCTTGGGGTCTGGGAGCTCCCAGTCGACATAGCGCTTGCCGGGGATGACCGGGCATTGGTCGCCGCAGCCCATCGTGATGACGATGTCCGCTTGCGCGGCGAGTTCGCGCGTGAGGAGTTGCGGGGTGCGGTTGGAGAGGTCGATGCCGAGTTCGCGCATCACCTCGACGACCGGCGGGTGGATGCGATCGCCGGGGGTGGTCCCGGCCGACAGGGCGGTGTGGCGGCCCGCCGCGGCTTGCTCGAAGATCGCCTGGCTCATTTGAGAGCGCCCGGCGTTGTGCAGGCAGACAAACAGGACTGTGCTCACGAGCTGGTTCGGATGTGGATGGCCGAGGTCCGTCGGATGTGGACGGCCGAGGTCGGGCGGTGAATCCAGTGTAAAGATTGACAATCGCCGTCGAGATCGAACGGCCACGACCGCCAGTGTGCGCCGCTTGTCCAGCGGCCGCGGACGGACTGCTCGACACGATCGTTCGGGCCGATGCTCAGACCATGAACCCGTGCGGATTAGCACTGGAAGCGGCCGGCCGATGAGCTTTCAAACGCTCGCGATCGTGCTCGTGGCCGGCGTCTGCGGGCCGTTGCTGGCATCTGGCGAGCGGGCGATGATGCCCGTGATCGTCGGCGAGCTAGCCGCTGGCGCGCTGCTTGGCTCGGCAGGTCTAAAGATAATCGACCCTTCGCAGACGACGTTCGTGTTCCTTGCCAACGCCGGCTTTCTGATGCTGATGTTCGCCGCCGGGATGCACGTGCCGGTCCGCTCGCTGGCGAGCTCGGCCGCCGCCGGGGTTGCGGCCACGCTGCTGTGCACCGCGCTGGCGCTACTCGCCGGAACCCTCATGCACAGCCTTCTCGGAGGGCCGGCACTCTTGTTCGCGCTGCTGACCGCGAACTCCTCAGCGGCGGTCATCCTGCCGCTTGTCCAGGAGTGCTCGCTCGACCAAAAAAAGCTTGCTACCACCCTCGCGCAGGTGACAATCGCCGACGTACTGACGATCATCACGCTGCCGCTCGTACTGGAGCCCTCGAAGGTCGGCCAGTCGGCGCTCGGCGCAGTGGCGGTGCTGTCAGCGCTCGCGCTGCTCGGAGCGCTCGCGCTCGCGCTACGCGGGCGAAGCTGGGTCACGCAGCTGCGTACCCGCTCGCGTCAACGCGGCTGGGCGCTCGAGCTGCGAGTATCGCTCATCGGCCTGTTCACGCTGGCCGCGGTCGCCCAGAACTCGGGCATCAGCTTGCTGATCGCCGGATTCTCCGGCGGCCTGCTGATGTCCTGGCTCGGCGGGCCCAAACGGCTCGACAAGCAGGTCGCGGCGGTTGCCCAGGGCTTCTTCGTCCCCATCTTCTTCGTTTCGCTCGGAGCGAAACTGAACGTGGCGCAAGTGTTCGCCCGCCCGTCGCTGCTCGCCCTCGCCCTCGCGCTCGCGCTCAGCGCCGGGGTCGTCCACGTGCTGACAGGGGTGGTGCTGCGCCACGGGCGCGCCGCCGGGCTCCTCGCCTGCGCGCAGCTCGGGCTCCCCGCCGCGGCCGCCGACCTGGGGCTGCGGGCACACGCGATCAGCGGCGGGCAGGCGGCAGCAATCATGCTCGGTGGGCTCGGAACGATAGCCCTGAGCGTGTTCGCCGCCGCGCGCCTCAAAGCCACCGAACGCACGGCCCCGGCCGCAGCGCCGGCGATGACCGAGGCTGAGCGTCGGCAGGCCGACAGGCTTCGCATCCATTGGCAGAAAAGGCCCGAACCTCACGATTTCGATACGGCAGAGGAATACCTCTCGCTTGTGCTCACCGAGGAGCGCGTGCTGGAGGCGATGCGCCAACTGCGCGACGCTCGCCATCCCCGGAAATACACGGCCAAGGACATCTTTACCGCCGCCGAGCTAGAGCCGCTGTCCGCCGCGGACACAGGCGTGGCCAAGAAGCTCGCGAGGCTCGCGAAGGGCAAGCGCCTCCCACCGATCCTGCTTGTCCACCGTGAGGGCGCGCCGCTGATTCTCGCAGCGGGATACCACCGCGCCTGCACCAGCTACGTGCTCGGGAAAAACACCGCGGTGTCCGCGTTCGAAGCCCGCATCTGAGAACGCAGCCGAGATCGAGGAGCCGGTCGCGGTGGGGACTCACCTGCAAGACTACGCGGAGTGCTAACGGGGGCTGATGTGCACGTGACGAGGTCGCGCGGTGTGTTCTTCTCCAGTAGCGGCGTCCGCCGCTCGTTGTTTGGGCTCGTGGCTGCGATCGCCGTCAGCCTGGGCGCGGCTGTCCCGCTTGCGGCAGCTGACACGACGATCGTTGGCGAGATGACGCTGACGTCGAACAGTCCGACCCTCGACACGTTTGTCCAGGGGGTGCCGGTGTTTCAGGGGGACTCGAGCGGTGGCTACGTACTCAGCTCGCCGCAGACCGGGACGATCACGTCGTGGAGTTTTCTCAGCGGCGGGGTGGCGACCGGCAATCAGTTCCTTCTGAGGGTGCTGCAGCCAGCTAACGGAAACGGCACGCAGTGGACGGCGGTCGGCACGAGCGCGCCCGAGGCGGTTACGAGCGCGCCCAGCGTCGATGGTGTGGAGGGGCCGTTCGCGGTCAGCATCCCGATCCAGGCGGGGGACCGGATCGCGCTCCAGCCCCAGACGGACAACATGATGCCGATCGAGACGGGGGCCGTGGGTGCTGATGGGTATAGGACGTTTACGGGGCCGTTGGCGGATGGGAGCACGGCGTCGATCGACCTCGGGCAGGCGGCCGATAGCGGGCAGGTCGTGGCGGTCCAGGCGACGGTCACGTACAGCCCGCCGCCGAGCCCGCCGGTTGACGTGTCGCTCCCGGCCATCTCGGGCATCCCGACTGCGGGGCAACCTTTGACGTGCAGCCCCGGTGGGTGGACGGGCAGCCCGTCGTTTTCCTATGTGTGGAACCGCGACGGTGTCCCGATCCCCGGGCAGGTGAGCCAGGCGCACACGATCGGCGCCGCCGAGGTCGGCCACAGCGTGACCTGCACCGTCGTGGCCGCGAATGCCGGCGGCTCGGCGAGGGCCACGAGCGGTGGCGTCGTTCCGGGCCCCGCGACGATCCCGCCGCCGACCCAGCCGACCCTGCCCAGGATCCATCCGACCGGGGTGTATGAGCTGCGGGTGAAGGGGATCGAGGTGATCCAATCGACGCAGACGAAGGTCGGCAGCCAGCTGGAGTACATGCCGACTTGGGCTGGAGCGGGGATTCCGAGCCCGTACTTCAACGACGGGTCGGTCGCCAAGACGCTGCAGCAGGCGAGCTATTGGGGTGTGAGCCTGGCGGCCGGCCAGCAGACGGTGGCGCGCGTGTTCGTCGATCTCGCCGAGGGGGTGCCGGTTGGGGGGGTGACGGTCGCGCTGTATGGGTACGCGCAGGACGGCCGGGCGCTGCCGGGCTCGCCGCTGCTGCCTGACTACGGACCGACGACGCTTGCGCAGAGCGGGAGCCCGTACGTGCTGGAATCGGAGCGCTTGGACCCGAGTGGTGGCTTCGTGTTCGAGCTTCCGGCGTCGTGGGAGCAGGCGACCAACGGTTATGTGAACCTGACGGCGGTCGCGGACGGTCCACCGCCCGCCCGCTACCTCCGCCCCCGGACCGAGTGCAACGACAGCGTGTGCCAGGCCGAACGCGTGTTCACGCTGAAGAGCCTGTTCTTCGTGTCGCTGCCCCAGTTGCGGATCGCGCCGGTGAACATGAGCCCGGCGAGGAAGTTCGTCACGCTGCGCCCCACGCCGGAGACGCTTCCGCCGCCGTCGCAGGTCTTCTCCCGCGTCGGCCAGCTGATGCCTGGTGGTAATCACTACACCCTGCTCCCGTACCAGGGGTGGATCGACACGTCGGCGATCGAGGCCTACACGTCGTCGAGCTCGCAGTGCTTGAGCTATGTGCAGAAGAAGGACGCGAACGGCAACCCGGTGTACGACGTGAACAACAACCCGGTGCTCCTGACCGGCTCGGCGCTGACCTCCGCGGTCGCCAATTGCAAGAACGACGCGTATTACCAGGCGATCGTCAACTGGTCTGTGAACAACCTCGCGCAGAAGGTGAACGGGCGCTACTCCTACGACCTCGCCGTCGGTGTGAACACGCGCTCTCGCGGCGAGGCATCGAGTTCGCGGACGATCGCCAACATCCCCTACGACAACCCCAACAACGGCTTCTCCGCCGCGCAGCCGGTGGGGTTCGTCAACATCAGCAGGCCGGTGACCTCGGTCCTGCACGAGATCGGCCACGAGATGGGACTCGCGCACGCAGGACTCGGGGTAGCCAACGCCAGCGGCCAGTTCGTCTGCCCGGACTCGGTGGTGGTCACCGGCGGTGAGCAGTGGTCGCCGGACAACTATGGCCGCCTGCAGGGCTGGGAGGGGTTCTGGCAGTCGTCCCTCGGCCTGCTGCGGGCGATCCACCCGCTGTTCCTCGAGCGCGAGGACACCGACGCGAACCCGCTGTACGACCTGATGTCGTATTGCGCGAGCACCGACGACGCCAACAATCTGAACGCCTGGCTCTCGCCGCACAACTGGCAACGGGAGTTCAGCGCGCTCCAGTCGTTCGGTCATCGGCTGGCGGGCCTCACGACGTTCGCCCGCCGACACCGCGCCGATTCCACCTCTCATGCGGCTGCCGCGTCGTTGCTTCTGGTGTCCGGTGTGCTCGATTCCGCCGGCGGCTACATCTCCGACGTCCAGCCGACGAGCACGCCGATCGCAGGCGTCGGGGACGACGCGATCGTCGTCCGGGCCTATGCCTCGAGCGGCGCGCTGATCACCACCTCGCACGTGGCGATCGATTCCGGCGACCGGCACTCCGGAGAGATACCGGTGAGCCTCGTGACGGCGACGGTGCCGGCCGGCGCCGACCGGATCGAGCTCGTATCCAACGGACGCGTCGTTGATGTCAGGTCGCGACCCGTGCACGCGCCGGTCGTGAAGGTGCTCGCACCCGCGGCGCGCTCGTTTGTCGGCGCGGGCGGCACTGTCGTGATCCGTTGGGCAGCGAGCGATCAGACGCGCACGCCCCTCAGCGCGAGCGTCGACTACTCCCGGAACGGCGGACGGACCTGGCTCTCGATCGTCGAATCTGTCCCGACCACCCAGGCCGTGACGCTGCCGTCGGCGTTGCTCGCAGGCAGTCGCGACGCACGGGTGCGGGTCAGGATCAGCGACGGCTTTAACCAGACCACGGCGATCTCGCCGATCTTCCGCGCCGCCGGAGCCCCGCCGGCGGTCCATCTCGACACGCCGATTGCCGGTGAGAGTGTCTACAGCTCCTCCACGATCACGTTCGCGGGCGGTGCCATCGACGACACCGGGGCTGAGCTGACCGGCCGCTCACTCGCCTGGTATGACGGGCGGACGCTGCTCGGGCGCGGCGCCGCCGTGACCGTCGACGGCCTCGCTCCGGGGCGCCACGCCGTGCGGCTCGTGGCACGCGACTCCAGCGGTCGCACCGCGATCGCACGCGTGACCTTGACCGTCGGGGTGCTCGCCCCGCAGGTGCTCTCCCTCTCGGTCCCGAGCAGCGTCTCACGCCACTCCCGCACGGTGCGGATCGTGATCTCCGTCTCAGAGCCGAGCGTGCTCGTAGTCGGCAGGAAACGAACACCGATTGACCGGCGGCCGCGCACTGTCGCGATCCCGCTTCCCCGCGGTCTCAGCTCGTCCGTCCACCTGATGGTCAGCGTGCGCGCGTATCGGAAGACGGTCCCGATCGCGCTCGCGCTCACGCGACGATGAACGCACGGCGGACACAAGACGGACATAGAATTCCCGCTGTCATGCCGATCTCCCAAGACGCCGCCCGCACAATCATCAACGCCGCGCAAGTCCACGCTCAATCTCTTGGCATCGCCGTGACCGTTGCGGTGGTTGACGAAGGTGGAATGGTGAAAGCCGTGGACCGGATGGACGGCGCTCCGCCGCTGAGCGCGCAGATCGCCGAGGCCAAGGCGCAGGGAGCTGCCGTCTGGCACCGAGACGGGCACGTGCTGGCGCAGGTGGCACAGGAGCGCCCTGCATTCGTGTCCGCGGTGAGCCAGATGACCCGACTTCCGCTGATCGCCGGCGCTGGCTCGATCGTGATCCGAGACAGCGATGGAAATGTCCTGGGCGCCGTCGGCATCAGCGGCGGGACGCCTGACGAGGATCGCGCGTGCTGCGAGGCTGGGACCGATGCCCTCGGCGGCTGATCGAGTTCGGCCAGCCGCGACGTTGCTTCGTCAGCTGGCGCGCTCGAGATTGCGCTGCCCGAGCAAATCGTCGCGCTGACGATCCGACTCAGCCGGAGCGCCCCCACGCGCGGGGTGTCGTTCAGGCGCGCAGGGAGCGATCAACCGCGCGGGCGACCTGCTCGCGCGAGCGGGCTCCAACCGCGCTACTCAGGGCAACGCGCCAGCGCTCAGGAGACGCGGATGACTGCTCGAGCCCCAGGTCCGCGAGTACCGCGGCTGGGTCAACGTGAACGGCGATCTGTTCGGCGCGACGCTGCGCGGCTATGTGTTGAGCGCGCGCCAGCTGCGTCCGGCCACGGTCGCCCGCGAGAATGATCAGGTCCTCAGCTACCAACGGCACGGCCCGCCGGGCGCACTTCTCCCACGGGGCATCGGCCGCCGAGTCCACAACCACCTGTCGCACGACTCGCCAGCCTGCATGGTGCGAATCACAGCGTGCGACTAGAAATCGCGCGAGCGCCTCTGCCACCCCGATCGCCCCGGGCTCGGACCCGTGGCCGTCGAGATGTCGTAATGCGGCGCCGACCTTACGCCCGTCATCGACCGCCCTGGCGAGCTGCCGTGAAGTCGCCCGCGGCTTGTGGAGTTGATCTTCGATCCTTCCACCGTACTCGCCCCTCGGTGCCGGCCCTCAGGCCGGGGGTTCAGCAGCGGATCATGCGGGCGTGCGCTATTGGTCGTTCTGGTCGAGCAATCCGCGCGCGATTGCATATCGGACGAGTTGCGGGCGAGTCCTCAGGCCGAGTTTCTGTTGGATGTGCCGTCGAGTTTCCTCGATGGTTCTGAGTGAGATGTACAGCTGAGCGGCCATCTCGTTGTTGCGGTGGCCGAGCGCGATGCCTTGCAGGACTTGCAGCTCGCGATCGGAGAGTTCATCGGGAGATCCGGCGGCGGGCTCGGTCGCGATCCGTGCGCCCAATTGGGGGTCGAGGTAGGTCCGGCCTTCGGCCGCGAGCCGAACGGCTTTGATCAGCTCGGCCTCGGAAGCCTCCTTCAGGACGTAGGCGAGCGCTCCTGCGCTCAGCACCGCGCGCGCGAATGCCGGCTCGCCTTGCATCGTCAGGACGACGATTTGCGTGTTCGGGGCTTCGCGGCGGAGCTCGGGGATCGCTGCGAGCACCGACCCGCCGGGCATGTTGAGATCGGCGACGAGGACGTCAGGGTGGTGACCGCGGATGTATCGGCGGGCAGTATCGATATCGCCGGCCTCGGCGAGGACCTCGAAGTCCTGCTCGCGCTCGAGCAACAGGCGAACGCCGCTTCGCACCACCAAATGGTCGTCGGCGATCACGATCCGAATTGTCTGCGGCGAGCCCGCGTCTGTGAGTGTGTTTCGCTGCTGCGGGGCATTCATCGCAATCATCACCCTAGCGGTGAAAGGGAGCGTCGCCGGGCGGGATTTGTCGGGCGGTGTCGGTTCGACGGCGATGACGCTGCCAAAGCTGCGGCGGGCTGCTGGTGGGGCCGGCCGACCTGCTGCGTCGGGTGCGGCGTCCACCCCCAGCGTGCCGTTCACCCCTGCTACCAAGGACATGCTCACGCTCGGCGGCGAGAACGGTGCCGGTGAGGGTGCGGTCGGGCCGGATGGTGTCACTAATCTGACAATTTCGGCTGCATACAGGGACAAATCGCACGCGCCTGCTGGACCTTGGCTAGATAAGCATGTGGGGCATGCTTATGTAACCAAGGTCGGCCGGGAGCGGGGACTTTGGGCCTGTAAGCATGTCGCCGGAGCGGATTTCGGCCAGCGCGGGCCTCGGCGCCGTTTCGCGCGGCTGCGATGATGGGCCGGCTGGTTTGTGTCGGAGGAGGAGGAGCATGCCGGGACTGCAGCACGTGTCGGTTGAGCCGATGGCCCCGCAGCGGTTCGCGTCGGTGCTCTCGCCGCGCGAGTACGAGGCGCTGGTCGACCTGGTCGCGCACGCCGTCCGCGAGTTGCGCGGCCGTGTGATCTGGAACGTGAACTCGACCGCCAAGGGCGGCGGGGTGGTAGAGATGCTGCGGCCGCTGTTGGGGTATTGCCGGGGTGCGGGCGTGGACGCCCGTTGGGTCGTGATCTCGGGAGGTGCCGAGTTCTTTGAGATCACGAAGCGTCTGCACAACCGGCTGCACGGGTTCGAAGGGGACGGCGGCGCGCTTGGCGGCGCTGCGCGTGAGGTCTACGAGCAGACGCTGGTCGCGAATGCCGAGGAGTTGGTCGAGCTGGTCGGTCCGCGGGACATCGTGATTCTTCACGACCCGCAGACTGCGGGGCTGGCGGCCGCGGTCCGAGGGACGGGCGCGACAGTGATTTGGCGCTGCCACGTCGGCCTGGATCACGCGAACGAGTATTCCCGTGAGGCGTGGGATTTCTTGCGCGGCTATGTGCTGGCCGCCGACACGTTCGTGTTCTCCCGGGCGGGGTTTGCATGGGAGGGTCTGCCGCGTGACCGGATTTCGGTGATCCGCCCGTCGATCGACGCGTTTTCGCCCAAGAACGCGGAGCAGACCGCCGAGCAGTCGTTGGCGATCCTCGCGACCGCGGGGATCCTCGCGCACGACGCCACTGTGTATCCGACCTTCACCCGCACAGACGGCTCGCCCGGACGAGTCAGCAGCCGCGCGGAGATGCTGCAGGAGGAAGAGCTCGCGGGCGATGAGCGGGTCGTGATCCAGGTCTCGCGGTGGGACTATCTCAAGGACCCGCTCGGTGTCCTTGGCACGTTCGCTGAGCATGTGGCGCCCCGAACCGATGCGCGGCTGCTGCTCGCGGGCCCGTCGACGGCGGCGGTCGCCGATGACCCCGAAGGCGCGGGCGTGCTCGACGGGGTGCGCGCGGCATGGCACGAGCTGCCTGGCGCGGTGCGCCGGCGCGTGCACCTGGTCTCGCTGCCGATGGACGATGTGGAGGAGAACGCCGCGATCGTCAATGCGCTGCAGCGCCACGCGAGCGTGGTGGTCCAGAAGAGTCTCGCGGAGGGGTTTGGGCTGACGGTCGCCGAGGCGATGTGGAAGCAGCGAGCGGTGGTCGCGAGTCGGATCGGAGGGATCCGCGACCAGATCGAGAACGGCCGAACGGGCCTGTTGCTCGGGGACCCGCGCGACCTCGAGCAGGCTGGCGCGGCGATTGCAGGATTGCTCGCAGACACCGAGCGCGCCCTGCAGATCGGTGTCGCAGCGCAGCACAGCGTCGAGCAGCATTTCCTCGGCCCGCACCACCTCGGCCGTTTCTTCGAGGTGATCCGACGGGTCGTCTCACACCACGAACACGACCAGCCACGCTCGAGCGCCAAGGCAAGACCGAAGACCGAATCCGACGACTGACCGAGGCCGTGTCGGCCGGTAGGATCATCCGGCACGCGCGAGTCGGGGCGTCGGCCAGCGTCCGGACTCCGTGGGTGGACCTGCTGCACAATGCCGCCAGCGATTGATTTCAAGGTTCTCTTCGAGCACGCGGCGGGGCTTTATCTGGTGCTCGATCCGGGCCTCCGCATCGTCGCCGTAAGCAATCGGTATCTCGAGGCGACGATGACGGAGCGTGCGGAGATCGTCGGCCATGCCATCTTCCAGGTCTTTCCGGACAATCCGGACGATCCGCACGCAACCGGCGAGGGCAATCTTCGCGCGTCGCTCGAGCGGGTTCGACGAGACCGCGTGGTCGATGTGATGGCTGTTCAGAAGTACGACATCAGGCGCCCGGTTCGGGACGGCGGCGGCTTCGAGGTTCGTTGGTGGAGTCCGGTCAACGCGCCGGTGCTCGATTCGAACGGAAGAGCTCAGTTACATCATCCACCGAGTCGAGGATGTAACCGAGTTCATACGCCTGCAAGAACGCGGCGCCGAGGAGGTCGCGGTTTCGGATGGGCTGCGCGATCGCACGACGAGGATGGAGACCGAGATAATTCGTCGCTCGCGAGAGCTGAAGCTGGCAAACGGCAAGCTTCGTGAAGCGGACGGCTCGATCTATCCCAAGAGCCCGTGTCCCTCGCCGACACGGTCAATGAGGTGGTCGCGCTGGTCCGTCCGCTCGCCTCGAAGTAGCGACAGCCCGGAGCGGCGCGACAGTCCGCAGTTCGCCACGGATCTCTGCGGGTAAGCGCTGATTCCACGGATCGGCGTGCTCGGCATCATGACAGCGGTTGTGGTTGCGCTGCTCTCAGAGGTTCCGCCGGGCGGGCGTGGGCTGCTGGTTACGTCGTGCTTCCGTCGGGTCGCTCTCGCAGCACTGATCGTAACGCTCGGACCGTCGTGATGTTGTCGGGTGACGACCGGGAGCGCGTGCTGCTGGCCGCGATCGTTGAGTCCTTGCGCGCCTCGATCATTGGCCTCAACGGTAACGGGCTGATAGAGACGTGGAACGCCGGCTCCGAGGAACTGTACGGATACACGGCTGGGGAGGCGATCGGAGGGCCGATCACGATCCTGAATGTGCCCGGCCTCGCCGGCGGTGGGCAGCATCTCGCCGCGGCATGGGCCGGGCAAAGCGTCGACGTCGAGACTGCCGCTTGCCGGCGCGATGGCAGCCAGGTTGAGATCGAGTTGACACTCTCGCCGATCCGGGATTCGGCAGGAGAGGTGATCGGCGTCTCGTGCCTGACGCGTGACGTCAGCGAGCGCAAGCGCGCCGAACGCGAGCTTGCGCGCCTGGCGGAGGCCGCCGAGTACGGCACCGACGCGGTCCTGTCAATCGACATGGAGGGACGGGTGCAGCGCTGGAACCACGGCGCAGAGAAACTCCACCGGCGGCGCAAGGACGGAACAATCATCGACGTGCTGACCAACGTTGTGCCGTGGCGTGTCGACGGGCAGTTAGTCGGCGTCACCGGGGTGACGATCGACATCACCGAGCGAAAGCGCGCAGAACAAGCCGCCGCTCGGCTCGCGGCGATCGAACACGAGCTGAGCGAGTACCAGGCGACACTGGAGGCGGCGCTGTCGAGCATGAACGACGCGGTGTTCATCTCCGATGCCCAAGGACAGTTCGTCCACTTCAACGAGGCGTTCACGACGTTTCACCGCTTCGACAATCGTGAGCAGACGCTGAGATCGCTTGCGGACTATCCCGCGATATTGGAGGTGTTCCTGGCCAGCGGCGAGCAGGCGCCGCTAGAGCAGTGGGCCGTCCCGAGAGCGCTGCGGGGCGAGGTCGGCACCGGTGTTGAGTATGGGCTGCGGCGAAAGGACACCGGCGAGCGGTGGGTTGGCAGCTACAGCTTCGCGCCGATCCGCTCCGCGGACGGCACGATCGTCGGTTCGGTGGTGACGGGTCGCGACATCACGGCTTGGAAGAATGCTGAAGCTGAACGCGAGGCGCGCGAGCGTGAGTTGGCACGCCTGGCGCAGGCGGCTGAGCACAAACGCGGCGCGGAGCGGATCTCGGGCTTTCTGGCGCAGGAAGTGACCGGGTTGAGCATCGACCAGCTCAACGACCTCACCAACGAGCCCGAGGAGACGCGCGAGCGAGCCCGAGAAGCATTCGCCATGCTTCTGCGTGGAGGACCCGGCTACCAAGCGGAGGGTCAGCGCCGGCGCCGGGACGGCACGGTGTACGACATGATGAGCACGTTCGCCCCCTGGCGTGTCGACGGGCAGGTGGTCGGCGTGACGAACACCACGGTCGACATCACTGAGCGAAAGCACGCCGAGCGCGCCCGCGAGCAGGCGCTGGCCGAGCTCGAAGACGCTCAGCGGCTCGCGCGAGTGGGGTCCTGGACGTGGAACCCGCGCGCCGAGCAGGTGACATGGTCCGCCCACATGTACGAGCTGTTCGGTCGCGACCCCGCGGCCGGACCAGCGATCGGCAAAGCGCTCCTTCCTTACATTCTTCCCGAGGACCGCCAGCGAGTCACCGAACGCTACGCGTTGGGCGCGGCATCGGAGCCCGAGTTCGAGCTCGACTTTCGGATCGTCACTGAACAGGGTGCGGAGCGAGTGCTGCACGCCGTCGGGCGCGAAGACCCGTCCCGGCCGGGCTGCTATGTAGGCACCTTTCAGGACGTCACCGATCAACGACGCGCCGAGCAGGCAGAGGCCGCGAACCGCGCGAAGAGCGATTTCCTGGCGCGGATGAGCCACGAGCTGCGCACACCCTTGAACTCGATCATCGGCTTCACTCAGCTGCTCGAGCTCGACGGACTGGCGTCGCCCCGCCAGAGCGAGCATGTCGGCTACGTGCTCCAGGCCGCGCGCCATCTGCTCGAGCTGATCAACGAGGTGCTCGAGCTGGCGCGAATCGAGTCCGGCCGGATGACGATCTCTCCCGAGCCGGTCGCGCTCGGCGAAACGGTCCGCGAGGTGTTAGCGCTCGTCGGACCACTCGCCCGCGATCGCGACGTCATCCTGGCCAGCAATACCGACGGCCTCGCGCACGACGGACACGTACGCGCAGATCGCCACCGCCTCAAACAGGTCCTGATGAACGTGTTATCCAATGCGATCAAGTACAACCGCCCCGGCGGGCGAGTCGACGTCTCCTTTGCGATCACCGCAGCCGGACGGGTCCGCACCACGATTGCGGACACCGGCATCGGCGTTCAGCCCGATCAGCTCGCAAAGCTGTTCGAGCCGTTCGAGCGCCTCGGCGCCGAGCTCACCAACGTCGAAGGCACAGGCCTCGGCCTCGCACTGTCAAAGGGGCTGATCGAGGCTATGGGAGGAACAATCGAGGTCGACTCCGACCCCGGCATCGGAACCGCGGTCACCGTCGAGCTCGCGGGCGCTGAACGGCCCCACGGTGAGCACCAGCCCGGGCCACAGGAGCAACAGCTCGCCGAGCTCGCCGCCCGCAGTGGCACGCGCCAGGTGATCCTCTACATCGAGGACAACCTCTCCAACCTGACGCTCGTAGAACGAATCCTCGAGCGACACCCCGCCGTCGAGCTAATCCCCGCGATGCAAGGCAGCCTCGGGCTTGAGCTCGCACGCGAGCACCGTCCCGACCTCATCGTGCTTGACCTGCACCTGCCAGACATGCCTGGCGCGGAAGTCCTCATGCGCCTAAAGGCAGAGCACACGACTCGCGAGATCCCCGTCGTTGTGCTCACCGCAGACGCCAGCAAAGGCCAGTCAGAACGCGTCGCCCGTCTCGGAGCGGCCGACTACCTGACCAAGTTTCTCGACGTGCCCACTTTTCTCGACGTGATCGCGACCAATCTCGCCACGTACCACGGCGACTAATGCGCGCAGCCGGTACCCGGATGATTCCCTCCGCTGCGGTTGCTCGGGTGTCGGGGTGTCGTCGGCGTGGTATTGAGCGAGCAGCGTCGTCTCGTCGCCCTTGGCCGGGAACTTGAAGAAGACGAGCGCGGCGCCGAGCACGGCGAAGATTATCCCGGCCGTGTACGCCCGGTTCGCGCCGTTGAGGAACGATGTTCTCGCGGCGGCGATGATCTGCTGCTGGTAGTGGGGGTAGTGCGTGGCGAGGGCCGCCGCGCTGGAGTAGGACTTTTGCAGGGCGCTCTCGGTCTGGCTGGTGACCTGCGCTTGCTGTGGTGATGCAGCGACCTGGTTGGCGATCGCTGCGCTGTAACCGGCCGTCAGCACGGCGCCCATGATCGAGGTCATGATCGCTCCGCCGAGGTCTCGCTGGAGGTCGGCGGTGCCGGACGCCATGCCGGCGCGCCTGACCGGTACTGCGCCGGTGAGGCAACGTGAGGCGGGGGTCATGGCGAGACCGACACCGAGGCCTACGAGCGCGTAGGCGACCCCGACCTGCCAGTACGGCGTGCCCTTGCCCCAGAGCAGGAGCATCACGAGGAATCCAAGCAGGCAGCTGGCGAAGCCGAGGAGCAGCGTCACGCGCGACCCGCGGGTCGTGACCAGCTTCCCCGAGGGGGCGGCGGCCACCACCATCATGAGCGCCGCGGGCAGGATCGCGGCCCCGGCCTGGAACGTCGAGTAGCCGAGAATGTTCTGAATGAACTGCTGCCCGATGTACATCGTCGCCATCAGCGTCCCGAACACGATGACCCCCGCCAGGGCGGCGACCCAGAAGACCTTACGGCGCGCGATGTTGAGGTCGTAGATCGGGTTGTGCGCGCGGCGCTGGCGCAAGACGAACGCGATTCCCGTGGCCAGAGCGAGCACTCCGAGACCGACCGCCGCCGCGGCCGCGCCCGGCACAGCCGCGAAGTTGATCCCGAGCACGAGGGCGCCGACGAGCACCACGGACAGGATGCCGCCGAGGTTGTCGACGGGCTCGGTCGTCTCGCCGACGTGAGGTGGTACGAAGCGCAGCGCCAGGAGCAGCCCGAGAACCGCGAGCGGCACCGTGACAAGGAACACCCAGCCCCAGGAGACGTGCTCGAGCAGCGCGCCCGCGACGAGTGGACCGAGGGCCATGACCGCCCCGCCGAGGCCCGACCAGAGCGCGATCGCCTGTGTGCGCCGCGGCCCGTCGGCCCACAGGGCAGTGATGAGGGCAAGGGTCGTGGGGTAGGCCATGCCGGCGGCGACGCCGCCCAGGAGTCGCCCGATGAACAGCACCGCGACTGACCCCGCGAGGCCTGCGATTAGGCTCGCTGGGATCGAGAGCGCCATCCCGAGGACCAACATCTCCTTTCGCCCGTGCCGGTCGCCGAGTGCCCCGAGGTAGAGCACGGACATCGCGAGGCCGAGGGAGAAGCCGATCGAGACGAGGTTGAGGCCGGTCTGGCTCGCGTCCAGCGCTCTCCCGATGTCTGGCAATGCGACGTTCGCGACGGCGAGATTGAGGTTCGCTACTCCGGCGACGACGATCAGTGTGGCGAGGACAACCCCGGCACGCTTGGGCGCGGTCGAGCCCCCGGTGTCGGCGGCCGCGTCTCCCGAACCGGCGCCCGCTGCGTCCACTTTCGGCTCCTTCATGACAAAAGCTCCCAACGCTCAGGTGCTGGCGACACCAGCACGTCCGGTGCTTCCGTGCCGCGCGGATTATCGCGCGATGTTGTCCTCAGCTGACCTGGGTCGGCAGAGCCGCTCGCTCGCGTGCCAGAGGTCGTCCGCCTTGGAGGGATCGTAGGAGTCGGTCGATGAGCGGACCGGCCGCAGGCCGAGGAAGTACTGGCCGCTCGCGTCCGCAAACCGCCCCTCGTTGACGAGCGCCGCCAGATGCTCACCGGAGGTTCGCGCGCTGTGCACGTCGGGAAGAAAGCGCAGCAGCGGCAACACGAAGCGCCAGGCAAAGCGCTGCGGTCCGGTGTAGTCGCGGGCCAGGCCCGAGCCGGGCATCAGGCCGGGGTCGAACACGTTGACGGTGACATCCTGGCCTTCGTGCCGGAGCCGGCGGTCGAGCTCATAGGCGAAGAGGACGTTGCAGAGCTTGGAGGTCGTGTAGCGCCGGCGACCGAGCTTGGCGATCGGCTCCTCAGGCTCGCCGTCGACGCGCGCCAACCGCTCGGCGGATATGTAGCGGGGCGCGGGCATCCCCGTCCGTTTGGCCGGGTCATGGGTGCCGCTGCTGACGACGATGATGCGCGCCGGGCTCACGAGCTGCTCGAGCAGTCCCTGCACCAACGCGAAGTGTCCGAGGTGATTGACACCGAACGTGAGCTCGTATCCGTCCGCCGTCAGCCGTGTACCCGAGACCACTTGAACACCCGCGTTGCAGATCACCGCGCGCGTCGGTGGCAGCCTGGCTTCCCGGTGCGCGGCGACGAACGCTCGCACCGATGCGAGCGAGGCGAGGTCCGCGTGCATCACGGCGCAGCGAGCTTTAAGCTCGAGGCTGTTCGCGGCGGCCTGGCCTCGCTCGATATCGCGTACCGCCATCACCACGTGCCAGTCCGCTCGCAGAAGGGCGACGGCGCACTCGTATCCGAGTCCCGAGCTCGCGCCGGTGATGATCGCTGTCCCAGCCGTCATCGGCCCACACGGGTCATGTCTGAGGTTGCCGGCCGGGGGGAGTAGCCACGATCACCAATGTAGTCAATGCCAACAATGATGTCAACGACTACACTGATTGGGTTGCGCTAGCCGCCGGTTTTTCTTACGCTCTGGACGAATTTGTTCGTGGTTTGTGGGTATCGGGTTTTTTGAGAGGAGGTGATTGGTTTGCGTAAGCATCGTGGTCGGTTGGTTGAGCCGTTGGTGCGGGAGAATGGCGCGCTTCGTCCGGCGAGTTGGGATGAGGCGCTGGATTTCGCAGCGGCGGGTCTGGATCGGGCGCGGGCGCGGGACGCGACGCGTTCGTTTGGGATGTTCAGTTGTTCGAAGGCGTCGAATGAGGTCAATTTTTTGGCTCAGAAGTTCGTGCGTTCGGTGATGGGGTCGAACAACATCGACTCGTGCAACCGCACTTGACACGCTCCTAGCGTCGTCGGTCTGGCGACGGTGTTCGGTGCGGGCGGCGGGACGTCGTCCTATAGAGAGGTCGAGGAGACGGATCTGTTGATCTTGTGGGGTTCGAACGCGCGTGAGACGCATCCGATCTTTTTCCATCATGTGTTGAAGGCCGTGCATCGCGGCGCGTCGTTGTTTGTGGTTGATCCGCGGCGGACAAGTTCGGCGCAGTGGGCGGATTCGTGGTTGGGGCTCGACGTCGGTAGCGATATCGCGTTGGCGAACTCGATGGCGCGGGAGATCATTCACGCGGGGCTGGCGAACGAGAGCTTCATCGGTCGGGCGACGTCGGGGTTTGAGGAGTTCCGGGCGTCGGTGGAGCCGTGGACGTTGGTGGAGGGCGAGCGGGTGACGGGCGTTCCGGCGCCGGCGATCCGGCGGCTGGCGCACGCGTACGCCCGTGCGGATCGGGCGATCTTGTGCTGGACGCTGGGGATCACGGAGCATGTGACGGCGGTCGATAACGTGCTGTCGCTGATCAATCTGGCGTTGCTGTGCGGGCACGTGGGTCGGTATGGCTCGGGGTTGAATCCGTTGCGGGGGCAGAACAATGTGCAGGGCGGTGGCGATATGGGCGCGATCCCGAACAAGCTGCCCGGGTTTCAGGATGTGCAGGATGATCTGCAGGCGCGGGCTCGGTTTGAGGCCGCGTGGGGTGTCGAGCTCGCGCCCGAGCGTGGCTGGCATCTGTCGCAGATGTTTGAGGGGATGGAGCGCGGCGAGTTGCGCACGTTGTATGTGATGGGCGAGAACCCGGCGCAGTCCGAGGCGGACTCCAAGAAGGCGCTGGAGCTGTTGGGGGGCCTGGAGTTCCTGATCGCCCAGGACATTTTGATGACTAAGACGTGTGAGCTGGCCGATGTGGTCTTGCCGGCTTCGGCGTCATGGTGTGAGGCTGATGGGGGGACGGTGACCAACAGCGAGCGGCGGGTGCAGCGGTTGCGCCAGGCGCTGGATCCGCCCGGTCTGGCGCGGGATGATCATTGGATCATCTCTGAGCTCGCGCGCCGCCTGGGGCACGATTGGGGCGCGCCGACGCTGGAGCAGGCATGGGACGAGTTGCGGTCGTTGAGCCCCATGCACCGCGGGATGAGCTATGCGAGGCTCGAGCAGCTCGGTGGTATCCAGTGGCCGTGTCCGAGCGAGGATGATCCGGGGTCGCCGTTCCTGCATGGGCGGTTGTGGGATGAGCCGGTCGGGGGAGCGTTGGCGCCGTTCTCGGTGTGTGAGTGGGTAGCGCCGATCGACGAGCTGAGCGACGAGTTCCCGATCCGGCTGACGACCGGCCGGCGGCTGGACTCGTATAACACCGGGGTGCAGTCCAACCTGTACAGCTCGCCGCTGCGTCGTGGCGAGACGCTCGATCTGTGCCCCGAGGATGCCGCCCGGCTCGAGGTCGAGCCCGGCGAGGTCGTGGTGGTCAGCTCGCGCCGCGGTTCGATCGAGGCGCCGGTGCGCCTGGATCCCGGGTTGCGCCCGGGGCTGGCGTTCATGACGTTCCACTTCCCCGATCAGATCGACGTCAACGTGCTGACAATCGACGCGACCGATCCGAAGTCCGGCACGGCCGAGTTCAAAGCCACAGCCGTCCGCGTGGAGAAGTCCAACGGCAGCTCCCGTCACGCCGCCGGACTGGCGAGTGGGGAGGCCGGCGGCTAGCGTGGACGTCCATCTCCTCGACGCCGAACCGACGAGCACCGAACGCGACGCGATCGACGCGTTCCTCGGCCCGCCGATGTCGAGCTGGGTCGGTGCCGAGCGCGGCGCCGACGGTCACTCCGCCGACGGTGGGCACGCGGCGCGCGCCGAACGCCACAGGCTGCTGCCGACCTTGCACGCGCTGCACGAGCGTGCCGGCTGGATCAGTCCGGGCGCGCTGAACTACATCGCGCGGCGCCTCACGATCCCGCCAGCTGATGTGTATGGGGTCGCCACGTTCTACGCGCTGTTCTCACTCGCGCCGCGAGCGCCGCGGGTGTTGCATGTGTGCGATGACGTGGTTTGCCGCTGCGCCGGCTCGGACTCGTTGATGGCGACCCTGGAGCGGCAGGTCGGCCCGGAGGGGTCAGAGGTCGATGGCGCGTGCTGGATGAAGAGCCCATGCCTCGGCCAGTGCGATCGGGCTCCCGCGGCGCTGCTGGTCCAGTCGGGCGACGAGCCGCTCGAGCGCGAGCTGACGGCCGTGCAGTCCGACGATCTGCTCGCGGTGATGGGCGGCGCGACGCCTGCGGCTCACCGCTCGGTGGTGCCGTCGCAGGCGGGTCGGGCGGGCCTGCGCCTGCTCGGGCGGGTCGGGGTGGTCGATCCGGAGAGCGTGGATGACTATCGAGCTCACGGTGGTTATGACGCGCTTCGGCGCGCGCTTGAGCTGGGGCCGGAGGGTGTGCTGCGCGAGGTCGTCGATTCCAAGCTGCTGGGCCGTGGCGGGGCGGCGTTTCCGATGGGCCGCAAGTGGGACGCGGTCGCCCGTCAGCCTCGCCGCCCGCACTATCTGATCTGTAACGCGGATGAGTCCGAGCCCGGAACGTTCAAGGACCGGGTGATCCTCGAGGGCGATCCGTTCTCGCTGATCGAGGCGATCACGATCGCCGCCTACGCGACCGGCTGCGAGCACGGCTACATCTACCTGCGAGGCGAGTATCCGATCGCCCTGCGGCGGCTCGAGGTCGCGATCGCCCAGGCGCGCGAGCGCGGGTTCCTCGGATCGGACATCCTCGGTCGGCATTTCAGCTTCGAGATCGAGTTGCGCAAGGGCGCGGGCGCGTACATCTGCGGTGAGGAGACGGCGGTGTTCGGCTCGATCGAGGGGTATCGCGGCGAGCCGCGTAACAAGCCGCCGTTCCCGGTCGATCGGGGGTTGTTCGGTCAGCCGACGGTCGTCAACAACGTCGAGACGCTCGTCAACGTGCCCTGGATCGTGCTCGAGGGCGGCCGCGCGTTCGCTGAGATTGGGACCGAGCGCTCGACCGGGCCGAAGCTGTTCTGCGTCTCCGGGGCGGTCGAAGATCCGGGGACCTACGAGGTCCCCTTCGGGGCGACGCTGCGCGAGCTGCTCGAGCTCGCCGGCGGCGTGTCCCCGGGCCGGACGCTGCGCGCGGTGCTGTTGGGGGGTGCGGCGGGCAGCTTCGTCACCCCGAAGGACCTCGATCTGCCGCTCACGTTTGAGGACGCGCGGGTCGCCGGCGCGACGCTCGGGTCCGGAGTCGTCGTGGCGATTGACGAGTCCGTCGACCTGGGCGAGCTTTTGATGGTGATCGCCGGCTTCTTCCGCGATGAGAGCTGTGGACAGTGCGTGCCCTGCCGCGTCGGGACGGTGCGCCAGGAGGAGGCGCTGGCGCGGTTGCGCTCCGGTCACACGCGGGGAACGGTTCAGGACGAGCTCGCGCTGATCGCCGAGATCGGGCAGGCGATGCGCGACGCGTCGATCTGCGGCCTGGGCCAGACGGCATCGGCCGCGATCGAGTCCGCGATCGACCGTCTCGGCGTGTTCAACGGGCATGCGTCATGATCGAGTTGCCGATGGCCACCGAGCGCCCGCAGCCGCGAATGGTCGCCCTGACGATCGATGGGCGCCAGGTCGAGGTGCCCGAGGGCTCGACGATCCTCGACGCGTGTGCCAAGCTCGGGATCGACACCCCGACGCTGTGCTACGGCGAGACGCTGACCCCGGCGAACGCGTGTCGCGTGTGCGTGGTCGAGCTCGAGGGCGCGCGCACGCTCGTGCCCGCGTGCTCGCGCACGGTCGAAGCGGAGATGGTGATCCAGACCGATTCGCCGCGCGTGCGCCTGAGCCGCAAGATGGTGATCGAGTTTCTCGCCTCCTCGGTCGATCTGTCGATCACCCCCGCCGCGCAGGAGTATCAGCGCCGCTACCACGCGCATCCGGAACGCTACGGCCCGCCGGCGCCGCCCGACCCCGACCGCGACTCTCGGCGCGCCGGCCATCACGAGCGACCCGACGGTCAGACGCGCCGCCACCGTGCACGCGCCGACGAAGATCGACAACGACCTGTACGTGCGCGATTACTCCAAATGCATCCTCTGCTACAAGTGCGTCGACGCGTGCGGCGAGCAGTACCAGAACACGTTCGCGATCACCGTCGCCGGGCGTGGTTTCGACGCCCGGATCTCGACCGAATATGCCAACCCGCTGCCCGAGTCCGCCTGCGTCTACTGCGGCAACTGCATCGCGGTCTGCCCGACCGGCGCGCTGATGTTCAGCTCCGAGCACGAGCTCCGCCAGGCGGCGGCCTGGGACGAAGCGCGCCAGACCCAAACAGACACGATCTGCCCCTACTGCGGCGTCGGCTGCAACCTCATCCTGCACGTCCAGGACAACCAGATCGTCAAGGTCACCTCGCCCGACGACCACGACATCACCCGAGGCAACCTCTGCATCAAAGGCCGCTTCGGCTTTCAACACATAAACCCCAACCCTGACCCAGCCGACAGCTCGTGAGCGGCAGCAGCGGCGACCCGCTCGCCCCAGGGATGATCGCCACCGTGCTGCGCGACGGTCAGCGCGACGAGGTCGCGGTCGAGGAGCCGCTGGAGATCCGCGTCGATGGCGCGCCGCTCGTCGTGACCATGCGCACACCGGGACACGACGAGGAATTGGCCCTGGGCTTCCTCTACGGCGAAGGGCTTATCGACGAGCCTCGCCGCGCCGGGCTCACAGACGACCTCGCGGCCAACATCATCGAGGTTCAGGGCCCGCTCGCACGAGACCCCGGCCAGCGGCGGTTCTACACCACGTCCTCATGCGGAGTGTGCGGTAAGGGAGCGCTTGAGGAAGTTGCCGTCCACGCTCCGTCCGCGCAGCCCGGTCCGCGAGTGAGTCGCCTTCTGCTCGCCGCGCTGCCCGATCGCCTGCGCCAACCCACGTTCGCACGCACCGGAGGGCTACACGCCACCGGACTGTTCACAGCTGCCGGCGAGCTGCTGATCGTTCGCGAAGACGTCGGACGTCACAACGCCATGGACAAAGTCGTCGGCCGAGCGCTGCTCGACGGCCACCTGCCGCTGACTGGAACCATGCTGTGCGTGAGTGGACGACTGTCGTTCGAGCTGGTACAGAAGGCGGCGGTGGCCGGCGCGCCAGTACTCGTCGGCGTCGGAGCTCCCAGCTCACTCGCGATCGACCTCGCCGCCGACCGTGGCATGACCCTGGCAGGCTTTGCCCGACAGGGCAAGGTCAACATCTACACGGACGCCGAGCGCGTGGTCGACTGATCTCGCTAGTCCGGGTCGGGAACCGCTCGCTCGGCGGCCGGTCCGGGTCTGACCCTGCACAGGTTGAGCGCGTCCCGCCGATTACAAGGTGGTTGCCGATGGTTGCGTCATCGCCCACCGCGCCGGCGGACCTGAACGCCGTGTTTGCTCGTGCGTTCGGTGTGTTCTGGCTGATTCAGATCATCGTGATCGGAATCTGGATGGCCGTGCCGCACCCATCCCACTCCCGCCCCGTCGTGATCTGGCTGATCGCGCTCGCCGGAGCGTTGCTGTTCCTGCCGATGCTGCACCCGCGGACTCACGGGGAACACCGTTAAGCAAATGACGTTCGTGGCGGCCGTCACCGGCCCGGCGAACCTCGCGGCGTCCATGGTCTGCAGGGACGCGACCGAGCAGTATCGGCTATTGACAGATGAAATCGGCGCGATCGACTCGATCCGCGCCGCGGAGCTGTCGCCGGTCATCCGACGCGTCAAACAGGCGGGCACGGTTCTGCGCGGCCCACGGCTACGACTCTGAGCGGGGCGATGATCCGAGGATAGGGAGGCACACCCAGCGCTCGTGTGTGGCATCAGCACGGGGCGCAGTACTCGAGGTTCGGAGGTTTGGCCTTGCAGCATTGGCCCGCAGAACACCCGATCAGTTGTCCGTTCACGAAGCAGCAGACTTGGTGGGCTTGGAGGCATGCCACCGCGGTCCCGGAGCGATAGATGCAGCAGCTGGTCGGGTTGGCGCTCGAGAAGGGACAGCAGACTGCGAGACCGGTTCCGGCCGCTCCACTGCAACAGGACCCCGGGCTCGGACAGCAGTGGCCGTTGGCGCCACCGCCGTCGGCACAGCAATAGGCGCTCGGGCCGCAGTCGGCCTGCGTCTTGCAGCCCTTGCTGCAGACGCCGTTGCGGCAATCGCCCGGCTTGCAGCACACCCCGTTGCAACAGTACTCGCCGTCGGGGCAGCACAGCCTCTTGCCGCTCCCGCACGCGACGCAGTGGCGCCCCTTGCCGCAGCACTTGCCACCACAGCAGTGCTCATCTTTCTTGCAGCACTCTTCGGTGCCGCAGCACTGCTCGTTCTTGAGGCATGCGTGGATTCTGCCGCGGGCGACCTGCGGGTACATGCTCCTCGCGAGGGTCGGACGTGTAGCCCTCTGGACAGCATCCAACCCGAGGACTCTTAGACATGCAGCTGCCGCCACAGCAGAAGCTCCGCTTTCGGTCACATGCTCTGCCGCCGCAGCACACCTCGGTGGTTGGGTCGTAACACTCGCGGCCGTCACAACAGAGCTCGGCGCCGAGGCACGGGAACTCGCTGCACGCGGGCACACCGGCGGCGAGTGCTCCCAACGGCCGTGCGGCCGACGCGAGCAGCACCCCGGCTGCTGCGGTTCCGCCGCGCCGAAGGACCTCACGACGCCTGTATGTCCCGTTCGCGAGGCCTTTAGCGCATCGTCAAGCCATTGGCCCATGCTCGCTCCGATCTGCGGGACAGCGGAGCATCCGATCATGCTCCAAACCGCTCACCTCTCTCCCATCGCAGTCCGCCGCTCCAGCCCAGCGCCACCTCGCGCTCGATAGCTCAGACCCCAGCAACGACCTGACGCCACGGCCACCGCCGAACCCGTTAGCGTCTGACCATCACCGGCCGGATCGCCCGAAGTCCACGACGACGGGGCAACCTCCCCAGCCGAGCGATCAACGAACGAGAGTAGAGGAGATAGGCGATATGTCGCGACTGTTCCGCAAGGCCGACGACGACGCGGCGCAGCCGGCGAGCGAGCATGGCCATCTGCCGTCACTGTACGAGCTCGGGCCACAGGTAGACGAGGTCGTCAAGCAAGCGGCAGCGCCCCCGCTGGAGCAATTTGCGGAGCAGCTGATGACGCAATTCTTCACGACCGAGTACATGGTGGCTTCCGAGATGAGGAGTATCTCCAGCGTTGACGCGATCTGCTGGGATCTGCTGCCGGACAACTCCGGCGAACGTGCCCGCGAACCGATTCCAGACGCCTTCTTTTCTCTGCAGGACGTGGTTACCGAAGCGGTGCAGCTGTTGCGGAACGCGGGCCTGGTGATGGAGCGGAGCTACAAAGTGGGTCAGGACGGCACGTACAGCCAATGGCTGACTGGCCTTGTCACGACCCGGCGCGGCAGGGCGGCTTTGGGGGACCACACCGTCGGCGAGATCCTCAGCCGGATGTACACGCCGGCACCCTGATCGAGCCGCTCACGCCCGCCGACAGGCCGTGGTTGCCGGCCTGGCGGGCGGGTGAGAGACTCCACCGCATGGCGATCGAGATACCACCCGCGGGAACGCGCGGGACCAAAGCGCCGCCGAGCGGTGCGCTTGGACGTAGCTTCATGACGGTCGTCCGCTGGGTCCATCGGCTCACGGGCAACAAGATGTCTGGGCAGCCACTGCTGCATCTGCATACGATCGGCGCGAAAAGCGGCCAGCCGCGCACCTCGGTCGTGATGGCTTTTCCGGACGGGGACGACTCCTGGCTCGTCGTCGCCTCGCGGGGCGGGACCGCCGGCCACCCGTCGTGGGTCTACAACATTGCCGCCTACCCGGATCGCGTCGAGGTCGAGGTGGAGGGCCGCAAGGCCGCCGTGACCGCGGAGACGCTGAGCGGTGAGGAACGCGCGGCCGCCTGGGAGCGGATCACGACCAGTCAGCCGCGGTTCGCGGGTTATCAGAAGAAGACCGACCGGCAGTTGCCGGTCGTGCGCCTCACCGCGCGCTGACGTGTTACTTGCGCTTTAGATTCAGCGCCACAGCTTCACGAGATGAGGTTCTTCAGCGCACCTTCGTTAATCTTGTCATCTTCTTTGATGTCGATGGCACGCCTGACCTTCCCGTCAAGGCTGGAGTTGAATAGACCTGAAGGATCGTTCAAAGCCGCACCCTTGAAGAATGTCAGCTTGACCACGTCCTTGTAGGACTCACCAGTACAGATACCCCCGTTGTGGGACCAGACCGGTGTTCCGGGGTTCGTCGCTTTCACCCACTTCCACTCCTCGACGATATCGGGGTCCGCTTCCTTGATGATTCCTCGCACCTTGCTGAGCGTCTTGCCGCGCCAATCGCTCAGCTCCCTAATCCTCTCGTCTATCCGTTTGGAAGGATTCGTCTCGTCATTTGCCATTTGGTATCCCCTACGCAGTTGACCGGAGTTCGGGTAAGGCTCGTTGCTGGTGTTAGATGTGGGATCGCAGATGGTACGTGAAACACCACCGAGCACGCCGTCGACGAGCGTGCAATAGTTCCGCCTCGGCGTGTCTGAATATGTTCTCGGCCACGAGCTCAAGGGGGAGAGGGCGCGATTGGCGCTGATGTCGCGCTTGCTCGATCCACTGCATCGTCGGCAAATCGAGTCCCTTGGCATCGGCCGGGGCGCCCGGACCCTGGAGGTCGGCTGCGGTAACGGCTCGATCTCGACCTGGCTTGCCGAGCGCGTCCTGCCCGATGGGCATGCTGTCGCATTCGACCTCGATCTATCGCTGATCGACGAGCGCGTACCGACGCTGGAGCTACGACAAGGCGACATCGTCGCTGGGCCAGTCGAGCCTCGCCGGTTTGACCTTGTGACCGCCCGAGCGGTGCTCCACCACGTGGCCGATGCCGACACGGCGATCGCGAACCTTGCCGCGAGTCTGGCGCCGGGAGGGGCGATCCTGCTGATCGAGCCCGACTTCCTGCCCGTCAGCGTCGCCGAGCCGGCAGAAGTCCGGACATTCTGGCAGGGATGGCTTGCGTGGTCGCGCGAGCGCGGGATCGACTACCACATCGGCCGCACACTGGCACCGCGGCTCGCAGCCCTGGGCCTCGAACAGATCACCGGCACGGCTGAAACAGCGGTTTACAACGGTGGATCTCCGTGGGCTGACTACTGGACCCGGACGCTAGTCGAGCTTCGCGACGAACTGGTGAGCTCGGGCAAGCTCGACGAAGCGGTGATCGACGCGTTCCTGGCTCACTGCGCTGACCCTGTCTGGTGGACGCAGACGATTGCCTTCACCGCCGTACACGCTCGCGCCCCTGGCAGCTAATTCACGCATCCTCGAGACCCTGGCAAACAGGAGGCCGATATGGGGGTCGCGACCGAAAGTCAGCAGACCGCCAAGGCCGCCTTGGCCTCGGGATAGAGGACGCGTCCGGCGCTGGTCGAGCGCAGCCCGTGGCGGCCGCGATCGAACAGGACCACGCCAGTGCGCCGCTCGAGCGACTGTAGTCGCTTGGTCACCGCCGAGGCGGTGAGACCCAGCGCATCCGCGGCACCGTGGACGCTCCCGGCCTCCACCGCGACCACGAACGCGGCGAGCTCAGCGGAGGGGAGCGGGTCGGCGCCGGCGAGGGTCACACGCATAGTTTCCGGAATGGAAACGAATCCGTCGAGATCTGACTGGTAACCGGTCGCGGCGGCGCGCACCATCGCTGTCATGCATCAGACATCGATCCACCTTCCTCGCTCCGGGCGCGCGGCGATGCGATCGCGCCGCCTTCTCTGGGCACTGGATTCGCCCGTCGATGCCTTGGCCAACGTCGGACCGAATTGGTTCGCGTCGGTCATGGGCACCGGCATCGTGGCGATCGCCGCGACGTTGCTGCCCGTGCAGATCGCCGGCCAGCATCAGCTGGCGATCGCCGCTTGGCTCACAGCGGCGGCGCTGCTCGTGGTGTTACTCGCCGCGACCGCCGCGCACTGGTCCTGTTCCCGGACCGCCCGCGGGCATGCCCTCAACCCGGCGATGGCGCCGTTCTAGGGCCCACCGATGGCCATGCTGACCGTCGGAGCCGGTGCGCTGCTCGTCGGCCGCAACTGGTCGGCATCCACTCGGCGGTGTCCTCGACTCGGTTCTGTGGACGGCCGGCACCGTGACGGGGCTCGCCGTGGCCGCAATCATTCCCTACCTGATGTTCACCGCCCACGACTTGCGCTTGAGCGACACATCCGGGTCGTGGCTGATGCCAATCGTGCCGCCGATGGTGTCCGCGGCGACGGGCGCCGCGCTGATCGCGCACCTCCCGGTGGCCAACTTCGCCTGGACATGCTGGTCGCCTGCTACGCGATGTTCGGGCTCAGTCTGATCGCGTCGCTGGCGATCATCACGCTGCTGTGGGGACGCTTGACCCAGCACGGCCCCGGTCCGGCCCAAACCATCCCGACGCTATGGATCGTGCTTGGCCCCCTGGGCCAGTCGATCACCGCCGCCAACCTGCTCGGCGCCCAAGCTCACGGCGTCCTCCCGGCTCCCTACGGCGCCGCGCTACAGGCGATGGGAATTGTGTACGGGATCCCGGTGCTCGGCTTCGCGCTGCTGTGGCTCGCGATCGCGGCCGCGATCACCCTGAAGACGGCTCGCACTGGACTGCCCTTCAGCCTGACCTGGTGGAGCTTCACCTTCCCGCTGGGCACGACCGTGACCGGCACCACCGAGCTCGCGCTACACACAGGCTCCCACGCTCTGACCGCGCTCAGCGTGGCCCTGTTCGCTCTGCTCCTATGCGCGTGGCTGACCGCGCTCGTCAACACTGCGCGAGGCGCAGCAACCGGCCGGCTCCTGCTGGCGCCCCAGGCTCCGGCGGTTGCGCTCTCAGCACACCGCTGAGAGCAACGGCGCTGGTGAGGGTGCGGCCGGCCCGGGTGGTGTGTCAGCAGCCTGACAATTTCGCCTGCATACGGGCACAAATCGCGCGCGCCTGCTGGGCCTTGGCTACATAAGCATGTGGGGCATGCTTATGTAACCAAGGTCGGCCGCGAGCGTGGACTTTGGGCCGTTGAGCATGTCGCCGCAGGCATTCGCGGCAGCGGATTTCGGCCCGCACGGGCCTCGCCTGGCCTCGACGCGTCGCCCGAGGGCGAGGCTACTTGCAGTTGTGCTGCGCCCAGACTGAGATTCGCTGTTCCGCCGCGTGGAGCTGAGGTTGACTGAATGCCTGGCCGGCCGTCTGGAGAGCGGCTATCTGGCCGGCGGTCGGGACAGTGCCCGGTGTGTAGCCAGCCTTCGAAAGTGCGGTCGCGAAGGATGTGAATGCCTGCGCGACGAGTTGGATGTCGGGACGGATCTCCGAGGGCGCTGCATTGGCCATAGCTTGGTAGGCGCTTACTGCGGTTTGGAGATCGAAGTGACCGCCGGTGGTGGTAGCCGACAGTGCCTGCGCGAACTTGGCCCCGACGCCGGCGAGCTGCAGGCAGTTCGGAGCGCTCGCGAATGATGGCGCCGCCGCCGAGGTTGTGGCCGCCGCTGGGGCGCTTGACGTAGTCGTCGCCGGGGCGCTTGACGAGGTTGCCCCGCTTGACGTTGTCGTCGCCGCCGACGTCGCCGAATTGCTCGAGCCACCGCAGCCCGAGATCATCGCCACCACCGCGACCGACGCTGCTGACATCGCTCTGAATCCCATCGAGACCCCCCTTGTCGCGCTCGATGCGAAGCGATCGAGTCTGAGAGATCTTAGCCTGGATCCACGATGCCGCGCCAGCGCCGGCTCAGCCGCCGGCGTTGTTGAGCGCCGCTTCGACCTTCGCGGGGGTGAGCGCGCCGTGCGACGCCGGCAGGCACGCCTGTACGACCCGCAGAACTGCCGGTGAGTGCACATCGATGCCCTGCGCCTTGACCATCTCGACCGACAGATCGCCCTGCGCGGTCGGATCCGGGAAGCTGGTCACGCCATGGCTGCGCATGCAACTGGCGAACGACAGCGCGTCCGCGAGCCGGGTGCGCCTCTGCTGGGCCGTTGGCTGCGGTCCGTTGCCGCTCGCCGCAGGCAGGATTCCCTGGCACGCCTTGATTGCGGCCTGGAACTGCGGAGAGCCTTTCGGTCCCACGACCTGGATCCTGACGGCGTGCTCTCCGTTCTGGTTCAGCACCTGTGGGTCGGGGAAGTTCGTGACGCCGTGATTGCGCATGCAGGCCGAGTATTTGAACGCCGCCTGCGCCGGGTTCTGCGACAGGGCGGAACCGGTCGTGTGCGACTTGCCCGAGCCGCCGCAGCCGGCTGCCAGCGGCGCGAGGATGGCGATCGCGAGCCCCCGTAGAGCTCTTGGTTTGATGATCTGCAAGCGACAACCTGTTCGCGGTCGGGTCCGATCTCGCCGAGTTGTACGCCGCCTGTGGTTACAGCACGGTCACAACAGGCATCGAGCAGGATCGAAGAAGCATTGCATGAGCAGCGCGCCTAGGCTTGTGGCATATCGGCACCGACTTCTTGAGGAAGGGGACGCGCATGAAGGTGATGACATGTGAACAACTGGGTGGACCGTGTGAATTCGAACTCCGCGGCGGCGACGGCCGATGAGGTGATCAAGGCGCAAGATCGGCACCTGAAGGAGATGGTCGCCGGAGGTGATGGGACCCATGAGAGTGCGTCGAGGGAAATGAAAGGTCGGTGGAAGAGACCGATCTCGGGAATGGGGTGGTACCGGCAAGTCAAGCGTGACTTTGCTGCGCTTCCGGAAGCCTGACCGAGCCGCGGTGGGCCCGCGGGCGATCGGCGCTCCGCCGCTCGCAAACTACGATGCGGGGCGATGGTTGACGCCGCCGACGCTGGGTTGTCTGTTGGTCTGGTAGGTCGCGAGCCCGAGCGCGTGGCGATCGAGCGGCTGCTGGCTGGCGCGGTCGCGGCCCGGAGCGCCGCGCTCGTGCTGCGGGGCGACGCGGGGATTGGCAAGAGCGCGCTGCTCGAGCTTGCGCTGCGTCCTGCGGCCGGGATGACCGTACTTCAGGCGACGGGGGTGGAGGCCGAGTCCGATCTGGCCTTTGCTGGGCTGTTCGGCCTCCTGCGGCCGATTCTCGGCCTCGCCGGCGAGCTGCCAGCGTTCCAGACGGCGGCGCTGGAGGGTGCGCTCGGGCTGGCCCCGTCGGCCGATCCGGACCGGTTCCTGGTGTCTGCCGCGGCGCTCGGCCTGATCGCTGCGGCCGCCGAACGTCAGCCGGTCGTGTGCGTGGTGGATGATGCGCACTGGCTGGACACGCCCTCTGCCGATGCGATGGTGTTCGTCGCGCGCCGTCTGCGGGGCGAGCGCGTGGCGATGCTGTTCGCGGCCCGCGGCGGCGACCGCCGGCGAGTTCGAGGCCGAGGGCGTGCCGCAGATGCAGGTCGCCGGTCTGGCGGCCGAGACCGCGGAGTGTCTGCTGGCGCAGCACGCGCCGCGCGCGGTGCCCGCGGTCCGGGCCCGGCTCCTGGCCGAGGCGCTCGGCAACCCGCTGGCGCTGATCGAGCTGCCCGTGGCGCTGAGTGAGGATCAGCTCGGCGGGACGCGCGGCGTTGCCCGAGTCGATGCCCCTCACCCCTCGTCTGGCCGATCTGTTTCGCCGGCGGGTCGACCGGCTGCCGGTCGGCGCACAGGAGGCCCTCCTTGTGGCCGCGATCGACGGAACCGGCCAGCTGGCCGTCGTCCTGGGAGCGCTCGGCGAGCTCGGGCTTGACAGCGCGGCGCTCGGTCCCGGCGAGCAGGCCGCGCTGATCCGCACCGACAGCGCCTGGGTCGAGTTCCGCCACCCGCTCGTGCGCGCAGCCGTCCACGAGCGGGCCACGCTCGGGGAGCGCCAGCGCGTCCACATCGCCCTCGCGACGGCGCTCGCGGGCGAGGAGCACGTCGATCGTCGGGTTTGGCATCAGGCCATGGCGACCGTGACCGGTGACGAGGAGGTGGCCGTGGCGCTCGAGGCGTCCGCCCGCCGCGCCCAGCTGCGCGCCGGTCATGCTTCGGCGGCGACCGCCTACGAACGCGCCGCCGAGCTCACCGGTGAGCAGACCCGCGTCGCACCCCGGCTGGCGGCGGCCGCTCAGGCCGCGTGGGATGCCGGGCAGCCACAACGTGCGCTTGATCTGATCGCACGTGCGGTGCCGCTCGGTGATCGGCAGCTGCGGTCGCGTCTGCTGCACCTCCGCGGTGTCATCGAAGCGCGCTGTGGGAGCGCCCGGGACGCCGTCGCGACGCTGCTCGACGCCGCTGGAGACGCTGACGCCGATCTGGCGTTGGCGATGCTTCACGAAGCGGCGGAGGCCGCCGGCGTGATCGGGAATGTCGCCATCGTGCGGGAGATCGGCGGGCGCGCGGCCGAGCTGGCGCCCGACAGCCGGCGCGCCGAGTTCAGCCAGCGCATTCTCGTCGGCGCCTCTGCGCTGGTGGCCGGCGAGCTCGAGCGGGCGCGGGCCACGCTGGATGACGCCCTCGCGCTCGCCGCCTCGCTCGGCGAGGATCCGCGGGCGCAGGTCTGGGCCGCACGGGCCGCCGGCGGCGAGCCTGCCACCGCACTGCCGTATACGACCAAGGCGGTCGGGCTTGCGCGCGCCCAGGGACTGCTCAGCCTGCTCCCGGTCGCGCTCGAGCATCACGCCAAGGAACTCCTGCGCGCGGGCCGGATCGACCTCGCCTACATCGCCGCGCAGGAGGGGTACGCATTGTCGACCGAGCTCGGCCACGGTTCGGGATGGCATCTGCAGACCATGGCCCACGTCGAGGCGATCCGCGGGCTAGAGGACGCGTCACGGGCACACATCGAGCAGGCGCTCGCAATCGCTCAGCGCAGCGGCGACATCTATCTCGAGGCCGGCGTGCGTGCGGCCGGAGGCCTGCTCGAGCTCACGCTCGGGCGGCCCGAGAGGGCCGCGGCAACGCTGCTCGAGGTCGCCTCCGCCGATCGCGACGACCTGACCCTGGTCGCCACGGCCCCCCCCGCGGCTGACGCGATCGAGGCGATCGTCCGCGGCGGGCTGCCCGCCGAGCGAGCCCTGGCCCCACTGGCGCTGGTGCGCGACTGGGCGCAGCACGCGCCCAGCGACGCCAACCGGTCGCGGCTCGCGCGGTGCGAAGCGCTGCTTGGAGCGGGTTCTGTCGAGGAGCGCTATGCACAAGCGGTCGCGCTCGGGGAGGCGCTGACCGCCTTTGAGCGCGCCCGCACCCACCTCGTGTACGGCGAGTGGCTGCGTCGCCAACGCCGCCGTGTCGACGCACGTGGACATCTGCGCGAGGCGGCCGAACGCTTCCGCTCGATTGGCGCCGTGCCCTGGGCCGACCGCGCGGAGCGGGAGCTGCGCGCCACCGGGGAAACTGCGCGCCGGCGGCAACCGTCCACGCTTGACCAGCTCACCCCGCAGGAACTGCAGATCGCCGGGCTCGCGACAAGCGGGCTGACCAACCCCGAGATCGCCTCGCAGCTGTTCCTCAGCCCGCGCACGATCGAGTACCACCTGCGCAAAGTGTTCACGAAGCTCGGAATCGCCTCTCGCACCGAGCTGATCCGGCTCGGAGATCTCTCGACGAGAACCGACTGACTGTGGCTGACTGGTGAGTTCCCTGATGCGACTGGTACGCCGCGAGGCGACACTGCCCGCATGCCAGACACAGAGCAGGGTCGGCAAGCGCTCCGCGTTCTGATCGTCGATCGCCACGAGGTGTCGCGGGCGGCGATCCGGGCGTTGCTGCGGACCGAGGGACTCGAGGTGGTGGCCGACGTCGCGACCGCGGCCGAGGGACTCGCGCTCGCCGATGAGGCGAGGCCCGACGTCGCGATCGTCGATGTCGACCCCGCCGCACCACGGGCGCTTGCGACAGCGGGCGCGCTCGCGCGCTTGGCGGCGGGAGTGGTGCTCACGTCGAGCACCCCGGTGCAGGTCGACCTGAACGGATACACGTTCATTCCCAAGTCCGACATCTGCGCGCGAATCCTGCGCCAGGCACTGACAGCCCAGCACACCGAGATCAAGGAGGCACCCATGTCGATGCAGGCCTACCTCGACACCATCACCACCAAGACCGGAAGGACGCCCGAGGAGATCATCCAGTTGGCCGGCGCCGAGGGCCTGCTCGAACCCGGCGTCAAGCCGCAGGCGATCGTCACGTGGCTGGGGGAGGAGTTCGGGCTTGGCCGTGGTCACGCGATGGCGATCGTGGCCACGATCAGGCGGCAGACTGAGCCGCGAGCGTCGACCGACGAGAAGGTGGACAGCCACTTCAGCGGCCGGAAGGCAGCCTGGCGCCCGGTCTACGACAGCCTGGTCAGCACCGTCGCGGGCTTCGGTCCCGACACCGACGTCGACCCGGGGAAGAGCTACTTGAGCCTGCGCCGAGCCGGCAAGAAGTTCGCGATCGTGCAGGTCACGACCGATCGGCTCGACGTCGGCATAAAGCTCAAGGACGAACCGGCGGGCGACCGCCTCGAGGCCGCGGGGAGCTGGAACTCGATGGTTACCCACCGGGTGCGTCTCCACGCCCCGAGTGACCTGGACTCCGAGCTGGTCGGCTGGCTCGAGCGCGCTTATACCGGCCCGTGACCCACCCGCCGATCCGTCACCCACAGATCCAACCAAACGGAGACACTCATGCGAACGCTCATCTCGGGACTGTTCATCACCCTCGACGGGGTGGTGGAGGACCCGCACAGCTGGAACCCGAGGTATTACAACCACGAGATGACCGAGGCAGTGCAGTCCGCGCTCACGGCCAGCGACACGCACCTCTACGGGCGCCGGTCCTACGAGATGTTCCGCTCCGTGTTCACAGGCCCGGGATCAGAGCGGATCGGACACGCGCGGATCATGAACGAAACCCCGAAGGTGCTGGTCTCGACCAATGTCGGAGATACCGGCTGGGGTCAGACGACCGTGATCAACGGCGATGTGGCAGCTCGGATCCGCGAGCTCAAGCAGGGTCCGGGGGGGACCATCAGTGTCGGGGCCAGCCCGACACTCGTCCGCTTCCTGCTGGGCGAGGGTCTGCTCGATGAGCTGCATCTCCTCATCCACCCTGTCATTGTCGGGACCGGGCAGCGGCTGTTCGACGGGGTCAGCGGCCCCGCCACGTTCGACGTGATCGAGGCCACTCCGTTCACCACTGGCGTCATGTCCCTGCGCCTGGCCCCCGCAAGCACCGAGCGCTCGGCGGTACGGGATCGGCGTCGAGCGGGTGGCGGTAAAACCTCAGGTCGACCGGCTGGCCCCGGTATTGACTGAGTTCCTCGACGCCGGCTCTCGAACTCGCCAGGGGGCAGTGAAAACATAATGTACGGTGAGCGGCTCTATCTGCTTTCCTATAAATCTGCCAGGGTCTGATGGGTGCTCCCGTCGTTCTTGTAGGACCGGTGAGCGTGTTAGGGTGCCCGGGGCCATGGACGTGGGGGCTCGCATCCGGAGGCGCTCCGGACTCGCACTCGGACTCGGAGTCGGCGTGCTTGCGCTGATATTCGCGAGCTCGGCCGCTGCGACCGGGTTCATGTGGACCGGACTTGCATCCGTTCCGAGCTTCTCAAGCACCAGCAACTGGGACAACAGCTCTCCGCTGTCCGCCGCGACGTCGCTCATGTTCGGTCCGCTGTCGGCCCAGTGCAATGCGCCCATGCCGCCGGACACGTGCTACAACGCGACCAACGACGAGAGCGGCGTCAGCGTCAACGCGATCTCGTTCGACGACAGCCAGCCGTACCTCGTCCAGGGCAAGGGGATCGCGCTCGGGGCCGGCGGCTTCACCGCTGTCGACCACGGCGGAGACTTCGCGGGCCGCTGGCAAGTGCCACTCAACTTGACCGCAAGCCAGACTTGGTCGGTCACAGGTCCGCTCAGCATGGGCGCCCCGCTAAGCGGCACGGGCTCCGCCCTGATGGTCCAGTTCGAGCACGTGCCGGGCGCCGGGACCGGGTGGTTTCTATACGGAGGGGACTCGGAGGTCGGCCCGGTCCAACTCAACGGCGGGCAGCTGCAGTTGGGAACCTCGGCAACAAGCACGTCGCTGAATGCGAACGACGGCCAGCCGGTCAAGCTCGGCGGCGCAGACTTGTTTTTGGATGGTTCCGCTGCCGTCGGGCCGCTCACGAGCGTAGGGTCGCGCGTCGACCTCAGCACGCACGCGCTCACGGTCGAGGGCCAGGTCAGCTTCGACGCTCACAGCACCATGAGCAGCCTCCTCAAGACTCCCGGCTCAGGCGACTTCGGGGTGCTCGACGCAACCGGAGGCGCCACGCTCGCGGGCAACCTCGACGTGCAGCAGATCGGATCAGCCGGTGTCGGCACCGCATGCTCGCCGCTGCCCGCCGGCAGTGGCTTCACGATCGCCTCGGCCGGCGGTCCGATGAGCGGAAAGTTTGCCGATGCCCCGCCGGGCGCGACGCTCCCGACCTGGGCCGGATGCCCCCGCGGGCAGGGCACGACGACGCTCGCGAAGATCGGATACACCCCGCACACCGTGACCGCGACGATCGTGGCTGCCCCCGGCCTGTCGATCGTGGTCACGGCGCTCTTGAGCACGATCAAGCCGTCAGGCAAGCAGGCGAAGATCGGCGCCCTGCTCACTCACGGTGGTTACACGACCCTCTGGCCAGCGTTCGCAGGCCTTCTGTCTGTCGACCTGACGGCGAAGGTGCACGGCCAAGCAGAGCTGGTCGCCGTCGTCAATGCCTCCTTCAACGGCGCGCAGCAGAAAACGGTCCCTGTGAAGCTCACGAAGGCGGGCAGAGGGCTGCTCAAGCACGTGAGCAAGTTGAAGGTGCTGGCGAAGGCCGTGTTCGAGCCGGTGTGGAACCCATTGGTCGCGCCGGCCGTGCACAAGACGTTCACGCTCACACGGTAGTTCTCGAAGGACCGCTGGGTGTGAGGTGCAGGATACGCGCGGGAGTTGGCGGGGCCGACGGACGCAGCGACTAGGTCAGCGTCGGTCCCGGTTTTGGCTTCGCCGTGTAGCCGGTCTGCGAGCAGGTAGATCCGCCGATCTTCGCGTTGCCGGTCGCCTTCTCGTGCGCGAACCGCCCGCTGACCTGTACGACCGCTGTGTAAGTGCTGCGGGTGAGCACCGCCATCGTCTTGGCCTCGGTCAGCTTCAGGATCTTCACGCGATGGTGGAAGGTGAAGCCATTGCCGTGCAAGGCGATCATCGGGCTGTTCCAGACTTCGAGCACGTTCTGGGTGGCGCCGAGCTTCGCGCACTGGGCCGTGACGGAGAGCTTGGTGGGTGGCTCGTCGACGCTCAGGATCACCTGAAGCTGCTCTGCGCCGTGCTGCTCGAGTGCGGTGTAGACGCCGAACTTCGCGCCTCCTGACGTGTCGCCCGCGGCACTCGCCGCGAGTGCCAGTGCTGGGCCCAACCCAGCGGCAACGAGTGCCGCGACCACGCCGCGCCACCAACTTCGACCGGTACGGCCTCCGCTCACCGATCTCAATACCCGCTGCGAGGGGGTCTGCACGCTCGCGTTAGAGGCCGTGGGGGAACTGCTTCGGGAACAGATAGGCGGCGATGGCGATAGCGGTGAACAGAGGCTTGGGCTGCCCGAGATCGTTGTTGTTGCCGAGGACGATGATCGTAGCGCCGCGGCTCGGGAGGTAGAACATCGCCGACCCATATCCGAAGATCGCGCCGTCGTGCCCAAGCCACCCGTTGATGTCGGTGATGCCCATGCCGTAGCGAACTGTGACTTTGGGCGATTGCGACAGCACTCGGGTTGTGAGTTGCGCGGCATGGGTCGCCGGCGCCAAGAGCGAGCCGGTAGCGAGCGCCTTGGCCCAGACCTTGAGGTCCCCCAATGTGGAGATCATCGCGCCCGCACCGGCGGCGAACGCAGGGTTCGTTGCGGTCACGTCGCGGGGCGAGAAATCGGGTTGATCCAGGTAGCCGTGGCTGAATGGAAACGGGAGCGCTGGGGTTGTCGGGTAGCTGGTCTGCTTCAAGCCCAGCGGCCGAAGGATCTCGGCGTTGATCGTGGCGCTCAGCGGCTCGTGGGTCACGTGCTCCGCGATCGCGCCGAGCAGGTAATAGTTGCTGTTGTCGTATGCGATGTCGGCTCCGGGGGCGAACATCGGCTCGTGGCGCTTGATGATGTTGACCACATCCGTCAACGAAAACGGCTTCAGCGGATTGCGAGCGTAGGCGCGCAGGATCCCGGGATCGTTGACATAGTCATAGATCCCGCTGGTCATGTTCAAGAGCTGTGCGATCGTGATCAGGTTCCCGTCCGGAATCCCCGCGACGTAACTGCTCAGGCGATCGCTGAGCGACAGCTTGTGCTGATCGGCGAGCCGCAGGATCGCCGTGGCGGTGAACGACTTGCTGATGCTCGCGATCCGAAAGTGATCGTCGAGTTGCAGCGGCGAGCGTGTGGCCAGATCACTCGTCCCGAACGCTCGGATGAAACTGCCCTGTCCGGGCACCCAAACGCCGACCGCGACGCCCGGCATCCCGCCCGCACCCATGCCGCTGACGACGATCGACGTGAGCGCTCGTTGCGTCACGGGCCCAAAGTGCGTGGCGGCGGCGCTGGCACCCCGGCTCGCCTCGGGCGGACGGACGGCTGAAGACGAGGCGGCAACGATGAGCGCTACGACCGCGGCGACGACGCCGGCGAGCATCCTGACACGGATTCGCTGCATGATCCTCCTCCAGGCTGGGGATGGCCGCGGGAGTAGGGTAGCGTGCCCGTTCACCCACTCGTCCGACGGTGCGCCCCGATCCTATCCCGCGCATCTCGAGCGAGTCTACCGGTGAGAAGCTGGGGAGTACCACGTCCACCCGCTGATAGCCTGACGCCGGGATCGGTCCCGACGACACGTTTTTCGCCCCGGCGCGATGTACGGGTAGTGAACGTCGATTACACCAGGGCGCCGGATGCGGAACTGCTCGCGGTGGGGGACCAGCTCGAGCAGCGGTTATCGCTGCCCGAAGCGGCGCTACGGGCGATCGGCGACCTGCCCGCGGCCGAGCGCCGCGTGCTCGACCTGCGGATCGTCGAAGAGCGCCCCTACCTGGAAATCGCCGCGCGGCTTCGCTGCACGCCCGAAGCAGCGCGACTACAACGATGTTCGACGGTGTTCGCGCATACGAGCTCGCGGTTCAGGGCGCACCCGACGCGTGGGTCGACGGCATCGCCTACGTCGCGCAGAGCGACCACCACCCACTTGAGATCGAGAGCGAATGGGAGCTGGTCGAGAAACCGGAATATATGGCCGGTTTCTCGACCAGCCCACTCGAACTTCTCCGCGCGCGGCTTCCTCGAAGGTGTCGTAGCCGTTGTTCTCGCGCTGTGCGAATCAGCTGCCGCCGGCGAACCACGCGGCGCGTTCGCTCGCGGAATGAGGATCATCACGCGGCGCCGCAGGCGGCGGCTTCGTCGCTGTGCCGGTGGCCTTGGTCATCGCCAGGCCGATGCGAGCGACGGCCCAGCCGTCGCCGCGACGGATGCTTACCCAGGTGGCGCCCGGATCGGAAGTCCGCCGGCGCTCAACCTCGGCGATCGCTTGATCGCGGGTCATGAGTGCAGGATAGACCCCGAGCCTGTCCGTGGCCAAAATGGCGCGCAGGTGCTGAGGGGCGAGGTGCAAATCTCCCGGCCTCGCTCCGCAGGCGCGATGATGCCGACGATGTCATACGGTAATGAGGACGAGGCTGCGGCGATCTTCGATGCCGTGCTCGATCCGGCGCGCAACGAGCGCACGGTCTCAGCGGCCCAAATCGAGGCCGAGGGCGGGCTGACCGTGGACGAGACCCGCTTGGTCGTGCTGAACTTCGGCCTGCCCGCTCCGGACCCGCAGGAGCCGTACTTCACGGCCGCTGAGGCCAACGTGCTCGTGCGCTTTGGCTCACTTCGTGAGATCTGGCCGCCGGCTGTCTATCTGCAGATTGTGCGCGTCTATGGCCAGGCGCTCGCCCACATCGCTCAGACTGAGATCTAACCTGTTTCGGCTGTACATCGAGCCGACGGTGCGCAGCGCGAGCGACGGTCCGGTGCGCGCCCGACAGGCGGTGCAGGAGGCGTTCGGAGAGCTCCTGCCACTCGCTGACCCGATGCTGCTCGGCGTGCACCGGCGGCGTGTCGAGCACGAGCTCACCCAGGCGGCGGTGCGCGCGGCTGAGATCAGAACCTCGGCGGGCGTGCTGCCAGGCGCCATCGAGGTGACGTTCGTGTTCTGCGACCTGAAGGACTTCAGCGCATACGCCTACGCTCACGGTGACCGCGCCGCGGCCGACCTGTTCGAGCGCCTGGCGGTCGTGGTCACTGCCGAGCTTGGGCACCACGGCCACGTGGTCAAGGCCCTCGGCGATGGGTTCATGCTCAGCTATCCCGAGCCCGGCGAGGCGGTCACCGCCTGCGTGCGCATCATCGAACAGATGCGCGGAGGCGGCGCGCCAGGGGTGCACGCCGGCGTCCACCAGGGCGTGGTTCTGTACCGCGAGGGCGACTACTTCGGCCGCGCCGTCAACCTGGCCGCGCGGCTGCTCGGCCTCGCCGGGCGCGACGAGATCCTCGCCTCGGAGGCGGTGGTGCGCGCCACCGCCGGCCGCTTCGATTGGGAGTCGTGCGGCACTCAGGGCATCCGGGGCTTCGGCGAGCCGATCTGCGTGTACCGCCTGCGCTCGATTTCTCCGGCGTAACGGCACAAGATCGAGTGTCCGGGCCGGCGGCGGTGCGGCAGGGTACGCCCAGCAGACTGCCGCCATCCTCCGCGCTCACAGCTTCCGGGCGGGATCGAAGGGTGCCAGCTCGGGAGCAGCGCGGCCCTCGAGCACGAGCGGGACGAGTAGATCGGCTGTCGCCGGAGCGAGCGTGACGCCGAGCATCCCGTGCCCAGTCGCGAGGTAGATGCCGTCTAATCCGGGGAGAGCTCCGATCAGCGGCAGTCCGTCCGGGGTCGCCGGCCTCAGTCCGGCCCACGCCTCGACGGGGCCGTCCGGGTCGGGCTGCCAGCCTCCGAGGTACGGGCGCGCCGCGGCGAGTAGCCGCTCCCCCACGGCGGGGGAGATGCCGTCGCGGCTCGCACCGAGCTCGAATACGCCTGCGATGCGCACGCCGCCGTCGAACGGACTCAGGCCGAGCTTGGCCTCGGCCAGGTAGAGCGCATGGCGCGGCGGCGTGCCTCGGCCGGCGATCGTGACGCTGTAGCCACGTGCACCCACGAGCGGTACGCGGACGCCCAGGCGGCGGAGCAGCGGGACGGTCGGCAGGCCCGCCGCGATCACGAGCCGCTGTGCCGATACCGGATCGGAACTGGTCCCCAATCCCCAGCCGGCGGCTGTTCGCGTGAGCGTGCGCAGCTCGCAGCCTTCGTGGATTTCGACCCCATCGGCCCGGAGGTGCGCTGCCAGGCCGGCGGTCAGCTGCTCCGGGCGCACGAAGCGGTCGACGCGCGCGTGCAGACCGGCTTGTACCCGGGCGCGGTCGAGCGCGGGCTCGAGCGCGGCCAGTGGCCCAGCCTCGAGCTCGTCGATCGATCCTCCCTCATAGCCCAGCTCGCTCAGGCGCTGGAAGGTCCTTCGATACAGGTCCAGCCCAGCTCGCGTGCGCGCCGCGACGACCAAGCCGGCGGTGTGCATCTCGAATGCCACGCCGGCGTCGCGATAGGCGTCGAACAGCTCCAGGGTGCGGCGGTTCAGAGCGAGCAGCGCCCGGATACCGGTGTCGAAGCGAGCGCCGCTGCAGTTGCGCCGGAAGCTCCAGAGCCAGCGGACGAACGCCGGATCGAGGCTAGGTCGTAGCACGAACGCATCGCCGCCGGTGAGGAGCTGGCGCAGGCCCTCGCGCAACATGCCGGGGGCCGGCAGCGGATAGGTCAAGCTCGGCGAGACCCACCCGGTGTTGCCCCGCGACACGCCCCCGCCGACGCCCGCTCGCTCCAGTACGACGACGTCAGCGCCGCGGCGCCGGAGCTCCCATGCGCAGGCGAGGCCGACGACCCCGGCGCCGACGACGGCGACTCGCGGCTCGCTCATGGCCCCGAGTTCAGTCCCTCCAGTTCGCGAATCGCTTCGCCTGCTGCCCGACGTTCTCCCCGAGGATCGGATGTTGCGCCATGTCCGGGGAGTACCGGCTGGCCGGAACAGTCCGGCCCAGGCGCTCGGCCATCGCGCGGACGTAATGCGGAGCGCCGCCGCAGCAGATGCCGATGTACTTGACGCCTAGATCGCGCGCCGAGGCGGCGAAGTCGGCCATCTCGAAGCGGTTGCAGAGGAACGGTTCAAGCGCGAGCGGGAACCCCCGCGTCCCGTCGGCGTCCTTCAGCGCTTCGAAGTTCGGCTGCGCGGGCGTCGTCCGGTAGGGGACCGGCTGCGCGGCGACGTGACAGTCGACCGCATCTCTGATCCTGTCCAGCATCGGCAGCATCGTCTGCGGACCGCGCGAGCAATTGAGCCCGACGACGTCCGCGCCCTTGGCCTCGAGCCGCCTGCAGGCCTCGTCGAACTCGAACCCGTCGATGGTCACGTCGTCCGTCGAGGCGAACGTGACGATCGACGGCAGGCCGGACTCCTGGATCGCCTCGAGGCTGATCAGCGCCTCGCCCAGGTAGTCGTGCGTCTCGGAGATGATCAGGTCGGCTCCCTCCTCGACCGCCCACCGGACCTGCTCGCGGTACATCTCCCGCACCGTCTCCCCCGAGCTCTCGGCCGCATCCGGGTCATAGACCCAGGTGTTGCAGATGTTGCCGGCCACGAGTGCGCCGCCTTCGGACGCGACCTCCCGCGCCAGACGCAGCGCGTGTCGGTTGAGCGGCTCGAGGTCGGCCTCACGTCCGATCGACCGCAGCTTCTCGCGATGGCCGTAATACGTGAACGCCACCATCACCTCCGCTCCGGCGCGGAGCATCTCACGATGGAGCTCTCGTACGGCGTCGGGAAAGTCGAGGACCACCTCCGGCACGAACGGGCCGGCCTTCACGTAGCCCCGCCGCTCCAACTCGAATAGGTATCCCTCCGCCCCGACTACGACGCCCTGGGCAAGGCGCGCGCGAATCCCTGTCATGGCGTCGATCGTAGTCGCCCGTCAAGGCGCCCTGGCGATCAACCGCCAGATCGGCGCCGATCGACGACCGTATCGCGGATGATGGACATCGCCGCCGCGGCGCTCAGTGATCGTGTGGCAATTAGGGACGGCCCAGGCGGGCCGACTGTCGGCTGAGTAGTCTCCTCGTTGATACGGAGTTCGGTTCGGAAGGGAGGGCATGAATGAGTGCGGCCGAGGTGACCGACGCGAGCAGGAGGTGTCCAAGCGCATGAATGCCGCGCTCATAGTCGCTGCCGTGCTCGCGATGTGGGGAACGAGCAACCTCCTGGGCATCTACAACGGAAAGACGCTGATTGGGGTCATAATGCTGGCGGCCGCGGGCCTGATCCTCGCCGGTTGTCTCGCAGTCCGGTTTTGGCGTACCCGCACCCTCGGGGACTCCCACGGGGGCAGCGCGGGCCTCGGCCCGCCGTCGGCGTCGACGGGCGTCTCGTCGGCAGGGTTGCCGCGCACCTCGGAGCAGAGCGTGCGCTCCAGCGTGACGTCGAGCGCGCCCGCGACCGGCACGAGCGCGGGAATGGACGTGCAGATTGCGCGTCTGCAGAAGCTGGCCGAGCTGCGCGAGCGCGGAGTGTTGACGGACGCGGAGTTCGCGCGCGAGAAGGCGCGCGCGTTGAGCGAGAGCTGATCACCCCGGGTAAGTCGCGCGGCGTCGTCGCCGGCGGGTCACTTAGCCGCTCCCGCCCTTCATTTCAACCGAAGAGCGATTGTTGCCGATACGGTGAGACGTGTCTGACATCTTCGGCTTCGGGCTGATCATCGTGATCGGGGCGATCCTGGTTTTCGTAGTCAGGCGCTCCCGGCGTGACATCGCCGGCTTTATGGACAACAGCCGCAACGCCGCTGAGGCCGGACCGGCCGTGCTAGAGCGCTCAAGCGCGTCAGAGCTATCCGATGCCGGCGCCTACGAGTGGCCCAGCGTGTTGCGGGCGCTGGCCGTTACGCCCGGCGAGACGGTTCCGGACGAGACGGGGGAGAACGCGTACGGATCCGATTTGGGATTGCGCATGCACTTAGGAACCATGAGCTACGGCACAACTGGCGGCGCTCAAGGTGCCAACGTGATGCACGGCACCCGCCACGGCCGCTCGGTCGAGATTCGAATCGGTCACGACGAGAAGATCGCGACTGTCACCACAGGCACCAAGCATCTGCGCGAGATCACGATCGTCGGCGCGCACTGTCCCTCATTTGAGCTCCGAGGGACCAGCGGTCGGCTGGTAGCCAACGGCGAGCTGCCGCCGGCGGCGCTCGTAGTGCTCTCTGCGCTGTCACCCGCCGAGGTGTGGACCGGCGTCCGGATCGTCGGCGGCGACGAGGGACTGGTCGCCAACCGTCCGCAGCGCGACGGGCCGTACGGATGGGTCTACGACCTCTGGCTCCTGGAACGGCTGGCGGACCGCCTCAACGCGCGCCCCAGACCGGCACCCAAGAGGTGGACGCTCGCGAAGCTGCCGTACGGGATGGGCAGTTGGACGTAGTGGCCGCCCGCGCAGGGTGTAGGTTTCCGAGATCGGCGGCACGACCGACATGGCAGGGGCGCCCGGTGGCGCTGCGCGCGGTGTTGTGGATCGCCACCACGCGCTGATCGCCGGCACCGGGCGCGCCGGAACCTCATTCTTGGTCGATTTTCTGGGGGCGTGTGGGTTCGAGACGGGCGACGCCCCCTGGTTTGAACGCGCGCGCGCCGGCGTGGAGCGCACGTTGGATCCTGGCGATCCCACCCTGCCTTACGTCATCGAGGATCCGGCGCTCGGCCACTACTGCGAGCAGCTTGACTTGGCTGAGTTCACCATCGATGTGCTGATCGTGCCGGTGCGTGAGCTGTCGCTGGCGGCCGCGAGCCGCGTCCTGCATCAGGAGCGGCTACTCGCGGTCGGTTTTCACCGGCTCGTGAGATGGGCGACGATCCACGACCTGCCGCTTGTCCTGCTCGATTTCCCGCGCCTGGTGGAGGACTGCGACTACCTGCTGGCTTCGCTTTCCCCCTGGCTCGGGCAGCACTGTGATGGGGCGACGGCACGGGCGGCGTTCGCTGCGAGCGCGAGGGCGAGCGAAATCCGTGTGTGCGAGCTGGATGGCCGCGAGCGGGCGACCCGAACCCTCGATCGAATGGCGCTGGTTCAGCGGATCGAGCGAGTTGACGCGAGCGCTCGACGAGGCGCGCTCGGGGAACGCCGAGCGGGCGAGGGTTGCCGACCCCGCCCCGGTGAGCGGGCGCCGGCGTGGCGGCGTATGGCTGGAGGAGGATCTGTACGTGGTCGACGAGACCGAGTTCACGGTGACCGCCGACGCCGCCCGTTACCTCCAGGACGAGTCGACGGCGTCGCGACTTTATCGTCGCGAAGAGCCCGGCGATGGTAGACCGACTCGCCGAGCTGATCGACGAGTTGGCGCCGAAGCGGATCGTCGAGCTCGGCATCTACAAGGGAGGCAGCGCCGCCCTCTTGGCGTCCCTCGCCCCGACCGACTCGACTCACGGCGCTCGACATGGCCATCGAGCCGGTGCAGGCGCTCGAGCAGCACATCGCCGCGCACGGGCTCACCGACGTGATCAGGACGCACTACGGCGTCGATCAGGGCAACGTCGAGGCGCTCAGCGCGCTGGCCGTGCAAGACCACGGAGCCGAGCGGCTCGACCTCGTCGTCGACGATGCCTCACACCTCTACCCGCGAGACCCGGACATCGTTCGAGCTCCTGTTCGCGAGGTTGCGCCCCGGCGGGCTCTACGTGATCGAGGACTGGGCGTGGGCGCACTTCCCGGAGCCGCTCTGGCAGGAGGGCGGAGGGTTCTTCCACGATCGTCCCGGCGCTGACCCAACCTGGTCGTCGAGCTGATGATGATCGCCGGCACCGGCGAGGATCTCGTCGCCCGGATCAACGTCCTGCGGGACACGGTCGCGATAACGCGAGGTCCACTCGAGCTCGACGGGCCGCTGCGGCTCGAGGATCACTTTGCCAACCGCGGACTGCCTTTCCGTCCACTGATCTGAGCGCCAGTCAATGGCCGCCCGCCCAACGACGATCGCGTTCTACCTTCCCCAGTTCCATCCGATCCCGGAGAACGACAGCTGGTATGGCGCCGGCTTCACCGAGTGGCACAACGTCGTCATGTCGAAGCCGCTCTTCGATGGCCACTACCAGCCACACCTGCACGCCGACTTCGGGTTCTACGACCTGCGCGTCGAGGAGGTTCGTGAGGCCCAGGTACGCGCCGCGAGGGCCCACGGAATCGACGCGTTCTGCTACTACCACTACTGGTTCGAGGGGCAGCGCCCGTTGCGCCGGATCCTCGACGACGTGCTGGATACCTCTCGCCCCGCGTTCCCGTTCTGCCTCGCCTGGGCCAACGAGAACTGGAGCCGCCACTGGGACGCCGAGCAATCACGAGGTGCTGCTGCGCCAGCGCTACAGCGCCGAGGACGACGACGCCCACGGGCGCTTCCTGCTGCGGGTGATGTCGCACCCGTTCTACCTGAGGGTCGGGGGGCGGCCGCTGCTGTTCGTCTACCGACTTCAGGCGGTGCCTGACCCGATCGCCACGCTCGCACGATGGCGCGAGATCTGGCAGGCCGGGGGCCTCGGGGACGTGCACGTGGTCGAATTCGACACGCACGGCGATCAGTCCGACCCGACCGGGCACGGCGCCGACGCGGCCGCGCAGTTCCTGCCACACAACACCCACGAGATCGTCCCCCGTACCGAGCTCGACGGCGCGCACGAAGGCAATGTGATCTTCGACTACGAGCAGGTCGTCCATGCGTACCTCGGTGCCGAACGGCCGCCATGGCGCCGATACCAGTGCGTGGTGCCGGGCTGGGACAACAGCCCGCGCCGGGGTGACGGCAGCAGCTGCGTCCTGCACGGCAGCACGCCGGAGCTGTACGAGTCGTGGCTAGCCGAGGTGCACCGGCGCGCGCCGTCGGACGGCGTCGTCCTGATCAACGCGTGGAACGAGTGGGCCGAGGGCGCCCATCTCGAACCTGACCTACGGCACGGCGACGCCTACCTGCGGGCGACGGCCCGGGCTCTCGGCGTACCGCCGGCCGCCGGTGCAGCAATCCCGCCAACGTTCGTCGCCGCGAGTGGCCCGCCCCCGCGAGACCGGTTCGCCGAGCTGTATCTCGATGCGCTCGTGCGCAAACCGCGCTGCAACGCAGGCTCTCGCGCCTTGAGGCGACGTTCGACCGCCAGCTGGAGACTGCGCGCGCAGCGGCGGAGGCCGAGTCGGTGCAGCTGCGTGTCGAGGCCACGAGCCTGCTGCATGAGAACGCCCGGCTAAAGGCGCGGCTGGCTCAGGCCAACCAGTACCCAACGCCTCAGCGCCCAGGAGGAGCAGATCCGCGTCCCGGTCCAGCCACCCGAACCCAGACGAACGGGAGGGGCCACGATACCGAGTGATATCACCAGCCGGTCGATCCGAACCGCCCGAACGATGCTAACGCGTTCGCGCTCACGCTCGTCGGATGGAACCGCCGCGTGCTCGAGCTCGGTGCGGCCTCCGGGCACGTCACGCGCGCACTCGTCGACCGCCGTTGTCGGTCACGTCGATCGAATGCGACGCGCAGGCTGCGCGGACCTCGAAAGGATCGCGCACGAGGTCATCGTCGGCGACCTCAACGACCCTCATGTGTTCGACACGCTGACGTCTGACTATCACTCGTCCTGGCAGGCGACGTCCTCGAGCACCTGCTTCGACCGCAGGACGTGCTCGGCCAGGCAGTCCGCCTGTTGAGGCCGGCGGTCAGGTGGTGATGTCGCTGCCGCACGTTGGACATATCGACGTGCGCCTGTCGCTGATGCGCGGTCAGTGGAACTACCGCCCGTGGGGCCTGCTCGACGCCACGCACATCCGCTTCTTCACACTCGAGTCGATCAAGCAGATGCTCGACCAGGCCGGACTGACGATGACCGAGCTGCGCCAGATCCGACCCCGCGTTCGAGACCGAGCTCGGCGTCGAGCGTTCGACCGTCGCCTCCGACCTCATCGAGCAGCTGCTGGCCGACCCGGAGGCGGAACGTACCAGTTCGTGCTCGCTGCGGCCATCGACGACGGCACGCACAGGCTGGCTCACCTCGCCGAGCGAATTCCGAACTCGAGACAGCACTCCGGCGCAGTTCGCTCGCCTATGCGGCGATCAGCGCCGAGCGCGACGCCTCGGCCGAGGCGCTGGCGCAGAGCCGCGCGGAGCTCGCGGCGGCCGCGGCGCAGCTCGAGGAACTCGAAGCGTTGCGGATGCAGGCGCAGGAATCGCACGCCGCGCTGAGCTCGCAGGCGCAGGATCTGCAAGTGGCACTGAGCGCCCGGCGCAGGACCTGCAAGCCGCCCTCGGCGCCGCGCAGCGCTCGATCAGCCGGATCGACGGTTCGGTGACCTGGCAGGCGTTCCAGCGCGTACGCAGTGGGCTGTTCGCCGTGGCCGGCGGCGAGGAATCGCTCCCGATCCGCAGGCTCCAAGCCGGCCTGCGCCTGATCGGACGAGGTCTTCGGCTCGGCGCCGGCGCTCGCGGCACGGCGATCGATGACCGTAGGACGCCGGCTGGCGTCGTGCTGCCCGCGATGGCGAATCCGGACGCATCCGATTCCTACCGGACCGGAGCATCGCTGTCGTCGAACACGGCCTGCGTGATTCCCTCGACCAACCTCGTCGTCCGCCCCGACGGCTACGCCGCGTTCTGCTGCGACGTTGCAGGGCTGGTGACCGTCGGCGACCGCCCCAGCAACGTCATTCAGACTCGCTTGAGGATCTGTCGAACGCACCGGAGCTCGTCGGCACCCGCGAAGCGATGGCGCGCGGCGAGCGCCCCGAAGGCTGCGCCATCTGCTGAAGCGGGAGGCGAACAGCACGATCAGCAGGCGCCTGCACATGAACGACGTCTACAAGCGCGGCGAGGGCATGCTCGACGTCGCTGCTCTGCCGCTTGAGAGAGCCGACACGGATTCCGCCTGAAGCGACGCCCCGACTGGTTCATCCTCGAACTCGGGAACACGTGCAATCTGAAATGCCGCAGCTGCTCTCCCGCGTTCAGCTCGCGGATCGCCGGCGACGCCGTCCACGCGCGTGGCACCCAACGGGCAGGGCGCGCAATCGGCCGTCGCCCCTCCAGAGCATCCCCGTCCCGTCGTGCGACCGCGTGTTTCCGCGACGTTGCCGCGACCGCCGACATGGTCGCAGCCGCCTCACAGAACACCTTCCTGTCACTGATCGGCGGCGAGCCGTTCATCATCAAGCAGACGTGGCAGTTGCTCGAGGCGCTGTCGCACCTGGGCGTAGCCAGATCTTCTCGTCGGCTGCTCACCACGGACAGTGGCGCAGCTCGAAGCTGGCCGACCTCGCCCGTGCTTCCGGAGATAGCGTCTCGGTCAGCATCGACGGACATGGAGCCCTGCCCGTCGTCAGGCGCCGCACCAGCTCGAAGCTGCTCGACACGGTGGACTGGCTCACCGAGCTCGAGAGCGTCGGGGTGGCCGCCACGCCAACGCTCCAGAACTCAAACGCTCTCTACATGGTCCCGCTCCTGCGGGTGCTTGACAGTCGAACTCCAGATCACCTACAACACCGTCACCTGGCCAGCAGGCTGCAAGCGACGAACCTTCCGCCCAATGTCCGGCGCTTCGCCGTGCGCCGCCTGCGCTCCTACCTCAAGTCCGAGTGCCGCGAGTGCAATGCGGAGTCGTGCGCGGGTATTGCGAGCTGCTCGAGCAAGGCGACGAGTTCGATGAGGAGCTGTTCAGCAGTGCGCGTCTTCACCAATGACCTCGATGCAAGCCGTGCAGAGCGCCTCTCCGATGCCGCTCCGGAACTGTTCGAGCTGATCGCCGAGGCCGGGATCGAGTGGTCCGGCGAGCACCGCCACCATCCGCCTTTATCCGGGTCTGCTCTGGCTCGCGCTCGTGCATGCCGTTCGGGATGCTACGCCGACCGCCTCGGCGAGCACGGCGAGCTGATCGAGGGGCTCGATCAGACCCTGCTGAGTCATCGCGACGTCACCGTCGACACGGCGCAGCGGCGGGCGTCGCGCGGCCGACGCTCACTCGAGCTGGCGCCGAAGGAGTTCGGCGTGCTCGAGCTCCCGCTTGCCTGTCTGGGACGGTGTCTGTCCGCCGAGGAGTTGCTCGCGCGCGTCTGGGACAGGAGGCGGAGCATTCGCGAACGCGGTCAAGATCACGATCAGCCGCCTGCGAGCGAAGCTCGGCGATCCGCCCGTGATCGAGACAGTCGCGGCTGTCGCGTCGGTGTGTCTCCTGGCTGCTCACCGGACGGTATTGAGTCCGCTGCGCTCGATCCCATCGGCGGCTCGGGAGATCTCCGCACCGCCTCGACCGGCGGCTGGCGCTCGATGTCCCGACGACAGCTCAAGGAGCTCGGCGACACGTTCGACCGGCTACTTGAACAACTCGATGCGTCGTTCTCGGCTCAGCGTCAGTTCGTTGCCAACGCCTCCCACCAGCTGCGAACGCCGCTGGCGCGCTTGAAGACTCTGACCCATCAACGCTCGCCGAGGTCAGCAGACATCGGTCGGCCGCACCGACGATCTGGGGAGTATCGCGGCGCGGGTACTCGGCCGTGCAGCGGAGATCGAGGGCAGCGGGCTGCGCCTCACGCCTCTCGACCGACGGCCGCGACGGGCGACCCGCGACTGGTCGAGCGACTGCTGGACAACCTCGTCGAGAACGCGATCCGACACAACGAGCGCGGCGGCTGGATCGAGGTCAGCACCAGTGGCGCGGTCGTGTCCGTCGCCAATGGCGGCGCCGCGATCTCAGCTGAAGAGCTTCAGCGGATCAAGCAGCCGTTCGGCCGCGGCGCCGGCGAGCGGCGGGGCAGTGCCGACGGCCACGGGCTGGGCCTGTCGATCGTGCAGGCAATCGCCGCCGCGCACGGCGCCGTGATTGCGCTGAGCGCGCCCGGCGACGGCGGTCTGCGCGTCGAGGTCCAGTTTCGGGCCAATTCGCCACGCTCCGAAATCGGCGCTTGAAACTGGCCGCGCCCTGCGCGACTTTAGACCGACGGCCTTGCTGCGCAGAGCCGTGGTGCGCTCAGCCGGGGAAGTCGATGACGTCGAGGATCAGCGGCTCGGATTGTTTGGCCTGGCGGGGTTTGCCGGAGACCGTGATCGTCCCGGGTGTCGACCCGTTGTTGGCGGTCCCCTCGACGGTGAGCGAGCCGATCTCGAACGGCAGGCTGTTGGAGGCGAGGATGTTGGGGCTGTCCTGAATCCCGAAGTGGAGGTGGGGGCCGGTCGTGTTGCCGCTGTTGCCGAGCAGGCCAATCACCTGTCCTGCCCGTAGCCGTTCTCCGACGGTGACGCGCACCGAGCCGGGCTGCAGGTGCGCGTAGACGGCGTATTGGCCTGGTGCGATCCTCTCCACCACGTCGTTGCCCGGGAAATCATCCGGTCCCAGAACGGTCTGATTTCCCCCGGGCGGCAGGTAGGGCGGTACGTCGGGGCGGCTGTTGATGGCCGTCACCACGGTCCGTCCGCGACGGCGTGGATCGGCGCTCCATAGCAGACCCAGTCGGTGAGCTTGCTTCCGTCGCCTGTGAAGTAGGTGCTGTTGGTCTCGCGGATCCAGTCGATCGCGAACAGTTCGGGTGTCCGGTAGGAGCCATCCGCCGGCAGCAGCGTGTTTCGGTGCGAGACCGTGGGATCCCCGCAGCAGCCGTTGGCGTCGATCCAACCCGAGCCAGCCACGGGCGACGCGATTATGATCGGCGCCTTCGCGCTGACCGGCACTGTCCCGCGGACGACGGTGCTTCCGATCGCCGCTCGCAGCGGGGCGTCCGGCGGCAGGGTGTACCGGATCTGATCAGTCAACTCCCTCGGCCACGTACGGCCGAACGAGGCAGGCAGGATCACATCAACCAGCGTCTTGACCGTCGAGGAGATCGGGATCGCCGCCGTCGGCTGCACGCCGGACAACCGGAGCGTCTGATCGGCCAACGCGCGGCCGGAGAGCGCGAGCAACAGCTTTCCGTCACCGTGAACCTCAAGCGAGTCAAGCGTCACCGTCGCTGTGAACGCGTTCGTGATCAGCAGGTCGTACTCGACGTGCTCCCGTCCGTCGCTGCCGTGCACAGCCATGGCCGGGCCCGCGATCTGCACCGCCAAGGCCGTCGTCTGCACGGCTCCAGCGCTCGTGGCGCCAACCAGCCCTGCGAGCACGAGCGCCGCGACTGTCAACACGAATCGCCGCCCAGCGTGCGCCCGTCCGTGGAGCACGAGAACTCTCAGCAAAGCGACCGCATCATACATACGCCGACCCTCAAGGTCGCTCGGAAGAGGTCGACCGCGCGGCGCCAGCGTCGTTCGCGGGATCATTCGGCGGGACGCCGATAGGAGGAGACCAAATGGAGAGTTGGGATATCCGCTCGCTGGACATCGAGCCGCATCGCCCCCAAGTGCTGCGCTCGGACGAGGAGACCAGAGCGATCGCCATCCACCTGCCAGGCGGGGAGGAGCTGCAAGAACATCAGGTTCATGAACGCACCTACCTGCTCGTCGCCGAGGGCGACATCGAGATCTGTCAGGAAAGCAGCCGCGTGACGGGTGGAACCGGCTTTCTTTCACACTTTGAACCCAATGAGCGTCGGACGGTACGCGCGTTAACCGATGCACGGCTCGTGCTGGTGCTCGCCCCGTGGCCCGGTATGGGGCACCCGTCACGGGTGGGCCCAGCCTGAGTCGGGGTAGGTGCAGTCAGCGGGAGGCCGCGTCTGCGGTCGTTTCGCTCAGCCTCGGTGTACGCACATGCCCCAATGCGAGTACAGTCGAGGGTGAGCTGGCCCTGCGGCCGGAATTCTCATCCCAAGCCCGAAAGCCACCGACGGCGGATTGTGCGTCACGAGGCGGGAGGTGTGGGCGATTGGTTTTGACTGCGGGGCCGGTGTCGTGTCTCTACGGGCGCTAACCCACCGGCTTGGTGGCCTCGTCCCAATCTGATCGAACGCGCGGGGTTCTCGCCCTCTTCCTCGCGCGCGACCTCCACAGAGAGATGGGAAGCGTGAAAATCATGACGCGGATCAAATGGGATCGACCCAGGCGCAGCCGTGAGCGCCATTAGCGCCCGCAGACTGAACTCGAAACGACTCGAGATCTCAGAAGCCGATCTGGAGGAGCTTGAAGAGGTCAAGGGTCTGATCGGGCGCGGGCTGCAGTCCGGGGTGATCACCTACGTCGAGGTCGCGACCGCCACGGCCGAGCTCGGGCTCGAGGAAACCGATCTTGAGCAGTTGCACGGCCTGCTCGAGCGCCACGAGATCGAGCTGATGGAGGAGGCCGACCCGGCCGCCGCGGCGAGCCTGATGATCGAGCCTGCGTCCGTGGGGCACGGCGGCCGGTGGGGCGCGCTGGATGTGGAGCCGGAGGCCACGACCGATGGTCTGCAGTTGTTCCTCAGGGGCATCGGCAAGGTGCGGCTGCTGACGGCCCAGGAAGAGGTTGACCTCGCGAAGCAGATCGAGCGCGGCTCGTTTGACGCGAAGCAGAGGATGGTGGAGTCGAACCTCCGGCTCGTGGTCTCGATCGCCAAGCACTACCGCAACCGGGGCCTGCCATTTCTCGACCTGATCCAGGAGGGCACGATCGGTCTCGTCCGCGCGGCCGAGAAGTTCGACTACCGCAAGGGCTTTAAGTTCTCGACCTACGCGACTTGGTGGATTCGCCAGGCGATCGCCCGTGCTCTGGCTGACAAGGCACGGACGATCCGGATCCCGGTCCACATCGTCGAGAGGCTGAATAAGATCGGGCGCGCGGAGCGCAGGCTCGTGACTGGATTGGGCCGCGAGCCGACCGCGGAGGAGATCGGCGAGGTGACCGGGATCGAGCCCGAGGAGGTCGAGTCGATCAGGCGCTCGGCGCAGCCGCCGATCTCGCTTGAGAAGCCGATTGGCGACGACGAGCAGTCCGAGTTCGGGCAGCTGATCGCCGACGAACACGCCGAGTCTCCCTACGAGCGCGCCCTGGAGATCCTCACCAGAGAGTCTCTCCGCAGCGCACTCGAGAACCTCTCCTACCGCGAGCGCCGCGTACTCGAGATGCGCTACGGCCTCGACGACCAGCACCCCCGCACACACGACGAGGTTGGGCGCGCGTTCAACATCACCCGCGACCGGGCCCGCCAGATCGAGAACCAGTCGCTCACGAAGCTCCAAAACCTTCGCGAGGCCCAGCACCTGCGCGACGAGGTCGAGATCCCTTCCGGCCGTCGGCTGCAAACGCTAGGCCGTCACGCCTAGAGCGAGGTCGAGCGTTCTCGTATCAGTCGTCCGTTAGCCCGGTCCAGGCGGGTGTGCGCCTTCTTGCGCCGTCTTGGAGCGCGTCGATGATCTCGCGGGAGTGGTGCGGCGTCCACTCCGATATCTCGCTGAGCGCGCGCTCGGCCAGCGATAGCACCGAAGCCGACACCGGCGCCCCGCGCGCGAGCAGGAGCCGCACGGTCTCGGTGCGCTCGGGCCAGACCGCCAGCGACAGCGCGTCGGCGGACAGGGGGAACCCGAGGTCGAGCGCCAGAGCGACGGCGGCCGTGTTGCCGACGCCTGCGAGCGTCGCGACGATCCCCGGCTGCGAGGACTCCAGCCGCTGCACGATCGGCGGCGCGGCCGCCAAGAACGCCAGCGTCCTCGCGCGGTCGGCGTGCGCCAGCGCCGTGAAGAGCGCGTCGTCGCCGTCCAGCTCGATCGCAAAGCCGCGCTCTCGGAACAGCTCGACCGCGTCCGCCCGCCCGGCGCGCGCCGCCCAGATCGCTCCAGTCGAGCTTGCGGTGAAGCATTGTGGTGAGCCCGTCGCTCGCCAGCCGGCCGCTCTGCACAACGGCCTGCATCGCCTCGTTCTCGAACCCCTCCGGCGCGTGGTATGCGACCTCGCCGCCCAGGTTCGGGTCCGCCCCACGCGCAAGCAGCAGCCGTGTCAGCCCGGCGTGATGCGCGACACCCGCAGCGCCGTACAGCGCGCTCTCGAACGTCGGCTCGGGCTGATGCGCCGTCTCGAAGAAGCCGGTGTTCGGATCCGCGCCGGCGTCGAGCAGCGCCTGCGCGGCGCGCACGCCGCCACGATGAACTCGTCGATCATCGCGCAACCGCCACATCGAGGGCGCCCGTGGACACGCACACGATCGTCTCAGGGTGCGCCGGTGCCCGACCCAGACGGTGTAGTGTCATGCGCTCTTCACGGCTACTCTGGTTCGCGGGATCGGCGCGGATGTTCGCAAAGCACAAGTTGATGCGGGACGGGGCCCGCGCGAAAGCGGCGGTGATTGTCGCTAAGCGCAGCGGCGGAGTGCCGATGGATGGCGGGTATTCAGCGATGGCGTACCACCTTGAGTTGCGGGTCATGTTTGATGACGGATCGAGCAGCGAGGTCTCATGCCAGGTCGGCGGCACTCTCACGGGCACGGACCTTAGTTTCTCCGAGGGCGACATCGTTCCGGTGCGATACGACCCGGGGGACCGTTCCAAGATCGCAGTAGACGTGCCCGCGATGGAGGCGGTCAGGAAAGCGAACCAGGATCAGCTGGGGCGGCAGGCGATCGACCGGGCAGAGGCCAGGCTCGCCGAGGAGATGCGGGCCACACCAGGCGCTCCGGGCAACACCCGGGAGTACGTCAAGGCGGAGCTCGAGCGGGCACGGAGGTTCAACACTCCGACCGGGATTCGCGTTTCGCAGAAGCTGCAAGAGGCCTGGGTCGCCGGGCGGATCCAGACGGAGGGCGGCGATGAGTTGGCGATGCGCAGTGCGTTCGATGACCTGAAGGCCGAGATCCGGCGTGAGGTGACCGAGGAACTCAGCAGGTCGTCTGGGGCCGATTGACCGACATCCGGCCGCGCCACCGACGGTCAATATCGGGGAACTGCCCGCGCGCCGGCATCGCGGGACCCTAGCGTTCTCAGCAGGCTGCGTGGGCGCTGGACCGGCGGTCACTCGCGGGCGGGCAGGGCCCGGGCGGGTTGGGGGCGATGTGGATCGTGGCGTTGGCGTGGGTGACGGTCACGCCGGTGGCGGTCGCGGTCGCCTGGCTGGTGGCGGTGCCGGTGACGCCCAGCGGTACCTGGGCGGTGATCGTGTAGGTCTTGGCGTGTCCGTTTGCCAGGCTGGCCGCGGTCCAGCAGTAGCGCCCGACGGACAGTCCCGCCCGGGGGCTGGCGCTGAGGTAGATCAGCTCGCCGGGCAGCGCATCGCAGGTCCGCACGTGCTGCAGCGTGATCCCGTTATGGTTGCTGGTCTCCAGCGTGAAGGTGACAGTCTGACCGGCGGTCACGGTCGTGCTCGAGGAGGTCTGGCGCAGCGCGAGGACGGGCGCCTTCACGATCAGGACAAAGCTCTGGGTGGCGCTCGGAGACACCCCGTTGGTTGCATTGACCATCAACGAATACGCGCCGCCTGTACCCGCGGCCGGAATGCCCGACAGGGTCGCCGTCCCGTTGCCATGATCGTCGAATCTCATGCCCGCAGGCAGGCGGCCTGACGTAGTCAGCGACGGCGTCGGGAGGCCCGTGGCGGAGATCTCGAAGCTTCCCGCCTGACCAGCGACGACCGTCCCGCCCGCGGCGCTGGTGATCGCCGGGGGCTGGGCCACCGTGGAGACGAGCAGCGTCGCGGTGCCGGACACGGACTGATCGGTGCCGGTGACGGTGTGCGTGCCGACCGAGCCGGTGCACGAATTGGCCTGGCAGGCCCCGCCGCCGTCAATCGTGAACGTCGTCTGACCGGTCACATCCCCGATCAGGTTGCCGTAGGGGTCATAGCCGGTCGCCGTGTAACCCTGACTAGACCCGGCGTGAACCGTGGCCGCAGCCGGCGCCAGCGCCAGCCGCGCCAGCAATCCGGGTCTCACCGTCACCGCCTCGTCCGCACAGGACGACTGCGCCTCGGTGTTGTTGTGGTCGCCGCGATAGGTCGCGACCCAGTGGTGGGTGCCCGCCTGCGTCACCTGCACGCCCCCGGAGCCGGCCGACCCGTCCGACACGCTGCCGGTCCGCACCGCCGCTGGCGTACCCGTGCAGGTCGGGTCATCGGCCCCGTACAGCACGAACACCACGGTGCCGGTCAGCTGATAGCCGCCCGCGAGCGTGGCCGCGTCCAGCACTGCAGCTCCTGCGTCCACGTTCGCCGACGGCGTGGTGCTGATGGACGGCGAGGCCTTCCGCACTGTCACCGGCTCGTCGGCACAGGCCGAGCTGACCGCAGTGTTGTTCGCGTCCCCTGTGTAGGTGGCGATCCAGCGGTAGGTCCCAGCGGCCGTCACCGCGACCGGCCCGCTCGACACCGACCCGTTCAAGACAGCGCCCGTGCTGGTGCTCAGCGGCGTGGCACAGTCATGGTCACCGGATCCATACAGGACGAACCTCACGTCGCCGGTGATCGGTACGTGGGGGTGCCCGGTCAGTCTGGCGGTGTCGCGGACCGTGCCGCCGGCCACCCCGCCGGTCGCGATAGTGGTGATCCGCGGGGTCTGGGAGGCGACAGTCGCCGATTCGCCCGGACCGCCGCACGACCCGCCGATCGGGCCGTTGTTGCGATCGCCGCTGTAAGACGCGACATACCGGTACACGCCGGCCCTGGTGATGGGGTGTGTCTGACCTGACTGATAATGGTTGCGGTCCGGTGTCACAGTGACCTCGGAGGTCTCCAGCGCCGGGCTGGTGCAGTCCGAGTCGTTCGGCCCGTACAACCGGAACGTGATCGTCCCGGTGTGGTCCCGGCCGCCGGACAGCGTCGCCTCATCGAAGAGCAGTGCACCGACGTGACCGCTCCCGGCTGCTCGCGTTGTCAGGGTCGGAGTCGCCTTCTGATATGTGTTGGTGATCGTGCAGGTGGCGTGCACCCCGAGCGGCAGGTGCAAGCTGTCGCCGACGACAATGCCCGTGTCGCAGGACCAGGCCGAGGCGGCGTAGTCGGGCGGGCCGCTCGCCTCCGACAGCCTGTAAACGCCGGTCTTGACCGGCGCGTTGGTGATCACGCGCTGTCCGGTCCGGCCGCTGATCGTCACCGGTCCGGCCGCGGTCAGAATCCACGCGTCGGGCCCGGCGCTACCTCCGGTACCGTTGTCGACCTGCTTGATCAGCGTCATCCGGGGAGCGATGGCGGTGTTGGTGATCTGGCACACCACGCGGTCACCCTCAGCCAGCCTGATGACGTTGCGGGCGATCGCTGCGCCCCGACAGGACCAAAATGACGCTGAATAGCCCGCGGGACCAGACTCCTCGGATAGACGGTAGGTCCCTACCTCGACCTGGGCCCGCGTGATCTCGGGATCGCGGGTGCGCCCGGAAATGTCACTGGGCCCGCTCGCCTGCAGGACCCACGAGCGATCGGTCGCGGTGCCGCCCGCGTCGCCGTTGTCGACGTGCTTGACCAGGGTCAGCCGGGGTGGGTCGTCCCCGGTGACTGTGACCATCCCATTGCCAGCGCGCACGCCGGTCGCGAACCTCGTGTCCTTCGGCCCGAACCCGCTCCCGCCGCCACCCCCGGCTACGACGGAGCCGCCGCCGCCGCCGTAGTAGCCGCCACCGCCACCGCCGCCGCCGGCTAGGGCGGCGAACGGCGGCTTGCCATTTCCCCCGAAGCCCAGCATTCCGCTGCCGCTCTGCCCGAGCTGGTCGCCGCCACTCCCCCCGATGCATGAAGGGACGAACGCGGCGACCCCGTTGGCCCCCTTGAGCCCACCACCACCTCCACCGACCGAGAGCCCGCATGTAGACAGCCGCTCCGACGAACCACCACCGCCACCGGCGACGATGACGCGGTTGGTCAAGTGCTTGCCCCCGACGCGGATGTCCGACGCTCCACCGCCCCCCCCACCGCCGGACCCGAGGTGGTTGCGGGGGTTGAAGCCGCCGTTACCCCCGCCGTTGAAGCCCCCACGGAAATGGTGGCGGGATGGCAGGCCGAGGAAGGTGCCGCCATCATGGCCCTTGCCGCCGACGAAGATGTAGATCACCTCGCCCGGAGTGACGTCGATCTTCGCGCTGGTGTGGCCACCCTTGCCACCCTTGATGATCGGGAGCCCGAGGACGTCTTCGCCGCCACCCTGGGCGCCGTACACCTCGAACGACGCCCGGGTCACGCCAGCAGGGACAATCCAGGCGCGGGCCGCGCCGGTGTAGTGAAAAGTGACCCTGGTCGTCGCCCGAGCCGCCGGCGCTGTAGCGACGGGTGTCAGCCACGCGCCGATCAGCGCGAGCACGAGCGCCCCGGAGCGAAGCTTTGATAGGCCAGAGCGTCGCATGTGCGGCATGCGTCCTCCGTCCTTTCGGCAGCGCATTCCCCTGGTAGCCGTGTTGCGGCTGTGGTGAAGTATCAGGGCGCACCGGGCAATTGTCAACTCGCACGCATATTGCCCCGCTCGGTATTGACACGGCGCACTACCGCCCCGGCAAGTGAAGCGAGAGCCACCGGGTCATTGTTGTGGGAGAACACCGGCGCGACTTCGATGCGCTGTTCGAGGTAGCAGCCCTGTAGCGAGCTCGACCCGGAGCTTGAATTGGACATGATTAGCACCGCGGAGCACGTGGATGCGCTGTCGAGCCTCCCACTGTGACAGGGTTATTGCCACCAGTGTCGTCCGCGGCGCGAAGGCCGCCGAGACGCTGAGCGCGGAGGGGTTCGACGGGCGGCTCGTGGCAGCGTGACCGTAGACACCCTCGCTGGTCGAGAAACCGGCCATATATTCCGGTTTCTCGACCAGCGGCGGGATTCCGGGGTGGCGGGGTCGCCGGCCCCCCGTCTGTCACCGGTGCCAGCCCCCGGGGTGGCGATGACCCCTGACGGCGAGCACCTCTGCGTCGCGAACGCGGGCTCAAACAACGTCTCGGCCTGCTCGCGGCTTGGCGTCGGTCGCGGGTCACCCGAACGGGGTGATCAGCGATCACTCGGTGGAGCGGATACTCTGCTCGATGCCGACTCCGCCGCGCCGCCCGGATTCGCGGGAGACCGCCGATGACGACCAGATCGATCATGGCCTGCAGGCAGGTGGCCCTGGCGCCGCGCGCGGCGATCCTGCGGTCACGGGACGACTGGCGTCTGCCCGTGCTCGCGCCCTGAGGACTCGTGAGCAAGCCGAGCGGCGTGTCGACGACCTGCGCACGCGGAACGAGCTCGTCGACGCCGCGCTGGAGGCTGGTGATATCGACCGACGTCGGGCCGGCTCGCTGCTGGCCGGCGGGATCGCCTTTCGCGTCTTCCTGTGGCTGCTTCCGGCAGCGCTGTTCGCCGCCGGGGTCACCGGCCTGTTCCGGTTCACCGGCTCCTCGCAGCCGGATCGGGTCGCGCGTACGCTGGGGCTCGGCGCGTCGGTCGCGACCATCGTCAGGCAGGCCACCAAGCAATCGCAGAAGGGACCCGCGGTTCTGCTGGCAATCGGGCTCATCCTGATGCTGTACATGTCGATGAGCCTGGTTCGCGCGCTCCGGGTCGCGTTCGTCCTGGCCTGGGAGGAGCCTTTCGTGCGGCGACCGCATCTGCTCCGCGACGGCGCGATCGTGTCGGTTGGTCTCCTCGTGGCGCTCGCGTCGCAGACCGGCATTGCGTATCTGCGCCACCAGGTAGGACTAGCGTCGGTGCTCCTCAGCCTGGCGTCGGTCGCGATCGCTGTCGGGCTATGGCTCGGCGTCTCGTTGCTACTCCCACATGCGCAGGCGCATTGGCGGGCGCTACTGCCCGGCGCCGTGATGTTCGCCATCGGCGTGGGACTGATGCACTTCGCGACCGTTTACTACTTCGCCCCCAAGCTGGCCAAGGAGGGATCGCTCTACGGCTCGCTCGGCACCGCGGCGGTCTTGCTCCTCTGGCTCTTCATCCTGTCGCGCATAGCGGTCGCATCGGCGTTCCTCAACGCGACGTTGTGGCGCCGGGGGTCCAACGCAACGGCAGCGTAGAGCGCCTCTGGTCCAGCGCGATCGCGGGCTCGGAGTGCGTCGCGGTCCTCCAAGTCGCGCGGCCTGATAACGCTCCCCTCATGACCGGTTGCGCTACTCCTCGCGCGGACCTTGACGGCCGCGGTCCTGAAGGTGTTGGTGGCCGAGGACGAGCAGTGCCGCGCAGTAGCAGGCGATCGCAGCGAGCGCGAGCAGCGCCATGATCAGCGAGCTGATGTTGTTGCCAAAGTCCAAAAAGCTGACGCCGTTAAAGCCCGCGCCGATCACCAGCAGCCCAGCGAGGGTCGACCACCCAGCGACGGCGCGTCGTCGTGATCGCCAGCCATGGACGGCGGCGCCGATCGCCACCACGACCAGCGCCAGTCCCAGGGTGGCGTGGACAGCCAGCGCCCCCGGGCCATGGGCGATTGCCCAGGCCACACTGCGAAACGAACCGGCGAAGTAGTTGGCCGGATGAGCTCCGGGGTGGTGGGCCGGCACGGTGACATAGAGATTCACGACCATCCCCAGGCCTGCTTGGACCAACACCAGGAGGACCGCTCCGAAGAACATCCAACCAAGTGTCGCCCCGCTATCGTCACGGTCGGCCGCCGGGGCCCTCTCAGCGTCAGGCATCGGCGTGTTCATTAGCCCTACCGGGCTCGGCTCACGGCGGAGATGGCGCCGTCGGCTAGGCGGTGGGCGATCGTGACGACCTGCTCGCAGGTTGTGTCGGGATTCTCAAGCCACCACATCGCGATCCCGACGATCGCGGCCCGTAGGAACTCTGCGGTCGGCGCGGCCGCCTCGGTGTCGACGCCCAGGTGCTCGACCAGCAGGCCGGCGATCGCAGCGCGTGCCTGAGCGCGCATCGCTCGATGGCGCTGTCCAAGGGTGGGAAGGCCGGTGGTGTCCTGAAAGAGCAGCCGCCACGCGAACGGATGACCCTCGACGTACGAGAACCAGGCATCCAGACCGGCACGGATCCGCTCCGCTGTGCTCGCCCCTTCAATCGCCGCGGCGGACATAAGCGTCCGCAGCAGCTCGTCGCGGTGGCGGTCCAGTAGCGCCTCGTACAGCGATTGCTTGGAACCGAAGGCGCGGTAGGCGATCACCTTCGTTACGCCCGCCGCTGCGGCGATCGCCGACATGTCGGCGCCACGGTATCCCCGCTCGGCGAAGTGCTCGGCCGCCGCTTTGAGGAGTAGCTCGCGCCGGTCTGCGGATGCCATCCGTTGCGTCGACTTGCCAGGCATGCCACTATGTTACCCATGAGTGACATCGTCGTGGATCCTGTCCGACGTCAGCGCTACCGCTTCTCCCGCGACGGCGAAGACCTGCTCGCCGAGGTCGAGACCGATCCCGGCGGGGACGTCCCCGAGCACATCCATCCGACACAGACCGAGTTCTGGAGGGTCATCACCGGAGAGGTGACGTTCTTCATCGCCGGTCGACCCCAGGCGGCGCGGCCCGGCGACCGCATCCGGGCCGACCCCGGAGTGCGACACGCGTTCGTCAACGACGGACCGCAGACCGCACGGCTTACGGTTCGCGTTACCCCGGCCAACGATCTCCAGACCTTCCTGATTGAGGCGGCGCGGCTTGCCCGCGCCGGAGCCTTCGACGCCAAAGGCAAGCCGTCGTCCCCGCGCGCAGGCCTGGCCCTGATCGCTCTCGCCGTGCGCCACCGCAAAGACATCCAGATCACGACACCCGCCCCGTTTCGGATCTTCAACATCGCGATGCGCGTACTGCGCTGACTGATCGTTCACAGCCGCCTTGCGGAGCGGCTCGGCCGGCTATCCCGGGTTGACGACCGTCGCCCAGACCGAGGTCGGCCCGAGGTTCCCAGGCGACCAGTTGCCGACCACGACCAGCGAGCGACCGACCGCCAACGAGGAGAGGTACTGAGGGGTCGCGTTCTTACTGGGGACCTGGAGCGTCACCGGAACGCCGCCCGCACCGGTCGCGTCTCCGAGCTTGGCGTACATCTTCAGGTAGGTCGTGGTGTCGCGCCACGCGACCCACAGCCGCCCGTCGGGCGCGTAGGCGGCCGTCGGTGAGTGCGGAGTGAGCGGGCTGTTCCGCTCGGTCTCGAGGCTGCGATCGGAACCCGAGAAAACAAGCGCGGGCGACGCGTCCCCGGGCGCCCACGACAGCAGCTTCGAGTTGAACCCGTTCATCTGCACGTAGACGACGCGGCAGATCTGCTCGCAGGCGATCGCCGGCCGTCCTTCCTCCAGCTGGTTGATCTGGTCGCTTGACGGCACGTGCAGCGGCGGCCCGGCAGCAGCGCCGGTCGCCGGATCGAGCTGCATCATGTATAGCCCGCTGTCCGAGCTGCCGGTCGGAGTCATGTACCAGGCAATCCACAGCCTGCCAGACCTGTCGTAGGCAAGCGCCGGGTCATACGAGCGGCCCGGTGCGTCCGGGGTCAGATCGTTGGCGACCGCGTTCGAGGCGCCACGGTATACCGCCAGGGCTTGGTTCTGCGCTGTCGCCCACAGCGGCGTGCTGCCGTCGGAGGCGAGCACCGCCCCTTCCACCGTACCGAGGTCGGCGTCGATCTGCGAGCTGGCGAGCACGGGTGGGCCGTAGCTCCCATCGCCCAGCCGCGGCGCGATCACCGTTCCGGTGAGAGGGTCGTTCGGGCCGGGTGAGTGCAGGCCTGAGAAGATCATCTGCAGCCCCCCGCCGGGCGCTCCGAACAGCACCGGATCGCCCGTCGAGCTCCAGCCGCTGATCGGCGTCTGGCGCGCGACCGCGCTGATCCCGCTGGGGCCCGCGGTGAAGGTGTCCGACTCGATCGAGCCGTGGGCGAAGCGATCGAACGCTGCGACGACCGTACCGGTGGCGGAGTCCGCGAGCGCCACCGCGGGGAGCAGGAACGAAGAGTTGGTGTCGGTCCCGGCCGACAGCTGCGTCCATGGAATCGGCGACACTCCTGGGCTCGTCACCTTGCCGGCCGGGATCCCGGCGGCGCGCTGGAGCGTCCCTGTCGTTCTAGCCAGCAGAGGGTTGCCGGTCGCGGCAACGTCGATTTCGCACCCGACGAGCAAGGTCGGGTTGGTCACGCCGGCGCGTCGGCACTCGGCAGCGGCCGCGGCCCGCAACGCCGGCGAGAATGCGAGCAGCGCAACCGGCAGGCGTGGGAACCCAGGGACGAGGTAGGAGCGGGTGTTCTTGCCGGGTGGGTAGACGAACAGCGCCTCGCGCTGGGTGATCCGCCAGCTGCGCCCGAACCCCGTCATCAGCGTGCGCAGCTGGGCCTTGGTCTCCACGAACAGCCCGACACTCTGGATCGCGCCGGCGTCATACCGGTGGCCGTTGCGACCGACGAAGTCGTCGTTCATATGTCCGTCGTCGGCGCCGAACAGGCCCCTCAGCAGACCCGCGCGCCTGCGGCTGGGGGTGACGGCGATGTTGACCCCCTCGTCGCCGATCGAGAACACGCGCGCGCGGGTGCCGTCACGCCAGGTGATGATTGTCTGGGCGGCGCCGTAGCGCACCCGACCGCCGCCCGGCAGCGCGATCGTCTGGCCATCGGTGGGGAAGCGGCGGCGGTGGTCAATGTACAGCACCTGCGGCGCGCCGGTGTCGACCTCGACGATCGCCCCCCCGTCACGCATCGCGAACGCGCTGTTCATCGCCAGCCGGTAGCGGAATTCCGTGAACGCCTTCGGGTAGGGCACCTCCCGGGACTGGATCTCGAGGTTGTCCGTGATCGACTTTACGAGCGTGAACTCGCCCGCGGTCTGGAACCCGTATCCGCCGCCGTCGAAGGTGCTGATGTAGGGGTCGCCGTTGTCGACCCCGGTGCCGCCGCTCCCGGGCGATGGCTGCGGCTGGTTGGGGCGGCAGAAGTGCGAGAGCGGGTAGGACGTGAGGCCGCCGTACGTTCCCGGAACGTCGGGGTCGCCGCTGATCCCGAGCGCCGCCCGCCCTCCCATGCTCAGCGCGAGTGGCAGCGTCGGCGGCACTGAGCCGGTCGTCCCGGAGGGGCAGAAGCATTCGCCCGGCGCGGTGCAGAACCAGGCATTCTCGAGGTCGGTGTAGTTGTCCGTCGTGCCGAGCCGGGCGTGTCCCTTGATCACGACGTGGAGCACGGGTTCCTCGGGGCTCGTCTGGACGATGTATTGCATCGTCGTGTAAGGGGGCGCGTAGACGGTTCCGTTGCCGCCGAGGATCTGCGGGTAGATCAGCTCGCCCACCGGCAGCGCCCCGAACCCAGGTGGATCGATCGGGCTGTGCATCTCCCACGGCGCGGTGACGTTCAGCCGGAACGGGCTGCTGCCCCATGACGACAGGAAGGCGTCCTGCGAGCCGACGGCCAGGTTGAACGAAGCCTCGTTGCTACCGGCGTTGATGATCGACGCCATGCGCTTGAACAGGCCGGGGACGACGTCATCGGCGTGCCCCCAGAACCCGACCGCGTCGGTCGAGCGCTCGAACAGCGGCGTCAGCGGCGTCTGGATGTACATCTGCAGGTTGGCGCCGCCGACGTTAAACGGCACCGGATCGACGCTCAGCGCGACCCAGTCGGCGGTGCCCTCGCCAATCCACGCGGGTAGGTTCGTCCAGCCGTTCGAGCCCATGATGTCGAACTGGAAGCAGTGGAACACCTCGTGGGCGAGGAACAGCGAGCGAAACTCGATGCTCGCCGTCTGGCCCAGCGGCACCACGCGGATCCGGCACAGTTGTGGGGCGCCCGGTCCACCGAAGCTGCCGTCGAGGTTGAACCGCTGCGTATCCGCGTATTCGCCCGGGACGACCGTGCTCGTGTTGCCGGCGATCACCTTCAAGCCGAGCGGATGCCCGAGCATCGTCGACTCGAGCCCGATCCAATGGTCCACGATCCCCTGGACCACCGGATCCTGGTGAAAGTCCGGATCGTCGAGGATCGCCGTGTGCGCGCCGCGCCCTGGTGCGCGGATCCCGAGCATCCGCTCGACCACCCGCTGCTGACGACGCGTCAGCGTCTTGAGGTACGACATGATCCATTCGGCCGCCAGCGTCCCCGACGGGATCACGGTCCGGCGGCCAGGCGGGGGCGCCACGCCCGGAAGCGGCCCGTAGACGGCAACGAACGCCTGCTCGGCGGTTCTCTTCGACACCGTCCCGTTGGGACGGATCTGCGCCAGCACGTTCCCCCAGGCCGTCGTCGGTGACGGTGAGCGCAGCCACTCGTCCGCCAGGACCGCGTAGCGCTCGGCGATCCCCTGCGGGTCGGTGACGCGACGCGAGGCGCTCAGCACGATCACGCCGATCCGGTCGCCGTCGCGCCACGCGACGACCGCGGGACCTCGCGCTCGCGACTCGTAGCCGAACGCCGCCGCTCGGGCCCTGCGCGCGGAACGCCACGCCGACAAGACGCGTGCCGCGCCGCTGGGCGACCCGAACACGAACGCATCCGAGCGAAGCGTGAAGCCCGCCCCGCGCGCCCCCGCTGTCTCGCTCAGCGCGCCGGCCGCCACGGACCGGAGCCGTCCGGGCAACCCGGCCGCCAGGTCAGCTTGTGCCGCGGCGAGCGGAGCGGCGGCAGCCCGCAGCCCCGGCAGCGTTGTCGTCGGCAGCACGAGCTGCACATCCGCTGGCGCGCTCGCCGGTGTCAGGCCGAATACGACTGTCGCAATCGCGACAGCCGAGGCGAACCTCGGCCACCCGGTTCTCGAATGCTCGCGGAGCATGTCCCCAAGTCCTCCTGGCACGGGAGGTTACATGTCCGTATGGGGCTTGTCAGTTGTTGTTCGCGGCCAGCGCTCCGCAGCTCAAGAATGGGATCCCGCTCGACGAGATCGTTAGCAGAATAGCTAACGATCCGTCGCGCTGCCCGGATCACGTTCCGCAGCCTCGTTGCACGCTCCTGATCACGTGGGGCGCCGACAGCTTCGAGGAGTTCATCGAGCACAACCCCGACCTGCTCGATCGCAAGCTGATCGAGCGTTTCTACTCGCGCGAGCTGCTCCTCAGCGAACCCGCTCGAGCGGCTTGGGTCAGCCCGGACCTCCGCGCGCTGCCGGCGCTCGTGTGACGGGTTCAGGCGCGACGAACCCGACCTGTGTGGTCCTGTGGGCAACGGTCACGGCCCGACGGGCGGATCGTTCGGTGCGAGCAGCTTTCCGATCTGGGTGTACAGGCCGCTGGTCCAGTAGCCGCTCGGATTGCCCTCCGCGTTGTAGCTGCTGGCCTTGAATGTCACCGCGAGCGCGATCGAGACCCGCGCCGACGGCGCGTAAGACTCGATCGCGGCATAGCCGCCGAACAGCGGGTTCTGAAGGATCCACCCGCCGTTGCGCACGACGCCGAGCCCGTAGCCGTAGGCACGGGTGAGCGTCATGCAGCGCTCACAGTCCTTCTGCAGGTGACCGAAGCCGATCCGGGGATCGATCTGCAGCTGGTATGAGCTCTTGCTCAGCAACCGTCCGGTGCCGATGCCGATCGCCGTGCGCGTCAGGTCGGTGATATCCGTCGTCTCGACGGCGCCGTCGGCCAGCGTCCACGACGGGTTCCAGAAGGACGATTCCTCGTCGAACGGGGTCGAGGCCGGGATCCCGAGGAACGACTTGCGCTCTGGACTGAAGGCGTGCAGCACCGGCGACGGGATCGCCGCCGTCTGCGACGCCACCGTGTTTGTCAGGCCGAGCGGCCGGAGCACCATCCTGCTCAGAGCCACGTTTAGCGGCAGCCCGGTGATCTTCTCCAGCGCGAGGCCGAGGACCACGTAGTCGCTGTGCGAGTAGCTCCAGTTCGTGCCCGGCGTGAACTGGAGCGGCTGATCGAGCATGAGGCGCAGCTGATCCTGCGTGGTGACTGCGCCGAAGGGATTCGTGTAGAGCATGTCGCTCAGCTCGTGGTCCTGCTCGAAGTCGTGGTAGGCCGCGGTCATCCCGGCGAGCTCCCCGAGCGTCACCTTCGACGAGTCACGCAGCCATGGAAGCCACATCGAGACCGGGTCAGTAAGCGTGACCTTGCCCTCATCGACCAGCCGCAGCAGCAGCGTCGACATGTACGAGATCGCCACCGCCCCATTGCGGAAGTGCATGGCCGTCGTGGCGGGCACGCCCGTCATCGACTCGCCGTACGCCTGCGTGATCACCGGACGTCCATCGACTGTCGCCTGAATGATCACGGCCCTGAGTCCGTGATCGGCGATCGCGCCGCGAATCAGCGCGTCGATCTTGGCTCGCACGTTCGCCGCGGACGCCGGCTGCGGACGCGCCACCGCGAACAAGCTCGTGCACGCAAGGCCGGCAACCAGCGCCGCGACTCGCACCCAGCGCGGCACCCGTCTCGCACCGTGAATCACTCGATCACCCCTCCACCTCACGCGCCGGGCAAGATGTTCTGATTTAGCCGGAACAGGTTCTGCGGATCCCAGTGGCGCTTCAGGTCGACCAAGCGCTGGTACTTCTCCTCGCCGCAGGACACGCGCAGCCGATCGCCCTCGTCGGGGGCGACGAAGTTGGAGAACGCCGTGCCGAGTCCAAACCCGCGCATTGCCTCGGCGAACCCGCGCGTCCACGACGCGTTGTGCTCATCCTCGGCCGGATCCATCCACATCGACAGGCAGAAGTACAGCCACGGCGCATCGGGGACACTCAGCGCCATGTCCTTCGCTCCGGAGCGGCTCACCGCTCCACCCATTGGCGCCAGGATCAGCTGACCGAACGGCGCCGGCAACTGCTCCGCCTGCGCGACCACCGTGGCGATCGCCTCGTCCGCGAGCGACCCCAGCCAGTCGACCTTGAAGTACTCGTGAATTCCGTGCGGCATGCCCCCGTCGAGCATGCTCTGGAGCGCAACGTACGGCATCGGCTGCACCAAATCCACCGCCGGTGAACCGAACTCACGCAATGGCCGCGCGACTTCTTCGCCCTCGGCCGGCGGTCCGATGTAGCAGTAGATGACGCCGACGACCGGCTGCCCCTGGAGCTCCGCAGGCACGAACGGCTCAGGAGGCGCCGTGAGCAGCGCCACACCGCCGCCGACCTCGTCGGGGGCCTGCGCCATGAAGTCCCGATAGAAGCGGATCACCTCGCCCGCCTGCGCGCGCGGCCACGCCAACAGGCCGGCGGTCATGATCGGGCCGACCGGGTGAAGGCCGAACTCAAACTCGGTCACGACCCCGAAGTTGCCGCCGCCACCTCGCAGACCCCAAAACAGGTCCGCATTCTCCGTCGCGCTCGCGGTCACGACCTCGCCGGCGGCGGTCACCACCTCCGCAGAGATCAGGCTCTCACAAGTGAAACCGTACATCCGCTCCAACCAGCCGCTGCCGCTGCCGAGCGCGAGACCACCCACGCCGGTGTCCGACACCCGACCACCCGTTACCGCCAATCCGTGCTCCTGGGTGGCGGCATCGAGCTCCGCCCAGACTGCACCGCCCTGCACCCGGGCGGTGCGCGCGTCCGGATCCACTTGGACGCCGTTCATCGACCGCAGGTCGACCACGATGCCTCCGTCGCAGGTGCTGTAGCCAGGCGTCGAATGGGCTCCGCAACGAACCGCTAGCAGCAGCCCCCGCTCCCGAGCGAACGAAACGGCGGCGACCACGTCGGACGTCGAGGCGCAGCGAACGACAGCTACCGGGTAGCGATCGACCATCCCATTCCAGACCCGGCGGGCCTCGTCGTACGAGCCGTCTCGTGGTCCGACGACCTCGCCCGTTACGCGCGCCCGCAACGACTGGACATCGACATCTGGACTGATAACCTGACTCACTTCGACCCCCTGGGTGGACCTTCGCTGACGGATACCCCTGCCCCGAGCGAGCGAGGGCTGCCCAACCGACCGCCCCGAGTCACGCTCAACGCCTCCAGCGTATCCGATCAGCGGGCAGATTCAACTCTGGCAGCGGCCCGCCCTCCGACCCGTCGCCCTGCTGCCCGATGATGGAGTGGAAGTGCCCCTACGGCGCCGACGTCATGCCCCACAGCTGCGGCCAGTCGCCGTCAGGCATAGCCGAACCCGCTGCCCCCGTCGCTCCCCGAGGGCGTCTCCGTGTGGTCCAGCGGGTGGCCGTCGAAGCCCACGGGAACCCCTGGCGGCGGAACGTCCTCGGGCGTTGCGTCGGGCGCATGAACCGCGCCATCCCGAATTGGCTGTTGATCGCGGTCGCGCTTCTTAGGTGAGAAGAGGCGACCAAACACCGGCAAGACTCTAGACGAACGACATCACAGCCCGGGCGCGGACGACCCGCGAGCGCATGACCAGTCGCCTCAGTCCCACCCGTTGTTGACTCAGGGCTTTCGGTGCGGAGGCGGTCCTTACAGGCATCCGGGCTGGTCGAGAAACCGGAATATATGGCCGGTTTCTCGACCAGCAGCCGGATTCCCAATCCGGGTTGTGCTTCAGCTATGGGCTTACTGGTTCCCCGGCGAGGGACCCGGGACGCGGCACCGCCTCGGCAATGGCCTCGGCGCGCTCGCCATCGCCGCCCCTCGCGCATCCGCTACAGGCACCCGCGCCGGCGCGGGCGAAGGGTAGGATCATCTGCGTGTACGCCTGCCCATCAGGTGAGCTTGGGACGGGTGGGGGTGGCGCCCGCCCGCGGATCGCGAGTCGACGACCATGACGCCCGACAACGGTCATCCCCCGGTCGGGCCGGGAGGCGCGATGCCGAGCGTCCCGGCGGCGAGTCCCCCTCCTGTCCGGGCACTCCATCCGTCGGCGTCGTACAGCATCACGATGCGCGTGCGCCTGGTGCAGCAGCCTGGCGCGTTCGCGCGTGTCGCGGGAGCGATAGGTGAGACCGGTTCGATCCTCGGCGCGATCGATCTCGTGCGTGTCGCGGGTGGTGAGGTGGTGCGCGATGTGACCGTCGCATGCGTCGACGCGGGCCATGGCGAGGCCGTGGTGGACGCCGTCGCAGGCCTCGACGGCGTGATCGTGGAGCGCGTCTCTGATCGCACGTTCCTGATGCACTTGGGCGGCAAGATCGAGGTGCGCGCCAAGACCCCGGTCAAGACCCGCGATGACCTCTCGATGGCCTACACGCCAGGTGTCGCGCGCGTGAGCATGGCCATCCACGAGGACACCGACAGAGCTTGGTCGCTCACGATCAAGGGCAACGCGGTGGCGGTCGTCTCAGACGGGACCGCGGTGCTTGGGCTGGGCGACATCGGCCCTGAGGCTGCGATGCCTGTCATGGAGGGTAAGGCGCTGCTGTTCAAGGAGTTCGCGGAGATAGATGCATTCCCGCTGTGCTTGGCGACCAAGGATGTCGACCGCATCGTCGAGTTCGTCACGTGGGCAGCGCCGACGTTTGGCGCGATCAATCTCGAGGACATCTCGGCGCCACGCTGTTTCGAGATCGAGCGGCGCCTGCGCGCCGAGCTTGACATTCCGGTCTTCCACGATGACCAGCACGGAACCGCGATCGTGGTACTCGCCGCGCTGATGAACGCGCTTCGGGTCGTCGAGAAGCGTGCCGCGGAGGTCAAAATCGTCGTCGTGGGCGCGGGCGCGGCCGGGACGGCCTGTAGCGAGATCATGCTTGCCCATGGGGTGCGCAACCTAATCGTGTGCGATGTCGAGGGGGCCCTGTATGCCGGCCGGCCCGGCCTGGACCCAGTACGCAAGGCACTCGCCGCGCGCACGAATCTCACTGGTGAGCGGGGCATGGCCAACGACGTGCTCGCGGGTGCGGATGTGCTCGTCGGCGTGTCTGGGCCCGGCGCGGTGTCCGAAGCGGCCGTGCGGCGGATGGCAGCGAGGCCGGTTGTGTTCGCGATGGCCAACCCGGAGCCCGAGGTGCGAGCCGAGGCGGTCAGCGACGACGTCGCGATCATGGCAACCGGTCGTTCCGATTACCCGAATCAGATCAACAACGTACTGGCCTTCCCCGGTGTCTTCCGCGGCGCACTGGACGTCCGCGCGCGCACGATCAACGAAGAGATGAAGCTCGCCGCTGCGCAGGCCATCGCTGCCGTGGTCACAGACGATGAGTTGCACGCTGAGTACATCATCCCGAGCGTGTTCAACCGTGAAGTGGTCAAGGCCGTGGCCGCGGCGGTCGCGCGTGCGGCGGAGGCCAGCGGCGTCGCGCGTCGTCCTGCTGCCACCACGGCGCAGGCAGAGTGAGCTCGCTCCGGCTCGGCGGTCTCGGCGAGCGGTCGCGGTCGCGCGCGGGTCTAAGGTTTGGCGCCGTTTCGGATGATTGCGGCTTGGCCCTGGCCGCCGCCGACGCAGAGCGCGGCGAGGCCGCGTCCTGAGTTGCGGCGTCGCATCTCGTGCAGGAGGGTGACCAGGATGCGACCGCCGCTGGCTCCGATCGGGTGCCCGAGGGCGATCGCGCCGCCGTGGGGGTTGATCCGGTCGGGCTCGATATCCAGCTCTCTGAGCACGGCGAGCGACTGCGCAGCGAACGCTTCGTTGAGCTCGAACAGATCGATGTCGCCGAGCTGGAGCCCGGCTCTCGCGAGCGCCTTGCGCACGGCGGGCACTGGACCGATGCCCATGATCTTCGGCTCGACGCCGACGGAGGCGTAGCTCTCGACCGTCCCGAACGTCCGCAGCCCACGCTCGTTGGCCTTGCTGGCTGACATCACGATGATCGCCGAGGCTCCGTCGTTGATCCCCGAGGCGTTGCCCGCGGTCACCGTGCCGTCCTCACGGCGAAACGCTGTGCGCAGCTTCGCCAGCGTGTCGGTAGTCGTCCCTGCGCGGGGCGCCTCGTCGCGGTCGACCCGGCGCGCCCCACCTTTTGCGGGTACCTCGATCGCCACGATCTCCTCGCTGAAGACCTCGTCGGCGATCGCACGCTCGGCCTTCTGCTGGCTGCTGGCGGCGAACTCGTCCTGTTCCTCGCGGCTGATGCCGTACTGCTCGGCGAGGTTCTCCGCGGTGATCCCCATGTGGATGTCATTGAACGCGTCCCAGAGACCGTCATGAACCATCGAGTCGATCAGCTGGGCGTCGCCCATCCGCGCGCCGAAACGCCCGGAGGCAGCAGATACGGAGCGCGCGTCATGTTCTCCATGCCGCCCGCCACGACGACGTCCACGTCGCCGGCGCGGATCATCTGCGATGCGATCGCAACCGCCTTGAGGCCCGACCCGCAGACCATATTGATCGTCGTCGCCGGCACCTCCTTCGGGATCCCCGCGCCGATCGCAGCCTGGCGCGCTGGGTTCTGTCCAAGCCCGGCCAGCCAGCACGCAGCCCGAGCACGACCTCGTCGACTTCATCGGCGGAAACACCGACCCTCTCCAGGGCGGCGCGCACAGCGCGCGCGCCGAGCTCCGTTGCCGGGACGTCCTTGAACTGGCCGCCGAAACTGCCCACCGGTGTGCGCACGGCACTAACGATCACAGCAGATTCCATCACAGCCTCCTTGACGGCAAACCTCGGATTTCTGCAACACAAATATGCCCCGCCTAAGGCTCGAGCACGATCCGCGCGGCGACCCGCCCGGCCTCGACGTCGGCGATGGCCTCGTTGACTTGGTCAAGCGGGCGAGTTTCGCGGATCACACGTGTCTTGCCGGCCGCGTGAAGCTCGAACACCTCGCGTAGGTCTTTTCGTGTGCCGACGATCGAGCCGACGATCGTGATCCCGTTGAGCACCGTCTCGAAGATCGGGATCTTGACCTCGTTGTCGGCCGGCAGCGCGACGAACACAAGCTTCCCACCGCGACGCAGCGACCCATACGCCTGCTCGAACGCCCGCGGTGAGACGGCAAGCGCGATCGCCTGGTTGACGCCGCCGAGCCGCTGGATCGCCTCGACCGGGTCTTCCTTGCTGGCGTTGATCGTGAACTCGGCGCCGAGCTCTCGCGCGAGCTCGAGCTTCTCATCGATCACGTCGACGGCGACGACTCGACCTCCGGCGATCGCCGCGTACTGGATCGCGAGGTGTCCCAGACCGCCGACGCCGAACACAGCGACGAAATCGGAGGAGCGGGTGCCCGCAACCTTGACCGCTTTGTAGGTGGTCACGCCGGCGCAGGTGAGCGGCGCGGCGTCGAACGAGTCGATGCCCTCGGGAACCTTGACGACGTAACGGGCGTAGGCGGTGGCGTACTCGCCGAAGCCGCCGTCGATCGTGTAGCCCATCATCTTCTGGTCGTGGCAAAGTGTCTCCCAGCCCGACACGCAGTAGTCACAGCTGCCGCACGCGTAGCCGAGCCACGGCATCGCGACGCGGTCACCGACCGCGACCTCGCTCACGCCGGGCGCGAGCTGCGTGACCGTGCCGACGCCCTCGTGGCCCGGTATGAACGGCGGTGAGGGCTTGATCGGCCAGTCGCCGCTCGCGGCGTGGATGTCGGTGTGGCAAAGACCACACGCCTGCACTTTCACCCGCACCTGCCCCGGACCGAGCTCTGGCATCGAGACCTGCTCGACCGTCAGCGGGCTGCCGAACGCGTGTACGACCGCGGCGCGGTAGGTCGTGGGTGGCGCCTCCGAGCCCCGGGGCTGCGGGATCGATGTCGTGGCCATGATTGGTTCCTTCTTCCTGGGTAGCCGGCCTCCGTGAGGCCGTCAATTGTCAAGTCAGGCGGGTCCCCAGCGCCAGCCGCTCGTCACGGAGCCCGAGAGATGAAATGCACACCTTCAAGGCCCTCGAGCGAGAAGCCCTCCGCGGCGCCGGGCGCGACGTCGATCAGAAACCGCGGCGTGCCCCATCGCTCGTACTGGTCGGCGTCGATATAGAACGGGGCTCCGCCAATGTCCCCCAAGTGCACGTCGTGGGGGCCCGCCGGAAGCTCGCCGTCCTTGAGACAGATCGGGGAGGTGCCGTCGCAGCACCCCCCCGACTGGAAGAACGCGAGCGGGCCGTGTGCGCCCTTGAGGCGATAAATCATCTCGAGGGCTGCGGGTGTCGCCGAAACAGCAGGCCCACGATCGCGGGCCGCAGCCTCCATCTCTAAAACAGCCCCATCGGGTTTTGGTCGTAGCTGACCAACAGGCACTTCGTCTGCGAGTAGTGATCGAGCATCATCCGATGGTTCTCACGCCCGACGCCCGAGCTCTTGTAGCCACCGAACGCGGCGTGCGCCGGGTACTGGTGGTAGCAGTTGGTCCACACGCGCCCGGCCTTGATCGCGCGGCCCATCCGGAACGCCCGGCTGCCGTCACGAGTCCAGACACCCGCGCCGAGCCCGTAAAGCGTGTCATTGGCGATCTCCAACGCCTCGGCCTCGTTCTTGAACGTGGTCACCGCGAGCACCGGCCCGAAGATCTCCTCCTGGAAGACCCGCATCTTGTTGTGGCCCTTGAGCACTGTCGGCTCGAAGTAATAGCCGCCGGCGAGGTGATCGCTCAGCTCCGGGCGCTGGCCGCCGATCAACACCTCGGCGCCCTCCTCACGACCGATCTTCACATAACCTTCGATCTTCTCCAGCTGCGCTGCCGAGACCTGCGGGCCCATCATCGTCTCGCGGTCAAGCGGGTCGCCCTGCTTGATCGCGCCGATCCGCTCCAGGCAGCGGCCCATGAACTCGTCGTAGATGGACTCGTGGATCAGCGCACGCGACGGACACGTGCAGACCTCACCCTTGTTGAACGCGTACAGAACCAGACCCTCGATCGCCTTGTCAAGAAACGCGTCATCGGCCGCCATCACATCCTCGAAGAAGATATTGGGCGACTTGCCGCCAAGCTCCGTCGTCGAGGGGATCAGGTTCTGGGCGGCATAGCTCATGATCAGCCGGCCCGTGACCGTCTCGCCCGTGAACGAAACCTTCGCGATCCGTTTGTTCGACGCCAGCGCTTTGCCGATCCCCGCGCCTGGACCGTTGACGATGTTCAGCACCCCAGGCGGGACGATGTCGGCGATCACCTCGGCGAGCTTCAGGATCGACCACGGGGTCGGACTGGCAGGCTTGAGCACCGTGCAGTTCCCCGCCGCCAGCGCAGGAGCGATCTTCCACGCCCCCATCAGCAACGGGAAGTTGAACGGAATGATCTGGCCCACGACCCCCAAAGGCTCCTGGAAGTGGTACGCGTAGGTCTGATCGTCGATCTCCGAGATCCGCCCCTCCTCCGCACGCACAGCGGCCGCGAAGTAGCGGAAATGGTCGATCGCGAGCGGGATATCAGCCGCCAGCGTTTCGCGCACCGGCTTGCCGTTCTCGTAGCTCTCTGCCACGGCAAGCATCTCGAGGTTCTCCTCGATCGCATCCGCCACATGATTCAGAACCGCGGCACGCTCGGCCGGCGAGCGTTGACCCCAGTCATCCTTGGCGGCATGCGCCGCGTCGAGCGCCAGCTCGATGTCCTGCGGACCAGAATGCGCGACCTCGCAGAACGGCTCGCCCGTCGTCGGCGTCAAGTTCTCTCGGTACTCGCCGGTGGTCGGGGCGATCCACTGTCCCCCGATGAAGTTCTCGTAGCGCTTGGTGAGCTGTACCGGACTACCTAACCGGCCGGGCGCTTCGTAGGTGGTTGAGTCAATGATTGCCATGCGTTTCTCCTCGCGGTGTTAAAGCGACTTCTCAACCAAATGTCAGTGGCTCACGCGGCTGCTGCCACGACGCTCGCGGCGATGTAACCATTTGAGCTCAGCCGTGCTCAGCTCCGACGTGACCAATATGCGCGGCCCAGTCAGGGCGACACGCCTACACCGGCCGTGTCATAGAGCCGGAACAACCTGCCCGCCGGGGGTAAAGGCGAAGCCCTTTGCACTATACGCTCATTTCCTGGTGGGTGTATCGTGGACGGTTCGCTCTGCCTCAAAGCCTGGCAGGGCGTCGTTGTCGGCTTCAACTTTCGGCCGGCGTGACGTGTTGACCTGTAGTAGTCAGCGGCAATGCCAGCGTCAACGAGGCCTGGACGCCGTTCCCTCGAGCATGAAATCTGGCCCGAGCTCGCGCACTGGATGCGCGGTCGCTCGGACCGCTGAGACAAGGAGACAGCATGTCAGCCACGACCACCGCGACCCCGGAGACGATGGTCCGCCGATCACGTCTGCACGGCCGCGTCGCGTTCGTTACCGGTGGGACCCGAGGGATCGGGGGGGCGATCTGTCACAGCCTCGCCGAGCAGGGCGCGGACATCGCGGCCGGCTACAGCCGCGACCGCGAAACGGCCGAAGCGTTCATCGGCAAACTCACCGACAAACACCTCAAGGGCAGCATCCACCAGGGCAACATCGGCTCGGCTGAGGACTGCCGGCGGACCGTCAATGAGGTGATCGAGCAGCACGGACGGCTTGACATCCTCGTCAACAACGCCGGTATCACGATTGACAAGACGGTGCTGAAGCTGACCGACGAGGACTGGCACAAGGTGATCGGCGTCAACCTGTCAGGGGCGTTCTTCATGAGCCAGGCGGCGCTGCCGCACATGATCGAACGCGGGTCGGGGCGGATCGTGAACATCTCCTCGATCATCGGCGAGATGGGCAACGTCGGCCAGGCGAACTACGCAGCTTCGAAATCAGGGCTGTTCGGGCTCACGAAGACGCTCGCGCGTGAGGCTGCATTCCAGCTCAAGCGCGCGGGCAAGCTTGAGGAGGATGGCATCGGGATCACGGTGAACACGGTTGCCCCCGGGTTCATCGCGACCGAGATGCTCGAGCACATCCCCGAAAAGGTGCTCGAGGGGATCAAGGAAAGAATCCCCGTGGGACGCCTCGGAAGGCCGGACGAGATCGCCCGCGTCGTGCACTTCCTCGTCGCCGACCAATCCTCGTTCATCACCGGCGCGATATGGGGCGTCAACGGCGGGATGGACATGTGAGCTGCAACTGTCGCGCCGCGCGCGCCTGTCTATTCGTACAGGCCGGCAAACACGTCGGCGTACTTTCGATAGACGAATGCGCGCTTGACTTTCAGTGTCGGTGTGAGCTCGCCCGCGGCTTGGCTGAGATCATGGTCGAGGATCCCGAAGCGCTTCACCTGCTCGATCCGCGCGAACCTCTTATTGACGGCATCGACGTCTCTCTGAACCTCGCCGCGAACGCGCACGTCGCGCGCGATCGTCGCGCGGTCGGTGGCGATCCCGAGCCGAGCTGCGAGCTTGGCAGCCTCGTCAGAGTCGAGCGTGAGCATCGTGACGAGGTACGGCCTGTTGTCGCCGAACACCACCGCCTCAGTGATGTACCGGCCGTTGCGCAGTTCGCTCTCGATGTTGACCGGCGTGATGTTCTTGCCGCTGGAGGTGATGATCAGATCCTTCTTGCGTCCTGTGACCGTGAGATAGCCGTCATCGCTGATCGAGCCCAGATCTCCCGAGCGCAGCCAGCCATCGGCAGTGAACATCGCGGCGGTGGCCGCGGGATCCTCGAAATAGCCCTTGAACACATGCGGCCCGCGGATCAGTATCTCGCCGTCTCCCGCGATCGACACCTCGGTCCCCGGCAGTGACTTGCCGACAGTGCCGAACCGGACCGCGTCGAGGGGTGTTGATGGTCGCCGCGGCGCAGCTCTCGCTCAGCCCGTAGCCCTCGAGCACGAGCACTCCGCACGCGTCGAAGAACTCGAGCAGCTCGTGGGAGACCGGTGCCGCCCCGACGAGCGCCAGCTGGAGGCTCGAACCGAAGATGCCCCGGACCTTCGACAGCACGAGGCGATCGGCGAGCCGATACTGCAGGTCTGCGAGGCGCCCGGGACGCCGACCCTCGCGCGTCGCGGTCCGGGACTTTGCACCGGATTTCAGCGCCCATCTGAACAGCGCGCGCTGCGGCGCGGGGCCGTCGGCGACGCGGCCCATCACCGCGGCGTGGATCTTCTCGTAGATGCGCGGGACCGCCGGGAAGTGCGTCGGTCGCCAGCTCAGAGAGCTCGTCGATGATCTGGGCCGAGTCTCCGCTCCAGAAGCACGACGCGGGCGCCGGCGCGGAGCACGACCGCCTGCGAGATGCGAGCCAGCACGTGCGCGAGCGGCAGAAACTGGTACAGGGTGTGCGTGTCATTCACGCCCAGCTCCTCGACGTATCATCCGCGTCGTCTGGAGGAAGTTGGAGTGGCTGAGCATGCAGCCCTTTGGTGGCCCGGTCGTCCCCGACGTGTAGACGAGTGTCGCGATGTCGTCGGGCTCCGTCGCCGCGAGCCGCTCGTGCACGCGCTCGGGCGGGACGCCCGGTGCCGTAGGCTCGGAGTTCGGCGAGTGTGATCGCGCCCTCGGCCTCGCCCTCGAACAGCACGACGTGCCGGAGGCTTGGGCAGCGGTCGTGGATCTCCGCGATCTTTGCCGCCTGGGCCACGTCCTCGCAGAACACCAGGCGAGCCGCGGAGTGCCCGAGCATGTAGGCGCACTCCTCCGGGGAGTTGGTGTGGTAGATCGGTGTCACGACCGCCGCCGCGCACAGTGCGCCGAAGTCAGCGAGCGTCCACTCGGCCGACGTCGAGCCGAGCATCGGCGACCCGGTCCCCGGGCTCGATCCCCAGGGCGATCAGCCCGCGGGCGATCTCCGAGGAGATCGCGCCGAACTCAGGGTAGGAGATCGCGATCGTCTCACCAGCACGCCGGAACTGCAGCGCGGTGCCGGTGTAGCGCGTCGGCCGCGTCGAGCGCCATCTGACCGAGGTGTTGTGAGGCCCACCGGCCCGGGGAGCTCGGCTCGGCCGGACGCGGGCGGATACCAGATTGCTGCGGTTGTGACAGGAGGTTCATCGTGGTGCTCCTATTGGGCGGGCCGGGCGGCGCTGCGCACGTGCGGCGTCGGCGGTGCGACGGGGCTTGGCGGTCGGGGCCGCCGGCACGGCATCGGCTGCGGCCGGCGCCACGCGTCGGCCACCAGCCGCAGCGCCCGAGCACGGCCTCCGCGGCGGGCAGCAGCACCGGCCGCACGATCAGGACGTCGAGCAGGACCGCGAAGGCCACGCCGATCCCGAGCGCCCGGACGTTGAGCAGGTCGGTGAGCGACGAACGGGATCAGCGCCGCGACCATCACCAGGCCGGCGCCGGTCGTCGGCTGCCGCCGTCTCGCGCAGGCCCGATGCGGACCGCATGACCGGTTGTCTCGGCGTCGGCAACGTAGGCCTCGCGGGTGCGCATCAGCAGCATCGTCGAGAACATCGACCGTGATGCCGAAGGCGACCGTGAACACGCTGATGATCGTGATCGGGTCCAGGTAACCGGGGCCGCCGAGCAGCGGGTTCGAGCCGCCGAACAGCAGCTGCAGGAGGCCGAACGTGGCGGCCGTGACCAGCAGGCTGAAGGCGGTCGCCACGGCGGGCAGCAGCACCGCCCGCAGCGCGATCGCCAGCGAGCAGCATGATCGCCAGCGACGAGCGACCGCGACGTCGAGCCAGATCCGAGACTTGGTGACCCTGGTCAGGTCGCCGAGGCTGCCCGCCGGGCCCGCCGACCGCGACCTGCGACGTTGTTGGCCTTGGCGAACGTCTGTGCCAAGCGTGGTCAGCGTGCGTGCCGAGGGCCTCGGAGCGCGGGTCGCTCGAGCGGGTACTTGGAGACGACCATGATCTGGCCGGCGGTCCCGCCCCGCAGCAGGTTGATCGTGAACGTCGCCGCGTTGCGGTTGGACGGCCGTGGCGCCCTCGACCGCGGCGAGCACGAAGTAGCCCGGAGTTGAACATGCCCGGTGACTGCGCCTTGCAGCTGCCTGAGCTGGGCTTGGTCGACGGGATCTGCCCGCGGGACTTGACCACCGCCGCCTGCATCGTGCCCGAGGCCGGTGATCAGCTGGCCGGCCGGGCCGACGCCGCCGGACAGCCCGGTGGCGAGCTGGCCGGCGCCGCTCGGTCAGCTGCGCCAAGCCCGACCTGCAGCGCCCCGGCGCCGGCTGTCAGCTGGCCGAGGCCGCTGTGCGAGCTGGCCGCCGCCGCCGGACGAGCTGGCTCGATGCCCGCTGGCCAGCTGGGCGTTGCCGGCGTGCAGCTGGTCGATGCCGGCCTGCAGCTGCGCGCGCCGCCCTGGAGCTGCTGCAGTCCGCTGCGGAGCGAGCGCCGCGACCTGGCTCTTGACCGCCGCCGCGATGCCCGTGGCCCGGCCGCGCTGCCTGCGGCGGTGCTGAGCTCGCTGGCGATGCCGGCCAGCGAGCCGTGCTGGCGGTCTGAGAGCGCCGCTGACGCGCGGCCTGGTAGCTCGGGTCGCCGTGCCGGCTGCGCCCATGCGCCTGCAGCGCCGCGACGGCGGCGCCGACGGCTTCGGCTGCGCGCTGCGCGCTGCCCTGCGGCGCCTGTGATCGCCGAGCGCGGCGGTCGCGGTCGCGCTGCGCAAGCGCGTTCGACGGCCGGCACGCTCGGCTGTGGCCTGAGGCGCTCCCTTGACCCAGCCCGTTGGCGAGCTGGCCGGCGCCCGCCAGCGCCTGGCCGGCGCCGTTCTTCAGCGCGGTCGGCGCCGCGACAGCGCCTGGTTGAGCCCGCCGACGAGCTGCGCCGAGCCAGCCCGTGCCTGAGCGAGGCCGGTGTGCAGCTGGCCGGCGCCCGACCTGCGCCTGACCGCAGCCGCCGTGCAGCTGACCGGCGCCGGACGATGCGGCTGCCAGCCCGGACTGCAGCTGCGCGGAGCCGGCGCCGGCCTGACCGAGGCCGTTGATCAACTGCACGCAGATCCTTCTTGCTCTTGTCGGAGATCTTCGGCCGAGTGAGTCGAGCTGCGGGCCGAACGTCTTGAGCTGCAGTCGAGGTCGAGTTGATCGCCCCCGGCCCGGTGACCGATTCGACCGTCGTGTTCTTGGCGATCTGGGTCTGGAGGCTGCTCGACGCTCGCGAGCATCGCCGGCGTCGTGATCGGGCGGTTGTTGCGAGACGACGATCAGGTTGTACGGCGTCGCCCAGCCCGGGCCCATCACGCGCGAGACCTCCTTGAAGGCGATCCGCGCCTTGGAGTCGGCGCGGAAGCTGGGTGATGTCAGTGCGGCCCCGATGTTCAGCGCGAACGCCGGCACCGCGATCGCGGCGAGCAGCGCGGTCGCGGCGAAGCCCGGTGCAGACGGCGTGGCGGGTGACCCAGTTGCCGCCGCTCGACCAGCCGCGACCACGCGCGCGCCAGCAGCGCCGGGGCGGGGAAGCTGCAGCGCAGTCGATCCGGCGTCCGAGCAGCACCAGCGCGGCCGGCATCACGACGACGGCGCCACCGGTCGCGAACAGCGGCGCAGGTCAGCGCGCCGGTGCCGACCGAGACCATCAGCGCGGTCGGTCCGATCACCGCCACCAGCGCCAGCGCCGACGACGAGCGCGGTGCCGGCCGACGAGCACGGCCTTGCCGGTGGTCTCGAGCCCGCGCGATCGCGGCGGTCGCCGCGTCGCGTGGATGCGGCCGTCGGCGGGAACTCCTCCCGGTGGAAGCGGTCCAGGATCAGCAGCGCGAAAGCCGACCGCCGAGCGCGAGCCCGGTCATCGTTCCGGCGGCCACGCCGACCGGGTCGAGGTTGAAGAACTTGCCCCAGCAGCGCGACCTCGCCGAAGCCGGACAGCATGCTGATCGCGCCGACGGCGGTGACGAGCAGCGCGGCCACCGGGCGCGCGCAGCCCGAGCAGCAGCAGCAGGAACAGGATCCCGATGGCGATCAGCTCGGTCTCGGCGGAGATTCGACGAGCGACGCGTCCTTCTCGGCGCGGTCGATCGAGGGCTGGCCGGTGACGTAGGCCTTGACCGGCGCCGGTGATCTTGCTGCGACGACCAGGCTCTCGATCTGAGGCTGGTCGTACCGCACCGCCGTCCTTCTCGGAGCGGTCGACGGAGACGACGATCATCGCGGCGGTCGGCCTCGGGCCGCAGGCCGGCGCTGGCGCTGCCCGCATCCCACGCCGAGAGCACGCGCGTGTGAGGGCGCTTGGCGAGCGCGGCCACGAGCTTCGGGCCCTCGCGGTTGAGCTTCGCCTTGCGGGCCCTCGAGCAGGATCGGCACGAGCTGGGTGGGGCCGAACTGCGCGTTGGCCAGCTGTTGAGCGCGCGAGGACTGCGTGCCGGGCACGACGGTGATCGTCGGTGACACCGTGCTCGCGGCGCCAAATCCGACCAGCGTCAATGCGAGAGCGGCGATCAGCCAGCCCGCGAGCGCGAACTTGGGCCGCTGGATCGAAAACTCTGCAAGGGACAGCATCCTGACCTCCATCGTTCATGCAGCATTAGGTGCTCAGCGCCCGGACAGGCCGAGGCGCTCGCGTTCGCGTTGCTCGGCGGGGTCCGACGGTAGCCAGCTCGGCGGGGTCTGAAGGCCGGATCGGCATCTGTGCTGCTACGTAGGCCTCCACCTCGTCCAGCGTCTCGGACTTCAGGAGCTCGAGGGCCAGCGTCTCGAGTTGATCGCGGTGCGCGCCGAGCAGTCGTGTCACCTCGCGATGGGCGCTGTCAGTCACCTGGCGCACCTCCTCGTCAACGATGCGCTGCGTTGCCTGAGAGCTTTCGCCCGCGGCGATCAGGAACGGTCCGTGTGCTTCGGCGGGTACGACTCTCACAAAGCCGATGGCTTCGCTCATTCCCCATCGGCCGATCATCTGCCGCGCGATCGTGGTGACGTACTCGATGTCCGATTCCGCTCCGGTCGTAATCGTGCCGTAGACGATCTCCTCGGCGACGCGACCGCCCAGCGCGACCTTGATCTTCCCGAGTAGATCCTCGCGCGTATAGGAGACCTGATCGTCGTCAGGTGCCGACAGGGTCACGCCCAATGCGGCACCTCGAGGGATGATCGAGACTTTGCGAACGGGGTCGGCCCCCGGCGTCAGCATCCCGACGAGAGCGTGCCCGGCCTCGTGGTGAGCGGTCCGCTCCCGGTCTGCGGCCGACAGCACGATTCCGCGCGGAGCGCCGAGGAGGATCTTCTCGAGTGAGTCAGTGAAGTCAGCAGTCTGGACGCAGTGGTGACTACGGCGGGCGGCGAGCAGCGCCGCCTCGTTGGCGAGGTTCGCGAGGTCGGCTCCAACCATCCCCGGGGTCGTCGCCGCCAGCGCCTCGAGATCGACGCCGTCGGCCAGCGGGATCGAGCGGGTGTGAACCTCGAGAATCTGACGCCTGCCGACCCGGTCCGGCGGCTGTACCGCGACGCGGCGATCGAAGCGGCCTGGGCGAGCAGTGTCTTGCCAGTCCCCGGCGCACCGGAGAGCACCACCCCGTGCGGCATCCGACCGCCGAGGCGGCCGTAGCGTGTGGGGTCGCGTAGGAAGTCGACGATCTCCGTCAACTCAAACTTGGCTTCATCGATTCCCGCAACGTCGGCAAACGTGATCCTGATCGTCGCCGGGTCGATCCGGCGCGCCTTGGACCGACCGAAATTACCTAACGCACCCATGCCACCGCCAGCCTTGGCAGCTCTGCGCATGAACAGGATGAACAGCCCGACGATCAGCAGCGTCGGCCCGAACCCCAAGAGCAGCGACGACAACAGGGAGGTGGTCTGCACCGTCGACTTTGCGTTGATCTCGACACCATCGGATGCCAGCAGCGCAGCCAATTGATCGTTGTTCCAGAACGTCGGAACCTCGGTCGCGAACAGGGTCGTCGGCGTCGCTTTCTGATCCGTCGCGGGGTAGCGAACCTTCGCCTTGAATGTGCCCTGAATCGTGTTGCCCTTTGACTCAATCGAGGCGACCTGTCCGGCCTGCACCTCGGACAGGAAGTAGGGGCTGAAGGGCACGTTCACCCGCGGCTGGCCGGCAGTTGGCGCGACCACGAACAGCAAGAACCCGCGTGATCGGTGTGCCGGTCGTGCCGCGGGCGGGTCGGGCATGCCTCGACCGTCAGGAGCCGGAGCCACACGCCAGCCGCGCGTGTCGCGCGGCATCGGCTTCCGCGGGTCCGTCTCGTGCGCACTATCCAATGCAGCGCCGTGCAAAACACAACTCCTCAGACACGGAACCTGCGTCCCAGATGGCCGGCCGGCGCATCTGTCACGCCGACGCCGGCCGAGCGTTGGAGCCGGAGGTGCGGCGCCCCGCCGAGGGTCAAGGCGAGGCCGATATTCATCCTGCACCCAATGGTCCGGCTGTCCGGGGCGGTCGTGTAACGCGCCCGGGTTAAGATCTGGCCGTGGGTCCGTCCACGAACGATCGCGAGACCGAGCATCTACGCGTCCTGATCGCGAACGAACGCAAGGATCGCCTTGCGCTCGTTGCTCCAATCGTTGTCGGGCTCGGCCACGAGGTGATCGCGAGGGAGATCGGCGTCGAAGATGTCGGCCCGGTGACCGCCCGCGAGCGGCCCGACGTGGCCCTCGTCGGGCTGGGGGAGAGCTCTGTGCATGCGCTCGGTCTGATCGACAAGATCGTGCATGAAGCTGCGTGTCCCGTGATCGTGCTCTTGCACGCACCCGATCCCGGCTTCGTTAAGGAAGCGTCCAAACGAGGCGTGTTCGCTCACATCAGCGACACCGATGTCGAGGACTGGCAAAGCTCGATCGACATCGTGCTGCGCCGCTTCGCCGAATACCAGGACCTCGAAGGAGCATTCGGGCGCCGCGCACTGACCGAGCGCGCCAAAGGCATCCTCATGGAACGCCATTCCATCAGCGAGGAGAGCGCGTTCGAGATGCTGCGCGAGCAATCACGCACGGGCAACCGTAAGCTGATCGACCTCGCCGCCGCCGTCGTCGACGGCCACCGCCTGCTCCCGAAGCACCCGCAGGCGACGCGGGACCCCTGAGATCCGCTTGCACCCGGACCGGCCGCGCGCGTCCACGCCACCAGCTCGGGTAGATCCTCGGGCGGTTGCGTCTGCCGCGGACGCTTCCCCGCCTGCGGTGTCAGAGCATGGGCCGACGGTGCCGATCACTCGGAGGCGCGTGCTGCTCGTGTCGGCCTTGATCGTGGTGGCGCTCGTCGGTGTGTACCTCCTGATCCCCAAGGTGGCGGGCCTGAAGCAGACGTGGGGTCAGCTTCGCCGGGGCGATCCGCTGTGGCTCGCGGCGGCCGGCGTGCTGGAACTGCTCTCGATCGCCGGCTACGCGACGTTGTTCCGGGCCGTGTTTGGTCGTGGCGTGCCTCGGATCGACTGGCGTGTGAGTCTGGAGATTCCGCTGGCCGGGATCGCGGCGATTCGCTTGGTGGCGGCGGCCGGCGCGGGCGGGGTGGCTGTCACCGCTTGGGCGCTGGTACGCGCGGGCATGTCCGCCGAGGTGATCGCCTCCCGCATGGTCGCGAGCCTGGTGGTGCAGTACTCGGTGTACCTCGGGGCCGTCATTGTCTGTGGGCTGGGGTTGTACACGGGGGTGCTCGCAGGCGGCGGCTCGGTTGCGATCACGCTGTTCCCGGCCCTGTTGGCGGCAGTCATGGGAGCCGCTGTGCTGAGTCTCGCGCTGATGCCAGCCGACATCGAGGAGCGGCTGAGGCTGCTCGCTAGCCGGACGCACAGGCTCGGCGGGGTCCTGACGCGGCTCGCGAAGGCGCCTGACACGCTCGGCAGCGGCGTCCGCACCGCTCGGGACCTGGTCCGTGAGCGGCGGCTGGGGCTGTTGGGGGCAGTGGCTTATTGGGGGTTCGACATCGCCGTGCTCGGCGTCTGCTTCGATGCCTTTGGGAGGGTCGTGCCGGTGGCTGTGCTCGTGATGGGCTACTTCCTTGGCACGCTCGGGAGCCTGCTTCCACTCCCCGGTGGCGTGGGCGGCGTCGAGGGGGCAATGATCGCCGCGTTCGTCGCATTCGGTGTGCCGGCGAGCAGCGCTGTCGTCGCCGTGCTGGCTTACCGCGCGATCTCCTTCTGGCTGCCGACACTACCGGGCATCGCGGGGTATCTCGCGCTCCGCTCGACGGTCCGCGGCTGGCGAGCGGCCGACGCCAAGAACGCTAGGGGACGCTAGACAATCTGCACTCTTCCCGATGATTCTGGGACTGGCCTTTGCACTGGTGTGTGCGCTGGGTACCAACTTGAGCTCCCTGTTCAAGGCACGCGGCGCGGTGCTCGCCCGACCGATTGAGGTGCGTCATCCGCTGCGTAGCGCCACGGATCTGTTTCGCCAACGGTGGTTCGCGGTCGGATGGATCCTGGCGCTGTTCGCGTGGGGTCTGCACATCGAGGCGATCGCGCTCGCCCCGCTCTCGAGCGTCCAGGCAGTCCTCTCCGGCGGTCTGGTGTTCCTTGCCGTACTCGCGGAGCGATTCTTCGGGTTTCGGGCCCGGGCGAAGGTGAGCCAAGCAGCGTTGGGCGACCGATCGCCACATAGGGCAATTACCCGATGTGCCTCGAGCACCCCGGGCACATACTCGCTCCAGCCTCGGCGTCGTTCGGAGACGCCGGAAACGTAAGGAGGACCAGAATGCTATTGGCGACGACGACGGTCGAGGATTTCGACCGCTTCACGAGCGTCTTCTCCACCACGGGTGCTGAGAAGCGCAGGCAGCACGGCTCGAAGGGTGCGCTCGTGTTCCGCGACCCCAACCAGGACGATCGGGTGTGGGTGATCTTCGACTGGGATCTCGACGGCTGGCAGAGCTTCGCCACCGACCCTGAGGTCCCGCCGATCATGCAGGACGCGGGGCACAAGAGCCGGCCGCAGGTGCCGGAGCTCAGCGGACGCTACGAGGCGTAGGAGCGACGTCATGCGAGACGCAATCAAGATCGGCGTGATCGCCGACCAGACGGGGGCCCTGTCCATCATGGGCGGCGCCCAGGCCAACGTCGCGACACTGGTCGTGGACGAAATCAATGCGTCCGGCGGCCTGCTCGGCCATCGCGTCGAACTGCTCATCGAGGACAGCGCAACCGACGACGCGCAGGCGGCGGACCGCCGCCACCAAGCTCGTCCAGGATGACCACGTCGATGTGCTCCTGGGCGGCATCTTCAGCTCGACCAGGCAGGCCATCAAGCAGCCGGCGGTGGTGGAGGGCGAGACGCTCTACATCTACCCCGAGCAGTACGAGGGTCAGGAGTACCACCCGCTGCTGTTCTGCACCGGTGCGGTTCCGGCACAGCAGGTCGAGCCGCTGATCCCGTGGGTGATGCAGCAAACCGGAGCACGGACGTTCTACCTGCCCTCGGCCGACTACATCTGGCCGCACGTGATGAACAGGAAGGTGCACGAAGTCGCCTCGGCCAACGGCGGCGAGATCGTCGGGGAGGAGTACTTCCCGGTCGATCACGGCGACTGGGGCGAGACGGTCGAGAGGATCAACTCCAGTGGCGCGGACGTCGTGTTCAACACGACCGTGCCCCCTGGGTGCTTCGCATTCCTCGAGGCGCTCTGCGAGTCCGGCTTCACCAAGCGTGGCGGCCATGTCGTGACGACGTACTTCGACGAGAACCTCGTCGCCGCGCTGCCGTCCGAGCACGTCGAGGGCCTGTACGGGTGCATCGACTACTACCAGTCGGTGAGCGACCAGTTCAGCAAGGAGCTGCTCGGCCGCTACAACGTGCGCTTCCCGGACGGGCCCCAGTTCAGCGCCGGAAGCGGGTGCACGGGTATGTACCGCGGCCTCAAGCTCTGGGAGGCCGCCGTCGCGGAAGCCGGCTCGCTCGACCAGGCTGCCATCGTCGCGGCGCTCGACCACGCGAAGATCGCCGAGGGCCCGGGCGGCCCGGCCGAGATGGTGCCCGGCCAGCACCACGTGCGGATGAACGTGTACATCGCCCAGGTGCTGGGCGGCACCCTCGACGTCGTCGAGAGCCTGGGGCCGATCGACCCCAACGAGCAGCTGCAGGCAGTGGCGTAGATCCGGACGCCGCCGATAGAGGGGGAGGCCGCCCGCGTGGGCGGCCTCCCTTTGCATGCGACCCGGCGCCCCGCGGGCGTAGGATCTGCCCCCATGGCATCCGACGGCCGCAGCCCGTCCGCAGCGCGACCGTCTGGGGGTCCGGCGCGCGTCCGCGCGGCGGAGGTGATTGGCGCGATGTCGATAGCGACCGATCTGGGCACCGGTCAGCCGCTCGAGCACGCGCTGAGGACGGCGATCCTCGCGGTCCGCCTCGGCGAGCTCGCGGAGCTCTCGCCGCCCGAGCTCGTGGACGCCTACTACATCTCCCTGCTGCACTCGTTCGGCTGCACCTCGGACGCGCCCGAGCAGACGGAGCTGTTCGGGGACGACATCGAGCCGCGCGCCAAGTTCGCACTCGTCGACGGAGGCAACCCCGAAGAAGTCGGCGCGTTCCTGATGGACGTGGTGGGACAAGGGCGGCCGCCTGAGGTTCGTGAGGCAATGGTCGCCCACGCGCTCGAGAACGCGCTTGAGATCGCGCGCTCGACGTTCGCCCTGCACTGCGAGGTCGCGCAGCGCTTCGCCCGCTGGCTCGGCTTCGGCCCTGGCGTTGTCTCGAACCTGGCGTACGTCTTCGAGCGCTGGGACGGGAACGGGTTCCCAGGCGCGGCCGCCGGGGAGGCGATCGCGCTGCCGGCGCGGGTGCTCCATGTCGCGCGCGACATCTCGGTCTTCCTGTCGGCCGCAGGCCCCGATCGGGCGGGCGAGGTGATCGAGCAGCGCGCGGGCGGCGCCTACGATCCGCATCTGGCCGCCCTCGCTACCGACCACCTCGACGAGCTGCTCGACGGCCTCGACGACGCGCTGATCTGGGAGCAGGCGATCGCCGCCGAGCCGCCGCCCCAGCGCTGGATGACCGGCGAGGAGATCGACGCCGCGTTCCGCGTGGTCGGGACGTTCACCGACCTCAAGTCTTACTGGCTGCGCGGGCATGCCGAGGGCACATCCCAGCTCGCCGAGGCGGCGGCCTGGCGCCTCGGTCTCTCGGACGACGAGGTGACAATGGTGCGGCGCGCCGCGCTCGCGCTCGACCTCGGCCGAGTCGCGGTATCGAACGCAATCTGGGAGAAGCCCGGGCCCTTCGGTCTCACCGACTGGGAGCGAGTGCAGCTGCACCCATACTTCACCGAGCGCTCGTTCGCCCACGCTCCTGCACTCGCGTCGATCGGCGAGCTCGCGGGCGCCCATCACGAGCGGCTCAACGGCGCCGGCTACCACCGCAGGTCGCCTGCACCGGCGCTCGGCCGAGCGGCGCGCATCCTCGCCGCCGCTGACTCATATCAGGCGATGCGAGAACGGCGCCCGCATCGACCCGCGCTCGACGCTGAGGACGCCGAGGCCGAGTTACTGCGCGACGCGCGCGAGGGCCGTCTCTGCCCAGAGGCGGTCGACGCGGTGCTCGCGGCGGCCGGACATCGCGTGGTGAAACGACCACGCGAGTTGCCCGCGGGCCTGACGGACCGCGAGCTCGAGGTCCTGCTCGCGCTCGCCGCCGGAAAGACCAACAAGGAGATCGCCGAGACCCTTGGCATCTCCGCCAAGACGGCGGGCCACCACGTCCAGCACATCTTCGACAAGACGGGCGTGCGAACCCGGAGCGCCGCGACGGTCTGGGCGTTCGAGCGCCACCTCGTGCAGCCTGCCTAAATCGCTGCCAGCGACCCACGGTCACGCACTTCGGTACGGGCGGAAGAACGCACGTAGCTCCTGCGCGTAGAGGTCGGGCTCCTCGAACGGCGCGAAGTGCCCACCGCGGGCGGGCTCGGTCACGCGTACCACGTTCGCAGTCCGCTCCAGCCACGCTCGCGGCGGACGGACGATGTCGCCGGGGAAGAGCGAGAAGCCGGACGGCACCTCGACCCGCCGGACGTGCTGGGCGGGCGCAATCGCGGCGTTCGCTCGGTACATGCGCATGGACGAGCCGATCGTCTCGGTGAGCCAGTAGAGCGTGACGTTCGTAAGGATCTCGTCCTTGGTGAACCGCCGCTCGACCTCGCCGTCGCAGTCGCTCCAGGCCCGGAGCTTCTCGACGATCCAGGCTGCGAGCCCGGCCGGGGAGTCAGTCAGCCCGAACGCGGCCGTCTGCGGCTTGGTGCGGTGCATGGCGGCGTAGGCGCCCTCGGCCCGGCCCCAGGCCGCGGCGCTCTCCAGCCAGGCGCGCTCCTCGGGCGCGAGGTCCGCCGCGTCGCCGGTGAAGATCGGCAGGCCCGCGTCGGTGCGGTGGACGGCCGCGACCCGGTTGGGGTGCTCGAGCGCGAGGTAGCGGCTCACGTGGCTGCCGATGTCCCCGCCCGCCGCGCCGAATCGCGCGTAGCCGAGGACGTGCATCAGCTCGGCCCACAGGCCCGCGACGGCGATCGAATCGAGCGGCGGGCCGGTGGGGCGCTCAGAGTATCCGTAGCCCGGCATGTCGGGCACGACCACGTCGAACGCGTCGGCCGGGTCGGCGCCGTGCGCGCCCGGGTCGGTGAGCAGCGCAATCACCTTCAGGTAGCGCCAGAACGAGTCCGGCCACCCATGGCTGAGAACCAGGGGCAGGACCGGGCCGGTCGGCGCGGCCGCCCGGACGTGCACGAAGTGGATCCACAGGCCGCCGAGCGGGACGCGAAAACGCGGAAACCGCGCAAGTGCCGACTCCTGCGCCGGCCAGTCGAACCCGTCCGCCCAGTAGCCGACGAGCTCGCGCAGATAGGAGAGGTCGGTCCCGAGCGACCACCCGGCGTCCTCGGGCGCGTCCGACCAGCGCGTCGCGCGCAACCGCGCGCGGAGGCTCTCGAGCGCCGCGGGGCTCGCCTGTGCGGTGAACGGCTCGGGGCGGGGCGGGGTGTCCGGCATCAGACGCATCCTACGGTCCGGGCCACCGCTACTCCGCGAACGCAAAGCTTTGGTTGGCTTCAGATTCCGGAGCGACCGAGCACCTCGCCGGCCAGATCGCTAGATAGTCCTGCTTGCTCCAGCGCGTGCAGGCGTGTGCCGGCGCTGGCGTACCCGATCAGTCGTCCGTCGTCCCCGTAGAGGTGGACCGACCACTCGCGATCGCGATCATGGCCCACGACCCGCCGGCCGTCTGACAGCGTCACCGCGAAATCATGCACCGGCGCGGCGATTGCGACTACGGGGTCCGGAGGCGGATCTTGAACGCGTTCACGCATCACGGCGCGGGCCCTTGGCGGACTCGTCACCCGGAGCCATACGAGCGTCCCATTCGGCCTTGAGCTCGTCAGCGCGTAGTGAAGCTTCCCCGCCCTCCATCTGTGCGTGTCGGACCTCGTCACAGATCCGGGCGTAGGCTGGATCGCTTCGTTCCCATCGCGCTTGTTCCTCAGCAAAGTTTTCGTGCGCCAATGGATTGGGGATCGTCATAACTGACCTCCTACCAGGACACCCGCAACTAAGGCGGGTCCTGCTGTTAACGGTGTTTCTGTCGCTTGTACGAAACAGCCCGTGAGGTCAGCGAGAGGCAGGTCTTGCCCGCCGGGGCCTGCGCGAGAGATTCGAGCAGTAGCGGCCATAACGGCCCTGCAACGACCATACTCCGTATCGAGGCGCGTAACCGACCAATTTGACTGATCGGGCAGCGCTGCGGGCGAGTTCCGTGATTTGAGGGCAATTGCGCGAATTTTGGGACTTGGCGCACACAACCGCTCGCGATAGGAGTACTGTCGGTTAAGCGGCTGGCCCCGCGGCCAGAAATGCTCAGCCCCGGCCCGAATGCCACCAACGGCGCCCCGTGTGCCACGAGGCGGGAGGCCGAGGCTACCGGTTTCGACTGCGGGGCCGTTGCGGTACTCCTATCGGCGTTATCCCACCGGCTTGGTGGCCTCGTCCCTATCTGACTGAGCGCGCGCGGGTGTCATATCCCTGTTCCTTCCGCGCTAACTAGCGAGATCTCTTGATGCGCAAGCGAACCACCGATACGACCACCGAGTTGACCGAACGGCGAAGCGTCGAGGGACAGGATGCGGCTCGAGTCCTCATCCTGCTGAGCGCTGATGACAGCCGAGCTCTGACGATGGCGGCACTGCGCGAGCACGGAATCCAGGCGCCCGCCCAGGCCATTTACGAGCTCCAGCTCAACGGCTACAAGATCGACCGCGTCACGTGCGAGACCAACGACCGGCACCCGACACTCGGCTACCGCCTGCGCACATCGCCGGCGACACCGAACCGATCCGCCCTGCGGGAGGCACGCGGCGCCACGTCACGTAATCGGCGGCGCCAGCCCCGCAGGCATCAGCACCCACACTGAGCGAGTCCGGATTCGACGGAGGCCCGACCGCTGTTCGATGCTCGCAACTTCAGCGCAGCGGGCGGCCGAGCTGCTCTGCGGCGTCGAGGTCCGCGAGGTCGTCCGCGTCCAGCTCGATGTCGATCGCGGCGAGGTTCTCGTCCAAGTGCTCGACCGAAGTCGTCCCCGGAATCAGCAGCATCCGCTCGTAGCGAGCCAGCAGCCACGCGAGCGCGACCTGGGAGCCGGTCACGCGATGCTTCTCGGCAACCTTGGAGATCGCCGGATCTTGCGCAAGCTTGGCGGGTCCACCCGTGAACGCCGAGCCGAGTGGGAAGAAGGGCACGAACGCGATGTCTCGCTCGCGGGCCAGCTCCACGACCGGGTCATCCTGGCGGTCGATGATGCTGTAGGCGTTCTGGATCTCGCTGATCTGCACGAGCTCGAGCGCCTGCTCGATCCTCTCCTGGCCGGCGCTGGAGATGCCGATCAGGTCGAGCTTGCCTTCTTGGCGCAGGTCCTCGAGCGCACCGAGCTGCTCGGCCAGCGGCACAGTCGGCGCTTCGCCCTCATCCATCAGACGCAGGTTGACGAGATCCATGCGCTCGACGCGCAGCGACCGTAGGTTATCCTCGACCCCCTCCCTGAGCTCGGGTGGCGTTTGGGCCGGCAGCCAGGCGCCGGCCGCGTCGCGCCGGCCGCCGACCTTCGTGACCAGCTTGAGGTTCTCCGGGTAGGGATAGAGCGTGTCGCGGATCAGGTCGTTGACTACGTCTGGCCCGTAGTACTGCGCGGTGTCGATGTGGTCTACGCCGAGCTCGATTGCGCGCCTGAGCACGGCTCGAGCCCCGTCGGGGTCGCGCGGTGGCCCGAACACGCCGGGGCCGGCGAGCTGCATCGCGCCGAGCCCGATGCGGTTGATTGGCTTGTCGGCTAGGTAGGTCGTCTTGTTCATGCCTTGGAGTCTGCGCTAGCGTCGAGGTGCAGACAAGAAGAGCGTTGATCCTGGGACTCGCACCACCACCCACACGCCGCGACGAACTGGCGGAGTTTTTGCGCAGCCGGCGGGAGGCAACCACCCCGGACGCGGTGGGCGTCTCGGTCAACGGCAATCGCCGCACTCCGGGCCTGCGCCGTGAGGAGGTCTCGCAGCTTGCGGGAGTCGGGCTGTCCTGGTACACGTGGCTGGAGCAAGGCCGCGAGATCACGCCCTCGTCGAGCGTCCTCGATGCGCTCGCGCGCGTGTACGACCTCGATCCGGCAGAGCGCGCCCACCTCTTCCATCTCGCCGGCGTAGCGCTGCCGGTCTCGGGCGGCCCGTATCCAGTCGAGGCGCCGCCCGCGCTCCGCGATCTGGTCCTGGGACTCGAGCCCAATCCGGCCTACCTGATCGGGCCGCGAAGCGACGTGCTCGTGTGGAACGGTGGGGCAGCCACGGTGCTCGGGCGAGCCATCGCGTGCGCCGGATGGCGTACCGAATCTTCTGTGGTGGATGTTCACCGAGCCGGGTCCGCACGGGCTCGGATGGTCCGCCACTGCGCGCAGTACGCTCGCCCGCTTTCGTGCCGAGCACGCCCGGCGCTACGGCGACCCCGCGTTCGTCAGCCTGATCAGAGATCTCCTAAACGAGAGCCCAAGGTTCCGAGAGCTCTGGCGGCGCCACGAGGTGCTGGACGCCCAGATCGGAACCAAAGCGATCGAGCACCCCTACCTCGGCCGGCTGACTCTCCACCACCTCCAGTCGATCCCCACCAGCCATCCGGACCTGCGCCTGACGCAGTTCGTCCCAGCAGACGACGCCACCCGCTTCGCGCTGGCTCGGCGGTAGTCGGCGCGCTCGAGATCGGCGAGCGTTCGAGCAGGCCGCGCCGCCTGCGTGTTCCCAGGCCGAGGAGGGAGGCAGCCCGGCCTGTGTCCGCCGGAGCCGAACGACCGGTGATCCAACGCTTGACGGACGCTGTCTTGTGGAGCCCTCGCCGATGCTTTCAGGTAGTAGTCGGCGTGAGGGCGGCCGACCTACTTGGCGAGTTCGCTGCCGGTATCGTCGCTGCGATGGTGTCGGGATCGATCGGCGAGATTCTGGAAGGTGTTTGGCGCTTCGAACCTGGATCGAGCGCTTGTGGATGGCGAGGAGCTTTGGGACGGAATTCGAGTGCTGTCGGTGGAGCGCGTGGACGAGATCGCGCTGTGGCTGCCGGCGCAGGCAGCTCTGCTGTTCGGCGACGCGATGCTGAGACGGGCCACCGGTCAGCTGCGACTATGCCCAAACTCGTGGACCCAGCCCAACGGTGGCCCTGCCCGCCTGCGTGCGGTGCTCGGAGGCCTGACCCGCTTCCCTGTCGAGCACGTTCTCGTCTCGCATGGCCCGCTCGTGCTGGGCGGCGGACGAGCAGTCGCTTGAAGTCGCCATTGGCATGTAGCTCGTCCAAACTCGTTCTCCTGTGCTAGGAGCAGAGGGCGCGAGCCGCCAAGCATCCGGGCTGGTCGAGAAAGCGGCCATATAGTCCGGTTTCTCGACCAGCGCTCGGGGATCCCCCTCCCGTGCTGTGCTTCTGCAACTACCCTGGCTGACTCTGTACCCCTTAGGCGTCGCCCAGGAGCTTGGTCTTCTCGGTTGCAAACTCGGCATCGTTCAAGGCGCCCCGCTCATGGAGATCCGCCAGCTTCTCGAGCCGGTCCAGCGGATCTGAGGCTTCGCCGGAGCGGGCGAGGCCACCAGCTGCCTGGCGAGCTGAGGAGGCGCGTGCGGCCAAGCGGCTGGTGAGCTCCCCCTTCAGCCGCTCGACCTCCGCGGTGTCGCCGGACGCCTTCGCGCGCTTGATCGCTCCCACGGCGCCAGACAGGTCCGCGGTCCCGGCAGAGAGTTCGGCGACGGTCGCGGACAAGTCATTCACTATCGCCCCTGCACCGCGCCCAGGGCCGTCCGGCCCAGTGGCCGGCGGGGGCGGCGTTCCTGGCGCAGCCTCGCGCACGGCATCCCAGGCCCGTTGACCGGCCTTTAGGCCCGCCGCCTTTCGGGCGTCGCGCTCCGCCTCGTCGAAGCTGACCTTCTTCCGCTTGAGGTCGCACAGAACGGGGACCACGTCGCCGACGCTCCACACGTAGATGGACACTAGCGTTCCGCGGAACGGAGGCTCTCCGTCGGCCGGCGATACGTCGAGCACGTAGTCATAGGTCGGCGAAAGCCCCGCTTTCACGTTGCTGTCGCGTACGGCAACTACGGTGGCTTGCGCAGGTTTCCAGCTTCGTCCCAGCATGTCGCCCCTCGCGTGCGATCGGCTCTCGCCCAAATCCTACACTCGGGTCGGCGAGCCTCCGATCCCTTCAAGTACAGCTGAGCTCGGTAGCTTCCCCGGCGGCGGCTTGACTTAGAGCACGCTCTAAGTCCTATGCTCGTCCGATGAGCGTCGAGACCGGGCTTACGATCGCGGACGCGGCCCGCGCGAGTGGCGTCAGCGCGTACACGCTGCGCTACTACGAGCGTGCCGGATTGATCGACGATGTCGGCCGGGCCGATTCGGGCCATCGCCGCTATAGCGACGAGGATCTGGCGTGGATCCGGGTCCTACAACGCCTTCGGGCAACCGGCATGCCGATCAGGACGATCCGACGCTACGCAGAGCTCGTCCGCGCCGGAGACGGCAACGAACTCGAGCGACTCGGGTTGCTGCGAGAGCACCAGACAGCGGTCCGCGCTCAGCTTGCCGAGGTCCGCCGCCGAAAGCTTGGGCTCGCGGCTGCCAAACGTGGCCGGCGAGCTCGTCAAGGTGAAGCACTATGCGGACGCTCGCGTTGACAAGGGTCGCGGCACCATCGTCTGCAGCACCTGCAGCGTGTCGTCTTACGCACCGGGAAAAGCTGGCGGTTTCCCCAAGGGGATCTTCCACCTACACGACTACCCGTTCTATTACTTCGACCTGCGGCAGAATGCCGCGAACCGGATCCAGCACTACCTGAACACGCAGAAACCCGTCACGGAGATCGAGGACCGCTCGATGTCCAGGAGCCGTTAGAACTGATCGCAAAACTGTGCACTAGCATCGGGCGCCATGCGGCAGATGGGCGGTGTCGGAACTTTGCTGGGTGTTCTGGTCGGCGCCGGGGGGCTGGTCGCAGCGCTCACCATCGGGCACGGTGTGACGCCGGCAACGGCGGCGCCCGCGCCGCACGCCACGACCGCGGCGGTCCGGACCGCGTCCGCAGCAGTGGTGCCTGACTTCGGCAACCCCAAGGGGCACTTCTATGTGCCGCCGGCCGGGCGCGCGGTCGATACCAGGCATCCCAACCACGTGATCGGCAACGGTAGGCCGGCCAGTTGCACGTCGGCCGCCGTGGTGCGCGACGTTGCCGCGGGCGGCATCATCACCTTCAACTGCGGGCCCAAGCCCGTCACCATCGTGATGACCTCGACCGCCAGCGTGATCAAGACCCGGCGCCTGGTCGTGCTCGACGGCGGCGGGCTGATCACGCCTGAGCGGAGCCGGCAAGCGCCGGATCCTGTACTCGGACACCTGCGCGGGCACCTGGTCGACCGATGACTGCGTCAACCAGCCGTATCCGCAGATCGTCGTGCAGAACATCACCTTCGAGGACGGCTACAACGGCGCGCACCAGGCCACCTGCACGGCCAACCTCCCGAAGTGCTGGTACGGCGGGGTCGACGGCGGCGGGGCCATCTACATCGAGGGTGGGCAGTTCAGGGCGGTCAACTCGCGGTTCGTCGATAACCGCTGCTACACCTACGGTCCTGATCTCGGCGGGGGCGCGATCCGCGCCCTGGCGCAGTACGACAACCGCCCCGTATACATCACCGACGACACGTTCCGCGGCGGCCGCTGCTCCAACGGCGGGGCACTGAGCAGCATCAGCGTCCAGTGGGACGTCCTCAACAGCGAGTTCACCAACAACAAGGCCGTCGGCTGGGGGGCCAACCCGGCCTCGAGCGGCACGCCGGGCGGCGGCAGCGGCGGCGCCATCTACCTCGACGGCCGGGACGACAACGTGCTGATCGCCGGCACCGTGATGGATAACAACAGCGCCAGAGAGGGCGGCGGCGCCGTCTTCGACGTCGTGGACGCTGGCTGGGGCGCGCTGACTTTCAACCAGTCGCATCTGCACAACGACATCAGCGGAGAGTTCCAGACCTTCCCCGGCGTCTACTACGAGATCGACGGGAACGACAGAGTCCCGGTGATGATCACGTCCACCGACGGCTGATCCAGCGGCTCAGCGATGGTGCGCGATGGTCGCCAGCGCCTTGGCGAAGGACCCGGTGCTCAGCCCCCAGGAAGGATCGCCCCAAGAGAAGGGCAGGATCTCGGCGAGTCGCAGCTTGGCCAGACCGATAAGCGCCGTGTAGGCATAGCTTTTGACGTTGGCCGGGTTCGTGGAACCCCACGTGTGAGGGATCGAAGTCCAGCCGTACTCGTTGGCCGAGACCGGCGTCCCGCCGCGACCGTATCCGCGCATCTCGGCGAGCGCGTCACGGGCCACCCCGATCGTCTCGCTTGGCGTCGCCCCATAGGGATGGATGGCAACGGCATCCATCGGCAGGCCCCGGAACGCCTTCAGCAGACGCGGCAGCGAAGACTCGGTCCACGCCAGCCCGCCGGTCATCACCCGGGCGCCGCGATCAACGCCGTGCACAGCCGTGCGGACCACCTCATACATGCGCGCGTAGTCCGAAAGGTTGATGTCGGTCCCCCAGTCGTGGATGTTGTCAGGCTCGTTCCACACCTCGACGGTGGTCACGGGCACATACGGAAGCTTGGGGTTGGTCTTCCAGAATGCGCCGTCCGGGCCATAGCGCTTCATGAACGCGGTCGCGTACGCGGCGAAGTTCGCGTTGCTGGCAGGGGGCAGGTAGGCGATCGCCGGCCCTGAGCTCAGATGCAGGACGTTGGAGCGGTGCACCTCGGCCCACCGCGGTGCGAACGCCAGCGTCGGCTCCCAGCGCAGACGGTAGGACGCCATCTCGGAAGCGATCAGGTCGTCATAGCTCCAGTCATAGCGATGGCGGCCGCCGACCGGAGCCTTTGGCTCGGTCACCGCCCAGTCTGAATCAGCGCGGCCCACCTGGCCCCCGGCCTCATGCAGCGAGCTGAGGTTGCTCGTCACTCTTGTCTGCGACCACTCGCCGCGCACCTGATGGGTGAAATCGCTGCCGACCTCGGCGCCGAACGTGGTGGCGCCCGCAGTTGCAGGAACGGCCAGAGCAAACAGGGACAGCAGAAGTGGGAGAGAGCGCTTCATGAGCCTCACAGAGATCGCGGAACAGGGGAACGAGGACCAGAACACGATCGAGCGCCGGATTGTTGCGGTGGGCACTCGCGCCTCCGGTCCCCTCTACTCGGATCTGAGTGCCGGCACCGCGCGGGCGCCCACGGCCGCCTGGGCGGGGCGCATCTGCAGCCCGAGCCCGGCGATCGCGCCGCCCAGCGACAGCGCCGCCGCGACGCCGATCGCGGGGCCGAAGCCGGCGCTGAACGAGGCCGGCGTCGCGTAGCTGCCGGCGCCGGCGAACGCGGCGACGACGATCGCGAGCCCGAATGCGGCGCCAAGCTGGCGGGTCGAGCTGAAGGTGCCCGAGGCCTTGCCGATGTCAACCGGCGCCACAGCGCTCATGATCGCGTTCTGGGTCGCGGGGATCGCCATCGAGATGCCGGCCCCGGCGATCGCGAGCGGCAGGATCATCTGCGCGAACGGCAGCCCCGTGCGCGCGATCAACGCGACCCAGGCGAGCCCCGCGGCCTGCATCAGCAGACCGACGACGACGAACGGCCGCTCGCCGATGCGGTCGACCATGCGGCCTGCGAGCGGGGCGATGACGAACACCGTCCCGGTCCACGGCACGAGCCGCAGCCCGGCGTGCAGGGGCGACTGGTGCAGCGCGAGTTGCTGGAACTGGGCCATGAAGAAGACCGCGCTGATCAGCGCCCCGAACATCAGGAAGTTGGCGGCGTTGCCCGTCGCGAACGTGCGCGAGCGGAACAGCCGCATCGGCAGCATCGGCTCTCTTGTGTGGAGCTCGGTCGCTGCTGACAATGCCGCCCGAGCCGGCCGAGTACCAGGGGCGGGAAGCGATCGGCGCGTTCCTTCGCGACCGGTTCGCCACGATCGCCGGCCGTCCTGCGCGGCTGGTGCCGACGCGCGCCAACGGGCAGCCGGCGTTTGGGTACTACATCGGCGACGCCCACAGCCCGATCGCGCGGTTCACCACCGTGATCGTGCTGACGCTCGATGGCGACAAGATCTCGGGACTGACCCGGTTCCCGGACACCGGGATCCTGCCCGCGTTCGGTTTGCCCCGGACGCTGCGCTAGCGCCAAGCATCCCGCGCTGGTCGAGAAACCGGAATATATGGCCGGTTTCTCGACCAGCGTTGCACGTCGACGGCGCCCGCTAGCGTGAGCGATGCGATGGAGCTCGCCCGATCCGATCCAAATGTCGAGCTGCGCCTGGGTCCCGACGGGGAGCCGGAGGTCGTGCTCGCGTTCCCGTACGACGCGGACATCGTCGCCCGTGCGCGGATGATCCCGAACCGGCGCTTTGACTGGGACAGGCGCGAGTGGATCGCGCCGGCCAACGACTGGTCCGGGATCCGGGTAGCTGAGATGCTCGAGCGGTTCCCCGAGCTCACCAGCGCTCCAGCCGTGAAGGAATGGCTCCGGGGCCTCGCGCTGCGGTGGGTCGGCCACGTGCGCACCGCGCGCTACGACGGCCGGGGTTGGTGGGCGCTGGACACGGTCGCGGGCGTCGTTCCAGCGGATTTGCAGGACGGGGCGGTGGAGCACGAAGGCAGTGTGCTGGTGCCGCTCACCCGGACCGCCTCCGCAGCGCTACGCGAGCTGAGATCCGCCCGCTTGAGCCCGGGCGCCATCCGCTGCCTGGAGATGGTCGAGCTCGGTCAGGCCCCGCCTCCCGCCAGGCTGGTCCTTGCGCAGGGTATCGACGGCGAGCGGCTGCTACTCGAGGTCCTGTGGGACCCGCCGATCGGCGATGCGTTCGAGCGGCTCCCGGGCGTGACCCGAAACGGCGCCGCGCTCGATCCCTGGCTGGCGGAGGACCTCGACGCGTTCGTCGCGCGCCACGGGGTCGAGGTCCGACCGCTGGCGGCACAGGCACTCGAGCGGCTGCTGGCCGAGCACCGGCAGGCCGCGGACGCGGTCCGGCGGTCGCGCGCGGACGCGGCTGAGCCGATCACCCCGGTCGCCGCCGTCCTCGGCGGTGAGCTCGCGCCGTTTCAGTGGGCCGCCGTCCGTTACGCGCTGGAGGCCCGCCGCACGTTCCTGGCCGACGAACAGGGACTCGGAAAGACGGTCGAGGCACTGGCGGCGCTCGAGGCGGATCGCGCCTACCCGGCGGTCGTCGTCTGCCCAGCGTCGATGAAGCTGGGGTGGGAGCGCGAGACGCGGCGATGGCTGCCGCACCGCACGGTCGCGGTCGTGCACGGACGGGCTCCGGTCCCACCGGCCGGCGAGATCACGATCCTCAACTACGAGGTACTCGCCACCCATCGCGCGGCCCTCGCGCGCCGGCAGCTGCGCGCGCTCGTGGTCGACGAATCGCACTACTGCAAGAACCCGCACGCGAAGCGCACACAAGCCGTCCGCCGCCTGGCGGAGGCCGTCGCTACCGACGGGCTTCGGCTCGCGCTCACCGGCACGCCGGTGCTGAACCATCCCGAGGAGCTGATCTCGCAGCTGCGCGTGATCGACCGGCTCAGGGACTTCGGCTCCGGCGCCCAGCTTTGCGCGGGAATTCCAAGCGCAGCGGAGCGAGGAGCGGCTGCACTGGCACCTGCGCCGGCACTGTTTCGTGCGCCGCCTGAAGTCAGATGTGCTTCCCCAGCTCCCGGCCAAGCGCCAGGTCGTCGTTCCGGTGGCGCTCACGAACCAGCCCGAGTACCGCCTGGCCGAGAACGACGTGATCGCGTGGCTGCGATCGCAGCCGCTGGACTTGTCCGAGCTCGACGCGCGGATCGCGTCGACGCTGCGGGCGGAGCGACTGGCGCAACTGACGACGCTCCAGCGCCTGGCGGCGCGCGGGAAGCTCGCCGGCGCCCTGGCCTGGATCGAGGACTTCCTGGCCTCCGACGAGCCACTCGTGCTGTTCGCCCGCCACGTCGAGATCCAGCGCGCGGTGCTGCGCCGCTTCCCGCAGGCGCTGCACATCCTCGGCGAGGACTCGCTCGTCTCGCGCGAGGCGAGCATCAGCGACTTCCAGGAGGCGAGCGGGCCGCACCTGATCGTATGCGCGACGCGCGTCGCGGCGCAGGGGATCACGCTCACGCGCGCCTCGAACGTCTGCTTCCTGGAGCTCGAGTGGACTCCTGCGATGCACGCCCAGGCCGAGGACCGCTGCCACCGGATCGGCCAGCGTGACGCCGTCACGGCCTGGTACCTGCTGGCCGCCGACACGATCGATGAGCCGATGGCAGCGCTGATCCAGCGCAAGCGCGAGATCATCGACGCCGTCACCGACGGCCGTCAGCTGCCGAGCGACGGTCTGATCGAAGGGGTTATCCGCGAGCTTCGAAACAATCGGCCCGTCCGCCACCTGCGAGCGGTCGCCACCCCAGGAACTCCCGGTTGACGGGCGTTGTTCGTCCGACTACCGTTGAACTGGTGGGGTTCCTGCACGCCAAGCGAACGGCGACGGGCCGAGCGCAGGTCCTCGCGGCCCGCGGATTGCAGGTCAGCAGCGGGACGGGATTTGAGTGGCAGAACCCAATTCATACGGCTGCGTCGCGCATTCGCGTTCGGGTGACTCCCGACGACGGGGGGACGGAGTTCGAGTCTGGGGCGAGTGCGTGGGGCGGTGATGAAGAAGCGCCGCACATCGATTCCGCAGTGGTGGGCCAAGGAGAAGTTCGAAGGCCTGGTGCGGTCGAAGTCACCGCGATTCATCGATGGATTAACCCCGATCCGCCGCGAAAAGGTTTAGTCCTCCATCATTCGGTTGCGCTCAGTTGCTGGTGCAGGCGGCGCAGCGCCCGGGGAGACCACCAATTAGCGCTTCCGAGTAGTCGCATCAGTGCGGGTACGAGTAGGCCGCGGACGATAAACGCGTCGATCAGAACCGCAACGGCCGCGCCGACGCCGAGTTCTTTCAGGAATACGAGTTGGCTCGTTACGAACGCTCCGAGTGCGACTGCAAGGAGGATCGCTGCGGCGGTGACGATCGCGCCGGTCCGCTGCAAGCCGGCGGCAACGGCGTCCGCGTCGGTCAGACCCCGGTCGTGGCCCTCCTTGATCCGCGTGAGGAGAAACACGCCGTAGTCGGTCGAAAGGCCAAATACGATCGCGACGAGGACAAGAAAGTTGGTTTGCTCGATCCCCTCGGGCTTGGTGAAGCCCAGTAGGCCCGTGAGGTTGCCGTCTTGGAAGACGAGCACGAGGATCCCGGCGGTGGCTGCCGTGGTCAGGAGGTTCATCAGCAGCGCCTTGACCGGGAGCGCCACCGAGCCCGTCATCAGCCACAGAATGCTGACGGTGAGGACGACGAGCAGCGTCACTGCGATCGGCAGCGCTCGCGAGGTCGCGGCGTGCTGGTCGAGCAGGTCGGCCGTAGCGCCACCGACCGCCACTGGATCGGGGGCGGCCTGCGAGCGGATCGCGTGCACGATCCTCTGCGACTGTTCACTGATGGCCGTGCCGCGCGCCCCGACGCTGATTTGCCAGGTGTCACTCCCCAGGTTGCGTGGCGCCGAGACGTCTTGCACACCGGGGATCCGCTCCAGCGCAGCGGCGTAGGTGTGCAACGCTGCGCCCGCGCCGATGGGGGCGCTCACCGCGAGTACCGCAGGGGTGGAGTCGGCCTGAGGGAAGTCCCGGCCGATGACGTCCGAGACCGTGCGTGCGCTCGAACCGGTCGGCAGCACGGACGCGTCGATCCCGCTCCAGCGGATCCCGAGGGCGGGCGTGGCGAGGAGCACGAGCACGATCGCGGTGGACGCGGCCACGATGCCGGGCCGCCGCATCACTGCGCGCGCCAGGCGGTACCACCGTCCGCTCCCCTCGGGCCCCGGCGTCACCTTCCCCAGCCGCGTTCCCATGAGTACGAACAGCGCCGGCAGGAACACCACGGTCGAGGCTGCCGCGACCAGCGCCACGACGAGTCCCCCGAGCCCCATCGAGACGAGAAACCGCTGTGGAAACACCGTCAGGCACGCCATCGCAGCCGCCACGGTCACCGAGCTGAACAGCACCGTTCGTCCAGCGCTCCGCATCGTTCGGCGGACAGCCTCGGGGACATCGGCGCCGCGGCCGAGCTCCTCGCGGAATCGCGAGACGCAGAACAGGCTGTAATCGACGGCCAGCCCGAGCCCGAGACCGATCACCAGATTCAACGCGAACGGCGAGAGCGACAGCACAGAGTTGATCGCACGTAGCACGGCGAACGCACCGAGGACGCTGAACCCGCCGATCGCCAGCGGCAACAAGGCGGCCACCCCACGGAATACCACCAGTGACAACAGCGCCAGCAGCGGAAACACGATCAGCTCCGCGATCGCGAGGTCGGTTGTCGCCTGGGCGCTTACCTGCTCGCCCGCGACCGCCGCGCCGCCGAGCAGGACCGTGTGATTCCCGGCGAACGCGTCCCGGAGCCGTTTGACGACACCGGTGTCGCTGGCCTTCGCGCGCAGTGTCGCGGCGACAAGCACCTGCCGATCGTCGCGCGAGACCAGCGCCGACGGGCCCGAGGACGGGGGAGCGCTGACGCGTGCAATCCCCCGATCTGCCCGGAGAGTGCGATCGACCTGCTCCACCTCGCTACTGGAACGCCGTGCTCGCACGAGCGCGATCACCCCGGGGCTCGAGCCCTCCCCCGTCGCGTGAACGATCCGTTGCTCGGCGCGAGTTGCCTGGGAGCCAGGATCATTGAACGCGTTGGACGCATTGAAGCTGCCCGGCGCCGGACCGCCGAGCACGCCCACGACGGCGAACAACAACCCGCCAAATACTGCCATTTGACGCGGCCGCGAGCACGACAGGTTGGTAAGACGACTGAGCATTGTCACACCAGCCACGCTAAGCGCCGGCGGGCGTTTGCACATCGGCCTACGGGCTTCAGTTGGAGTCCGCCCGCAGTCGCAGGCGCTGCGGCTACGGGTGCGGTGGTCCCGGGGTGACAACCCCGTGGTCGTAGGCGAACACGATTGCCGCCGCCCGGTCGCGGACGCCGAGCTTGCCGAAGATGCTCCCGACATGGGTCTTCACCGTCGCCTCAGCGACGTACAAGGTCGCGGCAATCTCGCCGTTGGTCGCGCCGCGCGCCATCAGGCGCAGGACCTCGCGCTCGCGCTCGGTGAGCAACTCCACCCGCTCCGCTTCCCGGTGGGCCGGCGCAACCCGGAGGCGGTAGTGCTCGAGGATCCGCGGTGCGACCCCGGGGTCGAACCACGCCGCCCCGGCAGCGACTGCCCGCACCGCCGCGATCAGGTCCTCGGCTGAGGAGTCCTTGAGGACAAACCCCGCCGCGCCCGCCTCCAACGCGCCCCACAGGACCTCATCCTCGCCGAACGTCGTCAGCGCGAGCACAGCGACCGAGTCCGCCGCCCGGCGCAGCTGCGCTGTCGCCGCGATCCCGTCGAGGACGGGCATGCGGATGTCCATGAGGACCACATCTGGTCGCAGCGCGGGCAGCTTGTCCACCGCCTGGCGGCCGTCGGCGCACTCGGCGACCACCTCGAATCCGTCAGCCGGCGACAGGATCCGTGCCAGGCCGGTGCGGACCATGGCTTGATCGTCGACAATCGCGACTCGGATCATTCGGCTCGAGGTCCTGCGGCCGGCGGCTCATCCGCCGTCTCGATCGGCAGCTGGCAGCTCACCCGCCACCCGTCGGAAGTGGGCCCGGCGGACAACTCGCCGCCGACCGCCGCGGCACGTTCCCGCATCCCGATCAGCCCGTACCGGCGTCGTTGCGGCTCATCAGCCTGAGCCGCGAGCACCGGGCCGGCAGTCTCGGCGACGAGCCCGAGATGCCCATCGGCCAACTCCAGCTCTAGCACCGTCCGCGCCCGCGGCGCGTGACGGGCCGCGTTGGCCAATGTCTCTTGGACGATCCGGTACATCGCCAGGCCGACGCTCGGAGCGACCAGCGTCAGCTCTCCACGCGACTGCAGCTCGACCGCGAGGCCGCCGGCCCGAGCGTGATCAACGAGCGCGGGGATCTCGATCGCGGATGGAACCGGGGGGAGCACCCCGGCCTCGTCATCGCTGCGCAACAACGCGACAGTGCGGCGTAACTCGTGCATGCTACGACGGCCCACCTCTTCCGCCGAACGCAACGCCGCCTCGGCCCCCGCGGGGTCACGGCGGAGCACATGCCGCGCGCTTGTGACCTGCAACATGACCGCAGCCAATCCGTGACCCACGAAGTCGTGGACATCGCGAGCGATCCGGCGGCGCTCCTCCAGCATCGCCCGCGCGACCAGCTCGCGGCGTGTGGCCTCGAGCTCAGCCGCCAGCTGCTTCTGACGAAAGACCGCACGGCCGATCAGCCACGGAAACACGATCCCAAGGATCCAGATGCCGACAGCGATATGGCCCTGGGACTCGATCACACTCACGGCCACCGGCGAGCCGACCGCCAGCAGGCCGAGCGCGACCGCCATCGTGAGCGACGTAGCCCACCGCCCCACTACGAACGCGAGCACCGAGACCTCGAACATCAGCGGCTCGTGGCTTCCGGAGCGCTGGGCCAGAACGACCGGCGCGACTACCGCCACGGAGAGCACCCAAAGGGGCACGCTCGGCAGATATGTCCACAACGCGAACGCCCCGACCGGGATCGCCATCAGGATCAGATCACCGACGGACGACGGGTCAGCCACCGCACTCACAGCCGCAACAGCCAGCGCGAAGATGGGGATTACGAGGCGCACCTCATCTGCTCGGGCCCACGCCTGCCTTGACTCATCAGCCACCCACGGAAACTACCGCGCTGCGGCGGTCTCGACATCACCCCACAGACGGAACCGGGCGCCAGACCAGGGGTGGAAGGTCTCCGGGAGACGGGCTCCTCAGATCGGGCCCTTCCAAATAGCATGTATGAGCATGTCGGGTTCGCCGAGAGGGTCTTGACGTTGGCCGCAAAACGGTGAGGACCGTGCAGACCGACGCGCACGCGTTCTGGCTGCGCGCGCCGGGCTTGGGGGAGATAAGGCCGGTCACGCTACCCGAGCTGGGGCGGGACGACGTGCTGGTGCGCACCTTGCGGTCCGGGGTGAGCCGCGGCACCGAGACGTTGGTGTTCCGGGGCGGTGTGCCGCCGGCACAGTACGCCGCCATGCGGGCGCCATTTCAGGAGGGGGACTTCCCGGGGCCGGTCAAGTACGGCTACCTCAGCGTCGGCGCCGTGGTGCAGGGACCGGCGGAGTTGTGCGGCCGCACCGTCTTCTGCCTGTACCCGCACCAGACTGCGTACGTGGTGCCGGCCGCCGCGGTGACCGTCGTGCCCGACGGCGTGCCACCCGCTCGTGCCGTTCTCGCGGGCACCGTCGAGACCGCCGTCAACGCCCTGTGGGACGCTGCACCGCTACTCGGCGACCGGGTCGCCGTCGTCGGCGCCGGGATGGTGGGCTGCTGCGTCGCACGCCTGCTGAGTCGGTTCCCGGAGGTGCAGGTCACGCTCGTAGACGTAGATGCCGGCCGGGCCGATGTCGCTGCCGCACTCGGCGTCGACTTCGCGCTGCCGGCCGCCGCCGCCGAGGGTCGCGACCTCGTTGTGCACGCCAGCGCGACGTCGGCCGGGCTACAGCGGTCGCTTGACCTGCTCGTGCCCGAAGGCACGGTCATCGACCTCAGCTGGTACGGCGACACGGAGGTCCGGCTGTCTCTGGGCGGCGCATTCCACTCGGGCCGCCTCGGCATCCGCGCCAGCCAGGTCGGCACCCTGTCCCCGGCCCGCAGCGGGCGTCGCACGACTGCCGACCGGCTGGCACTCGCACTCGAGCTATTGCGCGACCCTGCCTTCGACGCGCTCCTCACCGGGCAGTCGCGCTTCGGTGAGCTGCCCGACGTGATGGCCCGGCTGGCCGCGGGGGATCTGCGGGCGCTCTGCCACACCATCACCTACGACGGGGTAGATCGTGTTTAGCGTGACCGTCCGCGATCACATGATGATCGCCCACAGCTTCCGCGGCGACGTGTTCGGGCCTGCGCAGCGCCTGCACGGCGCGACCTATGTCGTCGACGCCACGTTCCGGCGCGCGGCCCTCGACGCCGACGACATCGTGGTCGACATCGGTCGGGCCGCCGAGGTGCTGCATGCGGTGCTGGCCGAGCTCACATATCGCAACCTTGACGACGAGGCCGCCTTGGCGGGCATGAACACGTCCACGGAGGCGCTCGCCCGGGTGGTGGCAGATCGACTCGCAGACAGTGTGCACGCCGGCGCCCTCGGCGACGCCGCTCGGGAGCTCGACGGGCTGGTTGTCACGCTCCACGAGTCGCACATCGCCTGGGCGAGCTACGAGCGGCCACTGTGAGGGTGGTGCATGTCGTCGTACCCGACGGCATCGACGACCCGACCCGGCCGAGCGGAGGCAACACCTATGACCGCCGTCTCGGTCACGGGCTCAACGCGACCGGCTGGTCGGTGCACGAGCACGCCGTACCCGGCTGCTGGCCGCGACCCGACGCGGCGGCGTTCGCCGCCCTCGCCGGCGTCGTCCAGCGGATCCCCGACGACGCGGTCGTGCTGCTCGACGGATTGGTCGCCTCTGCGGCTCCCGAGGTGCTGGTGCCGCAGGCGCGCCGGTTGCGCTTGGTCGTGCTCGTGCACATGCCGCTGGGTCACCGCCCGGCGGATGACGGCGCCGACGACGCCCGGATGCGCGAACGTGCGGTCCTCTCGGTTGCCGCTGCCGTCGTGACGACCAGTGCGTGGACCCGGCGCCGGCTACTGGAGCTGTACCCGTTGCCCGCCGACCGGACGCACATCGCCGAGCCTGCTGTCGACGCCGCCGACCTCGCAACCGGGACTGCCGCCGGCGGGGCGCTGCTCTGCGTCGCTGCGGTGAGCTTCGAGAAGGGCCACGACGTGCTCCTCGATGCGCTGGCAACGGTGACCGACCTGTCCTGGCACTGTGTGTGCGTGGGCAGCCTGGACCGCGACCCGGCGTTCGTGGAGGTTCTCCGTCGCCGCTCACTGGACGGCCGGCTGGGCGACCGCGTCTGTTTCCCGGGACCGCGGACCGGAGTCGATCTCGACCGCAGCTACGCGGCCGCGGACCTGATGGTGCTGGCGTCGCGCGCCGAGACGTACGGCATGGTCGTCACCGAGGCGCTGGCCCGTGGCCTGCCGGTGCTCGCAGCCGAGGTCGGCGGGCTGACGGAGGCTCTCGGTCACGGCGCGAACGGGATCCGTCCGGGGCTGCTGGTTCCGCCGGACGACCCTCCGGCACTCGGCGCTGCGCTCCGGGCCTGGCTTGGCGACGCCAAGCTGAGAGCGCGGTTGCGCCGGGCCGCGCGCGAGCGGCGCGAATCCCTGTCCGGGTGGTCGACCACCACGTCCGTCGTCGCAGGGGTCCTGGTCAGGGTGTCGCGATGAGCGCTGCCGGTATCGGTCAGTCGGTCTGGAACCGCGGTGACAGCGCGTAGCGCAGCAGCACCACGTCGCCGATCTTGCGGACGTCGGCGAGCGTCGCGCGCCGGCCGGGGTTCCAGGGGAAACGGCCGTCGTTCACGAACCGTGTGGCCCGGGAGTCGCCGACGAAGAAGGGAGCGACGACCAGCTGCAGCTCGTCGGCGAGGTTGTCGGTCAGGAACTGGGTGTGCACCTTGCCGCCGCCCTCGACCATCAGCCGCTGCACGCCACGGGCGCCGAGGTCCTCAATGAGGCGGCGCATCTTGACCTGCGCGCCACCGTCGACCACCGTCGCCGCAGGTCCGAGTCGCGAACGCGCGTCGACCACGCGCGGGCTCGCGCAGTAGACGAGCTTCTCGGCGTCGCCGGTGGTGAAGAAGTCAGCGCGCGGGTCCAACTCCACCCGCTCGGTCACGGTGACCTTGATCGGCGACGGCGGGAGCCCACGAGCCTTCCGCGCCTCGCGGCGGTTCTGCGAGCGCACGAGCAGCCGCGGGTTGTCGATCCGCACGGTGGCCGCGCCCACGAGGATCGCGTCGCAAGATGCGCGCACGGCGTCGACCCGGTCGAAGTCGGCATCGTTGGACAGCTCGAGGCGCCGGGGCGCGGCGCTGCCGAGATAGCCGTCGATCGACATGCCGCAGCTCAACAGGGTGTACGGGCGGTCAGGCATGTACAGCTTTCTCCCGGAAAGGCGGTCCGGCCCGCCCTCGAGGTCGCCTACGACGGAACCATGCCACGACGAGGACGGTGGGCAGCACCATTGCCATCATCATGGCCAACGCTATCGGCTGGATCCGAGGTGGTGGCGCGGTGGTGGCGGCGGGCCGGCCAACAGGCTAACTCGCGGTGAGTCTGGCCGTCGAGGCTCCGGAGGCCCAGCGGGTTAGCGTGCCGCGCGTCGCCGCGCACGGTCATAGACGTGGAGGACAGCGCCGGTGGCGAACGCCTGCGCGCTCGCGAGGTGAAGGTCGATCGGCCCGGGAAACGGGCGGAAGATGCTCAGCCCTTCCCCGGCCGACACTGGATTGATCACCAACCGGTACTCGTGGTGCGACCCACGATGTGGCATCCGGCCTGGCCTAGCAGTCGAGCTTTAGCCGCTTGAGCTGCGGGTCCTCCGGGACCGGGCTCAACCCGCCGACGTCCTTGGGGGCCGCGACGACGCCATCGAGTGAGACCGACATCTGCAGGATCAGGTTGCGCATCGGATTCCTCCGGGTTGTTCGCCTCTGCCGCGATCCCTAGATCGTGGCCGTGATGAGACGTCGAACGACGCGCCCGAGGATCGACAGATCACAAATACGACGTTCGGACGATCGGCAGGCGGCGCCTGCTCCGTGCACCACGCCGAATGCGATCGGTCGACCGCCCGCTCAGGCGAGCTCCCGGATCCGGTCGTGACGGCCGTCCGCCCGTCGCATAGCTGTCACTGAGTCACACCTGGGATATGCACCTCCGAGATGGCGAGATTACCCGTGGTCGGGTCGTATGGGGCGGGGCTCGTCATATCGAGTTTTAGGGCGGTTGTCGTGACCGGGTCGAACGTGATCGTCGACGGCGTGTTCGACGCGCCAGCGAACGTCACATGCTGGTTTGCGACCGGCAGCCAGTCGTTCCCATTGCGGTAGTACACCGTGACCGCGGCGGGCAGCTCGTCGTCGGCGTCGGTGATGAACGAGGCCTGGAGCGAGTCGACCTGCTTGCCCGGAGCCCAGGTGACACTGACCCAATCCTCTGGCCGAGCGGCGGTGACACTGTTCAGCGTCTGTGTCGCCACCTTGCTGTAGCGGTTGGACCAGTACGTGGCAGGGTTGCCGTCCAGGATCGTGGCCGGCAGCGTATTGCTGACGCCGAAGTCGGAGCCGAAGCCGGTGAACACGCCGCCGGAGAAGCTCGCGTCGGCGGTCGGCGGGAGGCTGCTCGGGGGCGGCGCGGCGGGACTCCGAGGCAGCTGCCGCTGGCTTGGGCTGGCGCCTTGGTGCGGGTGGAAGCTGGAGCGCAGCGTGATCTCGGCCCCGCGCAGGCCCGGGGAGGTGACAGTGACATCGATCGGGCCCGGTCCCGTGGCGGCCTGCACGATCGCGAGCATCAGGCCGTTGAATGCGTCGTGGGTGGTCGATTTGTAGCCCTCGGCGTCGTCCTCCTTGCCGTTGTCAGCGCCCGCAAATGTGCCGGCGCCGTTGACCGAGACGTTCATCGTGTTGTCGGCATCCGGAACCTGGACGCCGTGGGCGTCGAGGACATGAACCGTGATGTACGCGAGCGACTTGCCGTCAGCCAGCAACGACGTCTTATCCGTCGTCAGGCCGATCGCATCCGGCCGTCCGGCCGTGTCGACCTCGTCGCGGGCCACTACGCTTCCGCCGGCGTCCTTGGCTACCGCGACCAGCCTGCCCGGCTGGAACGGCACGTTCCAGGTCAGGTGGAGCTTGCCCGAGCTTCCATTCGGGCTCTGGTAGCTACCCGGGCAGGTGCCACCGCTGGCGTTCTTGTCGTCGCCGGGACATTCGGTCGTCTCGAGATAATGGGCGCCGTAGGTCGTTGTCTTGTCGGTGAACGACTTTGCGCCGAGCGAGACGCCGTTAAGGAACAGCTCCACGGTCGGCTCGTTGGCGTACGTCCACACCTGGACCGGCTGGCCCAGCTTGTAGTCGGTCCAGTTCATCGGCAGGATGTGGACCATCGGCGCGGGGTTCCACTGCGACTTGAACAGGTAGTACTGGTCCTTAGGGAAGCCTGCGGTGTCCTCCAGGCCGAAGAACGACGTCTTCACCGGGAAGGTCGAATACGGCGTCGGCTCGCCGATGTAGTCCCAGCCCGACCACACGAACTCGCCGGCGAAGAACTGGCGGTCACGATCCACCTTGAGGCTGTAGTCGCCGCTCAGCGTCCAGTCGTCGAGGTTGTTGTCGTAAGAGGACAGCTCCTCCTTGCCCGGCGTGAAGTTCTGTCCCGTGTTGAGCAGGCTAGGGTCCTGGTAGTAGCCGCGGGTCGAGGTCTCCGACGAGCTCTCCGACGCGAAGAAGAACTTGGTCGGATACTTGGCGTGCAGCCCGTCGATGGCCTGTGCGGTGTCGTAGTTGACGCCCAGCCCGTCGAGGTTCTGGAGCATCTGGTCGGCTACCGACCCGGTGGCGGGCACGCTGCGGTAGCGATCAGACCCCGCGACGATCGGTCGGGTTGGGTCGATCTGTCTGATGTCGGAGATCAACCGCTTCTCGATCGGCAGGGCCTGGGGAGCGGTCCAGTCGGGGATCTCGTTGCCGATCGACCACATGATCACCGCCGGCGAGTTCTTGGCCTCGTTGACCATCTCCTCGATGTCGTAGTCGCTCCACTGATTGAAGTACAGGTGGTAGTCCTGGGAGAGCTTGCCGACATCCCAGGCATCGAATGCCTCCACCATCATCACGATGCCGAGCCGCTGGCAGACGTCGATCATCTCCGGCGAGGGTGGGTTGTGGGAGGTGCGGAACGCGTTGACGCCCATCGCCTTCAGCGCGCTCATCTGGCGCCACAGGGCGTCGTAGTTGTCGACCGAGCCGAGCGCGCCCTCGTCGTTGTGCAGGTCGACCCCGTGCAGCTTGAGCGGCTGGCCGTTCAGGGTTATGCCGTTGTCGGGGTCGAAGCCCAGCCAGCGGATGCCGAACGTGGTGCGGGCACCATCAATCCTGGTGTGGTCGCTGATCACTTCGGTCTGGAGTGTGTACAGGGCCGGGCTGGCCGTGGACCACAGGTCCGGGTGGTTGACCGTGAGGTCGATCGTGTCCGTGGCGCCGCCTGCGGGGACGGTGAGCGCGTTGGACGCGCCGTGCGCCACGGTTTGCCCGCTCGGGTCTTTGACGAGGTAGGAGACACGGGCGGTTTTGGTCGTCCCCGTGTCGTTGGCGAGCTGGGTGGCGACATGAACGTCGGCGTAGCCCGCGTGGATCGTCGTAGCCAGATCCGGCGTGGTCACGAATGTGCCCCAGCGGGCGATGTGGACCGGGTTCACGACGGTCAGGTGGACATGGCGCGTGATGCCGCTCCCTGAATACCAGCGGCTGCTCGGCTCCTCGTTCTGGACCACCACGGCGAGCACGTTCGGGGTCTTGCCGCCGGTATGGACCAAGCCGCTGACGTCGTAGCTGTAGCCGGTGTAGCCGTAGGGGTGGTTTCCGAGCAGGTGTCCGTTGAGATACACGTAGGAGTTCTCGAACACGCCGTCGAAGTCGATCGAGATCCGCTTGCCGGACATCCAGGAGGGCAGCGTGAACATCTTGCGATACCACCCGAGACCACCGGGGAAGAAGCCGGTCGCGTTGGTCTGATCGGGGCGCGGGAGCTGGGTGATGCTCCAGTCGTGGGGAAGGGTGACGCGCTCCCAAGAGGAGTCCGGAAAATCGGGCGCGGCAGCCTTCGGGTCGTTGGAGTTGCCGTAAACGCCCGACTGGTCGCTGGTGTCGTTGGTGTTGACGAGCTTGAACAGCCAGCCGTCGTCGAAGTCGAATGTGCGCGCGCCCTGATTGGCGATGCCGAGGTTCGGGTCGCCCGAGCCGGATGGGAGCGAGGCGGGGCCAACGTCGCTCGTCGAAGTGCTCTGGGCGCCGGCGGCCGGAGCCATGACGGCGAAAATGAGCGCTGCCAGCGCGCATGCGACCGCCGCGGTGGCGCCGGTGTTCAGGACGTGCCGAGCGCAGCGGATCTTGTTGAGGCCCATCGACCTCACCTCCCTTTCAACTCCCTCTCACAACCCCTCGGACGGTTTCGAGGCTGCTCGCTTGATTCTTAGGAACCGAGCGCCGCCTACCCCGGCCTCGCGTCGGCCAATCCTAAATTGTGAGCGCTAACACGCCGGTGGGTGTGGTGTAGATGAGACAGCCGGGTCGCTAGCATCGCTGAGCCGATGCGGCCACTCACCGACATCACGTTACGTGCTGCGCATGCTCTCCGAACGCATCCATCTTTGCGGCTGCTTCTCGGCGCTGCACTTGTCCTCGCCGGCGTGCTCTCGCTGTTAGTTGGGGTTGGTCATGGTGGGCTGATCGCCGGCGGCAGCATCGTCCTCGCCGGTGCCGTGGCGGCCATGCGCGGCGAGGCGATCGAAGAGGCAGGCAGCCCGTTGCCGCGCGAGCCGCTTGCAGACGCCGAGGAGCCGCGACCGTAGCGGCCGGCGCGCCGCTGCTCGTACCGCTGAGCCAGGTGAGCGTCGTGGTGCTTGTCCGCGCCGGTGGCCGGGGAACGGACCCTGGCTGGTCGAGAAACCGGCCATATATTCCGGTTTCTCGACCAGCGGCCGGATTCCCAGCCGGGCTGTGCGTCGGCTCCGGGCTTACGCGACAGCGCGTCCGAGAGAGATGGGTTCACCGGGGGGCAGGTTCGACGCGGTAGCTTGTGGTCGTCGTGAGTGACCGCGATGAGATTGTTGACGCTGCTCGCGAGCTCGACCCCCGGAAGCTTATGTGTGCGAGTGAGAGCGACCGCTACGAGCGGGTCGATGATCGCGAGCTGGCCGCGGCGATCGACATCGTTCGCGCCCATGGGTGCGCGGACGAGCTGACCCGCGATCGGGGGCACGGGCAGCACGGAGCCCGCATCGGGCGATATGTCCTGTGGACCGATCCTCGGGGAGTCGCGGCGCTCCAAACCTTCGCGAGCGGGCGGGCCGCGTCGATGATGCTTCAGCTCGGAGGGCTCTACTTGTCGGGCAACACGGAACGCAGCGCAGATGGCGTCCGCGTCGGCCGGTACGTGCTGTGGCGCGATGAGCGGCGGGCGTTCGCTGCGCTGCAACCCTATGCAAACGAGCGGAGCGCCTCGGGGGCGCTGATGTTTGGGTTGCTGCCCGCCGCCGGCGAGGGCTACGACACAAGCCCTTCGGGAGTGTTCAGGATTGGCTCGCCACCGAGCGCCCGCGCGGGAAATTCTCACGGCGGTGATGTGTCGTACGGGCTCTACGGTGAGGCTGACGACAAATGGTTCGCGCTCTGCGTTTGTGGCTGGCACAGCACGGGGTTCGCATCAATGGCCGACGCCCGCGAGGCGGGCAAGGCACATTGGGAGCAGCAGCGATGACTGCCGAGGCCCGTGGACTGTGAGGCCATTCTGGAGCACGCTCTCCAGGTCTCCCCAGCTCCGCCTGGATCGTACTGCCCTTGGCTCTCACCGACCCTGTCGAAACAAGCAAGCCGTGTCGGTTGGCTATGCGGCTGGGGTGTGGAAGTAGTGGCCCTGGTCGAGATCGTCGATCAGGCCGAGATGAGTTGGCTCCCACCCCAGAAGTTCACGGGTCAGCGCGCTGGATGCCGGGCTGTCGAGCCCGAGGAACCCGGCCAGCCACGTGAAATGTTCGCCGGCATCCTCGGGTGAGATGGAGACCACCGGGACGTCGAGATGCCGTCCGATCACTTCGGCGATGTCGCGGATCGCGACGCCCTCGTCGGCGACCGCGTGCAGGATCGATCCGGCAGGGGCCGTTTCCACTGCCAGGCGGAACGCGCGGGCGGAATCCAGGCGGTGTACGGCGGGCCAGCGGTTGGTCCCGTCGCCGATGTAGCCCGATGCCCCCTTGTCGCGGGCGATCGCGACCAGGGTGGCCATGAAGCCGTTGTCTCCGTCACCGTGGTTCGTCGGGGGGAGTCGCACCACGGACGAGCGGACGCCTCGGGAGGCGAGGTCGAGGGTCATCTGCGCATTGCGCGCCCGGATCGCCGGACCACCGGTAACGAGCGTCGTAGACGCGTCCAGGTCCGGCATGTCCTGCTCGGTCGCCAGAGCACCGGGGGCGATCCCGAGTGTGCCGGACGCGATGAGGAACGGACGATCCGAGCCCACCAGCGCCTCGCCGAGCGTCTGTATGGCGAGGCGGTCTGCGTTGGCAGCGCCTTCGTAGTCCCCCGTGAACGCGAGGTCGTGCTTGAACGCGAGGTGGATCACCCCGTCGGACGCAGCAGCCGCACTGCCCAGGATGTCGAGATCGTCAAGTCCGCCAAGCTGCACCTCTGCTCCGGCGGTGCTGAGCGCAGCGGCCGACGCGTCGGAGCGGGCAAGTCCGACGACCTGATGGCCGGAGCCGATGAGCTCGGGAACGACGGCGGAGCCGATCCAGCCGGACGCGCCAGTGACGAAAACACGCATGTGAAACCTCCAGTAAGTCGATCGTCTCGGAGCACCTTGGGCACGAGAAGGTCGATGTCAGTTGCTGTCATCACAATAGCACGGATGTCAGTCCCTGTCATCAACTACGATCCATCCATGACGCGCTGGGAACCAAACGCACGCGGCCGGCTGGAGCTGGCAGCGCTCGCGCTCTACGGCGAGCGGGGGTTCGAGAACACGACGGTGGCTGAGATCGCGGCGCGGGCGGGGTTGACCGAGCGAACGTTCTTCCGGCATTTCGCCGACAAGCGCGAGGTCCTGTTCTCCGGCGCCGACGCACTCCGGGAGCTCCTGGTCAGCAACGTCGCCGCCGCGCCTGATTCCATCGCCCCGATCGACGCCGTCGGAGCGGCGCTCGAGGCCGCCGGCGCCCTGCTTCAGCAGCGCCGCGAATACGCCCGGCAGCGTCAGGCCATCATCGCTGCGAACACAGAGCTCCAAGAACGCGAGCTGATCAAGCTCGCATCACTTGCCTCCGCGACCGCCGACACACTCCGCCGGCGCGGCGTCAGTGACCCCGCGGCAAGCCTGACCGCCGAGGCCGGGATCGCCGTCTTCAGAATCGCGTTCGAACGCTGGGTCCAGGAGACCAACTCACGAGACCTGCCAGAGCTCATCCGCGACTCGCTGGACGAGCTGAAAGCTGCGACCGCCGGCAAATGAAGGCCGCGCCGCGATCGATCGCCGCCCTTGATTCGTCGCACGGTCCGCAGCGGTAGGGCGGGGCGCCGCGATCGCTCGACGCGCCGGGCCTCCCGATCAGTCGACGCGCCGGGCCGTCACCAGACAGGCGAGGGTGCTCGAGCGGATCGGCCGTCCGAGCCGCTCGTAGATGGCATCGTTCTCGCTCGTGAGCGCTGCCCGCTGATCGACGGTGAGGACGTCCCAGAACGACATCGTGCCGAGCAGCGCATTGAGTTCGTCCGACGTGTGCTCGACCAACGTCGGGACGGTCGCGATCTGGACGTCGGCGAACAGGCGGGACGCATATGCGCGCGCGAGCTCGTAGCCACCAAGCCACGCCCACACCTCGGACACGTTCTCTCGGCGCTCGTGCACGCCCCGGAGCGTGCTCGCGAGGTCCCGGTACTGTGGCCAGCTCGCGGCCATCTCGGGCGCGATCGCCGCCAGCGCGCGACGCAGCTCGTGCTGATCGTCGGCGCTGCGCTCGTCATCCAATCCGAAGTATTGGACGAGCGCCAGCGCGCCGCCGGGGACGAGCGCGTCGGCCGCCTTCTGCCAGCTGACATCGGGACCGATCCAGTGGATCGCGGAGGCCGAGAAGACAGCCGTGAACTCCCCGCGCGGAAGCCTCACATCCTCAAAGCGCGCGCCCACGAACTCGACGGCGCCTGAACCGTGAAGGTTCCTGCGCGCGAGAGCGATCAGCTGATCACCCGGCTCCAGCGCGGTGACCCGCAGGCCCCGGGAGAGCAGACTGCGGGTCAGCTGGCCGGTCCCGCAGCCGAGCTCGAGGACCCGATCGCCGCTCGTGATTCCCGCCAGCTCACACGCGTGATCGATCAGCTGATCAGGGTAGGCCGGACGGTGGCGGTCGTACGCGGCCGCCACCCGATTGAAGGCCTTGCCATCGCCGCGCGCGAATGTTCCTTTCGGCATGTCCGGACGCTAGCGAGCCGACCGGACGGCGATCGCTCCCGCTTTGCAGGTCGCCGATTCGTTAGGGGTGGGCTGGTAGTCGTAGCGTGAATCGGGCGCCGCCGGTCGGGGCGCCGTCGCAGGTGATCGTGCCGCCGTGTGATTCGATTGTTCGGCGGACGATCGCGAGCCCGAGGCCGGTGCCGTTGCGCGGGCTTCGGGGAAGGCGGACGAATGGTTCGAAGATCCGTTCGCGCTGATCGGCGGGGATTCCAGGCCCGTTGTCGGTCACTGACACGGTGGGGCCGTTGGGTGTGTGCGTGACTTCGACCACGACTGCGTCAGCGACAGCGATCGCGTTGTCAATCAGGTTGCGGACGGCGCGGAGGAGCGCGTCGCGGTCGCCGGTGGTTGGAACGGGACCGGAGCCGAGCAGTTCGACGGATGCGGACGGGGCGGTGGTGGGTGTGGCGGCGACTGCAGCCGAGGCGAGGTCGGCCAGGTCGATGGGGTCGCGGCGGGCTCGCTCGCGAGCGTCGAGTCGGGCGAGGTTCAGGAGGTCGTCGATCAGGTGCCCGAGACGGCCGCCTTCACGCGCGAGTTGGGCTTCGATCGCGTCGCGTGCCGGCCGTGACGGCTGTTCTCGCAGGAGCCGCTCGGCGGTCGCCTGGAGCGCGGCGACTGGCGTGCGAAGCTCGTGTGAGGCGTCGGTGAGGAACGTTCGCATGGCTGCCTCGGATGCGCGCGCCTGCGAGACGGCGCGATCGAGCAGGTGCTCTGGAGGGTCCCGCCCGGGCCGGTTATCCCGGCGAGGTCGACCGAGATGCCCTCCGCGGCGACCGAGCCGATCACCGACTTGAACGCTGCAGGCGCGCGTGCCGCGCGGAGCGCGCTCGCGCCTGAGGCGAGGTCTGTGCGAAGGCGCTGCTCGAGCCCATCGCGGTAGCGCACCGTGATGATCACGACGAACGCTGCCAGCGCGGCGGCCAGGCCCAGGTTGTGGTCGTATGCGTCATAGCCCCACACTTGGGTCAGCAGCTGGTCCTTGGATAGGGTCTGTCCGCGGTGACGCATGAGAAACGCGAGTAGTCGAAGCTCGGTCGAGGTCAGCGCGAGCTCCCGACCGCCACGGGCAGCGAACCCGTGTTGTTCATCGATGAGCAGCCGCTCGACCTCCAGGATCTGTGGGATTCACGCCTCGCCGGCGCAGCACGGCCCGCACGCGCGCCAGCAGCTCTTCGAGCGCGAACGGCTTCACCAGGTAATCGTCGGCGCCCAGTTCGAGTCCGGCGACCCGGTCGGCGACGGCGTCGCGGGCGGTGACAAAAATGATCGGCAGCTCACGCTGCTGGCGGAGCGAGCTGGCCAATTCAAAGCCGTTGCCGCTCGGCAAGAGCACATCGAGGATGGCCAGATCGGGCGCCAGCGCGAGCACGTCTGCGGGACGGGGCAAATCCTCGAACCCGGTGGCGATGAACCGCTCCGCGCGAAGCGCGGCGAGTACCGCATCGCGTACCGGCTGCTCGTCCTCGATCACCACCACTCGACCGATCGGCTCGCCCATTGTCCGGCGATTGTCCCCGACGCTGCCTGAAGATCAGCTGAAGAACCCTGGCGCTTCAGCCTGATCCCAAGCTCCCGCGTGGATACTCGGACTGGCAGCACGAATCCGGTCTTCCGGCAGATCGCCCGGCGCATACCATGGGCTCAGGATCGAGGCATTCGAGGGGTCCATCCGCCGGGGCTGGACCTGCCACATGAAACCAATGAGCACTCCGCCGACGCAGTACGCCAAGTCCGAGGACGTGTCGATCGCCTACCAAGTCGTCGGCGACGGGCCAATCGATTTGGTCCTTGTCCTCGGCTTCGCCACCCACGTCGAGCTCCAGTGGGAGTCGCCTCCGTTTGCTCGCTTCTTCGAGCGGATCAGCGCGTTCTCGCGCTTGATCGTCTTCGACAAGCGCGGCACCGGCCTGTCCGATCCAGTCCACGAGGTGCCGACTCTCGAGCAGAGGATTGACGACGTCAGGGCGGTCATGGACGCCGCGGGATCCGAGCGGGCGGTGCTCTTCGGCGTCTCTGAGGGCGCGCCGATGAGCGTCCTATACGCGGCCACTCACCCCACTCGGGTGGACGCTCTGGTGCTGCACGGCGCTATGGGACGCACGACCGAGGCGCCGGACTACCCATGGGCCTCGCCGGCTGAGGCGCTTCGCGAGTCAGCTGCCGAGTTCATCACGCCTTATTGGGGGCTGCAGGCCGAGGGGGTGGTCGAGCTCTTCGCGCCGAGCTTCGTCGACGATCCTCAGGCGCTGGAGTTCGCCGCTCGGATGGAGCGCTCCGCGGCGAGTCCGGCGATGGTCCGGCGTATCTTCGAGATGTTCCTGGACGTCGACGTGCGGGCCGTCCTGCCGACGATCCGCGTGCCCACGCTCGTCCTTCACCGGCACGGCGACCGGGTCGTCAATCGACGTGCCGGCGAGGAACTCGCTTCGCAAATCCCAGGTGCACGGTACGTGGAGCTCCCCGGAATCGATCATCTGCCCTGGGCCGGCGACTCCGAAGCCGTGCTCGGGGAGATCGAGGAGTTCCTGACCGGGGCTCGCTCGGTACCGGAGCCCGACCGCGTGCTCGCCACCGTCATGTTCACAGACATTGTTGGCTCGACGGGGCGAGCGGCGGAGCTCGGGGATGCGGCGTGGCGCGAGCTGCTCTCGGCGCATCAGACAGCTGTGCGGCGCGAGCTGTCGCGATTCCGCGGACGCGAGGTCAAGACCTTCGGCGACGGTTGCCTCGCCACCTTCGACGGCCCGGCGCGGGCGATCCGATGCGGGTGCGCTATCGCGAACGCGGCTCGCGCTCTTGGTCTGGAGGTGCGGATCGGTCTGCACTCCGGAGAGCTCGAGCTGATCGGTGACGACGTCGCCGGGATCGCGGTGCATATCGCGGCTCGCGTCGGCGCCCTCGCGACGCCGGGCGAGGTTCTCGCGTCCAGCACGGTCAAGGATCTCGTTGCCGGATCGGGGATTCGGTTCGTGGACCGGGGCGCCAAGCATCTCAAGGGAATCTCCGACGAATGGCGGTTGTTCGCGGCAGCCCCGTAACGTGGGCGGGAGCCGGACGGCCAGGCCGGCAGCGCCCTCCGATCACCTACTGCGGGCTGGTCGCGAAGGCCGGAGCGAAGCTCGCCGGCTGGGGATGGTTCTGCTTCCGGTCGGGGTCCGGCTACGGTGCGTCGGGGCGCTCGTCCTTCGGCGCGTAGCGGTGGTGCAGCGACAGCGGGTTGCCGTCAGGGTCCAGGCAGATCGCCTGCCAGCAGACGCCGGAGTCAAACGTTTCGCTGACGAACCGCACGCCCTTTGCCTCAAGCCGCTCGCGGGCAACGGCCACGTCGCTGACCTGCAGAGCGATCGGCATCGCGTTGCGAGAGAAGGTGCCGCCGAAGTCTTCGGTGCGCATGATCGCCAGCGTCAAGTTGCCGGCCTGGTACTCAGCGCCCGGCCGGCTCCCGTAGCGCTTGACGAACGGCAGAGCGAGCGTCTCGCCGTAGAAGGCGGTCATCGCGTCGAAGTCCTGCGCCGGGATGCAGACGAAGTCCACACCGGTGATGAGGGGGGTCGTGTCGGTCATAGTGGCGTAGATCCTCGCAGGCCCGCCCGGGGGTCGGGTCTAAAGACCCGCCGGGGCGCCTACAGACGCCGGGCCAGCAAATGTGCGAATGCTCGACCGTCCAGCGCCAGGCGGGCGGTGGCAGCACGACAACCGACGAGATCTCGCGAGACTAGGCTTCGCTTTCAAACGCTGAGGCGGGACCGGCGGACTCGCTCCGCCGGCCGGTCGCCCACTCGACGCTTTGTAGGTCGCGGCGCGTGACCGCGAGGTAGGCCACGAGTCCGAAGATCATCAGGGCCAGCACAAGTGCCACGCGCCCGTCGCCGAGACCCAGGCCCCGAGAGGCAGACGGCTTGCCGAGCCAGTCCGCGAACGAGGCGCCGAGCGGGCGCGTCGCTACATAGGCAAACCAAAAGCAGAAGACGGAGTTCCACTTCAGCCAGCGGTAGCCGACGGCCGGGACCGCGATCACCGCCGCGAACATGATCATGGAGCCGAAGTACCCCAGACCGAACGTCGTGGCCGTGAGGTCCCCGAGCGCAGTCCCCATCGCGAACGTCGCGACTACCGCCGCCCAGTAGAACACCTCCCGCCGGACGGTGTCGATCTCGTGAAACGAGAGCGTCCGCTCGGTTCGATCCCAGCAGAGGAATACCGCCGCCAGAAGCACGGCGTAGACAACGGTCGAGACACCGTAGGGCACCGCGAAGCGCACGTGCAGCACGTCGGCGCACATCGTTCCAAACACGCCCACCGCACACACGGCCAGCCAGTAGGTCCAGGCGATGTACCGCCGGACCCAGAACTGCAACGACAAGGCGGCCACGAACCCGCAGAATCCCAGCAGCACCGCGATCACCGGGTCGATCGCATGCACGCTCCAGTCCGAAGTCGATTCCCCCAACGCCGTCGACAGCGCCTTGATCACCCAGAAATACGCCGTGACCTCCGGCACCCGTAAGGCGCCGCGCCGCGTCCACGCCCCTGCCATCGGTCGAGCTGCCACCCGCAAAGTGTTGCGGCAAGTCTAAGGCTGCGATCAACCGGTTGCTTGGCGAGCCGACGGGAACCGAAGCCGCGCTGTGACCAGCCTTCCGGCCGTTACGCGCTAATCGCGGTGAGGATGCCCCCGACCTCGCCGTGTTCCAACGAAGCTCGCCCACGACGAGTTGTCGTGTAGTCCAGGCCGCCGGTCCCAGTGTGCATCTGGGCGCGCACCAGCGACGCATGCTCCAGCTCCTGAAGGCCCTCGGCTACCAGACGACCGACGCGCTCTCGAAGCTTCAGATCCTCGGGCGACGGGATCGGGAATGTAAACCCTTTGTCGGGCACGAACTCGCCGACGATCTGATCGGCCGTCGGCCCGGGCGTTGACGCTCTCCTGTCCGACCGTGACATCTTCGTCGTCGGCGCCGGGACTCCCTGGGCCGAACGCCTTGGTCATGACCTCTGTCGCCAACTGCGGCAGCGGCAGCGAGTTGAGGCGGTCGAACTCTGCCTGCAGCGCCTGTCTCCACCCCTCGAGCCGCTCCTGCTTTTCCTCGTCTTTGTGGCCAAACATCGGTGACATACAACCCCCCTGGGCTCTCGGCGCTCCGCTCAGCCGAGGCGACCAGTTCCAGAGATCAGCAGCATACGGTGCTTGACTGCCGCGCAGGCGACGCGTCCAGGCCGCTCGATCACCTCATCGCGCGGCGCTGAGCAGGAGTCCGCCCAGGAGTCGAATCGGGACAGTTGGGGAGGGCGGCGGTTCGCGCGACCACCTCCATCGAAGGCCATGCCTCGGGTTTCCAAATCGCGTCCCGTGGGAACGTTGAGGTCTGTCCTGAGCCTGACTGGGAGGTGGGCGTCGATGAGCCATCGAGGAACCGCAATTCTCCTGTCGGACAAGTGGGGCGACATCGTCGCCTATACGAACACGATCAACTTCTTGGTGGCAGCGGCCAGGTCGTGCCCGGCTACGGCTTCCTGCTCAACGACGAGCTGACCGACTTCGATTTCGCCCCGCCCTCGCCCGGGGCATATGACCCGAACCTGCCGGCGTCGGGGAAGGGGCCGCGGTCGAGCATGGGCCCGGTCATCGCGTTGCGCGACGGCCGGCCCCAGTTCGCGATCGGCGCCGCCGGCGGCTCGACCATCATCACGACCGTTGTCCAGACCCTCATCAACTACGTCGATTTCGGCATGAGCCTGCCGTCCGCGCTCGCCGCACCCCGCGTGAGCCAGACGAACTCGTCGTCGAACACCTCATTGGCCGAGCCGGACTTCTACAACAGCGGGCTCGCCCAGCAGCTCACGAGTCAGTACGGCGAGCACTTCTCCCTCGCCACCGGGCCGATCCTCCCGCTCGAGAACTACCCGGGGGATGCGACGGCGCTGCAGCTGCTCAACGACGGCCGGGTCGAGGCGATCGCCGAGCCGGTCCGTCTCGGCGGCGGGAGCGCGCTCGCAGTCCATCCGAGTCCCTAACCCGCTGAGCCCGCGTACGGCGCGGCGTTCTCGGGGCGAGCGGGTCGTGCGCGTTAGCGCTTGAGTCGTTGCAGCTTCAGCGAGGCCGTGCCTGTGCCGCTGGTGTTCGCCGCGGTGAGGGTGAAAGACACGGACTCTGGGATGTGCGCGGCGAGCGCGGTGGCGGCGGTGGTCGGGATCGTTACCGTCAGCGATCTTGGGAGCCGCGCGCTGACTGACGCGCGCGTCTTCGGGATCCCGACCGTCTTGGTCTGAGGCCTGCGGTGGTTGGTCCCGGGGTGCAGCAGCTCGGTGATCCTGCCTGCGAGCGTGGCGGTCGCCGACTGATCGCACGTGACTCGGAGGGTCAGGGTTGTCGGGGGGGTGTGCCTGGGCTTGGGGTGCTTCGAATGTGCGCGTGACACGGTGCTGCTCGGGGCCGTAAGGACACAGCTGGGCGGCGTTGAGAAGCTGGCGCGGACCGACTGGCTCGAGCTCAGGGTCACGGAGCAGGCTGCCGTCCCGGAGCAGCCACCGCCGCTCCAACCCGTAAAGCGCGATCCGGTCGCCGGCGTCGCGCTCAGCGTCACGACGCTGCCGAGCGGGTAGGAGTGCGAGCAGCTCGGGGGACACTGGATCGCGGGGCTGCCGGTGACGCGGCCGGTCCCGGTCCCGCCGACTGTCACGCTCAGCATCGCGGTCGCCGCGCCCGCGATGTTGACCGCCGCCATCCCCGTGAACTTGACCGGCTTGACCGTCGGCGAGTCGATCTCTCCCGACGGTGCAGCGAGCGATGGCCCAAACACCGCTCGTCCCTGCGCGTCGTAGTTCAGCGTGCCGTTCGACAGCGGCCCGCCGTCGAGCGAATAGCTCGTGTTCGGCGCGGCGGTGACGTTGAACGTGTCGCCGGCGGTGCCGCCGGTGACCGCGAGCGCGCCGGTCGCGTAGGGAATCGAGAAGCCCGAGCCGTCTGCGAACGACGCCGGAGTGATCGTCCATGTGCGGGCGATCGCTGCGCCGTTGATCAGCGTCAGCGCCGGGGCGTTCAACGTCCCGGCGGAGGTCCTGGTCAGGCCACCCCCGGTTTCCAACGTGAGGCCGACCGGCTCGGAGATCGGCTCGGTGACGAAGATCTGTCCCGCGTTCGGGCCGCCGATCGTCAGGGCGCCGGCAGTGATCGCCGCCAGGTCCGCCGTCAACAGGCTCAGTTGGTCATTCACGGTGTCGCCGAGGTCGATCGCCTGATCTACCGAGAACGGTGACAGTGTGGCCACGCCGCTCGCGTGGACCGAACCGCCGGCCAGGATCATGCTGTCCGCGGTCAAGGTCACGTTCTGCCCCGTGAGGGAACCGCCGCTCAGCGAGATCGTGCTGGCACCCTGGCGGGAGGTCACCGCCACGTTCGACGAGCTCCCCGCCGAGACTGCGCCGTTGATGAGCACCGCGCCGGCGGCGTTGACGAGCGCGACGCCCTGGGTCGCCGACACGTCTCCAACGTTCAGCGCGTCCACGCTGTCGTCGTTGAAGCTCACCGGCCCGCCGGCGGCGTCGGCCGAGAACCCGCCAACGAGGTTGCCCGGGTTGACGAGCATGATCTGACTGGCTGCGGCTGCGCTCAGAATCCCCTGACCGAGCACGATCGGGCCGAGCTCGCCGAGCTGGCCTGACGTGCTCGTGAGCCTCAGCTGGACGCCGGACAGGATCGCCTGGTGGACAAGCATCTCGCCGGTGGAGCTGACCACGAGCGACGCCATGCCGGTCTCCGGCTGATCGACGTCGAGCCTCGCGGTGTCGCCGGACTGGGTGGCGTTGATCGTGACATTCGTCTTGTTCGCGATGCTGATGCTCTCGAACTGACCGCCGAGGGACGCGATCGTGTCCTCGCCGGGGCCGGGTCCGTCTAGGAACTCGGCGACGTCGTTCTGCTCCATGTCGTTGAACGTGTAGTTCGGCGTCGGCACCGTGTCGGTCACGGGCTTGAGCCCGCTGAAGCGGATCACCTGCACAACCCGGCCCAGGCGAGCCCTGATCGTCCCGGCGCCCGGCCGCCCGCGCTGCGGTGTATACGACGAGCCGGCGGCGCGCCCTCCACTCACGTCCAGCACGCCCCGGCGCGGCGCGCCTGCACGGTTGCCGCCGTTGCACGTGATCCCACCGCGCGGCGCGAACAAGCCGCCCGGCGGGTTCACGATCCGGCACACGTCGTGACCGCCGACGCCGTCGATCGTCAGACGACCGAATGCCCGCGAAGCGCACCCAACGTCCCCCGTCGACCGAGTAGCCGCCATTGGCGACGCCCGTGGCGCGAACCACGATCGTATTGTTGGCCTCCCGGCCGCGCAGGGTCAGACCCAACGCCGGATCAGCAACGGCGCCCAGCACGGCCAAGCTCGCGAGCGCGCCGAGCACGATCCGTGTGCCAGCAGCGCACCGGGGCATGCGCACACTCTATTCGGACTGACGGCCGAGGATCGCCACGAACCGGTCGATCCGGCGACGTTCGGGCTCAGATAGCGGGCCGGTCGCCTCGACGAGCAGCGTCATCGGGCCGCGGGCGCCGGCCCAAGCGGTGACTACCTCGCTGAAGGCCTCGTCCACCCACACCAGCGGGAGGCGACCGGCGTACGTCATCACCGTCTCCTGCTGACGCTCGGCCGTGCCCTCGCATCGTACGACGGGGACACTGATCAGGCCCAACGTGTGCGCAACCTCGTTGATCGCGTCGAGGCCGCCGGTGTCAGCTAGAAGCGCGATCTCGCCGTCCCCGAGCATCTCGGTCGCCCACTCGGCTGGCAGGCCGACCAGTGCGGATGGCACACAGACGAAGCGAAATCCCGGCTCGGACACCTCCGGGAAGCTAGCGGCTTCGCTCAAGGATCTAGGCGACGGCTGTCCTACGCGGGCTCGCCATCGCTTAGGGGCGAAGGCCGTCGAGCGTGGTCTGCAGGATTGGCTCGAGGTAGCCGGGGTCGCCGTGGATCGTGGCGATGGCGATGATCATGTCGAGGATCTGCTCGAGCGTGAGGTCGTCGCGGACTTCATGAACGTGTTGCGCGGCGACGAGCAGAGGCCGGCCGGCGGCGATCACCCGGGCGCGGTTGTCGTCGAATAAGGGGTCGCTGCTGTCGGTGTGCTTGAGCAGCTCAGAGGCGATGTGGTGCGCTAAGTGGAGAGCTTCTCCGCTACGGTGAACCGGACAAGTTCTCCGTTTCAGCCCGATTCTATCTCTTGGGACCTTAGGTGGACGACGCGGAGCTACTCCGCGGGGTCGCTTCGGTGTACTGGGTCGGGGGGGTGGTGTTCCCGAAGCCGGTGCGGGTCATCTCGCCCCAGCCGGATTTGTGGCGCAGGTACCTCCACCAGGCGCGGGTGCATACGAGCGCGAGGTATTGGCGGTAGGCGAAGTTCTCGATCACCGCGGTTGCGATTAGGTAGGCCAGGTCGCGCCAGTTGGGGTAGCGCTGGAATGCGCGTTCCTCCATGAGGAGGGTCACGAACGAGATGATCAACCCGAAGATCACGGTAAGCGTGATGAATCCGATCAGGTAGGTTGGGGTGCCGAGACCGAGCGCGAGCGTGAGGGCGAAGGTGGTGTAGCCCGCGAGTTGTACCGGCGGGCCGAGCGCTTCGAAGAGCACGAAGTAGGGCAGGGCGCAGAGTCCGATTACCCCGTAGCGACGTCGGCCGAGCATGGTGTGGTGGCGGACGAGCATTTCGATCAGTCCGCGCTGCCAGCGGTCGCGTTGGCGGGTCAGGACGCGAAGTGAAGAGGGCGCCTCGGTCCAGCAGATCGGGTCGGGGAAGAACGTGATCCGACACGGCTTGCCTCGGTCTCGTCGCGTGCGGTGCAGGCGAAGGATGAGCTCGGCGTCCTCTCCAACGGTGGTCGTGTCGTAGCCTCCTGCTTCGACGACCGCGTCGCGGCGGAAGAGGCCGAACGCGCCGGAGATGATCAACAGCATCCCGAGTCGGGACCACGCGATCCGGCCGCCGAGGAACGCGCGCAGGTATTCCAGTATCTGCAGGTTGACGATCGGGTTTCGCGGGGTGGCGATATGGGTGATGATTCCGTCGTGGGTTGTTGAGCCGTTGATGACTCGGACGATGCCGCCGACGGCGACGGTGTCCTCGGAACCTTGGAATTCCCATGCCAGTCGCGACAGCGCTGCGGGGTCGAGCAGGGTGTCGGCATCGATGGCGCAGAACAGCGGATAGTTGGCGTAGCGGATGCCGGCGTTCAGCGAGTCGGCCTTGCCGCCGTTGCGCTTGTCGATCAGCACCACGCGGTGGTCGTACGGACACACTGAGATCGAACTGATGGGCTGGGTCTTCAGTTCAGCGCGGGGGACTCGGTCGATCGGCACGAGATCGAACGCTTCCTGCATGACCTCGCGTGTTCGGTCGTGTGAGCCGTCGTTGATGACGATCACTTCGAACTGCTTGTAGTGGCATCTCAGCAGCGCCCGGACCGACGCGACGATCGTCGCCTGCTCGTTGTAGGCCGGGACGAGAATCGTGATCGGGATCGACAGCGGCGATCGCGCGACCGCGTCGTAGTCGCGGAGTGGACGTCGCCGCACGTAGCTGTCCACGGCCCTCCATCCGATCACCGTGAGTAGCGCGTAGCTGACGTCGAGCACCGCGAAGTACACGAGCATGAAGTAGTTGAACGCGTGCAGCCCGGCAGCGAGCGCGTGCGTCATCACCGAGGCCTGGAGCTCTGCGCCTGCGCGGCGATCGCGTGCAGCGCGAGCGCTTCGCGCGCCCGGTGCCGGGCGAAGCGGTCCTCGTGATGTTCGGCAACGTCTGTGAGCGCGGCAATTCCGGGTTCGCCGAGTGCTCCGAGCGCGCTCGCGGCGGCGGCGCGAACCCACCAAGCACGGTCTGCGAGTAGACCGCGGAGCGCCGGGACGGCCGCGATCTCGCGGAGGCTTCCGAGCGCCCTCGCGGCCTGGGTGCGGATCGTCCAGCGTTGGTCCCCGAGCGCGCGCATCAGGGCCGGCACCGACTCGGGACCGCCGCAGCTCATGAGCGCGCGCGCCGCGCTGATGCACTCATCCTCATTGCCGCTGTTGAGAAGCTCGAGCAGGGCCGGCTCGGCTTGGCGCTCGCCGATCAGCCCCAGTGCACGCGCGAGGCTGGCTCGCAGCGGCGGCGCGCCGGCGGCTACCTCGAGGCCGTCAGATCCGCGTGAGAGCGCCTCGATCAGCGGCTCGGACGCCCACGGCGAGGCGAGCCGCTCGATGATCCGCTCAGCTGGGAGTGCCGCCGCCTGCAACCCCGCTATCAGTGTCGCGGCGGCGGCCGGCGTCCCGAGATGGGCGAGGCTCCCAGCGGCCACGAGCTGGACGTCGGTGTCGGCGTCGAACAGCATCTGCGACGCGAGTTCGCATGCGCCCGGCAGCCGCAGTCGGCTGAGCAGCAGCAGTGCGTGGGCGCGGGTGACTGGATCGCGCGAACCCGCCGCCCGGATCAATCTCCGGTCTGCACCTTGCGCCCCTGTGGCCTGCTGCAGCGTCGCCAGTCGCTCGAGCGGTAGCGGATCCCCGGCTTGCAGTGTGAGCGTCAAATCGTTTTGGCCCTCGAGCGTCGCGACCGCTGCGCGCAGCAGTCCGCGTAGCTCCTCCGGGCTACCGTTCGCGACGATCTCGGCGAAGCGAGCGCGCCGCGCGTGCTCGGCCGCCTCGCGGCGGTCGCGCTGGAGCTTGCGCAGCAGGACCAGCGAGATCAGCACAACCAGCACGCCTCCTCCTCCGGCCAGCGACATCCAAAGGGGGAATCGAAGCTCCATAGGTCAGTACTCGACCGGTATCGGGGCCGGTTGAACCTGCGCACTCCGCGAGGTCCGTAGCGTCCCGCGCCGGCGGGGTGGGTTTCCACGGACGGCGGCGGCCGGCCGGTGCCGATGCTGTTTGCATGCCCCGCGCGAGCGCACGGAGTGCCGATGTCCCTGCCCTGGCGACCGCACTCAGTCAGCCAGAGCTGTTTATCGAGGTTCTCGACAGCCTCAGCGACCCGGTGTACTTGGTCGATCGCGGTCGCACGATCCGGTTCTGGAACCGAGCATGTGAGCGCGTGACCGGCTATCGCGCCGTTGAGGTGGTCGGGCGTCGCTGCTTCGATGACATCCTGCGCCACGTCGACGAGAACGGCCGCCGGCTGTGTGTCGGGTTCTGTCCGCTCGCCCACACAATGCGTGACGGCGAGCCGCGCCAGACCCGGGTGTGGCTTCATCACAAGCGAGGGCACCGCCTCCCGGTGTTCGTCGGCGTGAACCCGATCCGAGATAGCGCCGGGCAGATCATCGGAGCGATCGAGACCTTCACCGACGAATCGACGCTCGCTGCCACCCAGGAGCGCGTCGCCGAGCTCGAGCGGCTGGCGATGGTCGATGCGCTCACCGGCGTGCCCAACCGCCGCTACCTCGAGCTGACGCTACCCAGCCGGCTCGCCGAGCTGCGCCGCCACGGCGCACCGTTCGTGGCGGCGTTCGCTGACATCGATCACTTCAAGCAGATCAACGACGCGCACGGTCACGACGCCGGCGACGCGATCCTGCGAATGACCGCGACCACGCTCGCGGGAAACCTCCGCGGCAGCGACGAGCTCGCTCGATACGGCGGCGAGGAATTCGTCTTGCTTCTGCACCACACGGACGCCGAAGCGTCGAGATCGGTGTGCGAGCGCCTGCGGAAACTCGTCGCCTCGAGCTCGCTCGACACACCAGGCGGACCGGTCAGCGTAACGGTCTCCTTCGGCGCCACCCTCGCCACCCCCAACGACTCGCCCGAATCGGTGCTGCGCCGCGCCGATGCCTTGCTCTATCACAGCAAAGAGAACGGGCGCGACCGGATCACTACCGACCTCAGCTGAGGAACAGATGAGCTTCCAGAGCCGAATCCCTGCCCTTCTCCTGACGGTCGCGATCGCGCTCGCTCCGGCGAGCGCTGGCGCCGCCACCAAGCACCGCCCCCCGACCAAACATGGCTCCCCCACCCAGCACCGGTCCTCGCCGAAGCCCCGCCGGCGGATTCCGCCGCGCCGTGGAGGCAAGGTCTACCGCGCCTGGCCGGCACGCGGAGGCCGCGGACGCCCAGCCACACCGATCGCACGATGGCTCGCCAAGCAGGTCGGGCCCGCTCCGCGCACCGCGCGCCACGACACCTACCAAGCCGTGGTGGCGCGCACGGCCGCCGAGGATGCCGCGACCATTCCGTTCCAGAACACCGCGCCGGCGCAACAGCTATTCCTCGTCCGCTCCTACCAGATTCCCGCCAACGATCCGCTATCCACGCAGCTCGCCAACCTTTCCTGGACCTACGACTCAGCCATCACCGCGATCGCGTTCACCCAGGACGGCTACCTGGCGCAGGCGCAACAGCTGCTCAGCCAGCTCAGCGCCCTGCAACGCACCGACGGCTCGATCGACTTCGCGTTCAACACCTCCGACGGGCAAAGCATCCCTGAATTCCGAGCAGGTACGGTCGCGTGGGCGGGACTGGCGGCAGTTGACTACCGCGCCAGCACCTGCCAGCACACGTACGACCCGCTCGCGTACGGCGCGGCAAAGTGGCTGCTGGGACTGGGGGTCAGCGACAGCTCCTCGCCGGCGTACGGCCTGGTGCGCGGAGGGCCTGACGTCACCTGGGTCTCCACGCAGCACAATCTCGCCGCGCGCGCGTTCCTGGCGCAGCTCGCGACCGTGATCGACGGCACCGGCAGCCACGCCGATAACGGCAACGGCAACGGCGGGACCGACAACGGCAAGGGATGCGCCGGCGGCCTTACCGGACTGACCTCCACTGGGGCGTCCGCGTTCTCGGCCCAGCTGCACCAAGCAGTCGCCCTGCTCGATGCCGGGATTAACAAGCAGCTGTTTGTGCGCCTGACCTCGGCCACCGGCGCAGGAACCACAAACGCCGGGACCGCGTACTTTCGCGAGGGCGTCAACGACGACGTCCGCCCAGTCGACGCGCAGGCGCTCGGCGCTCTCTGGCTGCTCAGGCAGGGCCGGAGCCAAGACGCCCAAGCAGTCGTCAACTACGCCGACCAGACAATGCTCGTGACCGGCCGCTCGGTCGCGCTTTCGTCCGATCCATTCACGTTCAACGGGACCTACTCGGCGCCGGGACCCTTCAGCGGCTACCTCCCGTACGCGGACCCGGGAGCTCCGAACGTGCTGTGGATGGAAGGCACGCTGGAGATGCTGTCCGTCAAGAGCGCGCTCGCAGACGACACAACCGCGCTTCAGAACAGCGTCAGCGCCTGGCTGAAGATCACCGGCCAGAACGTCGGCCCGCTCCAGGCCAACGGTGCGGTCTCCGGAAACCCGTTCAACGAGTATCACCCATGGCCGGCCGCGGCGCCCGGCGCATGGACACTTCTGAACGGCCCTTCGTTGTTCACCGCAAGCTGAGCCCGCCGGGCTCGCCGCCCGCGGCGGCCGGCTTGTCGCGAAGCGCTGGCAGCGCATCTGGCGAGAACAGGGGACGCGCCCGGAGTCACCGAGTGTTACTGCGAATTGAGATAGGTGATGACGGCGAGCACGCGTCTGTGGTCCTCGGGAGACTGCGGGAGACGTAGCGTGCCGAAGATGTTCTTGACGTGTTTCTCGACGGTGTGGTCGGTGACAAACAGGCGCTCGGCGATCGCGCGGTTTGAACGTCCTTCGGCAATCAGGGCGAGCACTTCTCGTTCGCGTTCGGTCAGGTGTTCGAGCGGGTTGTCGCCCTGGCGGCGGCGGCCGACGAGTTCGCCCACGACTGCTGGGTCGAGGACCGATCCTCCGTTCCCGATCCGATTGACACTGGCGGTGAGCTCCTCGAGGTCGGACACGCGCTCCTTGAGCATGTAGCCGATGCCGTCGGTCCCTGAGGACAGGAGTTCCAGCGCGTAGCGTGCGTTGACGTGCTGGGAGAGGATCAGCAGTCCGATCGCCGGCCAGCGCTCGCGGATGGTTTTCGCCGCCCGCAGCCCCTCGTCGGTGTGCGTCGGTGGCATCCGGATGTCGATGATGGCGACGTCAGGCCGTGTACGTTCGACCAGTTCGAGCAGACCGTCGGCGTCCGCGGCTTGGCCGACGACCTCGAATCCCGCCTCCTGAAGGAGCCGGGAGAGGCCTTCGCGGAGGATCACGGCATCGTCGGCCAGGGCTACACGCATGGGATCTCAGCTCGCAGCGTGGTACCTAGGCCGGGCGGGCTGGAGACCGTGAAGCGTCCACCGAGCGCCTCGACGCGGTCGGCCAGACCGCGTAGCCCTGTGCCGCCGGCGGCGGTGGCGCCGCCGATGCCGTCATCGGCGACCTCGACCGTAAGGTGCTGGCCTGCGTAAGTGGCGGCCACGCGGACCGCGCTGCCGTGGGAGTGTTTGGCGGCGTTCGTCAGCGCTTCGCTCGCCATGAAATAGGCGGCACTCTCGATCTGCTCGGGGAGGCGCCGGTCGATCCCGACGTCGAGCTGCGCGGGAAGTCCGGCGCGGCGGCAGAGTTCGTCGAGGGCCGCCGGGAGCCCTCGCTCGGCGAGCAGCGGAGGGTTGATGCCGTGGGTCAGCTCGCGCAGCTCGGCAAGTGCGAGCGCGAGTGCCTCGCGCGTCTCGCGCACGAGCGGCTGCGCTCCGGCCTCGGCGGGCAGCCTTCGCTCCAGCAACCCGAGCGACATCGCGATCGAGACGAGCCGCTGCTGGGTGCCGTCGTGGAGGTCTCGCTCGATCCGCCGCCGTTCGGCGTCGGTCGCCTCCACCAGCCGTGCCCGTGAGGCCTGCAGCTCGATCAGTCGGGCGCGCAACTCGGCCTGGAGCCGCTCGTTCTCCAACGCCAGGCTCGCGGCCGCGCACACCGATTGCACGAGCTCGGCGTTGTGCTCCAGCACCGGATCGTGCAACAGGACGGCGATCGGTTGGCCATCGCGCTCGACGAACGTCGAGCGCCGCCGGCTGTCGTCGGCCGGGACCTTCATCGGTGCGCCGTCGCCGTCGACGTAGTGCTGCTCGGCCACAAACCAATAAGCGATCTCCAGCGACGGGTCGCCGAGCGCCCGGGCCAACGCCTGCCGCAGATCCGCTGAGGTGCTCGAGCCGCCGAGCTCGACTACGAGACCTGCGACCATGCCCCGTGCCAGCCGGCGTTGCAGGAACACGAACATCACGGCCACCGGTACGGTCGCCATCAGGGTGAAGTACACGTCCGCCGGGAGCGCGCCGAGCGGGTCGCCGAGCAGATCGAGGATGATCGTCGCGGTCAGCGCCGCCAGCGTGGCGCATCCCGCCACCAGCACCGGCGCGACCGCGCGTCGCTGTGCGGTGCTCGCCAGCAGCCAGCGGCGGATCAGGAGCGCAACGACGGCCACGATCAGCGCGCCACCGATCAGGTGCTGGAGGCCGATCCAACCCCTGGCTTCGTGGTTGTCGTGAACGACCTGCAGCAGGTTGTTCGCACAGCCTGGGCAGTGCAGTCCAGCCTTATTGCCGTCCAGCATCGCCAACAGCTGGATGCCGAGAGCGGCGGTGACGCCGGTTGCCACCAGCGCGCGGTCGAGCCGACTCGGAAGCCGCCCGGACGGGAACGCCAGCAGCAGATAGACCAGCCCAATGATCCAAACCGACTGGATCGCCAATCCGATCGTGTTCAGCCACGGCGGCGTGGCATCGACCAGCTGCGCCGCGAACCAGGCGAAGCCGGTGGACACCATGATCAGGCCAATCCGGTTGTCCGGCCGGGCGCGCCAGGAGGCCAGCCCGCAGCCGAGCAGTGACGCTCCGACTAGCAGCTCGAGCGCCGGACCCGGCTCCGTCGGGCGGCCCTGCGGCTGGTGGGCGGCCAGCCACACCGCGCCGGCGCCCGCCAGCACTCCGGCACCCGCCACCAGTGACAATCTGGCCTTCATCGCAGGTGATTCTCGCGCCGATCGACCACCGGCAACAGGCCAGGTCGAGCTCGACCACTGGCTCACGGTCATTCGGATGCGATCGCCGCCAGAACATCCAGGCCGGCGGCCCGGCGAGCCGGCCAGGTGGCCGCGCCCAGGCCGAGCAAGGCCGACAGGACCAGGAACAGGGCGAGGCTGGAGACCGGGACGGCGATCGTGGTTACGCTGCTGTTGCGCAGCGATGAGGCGAGCGCGACGCCCAGGCCGGTCCCCATGATCACGCCGACGAAGGCGCCGAACAGCGCGATGATGACCGACTCGGAGCGGATCATCGTCCGCACCTGCCGGCGCCGCATCCCGACCGCCCGGAGCAGGCCGATCTCGCGCGTCCGCTCAAACACGGACAGCATCAGCGTGTTCACTATCCCGATCAGGGCGATCAGCACCGCCAGCGCAAGCAGCACGTAGATCAGATCCAACAGCTCGTTGATCTGATGCTTCTGATTGCGCTCGAACTCGGCCCGGGTCTTCGAGCTGACGTTGGCGTACGGGTTGAGGATGCGATTCAGGGTCGGGTTCAAGTTAGGGGTATGGGGCGCGGTCCTGAGCAACACGACGACCGGCAGCGGGTTGTCGAAGTGCGAGATGAAAAAGCGATCGCCGACGAAGAAGCTGCCCGCCAGCGGGTTGGGCTTGAAGATCCCACCGACCCGCATCGTCTCCTCGCCGGTCTGGGCGAAGCGCACCGACGCCACTGACCCGACGTGGAGGTTGTCGTTATTGGCCGTCGTCGAGTCGACCAGCAGCTCGCCTGCAGCCAGGGCCGAAGCACCACTGCCGTGGACCACGTGGAGGTTGATCGTCTGCGCCAGGCGCGTCGCCGACACGGCTGTCAGCGTCGAGAGCGAGCCACTGAATTCGAATTGGCCCTGATAGACCGTCGTCACGGTGGTGACCCCGCGGAGGCGTGAGACGGCCGGGACGACCGATTTGCTGAACCCGCCGTTGCCGCTGATGATGTAGTCGGCATTGATCGCCGTGTCGACACTGTTGGCCGCCGATGCGCTCAGCGAGGCACCAAGGACCGCAATCGTCGACACGAGTGCCAGCCCGATCATCAAAGCGCCCGCGGTCTGCGCGGTCCGTCGCGGGTTGCGCATCGAGTTCTCGCGGCCCAGCCGTCCGGGCATGCCGAGCAGCGAGGCGAGCGGTCGCCCGAGCGCACTCGACAGCGGCCCGGCGATGATCGGCACAAGCATCCCGACGGCGACGACGATGGCGAGCGCCCCGATGCCCACGAGCGCGAGCCTGGGCCCGATCACGCCCGCCAACATGGCGGCGAGGCCGAGCAGGCCGACAACGACGCCCGAAATCAGGCGCCGGCGCCGAAGTGCCTGAGCCCCGTCCTCGCTGTGGTCGACCAGCGCTGCGACCGCCGGGATCCGCACCGCGCGGCGGGCCGGGAGGATCGCCGACACGACGGTGACGCCGACGCCGACGGCGATCGCGACCACCGGGGTCCGCGCCTCGAACACCAGCGGCGAGGAGGGCAGGACGATGTTGAACGCCTTCAGCAGCGCCTTGAGCCCGAGTGCGGCAGCGACGCCCAGCCCCAGCCCGATCACTGAGGCGGTGAGGCCCGTGAGGGCGGCCTCTCCCACGACCGAGCGGAACACCTGTCGCCGGCTGGCGCCGACGACCCGCAGCAGCGCCAACTCTCGGGTGCGCTGGCCGACGGTGATCGAGAACGTGTTGGAGATCGTGAACGCGCCGACGAACAACGCGATGGCTGCGAAGATCAGCAGCGCCGTAGAGATGAACGACAACTGGCTGTCAACAGCGTTCGACAGTTCGTTGATCAGCGCTTGACCGCTAACGACCTGCACGCCGGCCGGGAGGATCGCGGCGATCGAGCGTTGCAGCCTGACGGTGTCGGCGCCGGGCGCGGCTAGGACACCGATCGTGTCGAAGTACCCGCGGGAGTTGAACTGGGCCTGAGCGGTCGGCAGCGAGAAACCGGCCAGCGTGATCCCGGCGAGGTTGTTGTCAGAGCCGAACGTGACGATTCCGGTGATCGTGAACGTCTGAGGCCGGACGGGCAGGTTGATGAGCACCCGGTCGCCGACAGCGAAGTGGTACTTCGTCGCCGTCGCCTTGTCCATGACCACGTCGTCGGCGCCGACGGGGGCCCGGCCCTCGACGAGCCGGTAGGGGGAAAGCTGGCGATTGGGGTCGAACGAGAACCCGAGCGTGGAGCCGCCGCCACCGCCGATCGCGTTCCCGTCGCGCGCCATGAACTGGGCGTAGCCCGCGACCGACCCGTGTACGTATGCGACTCCCGGCAGACCTCGCACAGCCGCGGCGAGCGACTGCGGGATCGGACGTCGATCGGCGGTGCCGTTCACCTCGGCCGCCGTGTTGCCGGTGAAAGCGGCCTGGCCCCGGATCTCGAAGCTGATGTGCTGATAGGCGGTGCCGATCACATCGTTGAAGGTGCGGTTGAGCGTGTCACCCAGGACGAGCGTGCCGGTGACAAACGTCACCCCGAGCACGATCGCGAGCGCGTTCAGCGCCAGACGCAGCTTGCGGGAAGCGACGCCCTTGAGAGTTACCCTCCACATGTCAGCCGCCCAGTTGCTTCATCGCCTCAAGCACCGATCCGGTGGTGGGGAAGGCCAGCTCCCTCACGACCCTTCCATCGGCGAGGAACACCACTCGATCGGCGTAAGCCGCCGCCCGCGGGTCGTGCGTGACCATCACGATCGATTGCCCGTGGTCGGTGACCGACGTGCGCAGAAATGCCAGCACCTCGGCCGACGCGTTCGAATCCAGGTTGCCTGTCGGCTCATCCGCGAAGATCAGCTCCGGGTGGGAGACGAGCGCACGCGCGCACGCGATCCGCTGCTGCTGACCACCAGACAGCTCGCTCGGACGGTGCGCCAGGCGGTCGGCGACACCCAGCTGGGCGACGAGCTCGTCGAACCACGCGCGATCGACCTTGGCGCCCGCCAGCTCACAGGGCAAGGTGATGTTCTCGGCCGCCGTCAGTGTCGGCACGAGATTGAATGATTGGAACACGAACCCGATCCGGTCTCGCCGCAGGTCCGTCAGGCCGGCATCGCTCAGGTGCCCAATGTCCAGATCCCCGATGAACGCGCGACCCGACGTCGGCACATCGAGCCCCGCCATGCAATGCATCAGCGTCGACTTGCCCGAGCCCGAGGGTCCCATCACGGCGGTGAAGCAGCCGCGGCCGAATTCGACGCTCACGCCGGCCAGTGCACGCACTACCGCATCGCCGCTGCCGTACGTTTTCGTCAGCTCGACGGCGTGAGCAGCCGGCAGGGATCGCGTCTGGTCAGGGCCATTCATCTCGTGTTCACCCTCCCGCGCCTCGTCGACCCGCTCGGCCCGTCGTCCATTCGTTCGCGCAAGCATGACCTTGGGCATCTCTTCCTCTTCGGAAAGCCGGCGCAGCGGAGTTCGTGTCCGCAACGCGATCGATATCGACCGAACCCTCCAACACGAGCCGAAGTCTGAGCGCCCCCTTGCATCTCCACCAGCCGGGCAACCGGAATCTTGTGTGGTGGGGCTAGCCCTACCCCGAGCTGGTCGAGAAACCGGCCACATACTCCGGTTTCTCGACCAGCGCTCCAGCCGCGTGTAACCGACGAGATGCGGGGTAGCAGTGGTGACGGAAGGACAGCAGCAGCCGACGGCTATCTCCGTGATGCTGATCGTCCCCGACGCAGAGGCAGCGGTCGCCTGGTACAAGGGCGCGCTGGGCGCGACCGAGCTCTGGAACCTCGGAGGCGTTGCGGGTCTGGAAATCGAGGGCGCGCCGTTCTTCCTGCACGAGGTGAACCCGAACAACCCAGCCGAGGACAGCCCTGACCGGATCGGCGTCACGAGCACGCGGATTGAGCTGTTTGTCGATGATCCTGACGGCGTGCGGGAGCGCGCAATCGCGGCGGGCGCGAGCCCCGGACCGGAGGTCCAAGATCATCAGCAACTGTGGGGAACGCACCGCCAAGGTGGCTTCCGCGACCCCTTCGGCCACAACTGGTCGGTGGGTGATCGCTCTCCACTCCGCCGCTCGATGAACTGAGCGTCGGCTCCGCGGACACCGGGGTTCGTCCCGTCGGCGCTAAAGCTCCGCGGCGGGCCGTCGAACATGTGGTCGTGAGCGCAACTGCCAGCGCGACACCGAGCTCGACCTCGACCTCCGCTGTTCGTGAGCGGGAGTTCGGAATCGAGGAACTGTTCTTCTCGACAACTGATCCGAAGGGGCACATCACCGCTGGGAACGCGGTCTTCACGAGGGTCAGCGGTTATTCGGAGGATGAGCTTCTCGGCAAGGCACATAACATCATCCGACACCCGGACATGCCACGGGCGGTGTTCCAGTTGCTGTGGGACACGATCGGGGCGGGCAAGCCGATCGCTGCGTATGTGAAGAATCGTGCGAAGGACGGGAGCCCGTACTGGGTGATGGCGGTCGTCGTGCCGGTGGACGGCGGCTACCTCTCGGTTCGTCTGAAGCCCTCGAGCCCGTTGTTCGCCGCGGTCAAGCCGATTTACGCAACGCTGCTCGAGCTCGAGCGGGAAGTCGAGGCGCACGAGGGCCGCAAGAAGTCGATCGCTGTGTCGATGGAGCGGCTCGGTGAGCTCCTCGCCGGCGCCGGGTTTGCGGACTACGACGCATTCATGTGCACGGCGCTGCCGGCGGAAGTCCGGGCCCGTGACGCGGCGGTGGCGGAGCTCGATGGCGTTGAGCGCACCGATCGATTCTCGCGGCACGCCGCTGGGAGCGGTGAGGTTGGCGAGTTCCTGGCGTCGTGCTCGTTTCTGTATGGCTACCTGCACGGCTTGTTCGAGAGCCTCAGCAGCTATTCGCAGGCGAACGAGCGGCTCGGAGCGAAGTCCGCATTTGTTCTCGACCTCGCCGAGGAGATCCAGTTGTTCTCGCTGAACGCGGTGATCGCTTCGGGTCGGCTGAACGGGACCGGCGCGACGCTCAGCGCAGTCGCTCACCTGATGCGGGCTCGCTCGGGGGAACTCTCCGAGCTGCTGCAAAACCTCTCCCACGAGATGCTCGCTGCGACACGGCGCGAGGGGCACGTCGAATTCGCGGTCTCCGTAGTGCGGTTGCAGACGGAGATGGCGACGAGCTACGCACGCGAGCTGCAGCGGCTGCAAGAGACCGGCGAAGCGTCGATCGGGCGGGATCACACCGGTACGAGCGCGCGGGCGCTGTCCTCGTGCCTGGCCGGAGGGATCCCCGAGCTGACCAGCATGCTGGAGGAGCTCGATCGCAGCTTCGCAGACGTCCGCGGCAAGGTCACGGTCCTGCTGCGCGAGCTCCGGGTGCTGAGCGCGCTCCACTCCAAGGGCAAAATCGAAGCTGCCGCCGGCGCCAGCACGGACGCGTTTCATGTGCTGCTGAACCAGATCGGTGAGAAGATCGCCACAGCCGATGGCGAGGTCGCCGAGCTGAGATCGGCGGCGGAGGCGTGCCGCGTCGCCGCCGCCGGCACCGACCAGGTCGCCGTCCGCGAGCACCAGCGCCGTATCGTGGCGCTCGCCACCGGGTCCTGAGCACAGTGTCCCCGTGGTTCCGGCCGCCAGCTCTTCCGGCGTAACGGTATTGCCGCCACTGATGTCGTTGCCCGACGGTTGCAGTTCGAAGTACCCGACGTGGTTCGTCGTGTTCGTGACCGTCACCGTAATCGGGACGCTGGCGCCGGCCGTCGTAGAGCCACGTGAGCGTCTCGCCGTGGAACGGCGATCCCGGTCCTTTCAAGCTGACCTTCAGTAGTTGTCACCGAACGGGTACAACTGGCCAGCAGATGTCAACGCCAGACTGATCCACCGCCCGCAGCGGCGCCCTCGTCCGGCGATCCCCCTCTTGCACCACCGTGAGCTCAGCTGTCCAGATCGACGGGCTGCTCGTCTACCACTACCTCGTACATCTCGACCGAGGTTCGGGCGCCGCGTCCGGCCGCGGGCGTGATCTCGTTCATCGCAGCGTCGACCCGTCGCAGGTCGTCTTCTGTCTCGCAGAGGATCAGGTTTGCGCCTCGGTTGCTCTCGCGATCGACGAGCAGCATGATCCTCTTGGCCGCGTCGCCCGCTCTCTCGAACGGCGTGCCCTGTCCGCCGCTGCGAATTGTCTCGCGAACGTCTGCGGCGAAGTCGTCCCAGTTGCGCTCGCCGCCGTCGAACCGCGCGATCCGTACATACATGCTGCGCCCTCCTCTGCTTTGGCCCGGTTTGGTTCCTCAGCGGGACTGTATGCGACCAGACGATCCTCGGTCATCCGGCAGGTGCGTATCGTGAAGGTCGGCTCTCCGGTCAGACCCCAGCCCGGATCCTTGGCCGCGGCGCCTTCGTCACCGCTGTCGACCCAGCCGAGGACCTATCTCGGCGAGCGCTCAGCAGCGGTGACTGGCGCGCTGTTGCGGGAACGCGACGAGCCCCACCGAGACGGTGGCTCCGGGTCGTAGGACCGTCCCCGGAGCCGGATGCTGACACTGGACGACGAGATTCCCGATCGGGTTGCCCTGCGCCGAAAGCACCCGGACGGCTCCGAGGCCGCAATCGTGATCGCCGAGGATCGCCCGTGCGCCGGACAGGCCATATTCGAACACGGTGGGCACGATGCACTTGCCGGCGAGGTCGATCACCACAGCCTCATCGAGCGAGCCGCCCTGGTAGGTGGTGTTCGCGGCGAGCCACAGGGTCCCGGCGGGGCCGCGGGCGAGCGCGCCGCTGCCGCTCTGGTCCTCGACGGTCGCGGTCCGTGTCGCACCCAGCGTGGTCGGCCGGACTAGCAGGGGGATGCCGGAGGGCGCGCTCGTGCTGGTCGCGCGCCAGATGCCGGAGTACGACGTGACCATGAAGTAGGCCGTGTTGCCGTCGGCAACGATCGAGGCGGTGTTGTCGCCCGCCGGCACCGGGAGCGCCAGCGCGGTCGCGGCGCCATCGGGCGCGACGTGGACGATTTGCGCGTTGCTCGCGTCGGTGATCCACAGCGAGCCGTCGGTCGTGCGGGCGATCTGGTTCGGCGAGTAGGTGAACGGGAACGTGATCGTGCTCCTGATCACCCCCGATGTGGTCATCCTGTCGACCCCGACTGCGGTTGTGAACCAGATCGTTCCTGCCGGTCCTGCGACCAGAGACGACGGCGACGGCGCCTCGGGGAACCCCTGCGACGGCGCGGTCACCGGCGGCACCGGGAACTCCGCCATCCGTCCGGCAGGTGTCACGCGGACGATCTTCCAGTCGTCCGTGCCGAGGTCCGCAGGCTGCTCGATCAGCCACGCGTTCCCGTCTGGGCCGGCCGCGATAGTGAGCGCCTCGTCGCCGTGCGTCGGCAGCGGCAGCTGCGTCGCCGGGCCGGACCGCGGAACGCGGACAAGCCCGTGCCCGAAGCTTCCCTCAACCGCGTACACCGTCCCGTCGGGGAGCGCCACGATCGCGTGTGTGTCAGTGGCCGCCTTGCGGATGGTGAAATGAGCGCCGAGATCGGCGCTGCCAATTCCGTGTACGAAGCCGCTGGCGACGTTGAGCGTGCTGCTCGCCAACCACATCAGGCCGTGCGCGCCGGCGGCGACGCCGGTCGGCTGCAACCGGCCGGTCGGGTCGTCGAGCACGAACGCCGCTACCCGGCGCGGCGCCGCAGCAGGCGCGGCGGGCGCGGCGGCCAGCAGCGCTGCGATCGCGATCGCCAAGACCAGTCCTCCAGCGCGTCGGAAACGCATCCCGGGGTGTTGCATCATCGGCCCGATCGGGGATCGTTGCAGAGCCGCCTGACGGGCGCAACCCGACTTGCGGCCCGCCAGACGGCCCACCGAGCGCGGTGCGGTGGTGATGCTCACGGGGATCGGCTTGTAGTCAAACGGTACGGCGAGTCGTCCCGTCTGCGACAGCGCGGACTCCTGCGGGCGAACTTCTGAAAGGCGGCGGAAGTGTCAATGAAGATTATGCCGCGGGAGGAGCAGTGGGACGTCGAGGGCCGTGATCGGTGTGGTTTTTCCGCCGGGCATCTGCGACGTCGCGCTCGAAGTGCTGTGAGTAATGGGGCCTCGCGGAGCTCGGCATCCGTGGGGCCGTGCGAGCCCGTCCGGACGGGCACCTGGCCCCACGGATGCCGCGCAGCGGCCCCTGTGTCAGCTCCCACCGGGGGCCGGCGACTTCGAGAACACGAACCTGCCCATCGGCCCTTCGAGCGGGCTGTCGGTTTCAGGCCGCCACAGGATCGTGTCCTCGATCTTCCGCGCCAGGGTGAAGTCCTTATCGGTGATGCCGCCCGCGGAGTGCGTGGCCAGCTTGACCCAGAGCTTGCCCCAGGTGACGTTCAGGTCGGCGTGATGGCCGGCTGCCTCGCACAGGTACCCCACGGCGTTGACGGCCATCAGCGTCGTTGGCCATCCGTCGGTGTCGTACTTGCGACAGATCCACTTGTCCTCGGAGTACCACTCATCGAGACCGTGCTCGGAAAACTTGGCGGGGATCTCGTCCTCGCTGTAGGTGTGCGGCTTGTCCTTCGTTGTGCTCATGCTCGAATGATATGCCCCGGGAGTGATCCTCTCGACGTTCACGGAACTGACCGGACTGCTCGACCCGCGTACTTCAAATACCCTCGATCTGAGCGCGGATCGACGCGTCCTTTATCGCGTCATCGTTGGCGAGCATCATCGCCTTGCTCAGGATGACCGACAGCGTGTCGTCGCCCTCGAACGGGAGCCACACGTAGCCCGGGTCGCCGGGCCGGCGTCCGCGCCCGGAGGCGACGATGCAGAGGTGCCGGCTCCCGGGCTCGATCAGGACGTTCGCCGACCCGAGGTGGATACGGTAGCTGTGGAGCTGGCCGCGGACGACAAGGAAGCGGCCCTCGATCGCGGTCCGGTCGGCGATCGGCAGCGACGGCAGGATCCGCTCGAGCAGCTCACGACGCCCGACGCCCATCGGCGTGAGCTCGTCGAAGGCCTGCTCCTGCCAGGTCTCGGCCCGCGCGTCCGGCACATTCAGGGGGAACTCGGGATCCGCGGCGACGCCCGCGAGGCTGACGAACAGATCGACGTCGCGCATGACCTCGGACAGCGTCAGCGGCGGGATCTCCGTCAGCGCGACCGGTTCCCGGTCGGCCAGCCACACGTAGCCGGCGAACTTCCGCGGCACACGAGCACGTCCGGATCGCCTGCCCGTCGCGCGCTCCGCATAGAAACTGAGCGTGCCCGTCCGCGCGTAGAGGAAGATGCCGTGGTCGGACCGCGGCCCGTCCTCCTCGACGGCTTCGACGACGAGCTCCGCGACAAGCCCGAGGCGCGGCAGCCTCAGCGTCGCGTTCGGATGCCCTCCCGGGTCGAACGGTCCCTGCAGCCGGTAGCTCCAGCCCCGGGCGTCGCACAGCGCGCGCAAGGTGTGCTGGCGCACGAAATGACCACCGAAGCGCGCTGATTCGTTGCCGCCCTCACGCTCGACGGGCGTCAGCACATACACCTCCCGGTGCGCCTGTTTGAACGGCTGCACGATCCGGTCGCGCTCGAGGCGCTCCCGCCACGCGATCACGTCGGCGACGGCGACGCCCGCGGGATGCCAGAGACGGACCGGGGCATCGTCCGCCAGCCTCGCGACACCCTCCGGATCGTCCGCGAGGCCGTTCGGACCGTCCACCGCGAGGAACGGCTCACCGCCCTGCGGCACGACGATCAGCCGCTCGGCGACGGCTGCCATCCCCGCATGCCCTAGCACATGCTTCCGGAACCGCCCCCACGGCCACTCGGCCGCATTCGCGAGCGCCTGCTCGAAGTAGCGGCGCTGAACCGGGGACGGCGCATCCTGCACGGCCCGCACCTCGAGTGCCTCGCGTGACACACCCGCGCTCCCGGCGGCGCTGTCGAGCGCCTTGTCGATCCGCCCGCGGACCGACGGCTTGCGCGCCCTCTGCGAGAGCTCGACGAGATACGGCGCACCGTCCTCGCCCATCTCCGCGAGCGCCCACAGGCAGGCGTTCAGCACCTTCGGCGAGCGCGCCCCGACCTCTGGGATCTTCTTCGCGCACGCACGCGCGGCACCGGCGAGGAGACCCGCGAACGTCTGCCGGCCCGGGATCGAGCAGCTCCAGATGATCCCGCGCAGGACGAGCGCGTTGCGCTCCGTTGGGACGGCCTTCGGCAGGTGGTTGAGCCCTGCGAACGCGGCGATCCCGGAGCCACGCCGCATCTCGCCCGACGGCGGCGCGTCGAGCGCTCCGAGCAGCGTCCGCACGAGGTCGTCGAAGCCGTCCGCGCCGAGGTCGTCGATCAGCTCGCCGGCCCTCACCAGCCACCTCTTCGCGGGCTTCGACGCCGTCGCCGTACCGGCGTGCTCGAGCAGCCCGCCCCAGCTCGCGGGCATGCCCCCGCGCTCCTGAAGCGCGGCGATCGCGGCCTCGCCCCAATCGTCGTCGCCGTCAATCCCGCCATCCGTGCCGATCGCGAGATCAGGGCGTTGACCGCCGAGGTCCGTGAGGATCATCGCCGCGCGTCGCGCCTCGGCTGGTCCTCGCTGATCGAGCCGCAGCTGCCCGAGCGCGAGCAGCTCGCGACGCAGCTGCGACGACGGCTCCCGGCCGGCGAGCGCTCGGCGGATGAGCTTCGCGACCGACTCGACCGGGATGTGGTCGAGGCCGCCGAAGGACCATGACCCGAACGACGCCAGCGCGCGCACGAGCGCGCGCAGCTCGTCGTCGCTGTACGGCTCATTGCGTGCGACGAGGTCCCGGATCTCCTCCTGCCGTGCGTCGGAGACCTGTCCGGCCTCGCCTTGCAGCTCCTGGAGCGTGGCGACGCCGGCGCCGGGGCCGCGGAGCACGGCGCCGATCATCGCCCGCTGCAGGCGGTTGTGCAGGTCGGCTTGCGCCGCCACGGCGGCGACGAGCGGCGGCTCGCTCGCGGCCATCAGCCGCCGCGGAGCGGCAGCAGCCGCAGAAAGATCACCTCGGAGGCCGGCATCAGCGTCACGACCTCCTCCGCGGACGTGGCCTGGCGGCCGTCGATCAGGACCATGAAACGTCCCGCCTCGAACGCGCGCAGAGCGCGGTTGATCGCCTCCTCGAGTTCGAGCGCCGGCTGCTGTGGCCGCGGCCCATTGAGTCGCAGCTCGTCCGCGGACTGCTCGACGAGGGGCCGGTAGCCGGGCTCGGTGGCGGCGCGTATCAGCTCGGCAGTCACCCGCCCGCGGATCAGCTCCCCAACGGTCAGCTCCGGCGCTTCGAACTCGATCTCCAGCTCGAAGTCGGGCGCTCCGGGCGCCTGATCGCGAACTCGCACAGCTCCCACGGTGCGCCGCACCATAGCGCGGGCAGGCGCCGCCCAGTAGCCCGCCGACCAAGCCACGACAACCGGGCGTCCCACCCACCGAACACCGGTCGCCGTGGTTTGCTCAGCTCACGGTGACCTGTTGCCGGCTGGTGGTCGGTCGCGGCCCGTGACTGCTGGTCAGCGTGAGCGTGTAGCGGCCGCGAACGAGGTTGCGCGCAGCGAGCAGCCACGTTCGCAACCCGCGGCGGGCGCGGCGCGCGTAGCCGGTGGCGTATACGAAACCGGCGCGCGACAGCGACGCGCGCTGATCCCCGCTCGCTAGCTTGAATTTGACCGGCCCCGTGACGAGCTTCGTGCTGCACACCAGCCTTGTGACGCGCACCTTCTTGCGCTTGCGCTTGACCGTGGTCATGACTGTCCTGCACGTAACCAGCTCGACTTGGCCGGCAGGCCCCCGCGGGCCGGTTGCGCCGGTCGCGCCCTCGGGTCCGGCCGGTCCCTGCGGGCCGGTTGGACCGGTCGGACCGCTGGACGAGGAGGCATACGGCGTGATCGTCAGCGACGCCTGAACACCGTTCGGCGCAGTCCCGAACACCGCGCCCGTCGGTCCGAAGCTGGACCCCCCACCACCGCCACCTCCGAGGTTGGAATCGCCACCGCCACCCCCACCGCCGCCCCAATAGCCGCCGCCGCCGCCGCCACCACCGCCCACAGTGCCAAGACCGCCCTGGCCACCAACCCCGTCGGTTCCGTCACTGCCCGCCGAGCCACCGCTCCCGCCAAGCCCACCGAACCCGGGAAAACGGCTGCTGCCGCCGCTCCCACCCTGCGCCGCGCCACTGGCTCCAGCTCCGGCATCTCCCACGGCACCCGCAAAGCCGCCGCTGCCGCCGTTGTTGTCATCGCCACTGCCGCCACCACCACCCGCAACGATCAAGCGCGGGTCAGAAGCGCTCTCAGGCGCTGTAACACAGCTCGGACTCGCGATCGAGCACTTGCGGAGATCAGTCGCCCCTCCACCGCCGCTGCCAAAACCGCCCACGCCGCCGGCAGCACCACCGTTGAACCCCCCCGACGAAGGGCCCGCGAAGCCGTACTCTGAGCCAGCTCCGCCGACCTCCACGTACAGCGTTTGCCCTGCCGCGATCGTAACATCGGCGATCACGGTCGCCCCGTTACCGCCAGAGCCGCTATTGCGCCCGATGCCCCCCGCGGCGCCCGTCGCGACCACATGCAACGCCATCACGCCCACGGGAGGCGTGTAACACTGCTCAGCGCCTGTAAACGTGAACGCACTCGTCGCGCCAGCCACACCCGGCACGCATCCAGCCGCTCCGGCCGCCGCAGCTGAACCGAGGATCGAGACCAGCACCAATCCAACCCCGATCGCCACCCGAAACAACGTGACCCTCACGCCACGACCTCTCACATCGGAGATCCGTCCGGTGCGCGACTCTACCACGCCCAGCTGTGCCCGGAGATGGACTCGACGTCTTCGCAGTTCGCGTAGCTGACCTCGTCGGGACGACATCCGGGCTGGTCGAGAAACCGGCCATATATTCCGGTTTCTCGACCAGCGCTGGGTCTAGGGCGTGAACGCTGGGCTGGCTCCGTCAGGCACCTCACAAGGGAGCGCGCTTGGGTCGTAGCGCTCGCACACCGCGATCGGGTTCTGGAACAGCCCTACCGACGGCAGCGCCTGGCCGGTGAACGAGAACAGCGTGAGGTTGACGTTCGGTGAGCCGGCGCCGGGCTCCCAGCCGACGCCGGGTATCCACTCTGGCTCCCAATAGAACAAGCCCTGGCCGAGGTGGTCGGGCACCTGGGCGAGGATCGAGAGCAGGTCGTTGTAGAACGACACCTGCCCGCCCGGCGTGGGCGGGTAGTTCGCCGAGTCGGCCTGGATCTGGCTCATATTCCAGACGAAGATGCCGGTGCTGTTGCCCGCGGCCTGGGCGAGCGTCCAGGGGTACTGTGACTCGGCGATCACGATCGGCTTGTCGTACCGCGTGGCAAGATCGTCCACGTTCTGGCGCATCGCGGTCAGGGGCCCGTGGAAGAACGGGTAGTACGACAGCCCGATCACGTCGAACGGGACGCCCGCGGAGGTCAGGTGGTTGTAGAACCTGACGCTGTCGGCGTTGTTGCCGCCCTCGTCGAAGTGCATCAGCACCAGCAGCTGGCGGCCGCGCGGATTGGCCGCGCGCGCACCCGCCACGCCGGCTTTCAGCAGTGTCGCGAGGTTATCCCAGCCGGTGTCGGTCGTCCAGTTCACTTGCCCGATCGGCCACAGGATCCCGTTGCGGATCTCGTTGCCGATCGAGACCATGTCGACCGGTGTCCCCTGCGCGGCGAACGCCGCGATCACCTGTTGGGTGTAATCGTGCACCGTGGTGGCGAGCTGGGCCAGATCCTGTCCCTGCCACGCGGCGGGGATGGTCTGGTGTTGCGGATCGGCCCAGAAGTCGGAGTAGTGGATGTCCAGGTAGAGCCTGTCGCCCGCGGCCTTGATCCGCTTCGCCATGGCCAGGTCGCTGGCGAGGTTGCTGTATCCGGGCGGCGGGTCGACCCATAGGCGGAGCCTCACGTAGTTCAGGCCATGGTCGTTCAGGATCTGCAGCGCGGACGACGGCATGCCGTTGTCTGTGAACGTCGCGCCCGACGCCTCCTCTTGCGGCTCGAACGACAGGTCCGCGCCGCGGTCAGGGATCGTGTTCCGCCGCACCCGCTCGAACAGGCGCAGCTCACCGATGCACGGCGGCGTGCCGTCGTTGTCGGTCACCGACACCTGCACGTAGCGCGCGCGCAGACTACCGTCTGCGGCCGGCCAATACACGGGCTCGCCCGCGGGCACCGACTGCTGCTGGACGCCCGGCACCGGATGCCAGTCGCCTGGCGTGATCGCGTACTGCATCTGTACCAGAGCCGTGGTCGCGGTGGGCGCGAGCGTCAGGCCGAAGCCATCGAGCCTGCGCGCCCGACCCAGGTCGACGGTCACCGTGCCTGTCCATTGGGTCGAGCACCACTCGGTCGAGGCGCTGCCGTCGATCGCGTTGCTCGCCGGCGACCCGGGCTGCTCCGTCGACGCGGTCGCGGTGCCGGTGAGCGCGACGTTCAGCGACTCTCCGATGCTCGGGAACGAGTCCGCAATCGCGGACCCCGAGCGCACACCGACGGTCGGCGCGGCGGCCATCCCCACCACCAGCCCGAACGCCAGCATGATCGCGGCCGGCACCCACCAGCGCAGCCGCCCGACCTTTCGATTGCGCATCGCCTCTCCTCCTATTGGCCCTGCCGCGTCCGATTGCTCGCTAGCCGAACCTACCCACACCCTAGTTGCAAGAAACACGAGCCTCGGACGGTCGCGCCGAACAGCACCGAGGCCGATCAGGTCGAGCAGATCCGCTGCCGATGAGCGCGCGCGCACGCGCGCGCGCAGGGGAGATCCCCGGCTACAACACCGTCGTCGCCTACCTCCGGTCGCTGAAGGCGGCGATCGTGGTGATCACGAACTCCGATATCTCGAACGCGACTGCGGTCAGCCCGGCCGTTTCAGCTGCTCACGCTCGCGCCGGCTCCGGGGCTTCGGCGGGTCGTCCATCCGGCTGCCCCTCGGTCTGCGCGACGAAGTCGCTCGAGCGAATCAACACGAATGAGGCGACCGCGCCCGCGAGCGCGAGGATCGCGGCCACGAGGAAGATCTCGTTGAGGCCCGCGACGAAGCTCGCGCGCGCGACTTCGGCGACGGTCGCGCGCGCCTGCGGCGCCACGTGCGCGATCGCCTGGTGCGTCTGACCGCTTGAGATCGCCGTCGCGATCGCGTGCGCGCCGCCCTGGTGCGCGTCGCGCAGCCCGGAGTTCACGTGAGCGCGGACCTCGCTCGTGAAGATCGACCCGAGTGCGGCGATCCCGGTGGCGATCCCGACCTGGCGGAAAGTGCTGTTGATCCCCGAGCCCATACCCGCCTGACGCGGCGGTACGACGGCAATCGCGGTCGACGCGAGCGGCGGGTTGATAAGACCGACGCCGACGCCGCCGACGATAAACCCGGGGAGCAGGTGCGTCCAGTGCGAGCTCACCGTCACCCCGCGCATCAGCAGCAGGCTGAACCCGACAAGCGCGAGCCCAGCGCCCATCAACAACCGCACCGGCACGACCGTCGTGAGCCGTCCGGCGACAAACGATGTGACGAGGATCGCGCCCGAGAGCGTCAGCAGGCGCAGGCCCGCGCCGAGCGGCGAGAGGCCGAGGATGTTCTGCAGGTACAACGTCAGGTACAGAAACATCGCGAAGATCGACCCAGACAGCGCGAACGCGACGATCGACGCGCCGTTGAACGCCGGACGGCGAAACAGCGAGAGGTCCAACATCGGCGCGCGGCGGCGACGCTCGACCGCCACGAACACGGCAATCAGCACGACGCTCGCGATCAGGCAGCCCTCGACGACGCCGCTTCCCCACCCCTTCTGGCTCGACTCGATCAGGCCGAACACGAGCGCTCCGAGCGCGGCGCTGAAGGTGATGAAGCCCGGGATGTCGAGGCGGGCACCCTCCGGATCGCGCGACTCACCGACCTTCGACATCGTCAGCATGAGCGCGACGACGCCGATCGGGACGTTGACGAGGAAGATCCACCGCCAGCTCAGCGCGTCGGTGAGCGCTCCCCCGACCACCGGTCCGATCGACACCGCGGCGCCGGTCACCGCGCCCCAGACACCGAACGCGACGCCGCGCTCGCGTCCACGGTAGGCGTTACCCAGTAATGCGAGCGAGGTCGCGAACATCATCGCTCCGCCGATCCCCTGCACCCCGCGCGACAGGTTGAGCATCAGCGGCGATTGCGCAACCCCGCAGAGCAACGAGGCCGCGGAGAAAATCACCAGGCCGATCGCGAAGATCCGCCGACGCCCCAGCAGGTCGGCGAGCGAACCTGAAGTCAGCAGCAGCGCTGCGAGCGTGAGCGCATACGCGTCGACTACCCATTGCAGGTCGGTGAAGCTGGACCCGAGCCCGGCCTGGATCTTCGGCAGCGCGACGTTCACGATCGTGACATCGAGCAGCAGCATGAACGTCCCGACAGCAAACAGCGACGAGGGTCCACCACTTACGATCCACCGCCGACCTCCCTTCGTTTGCAGTCAGTCTACGCGCCCGGTCGCTCAACCCGGCGCGGTGCTGAGCCGGGCTGCTTGGGCGTGTAGGTAGCGCTTCTGCGGCAGGCTGGTCGCGCGCTCGGCAGCCGCCAGGTAGCACTCGCGTGCCTGAGCGAGCTCCCCGGCGGTTTCCAAGAGGTGCGCTCTTATTGCGTATAGCCGGTGGTCGTTCGCGATCCGCGGATCGGTCTCGAAGCGGGCGAGCTGCTCGAGCCCCGCGCGCGGACCCCGGACCATGGCCAGCGCGACGGCGTGGTTGAGCCGCACGACCGGATTCTCGCCCACGCCTAGAAGCAACTCGTACAGGGCGAGGATCTGCGGCCAGTCCGTGGCCTCGAACGCTGGGCGCCTCGTCGTGCAAGGCGGCGATCGCCGCCTGCAGCTGGTAGGGACCGATGTCGCCGCGGCTCATAGCGTCGCTGATCAGGGCGACTCCCTCGGCGATCAGCTCTGCGTCCCACGACCGTCGGTCCTGCTCGGCCATCGGAACGAGCGCGCCGTTGGGGCTCGTGCGCGCGGGGCGGCGCGCGTCGACTAGCAGCATCAAGGCCAGGAGCCCGCCGATCTCGGGGTCCTGCGGGAGCAGGCGGTGGAGCATGCGCGTGAGCCGGATCGCCTCTGATGAGAGCTCGACCCGTTGCAGATCGGTTCCGGACGTCGCGGCGTAGCCCTCGTTGAAGATCAGATACAGCGTGTGCATCACGGCCCGCAGTCGCTCAGGCCGCTCCTGCGTCGAGGGCAGGCGGAAGGCCAGACGGCTGGTCTGCACCGTCTGCTTGGCCCTGGTTATGCGCCGGGTCATGGTCTCCTCGGAGACGAGGAAGCCGCGAGAGATCTCGGGGGTCGTCAAACCGCCGACCGCGCGCAGGGTGAGCGCGATCTGCGAGGCCGGGGAGAGCGCAGGGTGACAGCACATGAACAGCAGAATCAGTGTGTCGTCCGAGCTGGAGATCATCTCCTCGGTGCCGGGGGGCGATTCCTGCTCGGCGATCGTCCATTGGGAGACCAGCTCCTCGCGCTCCCGGCGGGCGTGATCGCTTCGCAGCAGGTCGACCAGCCGGCGCGAGGCGACTGTGATCAGCCAGCCGCGCGGGCTCTGAGGCATGCCCTCGGCCGGCCATTGATGGCTCGCCGCTAGCAGGCCTTCCTGGACCGCGTCCTCGGCCAGGTCGAAATGACCGTAGCGACGCACGAGCGCGCCGAGGACCTCCGGCGCCAGCCGACGCAGGAGATCCTCGACGCTCGACCCGCTCACGGTGAAGCGCTCACGCTCCCGGGTCGGGTAGGTGCTCGTCGATTGGCCTCACGTCCGCGTACGCCCGCGCGCGGACGTGCTCCGGGCCCGGGCAGCTCGACAGCCTCGCGGCGATCTGGGTCGCTCGATCGAAGCTGTCGCACTCGACGATCCAGTAACCCGCGAGCACCTCTTGGGATTCGGCGTAGGGCCCGTCGGTCACGACCGGCACGCCTTGGCGCAGTGCGATCCGGCGCGTGTGCACCGGCGCGCTCAGACCACGCGTCTCCACCAGCTCTCCCGACTCGTGCAGCTCCGAGTTGAGCTGGCGCATGAATGTCGCCATCGCCGCAAAGTCTTCCGCGGACCACGCGGGACGATCGCCCGGCGTTCCGGCCATCTCGTCGTAGTCCTGCTGCGAGCCATACGTCAAGATCATGAACTTCACGATCCGCTCCTTTCGATCCAGGCACCCCGCTGGCGCCTTTTGACCGCAACGTCGAAGCCGAAGTCGAAGGCCGGACATATATTCCGGTTTCTCGACCAGCCCGGATTTCCGGTCCACCCGAACTTCCGGAATCGCCCCGAGACACCGCGGCGCCGAACGGTTCCTTGCGACGCTGCGATCGTCCACGGCTAGCCGCGTGTCGGTGGTATGCGCTTGAGGTCCCCGTGCCGCGTCAGGTACAGGATGTCGATGTCGGCCGGGCGGCCTGGGATGAGTGCCGAGTCCAGGACGTACTGATAGCCGAAGCCGGGTTGTCCGAGCCCGGGGGCGATCGGCCCGGATTGCACCTTGAACGGACGGAGCACCTCGAAGTTCAGATAATCGCAGTCGGCCGGGTGCGACGGATCGTCGAGCGTCTGCGGCGGAATCGCTCGATCTGCGTACGGCGTTCCCGTAGGGGCGAGGTACCGGCCCCGCTCGGTTCCGAATACATCGACTCCCATCCCCGAGAACAACGTGACGACCATTCTCACGGGCCGGCCGGCCGGGGTCAGCAGGTAGCCCCCCATGGGCGGGTACTTCCAGCCCGCCGCCAGCGGTGGTTTCGGGGGCGGGCTCGCCGGCACGTACCATTTACGAACGTAGGCGCCTGGCATCATGCCCGCGAATCGTCGGTAGCCCTCCAGCATCTGGCCGATCGGACCGGCGTTGGGCAGGCTCCCGGGGCCATAGAGCGGATTGCCGTCGTAATAAGCGGCCGAGCAGGTCGTGCGTCGCGCCGGCGCGGCGTATGCATCGGCGACGCCACACGACACCAGCAGCACCACGATCGCCGCAAAAGCGCGACCAGCGCGACTTCGCATGTTCATGGGTCTTTCTCGTCCGAGCATCAGGATAGGTCAGCCCCCGCCATAAGGCCCGCGGCCCGCAAGAAGGGTACGCATGCTCGCGTCGCGTCTCCAACACAGCCGCGACGTCCTCGAGTTGTGCGTCGCGGATGACTACGGTCTCTGAGTCCGACGAAGCCGAAGCTGCGGTAATACGGCAGGTTCTCGGCCTTCGCGGTCTCGAGGTAGATCGGGAGCGCGGCGTCATCGGCGTCCGCAAGCACACGCGCCATCAGTGCGCGCCCCATTCCTGAGCGCTGGTGGCGCTCGCGCCCCGGACCGACGTCGCGCCAGCCGGGATCATCCAAGAACGCATCAGTCAGAACCCGCGCCACGTCGCCACCAGACGCGTTCGCCAGAGTCACGACCTCCGTCACGGACGAGAACCTACACGCCGCCCGGCGCGCCGACGTATCACGTCGGCCCTGGTCCGGCCGCTGACACCTCGCGACAAGTGGACGGGGCCACCGGTTGACGCCATCCCGGTGAGCGCTAAGATCCCGGTCGCTAGCGGTTGTTAGCGCTCACATGCACTCCTGGTTCGTCGATGTCGCCCGACGCAACCCCGTCCGAGGAGACAGATATGCGCGGCCTGGTCCGTCCGTCGTTGCCGTTGCGCCTGCAAGGTCTCACCGCGCTGGCGGTCGGCGTTGTCCTTGCGCTGGGCGCGGCCCAGGCCGCGGAGGCGGCGCACGGCCGCGATCGCGACCGCGGCGCGACATCGGCTCCCACGATCACCTACGACAAGTACTCGCTGATGATCGATGGCAAGCGCACGTTTATCTGGTCCGGCGAGTTCGAGTACTGGCGGCTGCCTAGCCCGAGCCTGTGGCTCGACATCCTGGAGAAGATGAAGGCAGAGGGGTACAACGCGGTCACGATCTACTTCAATTGGGCCTATCACTCGCCGGCGCCCGGTGTCTATGACTTCACCGGGGTGCGCGACGTCAACCGGCTGCTCAACGATGCCCTGCGCGTCGGGCTGTACGTGATCGCGCGCCCGGGTCCCTACATCAACGCCGAGACCAGCGGCGGAGGGCTCCCCGGGTGGCTCACGACGCAGCCCGGGCAGGCGCGGACCGACGCTTCGGACTACCTGGCTGCGGCCGATGCGTGGTTGCACCACATCGACGCGGTCCTCAAGAACCACCAGCTCACCAACCGTACCGGGACGGTGATCCTCTACCAGATCGAGAACGAGCTGGCGGACACCGGCACCGGCGAGTATGCCTACATGCAGAATCTGTATGACACTGCGCGGGGCGATGGCATCACCGTGCCGATCTTTCACAACGACAAGGGCCGCAACGGCATCTGGGTGCCCGCGAGCTCGAACGTCCCGGGGACGGTCACGGGCCCGAACGACCTCTACGCGTTCGACGGCTACCCTGGCGGCACGTGCAGCAGCAATGACACGCCCGGCTCGCCGTCAGCGGCCCCCGACTGGGGGATCTGGAGCCCGGGCGGGGCGAGGGGCGGGTCGAGTGCGTCGCCGAACACGCCAGGGTTCGCCGCGGAGTTCGGCGGCGGCTGGTTTGACTACTGGGGCAGCCCGGGCACGTACGACTGCACGGCGCAGCGCGAGGGGTCGGGTTACGAGCGCGTTTTCTATGACACGAACATCGCCAACCGGCTGACGATCCAGAACTTCTACATGACATTCGGCGGGACGTCGTGGGGGTGGCTGCCGGCGCCCGTCGTCTACACCTCCTATGACTACGGCGCCGCCATCAACGAGGCGCGCCAGCCGCGGTCGAAGGCGGCGACGATGAAGGAGATCGGGCTGTTCCTGCAGAGCGTCGCCCCGGTCATCACCAAGGTGGACCCTGGCGCCGCGGTGACGCCCTCCTCGCCGAACATCAAGGTCTATGACGACGTGAACCCCGACACCGGGACGCACTTCTACTTCGCGCTCCACAGCCCGTCCAACGCCACGACCGACGACACCTTCACGTTCCCGATCAACACCTCGGATGGCGACTACACGGTGCCCCAGGACGGAACGCTCGCCATCAACGGACAGGACGCGAAGACGTTAGTCGCCGACTACGACATGGACGGCCAGCACCTCGTGTACTCGACGTCGGAGATCATGACGCATTTCGCGCAGGGCTCGCAGGACGTCGCGCTCCTCTACGGGCGCGACGGCGAGGACGGCGAGACAGTGCTGCGCTACGCAACCCGACCGACCGTCCACGTCGCGTCGGGCAGCGTGTCGAGCACGTATGACGCGGCGACCGGCGATCTCCGTCTCGACTACATCGACAACGGGCTGGCCGAGCTGCAGATCAGCGGCGGCGGGCGGGCGCCCCTCACCCTGTTGCTCGCCGACAACACGACCGCGGACGCGTTCTGGCGCCAGGACACCGGCGCCGGCCCAGTGCTCGAGGAGGGTCCGGACCTCGTGCGCACGGCTCACGTCGACGGCTCGATGCTCCGGCTCACCGGGGATACGAGCGCTGCCACCACGATCAAGGTGTGGGCGCCGCCCCGGGTGCGCGTGGTCGCCTGGAACCGGTTGCCGGTCGCATCGATGGACCGCCGGCGGGACACTGGTGACGGCGTGTTCAGCGCGAAGCTTCCCGGGCCGGCGCCGATCAGCCTGCCGGACCTCTCGACGGCGCGGTGGAAGTATGCGCCCGAGTCGCCAGAGGCACAGCCCTCTTTTGACGACTCGAATTGGCAGGTCGCCGACAAGACGACGACCAACAGCACAACCCCCCCGCCCGCCGGCCAGCCGGTCCTCACCGCTGATGACTACGGCTTCCATCAGGGCGACGTCTGGTACCGGGCGTTCTACTCGGGCGCCGGGGCGGCCGCGACGCTGACTATGCGTTACGGCGGCGGCGGCGCTGGCCTGCTGCAGGCCTGGCTCGACGGGGTCTACCTGGGCCAGACTGTCCTGACCAGCGGCGTTTCGTCACCTCCGACGACGGGGACCGCGACGTTCACGATCCCGACCGGCCTGCGCACCGACGGGGCCCACACCCTCGCGGTCATAGTCCGCAATGACGGCCACAACGAGGACGGCGGCGTCACCGACGCGCAGAAGGAAGGACGCGGTCTGATCTCGGTCGCGATGACCGATACCAGCCGGGCGGCCGTCACCCCGCAGATCACCTGGCGGATCCAGGGCGACCTCGGTGGGGAGGGCATCGCCGATCCCACCCGGGGCGCGCAGAACAACGGCGGCCTGTACGGCGAGCGCCACGGCTGGTATCTGCCGGGCTATCCCGACGGTGATTGGACGACGACGACGGCACCGGCGAGCACCGCCATGTCGGGCACCGCGTGGTATCGCACGACGTTTGACCTTCACATCCCCTGGGTCGACGACGCATCGCTGGGCCTCACGATCGGCGATCCATCGACTCCGCAGTCCTCGGCGAACTATCGCGCGCTGATCTTCGTCAATGGCTGGAACATGGGTCAGTACATCGCCGATGTCGGGCCCCAGCACACGTTCGTCATCCCCAACGGAGTGCTCAACCCCGACGGTCACAACACGCTGGCGATCGCGGTGACGAGCAACGGTGGCTCCGGGAACGGGCTGGAGAACGTGGCGCTCACCAATCTCGGCACCGTGCGCGGCGGAGTGCCGGTGCACTTGGACAGGGCCCCCAGCTGGAACCCGGCGACGTGGGGTCCACCGACCCACCCGAGCGAGGTGGCGATGGAGGGCTTCACCGGCACCGCGGCCAGCCCGGCGCATGGCGGCAACAGCTTCACGGTCACCGGCACGGTCGCCAACCTCAGCGGCCCGACGGCCAATAACGTCACCGCCAGGCTCGACTTGCCCGCCGGCTGGACGGCTACGCCGGCGGCTTCCGCGACGATCGGTGCGCTCACCCCCGGCGCCTCGCAGTCGGTGAGTTGGACCGTGACCGTCCCCGACGACGTGACCGCGGGCGGCTACGCCGTCTCGGCGGACGTGAGCTATCAGCAAGGGTCGCAGAGCGGGACGACCGGCGGCTCATATCAGCTGAGCGTCGTCCCGAAGGGCCTGATGTACATCAGCGACCTCCCGTTCGTGTCGGAGACCAACGGCTTCGGCGCGCTCCAGCGTGACGCGAACCTCAGCGGAGGCCCGCTCAGCATTGACGGCGTGGGCTATACCAAGGGTCTCGGGACGAACGCGGTGAGCAGCGTCGTCGTCAACATCCCCGCGGGCTGCACGACGTTCTCCAGCTACGTCGGCGTCGACGATACGGCCGCGGGCAAGGGCAGCGTGACCTTCAGCGTCCTCGCTGACGGCACGCAGGTTGCGTCGACCGGCGTGATGCGCGGCGGCCAACCCGCGCAGTACCTAACCGCCAACATCGCCGGCGCCTCCCAGCTGACGCTGGATGTTGGCGACGCAGGCGACGGCATCGGGCACGACAACGCCGATTGGGGTGATGCCGAGCTCATGTGTGCCAGCTGAACCTACCGATAGCGCATGCCCGCCGCGTCCGCGTGGTCACACCTCGAAGCGCTCGACCGTCGGGGTGACGCCGGGCGCCCACACAGCCACAAGGGCGTCAATGGCAGAACCGTCGCGCGTCCGCTCCGCCTCCATGTGTTTGTCGAGCAGCTGCCGACTGGTCCAGCGCTCGAGCAACACAATCCGATCGCGTTCGTCCAAGCTTTGGAACAGCTCGTACTGCTCGCAGCCTTCGTCCCGCTGCGCAATCGCCTGCACGGCCTTGAAAGCGGCGGCAAATTCATCTGCTCTGCCAGGGGCAACCTGGATCGTGACGATGTGACGAATGGCCATGTAGCTCCTCCGATCTGCTCGCCACAGTGTGGCAAGATGACGCGCGATCGCGCTCGGGTTGATCACCGGCACGATGCCATTTCTCGAACTCTCGACCTCGAGGATCGTGGGGGCGGGGGGCGACGCGTCAGAGGCGTCCTAGCGTTCATCATTGCCGCCGTGGCGAAGGTCTACGGCGGTGTTGAGACGGGCGGGACCTGGTGCGTATGCGCGCTCGGCACCGGCCCGGACGACATACGCGCACTCGAGAAGTTCCCGACTGGCTCACCCGAGCAGACGCTCGAGCGGATCGTGTCGTTCTTCGCGGCCCATCGTGCGCCGGCCGCGATCGGGATCGGCTCGTTCGGCCCGGTCGATGTCGATCGACGCTCCCCCACCTGGGGACACGTGACGACCACGCCGAAGCCGGGGTGGCAGAGGACGCCGGTGGCGACGGTCGTCCGGGACCGCCTCCAAGTGCCGGTCGCATTCGACCTTGACGTCACGGCCGCGGCGCTGGGCGAGCACCGCTGGGGAGTCGGGCGCGGCAGTCCGAGCCTCTGCTACCTGACGGTCGGCACCGGCATCGGCGGCGGCCTGCTGATCGACGGCCGGCCGCTGCACGGGCTGGTCCACCCGGAGGTTGGTCACGTGCGGATCCCGCACGATCGCCGGCGGGATCCGTTCGACGGGAGCTGCCCCGTCCACGGTGACTGTTGGGAGGGGCTCGCATCAGGCCCAGCGATCGCGACGCGCTGGAACGCCTCGCCGCCGGACCTTCCAGAGGATCATCCAGCGTGGCCGCTCGAGGCCGAATACCTCGCGCTTGGGATCCTCAGCATCGTCCTCGTGGCCTCGCCGCACAAAGTGATCGCGGGTGGCGGGGTGATGGACCGCCCCGCGCTGCTGCCGATGGTGCGCGCGCGGCTGCGCGAGCTCGTGGCCGGCTATCTCGACACCCCGATGCTCGGCGCCGATATCGACAGCTACGTGGTCGCGCCGGCGCTTGGCGACGAAGCCGGCGTGCTCGGAGCGATCGCGCTGGCCGAGCTCGGCGAGTGATGTCGCGCGGCTGCCTGTTCCCGAATGTCCTTTTCGGGATGTCCCCGAGGCGCTCAGGCTGCTCAGCCTCATGCTTCTGCAGGACTCGCGACGACTCGCCCGGGTCGAGACCGACGGCGAGCTCGTGAACCTCGAGGCCCAGAATCGAAGCCTCCGGGACCAGACTGCGATCGCGGAGGGGTGCACGGCGCTCGATCGCGCGGTGCGGCTGCGACGGTCCGGGCCGTACCAGAGGCCGAGCGGCGGTTCCTTCGGCGGCGACTTCGGAGATCGCGGAAGCGCGCCACGGCTGAGGTGTCTACTGAGCCTGAGTCCGTCCGACACCCGGCGAGACGCGGGCGGGCCGAAATCCCCTGCGGCGACATGCTTACCGGCTCAGCCACATGCTTACCGGCTCAGCGACATGCTTACCGGCTCAAAGTCCACGCTCGCGCGCGACCTTGGTTACATAAGCATCCCCACATGCTTATGTAGCCAAGGTCCAGCAGGCGCGCGCGGTTTGTCCCTGTATGCAGCCGAAATTGTCAGATTACTGACACCACCAGCCCGGCGGCTGCGATCCTTCACAGCTCGCGTTGTTCGAAGCTGGCGACTGCAGCGACCAGGACGATGAGGAACCAGAAGGCGACCCAAAGGAGGTACGGCCAGGACGGTGCCCCTGGTGAGTAGAACGGGTTTCGCTTTCCGCCGTCGGACAGCTGCTGGGCGATCAGCGAGGACGGCTGGAGGTAGTAGATCGCGGCGTGCCACAACCCGTCGGTGGGCAGCACGAATCGGCCCACGTCACCGACGGCTCGAAGCGCGCTGATGTTGAGTGTCGTGCCCAACGTCCCGACGACTCCTGCCAGCCACCCGGCACCGAACACCGCGACACCGATCACGCCTGCGGCGATCGCCGGCATGCGCGTGCTCAGGAACAGGGACAGGGTCAGCAGCAGCGCTCCCTCGGCGAACAGGTACACACCCACGAGTACCGGGTTTGGCGGTACGAACCCGCTCGCCCAATCGACGACACCGAACTCGAGCGCGCAGACGATCCCCGCGTAGCCGGCGAGTAGCGCTGCGAGCGCGAGCCACTTGCCGAGCAGCACCTCTGAGCGGCGGACCGGACGGGTGACGACCGTCATCAGGACGCCCGACTCGATCTCTGACGAGATCGATGGCGAGGCGATCGCCGAAGCGCTGAGGGCGACGACGAAGCTGAACATGAACATGAACAGGATCAGCGCATCCGGGACCGCGAGGTGACTCTCGCCCGAGGTGATGTTGTGGCTGTGGCTCAGGCGGTCGAAGCCCCATGCACTCAGTCCGACGATAACGACGGTGATCGCGACGAAGGCGAGCAGGAGACGTCGGCGCACGGCCTCTTTGATCGTCAGCGCGGCGATCGTCAGGGCCGGGTTCATCGCTCCCCCAGCAGCTCGAGGAAGCGCGTCTCGAGAGTCTGGTGCTCGGGGATCACCGCCTCGACCCGACCCCCCGAGCGCGACCAGCTCGCCCACCAGGTCGGCGATCCGGGACGGATCGATGCCCTCGACCACGACCCACGCCTCCTGCCGCTGCCATCGACCGAATCGGCCGAGTCCGCGCCACCAGCTGTCGCCGAGCCCGCCCACCTTGAGCCGCAGCCGCGTGTGGTGACCGAGGAGCTCCTCGAGGGTCCCGGTGGCGACGGTAGTCCCCTTGTCGATGACGGCAACGCGGTCGCAGACGTGCTCGGCCTCCTCGAGCAGGTGCGTGTTCAGGAATACGGTCGCCCCCCGCTCACGCAGCCCACGGATGATCTCGCGCACGTCGTGGCGTCCGACGGGATCGAGCGCGCTCGTGGGCTCATCGAGCACCACCAGCGCGGGGTCGCCGAGCAGCGCCACGCCGAGCCCGAGCCGCTGCTGCATGCCCTTGGAGAAGTTGCCCACCCGGTCATTGCCTCGCTCGAGTAGGCCGACGGTCTCGAGCGCGCTGCGCCCCTCCTGCTCCCACGACGCCTTGGGCATCCCGAGTAGCCGGCAGTGCAGGCGGAGCACCTCGGCGGCGGTGAGCAGCGCCTGGAAGCGAAACAGCTCGGGCAGGTACCCGATGTGCCGCCTCGTCTCGCGATCCCCCAGCGGTGCGCCTAGCACCAACGCCTCCCCTCCGCTGGGACGCGCCAGCCCGAGCAGGAGCTTCACCACCGTGGTCTTGCCCGCGCCGTTGGGGCCGAGGAAGCCGAACACCTCGCCCCGCTCGACGGTCATCGACAGCGAGCTTCACGGCGACCGTGTCCCCGAAGCGCTTGCTCAGCGCCACCGTGTGGATCGCGGGTGAGGCCGCCGGCCGCGGAACGGGGCTGTCCGCGGCCGGTGAGCGACTGGACCGCCGGCGTTGGCCGCGGGGTGGCGGCCGTCTCCGCTGGTCGCGGCCCTCTCAGCCGAGTTGGGCCGCGACATTCAGCACATCTTGCGAATCGAGGATTCCGGCGACGACGTGCAGCATCCCCCGGCCGTCCTCCCAGACGACCCCCGCCGCCGCGTTGGAGGAGTCGGCGAGGAGCACCCCCGGCCATCCGGCGACCTTGACCGAGCGGACCGCGGCGCCTGCCGGAACCGGCACCGGGAGGGTCGTTCTCAGGTCACCGAGCAGGCGGACCTCCTCCGCCAGTGCAGGCGGGATGCCCGGCTGGGCCAGCAGGAAGGCCTCGATCTGGCTGAGGCTGGCACCAGTCGAGAACGCCGTCGGACGTGCGCATCGTCACGACGGCGAGCGCCGGCGGGTTGCCAGAGCCCGCCCCGTACTCGACGAGCACGGCTGGCCCCGCGTCGAGAGCTTCACTGAGCTCCCTGCGAGAGCCGCAGCGGTCGAGTTGAAGCTCGCGGTGGCGCTCACGCGTGGCTGAACGACGATCTGCCGGACGGCGCCCACCCCCTCGGGAACGCGAGTGGGCAGGGTTACCGGGAAGCCGGCTTGGGCGGTGGCGTCGGTGAGTGAGCCCACCGGCTGCGGGGCGCCCGATGATGACCAGGTGAGCGTCCCGAACCGGAACGTGCCCGACCCGTTCGGAGTGGGAAAACCCCCGAGCACGTTGCCGTCACCCAGGTCGACGAAGCTGGCGATCGCGCGTCAGGTCGCTCTGGCTCAGCGACACCGGCGCCACGTGGGTAGGCGCGAAGATCGTGGTGAGCGTTGCCGCCACGGCCGTGCCGGCGACGGCGATCCCGACGGCGCCGATCGCGAGCCCGGCGCGCAGCGACACCCCTGGGAATCGTACGCGGCGCAGACGAACGGGCGCCAGTCTCGGGCGCCGGTCGACTCGCTCGTCCCGGCTCAGCTCGACCTCGCGGCGCAGCCGGGTCCATGCGACGTCGACGTCGGGCACGAGCTGCGGGCCCGACAGCAGCCGGGCCGCGAATTCCGCGTCGTCGGCGATCCGCGCTCGGCGAGCGCTGCAGTGCGCACAGCCGGACACGTGGTCGCTGACCCGGTCCGGAACGGCCAGCGGCTCGTCATCGAGCCGCCGCAGCGCCCCGTCAGGAATGTGTCTCACGGTCCATCTCCTTTCGAAGCGCGGACTCTGCCCTTCTCAGCAGCGTCCCGACATTTCCAACCTTGACCCCGAGCGCTTCCGCGATCTCGCCGTAGCTCATACCACCGTGGCGCATAACCACCAACGCAGCCGACCGGCGCGGGAGACGGGCCAGGGCACGCGCGGAGCTCTGCTCGCGCTTCCCGGTCGATCGCCGCATCCTCGGCGCTGGGCTGCGGCCCGACGCGCTCCACGAGGAGCTGACGCCTGTCCCGGCGCCGCTCCCCCCGAAGCATGTTGAGCGCCGTGTGCACCGCCGCCACCCTGACCCATCCCGCGGCCTGCTCGTAGTCGCCCGGGAAGCGCCGGTAAGCGGCCAGGAACACCTCTTGCGCGACGTCTTGCGCCCCCTGAAAGTCGCCGATCACAGTCTGTGCGAGGCGCACGACGCCCCGATAGTGCTCGCGAAAGAACGCCTCAAAGCCTGCCAGGACCGCTGCGCTATCAGCGCAGTGGGAGCGGTCCTCACGTCGCGCCTGCAAACCAATCACACCCATTTAGCACCACGGCAGCCCCAAATGTGACACGCATGCGAAGCCAGCGGACGGAGCACCGGATCTCGGTCAAGGCCACGCAACAGCCTTATCGAGACCGACCCGATGCGATCATTCGTCCATGAGGCGCGCCGCCATGTTCGATGCACTCGCGTACGACTCCTCCGATCCGGAGGGATACCGCTCCGCCGCCTCACATCTGACCAAGCTCCTCGGCGGTCGGGAGCTCGCGGTTAAGGCGTTCGAGGTGCCGCCCGGGGAGAGTCTCTGCCCGTACCACTACGAGTACGTCGAGGAGTGGCTGATCGTGCTCGAGGGGTCGGTGGTCATCCGCACGCCGGAAGGCGAGGAGGAGGCCGGCACCGGGAACGCGGTCTGCTTCCCGGCCGGCCCGGACGGTGCCCACAAGCTGACCAACCGAGGGGCCTCGCTCGCGCGGTTGGTGATGTTCTCGAGCGCGCATGAGCCATCCGTCGCCGTCTATCCGGACAGCGACAAGATCGGCGTCTGGCCGGGGAGGGAAGAGGACGTGACGATGCTGCGCCGCGCCGACGGCCACGTCGATTACTACGACGGCGAGTGAAAATCGCCCCAGCGCTGTTCGTCCACTATCCGTCAGCGCGCGATTGGCACTGCGTGGCGGTATCCGGCCAGGGGTCCGGGACGCTGCCGTGCAGCCGCGTCCCGTGTGAGGGGCTCGAGTCGAAGGTCAGTGTGCCGCCGAGCGCGGTGATGCGGTCTCGCATATTGGTCAGCCCCGCGCCCGCCGGTGTCCGGCTCGGGTCAAACCCGCACCCGGTATCGCAGACGGTGAAGTGCAGCGCTTCGGCGGTGTCCCAGGCATGGACGGAAACTCGCGCCGGCCCGGCGTGCCTGGCCGCGTTGTCCATCGCGGCGAGGCAGGTGAAGTAGACCGCGTTCTCGACCTCGGGCCGGCAGCGACGCAGCCCGCGGGTCGAGACGGCGACCGGGTCGGCCGCGCGGCGGCTGGCGCAGAGAAGTGCCGCGGCTAGTCCGTGTGAGGCGAGCAGCTCCGGATAGACGCCGTGCGCGAATGCACGGACCTCGTCGATAGCTTGCTCGACCTCCTCGCCGAACCCGTTCAATGCCGCGCTGGCGTCCGTGTCGCCGCGCGCCTGGAAGGCCTCAGCGGCGACCGCGAGCCGAATTCGCAGCCCGCTCAGACGCTGCTGAACTCCGTCGTGGAGGTCTCTCTCGATGCGCTGGCGCTCGGCGTCACCGGCCACGAGCAGGCGGCGCGCAACCCGCAACGGGATAGCCCGCGAGAGGGATTCGATCAAAGCGCTGCGCTGTCGGCCGCTGACCGGCTCAGCCGGCGGCGCGAGGTCCCTCAGCGTGACGGTCACTGGGACACCGGGTCGGCCGCAGCAATGGCGGCCCGGATTGCGGGGTCTGCTCCGATCGGCTCGAGGATGAACACCTCGACGGCGATGTCCGGGTCGATGTGATTGTCGCTCATAAAGCCGATCACGGTGCGACCGGTCAGCTGCTCGATCTCGCGGCTGCAGCTCCCGCGCATGGTCTTCTGCCACAGCCTGCGCAGGTCTAGCACCGCGTCGCTCTCGCCCGCCTGCACCAGGTTGAGCTCGCCGCGCGTGAGAGTGTCCTCGAGTACGACGAATACCGCGTTGTCGCCCAGTGTCGTCTTCGCCTTCGTGGGACCCCGGCCGGTGGTTTTGGCGAGCTGACGCACGACCGCCGTCGAAATCGCGAGCGCGAGCTTCCCAGGCGGCAAGGCGCGCTCCTCACTCACGTGGAGACCGATCTCGACAGACCAGGCCCGCTGGCCCGATATCCCCGAACCTGGGACTTGTCTGGCCGCATGACGACCTGACCTTTCCCTTCGCACTTCGTCGAACGAGGCGACACGCCTTAACGCGTTTCGACCGCGTCCCGTTCGCTCAGCATACTCCGCGCAAGGGCGCCCGCAACCGAATCGGACCCGCAGCGCTGGTTCTCTCAAGGCGGATCTGGCTGACGCCGGGCGTGCCCTGCTTCGCCCAGGCGGCCGAGACGAGCCAGAAAACCCAGAACGTGATCCAGGCGATTCCGATCGCGGTGTTGAGCGTGTGCATCATGTTCGATCATCGAACGCAGCCGTGGCGAGGGAAAGTGCAGGTGCGGGGTCCTATCGCCGGCGGTACGTAGCGAGGAACATACGGACCGCGGCATCTGCGACGCGGTCGATCTCGGTCGGGAGAAGGGGTTTGTCGTCCCCGAGCAGCATCGCTTTGTTGATCGGCCCGGACATGACCAGCCAATTGAATTGGGCCGCCGCGAGGCTCGCATCGTCTATCCGCAGCTCACCGCGGGCAGCGAGCTGCTCGAAGACCGCGGCCAGGGCAGTGGCGGTACGTCCGACACCGCGCTCGTAGAAGGCGCGGCCGAGCTCCGGGAAGCGGCTGGCTTCGCCGATCACGAGGCGGCGGAGCTGGAGCAGTCGGGGCTGGATCACGCCCTCCAGTAGGCAACACGCGAGCTCGCGAAGATCGGTGTCGAGATCACCGCTCTGCTGCAGGGCGAGCACTTCGTCGTGCACGGGGTCGCTGACCACGTCGACGGTGCTTCGCACAATCTCCACGAACAGCCGCTCCTTGTCGGCGAAATGCTTGTAGACCGTCTGCTTGGAGACCCCGGCCAGCGCGGCGATCTCGTCCATGGACGTGCCCAGGTACCCGTTCCGCAGGAACACGGTTGTGGCTGCGTCAAGGATCGCCCTGCGCTTGCGTGCCGAACGGCCCTGATCCTCGATCTCGCCACTCGGACTTGATGTCTTCATCGTCAGACACTGAGCTTACTAGACGGTCCAGTACCCTCATTTGGTACTGTACCGTCTAGTTCGATCTTCAAGACGGAGGAGCCGCCGAATGTCTGACGCACGGATCCTGCTGAATGGTCTGGTGTTCGGCGAGCAGCCGCGGTGGCACCGGGAGCGCCTGTGGTTCTCCGACTGGGGCACACAAGAGGTGATCGCCGTTGATTTGGAGGGCAACGCCGAAGTCATGCTGAGGGGACGCTCGTTCCCCGTGTGCGTCGACTGGCTTCCCGACGGCAGGCTGTTGGTCGTCTCGGCTCGCGAGGGTCTGCTCTTGCGACAGGAGTCGGACGGATCACTGGTAACGCACGGCGATCTGGGCGCTGTGTCAAGCCCGCCGGCCGCGAACGAACTGGTCGTCGACGGCCGTGGGAACGCGTACGTCAATGGCGGCGGCTTCGATTTGATGGCCGGCGAGGACTTCGCGCCCGGGATCGTCGCTCTCGTGGCCGCTGACGGCTCAGCTCGCGAGGTCGCCTCCGGCCTCGCGTTCCCGAACGGCATGCTGATCATGCCGGACGACCGGACCCTGATCGTGGCGGAGTCCTACGCGCGACGACTCACCGCGCTCGACATCGAAACTGACGGAAGCCTCTCGAACCGCAGGGTGTGGGCGGAGCTTGGGGACGGAGTGCCGGACGGGATCTGCGCCGACGCGGAGAACGCCGTCTGGTACGCGGACGTGCCGAACCAGCGCTGCGTGCGCGTGCGGGAAGGCGGCGAGGTACTGCAGACAGTCGAGCTTGATCGCGGCTGCTTTGCCTGTGGCCTGGGTGGCCCGGACGGGGGAACCCTGTTCCTGGTCGCCCAGCAATGGAATGGGCCCGCGGGCATGTTCAAGGAACCGCGCACCGGCCAAGTGCTGACAGTTGAGGCGCCGGCACCGCGCGCAGGTCGGCCGTAGCAGCCGGCTCAGATCCGTCCCGGGATCCGCTCGCGAACGCGCCTCGAGGCTCCCGAGGGGGGGCGTGAATCATGGCCATCCGGCGCCTGGGGCGGGGGCTTTGGTCGTGAGGATCTGCCCGGTGCGGGCCGCGATCGCCTCTTGCACCTGCTCGACGCCGCGCCACTCGGCCGCCAGCAGGAACAGCGTCGTGCGGTCTGGTCCGCCGAGCATGGCGGCGAAGATGGCGCGGTCGTGCTCGATCCGCTCCAGCACCTCCCCGCCCTCGCGAATCCGGACAATCGCGCCCTCGGGCGTGTCTGCGGTCTGGGCCCAGATGGCGCCCTCAGCGTCAGTGCAGATGCCGTCAGGGCCGAGGCCCTCGGCCCAGACGCGACGGTTGGACAGGCTCCCGTTGGCCTCAATGTCGAAGGCGGTCAGGCGGCCGGCGAAGGACTCGGAGATGATCAGCGTTGAGGCGGGTAGCCAGTCGATCGACCAGCCGAGGCTGTGCCCTGGTGCCGCGGCGTTGACCTTGGGAGGCCCGTGGCCGACGACTTCGGTGTCGCCGTCGGTATCGACCGCGACGATCTCGCCCGTCCCCCAGTGGGCAAACCACAGACGGCCCTCGTGCCAGCGGGGCGTCTCGACGTAGGCGAGCCCGTCCAGCAGGACTGTTGGCTTGGGCGCGGGTGACATCAGTGCCTCCTTGAGATTCGCTGACGTGTCGCGATACGGCGGCTCTAATCCCTGAGGGCTTCGTCGGTGCCTGGGTCGCGAGCCCGGTCCGATCACATATGTCTGTCACTCCCTACACGAAGGGGCCAGGCCGAAATCGACATCCCCGCGCGGGTGCGGGCAGTCAGCATGAGTGCAGCAGTCGCAGATCGGTGCCGAGGCCGGATCGAACCCGACCGGGGCGCAGTCAGAGCAGACTTCGCCGGCCCAAGCTTGGCGGCCCTCGTGCACGGCGAGGCCTGCGATCCCGAGGCCGATGATGGGGTCCAACCACCACCAGCCGAGTGCTGCATTCGCGAGGATGCTGACGATGACGCCCGCCGCAGCAATCGCGCACAGCCACGACTGCGCAGCGTCACCGCTGATGGCGCCGGAGCCGAGCTGTGCCGCGACACGATTCTTGGCGCGCGCGAGCAGAGGCATCACGATGATCGCGCCGGTCGACACGGCAACGCCAAGCCAGGTCACGGTCGGGTGAGATCCACCTGCCAGCGTCCGGACCGCGTCGTAGAGCAGATAGAAAGCGAGCGCTGCGAAGCACCCGGCAATGAGCTGCTGCGCGCGGCGCTCAGCGACGTCGCTCTGGCCGCGCGCTCCGGTGAAGCGCCAGATCACGATGCCCGCGGACGCCAGCTCGATCAGTGAATCCAGACCGAAGCCGAGCAGAGCGACGGAGCCCGCCAGGATCGCAGCGATGATCGATCCACCCGCCTCGACCGTCATCCAGCCCACGCTCAACCACGACAGCACTTTCGCCCGGTGTATGAGGTGACTAGGCGCAGCGTCCGAGGTCGACGCGAGGGCGGCGGATACGGCGTTGATGCTCACGCCTGGCAGACGATAGCCGCGGAACTGCCCGTCGGGCCAACCGGAGCCCGCCTGCGCGCGGCGCGAAATCATCGGTCGTGGCGAGGGCGTCTTCAGGAGAACCGGCCGTAATTACTACGGACGAGACTGTGAGGATTCCTCACTTGACCGGCGCGCGTAACCACGGATGGCAGGGGACTGGATTCGCGCGATCGTTCCGGCATGTTGGACCGTGGGGTGGTCGAGGAGTGCATGCAATGTCTGGTAGGAGCTGCCGTCCACGAAGGCGCCGAGGCTGATGTGGTTCTTACGGCGATGGCGCTGGCCCGCGATCTAGCCGACACACAGGGCGATCGCGCCGCAGCGTTGCTCGACGCGGGTGCGCACGAGGCCGTCGGGTACCTTGACGCGTCTGATCTCGGCGCCGATGGGTTCGCGGTCGCGCTGCGCCGGCTGAGCAGCATCCGAGCGCAGGTCGACGCGATGCTTATCGACTCTCACGGACGTCCCGGACGCCTTCCCGTTTGATCGACCGAGACAAGGGGACGCACGCACAGCCTGCGGCCGGAGATCGACAAGCGTCGCCACCATGACCGCCGCTGCTATCAGGCACCTGGTGATCTGCGAGCCCGACTCCGTAGTGCGCCGGGATCGAAATGCGACCAGGGTTGCGATCGTCACCGGCGTGATCTTCATCTTTGCGGGTCTGGTCAAGTTCGCATTCCACGGCTGGGAGCTTCACGCGTTCCGCGAGTTTGGGCTGCCTTGGGCGGCCGGCGTTGAGATCCTCGCCGGTGTGCTGGAGACCGTCGGAGGAGCCCTGCTAGCGCTGCGACTGCTAATCGCGCCAGTGGCGCTGATTCTCGCTCTAACCATGCTGGTCGCGATCGGCGCCTCGGGGATTGGTCATGGGGATGTCATTCCCAGCCTCACGCTCGCCCCCGCCCTGCTCGTGGCCACCGTATTCCTGCTCGTCCGCTCGCTCCGGCGCGGTTGACCCCGCCTGGACCCGACCGCGCAGCTCACATGTGCGCTGGGCGCGGCGTTATTGCGGTCTGGCCTCGAGCCGTTGCTTGAGTCGCCTCATGTTCTCTGGCATCTCGTTGGCGGCCTGGCGACGGACGATGAGCGGAACCAGCAGCCTTCCGATCCCGTGGCCGGTGAAGTCCAGCTCGATCGTCAGCCTCGACCTTGATCTGTCGGCGAGCGGCTCGACCGTGACCGCGACGATGGCCCTGATCGGGCCGTCGATGCCTCGGTCGGCCCACCGGTGCGGCGGATCGTATTCGGTGATCTCGGTGGTTACCTCGCGGTTACGGCCCCCGATCTTCCGGATCGTCGTGCATTTGGAGCCGACGCGGGTGGTGGGCGCGTCCATGTGGCCGCTCACGGCGCCCTGCTGCCACTCGGGCATGGTGCTCGGATCTGTCACGTAGGCGAAGACCTCCTCGCTCGGTCGCGCGATCTCGGTGCTGGTGGTGATCGGCGCCATCAGCCCTCCCAGCTTGCCCGCATGGTCGTCGTCCTTTCGGGTTGTGGTGTGCGGTGCGCCGCACCGGCCCACAGCAGATTGCGTTTCCGCTGTCTCCTTCCGGCGGCGTGATCGGCTATATGACACGCCAAGAGGCGAGAATGTGACACGCGACGAGGGTCCGTGCCGGCGATCTGGCAGCATTGTGAGGGTAGGTTCGCAATTGTCGACTCCCCGGTTGGCGGGACCGCCAAAGTAGCGACGACAAGGTGGGTCTGCGCCGCGGAGCGAGATCGTGGAAGTAGATGAGGTGAAGCCCGAGACCTGGTTGGTGATAGCTGGGCGTCCCGAGCCGGCGCCGGGCGCACCGCTCAATGTCCCAATGATCGCTGCCTCGACCTTCGTGTTGGGCTCGGAGCGGATCTATAGTCGGAACGAGGCCACCGAAGGATGGGAAGCGTTCGAGGGAATGCTGGGAGGGCTGGAAGGCGGAGACGCCGTTGCCTTCTCGTCTGGGATGGCCGCGTGCGCGGCGGTGCTCGGCCAGCTGGCCACGGATGCTCATCTGGTTCTAGTGGACGACTGCTACCAGGGTGTGGCGGCGATCGCCGACGATGGCGCGCGTACCCGTGGGTGGCGGGTCGAGCGGCTATCGGCGACCGATCCGCGATGGTTGCAGCGAGCCTCGGAGGCGGACCTGTTATGGATCGAGTCGCCGTCGAACCCGCTGCTTGAGGTCGTCGATCTTGCGGCGATCTGTGCCGCCCCCCGCCGCGCTGGAACCCGAATCGTGGTCGACAATACGTTTGCCACGCCGCTGCTGCAACGTCCTCTCCAACTCGGCGCCGACATTGTCGTGCACTCGGCCACGAAGTTGATCGGCGGGCACTCGGATCTACTCCTCGGGGCGGCGGTCACCGCCGACCCGAGCGAGCTCGGACTGCTTCGCGAGGTCCGCAGCCGGAACGGAGCCACGCCTGGGATGCTCGAATGCTTTCTGGCGCTGCGCGGCGCTCGGACGCTCGCATTGCGGCTGCGCCACGCCCAGAGCTCGGCTCAGCAGCTCGTCGCACGCCTAGACGCCCACGCCGCCATCACCCGGGTGCGGTACCCGGGCTTCGGAACGATTGTCAGTTTCGAGCTGAAGGACGCGGCGGCCGCCGATCATGCCTGCCGAGCAACGCGCATCGTCCGCCACGCGACCAGCCTCGGTGGCGTCGAGACATCGATGGAGCGCCGGAGCGTACACCCCGGCCAGGAGCACATACCGCCGGGCCTGATTCGCCTCAGCGTCGGGTGCGAAGACCTCGAGGACCTGTGGAGCGATCTCGAGGCGGCGCTCAGCGCTACCTGACGCCGCGCGGCGGGCGCCGATCTCGTCTCCGGCCGTTCGGGCTGGGAGCCCCCAGGCAAGACCAGTGCGGTGAACGTTGCGCATCGTGATCCAACCCCCCGTCTTCGTTCTGTGTTGGCTGCATCGTGCCAGGGCGGGCGTTTGCCGTCGTCGGGCAGAGGACGGAAATCCGCCCGCCGCCTAATCCTCAAGACGGAGGCCACGGCCGGCCGCCGCAGGTGGCCGGGCGCTGATCACCGGGCACTGATCGGTCGGGTTGGAGAACCGACGGCTGGTTCGCGCGGCTGGGCATCGCGGAGGTCCGGCTGCTCGAGTCGCTGCGCCGTGCGGCGCGCTGTGTCCCGCGCCCATGGCGTGGTCGTCAGGTAACCGAGCGCTGCCACGGCGAGGCCGAGAGCGGCGACGAACTTCACGAGTGCCTCCGGATCATCAACCGGAAAGTCGGCGTCTACGAGCAGCACCTCGCGGACGGCAATGCCCCGGATCTGTGGACCGCGAGGCCATCGAACGCCAAGCCGCCACGGCCGCCGGAGCCCCGGTCGGGGAAGTTCGGTACGCCGTGCGAGCGCATGCAATCCGCGAACTTGATCCCCGCGGACGCGCCGTCGGTCGCCACGCCGCCAACCGCTGAAATTGCGCCGTCGAGCGTACTGTTGGGGGGACGAGGCGAGGATGAGACCCATCACACGACTATCTGCGGCCCGCTCGGCCCCGCAGCAGCAAGGAACTGATGCCTGAAACCAATACCAAAGCAGACCTGAAGCGGCTCATCGCACGGGCGGTCGCTGAAACCACAGCCCGAGCCAGCGACCGTCTTCTGGAACGAACAATCGGCCGCCCGCGAGGCCTGCGGGCGATTTTCAATGCTATGGCCAAGAGGTTCGTCCCGGCCGCGGCCGAGGGCTTCGTCGGTTGCGTGACCTACGAACTCCGAGGGGAGGACGGCATCGAGCGCGTCTGGACGGTTCAAATAACGCCGACCCAGGCGATCCCCGTCGCGGGACGGCTCGCCGACCCGGCCCTTACCCTGAAGGTCGGACTAGCGGACTTCATTCGGATCAGCGCTGGCGAACTCAAGCCAGTCGAGCTTGTGATGTCGGGCCGGATACAGCTCGAGGGCGACTTCATGCTCGCCGCCAAGCTCGGCCCGATGTTCGGCGAACCGGCTCCCGCTGCCGACTCGGCCTGACAGAAACCGGCCGTCGAACAGATCGGTGGCGCAGTCTCCGGCCTGAATCTCGTGGCGCGCGTCATCCGAGTCCGTGTTCGAGGATCGAGACCGCGCGCTTGCCGTGGGTGCGTAAGTTGCGGGCGCTGCGGGCGTTCTCCACGCCGGCTAGCGCCTGGCGGTGGGTCGCGATCCAAAACGCGGCCAAGCCCCGGCGAAGCCGCAACCCGCCGGGAGCGGATCGCCGTCGTGTAAGGGAAGCCAACAAACACAAGGAGGCCGACACATGTCAGTGATCAACGCCCGCACCCTCCCGACCGGCAACCTCAAAGGCGCCGAGCACGGAGCGACGATCTCGGTGATTCTCGACGACAGCGAGCCCGGCCACGGACCGCGGCTGCACAAGCACCCCTACGACGAGACCTGGGTCGTGATCGAAGGAAACCTCACCTTCCAAGCCGGCGGGCAGCAACTCGCTGCCGGTCCTGGCGACATTGTGATCGTCGCGCCCGAGATGCCGCACAAGTTCACCAACAACGGCCCGGGACGTTGCCAGCTCGTGTGCATCCACGCCAACCCGACGTTCGTCACTGAGTGGTTGGAATGAGCGCCGGCACAGCCCAAGGCGGCCGCGTTAGCTCTCAGCTGACAGGGGACCTGGCTTCGAGGATCGCGCCCGCGCGGCTCGAGGAAGCCGGGCGCTAGCGGTGCAGTCCGCTCGGGGAACGGCGCCGGCGAGCGGGCGGCCGGCCCGGGCGAGGGTGGGGCCGGCCCGGGCGAGGGTGGGCCGGCCCGGGCGAGGGTGGGGCCGGCTCGGGCGCGGCTCGGTGCGGGCCGAAATCCGCTGCGGGCGACATGCTTTCGGGCCCAAAGTCCACGCCCGTGGCCGACCTTGGTTACATAAGCATGCCCCACATGCTTATGTAGCCATGGTCCCTCAGGCGGGCGCGGTTTGTCCCTGCTCCCTGTATGCAGGTGAAATTGTCAGACTGCTGACACCATCAGTCCCGGCCGCACCCTCACCCGTGCCGTTTGTCGCAGCCGGTTGCATTTCTGCCACTGGGCCGTGACGGGCGGGACGAGCAATTCGGCGCTCAGCCGCCGCTGCCGAGTTACGCGACGAGGTGAGCGTCGTGACATCGCGCCGGCCTGGCGGCCGGGGCCATAGAATCCCACCCGTGGCCGGCTTCGAACCAGACGCGGAGCTCGCGCGCGAGCACAACAAGGACCTCTCCCCGATTCCACGCGAGCTCGAGGTCTACGCGCACATCGAAGGACTGGTCGGCGAGGAGAACGAGCTCCTGGAGGGAGCGGAGGAGGGCCGCAAGGAGGAGCACCGCAAGCGGCTCCACGCGATCACCGAGGAGCTCGATCGCGCCTGGCAGACGCTGCGCCAGCGTGCCGAACGACACGCCAAGCCAGGTACCTGACACTTCCGCTCCGCCTTGCAGGGCTCCTCGGCCAATCTCGCTGCAACGGCGTGACCGACGGTCCAGCACGTCGCCCGGACCGGCGTCACTAATCGGTAGGCATTGGTGCCGAGCCTGCTAACTCCCCGCACCCGGATCTTGCCCGTGCCCAAGACCGGTTGGAAATGGCCGCAGAAGAGTTCGACGACCAGGTGCTGCGCTCACACCCGCCCGACAACGTGAACGATACGAGCGCTTTCCGGCCCTGTACCGACCGGACGTGGCTGCACGCCTGGCGCTGGCGCGTCGTTCTCCGAGCTGATCGATGCTCTCGCGGGCGGGGTCAGGCCAGGCGAGTGACGGCCGGCGTCTGGACCGGACGGTCGCATGGCACGGGACGCACGGCGTCTCGCGTCACGACCGCGCAACCGTTACGACCCTGTTACTAGGCAGCTCGTACACCTGAGCCGCGCACTGACCCGACCGAAACCAGGCCGCCGAGCGCACGCTCGATGTCACAGACAACCTCCAACTCGGCAACTGGCGACATATGACCAATGCAGCACAAGCCAGGGCAAACGTGCCCGCAACCCAGGTGGGCGCGAGCGTCAGGGTGCTCCCGCACCCGCCCGACTCGTCACTCGCCGAGTTCGAGCACATCTACCGCCGCAATGTCGACGTCGTCATGGCCTACTTCGCCAGGCGGTGCTCGGAGCCCCAGACAGTGGCCGATCTGACCTCGGAGACGTTCGTACGCGCGGCCGGCTCGTTCGGCGGTTTCGATCCCCGGCGGGGCTCGGCGCGCGCATGGCTGTTCGGGATCGCAGGCCATGTCTACGCCCGCCACTGTGCCCGCGCCGCCGACGCCCGTGATGCGGCCGTGCGGCTGCAGGAGCACCGGGCGCTCGACGACGACGAGATCGAGGAGCTCGCGGCGAGGATCGACGCGGAGCGCGCCGGTCGGGAGCTGATCGAGCGCTTCTCCCAGCTGCCTGAGGGGGAGCGTGCCGCGCTCGAGCTCGTCGACCTGTCCGAGTTGACCCCGAAGGAGGCGGCGGTCGCGCTCGGCGTTTCCCGCATCGTGTTGCGCAAGCGGCTGTCCCGGGCTCGCGCCCGGCTGAGGAACGAAGCGTCGGCATCGGGCGCGGGCCCGCTGAGAAAGGAGCATCTGACCAATGAGTAAGTTCACTGACCGGCTCTGGCGCGAGCTCGTGCGCGAGCACGGCGCCGACCTGGCGCAGACCAGACGCCCGGCGGCCGGACCGCGGCGGCATGCCCGGCCGCGGCTGCTCGCCGGCACCACTGTGGGGCTGGCCGGCGTCGGCAGCGTCGTCGCGCTCGCGATCGGCGCCGCCGGCACGTCGCCCGCGTTCGCGGTCACGAGCAACTCCGACGGGACCGTGTCGGTCGTGCTCAGGGCGCCCGACGGGATCACCGGGGCGAACGCCAAGCTCGCGGCGCTCGGGATCAGGGCGAGGTTCGTCCAGGTGCTCGCGGGGTGCGCTCCTCCCCCGCCGGTCGCGCTGTTCGCGTCTCGAAACGCCATCCACACGATGGCTGTGTTGCGCGGGAACTACCAGACGAAGATCGACCCACGCCAGATTCCCGCGGACCGCACGCTCGTGATCGCGAGCTGGCAGCGCTCCCGGACGATGCACATGATGCAGGTGAACGCGTTGCACGGGGTGGTCCCCCGCTGCCTCCCGTGGGGTCGGGTGGCGATCGCCCCGGGGTGCCAGGTCACAATCGCTGCCCAGGCTCCGGATAACGGCGGCAACGGCGTCAACGGCGGTAATAGCGGCCAGGCCGGAAACAGTGGCTCGGGGAACAGCGCCAGCGCCGGCAACAGCGGACCCGGCTGGCGACGACTGGCCACCGGCGGTCGGGCGCGCGCGCGGGCCACCTGCGACAGGCTCCTGCGCCTTCCTCCCGGCCACCCCGCCGGCAACAGCGGCAACGGCGGCAACAGTGGCAACAGTGGCGACAGTGGCAACAGCAGCAACAGCAGCAACAGCGGCGACAGCGGCACGACGACCACCGGCACGACGACCACCGGCACGAGCACGATCAGCACGACGTCGTCGTCCGACATAACCAGCAGGACCGGCACGAGCACGAGCAGCAAGAGCTGATCCAAGCTGTCTGACCGCATCCGCTCCGGTTTCCGGCCCTCGCTGATCGGCGGGGGCCGGACCGTGCGTACGACCGCGGTCCCCGCGCCCGCCGCGCCAGCCGCGCCGGTCCGCCCGCTGGCGACGGGCGGCGTCGTCCAGCCCCTCCAGCAGGTCGCGGCGGTGGCCCCGGTCCCGCGAACGGCGCGATGGCCGTGGGTGCTGGTCGCCGTCGCAGTTGCGTGGAACCTCGTCGACCTCCGCGCCGAAACGCTCGCGGTCTCCTATCTCGACGACAGCTCGATCCACGAGCAGATGGTCCGCTTTGCGGTCGCGCAGTTGCAGAGCGGGCATCTTCCCCTGACCTCGTGGTTTCCGTTCCTCGGCCTCGGATCGCCGGAGTTCCTGCACTACCAGAGCCTGCCGGCGATGCTGACCGGGCTGATCGGGCTCGCGATCGGTCCCGACCCCGCGTTCCGGTGGACGCTCTACCTGCTGCTGTCGCTATGGCCGATCAGCGTCTATCTCTCAGCGCGGCTGTTCGGTTGCGGCCGCCCGGCCGCCGCACTATCGGCCGCGATGTCGCCGTTCCTGGTCAGCGCCTCCGGGATCGGTTACGAGCAGCACGCGTACGTCTGGATCGGCTACGGGGTCTGGACGCAGCTATGGGCATCGTGGACGTTGCCACTCGCGTGGGGATTCAGCTGGCGCGCGATCCGCGCCGGCCGCGGCGTGCTCGCCGCGGTCGTGCTCGTGACGCTGACGATCGCGCTGCATTTCGAGACTGGCTACCTCGCGCTCGCCCCGCTGCTGTTCTGGCCGCTGGTGGCCGGCGCGCCGCTCGCGCAACGAGCGTTTCAGGCGGCGATGATCGCCGCCGGCTCCCTGCTGGCGGCCCTGTGGGTGATCGTACCCCTGCTCGAGCAGCGCGCGTGGGCCGCGACCAACGAGCCGCTGCAGGGCACGGGGCTCGTCAACGGCTATGGCGCCGGTCGGGTGCTCGGATGGCTCGCGTCCGGGCAGCTTCTCGACCACGGCCGCCTGCCGGTCGTGACGCTGTTCGCCGCGATCGGCTTCGCGCTCGCGTGCGCGCGCGCTCGGCGGGACGGGAACGCCCGCGCGCTCCTGGTCGCCCTGGGCACATGCCTGCTGCTGTCGTTCGGGCGGGCAACGTTCGGCGCGCTCGCGGACGTGCTCCCGGGGGCCGGCGACATCTTCTTCCGCCGCATGATGATGGGGGCGCAGCTCGTCGCGCTGCTGCTCGCAGGTACGGGTGCCGTCTGGGCGGCGCGCGCGATCCTGAGCGGAATCGACCGGCCGCTCGCCGGCAGAGTCCTTCGCCGCGCTCGCGAGTCCGCGGGCACCGGCTTCGCCTCCTCGGCCACGCTCGCGGCCACCGGCCGGGCGCGCGCTGCCGTCGCGGCGGGAGCGGTCGCAGCCACGATTGCGGTGCTCGCGCCCGCCTGGCTCCAGCTCGGCTCCTACGACCGCCAGAACGCCGCCGCGATCACGGCGCAGCGCCGCGCGGACGCTACCCAGGGGGCCGACGTCGACCAGTTGATCGCGTTCATCAAGGCCAACGGCGGCGGCCGCGTGTATGCCGGCATGCCGTCGAACTGGGGAAACGGGTTCATGGTCGGGCAGGTTCCCGTGTTCAAGTACCTCGACAGCCGGGACATCGACGAGGTCGGCTACACGCTCCGGACCGCCTCGCTGATGACCGACCCCGAGTACCACTTCGATGAGGGCGACCCCGGCGACTACCGTCTGTTCGGGATCCACTACCTCATCGTTCCCGCCGGGTACCTGCCGCCCGTTAGCGCACGCCTGACGATGCGCTCAGGCCAGTACTGGCTCTGGGCCGTCGACGCCGGCGGCTACATCAACGTCGGGCGCACCGTCGGCGAGCTCACGGCGAACAGGACTAACGTCGGAAGGCGCAGCACCGCGCTACTACGCTCCGGGCTCGCGCAGGCCGGGGACTACCTCCGGCTCGCATACGGCAAGGCGACCGGCGAGCCGGGCTCGATCGCGACCGTGCCATCCGCGCCTCGGCAACCCCCTGTGGGAGCCGTCAATGCCGAGACCGACAACCTCGCCAGCGGCGAGTCGAGCGCGACCGTAACGATGCGCGAGCCCGGCGTCGCCGTCCTCAGCGCCTCGCTGGACTCGGGCTGGACCGTGACAGTCGACGGGCGCCGGCAGGCGGTGCGGGCGATCGCACCTGCGCTCGTCGGCGCCGACCTGCCCGCGGGCACCCACACCGTCGCGTTCCGCTATCGCGGGTTCGGGGACTATGCGGTGCTGTTCGCGCTGTGTGCGCTGATAGTCGCGGCACTCGCGGGCGCCGAACTGATCCGGCGCCGCACTGCACCCGCGCGGCTCGAGACAAGCGCGCAGACGCTGCCCTCGTGTGTGCGTGATCTCAGCAGACCTGGAACGTGAGGCTCAGCGTCTTGGACACTGACACGGTCTGCTTGTGGCCGTGACGCATCACGGTGGCGTGGTAGGAGACTTTGACGTTGAACACACGCGAGCCGCCGCTCAGGCCGGCCAGCTTGAGGGAGACATTCGTGGGCAGCCTGCCGACGGTGTCATTCGGGGTATAGGTGATCGTTGTCACCACGACTTTCTTCCCGTGCCTGTGCACGGTGCGATGGTGCACGTGCCGGACGCCCCGGTCGATCGAGAACGCGGCGCCAGTGGAGCGCAGCTGGGTGGCCTTTGATCCGGGGATCGCAGATGACGTCAGCGTGGCGCTCAGCGATCTCGATCTGGCGACGCACGCAGAGCGTAACGACGTCACGACCGTAATCAGCTGGTTGTCGAACTTGGCGGTGATCGTCCGGGTCGGCTGCGTGCCCCCGCCGCCGCCGCCGCCGCCCCCGCCGCCGCCGGCCCCGCCGCCGCCGCCACCGCCGCCACCGCCACCGCCGCCACCGCCACCGCCGCCGCCGCCGCTGCTCTGCGCCCGGAAGAAGTGCGCGACCGTCCCGGTCCCGAAACCGGTGACGTAGACCGAGCCGCCGTCCGGGCTGATTGCGACGCCGTCTGCGCCCTTCAGCGGCTCCCCGGGCGGATCCACGCAACCGGGGATCGCGTTGTCAGACAGACAGCCCTGGAAGGTCAACTGGCCCTGGGGAGCGACACTGAAGAACGAGATCGAGCTCGCCGCAGAGGAGGCCACATACAGCGATCGGCCGTCGGGGCTCACCGCCACGCTATTGGCGCCGGCGAGTGGGGTTCCTGTGCCGGGGACGTCGGAGCAGGTGCCTCCTGATCCGTCGTCGCTGACGCACCCGTCCCAGGACAGCTGCCCCTGCGCCGGGTTGGCGAACAGGTGCGACACCGTCCCGTCCGAAACGGCGTACACCGAGGCGCCGTCGGGACTTACCGCCACAGCCTGCGCGGACGTGAGTGGGGTTCCGGTTCCTGGGATGTCAGCGCAGGTGCCTCCCGATCCGTCGTCGCTGACGCATCCGTCCCAACTCAACTGCCCCTGGCTCGGGTCGGCGAACAGGTGCGAGATCGTGCCGTTGGAGACGGCGTAGAGCGAAGCGCCGTTCGGGCTCACCGCCACAGCCCTCAAGTCCTGAAGCGGGACGCCGTCCCCCGGAACGTCGGCGCAGGTGCCTCCCGAGCCGTCGTTGCTGACGCATCCGTCCCAGGAAATCTGGCCTTGGCTCGGGTTGGCGAACAAGTGCGAGACCGTCGCGTCTGACGTCCCGTTTGAGGAAGAGGCGTAGACCGAGGCCCCGTTGGGGCTGACCGCAACGCCGTCCGGCTGTATGAGCGGACTGCCGTTCCCCGGAACGTCGGCACAGGTGCCTCCGGATCCATCGTCACTTACGCAGCCGTCCCAGCTCAACTGACCCTGGCTCGGGTCGGCGAAGAAGTGCGCGAGCGTGCCGCCAGACTCGTTCGCGGTGTACACCGAGGCGCCGTTCGGACTCACCGCCACCGCGCTCGCCCCGGCGAGCGGGCTTCCGCTCCCCGGGACGTCAGCGCACGTTCCTGCGGACCCATCGTCGCTCACACACCCGTCGTAGGCAAGACGGCCCTGGGCGCCCACGAAGAAGTGTGCCACGGCACCATCCCCCGGGTGGATGCCCTTACTCGCGACGTACACCGATCCGCCGTTCGGGCTGACCGCGACCGAATCAGCACCCGACAACGGTCCGCCGGCCACCACCGTGCAGCCCGCCCCCGCGCCGAAGCACCCGTCATAGCTCAACTCGCCCACCGCCTGGGCCGCCGCCGGGCGACCGAACGCCACCGCCGCGAACACCAGCCCAACGATCACCCCCACCACGCTCAAGAGACTCCGCCGCCCACGGCGGACCCGCCCACCCGTCCCCGCCACCTGAAACCGCCCCCATCCGTCTCTCGAAAATGCGCCAGGCCCGGCGGACCCGGTCTCAGCATACACCAGAATTCCAGAAATCAGCCTGGCGGAGCGCTTCGTTCAGCTCGGCACGCGGCGGGCCCGGTCGGCCGACACAGCGGCGGCCAAACCCGCACGGGCCGAGACGTCGAGCTTCCGGAAGGAGTGCCGCAGGTGGCTGTTGACGGTGTGCGGCGAGATGAACAGCCGCACGCCGATCTCGCGGTTGGTCAGGCCCTCGGCGACGAGCTCCGCGCCGGCGCGTTCGCTGCGGGTCGGACTCTCCCAGCCGCTCTGGCCGTGGGAGCGCGGGCCGCGGGGTCCGCGGCGCCCTCCGAGCGAGCGGTGGGCGGCGCTCGCCCGCGCCGTCCGCCACGTCGCGCCGAGCGCCTCGTAGCGCTCGATCGCGGGCTCGAGCTCGCTCCGTGCCTCCGCCGCCTTCCCGTGTGCCGCTGGACAGGTTGTTAGCCATTTCGCTAACAATGTAGGCCGACAGTCGACGCCCCGTGCGCCGATCCCGCAGTGACTAAGAGAGGAGAAGCGATGCCCGAGTACCAGACCGGAACCCGCGATGAATGGCTGTCGGCGCGCAAGGAGCTGCTGGCGCTCGAGAAGGAGCACATGCGGCGGGGCGACGAGCTCGCCTCCCGGCGCCGGGAGCTTCCATGGGTGCGGGTCGCGAACGAGTACGCCTTTGAAACGGACGGTGGACCAAGGACGCTGGCTGAGCTGTTCGATGGCCGCTCGCAGATGCTCATCTACCACTTCATGTTCGGCTACGGGGACCGGGTCGACGAGCGGAATCCGGGATGCATCGGCTGCTCATTCGTCGCCGACCACTTCGACGCCGTCGTCCCGCACCTGAACGGCCACGACGTGACGGTGGTGGCCGAGTCGATCGCCACCCTTGAGGAGCTTCGCCGGTACAAGCAGCGGATGGGCTGGCGATTCCCCTGGGTGTCGTCGCTCGGTAGCAATTTCAAGTACGACTTCGGCGCCGCGTTCACCGCTGAGCAGCAGGAACACGGCGCCGAATACAACTTCCGTCACACCGAGGATCCTGGGCAGCAGGCGCCGGGGATGAGCGCGTTCGCGCTCGCGGACGGGGTCGTGTACCACACCTACTCCACCTACGCGCGTGGGGTCGAGCAGCTGATGGGGACCTATCGGTTCCTGGACCTGGCGCCGCTCGGTCGCAACGAGGGCGACTCGCCCGCCGGCTGGTGGCGTCGCCACGATGAGTACGACACGCCGGCGCAGTACAACGCCAAGATCATCGACGAGTTCCGCGCCAACCAGGGACGCGTTGGCGGCATGTGGGAGCAAACGCCGCTGCTGCTGCTCCACCACACCGGGGCAAAATCGGGTCTAAGCCGCATGAACCCGGTGGCATACCTGCCCGACAATCAGCGCTACGTGATTTCGGCCGCCAACGGCGGAGCACCAAACAACCCCGACTGGTACCACAACCTCAAGGCGCATCCAAACACCAGCATCGAGGTCGCAAACGAAACCATCGATGTCCTCGCCGAGGAGGCGACCGGCGCGGAGCGCGAGCGGCTGTTCGCAACAGCAGCCGAACGCTACCCGCAGTTGCACGAACTCGCACGCAAGACCGCCCGCGTCATCCCGATGGTTGTCCTCACACCCCGCGGAAGCGCCTGACCGTCCCGTGCGCCGATGTGGTTAGACCCGGCGGGGGAGTTAGACCCGGCGGGGGAGTTAGACCCGGCGGGGGAGTTAGACCCGGCGGGGGGGTTAGACCCGGCGGGCTTGTGGCCTCGCCGGGTCTTACCGCTCAGCTGGAGGTAGGCTCGTAGGTGAGCGCGACGACGCCGCTCGGCGCCGGCATGGCCCTGAGGAGCTTCACCGGGAGGGCCTGCCAGTTGCCGCCACCCACCGCTCGCGCGCCGACGAGTACTGGGTGAACGGAGAACCGGATTTCGTCGACAAGGTGGTGCCCCAGCAGCGTTCGGCTAAGTCGGCCGTGTCCGTACATGATGAGATCGCCGCCATCCTGTTGCTTGAGCTCGGTCACGGCGGTGACGACGTCGTCGCGGATGATCGTGGAGTTGTTCCAGTCAGCGCTCTCCAGGGTCGAGGAGAACACGTACTTGCGAATCGCGTTGATCGCGTCTGCGTACGGCCCGGTTTGGTTGGGCATGACCTCGGCGAAGTACTCGTAGGTGCCTCGTCCCATGAGCATGCCGTCGTACGCCTGTAGCGCCTGAACGGCCTCCTGTGCCGAGTCCGAGTCGAAGATCGCCCAGGATCGGGGGTCCTCGGTGACGCCGTCGAGCGACACGAAGGCGGAATTGATGACCTTGCGCATGGTTTTCTCCAATCGCTGGTTTGTGGTCGGGTGTCAGGCTTGGGTTGTGTGGTTGGTCAGCTGGTGGCGGCGAGCGCCGGTTGGGGGTCGCGGACGCTCGTCTTGGCCACGGCGGTCGAGACCGCTTCGCGGCGGACGAGCGCGAAGATCGCCGGAATGGCGAGCAAGCCGATCCCGCCGAGCACCCAAAGTGCCTGTTGGAACCCGCCGGTGAGTGCCGCGGGGGCGGCGTGGCCGGCGCGAAGCAGCGTTTGGGTGTGGCTGGCGGCGACGCTCGAGGCGATCGCGATCCCGATCGCGCCGCCGAGCTGCTGGCTGGTGTTCAGCAGTCCAGACGCGAGCCCGGCCTGCTGCTCCTTGACGCCGGCGAGCGCGGCGATCGAGATCGGGATGAACGCGAACGCGGTTCCCGCGCCGGCAACGACCATCGGGCCGGCGAGGTTGGTCAGAAAGTGTCCGTGGACGGGCACCTGGGTGGCCCAGATCGCCCCAGCGCCGATCATGCTCATCCCCACCGCCATCACGATCTTGGCCCCGCCGCGGGTCACCAGCGCCTGGGAGAGGCCGGCGAGCGCGATCGACGTCAGCGACGCGGCCAGCCAGGCGAGCCCGGTCTGGAGCGCGCTGTAGTGCAGCACCTGCTGCATGTAGAGAGTGCCGACGAAAATGAACGCGTAGAAGCTGCCGCCCAGCAGCAGGCCCGCCGTGTTCGCTCCGGCGAGCGTGCGCAGCCGGAAGATCGACGGCGGCAGGATCGGATCGGTGACCCGACGCTCGATCACCAGGAACGCGGCGAGCAGCACGGCTGCCGCAGCGAGCACGCCGATCGTCCGCGCGGCGCCCCAGCCGTACTGCGGTGCCTGGGAGATAGCGTCCACGAGGAGCACCAGGCCGCCGGTGCCGGCGAGCGCCCCGGCAGCGTCAAACCTGCGACGCACCGCGTCTAGCCGGCTTTCGGGCACGATCCGCGGCGCCAACAGGAGCGCGACCGCGCCGATCGGGACGTTGAGGTAGAAGATGTACTGCCAGCCCGCGTACCGGGTCAAAAGGCCCCCGGCGATCACTCCGACGGTCGCGCCACCGGCGCCGAGACCACCCCAGATCCCGAGGGCCTTGTTGCGCTCGGCGCCCTCCTGGAACATGTTCATCACGATCGACAGAGCGGCGGGCAGCATGATCGCTGCTCCGATGCCCTGCACCGCCCGGGCTCCGACCATGAAGCCGGCACCGGTTGCCAGCCCAGCGGCCAGCGACGCGGCGCTGAACAGCCCGAGCCCAAGCGTCAGGATGCGGCGGCGGCCGAGCAGATCGGCGGCCCTGCCGCCGAGAAGCAAGAACCCGCCGAACGTGAGCGCGTACGCGGTCACGACCCATTGCAGGTTGGTCTGGGAGAAGTGCAGATCGCGTCCGATTGTCGGCAGCGAGACGTTGACGATCGTCAGATCGATGACCGTCATGAAGAACGACACTGCCAGCAGCGCGAACGCGCGCCAGCGATTGATATGGGGCGATTGGGACGTCATTAGACCTCCAGTGGTTTCGCCGCCCGTTTGGCGGCTTCACAGAGGACGTCGCAGCACGGCGCCCGATTTGGACAGCCGCGGCGAGAAACCGGAAGCGGTCCGCTTGCGAGCCGCGGCCGTCAGTTGGCGTCGAGTGTCGACAGGCGGCGGCGCAGCTCGGCCCGCTCGACTGCGTTGGCGCTGAGCGCGATCGCTCGCTCGTACGCGCGCGCGGCGGCCACCGGGTCGCCGGCTCGCCGGAGCATGTCGGCGTGTGCTGCGTGCAGCGGCTGGTAGCGCTCGAGTGCAGGATCGGCCAGCAGCGGCCCGAGCAGGTCGAGCGCGGCTTGCGGTCCGAGGGCGAACCCGACCGCCGCCGCGCGGTTCAGCTCGACGACCGGCGAGGGCGCGATCTCGCCGAGCGCGCGGTACAGCTCCGCGATCTGCTCCCAGTCCGTTGTGCCCGTGTCCGCCCCGCGGACGTGCACGGCTGTGATCGCGGCTTGCAGCTGGTACTGACCCGGGCGCCGGAACCGCGTCGCCCGGTCGAGGGCCTCGAGCCCCTCGCCGAGCCGGTCGCGATCCCACCGCGAGCGATCCTGCTGGTCGAGCGCGAGGTAGCGCCCGTCAGGCGCCACGCGCGCGTCGCGACGAGCGTCGTGCAGGAGCATCAGGGCCAGTAGCCCCCAAACCTCGGCCTCGTCGGGCATCAGCTCGCACAGCAGCCGCGCGAGGCGGATCGCCTCGCCGCACAGCTCGGCCCGCACCAGCCGCTCGCCCTCGGTCGCCGAGTAGCCCTCGTTGAAGATCAGATACAGCACCCGGAGAACGCCGCGCAGCCGGTCGGGCAGCTCCTCGTCGTCGGGCACCCGGTACGGGATCCGCGCGTCGGCGATCTTGCGCTTCGCGCGGACGATCCGCTTGCCCATCGTCGGCTCTGTCACCAGGAATGCGCGCGCGATCTCGCCGGTTGTGAGCCCGCCGAGGGCGCGCAGCGTCAGCCCCACCCGCGCCGGCAGGTCGAGCGCCGGATGGCAGCAAGTGAAGATCAGCCGCAGGCGGTCATCGACGATCGCGCTGTCCTCGTCCACGTCGGGGTGCTCCTGGCGATCGAGCCGCATCAGCTCCGCCAGCCGATCTGCTCGATCCGCCACCGACCGGTTGCGGCGCATCCGATCGATCGCCCGCCGCCGCGCGGCGACCGTGAGCCACGCGCCCGGCTGGGCGGGGACGCCGTCGCGGCGCCACGCGCTGACTGCGTCGGCGAAGGCGTCCTGCACGGCGTCCTCCGCCAGCTGAAAGTCGCCCACATGTCTGATCAACGTCGCCAGCACCGCCGCGCGCTCCGCGCGGAACGCCGCCGCGATGGCGGCTCCGACCGGATCCGGGCTCGCGCGGCGTGGCGGCTCAGGAGAGCTCAAGACGCGCGGGCGCTCCGATCGGGCCGCGGGATCTCGTCGTCGGCCACGATCGGCCGCACCTCGACCGACCCGTACCGGGCCAGGGGAAGACGCGAGGCATGCCCGACCACCTGGTCGAGGTCCGCGCAATCAAGCACGTAGTAGCCGACGAGCACCTCCTTGGTGACGGCGAACGGACCGTCGGTCAGCTCCGTCTCCTCGCCACGGACCCGGACGGTTGTCGCGGTCGCAACTCGGCGCAGCGGCCCGTGCTTGACGAGCACCCCCGCCTCCTGCAGGCTCGCGTTCACCTCGTCCCATAGCGGCATCTCCGCCCATCGCTCAGCCCGCTCAGCCTCGTCGACCTCAGGCGCATAAAGCAACAACATGTACTCCGGCACGGTCGCCTCCTATCGGTACGGCCGCACGATACGCGGCCACTACCCTTACGTCGCCACACGCCAGTCGATTTGGACAGCGCGAGGGCGCCTGGCGCGACCGAGGCGCTAACCCGTTTTCGCTCTCGGGGCTAGCGCCCCTCTCGTACCTGTAGCCGGTTGCCGTCGGGGTCCTGGAACTGTGCGACGTAGCCCCAGGGGAACTCGAGCACGTCCGACACGAACTCGACCCCGCGCGACTTCAGCTCCTCGACCGTCTTGCGGCAATCGTCGGTCTCGATCGTGATCGACGCTGGGGGGCGTCCCATTGCCGGCTCGGCCTGGCCCGGTGTCCCGGGCCAGAGAACCAGCTGGAAGTCGTCCCCCTTGACCCCGACGGTCAGGAACCGCGGCCCGTCAGGTGTCGGGTTCTCAACGCGCTTCTCAAGGCCGAGGACGTTCGTGTAGAAGTCCAGCGCCTCGTCCTGGTCGCTGACTAGCACGCTCGTGTAGAAGACCTTTGCCAACACTGCTGTTCCTCCAGTGGTCGGGGTCACTAATCCCATGACACCCGGCGGGCAGAAAATGTGACAGCGAAGGCGCATGATTCCGTACGCCCACAGCGAGCGCGCGGTGGCCTGATCGCGGTGGCTATGGGATTCCGAAGGCGCTCTTAAACGACTCGCCCCAGGTGGTCGTGGAACCGGCCGGGCTGGCGGCCGCAGGATCCGTCGCCCCCGCGAGAGTGCGCGTGTTAGAGGTGGCCGACCCCCATCCGATCTCGATGCCGGTGCCGCTGGAGGCATACGAGGCGACCCTTTGGCCGGCCTGGAAGCTGGTGCCGACCGCGGTCGTTACCGGGTCGATTTGCTCGGCCACGTACCAGTAGTCCGATGGCGCGCCGGGTGGGGGAGCGTCGAACTGAAACAGCAACAGCGGCTCGCCGGCGTACCAGTCCTGCAATACCTGCACCAGATTGGAGGCGAGGGGCGCGTAGATTCCCGCGCCGGGCGCCGCGTTCGCATCGACGCCCATGTCGTCGCGCCCGATTGCGAAGCCGGGAATCGGGTCTGATCCGGCCCGGTTGCCGCCCGGTGCGACAGTTGCCACCCCACCAGGGATGATTTGGCTGGCAGCTGCCTGCGCCGCCTGTTGGGCTTGCTCAGCCTGCAGGCGTGCGAGCTGACGGCGCAGCGAGGCGACCTGCCCGCGAGCGGTCGCGAGCTGACTGACGTTCTTGTCGCGCGCGCGCGTCACCGACATCTGTTCGCCCAGCAGCGTCAAGTTGGCTGCGTCGATCTGGTCTCGCTCGGCCAGCACCCGCGCGGTGACGGCTTGCTGGCGGCCCTCCAGCTCTCCCAGACGCACGGCCTGCGAGGCGACGCGATCCCGAGCCAGGATCACAGCGGCGACGACCTGCTGATCCTGAGTCCTGATCCGCTGGGCGAAGGACAGGCGCTCAAGCAGGTCGGAGAAGCCGTTGGAGTCCAGCACCACGCTGACGATGTCCGGCTGATCAGTCTCATAGCTGGCGACCAGTTGCAGGGAGAGTACGTGCTTGGCTCTGCGCTCGAAGTTCTCCAGGCTCGCAAGCCTAAGTCGCGCCGCGTTCAGCTCCCGGCGCAATTGCAACAGCTCGGCGCGTTTGGCGTCGAGGTCGGACTGGATGCGAGCGATCTTGTTCCGGAGCCCGGCGATGCCGGCATCGAGCTGTCGCAGTCGGCCGTTATCACCGCCGACCACCCCCGAGAGGGCCGCGACCCGGCTCTGGCCGGCGCCGATCTGCTGCGCCAGCGCGCCCGGGTCCGCAGCGCGCGCCGCCGGCGAACGCGCGCCCAGCCAGAGGAGAACGGCGGCCGCCAGCACGAGCACGAGCGTGGCTCTGAAACGGCGGGCGGATAATCCGATTGCACTTGACATGAGCTTGGCGCCGGCAGTGCGTGCACCGTCGCGCGCAGCCGGTCGCGGTCTTAGCCGGGATCGGCGGCGGACCACGGCCTCGGGGCGGCCGCACGCTAACACGGCCTCGCTCACGTCCATGGTCGTCGGCGAAACCTGCAAGAGAACGTGCAGCCGGGCTGGTCGAGAAACCGGCCATATGGTCCGGTTTCTCGACCAGCGATCGGATCGGCGGCTAGGTCTGGCGGAACGCCCTGACCGAAAGCGGCACGAACACGAGCAGCAGGCCACCAAGCCAGGCGAGCGTCTCGAGCGTCGGTACCAGCGCATGGGCTTGTCCGATCATGAGCGCCCTGGCGGTGTTGACGGTCAGGCTGACCGGGTTGACGTCGGCGAACCAGTGCACGATCCCCGGCATCGAGCTTGTGGGCACGAATGCCGAAGACGCGAACACGAGCGGGAACACCCAAATGAACCCGACCGATTGAGCCGTCTCGGGATCGCGCACCGAGAGGCCGACGAACGCGCTGATCCAGGAGAACACGTAGGCGAACGCCAGCACCAGCGCGAATCCGAGCGCCACCTGATAGAAGGGCTGACTGGGCCTGAAGCCGACCGCGACTCCGATCAGCAGCATCACGATCAGGCTGATCACGTTCACTGCCAGGTCGGCGACGGTGCGTCCGATCAGCACCGCCGAGCGGGCGATCGGAAGCGAGCGAAAGCGGTCGACAACGCCGGCCTTGAGGTCTTCGGTCAGCCCCAAGCCCGTAGTCAGCGCACCGAAGATCGCGGTCATCACGATGATTCCCGGCATCAGGTAGTCGACGTAGCTCACGCGGCCCGTCTTGATCGCGCCGCCGAACACGTAGCGGAAGAGGAGCACGAAGATCACCGGCTGAACGAACAGGTAAACGACGTACATCGGTCTGCGCATGACCTTGCGCAGCTGGCGCGTTGCCATCGCCCGGCTGTCGGCCAAGGTCTCGGCCAGGGTCACACGGCTACGGTCGGGAGCTGCGTTGGCAATGGCGCTCATCAGGCGGCCTCCTTCTGGACTGGTGATTGGTCTGCCGGCTCGCGTTCGGCCGCGTGCCCGGTGAGAGTCAGGAACACGTCGTCGAGCGTTGGCTCGTGAAGCTCGACCGCCGCGATCCGGAGCCGGCGGGTATCCAGCCTGCGGACCGCCTCTGCTGAGGCGCTCGGATCGTCGACAGCCAGGCGAATCTCGCCGTCGGCGGCGTCCACGCGTGGCTGCTCGCCCGCCGCCAGGCTCGCGAGCACGGTCGACGCCTCGCCTGCATCGGCGGGATCGGTGAGGCGGACGCTGAGGATCGTCGCGCCGACCGTCGCTTTCAGCTGGGCCGCGGTGCCCTGAGCGGCGATCAGCCCCCTGTCCACGACCGCGATCTGCTGCGCCAGGCGGTCCGCCTCCTCGAGGTACTGGGTCGTGAGCAGGACCGTGGTGCCGTCGCGGCGCAACTCGTCGACGACCCGCCACAGCTCCTGGCGCGAGCGAGGATCGAGTCCGGTCGTAGGCTCGTCGAGCAGTACCACCGGCGGGCGTCCGATCAGCCCTGCCGCGAGGTCGAGCCGGCGGCGCATGCCACCGGAGTACGTCCCCGCGCGTCGGTCGGCCGCCTCCGCGAGCCCGAAGCGCTCGAGCACGTCGTTCGCCCGGCGGCGCGCCTCGGCGCCCGACAGTCGATACAGCCGGCCGATCATCTCGACGTTCTCGCGTCCGGTGAGCTCCTCGTCGACCGCCGCGAACTGGCCCGCCAGCCCGATCCGGCGGCGGACCGCGAGCGGCTCGCGGACCACATCGTGGCCGAGCACGGCAGCCCGGCCGGCCGTTGGCGCGAGCAGCGTCGCCAGCGTCCGAACGAGCGTGGTCTTGCCCGCGCCGTTGGGCCCGAGCAGGCCGAACACCGTCCCCGCGGAGACAGTGAGGTCGAGCCCGTCCAGCGCAACGACGTCTCCGAACCGCTTGCAGAGCCCCCGGACCTCGATCGCCGCTCCCGCGCTCATGATCGCGTCCTCTCTGCGATCAGATCCTGGCTTGCCGACGTCTGGCGTCGGTGGATCGTGATGTCGCCGAACCCGGTACGGGCGCGCACTTCGACGCGCTCCTCGCCCGGCTCGGGTCCGTCGCTGGCGTCCAGATCGCTGTACACGTGACCGAACGACGTGTGCAGGTCGAGCCACGCGGCGACGCCGTCGGCGATCCCGACCTCGATCCGGCCACGCCCGGTCGAAGCGATGACGGAGCCGCGCTCGATGGTTCCGACGCGGATGTCGCCGTTGGCGGTCATCGCCGTGAGCGAGTCGTGGCTGCGCTCAATCTCGACGTCTCCGTTTGCGGACTTGACCCGCAGTTCACCGCGGATCTCGCCGATGTGAACGTCGCCATTCGAGTTCTTGATCACGGCCGCGCCGTCGATTTCGCCGGCGCGCACCTCGCCCGTGGCGGTGGTGAGCTCGGCGTGCCCGGTCGCCCGCTCGACCAGGATGTCGCCGGCGGTGACCAGCTTGACCGCCGCTGCGCGGTCCAGCCGGATCTCGCCGGCGCTGGTCCTGAGCTCACAGCGGCCCAGCGTCCCCGTGCAGCGAAAGACGCCGACCGCCGCACGCCCGATCAGCTCCGAGCCCGCCGGCAAACCGATCTGCACATCGATCGAGCCACCGTCGCTGAACGGGCTCAATTCCCGCAGCCGCCGCGGTGAGCTGACGAGCAGCCGGCCGTCGGCGTAATCCACCCGCGTCTGCTCGGCCGCGTGTACATCGTCGCGCTTGGACCCGTCGCTGGGGCGTACTTCGACGACGGTGTCTTCGCGATCGCCGGCGGCGACGCGGACCTCGGCAACTCGAAGCTCGAGCACGACCGAGATTGGTTCAGGTGTTTGGTATTCAGGCATCACACAGGTCCTTTGACTAGTCAGTTCCGGTCCGCTGGTCAGTTGTGGCGAAGATCGGCGAGCATCGGTCAGCGTCCCCACCCGGTGTAGCGATGACCGCCCCTGGTGCCGGGCTGCTCACGACGGAGGCCTGGCCGCTCGCGCTCCACCACCGCCGCCGCGGCCCGCACGAGCCACGCGTTGACCGACAGCCCATCGCGCTCTGCTGCCTGCTCCACCTGGCTCTTGAGCTGATCCGGGAGTCGCAAGTTGATCCGCGAGACTCCGCCCTCTCCGGGGATCCCGGTCGCGGATGCCGGGCCGGGACCCGACCACGATCCGGGGGCGTTCGGCGCGTCGTCACGATCGCCGGTGGCCACGGCGCCCGCAGCGTCGAGAGCAGGCGCGACCACGAACTCCGGCTCGCTGCCGCGCAGCCGCAACTCGACCGAGCCGGGGGCCAGTTCCCTCGTGATCTCGGCCGCAGCCGCCGCCAGCACATCCAGCAGCGTCAGCCGGACGGCGGAGTCCAACGGCGCAATGAGCCGCTCTGCGAGCAACCGGGCATCGTCGCCGCCGGCCGCCGCAGCCACCGCGAGTTGATCGCGGAGCTTGTCTACATACGTGTCCAATTCCATGGCGCCATGATGGCACCAATTTGGCACCATGTCAAGTGCCAGTTTGGCATCGGTTGGCGCCGCACCAATTCTTAGGGCGGGTAAAGACCGGAGGGGTTCCGGCGGAGCGGCGAGCTCGCTTCTGCGATGATCCGGCAATGGCCAGCGAAGGCGGGAGCCCGATCGAGCCCGCTGTTCACATCAAGTGGGCCGCCGACGTGGCGGACCACGACTATGCCGCGGCCCAGGCCTACCTCTCGCTCAAGCTGAACGAGGACGCAGTGGCCAAAGCCGTCCACCGCCTTCGAAACGGCCCGCTCAGCACCCGCCGCGCGAACGACATCCTCCGAGCCGCCGGGTTGACAGCGGCACCACTCGACGACCCCGGTGTTATGAAAGACCTGATCAAAGCGCTGGAGGGCGAGCGGCTCAGTCCCGTCCTCGTTCTGAGCGGCAAGAAGGGATGCGACATCGCCGACGGCTTCCACCGAGTCTCGCTCGTTTACCGACTCGACCCCTACGCGGAAGTGCCGCTGAAGCTCGGGTGACTCCGGGTCTCGACGAGCTCACCGCCCGCGAGCTCGAGATGGCCGGCACAGGCCGGCATCAAGCCCGGAGTGGTGTGCGATCGGCTACGTAGGTTGCGGCGTACAGCTGCGTACTTACCCCGGACTTGGCGGTCCGCGGTTGGCCGATCAACCGGGAGGACGAGGGTTCGATTGGACAAGGAGCTTTTGCTATGCAGTTCTTCAGGGATATGTCGGTGAGGGGGAAGCTGTTCAGCGGCTTCGGTGTGGTGCTGGCTCTGACAGTTGTGCTGGGCGTGGTGTTGCTTTCCCAGCTGAGCACGGTCAACAGCATCTCGCAGACCGTTTCTGGCAGCGACTTTCCCTCGGTGGTGCAGATCGGCGACATGCAGCGGACGCTGAACGACTATTGGAGCAGCACCGTGGAAGGCATCGTCGAGACGAACCCATCGAGTCGTGCCGGGCAGGCGCAAGCCGCGGCGCTGGACGCACAGACGATCGATACCGACCTGAGGAACTACGCCAAGCTCGCCGGTGCGGGGCAGGACACCGTCGACTACCACCAGGTGCAGGCGCAGTGGGCGGCGGCCAAATCCGCCGACAGTCCGCTGCTCTCCAGCACGATCCAGAACACGCCCGCAACCCAGGCGCTGGTGAGCAAGCTTGACACGCAAACCTTCACGCCGCTGCAGACGCTGATGACCTCATGGTCTGGGGTGAATCAGAAGACCGCGGCCGCTGACACGCGGACCAGCGCCTCGACGTATAGCTCGGCGCTGACGCTCGGGATTGTGCTGCTGGTGCTGGCGGTCGTGATCGGTGTGGGAATCGCGTTTCTGGTCTCGCGGTCGATCAAGCGGGGCGTGGATGTGGTCCTGGACCGGCTGCACCAACTTCAGATGAAGGGGATGGCGCACCTGCGCGAAGGTCTTGAGGCACTCGCCGGCGGCGATCTGACCAAGCGCTATGAGCCGGCGACGCCACCGATCGAGAACCCCTCAAAGGACGAGATCGGGCAGATCGCGCAAGCCGTCAACGCAACCCGCGAGGCGATCGTGGCGGCACTCGCGGCTTACAACCAGACCGCCGAGAACCTCGGCGAGATCGTCGGGCAGGTATCCGGTTCGGCTGGTCAGGTGTCGGCCGCATCGCAGGAGATGGCCGCGACGTCGGAGGAGTCCGGCAAGGCAACGGGCGAGATCGCTAACGCTGTTGGGGATATCGCCCAGGGCGCGGAGCGTCAGACCCAGATGGTCGAGGCCGCCAAACGCGCGGCCGAGGAAGTCGGACGAGCGGTGAGCGAAGCCGCGGAGAGCGCGGAGCGCACGGCCGAGGTTGCGCACGAGGCGCGTGAAGTCGCGCAGGAGGGTGTCGGCGCGGCTGAGCAGGCCAATCAGGCGATGCGCTCGGTGCGCGACTCCTCCGCCGAGGTGAGCGAAGCCATCCGCGGGCTGGCGGAGAAGTCCGAGCAGATCGGTGCGATCGTGCAAACCATCACCGGGATCGCGGAGCAGACCAACCTGCTGGCGCTCAACGCGGCGATCGAGGCCGCGAGGGCTGGTGAGCAGGGCCGCGGGTTCGCGGTCGTGGCCGAAGAGGTCAGAAAGCTCGCCGAGGAGTCCCAGCACGCGGCGGAGGAGATCTCGCAGCTGATCGGCGCGATCCAGGGAGAGACGACCAACGCGGTCACAGTCGTTGAGAACGGCGCGAAACGAACCGCGGACGGCGCTGCCGTGGTCGAGCAAACGCGCGAGGCGTTCCAGCGGATCGGCTCCTCGGTCGATGACATGACCGCCCGGATCGAGCAGATCGCCGCGGTCTCCCAACAGATCGCGGCCAGCGCTCAGAGCATGCAGCAGAGCATCGACGAGGTCGCCGCGGTCGCCGAGCAGTCCTCCGCATCAACCGAAGAGGTCTCCGCCTCCACAGAGCAGACCTCAGCGTCGGCGGAACAGATCGCAGCCTCCGCACAGGACCTGTCCACCAATGCCGAGACGCTCAACCGCCTGATGTCGCAGTTCAAGACCACGAGCTGACGCGCACCGGGGCCCCAGAGGGCACCGCCCGCCGACTCCTCCCGGCGGCGGTGCCCCGGGCCCGATCAAGGCCTACGTCCGCGGACGATCCCAGATCGCGGCCGCCCTGGCGTAGGCGGGGCGCGCCTCGCTGCGCTCGACGTATCTGGGCAGCCGCGGCCACTCGATCAGCAGCTCACGCGAGTGGGCTCCCGCGAGCACACTCGCGCAGATGACATCGGCCACGGTGAAACGATCGAGCAACCACGCGCGGTCGCCCAGCGCTGACTCGAGCGCGCTTGCGGCCTGGGCGAACCGGTCGCCCGCCACCGACTCGGTCGCGCCCTCGCCCAGCTCCCGAATCCATCGGAACAGCGGCGCCTCGAGCTCTGTCATCCCGAACAACACCCACTGATACACGAGTGCTCTCTCGGCCGATCCGATCGGTGCGATCAAGCCGGCGTCCGGATTGAGATCGGCGAGCTGCAGGCATATCGCCGCCGACTCGAACATCGTCGTGCCGTCACCAAGCTCCAGCACGGGAACACGCCCCAGCGGATGGCGTCTGAGATGCTCGTCGGCTTGGCGCTGAGCGCCGGGTATCTGGGTCAGCTGATACGGGGCGCCGATCTCCTCGAGCAGCCATAGCACCCGGCTCGAACGCGTTCGCGGCATGTAGTACAGGCGGGGGCTTCTCGGTTCGGGACCCGGCTCGCTCATGGCCAAACCGCACTCGGGCTCTGGGACGTCCGATGCTTGGTGCTTAACACGGCTTCCCCGGCACCTCTGCCGGCGTGGTGCCCCAAATGTGGTTCGGGTCTGCCGAGCAGAAGTCATAAGTAGACGAGTCATAGACGCACTTGCCGTCGACACAGCGTCCGGTTGTCCCTCCTTGGGCACCGCAGACATTTCCGCAACTGCCGCAGTTTTGCGAGTCCGCGCACACCTGGATGCATTGGCAGCCGGGCGGGTTTTGGCCGCCACGAGGCAGGTTGCAGTTGACGTACCACTTCAGGACGGCGGGTGGCGGCGCGCTCGTCCCGAGCTGTTGCTTGATCTGCTGCGCGCAGTCGAGGCACGGCTGCGTGGTGCAGTGGCCCTGGCAGCACTTGGAGGGGGATACGCAGGCCTTCCCGCAGGCGCCGCAGTTGCGGTCATCGCGCGAGACGTCGGTGCAGATGCCGTCGCAGTTGTGGCCGCTGGCACAGCAGTTTTGATGACAGGCATCCTGGTTGTGTTGCCAGCGGAAGTAGGTGCGCATCTGGCAGCCCAGCGAGAACCCCACCTCGCCGTCTGCCACATCGTCGGCGTGTCCGCCGAACCCCGACGCGCAGGCGCTCTTGACCTCCTGCTGGTATGTGGCCTCGGCCTCCGCCAGGCACTGGCGCAGGCAGACGGGATCCTCGCCCGCAGCGATCGCCAGCGACTGGCCGAGACCCTTGAACGGGCCGCTGGACGCCACCACCCCTCCGGCGAAGGCCGCGCCGGCGGCGAGCGCCCCGCGCCTGGTTACCGCGAACCGGCGGCGCGCAGGCACCGGGTCTGACCGCGGACCGGACCGCGCGATACGCAGGGCGAGATCGTCGAGCCAGTGTCCCATCGCTCAGAGCACGTGATAGCAGGGGTCGTGGCACCCGACCAGGGTCATCGTCTGACCCGCGGGAACCTTGGACTGCTCCAGGATCGCGGTGCCGCGCGCAGCCCGGCTCGCAAACGACGGCGCGTAGGGCGAGTTCAAAGCCTGCAGGTAGATCCCGATGCCCCGCTGCGACAGCGCCAGCGTGACCAGCGCCAGCCGACGGGCTCGGCGGGATCGCGGCGTCGCGACCCGCGTGCGCTCAAGACCACTCCGCAGGACGCTGACGTCGGTACTCAACGACACCAGCGCTGCGATCATCGCCCTCGGCTTGGCCGGCGGCGAGAGCGCGACCTGGAGCGCGGCGCTGATCCGGGCGTACGCTGACTGAAACCCCGGGACAGCACGCTCCAGCCGCCCGACCAGCGCGGCGACGCCACGATCGCTCGCGGACACGCCAGCCGGCGCACCGCCGTCCCCGGCCGAACCAGGCGCCTGGAGAATGAAACTCACCGCCGCCAGCGACAAGCCGCCGGCTCGCACCGCCCGCGGGTGCGCCCGCGTGGTGAGCTGAGCCCCGGCGAACACCCCCGCCAGAGCAATCACCCCGAGCGCGAGCGCCCGTTTCGCGCTCACGAGCCCTGACCGCCGTCACAGCGGCCGCTGCCAAGTTTCACCCGCGCCACCCTAGAGCATCCCGCCCGCGTTGTCGCCGCGGTCGCCGCCACGCCGCCACCGACCCGTCGGGTCCGACGATCAGGCCTTCGGGTCCGCGGACGTAGGCGAGGAGGAACGGACCCGGGGGCCTCGGCAAGAGCGGGCGTATCGACCAGCGCGCAACTCGACGACCAACGAAGATGTCTGGCGGACCTGATTTGTTTGGCGATGAACGGAGGAAGCTGAGATGAGCAACCCTGACGATGGCGCAGGCCGATCCGACGCGCTCGTGCTGTTCGGCGCGACGGGGGATCTCGCCCGCAAGCAGATCTACCCCGCCCTTTACGCGATGACGAAGCGAGGTGTCCTGAACGTTCCGGTGATCGGCGTTGCCCATTCGAACTGGACCCTGGAGCAGCTCCACGCGCGGGTTCGCGACAGCGTCGCGCAGGCGGTCGGCGGTATCGACGACGATGGTGCCCTCAGCCGTCTGCTCGCCCGGCTTCAGTATGTCGGCGGCGATTACAACGACGCTGGCACGTTCATCGCACTCAAGCGCGCGCTCGGGAACTTGACGCACCCGGCGTACTACCTAGCGATCCCGCCGTCGCTGTTCGAGACCGTCATCGAGGCGCTTGGCGGCGGGGGCCTGGCGAGCGGCGCGCGCGTGATCGTCGAGAAGCCGTTCGGGCGCGATCTCGCCTCGGCGAGGGAGCTCAACCGTGTGGCGCGGTCGGTGTTTCCTGAGGATTCGATCTTCCGTATCGATCACTTTCTCGGTAAGGAGGAGATCCTGAACCTCCTCTACTTTCGGTTCGCCAACTCCTTTCTGGAGCCGATCTGGAACCGCAACTACGTGGCCAGCTTCCAGCTCACGTTGGCGGAGGACTTCGGTGTGGAGGGACGCGGTGCGTTCTACGAGACGGCTGGCTGTTTGCGCGACGTGGTCGAGAACCACCTTTTCCAGGTAGTCGCACTGCTCGCCATGGAGCCGCCGACGTCCAGAGACTTCGGGGCCGTGCAGAGCGAGAAGGCCGACGTGTTCCGGGCGATGAGGCCGCTCGCTCCCGACGACCTGGTGCGCGGCCAGTTCGTCGGCTACCGGAACGAGCCCGGTGTTGCGGAGGACTCTGACGTGGAGACCTTCTGTGCGCTGCGATTGTTTATCGACTCGTGGCGCTGGGCGGGGGTACCGTGGTACCTGCGCTCCGGCAAGTGCCTGCCCGAGACAGCCTTCGAGATTCTTGGTCGAGCTGAAGCCGCCGCCGCAGCAACTGTTTGCCGACTCCTCGCCCGCAGGCGGACCCGGCCAACTACCTTCGCTTCCGGCTCGCCCCCGAGGTTGCGATCGCCCTCGCCGCGCGCGTCAAGCGCGCAGGCGAGGAGTTCCTCGGCGACCAGCGTGAGCTCTCTCCTGCTCGACATCCAGCCGAACGAAGAAGCGCCCTACGAGCGGCTCCTAGGCGACGCGATGGCCGGTGACGGCGCGCTGTTCACCCGGGAGGACGCGGTCGAGGCCGCCTGGACGGTGGTCGATCCCGTGCTCGCCAACCACCACCGGGCGCACCCCTACAAGCCGGGGACCTGGGGACCGCAGCAGGCCACCAAGCTCATAGCCCCCGACGGTCGTTGGCACAACCCCTCGCCGGCTGCACCAGCGTCGTAGCAGACGGCACCACGAAGCTCGACCGGAGCGCGTTGGCCGGTCATGATGGTTGATTGCCGGTTCGGGTCGGGGTAGGATCGCGGCCGTCTTAGGGTGGCTTGGCGAGGGACCGATGCGATTGAAGCTGTGGTTGGGCTTGCTGGTGAGCGCGGGTAGCTTCGCGCTGTCCGCTGGGGCGCAGGCGGCCGGCCCCCCGTTCACTGAGTGCCCTGCGGTTGGTCAGGACACGAGCTGTCAGATCGAGATAACGGTCACGAACAGCGGGCAGTCCTACCAGACCGACTCCACACAGGGACCCTATGAGGGTCAAGAGGACTCGCTGATCGGCGTGGTCAACGGCACCACACACACGGTCACCTCGCTGCAGCTGTCCGGCGGGGGCATCTTCGGGTTCGACGGCGACGGGATCTGCCACTGGTCGACGGGCGCCGGGCACTGCAGGTCTCGTGGCGTGGGACCGCCGCACCGGGCCGCACGCTTCTTTACACGTTGATCGGCTCGCTCGACGGGGGCCGGAACTGGGAGCCGGCGTTCATCCAGCAACCCGGCCGCTCGATCCGGCTGCTCGTCGGTCCCCACTCACACCTCCTGCTCGAGCTGATTGCCACCGACGGTAGCCGCAGCACGACCGCACGACACACTTTCACGATCGGCTAGTCCAGCTATCAAGCAGGCCTGCGCGGCGGCACGTCGTGCCGGAGTCGGTACGGTGTGGGAGATGGGAGATGACGGCGAGTCCCGGCCGACGCCGATCCTCGTTTCGGACGCCGAGCGCGAGCGCAGCATCGCCCTGCTGCGTGAGGCGCTCGGTGAGGGTCGGCTGACCCTCGAGGAGTTCACCGAGCGGGTCGGGGTTGCCCACGCCGCACGCACTGACCAGGAGCTGGCCAGCCTGGCTCGCGACCTGCCCGGGAATCCTGCCCCGGAGCTCCCACCGGCCGCCGTCTCCGAAGAGCACCGGGCTTTCTGCTCGCATCTGATCCGCAGCGGACCGTGGTCGTTGCCGCGCCGCTCCTCGTGGCGCTCGATCTTCGGCACGATCGACCTCGACCTGTGCCAGGCGCGGCTCGCCGGCCAGGAGACCGAGCTTGCGGTCTACAACCTGTTCGGCACCGTGACGGTGATCGTTCCCGACGGCGTCGAGGTGGTCGTCCGTGGCGGTGGGCTGTTTGCCAGTCAGAAGATCGAGTCGCCCGAGCGACTGCCGGTTGCGGGCGGGCCGAGGTTGACGATCGACACCCGCGGCCCTGGCGGCACCCTGCATGTCCGCACCCGTCCGCCGCACCCGACGGTGAAGCAGTCGATCAAGAGGGCCAAGCAGTCGATCAGGAGGGCGCTCAAATGACCCACGTGATCACTGTATGCAGGTGAAATGCCGAGTTTTGCTGACACCGTCGAGCCGGGCCCCACCCTCACTGCCGCCGTTCCCCGAGCGGACCGCACCGCTTGCCGCCGCTACCGCGCGATCTGGCGCGTCTGTGCGCTTACGCGGGGGGAGGTCCGCTCGTCCGGCGCGGCACGAGCGTGGGAGGGATGACGATGCGCCGCGCGCGACGGTTGGGTTGCTCGATCCGCGTCAGCAGCACGTCCGCCGCGAGCGCGCCGATCTCCGAGGCGGTCTGGTCGATCGTGGAGAGCGCGATTTGGCGTAGGGCCGCGAGCGGCGTGTTGTCATAGCCGACCACGGACAGCTGCCCGGGAACGTCGGTGCCGGCGTCGACGGCGGCATCGAGCACGCCTAGCGCTGCGAGGTCGCTGGCGACGAACATGGCGGTGATCGCGGGGGGACGGCGGCTGAGCAGCTGCGTCGCCGCGCGGTAGCCGCCGGCCTCGGTGAAGCCGCCGGGGAGGATCACGATCTCGTCCGCGAGCCCCAGCGTGGTCATTGCACGTTGATAGCCGCGGATGCGATCGGCGCCGGCGCGCTCCTCGGTGTCGCCGATCATCGCGATCCGCCGGTGTCCAAGCCCGGCGAGATGCTCGACCGCGATCGTGGCGCCGGCATAGTCGTCGTTGACAATCGAATCCACACGTGGAAGCTCCGGCGTTCGCGTGAGGGTGACCAACGCCGTCGAGCGAGCGGCGTCGAGCAGGGCGTCCCGACCGAGCCCGGGCATGGCGCAGACGATCCCGTCGACCCGAAGTTCAAGCACCCGATGCAGTCCCTCGAGCTCCGCCTGCTCGCTGTGCCTGCCGGTGACGATCACGGTCGTATAACCGCGGCGTGCGAGCTCCGGATCGAGGCCGGCAATGACCTCCGGGAGAAACAGGTTGTGCAGATCGGACACGAGCACCGCGATCGCACCCGACCGGCGGCGGACCAGCGTCCGTGCGGCGGCGTTGGGGCGGTACCCGAGTTCCTCGATCGAGCGCAGCACCGCAGCGCGCCGCGGCTCGCTCACCAGGGGCGAGTCGTGGAGCACGCGCGAGACGAGCGATTTCGACACGCCGGCGTGGGCCGCGACGTCCCTGATCGTGGGCCGATGCGACGCGCTCTGCGGCCCGGTGGGCCGTTTCGGTGTGTGCTCGCGAGCTCCGCTCACCGGCGGACAGGCTAGGCGATGGCTCAGCCGCGGGGAAACCGGCCGCGGGAGATCGCGCCGGGCCGACTGCGGGCGGGAAGCGCCTTGACGACCGGCTGCACCTGCTCTAGCCTCCCGCGACTGGGAACGTGCCCACTAACGACGCAGCAGCCACGTGACGACGACCGTCAAGCGGGATTACAGCCTCATCGGGCGCGATAGCCAACGCGCTCAGGAGCAGGGCCTCGTTGCGGCTGAGTGGTATCACACGGAGGTCCCGCGCAAGCGGATGAAGGCGCTGATGCAGCGCAGGGACGGCCCCGCGATCCGCGACACGCTGATCTGGCTCGCGTTGCTGGCGCTGACCGGTTTCGGCGGCTATTGGTTCTGGGGGGGCTGGGCGTGCGTACCGTTCTTCATCGCCTACGGCGTCCTGTACGGATCGGTGTCCGATTCGCGCTGGCACGAAGCCGGCCACGGGACGGCGTTCAGGACGCAGTGGCTCAACGACGCGCTCTACCAGCTCGCGTCGTTCATGAACATGAAGGAGCCGACGCTGTGGCGCTGGAGCCACGCCCGGCACCACACCGACACGATCATCGTTGGACGCGATCGCGAGATCCTCGCGATGCGCCCGCCCGACGCGCTGCGGCTCCTCGTCAATGTGCTCGGCATCAGAGACACGATCGACGTCGTCGTGAGCGTCGTCCGTCACGCGTCCGGCCGACTCACGGCCGAGGAGGTTACGTTCATCCCGGAGCCTGAGCGGCATCGCGTCGTAGGCGAGGCGCGCGCGTGGGTCGCGGTCTACCTCCTCGTGATCGCGCTTGCGATCTATCTGGGAACGTTCCTGCCGCTCATGTTCGTCGGGCTGCCGAGCCTTTACGGCCGCTGGCTGGCTCACTGCTTCGCGTTCACCCAGCACGCTGGACTGGCAGAGAACGTCCTCGACCACAGGCTCAACTCCCGCACTGTGTACATGAACCCGGTGCAGCGGTTTCTGTACTGGAACATGAACTACCACGTCGAGCATCACATGTTCCCGATGGTTCCCTACCACGCGCTCCAGCGCTTGCACGCGGAGGTACGGCAGGACTTGCCGGTGCCGTGCCGCAGCATGACCGCCGCCTACCACGAAATCGTGCCCGCGCTGCTGCGGCAGATGCGTGACCCCGAGTACTACATCAGGCGCGAATTGCCACCCTCAGCCAAGGCGTTCCGGCCGGACCTGCACCAGGTCGTGTTCCAGGACTCGCCACCCGCGTGAACGTGGGCCGCAACATGAGCGGTGAGGGATGGGTGCACGCGTGTGATGTCGACGACATCGAGGAAGAGGACGTGATCCGCCTCGACCACGATGGGCGCACGTTCGCGGTCTACCGCAGCCCAGAGGACACCTTCCACGCCACCGACGGCCTGTGCACCCATGAACGCGCGCATCTCGCTGACGGGTTGGTAATGGGGGGCATCATCGAGTGCCCGAAGCACAACGGACGCTTCGACTACAAGACCGGCGAGGTCAAACGCCGGCCGGCATGCGTCGACCTCCGCACGTATCCTGTCACCGTCAACGACGGCGCGGTCTTCGTTCAGATTGGCTGACCCGCCGGGCGGCCCTGACGATTGCTCCGAGCGTCGGAGTCGCGCTGCAGAGCCGGTTGGCAAGTGAGCCAGGATGGCGTACGGTGCAGAGCATGCGGACTCTGTCGCTCGAGGCCGGCGTAGCACCGGGGGTGCTGGGCTCGAACGGCGCGGCGAGTAGGCGGGCGGTGCCGAGCCGGCTGGCTCCGGGGGGCGCGTTGGTGCTGCGCCGAGCGCTTGGGTGATGGGGTGATGGCCAGTCCGCTCACATCCAACGCGGGGCAGGCCGCCGACCCCAATCGGTGGGCCGTGCTCGCGCTCCTCGGGACCGCGCAGCTGATGGTGGTGCTGGACGCAACGATTGTCAACATCGCGCTGCCCTCCGCCCAGAAGGACCTTCATTTCTCCACAGCTGACAGGGAGTGGATCGTCACCGCCTACGCGCTGGCATTCGGCAGCCTGCTGCTGTTGGGCGGCAAGCTCGGTGATCTGTTCGGCCGCAAATGGACGTTCATAGCCGGACTGAGTGGCTTTGCGATCGTGTCGGCGATCGGCGGACTGGCGCAGAACTTCGAGATGCTCGTGTCTGCCCGGGCGCTGCAGGGCATGTTCGGCGCGTTGCTGGCGCCATCGGCGCTCGGGTTGTTGACTGTCACGTTCGCGGGCTCCCCGGACCGGGCGAAAGCGTTCGGAATCTTCGGGGCGATCGCGGGGGGCGGGGCGTCGGTCGGTCTGGTTCTAGGCGGGGCGCTCACCCAGTTCCTCTCCTGGCGCTGGTGCCTGTACGTCAATCTCGTGATCGCGGTGCCGACCGCGATCTTCGCGCTGCGTCTGCTGGTCAACCAGAGCGATCCAGAGCGGTCCGGCATCGACGTGCCTGGCCTGCTCACCGGATCCGCTGGGCTATTCGCGCTCGTCTACGGCTTTTCGAACGCGGAGACGCAATCGTGGACCGCCACGGCGACGATCGTCGCCCTGGTCGCAAGCCCCGTGCTGCTGATCACCTTCGCGATCATCGAGAGCCGCGTCAAGAACCCCCTGCTGCCGCTGCACATCGTGCACGACCGCGCGCGGGGGGGTGCATACGTCTCGGTGCTGCTCGCCTCTGCCGGCGTCTTCGGGGTGTTCTTCTTCCTCACCTACTACATGCAGCTGACCCTCCGCCTCTCGCCGCTGACGGCTGGCCTGGCCTTCCTCCCGATGACCGGCGTGCTGGTGGCCACCTCGGTCACGGCGCAGACGCGCGTGCTGCCGCGCACCGGCGCCAAGCCGCTCGTGATGATCGGGATGACGCTCGGGGTGATCGCGATGATCGTCTTCACCCGGCTAAGTCCTGGAGGTGCCTACGCGACCCACGTCCTCCCAGGGCTGCTGATCATCGGAGTGGGCATGGGGTGCATCTTCGCGCCCGCGATCGGAACCGCGACGCTCGGCGTCGAGGTCCGCGAGACCGGCGTCGCCTCGGCAATGGTCAACACCTCGCAGCAGGTCGGGGGCGCTGTCGGGCTCGCGCTGCTGAGCACGGTCTCCGCGAGCGCTGTCGCTGACTACGCCCGAACTCACAGCGGCCGGCCCGGGCTCGCCGGCGCAGCGGCCGTCCATGGCTACACGACTGGGTTCTGGTGGGCCGCGGGCATCTTCGCGATCGGCCTGTTGCTGGCGCTGTTGATCCTGCCCTGGAAGGCCGAGGCCCGCGACTGCACGCTCAGGACGGCGCTCGCTCGAGGAATTGCCTACGCACTGCACCTCGAGGCTGCGGCCGCGGCCGCCGCCGCCCGCACCCTGCGCATGAGCACCCGACCTTAGCCAGGAGCCGGCAGCTCGCCTGACCAAGGCGGTCCGCCGGATCGTCGCGACACGCCAGCTGCCCAGCCCTTGCGCTGAGGCCGCGGCTAGGTCCCGCTTACCGAGCGGGGGTGCTGGGGCGCGATCAGGACCGGGCGTTCGGCGTGCGCGGAGAGTTGGTGCGAAACGCTGCCCAGGACGGCGGTGGCGAACGCGCCCCGTCCGCGTTGACCGCAGACGATCAGGCGGGCGTCGATCTCACGAGCGACCTCATTGATCGTCCTGGCCACGGACTCGTTGGCCTGCGCGATGCGTGCAGTGGCGTTGTAGCCGCGCCGCTGGGCGCCCTCGGCGCCGGCATCGGCGAGCCGTTGCGCGGCGGCGATCTCCTCCTCGTCCAATTCGCCTTCGTTCGGTACGACGGCCAGCAGCGAACCTCCTCTGGCCAGCTGCACCGCGACCGGCGTCCAAACGACCAGGACGACGGCATCGGCGGGATGCATGACCAGCTCGACGGCGACCGACAGCGCCGCCTTCGATCCCTCAGAGCCGTCGTAGCAGAACAACACCGGTCTATCCATTGCCGTCGCTCCTCATCGTGATGGTCATCTCCTGGACCTAGATGCATAGCAGCGCCGGCGAGCCGTGCACGCGCCGTAGCTATCAACGGCGAATGAATCTCGGTCGTCGCGCTTGCGCATCTGCGGAAAAGTGATATCATTTAGATAACACTTTCCGAACCCGCGCGCGCCAAGCGGGACGCTTGCATCCGTGCTGCCCGGTGGCGCCGACCGCGTGCAATCACTTCAAGACGGCACTCCACGAGGAGGAATCATGAGCCAGGACGACCAGCAACACCGCCAGCCCGAGGCGACCCCGGTCGGGCACTCAGGCACACGCGTCAATATCCACGAGCGTCCGGCGTGGGCGATCAGCGGCTGGGCCGGCGTGCTTGTCGTCGCCGCCTGCATCGCCGCCGCCGTCCTGCTCGCGGGCTCGGCGTGGATCATCGCGCCGATCGTGTTCGGTTTCCTCATTGCCACCTCGCTGGTGATCGTCCAGCCCGGTCATACCAAGGTCGTGCGGTTCTTCGGCAGCTACGTCGGCACCGTGCGTCGGACCGGCCTGTGGTGGATCGTGCCGCTGGCGGATCGGCGGAGCCTGAGCATTCGGGTCAGGAACTTCGAGACCAACCATCTGAAGGTCAACGACGCTGACGGCAACCCGGTGGAGATCGCCGCGATCGTCGTGTGGCAGGTGGCCGATACCTCGCGGGCGGTCTACGCCGTCGATGACTACGTCAACTTCGTGCAGGTCCAGGCCGAGTCGGCGTTGCGCCACGTCGCGACCACCCATCCCTACGATGACCCCGCGGGCGAGGGCACCTCGTTGCGCGGCAACGTCGACGTCGTCGCCGCCGAGCTCGCCCAGGAGGTCGCCCAGCGGGTCACCATCGCCGGGGTGGAGATCGTCGAGGTACGCATCAGTCATCTCGCCTACGCCCCGGAGATCGCCCAGGCGATGCTGCGCCGACAGCAGGCCAACGCCGTCGTCGCCGCGCGCTCCCGGATCGTCGAGGGCGCTGTGGGGATGGTTGAAATGGCCCTCGCCCGGCTGGATGAGCGCGGCATCGTCGAGCTTGACGAGGAGCGCAAGGCGGCGATGGTGAGCAACCTGCTGGTCGTGCTGTGCGCGGACCAGCCGGCCTCCCCGGTCGTCAACACCGGGACGCTCTATTCGTGAGCCGCGAGCGCAAACAGGTGCTGCTGCGCATCGACCCGACGGTCCACGATGCCCTGGCCCGCTGGGCCGCTGACGAGTTCCGCAGCCTCAACGCCCAGGTCGAGATGCTGCTTCGACGGGCCCTCAACGACGCCGGCCGGATGCCCCGACAGGCGGGGCCCATGCCCAGGCGCGGCCGGCCTCCCATCGGGAGCGGCTGACAAGACGCTTATCGTGCTCCTGTCTGAGCCGGGAACCGTATGCTCGGCACATCACCGATGACCGACGCGACCGGCTTCCCCGACGCAGTTGACGCGAACCGCTCTGCGCGGCTCTGCGAACAGCAGCTGCGCGAGCTGCAGGCGGGCGTCCGCCACAGGGGCCGGTACACCCCATACATCGACAACGGGAGCGTGCCGCCGGACTACCGGCTGTCCGTGTCCAGTCACCAGACCGGCAGCCACGTGTTCAACACGACGCGCGAGCTCTACGAGTCTGCGCCGCTCGGAGGTCACGGGCGCGAGGGGTTATAGTTGTCGCTCGTCGACCGGAGGAGGTTCGGGATGTGGGCGCGGAGGGTCCGGGTAGCGGCTGTCGGAGTAGTCGCCGTGTTGTCAGTCCTGGCGCTCGCTGGCTCGGCGTCGGCGGGCGGTCCGGGAGTGTGGACAAGGCTCGGCACTTCTGACAACAGCTTCGACACGTTCGGCGTGCTCCGGACAGCCGATAAGAACCTCCACCTTGTGTGGCTCGCGAAGCGGGCGAGCAACAACACCGACTCGTACGGGACGTCGACGATCTCGGCTACGGGCCAGCTCCTTGCGACGGGTACGGCTCTGTCGGGATGGAACACGCTCGCGCCGGATCCGCGGCTCGTCGCGGACGGATCGGGCGTCCGCTTGATCTTCAATGGCAACACGGGGCCACCCACCGACTGCTACGCCAGAGGCGAGATCTTCACCGAGACCAGCACGGACGGGTCGAGCTGGAACCTCGTTAATGGATCCCTGGACAGCATCACCGTTGGGGTAGGAAACATCGCGGCCACGGTGGAGTCTGACCAGACGACGCCGGTGGCGGTCTTCTCCGCAGGCTTCCACTTCCACGTCGGGGTGGACGCCAACTGCCCAGCCACGAGCCCCGACGGGACCGTGACCCCGACGACCGGGTCGGCCCTGGGCAATCCAGCGGCGGTCACGGACGCCGCGACTGGTGCGGTGTATGTCGCGTGGTACCAGTCGTTTGTGAGGCAGGGCTACTGGGTGGAGCAGATTCTTCCGACCCTGGGCGCACCGATGGAGGCGCCGAACTCGGCGGCCCACATCACGCCGTTCGAAAACAATCAGCCGGAGGAGCCGGTCGCGCTCGCCGCGAGGCTCGGCGGCGGCGTCTACATGGCTTACTGCGTGGCCAGCTCGAGCGAGCCGTGCGCCCACATTGACTTGTGGAAGGTCGGCTCCTCCAAGGTTATGGTCGTGCCGAGCTCCAACCACGTCGCCGCTGCACGGGTGGCGATCGCCGCTGACACCCTGGGCAATATATCGGTCGCCTGGTTCAACTCGGCAAACGGCGTCAACGTGATTCACGAGGTTCGCACGAACCCGGCCGTAACTGTATGGGGGACTGTCAGGAGTATTTCGGCGCCTGCCCAAACCTTCGGTTTCGACAACCTGCAGGCCGAAGGGACCACGGCGCGAGTCGATCTCCTGGTCACCGACATGCTAGGAACGCCGGGCTCTCCCGTCGGCCTGTTCCAGACGCAGGTCCTGACCGGTCTGTCGGTGAGGGCGAACCCGGCCTCGTTCAGCCACACGAAGTCCAAGAAGGTCACGTTCACCGTGACTGACGCCGGCCAACCGATCTCCGGGGCCACGGTGTCGTGTCTGGGCAAGAGCGGGTCGACACACTCAGGCGGGACGGTCAAGCTCAAGTTCCCCAAGGGCCAACCCGCCGGCAAGCACCGTTGCCTTGCCAAACATGTCGACTACGCCGTGGGGACGGTCACGATCAAGGTCACCTAGTCGCCGCTGCGGGCGAGTCTTGCCGCTGGCCGGTGCTTGACCACCGCCTCCGAGCGGCTAGGTTCCGCCGTGTGGATGTCGTGGCCGTCGAGCTCCACTTGCTGGTGCGCTGGAGGAGGGGCCGGGGCTCGGCCCCTCCTGCTGCGATCGTCGCCTAGCTCACGCGGAAGGGCACGTGGACGAGTACCTGCATGTTCTTGCCGTGGCCGGTGCTGATCGTCAGGGTGTCTGTCCCCTGCTTGAGCCGGAGCCGGTAACGCGTGACGCTGCCGCGCTTGAGTTCGAGCGTCCCGTGCGCGGCGATCCTGCCCGCGTGCTCGATCGTGAAAGTAGCCTGCTCGCTTTGGCCCCGGAGCTTGTATGTGCCGGGGGCGCACTCGATCTCGCACACGTCCGTGCCCGTGGCGCTGTGCCGGCAGATGACCTGGCCGGCGGACAGGCCCTGCTGGCCAGCGGCGCCCCGGGACGGTGAGCCGCCGGTGCCCGACAGCGTGACGGTGGCCGGCCCGCCGGGTGCGTTGGTGAGGACGGTCAGCGTCGCAGTGCGGGTGCCTCTGGCCAGCGGCGCGAACCGCACGCCGATCTGGCAGCTCGAGCCCTGCGCGACCGGCTGCTGGCAGAGATCGGCGAACAAATAGTCGCCGGGGTTGGTGCCGGCGGTCTGAAGTCCGTAGATCATCAGCGGCCCGGCGCCGCTGTTTCCGACCTTCAATGTCAGCTGGGGGCTGACGGTTCCCGGCCGGTGAGGACCCGTGAAAACGAGTGACTGGCTGCTCAACCTGAGGCTCGGCGGCGGCGCCGCCATGTACGTGAGCGTTACGCTCGGCGTCGCCGTCGTCGGCGTGGGGGCGCTGGTGTTCGTCGCGCCCGCGGCCAGGAAGCTCGAGCCTCCTCCGCCGCCGCCGACAGGAGGTCCGTCGATCGAGCCGCCGCCGCCACCACCTCCGTAGTAGCCACCGCCCCCGCCCCCACCACCCGCTATGCCCCCGCTGCCGCCCGCGCCGCCGAGCCCGAACGTTCCCGGCGCGCCGTTGGCGGGCCCATCGAGGTCGGCGCCGCCCGCGCCGCCGGCGGTCGCACTGCCGGCGCCGCCGCCGAGACCGAAGGGACCACTGACACCCGGCGAACCCGCGTTCCCGCCCAGACCGCCGCCACCCGCGCTGGTCCCGCCGCCGCCACCGGCAACGATCAACAGATTGGGCTGAAGACCGGGGCCGCTCACCTCCGAGGCGCCGCCCCCGGCGCCACCACTGCCCCCGCCACCAGTTCCGCCGGCACCGCCGCCACCGACACCCGCGGCGCCGGTACCGCTGCCCGAGCAGTCTGAACCCGGTCCAGCGACACCGACCGCCAACTGCTGCCCCGGCTGGACCGCGAACGTTCCCGCCACCGCCGCGCCCTCCCCGCCAGCCTGAAAGCACGCACCACCGGCGCCGCCGACAGCCGTCACCGAAAGGCTCGACACGCCCGCCGGCACCGTGAACATGTACTGCCCCGGCGTGTTGAAGGTCGCCGTGGTCGGGGCCGCCAGCGCGAGCCCAGGGGCAACCAGGCACGACACTGCCGCAAACGCACCCACGCCGGCGGCGCGCCACCTCTGGGTACCCAATCCTCCGGCGACCTGCGAGCCACTCTTCTTGCCAATACGCATTTCCGCTCCTAAGCTCACGGCGGCACGCTAAGGGCGTGCGCCTGCCGGCCCACATCGCCGACGATCACCCGCCGAACACACCTCGACGGTCCGCTGAACCACAGTCTGAGCGCACAGCACGACCGCCACATCGGTCAAACGATCATTCTTTTCGCCAGGTCTTTAGCCCGAGCGACCGGTGTTTAGACAAGCCCGACACCGACCGCGGGACGTTCTCCGCGCTCACACAGCACCCAGAACCCCCGCCGCGACCGAACGAACGGTCTCTGCCGTGGGAGGATTGACACATGGACCCAGTCTCGGCGGATCTGTCCCCAGTGATCCGGGAGTTCGATGGGAAGGCGTGTTACGCGGCGCTCGACGACAAGCGTCAGGCTGAAGGACTCAGCTGGTCGGACGCCGCGGCGGCGATCTGGGACATGGCGCCTGGGCTGAACGCGGCTCGCGACGCGCGTGGCCTGGCGAACCATCCGATCAGCCCCTCGACCCTGCAGAGTCTGGGCACGCGCGGCAACACCAGCTGCCAGCACGCGCTGTTCTTCCTGCGCTGGCTGGACCGCACTCCAGAGAGCTTCCTGGCCGGCGCCGCCCTCGACGCCGGCGCGCCGCTGCCGGTTTGCGGCCCGGACCGGCGCCCGCGCTGGGATCTGAAAGCGCTGCACGCAGAATTGAATGAATCCCGAACGAGCCGCGGCGCCACGTGGGCGCAAACGGCACAGGACCTGCGCTGCCAGCCGGGTCAGCTGACCGGCCTGAAGACCGCCCGCTTCGCGACTGGAATGGCCCTTGCCATGCGCGTCACCCAGTGGCTCGGCCGCCCGGCTGCCGACTTCATCTACCGGGCACGCTGGTAAGGCAGCGCACCGAACGGCCAAGTGCCGGCCGCTCACGCCTCGTCGCCGATCGCGACCCTCTGGCTGTGCCACACTCCCGTGGGTGCGTGCGGTCGTTCTGACCTCGTTCGCCGGGCTAGGCGGCCTGGAACTCTCGGAGGTGGCCGAGCCGACGCCCGCCCAGGGCGAACAGCTGGTGCATGTGCGGGCCGTGTCGCTCGGGCCTTGGGACCGTGCCGGCGCCGACGGCGCGTTCGCGGCGATGGGCGGCTCCAGCGAATTTCCGCAGGTCCAGGGATGGGACTTTGCCGGTGAGACCGCCGACGGCCAGCGGGTTCTGGGGTTCGTGCCGCAACCGTGGATGGGAGTCGGGGCGCTCGCTGAGCGGATCGCCGTGCCCTCCACGATCCTGGCGCCGCTGCCCGACTCGCTCGGTTTCCCGGAGGGCAGCGCGCTCCCGGTCTGTGCCCTGACCGCCCGGCTGCTTCTGGATGCCGCGGCGGTGAGTGAAGGCGACCTCGTGCTTGTGACGGGGGCGGCAGGGATGGTGGGTGGGTTCGCGGCGCAACTCGCCGTCGGACGCGGCGCCCGGGTCGTTGCGGCCGTGCGTGATTTCGACGTGGACGAGGCGCGTCGGCTGGGGGCTGAGATCGTCGTCGACGCGGGCGCGGATCTCGAGGCCGTGGTTCGCGGGGAATGGCAGGATGGGGTCGACGCGTGTCTGGATACCGTGGGACTCGGTGCTCGCGCGTTGGTGTGCGTGCGCGACGGGGGCGCGTTTGTGACTTCGGTCCCGACGGCGGTGCCCGAAGCTGCCCGGGGAATCGCTCCCCGGACCGTGCAGGTGCAGCCTGACGCCGACGCAACGGCCGAGTTGGCGCGTGATGCCGCGGCGGGTGAGCTGACCGTGCGCGTCGCCGAGATCCTGCCGTTGGAGCGCTTCCGCGATGGGTACACGCGGTTGGAGCGCGGACGGCTGCACGGAAAGATCGTGCTCGCCCCCTGAACACCGGCAACGCTGGCTAGGGCAGACCGTCAGCGGCAGATGCCCAGGTCCTGCTGCACCGGCCTTGGGAGATGCGCCACCGGGCAGCGATACGCGCTGCCCTCGAACACGACCTTCCAGTTGTTGTCGTTGACGCGCTGCAAAGCGTTCGCGCCATTGAAGCCCCACTTCTGGCAGCTCCTGACTGCGCGGAAGCGGACGCGGGCGTAGTTGTGGTTGGAAGCCGCGAGCCGCACTGTCAGGCACGACGAGGCGGCTTTGGGGTCGCCGAACGCCTTGATGATCGCCGCTTTCTGTGCGGGCGTGGGCGAGACCGTGGCGCCGGCAGCGATGGCCGGAAGGGTCGTCGCGACGATCGTCACCAAGCCGATCAGCGCGCCTCGGTAGCTCATGCCCTAAAGGGTAGAGCCTCGGCGCTGGGTGGTCGGTGATGGGAGTGGGCGCGTTGCAGCCCGTCGGCGCAAGCAACCGCTTCGCATTTGCGCATCGACCTAGTTGAGTTAGACAATATGGATTGACCGTCCGTCCGGCCCGCGGTGTAGAAGTGGCCGGCTCCCCCACGATGGTCGTGGGGTGAGGTTCTTGCCGCGCGGCTCCACCCGCGCGGCGGCCCACAACCGCATAGGAGAAGCCAGCCATGGCGAAGGCTAAGACTCTCGTCGGTCTGGACGTGCACGCGACGAAGATCGTCGCGGCGGTCCTGGACGCCGAGACCGGGCAGTTGCAGACGTTCTCGATGGACGGTGATGCTGCCGGCGCGGCCGGGTTCTGCGCGGGCTTGGCGCGGCCGGTCCGGGTCGCGTATGAGGCCGGCCCGACCGGCTACGGGTTGGCGCGCGAGCTTGCCAAACGCGGGATCGAGTGCGTCGTGGCGGCACCGAGCAAGATTCCCCGGGCGTCGGGCGATCGGGTCAAGACCGACCGTCGAGACGCTGAGCACTTGGTGCGGTTGCTGCTGGCCGGGAAGCTGCACGCGGTCAGGGTGCCGGGCGATGAGGAGGAGGCGCTGCGCGACCTCGTCCGCGCCCGGGACGCGGTGCGGATGGACCTGATGCGCTGCCGGCACCGGCTCTCGAAGCTGCTGCTGCGGCACGGGATCCGCTTCGATGACGGCGCCGCGTGGACGGCACGCCACCGCCAGTGGCTGGCGAGGGTCACGCTGGAGTGGCCCGCGGCGCAGACGACGCTGCTCGACGCCCAGGGCGCGATCGACGTGCTCGCGCATCGCCGCGAGAGCCTGGAGCGTGAGATCATCGCGATGCTGCCCACCTCGCCATGGGCGCTGCAGGTCGGTCGGCTGCGGTGCCTGCGCGGCGTCGACACGCTGACCGCCGTCGGCTTGTGCGCGGAGATCGGCGACTTTGAGCGGTTCGTCCGCGCCGAGCAGATGATGAGCTACGTCGGCCTGGTTCCCAGCGAGAACACGACCGGGCAGCAGCGCCGGCTCGGCGCGATCACGAAGACGGGCTCCGGGCACGCACGGCGACTGCTCGTCGAAGCGGCATGGCATTACCGCGCCCGCCCGAGCATCGGCCGCGCGCTCACCGACCGCCAAGAGAACCAGCCTGGTGAGGCGATCGCGATCGCCTGGTCAGCGCAGCGGCGCCTTTACCGCACCTGGACACGCCTCGAGGCTCGCGCCAAGCGCCGCACGATCATCGCCGTCGCGGCCGCCCGCGAGCTCACCGGGTTCGCCTGGGCGATCGCCAGAATCGAGTAACCACCAGCCCCGACATCACCTATCCCGTCGGCTGGGTCGGTGGCGGCCCGGCAACGCGCGGGGAACCCGCGAGCTAACTATGAGCAACCCGCCCACAGGCCGGCCACGCCCGATCTTAGACAGCGGCTCCCCACGACGAACCATGGTCCTGCGGTCCCAACCCGCGTATATCAGTCTGACCGCGCGTCGCGCACAGCCCGCCGGACCGCCACCCACCCAGCCGACCACAACCCCGGAACTACCCACGCAAATGCGAGAAATCAACGACCCCCCCTTGACACCACGCTCTCCATATCAGTTAGTGAGGGCTCACCACCAGAGGCGAGACCGGCAACGGCGTCTTCGGCCAGAGCGTTGCGCTATCTGCGGACGGCAACACAGCGCTGATCGGGGGCCCGCACGACAATGAACTTCTTGGCGCGGCCTGGGTGTTCACGCGCGCGCGGAAGGTGGACCCAGCAGGGATCGAAGCCCACCGCGACCGGCGAGACCGGCAAAGGCCAGTTCAGCCAGAGCGTGGCGTTGTCTGAACAGGGCAACACAGCGCTGATCGGCGGTCCCACTGACAACAGCACTGTGGTATCGGGGGGAGTGGGCGCGGCGTGGGCGTTTGCTTCTGGAGCGGAGAGTCTCAAGCCGAGCCGAGCGTCATGTGCCGGCCCGGTCAGGTAACCGGCACATGACATCTTCCGGCAACCGGATCGCTGGCAGCGTCGCGTCTGGCCCATTTGAGGGAGGATTCGATGACAGATGCCGCTCAGCTACACGGACTACTACGAGGTGCTGGGGGTCCCGCGTGACGCGGACCAAGATGCGATCCGGCGTGCGTACCGCAAGCTGGCGCGCGAATATCACCCGGACCTGAACTCCGACAGCGACGCTGAGGAGCGCTTCAAGGAACTCGGCGAGGCCTACGAGGTTCTGTCTGACGCCGACAAGCGTGCGCGTTACGACCGCCTCGGCGCTCGGTGGCGTGAAGCGGAGCACGAGACGCCTGGGGAGAGCTTCGAGGACTTCTTCGCCCACCAAGGGTTCGGCGACGGCACCCATGTGGAGTTCGGCGACGGCACCCATGTGGAGTTCGGCGACGACCTGTTCGAGGCGCTGTTCGGGGCGCGAGCCGGCCGCGCCGGCGGGCCGCTGCGCGGCCACGACCGAGAGGCGCTTCTGGAACTGTCGCTCGAGGACGCGCTGGCCGGCGGCCGGCGGCGGTTGACGCTGGACGGCCGTGAGGTCAGCGTCAACTTCCCCGCTGGGGTTCGTGACGGTCAGCTGATCCGTCTGGCCGGACAGGGGGGCGAGGGACGCGGGGGCGGTCCGCCCGGCGATCTGTTCCTGCGGGTCGTGCTGAAGCCCCATCCGCGCTTTCGCCGCCGCGGCGACGACGATCTTGACGTTGAGCTCCCGATCACTCCTTCCGAGGCGGCGCTCGGAGCGACTGTCGGGGTGGAGACCCCGACCGGCACGGCCCGGGTCCGGGTGCCGGCGGGATCGTCCAGTGGCCGGCGGCTGCGGCTCCGTGGACGGGGCGTGCCCAAGCGCGGCGGCGGCAGCGGTGATCTCCACGCAATCGTCAAGATCGTCGTACCGAAGGAGCTGTCGGACCGTGAGCGCGAGCTCTACCAGCAGCTCGCCGAAAGCTCGAGCCTTGACCCGCGGGACGCATGACCATGAACGCCGACACCCCGACCGGGCCTGCTGATCGCGACGTCGCGGCGGAGGAGGCGGTCGAGCTGACCGTCGTCGCCAGGCGGGCCGGGGTCAAGATCGTGCACGTGCGGCGCTACCTGGAGTTCGGGCTGTTTGAGCCGCACCCGGCCGCGGCGGCTGAACCCCCACGCTTCGACCCGAGCAGTGTCGCGCGGGTGGCGCGAGCGGAGCGGCTACGCCGTGACCTCGGGCTCAACTACGCCGGCGCTGTGCTCGTATGCGAGCTGCTGGACCGGATCCGTGAGCTCGAGGCTCGTTCCTAGCCCACAAGGCACAGCGGTCCTGCTTCACACTGCATGAGCTCCTGAAGCGCGGTCATGTCGGGAAATCTCCGCGGTCAGCCCGACTCGCTTTGAACCCTCCACGCTTTGGCGGTTGTTTGGCGCGTCTTTGTCGGCCCCGTCCAAGCTGCGAGCTCCGTTCCCAACTACAGGAGGCCCCAGTAGAGATGGCACTATTCGGAGGTAGAAGGCGCAAGCAGCAGCTGGAGGAAGCGGGTGTCAACGCCCAAGCCGTGCTCGTCTCGTTCCGCGAGGTAGGCCAGCAGAACTTCACACCGCTCGTCGACCTGAAGTTGCGGATCACGCCCGTGGACGGAACCGGGCCGTTCGATGTGACGGCCCGGACGCAGGTCGAGTTCTCGCAGATCGGGAACCTAAAGCCCGGCGACGCGTTCTCTGTCCGCTACGACCCTAACGATCACGACAACTGGGAGCTCGGCGAGAAGATCAACAGCGCAGGCGCTAATGGCGCCGGCGAGAGCCCTGAAAGCGCCAGCGCAGGTGCGATCGCGGCAGCGGTCCATGCGACGGGAGACACGGGGCAAAGCAAATCGGCGGCCGACCTGTTGGCCAGCGGCCAGCGAATGACCGCGGTCCTCCGCGAGTTCTCGGCGTCGGGCAAGACCGTCGGCGAGCTGAACCCGGCGCTGCCAGATCCCAACGATCCGGTGTACGTGATCAAGACCGAGCTGCCGATTGACGGCTCGAGCCCGATCGAGAGCGTGTTCATGAATCGCGTGCCGGCAGCGAAGGTGGCAAGCCTCCGTCTCGGCGCGCATCTCAACGTCGCGGTCAACCCGGCAAACCCGAGCCACGAGGTTACGATCGACTGGGCCAACTCGCCGGTCGCCAGCTGAACGTTCGTATGACGCCGTTCGAGCACCGCGTCGAGATTGATCAGGGCGTGAGCACGACCTTGCCCGGAATGTGTTGGGTCGACTTGGCGATGAAGGCCACTCGTGCGTCCGCGAGTGGGTACACCGCGCCGACTTGGGGTCGCAGCCTGCCCTGGTCGACGAGGTGCGTGATCTCCCGGAGTTGAGTACCGCTTGGGTCGCGTACGAAGTGGACTGTGCGGATGTCGTCTCGATCGGTTTGCGGCGGAGCCATGACGGAAACCAGGGCACCACCGGGCTTGACGATCGCAGGTGAGCGGGCGAGGACCTCGCCGCCGATGGCGTCGTAGACCAGGTCGACGTGACCGACGGCCGTCTCCCAGCCATCCCGCTCGACATCCACGAAATCGTCGGCGCCGAGCTCGAGCACGCGCTGGCGAGCGGCGGCCCGCCCAGTTCCGATCACGCGGGCGCCGGCCCACGAAGCCAGCTGGACGGCGATCGAGCCGACCCCGCCGCCGGCGCCGTGGATCACGACGGTCTGCCCGGACTCGAGGTGGCCGTGGTCGAACAGCGCCTGCCAGGATGTGAGCCCGGCTTGTGGGATCGCAGCGGCTTCGATGAAATCGACCGTCGTCGGCTTCGGTGCCAAGCTGCGAGCCTCGATGATCACGTACTCGGCGGCCCACCCGTCAGACCAGGGAAATGTTGTGAGTCACTCCGATGACACGCCACGGCGAGGGAATGTGACCGATCAACAATCGTGCCCAGACCTGCTCTCGCGGAAACGAGGTCTCCAGCCGCGGATTGCGCGTCCGCTAACCGATCCGATGAGCGGACGCCCGGCCTAAGTCAGATGCCGTTGGGATGTCCGATGGCGGGCCGGGAGCTGCGCCCACTCCTCGCCGGAGCTCCACCTGGGGTATCAGCCAGGACGCGAGGAACGCGATCACGCCAATTGGCGCCGCGATCAGGAACACAGTTTGGATCGACTCCGCGTACGCGGCGGCAACGCCATGATGGACGGCCTGGGGAAGCTTGTCCAGGATGGCGGGCGTGATGCTCGAACTCGACAGCCCGCTGGGCAGCTTCGCGGTGCCGAGATGCGTGATGAGGTTGCCGACGAGGACGTTCGAGAAGATGGCACCGAAAATCGCGGTGCCGAACGACCCCCCCATCGACCTGAAGAACGTTACGCCCGATGTCGCGACCCCGAGCTCGGAGTAGGGAACCGCGTTCTGCACGATCAGCACCAGCACCTGCATCACACAGCCGAGTCCCACGCCGAGCACGAACATGTACAGCGACACGACGACCAGGCTCGTCCCGACACTCACGCGCGAGAGGAGCAACAACCCGAGGGTCATCAGCGCGGTGCCGGCGATCGGGAAAACTCGGTAGCGACCGGTGCGGCTGATGATCATTCCCGACCCGGTTGAACAGATGATCAGGCCAAGAAGGAGGGGCAACAGCTGCAGACCCGAAGTCGTTGGCGACTCGCCGTGCACGATCTGGAAGAAGACGGGCAGGTACACGATCGCGCCGAACATCGCGAACCCGACGATGAAGCTGACGACACTCGCGACCGAGAAGCCGCGGTTGGCGAACAGATGCAGCGGCAGCACCGGCTCGATTGCGGCGCGCTCCACGAAGACAAAGATGACGAGCAGTACCGCACCGGCAACACCGAAGGCGACGATCGGCGTCGAGCCCCAGGGGTATGTCGTGCCGCCGAGGCTCGTGAACAGCACCAGGCAGCTCGCCGAGAGCATCAGTACGAAGGCTCCGAGATAGTCGATCACGTGGTGGACGCGGCGCAGATTCCCCGGCACCTGGACCGCCACGACTGCGAGTGCGGCGGCGCCGATCGGAAGGTTGATGTAGAAGATCCAGTGCCAGGAGAGCTGATCGACGAACACGCCTCCGAGCAGTGGGCCGATGATGCTCGCCAGACCAAACACCGCCCCGAACAGCCCCTGGTAGCGGCCGCGCTCGCGGGGCGACACGACGTCTCCGACGATCGCCTGCGCACCGACGATCAGCCCACCCCCTCCAAGCCCCTGCACCGCCCGGAACGCGATCAGCTCACTCATGCTGCTGCTGAGCCCGGACAAGGCCGAGCCGCACAAGAAGATCACGATCGCCGCTTGGAAGAAGAACTTGCGCCCGTACTGGTCGCCGAGCTTGCCCCAAAGCGGGGTCGAGACGGTCGCAGCGAGCAGATACGCGACGACGACCCACGCGAGGTGCGCGGCATCATGCAAGTCGGCGACGATCGTCGGCAACGCGGTCGCGACAATCGTCTGATCGAGCGCCGCCAGGAACATCCCGAGCAACAGCGCGCCGATGATGATCAGCACCCGACGGTGGCTGAGATCGAGAGTCGGTGCCGCGTCCGGCAATTCGCGAGCCCCAGCAGTCATCGCCCGGGGGAGATGTGCTCAGCGCCGGCGGGAAGCACGCTCGTGCACCACACGAGCGCCTCCGCGAGGATCGTCACTGACGTCAACGACATTGCCGCTGAGGCTAGCCACATCGATCGTGTCGCGCATCGGCCCTGACACCGGGCCACAGTGCGGCAAACCACTGACCCATGACCGAACCCGTGAACTGCCTAGGGATGTGAAGGCCGGGTCTCGGTCCAGTCCACGTAGAGCATGCGCTGGGCGAATAGCCAGGCGCCGTCGGTCTTGACGAATGTGTCGTGGTATCGAAGCCACGCGACCATTATTTTGCGCTCTCCGTCGTCGGTGAACAGATGGTGGGCGATGCAGTAGCTCTCGCCGGTGGCTTGCTTGCCGTCGAGCGCGATCGTGCTCTGGCCGTTGAAGTGTATCGTCGCCTGGTAGTTGTTGAGGGCGTCGAACACCGGCGCTAGCGCCTCGCGGCCATCGAGGACCTGTGTGGGCTCGGAGCCCTGTCCGTTCATATAGACCACGAAGTGGGTGTCGTGGGTGAACAGCGACTTCTGCCCTTCGGCGTCGCGGCGATCGGCGCAGTGCGCGTAGGCGTCCACCAGCTCGCGGATCGCCACGCGGTCCCCGATCTCGGTCGGCGTGATGTCGGTATCGGTCATCCTGGCTTCCGTGCCTGTCAGCCGACCGTTAGTTTGCGGTAGCTTCCGTGCCGGAACTCGTCGACCAGTCCTGGATGAGTCGGAGACCAGTCGAGCTGGTCCCGAGCCTTGGCCGCGAATGTGCGCTGATCGAGTAGCAGGACTTCGGCGAAATAGTCGCCCAGGCGAGCCCGAGCCTCGTCATCGGACCCGGAGACCGCTCCTGGGGCGCCGGCTGCCACAGCGGCGGCCTCAGTCAGTTCGGCCACGGTCGGGTTCAGTCCGTTACCAATGACGAAACGGCCGCGAGCCGAGTCGGACTCCAGCACGCGCCGGAAGAACCTGGCCAGATCCGCTACGTGGACGGTGGACCAATGCTGTTGTCCGGTGCCGAGCATGATCAGGTTGCCCTCGTCGTCTCGGGGTGAGTTGAGAAGTAGCCCAGGAATCCCTCCCCCGCCGTCACCGTAAGCCACACTGGCCACGATCACGACACCGCGCATATCGCTCACACCGAGCACTCGGCGTTCGATTGGCACCTTCCACGACACGAGCGCAGGCGCATTGAGCGGCGACTCCTCGCTGATTGAGGAGTTGGCACCGTAGATCCACAGACCGCTGATCTGGAGGTAGGGCTTGCCCGTGCCCGCGAATGCATCGATCGCTGCGTCAACCACCGCCGAGTCCAAGTCTGCGCTGCTGGCGTCACCGGGACTGGCTGTGTGGATCGCCCCGTCTACGCCGCCCAGCAGGCTCACGACCGCAGGCTGATCGTAGAGGTCGGCCACGACCGGTGTGGCGCCCCGGCCCACGACGAGGTCAGCCTGGGCAGCGTCGCGGACGAGCGCCGTCACCTCGTGACCGTGTCCTTGCAGCTCCGTTAGTACGTGAGATCCGACGAACCCCGTTGCTCCGGTGAGTGCCACTTTCATTTGGTTGCTCCTCCGCGAGATGTTTCAAGAATTCGCTCTCCGCTTGAAAGGTGATCAAGCGATTGATTGAGAATACCCCCGGACCGGGCATATTGTCAAGCGGCTGCTTGAATTGTTCAGGACCGCGGAGATCGGCGGCCGCACCTCATGCCGGGGGCGCTGAATCGGCTCGCGAATCAGGCGGGGCCCGTGCCGCGAAACGCGCCGGCGATTACCGCGGTCAGAAGTTGCTCGAGCTGCTTCTCGGGCTTGTTCCTGAGTTCGGCGCTGACAGGTGCGAGGGCCAGCCAGTTCAACATTCCGGCCACGCAGCGGGTACGGAGGATCAGTTCTTGGTCCTCGACATCGGGAACGTTTGCCTTCAGCACCCGAAGCACAGCCGCACGAATCCCATCGAACCTGGCCTCGAACCGATCCCATCGCTGTGGAGGATCGATTCCGGCCCGCGCCACGATCCGCATCACCGCGAGCTCGCGACCTTCCCGGGCCAGCGCGCGGATCATGGGCCGAGCGAAAGCTGCTGCCAATTCCTCAAGCGTCGACTCTGGGCCAACCGTGCTCACCGCCTCCAGCTGAGCGTCCAAGTACCCCGCCAGCGCCTGCTCGATGGCCGCGTCACAGAGCGAGTCCAGCGAGCCAAAGTGGTAGCTCACCGCCGCGACGTTCGCCTCGGCGGCATCGGTGAGCTCGCGCAGCGTCACGCCGTCTTCGCCGCGCTCAGCGATCAGGGCCAGCGCCGCGTCCAAGAGCCGGGCCCGCGTCCGCAGACCGGCCTCACGACGCTGGTCCACTCTCGCCGAATCCATTCCAAGTATTCAATCAGACGCTTGAAAACCGGTCAAGCGGTCGCTAGGCCGAGCGCACGTTGCTGCCTTACCTCAGCCGGCTGCAACTGCTGCCGTCCGCAAGGTGATCGAAGTCAGGGGCAACGTGAGGTCTAAGCCTGGAACCACCGCGTAGCGAGGGGTTTTCCGTCCGGGCCTGAGGTTTAAATGTCCTCCTGAGCAGGGCTTTTATCAGGCTGTGTGCGCAGCCGGGGCCCTGTCAGGAGGTTCACTCATATGGTGCATGACGCTGCGGACGTTCCCGAGGGCCCTGCGAAGCTCGATCAGGTCGGTGTCAGGTTCGACGAGGAACGGTTGATCAGCGACGCGGGACTGCTGCTGACAGCGTCGCTGGCGGAGCGGTTGGGGCTCGAGGAGCTGGTGAACGAGTCGGTGTGGCTTGATCCCAGGTTGCCGGGGGCGGCGCTGCCGGGGCGCAAGGTGCTCTCGCTGGTGCACGGCATGCTCGCCGGTGCGGACAGCATCGATGATATGAACGTGCTGCGGGCCGGGTCGACCGGGCTGATTCTGGGTCACCGGGTGATGGCTCCCTCGACGCTGGGGACGTTCTTGCGGGCGTTCACGTTCGGGCATGTCCGCCAGCTCGACCGGGTGCTCGACCGGGCGCTCGCGCGCGCGTGGCAGGCCGGGGCGGGGCCGGGTGACGGGCCGTTGGTGATCGATATCGACAGCTTCGTCGGCGAGGTCTACGGCTACCAGAAGCAGGGCGCCAGCTACGGGTACACCCGCAAGCTCGGCTATCACCCGATCACGGCCGTCAGGGCGGACACCGGCGAGGTGCTTCACATCCGCAACCGCAAGGGCAAGGCGAACACCCAGCGCGGGATCGCCCGGTTCCTGGATGAGCTGCTCGCCCGCGTCGGCCGCGCCGGGCACACCGCCAAGATCATCATCCGCGCCGACACCGGGTTTGAGAACCACAAGCTCTTCAAGGAGCTCAACGCCCGCGGGATCGAGTTCTCGATCGGCGTGAAGCTGTCCAAGACGATTCGGGGGCTGATCGAGCAGCTCGACGAGGCCGCCTGGGTGACGGTCGCCGACTACCCGGATGGCGGCGAGGCGCAGCTCGCCGAGACCGAGCTGAAAGGCTTCAGGCTGATCGTGCGCCGCACCCGCCTGAGAGGCGCCCAAGCCGAGCTGTTCCCCAACTGGCGCCATCACTGCTTCGCGACCAACCGCACCATCCCGACGCTCGTCGCTGACAGCGATCACCGCGACCACGCCACCGTCGAACTCGCGATCCGCGACCTGATCGACCAAGCACTGGCGCACTTCCCCTCCGGCCGCATGCACGCCAACAGCGCCTGGACCGTGATCGCCGCCATCGCGCACAACCTCGGGCGCTGGACAACCCAGATCGGCCTCCCGAACCGGCCGGTCCAAACCGCCCGCTCCCGCCGACGACAACTCCTCGCCATCCCCGCCCGGCTGACCCGCACCAGCCGCCAATGGACACTGCGGATGCCCGCGCGGTGGCCCTGGCAACACGACTTCAACACGATCCTCGACGCGATCCGCGCGCTCCCCGTCCTCACCTGACACGGCACCCGCCGCCCACCCAGTGCCAGCCGACCCCACGGCCGCCACCGGCCCGCTGCGCCTGCCAGGAAACAGTCACTCGACACCCATCACTCACGCTCGCGCACAACCACAAGGCGAACTGACCCGTCCACAACGCCCCACCTTCCCGCGAAGAGCCTCGCAACACCCGAAACCGCCGGCCCAACCACCAACCGCGCCGCAATTCGGTGGTTTCAGGCTAAGAACGCGCTGCATCACCTGCTTTAGGACGATCTGTTCACAAGCGCGGCGGGCAACGTGCCAGTCGACTACAACGGGACGCTCGTGACCACGGGCCCGGCTACGTGCCAGTGTTCCTCCCGCTCGCCTCGCTGCTCGCGCTGGTCGAGAAACCGGCCATATCTTCCGGTTTCTCGACCAGCGGCCGGATTCCCAGTCCGTGCTGCGGCCCGGCGGACCTCGCAGAACGAGCTCGCGAACCTGACACCCGACACCGTCCACGTAGTCGCCGGGTGCAGCTCACACGAAATCAGGCTTACACAGCCGCAGCTGATGATCGACCAGACGCGCCGCGTAGTGCTCGCGTCCGCCATAGATAGAGCTTCGGCAGGAATCAAAGGAGCCCCTGCGGCGCATTTGGCGGCTCACGCATAGCGCTGAGCCGTTACGTGCGGTAACTCGTCCTGATCGCGAGCTAACGGTGCTGGTGAGAGGGCGCCGGGCGGGCCGGACCGTGTCAGCAATCTGACAATTTCACGTGCATACAGGGACTCGGGTTTCGCACTTTTTGGGGGGTTGAGCGCTCGCGGGTGAGTTGGCGCGCTGGGGGCGGCCGTCGGTGCTGGGCGGGGTGGGAAGGAGCATCGGCGGCGGGCTCGAAGCGGTGGTTGTTCATGTCACTTCCGCGTCGGGTGGGAGGCCCGCTCGCGGCTGCCTAGTGCAGCGTTTCTGAAGTGTCTTGTTTTTGGACGGCCTTCTTGAGGACGTGCTCGGCGGTCTTGGTCCAGACGAACGGCTGGGCGCGCTGGTTGTACCCCTCGATGAAGTGCTCGATCGCTGAGATCAGTTCTGGGACGTCGTGATAGACACCGCGGCGGACCTGCTGCTTGGTCAGGATCGAGAACCAGATCTCGACCATGTTCATCCAGGACGCGCTGGTTGGGGTGAAGTGGAAATGCACGCGCGGGTGTCGCGCCAGCCACGCCTTGACCTCGGGCGTTGAGTGCGTTGAGGAGTTGTCCAGCACGACGTGTAGCGGCCGGCGTGGATAGGCCTTCACGAGCTTGTTGAGGAACCCAAGGAACTCCTGATGGGTGTGCTGCGCGTAGCAGCTGCCGGTGACCTCGCCGGTCGCGATCTCCAGAGCCGCGTAGAGGCTGGTGGTGCCGTTGCGCTTGTAGTCGTGCGTCATCCGGGCTGCTTTGCCGCGCTTGATCGGGAGCGTCGGCTGGGTGCGGTCCAGCGCCTGGATCTGGGTTTTCTCGTCCACGCAGATGACCAGAGCGCCCTTGGGCGGATCGAGGTAGAGCCCGACGACGTCGATCACCTTCTCAACCAGCTGCGGGTCCGTTGAGAATTTGAATGACCGGACCTGGTGCGGCTTGAGTTTGTGATCGCGCCAGATCCTGTGCACCGTCGAGGACGAGATCCCGGTCGCGGCCGCCAGCCGACGCACACTCCATTGCGTCGTCCCGTCCGGCGGCGCCTCCAACGTCTTGGCCAGCACGCGCTGAACCTCATCGTCACTGATCGCCCGCGGCCGTCCCGACCGCGGCGCGGTCTCCAACCCCTCCATCCGACGCTCCGAGAAGTTCCGTCGCCACAACCCGACCGTCTGCAGCGACACACGCATCTCCCGCGCGATCTCCGTATTACTCGCACCCCCCGCCGCGCGCAGCACGATCCCCGCGCGCATCCCCTTCTCCTGCGCAGCCGACGGTGTCCTGAGTACCGCGCGAAGGTCGCGTTCTTCCTCCTCGGTGAGCTCAATAACCGCCGGGATGCGTCCCACAACCCGACCGTACCAGAAGTCCCTACCAATTACAAGAGACTAATGGGACACTGCACTAGGAGGTTGCCGCCGATGCTCTGCGTCCCATCTTCGCTGGACCGGCTCTTGGTCCTGTTAGCGCCGTGCTTTTCTGGTCCCAGTTTCCGGACTTTCCGGGCGCTGATGATCGGGCAGATCTCGCAGACGGGGTTGCGGTGCGTGACCGGGATGCTGGCCGGCGCCCGGCTGGCGGGGGTGTGGCATCACGCCCGCGCGCACCGGTTCTTCACCCAGGCGCGCTGGAGCCCGGATCATCTCGGGCTGAGGGTCTGTGATCTGATCGTCGGGAGCCTGATCGGCGCCGGCGAGCCGCTGAGCGTGGTGGTCGATGACACGTTGATCCGCCGCCGCGGACGCAAAGTGTTCGGGTGTTTCTGGCATCACGACCCGGCCGCGAACAGCCGCGACGGGGCGGTCGCGTGGGGCAACAACTGGGTCACGCTGGGGATCAACGTCAACCTGGCGTTCTTGACGCGGCCGGTGTGCCTGTTGGTGCTCTTCCGCCTCTACCAGCAGCGGCGGCCGGGAATCCCGAAGCGCACCCCCGACCCGGAGCGGCCGGCGAAACCCCAGCTAGCGCAGGACATGCTGCGGTTGTTGGCCAAACGCTTCCCCGATCGGGAGATCCACCTCGTCGCCGACGCCGCCTATACCAACCGCGCGCTCAGGCGTCTGCCTGAGAACGTCACGTTCACCGGCCGGCTGCGTGCCAACGCCGCGCTGCACGCGCTGCCCGAGCGCCGCCCCGGCCGCGGCCGCCCGGCGCGCAAGGGCCACAAGCTCCCCCAGCTCGCGCACATCGCTACCGACCCCGCCACCCGCTGGCAGCCCACGACCGTACGCCGCTACGGCAAAACCGAACACGTCCTGATCTGCAGCTTCCAATGCCTGTGGTACGAGGTATCCGGCGCCCAACCCGTCCAGGTCCTGATCATCAAACACCCCACCCCCAACCGCTCCGGCGTCGAACTCGCGCTGATCTCCACCGACCTTCACGCCAGCGCCGCGACCCTGATCGAACGCTACGCCGACCGCTGGCCCACCGAAGTCGCCTACGAACAAGGCAAAGAACTCTTCGGCGCAGGCCACCCCCGCAACCGCACCCAAACCGCGGTCCGCCGCACCATCCCCTTCCAGTTCCTCACGATGACCCTCACGATCATCTGGTACGCACTACACGGACACCACCCCGACGACGTCCAAGCCCACCGCCGCCGCGCTCCCTGGTACCTCACCAAGACCACCCCATCGTTCGCCGACATGCTCGCCAAGCTCCGCCGCGCGATCATCGCCAACCAATTTCACCCGGGTATGGGTCAGACCCCAAACCCCGCAGAAATCATCCAAGTCCAACACGCATGGGCAGCCGCAGGCCTCTGAACTGCGAAACCCGAGCAGAGCAGGGACAAATCGCGCGCGCCTGCTGGTCCTTGGCTACATAAGCATGTGGGGCATGCTTATGTAGCCAAGGTCGGCCGCGGGCGTGGACTTTGGGCCGTTAGGCATGTCGCCGCAGCGGATTTCGGCCCGTGTGGGCCTGGCCTGGCGTCGGATTTCGGCCCGGCGCGCCTCGCTTGGTGTCGACCGCGTCCCGCGAGCCCGACCCGCGGCGCGCGGGTTGGCTGCGGGCTTCAGGCAACGTGGGCGAGGGCCGTGGCGATTGCGCCTACCAGCTCCGCACGCAGACCCGGGTGCGCCTCGGCCGAAGCAGCCGATGGCGTCAAGCACGTGATCGCGCCGACGAGTGTGGTCAAGAGAGCCGCCGCCGTGAATCGGTGGACCGTGTACGAGCACAGCTGGACCTCCTCCGTCGAGATGTCTCGACCAAGCCCCAGATCGCTGTAGTGCGGCGCCGGCGACCCGATTTCACCGGGACCAAGCAAGGTGCCCACGGTGCAGCACTCCGCCCCAAGAACCGTGACTTTAGGGCTTCGTCCGGTCGCGGTGCTTGCACCCAGGCCAGCAGCACGGCCGGCGCTGGCCTTCCTCGAGTTCCTCCTGGGTCCGCCGAATGCGGCGTTCTCGGGTTGTCTCCTGCTTGGCATCCTCAACCCAGCAGATGAACTCGTTGCGGGCCAAGGGTGTGATGTCCTTCCAGGCATCGAGTGCCGAGGCGTTGGCGATCAGCGCTTTACGCAGGTCCGCGGGCAGTTGATGCACCACCCCACCGGGCACTCTCTGGCCGCTCACGGGTCCATGGTAGTGCGAGGGGCGGACCCGATTTGTGCCCGGCAAGAGATACCGGCGAGGCGAGCTCGATCGTCGGGGGCCTGCCGCTTGTGGCCTTGACGTGCAGCCTACAGGCTGCATATAATTATGCAGCCCTATGGCTGCCTATCCACCTGAGATCGACGACGTGTTCCGGGCGTTGGCAGACCCCAGCCGCCGCCGGCTGCTGGACAGCCTCAATACCCGGAGCGGTCAAACGCTGCGCGAGCTGTGCGCCGACATGGACATGGCCCGCCAGTCAGTCTCAAAGCACCTCGCGGTGCTCGAGGCCGCTCAGCTCGTGACCACCGTGTGGCGGGGACGGGAGAAGCGCCACTACCTCAACCCGGCACCCATCAACGAGATCTCCGAACGGTGGATCAACCAGTACGACCGCGACCGGGTGCACGCCCTGTCGGACCTCAAACGAGCCCTGGAGGATCACCACATGGACAAGCCGTCCTTCGTCTACACGACCTTCATCCGCAGCACCCCACGGCGTGTATGGCAGGCGCTGACTGACCCTGCGTTTACCGAGCGCTACTGGGGTGTCGCATTCGACTCAGACTGGAATCCCGGCTCGAGCATCACCGTCCGTCAGTGGGGGCTCACGACCGTCGATCCGGGTCAGATCGTGCTCGAATCCGAGCCTTACCGGCGGCTCGCGTACACCTGGCACACGTTCACACCTGAATGGCAAGAGCAGGCGGCCGAGCGTGTCGGCTTCAGTAAGGAGTTCCTCGAGCGCGTGGCCGCCGAGCCACGCTCCAAGGTCGCCTTCGAGATCGACGATCTCGGCGAGTTCGTCAAGCTCACAGTGACACACGACGGCTTCGAGCCTGGAAGCGAGGTCTTGGAGACAATCAGCCAAGGATGGCCGCACATCCTCTCCAATCTCAAGACGCTGCTTGAGACTGGCGAGACTCTGTCCGAGAGCCAGGCTCCGGCCGCGGACGTCCAAGCCGCGGCCGGATGATCAGCATTGACCTCGAGGCGATCCACAACGAAACGAATCGGAGGCAATGATGGGCAAGCTTGTCGAGGCGACCCATGTCACACTGGGCGGCGAGGTCGGCTCAACCGAGTGGGCGTTCCCGTACCTCGACGAACAGCACTCGCAGTACGCGATGGAGCTCCTGACGGGAGCGGACGGCCTTCTCCTCGGACGACTGACCTACGAGGGCCTGTCGGTCGCATACACCAGGATGGCCGACGAAGCGCCCGCCAGCGTTCCCTCTGAGTTCATCGCCCGGATGAACAGCATCCCGAAATTCGTCGCGTCGACCACACTCACGGGGCTGACCTGGAACGCCACGGCGATCGAGGGCGAGGTCGCCTCATTCGTCGACGATCTCAAGCGCAACGCCGGCCAGAATCTATTGAAGTACGGAAACGGGCCGCTCGACGCCACCCTAATGGAGCACGGGCTGATAGACGAATTCCATCTCTTCCTCACCCCGGTCGCCATCGGCAAGGGCAAGCACCTCTTTGAGAGCATCGACACCGCACCCCACCTGCGCCTCCTCGACGTCACGCGATTCGACAGCGGCGTGCTGATCCTTGTCTACGCCCCCAAGTAGCGGGTCTCTCAGCGGTCGTTGCTGACGGGCCCGGCGCCGTCGCCGGAGTGCTTGGTGGGCGGCGGTGGTTCTTCGCGCAGATAGGCGATCAGCGTTGTGAGCTGGTCGATGAATCGCTCGGCGTCGTCGTCATCGAGGTCGGCGAGGAAGCGGTGCAGCGGCGCCGCGTGGCGGTTTCGCATCTCGGCGACGGCTGGTTTGGCCGCCTCGGAGAGTGAGACGATGACGCGCCGCCGGTCGCGCTCGTCGGGATGGCGGTCGACCAGTCCGCCATCGCCGAGCTCGCCGACGACGAGGCTCGCGTGCGCGACGCTCATGTCCATCCGCTCGGCAAGCTCTGAGACGGTGGCTGGGCCGGCCACGGCGAGCGAGATCAGAGCGCTGACGTGTCGGTCTCCGAGGCGGCCGGCTTTCTTGAGCGTCGCGGGCAGCTCGCCGCGCCGGCGCCGGAGAGCGAACGCGAGTTCGGGCATCAAGGGCGCGAGGCGGGAGACATGTGGACGAATATTACTCAAAAAGCCTTGACTATCAAGTGGCCTTGTGTAAAATGGTAGCGGAACTGACGCAGCGAGGGAAGGAACTGGCAATGCCGAACAGCTATACCCATGATCAACAGCGCCACGAAATACGCGACCGCGGTCTCCGGGCCGGCGATCGCGATCGGGACGCGACCGCGGACGTCCTCCGCGAACAGCACCTGGCCGGACGGCTCGAGACCGAGGAGTTCCAGGAGCGCCTGGATCGCTGTTACGCCGCCAAGACCTACGGCGAGCTCGACGAGATCGTTGCGGACCTCCCACGCGAGAAGCCGGCGCGCCCGGTCCGGCGCGCGTGGCGTTGGCCGGCGGTGGCGCTGGTGCCACTGGTGATCGCGGCGATCGCGCTGAGTCGCGGTCAGCTGCTGTGGCTGGCGATCCCGCTGTTCTTTTTCGTCGGCCGTCCCCTTCTATGGCGCTCCACGGGCCATCAGCCCCGGTGGGGATTCTCGGGCGCCGCCGCCACACACAACCCACCCCCGGCCAGCCACCTGTGACCAACTGTCACCTCCGCCGCGCGGGCGCCCTGGGTGGGGGAGCCGAAAGGTCAGCTCCCGAAGCAGGCCGTTTGCTGTCCGCCCGGGCTCGCCGAAGATCCGGACGCGCCGGGTATTTTTGCTCGATGGAGCGCGACCGCAGGAGAGTCACAGAGGCGACGGTCGCGGCCGCGACGTTGAGCGGGGTGCCGTCGACGCTCCACGCTCTAGTGGCCGGTGGCACGGTCCGAGCGGCCGGTGTCTACGTGCGCGACGCCACCTGCGCCGCCGGCACACTACTTCCACCAGGGCGGCGTGGGGTCGTGCGCGGCGCGATCGTCCATGTCGGCATCTCCGCCGCATGCGGTGAAGCGTTGGCCCGCACGCTGCCCCGACGCCGTTCGATCGCTTGGGGTGCAGCAGCCGGGCTCGCGATCGGGGTCGTCAACGTCGGCCTGATTGGTCGCCTGTTCCCAGCAATCAAGTCCCTGCCGCTGATGCCGCAGCTCGCCGATCACGTCGCGTTCGGGACGGTGTTTGCAGCGGTCGTCGACCGGCCTGGCACATTGGGTGCAAAGATTGCGCGGTGGCTGCCGTGGTTATACGGGAGGCGGGTCGCGAGGACCTAGATCGGGTCCTGCTCATGTACGAGTGGCTGTTTGCGCCTCCCGGGTCTCGTCCGGCGCTGTGGGACGCGGATCGTGCGATGACCGCGCTTGACCGCGCAATGCGCTCAGACTCAGCTCTGGTTCTGGTCGCCGCGCTTGGGAGCGAGTTGGTCGGCTTTTGCACGGCGTATGACGACCTGGAGTCCGTGCGCTTCGGCCGCCGCGTGTGGATCGAGGATCTCGCGGTCGATCCCGAGCGGCGTTCGCTTCGGATCGGGAAGCAGCTGCTCGACGAAGCGAAGCGATGGGCGCGCGGTCGCGGCGCCACTCACCTGGAGCTGGATTCGGCGGACAGCCGCGTCGCCGCTCATCGTTTCTACGAACGAGAGCAGCCGAGCTGGCGTTCAATCTGCTTTGGCTGGGAGCTCTAGCGCCAGGCGCAAAGGCAGGGATGGTCGTCGTGTCCGTGGCCGGCCAAGCATCCGCGCTGGTCGAGAAACCGGCCATATATTCCGGTTTCTCGACCAGCTGCCGGATTCCCAGTCCGTGCCGTGCTGGTTCTAAGGATTGCCCGCTCCCAGCCCGCGTGGTGGTTCGTTGGTAGTCCCCGGGTTGCACCCTGGGTCCTACGCGGGATTGGCGCACGCCAACAGCCAAGGCGCCGGCTCCGGTGGAATCTGCTCCAACCGGCGCCAGGCGATCACAAACACCTCGCTGAGCACATCGTCGGCAGTCGTCGAGTCGGTGCGCCTCCGTGCATACGCCAGCACGATCGCCGCGTGCGCAGCAAACAGCGACTCCAGCCGTGCTCGGCGTTGATCGTTGTCCATAGAACCCTATTCCCGCCAACCAACCGAATACCACACGCGGGCGCCAGAACGCGACGCCTCACGGCCAGTGGTCTTCAACGGAAGAAAGTTCAGCGATTCGGTCGGCAGGGGTTCACTTCCGGCCGACAAGGCTCACGGAAGTTAGCTCGGGCGGACGCGGGGTAGCTGCGCGCAGTGGGCCGCAAAGCCGGTCATGACCAACAGCAGTTGCTGGCGGGTCGCCTCGTCGCTGAGACGGTTGTGATCGTCGAACCGATCCTGCGCCCGGTCTAGGTAGAGCGATTGGCCGAACCAGGGCCGCATCTTGAGGAAGCGGAACACGGACAACCAGGCGGTCTGCGCGAAGCGTGTCCCAGCGCCACCGCCGGCGCCGATGAGCGCGACCGGTAGATCGCCAAAGACATGCGGGATGTCGGTCGCCGGGCGCGACGTCCAGTCGATCGCGTTCTTCAGGAACCCCGGGATCCCCCAGTTGTACTCGGGCGTCGCGATCAGCAAACCGTCCGCTCCTCGCAACGCATCCTTCAGCTCTGCTACTCCCGCCGGAAAGCCGTCGCGCTCCAGCATGTCTTGATTGAACAGGGGAAGCGAGCCGATGACCGCAAGCTGGCCGAGATCTAGCTCGGTGTCGGCCGGGGCCAGTGCAGCGGCTTCAACGAGCAGCGCCCGGTTCTTGGACGCTTTACGGAGACTTCCGCCGAGGGCGAGGATCAGCATTCTCTTTCCTTCTAGCTTGCCCTGATTCGAACATACAAGTGCGGCAATTCGCCGCGGACGGGCGTGAAGTGCCGCCAGAAGTACGCCCGGAGCGGCGCCGTCCACGGGATCCGCCGGCCTGTCGTTGCCTGACAGGCCGAGGCGCCCGGAGGCGCGCAATCGAGCCACACGAACTCTGCCGCCTCGAGCGCGCCCAGCCAGGTCGCGTCCACGGCCTGGTTAAGTCCAGCCCCCGTCGTGGCGTTGCGCCCGTCGTCGAGGGCGTAGTCCGTGCCGATGGCATCGACGATCGGCGCGCACCCGGCGCTCTTGGCTGTGAACCGACCGGCCACCAGGGTCAGAGACGAGACGTCGGTGAGTACGCAGGAGCCCGGGGGAATCTCCCGCTGTGCGGCTGCGGCCGGGTCGCCCGCGCTCAGCACTCGCTCGTGCCGGAGTCGGGCGAGCGCCAGGGCGGCCAAGCCCGCTACGACAATCGCGGTGAGCGCACCCGCCAGCGGCAGCCCTATGAGGCGCCGCCTCGCTGGCCGGCGGTCGATGCGTCGCAGGGCCTCGCTCAACCCGGCGACGGACAGCCCCACCGACAGGGCCACGAACGGAGCCAGAAACCCGTCGTAGTGGGGGTAGTAGTCGACCGGCCACAGGAAGGCCAGCGCGACCAGGAGGGCGCTCGCGAAAGCGAACCATTCCAGCGGCGACGGCAACCGATGCGCGACCCACCACGCCACCGCCAGATTGACGACGACCAACGCGGCCACGCCGAGGCTGACGGCGAGCAGGACACTCTCCCCGGGGGAGAGGTCGCGCAGCCCCGTGAAGCTGATCAGCCGGTTGACAAGCGACACCCGCTCGACGTCCACCCGCGACAGCTGTGCCACGATCACGCTGTGCCAGAACGCACGCGGGGCGATCGCCGCGAACGGGAGCACGGGCAGGCAGAACCCGGCTGCCACTCCTGCCACGTACCTCGACGTGAACCGGCCGCCGCGGCCGCGCCAGTACACCACCAGCAGGACCATCACGGGCAGGATCGCCCACGTCTTGATCGCGCCCGCGAAGCCGAACGCGACGCCGGCGAGCACCGCTCGCCGCGGGTCGGCCGTGAGCTGATCTCGATCGAACCCGAGGAGCGCCCCGATAAGGCAGAGCAGCACCAGCCACGGCTCGAGCAGCACGCTATGGCCGGCGAGGATCACATCGGGGTTGACGGCGACGATTCCGCATGCCAGCGTCGTGGCCAGCACCCCCCGATGTCGGATCAGCAGGCCCACGAGTGTTACTCCCGCCGTGCCGACCAGGACAGTGAGAATCCTGGCCACCGCCAGACCGGTATCGGTGCCGGTGACGTTCGATAGAAGTGCCACGGGCGCTAGCAGCAGCGAGATACCTGGAGGTTGTACGAGCGCGAAGTCGCGATAGGGAATGATTCCGTGTACCAACCGCACCGCGCTGCCGAAATCGACGCCGTCGTCGTAACCCGTGACGCCGAACAGATACCCCGGCCGAAACAGCAGATACAACCGCAGCGCGAGCGCGATCGCCGTCGCGCCGATCAGGACGGCTCGCGTCCCCACGGCCGTGTCGGTGCGCGCCGGACGTGAAGGAGCAGCCGCCCGTGCCGGCAGCCCCGGGACGTTATCCAGTAGGAAGGAGACCCAGCTCAAGCCGCGGCGACCGTGTTCAACCTGAGGAAGCCCTGCTCGGCCGTCGCGGCAGCCACGAGATCGTCGAGTACGTGCGTCCGCCGTGGGCGGGACGGGTCGAGCGACTCGTCGCCCCGGTAGGTGAGCAGGTCACCCGCCCCGGGGAGCTCGATCATCTCTGGTTGTAACTTGGGCCGAAACGAATGCCAGCCGGCCGCGATCGTCTCCCGCGCGAACGGCCGGTGGTGCACGTATTTCTCAATCGCGTGCCGGCGGCTGAGGAACAGATAGTGGCGCATATACAGAGATCGGGGCGCCATCGTCAGCCCGTCGAAGCGCACCTGGTGACCGGCTGACCACGCCAGCTCGACCGGCCCGTCCTGGCGCTTGAACGCGTTGAGCCGCGCCGGAAAACGAGGTGCGAAGGCGTAGTAGGAGGACATCGTGCGTTGAAAGTCGAAGTGATCGTGGTCGGGTGACTCGCGCGTTGGGACGAACGTGAACTCGAGGAAGTTCACGGCGTTGTAGCCCGCCTCGTCGCACTCCGCGAGCGCCTGGGCCAACGAGCGTCGCGGCGTGCCGGCAATCCTGATTTCGTCCGCGTCGTGGTGAATCAGCCAGTCGGAATCGATGCTGTCCGCGAGCTGTTCTTTGCGGCGGCAGATCTGTCCCCAGTCATGGACCTCATGCGGGGGCAGGCACTCGATGGCGATCACCCCACGACCGAGATAGCGCTCGGCGATCGCGACTGTGTCATCCGTCGAGGCATCATCGATCAGGTACACACCGACGCCCTGGGCGCGGAGATGTTCGATGCAGCCGGCGATGAAGCGGCCCTCGTTGTAAGCCTGGACAATCGCGACGACGCGCACCGCTTGGCTTACCACGCCGGAGCTTGTCGAGCTGCAAGCGCCGGCCGGTGCCCGATCGCCCAGCGACGTCCGCTTTGATGCGTACCGAGGATTGCGAGGAGAGGCTGCGCCCAGACCATTACAAAGCGGAGTATCGGCGGCGCCTCGGACGTAAACGTGGCGGTCCCGCCCGAGCGCCGTCACTCGCCCAGCTCGCCGTCCGGCGGCGCGTCAGTTCACGATCCGTCCGCTTTCGCCCGTAGTTTCTCGCTCCGTGGAAGCTGCGTCGGGGAGCATCGAGACGCTCCGCGACGCGGCGCCGGCGCGGTGGCGAGACTTGAGGTCGTACATCGTCGCACTGCGTTGGCCCGTGCTGGTGTACCTCGGCAGCCGGACGCTGGTGCTACTCGTGGCCGCCGCCGAAGGCCAGATCCAGCACCACTCGCTCCTCCACGAGCTGGCCAACTGGGACGGCAAGTGGTACTCGAGCCTCGCCGCCCGCGGCTACCCGACATTTGCGTCCCATCTGCACACGACGCTTGGCTTCTTCCCCCTCTATCCGATCGTCGTGGGCGCGGTGGCGAGGGGTTTTGCGCGCCTCGAGCTTCCCCTCCCGTTCACTCAGTCGGTGTATCTCGCCGGGATCTTGGTCTCGGGGATCGGCGGGCTCGTGGCGACCGTGCTGGTTCAGCGGCTGGCGAGCGGATGGTGGGGCGAGGCCAGCGGACGGCGGGCGGCAGCCTTCTTCTGTGTGTTTCCCGGGTCGGTCGTCTTCTCGATGGTCTACGCCGAAGGGCTGATGATTCCGCTGGCCGCGGGCTGCATCCTCGCGCTGCAGCGCCGGCGATGGCTCCTGGCCGGCAGCCTGGCCGGGCTCGCGACCGCGACCGAGCCGCAAGCGCTCGTGCTCGTCATCGTCTGCGCCGTCGCGGCCGCCCGGGAGTTCCGGCGCCGCGGCTGGCCACAGGCGCGGGCAAGCCTCCAGGCGCCGTTACTGTCGCTGTCGGGCGTGCTCGCGTTCAGCGCCTTTCTGTGGGCGTGGACCGGCACGCCGCTGGCCACGCTGATCGCTCAGCGCCACGCGTGGCACGAGCGGACCGATCCACTCGCGCTCGTCCATCTGGTCGAGACGTTGATCACACGGATCGTGCACTACAACCCAGCTAACAGCGTCTACAACCCGGCTGGTGGGGTGGCCGGCGCGCTGCTGTTGTTGTTGCTGCTCGTGCTCCTGTTCCGACGCCGGACAACGGTATCCGCCGAGGCGATCGTCTGGACGCTCGGGATCACTTGCCTCGCTGTCAGCAGCGAGCGTCTCCCGCCTAATGCGCGGATGTTGATCACGGCCTTCCCAGCCGTGCTGGTGGTGGGGAGCTACCTGGCCGGACGTCGCTTCTGGCTGGTGCAGAGTGCCAATGTAATCTTGCTCGCGGTCATGAGTTGGCTCACGTTCGTGTCACATCTGTTGCCGCCGTGATCGGCCGGCGCGATCCGTTCTGCCGCCCTGGCGACTCTCGCGGCCGACCGCCACTCGAAGCTTTAGGTTTCAGCCGTGCGCACATCAGCCATAGGAGCCTCTGCCCATGAGTGACGCGATCGAGCCGACGACGGACGAGGGGCGGCGGGAGGCGCTCGTGCGGAAGCTAACTGCGGACGCGATCGGAGCTTTGGATCTCATATCGGTGTACCTCGGCGATCGCCTAGGTCTCTACGGAGCACTCGCCGAACACCCGGGCGCTACGCCACGTGCGCTCGCCTTGGCTGCCGATCTGCACCCGCGTTACGTGCGGGAGTGGCTGGAACAGCAGACGGTAAGTGGCATTCTCGCGACCGAGAACCCCGACGCGTCCGATGACGAGCGACGCTACCGGCTCCCACCCGGGCACGATGAGGCCCTCCTTGACGAGTCGAGTCTCGACTTCGTGGCCGCACTCGCGCAGGGGGTTGTGTCATGCACCGGGCCGCTCGAGGCGCTTCTGGTCGCGTTTCGCACCGGCGCCGGCGTCCCCTACGCAGCCTATGGCACCGACATGAGCGAGGGCCAGGCCCGAAGCACGCGCGCCCTCTACGAGCGGCTGCTCACCAGCGCGTGGCTTCCCGCTATCCCGCCCCTCCATCAGCGGCTTCAGGGCGACCCTTCGGCCCGGATCGCGGACATCGCCTGCGGGCACGGTCATTCGACACTCGCGATCGCGCGGGGGTATCCGAAGGTCCTGGTCGACGGGATCGACCTCGACGCCGCGTCGATCGAGGCGGCGCGCAGGCTGCTGGCCGAAAGCGGACTTGAGAGCCGGGTTGCCTTCCATCACCGCGACGCGGGCGACCCTGACCTATCCGGCCGGTACGACCTGGTCACGCTGTTCGAGGCGCTACACGACATGTGCTACCCAGTCGATGTGTTGCGGACCCTGCGCGGCATGCTCGTCGAGGGAGGCTGTGTACTCGTGGGCGACGAACGGGCTGCGGAGCGCTTCTCGCCCGACGCCGGCGACGTCGAGCGCCTTCACTATGGGTTCAGCGTGCTCCACTGCCTGCCGGTCGGCATGGTCGGAGAAAACGCCACCGGCACCGGTACCGTGATGCGGCCAGACACGGTGCGGCGGTATGCGGCCGACGCGGGGTTTGCGCGATGCGAGATCCAGCCCATCGAGGACAAGTTCTGGCGCTTCTACCTCCTGACGGCGTAGCGGGCCGCCCACTTCGGCCGCCCGCTTCGCCAGGTGCGAGTCGCCGTCGACCTCTTTGAACTTGTCACGTGGCTGCGACGATCGGCTCCCGTTCGTCGATTGCGTGCGGGTGGTGGCGGCGGGCGGGTAGCCTCGTTTAGCAGAGATCGTGACCACGCCGAGCTTTGACCGAGACTTCTGGGAACAGCTTTGGTCACGGACCTTGCGCGAGCGTGCGGATGCCGTCGCGGATCGCCCCCCGAACGCGCATCTGACCGCCGAGGTCGGGGACCTGCGCCCCGGTCGCGCCCTCGACGCGGGCTGCGGTCACGGATCCGACACAATCTGGCTCGCGGCCCACGGATGGTACGTCACGGCGGTCGATTTCTCCGCGGCGGCATTGGCTCACGCGCGATCGACGGCCGAGGCCGCCGGGACGGACGTCGTCGGGCGCGTCGACTGGGTCGAGGCCGATCTCGAGACCTGGACCCCGCAGCCGGGTCACTACGACCTTGTGGCCTGCCTCTACGTCCATGTATCGGGAACGGTTGAGGAGATGGTCCGGCGGATGGGGGCGGGAGTCGCGCCTGGTGGGACCCTGTTTCTGGTCGGCCACGGCCCGATCGACCCGGCCACCGGTGCCGCAACGCCCGCTGCGGGCCAGGTGCAGGTCTCGGTCGAAGCGGCGGTCGCCGCGGTCGATCCCCGCCGTTGGGAATTCGTCGTCGCCGAGGATCGTCCGCGGGCCGCGGCTGGCACCGGCGTCGATGCCGTGATACGCGCGCGCCGTCTGGCCTGACGATCGCTTCGGTGCGTTGAACGGTGCACCTGCACGACCACGAAGGTGGCGATCACGGTCAAAGAACGGTACGGAGAGGAGTCCTGAAGGTAGTCGACGCGGCCGCGCATTTGGCGCAAGATGCGGGTCCGCGCGACGATACATGCACGACTGGCTCAGCGACCAAAGGATCGATCATGCCTGGACCGTTCATCTTCATTGCCACCAACAGACTCCGGGAGGGCAAGCTCGCTGCAGAGCGCGAGCGCGCCGGCGACCTCAGTTCGTTTATTGAGGCAAACGAGCCGCAGTTATTGGCGTTCAACGAGTACGCGAACGAGGAGGGCACCGAGGTTGGAGTCGTTCAGATGCACCCAGATGCCGCCTCAATGGAGCTTCACATGGAGGTCGTGGCGGAGCGTGCGGCAGGCGCCTACGCGGAAACGCTCGAGGCATCAACGAGCATCCAGGTCTACGGGGAGCCGAGCGATGCCGTATTGGAGATGCTGCGCCGCCAGGCCGGCGCTGGAGTTCCGATGACGGTCAAGCGCCATCACATCGCAGGGTTCAGCCGAATCCAGCTCGGGTGAGCAGTCGCGTTGAGGCTGTGCGAAGGCGCTCCAAGGCTCGAATTCCGACGTCCGGCGCCCCAACGGGCAGCGGACGCTTGCGCTGTTGGGCAGAGCCGTGGCGACGCGAAGACCCCGGCCTTCGCCCACGAGCTACCGGAGCTCGACCACAACGAGATCGCCGGCCAGGCGGCCGCGACCTTCCGCGTCGAGAGCGTGGGGGGGACGCGGACCGAGCGCGTCGTCTCGCTCGTCCTGCTCGGCGACCTCATGTCGCTGTACCTGGCGGTGCTCCGCGGGGTCGATCCCTCGCCAGTGCCCGTGTTGGACCGGCTCAAGGCGGTTCTCGCCGGGGGCTGAGGGGTGTGCGGCCTCGCCCCGGGAAGCTTGGGGGCTCGGGTGCGGGGCTGTGTGCGGGGCTTGTGTGTGTCGTGTGGGGTCGGGTGTGGGGGTCGGGTGTGGGGCTCGTGCCTGGATTGCCGGGAGGGACCGGCCGGGCTGGTGCTGATGAGCCAGCGGCGGCCGGGGTTGTCGCGACTTGGCTGGGCTGCGCCGGCGGTCTGCGCGATGTACGAGCCGGCCGAGGGGCACGCGAGTTGGCCCATGCGGGCCTCGCCTGCCGTTGACCGCGTGGCCCCGGGCTCGCGTTTCGCCCCGCTCGGGGCACGGCGCTGGTGAGGGTGCGGGCTGGCCGGGTGGGTGTCAGCAGTCTGACAATTTCGGCTGCATACAGGGACAAATCGCGCGCGCCTGCTGGTCCTTGGCTACATAAGCATGTGGGGCATGCTTATGTAACCAAGGTCGGCCGCGGGCGTGGGCTTTGGGCCGATAAGCATGCTGCCGGAGCACATTTCGGACCGCGTGGCGTCGGGGCCCGCACGCTCGTCGCCTTTCGGCCCGCCTGGCCCATGGGCAGGCCACCCCCCGGACCACGGCCGTCGCCCGGCCGGGCCGCCCGCCGCAAGCCACCCTTCATCAGCGCCGTTTACCGAGCCGACCGCCGGCCAGCGCGCTGCCGAGTAACCGAAGCGGCCGCCTCCCCCGCCGTCGGCCCCAGCCGTCGGCGCACCGCCGCCGGCCGCCTCCCCCGCCGGCCGCCTCCCCCGCCGTCGCCCCCGTCCGCCCAGCCAGCCGCCTCCCGAGCCGTCCGCCCGCCTCGGCGTCCCTCCTTGCAATCCGGGCCGCCAGCCCCCGCCTCGCTCCTCGCGACCCAAGCGCCGCCCGCACCCGCGAGCTCAGCCAGTGGCGGCATCCGGCTCTGGCGCCGCGGCGACATCCGCCGCGGGCGCCGGGGAGCGGCCCTGATCGAGGTCGATGCCGGCAGCTGCCATCACTCGTAGAGTTCCGCCGATCCAGCTCGCGTGTAGCAGTCTCTTCGAAGCTGTGCGACGGCGCTCCAAGGCTTCGATCATTCCGGCGTCCGGCGCCCCAACGGGCAGCGGAATCGCTTGCGCTCTTGGCCAGAGCCGTGGCTGGGTTGATCAAGAGCACGCGGCGGCGCGGGACTCCAAGTACCGGCGCTCGGGGAGGCTGGTCGTCAACCGCGCCGCCGCCTGGTATGCGCTCGCCGCGCGGGCGCGGTCGCCGGCCAGCTCGAGCATGTGGGCCCGGACCGCCTCGACGCGGTGGTGACCGGCGAGGCGCTCGTCGCACTCGATCGCGGCGAGCTCCGCCAGGCCCGCGGCCGGGCCGTCGGCCATCGCCACTGCGACGGCACGGTTGAGCGCAAATACCGGATTGGGTGCGATTTGCTCGAGCAGTGTGTAGAGGCTGACGATCTGCTGCCAATCGGTGTTGTCGGCCGACTTGGCTTCGGCGTGAACGGCGGCAATCGCCGCCTGGAGCTGGTAGGGGCCGATCGGTGCGCAGGCCAGCGCCTGCTCCACAAGCGAGACACCTTCGGCGATAGCTCGATGGTCCCAAAGCTTCCGGTCCTGGTCCGCCAATGGGATGAGCGCGCCGTCGGCGGCGACGCGCGCGGGCTGGCGGGCGTGTGTGAGGAGCATCAGCGCCAGCAGTCCGGCCGTCTCGCCGTCGGCGGGCAGCAGACTGTGCAGCATCCGCGCGAGCCGGATTGCCTCTTCGGTCAGCTCGACATGCTGGAGCTCGGGACCGGCGCTCGCTGTATAGCCCTCGTTGAACACGAGGTACAGCACGTGGCGCACCGCGCGCAAACGCTCTGACCGCTCCCCCTCTGGTGGAAGAGTGAATTCCATGCCGGTCGCTTTGATCGTCTGCTTGGCCCGGCTGATCCGCTGCGCCATGGTCGCCTCCGGGACCAGGAACGCGCTGGCGATCTGCGCGGTGGTGAGTCCGCCAACGGCGCGCAGGGTCAGCGAGATCTGTGAAGCCGGGGTGAGCGCGGGGTGGCAACACAGGAACAGGAGCGTGAGCGTGTCATCGTCCTGGGCTGGCTGCGGCTCGTCGAGCGCCGGCTCACGGCGCCGCTCCGGCTCGACGGCGGCATCCTCGCGCGCGCGGCGCGACCGGTCGGCTCGCATCTCGTCGATCAGCCTCCGCCTGGCAACGGAGACCAGCCAGCCGCTTGGATGGTCGGGCACCCCCTGATCCGGCCACTGCTGCGCCGCGGCCAGCAGCGCCTCCTGTACCGCGTCCTCGCACGCGTCGAACTGTCCATATCGGCGCGTAAGCCCGGCGAGGACCTGCGGCGCCAGCTGGCGCAGCAGGCCCTCGAGGTTCTCGGATCGGGTCTGGATCACATCTCCTGCCCGCCGCTGACATTCATGATCGGCCGAACCTCCATCGCCGCGAACCGCGCGTTGGGCCACCGCGACCCGATCTCCGTCGCGCGCTCTGGCGTCTCGCAATCGACGATCAGGTAGCCGCCGAAGTGCTCCTTGGCCTCGGCCAGCGGTCCGTCGGTCACAACCGGCACGCCGTTCTGCGGTCGGATTGAGCGAGTCTGCGCGGGATCGGCGAGCGCCTCTCCACCGACCAGCTCGCCCGACTCGGTCAGTTCTGCCATCAGCGCCTGGATCTCCGCGCCGAGAGCCTTCCCCTGCGGGCCGAAGAACAGCTCGCGCGTGTCGGGGTTGTCGTAGATCAACAGCATGTACTTCATCGAGGCTCCTTCTGATTCGATAGCAAACATATGCGGGAACTGCCAGCGATACGCATCGGCGTCGACACCTATGATCTCCGCGCCGCAAGGGACCGTTCAGCCCACAGTCGGAGCCGACCCACAGTTCTCGACATTCCACGAGATGCGCCTATGTGCAGGGCCGTTGAGGTGTTGGAGGGTCGTCTTGACATGCGCTGATCGAATGGATCGTGATGCTGATCACGGGACCAGACGAACGCGATACGCGCGGCTCCGGCGCCGCGCCGATCTCGGACGGCGAAGGAGAGGCTCAGCCAGCTCCTGATGCCTACGTCGTGACCCGTACCCGGTGCGGGCGAAGCACCTTCGAGAAACCGGACTATATGGCCGGTTTCTCGACCAGCCCGGAGGCGACCTGCTGGCGCCCTGGCGTAGTCTGGCGCGCTGTGCGGTCCGTACCGATCGGTCAGCCAGCGAGGATGACCTGCGAATGTCGCGGCGCCGTAGCGATGTTGCCGGGTGCTGGGAGAGTCGTGCGCCTCGGTCTCGTCGGCGCGCTGCTCGCGGCGATGTTGGTCATCAGCGCGGCCCCGGCGGCGGCCAGGGCAGGCTCGGGCGGTAGCCCGTGGGTCGACCTCGGGCCGGGTCAGACGTACGGGGTCAATGACCAGGGGCAGATTGTTGGCAGCGCGCCGTCGAGTACCGGATCGATCGCCGTGATGTGGCAGAACGGGACGCGGATCAGGTTGGGGTCGCTCGGGGACACGCTGACGCGGTGCGCCGCTACGGCGCTCAATCGGGAGGGCCAGGTCGTCGGCAACTGCTGGAACACCCGCGAGTCTGTGTACCACGCGTTCCTCTGGTCGCGGGGGCAGATGCGCGACCTTGGCACGCTGGGCGGACCAGTGACGGAGGCTTGGGCAATCAACAATCGGGGCGACATTGCGGGCTACGGCGGGTCGAGCGCCGGCGGCAATCTAAGCGCTGTTTTGTGGTCGGGCGGACGGATCCACGACCTGGGGACCCTGGGCGCGGGGTGGCCCAACAGTCTGGGCTGGGATCTCAATGCCCTCGATCAGGTGGTGGGCTGGAACCAAACCGCGTCCAGTTACCTGCGTGCATTCGTGGTCACCAACGGCTCAATGGGCGAGCTGCCCGGACCGGGAAGCAGCTCAGAAGCGTTTGCGATCAACGACAACGGCCAGATCGCCGGGGTCCAGTTCATCGACTCATTGGCGCGCCCGGCGCTTTGGTCGGGCGGGGCGCTCACCGTTCTACCGACGCTGGCTGGCCAGGGAGCAGCGCTCGCGATCAACAAGACGGGAGAGCTCGCAGGCTGGGTCGCGTCCGCGGCAGGCAAGCAGCACGCGGCCACGTGGTCACTGGGTCGGCTGACAGACCACGGCACATTCGCCGGCGCCCCTACCCTGCTCCGCGCTATCAACGACTTCGGTGAGGCGGTCGGCAGGAGCCGAATAGGCGGCCACAATGAGGCGATCGCGCTGACGGCTCCCCAGCGATCTCGGCGACCTGCGCGATAGCCCGCGAGGACAGGCGGCGAAGCCGACGTCGGCGGCGCTTGCTTCGACCGCCGCGGTCAATACCGAGAGCGCGAGCGTTCATGCGCCGCTGACGTGCACCCCGGGGCCGCTGGCGCCGGTGGCCAGGGAGTTCAAGTTCACAAGGCGGACCCAGCCGGGTGGAGTGTCCGATGGCAAACTCACCGCGTGCGCTTCCGGCGAAATCGGAACGTCGTACTCGCGGCGCTCACCATCCTGCTAAGTGGCGGCGGCCTGCGGCGGCGGCTCCGCTCAGAGCGCGGCCGCGTACCGAGCCACGGCTGACGCTGCATGCCGGACCGACGCGTCGGTCATTTCTCAGCTGCCGAGCCGCCAGCGCGCCGAACATCTGACGGTGTCAGAGCTCGAAGCGATCGCGGCGCGCGCCGGCGGGAGCTTCACGTCCGCGCTGCGGGCGCTGAAGCCCCCATCGTTCGCGGCAAGGGTTCCGCTTCGCGCTCCGGAGGTCGGCTTCCGAGGCGCGATCGAGCATGTGTGCGCTTTGACCGTGAGCAGGACCGGGTTTATGATTCACCCCGTGGGCGCCCTGGACCGGATCGGGCGTGTGTGGAAGGCGGCGCTGCTGCTCGCGCTTGGTGCAGCCGGCGGCGGGGTGGTTTTGGCGGTGGCTGCGGTCCCCGACTCCAGCGGTGTGATCCACGCGTGCTACCAGCTCGGGGCGGGCGGCGCGCCCGCAAGCGGACTGAATTTGCGGATCATCGACCCGAGCGCGGGCCAGACGTGTAACACCACCAGCACGCCCGCAGGACCCCCACAGGAGGCGACGCTGAGCTGGAACCAGGCCGGGCCGCCGGGCGCCACAGGGCCCCAGGGCGCCGCGGGGGCACAAGGGCCGCCCGGTTCTTCCGGCAACACGATGACGGTTACCGGCGGCAGCACGGTCAATCTGACCGGCGGCGGCACGCTCAATCTCACCGGCGGCGGCACGCTCAATCTGACCGGTGGCGGCACGTTCAATCTGACCGGTGGCGGCACGTTCAATCTGACCGGTGGCGGCATACTCAATCTCGGCGGCGGCGGGGCAGCGCTGACGCTGGGCCAGGCCCCGGGCGTGACGGTTCTGCTAGCCCCGCCTGCCGTTAAGGCTGGGCCTCCTGGGACGGTCGAGCTGATCGGCAAAGGCGCAACGATCACCTTCGAGTATCTGAGCGTGATATTCGGAGGGCCCGGGGCGGTGAAGGCGACCCCGCCCAAGCCTCGTGTAGTCGAGATCATCGCGTCGCCCAGCCAGGTGACGTCGAAGCTTCAAGGCGCCCTGTTCGCCGGTCGGGCGTATCCCAATGCGACGATCACGTTCGGGAAGCACGGCGGCAAGCCCTACCTCGTCTACGAAATGTCGAACGTCACCGTGGTGGGCCACGAGCTGACTACATCCAAGGGACCAACCCTGGAAGAAGGCTGGACGCTGGCCTACACGGGCAGTACGACCCACTACTACAAGTAGCACCGGCCTTCACCACGGTCATGATGCCGCGGGTGTGCAGCTCGTTGAGGATCTCGGGGCGTACTCCGAAGAGCTGCTCTACCGTGAGTGGCCCGTGAGCGAGCAGCAGCGCTTCGCGGATACGACCGTCGTGGGTGGCGATCGACCAGGCCGCGCCGCGTTCGGCCAGACCGAAGCCGACGCGCAGAAAGGCCACATCGGTCGCTCACCCATAGCGGTGAGACACCGCGGAGAGGTCAGTGTCCAGGGCCAGGTGCGTCAAGTCCACCGACAGCCAGGCCTCGGAAGCAGGCGGTGGCAGCGTGCCTGCCAGCTCAATGTAGTCCTCCAGCACGCGGTCAGCGGTCGCGGGATCGCGCACTCGCTCGCCGAACAAGTCGACGCTGACGGGTGCCCGCGCTCCAGCCGCTCGCTTGTCGCCAGACGGAACAAGACCGCGCGATGGAATCCGACGATGTCCATCCTCTCAGCGTGAGGCATCGCGCGGGACGAGTCGCGGGTGTGCGGGGCGAGCACCGACTGCGCTGAGCGCTCCTCCACTGCCGGGCACACACCTGCTCCCTTTCGCGGACCTCCGCGTCCAACACTACGATCGGATCCCCGTGCTGGAGCTGGACGTAAATCTGACCGCGGACGGTCTAGCTCTCGCCTCGTACGTCGGCCGCTTGGTGGCGACCGTGATCCTGGATCCCGCCGCTCCAGACGAATGAGACTCGCTGACCCTGCTCAAGCGATCGGTAGCCCTCACCCTCGATGTCCGAGAAGTGGACAAACAGGACCTCGCCGTCGTCAGCGGTGATCCGCCCGGATCCCTGGTCGTCCTTGTACCAGCGTACGACGCCCGATCGGCGGACGCCGCGAAGTTCAGGTCGACGGATACCCAGATCCGCAGACGTGACGCGGAGCTCGAGCTCGCCAACCCGCACCACGTCGTCGACACGGAGCTTCCGGCCGCGGCGCGCCTCCATTTCTCCATTGACCCAGACGGGCACGGTCGACAGAAACGTCTTGATTTCGGCTCCGCTGCCGATCACTCCTTCCAGCTTCAGCAGCTGACCGAGGCTGATCGTCTCTCCCCGAATCCGTACGTCGCGCTGCATCAGCCCAAAGGTATCGGCAGCGTGCGAGGAGGTTGTGCCGGGGCGTCTCAGTTCCGGACGTAGAGCGGACGTCGGCGCTGAACGGAACGCCGCCGTGCTCGTGGCGACGAGGAAAAACTTCGCTGCAAACCAGGCGGAGGTAGGCGTAGGATTTCGGGCGCATGGGGGCGAGAGCGATATTCGCCGCGACGATCCTTACCGGCCTGCTCGCGGCAGCGCCCGCAGGTGCGGCGATCATCACGGTCAACACCACGACGGACGAGCTGACCTCGGGCGCTGGATGCTCGCTGCGCGAGGCGATCGCGACCGTCGACGGGACCGGCGATGGCGACTGCGGCGCGGCCGGCAGCAGCGGCAACACGATCGTGCTCGGCGCCAACAGGTATCCGCTGACGCTCGAGTTCTTCCTCTTCCTTGGTGGCCCCCCAGCGGGTTGCATCTCGACGTCTTTGACGCGCCCGACCGATAACAGCTGGGGCGAGTTGTCCGTCTCAGGGGCGGTGCAGAACCTGACGATCGAAGGGGCCGGTCCTGGCCGGACGGTGATCGACGCGTGCAAGCTCGGCGATCGTGCGCTCGAGATCATGCCCGGCGCGAGCGTGACGCTGAAGGATCTGACAATCACGAACGGCAACGCCCAGGACGGGACCAACGGCAGCATCGGCGTTGACGACGGCAGCGAGGGCGGTCCCGCCAATCCGGGCGCGGGCGGCGGCGCGATCCTCAACGAAGGAAATCTGACGCTGAGCGACACCGCTGTCACCGATAGCCATGCCGGCGATGGGGGCAATGGCGGCGAGGGCGGTCCGCTTGGGGGTAGCGGGGGTCTGGGAGGTAACGGCGGCAGCGGCGGCGGCATCGCCTCGACCGGCATCCTGACGCTGCGCGACACGACGATCAGCGGCAATAGCGCAGGCAACGGCGGCGTCGGCGGTACGGCAATAATCGGCAGCACCGCGAACTCGCAGTCCGGTAATGGCGGTTCGGGCAACAGCGGCGGCAACGGCGGCGGTGGTGGCGGGATCGCGAACGAGGTCGGGACGGCGACGATCGACAACAGCACGATCACCGCGAACAGCACCGGCGCTGGGGGCGCCGGCACGTCGGGCCAGAACAGCGCGTCGGGCAAGGGAAACGGGGGTAACGGTGGCGACGGCGGCTCGGCCGGGAACGGCGCAGGCATTGCGAGCGCGGGCTCGATGCTGGTGAGCGCATCGCTTCAGGCCACGAACGACACGATCGAGGGCAACATTGCCGGCAACGGCGCCCGCGCGGGGAACCCGGGAAGTGGCGCCGATGACCTCTTCCAGGACGGGCATGGCGGCAACGGCGGCAACGGCGGCTATGGCGGTGGGCTGGTGAACCTGTTTCGCTCAACGGCCCAGCTCGTCAACCTGACGATCGCCGAGAACTCTGGTGGCACCGGCGCGAGCGGCGGATCGGCCTCCGCCACTTTCCCGGCAGGCGCGAACGGCTCCAACGGGCATGGTGGCGGGATATACGCCAGTTCCTCGCCGCCCACGCTTCAGAACACCATCCTGTATGAGAACCAGACCGGGGGTGACTGCCGCGGCACGATCACCGACGGCGGTCACAACCTCGTGTTTTCGCCGCCGCAGTTGGGGGGTGTGGTGCCGGACCCGTGCGACCTCATCGGCTTCAGCGCCGGAGATCCAAAGCTTGCGGGGCTGGCTGACAACGGCGGCCCGACGCAGACGATGCGCCTGCAGCCGGGCAGCGCGGCGATCGACCAGGTGCCGGCCACCGGCGCCGACTGCCCGGCCACCGATCAGCGCGGCGTCGCCCGTCCGCAGCCGCCGGGCGGCAAGTGCGACATCGGCGCCTATGAGTTCGCGCCGCCGGTGTGCCAGCCGGTCGCGGTCACCACGCATGCCGGGGCCGCCGTGCCCGTCACCCTCCGCTGCGCCGACCCGGCCGGCGTGACGGTTACGTACAACACCGCGATCAGTCCGTCGCACGGCACACTCAGCGGCCTCGACACGGCGGGCGGGAAGGTGACGTACACGCCCGAATCGGGCTTCTCGGGGGCCGACACGTTCACGTATCTCGCCACCAGCATCAACGGGACCGCCACCCCGGCCACGGCCACGATCACCGTCACGCCGCCCGGCACCCCGGGCGGGGTGGGTGGCCCTCCCGCCGCGAAGGTCCGGCCGGTGATCACGAACGCCCGGATGACGAACCGGCGGTTCCGCATCGCCCGGGGCGCGACCGCGGTGATCGCGCGCCGGGTGCCGCTCGGATCTGCGTTCGTGTTCCGGTTCTCGACGGCGGCGCGGCTGCGGATCGCGCTGTCGAGGTTGCTGCCGGGGCGTCGGGTTGGGCGGCGGTGTGTTGCGCCGACGCGCGCGCTCGCGCGGGCCGGCGCGAAGTCGTGCACCCGCTTCCTGGCGTCCGGGACCTTGACGCGCAGGCTCGAGCCGGCCGGCGCGGACTCGGTCGCCTTCACCGGCCGCGTTGGCACGCGCGCCTTGGCGACGGGCGCTTACCAAGCATCGCTTCAGGCGACCAACTCGGTGGGCAGCTCGAAGCCGGCGACTCTGGCGTTCACGATCGTCCGCTGACCGGCCGGCTCGCGCACTGGATCCAGCGACGCGCTCCCCGGCGCTGACCGGGTCCTGTCGGTGCGCCAGGTGCGCGACCGCTCCCGGGCGATCGCCGCGCAAGCCGCGATCGTGATGAGCCAGGCCGCACGCGCGACGCGAGCGGTCGTGGCGGTCTTGGAGGGCGGCGATCGCGACACCGCCTCCGATGAGCTGCGCACGGATATGACGATGCTGCTGATCAGCGCCCCGCTACTGATCGACGTCCCCCTCTCGCGCACCTTCCTGGAGGAGGCCCAGACGCTGGGCGCCGAGCTTGCGCGGGCGCTGGCGGCGACCCGCGACAGCGAGCCGACAGACGAGCTCCGGGCCTACTTGGACGCGGCGGTGAACCGGATGCGCGCGGTGTCGCAGCCGCTCTTGGACATCCTGAAACCCGAGGAGCGCCTCGTGGTCACCGCCGAGGACACGGGCACCGACGCGCAGGACACGGCCACCGAAGCCCACGCGATCGGCAGCGATACCGAGGATGCAGCGTCTTAGACTCTCAAAACGCGACTGGGCCGCTCGCGCGACCCGTTCACGCGGGCAGGTGGAATGGCACGGTGGTGATGATGATGCCCTCGTAGGCGATGAGGGCTGCGCGCAGGCGCGCGGCGATTCGGTTGTGAAGGATCCGCTGCCAGCGCTTGGCGACGACGATCTCGGGCACGACGAGCGTGAGCGTCACGTCAGGGCGTTGGCGGTGCAGCGCGGCGATGTAGTTGGCCAGCGGCGCGACTGTCGCGCGATATGGGGAGACGACCACTTCCAGCGGCAGGTGGTCACCCCACGCTTGCCACGAGCGCTGGAAGCGCTCGGCCTCGTCCTCGGTGGGGCTCACGTGGACCGCGAGTACCGGTTGGGCAAGTGAGACGGCGTACGCGAGCGCGTGCAGCGCAGCCAAGTCGAGTGCGGCGATTGGGACGACGGCGAAGCTGTACACCTCGTCGGGATCGTCCTGTACCTCGGCCAGGCGCGCGGAGATCGCCGGCGCGAGCCGCGGTGGCGCCAGCGCGACCGGGCGGCGTCTGCTCCCGGGTTTCGGGTCGTGGCGTGAGCGCCTCGTGGGCGCGCTGATAGTGATCGTGGACGCGCCTGCACGCCAGGACTATGAGCGGGACCAGCACGACCACGACCCAGGCCCCCTGGGTGAGCTTGGTGATCGTAGCGATCACCACGACCAGAGCCGAGAGGACGGCGCCAAGGAGATTGGTGGCGAGCGCGGTGCGCCACCCCCGCTCGCGGTGGCGCCACCAGTGCGCGACCATCCCGCTCTGAGCGAGTGTGAAGGCGAGGAACACGCCGATTGCGAACAGCGGGATCAGCGGACTGGTCTGACCACCGAACGCCGCGTAGATCAACGCCGCGGGGACGGCGAGCACGAGGACGCCGTTGGTGAAGGCGAGACGATCGCCCATACGCAGGAACACACGGGGGGCGAACCCGTCGCGGGCCATGACGTACAGCAGCCGCGGAAAGCCATTGAACGCCGAGTTGGCCGCCACCAGCAGCACGAGCGTGGTCGCCACCTGCACGAACCCGTATGCAACGCCGCTCCCCACGCTGCTGTGTGCGATCTGGGAGAGAACCGTCTGGCCGCCGCCCGGGGCGGCGCCGTCGAAGTGAGCGACGAGCACGACGCCCACGAACATCGAGATCAGCAGCCCCACCATGACGCCGAGGGTCTGGCGGGCGTGCACCGCCTCCGGCGGGCGGAACACCGGGACCGCGTTGGAGATCACCTCGATCCCGGTCATCGCCGTCGCCCCGGAAGCGAACGCGCGTAGCACGAGCAGCACGCCGAGCGCCTCGGTTGCCGGGTGAGGCGCCGCGGGCACGGGCTGAAAGCCGTGCGAGGCGGCCTTGATCAGACCGACGATCACGATCAACGCGATTGCGGCCACGAACATGAAGGTGGGCGCGGCGAAGGCGGCGGCGGAATCGCGCACCCCGCGCAGGTTGCCGGCGACTAGCAGCACGATTACCACTACGCCGATCGGGACAGTCGCCGAGGCGACCGAAGGTATCGCCGAGGTCACCGCGGCCACCCCAGAAGCGACCGACACGGCGACCGTGAGGATGTAGTCGACGATCAGCCCGGCTCCCGCGAGCAGGCCCCACTGGCGTCCCAGGCTGTCGCTCGCAACGATGTACGAGCCACCGCCGTGCGGATAGGCTCGGACTACCTGGCGGTAGCCGAGGCCAACCGAGAGCATCAGCACCGCGAGCGCCGCTCCGATCGGCAGCGAGAGCTTCAGCTCCCCGGCTCCAGCGAGCACGAGGATCGCCATCATCGCCTCGGGGCCGTAGGCCACCGAGGACAGCGCGTCGGGCGAAAGCACGGCGAGCGCGAGCAGCCTCCCCATGCGCTCCTCGGCGATCGCCGTGCTGCGCAGCGGCGGACCGATCAGTACACGCCGAAACGCGTACGCCACCCGGCCCGTCAGCGATTCGCCCTGCCCAGCCTTCACGGTCGCTTCGAGCTCGTCGTCTTCGCTGGTCTCAGCCCCCGCGGTTCGGATAGGGACGAAGCGCCCCGCGCGCGAGCGCTGCGGATCGGCGAAATCGAGCGCTGGATCAACAGGCAGCGCGCGTTCCCAGATCTCCCGCGCCGGCATGCACCCATCCCAGCGGCGGCCCACTTCGCCCAGCGCGACAAGCGAACTCTGATCGAGCTCGGGCAGTTGTGCGCTCGCCGTGACGGCCGAGTCGGAGCCGCCGCCTCCCTCATCGGCCGACCCCGACGCTACGCGAGGCGGGGCGGGATCGCCGTCCTGCTCGGGGGAGGGCACTGGCGGATCATAGGTCCGGAGACTGCAGCTCGAGCACCGGCCAACACCATCAGCTCGTGGAAAGCTCCCAACACGCTCGAGCACCGCCCCCGTCACCGGCGTGATCGCACCGAGCACCGCCACCAAGACCGCGACGATCGCCACTGCGGCGCTCAGCGCCGGGCAAGCGCCGTTGACGACCTACGGGGTCCGCGGCGCGCTACGGGTCTGGGTCCTCGCCAAGCACGGCACCCAGACGCGCAGCTCGAGCACCATCCTGCGCGGCGCCCGGACCAGGCTCACAGCACCCGCGGGGACAACCGGCCGGCTGCTGGTCGTGATTGGCCACGTCGGCTGAGCACGCCGCCCCCCGGAATCATGAGTGATCTCGAGGGCTAGAGTCGAGGTCGTCGTCGAAGCCCATAACCTCGGCTTGGTAGCGAGCATTGCGGAGTCTCATGAGATCGCGCTGGTAATCGATGATGAAGGAGCCGAGTCGATTACGCGCATCGGCCTTTATCGCTTCGTACTTGAAGTCCCACAGCGCGGCCTGCCGCGCGACGAGGCGGGCCGGTGTCTGTACCGGCTCGTCTTCACCGATCAGCGAAAGGGTCAGGTTTACGAGCTCCGGTGGCGACCAGTCGGTGGTGCCATCGACGAGAGCGCCGTCGACGCCGAAGTTGACCGTCTCGGTCTCAAGCGTCTGTCCGACAGCTCGGCCGTTGTAAGGCGCGATCGTGATTGGTGCGCACACGCGGATCCGACAGTTGCTCTCACTTAGAGGCCCCGCAAGGTCGGTGACCTTGAAGCGCCAGTCTCCCGGTTTGCGCTGGTAGAGATGGCCCTTGAGCCCCATCAGGCTGTGGCCCTCGCCGAAGGTGACATAGCAGTCCCGGATGCGCGCGGGCAGCGTGCGACTTTGGATTCGCTCCAGCGGCTCGAGGGCGACAACAGAGTCGATCACCGCGACGACTCGAAAGTCGATTACGTCGCTATCAGAGCCGAGCGTCACCGGCATCATCATCGGCAGGTTGACGCTCACTACCTGGGTTGAGGTGAGACGGCCCATGGCTACACCAGCCGCGGCGGTCCGATCAGCCGCATCACGATCTCGACCAGGTTCGGGACAGGCTTTCGTAGCACGAAGACACCTGCAGTCTGGATGCCGTGGCTGTCGATCGCGACTGGCGTGTAGCCGGAGATCAGAAGCACCTGTGTCTGCGGCCAGCGTTGGCGGACCTCTTCGTAGGACGCAGTCGCAGCCGATGACCAGCTGCGGCGGGCCGATTGCAATCCGGATCTCCGCAAAAGCCTGCTCGAGGTCGCCCACCAGGTTCACCCCACGCGCGCGGCGCAACACCATCCCTTCCTCGATCGCGCAGAAGAAAGTCAGGCTTCCGTCGGCTTTAGCCTTCTGGATCGAGCGCGCATAAGTCGTGCCATCGATTACGACAACCATCGGCTGGGCCGAAAAGCTCCGGGGATCCAGGCTCGTCGAGCTCGCCCCGACCATGCGGGCATACGCCTCAGCAGCGGGCCAGCCGTCGATCTCAAAGACGATTCGACGCTCTGCATCGGCCCCGGTGACGACAGCTCGTTCGCTTGTGGGGACGAAGTGCTGAGTCTTAAAAGGCCTGAAGGGCAAGGGCGTCGTGACTAGCACCAGGACGGCGCTATCGACGTGGAAGCTGCCGTCGAAATACACATGACTTCTGCCGAAGCTCAGGCCGTCAGCCGCGGAGCCGCCCACCAACGGGCGCTGTCTCAGCGAAGCATGTAACACGCGCGTGACCGACTCCTCGCGAGCGCACATACCATCGATCAGCAGCAATGCAAACGTGTTATCCGGCTCGGCGGCAGGTTCCAGGCAAACCAACCTTTCCACCAGGTCCTGCGCGACGGATTGGCCCTGGGCGACTTCGAACTGCTGCAAGGCCTTGAGAGGGCCGCTGGCCGCGGTAAAGCTGACCGCAGGGAAGCTCGCCCCGGAAATACTCCGGTCGAGGTAGCCCGCTGGCCCGAACTCACCCGCCGTCGTGCAGCCAACCACCTGGACGCCGGCAAAAGCACCACTCAGCTCCAAAGCAAGTACGTCCAGATCGTATTGTCCTGAGCAGAAGAACACCACCAGCGCCATGTCGGGCTGCGCCACCGCAGCGTGGAATTGGCGCACGGCCTCACGAGCGTCGGTGGCGCACGAGTGACCCCTTCGTATGCGGGAGCTGGGCATCCGGGTTCACTTTCCTCATCGACCAGCAGGGCAGACTCTTGACCTCCTCATGGGAGGGGAAATCGCGAATCTGATTTCGGCGATGAACTTCGGCGCCCGATCGTGGGGAACTACGGGTCGGTGGTTGGCTCGGGTCGGTGGTGTTCCCGCATCGCAGGTCCGCAAAGCGCCCCACTGGTTAGGCGATGCCCGATCAAATCCCCGGTTTGAGCCGAATCAACCCTGGGTCATGCCGAGGACCGTGTGACGGCGCACACGAGAACCATCTTCAGGACGGCTTGCGCGCCGCCGAGTCCCGCGCCCGTCGTGACCCGCACACGCTCCTGGTTACGACTTTCCGTAGCCTGCCATTTGACGGCAGCCAATGCCACCTGCGAGGGCCGCCGCCGCGACAAGAACTCCACACTCGCGTTGCTGTCGATTAGGCGTGCTCCGCCAGCGCACCCATGAGTGTATGTCTGACTCTCCGACGGATGGAGCGTTGCGGTCCACACTTGCTCTCGTTGCAGCAACCGTACAGGCGCACTACTGCCCGTCTTCGTCAGCGGCGTACAACCGATCCGTGGCTGCACGGTCGTCGCGCCCGCCCAGTTGGTTATCGAGAACTCGACCCTTCCCGGCTCCCACGCGGGATTCCACGGGTCCTGGGTGTTCGGATACTGCTGGTAGATCTGTACGAACACCCAGGTCTGTCCGTCAACCCCACCCTGATAGCTGTACCCGACCGCCATGTCTGACGACGGGCAGGTCAATTGAACGTCCGCGTAGCCAGCATTGGGATAAATGCCTGATGCGGGTACGTCTATCCATGCACCCGTGACCGTGGTGCAGTTGGCCACGACAGGCGGACATTCATAGCGGGGAACGGCACCGCTTGCCGATCCACATGCGACAAGAAAGCCGCCAACCACGGCGCAGAGCGCCACAATGCGGGTCGAGGACTTCTGCCCAACACGGCAAGGCTCGCTTGGCATGCTCGTCTCCTCGGTGCTGCACGTCGATCACCAAATCAATACCGCAAACACTCGGCCCGCGCAGGATATCCCACCCACCCTGCCACGACGGAGGAGTCTAGTGCGCTTCGGTGCTGCCAACTGTCCCGTTCCCGCGGGACGCTGACCGAGCGGCGCCGCGGGTGCGACACCGCTCGGCTCGCGGCCTAGCTCAAGGCTTCGACTGCGGCGCGGAAGTCGAGGAGCTGCTCGTGGGGCGGGAAGCCGTCCTCGAGGTTAATCCCGTGGACGTCGCGTACCTGCTCGCGGAATCAGACGTCGAGAGGATCCTGTCGCCTGGAAGCCGGTTGCAGTATGCAATGGCGGCCCTGGCGACACACCACTCGAATACGTGATCTTCGCCCAGCAGCCGGGTCCTTCCCATCCCAGCCTCGCCCTCGATTGCCTGGATGTTAGGCGAGTGACTCGTATTGCGTTGTGTCTAACGCTAGGGTCCGGCGATGCTGGCGCGCGGGCGACTCCCCGACCGTGAAGTGGATCAACGGCGAGAGGTGGTGTTCGTGACCGGCGCCAATCCGATGTGCGGCGGCGGCGGGCTCGAGAGCTATGTCCGGGCCCACGCGCTCGCGGCCCATGCCGCCGGATTCGTTGCGCGCGTGTTCTGCGTCGGCCCTCGCCGACAGGTGACGGCGCAAGCGTTCGGGACGGTCGATCAGGTCCGCGTGCCGCGCCACACCATACGCGGTGTACTGGCGGGGTTGTACACCCCGCTGGTCGTGCGGGCCCTATGCGCACGCGTCGCACGCTCGGATGTCGTCGCGCCCGTGCTCGTGCACGCGTTCGGGGCGTACGGAGCCGTCGGGGCCAGCTTCTGCGCCGAGCTCGAACGGATCGGGATCGACAGCGTCCAGGTGACCTCGGCCTACGCCACGATCGAGGACGAGCATCGGGCGTTCTTCGCCGGTCTGCGGCGTGAGCACGGGGCCGGCAATGCGATTCGGTATCTCGTGCGGTATGGCTGGGCGCGGGCGATCGGGACTCGCAGCGAGCGGCGGGGGTATGAGGCGTCGCGGTTGGTAGTGGTCAACTATGAGTCGGTGCGAGAGCTGTTGCGGGCCCAGTTCGGCGCGTCGTGGGAGATTCGGCTTCTGCCCTACGCGTCCGATGCGGCGTTCGTTTGGCCGGCGGATGCCGCGCTCGGGTCCGGGCCGGGGCCGGGGCCGGAGCCGGTCGTCGGGCTGGGTGATCGGGATGCGCCGTTGATTGTGTGTGTCTCGCGCCATGACGCACGCAAGGGGGTGGATGTGCTGCTGCGCGCGCTCGGGCTGTTGCGCGCCGCCGGGGTTCCGTTCCGCGCGTGCCTGCTCGGACGCGGCGAGCTGATCGGCGCTCACCGGCGCCTCGCGGCGCGGCTCGGGCTCGAGCGGTGCGTCGCGATCACGGGCCAGGTTCCGGATGTGCGCCCGTACTTGCGCTGCGCTGATGTGTACGTGCTGCCGTCGCTGTCGGAGTCAAGCGGCTCCGTGTCGCTGCTGGAGGCGTGTCAGGCGGGCGCTGCGATCGTTGCCTCGAGCTGCGACGGGATTCCGGAGGACGTGACCGACGGCGATTCGGGGTTGCTGGTGGCGCCCGGTGACGAGCGGGCGCTGATGAGCGCGATCGCGAGGCTGCTCGGTGACCAGACGCTGCGCCGGCGGCTCGGGGGGCGGGCGCGAGAGCTGTATGAGTCTCGCTTCAGCGCCGAGCGGCTCACCGCCGCGCTCGCCGGGCTCTACGCCGAGCTCGGAGTCGCGGCCGGGCGTCCGAATGCGAGCTCGGTCAGTACGAGCTCGTAGGCGTCGGCGATCAGCGGCAGTGCGTGACGCCGCGCCTCGCTCAGACCGTTGGCGACCAGCCGCTCCCCCAGCGCGCTGTCGTGCGCGCACGCGAGGATCGCGTCCGCGAGCGCGGCTTCGTCGCCCTCGGGGTGCAGCAGTCCGCTGACGCCGTGCTGCACCACTTCCCGCGCGGCGGGGATGTCGCTGGCGATCAGCGGCCGGCCGCACGCGATCGTCTCGAGGTAGACGAGCGCCTGGCACTCGTAGGCGGAGGGCATCACCACCATGTCCCCGGCGTTGATCAGCTCCGGCATCCGCTCGTGCGCGATCCAGCCAGGGAACCGAAACCGTCCCCCGAGCCCGCGCGCCGCGCATTCACGCTCGACCTGGTCGCGGCAGCGTCCGTCCCCGGCGACCACGAACACCAGCCGCGGCTCCCGCGCCAGCGCGCGTTGCGCCGCGCCGAGGATGTCCATCGGCCGCTTCTGCTCGGTCAGCTTCGAGGCGTGCAGCACCACGATCTCGCCGTCGTCGACCCCGAGCTCGCGACGCTGCTCGACGGGCCGCTCGAGCGGACGGAACCGGCCGGTGTCAACCGGGTTGGGGATCACCCGCACGCCGGGCACGCCGAGCTCGGCCATCGAGCGCTCGGCGTGGCGACCCGAGGTCAGGATCAGGTCGAACCGGCGCATTGCCGCGAGCAACGGCTCGGCCAACTCGCGCGGATAGCTGCCACTGGCGATCCCGAACATCGTCGTTCCGTGGATCATCAACACTCGCCGCAGATGGCTCGCGGTGTCCAGGTGCGGAGCGATCGCCTCCCTGCCGGCGATGACCACGTCGGGCGGCGCGCGCTTCAGCGCCTGCGCGAGCAGCTCGCCGATCACCGCCGCCTCATGCTGCCGATATTCGGGCGAAGCCGGGACGTCGGGTCCCGTGACCAGGTAAGGGAGTGCGAACCGAGTCACGTTCAGGTCCGGATGCCGTTGCGCGAACCGGTCTCCGTCGCGCAGCGCAGCCTCCGTGATCGGGCTGATCGCCTCGATCGCGTGACCGCGCCCCGCCAGCGCCGCGAGCATCTGTGCGGAGAACACCGCGGAGCCGCCCTGATGAGGCGGCAGCGGCCCGACGAACAGAATCGAGAGCTTGCGCTCGGCGACCGTCACGCCGGCGCCGGATCGATTCCGAGCTCGAACAGGTCCGTCATGGTGGTCAGCTTCAACCCGTCCGCCCGTCATCGGCGAGGGCCTCGGCGCCCGCTGTCGCCGCCCGAGTGGCTGCCGAGTCCCGACGATCAGCCCTGGGACAGGGCACGGCGATCGCGGCGGATGTGTAGGTCGATTTGTAGACCCTTCCCCGGGATCGCCAGTACCGCGCCAACGCCGAGCGTCAGGGCACCTGCGCAGATCGCGAAGGCGAGCGCGAAGTCTGCGTCCAGCGAGCCTCTGCGGGCCAGGCATTCGGCGGCGATCGCAGCGCCGAAGGCTCCGCCCAGGGTCCGCATCACGGTGTTCATCGCGGTGGCCACGCCTGTCTGACGTGGGCTGACGGCGACGACGATCAGGTTGGCCAGCGCGCCCAGGCCGAACCCGAGGCCCAAGCCGAGCGCGCCGGCGGCGACCACGAGCTGCCAGGCGTGACGATGGGCGAGGGTCAGCGCGAGGTAGCCGCCGAGCATCAGAGCGACGCCGATCAGCAGCTGCACGCGCGATCCGATCCGGCGCGCGATGCGGCCGGTGAGCGGTCCGACGATCAGCTGCGGCGCGGCGGTGGGCAGCATGAACAGCCCGGCGGCGGTGACCGAGCCACCGAAGCCCACGCCGGTGGCGCGCGGCAGCTCGACGAGCGCGGGTACGAGCGCGATCGACGCGTACATGCCGACGCCGAGCAGGAACGCCGCGAGGTTCGTCGTCCAGACGCCGCGCACGGCCATCATCCGCATGTCGACGAGGGGGTCGCCGCTAGCCAGCTCATGACGGACCCACACGGCGACAAGCAGCGCGCCCGCGAGGAGCAGGCCCAGCGTGCGACCCGAGCCCAGACCCCAGACGCTGGCCTCGCTGACGGCGACGAGCAGCGCTGACAGACCGGCGACCATGAGCGCCGCGGATGCGAGATCGACCCTAGCGGGCGTGCGGACTGGCGAGGCCGGCACCCATCGCGCGATGGCGAATCGGACCGGTACGAGCACGCCGAGCGGCAGCCAGAACAGCCAGCGCCAGCCCAGCGCGGCGATCACCGGGCCGGCGATCACCAGACCGAGTCCGGCGCCGATGCCCAGCAGCGAGGAGACGAGGCCGATCGCCCCGGCCACGCGTTCGCCCTCGAGCTCATCGCGCAGCACGCCGAACGCGAGCGGGAACACGGCACCGCCGACGCCCTGAGCCACGCGACCGGCGAGCATCACCGGCAGCGAGGGCGCCAGCGCGCACGTGAGCGTGCCCAGGGCCAGCACGGTCACGACGACTCGGAGCATGCGGTCCTTGCCGTGGATGTCGCCCATCCGGCCGAACACCGGGGTGAGCACGGCGGTCGCCAGCAGGTTCACGGTGAGGATCCAGGTGCCGCTCGAGGGACCCGCATGCAGCGCACGGTCGATGTCGAGTAGGGCTGGCACGACAACGGCCTGCAGGACGGCGAAGACGGCGCCCGCCAGCGCGAGCACGGCCACGACCAGATCACGACGATGGTGATTCATCACAACCTCCATGGACGAGGAAACTGAGCACGCGTCGAACGGTAAGCTCTGCGAGCAAGATGGTGAATACCTCAGGCGCTCAGATACATGTCCAATCGTCTCAGCGCGGCCTCGATCTGATCGGCGATGCCGTAGCGGCGATGCGCACCGGTAGGCCCCAGGTCGCTCGGGCGCTGCTGCACGCCCCGTGGGGGCTGCGCTTCCCCGCCGCCGGCGCGATCGGCGTGCAGGTCATCCTCAAGGGCAGCGCCTGGCTGATGGGCCCGGGCGGGGGCGATCCGGTCGCGCTGGGCGCCGGGGACATCGCGCTCATCCGCCGCCACGCCCCCCACGCGCTCGCCGACGATCCCGCGACACCGCTGTGGGACGCCGACTACGCGACCCACGTACCCGCCGAGCACTGGCCCGCCGACGGCAGCGCGCTGGATCCCGCGACCGGCGGCACGGTGATGATGGGCGGCACCTACGACCTCGCCGGCGCCCGAGCGCATCCGCTGTTCGCCGACCTGCCGGACGTCGTGCACGTGCCAGCCCGCGTCGGCGTCGCCTCCGAGGTGCGCACGATCGTCGATCTGCTCGGCGCCGAGCTAGACCGCGATCTGCCGGGCACGAGCGCCGCCACCCCGGCGTTGCTCGACCTGCTGCTGCTCTACGCCCTGCGCGCCTGGTTCGAGGCGCCGCAGGCCCCGAGCGGCTGGGCCCGAGCCAGCCGCGACCCCGGACTGAGCGTCGCCCTGCGGCTCATCCACGACCATCCGCAGTACCCGTGGACGGTCGCCGAGCTGGCAGCCCGCTGCAACCTGTCACGGGCGGCCTTCGCCCGGCGCTTCACCGAGCTCACCGGGCAGCCGCCGCTGACCCACCTCACCTGGTGGCGGATGACCCTCGCCGCACGGCTGCTGCGCGCGGGCGATGACTCACTGAGCGCGATTGCCGCCCGGGTCGGCTACGGCAGCGAGTACGCATTCTCCAAGGCGTTCCGGCGCGAGCTCGGGATGGCGCCGTCCCGCTACGCCGCCAAGGCATAACCTGAGCGCCACCGCGATCGCAGCGTCAGCCGAGATGCTTATAGATCGCCCGGGCGAGCGTCAGGTACTGGTTCTCGGTCGGGTAGTCTGCGCTCGTTCCGCCTTCGTGGCGACTGCGCGGGTGATGCCCGTGATGTGACAGACGTTCAGGGCGATCGACCCGACGAGACAGGGGTCGCCGACCGCAAGCTCACTGACTGACCCTCAGCGACAGCTGCTCACGCGACGGCGCGGCGATCTCCTCGCCGCGCTCGGACACCGGCCGAGATCTTCCCGCCTTTCGCCAGTGGCCGACGATCTCATGCGCGTTCGCGTGACGCCACCCCGCCGCCGGACACAGTGGCCGAAAGTTGACGATCCCATCGGCGATCTCAAGCACCTCGCCATACACCGACCGACCCTTGATCCGCGCCAAGACCACGTCGCCAGCCGCGATCTGCTGCAGCTTCACCGCTCCGACCCTCTCACATCTTCGCCCCGCGTCGATCCCAGTCCCGCTGCTGCCCGCACGTCACAAGCACAGTGTCGCGCGCGCATCGGACGGACGGTGGACCTGGATCGGAATCCTGACGGAGGCCTCGCATCGCCTCGACCGTGCAGATCGCCGAGGGCCAGCGCTCCGATGGCCCGGCCCGCGTGATCGATACGTACCGGTCGAGCATTTCGTTGATCAGCGCGCCCACCTCGAAGCGCGACACCGGCGCGCCGGGGCAGTAATGAATTCCGGCGCTGAATGCCATGTGCCGCCCGCCGCGGTCAAGCGTGAAAGTGTCGGGGTCGGTGAACACCCGCTCGTCTCGATTGGCCGAGCCATAGACCAAGGCGATCGTCGAGTTCCTGGGCAGGGTGACGTCATGGAGCGCCAGCTCCTCCGTTGCGCGACGCCGCAGGGCCTGGACGGGAGCGTCGAACCGCAGCATCTCCTCGATCGCTTTCGGAACCAGCGAGCGGTCGCCACGGATCCGGGTCCACAAATCGGGGCGATCCACGAGGAGGTCGAGCAACGACTCGATCAAGTGCTGTGTGGTGTGGAACCCTCCGGTGAGGAGGTGCAGCAGCATGTCGACGATCAGCCAGTCATCGAGCGTCTCGCGACCGTGCTGCTCCTGAGCCTGGAGGAGGAGCGTGATCGCATCGCGTTCGGGCGCGCTGCGGCGCGACTGAACAACCGGGCCGATGATGCTCCACAGATCGGCGCGCACATCCGCCAGCGTGCGCTGCGGACCGCTGGACCGCATCCGGCCTTCAGCGGTGTACTGCAGCGTGAGCCGCTCGGCCGTCAACTCGAGGAAGCGCTCGTGCTCGTCCACCGGGACCCCGAGCAGGTCGCACGTCACCCGGCCAGGCACCGGAACGGCAAGCTGAGATGAGACCTCGACGAACTCACAGCGCTCCGCGGCGTCCAGCACCTCGCGAACGACGGTGTCGAAGTAGCCGGCTAGGCGCCGCATCTCGGCCGGCGTGAACAGCGGCATCACGATGTTGCGCAGGAACGTGTGACGGGGCGGATCCTCTTCGCGCAGGGGACTGCCGCGAACCTCATCGACGAGGTGCAAGGGCGTGCTGGAGAAGCGCTGCGGGTTCTTGACGATCGCGTCGATGTCCTCGTAGCGGGTCACGAGGTACATCGAGTTGGGCGCGTCATAGAAGACCGGGTGATCGTCCCGCAGGACCTTGTACAGCGGCGTTGGATCCTCCCGCCAGTCCTCCCAGCAAATCTCCCCAAGGTCTACGTCGCTGACAGCCATGCGGTCCTCTCCTCCGCGGCCCAAGCGGGCAGTACTTGTTCGAGTGCCGCGAACGCGTCCGCGTCGATTCTGCGGCCAGCGTCGCGACGCATGATGTCTAGCACGTCGTCAGGGCTGAGTGCGGGCCGGTACGGCCGGTACGCGCTGAGCGCCTCAGCCACATCTGCTACGGCGAGGATCCGCGAGGGGAGCCCAAGCTCCTGAGCGGTGAGTCCGGCGAAATACCCGCTCCCGTCCAGGCGCTCGTGGTGCGAACCCGCGATCCGCGCCAGTTCATAGAACGCGCCGACTCGGCTGAGTATCTCCATCGTCCATAGGGGATGGCGGCGCATTACCGCCCACTCCGTTTCGGTGAGCGGGCCGCTCTTGTCGAGAATGCGATTCGACACCCCCAGCTTTCCGACATCGTGCAGCAGCGCGGCGCGACGCTGCGTCGCGCACGCTTCGGACCCGAGTCCGAGCTTGGTTGCCAGTGCGACCGCGATCTCGGCGACCGCCGCTGAGTGGTGGGCGGTATACGACGACTTCGCGTCGACCACTGAGGCGAACGCCTCGGCCACTCGATCGAGACAGGCGTCGTCGGCAACGAGCACGCGGTCAGGCGGCTCCAGGCGCTCGACGGCGGGCATATCCAGAGAGCGCCAGAACCGATCGTCGTGCTCGAGCGCGAGAAGGGCGTCGACCAGGGCCGGATCGAACCAGCTTCCGCGACGCTTGCGCGCGATACCACAGGCCGCGGTTACCCCGCCCTGCCGCCAGAAGACTTCAGCGGTCTGCGCGAGACACAGCACTCGGCCCGCGAGCGAGATCTCATCGGCGGCGATCCCGGCGGGATAGCCGCCACCGTCCCAGTGCTCGTCGACGTCGAGGATCGCGCGGGCCGCAGCCTCACCTAGCCCGATCGCGCGGATGACGGAGGCTCCGCGCTCGCAGCGGAGCTCGATCAGCGACCGAGCACCGGCGCGTCCGGCATTGAGCACCGCGCCGATGTGTCGCGCCTTAGCGATCGGCGAGCCGCCCGGCGCCGCGTTGCGCAGAACGTGCAGCACCGACTGCCAGGTACTGCTGGTATCGGTCACGCGCCGCGAGCTCTTGACCAGCCCGTCGTCGGCCCCGAACAGCGCAGCGACCTTCCCGGCGTTCGACGAGCAACCGGCGTCTTTGAGGAGTAGGGCGTAGAACAGCGACGAGCGGCTCGTGTCATCCAGACCCACCTCAACGGCTAGCTGCATCCCGATCAGGCAGCTGCGTTCGGCGTGACCGCGCGGCTGGCCTTCGGTGATATCGAGCGCGTGGGAGAGCCCGGAAAGCACCTCCGAGAGCCGGAGTTCGTTGTCAATGGTGATCGGACGATCCGAGACGGGAGTCTCGAGCATAGCCACAAGGATGACGCCGCCACGACGTGCACCACCCGGGCTGCCGAAAGAATGGAACCTGCGGCCACGCCCAGCAAGCGTGGCTGGTAGCGTTCGACGGGCAGGCCTGAGGATCCTCGATCATAGGCAGCGGCCGTTTGGAGCTATCGATTTCAGTCAGCGGTTGACGGCGAGGTGCCTAAGCTTGGTAGGCCCGCGGCGCGTCGGAGCTCGGGCGCCTCGGGCGTCCTGGAGGCGGTCGTCTACGGCTTGCGCCGGAAGTTGGTCCAGCCTCGCGTGGCAGTTGGACTCGCGCTGATCGCCGGTGGGATCGTGTGGGCGATCGCGCGAGGTCTGCAGTTCTACGGCCTGACCCCGGCCGATCTGGGCTACGACCTCGACCAGCCGCCGTTGCTGCTTGTGCTGGTGGGCACGTTGGTCGTGTATCGGAGCAGCCGCCGGTGACGCTCCCCCAGATCCAGATTGCTCGCGCGCACTGGCTGTTGGGCGCTCTGTTCCTGGTGATCGTCCTCGAGGAGTACGTGCCGCAGATCGGTCGCGACGGCCGCTTGGTCCGATCGCGCTCGTTGCTGGTCCCGTGGGCGCTGATGGTGGGTGGGGTCGGCGCCTGGGCAACGACGGTGTTCGCCGACGTCGTGCATGACATGTTCATCCACTTCTTGTGGGGAGACATTCTGTTTGCGGCGGGGGCGCTCGAGCTGGCGCGCCGCCGTGGCGTGTACGACCGGCCGTGGCTCGACGCGGTGCTACCGGTCGCGTTTCTGAGCTGCGGAGCGCTGTTCATCGTCCACGAACAGATCCATTCGACCCCCGGGGACAGCTGGCACGTTGCGATGGGGTCCCTGCTGATCACAGCGGGAATCCTCGAGCTCGTTCGCTTGCGAGCTCACCGCGCGTCGCTGGTGCCGCTGGCGCTGTTGCCGCTGACCGGGTTCGCGCTGGCGCTGATCGCGATCCCGGTCGCGGCAGCGTCATGACGCTGAGCGCCCCGGCCCGTCGTGGGCCGCGCGGGCTCCTGGCCGCGGGGTGCGCGCTCTGCGCTGCTGCTGCTGCTGAGCCTCCCGTCGTCCGCCGGCGCCCACGCGTTCCTCGAGGCGTCTATCCCTGGGCCGGAATCGGTGCTCGACACGGCGCCGCGGACGCTCACGCTGACCTATACCGAAGACGTGGTCCCCCAATACGCCCGGGTCGCCGTGGTCACCGCCAGCGGCCAGGACATCGCCGGCCCCCCGCGTGTGGCGGGTCGTGTCGTGGTCGTCGCGCTGCGGCCGGGCGGCGCGGGCAGCTACACGGTGCGCTGGCAGGTGGTCGCCAGCGACGACGGCCACGTGACCGAGGGAGCGTGGAGCTTTGGAGTGCGCGCGATGGCGCTCGCGCCGACGCCGGCGCGCGGTGTCGGCATTCCGGTCGCGCCCGAGCTGCTCGCGTGGCTTGAGTTCCTGGGCGTGGCGCTGGCCGGCGGCACGCTGACGTTCCGGGCTCTGGTTTGGGCGCCCGCCGCGCGGGTCCTCGGCGAAGGGGGAGCACGGGACGCCCCAGTTGCGATCTGGGCGGGGGTGGTAGGCGCAGTGCTGTCGCTGCACGCCGGGTTGCTGGCGTTCCTCGCCGGTGCCTATCCGATCGTGGGTGGCGGGCTGTTGAACTTCGCAAATACGGAGATCATCCCGATCCGCACCGCGACGCACCTGGGCCAGGCGTGGACGCTGACGACTTTCGCCTGGCTCGGAGTGCTGGCGTTACTCGTCGGCGCATGGGTCACGCCGCGCAGGCGGGAGCCGCTGCTCGCGAGCGCGGGGCTACTGTCGCTGTGCATCGCCTTCGGCATCAGCTGGGCAAGTCATCCCGCTTCGCGCGGGGCGCTCGCGCTTGCGGCGGACTACCTGCACCTCCTCGCCGGCGCGTTGTGGGTGGGCGGGCTGGTGGGGCTCGCGATCCTCGCCGGGGTCGCGCGTCCCCTGTCCCGCTCGTCGCGGGAGGCGGTCTTCCGCGCGTGCGCGGTGCGCTTCTCGAAGCTTGCGGTGCCGCTGGCGGTCGTGCTCGCGATCGCCGGTGCGTACCTCGCGGTGCGCGAGCTGCCTTCGCCCTCGGCGTTATTCACCAGCCGCTACGGGATCACGCTGCTCGGCAAGAGCCTCGTCGCCATCGTCGCCCTCGCCCTCGGTGGCTACCACCACCGCTGGGTGGTGCCGCGAATCGTGGCCGGAGCGCCGGTCGCCGGCATCCGGCGCACGCTCGCACTCGAGGTGAGCCTCCTCCTGTTGGTCCTCGCCCTCGCCGCCATCCTGAGTCAGACCGCCCCGCCCAGTTGACGGGGCTTGCGGCGATCGCTGCGCTCTGCCCCCGGCCAACCGCTTCGTGACCTAGAGCGAGATCGTGGTGCCGACGGTGCTCATCACGAACGCGTCTGGAAGGCGGGTGGCGAGCTGATGGACCGCTCGCCAACCCGTGCAGTGGGCGGGCATCAAGAGCGAGGGTGAAAGCGCGGCCAGCGCATCGACCGTAGGCTCGATGATCCGCTCGAACATCGGACCGCTGAGGTGAAAGCCACCGATGATCGCGGCTACCGCATCGTGTCCAGTGAGCTTTCGGGCGTACCGCACCGTATTGACGATGCCGGCATGCCCGCAGCCGCTGAGGACCACGAGCCCACGATCGCCGAGGCTCACGACAAGCGCCTGATCGTCGAGGATCAGCGGGTCTGCCTGCCACCTGCCGCCGCGCAGGGCCTCGTGTCCGTGGAATCCCGTCTCAAACGCGGTGCTGCGGTCAACTTCTCCGGTGATCAGCACCGCGCCGTCGAGCAGGAAGGAGGGCTGGCGTTCCTCGACAATCGCGAATCCCATCTCCTGCAGCGCGCGGCGACTCGTGGAGGGCAGCTCGGCCGGCTCGAGCCCCGGGAAGCTGACCCTGCGCCGGTGTCCAGAACTCCGGATGGATCATCACCGGCATGCGGCTGCGGCCGAGTTCTCTGACCAAACCCTCGATCCCAGTGACGTGGTCCCAGTGCCCGTGACTGAGCACAAGCACCTCCACGTCGGCCGGCTCGATCCCGAGCCGGCGCATGTTCTCGACCATCCCGTTCGGTGACACGCCGGTATCGAACAACAGCGTTCGCTGGCGTCCATTCTGCTCGATGCGGACGAGCGCCGAAAAGCCCGGCTCGGCGATCAGCGCATCGGGCACGCCGGTCTCAGGACTCACACGTGCTGCCGCCGTAGGAAGCCCACCCAGTAGCGCCCGCGGCCAGTTCATACGCGCGACCCCATCCTGACCGACCAGCAGCGGGTCGGTCACGTTGTCCATCAGAACCGTGATCTCCACGCGATCGACCGGCTCAAGCTCGACGCGGCTGATCGCAAGCTCATCGCTTCTTCGCACCGGGATCGCAGTCTGCCACGGTCCGGGCGGAGCGGCGACGAAGTGCTCATACGATGTCAACCGTGGGCCCCTCCCGTACAGCCCTTGCCGTGCGCGCGTCAGAGCGGACCGGTCAGCTGGTTCCGGTCCTCGTCGGGATAACGATGGTCACCGGGATCATCAGCAGTCTGGGCGCGCCGCTGATCCCGTCAGTCGCACGCGGTTTGCACATCTCGCTTGACAGCGCGCAGTGGTCGCTCACGATCGCGCTCCTGTCCGGGGCGATTTCCGCTCCGATCATGGGCCGCCTCAGCGACGGCCTGCACCGGCGCGAGACGCTGATCGGCGGGCTGGCGATCGTGCTGGTGGGAAGCATCATCGCCGGGATGGCGCAATCGCTTGGGGTGCTAGTCGTCGGCCGCGCGATGCAGGGCGTCGGGCTCGGCCTCGCGCCCGTAACGATGGCGGCGGCCCGTGACCACCTTCCGCCCGAACGCTCGCCGGGAGTGATCGGGATCCTGTCTGTGGCGGCCGCGGCCGCCACTGGTGCCGGGTATCCGATCAGCGGATTGATCGCCCGTGACTTCGGCGTCCATGTGGCGTTCTTCTTCGGAGCGCCGATTGCCGGGCTCGCGCTGGTCGCTGCCGTCCTGGTCGTTCCCCGCAGCCGGCACGAGTCCGCCAGGCTAGACGTGACCGGCGCGGTCGTGCTCGCAGCAGGCCTCGATCGCGCTTCTGCTCGCGATCGGTCAGGGTGAGCAGTGGGGCTGGGGCTCGGCATCGATCTTGGGGTTGTTCGCGGCCGCGGCGCTCATCCTCACCGCGTGGGTGCTCCTGGAGTTGGGTAGCGCTGCGCCGCTTGTGGAGTTACGACAGCTGCGTCACCGCGCCGTGCTGATAGCCGACCTCGCGGCGATCGTTCTCGGGCTCGCGTTGTACATGTTCCTCACGCTGGTCACCGAATTCGTCCAGGAGCCTACGTCGCTCAGCTACGGGCTCGGTGCCTCGACGCTGGTCGCGGGGCTGTGCGTGGTCCCTTTCTCGGTGATGAGCCTTCTCGCCAGTCGTACGATCGCTCGGATCATGAAACGCGTGTCCGGAACGACCGTTCTAGTGTGCGGATCGTTGATGATCGCAGCGGCGGGAGTGTTCTTTGCGCTGTTGCACGGCGCAGTGTGGGAGGCGCTTGTCGCGATGGGGGTGATCGGAATCGGTTTCGGGTTCACGTTCGCGACAATTCCAGGACTGATCGCGCGGGCCGTTCCGAGCCGGGAGACGGGCAGCGCGATGGGCCTCTATCAGGTGATCCGCTCGATCGGCTTCTCGCTTGGCAGCGCGCTCGCGGCCACCATCCTGGCTGGCAGCATCGCCCCCGGTGCGATGCAGGTGACCGAACGAGGCTATGTCACCGCTCTATGGGTTGGGAGCGTCGTCTGCGCGCTCTCGGCCGGGGCGTCATGGCTGCTCTCCCGCGGCGAGGACATGATGTCGCCGCAAGCGATGGCCCCGGCCGACCGTATGCGGCTAGCTGTGGAGGAGGCCGAGCTGGCCAGCGCCGGGGTCGTCGGCATCGAGGGTGAACAGCAATAGCAGCCGCGACGCGCGCTTCGCCGTCGGGACTTGCAACCTATTGACTTTCACGCGTTGGGTTGTTTGTGTTCCTGGGATCAAAGCCACCGGCGAGCGTAACGTGCGGCTCTTCCATCGGGGCCGGGGAGTGATTGTGGCGCTCGTCGCAACATTTACCTTGGCCGGGTGTGGCCAAGAGCCTGACTACCAGTTGCTTCAGGACGCGATGACGGAGCACATTACGAGCACGGACCACCGGCCCGTGAGTTCGGTCGCTTGCACGCCGCACATCAACGGGACGGTGCGCGAAGAAACCGCGCACCTCCAGTGTCTGGTGCGTTTCAAGGACGGCACGTCGTACACAGCGAACGCGATCATCCAGAACGAGAACTTCGGCGGGGCGCACAACCTGCCGGACAGCTACAGCTGGGACATGCCACCGCCAGCGGTGGACATCACCCGAGTGATGCCTCCGCGCCCGGCGGGTGCAACGGCCCGGATCGGACCGACGAGCCGTTCGTCCTTGTTCTACGCCCGTAACCTTTCGCCCATCCTGACGGCCCTCACGAGGAGGTTCGGCGCCTCCCGTTCGGTCCTGGTCCTGGTCCTCTATCCGGGTGAGCTCAAAGCCGTGATCGGCGACAACGGCGAAGCGCGGTTGGTAACGGCCACGACCACCGGACCGCTCGCCATTGGCCCGAGCACACGGTTTGAAGGACCTCGGGACGCAGTCAACATTTCGCAGCTCACAGCGGATGTGCCAGAGCGGCTTGCCCGCCTGATCGCCGCTCAGGGCGGCGTACCCACAAGCCGGCTCGACCGCTTCGTACTCAATCTCTCGCTTCCGGGTAACCTCGCCGGTTGGGACATATACCCACGCTCAGGCTCACCCCGGTTCGAAGCGCTGTTGACCGGAGACTCTCTGCAGAGAATCTCCGCGAGCGGCAAACAGACCCTGAACTAGAGGTCCACTCATCCGAGGCCGACGGTTCGACGCACCGTTTCCAGCCCGGCCAGCTCCATCCGCCGGACTCCGTCAGTGTCACGATCGAGCGTCACTCGGGTTTCCACTACCAACCCCCCGGACATGATGTAACCGCCGTCCGGCATCGCTCGCAGCGGCATCACTCGCGGCCCGAGCAGGATCCGAAGGTCACGATTATCGAGCACGAGTCGATAGCCGCGTTCATAGTGGCCAAGCCAGGGGGCCACCGCGTGGGGATCTACGGGTCGGGCCAGGCGTCCCAGCTTCCGCAGAGCGCTCATCGCCGTCTGGTAGGCGTCATCGACCTTGGCAGGCACGCCAACGTTCAGCCCAAAACGTTGGCTCAGCAGCACGTTGACCACATACATATAGAAAAAAGCGCCGATCGGAAGCACGTTCATGCTGTTGAGCACCACCAGACCGATGTCGTGCTCAGGCAGGAACCCGATCCAGCTGGTGAAACCATCGATCCCGCCGTTGTGCCAAACGAGCGTGGAGCCGTCGCGGTAGCGGACGCTGATCCAGCCCATGCCGTACCCGGAGCTGACGGCGTCAGGGTCGAGCTCCGGGGAATCGGGCACCGGGATGTTCGGCTTCCAGCACTCGGCAAGGTTGCCGGCGGAGACCACCCGGGGGCCGCTCACCGAAACGCCGCCGCGCAACTGTAAACGCACATAAGCGGCCATGTCATCGAGAGTTGCGAGTGTGCCGCCGACCGGCGCGTAGCTGCCCACCGGGCCGTAGGCCAGCGTCGTCGGGCTCCCGGTCAGGTCCAGCCCGTGCCCTCTGGAGTAGTCGCTGACCAAGCCGCGCGGATCGTCGGTCAGGCGTGCACCCGCCATGCCCGCGGGTCCGTACACGCGCTTGTGCATCAGGTCGTCGTAGGCCGCTGCCAGGTGCTCGCCGCCGACGCCCTGATGGAGCGCGGGCAGGTACCCCCCCACGGCGTAGATGGTGTTGTTGTAGAAGAACTCCTTACCGGGCCGGTTGATCACCGGCAGGTTGACGGTCGACTGTAGAAGCTGTGTCGCGGTCGGGTCGCCCTCGTGCAAGCCCGATAGGGCGGCCGGCTCGCCGATGCCCGACGCCATCCCCAGCAGGTCACGAACCCGTAGGGTCCGGGTCAGCTCATCGGTTGGCGCTCGAAAGCCACTCCACGCGTCGACCACATGCTGATCCCAAGCCAGCTTCCCGTCATCGACGGAAGTCGCGACGAGCAGCGACGACATCGACTTCGTCGTCGACGCGACGAGGAAGTGCGTCGAGTTCGTCACCGGCCTGCGGCTCTGCAGATCTCTAACCCCGAACGTACGGGTGTAGAGCACACGCTCGGAGCTGACGAGCGCAACTGCAGCGCCCACCAGGCCCATGCGCGCGAATTCGTGCTCAACCAGAGCGTCGAAGCCACTCCAGCTTCCGTCGAGCGCACGACCGCGGGCGCCGACGGTGGAAGCGGCCGGCCATCCCGTGACGCCTGCGGCCAATCCCGCGGCGCCAAGCCCCTTCAAGACGGTCCGCCGCGATAGCCGCTCAGGCGCCACGTCGACATCAGACCGCTCGTTCTCGTCACCCATCGTTCTCGTGACCCATCAACAGTGGCCCTATGGTCGTTGACGTACCCGCATGCTCCGAGGACGTCGGACCATATCGCACCGGTCTCACCGATCCGCACGCAGCCGTCTCCGTGCCGCAACGCCGTCCCTCTACCGGGCAGATGCGTCGCTTGCAGCGAGCCCGGATCGCACCTACGGCTGGAAAGTCTGCGGCGTGGCCAGCATGCCCTCGGTGTTGCCGGCGCCGTCGACATAGAACCCGACGAGCTGCCCACGGTCGTTGACGCCATTGGGCGTGGTGGTGCCAATCCCGTTGGGATCGTCGACGGTCTTGAAGCCCCAGCCCGGGCGCCACACGAACCCGTGCGTGGTTGCGCCGCTGCCGGTTCCGTCGGTGTACGCGCCGACGGCCTCGTCGCCGTCATTGACGCCGAGCGCTTCGGTCTGGGTCGCGCCCGGGTAGCTGAGCTTGATCAGGGTTCCGTCGGACTGACGCAGGAAGCCGACGACGTCGCCATTACGCTCGGTCTCGAAGCCCACGATGTCGTCGAGGTTGTTGATCGCAGCCGCAGTAACACTCGTGGCGCCAGGGATCCGAACCGGCTCGTAGCGGTGCTCGCGGATTCGGTAGGTGTAGCCGTGAGCATTGCCGGTAGCGTCGTCATAGAAGCCGACGGCGACGTCGCGGTCATTGACACCTAGAAGCTGGTCGACGCGCGTCTGGCCCTGGCTGCCGCCTGGGAAGTCCGCAGTCCGGAAGTTGTGACGGCGGATCGCGTAGAAGCCGAAGTTGTCGCCCATGCGGTCAGCCCAGAAACCCACTGTGACATCAAGATTGTTGAGCCCGGTTACCTGCGTCTGCGCCGAGTGCGGGAAGTTCTCGTCAAGGTAGCTCCCGGCGTCATAGGGCCGGCGCAGCAGGTAGCCCTGGTTCGGGTGCCGATTGGCGCCCGAGCCGAAGTATCCCGCGATCAGGCCCTCGTTGTCGATCCCGAGCAGCTGATTGAAGGCCGGGTCCTTGGGATTGTCGAGCGTCCGGAACGAATACGGCGCGGGCGTAGGGGTGGTCGCCGACGTCGTGGTCGCTGACGTTGTGGTGGTCGTGGACGTTGTGGTCGATGTGGGCATCGAAATGGTCGTCGGTGTCGACATGGTCGTCGTCACCGGGATCGTGGTCGTGGACGTCGAGATGGTCGTGCTAACCGGGATCGTGGTCGTGGACGTCGAGATGGTCGTGCTAACCGGGATCGTGGTCGTGGACGTCGTGACTGTCGTCGTAACCGGGATAGTGGTGGGGACGATGGTCGTGGTGGTCGGCGTCACCGCGTCCGTGGTCACCGCGAGCGCCGACGCGGACAGCCCAGCACCGAGCGCCATGATCGCGACCGCCACGGAGACGACGCGGCGTCGGATCCCGAGACGCTTCGACACGCCCTTCAGCACTGCGCGATACGAGCTCATCTTCAGCCTCCAAGCAAGAAAACGGTGGTAGTCGGTCGTGGAGCGCCAACTGGGCCGCGATGCATGATGCGGCTAAGCGCACCCCTTCCACATCAGGCAAACGCTCAATTGTTTGAGCCGCATCTTTAGAGCTCTTTAGAGACGGGCGCAGACGCGGGTGTGCGGGGGCGGCCGGAGAACTCTTATGGTCTTGTAGGGACTTTCTGCGGCCGTTCTTCACCGCGCCCGGCATACTGCGTTGCTGGAGCCTCATGACCGCCGCGTTCGTAGCCAGCGCCAACCGCGCACACCACGACCACGCGCGCGACTGATGCCGGCACAAACCTCGCTCGGCAGGAGGCTCGGCCGCGTCGTCCTGGTCATGGGCGGCATCGCGGCTGCCGTGCTGGTCGCCGTCAGCACCGGCCTGTTCACGGGCCCCGGCGTCCAGAACAGCGCCCAGAGCACCCCGGCCGGCACCCAGGCCTCGCTCGCAGAGATGGCGGCCAACCAGCAGTGGGCGTCGGCCACGTGCACGAACATCCTGGACTGGAAGAACGAGATCCAACGTGACGCAACGGGCCTCGACCTCAGCCTCGCTGCACTGGGCCGGATCGAGGACGCGGTCGCGGCGACCACTCGCATGTGGGACGAGGTCAACCAACTCGGACTGCCCCCAGGCGCGCAAACCGCGCAAGCGCGAGCCGAGATCAACCAGCTCCGCTCCGACATCGAGTCGCGCGTGCACAACATCGAAGGCACCGCGGGTAGCGTCGCGAGCGGGAACCTCGCGGCGATCGGCGCCCTCGTGAGCGAGCTCGAGACCGACACGGGGGTGGGAACGCAGGTCGTCAGTGACCTGCGCCACGTGCTGTCGGTTGACCTTGGGCTCTCGCTCGTCGAGACCCGCGCGTGCCGCCAGCTCGTCGGCATCCCGATCTGATCACGGGTCCGACGCTCACACGACCGGGGCGAACATCGCCTGCGGTCGGCACTAGGCGAGGCCCGCGCGGGGCGAAATCCGCTCCAGCGACATGCTTACAGGCCCAAAGTACGCACGCTCGGCCGACCTAGGTTACATAAGCATCCCCCACATGCTTATGTAGCCAAGGCCCAGCAAGCGCGCGCGGTTTGTCCCTGTATGCAGGCGAAATTGTCAGACTGCTGACACCGGCCTGGATTTCCGCAGATGCTTGGGATGGCCGAAACCCGCCCGTCGCGTACCTGCGGGACACGAGGCGGGTCCAGAGCGGAAAATACGGCAGGATCATGAACGCTCGGCCTGTCACCAACCTCGGGGAGCTCGAGGAGCGTGCGCGGCGCCGGTTGCCGCGGATGGTCTACGACTTCATCGCCGGGGGCGCGGAGGACGAGATCACGCTGCGAGCCAACCGGTCGGCATTCACGCGGCTACGACTGCGCCCTCGAGCGTTCGTCGGGGTCGCCGAGCGCAGCGCTGCTGTCAGGGTTCTCGGAACGGACATGTCGATGCCGCTCGTGCTCGGCCCGGCCGGCCTGGCACGCTTGGTCCACCGTGACGCCGAGCTTGCGGTCGCGCGGGCCGCTGGCGCCGCGGGTCTGCCGATCTGCCTGAGCATCGCCTCGAGCTTCACGATCGAGGAGGTCGCCGCAGTGGCCAGTGGGCCACTCTGGTTCCAGCTCTACATCTGGCAGGACCGCGAGCTCGTGGCTCGCCTCGTTCGCCGTGCGCAGGCCGCCGGCTACGCGGTGCTCGTGCTGACGATGGATGTGCCGTTGGTCGGCCGGCGTGAGCGCGATCTTCGCAACGGCTTCAGCGCCCCGCCCCGCTTGACTGCCTCCAGCGCCCTCGACATCCTCCGGCGAGTGCGCTGGATGCAGGAGTACGTCCGGGGCCGCGAGATCACCTTCCAGAATCTGGTCGGCGAAACCGATTCGTCGGCGCGCGGGGAGTCAGCGCAGGCCATGTCGGACTTCATCAACACGCGGCTGTCGGCGCCGGGGGCCACGTGGGAGATGGTCGAGTGGCTGCGCGAGATGTGGCCCGGCAAGCTCGTGGCCAAGGGACTGCTGACGCCGGAGGACGCCGCGAAGGCCGAGGCGATGGGCGTCGACGGCATCATCGTCTCCAATCACGGTGGCCGCCAACTCGACGGTGTCCCGGCCACGTTGGAGGTTCTGCCGCTGATCGTCGAGGGGGTCAGCGACCGCGTCGAGGTCCTGATCGACGGTGGCATCCGGCGCGGAACCGACATCCTCAAGGCGCTCGCGCTCGGTGCGGATGCGTGCCTGGTGGCCCGCCCGTGGTGGTGGGGACTGGCGACCGGCGGGGAGCGGGGCGTCACCAACATGATTGAGATGCTGCGCAAAGAGCTGGACATTGCTCAGGGCCTGGTCGGTGTTCCGTCAATCGCGGACGCCTCGAGGGAGCAACGAGCGGCGATGCTGTTTGACGGTGCTGCGCTCGCGAGCCCGCCGGTCGTCGGGGAAACGCACCACGTTCACTGAATCCGCCGGCGGCAGGCCGGGGCAGTGCAAGAATCTCCGTGTGATCGGCGTCTGTTTCCTGGAGCGCGCACGATGAAAGCCGTCGTCTGCACCAACGCGGAACTTGAGGTGGCCGAACGGCCCGAGCCCGTGCCGGGGCGCGGCCAAGTGCGCATCGAGGTCCTGCGGTGCGGGATCTGTGGGTCGGACCTGCACGCCCGACACGGCTGCGACGCGTGGGCTGAGCTGGCCGCGCGGATGGGCTACGAGCGGTTCGCCCGCTCCGATGAGCCGATTGTGTTTGGCCACGAGTTCTGCGGCGAGGTCGCCGAGCACGGCCCCGGGTGCCGGAAGGGCTCGCCCACCGGGACCCCCGTCGTCGCGCTGCCGCTGCTGCGCGGCAGTCGTGGGGTAGACACCCTCGGGCTGTCGGTGCACGCTCCTGGTGCCTACGCCGACCAGTTGCTCGTCGAGGAGTCGCTGATGATGCCGGTGCCAAACGGCTTGGGGTCCGACGTTGCAGCGCTGACCGAGCCGATGGCGGTGGCCTGGCATGCGGTCCGCCGAGGCGAGGTGGGCAAGCGCACCGTGGCGATCGTGATCGGTTGCGGCCCGATCGGGTTGTCGGTCATTCTCCTGTTGAAGGCCAAGGGTGTGCGCACGGTCGTAGCCAGTGACTACTCGCCGGGGCGCCGGGCGCTGGCCACCGCTTGTGGCGCGGACGTCGTCGTCGACCCCGCGGCCGCGTCGCCGTTCACCGCCGCGCCGGCACGCGGCCACCTCACGGACATCCCGGCCACGCTCGAGCTCGCGGTGAGCACGCGCGAGAAGCTCGAGCGCCTGCCGATCGGATGGTGGCACGCCTGGCGGCTCGGCGAGGCGCTCGGCGCCGGACCGAAGTACCCGGTGATCTTCGAGTGCGTGGGGATGCCGGGCGTGATCGAGAGTGTCATCTACGGCGCACCATTGTTCTCTCGCGTCGTTGTCGTCGGCGTGTGCGTCGGCGCCGACCAGATCACGCCGGCGATGGCCATCAACAAGGAGATCGATCTGCGGTTCGTGATCGGCTACACCCCGCTCGAGTTCCGTGACACCCTGCACATGCTCGCCGAGGGCGACGTCGACCCCAGGCCGCTGATCACGGGGACGGTGGGACTCGACGGTGTCGAGGCGGCGTTCACCGCGCTCGGCGATCCCGACGTCCATGCCAAGATCCTGATCGATCCGCGCAGTATGGTCACCGCGCCCCGACTTCATAACAGCTGAGCCATACACTTAGGCTGACGGATCGCGAAGAAGGAGGAAGCTGTGAGCTGGGGCGCGTTGGTGTGGTTCAGGAAGCTGGGAAACGGGTGGCTTGTGTCGGCGGCTGCGCTCTGCGTGGCGCTCGGGTACTGCTCGCCCGCCGTCGCGGCGACGGGGACGGGGCCGGGAACGACGCCGGGAACCGACGCGGTGGTGCTGGTCTCCGGCCTCACGACGACGACGCCGTTCACCACGCCGGAAGTACAGTGTCAGGGGAGCTATTCCAGGGGTGCGACGTGGACCTACGACGGCGGGCGCTACGCGGCGGCCGGCTATAACGTCTACACGGCGCCCGTGAACAACGGCAGCGGCCCGGTCACTCCCGACCCTCCGCTGTTCTCGAACTGTCCGGCGCAGCTGCCCGAGAGCATGACGATCAACTCTCGGGGGGACATCTACGCCAACGCCCAAGCGCTGGCTTCGTTCATCGCGTATCTCCATTCGCGGTACGGCATGAGCAGCGTGAGGATCGTCGCGCACTCCTACGGCGGCCTGTGGACCCGCGGTGCGCTCCGATTGGCGTCGCGGTCGTTCCCCGCCGTTCACGTGCTGTCGATCACCACCCTGGGAACTCCCCACCTCGGCAGCTTCCTAGCCGACATCGGGGAGGCGATCGACCCGGCGCTGTGCGGCAGCGACCTCACGTGCAAGCTGATCGCGGCCCTGCTGGTCGCCTACCGCGAGGACAAGCTCGAGCCGGCGCTCAGTCAAATCACCGCTGCCTCCATGGCACAGTCGAACCCGGGACAAGGAAAATCGCTGAGCGGCATTCCGCTGACCGCCATAGCCGGAAACGCCGTCACCTTCGCGGGGATCGGCAATCGCTACGTGTCACCCAACGACGTACTGGTCGGGCTTGACAGCGCGCAGGCCGTGGGCCTCGAGCAGGCGGGGGCGATTCCGGAGCTAACGTGCTTCCCGCCGTTCCCCGACGTGCACAGCAACACCTTCCTGCCGTTCTTCCCGGAGGTTCAGCACAGCCTCTTGAGCGATCCAGCGATCGTCACCGACGTGGTGCAAACACTCGCCGGCAACCCACCTACGAGTAGTTGCCCGAACCCTGCGCTTCCCGACGGGGAGCCGACTGTCACGCCCGGGAAACGTTCTTCGGGCGAGGAACTGACGGTGCCGTTGCGAGCGGCGGCGGAGGCGCTCGGAACCCGACTGCCGCGAGCATCAGCCGGCGACGCGATCGTGCTCCTCAATGGCACCCGGGTTACCTGCCGCGGGCGGCAGCTGACCACGGTTCCATTCCTGAGCTCGGTCCGTTTGCAAGTGATCCCGCAGCCAAGCTGTAACGGGCAGATCCGGGTGGAGCCGCAAGGCGCCGGGATGCTCTACCTGCGCCAGACGGCGGACTCGGTGAGCGTGCGGATCGGAAGCGGGCGCATCTTCTTCCAGCTCCATGGTCCCGGCAGTGGGGGCCGGCTCGTTGTGGCGATCAAGCGGGGCCGCCGCTTCATCAGCGCCAAGCCTGACCGCAGGCACTCGCTCGGCGTCGTGCGCGGCGCGCAAACCATGACCCTCCGCGTCGAGCTAGCCGGCGGACACGGTCGCTGGGAACTGGCCGTCGTCACGATTCACCTCTGACCCCAGAGCGCAAGTCTCGCGGGGTGCCCTCCCCGCCGTCCGGGCCACTGCCGTCGTGACCAGTCTGCCACCGATCCACGGCCGCTCGGAAAGCACCGGCTCAGATTGGTTCAAGCAGCACGACTGGGATGATCCGACCACCGGCCCGTCGCTCGTAGGCCTCGTAGCCGTTGTAGTTGTCGTTCACGCGCTGCCACAGTTCGCTGCGCTCGGGCTCCTCGACGACGCGTGGCCGGACGGCGATGCGCCGGCCGGCAAGCTCGACCGTGACCGCATCGGGATTGGCCCGGAGGTTGTGATACCAGGCAGGGTGATGAGCGGCACCGGCCTTTGAGGCGACGATGATGAAGGCGTCCTCATGCGGGGTGTAGAGCAGCGGGGTTGTGCGGGCTTGGCCGGATTTGGCGCCGCGAGTATTGAGCAACAGAATCGGTTGGCCCATCGCGACCGTCAGACGGCCGCGCGTGCGGGGGATCAGCCACCGGTCGATGGCGGGGAACACGTTGATGAACAGCCAACCCCCGGCGCGAGTTCTGGCGAGCGCCTGTAGGGCCTTATCGATGTGCGACTTCTGCTGTTGGCTCCGGTATCCCGCGATCCGGGCAACGTATCAGCGCAGCATCATTGGTGATCCGGACCCCAGGGTCCTCCCGGCCCGGCGGTTGAGCGTCAAACACAGGTCATCGTGCCGTCGATCGCGGTGTGGCAGCCGTTCGGGCAGCAGGTCGGCGCGCCGTTGACCGTGCAGCACTCCGCCGGAAGGCCGCACCCGCAGCACACCGGCGCGTTGCAACTCTCGAATGCGAAGGCCCCCTGGCAGCACACCTCACCGGCGGCGCACGGCTGTCCGCACGACCCTCCGCAGCATTGCTCGCCCGTGGGGCAGACGATGCCGCAGCCACCGCAGTTGTTGTTGTCGGTTCCCGGGTCGGTGCACTTCCCGCCGCAGCACGACATGTTGCTCGGGCATACGTTCCCGCATGCGTTGCAGTTGAAGTTGTCGGTCTTGGTGTCGGTGCACAGGAACTCCGAGCTGCCGGGTGTGACCGGGCAGCACGACTGACCGCCGGTGCAGGTCGGGCTGCATTTGGCGGGACCGCAGTGCCCGTTCTCGCACACCGACCCGCCGATGCACGCGTGCCCGCATCGGCCGCAGTTCTCGCTGTCGGTCTGCAGGCTCACACAGTTACCGTCGCAGCAGGTCTGTGAGCTCGTGCATTGGTTCTGGCAGTTGTCCTGGCAGGCCGGCGCGCTGAACGGCTTCGGAATGACACAGATCTGCCCGGCCGGGCAGGGGACCTGTTGGCAGTCCTGCATGGCCTTCTGGGCCGACGGGTCGCACGCGTACGTTGCGAACCGATTGGCGATTGAAAATTGGATCGTTGCGGTCGCGCCAAATTCGTCGTTGTATGGCCCGCCCGTGTCGACGATCTCGTTCCAGCAATCGAGATAGGCCCGGTCGGAGTACCCCTGGCAGTCGCACGACGTGACGCCGGCGGCAAACGCGAGGCCCGGCAGACGCAGCGGCAGGGCGGTCGCGGCGGCAGCGGCTGCCGAGCCGACCAGGAACCGGCGGCGTGAGACGTCGTCGCCGGCCGCGAGCCGCCTCGCCAGACGGTCGAGCAGGGGGTCGTTCATCGTGCTACAGCCGCCATGAGAACTCGAGCGCGTGGCTCGCCTGGTTGCGCAGGTGCTCGCACCGCTTGAGGCTCGTCCGCGCCTTGCCCAGCGCGCTGTTCGAGGCTGAAGCGCTCGACGCCGAAAACGCGTGCTTGAGGTCGATCAGAGCCCCTTCGAGCGCGTTCAGCGCGCCCAGCACGAGTCTCTGCGCGTCGCGGCCGGCTCCTGTTGCCAGGTTGGTCCGCTGGATCGCTCTGATCGCGTGGTCGACGACTGCGCTCAGCGCCGCGATCTCCTTCAAGACCGGGCCGGGCTGCTTTCCCAAGCTCTCCTGGTAGACCGGGAACGTGGCCCTCAGCCGTTTGCTGAACAACTCGATGTTCGGCCCGTTGAGAGCCAGCTGATGGCGCAACAGCGAGAGATCCGAGGCGGCCGCGAGTGCGGCATCCACCCCAGTGTCACGCCCCCGATCGACACGATCCATGGCGCACGAAACCGTACTCCAATCCGTGCTTGGAAAAAAGGGCGATCGAGCAATATTTGACCCATCTCCCACAAAGGTCGCATTTGGAGTGCTATCGCTAGGCCTCGGTGGCGACCTGCAGGCCAGCTTCGACCGCAATCTCGGGAGGGGAGGCCGGCGCGGCGACAGCGTCCACCCGCACCGGCACGGCGTTGAATGCCGCGTTGCCGGTGAGGCCGTCGACGATTGCCGGATCGGTGATGTCGTTCATGCTCGCGTCCGCGTTGGCGGCGGCAACGCGCCACCCGACGCCGGCGCGCATGTGTCCGAAGCCGTGCGGCACTGAAACGACGCCGGGGCGCATCTCGTCGCTGACCAGCAGCGGCAGTTCGATCGAGCCGACGCCGGAACTCACCCGCACCCGTTGCCCGTCAAGCAGCCCGCGCGCCGCTGCGTCGTCCGGGTGCAACAGCGCGGTGCATCGGTCGGCGCCCTTCATCAGGCGGGCGCTGTTGTGCATCCATGAGTTGTTGGAGCGGAGCTGGCGACGCCCGATCAACGTCAGGTCGTAACCGGACGCCGGCGCCGCCTCCCGCCGGGCTGCGAGCTCGTCGAGCTTCGCAGCCTCGGCCAACATCACCTCAGGCGCCAAGTGAAGCTGCTTGCCCGGGGTTCGCAGCGCGTCCGGGAGCCGCGGTTGCAGCGGCCCGAGGTCGATCCCGTGCACTGAGCGCTGCACCTTGCCCATGTCCAACCCGCGACGGCCGCGGTGAAGAATCCCGTACGGGCCGGCGCGAAGGGCGGCGTCGACGATCCGCTCAGCTGTCATCAACGGCCCAGCCAGCTGCAGGGCGCGGTTGCGGACCGACACCAGCGTGAACACGATGTCGATATCCGGACGCTCCAAATGGGCCAGCGGCGGCAGGATCACGTCGGCGTGCCGAGTAGTCTCGGTGACGTACATGTCGACCGCGACGCACCACTCGAGTTGCGGCGAGGATCGCGTGCAGCATCCCGAGCAACAGGTATGGATCGCCACCAGGGCGGATCGCCACATGCTCCGAGGCGTGCTTCGCGGTCTCCGTCCGGCGCGGATCGACGACCACGACTGCTCCACCTCGCTGCCGGATGGCTCGCAACCGCTCGCGTACCGTACATGGCCACGGAATCGGAGCCGTGGCGATCCTGTACGCCTCGCAGGCCGCCCGCAGCGAGCTCCAGCGCCTCGTCCCAGCCAATCTCGACGAACCGTTCTCCCACGCGCCTGACCGGCCGGCGTAGCCGGTCCGGATCAGCCTGAAGGTCGCCCAGCGCTGCCGCCTTGGGACAGATGTACCCGCGCGAAAGCACGTCGTCCGGATCGCCGCTGATCCTCACCACCCGGCTGCCCTCCACCTCGACCTTGATGCCGCAGTGCGCCTCGCACAGCGTGCACTGCCGGCAGACCGTGTCTGTCATCCGCCCGCTCCCTCTGGTTGCCAGGCCAAACAGTAACGCTCCGCCGTGACGCGCTCGGGTTGCATTTTCGGTCAAACAATCGTTTGGTAGGTTAGGCTTCGGCCACACTGAACAAGCGGAAGGGAGCTGAAGTGACGCCAGAGAGAGCTGACGTGACCACAGACAGAGTCAAGCTGCCGCTGATCGGCCCGCAGGGCGAACCACGGCTGCCGCTCGCCCCCGGCGCGGAGGGGCGCTTCAACGGCGTCATGTCCTGGCGTCCGGAGTTGCTTCAGGCGTTCTTTCAGTTCTACGCCAAGGTGTGGGAGGGTGGCGTCCTCGACGTGCGGATCAAGGATCTCGCCCGGATGAAGATCGCTCGTACCGTGGGTTGCCGGATCTGCCAGAACACCCGCTTCAAGGTGGCGGAGGGCCACACGCGGGAGTCTGACTACGCCGACATCGATAACTTCGAGGACGGCCCGTATACGGATGCCGAGAAGGCCGCGATCGGCTACGTCGAGGCGTTCTGCCTCAACGCCGAGTTCGTCACCGACGAGATGGTCGAGGAACTGCGGCGGCACTTCTCCGAGCCCGAGATCATCGAACTGACGGTGCTCGTGGCCGCGATGTCCGGATTTGCTTCGATCAACGTCGCGCTGCGCGTTGCGCCCGACGACGAGGATCTGCACGTCTTCGACTTCGCAGCCCCCGTCTCGTGACGACTGGAAGGTCCAGGCATTCGTTCGCGGCTACGCCGGACTAATCGCGCTCGAGCAGCCGCCGGAGCTCGTGCTTGGCGATCTTTCCGAGCCCGGTGCGGGGGAACTCGGAGACCAGGTCCACTTGCTTGGGCACCTTGTACGCCGCGAGCCGCTCGCGGCAGAACGCACGTATCGACTCCGTCTCGACCGCCCGCCCCTCGCGCGGCACGATTGCGGCGACGACGCGCTCGTCCCAGCGCTCGTCGGGCACGCCAATGACGGCGGCCTCGAGCACGTCGGGGTGCTCGAGCAGCACGCGCTCGACCTCAGCTGCGTAGACGTTCTCGCCGCCGGAGCGGATCATGTCCTTCAGACGGTCGACGATCTCGTAGTCGCCGTCGAGATCGCGCCTGCCGAGGTCGCCAGTGTGGAGCCAGCCATCGCGCAGGGCGGCGTTGGTCGCGTCGGGCGCCCGCCAGTATCCGCGCATCAGCGTCGCGGCGCGGACGACGATCTCACCCACGCCGTCCTGGACGCCGACGAGGTCCATCTCGACGCCCGGCAGCGGGCGTCCGATCGAAGTCGGTTTCGTCGCCGCGAGCCGCGGCGGGAGGGCGCTGACGAACGGCCCCGCCTCAGTCAGGCCGTAGATCTGAAGGAAGTCGACGCGCCGACCGAGTGCTTCGGCGAACTCAGCATTCACCGTGGCGGCGCCGAGCGCGCCGCCCGAGAGCACCAGCCGGATGCTCGAGAGGTCGAAATCGCGCCAGCGCGGGTGCGAGAGCAACTGACGCAGTACGGCCGGAACGCCGAACAGAACCGTGGCGTGGTGGGTCGAGACGGCCTGCATCAGCGCGAGCGGCTCGTACCGCGGGAGCAGGACGACCGTTCCGTCGGAAACGAAGAACAGCTTCGCGTGGTCCCACGACGCGCCGTGGAACGACGGCGCGTGCACGACGTAGCGGTCGCCTGCTCGAATGCCGTAGCCGAGCGCGGTTGCGATCGCGTCGAGGTAGTGGGCCCGCTGGGTGTGGCAGACGCCCTTCGGCCTACCCGTGGTCCCGCTCGTGTACATGACGACGTGGATCCCGTCGGGGTCGGGCCGCGGGAACTCCGCGCCTGCGTCCGCAGCCGCGACGCGCTGCGTCCATTCGCGCTCGAACGCGAGCACGGGCACACCGGCGGGTGCGGCAGTCGCGACTGTCTGCTCGTACTCTGGACCCGCGAGGACCAGGCGGGGCTCGAAGTTCCCGAGCAGATACGCGAGCTCGTCCGGCGCGCTCAGATAGTTGAGCGGACAGAGCACGCCGCCGAGGCGCGCAACGCCGTAGTACAGGGCGAAGTAGGCGGCGGAGTTCGTGTCCGCGACGGCGATCCGGTCGCCCGTGCCGAGACCGAACTCGTGCAGGGCCGAGGCAACGCGGGTCACCTCGCCATCGAACTCGCGCCACGTCCAGGAGCGATCGCCCTCGACGATCGCGACGTGGTCTGGGAGGTTCCGCTCACCGCGGCGGACGATTGAGTCGAGCGTCGTCACTCGGGCAGGACGGCGCTGCCGCGGAAGTTGATCCCGATCCCGATCGAGTTGCCGCCGTCGAGCGGGATCGAGGCACCGGTCAGGTAGTCGCTCATCGGACTCGCGAGGATCACGGCCCAGGCGGCGATCTCATCCGGTCGCGCCCAGCGGCGGGCGGGTGTCGAGCTCGTGATGAAGTCGTCGACCTCCTGGCCGTACATCTCCTTCGCCCCCGGGGTCATGTACTGCGGCCCGAGCGCGTTCACCTGGATGTCGAACTGCGCCCACTCGACGGCCAGCGAGCGCGTCAGGTGCGCGACGCCCGCCCGCGAGGACCCGGTTCCGGCGATCCCGCCGGCCGAGCGGTCCCAGGTCCCGATCACGATGTTCACGATCTTGCCGCCGCGACCGCGTTCGATCATCCGCCGGCCGACTGCGCCACAGCAGTAGAAAGTGCCGTTGAGGTTCAGGTCGACAAGCGCGCGCCAGCCGTTCGGCGTCAGCTCCTCGGCGCGCTTGGAGAACGTACCGCCCGCATTGTTGACGAGCACGTCGATCCCGCCAAGATCGTCGGCGACAGCGCCAACGACGCGCTCGACCTCGTCCGCGTCGCGCACGTTCAGCTGCCGCCACGCTGCCTCGACGCCCGCCGCCCGCAGTTCGCTCACCGCCTCCTCGAGCCGCTCCTGCGACCGCGAGGCGATCACGACCCGCGCGCCGGCCAGCCCGAGCCCGCGCGCCATCTGGAAACCGATCCCGCTCGCGCCGCCCGTCACGAGTGCGACCCGGCCCTCGAGCAGGCCTGGGGCGAAGTAGGACGCGACCGAATGCTCCATGCGCGCACCCTAACCAAAATCGGTCTCGCCTCAGCGCTGGGTCAGCTGGCGGCGCTGCTCTCGCCGGACGCGAGGACCACGGTGCGCTCGTTCCCTTGAGTGTCGTCCTGGCGCATGCCCGCGACCTTCACCGTCGCTCCGATATCTGAGGCGACGTTCGAGATCGCGAGCGTGTGGTCACCGGTCCGCAGCACGGCGAGCTGCTCGCTGCCGTCAGTGAGATTGATGTCGACGTTGTAGTCGATCGGCATCGCGGCCTGAATCGGCGCCGTGCTCGGCTTGAACCTGATCTCGATGCCGTTCGGAACTCGGTCGACGATCAAATCCGGCACTTTCGACGGCTCGGGCTCGGGCAGGGCGTCATACGTCGCCACGAGCTGCCGGTCGGTCATCTCGCCGTTCATGGTGGTGATCGCGTAGATGCGGCGTTCCCCAGCCGGTCCTGCCGCGGGGGTGAAATGGATCTCTCCACACAGGGGCGGGTCCGGATGGATGTACTTCACGTCCTTGCACGGGGTGCCGGCCGCCGGGCCAAGCTCCTGCTCGTAGCCGGTCCCGTCCTCGACGAACCGCGTGGTGTGGGACGCCTGCGCCTGATAGGTGTAGCCCAGGATCCGGTCGTAGCCGCGTCCGCCGACCCCCGCGTCGATCGTCGGCGTCGGATCGACGGCGGCCTGGCGGATCGCAGTGATGGACGACCCCGGGTCAGCCCTGACTGTCCAAGCGCCCGCGGCCGGTTTGGCGATCAGCACGTCGGTGGCACGGTTGATCGAATCCTTGGCGAACATATCTCGACCGGGAACGATGCTGGCCGCAATCTGCGGGGAGCTGTAGCGGGTGCCGTTTGGTGCAATCAGCACCAGCCCGGGAGCCGCGGAGCTGCCCTGGGCTTGGAGCGTCAGCGCGGTGCTGCCAGATGCGACCTGCACCACGTAGACGCCGGCCGCCGCCTCGCGCGCCGATTTTGCTGCTCGGTAGGGTCCGACGTCACAGGAGTCGCCCATCAGCTGGACTCCACCGCCAGACCAGTGAATCCCGGCGCCCGCGCGCAGCCGCCAATGCCGCAGCTCCCAGTGCGCCCGCCATGGCGCATACCACGCCCAGTCGGCGTTCTTGACATACGTCCAAACGTCGCCCTCCAACAGCGTGATGCACGCCGCGACACCCTCCGAGGAGGCCGTGACCTCGCCGCCTAAACACGCGACGCTCAGCACACACACCCGCCCGGTGCCGTCAACATTGAACCGGAAGGGGTTGCGAGCCTCAATCCACCCGTCGACGCCGGCTTCCACGGTCGCAACCTTGAAGTCCAGATTCATATGGAAGCCGAAGTCGATCGTGTTGTCCGACCGGTAGCTGAGAAAACCGTCTGCAACCTTGTAACCGAACAGTTCGACATCCCCGCGCGCCACGATCAACCAGGGGTTCGTGTCGTCGTACTCCAGGCTGCCATTGATCGTCACGGGCGCTGAGCCGTTGATCGTGGGACCGATGTTGATCCCCATCGCACCTTTGAACTTGATTGGCGGTGGAGTGACGCAGATGGCAAGTCCGACGTTGTCGAGGTACACGCCTTCCGCGATCGGCACAGAGTTGCCGAGGTGCGTCGCCTGGCCGCCGGCGTAGCTGAACATGCCGTTCTGCGCACCCGCCCATACGCCGATCTCGGGTTTGTCCGAGGTCGGCAGCACGATCTCCGCGCTGCCATCCCAGCGGTCGACGTTGCCCGGGCTTTCACACGTGAGCAGCGGCTCTGCGCCGTGCAGCGGCGGCGTACAGGGGGCGACGGTGCTGCCGGCGGCTACGAAGGACAGGCATAGATCCTTTACCTGCAGCGTGCCGATGTATGCATTGCTGACTTGCGCCTTGACCGCGTCCGCGTGCACCCCGGCGCTGTCGACCCGCAGGCCGACCGTTGCGCTGAGCCCCCCAGCGCCCTGCTCCGGGCCGTTCTTGAAGATGCTCGGGAGCGCCAGATTGATCATGAACTTGAAGTAGCGGAGATCGTTACTCGCGTCCCAACCGATCTGAATCTCCGCCGACCCGGAAATCCCGAAGCCGAACAGCTTGTCCCCGCTGAGCGCGCCGGTCGAGACGACGTCTTTCACGTCGCCCTTCCCGCCCGCCGGAAGATTCCAGTTGAGCAGACCGGCATCGAATGTCACGCCCGCTACGTTGATGTCGGTCCGGACCGACAGCGCTCCTCCCGGAGCGCTCGCGGTCGGCGCGGTTAGAACGAGCTGAGTACCGGTGACGGGTGTCAACGGGATGCCGTTCAGATTGACGGTGTCGCCCGTCTTCCAAGTTCCGGGTGACACTTGGTCCAGGCAGCCGGTAGTGGTGGCCTCGATAAGTGCAAAGGTGACATCCGTGCTGCACTGGGCCACGGTCGTTTGTCGACGGGTTCCGGCCGCTGCCGCAACCGAGGGGCTGAGACCGACCAGAGCGGCGAGCACGCCGAGGGAGAACGCCAAGAGCCGCGACAACACTGGCCGCGGGCAGCGTTTCATCACAAACTCTCCTGACAGGCCGGGAGGCAACGGGACCAGGAGCGCTCACTCTATGTAGCCACTAGATCCTTGTCAAGCTTGTGGCCACTGTGAGTCAGCAACAGTGTGCATGAGAAAGGCATCGGTAGATTTGCTGCATATTGAGTGAGAATGGCGTCGGAGTGACAGTAAGGCGCTATTACCCCCGTTGTCGCCCGGAGTGCCGATCGTCTGGTCGGGGGCACTGCGCCGTGCGCTGGGGCCAGAGCAGATCTGGCCGCCTTGGCGGTCTCGGCTACGCCGAGCGCCGCCGGTACGCGCGTCCGACCACTCCACGGCGCCGGGCCACGGCCGCGGCCGCGGCCGATTCGTGATAAACATTATGATGCATACCGCGAGCCGAGAAGGAGGCCAACTGACGACGACAGCCCACACCCAGGAATTCGATCTGGTCGTGCTCGGCTCTGGTGCCGCCGGACTGTCGGCGGCGGCGACGGCGGCGGCGTACGGCGCCGACGTGGGCGTATTCGAGAAGGCCGATCTGCTGGGCGGCACCACTGCCTGGTCCGGCGGGCAGGTATGGGTCCCGAACAACCCGCACATGGCTGATGTTGATGCCACGGACACGCCCGAGGAAGCACTGCGCTACATCATGTCCCTCTCACACGGGCTGATCGATGAATCGCTCGCCGCGGCGTATGTCGCGAGCGCGCCCGAGATGGTGCGGTTCTTCGAGGAGCGCACACCGGTGCAGTTCTATGCGGTGCGCGGAATGCCCGACTACCACCCGGAGTTCCCCGGCGGCAAGACTGGCGGCGGGCGCACGATCGAGTGCCCGCTGTTCCCGTTCACCGAGCTCGGGGAGTGGGAGCACCGCGTCACGGTGTCTCCGTACATGCCGGGCCATCTGACCATGAGCGAGACGCCGCTCGGTGCCGCCACTCCGAGGCCGGTGAGTCCCGACGAGGTCGCGCGCCGGGAGGCGGTCAACGAGCGCGGCTGCGGGCAGGCCCTGATCGGCCGGTTGCTGCGGGCCTGCCTTGACCTGGGAGTCGAGCTGCACACATCGGCCGCGGGCACCGAGCTGCTGACCCGGGACGGGCGCGTCGTGGGCGTGCGGATCGCGACCGACGACGGTCGGGTCGACGTGTCGGCACGGTTGGGCGTGGTACTGGCCACGGGCGGCTTCGAGTGGAATCAGGAATACGTCCGCTCGTTCCTGCGCGGTCCGATGACGCACCCGGTATCAATGTCGACGTGCGACGGCGACGGACTGCGCATGGCGATGAAGGCCGGAGCCAAGCTGGGCAACATGCGCGAGGCCTGGTGGATCCCGGCCTCAGTCGTGCCCGAGAGCGACATCCCGACAGGGCGCCAGCTGATGTCGGGGCCGCGCTGCCTGCCTCGCTCGATCATCGTCAACCGCCAAGGACGACGGTTCACCAACGAGTCCGCCAACTACAACGCGTTCGGCGGCGCCTTTCACGTGCTCGACGTCGCGCATTTCCAGTACGCAAACCTGCCCTGCTGGATGATCTTCGATCAAGGCTACGTCGAGCGGTTCGGCTTCGGCGCTCGCCTGGCAGCGCCGGGGACCGTCGCCGACTGGCCGATGCGCGCCGACTCGCTCCCGGGCCTCGCCGAGCAGCTCGGAATTCCAGCGGCCGAGCTGGACGCAACGGTCGAGCGCTGGAACGCAAACGTAAGCGCAGGTCACGATCCTGATCACCACCGCGGCGAGAGCGCACACGACCGCTGGTGGGGCGATCCGAACTGTAAGGGGCGCATCGAAGCTGCCCTCGGTCCAATCGAGCAAGCTCCGTTCTACGCGGCCGAGATCAAGTCCGGCGCGCTCGGCACCAAAGGCGGCCCGGTGACGGACGCCGACGCACGGGTGATCGACATCGACGGCAGCGTGATCGAGGGCCTATATGCGGCCGGCAACACGATGGCGTCCGTCTTCGGCATGACCTACGGAGGTCCCGGCGGCACGCTCGGGCCGGCGATGACGTTCGGTTACCTCGCCGGCAAGCATGCCGGCGAGCGCTCCGGCGAGTTGAATGCGCTTGCGCCGGCGATCGGCGCTCAGCAGAGCTAGAGCAAGCGGGCGAGGGGGGTTCGAACTCATCTCGGACGCTTTCGACCCGTCCGGACTCTGAGCCGGCCCCGTAGCATCGGCTGCGATGGAGGCATCGATCAACCCGGCCCTCGCCGAAGCTCGCTTCTGTCCGCGCTGCGGGGAGCCGGCCGAGATCACATTCCCGCGGTCGATGGCGTGTCTGCATTGTGGTTACGCCCTGTACTTCAACCCCAAGCCGGTCGCCGGGGCGATCCCGGTGGACGAGGAGGATCGCGTGATCCTCCTGCGCCGCGGGTTCGATCCCGGCCAGGGTCGCTGGACGTTTCCGGGCGGCTTCGTCGACCTCGGCGAGTCGGTCCAGGACGCCGCTCACAGGGAGACTGACGAGGAGCTGGGGATCTCGATCGACCTCGGACGGTTGGTGGGGGTCTACTCACGCGCCGAGGACCGCGTGGTGCTGATCGTCTTCCTGGCCCGGGCTCTCGGCCGGCCGCATACGACCCCTGAGGCGACCGAGGTTCGCTCGTTCGCTCAGGCCGAGATCCCGTGGGATGAGCTCGCGTTTTGGTCTACGACGCAGGCGCTGCGCGACGCCTTCGGGCTGTGACGGCCCTCGCCCTCGCCCTGGGCTCGGGCGACGCGGTCGACACCCAGCGAGGCCCGCGCGGGCCGAGATCCTGGTGCGGCGACATGCTTACAGGCCCAAAGTCCGCGCGCGCGGGCGACCTTGGTTACATAAGCATGCCCCACGTGCTTATGTAGCCAAGGTCCAGCAGGCGCGCGCGATTTGTCCCTTTATGCAGCCGAAAATGACGAATTTTGCTGACACCATCAGGCCCGGCCGCACCCCCACCAGCGTCGCCCCACCAGCGTCGCCCCACCAGCGTCGTTCCCCGCCGTTGACGTCGGCCGGCGAGTGCTAGGGCCGTCTGCGGGGACCACGCACCAAGCGCTTGGGAAGCGGTAGCGGCGAGAGCTTCTCCACGGCATGGCCGGCGAGCAGCCGCGGTTCGATCCGCGCGATCAGCATCGCGAGCTCCTCGCTGCTCGGCGTCGGACAGGTTGCGGCGGCGACCCCGACCTATGCGGATCAGCTCGAAAAGCCGCCGGCGCTCCTCCCTGTCCAGCCGCATGACGTGATCATGGGCGAGCAGCGCAATCTCAGCCGCGGCCAGCAGCTTGAGCACCGGCACCCGCCTCAGTCCCGGAACGTTCCCCACTGCACGGGCGAGCGATCGCGCGATGAACCCTCGTGGCATCAACCGAGTGTAGGAGCCTCGGCAGGGGCGCGAATCTCGCGCGGCTCCTGGCAGACCTCGAGCCTCCATGCATCCAATCTCCGCCCCGGCACGTAGAGATCATTTTGACTGGTCTCGAGATCCTGCTCGTCGTGTTCGCGGTCCCCTACCTCGCACTCAACCTGCGTCGTCTGCGCCGCGGCCGCAGATGGGCGTTCACGGTGTGCCAGGTAGCGAAGGAGTGGGAGGAGCGCGAACGTGCCAAGCGGCTCGCTGCACGAGACGCCATTCGCGTGATCCCGTCCCGATCGATCGCCAAATCTGGCTCTCCCGGCGCGGGATCCCCGAGCGGCTAGGGCGCCAAGGAAGGCGGCTCCGTGACCCGCGCGCCGGCCGGTGTCCCAGATCTCACGCTGGACGCGTCGCTCCTCTGAACGCGCTGAGGTCGATGTCGGGCTGATCACCGGTCAACCACTGCGCGACAGCTTCGCCGATCGCGGGCGAGTGCTTGAAGCCGTGGCCCGAGCAGGCGGACACGATCAGGACTGAATCGTGCTCGGGGTGACGGTCGATCACGAACCGGCTGCCGCGCGTGCTCGTGTAGAGGCATGAGACAGTCCTGACCGGAACGGGGCCGAGCCAGGGCAGGTAGCGCGCGATGCACCGCTCATACATCTGATCGATCTCAGACTGGGTCGCCGGGTGCCGGCGGCCATCCGGGGTCGTCGTCCGCTCGTAGCTCTCGGACGCCACCTTCAAGCCGCCTCCCGGACCGTCGAGAGCCGGGAAGCCGTAGAAGCCGTCGAGGTGGACGAAGCCCTGCTGCTCGCCTCCGAGATCCCAGACGAACGCCGGCATGTCGTGGAGCTGCTGGTATCCCTCACGGATCTGGAACCAGTAGAGCAGCTGCCGGTAGACGGCGAAGATGTCGCGTCCGCCCGGGTACAGCTCGCCGATCCATGCTCCGGCGCACAGCACCAGTTGCGCCGTCTGGTAGGTGTCGGCGTCGGTGTCAACTGTTACCCCGGCCGGCGATGCGGTCCACCGCTCGACGCGCTCACGCAGCCGGAGCCGGGCACCGCTGCGGCGGGCGAGCTCGAGCTGCGCGGCGACCGCCGCCTCGGGCCGTACGTAACCGGCCTGCGGTTCGTAGTACGCCTCGGTCTGCTCGTCGACCGCGAACATCGGGAACTGGGCTCGGAGCTCGGCGTTGGTCAGGTCCCGGTGTTCGATCTCGTACTCGCACGCCGACGCGCGCGTCTGGTGGAGAAACTGGCTCGACGGGTGGGCGAGAATCACGATCCCCGGTTGGCTCAGCAGCCGCGTGCCGGTCTCCTGCTCGATCTTTCGCCAGAGCTCGTGCGAGCGGCGCGCCAGGGGGACGTACTCCCGCCCTTCGCCGATCGCAACGCGAGTGATCCTGGTCTCCCCGTGGGTCGAACCCCACGGATGCGGTGGCGCGTACTGGTCGATCCCGATCACCGACACGCCGCGTGCGGCCAGCTGAAAGCACGCGGCGCTGCCCATCGCGCCCAGCCCGACAACGATCACATCAGCCTTGCGAATCCCGTCATCATCGCTGCATCGGCGGTGTCGGTCAGCGCTGGGAACCGGGGGGCGGGACTCCCGCCCACAGCATCATCGCGATTCGACCATCACCGGCTCGTGAGTTGCCGGGCCGGCGTGGCCCGGATCCGGGCTCGTCCCGGAGGTGGCCGAGGTCGGCGGCCAGGCGCCGATGCGCGCGGAATGATCGTGATTTGACAGTCCCGACCGGAACCCTGAGGCGTTCCGCGATCTGCGCGTGAGCGAAGCCTTCGAAGTGCTGGAGGCGAACGACCTCGCGCTCGTCTGCAGGCAGTTCGGAAACGGCCCGTCGAACCTCCCAGACCTCGTAGAGACCATCGGCCGACGCAGGTGCCGAGGCCAACGCCGGGTCATCGGTTGCAGCCACCTCGAGCGAGCCGGCGGCGCGATGGGCCTCCCGACGGTAGAGATCGATCGCGACCCGCCGGGCGAGCGTCGCCAGCCACGGCCCGAGCTCCCGACTCGGGTCGAAACCGCCTGCCGCGCGCCACGCCTTCAGAAACGTCAGCTGGGTTGCCTCCTCGCACAAGCCGCGCTCCGCCAAGACCTTGAACGCCACCGCGTAGACAAGGCGCCCGTAGGCCCGATAGACGAGCCGGACCGCATCTGGGTCGCCGTCCCGGAACCGTGCTCTGACACGGGCGCCGACCGCTGTTTGCGCCGGTGAAGAGAGACGGCGTGGACGGCGAGCGATGGCCGCGCGGACAGTCAACGTGAAGGGCGCTCCGCCATCAGCCGTAGTAGGTATCGCTCGGGAATGTCCGGGCGGTTCAGGGGCGATTGGCAGGCGACGTAGCCGTCGGGGCGCACGAGCAGAAGCCGGCCGTGGAGGGCGCCGTAGCGGCGGTGAGCGCGCAGGTCCGGATCGCTGACGGCTTGGGAGTCGCACGGTCCCGCTGGTCCGTCGATGACGATTGTGTGCAGTACCTCGCCCCAATTGGCCAGGCGTGACGTGATCGCCCGCGCGATCCCGGACGCTGCTTGCCTGCCGGTGAGGATGAACAGAGTGTGCGTCGGCGAGCGCATCAGGTCGAACGTCGTCACCGGCTTGCCATCGAGTAGGAGACAGGTGACGTTCGGGAGTCGATCTCCAGGAGCGATCGAATCGCGCTTGGACCGCGAGGGGGCGGGCGCGAGGGGTCCGGCGCGGTAGTTGTACGACGGCTGCGCCAGGCGAGTGGTGTAGCGGCGCTCGGCCGTGGGGATCCTCATCAGCGTCGGTAGGGCGCGATCCCGCACCCAGCGTTGGCGTGGCGAGGTGATTGAGAACACCCGCGCGAGAGCATGGGTCAGGGCCAGCACGCCGGTGGCGACCGGCACGCGCTCGGCCTGGTAGGTGTCGAGCAGTGCGGGCGACGATTTTCGCTGCGCGACGAGAGCGAGCTTCCAGCCGAGGTTGAACGCATCGTGCAGCCCGGTGTTCATGCCCTGACCGCCCGCCGGGCTGTGGATGTGGGCGGCGTCACCGGCGACGAGCACGCGCCCGTTGCGCATCGTCTTGGTGCAGGGCCGGTCGATATTCACCTCCGCCATCAGCCAGTCCTGGGCGTAGTCATCGCCGTCGAACGGCACTCCGAGTGAACGGCGAACGATGCTGTGTGCGCCGTCCGTCGACTCGGTGGCCGAGCTCGAGGAACTCCTCGACGATCCCCAGCGTGTGGAAGACCTCCAGCGTCCGTGCGTGGATCCCGATCGCCCGCGACTCCCGCGAGCGTGAGGGCTGCTTGTCCAGCACCCGCACCTCGACGCCCCGACGAGCCAGCTCGATCGCGAGCATCACCCCGGTTGGCCCAGCGCCGACGATTACAACCGGAAACTTGCTCTGTGTGGACACCAGCATCGCCTCGTTCACTCTCTGACTCGAGGGAGTACGGCGGATCCTGCCCTGCGGTTCTGATCGTGCGCTGAAAGTCGGCTGATGTCTGGCGGCCGAGCCGTCAGTTCGCATTCAGGCGCTACGCTCCGGTCCGGAGCGGGACACGGCCTAATCCGGCCTGGTTCGCCCGTCGAGCAGGATCGTCCAAGGCTCGATCGACTTGATCGTGAGCATCCCGCTCTTGGCCCAGTTGTCTTCCGCAAGACGGTCGCGGATCGCCTGCGCCGAAGGTGCAGATACCGCGTGCAGGACGTAGTGCTCGCCCGCGAGCGGTCCTCCGAAGACGATGAACCCGTCATCCACGAGGGAGTCCATGAACCGCGCGTGCTCATCCCAGCCTTCCTGCTCACGCAGATCGCGCGACCAGTTCCATGGACCACCGCGTTCAAGCCGAACCGCGAAGTACATCGATCACACCGGACGACGGTCAGCCGGCTATCGGCGCCGTTTGGGTCGCGAGCAAGCGTCCGAACTCGTTGAGGTCGTCGATCTCCTCGAGTCGATCGACCGCCTCGACTATCTCATCGGCGTGTCGCACCCGATCGGTGGAGCTCGGGTCGCGCCCAGCGACCATCCGGGCCAGCTTCGCGCGCAGAGCCTCATCGGTGAACTCCGTCTCCGGCGACCAGGGGTCTCCCCAGGCAAGCTCCACTGTGGAGGAGAACACCTGTCCGCGAGCGTGAACGTCGACGCCACCCGGGATGCGGCGGAACTGACCGCCTTCCATCCACTGCGCGAGGTTCGCGGCGGACGGCTCGAGCTCCACGCTGACGCGCTCGCGGAAAGCGACAATGTGCGGCGCGGAAAGCGTCTCCGGGGCGTACCAGAGCGGGCCGGCGGGAATCTCGAAGGCGCCCATCGCGATCGCGTGGGCGTGGCTGAACTCGGCGTCGATCTCTCGCACCGGCTGGGCGTTCTTGAAGCGCGCCGACTGCGCCATCGGGTTGGCGCGGACGACGACGTGGTCGATCTCCTCAGGACGCAGGTGGTGCTCGTCTCGCAGCCGGCTGAACGCCGTCAGCGGGTAGTGGGTCCAGCGGCAGCTCGGCCACGGTTTGTATGTCGTCTGCAACAGCTGCCACCTCTCTCCAAGGCCGCCGGTCAGCGCTTCGAAGTCGCACGTCTCGCATCCCACGAACCGGAACAGGGACGGGTCGCCGTCGAGGATGTCGGAATACCCGGTGCTGCCCAGCCCGGCCAGGAGCGACGCCGTCACGCCGATCTGAGCGCACCAGCCGCCGTCGGCGTACTTGTGCATCGGCAGTCGGACCGACGCCGACCACTTGGCGTGCGCGGGGATCGGCGTGTTTGCGCCGGCGATCCCAAAGGCTTCGCCGGCGGTCGCCGGGTCGAGTCCGGCAATGCTCGCCGCGGCGCCGGCCGCCGCCCAGGTCATCGTGGTCGCGACGCCGTACAGCTGCCGGTAGCCGACGACCTTCCCATCCTGCACCAGGATCGGCAGGCCGAGCGCCGAACCGAGCCGAGCCCCGACGTCAAAGCCGACGGCGATCGCGGTCAGTAGATCGCGGCCGCTGCGGTGCTGCTGCTCGCCAAGGGCAAGCGCCGAGAACACCGTCGAGCAGCCGAAATGGGATCCGCTCGGAAACGTGTCGTCGGCGTCGAGCACGTTCGCCAGGCGTCCGTTGGCATAAGCCGCCGTGGGGGCCGATGTCCGCTCGCCCGTGCCGGCGACGGTAGCGTCGTCGTGGCCGCCCACCAGCCGCGCGTATTCGAGCGCGATCCGCCCGCTCTCGGTCTCGGTCGCTCCGATCGCGCAGCCGATCGTGTCGAGCAGCAGTCGCTTGGCCTCGCGGACGACCAACGGCGGCAAGTCCTCGTAACGCGAGACGGCAACGAAATCAGCCAGGCGTCTGGTCGTGCCCTCCACGTCTCCCTCCTTCATGTCTCGGCGGCACCATGAAACCCGGTCACCGCAGGGTATCCGACGCGCCCGGGTTCCGGGATTCGAGCAGCCGCAGCCAGATCTCGCTGACGGTCGGATACGACGGAACCGCGTGCCACAGCGTTTCGAGCTTCACCTGTCCGACGATCGCAGTGCTCGCAGCGTGAAGCAGCTCGGCGACGTCGGGGCCGACGAAGGTGGCGCCGAGGAGCGTGTCGGTGGCGCGGTCCACGACGAGCTTTGCGTGACCGGTGTAGCCGTCGCGCAGGAGGGCCGCCCCCGCGATCGCCCCCAGCTCGTACTCGAGGGTTTCCACGTCGATCCCCTTCGCGCGAGCGGCCGCCTCGGTGAGCCCGACTGCGGCGACCTGCGGTTCGGCGAAGATCACGGCCGGCACGATGTCGTGGTCTGCCACGTCGTGGTAGCGCGGGCCGTCGATTGAACGTCCGTCGGCGCGTGCTGCGATCACGTCCCCGGCGATCCGTCCTTGGTACTTGCCCATGTGGGTCAGGAGAGCCCGACCGCAGACGTCGCCGATCGCGTAAAGCCAGTCGCCGCCACCGATCACCGCCATGTGGTCGTCGGTGACCAGGAAGCCACGTGACTTGCTGACGTCCACCCCGATCCGCTCGAGTCCGATGTCGGCCGAGGCCGGGGTCCGCCCAGCAGCCACGACGATCTCGTCCACGTCGAACGTCGATCCACCGGCATTGACCGATGCCGGGCCGCCATGGATCCAGCCGATGCCGGTGTCGATCACCTCAGGTCGCTCGACCGACTCCACCTTGGTGTCGACCAGCACCGTGATCCCGAGCTTGCCGAACTGGTCCGCCATCAGCTCGCCGACGAACGGCTCCTGTGTGGCCAGCAGCGACGGCTCGAGCTCGATCACGGTGACTTCCTGGGCTCCGAGCCCGTTGAGCCACGTGGCCGACTCACAGGCGACGACCCCGCCGCCGATCACCGCGACTCGGCTGGGAACCTCCACGAGGTTGGTGACATCGCGCGAGGTCCACGGTCGGGCCTCGCCCAGGCCTTGGATCGGCGGGACCGTGGCGGTGCTCCCAGTCGCGACCACGACGGCCTGCCGAGCGTGCAGCCCACGGATCGTGCCATCGGCCGCGGTGACCTCGACGGTCTTCTCGCCGGTCAGGCGACCCCACCCTCGGACGACGTCGATCCCGTGTTCCCGGGCCCACTCGACCTGCCGGGAGTCGTCGTGGCGATGGGTGAACGCGTCGCGTCGGGCGAGCACCGCCTCGAGGTCAAGCGAACCAGACAGCATTGCGGCCACTCCGGGCATCGCCCGTGCCGTGTCGAGGAGCTCGACCGGACGCAGCAGTGCCTTGCTCGGCATACACGCCCAGTAGGAGCACTCGCCGCCGAGCAGGTCGGCCTCGACGATCACGGCCGTGCGCCGGCTGTGCTGGATTGCGTATTGCGCCGCATTCTCGCCGGCGGGCCCACCCCCGATCACGATCACGTCCCAGCTCTCCCCACCTCGCCCTTCCGCGCGTACCGACGTGCTCATGTGCGACTCCTCTCGTGTCTCAGGATCCATGAATAGCGCGCCCTCCTCGATCCATACCTGAAGTTCGAGGAGGGCTGCCGTCTGCCGGCCTTAGCGCAGCGTGGTGGCGCAGACCGCACCGCCGTGCTTCTCGTAGTAGCGCTGGTGGTAGTCCTCGGCGTCATAGAACGGCGCCGCGGGGACGATCTCGGTCACGATTGGCCGGCGCAACGCTCCCTGGCGCTCGTCGCGGGACGCGATCGCCAGCCTCTCCTGGTCGGGATCGTGGAAGAAGATCGCCGAGCGGTACTGGCTGCCGAAGTCCCAGCCCTGCCGGTCGCGGGTGGTGGGGTTGTGGATCGACCAGAAGCTCCTCAGCAGCTGGTCGTAGCTGACCACGGCCGGGTCAAACCAGACCTCGACTGCCTCGGCGTGGCCGGTCGCGCCCGAGCAGACCTGTTCGTAGCTCGGGTCAGCGGTGCTCCCGCCGGTATAGCCGACGGCTGTCTTCACGACCCCCTCGATCTCCCGAAACGAGGCCTCGACACCCCAGAAGCACCCGGCGGCGAATGTCGCGCGCTGCGCGCCATCGACATCCACGCCGTTTATCCGCCGGTCCGCGGCGTTGCTCTCAGAGCGCCTGTCTGTGAAATTGATCAACTCTCGTCCTTTCCATCTGGGTTCGTGTCTAAATAGACCCGACACGATCCAAAAACGGTTCATTGGCCCGCCTGCATGCACCGCTGAACGGACGACTTCACCTGCGCTGGTCGAGAAACCGGAACATATGGCCGGTTTCTCGACCAGCGTCCGGAATTACAGCGAACGCTCCTGCGGCTGGCTCAGGCCTTGCGGGCCAGACGCTGGAGAGCGCGGCGGCGTGCCGGGTCCAGGCGCGCCATCTGCTCGCGCAACGCTGGGATCGGTCGTCACGGCGCGGGCCGTGGCCGGCGCGGCGCGAGAGGGGCTGGTCGCCAGACGCCTTGACCGAATCCTGTCCGGCCAACGGCCACAGGCTCTCCACGGTGCGCTGCTGATCGCCGCCACGACCCGCTACGGCTCGCCGCGGGCCGCGTCCTCGCGCGAGCGCTGTTCTTTCTCCCCGAGCTCACCGACCTGGTCGACCGTCAGCCGGCCCTGGCCGAGCTGAGCGCGGACGAGCATGCGGTCAACGATCTGCCCGCGAACCGACCCGCTCTCGCCCGCGCTCCCGGCCGTTGTCGGCCTGCTCGCCGTGAGCTCCCGTCGCCACCGGCACAGCTGATGGCAGAATGGCGTTCATGGCCAAGGTCACAGCGCGGGCAACCAAGGAACTGGGCGCGACCCCGGAACAGGTACTCGGGTTCCTTCGCGACTATCGGGAATCTCGGCCCCGGATCCTCACTGGCAACTACACCGCATACAGGGTCGAGCAGGGCGGTCTCGGCGCTGGAACCGTGATCGGCTATCACTTCGCCGCGGGCGGCCGCGAGCGCGACTATCGGCTGCGGGTGGAGGAGTCGGCCGGCGCGCTCATCGAGCGTGACGAGCTGTCGTCCTTTGTCAGCAAGTGGACTGTTGCGCAGGCCGGTTCCGGGAGCGCCGTGACGATCGAGGGCTCGTGGGACGGCGCGGGCGGGATCGCCGGGGTGTTCGAGGGACTGTTTGCGCCACTCGGCCTACGCCGGATCTACGGCGAGGTCCTGGACAGGCTCGCCACCGCCGTCCCCGCCTGATTCGGCGTGCGCCGATCGGTCAGCTGGCGCCGGAGCAGGGCGTATGCAAGTGTCCCTCCGAGCGTCGGGATCCAGAACGCGATCGCGTGGTACACGAGGACCGCTGCGGCGGCGTGGGTAACCGGCAGTCCGTAGAGGGCCAGGGCGCCGACGAGGCCGGCGTCGAGCACGCCGATGCCACCCGGGATCGGGATCGCGTTGGCGAGGTAGCCCACGAGGTAGGCGACGACGAGCGGTGCCAGCGGTGGGAGTGGACCGACAGCAGCGAACGTCGTCCATAGCACGGCGATGTCGAACAGCAGATAGCCGAGGGCGCCGAGCAGACGCCAGCTGGGCCGGGCCAGCGCATGGCGGGCAGCCGGGATTCCCGAGCCGATGTCCTCCAGCCAGGCCGCGCGGGGGTGCTGGCTGGACAAGCGGCGCGTGACTCGCGGCAGACCGAGCACCACGGCGATCGCGGCGACGGCCGCGATCACCGGCAGCCCCGCTCGCAGCGCGTCGTGGGGCCCGTGGGCGATCCCGAGCAGCAGGAGCAGGCCGCCGAGGGCGAGCGTCAGGACGTTGATCGCGCTGGTTAGGAAGAACAGGCCGCTCGAGCGCTGCACGATCTGCGGTGTCGGCATCCCTGCGAGGTGAAGCAGCCAGCCGCCGACCGCCAGCGAACCGACTCCCCCGCCTGGGAGCAGGGCACCCGACCCCATCTGCGACCACGCGAGCTCATGCGCAGCAGGCGTCCGCACGGCGTCCGAAGAACAGCCGAAAGACGATCACGAAGCTGACGCACGACGCGAGCTCCAGCGCGATCGCGGCCGCCACCAGCGCCGGGTTCATGGCTGCGATCTCCCGCGCCACGGGCCGCAGATCCGGGACCGCGAGCAGCACCGTGAGGACGCACACGACCAGCACCACCAATGTGAGCAGCCGCCGGCGAAGCCCGCGACGGTCGATCGCCGGCGGCTGGCCGCGTCGGTTGGGGACCTCCCGGGCCCGCAGCCGCACCTGCTCGGGGACCGGGGTGCTGGTAGCGCTCATCGGACGGAGTCCTGGGGCCGGCGTCCAACGGCCAACCCTCTAGCCGCGGCTGGTGCCATCGGCGGGAGACGGGCCGGCAGCGCGCGCGATCAGCTCGGCGACTGACCAGCGACGCAATGGCGCGCCGCGCGCGGTCCGCCGCGATGGCTCGCGTGCGGCGGCGGTGGTGATTGCTGCGTGGCCGTCGGCAGCGCCGGTCGGTGTCGGCGACGCAGTCCGTCGCCGGCGGCCGAGGATGCCGCGGACGGCATCTTCGGAGATGAAATCTCCGGCGTGGAAGGCAGTTCGTTTCGATTCTTTACTCATAACGTGTCTCCTGGGGGGTAAATGCGGACGTGACGCCGGCTTGGCGATCCCGGCCGCTGAGGAATTGGGTTAGGTGGTCTCCAGGCTGAGGCGGAGATCGCTGTGTGCTTCGGCTTGGGCGCTGCGGGCGCGCGCGGCGCCGTCTGAGGGAAGGATCGAAGAGCGCGACGAGCAGGCCGAGCCCGAACATCGCCGCGGCCCAGTCGAAGGCGGTCGTGTAGCCGTGGATCGATGCCGCGCTCGCAGGAGTCCGGCAGCCTTGGCGTGAGCCGATACGTAGCCCGGCGGCGGCGCTGGCGAAGATCGTGCTCAGCAGCGCGGTTCCGACCGAGCCGCCGACCTGCTGGGAGGTGTTGACCATCGCCGAGGCGATCCCGGCGTCAGTGCTCTTCACTCCGAGCGTCGCGGTCGAGAAGGCGGGGGCGAAGATGCAGCCCATCCCCAAACCGGTCAGACAGCAGTCCAGGCAGGACGTGGCTGGCGTACGCGCCGTCGGGGGTCAGGCGCGTGAACAGGATCATCGCGACGAGCCCGAGTGTCATGCCGGCCATGACCAGCGGCTTGGCGCCGGTGCGGTGCAGCACTCTGGTCTGCACGGTCGTCGACGTGAGCACGATCATGCCGGTCATCGGCAGGAATGCCAGTCCGGTCATGAGCGGCGAGTAGCCGAGGTTCTCCTGCATGTAGTAGGTCAGGAACAGGAACACGGCGAACACCGCCGAGCCCGCGAGCGCGATCGTCGCGTAGGCGCCTCCCCGCGCCCGATCCCAGACGATGTGCAACGGCAGCAGCGGATGCTCGACCCGCCGCTCGAGCGCGATGAAGCTGATGAGCAGCACGGCGCTGGCTGCGAGCGCGACGATCGTCAGCGGAGCCGACCACGAGCTGCGTCTCGGCGTTGGAGAAGCCGAAGACGAGCGCGAACAGGCCGGCTGAGCCGAGTAGCGACACCGGGTAGGTCGATCCGTGCGCGGTCCGGCTGGCGTCGGTTGTGCAGCAGCCGCAGCGCCATGATCGCCGTCGGCACCGCGATCAGCAGGTTCACGTACAGGCACCAGCGCCACGAGATGGTCTGGGTGAGCACCCCGCCGAGCAACAGCCCGACCGAGGCGCCGCCGGCGGCGATTGCGCTGAAGATCCCGAACGCCTTGGGTCGATCGGGAGATCCCTGGAAGGTCACCGTCAGCAGCCCGAGCGCCGAAGGGGCGAGCAGCGCGCCGAAGGCGCCCTGCAGCGCTCGGGCGGCGACGAGCATCCCGAACGATTGCGCCAGGCCGCCGATCGCCGAGGCCACGGCGAAGCCGGTCAGCCCGCCGATGAAGCGTCCACTTGCGGCCGAAGAGATCGCCGAGCTTGCCGCCCAGCAGCAGCAGGCTGCCGAAGGCGAGGGCGTAGGCGGTGATGACCCACTGCCGGCTGTCGGTCGAGAAGTGCAACGCGCGCTGCGCCGAGGGCAGCGCGATGTTCACGATCGTCGCGTCGAGCACGACCATCAGCTGCGCGACCCCGAGCAGGGCCAGCACGGCCCATCGGTTGGCGTCCGGTACGGCGGAGGGGCTTGAGGAATTGGTGCTCATCGGTGTCCTTCTGATCGCTGGTCGAGAGCTAAATATAGCACGAATGATCCTTGCTACAGGCATGAAAGGTATCGTACAGGATCCTTACCGATGCGCTTAACCACGATCCTCGAAGCGGGCTATACTGCTGGCGATATGGATTCTCAGAGCGCTCCGTACGCCACCAGCTCGATGATGCTGCTGCCGCGATTGGCAAAGCAGGTCATGCGCCGCAGTAGCCCAGAGCTGCTCGGGATGGATCTGCGGCTGTTGATGGCGCTGAGCTACCTAGCCGACCATGACGGCGCACCACAGCAGGAACTGGTCGACGCGCTGTGCATGGACGCCAAGAACGTCGTGCTGCTGCTCAACGACCTAGAGGACTTGGGCCATCTGGTTCGCCGCCGCGACTCCGAGGACCGCCGGCGCCACCGCGTCCACATCACCGACGTGGGGCGCCAGGCACTGGACCGCGCCACGCGGGCACAGGAGGCGATCGAGGACGACGTCCTGCAGGCGCTCGACGCCGACGAGCGCAAGACGCTCTGGAAGCTCCTTACTCGCGCCGTGCAGGGCGCTGAGCGCGCCGCGGAAGATGCTCGCGGCGCTACGCTGGCGTCGACCCCGAGCTAGGCTCGTCGATCGCGCGGAGCGGTTCGCGCGTACGTGTAGTCGACTTCCAGCGTGATACTGGTACAAGGTCCTCGATGACACTTTCGTCTGCTGTGGCGTGGCTGCAGGCGCGAGACCGCGATCTGGCTGCGCTTCGGCGTGCCGGGCGTGCCGCGATCGTGATGCCGGCGATGTTCGCCTTGGGCGAGGAGGTGATCGGGAATCCGGCCTTGGCAACCTTCGCCGCGTTCGGCTCGTTCGCGATGCTGTTGCTGGTCGATTTCGGGGGATCGATCCGTGATCGTCTGCAGGCCCAAGCCGCGCTGGCTGTCGTCGGCGCCGTCTTTGTCTGCGTGGGAACGCTCGCCTCACGCTCGGCCTGGCTGGGGGCGGGGGTGATGGTGCTGGTGGGGTTCGGGGTGCTGTTTGCCGGTGTCGTGAGTTCGGTATTGGCCGGGGCCACGACGTCGCTGCTGTTGGCTTTGATCTTGTCGGTTTCGCTCACAGGGCCGATTTCGTCGATTCCGGATCGGCTGGCGGGTTGGGGAATGGCGTCGGGAGCGGCGCTGTTGGCGGTGGCGCTGTTGTGGCCGGCGCCGGCACGCGATCCGCTGCGTGGGCTGGCGAGCGCGGCCTGCCGGGCGTTGGCGGCACGGCTGCGCTCGGATGTCGCTCTTGTGCTGGGCGGCGAGGAGCAGGCGCTCCAGGACGATCATGACGCAGCGGTCGAGCGGGCGAACGCCGCGGTCGGCGCCCTGCGCCGGACATTCTTCGCGACGCCCTACCGTCCGACCGCTCTGGGGACAGCCGCTCGGATGCTCGTGCGGCTGGTAGACGAGCTCGACTGGGTAAACGCGATCATCGTTCAGTCAGCGCCACGACCGGTCCGGACGCCGGCCCATCGTGCCGCCTGCGGGGTCCGCTCGAAAGCGGCGTCGGCGCTCGAGTGCGGCGCGGATCTGCTCGACGTGCGTGGAGGCCGTCCCGGACCGTTGCAGGCTGCGCTGGCCGAGCTACGCGAGGCGCTCACCGAGCTCGAGCGCGGCGACACGCTGAGGCTGCCGGCCCGCGCGGTGGCCGACTCGAGCAATGTGGCCGTCGAGGATCGGATTGATGTGTTTGTCACGTCGCTGGACCCCAGCTTCCGGGCCCAGGAGATCAGCTTCGCGATCTCGCAGATCGCGGCCAATATCGAGCTGCTCGCGGCGGCCGAGCGGCGTACCTGGCTCGAGCGGCTCAGAGGTGTGCAGCCGACCGGCGTCGCCGGAGCGCTGTCAGCCGCGCACGAGCGCGCGGGGGCGCACGTCGATCGGCATTCGGTGTGGCTGCACAACAGCCTGCGCGGCGCGGTCGCCCTGGGTCTTGCCGTGTTGATCGCGAAGCTGACCGGCGTCCAGCACTCGTTCTGGGTCGTGCTTGGCGCGCTCTCGGTGCTGCGATCAAACGCTCTGAGCACGGGCCAGAACGTGGTCCGCGGCCTGCTCGGCACGCTCGTCGGCTTCATCGTCGGCGGCGCGCTCGTGGCACTGCTCGGGACGAACACGACGCTGCTGTGGTTCCTGCTTCCGGTTGCCGTCCTGCTCGCGGGCCTCGCTCCCGCGGCGATCTCGTTCGCTGCCGGCCAGGCGGCGTTCACGTTGACGCTGGTGATTCTCTACAACATCTTGGAGCCGGTCGGGTGGCAGATCGGTTTGGTGCGCATCGAGGACATTGCCATCGGCTGCGGGGTAAGCCTTCTCGTCGGATCGCTGTTCTGGCCACGCGGCGCTGGTCCGGCACTCGCTACCGCGCTCGCCGACGCCTACACCCGCAGCGTGCACTACCTGGCAGGTGCGGTGGAGTTCGGCATGGGTCGCTGTGACTTCGGGGTGCCGTCCCGCCCCGCGCCGAGCACTGAGGCGATCGACGCGGCGGCAGCGTCCCGACGCCTCGATGACACCTTCCGCAGCTACCTCGCCGAACGGGGCGCCAAGCCGATCCCGCTGGCCGAGGTCACCGGTCTCCTCACGGGTGTGGCGGGCCTGCGACTCGCGGGTGACGCGGTGCTCGACCTGTGGCAACGTGACGACGCGGCGGGCGGGGACCGGGCTGCGGCTCGCCAGCAACTGCTTGCGAGCACCGAGCTGATCGTCGGCTGGTACGACGGGTTCGCGACCAGTCTCATGGGCCGCGCTGACGTTCCAGAGCCGCTCGAGCGCGATGCGCTGGCTGATGGCCGGCTGATCGAAGCAGTGAGCCGTGACCTGCGCCGTGAGGATGGCCGGGCGAGCGCGACCGCGGCACGGATGATCTGGACCGGTGACCACCTGGACGCTGCCCGACGGCTCCAGAGTCAACTGGTCGAACCGGCTCGGATGGCCTACCGTCAGCGCGCGACGTCCGCCCTTGACATGCTCAGGGTCTGAGCGCGGTCGAGCGACGCCCTGCGCCTGCCAGCCACGAGCGTAAGTCCGACCAAGCCGCCGAGGAGTGCGATTGCGGCGACCACGATTGACGCGCGCTGGTAGACGTGCAGCGTGTCGACGGGCGAGTGGGGAGAGCCGAGGATCGCGATCAGCACCGCGACCCCGACGGCGAGCCCGATCTGCCGGAGCATGTTGATGACCGCCGAGCCGGTCGCAAACGCGTGGGGGGGCAGCGAGGACGTGCCCGTTGCCATCAGAGTCGGCAGCGTGAGCCCGACCCCGATTCCGGTCAGCAGCATCCCGCCGAGCATCTGGCTCACGTAGTCGGGGCGCAGCGCCATCGCGAGCGTCCACCATGCGGCTCCGGCGGCGAAGATCGTCGAGCCCGCCGCGATCACCGGACCCGGCCCCGAGCCGGGCGGTGAGGCGGCCCGCGACCAGGAACGAGAACAGCGGCACCATCAGGGGCCCGGGCGCGATCGACAGGCCGGTGCTGAGCGCCGACCAATGCCAGACGTCCTGCGCCCACAACACCCGGGAGAGCAGCATCGCCCCGAACGCGGCCGAGAAGAACAGCGCGACGGCGGATGCGCCGGTGAACGGGCGCAGTCGGAACAGCGTGCGATCGATCAGCGGGTTGGAGTGCCGGGCGCAGTGGAGGGCGAACAGCGCGAGCGCGGTAACGGCGACCGTGAGGGCGGCGATCGTCCTGGCATCCCCCCAACCCCAGCTGCCGCCCTTGACCAGGCCGAGCGCGAGCGCACCGACGCCGCCGGTAATCAGGAGCGCCCCGACTCCGTCGGGAACCGGCACTGGGTGACCCGGGACGTGCGGCAGCCGTCGCCAGCCAACCGCGAGCGCGAGCAGACCGATTGGCACGTTGACGAGGAACACCCAGCGCCAGCTGGCGGCTACCAGCAGGCCGCCGACCACCGGTCCCGCTGCCGCAGCGATGCCGCCGACGGCGGTCCACGTGCGAACCGCGCCATGACGGCGCTGCGGTTCGGAGGTCGCAAGGATCAGCCCCAGAGAGGTCGGGGTCAGGAGCGCCGCCCCTGCTGCCTGGAGGATGCGGAAGCCAACGAGCATCGGGACGCTAGTCGCGGCGCCGCACGCCGCCGACGCCGCGACGAACACCGCGACCCCGAGCAGGAAGCCGCGATCGCGGCGGTAGCGCTCGGCCAAACGCCCGAACAGCACCAACAGCGCGGCGTAGACGATCGCGTAGGCGTTCAACACCCAGGACAGGTCCGCCAGGCCGCTGGCTTGAACGTGGAAATCCCTGCCCATTTGCGGCAGCGCGACGTTGACGATGAATAGGTCGAGACTCGCGAGCACGACACCCGCGCACACGATCAGCAGCACGAGTCGCGGGGACGCGTCCCGGCGGGATCGGTTCGAAAGCTGGCTTAGGGCTGTCATAGCCAGGCATCATAACATGCTGACTTAGATGTACTAGAGTCAGCTATGATGGTGCGCATGGCAACTGCGATACGAATGACTGGAGCGCTCGATCCTCGTGACGCGTGGACGGCTGACCGCTGCACGATCGCCCGGGCGCTGGAGGTCGTCAGCACGCGCTCTGCGTTCCTGATCCTGCGCGAGGCCTTCTACGGCACCGACCGGTTCGACGATTTCGCGCAGCGCGCCGGCATCAGCGAGCCGATTGCGGCTGCACGACTCCGTGAGCTCGTCGACGAGGGGCTGCTCGAGCGCGAGGACTACCGCGATCCCGGGCAGCGCACCCGTCAGCGCTACCAGCTCACGCCGAAGGGCGCCGACCTGTTCCCGGCGCTGGCGGCGCTGATGCAATGGGGCGACCGCTGGCTCGACGACCGCGGTGGCCCGGTGCAGCTGAAACACCGAGACTGCGGCGAACCCGTGACGGTGCAACTCCGGTGCGCGGCCGGTCACGATGTGAACACGGACGAACTGGATCTGGCTCGGCGCGGCCGGCGATAGGGGCGCGGCGCTAGCCTCGCGGGGTGCCCGGCTCCGGCGCCCCGATACCGGTCTTCGTCGCTGCCGCGCCGGGGACCGAGGTTGGCTTCCTGGTCGAGTCGCTCCGGACTGACCGTGGCGTCGCGGTCGCGACATTCGTCGCCGGCGGCGCAGAAGCCGAGCGCTCGGGCCGGTTCCTTGCCGACGCGCTCCCCAGCGCACGGTTCGTGTTCGTCGCCCGCGACGCGGGCGAGTCCGCTCCGGTCGACCTCGCCGAGTTGGCGGAGGACCGGTTGAGCGTGGTCGCCCTTGATCGCCTGCTCGCCCAGCCGCGCGCCGAGCTGCAGCGTCTGTGCGCATTCCTGGGGATCGCGTACGACCAGGCGCTGCTGAGCCCGGTCGAGGCCGCTGGGCGCGCCGCGCGCAGCCCCTCTGCGGGCGACTCGCGCTCGCCGTTGGCGAGTGTCTCCACAGCCACGTTCGGCGAGGCGCTCGAGCGGAGCGCAAGCTCGCTCCTGATCTCGACCTATCAAACCCATCGCCTGGTCTGTGCTCGTTTCCGCGCCGGCGAGCTCAACACGCACTTCCGGGAGTACGAAAAGCCGATGGGCATCGCCGTGGCACCAGGGCGGATCGCGCTCGGGACTCGGACCGAAGTCTGGGACCTGCGCGACATGCCGGGCGCGGCAGCGAAGCTGGAACCGATCGGCAGCCACGACGCCTGCTACCTGCCGCGCAACCGTCATGTGACCGGCGATATCGCGGTCCACGACCTTGCGTTTGCCGGCGGCGAGCTGTGGCTCGTCGCGAGCGCGTTCTCGTGTCTGGCGACGCTCGATGCCATCCACAGTTTCGTCCCGCGCTGGGCGCCGCGGTTCGTCACCTCGCTGGCGCCCGAAGATCGCTGTCACCTCAACGGCTTGGCGGTCGTCGATGACCGCGTCGCGTACGTGACCGCGCTCGGCACGACCGACGATGCAGGCGGCTGGCGCGCCGCGAAGGACCACGGCGGGGTTCTGATCGACGTCACCTCCTCCGAGGTGGTGATCGGCGGCCTCTCGATGCCGCACTCGCCCCGGTGGCACCGGGGCCGGCTGTGGCTGCTCGAGTCCGGGACGGGCGCTCTGAGCGTCGCCGACCTGGACGCCGGTTCAGTCGAAGTCGTCGCCGAGCTTCCGGGGTTTACGCGCGGACTGGCCTTTATCGACCACCTCGCGTTTGTGGGTCTTTCCCAAGTGCGGGAGTCAGCGACCTTCGGCGATTTGCCGTTGACCCGCCGCCTCCATGAGCGACAGAGTGGCGTGTGGATGGTGGATCTGCGCTCCGGCTCGGTCGTCGGGTTTCTCCGTTTCGACGACCTCGTTCAGGAGATCTTCGACGTCGCCGTGTTGCGTGGTGCGCGGTTCCCTGAGATCGCCGAGGCGGCCGACGTCACGACCGCGCGCTCCTACGCGCTGCCGTGATCGGGGTCGGGCGCCGTGGCGCCCGGGAAGTAGTACACGCGGACGTGGTACCCGCGGTCGTTCTCGCCGATGAACATGAAATGCGTTTGCGGCCAGCGCGCCTGCGGGAGGTGGCGCCTGAGCACCTCGCTCTCGACCTCGTAGATGATCCCGATGCCGCGCCGGTCCTCGCCGCTGACGAACCGCTGCACGAGGTGGTCGCGACCGGTCAGCGCCAGCGACCGGGCGAGCTCCAACTGCCGGTGAGCAGGTGAGACGAACACGCGCACGTACCACAGCACGGCGCGCAGCTGATCGTTGAGACGCAGATACGCGGTCGAGACACCGACTAGCTGCCGCTGCCGGTCGGTCGCGACAAGCAGGATCTCGGCCACGCGGCGCTCAGCCTCTGTGGACGAGAGCCCGCCCTCGCGCTCCCACAGCTTGACCACGTCGGCGCCGCTGACCGCGTCCTGGTCGGCGAACAGGTCGATGCGGTAGCCGCCGGCCAGCTGCCGGCGTGGGTCACGTGAAGGGGTCGTCACGGGTGATGTCGGCGTCCTCGAAATAGGCGATCCGGACCTGTCGGCCATCGGGCAGGTAGCCCGCGTAGATCGTGCGCGGGTCAGACCACTCGGCCTCCGGGCGACGGCGTCGCTCCTCGGGGTCTGCGAGCAACACGCAGAGCCCGATCGGCGATCCGCGGGCGCCGTCGAACTCGGCCTCGAGCGCGTTGAATGTGGCCCGAATCATCGCCGGCGACTGCTCGGCCGCCGCGCCGGGGAGCAGGTTGCGATAGATCCAGAAGCGCCGGCCCGCGATCAGCGGGACATCGGCTGGGTGCACCGAGCTGACGCCGGCGAGTGCGCCGTCGAGCCGCAACAGGCACACGACCTCGGGCAGGCGCCGCTGCGCCTGCACCCCGGTCAGCGCGGCCCGCTGCGCCCAAAACCCGAGCACCTCATCGGCGTGGGTGCGATCGAGCCGCCCGCGAACGACATCGATCGTGGAATGATTATGCGCCATCGCCTCGACAGAGTAGATTTCCCGGACCGTCCAGTGGGGCCTGACAAGGAAGGGCTGGTTGTCTGTTCGTTCATTCAGGCGCGCGCACGCACGGCGACTGGCTCGCGAGCGGCGTCGTGTGGGGCATGCGAAGCGCCGGATGCTCGTCGCGGGAGCCGCGATCGGCGCGAGCGGGGTGCTCGCCGCCGGGGCGCAGGCCGCCACGTACACGGTCACTGGTACCACCGACAACGTCGGGTCGTGCGTGGCCCTCACTTGCCCGACGCTGCGCGCAGCGCTTACCGCGGCGAATGCCGACACGACGCCCGACACAATCACCTTCCAGAGCGGCCTGACCGGGGCGATCACAGTTACGGCCCCGCTCCCGATCAGCGGCACGGGCGGGGTCACGATCGACGGACCGGGTGCACCAGCGCTCACGGTCTCCGGCGGAGGCGCCCATCAGGTCTTCGATGTCACGGCCCCTTCCTCAGCTGCCGTGTCGATCTCGGGCCTGACGATCACAGACGGCAACGCAGGCGCCGGCGCAGACGGAGGCGCGGTCGAGGATCTCCCCGCGACCGGAGCCGGTGCGCCGCTGACGCTGAGCAACGACACGATCACCAACTCGACCAGTGCGGACACGACCGGTGGCGGCGGGATCTATGCCAAGGCGGCCGTCACGATCTCCGGATCGACTATCAGCGGCAACAGCGACACCGTAGGTTCAGGCGGCGGGGTCGCGGCCGCAACCGACTCGATGCTCGGCGGTCCGCAGTACAACGTCGCGATCACGAACACCACGATTACCGGCAACACCGCGTTGGACGGCGGCGGCGTGTCGGGCGGCAACAACGTCTCGATAAGCGACAGCCAGATCACCAACAACCACGCAAGGTCGCTGAGCACCGCCGACGGTAACGGCGGCGCGATCGCCTCGACGACGGGGCTTGCGGCCGGCACGTCGCTCACGCTCACCGGCAGCACGGTGTCCGGCAACACGAGTACGAACTCGGGCGGCGGGATCGCCTCGGAGACCAAGTACGGCACCACGATCTCCGACTCGACGATTTCCGGCAACACCGCGGTCAACGGCGGTGGCCTGGAACTGTTTGGTCTCTCCGGCCTCCCGGGCTTTTCCGCCAAATACAACTCGGTCGACGTCACCGACTCGACGATCTCCGGCAATAGCGCTACGAACGGGAGCGGCATCGAGATCTACGGGGCCCTCCCCGGTAGCCCGATCAAGATCGAGGCCAGCACGATCTCTGGCAACCACGGCGGTGCGAATTCGTTCGGCGGCGGATTGCTGATCAATTTCGACGTATACAGCCCGATCGACGTGATCGACTCGACGATCTCCGGCAACAGCGCTACGAACGGCGGCGGCGTCAGCTTGAGCGACGGCGGCACCGTGCCCCTGCTGGGTCACGCCGGTAAGGGCTCGATCTCGTTTGACAACTCGACGATCGCCGGCAACGCCGCGACCGCGACCGGCGGCGGGATCTACCTGGGCGAGTACACCACGGGCTCGCCGGCGACGAAGAAAAGCGGCACCGCCCACATCACGAGCACGATCGTGGCCGGTAACACAGCCGCCGGCGCGCCGCAGGACCTCGCCCGCGCGGCCACTTCGACAAGCGGCGGCTTCGATGGCGCCTTCAGCCTGGTTCAGCAGCCGGGCAACGCGCCATTCTTGACCAGCCAGTCGATGCTTCTGGGCGTCAATCCACAGCTCGGTGGGCTGGCCAACAACGGCGGGCTGACTCTGACGATGCTCCCGTCCGGGACGAGCCCGGTGATCGACCAGGGGCACGCGCCCCCGACGCTCACAACCGATCAGCGTGGCGATCCGCGGGTTCTCGACGTCAGCGGCATACCGAACCCGCCCGGGGGCGACGGTGCCGACATCGGCGCGGTCGAGCTCCCGGCGAGCAGCGTGATCGTGCCACCCCCGCCGACACTGCCGACACCGCCGAGCGCCGGGTTCAGCGCCTCGATCCGTGGCACGCTGCTCGGCGGGCCGACGACGCCTCTGCTCGTCGGCAACTCGACGCCGGTGACCTGCGCGGTCAAGGTCGGGACGCTCGCGTCATGCGTGATCGAGGTCCGCTCCACGAGGGGGACGCTGCTGGCGAACGGCGAGGTCACCGCGACCTCAGCTGCCACCACCCTGGCGACGAAGGTGACCCTGACGGTGGCCGGACTCGGTGCGCTCGCGCACCAGCCGTTGGGGCAGACCACGGCCGCCCACGTCTTCGGGAGCACCAGTCAGAGCGGGTCGCAGACCGTGACCGGCCACGTCAATCTGCTCGCGGTCCCGTCGATCACGCTCCCAATCGGCAAACGCTCGCCGAAGCTCGCCAAGGGTCTGCTCGGCCAGCTCGATCATGTCGCCAAGCTGCTCGCCGGGGCGAAGTCGATCACCTGTACGGCCTACTCGGACAAGGGCAAGGGCGACGTCTCGCTCACCAGCTCGCAAGCCAAGGCGGCTTGCACGACGCTGGTGAACGATGGCTTCAAGGGCAAGGTCAAGAGCGTCGGCAAGGGCCATTCAAATCCGGTCGCGTCGAACCGCTCGGGCAGGGGTCGCACGGAAAACCGACGACTCGTGATCACGTTCTCGTTCTAGCGCAGGCCGGCCGCGCCTCGAGGCTGGCAGCGCCCGAGCACCTGCTTGACAGCGTTTCGGCTCGTCTGGGACACTCTTCCCGTGGGTAGGAGCAGGATCGGGCGTCGGTTGCTGTGGTTGATCTTGGTGACGGCGATCGGCGCGGTGGCGGCGACACCTGGCGAGGCGTGGTCAGACGCCTGCCAGTATCCCCCCGGAGCGATGTATCAGGTCAGCCGGGCGAATCTCACCCTCACGCTGACCGGTACCGAGAAGGACACCTTCAGCCCGAGTTGGGGGACGTTCGTCAGCACTGCGAACGGTTCGATCTCCGGCAGGATCTCCCTCTCGCACACGCTGCCGTTGTCAGCGGGTGACCACGTGATATTCAATGGCCTGATGCGTGGATGCCCGTGGATGGGGTGGTTTCCGGAGATCACGCTTGACGGCGCCAGCTACACGCTCGACGCTTCCTGGACCGATGCCGGGGACGGATTCACGCCGGCCTCCAGCGGTAGCTGTACCGGCGCCGATCACCCCGGCGACGCGTCCGTTGCGATCGAGTCGAACGTCGGCCCGACTCCGCATCCAACTCATTCAGCGCTTACCAGCGTCTCACCGTTCCCCGGGGGGGCCGGGCGGCATGGGCGTCACCTGCCGCGGCTTTGCCAACGACCCGACGGTGGCTCAGAACGTGATCCAGGGCATGTTCGTCAACGGCTGGAGCGGCAGGTTGTGGACCCGGGTAGCGCTGCCGCTGGCGACACTCCGCTCCGCGGGCGAGAAGGTCGTGCTTGACGTCCAACTCGCCCATCGGATGACAGTGGACAGTGGCCCCGGGTCAAACGGGAAAGACGTGGGTGTGTTCAAGACGGTTCTCAGCGGCACAATCGATCTCGTGCGGGACTACACGTGTTATCCGCACGGATGTAGGTACAGCACCGGCGGGGGGTAGCTCCAGCTCAGCGGCGCCGTGCCGGACAATTCAAGAACGAGTCTTGTCTCGTTCTGGCCGATCCCCTGGCTAGACTGGAAACGTGTCGATCAGCGACAGGACGGAGTGGGCCGAACACGCGCGCATCGTGCTGGGCCAGGCCGGGCATAAGCGGGGCCGCGCCCGTAACGCGATGATCGATCTGCTCGCCGGCCAGGAGTGTGCGCTGACCGCGCTGGAGATCGAGGATCGTCTGCGCGGCGAGGAGCAACGGGTGGGACGGGCGAGCATCTACCGCATCCTCGAGTTGCTCGGAGACCGCGGCCTGATCAACCGGCTCGAGCTGGGCGACGGTACCGCCAGATACGAGCTCGTCGATCCGGGGGGCGAGCATCACCATCATCTCGTCTGCGATTCCTGCGGTCGGCTGGTGCCCTTCGACGATCCGGACCTGGAGCGGTCGATCGACCGCGTCTCGCGTCGGCTGGGCTTCCGCATGCACGATCACGAGGTCGTTCTGCACGGCGACTGCACGGCCTGCCAGAGGTAGGCCGCCGCCGCCCCGGCAGCTGTAGCAACCGCCGGACCCGAGAATATTCATGAGAACAAGTCTCAATATTGGGATATGCTTTGTCCACGAATGAACGTGGTGCTCAGCCGGAGAGTCGTGTCGGTGCTCGCAGCCGTTGGGCTGGCGGCGATGGCCGCCGCTTGTGGGAGTGGCCATTCCGCGTCGGCTGGGTCGGCGTCGCCGGTCGCGTCCGGAGGCTCGACCGGATCGGGTCCGAGCAAGTTTGTCGTCGTCGCGGCTGAGAATTTCTGGGGGAGCATCGCCACCCAACTTGCGGGCGACAAGGCGACTGTACGCAGTGTCATCGTCAATCCGAACACAGACCCACATAGCTACGAGCCGACGGCTCAGGATGAGCGGACTGTCGCGACCGCGAACCTCGCGATCGTCAACGGGATCGGCTACGACAAGTGGATGTCCCAGGCCCTTTCGGCGAACCCTGTGAGCGGCCGGGTCGTCCTGACGGTCGGCGATCTGCTGGGTCTCAGGGAGGGCGATAACCCGCATCAGTGGTACTCGCCGGCGAGTGTGTACAAGGTGATCGATCAGATCGTGGCTGACTACGACAAGCTCGACCCGGCCGACGCGGGCTACTTCGCCCAGCAGAGGCAGACGTTCGAGACCCACGGCCTCGCGCGGTACAACGAGCTACGCAAGGAGATCCGCGCCAACTACGCGGGCGTTCCCGTCGGCTACAGCGAGAGCATTTTCCAGCCCATGGGCCAGGATCTCGGCTTGAAGCTGATGACCCCATACAGCTTCACGAAGGCGGTCGCCGAGGGCACCGACGTCAGCGCGCAGGACAAGCAGACGGTCGACAACCAAGCGCAGAACCGTCTGATCAAGGTGTGGGTCTACAACAGCCAGAACGCCACGCCCGACGTCCAGCGCGTGAACCAGATCGCCGGCGCGCAACACATCCCGATCGCGACCGTCACCGAGACGCTGTCACCGGCGTCAGACTCCTTCCAGCAATGGCAGGTCGCAGAGCTCGAGGGCCTGCGCGCGGCGCTGCACCAAGCGACGGGCAGATGACGCGTGCGCTCCGGCCCTCGGATGTGGCCGCCGGCGGGGGGATGTCCGCGAGCGGCACGGAGGTCCCCGCGTCGCAGGAGAACAGTGCGCTGGAGATCGTGCGCGGTGCGGTTCGTCTCGGCGGCCGCACGATCTGGGAGAACGTTCAAATCGGGGTTCGGCAGGGCGAGTTCGTCGCGATCCTCGGACCGAATGGGGCTGGAAAGTCAACTCTTCTGAAGGTCATCCTCGGGCTGCAACCGCTCGCGAGCGGCCAGGCAGTGGTTCTCGGACAGCCGCCCGGACGCGCAAAACGCGAGATCGGCTACCTCCCACAGCGGCGCACGTTTGACTCGAGCACGCGCGTGCGCGGGATCGACATCGTTCGACTCGGACTGAACGGCGCCGATTGGGGGCTGCCACTACCTGTCCCGTCGCGGTTCGCGACCGGCAAGCGCCGCGCCGCCCGCGATCGGGTCAACGAGGTGATCGACCTCGTCGGTGCCACCGCGTACGCGCAGCGCCCGATCGGAGAGCTGTCCGGCGGCGAGCAGCAGCGACTGCTGATCGCGCAGGCACTGGTCCGCCGTCCGCGAATGCTGATCCTCGACGAGCCGCTGGACAGCCTCGACCTCGCGAACCAGTCGGCCGTCGCGGCACTCGTGCAGCGCGTCTGCCGCACCGAGCAGGTCGCGGTGCTGCTCGTCGCTCACGACGTGAATCCGCTGGTCGGCTATCTGGACCGAGTTATCTACCTCGCCTCCGGACGTGCGGTCGAGGGACCGGTCGGCGAAGTCATTACGAGCGAGACCCTGAGCGGGCTCTACGGTGTTCCGATCGAGGTGCTCCACACCCGCGACGGACGCCTGGTCGTAGTCGGCCAACCGGAGGCGCCATTTCACCACGCACCCCGCCACGCCCAAGAGCTCACATGAACCCGACGCTGAGCTGGAACATCCCGTCCGACGTCGACCAGCTATTTCAGTATCCGTTCATGGTCAATGCGCTGGAGGCGGGCACGATCGTCGCGGTGATGGCTGGGCTGATCGGCTGGTTCATGGTCCTGCGCCGGCAGAGCTTCGCCGGGCACACCCTGTCGACGATGGCATTCCCTGGCGCATCCGGCGCCGCGCTCGCCGGGCTGCCGACGGCTTTGGGCTACTACGTCGCATGCACAATCGCCGCGCTGGCCATGACCCCCGCCCAACGGCGAAGCGGACACAGCCACAGCACCGAATCGGCCGCGATCGGCACGATCCAGGCGATCGGTCTAGCGCTCGGGTTTCTGTTCCTATCGCTTTACAAGGGAGTGCTCGCCGGGCTCGAGAACCTGCTGTTCGGCGGGATCCTCGGCATCAGCCATGGACAGGTGATCGGGCTGGTGATCGTGGGCATCGCGGTCCTGAGTGTGCTGGCGGTGGCTGCGCGGCCGCTGCTGTTCGCTTCGATCGATCCGGAGGTAGCCCGCGCGCGCGGCGTCCCGGTCCGCCTGCTGTCGGCCGGCTTTCTCGTAGTCCTCGGCGTCGCGGTCGCCGCCACGAGCCAGATCACCGGCGTGCTGCTGGTCTTTGCGCTGCTGGTTGCCCCCGCCGCGGCGGCGCAGACGCTCGCCACACGCCCGGCCGCGAGCCTTGCGCTGACGGTGTTCCTCGCCCTACTCACAACCTGGCTGGGCCTCGGGATCGCGTACTACTCACCGTACCCGCCGTCGTTCTTCATCACCACGATCGCGTTCGCCGTCTACCTGCTCGCGAAGCTTGCCCGCCATCTCGCCGAGCGTTCGAATCGACGCCCCGGCGGCCTCGAGGTCGTGCCCGTGAGCGACTGATGTTCGCTTACGACTTCGTCCGCAACGCGTACCTGGCCGGTACCTTCATCGCGATCGCCTGTGGGCTGGTCGGCTGGTTCCTCGTCCTGCGCGCGCAGGTGTTCGCCGGTGATGCGCTCGGCCACGTCGCATTCACCGGAGCGGTCGCTGCTGTCGCGATCGGAATCGACGCCCGGATCGGATTGTTCGTCGGCACGGTCGGGCTCGCCGCAGTGATCGCCGCCCTCGGTAGACGCGCGAACGCCGACGACGTCACGATCGGCACGGTCTTCTCCTGGATCCTCGGGCTCGGCACCTTCTTCGTCGCGCTCGCCGCGACCGAGGCCGCCGGCGGCAACGCGATCTCCACCGCCAACACCCTGTTCGGCTCGATCTTCGGACTCGACCCCGCCGGGGCACGCCTCGCCGCCGGGATCGGCGCAGCCGTCGCCCTCGGCACGCTGCTGATCGCGCGACCGCTGCTATTCGCTACCGTCGACACCGAAGTCGCGCGAGCCCGCGGCGTCCCGGTACGCGCGCTCGGCATCACCTTCCTGCTGCTCCTCGGGCTGGTCGTCGGCGAGGCCAGCCAGGCGATCGGCGCGTTGCTGATCCTCGGACTGCTCGCCGCCCCGGCCGGAGCCGCGACCCAACTCACCGCCAACCCCTGGCTCGGACTCGGGCTCTCGGCGGCGATCGCGCTCGGCTCGATGTGGGCCGGACTCGCGCTCAGCTACCAAATACCGTCGCTACCACCAAGCACAGCGATCGTGCTGATCGCCGGCGGTGCCTACCTCATCGCCAGCGTCGCTCGCCTCGGCCGAGCGCGGCATGCGGCGAGCCGCGGCGACTACGCGGCCCACGCGCACGGGTCTGAGCTACGTGGGACGATCCCGGAATGGCGATCGCGCTGATGCTGGCGACCTTGACCGACCGCCGCGACTTCGGCGAGGACTGGCTGCTGGAGCGCAAGTTCGACGGTGAGCGGTGCGTCGCGCTCAAACACGGTGATGAGGTTCGGCTTCAGTCGCGCACCGCCAAGGACCTGACCGCCACCTACCCCGAGATCCGTGCCGCGGTGGCGGGCCAGCGGCCCCGGGACCTCGTGCTCGACGGCGAGGTGGTCGCGTTTGACGGCGAGCAGACGTCGTTCAGCCGGCTGCAGCGGCGCCTCGGGGTCACCAAGCCCTCGCCAGAGCTGCTCGCTGAATATCCGGTCGTGTACTGCGTCTTTGACCTGCTCGAACTCGGGGGCGAGCCGTCGATCGAGCAGCCGCTCATCGAGCGCCGTGCGCGGCTGGCGAGCTCGATCCGGCCCGGCGCGGCCTTGCAGCTCAGCGAAGCCTGGCGCGGTGATTCCGAGCGGCGGTTCGCCGAGGCGTGCCGGTCCGGGTGGGAAGGGCTGATCGCCAAGCGCGCCGATGCGCCCTACACCCCCGGACGCTCGCAGAACTGGCTGAAGTTGAAGTGCGTCTGGGAGCAGGAGTTCGTGATCGGCGGCTACACCGATCCTGCGGGCAGCCGAACCGACTTCGGCGCGCTGCTCGTGGGCTACTACGAGGACGGCCGGCTCAGATACGCCGGAAAGGTCGGCACTGGGTACAGCGCGGCGACCCTCCGCGACCTCGGCGCGAAGTTGCGGGAGCTCGAGTCATCCGAATCGCCATTCGCCGACGCGCGCCCGATCCCGCGCGGCACGCACTGGACGCGGCCCGACCTGGTCGCCCAGATCGGGTTCGCCGAGTGGACGAGCGACGGTCGCTTGCGCCAGCCGCGCTTCCTCGGGCTGCGCGACGACAAGCGGCCGACCGAGGTCGTCCGGGAGCGGCCCCGGTGAATACGGTCAGCGGCCCCGTGCGCGGAGGCGCGCGAGCCGGCGCCGACCGATGGGCGCCTGGCCGGGTGGTGCTGCGCGCCGCGGACTCGCGAATGGCGGCGCTGGTCGAGTCAGCACCCGATCTGGACCCCGACGGTCTGCTCGACCGCTTGCCGAGCGACCTCTGGGGTGCGCTCGTACTCCAGATCGTCGGCCAGCAGATCTCGCTGGCAGCCGCAGCGGCGATCGTGGCCCGGCTCGAAGCGTTGCACGGCGGCCGGCTGCCCACGCCGGCCGAGATGCTCGCCACCGAAGACGAGACGTTGCGCGGGGTCGGAATGTCCCGCGCCAAGGCGGCATACTTGCACGACATCGCCGCCCGTCTGGAGGATGGTCGGCTGGATCCCGAGCGGCTGCGGACCCTCGACGACGACGCCGCGCGGACCGAGCTCACCCAGGTCAAGGGCGTGGGCCGATTCACCGCCGACGGCGTACTGATGCTCGCGCTACGCCGGCCGGACGTCTGGCCTGCCGCGGACCTGGCGCTGCGCCGCGCGGTTGAGCGGATCTGGGCGCTGGACGCTCCGGCGTCGGTCGAGCAGGTGGATGCCCTCGGCGAGCGCTTCCGGCCGTGGCGGACGCTCGCCGCCGTGTACCTGTATTCGAGCGCTCGCCGATGATCTCCGGGGGCGATCTCGATGTGCGGACTTACGCCGCGCTGGCGCGGGTCGCCGCGCAACACGCCAATGCCCGGGTCGCGCTCGATACGTCGGCTCCGATCGTCTCCAAACAAGACGGCAGCGAGCTCGCGGTGACCGTAACCTTCGACCCCGTATCCGGTGAATTCGTCGCCGCGACGGTCCAGGGCGGCGACGGCCGGCAAGTGTTCTTCGGAGCGAGCCTCACGCTCGCGTGCGCAGCCGCAAACCAGGCGCTCGACGAATTGGCTCCGCTTCCGACTCCGGAGCGGGTTGGAAAACCCTCCCGGTACGAGCGGACACGTCCCGCTTATCAGCAGGATGTCCACTTTCGCCACGCGCTCAGCCGCCTGGGCGAGCTTGTCGACGAGTCGCAGGACTTCAAGTCCTGAGGGCGTGGGCTTCGCCCGCGCTGATCGCAAAGCGACACCGCCCGGACCGCTACTCCAGATTCAGAAAACTAGCAAGGAGATTCCAGAAAAGCTTGTCTATAGTCGGGCAACGGCGGAGTGGCGCCGCCACGGTCAGAGCGGCCAGCTTCGGGGTGCTGATCACGACAACGTGATCCGCACGATGACCCGGTTCGGGCGGGTGGGGGTTGCGAGCGATAGGAAATCGCGTACCGGCCCCCGGCTGAGACAGAAGGGGCAGGTGAGCTGGTCAGTGACGAGGAGGCGATCAGTTCCGATTGCGATCGGTGCATCGCAACGACGGCAAGCCAACGTACCGACTCCCACGAGCGTAGAGCGAACCGTCTGCCGCTGCTGTTCGTGTGCCACAGAGCCACGGGCGCTCAGCGGCGAGCCGTCAGGAGCTTGCCCGATGCGGCGAAACACGGTCACCGGGATGATTCTAGGTGGCGCCGTCGGCAATCAATCCTGCGCCGGCGGACTGCTGGGCCGACCGCGGCCCAGCTCGAGCTTCATTCGTGAAATCTGGGCGTCGACCGATCCACCAGAGGTCAGCTCGCGCAGCTGACGATCGATGTCATCCTCGCCGGTCCCGATCGGGTCGAGGGTTCCGGCCCTCTCGAGCTCTTGGATCGCATCGGCGCGCGCGTTCATCCCCTCGACCCGGTCCATCGTTCGCTCAATCCTCAACCCGGCGTCTTGCAGCTGTGACGAGAGACCGGCGGCGGCTTCGGAGATCGCAAGCTGGGCCTTTGCGGCCGCATACTGCGCCTTGGTGACCTCCTTGCGAGCGCGGAATTGCTCAAGCCTCGCCCGGGCCTCACGCTCGCGCGCGACCATCTGAGCCTGCTGGTACTCCAGCTCGGACACCTGCTGGTCGAGGCCGAGGAGTTCCTCACCGACGACCAACTTGCGCTCGAGCGCCTGGCGGGCAAGGTCCTCGCGGCCGAGTTCGAGCGCCCGGCGAGCGTTGGACTCAAGTCTTTGGAACCGGTCCTGCCGGCGATCTCGCAACTGGGCGACGCGCTTCTTGGCGGTGACGAGATCGGCCAGGTCCCGGCGCAGGCCGTTGAGCCGCTCCACCTGCGTCTGATAGCCGTAGTCGAGGATCTCGGCGGGATCCTCGGCCCGGTCAAGAAGGTGTGAGATCTTCGCTTTGAGGGTGAGCGTCAGGCGCTTGAACATGAGATCCGGGCGAACCCTCGAAGCAGCGGGGTTGGTCCAGGATACGCTCAGCGTGCATGGTCTTCGTTCCGCCCGCCCGGCACCTCTTGCGCGCCAAGGACCTGGCCGACGCCAGATACTTCGAGCCGCTCGATGTGGATGACCTGGCACGAGCTGCCGGCCTGTCGCGCGCCCACTTCAGCCGCGAGTTCAGGCGCGCGTTCGGCGAGTCGCCACACGCTTATTTGTTGACGCGGCGACTGGAGCGCGCCACCTCTCTTCTACGGGCGACCGACCGCTCCGTGGCCGACATCTGCTTCTCGGTCGGGTTGCAGAGCGTCGGCTCGTTCACGACCAGCTTCACGCGCACGTTTGGGATCTCGCCGACCGCGTACCGCGCCAGGTTCCCGCCGGCATCCGACTACGCGATGGTGCCCGCATGCGTCGTGCGCTTCTACGGCCGTCCCCAACGCAGCACGTTTCGAGAAGACAACTGAGCGGGCCGTGACTAGTGTGGCCGGCGTAAGCAACCGACCACGGGAGGACAGCATGATCAAGCTATCCAGCACTCAGATCTGGGTCCACGACCAGGACGACTCACTCGACTTCTACACGAAGACGCTCGGGATGGAGGTGCGCGCGGACGTGACGCTGCCCGAGATGGGCAACTTCCGCTGGCTAACCGTCGGCCCTGCGGGACAGCCGGACACCTCGATCGTTTTGATGGCGATCCCAGGGCCGCCGGTGATGGACCCGGAAACGGCCGAGGAGCTGAAGACCCTGATGGCCAAGGGGTTTGCGGGGGCGATCTTCCTCACCACCGATGACGTCTACGCCGATTGCGAGGTGCTCAAGAGCCGCGGCGTGGAGTTCACCGAGCAGCCGGAGGAGCGGCCCTACGGGATCGACTGCGGCTTCCGCGACCCGTCGGGCAACAGCTTCCGCCTGACGCAGGTCAAGGATCTGTCGGCGGTCTAGCTCGCGCGGCGGACTCCGCCGGGCGGTCTAGCTGCCCGGCGGGGTCCGCCGCGCCCGGTCGCTTACGCGGCTGCCGCGCGCGCCCAGGCGATGAACACCGCCTGCAACGGCAGCCGCGCGATCAATGCCGCCCGTCCACCCGGGACCGTCGGATAGCGCTCCGGGTGCTGTGCCATGTGGACGTTGGCCGGAAACACCGCCAGCAGCGTCGCGATGCTCCACCAGCTTGCGATCTCGCGGGTCTTGGGATGTAGTACGCCGAGGCCGCCTGCGATCTCCGCGATCCCACTCGCGTAGACGAGCGCCGCCGGCGCGGGCAAGTAGTCCGGCACGATCGATTGATAAGTGCCCGGGATCATGAAGTGCATCGCGCCCGCGAAGATGAACGTCGGTCCGAATAAGCGCCGTACGCCGCCACCGCGCACTCTCATCCGCAAGATCATATGCGCTGCGGGTCGGGAGCGGAGGGGACCGAGGAGAAGACTGGCTGCGATCGACCCGACCTCCCCGACGTGCGAGAGCTGCTGATCGCGATTAGACTGGCGAGCGGATGTCTCCGATCTCACGGGGTTTTCTTGGTCGTCGCCGTCCGGTCGCGGATCCGTCGCGTGTGCCGCCCGGACAGTACGTGACTGGTGACTTTCCCGTGCTGTCGGCCGGGCCGACACCGCACACCCGGCTGGAGGACTGGAGCTTCACGATCGACGGCGCGGTCGGGCAGGCGCTGGCCTGGTCGTGGAACGAGTTCACCGCGCTCCCCTCCGAGACCGTGACCGTCGACATCCACTGCGTTACGAAGTGGTCAAAGCTCGACACGACGTGGACCGGAGTGTCACTCGACACCCTGCTCGAGCGCGTTGCGACCTCGGCCGCGTACCTCCGCGCCTGGTCCGACGGCGGCTACACGACGAATCTGGCGCTCGAGGACGTCAGCGACGGCAAGGCGTGGGTGGCGTACGAGTACGGCGGCGAGCCGCTTGAGTCCGAGCACGGCGGGCCGGCGCGGTTGCTCGTCCCGCACCTGTACTTCTGGAAGAGCGCGAAGTGGGTGCGCGGTCTCACGCTGACGCTCGATGACGAGCCAGGGTTTTGGGAGATGTACGGCTACCACAACCACGGTGACCCATGGCTGGAGCAGCGCTACCAGGGAGACTGAACTGGCAGCTCGGCCGCGTCGTCAAGCTCGTCGAGGAGACGGTGCGGTGCAAGAGCATCAGCCTCGAGCTTCCCAGCTGGCCCGGCCATCGCGCCGGCCAGCACGTTGACGTTCGCCTGACCGCCGAGGACGGGTATCAGGCCCAGCGCAGCTACTCGATCGCGTCGGGACCGGAGGACGGTCATCTTGTGCTGACGGTGGAGCGGCTCAATGACGGCGAGGTCTCGCCGTACCTCGTCGACGAGCTCCAACCGGATGACGAACTCGAGCTGCGTGGCCCAATCGGCGGCTATTTCGTGTGGGAGGAATCTCGGGGTGGGCCGTTACTGCTGGTCGCGGGGGGCTCGGGGATCGTGCCGTTCCGCTCGATACTGCGCCATCGTGCGAGGGTCGAGAGCGGGGTGCCAGTGCGGCTGCTCTACTCGTCGCGGTCGTTGGCCGAGGCGATCTACCGCGACGAGCTGGCACAGCTCTCAGCCGACGACGGGGTCGACGTTCGTTTCGCTCTGACTCGAGAATGGCCGGCAGGCTGGGAGGGCCACCGCGGGCGGATCGACGGTGAGCTGCTCGCACAGACGGCGTGGCCACCATCCGAACGGCCGCTGATCTATATCTGCGGGCCAAGCGGATTCGTCGAGACGGCGGCGGGCGCGCTGGTCGAGAGCGGCCATTTACCAAGCCGGATCATGACCGAGCGGTTCGGACCGACCGGGACATGACCGAGGGAGAGAACGACGATGGACGCACTTGACGGGAACGCGATCGCTGGGGCGCTCTACGAGCACTTCGGCGCCGAGATGACCACCGCGCGCGGAGCCTGCGCCCACTGCGGCGCCCACCAGTACGTCGCACAGCTCCGGGTCTACATGCGGGCGCCCGGCTCCGTTGGCCGGTGCGCGAGCTGCGGCAACGTCGTGCTCGTGATCGTCGATATCCACGGCGCAACCCGTGTCAGCGTCGACGGATTCGTCCTACTCGAAGCGCCGGAGATCAGCGCCGCGGAAGCTTGATCGCGGCCGAGGTTGCGGCGCGGTCCAGAACCCGTCGCTGGCGGTGGCGGTGCATTCTGCTCGGGGATCGGCGCTGGTGAGGGTGCGGCCGGGCCGGATGGTGTCAGAGATCTGACAATTTAGGCTGCATACGGGCACAAATCGCGCGCTTCTGCTGGACCTTGGCTACATAAGCATGTGGGGGATGCTTATCTAACCAAGGTCGGCCGGGAGAGTGGACTTTGGGCCTGTAAGCATGTCGCCGCAGCGGATTTCGGACCCCGCGGCGCCGTCGGGCCGCCTTGACCGGACAAGATCCAACCCAACTCGCCGGTCCTGCCCTCGAGCACGGCCTAGCGCCCTCGCGCGGGTTCCAGTGCTCGCGCGGGTCCCGTGCTCGCGAGGGTCCCGCGCTCCCGAGGGTCCCGCGCTCGCGACAGTCAGGTCACGAGCGATTTCTGACCAGCTCGACCACCGCCGCGATGTCGGCGTCGGCCCAGCCCTCGGCCGCGGCTGCCTCAAAGCGCTGCTTCACCGCTTCGGCCAGCGGCAGTCGCAAGCCGTGCGAGCGGGCGAGGTCGTCGGCCAGCCGGAGGTCCTTGGCGCCGAGCCGGGTGGAGAACCATCCCTGGTGATCGCCGGAGATGATGTCGTCGAGACGGTTGCGCAGTGCAGGAGCGACCAGCGGCAGCCGACCGAAATAGTCGCGGATCAGGTCGTCCGGGACCCCGGCTGCCTGAGCCGCGGCCACCGCCTCGGCGAGCGTCGCGAGCCCGGACATCAACAGGTAATTCGACAGCAGCTTCAGCGTCGTGGCCATCGTGGCGTCCTCGCCGACGTAGCGCCGATGTCCCTCGTCGGCGAGTGTCGCGAAGGCCGGCTGTACTCGCTCGTAGAGCTCGCCGGGACCGCCGATCAGATACGTGGCCTCACCCGCGAGGACCGCGGCCGGAGAGCCGAGAACCGGGGAGGCGAGAAACCGTCCTGCCACCGCGTCGCGGATCGGCGCGGTGGTCTCTGGTGAGACTGTGCTCGCGTCGATCAGGACACCATCGCGCAAGCCGGCAGCCACTCCCTGCGGCCCTGTGACGACAGTGCGCACGGCATCATCGTCCGCGAGCGAAGTGAAGGCCGCCTCGGCTCCGGCAGCTGCCTCAGCGGGAGTTGCTGCCGCTTGCGCACCCTTGGCGAGGAGGTCGTCGGCCTTGTGCGCACCGCGGTTCCAGACCGTGACGGCGTGACCGCCGCTGAGCAGGCGCTCGGCGAGGGCGTGGCCCATCCTCCCCATCCCCAGCACAGCGAGCTGCATTGTCATGCTTGCTTCACGGCAGAGATATCGAGCGAGATCATGACCTTGTCGCCGACGAGCATATTCCCGAACCCAGCGCCTGGTTGCACTTCATCTCGAAGTCTGCCCGGCCCGCGAAGAATTGACACCTAACCCAAGGCTCCCTCGAGGGCCTGCTCGACTGGCGTATCCCCGGAGTTGACGTAGAGAATCCGGCGCGCCGCGCTTGTCCGCCGCAGCAGCGCGTCGAGCGCCGCCGCGACGTCAGCGCGGGGAACCCGGGCGTGAAACGGGTCGAGGTCGATCCGAAGGCGTCCCGTGCCGGGCTCGTCGGTGAGAGTGCCGGGCCTGACGATCATCCACGCCAGGTCACTTGCTTGTAGGGCGGCGTCGGCCTGCGCCTTGGCCCGGAGGTAGACGCTGAAGACATCGTCACCGGCCGGCGGATCCTCGGCGCCGACGGAGCTGATCATCAGATAGCGCGACACATCGACCGCCGAGGCTGCCTCCAGCAGCTTGATCGCGCCATCACGGTCGACGGTCAGCTTCCGCTGCGGACCACTGCCGGCGCCGGCGCCCGCGGCGAACACCACGGCGCAAGCCCCAGTCACAGCCTCCGCGATCGCCGCCACGCTCGCGTGCTCGAGATCGCACAACACCGGGTTCCCGCCGGCTGCGCGTACGTCTTCAGCATGCTCAGGCTTGCGGATCAGGCTCGTGACGGCTTCACCGCGAGCGCTGAGCCGACTCGTCAAGATCAGGGCAATCTTCCCGTGCCCTCCGGCGATCGCGACCATCGCACTAGCCTAGATCACCGAAGGGGCGAGAATAATTGCGACCTGTCGATCCGTCGGGTCAGCGGCCGATCGCCTGCGGGAAGTTGAAGTAGTGGTGGGGATCGACCCGCTTGCGGGTCGACTCGAGACGCTGGAGATTCTGGCCGTAGTAGGCCTGCTGCCAGCCCTTTAGCGACGGATCGATGTAGTTCTGGTAGGCCTCGCCGGACACGTACGGGCGCATCTTGGACCACGCTTGATCGATCCAGGCGGCGGTGCTGCCATTGCCGTAGTACTGAATGCAGAACAGTTGCCGGCGGTGGACGAACGCCGTCGCCGTGGGAGCGATGCGGTTGATCGCGCCGCCGTAGGAGTCGCACAGGAGTGCGCCGGAGCCGGGTGCCTCAACGGCGGCGATCATCGCGGCGCGACCACTGCTGGGCAGCGGTTCGGCCACGTAGTCGGACTTGGCGTTGAACGTGTTGCGCGGCAGCGTGCCGCCGGGGGCGGCCCCGACGGTGTGGCACGCGGCGATGCTGCCGCCGGACGAACATCCGGCCAGCAGAAGCTGCAACGGCAGGTAGGGCAGGTCGACGTGGCTATGCAGGGAGGCGCCCGGCACCCCGAGCAGCGGGGCGAGCAGCCCGGGAAGCGCTCCGGAGGACCCGAGGTACTGCCCGTTGGCCGAGATCGAAGGGGTGCTGCCCGAGTTCAGGTGCAAGATCGAGGTCACGGTGTCGGTCGCGTGCGGTGCCCATGACTGCCACGCAGCGATCGCCTCATCGGCTGACGACCAGGGCCACGTGACATCGAAGTAGGCAGCGCTTCTGGGCATCGGATAGATCTTGAAGGTGAACTCGGTGACGACGCCAAAGTTGCCGCCGCCGCCGCCCTTCAGCGCCCACAACAAATCCGGATCGGACTGCTCGTTCACGGTTCGAAGCTGGCCGTCGGCGGTCACGATCTGCACGGCGATCAGGTTGTCGGTCGTGAGGCCGAAGCGGCGCCCCGCCAGCCCGAAGCCGCCGCCGAGGGTGACGCCGGAGACCCCGACCGATGGGCACGACCCCGCCGGGAGGGTCGCGCCGGCCTTGGCCAGCCCGGCGTAGACGTCGATCAGCTGGACACCGGCGCCGATCGCTGCCGTGCCGGCGTGCCTGTCGACCGTGACCGAGTTCAGCTGGCGCAGATCCAGCACGACTCCGTTCGAGATCGTCGAGTACCCCGCGTAGCTGTGGCCGCCCGAGCGAGCCCGCACACTCATGCCGCGCGCGACCGTGAACCGGATCGCGTTGCGCACGTCGATCGCATCGGTCGGGCGGGCTACGGCGCTCGGGACGATGCCGTCAAAGCGTGGGTCGTACACGTGTGCGGCCGCGGTGAAGCCCGGCTGGCCCGGCTCGAACACGTGCCCCTTGATCGCCTGCTGAAGGGTGCCGGGCACCGGGGTGGTGACGTTGGCGGACGACGTGGCCGTGCCGTCGGCGGACGACGTCGCCGTGCCGCTGCCTGTGGTGGCCGTGCGCCCGCCTGACCCGGTGTGGCCGTGCTTGGAATGCGAACCACAGCCGGTCGCCAGGATCAGGCCCGCGCCGCCGAGTCCAATCAGGAATGCGCGCCGGTCGAGGTTGCCGCTCTCGCTTCCTGCCGGAGTGCAACGCATGCTGCGGGGCAGGCTACCTGCGGTGACGGCGGCGCCGTCGATTCCGTTCTGGTGCGAGCGCCCCCGCGAGCGCGCCGACGCTTCCGCACCAGGCTGGAAGCCTCACTCTGGCGCGTCGTCGCCCAACAGGAACACGCTGCCGAGGATCCGCCGCCGCCGCCCCTGCTTCGGTGCGTTCGCGAGACGGGGCTGGACCACCCGCGCGAGGTCGCGCAACAGATCGGCGAGCTCCTGATCGTCGAGCCACAGGCCGGCCATTCGATAGCCGACTCCGTCCCGGAGGAGGTCGATGTCGTCGCGGCTCAGGTAGCGGTCGAAGTCACCGAGGAGGCCCGCCACGAAGGCCATGAACGCCTGACGGTGATCCTCCGGGCTCATCCGCTCGACCTCATCGAGGTTGATGGTCGCGGCTGCCACGCGGAGCACATAGGTGCGCTCGACAGCGCCGCGGACGCGCCGCTCGCCGACCACGCTCAGCACGCTGGCGTCGACGAGCCGCGCGACGTGTCGGTACAGGCTGGCGGGCGCAACGTCGGGTAGCTCGGCACGCAGATCTGTCGTGGTCAGGGCCCGATCGCCGAGAAACGCCTGAAGAATCCGCAAGCGCACGGGGTGCAGGAGGAGGTCGGCAGTGGTCATGGGTCACTTCTGGGCACGATGATTATCATTGCTGGTAACATTACTGATATAGAGAGTAACCGACCGCCAACGCGAGGAGAGCATTGTGTTGAGTTCGTTCACGCACACTCACGATCGCAAGGATGCGAGACGACGGGGCGGCCACCGTCGGCGTTCGCTGATCATCGTCGGCGCGGTCGTGGTCGAGACAATCGGGCTCTGGCTGCGCGCGCACAGGCTCGGTGGCAAGGTCGTGGTTCGGTGCAGCAAGGGGCATCTGTTCACGACGATCTGGATACCGGGAGTGTCCGTGAAGGCCCTGCGCCTGGCGTGGTGGAGATTTCAGCATTGCCCAGTCGGCAGCCATTGGTCGTTCGTCACCCCGGTCAGGGAGTCAGAGCTGACCGAGGAGGAACGGCGCCTCGCGCGGCAGCACCACGACATCCGGGTTCCCTGAAGCGGCGGACGCCGCCGGGCGATCCGGCAACCCAATGTCCAGTGCACATAGCGCTCCGCTCAAGCGAGGCGTGTCTCGGCCGATGACTCGAGAATGGAGGTCGCGACATGAAGATCAACACACCGCGCCGCCGGTCTGGAACCGGTCGTACCGAGTCGCAACTGCTTCCCCGCCCGCGCTCTCGCCGGGGATCGCCGACCAATCATCCGCTCCCTGTCCGTCGAACCGGCCGGCTGGCCGGTCATTGGACATTGGACGCGGACGGCCGGCTGGCCTGCGCGTGGTCACTCGAGCGGTCCGCGTCCTCCGATCAGCTGTCGCGCCGAAACGCTGCCTGAGCCTCCGGGGTGACGCCGTCGCCGGCGCCGATAGCGTTCTCCGTCAGGTCGCGATCAGCGAGCCGTAAACCGTACAAACATTCATTTTCGCGAGCGTCGTGCTGTTGTCAAACGCGTAGTTGACGGTCACGACCTTGCCCGCAGACGTTTCGAACAACACGGTCCCCGTCGCGTCAAAATCTCCGGAGCTCGTCGAGAGGCTGACGCCTCTGCTCTTGGTCGTAAAGGCACTGTTCTTGACGCTGTGGAGTCGGCCCAGCCCGTCGAATATCCGTCCGAACAGATCTGCGCCGCTCGCGGAGGAGAATGCGAAGATCACGGGGTTACCCCTCGAGTCACAACGTGCGTTGATCAGCAGCGAGTCGATGTTGAGAACGGTCACGGTCTTCCCGTTCGGCTTGCCGATGAACGAGAACGTCTGCGTCACCGGGCCAGCGGTGACCGCCGCCGCGCTCGAGGTGCCGGCTCCCAGAACGACCGCGGCAGCGGCGATCGATGCAGCCAGGCCGCGTTTACGGACGATCTGCTTCATTTCATGCTCCTCTCGGTGGCTCGGCCACCATCTGGTCAGGGCCCTCCCCACCGGCCAGATACTAGTTACGGCACCGACCAGGACGCGTGGTGACCGGCGGCTCCTCCGTTCGGCGCGAAGCGAACGGTCAGCGGAGCCTGCCCGGTGGGGATCGCAAACGCCACGCAGCCCATTCGCAGCTCTCCGACCGAGATCGCGTTCATGAAGTCCTGCAATGGTGTCTGGCACGGTCCTGCCGGCACGAACACGGGAGACGCCTGTCCCGCGGCAGACAGCATCGAGAAGTCGCCGGTGGCGGAGCTGTCATAAGCGCCCGGACCGGCGTTACGCGCAGACACGAGAACGCCGACAGCCTTCATCCCCGGCGGAACCTGTGCTCCGGAGCCGTGCAGCGGATCGATCACGGAAGTCACGGTCACAATCAGAGTCGTACCTCGGCCCTGCACGCGCTGCGGTGTGCCGACCCGCGGCGGGGGCGGGGTCCGGCGGCGAGGTACTCGCGGCGCGGGCGCGTGCCCGGCCACAGGACTGTGGGGCGCAATACGCTCGGCGGGGCCGGTCCTGGCGGCCGTTGAGGTCGTAGCGGTCGTGCCGCACGCGGACACCGCGACGCCCAGGCCCATGGCGAACAGCAGCGCGAAGACGAAGGTCGTTCCGCGCGCGCGCACCCTGGGAGCGTATCCGGCATGCTAAAACCGGGGGCAAATGACGACCGACTCGGGCTCGTGAGCGCAGCACCTGACGGTGCTCCCGGCTTGGTGGTGGTAACCGGGGCAACGCGTGGCATCGGCCGAGCCGCGGCGATCGAGCTCGCGAGGCGAGGGGCGGAACTCGCGCTCGTGGGCCGCGAGGCCGAGCGGGTCAGAGCGGTCGCGGCGGAGGCCACCGCGGCGGGCGGCGGCGCGCCCGTCCATCAGCACGTCGCGGATCTCACGCTGATGTCCGACGTCCGAACGCTGGCCGACGAACTGCGCGCACGGTACGCCCACATCGACGTCCTTGCGAACAACGCGGGGGCGCTGTTCGCCTCGCGCAAGATGACTTCCGAGGGCTTGGAGCAGACATTCGCACTGAACCACCTGGCGCCGTTCCTGCTCACCAACCTGCTGCGCGATCGCCTGGCCGGGAGCCGAGTCGTAGGCACCGCGTCCGACGCCCACGAGTCGGGGCGCCTGGACCTCGAGGATCTCCAGTCGGAGAGGTCCTATTCCGCGATGCGCGTGTACGGCACCTCCAAGCTGTGCAACATCCTGTTCACGCGCGAGCTAGCCAGGCGCGCGCCGGAGCTGCACGCTAATTGCTTTCACCCTGGGACCGTGCGCACCGGCTTCGGCAAGAACGAGAACGGGATCTGGAAGATCCTCACGACGCTCGCCGGCCCGTTCTTCCGCTCGCCGGAGCGGGGCGCGCAGTCGTTGGTCTGGCTGACAAGCTCTGCGCAGGCCGCGTCGGTGACCGGCGAGTACATCGTGGATGAGAAGGTCTTGGCTCCAAGTCCGCAGGCCCAGGATGAGACGCTCGCGCGGGGGCTTTGGGACCGCAGCGCCGGGCTCGTGGGTCTGCCCACGGACGCGCTCGCCTGAGGGCGATCCCTGACGAAACCTACCGGACGCTGGCGAACTCACCTGGGGTTCAAGATTGCAGCGTCGGCGTCGCTGCGATAGCGTCCTGCGTCAGACCGGGGGTACGTCCATAACTCATACGTAGGGGAGAGTCAGATGACTCGCAGCCGTGTTCTGCTGCCGGCTGTCGTCTGTCTGATGCTGGCTGCGCTCGCGCCGCCCGCGTTCGGCAAGACGACGTTTCATCCGAGGGTTGGGGGTGCGCTCGGGCTGATACCGCCGGTCAACAGCCAGGGAAGGTTCGGGGCTCAAGATGTCGCCAGCGGCGCGCTGACGCCGGTCACTTACCACGGCGGCAATGTGATGGCCGGTGGGATCACCGTGCACACGATCTTCTGGACCGGTGGGACGAACCCGTTCCAGGGCCGGCCGGCGGGAGCGCCCGCCAACTATCAGGGCATGGTCGAGCAGTTCTTCACCGATGTGGCCCACGACAGTGGACAGACGTCAAACGTCTTTTCGATCCTGCCGCAGTTCGCCGAAGGAACCACTCCGGGCCACATCACACCGGGTGACTACACGGTCTCGTACGACAAGAGCAGCTCGAACGACCTGATCCTTGACAACAGTGCGTACCCGGCCAAGAGCATCCAGTGTGGGTCACCGGACGATGCGGCGGTCTGCATCACCGACGCACAGGTTCAGAGCGAAGTCGACAAGATCGTCCAGAGCACTCCGGGCACACCGCGCGGCCTGAACAACCTGTGGTTCGTGTTCCTGCCGCCGGGGGTTGACGAGTGCATCTCGCCGGGCGTCTGCGGCACGAACGCATTCGCCGGCTACCACTCGGTCTCGGACCTCGGACATGGGGTGACGATCTACGCCGTCGCAATCGATCCGATCATCGAGTCGACGATCGCTCCGGGCGCTGACCCGGAGGGATATCCGGACGCGGAGGTCACGATCGACGTGGCGGCACACGAGACCAACGAGGCGATGACCGACCCCGAGGGCATCGGCTATATGGACCCGAACGGGTTCGAAGTCGGAGACAAATGCGAGTTCGGGCCACAGCGCGGGACGCCGATCGGCTTCGCCGCAAACGGATCGCCGTACAACCAGCTGATCAACGGACACGAATACCTGACCCAGGAGATGTGGTCCAACGCCGATGACGACTGCGTCCAGAGCACGACGAACACAACCACGCCGTTGCCGCTGCCGCAGGTCAACCTCACCCAGTACAGCTCGACGGTGACGGGCAACATCGAGCACAGCACCGCAGGCGTGGGGGTCCAGGTCTCGGTGGTGCGGATGGGTGCGGACGGGACTCCGGTGACTGTCGCGCAAGGATCGACGACGACCGCTGCAGATGGGAGTTGGTCGGTTTACCTCGGCTCGCACGCGGTCGGTGACGATCGTGACGAGGTCGACGTCGACTATTCGAACGCGGGGGCCCCGAGTCCGGGTCATCAAGTGATCCTGACCGGCAACGGCGGCAACCCGTTCACGGAGTCAGGCTGGACCGGTTGGACGGCGCTCGATAACGGCACCTTCCTGACCAACAAGCCCGCCTTGGGCGGCCCGTCGCTGACGATGGCGCCGTGCTTCCAGACGGGAGTGCTCGCGATCACGCGAAACGGGTCTGCGGTGACAGGGCCGAGCGGCGAGATCCCGACCGACTTCTGCAACACGCAGACGGACGCGGCGACCATGCCGCTCAGCTCCAACGTGGCCGCGACAGACGTGTTCACCGACAGCTCGAACGACAATCGCGCGTTCCAACCACCGTCCGCAGCGACACCGAACACGGTCGGCGGTCTCGTCAATCTGGCGGTGCCCGTCGGAGAAGCCGATGCGGTGTCCCTGTTCTCGAACCCGCTGCCGTTCTTCTCGCCGAGCGGGTTCCCAACCTGCACAGCCGACCTGGAGGCGCAGGCGGTCACGTGCTCGGGGTTGGCGCCGAACGCGACCTACACGCTCACGGATGGGGGCGCGCACGTGTCCGGGAACGCCGATACCAACGGAACGCTGAGCGAGCCGCTGAAGATCACGGGCGGGGATTCGGTCGCACTCAGTAACAGCGCCTCTCGGACGCTCACCACGCTCCGCGTCGCGCATCTGAAGGTGAACATCACCGGTGAGCGGTCCGTGCTCGCCTCAGGCACATGCGAGGCAGGCGATTACTACGGTGCGCCGCTGTCCAGCGCACCGACGAACACCTCGGCCGGGTCCCCGAGCGGGCCAACCGGCGGCGCGGCGCTGACGGGCGAAATCTGCCCGACCAGCGGCAACGCCACCGGACTGCCGAGCTCGCCGATCGTTCAGAGCGATGAGTTCAGCGGTGGTGCGACCACGACCGCGGTGCCTGACGTCGAGGACACCTCGCCAATGGAGGGCGAGATCGTCTACGGCGGGTTCACGGCGATCGCCGAGTCTGGGCTTCCGGGTCCGGACAACTCGATCGTCCCGACCGACTCGACCTCGACCGTCAGGCTCACGATCACCCCGTCGTCTGGCGGGAGCCCGGTGTTCACGGCCGGCAACGTCGATTCGATCAACGGCGTCGCGGTGCATGCGCTCAGCCCCGGGACGTACAACGCGAGCTGGCTGCTGACGGATGCCAACGGCGACACCCGGCTCGTCACCACGCGGTTCGTGGAAGAGCCCGGCTTGAACTCCGGACACGGACACGGGTCGCACGGCCATGGCCGGCCTGGGCTGACTGCGACGATCACCTGCACGCTTGAGCGTCACCACAGGATCAGATGCACGGTGACATTCAGGAAGTCCGGGAACATGAAGGGCATGCTGCGGATGCGGATTGCCCGTGGTGCCCGGATCGCCGCGCTTGGCCACGCCAACGTCAACCATGGCAAAGCCGCGCTGACGATGCGTGAGACCCGGCGTCTGCGGACTGGCAGGTGGACGATCACCCTCGTGCTGAGCCGTCGCGGCAATCCGACCGTGACGGAGTCATTCACGGTGCGAGTGCTCTAGCCACAGCGCAGAGGGCCTGTAGACCGCGCCCCGGCCCGCGTCCCACGCGGGCCGGGGCGCATCGCTTAAGGCCGAGACGCGATCCCGGCGCCTCAGGCCGGGGGCGCGATCCCGGCGTAAACCGCGTGCTCAACTGCAAGCGTGGCCTCGACCACTTGCTGATCGAAGAACGGGAGTACCTGAGTGAGGAATGCGGCCCCCACGCCGGATGCGCGATCGATCCAGTAATAGCAGTTGCACAGTCCTGCCCAATCGCCGCTGCCGGACCTGCGCATATCCGGCAGGTCCTCGGTGAAGAGGTGGAATCCAAGTCCCCATCCCTGCGTGAATGGTGCTGCGGGAACGTCGTTACTGAGCTCGGGCATCGCTGACACCATCAGCTCCGGGAGCGGGATTCCATGCAGATGGTCGGCAAATGCCATCCTGACTGTCTCAGGCTGCAAGATCCGAACACCGTCAAGCTCGCCGTCGGCGAGCATCGCCGCCATGAACCGCGCGTAATCACCAGCGGTCCCATAGGCTCCGTGTCCGGCGGGCCAGAACTCGGGTTCTGCGACCGGCGCATCGATCTCGAGCGCAGCCAGCCCGCCCTCAGCGGTGCGGCTGTGGATCGTCATCAGCCTTGCCCGCTGCTCATCGGTGGGCGCGAACGTCGTATCCGACATCCCCAGGGGTCCGAACACGTGCTCTGCGAGGTAGGCAGCCAGGTCCTGACCACTGACCGCCTCGATCACCTGGCCGAGCCAGTCGGTGTTGATGCCGTAGTTCCATTGCGTGCCCGGGTCGGCGATCAGGGGCATGTTCAGCCCGGCGCGCAGCCCGCTGAATGGATCTGGCACGCCGCTGACCTCGTGGTAGCGCAGCAGGTCGGAGTTGCAGAAGGCGTAGCCATGACCCGCCGTGTGCGTCAACAGATGCCCGATCGTCGCCTGACGCTGCGGTTCCCGCAGACGGGGCGTCTCACCGTCGAACCCCTCGAGCACCTTCAACTCGCCGAACGCCGGGATGACGGAAGCGACCTCCTGCTCGAGCTCGAGCCGTCCGCGCTCGATCAGCTGCAGCGCCGCGATGCTCGCAAATGCCTTGGTCATCGACATCAGCCGGAACATGGTCGCGGTGCTGACCGGGACGTCCCCGTCGATTCTCAGCTTCCCGGCGGCAACGAGATCGGTCGCACCATCGGGGCCCGTCACCACTGCAACGGCACCTGGCACCGTCGCGTGCGCGACCGCCGCCTCCAACACCTCTTCGACGCTGCTAGTCCAAGTTGTCGCCATCTCCTGCTCCTCCTCGAGACCTGATCGCGGTATGGCGCCTCCACGCTGCGCCTGCCGGACCCGTCCCGGTCCGGTGCGATGATCCTAGCCCTCCGTGCGAACCCCGGCTGAGAACCAACGTTTTGAGCATCCGGCGTCCGGGTAACCGGTTCGCGCAGTGATGGTGCCCATCCTGCTCGCCCTGTCGCCAGTCGCGTTCGTGACGTTCATGGCATTGCGCGACCTGCGACCGTGGTGGCGTCAATGGAAGCGCATCCGCGCGCTCCCCGAGGTGGAGCCCCGGGAGGTGAGGCGGTGACCGCGTCGGCGTCGGGCGGCGATGCTCTCAGGCGCTGCGGGCCAGTGGGGATGGGCTCGGGTTCGCTGCCGCCACGGTGCGGCGGAGATTGAGGAGGACCACGGCGAGATCGTCGTCGAGATGCTCCGTGCCGTGAGGGAAGACGCCGCCTAGCAACCCGTCGATCGCCTGGCCGGGCGGCTGGTCGAGAATCGTGTGGGCATCGATCCGCGGAAGCAACGCGTCATACCCGAGGCGAGCTGAGCGGGGCGTTGTCCGGCACTCGGTCAGCCCATCGGTGAACAACATGATCGCGGCGTCATCGGGTAACTGCATCCGTTCCGACGGCCACGAGTGAGAACCGCTGAGTCCGAGTGCGGGACCGTGTTCGAGACCGAGCGGGGCAACGCCACCGGGAGTGATCAACAGTGGGGCGTCATGGCCGGCCCTGATCAACCGCAGCTCGCGCGCGGAGGGGTCGACGTCGGCCAGGCAGATCGTCGCGAGCGTCGCAGCCACCGGTTCCACCTGATTCACGAGCAGCCGATGGAGCAGCTCGGGGATCAACTCCGACGCGATGCCGGCTTGTGCGGCCCCCAGCCAGGCAGCGCGCAACATCGCGCCGGTGCCGGCTGCAGCCGGTCCATGGCCCGTGACGTCGCCGATCAGCAGCGCCAGCGAGCCCCCGGGACGCTCGCACACGCCGATGAAGTCGCCGCCCAGCAGCATCGAGTTGACGGTCGGTCGGTAACGCCAGGCAAGATCCCACCCGGCGCTGATTTTCACGCGGGGTACGAGCGCCTGCTCGAGTTGGCGAAGCAGCTGCTTGCTGACGTCGCGGATCGCGGTCGAGATCAATAACCCGGTGTCGGTCTGCATTGGACTGAGGCTGATCTCGGCTATGAATTCGCTGCCGTCCTTGCGCCGCGCCAGTAGATCGATCCCCGCGCCCATCGGACGCGCGCGGGGCTCCTCCAGGAATGCCTGGCGGTGCAAAGCGTGGCGTCGCCGCAGACCTTTGGACAACAGCATCTCAACGGGGTGCCCGGTCAGCTCCTCGCGTGCATACCCGAAGAGCACCTCGGCCTGCGCGTTCGCGAGCTCAATCACCCCCTCCTCATCGACAATCACCATCGCATCCGGCGCAGACTCCACGAGGCCGCGGAAGCGTTCCTCGGCTGTGCGCAGCGCGCGCTCGGCCCGGTCGCGCTCGGTGATATCGGAGTTGAGTTCGATCACCGCCTGCGGCTCGCCGTGCTCGCCCCGTACGAGCGCCTGTCTGGAGGAGACCAAGATCCGTCGGCCGTCCTTGCGGACATGCCGCAGCTCGCCCTCCCAGCGTCCGTGCGCCAGTAGAGCTTCGTCGACCGCCTCCCTGGAGTGGGGAAACTCGGTCGCGAGCAATTCGTGGGTGATCCTTCCCTGCGCCTCCGCTGTGGTGTAACCGTAGATGTCCTGCGCTTCACGGTTCCACAGAGTCACTGAGCTGTCGGCCGGCGCGCGGACGATGATCGCGTCGTGGGCGAGATCGATCAGACGGTCTCGTTGCTCGAGCTCTTTGACCAGCAGTTTGCGCTCGGTGATCTCGCGCCAGAAGCACACCCCTCCCAGAATCCTGTCCTCGCGGTCGCGCAACGGCTCGACCTGCACAAGGTGCCATTGCCGGTCGGCGCCCGTCTGGCTCTCGACCGTGCCCGACCGCCCGTCGAGTGCCGCCACGAATAGCCTTTCGCACTCCTTCCAGCGCTCCGGTCCAAGGGCCTGCGAGACGGGCCGCGGCTCGATCTGCACGCCCGGGCGGGCCGCGCCCGGGAGTGGCCGTCCAGCGATCAGGACGATTTGGAGATTGGCGTCGAACACCATCACCGACGCGTCGGGCAACGCGCGCAGCACCAGCGAGGCGACGCCGTTTGCATCAAGCTCGGTCAAGATCTTTCACGGTTCGGGGCCAAAGCCCGCCCCGAGGCCCACGCTGGAGTCTAGCCGTCAGACCTCGCGCGATCACCGCCGGTAGGGGACTGCTAGGACTCGGCCAAGCCGAGCGGCGCTAGCAAGCTCGCCACTGAGCCGCCAATCGGGATCAGCAGGAATGACAGCTTGCAGGGGTGCGCGATGAGATCGAGCGCGGTGTCGAGCACCAGCGCCGTGTCGGTCTCGCCTGCCGCCTCAGCCAGCACCGACGCGACGATCGACGCGAGGAGGTCGGTGGCGAGCTGCGGGGGACAGAGCAGCAGCGACAGCCCGGTCATCCCCGCGAGTGCGTTCATGTATGAGGCGCCGAGGATGTTGCCGATCTCCGAGAGCGCGGAGTCGCCGACCTCAGTGCCTGCTTCGACGCCGAGCAGCCCGCACAGCGTGTCGGCGTCCTCGAGCGGAATAAGGAGTAGGACGAGCGCATCGACGTCACCCTCGAGCGGAATCACAACGCCGGTGACCACCTGATCCGGCGGCCCGGCAGCGGCGACCGCGTCGGCGAGCGGCAACGGGAGCGCATTGGGCACGCTCAGGGTCACTTCCTGGCCCAGCATCTGGGAAAGCGCCGTGGCAGCGGTGCCCGCTCCGATGTTGGCCAGCTCCCGTAAAGCGTCGAGCTGCAGTTCGTTGTACTCGATAATCACGAGATCGCTTCTTCGTGCGTGTGCTCACCGGCGAGGCTTGGGAGCGTTCGGCGGGTAGAGGCACGCGGGGTTGACGGCACTTGTTAGAGGTACTCGCCCGGTCTCGCCAGAGCTTTAGCGCGGACCGGCGATCTACCCAGCGCTTCGTAGAATCGTCGTGTGGGCCTTGGCAACCGGTCGATGCGACATTGGCTTGGGCTGCCGCTCGTAACGGCGGCGGCAGCGCTGCCCGCAGCGGCTTCGGCGGCGCTGCCCGGGGGCGCTGCGGGACTTCCTGCGGGCGCTGCGGGGCTGCCCGCGGTGGCGGCGAGGGTGGCCCGTGACGTGCCCACGGTGCGGCCGGTGCTACTTCCCCGCGACCATGCCGCACACCCCGGATTCGCCGTCGAGTGGTGGTACACGGCCGGAACGTTCACGGCCTCCAACGGCCACGCGTACTTCTTCTTCGCGACGGTCTGGTCGGGGATGCCGGGACTCGTGGCGCGGCTGAACGTGGTCGATCTGCAGGCAGACCGAGTCGTGCTCGCGGATGAGTACCTCACGCCGGCCCGGTCGGTCAGTGGCCAAGCACGGTTGCGGGTCGGCGCGTTTCGTCTCGACTGGCTCCGAGCGGGTGCCCTCGGCCGCTGGTCCGTCGATGCACCGACGGCGGGCGGACGGCTGAGGCTAACACTGGTTCCGCGGAACCCGTACGTGCTCAACGGCCGCGACGGAATCATCCAACAGGGGCCCGGTGGCCCGTCCGCGTACTACTCGAGCCCGCGCCTCGGAGTGAGTGGCGTGCTGGTGCTTGGCAGCCGAAGCACGGCGGTCAGCGGGCAAGGCTGGCTAGACCACCAATGGGGTAACTTCACCGGTAACATCGGGTCACTCAGGTGGAACTGGTTCGGGTGTCAATTGCGCGACGGCCGGGACCTGATGCTGTACCAGTTCCTCGATTCCCATGATCGGCCGACGAGTTACCGCGCCGGCACGCTCGTCACGCGTCACGGCGGAGTTGACCATCTCTCTCGCTTCACCGTTCTGGGCCTCGGTCCGTTCATCCGGCCGCTCGGTGCGCTGGCCACGTACCCGCTCGGTTGGCGGATCCAGGTGCGATCAGCTCGGATCGACATAATCGTGCGGTCACTTGCCCGTAACCAGTTCATCAAGAACCTCTACGTTCCCAGCTTCTGGGAGGGCGCGGCGTCGATCACTCGCGGTGCCGGCGGAACCTGCATCGTCGAGTCCTCGCGTGAACTCGCATCCTTCGGCTGAATCAGGCGGATTCAGTCTGGCCAGAATCCAGGGCGCATCTGTACGTCGCCGGCATGATGGGTCCCCATCGCGAGGATTTCCAGCCCCTGCGGTCCCGCCTCGAACGCACGCGTGGAACCTGGGGCAACGCGGATCGCGTCAAGCCGTCTGATCTCGCGGATCTCATCGTCGACCGCCACCCGGCCGCTCCCCGCGAGAACCACGTACAACTCCTCGTCGAGGCTGTGCAGATGGCCAAACGTCTGCCGGACATTGGGTCGGAGACGCTGGAGGCTGATGCCCGTATCCACCGCGGCCAGCTCACCCCGGGCGAAGCGGGCCTCACCGGTGTCGCTCAAGCCAAATCGCGCCGCCATGTCCTCAACATCCTCGAGATTGACGACCGTGAAACCGGTGTCTCCCGCGAGGTACCCGACGCCGCCGATCGGCTCGATGTCGACGCGCTCGGAGCCGTCCTCATCAAGCAGCGCGAGAACCTCCTGGATCTGCTCGCGCGCGCCCGGGCTATCGAGCGCCGAGTCGAGCAGGTCCTGGCTCTGCCACTGCTCCGTGACCCAGACGACGTCCGGGTCGGACTTGGAGCGGTTGATCACGTACAGCTGACAGCCAGGCACGTCCCGGAGGGTGGCGGCGACGTCGAGCATCTTGCCCGCCAGCGCGTCGCCTTCGCCGGGCTTGGCGGTCATCTTCGCGTAGCGTCCTACGGGGGCCATGACGACGACATTGAACACTACCCAGGCGCGGCGGGGCCGGGGCGGCGGGGCGCGGGGGAACGGGGGCGCTGGGGCTGACGGGAAGGGGTCGGGAGGGGGCGGTCGCGGGCCGAAATCTGCTGCGGCGACATGCTTACAGGCCCAAAGTCCGCGCCCGCGGGCGACCTTGGCTACATAAGCATGTGGGGCATGCTTATGTAGCCAAGGTCCAGCAGGCGCGTGCGATTTGTCCCTGTATGCAGGCGAGATGCCGAAGCTTGCTGACACCATCCGCCCCGCCCCGCCCCGCCCCCCGCCCCGCGCCCGCCCCGCCCCGGGCGCCCGCGCTGCCCCGCCCGCAGGCGCGCCCCGGGCGCAGGCGCGCCCCGGGCGCAGGCGCGCCCCGGGCGCGGGCGCGGCGAAATAGCGGACTCGGGCGACGCGCTCGACACCGGGCGAGGCCCCGTGCGGGCCGACACCCGCTGCGACCCATCCGTGCCCACACCCGCGGATCAATACGAAACGAGCAGTTTAGTTTTGATACTGTGTGGGAACCCTGGAGACAAACCTTCGAGCAGCTGGACCGCTCGATAGAACGCGACAAAGGAGTGACGACTGATGCAGGAGACAAAGCTCAGGACCGCGGAGCTTGGAGCCACCGGTCTCGAGATCACCCGGGTCGGCTTCGGTGCTTGGGCGATCGGCGGGGGTGGCTGGGAGTTCGGCTGGGGCCCGCAGGAGGACGAGGAGTCGGTCGCCGCGATCCATCATGCGCTGGAGCACGGGATCAACTGGATCGACACGGCGGCCGCGTATGGGTTCGGTCATTCCGAGCAGATCGTCGGGCGCGCGCTGGAGGGCATCGCCGACAGGCCGTACGTATTCACCAAGTGCTCGCTGTTGGAAGGGCCGGGCCGGCGGGTGGAGCACAGCCTCAAGCGCGAGTCGATCCTGCGCGAGGCGGAGGCGAGCTTGAAGCGGCTTGGGGTCGAGGCGATCGACCTGTACCAGATCCACTGGCCGAACCCGGAGAGGGATATCGAGGAAGGCTGGTCGGCACTGGCCGAATTGAAGGACCAGGGTCTGGTGCGGCACATCGGCGTGTCCAACTTCGACGTCGAGCAGCTCCGCAGGATCGAGCAGATCGCTCCCGTCGAGACGCTCCAGCCCGAGTACTCGCTTGTTGTTCGTGACGGCGAGATCGAGCTGCTGCCGTTTGCCGAGCGTGAGGGGATCGGCGTGATCGTGTACTCGCCGATGAGCTCGGGGTTGCTGACCGGGAAGATGACTCGCGAGCGGGTCGAGCACATGCCCGACGATGACTGGCGGGCCCGTGACGCCCGCTTCCAGGAGCCCCAGCTCTCGAAGCACCTGGCGCTGGTGGAGCGGTTGAAGGCCGTCGCGGAGCGATACGACACGACCCCCGGAGCCGTCGCCGTCGCCTGGACACTGCGCAACCCGGCTGTTGATGGCGCGATCGTCGGGTTCCGCCGCCCTGAGCAGGTCGACCCGATCCTGGCCGCGGCCGGGCTCGAGCTGAGCGACCGGGACATCGAGGAGATCGAAGGAGCGGCGTGAAGAGCACGGCCCGCGAACCGGCGCTCGCGCACGGCGGGCAGGCCTGGCAGTGACCGACGAGGCAACCGCTGACCCGCGTCCCACGGCGGCAACCGTGTCCCCGCCGTGGGACGCGGCCGCGGACCCACGTCGCCGCGGGCGGCCCCGGAGCGAGAAGGCACACGAGGCGATCCTCGGATCGGCCGCCGAGCTACTCCTGGCCCGGGGCCTGGGTGCGGTCAGCATGGACGCGGTAGCGGAGCGAGCGGGTGTCAGTAAGGCCACGATCTACCGCTGGTGGCCGACCAAGGAGACGCTTGCGCTCGACGCGCTCTACCACGAGTGGGCCGTCGGCAGCGAGGCCGTGCCGAACACCGGCTCGCTGCGCGGCGACCTGCTGGCTTTGCTCCGCCCGTGGGCTCGCCGCGTCAGCAGCCGGCCGTACGGTCGCGTGATCGGGGCGCTGATCACCGAGGCGCGCACCGATCCGGCGTTCGCGGACGAGTATTTGTCCCGCCTGGTGCAACCGCGGAGGGATCAGGCGCGGGCGATCTTCAAGCGCGCAATCGAGCGCGGCGAGATTGCCACTGAGGTCGATGTCGAGGTCGCCCTTGATCTCCTCTACGGGGCGCTTTACCACCGCCTGCTCCACGGCCATGCTCCGCTCAACGACCGGTTCGTCAAGCACGTCGTCGAGATGGTCCTGGGTGGCGTGTCGCCGCGCGGATGAGCCAAGCACGACGGCATCAGCCCACCACCCGCCGCCTCAGGCTCGGCTCCACTACTCATCTAGCGTCTCCTCACTGGTGTGACGATCCGGAGCGATCAGCCGCAGCTGGACCGGCTCGGTCCCCCGAATGATCTCGAGCGCCAGGCCTCGGCCCCGATTGTGTCTGAGCGCCATCCGCATGTCGTGGTGGGTGCGAAGCGGCTGGCCACTGGCCGATCGCAGCAGGTCGCCCGAGCGGATTCCGCTCGCCGCGGCGGGCCCGGCTGGATCGACATGGCGTACGAGCAGGCCGGTGAGCGGCGCAAGCCCGACCACGCGCCGCCGCTCGGCTGCAACCGGCGCGGCATCGACCACGAGCCCGAGCTCCAGCGCGAGGCTGTCGTCCGGCCCGGGGTCCTCGACGCTTGAGAGGAGCTTCCCCAAGAGCCGTGCGAGCTGGTCACGCTCGTGCTCGGCGAGCCCGGAGAGCAACTCCGCGGCGTTCGCCAGGTGTTCCGGTGCACAAGCCGCGAACAGCTCGCGGCCCGGGTCGGTGAGCGTGACCAGTGCACTGCGCCCGTCCGTGGGATCGGGCTGACGCTCGGCAAGACCTTCGCCGACGAGCCGGTCGATCCGGAGGCTGATCGTTGCCGCCGAGAGATCCAGCTCATGCGCCAGGCGCGTCTGCGAGATGCCCGCACCCGCGAGCCGAACGAGCGTCGCCAGCACGGCGAAGTCCGCGCTGCGCAGGCCGAAGCGGCCGAACACGGCCTCGAGCCTCGGGGCCAGCTGTGCCTGTAGCCGGGCGACACGGGCGGTGACCCCGATCGCCCCGACGTCGAGGTCGGGCCTGACCGCGTGCCAGCCGGCGATCACGAGCGCGATCGAGTCTTCGATCGCGGCGTCGGACTCGCCGGACGGCGTAGGGGCTGAGCGGAATGTTTGAGTTGGCCCGGGCGTCATTCGGAAACGATAGGTAGCCTAAGGAGTTACTTTGTCCCCAAACTAAATCAGTAAACTACCAGCGGCGGCGGTAACCACGAGATGGAGGGAACGAGATGAAGATCGGTGTGATCGGAGCAGGGCGCATCGGTGGCAACTGCGCCACGCAGGCCGTGAAGGCCGGACACGAGGTGATGCTGTCGTTCTCACGCCGACCCGAGAGCCTCCAAGCGCTCGCGCGCGAGCTCGGCCAGCGCGCCCTGACCGGAACACCCGAACAGGCGGTCGCGTTCGGCGAGATCGTGATCGTCGCCGTGCCGTGGGCCGTGATCCCCGAGGCGCTCGAGCAGGCCGGCGACTTGGGCGGCAAGATCATCGTCGACACCACCAATCAGTACGGCCCAGGTCCAAAGCCGCGGGCGGGGGAGACAGCCGCCTCGTTCAACGCGGCGCGAATGCCCGGCGCGCGCTACACGAAGTCGTTCAACACGCTGACCTCTGCCTTCCAGGCCGAGACTGCAGCGCGCTCCGGGGACGATCGGGTTGTGCAATGGATCTGCGGGGACGATCCGGAGGCAAAGGCGATCGTGGCCGGACTGATCGGGAGCATGGGCTACGTGCCAGTGGATCTCGGGGGCACAGAAGGGTGCGAGGTGATGGAGGCGCCCCGGCGGCCGGGAGCGGTCTATGGCGAGGAGTACCGCGCCGCCGATGCCCAAGCGGTCATCGACGCCGTGCGGGACGGCGGCGCGATTCCACCGACTCCGTCCTACTCGTGAGCAAACCCCTACGCCGCCGTCTGGCCCAGCTCCCGACTGAGGAAGCTGTCGATCGCGCGGGCGTCCATCGGCTCAGCGAACAGGAAGCCCTGGCCCTGATCGCAACCTTCGCGCTGGAGGGAGATGAACTGCGCTCGGTCTTCGATGCCCTCGGCGATCGTCGTCAGGTTGAGCGTCTGCCCGAGCCGGACGAGCGTTTGGATCATCGCCGTCGATTCCTTGGACGCCGCGACGCCGTTGATGAAATAGCGATCGATCTTGAGCGCGTCGACGGGGAACCTACGCAGGTAGGCCAGTGAGCTGTAGCCGGTGCCGAAGTCGTCGAGCGCGATCCGGACGCCGAGCTGCTTGAGCGCGTGGAGATGGTCCGCGGTGGCCTCGGAATCGCGCATCAGTGTGGTCTCGGTGATCTCGACCGCGAGTGCCGAAGGGGCGAGGTGGGCGAGCTCGAGCGCCTGACGGACGTCGTCAATGAGATCGTCGCGGTCGAACTGGCGGGCTGAAACATTCACCGAGATACCGAGCTTGAAGCCGCGGCGGTGCCAAGCGGCCGCCTGGCGGCAGGCCTCGACGAGCACCCAGCGGCCGATCGGGACGATCAGCCCGCAGTCCTCGGCGACCGGGACGAACACGCTTGGCGAGACGATCCCGCGGGTGGGGTGCCGCCAGCGGAGCAGTGCCTCAACCGCGACCGTCTGCTCGGTGGACAGGTCGAGAATCGGCTGGTAGACCAGGAACAGCTCTCCCCGCTCGAGCGCCTGGGCGAGGTCCATCTCCAGCGTGAGGCGGTCCAGTGCGGCAGTCTGCATGCCGGTCTGAAATAGGACGTAGCGGTTCTTGCCGGCGGACTTGGCCGTGTACAGCGCGATGTCGGCGTCCGCGAGGAGCTGCTCCGCGGTGCTGCGCTCGCCGTAGACGACCCCGATGCTGGCCGTCAGCGAGAGCTGCCGACCGATGTCGTCGGCCATGTCGTAGGGCAGCCGGAGCACCTCGAGCAGGCGTTCGGCGACCAGCTGGGGCCCGGCGGCGAGCGGAGCCCCCTCGATCAGCACCAGGAACTCATCGCCCGCGAGGCGGGCGGCGGTGTCGCTCGCGCGGATGACGCTGCGTAGGCGGTCGGCGACGATCTTCAGGAATGCATCTCCAGCCGCGTGGCCGAAGGTGTCGTTGACGTGCTTGAAGCTGTCGATGTCGATGTACAGCGCCGCGATCGGAACATGGGTGCGCCGGGCGCGGGCGAGCATCTGCTCGGCGCGATCCAGCGCGAGCGTCCGGTTGGGGAGTCCGGTGAGGGCGTCGTGATGGGTTTGGTGGAGCAGCTGGCCGGTCTTCTCGTCGACGAGTGCGAGCGCCTGCGCGCGCGACTGCGACAGCACCAGCAGGATCACAAACAGGAGCAGGCTGACGATTGCGCCGGTGACCAACACGAGCAGTCCCTCGAGCCCGGCCGAGAACCCGTTGACAATCGGGGTGCCGTGGACTTTGATCGTCCAGCTCCCGTCGATCGACACCGAGCGGGTCTGCTCGAGTTGCCCGGCTCGCCGGGTTCCGGCCGAGCCGATCTCCATCGGGGTCTCTCCGGGGTTGGTGTGGTAGACGTCGACGGCGATGCCGCGGTTACCGCTGATCGCCGCCTGGATGATCATCGGCATGGCGAACGAAGTCACGAGCCAGCTCGTCACGGCCGCCCGGCGCTCGGCCACGCTGGCGAGCGGTGCGCCTCGGCGGTAGACGGCGGCCTCGACGAGCACCGTGTGGAGGTATGGCAGGTCGATGGGAAGCGTGACAATCTGCCCCGTGTCGGTCTGCGTCTGGAGGAGCACGGACTCCAGCAACCCGATCGGGGAGCTCGAGCTGCACCAGTCCCCCTGGATCTGGGCCGCCACCGCCGGGGTCAGGTACCCGAGCGTTCCGGCGGCGTCCGCGAGCAGGCAGTACGTGCGCGCTGATCCTCGTTGAACCGGCACCACCCAGCCGTGCAGGTAAGCGCGAAAGGAAGGATCCACGTTGCGCCGCGCCTCGAACGCGTGTAGCCGCGCCGCCGGCACCGCTTCGATCGCGATGCTGCCGAGGTTGCCGACGTCGGACGCCGGGCCCCCGAGCGTCGATGCCCAGGTCGCGTAGGCCGTCGGCTGCACGTGCGGATCCATCGTCAGAACCGCGCGCAGGGTCGCGACGTCATCGGCATTGCGGCGCAGCAGCGTGCCGAGCGTCGCGGTCACGTTCGAGGCGACCGCTCCGAACGACTGGCGTTCGTGCCGGGCCTGGCTCGCCCGCCACAGCAGCGCGCCCGTCGCCGACATCGCGAGCCCGGCGAGCAGGATCATCGTCGCGAACAGCACCCACCTCCTGGCTGTCCGTTTGCTGGCAGGGCCGGTCGGGTCGGTGAGGCGACCTGTCTCGGGACTGGTCATCAACGAGGTGCATCGACCGCAATCCCGCCCCGGCCGACCGTAGAAACCCGAGCAGACGGCGGGGGTTGTTCGGACCGTGCCTACGCGAGTCCGGACCACCCGACCGGCGGGCGCCGCGCCGCGTCCGCTACTCGGTGTATCGCCGCAGCTCTCGCCGTGCGATCGTGCGCTTGTGGACCTCGTCGGGCCCGTCGGCGAGGCGCAGCGTGCGCAGGTGCGCGTACATCAGCGCGAGTGGGAAGTCCTCGCAGACGCCGCCGCCGCCGTGAACCTGAATCGCGCGGTCGACGACTCGTAGCGCCACCTCCGGCGCGGCGATCTTGATCGCGGCGATCTCGGTCCGCGCGTGCTTGTTGCCGACCGTGTCCATCAGCCAGGCGGCCTTCATCGTCAGCAGGCGCGCCATCTCGATCTCGATCCGCGACTCGGCGATCCAGTCCTGCACGTTGGCCCGCTCGCTCACCGGCTGGCCGAAGGTCACCCGTCCGGCGGCGCGGCGGCACATCAGCTCCAGCGCCCGCTCGGCGGCGCCGAGTGCTCGCATACAGTGGTGGATGCGGCCCGGGCCGAGGCGGGCCTGCGAGATCAGGAAGCCGTCACCCTCATTGCCGACCAGGTTCGAGGCGGGAACGCGGACGTCTTCGAAGGTGACCTCGGCGTGGCCCTCGGGATCGTCGTAGCCGAACACTCGCAGGTTGCGAACGATCCTCACCCCCGGCGTGTCGCGTGGCACGAGGATCATCGACTGCTGGCGGAACGTCGGGCCGTCCGGATCGGTCTTGCCCATCACGATCATGATCCGGCAGCGGTCGCGCATCGCTCCCGAGGTCCACCACTTGCGCCCGTTCAGCACGTAGTCGCCGTCGTCTCGCGCGATCCGCATTTCAATGTTGGTCGCGTCCGAGCTCGCGACGTCCGGCTCGGTCATCGCGAACGCCGAGCGGATCTCGCCATCGAGCAGGGGAACCAGCCACCGCTCCTGCTGCTCGGGGGTGCCGAACACGGTCAGCACCTCCATGTTGCCGGTGTCAGGAGCCGAGCAGTTGAACGCCTCCGGCCCGATCGGGCTGCGCCCCATGATCTCGGCGAGCGGGGCGTACTCGACGTTGGTCAGACCCGGCCCCCAGCGTTCGTAGGGGTGGAACAGGTTCCATAGACCCCGCTCGCGCGCTGAAGCCTTCAGCTCCTCCATCACCGGAGGATGAAAATGGGGGTCGCCGGTCGCGGCAATCTGCTCCTCGTAGACCGCTTCGGCGGGGTAGATGTGCTCGTCCATGAACGCGAGCAGCTGCTCACGCAGGTCTTTGGTGCGGTCGCTCAGTTCGAAGTCCATCGCTGCACTATCTCAGCTTCCAATAGGGTTGGCCGGAGTGGAGCTCGCCGATCGACATGTCGTCGTCACCGGCGCCGGGAGCGGGATCGGGCGCGCGCTGGCGCGGCGGTTTGCGCAGGAGGGCGCCCGCGCGGTCGTCGTCGCCGACGTCAACCAGGCCGGAGCCGAACAAACCGCACGCGAGATCGACGGGACCGCGATCAGGACTGACGTCGGCAAGGAGGCGGAGATCAAGGCACTCGTCGACCGGGCGCAGGAGCTCCACGGCCCGATCGACCTGTTCTTCTCCAACGCCGGCGTGCCAGGTCCCGCGGGCGGCCCCGAGGCCCCCGACGATCAGTGGCAGCACACCTGGGAGGTCAACGTGATGGCGCACGTGTGGGCCGCCAGGGCGCTGCTGCCGGGGATGGTGGAGCGCGGCGAGGGCTACCTGGCCAGCACGAGCTCAGCGGCCGGCCTGCTGACGCAGGTCTCCGCGCTCGCGTACTCGGCGACCAAGCATGCGGCGGTTGCAGTCGCCGAATGGATCGCGATCAACTACGGCGACGCCGGCATCAAAGTCTCGTGCCTGTGTCCGCAGGGAGTGCGCACGCCGATGCTCGACCTCGCGCTCGAGGACCCCGTCGGCGCCGCGCCGCTGCTCGCCGAGGGGCTGCTCGAGCCCGAGGAGGTGGCAGAGGCGGTAGTTCTCGGAATCCGTGAGGAGAAGCTCCTGATCCTCCCCCACGAGGCCGTCGCGCGCCACATGGCGATCAAGGCGGCGCAGCCCGAGCGGTGGCTGGCGGGGATGCGCAGGTATGTGCGAGAGTCACGCAAACCGTAGCGCGCGGTCCGCCGGAATCGGACCGCCGTTGGGGACGTCCGGATGGCGGGCGCGGATCTCGAGCACCAGCGGCAGCGCGCCTAGGAAGCTCGCCAGCAGCCCCGGATCGAACTGCGAACCCCGGCCCGCACGCATCACGTCGAGTGCCTCCTCGATCGACATCGCAGGCCGATAGACCCGGGTGGACGTCAGCGCGTCGAACACCTCACAGATCGCGACGATCCGCCCTTCAAGCGGGATCTTGTCCGCGCTCAACCCGCGGGGATAGCCGCTGCCGTCCCAGCGCTCGTGATGGGTCCAGGCGATCGTGGCGGCGATGTCGAGCAATGCGTCGGGCTCGCCGGAGAGGATCTGGCGGCCGTACTCGGCATGGCGCTCGACGTGCCGGCGCTCGTCCGCGCTCAGGCGGCCCGGCTTGCGCAGGATCGTGTCCGGGATCCCGAGCTTGCCGATGTCGTGCATCATGCTGCCCGCCGCGATCAGCTCCCCGTGGCGCTGGTCGACCCCGCTACGGTCGGCCAGCACGGCTGCGTAGCGGCTCACCCGCTGCACGTGGTTGGCGCTCTCCTCGTCGCGAAACTCCGCCGCCCGCGTCAGCCGCTCAACCATCCGCAGCTGCGAGCGGGAGAGCGCGTACAGCGCCTGGACCCTGGCGAGCGACTGCCCGAGCTGGGCGGCGACGGCGGCGATGAACGTCTCCCGGCCGCTCGTCGCGGCGGAGCGCGGCGAGCCCAGCACGAGCACGCCGAGCAGCTTGCCGCTGTCCGCGATCGGCGTGAGCAGCATCACCGACATCCCCGCGCGGCGCAGCACGAGCCGGACGCGCTCGTCGTCGAACCGCTCCGAGGGCAGTCGTGCGGTGCCCGGACCGGCCACCTCGACCGCCTCGAGCAACAGCTCCGGCACGCCGAAGAAGTCACGCAGCGGTGCCGCCTCGGGGAATCCCACTCGGCCCTGGAGCACCGGATCACCGCCGCCGGGCCAGGACGAGGGAGACAAGTACACCGCGCCGCAGCCGAAGCCGGTGACCTCGGCGCAGCGCGCGAGCACCTCCTCCAGCAATTGCTCGGCGTCGCCGCTGGCGGAGATCTGGCCGCCCAGCGCGGCCAGGACCGCGAGCTCGACGGACTGTGCCGCGAGTCGCTCCCGAAGCTGGGCGTTGAGGCGGATCTGCTGATCGAGATGGACCGCCATCCGCTCGCCGAAGCGCTGCTCAACCACGCGGCGCCCGACCGGGTGCTGCGTCCGCGGCTCGGCATCGCGGCCGCTGAGCAGGCAGGCATCGATCGCCGAAAGCAGCTCAGCGAGGTCGGGTGTGCGCGCGACGAGCGTGCTCGCGCCGACGGCCGCGGCGAGCTCGGCGTCGGCCGGATCGATGAAGGCCGAAGAGGTCAACACCACCGGGATCGTCCGCGTCCGCTCGTCGCTGCGCAGTGCCCGGGTGAGCTCAAAGCCGTCGATGCCGGGCATCAGCACGTCGCTCACAACCGCGTCGGGGTGCTGGGCTCTCGCGAGCCGCAATGCATCGAGCCCGTCGGTCGTCGCGGTCACTTCGTACCCGGCCTGGCCCAGGCGCAGCGTCATCAGCCGCCGCTGGGCGGGATTGTCGTCTGCGAGCACGATCCGGCCGCTGTCGTGCACGCGCGGGTCGGCGTCCGGGGTGAGCAGGTGACCCGCGGCCGCGGTCAGCACTTCGGCGTCGACTGGCTTGATCAGCAGCTCCTGGAAGCTGTGATCGTCCTCGTCGCTGGTGGTCGCGGGCGGGGAGCTCGCCAGCGCGACCGCTGGCAGCGCGTCGAGACCCGGGAGCTGGCGCAAGGCGGCGATCATCGTCGCCCCGTCCATGTCGGGCAAGACGACGTCCTGGACGACCAGCGCGGGCGGCTGCGCGGCCGCCAGCTGCAGCGCGTCGCGACCGCCGGAGGCGAGCAACGCCCGCTTGCCGGCGATCCGCAGCTCGGAGCACAGCGCCTCACCCTCGTCGGCGTTGCGCGTGACGACCAGCACCACGGGGCTCGGGGAAGTCACGGCTGCCGGCTCCCCGACAGCAGCGAGGACGCGAGTGCGCCGAACTCGCGCGTGTCGATCGGCTTGGACACGTAGGCATCGCAGCCGGCTGCGAGCGCGTTATCGCGGTCGACCGTCATCGCTGCAGCCGTGCACGCGATCACCGGACACGATGCGGTTTGTGGATCGCCCTTGATCTGGCGGGCGAGATCGAGCCCGTCGCCATCGGGGAGTTGAACGTCGACGACGATCAGCGCGAATGACTGCGCGGCGATCGCGTCCTGTGCGTCGCCAAGCGAGGCCACCGCGGTGACGTCGTGCCCGTCTAGCTCGAGTACCCGCTGCAGAAGCTTGAGGTTCAGCGCGTGGTCATCGATTACCAGCACCCGCGCCCCCGGCTGCTCTGAGATCACGCGGCGGCCGCCTGGTTTGCGGGAGCCCCGGCCGGAACCGTCCCCCACGACGGGACCGGAAGCCTTACGGTGAATGTGTTGCCCTGGCCGGAAACGCTGCGGGCGCCCACCGTCCCAAGCTGAGCCGCGACGATCCTCTTCGTTACGGCGAGCCCGATGGTGCTGCTGCGATCCCGTCGACGGGTGGGTTGCTCGAACGCTCGGTGCTGCTCACCCGGGTCTATTCGCGGGCCGGCGTCGCTCACCTCTATCACGAGCTCGTCGCCGAGGCGGCGCACCACAAGGAGTACCTCCTCGCCGCGCGGCGAGGATTTGATCGCGTGCGCGAGGTAGGTCCGCAGCACATAACCGAGGCGCTCGCAGTCAAGCCATGCGGTGCCGACCGTGTCCGCCTCGAGCCGCAGGCCCACGTCTCGCTCAGCGGCCAGCGACCGCAGCAGATCGACCGATTCCGAAGCCACCTGGACCGGATCGGTCGCCTGCGGGTCGAGTCCGGCCTGTCCCGATTCCATCCGCGTGAGCGCGAGCAGGTCGTTGATCAGATCCAAAAGCTGGCGGGCGCTGCCACGAATGTCCTCGAGGCATTCGCGATGCTCGCTGCTGATCGGGCCGAGCTGCTCGTCGTGCATCAGGTCGGCGAAGCCGATGATCGCGTTGAGCGGCGTTCGCAGCTCGTGCGAGGCGCCCGCGATCACGCGGTTCGTGTCCTGGCTCGGCTGCTCGAGCTCGGAGACACGCTGCGCCACGGCGAGTTTCGCGGGGCGCTGCGCGGCGGCGCTCCACGCGCGACCCAGTAGTACGCCAACAAGCCCGCTCACAAGAAGCTCGCCCCGCCGCCAGACGAGGGCACGTCGGGAGGAATAACCCCTCATGCCGGTTCGTATCGTCCCACTATTTACATCTCTTGAACACCCGGATACCGGTTTGTGGAGTTTCCGCAACAAGTCTGCGGCTTTCTACTTAGTTCGCGCGACCGACTCGAGCTGTTCAAGCGTTGCGGGCCAGACCAGGCGAAGCTGGTCGAGCGCGGTCCGGGCCGCCTCGAGGCGTCCGCTGCGACATGCATGTTCCACCTCCTGGAGCGCCCGCAGCAGCTGCTCTGCGCCGAGAAGCAGCGCGTCGTTGCGGCACAAATGGGCCGCGCGACAGGCGTCGTCCAAATCATGGCCGGCGACGCCCGATTCGATCCTCTCGATTCCCTGCAACAGGCTGTCGCGCAGCCCCGCGACGATCTCCGGGACGCTGTCCCCGAGGATGGTCTGAAGCTTGGTGAGACGGCTCAGGTCGAGAGACATGCGGGCCCGCAGGATAGGCGCGAGGTGCTGAGAACGACCTCACGGGTGGAGGTGCAGGAGCCGCCGTACGCGCCGCGAGAAGGTGCCGAAGTCGCCTCGCGTGCTGCTCCCGATCCCGGTGACGCCGAGCAGGACCACGAACAGCCCCGCGACCAGGGCGAGCCCGGCGAGCACGGCCGGCCAGTTGCGCTGCAGGAAGTTGCGCCCGATCGAGAGCATCCGCTCGGCGTGATCGCCCGCGAACGTGAGCGTCAGCAGGATGCCGATCAGGGGCAGCACGAAGCAGACGTTGAACAGGACGAGTAGGACCAGCTGGCGCACTGGGTCGAAGCCGGAGCCGACGATCGCGGCGATTACGGCGAAGTAGGGGAACGCGGTCGGGAGCTCGATCACGGTGATCGTCGCGCCGAGCACGAAGCTCGAGCGCCCGCGCGCATTGAGCTCCGGAGGCACGCGCTGCGACAGCCGGTCACGGTGGCGCCACAGCATCGCCGCCGCAGCGAGCATCGTGAAACCCGCGACCACCTCGGCGATGTGCGCTAACCGATGCCCGGGATGGGGGATCAGCGAAAGCAGCAGCTGGCCGGGCCCGAGCGCGATCGCCGCGCCGCCGACGAAATACACGACGAACACCGCCAGCGTGAACTCGGCGACCTGCTTGCGGGCGTGCTGGCCCGAGGCGAGGTAGAGCGCCGGCGCAATCGTCGAGGGGTTAAGCGAATCCGCGATCCCGATCGAAATGACCAGGCCGATCAGGCGGAGCATCCGGCAATTGTTCCCGGCCGGCGCCTATCGCGCTGACGGCAAGACGGCCAGAGGCGTTTGGGCCGGCGCGAACGCAGGCAGGTGAAGGGTGAAGATCGACCCTCGTCCGGTGCTGTTGACGGTGCAGTTTCCCCCGTGGCCCTTGGCAATTGCGTCGACGATCGCCAGCCCGAGGCCGACGCCACCGGTCGAGCGCGTCCGGGCCGCGTCGGCACGCGCGAAGCGGTCGAAGATCCGTTCCAGCGCCTCGGCCGGTACGCCGCAACCCTCGTCCTGGACCTCGATCAGCACCCGCCCGCTGCCCTCGCTGCGCGACCGCAGCTCGATCGCGTCGCGCTCCTGGGTGTACTTGACCGCGTTCTCGAGCAGCGCGTCGAGCGCCGCCCGCAGCCGCTCGGGATCGACGAGCAGCCGACCCGCGGCGAGCGCCCCGAGCCGCCAGGCACGCGGCGCGACCTCGGACCAGCGCATGAAGACATCCTCCAGGAACGGCTCGAGCTCGATCTCGTCGGTCCGCAGGAAATCGGGCTGGTCGGCGGTTGCGAGGACCAGCAGCCGCTCGATGATCCCGTCGATGCGGCTGAGCTCCTCGAGCGCCACCTCGACTTCGCCTGACTGGGGGCGGACCAGCTCGAGGTGCCCGCGCGCGATCGTGACGGGCGTGCGGAGCTCGTGGGAGGCGTCGTGGATGAACCGCTCCTGGCGCTCGATCGTCGAGCGCCGCTGCTCGGCGCGCTCCTCGGCGATCTGGAGTGCGTCGATCCGCCGCCTGGCGTGCCAGACCATCGCCAGGAACATCGCCGCCATCAGCGGCACCTCGAACAGCTCCCCCCACAACTGGGTTCCGTCGAATGCGTCGAACAGGATCGAGACACCCGTCATCGCCATGACCGCGGCGAGCACGAACAGCGTCGCCCTCAGCGGCCACACCCGGAACCCGTACAGCAGCGTCAGGCTGATCCAGACGAAGTGGAACGGGATCGTCTCCCACGTGGGGAAGGCGATCATCGCAGCGTAGTTGGCCCCCGCGAAGGCGACCCAGAGCAGCTCGACGTCGTACCGTCGAGCGGTCGCCGACAGCCCGCGCGGCCGCGTGATGCTACGCGGCTGCGCGATACCCGACATTGCGGACAGTCTCAATCGGTGCGTCGGGCCCAAGTCGCCGGCGCAACCGCCGCACGCATACGTCGACGACGTTTGACCGCGGATCGAAGTCGTAGCCCCAGACCTCCGACAGCAGCCGTTCGCGGCTGATCACCTGCCCTACGTGCAGGGCCAGGAAGTGGAGCACCCGGAACTCGCGGTCGGAGAGATCCGCCACGGTCTCGCCGACCCGGGCCTGACGGCAGGCCAGGTCGAGCTCCAGGCGCCCGACCCTGATCACCGTCCCGTCGTCGCTCGCGCGCGTTCGCCTCAACTGCACCCGCGCGCGCGCCATCAGTTCGTCGAGCGAGAACGGCTTCGCGACGTAGTCAACGGCCCCGAGGTCGAAGCCGAGCAGCTTGGTTTGCAGGTCGCTCCGAGCTGAAAGGATGATCACCGGCAGATCGGACTGCTGCACATGCAGCTGGCGAAGGAGATCAAGTCCATCGCGCCCTGGCAACAGCAGGTCGAGGATCACCAGGTCATAGCTTCCTGTGAGCGCACGAGCAAGTCCGCCGTTGCCGTCCTCGACCACATCGACGGCGTACCCTTCGGCTTCAAAGGCGCGCGCGACGAAAGCGCGAATCCGCGCCTCGTCCTCGACGATCAGAATCCGCATCGCATCAGTTCAGACCACCTCAGGCCCGGGACCATAAGGGTTTTCGGATGACCTGTAAATGACCGCCGAATGACATCGCTGCCAGATAAGCGCTACCGCCGCTCGACACCAACACCACGCGGCCTGGCGCTCCGCCCACTCGTCTTGACCGCCCGGAACCGGTGGGCTATAAGTCCGGGCGCTGGCGAGCGAGCCAGCCAGGGCTAGTGCGTCTAGTGATCTCCGGGCCCTGAAGCCAAGGAAGTATCGGCTCTGGCCCCACTGAAAGGAGCGCGTTCTCATCCTGAGCACTAGCCCTTTGGCGACACAGAGCGCGTCGGATGCCGCGCCCTGGACCATCCGCGGTCTGATCGCGTCCCACAGAGCGGCTTCACTGGTCATCGCCGCCCTCTGCGCCGTGGTGGTGGCGTATCTTGCGCTGATCGCGCTCGGACCGAAGGCCGGCGCGGTGGCGGATAGCACTTCGTGCTCGCAGTGGAGCTCGAGCAACGTGAACGTGCAGGACGCCTACGCGAGGCTGTACATAAGTGAGCACGGTGGCGTTTCGCCACGCTGGGGGCCCGCGCCGACGGGCGTGATCAACGCGATCAACGCAGGCTGCTATCAGGCATTCGGCGAGGATGTGTCTGATACGACGACCGTCGTTCAGGCGATCTCACGCGACTTCTGAGGCCACCGCGCACCCGCGTCGATCCAGGTCGGGAGGTCGGATCTCGTCCGTCCGGGAGATGACTTGCAAATGACAGCTGGATGACATTGGCGTCATCTACCCCGCCGCCGCCGCGTGGCTAGATATAACACCGCGCCGAGGAGACGAGACACGAAATGAGTGCTGGCAAGCGAATCTTTGTGACGACATGCGTTGCCGCAGTTGTTTGCGTCGCGATCGGGCTCTACATCGGCCTCTACTTGGTGAACGTGCCCGGCTCGTCAGCGGCAGCACCGACCTCATCGGGGGCGCAGCTGTACCTGGCGACCGTGCCGGCCGCGGCGGCGAGCGATTCGCACAACACGTGGGTCTCTTATTACGCGGTCGACGCCAACGCCGGCAACTGGCGGCATGTCACGACATACGTGCTGCCGGCGAACACGCTCGTCCGCGTGACGATCTACAACTACGACAGCGCCTCGGGGCTGCGCAACCCGTTCATCGCCCAGGCCACCGGAACGATTGGGGGCACGGTCACGCTGGACGGCAAGCCGACACAGGTGATCGACCCCGACAACGCCTCGCACGTCTTCGCGATCCCGCAGATCGGTCTGTCGGTTCCGCTCAATGGCGTCTCCAGCAGCGCGAAGAACCCGTGCACCCAGGCGCCGTGCTCGTTGAGCAACGACCACACGACGACTACGTTCACGTTCCGTACGCCCGCCAAGGGCCTGTACCGCTGGCAGTGCTTCGTGCCATGCGCGGCCGGATACATCGCTGGGTTCGGCGGCCCGATGCAGACCGTCGGCTACATGGACGGCTTCATCAAAGTCGTATGAGCGGGTCGGCTGGGCGCTGAACATGGATCAAACCCACCACTTCCGCAACGTCACGCTGCTGTGGGTGCTGGCAAACCTGATCATGCTGCCGATCGTCATCTGGGTGATCGGCCCCGGGCTTCCGCCCGGAAACGGCAGCGTCCAGGCGTCGGGCCAGGTCACCGACAACACCGTGCTGCTGGCCACCGCCACGCCGGTCGCGCTGGCGGTGCTTGTCTACATGGGATATGCGATCTGGGCGTTTCGCGAGCGCACTCCGGAGGTGCTGGTCGATGGGCCGGCGATCCGAGGCAACTCGAGCGTCCAGTTCTGGTGGCTGATCGTCACCACGACGCTCGTGCTGTTTCTGGCGGGCTACGGCACGGTCAGGCTGTTGGCCGATGGGTCCGGCGGGGGTCAGGGTCCGAATCCGATCGCCATCCCCGCGGCGGACACGGGCGGGAAGCCTCTGGTGGTGCAGGTGGTCGCGCAGCAGTGGCAGTTCACCTACCGCTTCCCAGGCTACGGCGGAGTTGAGACGCCCGAGATCGAGCTGCCCGAGAACACGCTCGTGCAGCTCAACGTGACCTCGCTCGACGTGATCCACTCGTTCTGGGCGTACGAGCTCGGCGTCAAGGCGGACGCGAACCCGGGGGTCAACAACGTCGCCTACGTGACGACAAAGGGGCCGCTCTTCTTCCACGTACGCTGCGCCGAGCTGTGCGGCCTCTGGCACGGCTACATGTTCAATCAGGGGCGGGTCGTGCCGAAGGCGCAGTTCGCTGCGTGGATCGCCCAGCAGCAGCAGCAGTACGCGCCGGCGACCAAGATTCTGCCGCCGTACTCCAAGACCTACTTCCCACAGGCACTGAGGAGGGCCGGATGAGCGCGATTGCAGTGTCCGTGCCGGCGGGCCGCCGCACCGGCTGGCAAAAGCTGATCGGCTTCAACATGCTGACCGGGATCCTGCTGGGGATCGGTGGGTGGTACCTCGGTCACTTCATCGGCGGTCGCATCACCGGCGCCAACCTCGTGTACTACTCGACCGAGGCAGGCCAGAACGACATCGCGATCTTCCTCGGCTACTTCCTCGGCGTGGTCGGCTTCCTCGTCGGCATGGGCTTCGCCAACTACCCGCTGAAGCGAATGGTGGGTCATCCCCCGGCGCTGGCCGAGCACGAGGCCGAGGCGGAGGGACTCTTCCGGTACTTCACCATGTCCACCGACCACAAGGTGGTCGCAAAGCAGTACATGGTGGGGATCGGGCTGTTCTTCTTCGTCGCCGGACTGAACGCGATGCTGATCCGGACCGAGCTGCTGCAACCGAATGTGCACGTGTTCGGCGCCAACCAGTACCTGACACTGGTCGGCCTGCACGGGTCGATGATGATGGGGACGATGACCTCGGGGCTGCTGGGGCCGTTTGCGCAATGGCTGGTGCCGCTGATGATCGGCTCGCGGCGAATGGCGTTCCCGCGGATCGAGGCGTTCACGTTCTGGCTGCTGATGGCCGGCGAGGTGATCCTGATCACGACGATCTTCTTCGGCGGCTTTCAGACCGGCTGGACGGGCTACCAGCCGCTCGGGGCGCAGGGGACCGCGGGTTACGACGCCTACATCGGCTTCTTCGCGCTGGTCGGTCTGTCGATGTGCTTGTTCGGCTTCAACCTGGTCGTGACGGTTATCACGATGCGCGCGCCCGGGATGACCTGGTCGCGGCTTCCGATCTTCGTGTGGGCGGCGTTTGCGACCGCGTGGCTGATGCTGCTGGCGGCGCCGATGCTGATCGCCGCGCTGCTGATGGGGGCGATGGACCGGACCGTGCAGACCGCGTTCTACATCCCCGGGCAGGGCGGCAGCGCCTACCTGTTCCAGAACCTGTTCTGGGTGTTCGGACACCCCGAGGTCTACATCCTCGCGCTGCCCGGCATGGGGATCGTTCTCGAGCTGATCCCGGTGTTCAGCCGCAAGCCGCTGTGGGGCTACCGGCTGGCCGTCGCGGGGATGCTCGGTGTCTCGTTCCTGAGCTGGTTCGTCTGGCAGCACCACCTGTTCGTGTCGGGGATCAACGCCGACCTGCGGCCGTTCTACATGCTCTCGACCGAGCTGATCTCGCTGCCGACCGGATTCATCTTCCTGTGCGCGATGGGGACGATGTGGCGGGGCCGAATACGGCTGACGGTGCCGATGCTGTTCTGCCTGGCCTGGATGTTCAACTTCTTGTGGGGCGGCATCTCCGGCGTGTTCAACTCCGACGTCCCCAGCGACGTCACCACGCACGGCAGCTTCTTCGTGATGGCGCACTTCCACTACACGATCATGGGCGGGCTGATCTTCGCGTTCTTCGCCGGGATCTACTACTGGGTGCCGAAGATGTACGGCTTCAACCTCAACGAGCGCCTGGCCAAGATCCACTTCTGGACGCTGTTCATCGCCTTCAACTCGACCTTCGCGCCGCTGTTCGCGCTCGGCTTCTTGGGGATGCCGCGGCGCGTGGTGACCTACAACCCGTCATGGCAGGGGCTGAACGAGTGGGTTTCGGTCTCCGCCTATGTGATCGGGCTCTCGATGCTGGTGTTCCTCTTCAACGTGGTGTGGTCGCTGGTGATCAAGCGCGAGCCGGCCAAGGCCAACCCCTGGAACTCCAAGAGCCCCGAGTGGCAGCTGCCCACGCCGGTGCCCGTCCACGACTTCGATCGGATCCCGGTGTTCGACGCCGATCCATACCCGTATGGGGTCGAGCCTGTCCCGGTCGGCGCGCCGGCGGCCGCACCCGCCGTTGGGAGTGCATAGGTCATGGAAGCGTCCGCTCCCGCCGCCCCTCACATCGAGCCCGAGCCCCCGGAGTGGCAGCCCCGCGCGATCTGGGTCGGCGGCCGGCTGCTGTGCGGTGCGGTCTCGTTCTTCTTCGCCTCGTTCGTGTTCGCCTTCTTCTACCTGAAGGCGCTTGACCTCAACCACAACTGGAAGATTGGCAAGGTAGTCCCCGACGGCGGCATCGGCGTCTCGATCGCGGCTCTGTTCCTGTTCAGCGCGGTGATCTACCGGCTGGCGGCGAGGCGTCCAGCCGGCGACTCGATGGCGGGCGGGATCCTGGCTGTTCTCCTCGGGGTCGCTGCTGTTGCGCTCCAGTTCATCCAGTACACCGTCCTCGACTTCGGCGCCTCGCAAGGCGGCTATGCCGCGGTGTTCTTCGGATGGACGGCGACGTACGCGATCGTGGCGCTGATGGGCCTGTACTGGATCGAGATTCAGGTCGCAAGCCTGTGGCGGGTGCGACGAGCGGGCATGATGCGCGAGACCGAAGTGCCGACGAGTGAGACCGCGCTACTCCTGACCGGCATCGAGGCGTCCTCGTTCTATTGGGGCTTCTTCGTCGTTATCGGCGTGCTCGCCTACATCCTCCTGTACCTCGTCGGCTGACGATGTCCTGGACCGCCTGGTCGCTGGACCCGTCACTGGTATACGTCGCGCTCGCCGCCGGGCTCTACGTGCTTGGCAGCCGGGGCAGGGATCGGCCCCGGCCCCTGCAGGCGCTCGCGTTCTTCGCGAGCCTGCTGACGATCGTGGTCGCGCTCGACTCGCCGATCGACTACTACGCGGACCAGCTGTTCTGGGTGCACATGTTGCAGCACATCCTGCTGCTCACAGTTGCGCCGCCGCTGATGCTGCTCGGACGGCCATGGCCGCGAATGTGGCGCGCGCTGCCGCTCGAGGAGCGGACGAAGATCGCGCGGACGCTCGCTCGGTCCCGCTGGTTGGCGCCGGTCCGGGCGCTCGCGCGGCCGCTCCCGGCGTGGATCCTGTTCAACGCAACGCTCCTCGGCTGGCACATCCCCGCTGCATACGATGCCACTCTGACCTCGGGGGCGGTCCATGCGTTAGAGCACGCGATGTTCTTCTTCATTGGCCTTCTGTTCTGGGCGCGCGTGATCGATCCCGGCCCGCTCCGCCCGCGCCTGGTCTGGCCGACGCGGATCGCCTATGCGGCCGGCGCGATGGTCGTGGGCTGGCTGCTGGCGATCACGCTGGTCATCGTGCCGCACGCGATCTACGGCTACTACGCGGCGCTCCCGACCCGGCCCGGCGGCATCAGCGCGCTGACCGATCAGCAGTTCGCCGCCGGCGTGATGTGGGTCCCCGGGTCGCTCGCCTATACGATCACCTTCGTGATCGGCTTCTATCGATGGCTGGAGCCGGACCGCTCGGCCGGCCGGGCCCCAGCGCCCTTCACGACCTGAGGAGGAGACAGACTTGCCATTGGTTCCCATCGCAGCCTTCCTCGCCGGTGCGCTGCTCACGTTGCTGCTGCCAGTCGCCCTCCTGATCGCACTCGTCGTGTGGTACTGGCTGTTCTCAGTGCGCGTGGCCGAGACGGCCGATCAGTCCGACCATGGCACGGAACCGGCTGCGGCGAATCCAGGGCCCAGTATCCCCGAGACCCTCCCGCCAGAGCACGGGGCGCAATGAGCACGGGTGCGCGCACGCCGTGGGCTTCGCCGCCCGCGATGCTGCGTCCCGTCCGGATCGCCGGGTTCCTGCTCGTTGCCGCGATTCTCGGGCTGGGCGTGGGATTCGCGGTGCACGGGCTCACGGCGGGTACGACTGCCGCGCCCGCGACCGTGTCGACACGCTTCGGCATGCACGGCGAGGCGGCCTGGGCTGATGGGACACGTCCCGCGCCGGCGATCGACACCCTGCGCGACCAGACCGGGCACCTGTTCTCGCTGGCGTCGCTTCGCGGCCGATCCGTCGCGGTCGTGTTCTTCGATTCGCATTGCCACCAGGAGTGCCCGCTCGAGGGGCGTGCGCTGGCGGTGGCCGAGCGCTCCCTGCCCGCCGGGCAGCGGCCCGTGCTGGTGGCCGTCAGCGTCAACCCGCTCGATACGCCGGCCAGCGTGGCGAACACTGCGACAGTGTGGGGACTTGCCTCCGTGTCGCCCTGGCACTGGCTGATGGGCACGCGCAAGCAGCTGGCGCCCGTGTGGGCGGCTTACCACATCTACGTCGCGCCGCATCCGGTGGGCGGGGACATCGCCCACACCGAGGCGCTCTATCTGGTCGACCGGCGCGGCTACGAGCGCTCCGCCTACCTGTATCCGTTCCTTTCCGGGTTTGTCAGCAGCGACCTGCGTACGCTCGCCAGGGGCAGGGGGGCCTGAGGGTGGCGGTGAGCGACGTCGTCGAGGCTCTGCCCGCTCCGGCGGCGGTGCGGGTTGGTCGCGCGACCGTGTGGCGCGACTACGTGACGCTGACCAAGCCGCGGATCATGTCGCTGCTCGTGCTGACCGCGGTCTGCGCGATGGTCGCCGCGGCGGGGGGCGCGCCGCGGCTCTTGCCGCTCGCGGCGCTGGTCCTCGGCGGGGCGCTCGCGTGCGGGGGCGCGAGCGCGCTCAACCATGTGCTCGACCGGGACATCGACAAGCTGATGGGGCCGCGGACGGCGTCGCGTCCGGTCGCTGCCGGACGGATCTCGCCAACGCGGGCGGTGCTGTTCGGCGGTGCGCTGAGCGTCGCTGCGTTCGTCGTCCTGGCGGCGTTCGCGAACCTGCTGGCGGCGGTCCTGGCGGTCAGTGGCGGGGCGTTCTACGTGGTCATCTATACCGTCTGGCTGAAGCGCACGACCTCCCAAAACATCGTCATCGGCGGCGCTGCGGGCGCGATTCCGGCGCTCGCCGGCTGGGCGGCCGCCGACGGGCGGCTCGCGGCCGGCGCGGTGTTCCTGTTCCTGATCGTGCTGCTGTGGACGCCACCGCATTTCTGGGCGCTGGCGCTGCTGCTCGCGCCCGGGTATGCGGCCGCCGGTGTGCCGATGCTGCCGGTTGTACGCGGCGCGCGCGTGACCGCCGACCAGGTCCTCGCGTACTCGCTCGTGCTCGTCGTCGCGACGCTCGTGCCAGCGGTCGTGGGGACGTTCGGTCTGGCGTACCTGGTCGTGGCGGTCGCCCTCGACAGCGTGCTGCTGTGGCTCGCGTGGCGGCTGCGCCGCGATCCCGTCAAGGCTCGCGCCGGGGTCCTGTTCCACTATTCGCTGCTGTACCTGGCGCTGCTGTTCGCCGCCGTGGCGATCGACGCGGTGGTGCGCTGAAGGGATGTAGAGCTACATACACGGGCGCGCAGATCCCAGCCAAGCGGGACCGGGGGAGGGGCCGCGCCAGGCGGCGCGGCCCCTCCTCGCCACCCGGCCGGGTCTTGGTCTCCAACTGGTGCGCGATCAGCGCGCCGGCGAGCACCGCGCCCACGGCCAGGATCGACATCGCGAGGTTGGTCAGGATCAGGGTCGTAGTGGTCATGGGGTTGCGCTACCCATGGTCCGGGCGTGAAACGTGAGAGCGCTCTTTGCCTGAGAAGGTTCTCAGGGGTGGTGGGCGCGGCGGTGCTTGGCTGCGAGCGGGCCGGGGCGGGAGTGGCCGGCGCGGCGGTGGCTCGGTCGCTCGGTCGAGCCTTTGGTAGCGGCCGGCTCGGTAAACGGCGCTGGTGAAGGGTGGCTTGCGGCGGGAGGGCGGGGCGGCCGGCAGACGGCCAGGGGACGGTCCGAGCAGGTCGGACGGGCGGGGCGGGGCAGAATGGCCGGGGTGGGGCGGGGCGGGGCGGGCAGGTGCCCGGAGTGGGTCGAAAATTGGCTCCGCGAAGATGCTTAAAGGCCCAAAGTCCGCACCCCAAACCCTCCTTGGTTACATAAGCATGCCCCACATGCATAACTGACCACAGCTCTTCAGGCGCGGGCGGTTTGTCCTCGTATGCAGGCAAAATTGTCAGACTGCTGACACCGTCGTCGCCTCCCACCTCCTCACCAGCGCCGTTCCCGAGCAGACCACCCGCGACGGGCTCCGCGGCACCGTCCCAGGCCCAATCGGGAGGCCGGCACATAGGCCTCCCGCCGCAAGCCACCCCTCGCCAACGCCGTTTCCCGAGCGTTCGCCGAGCCGTCCCGAGCCGTTCGCCGAGCCGTTCGCCGAGCCGTTCGCCGAGCCGTTCGCCGAGCGTTCGCCGAGCCGTCCCGAGCCGTCCTGAGTCGACCGCCGGCCGAGCGCTCCCGGCCCGACCCGCTAGGCGAAGTGGAGCTCCTCGCCCTCCTCGTCTGACACCGGGCGCTCGCAGGACGGGCACCACCAGCGGGCCTCCATCGGTGTGCCGCAGACCGCGTGGCGCGGGGCCGTACCCCCCTCGGCGTTGCGCGCGCCCCAGCCCGCGAGCAGCCTCAGGGCGCCGGCGAGCTCCTGACCTGCCGAGCTCAGCTCGTAGACGAACCGGGGCGGACGCTCGGAGTACGGGCGGGCGACGATGAGGGCGTTTCGCTCGAGTTGACGGAGGCGCTGGGTGAGGACGTTGGGAGCGATTCCCTCGACCTCGGATTGGAGGTCGCCGAATCTGCGGGGGCCGTCGAGCAGCGCGGCGACGAGCAGCAGGGTCCAGCGGTCGCCGACCGCGGCGAGCGCGTCGGCAAGGGCTGAGCGGGACGGGTCGTCGGTGGCGGCCATCTGCGAGGAGATCGTACGCGCGTTCATCACCTGTTAGAGTAGCGACTTGCACATTGCAAGTAACTAGCAGGACGCGGTCAAACGCTAACAGGAGACAAGAAATGACGTTGCTTGAAGAACTTGAAGACGCGATTGGCGCGGCAGCGCAGCAGAGCGGACCCTCGGTGGTCGGGCTGGGTCGCGGTTGGGGTGTCGGGTCGGGGGTCGTCGTCGCGCCCGGACGAGTCCTGACCAACGCGCACAACCTGCGCCATGACGAGGTGACGGTCACGTTCCCCGACGGACGGCGCGAGCAGGGCCGGGTCGCGGGCAGCGATGGCGACCTTGACGTCGCCGTGATCGAGGTCGACACCGGGGACGTTGAGCCGGTGCAGTGGCCGGCTGACGGCCTTGCGCCCGTCGGTCGGCCGCGCCGTGCTTGGCGCTTGGCAATCCCGGTGGCCGTGGCCTGCGCGTCACCCCCGGGTTCGTGTCGTCGACCGCGCGCAGCTTCCGCGGACCTCGCGGGCGCCGGATCGCCGGTGCGATCGAGCACACCGCCCCGCTCCCGCGCGGCTCCTCCGGCGGCCCGCTGCTCGACACAGATGGACGGCTGCTCGGGATCAACTCGGTCCGCGTCGACGGCGGTCTGATCCTCGCGATCCCGGCCGATGCTGGCGCTGCGCGACCGGATCGAGTCGCTTGGCCGTGGCGAGATTCCGAAGCGGGCACGCCTGGGCGTGGCGATCGCGCCGCCGACGGGTCGCGCGCCGGCTGCGCCGGGCGGTTGGTCTGCCCGAGCGCGACGGTGTGCTGATCCGCGCCGTCGAGGAGGACAGCGCGGCGGATCAGGCCGGTCTCGAGCGCGGCGATCTGATCGTCGCCGCGGGCGAGCGGCGAGATCGACGCGGTCGACGTCCTGTACGAGGCGCTCGACTGCGTCTCGCGCCGAGGGTCAGCTGGAGCTGACGATCTTGCGCGGCACCGACGAGCGCCGGGTGCAGGTCACGCTTCTGAGGATGCACGGCGATGAACGCGACCGATGGCCTGAATGGGACTCAGGAGACCGCCGAGGTCGATCCGCCGGGTCGAGTCCGAGGCGCTCGACGCTTACTCTCGCGTGGTCGTCGACGTGGCCGAGCGGCTGGCGCCGTCGGTCGCGAACCTCAGGGTCACGCGTCGCTCCCGGGGCGGCCAGGTGCCGGCCGGCGCGGGTAGCGCCGTCGCGCTGACGCCCGACGGCTTCCTGCTCACCTCCGCGCATGTGGTCGCGGGTCCCGGGCCGCGCCGGGCGCGCGGCGTTCGTCGACGGCCGCGAGCTGAGCTTCCGCGTCGTCGGCGCTCGACCGGCTGTCCGACCTCGCGGTGTTGCGAGCCGACGGCGAGCGACCTCGTGCCGGCCGTGCTCGGCGAGGCGGAGCGGCTGCGCGTCGGCCAGCTCGTGGTCGCGATCGGCAACCCGAACGGGTTCGCCGGCTCGGTGACCGCGGGCGTCGTGTCGGCGCTCGGGCGCTCGCTGCCCGCTCGCGCCGGGCGCACGGTGCGCTACATCGACAACGTGATCCAGACCGACGCGGCGCTGAACCCGGGCAACTCGGGCGGCGCGCTGGTCGACAGCTCGGCGCGGGTGGTCGGGATCAACACGGCGGTGGCCGGTGTCGGGCTCGGATTGGCGGTGCCGATCAACGCCGCGACCCGGCAGATCGTCGGCGCGCTGATGCGAGACGGGCGGGTGCGGCGGGCGTACATCGGGATCGCCGGCGGCCCGCGACCGCTGCCGCCGCATGGCCGGGTGCGGCTGGGCAGGACGAGCGGCGTCGAGGTCGTCGAGGTGGCCGAGGGTAGTCCGGCGCAGCGCGCCGGACTGCGGGCCGAGGACCTGATCGTCGAGCTCGGTGGACGCGCGATCGAGCGCGTCGACGATGTCCAGCGGCTGATGACCCACGAAGCGATCGGGCAGCCGCTGCCGGTCCGCGTGCTGCGCGGTGACCGCTGGCTCGATCTGGAGCTCATGCCGGTCGAACTGGGCGAATAGAAATACCGCGGGGGCGCTACACTGGCACACGGCGCCGGGCGGCGTTCGTTTTCGCGCCCGCGGTCCGGCCGCCGAGCTCAGTTCATCACCCGACCGGAAGCGCCGAGATGGCCCGTGGAGACGTCCGGATCGCTGCCACCCTCGCATGCGAGGAGTGCAAGCGCCGGAACTACCAGACCAATAAGAGCAAGCGGAACAACCCTGAGCGGCTCCAGCTGCGCAAGTACTGCCGCTGGTGCAGGTGCCACACCGCGCACCGCGAAACGCGCTGAGCGTGATCGGAGTGCTGCGTGGCTCGCAACCGTAAACGCGCGAAGGATCGGCGGGCGCGGCGGCCGCAGCCGGTCGGTTCGGCGCGGGTCGAGCACGACGAGGCGGCGCCGAGCCGATCGCGCACGCGGCGCCCGACGTCGAGCTGGCCGAGGCGCAGCTGGCGCTGGGCAGGCCGGATCTCGCGGGCGGTGCCAACGGCGAGGCCGAGCCCGGCTGGAAGATGACGAGTTGGAGGCCGAGCCCGACGCCGGCGGCGTGGAACTGGCGGCGGATGGCGGCGGCCGTGGCGGGCAGGGACGCTTCGGCGGCCCGTCCGACGACGACTTCGACGGTGAGGACCCATCGACCGGTGGGGGCGGCGAGCTCGCAGTGCCGGCAGGGTCGGCCGCAGAACGCGCGCCGCATTCTGGCAACCGGCTGGTCAACTTCCTGCAGGGAAGCTGGCGAGAGCTGCAGCGGGTACAGTGGCCGGATCGTCGGCAGGTGATGCAGGCCACCGGGGTCGTGATCGGGTTCGTGATCGTCGCCGGGCTTGTTCCTCGGCCTGGCCGATTATGTCTCGCAGCAGATCGTGAATTTCATCCTGAAGTAGCGCATTCGGGCGCGCGCTTGTAGCGATATCTTCGATTGAGAGCGCAGGGCTGGCAGAGCCCTGCGGAAGCAGAGAGTGAGAAATGTTTCGCTGGTATGTCGTAAACACCTATTCGGGTCACGAGAACAAGGTCAAGCACAACCTGGAGCACCGGGTCGTCTCGCTCGGGCAGCAGCGCGCAGTGCGCCAGATCGTCGTGCCGACCGAGTCGGTTTCCGAGATGAAGGACAACCAGAAGATCACGGTCGAGAAGCGGACGATGCCCGGCTACGTGCTCGTGAACATGGACCTCAACGAGGACTCGTGGTCGCTGGTCAAGGGCACGCCCGGCGTGACCGGGTTCGTCGGCGCGTCGAACGAGCCGGTGCCGCTGACCCAGGCCGAGGTCGATCGGCTCCTGCACCAGGAGACCGCCGAGCGGCCGCGCAGCCGCGCCCAGTTCTCGATCGGCGAGTCGGTCAAGGTGATCTCCGGGCCGCTGTCCGACTTCTCGGGCGAGATCTCCGAGGTCAACGAGGACGCGCAGCGGCTCAAGGTGCTGGTGTCGATCTTCGGCCGTGAGACTCCGGTCGAGGTCGGATTCGATCAGGTGAAGAAGATCTAGATGGCGAAGAAGGTCCTAACCCAGATCAAGCTCCAAGCGGTCGGCGGCCAGGCCAGCCCGGCGCCGCCGGTCGGCCCGGCGCTCGGTCAGCACGGCGTCAACATCATGGAGTTCGTCAAGGCGTTCAACGCCCAGACCCAGGCCGACACGGGCACTGTGATCCCGGTTGTGATCACCGTCTACGAGGACCGCTCGTTCACGTTCATCACCAAGAGCCCGCCGGCGGCGGTGCTGATCAAGCAGGCGCTCTCGCTCGAGAAGGGCTCGGCCGAGCCCCACCGCGACAAGGTGGCGCAAGATCACCCAGGATCAGCTGCGCGCGATCGCCGAGAAGAAGATGAAGGACCTGAACGCGAACGACATCGACGCGGCGGCGAAGATCATCGCCGGCACCGCCCGCTCGATGGGCGTGGAGGTGGTGTAGAGCATGGCTCATGCACGGCAAGACCTACATTGATGCGCGCCAGCGCTTCGACCGCGAGCGCGAGTACCCGCCGGCCGAGGCGATCGCGCTGATCAAGCAGCTGAGCCGGCGTGAAGTTCAACGAGTCGGTCGAGGTGCACGTCCGCACCGGGCTCAACGTCCGCCACGCCGACGAGCAGTTGCGCGGGACGATCGCGCTGCCCAACGGCCTCGGCAAGGACGTCAAGATCGCCGTGTTCGCCCAGGGCGACAAGGCCCGGGAGGCCGAGGAGGCCGGCGCCGACGTCGTCGGCGCCGAGGACCTCGCCAAGCAGATCCAGGACGGCTTCGACGACTTCGACGTCGCGATCGCGACGCCCGACCTGATGCCGGTCGTCGGCCGGCTCGGCCGGATCCTCGGCCCTGCCGGGCAAGATGCCAAACCCGAAGGTCGGCACCGTGACGATGGATGTCGCCAAGGCGGTCGAGGAGTCCAAGGCCGGCAAGGTCGAGTACCGGACCGACCGCACCGCGATCGTCCACCTGGTGATCGGCAAGCGCGACTTCGAGGAGCGCCGCCTGCTCGAGAACTACGCGGCGGTGATCGAGGAGCTGATCCGCGCCAAGCCGTCGGCGGCCAAGGGCCGCTACATCCGCTCGGTCACGTTCGCGACGACGATGGGCCCGGGCGTCAAGGTCGACCCGTCGCGTACGCGCGACATCGTCGAGGAGCCGGTCGCGGCGTAGACTCGATTCTTCAACCACAGAGACGAAGCCCCAGACCTCCGGCTGCGCTCAGGCGCAGAAGTCCGGAGCAGGCGGAGCCTCGATACACGTGAGCCGGGCCTGCGCCCGTCTCGGTGTTCGACGCCCGCCATCACGGCGGGCGTTTCGCGTTAGAGAGGACCATGAACAGAGACCAGAAAGCAGCAGTCGTCGACGAGATCGCCGAACAGATTCAGGTCTGCCGAGGCGATCTTCGCCGTCGACTACCGCGGGCTGTCGGTCGCCCAGGCCGCCGAGCTGCGGGCCAAGCTGCGCGACGCCGACACCCGACTGCGGGTGGTCAAGAACTCGCTCTCGGAGCGCGCGGCCGACAAGGCCGGGACCGAGTCGCTCAAGCCGATGCTCGTGGGACCGACCGCGCTCGCGCTGGTCCGCGGCGACGCCGCGCTCGCGGCGAAGGCGCTCAACGACGCGGCCCGGACGCTGAATGTCCTCGAGTTCAAGGGCGGGTTGCTGAACGGCTCGACGCTGAGCGCCGACGATGTGCGTTCGATCGCTCGGCTGCCCTCGCGTGAGGTCCTCAACGCACAGCTCGTCGGCACGATCGCGGCGCCGCTGACCGGTCTGGTGCGGGGTCTGAACGCGCTGATCGCGGGCCTCGCGATCCAGCTGCAGGCGATCGCCGACCAGGGTCTGGTCAGCGGCGAGGCGCCGGCGGCTGCGCCGGAGCCAGTTGCCGAGCCGGAGGCCGCCGCCGAGCCGGAGCCCGAGGCCGAGCCCGAGCCCGAGCCCGAGGCAACCACCGAGCCGGAGGCAACCACCGAGCCGGAGGCAACCACCGAGCCGGAGGCTGCCGCAGACCCAGAACCGCAGGCCGTGACGGAGCCGGAGCCCGACGCGGCGGCCGAGCCGGCGGAACCCGAGGCCACACCCCATAAAACTGAAGAACAAGATGCCGCGTCGGACGCGGGATCATCCGACGCGTAAGGAGGAACCATGGCAACTACTGAAGAGTGGATCGACGAGCTCAAGACGATCTCCGTGCTCGAGCTCTCGGAGCGCATCAAGGCGCTCGAGGAGGCGTTCGGCGTCTCCGCGACCGCGGTCGCGGCGGCCGCCCCGGCGACCGCGGCGGCCGACGGCGCCGCTGAGGAGGCCGAAGAGCAGACGCTGTTCGACGTCGTGCTCACGGGCGCCGGCGACAAGAAGATCCAGGTGATCAAGGTCGTGCGTGCGGCGACCGGCCTGGGCCTGAAGGAGGCCAAGGCGCTCGTCGACTGAGGCGCCCGAAGCCGATCAAGGAGGGCATCGACAAGGCCGAGGCCGAGAAGCTCAAGGCCGACCTCGAAGAGGCCGGCGGGATCGTCGAGCTGAAGTAATCGGCTGCGCCTTCACGGCGCTGCACACGTCCCAAAGTCGGATCGTCGACTTTGGGACGTTTGCGTATCTGGACCGACGCCGGGGGATCGTGCCGTGGGCGCCTAACCTGGCGCCGAGGCCGCATGCAGCGCATGCGCCCAGTCGGCCCGCCGGCGGCAGCGGTGGCCGATCGCTCTCGGACTTGCCCGAGCAGGGATTTCCCCCTACACTGCGCCGGTCAGCCAATAGTCGTAGCCGCCCGGGCAATGCGGCACCGCGCCACATACGCGGTGTCCGAGGGCGGGGTCCGTGAGAGCTGAACGACCCTGCACAGGGCAACGATGCCGTGTGCTATCTTTGCTGGTCGCGCCTTGATGGAGGCGGATGCTCCCCGCAGTGGGGCAGCCGGGTCCAGATCGGCGCTGACTCAGTCTCCCTCTCGACCGCCCGAGGAGTCGCCGTCTTGGCAACCGCTCACGCCCCCCGGACGCGCCGTAGTTTCGCGCGTCTGAACAAGGTCCTTGAAGTCCCCAACCTGATCGATATTCAGCGCAAGTCCTTCGCCTGGCTGACCGACCCCGATGGCGGCGGTCTGCGCGAGACGATCGACGACATCTCGCCGATCGAGGACTACACCGGAAACCTCGCCGTCCAGTTCGGCGAGTTCACCTTCGACGAGCCCGTCGCGAGCCTGGAGCAGTGCCGTGAGAAGGATCTGACCTACGCCCGCCCGCTGACCGTCACCGTCGCGTTCATCAACCGCGAGACCGGCGAGATCCGCGAGCAGTCGGTGTTCATGGGCGACTTCCCGTGGATGACCGAGCGCGGCACGTTCATCATCAACGGCACCGAGCGCGTCGTGGTGACGCAGCTGGTGCGCTCGCCGGGCGCCTACGTGATGGAGCCCAAGGACCGTGAGAAGCAGGTCTTCATCGCCAACCTGATGCCGGCTCGCGGCTCGTGGCTCGAGCTCGAGATCGACAAGAAGGGCCGCGTCTACGTCCGCATCGACCGCAAGCGCAAGCTGCCGGTCACCGTGCTGCTGCGCGCGATGGGCTACGCGTCGGACGAGGAGATCCTCAACCTGTTCGACAACTCGCTCTACATCCGCATCACGGTCGACGCCGACCCCGAGGTGACGCGCACCGAGGAGGGCGCGCTGATCGAGCTGTTCAAGAAGCAGCGGCCGGGCGAGCCGCCGTCGATCGACGCGGCGCGGGCGCTGCTGCACCAGCTGTTCTTCGACCCCAAGCGCTACGACCTGACCCGGGTCGGTCGCTACAAGCTCAACTCGCGGCTCGGGCTCGACATCGACCTCGACACCCGCACCCTGACCCACGACGACATCATCGCCCTGGTCAAGGAGCTGGTCTCGCTGCCGCGGCTCCTCGGGATGCCCGAGGAGCCCGGGTGAGGAGATCAAGGACTACGCGGCCGAGGCGGTCGCGATGCCGCGCGAGCCGATCCAGGATCACCTCGACGAGTACGAGCACTTCGGCAACCGCCGTCTGCGGACCGTCGGCGAGCTGATCCAGGAGGCGTTCCGGATCGGTCTGTACCGGATGGAGCGCGTCGTGCGCGAGCGGCTCACCACCGAGGACGCCGACACGATCACGCCGCAGACGATCGTCAACATCCGCCCGGTGGTGGCGGCGCTGAAGGAGTTCTTCGGCTCCAGCCAGCTGTCGCAGTTCATGGACCAGACGAACTCGCTGGCGGGCCTGACGCACCGCCGGCGGCTGTCGCGCGCTCGGCGCCGGCGGTCTGACCCGGGAGCGCGCGCCGATCGAGGTCCGCGACGTGCACCCGACCCACTACGGCCGGATGTGCCCGATCGAGACCCCGGAGGGTCCGAACATCGGCCTGATCGGCTCGCTGTCCTCCTACGCGGAGATCTCCGAGCACGGGTTCGTCACGACGCCGTACCGGATCGTCAAGGACGGCAGGGTCACCGACGAGATCGTCCGGATCGACGCCACCCAGGAGGAGGAGCGGATCATCGCCCAGGCGAACACGCCGGTCGACGAGCAACGGCAACCTGACCGGCGACGAGATCCTGTGCCGCACCCAGGCCGGTCAGTACGTGACCGTGACGCCGAACGAGGTCGACCTGATCGACGTCTCGCCGGAGCAGATCTGGTCGGTCGCGACGGCGATGATCCCGTTCCTGGAGCACGACGACGCCAACCGCGCGCTGATGGGCTCGAACATGCAGCGCCAGGCGGTGCCGCTGCTCGTCACCGACGCGCCGCTGATCGGCACCGGCATGGAGCGCCGCGCGGCGATCGACACCGGTGACGTGGTGATCGCGCAGGACGCCGGCACGGTCGTCCTACGTCGACGCCGAGCAGATCGTCGTCGACGGCAAGCGACGGCGCGCCAGAAGGAGTACGAGCTGCAGAAGTTCATGCGCTCCAACCAGGGCACGCTGATCCACCAGAAGCCGATCGTCGACGTCGGCGCGGACGTCGAGGACGGCGACGTGCTCGCCGACGGCTCGGCGACCGACATGGGCGAGATGGCGCTGGGCAAGAACCTGCTGGTCGCCTTCATGTCCTGGGAGGGTTACAACTTCGAGGACGCGATCATCCTGTCCAAGCGGCTGGTGTCCGACGACGAGCTCACCTCGATCCACATCGAGGAGTACGAGATCGACGCCCGCACGACGAAGCTCGGCGACGAGGAGATCACCCGCGACATCCCGAACCGCTCGGAGGAGTCGCTGCGCAACCTCGACGACCGCGGCATCGTCCGGATCGGCGCCGAGGTCGCGTCCGGCGACCTGCTGGTCGGCAAGGTCACGCCGAAGGGCGAGACCGAGCTGACGGCCGAGGAGAAGCTGATCCGCGCGATCTTCAAGGAGAAGGCGCGCGAGGTCCGCGACACCTCGCTCAAGGTGCCCGCACGGCGAGGGCGGCGTCGTGATCGACGTCAAGACCTTCAGCCGCGACGAGGGCGACGACCTGCCGCCGGGCGTCAACGACCTGGTGCGCGTGTTCGTGGCCAAGAAGCGCAAGATCGCCGAGGGCGACAAGCTCGCCGGCCGTCACGGCAACAAGGGCGTGATCTCCAAGATCGTCGACGTCCAGGACATGCCGTTCCTGGAGGACGGCACCCCGGTCGACGTGATCCTCAACCCGCTCGGCGTGCCGAGCCGGATGAACCTCGGCCAGATCCTCGAGACCCACCTCGGGTGGGTCGCGGCCAACGGCTGGTACGAGGACGGCTCGGAGGCGCGCAAGCACGCCGCCAACGGCGGCCGGCTCGAGGACGGCCGGCCCGGCAAGGTGTACGTCGCCACGCCGGTGTTCGACGGCGCGACCGTCGCCGACGTCGACGAGGCGCTCGTGCGCTGGCAGGACGAGCACACAGGGTCAGATCAGGATGGACGTCGACAAGACGCCGGCGCGAGGGCGAGCAGGCCTCCGGCAAGATGACGCTGTTCAACGGCCGCACCGGCGAGCCGTTCGAGGAGCAGGTGACGGTCGGCTACATGTACATCCTCAAGCTGCTGCACCTCGTCGACGACAAGATCCACGCCCGCTCGACCGGCCCGTACTCGCTCGTCACCCAGCAGCCGCTGGGCGGCAAGGCGCAGTTCGGCGGCCAGCGGTTCGGCGAGATGGAGGTGTGGGCGCTCGAGGCATACGGCGCCGCCTACACGCTGCAGGAGATGCTGACGATCAAGTCCGACGACACGGTCGGGCGCGTGAAGGCCTACGAGGCGATCGTCAAGGGCGAGAACATCGCCGAGCCGTCGATCCCGGAGTCGTTCAAGGTCCTGCTCAAGGAGATGCAGTCGCTGGCGCTCGACGTCAACGTCGTCTCCGAGGAGGGCGAGCGCGCCGAGATGCGCGAGGAGGACGACGACCTCCTGCGCGCGGCCGAGGAGCTCGGCATCGACCTCTCCGGCGTCCGGGCCACCGACGGCGCCGGCGGCCGACGAGGCGACCGAGCACGAAGGCGAGACGGTCGAGGCCTCCGAGGAGGAGGTCGAGGACCGAGGATCCCGACCTCGAGTCCGGCGAGGAGCTCGAGGAGGAGGACTTCGCCACCGACGTGGACCCGATGCTCGACGACGGTCATTCCAGCCGGCGAGGCCGAAGGCGTGCTGGAGGAAGAGGCGTGATCTGCCCAGAGGCGCAATCACGTTGGGAGTTCGCCTTGGGGGCGAACTCCCGGCCTCCCGGCTGTCCCATGATTTTCAAGCACTAGAGAAAGACTCACTTTGATCGACATCAATAATTTCGACGCAATCGAGATCGGCCTCGCCTCCTCCAAGCAGATCCGCTCGTGGAGCTCGGGCGAGGTCACCAAGCCTGAGACCATCAACTACCGCACGCTGAAGCCCGAGAAGGACGGGCTGTTCTGCGAGCGCATCTTCGGTCCGACGAAGGACTGGGAGTGCTACTGCGGCAAGTACAAGCGCGTCCGCTACAAGGGCATCGTGTGCGAGCGCTGCGGCGTCGAGGTCACGCGCTCGAAGGTCCGCCGCGAGCGCATGGGCCACATCGACCTGGCCGCGCCGGTCTCGCCACATCTGGTTCTTCAAGGGCGTCCCGAGCCGGATCGGCTACCTGCTCGACATGGCTCCGAAGGAGCTCGAGAAGGTCCTCTACTTCGCCGCCTCGATGGTCACCTGGGTCGACGACGAGGCCCGCGCCAAGGACGTCGAGTCGCTCGAGGGCGAGGTCAACAAGGTGCTCGACTCCTACGCGGCCGAGAAGGAGGAGCGCGTGCTCGAGCTGAAGGAGTCGCTCGCGCGCCGCGAGGAGTACCTCGAGACCGGCAAGACCGGCCGCGACTTCTCCGACGAGGACCACCTGTGGGCCGAGACGCTCGACGTCAACGTCGCCAAGCTCTCCGACGAGGAGCGCGAGAAGATGCTCAAGGAGCTCCGCAAGAGCTTCCAGGCCGACATCGACGACACCGAGGCCTACATCGAGGACGCCGCCGAGCGGATGCGCCAGGTGTGGGAGCTGTTCAAGACGATGAAGCCGAAGGACGTCATCAACGACGAGACGACGTTCCGCGAGCTCAAGGACCGGTTCGGCTCGCCGTACGGCTTCGGCGAGTACTTCCGCGGCGGCATGGGCGCCGAGGCGGTGCGCGACCTGCTCCAGCAGGTCGACCTCGACGCCGAGTCGGCCGATCTGCAGGAGCAGGTCAAGACCGCCAAGGGCCAGAAGCAGGCCCGCGCGGTCAAGCGGCTGAAGGTCGTCTCGGCGTTCATCAACTCGGGCAACAAGCCCGAGATGATGATCCTCGAGGCCGTGCCGGTGATCCCGCCGGAGCTGCGCCCGATGGTCCAGCTCGACGGTGGCCGGTTCGCCACCTCGGACCTCAACGACCTCTACCGCCGCGTGATCAACCGCAACAACCGCCTCAAGCGGCTGCTCGACCTCGGCGCGCCCGAGATCATCGTCAACAACGAGAAGCGGATGCTGCAGGAGGCCGTCGACGCGCTGTTCGACAACGGCCGCCGCGGCCGTCCCGTCACCGGACCGGGCAACCGTCCGCTGAAGTCGCTGTCGCGACATGCTCAAGGGCAAGCAGGGCCGCTTCCGCCAGAACCTGCTCGGCAAGCGCGTCGACTACTCGGGCCGCTCGGTGATCGTGTCGGGTCCGTCGCTGCGCCTGCACCAGTGCGGGCTGCCGAAGCTGATGGCGCTCGAGCTGTTCAAGCCGTTCATCATGGCCCGCCTCGTCGAGCGCAAGTCCGCGCAGAACATCAAGGCGGCCAAGAAGATGGTCGACTCGATGATCCCCGAGGTGTGGGACGTGCTCGAGGAGGTCATCCACGAGCATCCCGTGCTGCTCAACCGCGCGCCGACGCTGCACCGCCTGGGCATCCAGGCGTTCGAGCCGGTGCTGGTCGAGGGCAAGGCGATCCAGGTCCACCCGCTCGTCTGCCACGCGTTCAACGCCGACTTCGACGGCGACCAGATGGCGGTCCACCTGCCGCTGTCGGCCGAGGCGCAGGCCGAGGCGCGGATCCTGATGCTGTCGGCGAACAACATCCTCTCGCCCGCGCACGGCGCGCCGCTGGCGACGCCGACCCAGGACATGGTGCTCGGCGCCTACTACCTGACCTACGGTCCGGACGTCGCGGAGCTCGAGAAGATCGACCCCGCCACGGCCGAGCCGCGCCCGCACGTGTACCGCACCGCCCAGGAGGCGGAGTGGTCCTACGAGCACGGCGTCGTCAAGCTCCACGACCTGGCCGAGTACCGGCCGGTCGGGCTCGAGGGCGGCCACGTGCTGACGACCGTCGGGCGGATCATCTACAACGACAAGATCGAGCGCGCGCTCGAGGAGGCGCTGGGCGACGACGTTCGATCCCGCGACGCTACGAGTTCATCAACCGCTCGATGAAGAAGAAGGACACGACCAAGCTGGTCGACGACCTCGTGCAGGCGTACGGGGCACCGACGATCTCGCAGGTGCTCGACGCGTTCAAGGACATCGGCTTCCACTACGCCACCCAGGCGGGTGTGACGATCTCCAAGAACGACGTCCAGACGCCGCCGAACAAGGCCGAGATCCTCGCCCGTTACGACGCGGAGCTGGCCACGATCGAGGCGCAGTACGAGGACGGTGAGATCACGCAGGAGGAGCGCCACGAGGCGGTCACCAAGCTGTGGGATCGCGCCACCAACGAGGTCGGGACAGGCGCTCAACGAGCACCTCGACGAGCTCAACCCCATCTTCATGATGGCCAACTCCGGCGCCCGTGGGTCGTTCTCGCAGATCCGCCAGCTGGCGGGGATGCGCGGCCTGATGGCCAACCCGAAGGGCGAGATCATCGAGCGACCGATCAAGGCCAACTTCATGGAAGGCCTGACCGTGCTCGAGTACTTCATCTCGACCCACGGCGCCCGCAAGGGTCTCGCGGACACGGCGCTGCGCACCGCCGACTCCGGCTACCTGACCCGCCGGCTCGTCGACGTCTCCCAGGACGTGATCATCCGCCAGGAGGACTGCGGTACCGCAGCAGTTCATCGAGATGCCCGTCTCGAAGCTCGAGATCGAGCCCGGAGACCCGGCAGCTACGGCCGATCGGCGAGCCGAACGACAACCTGATCGGGCGGGTCGCCGCGCAGGACGTCAAGACCAAGCGCGGCCGCGTGATCGTCGAGAAGGGCAGGGAGATCGACCGGGCCGAGCTCGCCGATCTGTTCGAGGCCTGGCAGGACGACACCGACAAGGGCGACGTGGTCACGGTTCCCGTCCGCTCGGTGCTCAAGTGCGAGGCGCCGACCGGCGTCTGCCAGGCCTGCTACGGCCGCTCGCTGGCGACCGGCAAGCTGGCCCAGATCGGCGACGCGGTCGGGATCATCGCCGCGCAGTCGATCGGCGAGCCCGGCACGCAGCTGACGATGCGTACGTTCCACACCGGCGGCGTCGCCGGCGCGGACATCACGCACGGCCTGCCGCGTGTCGTCGAGCTGTTCGAGGCGCGCAAGCCGAAGGGCCTGGCGAAGATCGCCGAGGTCGGAGGCAAGGTCTCGATCGAGGACACCGACAAGTCGATCACGGTCGTGATCACCGACGACGGCGGCGAGGAGCACCGCCACACGTTCCCGCGGCGGACGCTGCTGTTCGTCGACGACGGGCAGAAGATCGAGCCGGGCACGCAGCTCAACGAGGGCTCGCTGTATCCGCACGAGCTGCTCGCGATCCGCGGCCGGACCGAGACCGAGCTGTACCTCGTCCGCGAGGTGCAGGAGGTCTACAAGTCCCAGGGCGTGGACATCAACGACAAGCACATCGAGCTGATCGTGCGCCAGATGATGAAGAAGGTCCGGGTCGACCAGAAGGGCGACACCGACCTGCTCCCCGGCCAGTTCGTCGACCGCCACGAGTACGCACGTATCAACCAGGGCGTGATCGATGCCGGCGGCGAGGCGGCTCAGGCCGAGGAGATCATCCTCGGGATCACGAAGGCCTCGCTGAACACCGACTCGTTCCTGTCGGCGGCCTCCTTCCAGGAGACCACCAAGGTCCTGACCGATGCAGCGCTCGAGGGCAAGATCGATCGCCTCAACGGGCTCAAGGAGAACGTGATCATCGGCAAGCTGATCCCGGCGGCGACCGGTCTCAAGCGCTACCGCCGGATCGAGATCGAGCCGGCCGAGCCGCTCCCCCGCGGGATCGACGACGTCGGCCTGCTCGACCACGACGACCTCGCGGCCGAGCTCGGGCTGACCGACGGCGAGTCCCTGACCGGGTTCGGCGGGATCGAGCCCGATCTGTCAGACCTCGAGGAGATCGGACGAGGCGGCTCGACGCTCGGCTTCGCCGAGGAGCTCGCCGAGCTTGACCTTCCGAGCGAGGACGGGCACGGCTCCGAGAACGAGTAGGCGTTTATTGCGGCGCGGGGCCGTCCGGGTGACCGGGCGGCCCTTGCCGTTCCGTACGATCGGCGGCTCACCCGAAGCAATGCGCTCGGGGTTGGGATCGGACCAGGGTAAGTGCTGCGCTGACCCGGACATGACTCGCGCATCGCTCTGGCCCACGGTCTGACACTGACTAGCTCGTGTGCCAGAGGCTGACGCTGTGACAGTAGTCTGAACCGACTGACATCGGTAGTTATGTGCGTCTGCCCGCGGTAGTTGCGAGCAGTGTCGCGCGTAGTCGACACCCGATCTACGGTCCGCGTCCGCGTGCAATGGACGTTCGGCCCATGCCCGGGAGCGCCAGATCGGGAACGCCGAAGCGAGCGTCGATACCTCCAGCACCTTGTCTAGGCAGGAGGGTTCGGAATGCGTCGTCTTTGGGTTGTCCTTGGTCTGTCTTTCTCAATTATCGCAGCGGTCATGCTGGGTACGGCACTGGCAAGCCCCAGGGCGGCCGGTCATCCCGCCCAACAGCGCCGGACAGGTGCCACCAGCCGGGCAGCTCGGCACCGCGCAAAAAAGACGCGAAAGGTCAGCGGACGGCCCGCGACGAAGACTCAGGTCAAATCGGCGACACGTGCGGTCCCCTCGACTAAGAAGGCCTTGGCCGGCAGTGATCCCGTCCTGTTCGGCGACCAGACGGTCGAGTCATCTGTGGACAGCAACACTGCGGGCTCCGCCGAAGCCTTCCCGTTTGCCAATCAGACGACGGGATCCACGCTCTCCATCAGCGTCTATGTCGACTCGCATAACTCAGCGAGCACGCTCGTTGCCGGCCTGTACTCCAACGCTAACGGACAACCAGGCGTGCGCGTGGCGTCCGGATCGCTCGCCTCGCCACGGGCCGGTGCCTGGAACAACGTCAGCGTCGGCTCGGCCATGGTTCAGTCCGGAAGCACCTACTGGGTTGCCGTGCTCGGCCGAGGTGGGAGGTTCTATTTCCGCGATCGCTCGCACGGTCCGTGCGTGAGCGTGAACTCAGGCCAGACGAATCTGAGCAGCCTGCCGTCGTCATGGACCTCCGGGGCCAAGTGGTCGACGTGCCCGATCTCCGCTTATGTCAACGGGCTTCTGCCCGCCGGCGGCGGAACCGTCTCCGCCCCCACGAATACGGCGCTCCCGCAGATCAGCGGTACGTCGACGCAGGGGCAGGTCTTGTCGGCGAGCACTGGGAGCTGGAGTGGGAGCCCGACGTCGTATGCCTATCAGTGGCAGGATTGCGACGGCTCGGGGAACAACTGCGTGAACGTCGCCGGTGCGACTGCGACCAACTTCACACTCGGAGCCGGTGACGTCGGTCGGACGCTCCGCGCCATTGTGAAGGCGACCAACGCGGGCGGGTCGACGTCAGCGACCTCGGGGCAGAGCACCGTCGTGGCCGCGTTGCCGCCGGCGCCGCCTGCGAGTACGGCGCTGCCGCAGATCAGCGGTACGGCGACACAGGGTCAGGCGTTGACCGGGACGAATGGCTCGTGGACTGGGAGCCCGACCTCCTATGGCTATCAGTGGCAGGATTGTGACGGCTCGGGGAACAACTGCGTGAACGTCGCCGGTGCGACCGCGAGCAGCTACACACTCGGAGCCGGTGACGTCGCTAAGACGATCGTGGTGGTTGTGACCGCGACCAACGCCGGTGGCTCCGCGTGGGTAAGCTCGGTGCACAGCGCGGTCGTCATGCCGTTGCCGCCGTCGAATACAGCGCTGCCGGCGATCAGTGGGACGGCGATGGAGGGCCAGAGCCTCACGGTCTCGAACGGCTCCTGGAGTGGCGGCCCGACATCATATGCTTACCAGTGGGAGGACTGCGACAGCGGCGGGAGCAACTGCACCAACATCAGCGGTGCGACGTCGAGCGGCTATGCGCCGGCCGGCGGTGACGTTGACGACACGATGCGTGTGGTCGTGACTGCGACGAACGTCGGCGGCTCCACCCCGGCGACCTCGGCTCAGAGCGCTGCGGTTGTGGCGCCTCCGCCGCCTGCGCCGTCGAATACGGCGTTGCCGGTGATCAGCGGTACGGCGATGCAGGGTCAGGCGTTGTCGGCGAGCACGGGCGGCTGGAGTGGCAGCCCGACCGGCTTTGGTTATCAGTGGCAGCAGTGCGACGGCTCGGGCAACGGTTGCGCGGACGTGAGCGGGGCGACGTCGGGCGGCTACACGTTGGCTGCGGGGGATGTTGGTCATACGATGCGTGTGGTCGTGACCGCGACGAACGCGGGTGGCTGGACCGCGGGAACGTCGGCGCAGAGCAGTGTTGTGGTGGCGGCGCCTCCGCCGCCTGCGCCGTCGAATACGGCGTTGCCGGTGATCAGTGGCACGGTGATGCAGGGGCAGGCGTTGAGCGCTTCGACCGGTTCGTGGAGTGGCAGCCCCAGTGGGTACGGCTATCAGTGGCGTCAGTGCGACGGCTCGGGGAACAGTTGCGCGGACGTGAGCGGGGCGACGTCGAGCAGCTACACGTTGGCTGCGGGGGATGTTGGTCATACGATGCGTGTGGTCGTGACCGCGACGAACGCGGGTGGCTGGACCGCGGGAACGTCGGCGCAGAGCAGTGTTGTGGTGGCGGCGCCTCCGCCGCCTGCGCCGTCGAATACGGCGTTGCCGGTGATCAGTGGCACGGTGATGCAGGGGCAGGCGTTGAGCGCTTCGACCGGTTCGTGGAGTGGCAGCCCCAGTGGGTACGGCTATCAGTGGCGTCAGTGCGACGGCTCGGGGAACAGTTGCGCGGACGTCAGCGGGGCGACGTCGAGCAGCTACACGTTGGCTGCGGGGGATGTTGGTCATACGATGCGTGTGGTCGTGACCGCGACGAACGCGGGCGGCTCGACTGCGGCGACGAGCGCGCAGAGCGCCGTCGTGGCGAGTTCGGGCGGGGCGAACACTGCCAACCTGTGGGTGAGCACGACCGGTCAGAACTGCGTTCGCGCAGCGTCGCCGATCAGCTTCGCGGCAGCGAGCAGCGCCAACGAGGTCTGCGGCAGCTTCCAGGCGGCCGCCGCCGTGTGCGTGCCCGGTGATGACATCCACGTCGTCGGCGGACCGTACGGCTCCCAGACGGTGTCGGCGGTGAAGTCGGCGCCGGGTTGCACGATCGAGTCGGATGGTGGAGCGTCGAATCCGGTCACGATCAACGGCAGCCTGGCCGGAAGTGGGGTCTACATGACCTACAAGAACTTCAACATCGCCGGTGGTTCGATCGGGGCGTCCCGGATTTCTGGTCAGCCGGACTACCCGGAGAATCAGACCTACGACAACATCAAGATCGACGGACAGGGCGGATGCTCCGACCTGTTCTGGGCGTCGGGCCACAACATCACCTGGAACGGCGGCAGCATGCACAACTCGTATTGCAACATGAACGGCAACCAGATCGAGGGCGAGCCGAACCCGGCATCGAACTTCACGATCGAGAACGTCACGTTCACGAACATCGGCCGGAATGCGACCTGCGTCACCAACAGCTGCCACAACGAGGCACTGCGGATCGACGACGGGCTCACCGGCGTCACGATCGAGGACGACACGTTCGGCGACATGACCGTCCTGTGCAGCGGCTGCGGCGCCCCGAACTCGGCGCTGCTGTTCGGTGGCAGCAGCACCAGCGGTGGAACCAATGGCCATTATCAGAACGTCTCGATCCTCGGGAACTACTTCTCGGGCATGGCGGCCAACGGCATCGACGTGCAGATTGGCTGCAACAACAACATCATCGGTTACAACACGCACCTGGGCCTGATCAACACGGCCGGAGTGTGTGCGTCCGATGGGTCCGGTGACGGTGGCTCGACCGGATACGGAGCGAGCCTGCGCGTCACGAGCAACGTCGGCTATCAAGGTGCGACAGGTTGCGTGTCAGGTCCGTCGGTGACGTTCGACCACAACGTGTGGACGGCCGGCGGCGCGAGCGGATGCGGATCGACCGACAGGACGGGTGCGACCAGCGGCGTGTTCGTCGGCGGCGGGAACTACCAACTCGCAGCCGGATCCCCGGCGATCAAGGACGGCGACCCGAACTACTGCCCGATGGCGACCGACCTCGATGGCGTCCCACGACCGAGCTCGGTTCCGTGCGACGCCGGGGCATACCAGTACGTTGGATAGAGCCGGCGGCGTGAGCGGTGACTGACCGCACGCGCTGACACACCAGAACGTGGCAAAACGGCAGTGAAGGCCTATACATTGGTATAGGACTGTCGGAGCGATCGACTGTTCGGCGCCATAGTGGGTCGGATCGGACGTGTCTGAAGAGGCCATCGCAACGACGCTACATCCGCCCGCTCACGGCCTGGAATCGGCCTACGCTGAACGCGGCATCCGGCAACGCATCGGCCTTCGAGCGCTGCTGTCCTCGCCTGCGCTGCCGCTCGCCGCGCTGGTGGTCTGTTGCGGTCTGCTGGCCTGGATGACGTGGGGCACCTGGGGAGACCTTTCCCGTGACACGGGCTACGACCTGCTGGCTGGGGCGAAGACCGCGCATGGGCAGCTGCCCTACATCGACTACGTCTACTACTACGGCCCCCTGGCTCCGTTCTTGCTCGCGGGCGTGTACGCGCTGTTCGGCGCCGGAATCGGTCCAGCGATCGCGTTGGGCCTCGGGCTCGTCGGCGCGATCCTCGTCTTGACCTATCGGCTGGCGCGCGAGCTCGTGCCGCCCGTCGGCGCCGCGCTGGCAACTGGGCTTGCGGCCACGGCTGCGTTCGCGAGTTCGAACAGCAGCTACGTGCTGCCGCATACCACCTCGGCACCGCTCGCGATCGTCGGCTGCCTCGGAACGCTCTACGCAGTCGCCTGCTTCCTGCACGGCCGCTCGCGGTGGTGGCTCGGCGTCGCGGGATCTCTCCTCGGCCTCGTCATGCTCACGCGCCCGGAGTTCGTGGCGGCGCTCGTGGTCGCCATTGGCATGTGGCTCGTGCTGCGCGCGGTGATGGCGCCGGGACGCCGTCGACGGGTTCTCCACGAGACGGTGCTGATCGCTGCCCCGGCGATCCTGATCGTCGGGGTCGTGTACGGCCTCATCCTCACGCGCATCTCGCTGCACACGCTGCTTGCCAACGACGTGGCTCCGACAGGCGCGGTGGGGAGCGCCGCTGCCCATGTACTGCGAGAGGCGGCTCCGCTGACCCTATCGAGCGTCGTGACGCTCGGCGCCCGCCTTCTCCTGTACGCGGCCGGCGCGGCGGTGCTCTGCGGGCTGGGCGTGATCATCGGCCGGGGTGAGCGGTGGGGCCGGCTGGCGCTCGCGGTCTGCGTCGTGGCTGCCGTGGCGTTCCTGGCGGTGCTGGCGCTGCGGCCTGAGGCGACGCGCCACGCCCTGCAGTTCGTGTACGGGTGGCTGCCCGCTGGCCTGTGGGTTGCCTGCGGCCTGCTCGCATGGCGAGCCTGGAGGGGCAGGTCAGACGGCTGGTCGGGGGCCGCGCAGATCGAACTGCTGATCGTCGCGTTCACCGCAATCCTCGCCACGAAGACGTATGGCGCGTTCTTCCCGTACGCAAATCTCGCCCACCCCCAGGCCGCGGCCTATGCGATGCCGTTCGCCGCGGTCTGCCTCGCGTGGTTGCATCTCCGTGCCCTGCCGGGCGGACGTCGGTCCGTCCAGGCACTGGGCGGCGCATGGCTCTGTCTGCTGCTGATCGCAGGCACGGCGCTTGCGATCCGCGACGCCCGTAGCGAGACGGTGACGGTCCGCGCGCTGCACGGGGAACTCGCAGCGCTGCCCTCGGACGGGGCGGCGTATCAAGCCGCGGTGGACATCATCGAGCGAACGACCCGACCGGGAGCCCCGATCTTGCTTGCGCCGCAGATGACCGCACTGTACGTGATGACCGGGCGCTCCGAGCCCCTACCGCAGCTCTCGCTCCTGCCCGGGGCACTCGCCGCCCCCGGCGCCGAGAAGGCGGCCATCGGGCGCCTGCGGGACGTCCGTCTGGTGATCACCGACCGGCGTCCGTTCACGGAGTACGGGTACGGGTCCTTCGGCTCCTCGTTCGATCGCCAAATCGAAGCTTGGCTGCAGGCGCGATTCCATCACGTCGCCACTCTGCGCGGCGTCGGGCCGGACGCGCGGGTCCTCGATGTTTGGAGCAGAGCATGAGCCAGCAAGACGAAGGACGCTCGCGCGCCGCGCGCGTCATTCGCCTAGGCCTGGCGGTGATCGCGCTCGCGCTCGCCTCCTCGTCGGCCCTCGCGACCACGTCCGCCGCGACGAAGCATCGCGGTGCTCACGCAAACACCGCCGCCCGCGCGAAGACGAAGGCCGCCGCCCGCGCAAGGACAAGAACCGCGCCCCGCGCTCGACGCCGACTCAGAGCACCGAGGAAGTCGAAGCTCCACACCGCGTGTACCCGGGCGCGGAAAGCGCCAAAGTGTCCACGTCCACGCAAGCGACACGTTCTGTCCAAAGCAACGATTCACGCGATGGCGGATTCCTCCGTCTTTCCGCCCGCGGGCCTCACAGCGCTCGCGCTCGACAGCAATGTGGAGCTGGCCTGGCAGCCGGTCAGTAACGCCAACGGCTACACGGTCCTACGCGGCACAAGTTCCTCGAACATCAACCAGGTCCTCGCATCGGACGTAGCAACCACTTCGTACACCGATTCATCGGCCACCGACGGAACGACGTACTACTACACGGTCGAGGCAACCGCCAGCGATGGGAGCGGAAACACCGCTCCGTCAACGACTGTCAGTGCGACGCCGGTGGTCCGCTCGTGCAACAGCGGCAACGCGATCGTCCTCGAGAACTGCTACCCCGGCTCGACGGGCTGGAAGCTGTCCGGCCCACTCGGACCGCCGAACGGGATCGAGGGGTTCGCGACCCAGAACAGCATCAATGCCGGCGGCAACGTCGGGCTCAAGGTGAATACGGCTGGCGGCGCGCCCTACCACATCGACATCTACCGCACCGGCTACTACGGGGGAGCCCAGGGCCGCTTGATCTCGTCGATTCAGGGCCTGGTCGGTGTGGCGCAGCCCAGATGTCAGTCCGATTCCACGACCGGCCTGGTTGACTGCTCGAACTGGTCGACATCGGTGACGCTGTCCACCACGGCCGACTGGCCCAGCGGCGTGTACCTGCTCCAGCTCGTGCGCGACGACAACGGCAACGACAACGAGATCCTCCTGACCGTGCGCAACGACTCGAGCAACTCCAAGGTCGTGTTCTCCGTCCCCGTGACGACCTACGAGGCGTATAACGCCTACGGTGGCAAGTCGCTCTACGACTACAACAGCTCCGGTGCCACCACGGTGTCAGGCACGGCACGCGCGGTCCAGGTCTCCTTTGACCGCCCGTATGACGCAACCGTCGTCCCCTACCAGAACTTCTACACCCAATCCGATATCCAGTGGGTCACGTGGCTTGAGCAGCAGGGTTACGACGTCTCCTACATCACGAACGCAGACCTGGAGACCGCCGGGCCACAACTTCTCGATAACCACACGGCATTCGTCAACGGCAGCCACGACGAGTATTGGTCGGCAGCAATGCGCTCCGCGGTCACGAGCGCGCGCGATGCCGGCGTGTCGCTGCTGTGGGGCGGCAACGCCGTGTACTGGAAGATCCGCTTCACATCCAGTCCGTACTCCGGCGCGAGCGGGCGAGTCGAGGTCTGCTACAAGTCGACCCAGAGCGGCGGCCCCGACCCGAGCGGCATCCCCACCAGCACCTGGCGCGACCCCGCGGGAGCGAACGATCCGGAGAACTCGCTCCTCGGCGAGATGTACGTCGGCGACAACGACACCGTCTACTTCCCACTCGGTGTCTCGGCCAGCCAAGGGTCCAACCGCTTCTGGCGGCACACCAGCCTCAGCTCAATGGCTCCCGGGACGAGCACGACGCTCGGCAAGTACCTCGTCGGGTGGGAATGGGACGCCCCTGCCGCCAACGGCGACGCGCCTTCGAACCTCACGACCCTGGCCTCCTCGCCCGTGACGGGCGAACTGATCCAGAACAACGGAGCGTACTACGTCAGCGGATCGACGAACGTGGTGGCGACCTCATACCAGGCCGCCAGCGGGGCGATGGTCTACGACCTGGGAACCAACCAGTGGGCACGCGGCTTGGCCTACAACATGGTGGGGGTCGGCGAGCCCAACCAGTTCATCCAGCAGGCGACCGTCAACGCGCTCGAGGACATGGGCGCGCGGCCGACGACGCCAAGCAGCGGGCTGGTCGTCGACCCGGCCGGAGCGCCGTCCGTGACGTCGACGACCCCGAGCTCCGGCGCGACCAGCGTCTCACCGAAGTCAACAGTCACCGCAACCTTCGATCGCGACATCGACCCCGCGACTCTGACCGGCCAGACCTTCACGCTGACCGACGCGAACGGGAACTCGGTCGGGGCGACGGTCACCTACAACGCGACGACCGACACGGCCACGCTCGTGCCGGCCAGCGCCCTGAACGCATTCACGACGTACACGGCGACCCTGACGACCGGCGTCGAGGCCTGGAATCGGACGGGCCTGAGCGCAGCCGTGACGTGGTCGTTCACAACTGGGGCCGGAACGCCGCCCAGCGTCACCGCGCAGACCCCGGCCAACGGCGCGACCGCGGTCGCGACGACCAGTGCGGTGACCGCCTCGTTCGATCGGCCGCTCAATCCGGGGACCGTGAACGGGCAAACATTCACGCTGACCGCCGCGGGGGGGTCGGCGGTCGCGGCCACCGTCACGTACAACTCGGGCAGCTCGATCGCGACGCTGACCCCGAGCGCTCCGCTCATCCCCAGTGCGCAGTACACCGCCACGTTGTCGACGGGCATCCAGGCAGTCGACGGCACCGCGCTGAGCTCGCCGGTCACCTGGAGCTTTACCACCCGGGCCGCGTTGACCGTCACGTCTCAGACACCGGCGCCGCAGGCAACCGGCATTTCGCCGAACGCCGCAGTTCGGGCCGTCTTCTCGCGGGCCGCGAATCCGACGACCATCACGGGCCAGACGTTCACCCTGACCGATCCGAACGGGAACTCCGTGCCGGCCACGGTCAGCTATGACTCCTCCACGAACACCGCGAGCTTGACGCCGACTGCCCCGCTGGCCCTGCAGACCACATACACCGCCACGGTCACGGCAGTCACCGCGACCGACGGCGGAACCCTCGCCAGTCCAATCAGCTGGGCCTTCACGACCGCGCCCACCAATCCTCCGATCCCGACGGTGACTACGATGGCGCCCGCCGCGGCTACCACCAACGTGGCGATGACCGCATCCGTCGCAGCGACGTTCAACGTCGGACTCGATTCGGCCACAGTCAACGCCGGCTCCTTCAGGCTGACCGATCCGAGCGGCAACGGGGTTCCGGCGACCGTCACGTACAACGCCGCAACGATGACCGCCACGCTTACGCCGAACGCACCGCTGAACCCGGCGACGCTGTACACCGCGGCGCTGTCGACGGCCATCCGCTCGACAACCGAGGAGCCGATGGCCAGCTCGATGACGTGGACCTTCACCACCGCCAACTGCCCGTGCTCGCTGATGAGCGGAGCCGCGACCCCGCAGCTGACCGGACTCTCGACGAAGGACGGCCGCTCGGGCTCCGGTCCCTTCTCCTACGAGCTGGGCGTGAAGGTCACCGTCAGCCAACCGGTCCAACTCGTTGCCTTCACGTTCTATAAGGACGCGGCCGAGACCGGGACGCACATCGGACACCTGTGGTCCTCGAGCGGAGCGTTGCTAGCGCAGGCCACGTTCCAGTGGGAGACGCCGTCTGGTTGGCAGCGCCAGGCATTGGCGTCGCCGGTGACGCTGCAGCCCGGCCAGACGTATGTGATCTCGGTCAGCGTCAACTCCACGTTCGTGGAGACGCAATACGGTCTCCAGAACCAGCTTGCCGGAGGCCCGCTGTCGTCGGTGGCCGATGGAGCCAACGGAGTCTTCGGGGCCAGCGCCGGCACGTTCCCGAACCAGAGCTACCACTCGACGAACTACTTCGTGGACGGAGTGGTGATCTTCCCGGGCTCGAACCAGACCCCGCACGTGACGGGCGAGAATCCGGCGAGCGGGGCAACGAATGTCGGCGCCGGCTCATTGGTCACGGCGGCGTTCTCCACAAGCCTCGACCCCGTAACGGTCAACAGCCAGACATTCACGCTCACCGACCCGAACGGCCAGAGCGTTCCTGCCGCTGTCTCCTACTCCGACGCCACACACACCGCCACGCTGTGGCCGGTGGCCGGCCTATTGGCGGGGGCCACCTATACCGCCCAGCTGACAACGGGTATCAGAGCGTTCGACGAAACCCCGCTCCCGAGCGCGACGACGTGGAGCTTCACGACGAGCTCCTCACCGGCCGTGACGTCAACCTCGCCGTCAGCGGGTGCGACCCTGATCAGCCCGTTGACGAACGTACAGGCGACATTTGTCGGGTCGCTGGATCCGGCCACTGTGAACGGCCAAACATTCACTCTCACCGGGCCAGGGGGTCAGACCACGCCGGCCGCGGTCTCGTACTCCGATGCCACCCATACCGTAACGCTGACGCCGCAGACGGCGCTCGCGCCGAGCACGAGCTACACGGCTCAGCTCACGACGGGCATCATGAGCAGCGTCGAGACGCCGCTCGGCGCACCGTACTCATGGAGCTTCACGACGTCGAGCTGTCCCTGCTCCCTGCTGACGGGCAGCGCTGCCCCCGCTCAGACCAACCTCCCGACGAAGGACGGTCGCTCGGGCAACGGCCCGTGGAGTCTCGAGCTGGGAGTGAAGATTCAGGTCTCGCAACCCGCGCAGCTGACCGCGATTCGCTTCTACAAGGACGCGCACGAGACCGGAACGCACATCGGGCGCCTGTGGTCCTCCAGCGGATCGTTGATCACCCAGGTGACGTTCCAGGGGGAGACGACGTCGGGCTGGCAGCAGCAGGCACTGCCAACGTCCGTGACGCTGCAGCCGGGGCAGACGTACGTGATCTCAGTCGGCGTGAACTCGACCTTTGTCGACACCGCCTCCGGCCTGCAGAACAAGATTACAAATGGTCCGCTCTCGTCGGTGGCCGACGCCGCGAACGGGGTGTTCGCGTTGGCCGCCGGGTCGTTCCCCAACCAGACCTACCACTCGAGCAACTACTTCGTTGACGCCGTCATCACATGAGGGCACTCGGACCCCCACCTAGAAGCCGCTTCGCCCCCCGCATGGCTACCGGACGGCGGTGATCGGGGCGCGCGACGCAACCGTACGACGGAGTCGCCTAACCCATTGGGGCGGCCCGGCGATTCTCGTGGCCACGATCATCGTCCTGGCGATCGTACTTCTCAGCAGTAGCGCACCGCACCCGCGCGCGACCGGGTGTGCGTCGCAGCCTAAGCGCGCCGGCGGATGCCCCGGACCGCATGGTGCCGTGGCGGTAGTTGCTCGTGCGCCGGATCGATACGTGTCAACAGCGGGCGTTGACGCAGGTGCGTGTGCCCTGGTGGCCCATCCATGTCGCTCGTTCGACTACGCCTACCATCGAGCGGCGGCCGGTGATGTCGTCCGGGTCGAGGCGGGCACGTATCCGCCGCAGACCCTGACGCCAGATCGTCTGAAGGAGCGCGGTCCCGCTGTGAGGTTCGTCGCTGCCGACGCAGTGAGGTTGTCCGGAGATCTCACGATCAGCGGCGCCGCGCATGCTGAGTTCGACAACATGACGATCGGCGGCTGGTACGTGGGCGCGGGCTCAGACGACATCACGCTTCGTGACGTGAGGGACGTGGGGGGACTCGACATTAACAGCGCCGACAATGTGTCGTGGATCGGCGGTTCGATGGGACCCGGACAGAACTGGGATCCGGAGATCAAGTACGCGTCCGGCAGCTCACACCCGCCGACCAACATCCTGTTCGACGGCGTGACGTTCCACGACTGGATCCGTACCAACGGGGTGTCGCACGTGGACTGTCTGCATGTGATGGCCGTCGACCATCTCACGATCGAGAACTCGGTGTTCTACAACTGTGAAGCCTTCGACCTGATCTTCACCGATTACGGTGGGCCGGAGCCAAGCCACGTAACGCTTGAGAACAATTGGTTTCAATGCTGCCGCACGGGCTACTACTCGATCTATGTCGGCAACCTGAACGGAGGCACGATCCGGTTCAACTCGTCAGACCGCGCGCCATATGTTGCCTCCACGAACGAGACTGCGACCGGCGGCGACGTGCGTGACCTGGTGATCGACTCGAACATCTGGCCGTCGATCAACCCGATTCTGTGCGCGCAGGCGGGCACGACATGGGAACATAACGTCGTCGGTCGCGGAGGACCGTGCGCGCATGGCGTCACGGGCGATCCGAGGTTTGTCGCCGACGGCACCGGCGTCCCGCCACCCGGCACTCCGGCGGTCGCGCCCGACTTCCGAATCCAACCGGGGTCGAGCGCGAGCGGGGCGGGGAACGCCGCGAACTACCCGCCGACCAATATCCGGGGCCGGCCCCGAACGGCCCCGCCTGATGCTGGGGCGTGGTGAGTGTCGCGAGGGGTGTGGTGACTGTGGCGAGGGACGGGGAACGAGCTCGCCCGCCCGCGAGCGAAGTCGACCGTACGGGTGAGCAAGATACTAGGCGACCGACCCGGCCAGTCGGCGCCACGTGCGCCGTGCGGCGCTTGACGTTCTGCTCGCAGGCACGCTCGGTGCCATCAGTCCACTCGTTGCCGCAGCGATCACACAGCGCCGCAGTCGGCGGTCGGCCAGGTCGAGCCGGGCTCGCTGCCAGTGTGCCGCGGCCAAGCGCCGCCGAAGGCCCGCTCGATGCTGTTGCGAGAGGTCGGGATAGCGCCCGAGGAGGTCGCGGTAGAGCCAGATCGTCTCCTCGCAGTAGGACCGGCTGGCCGGCTGATGAATTTGGGTCAACCGCGAGCCCTCGTCGGCGTCGGGGAGTAACAGACCGCCAACGCCGGCCACAGCGCACGCCGGGCCCGAAAACCCGAGCATGAAGAACAAGTGGGTGTCCTGTCGGCTTGGTAGCGATGCTTGCTGGCCCCCAGCCCGAGCGTAGGCATCCTTGCGGATGACGGTCGCCTGCGTCGTCATCGGCTGCAAGGCACGCATGCACCAATCGGAGGCGTCGTGTTGCAAGCGATAGTCGCCTTCGATGCAGAAGCCGCCCCGCTCCCACAACGTACGGTCGTCTCCGGGCGCCCGAACGTCGGCAAAGTACTGCAGCGCGCGTCCGCTCGTTGCCCGGATCGCTGCGGCGACTCGCTCGAGATAGTCAGGCACCCACTCGTCATCCGAATCGAGGAACGCCAGCCATTCACACGAGGACGTCAATGCGCCCACATTGCGGGCTGCGGACGCTCCTGCGTTCTGCTGAAACAGATACATCACCTCCGAGCCGAACGTGTCGACCACGGCGCGCGTGTCGTCGGTCGAGCCGTCATCGACGATGAGCACCTCCTGGGGGCGAAACGTCTGCGCGAGCGCGCTGTGGATGCAGCGAGGGAGCACCGAAGCTCGGTTGTATGTAGGGATGATCGCTGTGATGCGCACATCGGTCATGCGAGCGCTCTCAGGATCCGCTGAGCCACGGCCGCCCACGTCCATCTCGCCGACTGCTCGAGCGCGGCAGCGCCCATCCGCGCCGCGGCATCGGGAACGGAGAGGGCGCGCATCGCATCGAGAAGGGCGTGCTCGTCATGAGGATCCACGACGAGGCCGCCCGCTCCGATCAGCTCGCGCGAGCCACCGAGGGTGGTTCCGATCGCCGGCAGTCCACCCGCTGCAGCCTCGACGTACGCGATCGCCGACGGCTCGTGCAGTGATGGCATGACGAAACAGGTGGCGTTCTCGAAGAGATCCTCGAGCCGCCGTCCCTCCGCAGGGTTGCCAAGTCGTAGGAGACCGTGCGCTGTGACGCCCGGGACATCGAGGCGTGGATGCTCTCCTACGACGTCGAGCCGCGCCGTCGGACACTCGGCACGGAGACGGGTGAACGCACGGACGACCGCCGCCCCGTTCTTGCGTTCCCAATCGATGCCGACAAACAGAAAGCGCGGCGCCGCCCAGTCGCGTGGGACGGGTCGCGGATCACGATTGCGGCCGACTCCGACCGCATGTACCTTCGCCGGCGCAATGCCGTAGTCGCGGATCACCGACTCGGCCGCCCAGTGTGTTGTCAGGCAGCACGCCGTCGCGGCATCGTAGGCGCGCTGCTGCCGGGCCATGCGGGCGGCGACCTGCCGCGCCGAGAGCATCTGCCAATCCGGGTAGGGAAACTCGAGCGCCTGGGGGATCGTCATGTCCTCGTAGGTCACGAGCCGCCCGCTCGTGTCAAGCGTGTAACCGGCGCCGATCTGAATGACAACGTCAAACGGGCTGGAATGCCGGAGCCTGCGGCCGGCAACCCGGGTCCGCAGCGCGGCAAGTTCCGGGGCCAGCCGAGCGGCGCGTCGACAGCGCCTCACGCTCGCGCGCAGATCGGCGGATACCGAGCCAGGCAGTCTCCGGGCGGTGAGCGCGCCGAGGGCCAGCGGCCCCAGTGGCCATGCCGGTTCAGCGCTGACCGGGGTCACTCGCGCGCCGACTGCTCGGAGGCCGGAGATGAGGCCCGACGGCGTGCCCGACCAGGTTGCGGGTGCGCTTGGATCCCCGGGGAACACAACCGCGATCCGGAGGGTCTCAGGGCCTACTCGAGTGTCGAGTCCGGCCGGGGACGGCGCGGCTCGAGCGCCCAACGTTGTCGCAGAATCGACCAAGCTGAACTGAGCGTAGCGAGCGAATCACAGCTCAGAACAGTCACCCTAGACGGATGGGTAGGTCCCGGTGCAGCCAGGGCACCGAGGCGCCGTATCCTGACTGGCATGCCGATCCGGCGAGCAATGGGGACGAGCTTCGTGCGACTGCACCGCGGCTTTACGAACGCGCGCGCCTGGACCTTCACGCGCATGTCGGCCGGCGCATTTGAATCCCTCGGCGAGGGATGCGCTCTCCAGTTGCCACTACGGCTCGACGGGGAGCAGTGGATGTCAATCGGCGATGAGGTGTTCGTCGGTGCGGGCTCCTGGCTGCAGGTCCTGTACGGGCCGGGTCATGCGGGAAGGCTCGAGATCGGTGACCGGAGCGCGCTCACCGGCAGCTGTGTCATCTCCGCGGCACAGCACGTGAGGCTCGGGCGAAGCGTCCTGCTCGCCCGCAACGTCTACATATCCGATCATTCGCACGGATTCGCCGATGTGTCGAGGCCGATCATCGACCAGGGAATCGACAGCGTGGCCCCGGTCGAGATTTGCGCTGGAGCGTGGTTGGGGCAGAACGTCGTCGTCTGCCCGGGGGTCCGGATTGGGAGGGGGGCGGTGATCGGCGCCAACTCGGTGGTTAAGGACGACGTGCCCGACCATGCGGTCGCAGTCGGTGCGCCGGCTCGGGTCGTTCGACTGCTCGCCGGCCCAGCCGAGCTCGCGCGATGAGACGCCTGCTATTTCTCGCCTATCACTTCCCACCTGTCGGAGGCGCCGGCGTCCAGCGTTCGCTGCATTTCGCGCGCCACCTTCCGGCGTTCGGCTATGCCCCGGTTGTCGTCACCGGACCAGGCGGTTCGGGGCGCTGGACGCCGGTGGACGAATCGCTGGCGCGGCAGGTACCGGACGGTCTCGCAGTGCATCGGGTCCCGGAACCCGCCCAGAACGGTGCCCGCTCCGCGTGGCGGCGACGCGGTGCGCGCTGGGTCGGTCTGCCCGACCCGTTCTCGCGCTGGTGGATCGACGGCGCGACCGCCGCGGGTGTAGAGGTAGGGCGTGGCACCGACGTGATCCTGGCCTCGATGTCGCCGTACGAATCCGCGTTCGCCGCCGCGCAGCTGTCGGCGAAGCTGGGCTGCCCGTGGGTGGCGGACCTGCGTGACCCATGGGCGCTGGACGAGATGCAGGCGTATCCAACCCTCCTACACCGGCGCCGGGCGGTTGATCGGATGCGGTGGGCGCTCATGTCCGCCTCAGCGATCGTCATGAATACCAGGGAAGCGGCACGCGCACTCGTCGACAGCTTCCCCGAGCTGAGACGGATCCCGATTGTGTCGATCCCGAATGGTTTCGATTCCGAGGACTTTTCAAGCAAACCGCCTGAGCCGGATCACGACTCGTTTCGGATCGTCCACACCGGCTATCTGCACACCGAACTCGGCTACAAGCAGCGCCGAATGGCGGCGGCCCGGCGCCTGCTCGGCGGCGAGGTGGCGCGCGTTGACGTCCTGGCGCGGTCTCATCTCCATCTCCTAGAGGCGATCAGGCGGCTCGGCGCAAGTGATCCGAGCGTGCTCTCATCTCTCGAGTTGCACCTGGCCGGGGTCACCTCGGACACTGATCGGCGCAATGCGAACATCGACTGCGTGCGCTGGCATGGATATGTCCCGCACGAGGAGAGCGTCGGCCTGCTCCGCTCGGCCGACCTTCTCTTCCTACCAATGCAGGATCTGCCGGCTGGACGGCGTGCTCGCATGGTGCCCGGCAAGACCTACGAATATCTCGCTTCCGGACGCCCGATAATTGCGGCCGTGCCAGAAGGCGACGCCCGCGACCTGCTGACCGGTTCCGAGGGCGTGTGGGTGTGCGCTCCTCGCGACGTCGATGCGATGACACGTATCCTGCGCGAGGCGATCGCCAGCCGGCGACGGTACGGGCGCACGCCGGACATGTACCGTCCCGCGCTGAATGCCTATGAGAGACGGGCGCTGACGGCGCAGCTGGCCGATACGCTCGACGACGTCGTCGGCGGGAACATCGGCGCGACGAGGCCGACCGTGGCCACCAAGATCTGGGAGGACCGTCTCCTACTCGACCGGTGACTGCGACGTCAGGTCGGCCACCTTTGGGCTCAGCAAGACCGCAAGCGCGCGTACCCGGGACCGGATCCGCGCGGGAACCATCCCCAGCAGGTCGCTCATCACCTCAGGGGCCAGCCACCGGCAGAGCAGGGCGTATGTCACGACCCCCACGATCAGGGCGACGAGCAGCCGCAGACCGGCCGAACTGACCTGGCTCAGTATCAACAGTCGAGTTAGCGCCATCGCGCCCGCGGCCAAGACCGACGCGACGGCGACTCCCTTGAGGTTGCCAAGGAAACGCCACACGGACAGCCCGATGCTGCGTGTCGTGGCGGCCAGGTAAAAAGGTGCGACCAGAGTCGACGTGATCGCGTAGGCTGCCGCCACGCCGACGACTCCCCAGTTCAGACCGACGACAAACCCACAGAAGTTGACCAGGACGCTCAGCAGGGCATAACGGAACAACGTGCCGGTTCGGTTGATCGCCTGGAGCACGCTCGAGTTGAATCGCTGCAGCGACTGGTGCAGCCCGACCCAGGCGAGAATTTGGATCAGGGGCGTCGCCTGAGTCCAGTGGGGGCCGAGAACCACCGCGACGACGTCGGGCGCAAGCACGATCAGCCCCAGCATCGACGGGATCACGACTGCGCCCAACAGCCGGACCGCGCGCAGCCACGCGTTGGCCAGGCGGACAAGATCGTTCTGGAGGCGGGAGAAGGCGGGAAACAGTACCTCCGCCACCGGGCCGCCGATCTGCTCGAGAGGCACGAGCATCAGGTTGTACGACAGCGCGTAGACGCCGAGCGGAGTTGCACCCAGCACGCGGCCGACCAGGACATTGTCGGCGTTGCGCTCGACGTAGAACAGCAGTCGGGTCCCGAACACGTTCGCTCCGAACCCGCCGAGCGAGCGCAGGCTCTGCACCGAGAAACGCCATGAGGGGCGCCAGCGCGAGAAGCTCCACAGCAGCACGGTGGAGACCGCCACCACAGCGAGCTGCTGAGCGATGATCGCCCACGCCCCCGCCCCCGCGAAGGCGAGCGCGATGCCGGCGACCGCTCCGGCGAGCGTGGCGGCGATGTTGCGCAGCTCGAGACTCCGGAATGCCATCCGGCGCTCGAGGAGGCTATAGGGGATCGTCGCAAGGGCCGAAATGATGAAGGTCAGTGAGAACACGCGCAGCAGCGGCGCCACAGCCGGTTGACCAAAGAAGGCCGCGACGAGGCCAGACGTGGCAGCGCAGAGCAAGGTGAAGAACAGCCCGGTGATCGCACTTGTCCAGAAGACGGTCGAACTGTCATTCTCGGTCAACTCAGTCCGCTGAACGAGGGCAGCTCCGAGCGCGAGGTCCGCAAAGATCACAACCAGCGATGAGAACACGAGCACCTCGCCCGCCAAGCCGTAGTCATGTGGGGAGAGCTTGTGCGCCAGAACAACGAGTACGGCGAGACGGGCCACCTGACGGACCACTTGCGAGACGGCCTTCCACGAAACGCCGCGGACAACCTGGCGGCTGAGGCCGTCCGTCTGAGTGCGGCTAGCCAGCATGCGCCTGCGCGGCCGGCCGAGAGACCGTCAGGTCCGCCACCGGAGGCGGCTCTGGCCAGCGCGCGCGGCGAGGTTGCGCATGAGCGAGTAAGTACCCCCGCAGTTCGGCGGCGAGCAGTTCCGTTTCGCTGCCCCGGCCGCGCAGACTCAGGAGATGATCGCTGGCGGCCACCGCGCCTCGCAACTCCTCTACGTCATTGACGACGGTCACCAGACCACGGGAGGCGAGCCGTGTCGCGAGCACAACCTGATGGTCGTCCACGGCCTCGCCGAGCTCGTGGCGCCGGGGCATGACGATCGGGCGCTTGCCCGATCGGTGAGCGAGCAGGATTGAGCCGACGCCCGCGTGGGCCACGATGCATCGGGCCCGTTGCATCATTGTGCTCATGTCGGCGAAGGGCAGGTAGTCGCACCAGCCGGGAGGGACCGTGGCGAGATGTGCCGAGCCGTACTGAACGACCACAGGCTCTTCCCCACTCAGTCTGCCGGCGGCGTCGACAAGGCGGTCGAACGCCTGCTCATTTGTCCCGACGGTGACGAAGATCATCCGTCGCCAAGGATGTGACCGGCGTAACGTGCGCCGCGCACCGTCTGGGCAAGCTCCGGCCACTGAACGAACAGCCGGTCCGTCAACGGCGCGATCAGCCGACCGCTGAGGGAAAGCTCGGCAATCCGTGTGATGCTCTCGACGTAGACGAGACGAGCACCGTACAGTCGCGCGATCCAGGCAAATGGCACCGCCACCCCTGCGCCGGTCGTGACGATGGCGGCTGGGCGGTGCCGACGCACGACTTTGGCGGCGAGGACCAGGTTCAAGGCGAAGTTCTTCAGGTTGCGATTCGTCGGGCCGTGCGCGTAGAGCACGACCTCGTCGGCGAGAAGCGAGCGCGCATCGGCCTTGTCGAAGGTGACCCAGACCCGCTCGAACGGCTCCCAAGCTGCCCGCAGAGTCAGCAGCTGCAGCAAGTGGCCGCCCGAGGAGCAGACAAGAAGCACGGGACCGGACGGGGACAGGTTCTCACCAGCCATGGCGCCATCTTCGCGCACGGAACGCGTCATTTCGCGTGGGACGGGCAACATGGCTAGGTGAATACCTAGCCGTTCGTTTAGGAAGGGGTAACGTGCCGTTCGCTGCAGCCCTACGATTGCGGCTGTGACCCTCTCACATCCCTTTCATGACGCTTTCGGCCAGACGCCGAGCGTCAGCCCAGAGCTCACGCCTCGCGAGATCGAGGTCCTCGCGCTGACGGCTCGGGGATCCACGAATCGCGACATCGCCCGCGACTTGGGCGTGAGCGAGCATACCGTGAAGTTCCATCTCGGAGGGGTCTATCGCAAGCTGAGCGTCACCAACCGGACCGAGGCGACAGCCACGTATTTCAGGCTGAACGGCCGGCAGGCGTAAGGAGTGAGATGGATCTCGCAAGGCATCGGGAGGTTCTGAGGAACCATCGAATGCTGCTGATCGGCGGACTCGCGTTTGGCCTGATTCTGGCCCAGCTTGCAACCTTCCGCCCCGGCACGCTGACGCCTCGACGGCCGGCTGAGTGGACCAGCACGTCGACTCTGCTCGTCACGCAGACGGGGTTCCCGTGGGGACGCGCGGCTCTGCCCAGTGCCGCGCAGCCGGGTTCCGCGCTGGTCCCGCTCTCTGCCGTCCGCAATCCGAAATCGCTCAACTTCGCCGATCCCAATCGCTTCTCGAGTCTTGCCGTCTTCTACGCCGCGCTCCTGGAGAGCAATCCGATCAGGTCGATGATCCCCGGCGGCTATCCCGACGGGGCGGTCCTGGCCGCTGCGGGAACTGCCGGAACGTCGCCCGGCAGTAGTTCCGTCTTGCCGATGATCGTCCTGAACACCACCGCCGCCGGGAGGGCGGCGTCACTTCAACTCAACGAGCAGACCGTGAGAGCGCTCGAGCGGTATCTCACGGAGCAACAGGATGCAAACAACGTGCCGGCCAACGACCGAGTGCAGGTAGCCATCCTGAATCAGCCGGTCCAGCGGCGGTCTTCGAAGTCCGGCGTTACCACGGGCGTGGGCATCATCCTGCTGGTGCTCCTCGGTACGCTCGCGGTCGCTTATCTCCACGACAACGCCACCGGTCGGCGGACGGAAGGCCGTGCGGACGTGGGTTCGGCGCGGGTGGGGGAACGCTGGCCGGCCGCTGACGCGGTCTAGACATGTGCCAGATGCGGGAGGATGAATTGTCATGTCGGACGGACCTACCCATCCAGTTAGGTTTCGGTGCGGTTGGCGTCCCCGGGCCTAGGATGTGATGATGGACGTTGAGAGATTGGCGCAAGTGATCTGGCGGCAGCGCTGGGTGATGGTGATTGGCCTGTTGATCGCCCTGGCGGGGGCATACGTTGCGACCTTCAAACCCGGCACGCTGATCTACCGCCAGCAAGCTCAGTGGAGCAGCGACTCGACGCTGCTCGTCACCCAGGCGGGATTCCCCTGGGGGCGGACGACACTTCCCAGCACCGCAATCCCCGGGGGCGAGACGTCCGCATCAGCGGCCGCCGCGGCGCTCACGGCGTCGAGCAGCAACGCACCCAGCTTCGCGGACCCGACCCGATTCTTCAACCTGGCGATCTTGTACAGCTCGATGGTCGAGAGTGATCAGGTGCGGAACCTGATCCCACAGAACTATCGGACGTCCGGCAAGGTAACTGCCGTCGCCCAGAGCATCGGTGCCAATGGCAACATCCTGCCTCTGCCGCTGGTGAACGTGACGGCCACGGGACCGAGTGCGCTCGCGGCGCGCGCGCTTGATCAGCAGGCGATAGCTGCCTTCGAGACCTACCTCGCCAGTCAGCAGCAGGCGAACCGGATATCTGCGAAGGAACGGGTCACTGTGACCACGCTCAACACGCCTTCGAACGGAAGTGAGGTCTCGGGGCCGGGGCTGCTCCCCGGGATCGCGGTCCTCGTCCTCGTCCTGGTTGTGTCGCTGCTGGTGGCGCGCAAGCTCGAGGATCGGAACGGGCTCCGGGTTTACCAGGGCGGGGTCGCGGCGCCGATCGCAGACCTCGATGCCGTGCACGTGACGAACGGGCATGACACGCCGGTTGGACCCGCGGCGTCGAACGGACATCCGACCGCGAACGGACATGGCGCGACCGTGCCGGTGCCGGCGGCGGCATCGGAGACGCTGGCTGGACTCGCCAGTCCGCTGCGACGGGCGCGAACGTCCGCAAGCTGGACCGATCAAGCCGTCTGATGCAAGCCGAGGCGACCTCGCTTGCGGGGGCGCGCGCGCCGTCGCCGGCGCCGCTGCGGATTTTGGTCGCGGTCGCCGTAACGGCCGCGCTCGGCGCGACGGCCGCCGACGTCCATCCGGTCCTGGTGGTCGGGGCGATTGTCGCTGCGCTGGTCGGCGCCGCGACGTACCGTGCGCTGCTCCAGTGGCGCGCGATGATCGGATTGATCATCGCCACCATCCTCTTCATCCCGATCCGGCGTTACACGCTTCCGGTCAACCTCCCCTTCCAGCTCGAGCCGTATCGCATCATCGTCATGTTGGTTGCCGGCGCATGGTGCGCGTCGCTGCTGGCCGAGCCGGCCGTGCGCTTTCGCCGTACCGGGCTCGAAGGGCCGCTGCTGCTGCTTCTCGTGGCCGTTGGGCTTTCGATCGCCGCTAACTCAGACCGCGTGGTCGGACTGCACCTGCAGACCGAAGTCATCAAGGAACTGAGCTTCTTCGTGACCTACCTGGTCGTCACCTATCTGATCGCGAGTGTGCTCACAAGCTGGACGCTGATCGACTTCGTGATCAAGACGCTGGTGGTGGGGGGCGCCGTCGTCGCCGCCGCTGCAATTGTCGAGTCACGCACGCATTACAACGTGTTCAACCACCTGCACACCTTCTTTCCGATCTTAAGACTGGAGTCCACTGGAGTCAATTTCGTTCTCACGTACGGCTCCGGCTCGAATCGGGCATATGCCTCGGCTCAGCACCCGATTGCGCTGGGGGCGGCGCTCGTGATGCTCATACCCTTCGCGGTGTATCTGAACCGCTCGAGCGGCCGGCGCCTGTGGCTGGGAGCAGCGGCGATTCTCACCGCCGGGGCGACCGCCGCGCTGGCGAGGACCTCGGTCACGATGCTCGTGGCCGAACTGATCGTCTTCGCGATCCTGCGCCCGAAGCAGACCCGCCGGCTCTGGCCTTGGGTGCTGCCGATGCTGGTTGTCATTCACTTGGCCGCACCAGGTGCCCTGGGCCAACTGGAGAGCGCGTTCTTCCCCAAGAAGGGGGTCGTTGCGCAGCAGACGGCGGTCGCTCCAGGGGGATATGGAAACGGACGTCTTGCCGACGTCGGTATCGGGATCAAGGAGTGGTCTCATCACCCGATCTTCGGGGAAGGCTACGGAACTAGGATCTCCGATCGGACCGACCCGAGGTATAACGCGACGCTGCTCGACGACCAATGGCTCGGGATTCTGCTCGAGACCGGCATCGTGGGGTTCCTGACGCTGATCTGGCTGTTCTCCCGCGCGGTGCGGCGAGTATGGCGACGCGCCCGGCAGGACCAGAGCCCGAGAGGAGTGCTGTTCGTTGCGCTCGCCGCTGCGCAGGTCGCCTACCCCGTGGGGATGGCGACGTTCGACTCGTTCAGCTTCGTACAGGTGACCTTCCTCGTGTTCATCATGTTCGGCATCGCCGCGGCGGCACTGCGCCTTCCGGCCGAAGGCGAACCGCCGCAGAATGCATGCAATGCCGGCGATGGCGTCCGTCCGGCCGGCTTGACCCAACTGGGGGCGCCGGCGGCGGCGTGATTCTGGCCGCTGCCGGCGCGGGGTTCGCCGCCGCGTGCTACGTTGCGCGCTACGTCCATAAGGCCGCGGCAGCGCGGCTGAAAGCGAAAGTCTTCCGGGAGTACGGCGCCGCCTCCACGGGCGCACCGCACCGGAGCGTGGCCGGAGGAAGAGCGAGCGGATGCTGCGACCAACCATCTCCTGCGCCGTATGCCTGCTACTCGTCGCCGCCGTGGCGAGGATGACGGCGGCGGGCCGGGCGGCGACGCCGGCCGCGGCGGCTCGGAGCTCAATCCTCTTCGGAGACGGTCGCGTCGAGCCGACCGTGGGCAAGACCGCGCCCGGCCGGGAGGAGGCGTTTCCAGTTGCCGACCGGCTGGGCGGGACCATCTCCTCGATCAGCGTGTACGTGAGCGCGCGCAATCGTGCCGACAAGCTGCTCGTCGGGCTGTATTCGAGCAGCGGCGGGCATCCCGGCTCCCTGATCACCGCCGGCTCGCGTTCCTCACTCAAGGCGGGGTCATGGAATACCGTGGTGGTCGCCCCGATCGCGCTGCGGGCGAAACGGACCTACTGGGTCGCCGTACTCGGCCGTGGCGGAACGCTCTACTTCCGTGATCGACGCCGCGGTCGATGCCACGGCGAGGACTCGCGCCGAGGGCGCCTGACCACGCTGCCGCACTCGTGGATGCGAGGCTCGCGGCGGGACAGCTGTCCGATTTCCGCGTATGGCATCGGTCGAGCGTCCGGCGGTCAGGGCCCGGTGACAGGCGCCGGCCCCGGGGCTTCACCCGTGCACGCCGCGGCTGCACCGGTGAATGCCACGCCCCCGTTGATCACTGGCGCGGCCCAGGTCGGAAGTACGCTGTCGGCGAGCAGCGGCACCTGGGCGGGTCGCCCTACGGCCTATTCGTACGAATGGCAGGACTGCGATCCGACGGGCGCCAGCTGTACGACGGTTCCCGGCGCAACCGGGCCCACGTACACCATCATCGCCGGCGATGTCGGGAGCGCCATCCGCGTGGTGGTGACCGCCAGCAATGCCGGCGGCTCGACGCCGCAAGCCTCGAGCGCAACGTCAGCGGTTGCGCCGGTGCCGAGCTGGTATGTCGCGCCCAATGGCTCGGACGCCAACCCGTGCACGCAATCCCAGCCATGCCTGACGTTCAATCACGTCTACCACAGAGCATCGCCCGGCCAGCTCGTCGCCGTCGCCGACGGCACGTATCCCACGCAATCACTCTCGACCAACCCGGCGTTCGCCAACGGGCCGGCCCTTGTGTTTCGCGGCAGCGCGTCCTCGAACGTCACGATTGACGGCCAGCTGCGATTTGACGGCAACACGCACTGGGTCGAATTCGACAACATGACGGTCGACGCAGGATCGGACACCGCGGGCCTCTACATGAATGCCCAGTCTGACACGGTTCGGGACAGCAACATCACGTTCCGCAACCTCGTTGATATCGGCGGCTTGGACATCAACAGTGATGACGACATCTCCTGGATCGGCGGCAGCATGGGCCCCGTGCTCAACTGGGATCCCGAGATCAAGGAGGGCTACAAGCTCACCCATCAGCCCACGAACATCCTGATCGACGGCGTCACCTTCCACGACTGCCGGCGCAACGACGGAGTGTCGCATGTCGAATGCCTACACGTGATGAACGTCAACGGCCTGACGATCCGCAACTCGACCTTCTACAACAGCGAGGCATTCGATCTCGAGTTCACCCAGTATGGGGTGGGTGAGTCGAGCAACGTCACGCTGGAGAACAACTGGTTCGGCGCGGAGAACGGCTACTACGCGGTGTACATCGGCAACCTCAATGGCGGGATCGCCCGGTTCAACTCGTCGCTCGCAGGCTGGTATGTGGAATTCACGAACGACACAAGCACCGGCGGCGACGTCCGCGACTTCACGATGGACAGCAACGTGTTCCCATCGGTGAACTCGGCTCTGTGCACCCAGGCCGGCACGACTTGGAGCTACAACGTGGTCGGATCGGGTAGCGCCTGCGCCCACGGAAGGACGGGCCCGATCGACTACACGAGCAATCCGGGCGTGACGAGCAGTCCAATAGCCGCCGGCGTCCCGCCGGACTATGACCTGCTGCCGGGGTCCGTCGCACGCGGTGCCGGCAACCCAACCAGCTTCCCGGCGACGAACATCCATGGCGCTGTCCGCGCCAGCCCGCCGAACGCCGGTGCTTCCTGACGATCGTTAGTGGGCGCCGGTGGTGAGCGCCTGACTCACCCGGCGGCGTAGGCCGACACCGGCGAGTCCGTCCAAGCCGGTCCGGTCGTCCAAGTGGACGGAAGTGAGGTCAGGTTCGTCTGGCTGCTGTTCTCCGAGCGAGTCCCTCTCGACGTGTCGCGGAAATGGAGCGTCCCGGCCCCAGACGGGCCGAGCAGCGCGATCCAATAGGTCGTTCCCTGCGTGATCGATGTTGAGGGGAGGGGAACGGTGTTCCAGGCACCTGCGGTCGGGGAGGACAGCGTGCCCTGGGCAAGCAGTGTGCCGGGGTGCCCGCCGTTGTCGCTGTATATGCCGGCGACAAGTTGCGTCGCTCCCGATGTCGCGTCGACGTACGCCTCGAGCTTCGTCGACGTTCCGCTGGCGCCCGCCGTGGCCTGGAACGCCTCGGCGCGGCCCGCGCTATTCTCATCGAGTCCGCTCGCGATGTTGCTGTCTCCGACGAGGCTCGTAGGAGGGGGAGGCGGCGGCGGACCGCTGCCGAGCGCGTAGGCACGCAGGGTGCCGGTGTCGCTCGCCGTGAACCCGTTCCACGTGCCGACGTATACGCGGCCGGCTGCGACGATCGGCGCCGCGTATACGGCGGTTCCGATCGAGCCGCTATCCCATAGCGGCGTACCGGTGGCGGCGTCGAACGCCTGCAACTTCCCGGTCCCAAGCCCGATGAAGACGACGCCGTCGGCCACCGTGGGCGTGGAGTTCGGGCTGTCGGATCCTCCGAGTTGCTGGCTCCAAGCCACCTTAAGGGTGCAGTCGGCCTGAATCGTCAGTCCCACGAGCCCGCCCGCGACGCCGTTTACACCCGGGCCGGTATCGCCGACGAAGAGCATGCGGCCGGCAGGCCAGTAGGCAAAGGTACCGCCGACCCCGCCCGACCCGAGACTGTCGTTGGGATCGTTGAGCTGCAACGTTTGAATCGGTGTACCACTGCTCTCGAGATCGGATTCCCTCATCAGGTAGAGGTTCCCGTTCTTGCTGCCGGCGGCCAGCATCGTCGGACAGCCGTTCGGCGTGAACATCACCGGGGTGGAGGCGAAGTCCAGATCGCAGGGCTGGGAACTGCAGCCAAATGTGGTCGGATTCGTCGCTTCGTAGGCGCCGAGCACGTTGAGGTTTGAGTCGAGCGCGAGAATCCGGTCGGAATAGTCGGTGCCGCCGCCGTTCGTATCCTCTGCCGATGTCGTGTATATATGACCGTTGCCGGTGTCGATCGACACGCCGCCGTAGCCCCAGATGCCTCCGCCGCCCGGAGGGTCGGGCACGGTCAACCAGTGCTTGACGACCACGGGCGAGCTCCCGGTTACATCGACCTGGTAGATGCCGCCGTTCCAGGGCGGCGTGTCGCAGCAGTCGCTGCCGGTTGCGATGTACAGGTTGCCCCTGAACAGCTGTAGCGCTCCCCACACCTTGTTCGTAATCGGCGCGTTCACGACCGGGGTCGGCGGGACCGCATCGGATCCGTCCGCGAGCGACAGGACATGCAGGTTTCCGTCATTGGAGACGGCGTAGATGCGCCCGGCCTGGCGGTCGATTACGGGGATCCCCACAACCCCAAATCCGCCGGGAATCGAAATGTTGTTTGACTGCGACCCGAAGTTGTGTCGCCAGAGAACAGCGCCGGTGCCGGCATCTAGGGCATAGACGGAGTTGCCGTCGGTGGCCGCGATGACGACGTTGTGCGTCGCCCCCTCGACTTCAACCGCGCTCGCGTACAAGGGCTGCGAGGTGATCTTGCCGTCGAGCGTCGTGGACCAGGCGGGTGACAGGTTTCCGGCGTTCGTGTTCGTGATCATTGTCTCGTCCGAGGCGAAGCCCGACCGGCCAGCGTCGTGCTCGCCGGTCAGCCAGTCGCCGCTGTTGGGCGGTGGCGGTGTTGTCAGCGTCAGGGTGACAGGAATCAGAGCAGGCGAGCCTTGCGCTCCGGCCGCTGTGACCGTCACGTGGCCGGTGAACGTGCCGGCGGACATGCCTCCAATCGAGGCAGACACTGTCAGGGTCTGCGGTGCGGTGCCGCTCGATGGTGACACGTGCAACCAGGGCTGGTCAGTCGCGGCGGTATAGCTTAGAGAGCTAGACCCGGAGTTGGACACGCTCAGTGGAGCTGGAACCGGATCGGACCCTCCGGCCGTCGCAGAGAAGCTGAGCGACGTTGGCGACATCGACAGAACAGGACCGGTCGCGGTGCTGCCGCTCGCGTACGCCGAGATCGGCGAGTTGTTCCAGCTCGCTCCCGACGACCACGTGGCTGGAAGCGACGTCAGGGTGGTCTGGCTGCTGTTCTCAGAGTGCGTCCCGCTGCGAGCGTCGCGAAATTCCAGCGTGCCGGCTCCGGCGGGCCCGAGCACGCTGAGCCAGTATGTACTCCCGGCCGTCACGGTTGCGGACGGCACGGTGATCTGATTGAAAGATCCGGCGGTCGGCGCGGTCAGGGATCCCTGCGTGAGCAGAGTTCCAGGATGACCGCTGTTGTCGGCGTAGAGCCCTGCGACCAACGTAGTAGCCTTTGACGTCGAGTCGACGTAGACCGACAGCGAGCTGACGCTGCCCGTTGTTGTGGCAGTGGTGCTGAAGGCTTCTGCAATGCCCGCACCGTTGCCGTCGAGATTCGCGCCGACGGCTTGGTTACCGAGTAACACCGCGGCGCTTGCGCTGGCCGCGCCCGCGAAGCCAAGCAGCGCAGCGACGAAAGTCATAGTGACGGCTCGACCTAAGCGCAGCATCCGGTTCCCCTTGCTTCTTGGCAGTCTAAATCAGCACGGCGAGCGCTCGCCGCGCCGCGATTGTAACCACGCGCGCGCAATTTGCCGACCCGCGACGCTACTTTCGTATAGATGTGCGAGGCGTGCGTGATGCTCGTTCAGACAGCGGCCGCACGCAACAGGTGTCTTGCGCGCTGGCGCTCGCGAAGATAGGCGATCACCTCATCGTCGCCGCACTGCGGGGTCCGCGCGACGGCGGCCGAAAGGTAACCCCAGATCATCGCTAGGGCCGCCGGCTCATTGACCGCCCGATACATCGCGCGAATGGCGAGGTAACTCGGCCGGTAGCCCATGTACCAGGAGGCACGCCCCTGAACCGATCTGGCCCGCAGGCGCCCGCGCTCGCGTCCGCCCTCTGGCCGATGGTGTCGGAACGCGATGTCAGTGAAGTTCTGAGTCTGGTACCCCTGAAGTTGGGCCTTGACCTCATCCAGTCCGTCCCAGCCCATTCTGGGCTCGAGCGAGCGGATCACGTCGAGACATACTGAGCGGTAGGCGCGCGAGGCACCCCATACGGAACTCGCGCCGATCTGGCGCCGCCGCCAGGCTCCATGAATGCGTTCGTAGCAGGTACCGCTGGCGATCCCGAGCCGCGGCTCGGCCGCGAAGCGGCCGATCAGGCGCTCGAAGTAGTCGGGCTCGAACGACAGGTCGGCGTCGACCTTGACGACCACATCGACGTCCTCGCGAAGCTCGGCGACGCCGAACCGGAACGCCTCGAGGTCGCGACCTTCTCGCCGGCCGTGGCTGATGTCGTGCTGGGCGGCACGCTCGGGATCGACGAGTCGTATCCAGGGATGGATCTTCGCGAGCCCGCGTCCGAGCTCACGGGTGCCGTCGGTCGATCCGTCGTCGACGATTATCCACACCGAGGGCGAGTGAACCTGACTGATCAGCGAGTCGGCCAGCCGCGGAAGGTTCTGGAGCTCGTTGCGGCACGGCGTCACGACGGCGTATCGCAGGCTCCGCGCTCGACGGGGGTTGCTCACCGGACGACCGTCACCTCGCGTCCCGCGAGCATTTTTGCGGCGTCGTCCGCAGCAGTCACCGTGTCGGCGAATGCCCGAGGCAGGAATTCGCTCATCCACAGCTCGAGCATGATCAGCGCGAGCACAAGCTGACCGTTCTGTCTCGTGCCCGATCGCCAGTCGGTCACGATCCGCTGCACCACCCGTCGGTCGATAACCCGCTCGTAGCAACGGCCAGGCGCCAGCAGGAGACCGTCGACGCGCGCGCCGCTCTCTGCCGACAACCACTGGCCGACTGATTGACGAAAGAAGCCGAGTTTGGGCTTGGACAGGACGAACTCGGGCACCAGTCCCCGCGCGGCCAGCCGAAGCACACGCTTGGTGTGAGTGCGGCGGACCTTCGCCGTGCCCGGGATCTCCGCACACAGCTCGACCACCTCGTGGTCCAGAAACGGGACCCTCACCTCGAGCGAGGAGGCCATCGAGGCACGATCGAAGTAGTGCAGCATGTCGTCCGCCAATCCGAGCTGCAGGTCGAGATAGAGCGCTGCATCCAAAGGGGCGAGCGCTCCATCCGGCAAGCACGCGGCCGCCGCCCGCGCCGCTGCGTCGGCGTGCTCCGCCAGCGCGCCTGCGAACAGGTCGGTCCTCAGGTCGGGGTGCATCAGCCCGCTCGAGGCGAGCAGGCGCGTGACGGGATCGGGAGCCTGCAGCGCCAGGGCGAGCTTCCCGGCGCCCGGCGACCCGTGCGCAGCGAGGGCCGCCGCAGCGGTCCGGACGCGGGCGGGAAACCGCTGCCAAGCCTGTGCCAGCGAGGCCACCTGGTGCTTGCGGTAGCCCCCCAGCAGCTCATCGGCGCCCTGCCCCGACAGCGCAACGGTGACGTGCTCTGCAGCGAGGTCGCACAGCGCAAGGAAACCCAGTCCGGATAGATCTGCGAGCGGCTCGTCCATGTGCCAGACAAGTCGGTCCAGACCGTCCTCGGCGCCGCCGATCGGCAGCTCGAGCTCGTGGTGTTCGCAGCCGAGAGCGCCAGCGACCCGGCGGGCATCGTCAAGCTCATTTGCCTTACCCTGCCCGGCGAAACCGATCGAGAAGGTCTTGACCGGCTGGCGCATCTGCCGCGCCATCAGCGCCACGATGAGGCTCGAATCGAGTCCGCCGCTCAGCATCGCTCCGAGCGGCACATCACTCATGAGCCGCATCTCTACGGACTCGTTTAGGGCCTGCAACAGCCGATCCGCCCACTCGCGCTCGCTTGCCCGCGACGTGTTGGGCGACGGCGTGGGCGCTGTCCAGTAGCGCTCGTGGCGGACTGCGCCACGGTCGATGACCAGGCACTGCCCGGGCATCAGCTTGCGAACAGCGGCCAGCGGCGTCATCGGTGCGGGAACAAAGCCGAGCATCAGATAGGCAGCGATCGCCTCCAGGTCGAGTTGATCGTCGACAAGCCCGCTCGCGATCACGCTCTTGAGCTCCGAGCCGAACACGAGGCGTTGCCCGACGATCGCGTAATACAGCGGCTTGATCCCCGGCCGGTCGCGCGCCAGCAGGCCGCACGAGCGCTCGGTGTCCCACACGGCCACCGCGAACTTGCCCCGGAGCCGGCGGCACATCGCGGGGCCGTGCTCCTCGTACAGATGAGGAAGCACCTCGGTATCGCACCGGGTGCGGAACGTGTGGCCGCGAGCCGAGAGCCCAGCGCGCAGCTGATCGTGGTTGTAGATCTCGCCGTTCTGGGCCGCCCAGATGCGCCCGGCCTCGTCGGACATCGGCTGGTGTCCGGCCTTGACATCGATGATGCTCAGCCGCCGGGCGCCGAGTGCCACACCGCCGCCGACCACGAGACCGCTGTCGTCGGGGCCGCGGTGCTCCAATGCGTCGGTCATGCGAGCCAGCACGTCGCGCTCGATCGCCGGCGCAGCGCCACCGTCCAGGCGAAAGACACCGCAGATCCCGCACATGCGCGTCTACGCGGCCTGACTTCGAACGAGGGACGGGTTGGACGGCTCGCCGACAGACTCCAGAGTCGCCGAGCCGGAGCCCTCGCGACGCCGCCTGGTCGCCGCGTCCATGGCCATCGCCCACACCGCAGCGGCGTGTCCGCGGGCGACCGGCGGCCGGTGAAGCGAGACGACCGTGTGCGTGACCTCCCCGACCACGATGCCCACTGCCTGCAGGAACGCTACGGCGGGGCGATCGTGCTTGCGCGCGTATCGGACCCGGCTCAGTGCCAGCCGCGCAGCCATCGAGCTACGCGGCGCCGACCCTGCTCCGACATGGATCATGGTGGCGGCGGGATCGAAGGCGATCCGGTATCCCGCCGACTGCAGCCGCCGGCACAAATCGGTGTCCTCCAGGTAGAGGAAGAAGCCCTCGTCGAGGCCGCCCACGTCGGCGAGTGCAGAGCGCCGCACGAGCATGCACGCACCGGAGACCCAGTCAGGGAAGCTTGGCCTGTCATATTCGGCCGCGTCCCGGATCAGCTCGTCGCTCCACGCGGCGCGGGGGAACAGACGATGCAGGAACAGGGCCTGCGAGAACGTCGTGCGGAGCCTCGGAAAGCGGCGCTGGCTGGGGTCAAACTTGTCGTCGTCGGTCACGATCCTCGGTGCAACGAGTCCCAGCGACTGATCCCGCTCAAGCGCGCCCGCGAGCACCTGCAGAGCATCCGCGTCGATCGTCGCGTCCGGGTTGAGAAACAGGACGAACGGAGCGTTACCCGCGCTCGCGCCAAGGTTGCAACCGAAGGAGAAGCCGCCATTGCGCCCGGCGGAGATGAACTCCACGTCGAGATCCGCCACCGCGGCGCGCTCGTCCTCGGGAGAGTCGTTATCGACCACGATTACGCGGAATGCCGGCGCCGCCGCGAGCGCTTTGACACAGCGGCGCAGGGTGCGGCTACTGCGATAGGCGACGACGACGACGTCCACGCCGATGGTTCGAACATTCATCGTCAACGAACGGTACCGGCCTGGCGGCAAAGGCAACCTAGACGTGTGTCTAGGTTGCGTTTCAATATGTGACAAACCGGCGTCACGCGGGCAGTTAAGTCACACACCCCACCGGTGACGACGGACAATCGGGATTTTGATCCCGGCTCCGACCTGGGTAGGAAATTCCGGAGCGGACCAGCCGTCATCTACCCTGCTCGATGGGTAGGTATGTACCCATCGGTTGGGGCGGCGTCTCCGCGAACCCCGCAGGAAACATCCTCACCTGGGGCACAAACCTGCCGTAAGCCGGGGTCGGTCAGTACCCATCGGTCGGAAGCAAGTTCACCCCTCGAGGAGGCCTGCCGAGCGCTACCTTCGACTGCACGAACCAGACGGACACTTGGTAAGCGAGTCATGAGGTGGGTGGCGTGAAGCAGAGACTTGGGCAGCATCGGCCTGCCGCGACGGAGTGCGGTGGTTTGCTGACCGACCAGCAATGGCAAATGACAACGGCGACCGCAGGCGAGGTCGAGTCGTGAAGCGCCTGCTGATCGTTGCTGACCAGTCGCTGGTCGTGCACTCGATCCGCCTGGCGCTTCGCCAGAGTGCCGGCCTGCACGTCGTGGGTTTTGTCGACGGCCGGCTGCCCGTCGCAGGCGCGCTTGCGCGACTGGGTCCGGAGGTGATCGTCGTCGACGACATGCACGATCCCGAGCACGCCCTCGCGCGGCTTCGTGAGGCGGCCGAGCACGCTCCCGACGCACGGCGCGTACTGTTCACCCTCCGCGATAACGCGGACTGGCTCGACCAGGTCTTCGAGGCCGGCGCAGACGCCGTGATCTCCAAGACCGTGCAATTCGCCAGCCTCGGCGCGCTGCTGCGGCAAGTGGTGAACGACCAGGTCGTGCACCGCCCGAGGCCGGCCCGCAGTGGTGAGGGGTCGTGCCCGCTGACCGACCGGGAGCTCGAGGTGCTGCGGCTCGTGGCCGAGGGCTACACCAACGGGCGGATCGCGCGCGAGCTGTGGGTCACCGAGCCGACGGTGAAGTTCCATCTTTCAAACACATATCGAAAGCTGGGAGTCGCGAACCGCACCGAGGCCAGTCGGTACGCGCATGTTCACGACCTGATGGCCGAGCGCCGTGCACGGCTCGCCTCGTGAGCTGCCTGTGGCGACCCATCCAGACTCATCGGCGACGCTAACCGCAACCGCGGTCGCAGATCTCCGAGCACCTGCCGCGGCGGGAACCGGCAGTGAGAGCCGGGGTCGCTCGCGGCGCTCCAAGGGGCGCGTCAGGAGCCTGATCGCGACGGACCTGGTTGCGTCGGCGGTGGCGGCCGCCGGCACCGTGGCGGTGGCCGGCATCGTGTCGCCACCCGCGGTGGTCGCTCCTGCGTGGGCGCTTCCGCTGCTGACCCTGGCAGCAGCGCTGCTGTGGGTGGGCGTGCTGTCGGCCTACGGGCTGTATGAGCGGCAGTCGCGTTCGATCGCGCCCGGAAGCTTCGACGAGGTGGCGCCGTTGTTCAACGCTCTGCTCGCGGGCTCGCTGCTGTTGCTGCTCGTCGCCCAGGGGCTCAAGCGTACCGCGCATATCTCGGTCTACACGCCGTTGGACGCAGCGCTGTTTCTCTCGTTCGCGCTGGTGCTCGTCCCGTGTTCCAGGTTTGCGCTGCGTCGCTGGGTGCTGCCGCGCATCTTGGGGCCGCGCCGGGCCTTGATCGTCGGCGCGGGACCCGTGGGCCGGATCGTCGAACGTAAGATCAACACCCATCCCGAGTACGGGCTGAAGCTCGTCGGGTTTGTCGACGACGAACCGAACGCGACCCAGGGCGCCTCGCCGAAGCCGCTGCTCCTAGGGCGCACGGCGGACCTCACGCGGCTGGTCGACGAGCTCAACATCGACCGCGTCGTCCTGACGGACTCGCACGCGCCATACGAGCAGACGCTCGAGCTAGTGCGGGCTGTGCGCCGACCCGATGTGCACCTGTCGATCGTTCCGAGCTACTTCGAGCTGTTCGCTTCGAACGCGACGATCGAGGAACTGGAGGGCATGCCGATCGTGAGCCTGCCGCCGATGGCGTTGTCACGTCCCATCCGGGTGATGAAGCGGACGTTTGACATTGTCGCGGCCGTCGGTGGGCTGATCGTTCTATCTCCGTTGCTGCTGATGACGGCAATCGCGATCAAGCTCGACAGCCACGGTCCGGTGCTGTTCCTTCAGCTCCGCAGTGGCCGCAGGGGCAAGCCGTTTCGCATCGTCAAGTTCCGCACCATGGTCGCGGACGCCGAGTCGCGCCGCTTCGAGTTGGCATCGCAGAATGAACTGCACGGTCCGCTCTTCAAGATGAAGATGGATCCGCGCGTGACGCGCGTCGGCGGCTTCCTGCGCCGCTGGAGCATCGACGAACTGCCCCAGCTGTGGAATGTCGTCCGCGGCGAGATGAGCCTGGTGGGCCCGCGCCCATTCGTGCCCCACGAGGACAACCAGATCACGGGCTGGGCCGGGCGCCGGCTGGAGACCACACCCGGGATCACCGGGCTGTGGCAGGTCCTCGGGCGTAACGACGTGCCCTTCGAGGAGATGGTGAAGCTCGACTACGTCTACGTGACCAACTGGTCGCTGTGGTGGGACCTGAAGATCCTCGTCCAGACGATCCCGGTCGTGCTGGCACGAAAGGGTGCGTACTGATGGCCGTGTTCGTCATCCCGGCCTTCAATGAGGAGGCCAACGTCGCGCGGCTCTTCAGCGACCTCGAGCGCCGTCGCGCGCTGTGGCGTGACGGCCGTGTGCTCCTGGTCGACGACGGCTCCACCGACGCGACCGCCGTGATCGCCGAGAGCCAGGCCGGAATGCTGCCCGTCGAGGTACTGCGTATGGGACTGAACCAGGGCCCCGGGCGCGCCTTCGATCGCGGATTCCGCCGCGCGCTCGAGCTTGCGGGCGCCGACGAGTTGGTGATCACGCTGGAAGCCGACACGACAAGCGATCTCGATGCCCTGGGCACGATGATCGCGGCGGCTGTAGATGGAGCAGACGTCGTGCTCGCCTCGGTCCACGACGGTGGCGCGATGGTCGGGGTGGGCGCTCGGCGGCGCCTGCTGTCGCGGGGTGCATCGTGGGCGATTCGCCAGAGCGCCGGGTTGAACGCGAGCACCGTGTCGTCCTTCTTCAGGGTCTACCGTGCCTCGGCGCTGCGACACGGATACGACCGCTACGGCGATGAATTCATCCGCGAGAGCGGTTTCGCGTGCAAGGCGGAGATCCTCATGAAGCTCGTCGCTCTGGGTGCGGGCGTGCGCGAGGTCCCGGTCGACCTGGACGCATCCAGACGCCTGGGCGAGAGCAAGCTCCGAGTACTGCCCACGGTGACCGGTTATGCGCGCCTGATCGCACGGCAGCTGTACGCGCGGATTCGGGCGGCGACATGAACGCGTCCCGTCCCACTGTGATCGTCGTCGGCGGAGGGCTGCTCGGCCTGACGGCGGCCTACCGCCTGACTCAGGAGGGGGTGCACACCGTCCTCTACGAACGCACCGCCGAACTGGGCGGACTCGCCGGGACCGTCGCGCTCGACGGCATCCCGATCGACCGCTTCTACCACGTGGTGCTGCCGACCGACGATCGCGTGCGCTCGCTCGCCGCCGAGCTGGGCGTCGGAGAGGATCGGTTCCGCTTCAGTCGCACCGGCGTCGGCTTCTATCAGGCCGGACGCCTGGCCTCGATGTCCTCCGTCCGCGAGTTCCTCGGCTTCCCGGGTATACGCGGTCGCGATCGCGTCCGGCTCGCGACCTTCGTCGCGCGCTGCCAGCTGAAGGGCGGCTATGACGACCTCGAAGAGCTGTCGGTGGAAGAGTGGCTGAGGCACGCGTGCGGTGCGCGGCTCTGGAATGACCTCTGGCGCCCGCTGCTGGACTCCAAATTCGACGGTTGTTTCGATGACGTGCCGGCCACATACCTGTGGGCCCGCACCCGACGTATGTCGGGCACGCGGGACCGCTCGGCCCACGAGGTCATGGGGACGATCGACGGTGGCTATCAGGTACTTGTCGATGCCCTCGCGGCGGCGATCCGCGCCAATGGTGGCGAGATCGCAACCTCGACTCCAGCGCTCGGCATCGTCTCTGGGGGGGGCCGCGCAATCGGAGCGCTGACGCACAAGGGCTTGCGTCGCGCCGACTACGTCGTCTCGACGCTCCTGCACACCGATGGTCACGCACTTCTGCCACAGGATCTGGCTCGTGCGGTAGGCCCGGATCCCTGTCGCTACCTCGGGGTCGTCTGCCTCGTGATGCGCCTGCGCCGGAGCATCAGCCCGTTCTATTCGGTGAACCTGACCGACCGCCGCGTGCCGCTGACCACGATCGTCGAGACGACGCACGTGGTCGACCCCGAACGCGTCGGCGGGACGCTCGTCTACCTACCGAAATACGTCACCCCCGAGAGTCCCGAGCTGGAGCGACCGACGGGCGAGATCAAGCGGGCCTACTTCGAGCATGCGCGCACTGTGTTGTCAAATCTGCGCCCCGAGGACGTCCTCGCGAGCCAGGTCGCGCGCGCCCGGGTCGCCGAGCCCGTCCACGTCCTGGGCGGTTCCCGGCCGTCGAACATGTTTCCGGCCCCCGGCCTCGCCGTGGCCTCGACAGCCCACGTCTACCCGGAATTGGTCAACGGGCAGGCCGTCCTGGGGGTCGCGGACCGGCTCGTCGCCGGGTTGCGCGAGCGCCTCGACGACCTTCCACGTCAGGCGCAGGCGGCGTGAGGAGCTTCCCCCCGCACTGCGGCGACCAGGTGCTGTCGCCCGTCAACCCGCTACTCGAAGCACGCAGGTGCGGTTCGCGCCTCGTGTTCGAACCCAACTCTTGAACCGCGGCAATCACACCAAGGAGGACACAATGACCCGGCCCATCACTATCGGTGTGACGGGAGCGGCCGGCTTCATCGGATCGCACCTGTGCGAAAGGTTGGTCGCCGAAGGGAGAACAGTCATCGGGGTCGATGATCTGTCCCGCGGCTCGCTCGAGAACATCATCGGCTCTCTCGATGAGCCGAACTTCATATTCCACCGGCTCGACTGCCGGGATACCGCCGAGCTACGGCGGGCGTTCGCCGACTGCGAGGCGATCGTCCACCTCGCGGCGGAGAAGATCCCGCGCTACGGCGGGGCACTCAAGACACTCCGAGCGAATGTCGCGGGTGCCGAGGCCGCTTATGCCGTCGCGCTGGCGCTCGATGCGCACGTGATCGTCGCTTCGACGTCGGACGTCTACGGCAACGCAACGCCTCCCTTCTGCGAGGACGCGGCGCTGACGCTCGGGCCGCCGACGACGCGCCGCTGGGCCTACGCGACCTCCAAGCTCTATGACGAGCACGTGGCGCTCGCGCTCGCCGCAGAGAGCAACCTTCGGGTCACGATCCTCCGTCTGTTCGGCTCCTACGGGCCACATAACCATCCGAGCTGGTGGGGTGGTCCACAAGCGGCGTTCTTCGAAAACCTGCTCGACGGCAAGTTCATGGAAATCCATGGCGACGGTCGCCAGGTGCGCACATTCACGTTCATCAGCGACACCGTCGAAGGATTCGTAAGAGCGCTCGACACGCCCAGTGCCGAGGGCGAAATCATCAACATCGGCGGCGATGAGCCGACGACGATCTTCCGGCTCGCCAACGAGGTCCAGGCCGCTCTCGAGATGGCGGGTCCCCTGCGGGCCACGATGTTGCCCTACGAGAAGATCGGCGGCCGGTATCAGGACGTCCGCTGCCGGATCCCCGACACGCGCAAGGCGGCCGAGCTGCTTGGTTTCCGGGCCTCGATCGGGTTGGCTCAGGGCTTGGCCGCCACCGCGGAGTGGCACCGGGCCAGGCGGCGCGAACGCAGCGCGACCCTGAAGGTTGCGAGCGTCGCATGAACCGCACCCGGACGCGTGCTGCGAGTTCATTGGCCTCGCTGGCGACCGGGGAGGGCAGGCGCAGGGCTGAGCCACGCCGGGGAGGTTGCGGCGAGTGAGCCGCGGCAGCTCATCATCGGTCGCGGTCCGAGGTCACGAGCTACTCGCCCGTGAGCCGGCCGCCGCCGAGAAGCCGCCGGCTCGGGGGGGTGCTCTGCGAGGCCGGATCGGCTGGAGCACAAGCCTGCTCACGATCGGCACGGTCTCCGCGGGCGTGCTCGCGTACGGCTTCAATGTGCTAGCTGCGCGCGAGCTTGGGCCGAAGGCCTATGGCGCTGTCGCCACACTGTGGGCGGCGATGTTCATCTCCACGGTCGTGCTGTTCCGGCCGCTCGAGCAAACGCTGTCTCGCAATATCGCCGAACGATCCGCGCACGACGTCGACTCGTTTCCGGTCGTCCGTGCGGTGAGCCGGATGGCGGCCTGCATCTGCGTGGCCGCGCTGATCGTCTGCGCGGCGGCCTGGGAGCCGTTGACCAACGACCTCTTTGCTGGGCACGCTGTCCTGACCGGGGCGCTGGCGCTTGGCACCGTCGGCTATGGGTGCGCGTACGTCGCGCGCGGACTGGTTGGCGGAGTGCGCTGGTACGACGGCTATGGGATCCAGCTGCTCGCGGATGGAGCGGTGCGGATCATGGTCGCGTTGCCCCTGGTCCTGATCGCCTCGCCAGCCATCGCAGCCGCCGCGCTGGTTGCCGCATCGATTAGCGCAGCGCTGGTGCCGCTACCTCGGCGCGCACGCGTGCGGGAGGGGCTTCGGGGCTCGCACAAGCGCGAGTTTCGCATTGGACATGCGCTCCGCTTCGCGGCACCCGTGACCGCAGGAGCGGCCGCGGAGCAGATTCTCGTGTCTGGCGGGCCACTCCTGATCATGCTGGCGGGCGGTGCCGGCGCCGCCGCTGCGGCCGGTGCGGTCTTCGCTGCCACGATGCTCGTCCGCGCCCCCGTATTCCTGTTTCAGGGTGTCGCTGCTGCGCTGCTTCCGAACCTCACCCGTCTGGATGCGCTGGGAGATAGTCGTGCCTTCCGCTCCGCGCTGGGCCGGACGGCTCTCGTCGTGGCCTCGTTCTCTGCCGTGCTTGTCGCAGGTGCGCTCGCCGTCGGCCCAGCCGTCATGCGGGGATTCTTTGGTGCGGGTTTCTACGCAAGCCGAGAGGATCTGGCGCTGTTGTCCGCAGGAATCGGCTGCTACCTGCTCGCGGCGACCCTATCCCAGGGTGTCCTGGCATGGGGTCGGGCCCGGGCGGCAGGTGCGGCATGGTCGATCTCCGCCGCCGCGTTCATTGTCCTCGAACTGACGCTCAGCGGCAGCCCGCTCCACAAGGTGAGCGTGGCATTCCTCGGCGCATCAGTCATCATGGCGCTCCTTTTCGGGAGCATCGTGGTGTGTCTGCGTCCGGGGAGCCATGACGCCGCCCGAGCCGCGACTGACGCGTCCGAACCGCCGCTCGACACCTCCGGGCCGGTGAGCGGGGACTGAGAAACGAGGTTCGACCGTTGTCCCTACCCCATTCCGACGCGGTTGCCTCGGTCAGGGTGCTGCTTGCAGACCACGACCCGTTGGCGAGACGGGCAGCGCGTGAGGCGCTTCTCAAAGAAGACGACTTCGCGATCGCCGGCGAGGTCGCCGACGGCCTTGGGGCAGTAGCTATGACGCTCGCGATTCAGCCAGACGTCGTGCTGATGGAGGCCCACCTTCCGAGGATGAGCGGCATCGCGGCGACACGGCAGATCAGCGAGCGTGCCCCCCGAGTCCGGGTCGTCGTTTTCGCAATCTACGACGACCATGAGCTGGGGCTGCGCGGACTGGAGGCCGGCGCTGTCGGTTTCCTCAGTAAGGACATCGATCGGAGCGCGCTGGCGCGGTCGCTCCGCGGCGTTTGCCGCGGCGAGGCTGCGATCCCCCGGCGCCTTGCGCTCCGAGTCGTCGAGCGGCTGTGGGCTCAAGACAACGCAGATGGGCGCTCAAAGCAGATCGGTGCGGCGCAGCCGCCCGGCGGGGAGCGGCGGCACGGCTCGGTCAGCGACTCGACGGTTTGGCCGTGATCTGCGGGGAACCGTTGAACGACGGCTGCTGCGTTCAGCCAATGAACGCTGGAATGGACCAGCCGGTCATTGCTCGTCGAGTCCGAGGAATGCATACTCGGCGCGTGGGCGCACTTGACACGAGCGACCGGGACATGAGCGTCCAGGGCGTTGCTGCCGTGCCATACGAGCGTGGTGGGGATCACGATGAACGGACGACCGGCGAGGCTCGTGGGACCGTCGGCGATCGACTGACCGTGATCGTTGCGGATCCTGATCCGTTGGCGCGGCAGGTGATTCGCGAGTCGTTGCGGGCGGATAAGGGGTTTGTTGTGGCGGCTGAGGCCAAGGACGGAATCGAGGCCGTCGAGTTGGCAGTGCACTATCGCCCTCAGCTGGTGTTGATGGAGGTGGGCCTGACTCGTATCGACGGCATCGAGGCATGCCGGCAGATCGTCTCACGCGTGCCCGAGGTGAGGGTCGTTATCTTCACCGTTGGCCAAGAGCGTGAGGTCGAGATGCGCGCGCTGAAGGCCGGCGCCAATGGGTTTCTGTCCAAGAATGCGAGCATCTCCTCCGTCGGTCGGGCGCTGCGGGCAGTGGCGCGCGGCGAGGCGGCGGTGTCGCGCGATGTCACGCTTCACCTGATCGAGGTGCTCCGCCGCACGTCCGAGAATGGTCTCGGCATGCGCCCAGTCAAGAGTGTGCTGACTGCGCGCGAGTGGGAGGTGCTCGATTTGATCTGCGCCGGCGTCAGCACACGCGATATATCGAGCGCGCTGTGCTTGGCCGAGGACACGGTGTACACGCACAGCAAGAACATCTTGCGCAAGCTGGGCGTTCACTCGCGCAACGAAGCGGTTGCGAAGGCTGAGCGGATGCGTCGTGCAGCGACGCTGAATTCCGGTCGCGATGACTCGATCATGCACGCTGCCCGCCCGTAGCGGCTAGCGAGCTATGCCAACGGTCGTTGCCGCTGACAGCAGCCTGGAGCGAGGAGCGTCGAGCGAACGCTGGAGCTGCTCGAGCACGCGCACGACTCGCAGTCCGCTGGCACCGTCTGATTGCGGCTGTTCGCCGCTCCGGACGCTGTGCACAAACCGGGCGCACTCGATGCGTAACGGCTCCGTGTTCGCAATGCGGGGCGCAACGATCTCTCCCGACCTCGTGATGTACTCGCCGTAGCCGTGCGCATCCTCGTCGAAGCCCTTGTCGTAGATCTTGAGCTTCGCTTCGTGCGCCATGTCATCGAACGTCGCCATTCGCCGTGATCCGACGACGGTGAAGCGGCGCTCCTTGTGGGGGTCCAGCCACGACAGGTGCAGATGGGCCGCCAAGCCGGAAGGGAAACGAAGAAAACAGAACACAACGTCCTCGACACCGTCGCGGACATACGATTCGCCGTAGGCAGCCACCTCGGACGGTTCCTCGCCGGCGAGGTACAAGAGCACCGACACGTCGTGGGCGCCGAGGCTCCAGAGCGCATTCTCGTCGGCCCGCAGCTTCCCGAGGTTCAGGCGGTTACCGTAGATGTAGTAGATCCGGTCGCCGAGCTCGCCGCCGTCCACGAGTGCTTTAAGCATCTGAACGCCGGGGTGATACTCGAGCAGATGGCCAACCATCAGGATACGTCCGCCGGACTCGGCCGCGGCCACCGCGCGCTCGGCGTCAGCGACCGTCTGCCCCAGCGGCTTCTCGACGAAGCAATGCTTACCCGCGTCCAATACCCGGACGGCTAGATCCGCGTGAGTCGGCACCGGGGTCGCAAGCGCGACCGCGTCGAGCGCCGGATCGCTCAGCAGCTGCTGGAGCGACGATGTAGCCGGAACGCGGGGAAACCTGGGCGCCATTCGTTCGCGAGCCTCGGGCGAGCCGTCGCAGAGCCACGCGAGCTCGCATCCCGGCAGCGCCGCGAAGTTCCGTGCCAGATTTGGGCCCCAGTAGCCCAATCCGACAACTCCAATCCGAATCGGTGATTCGCTCGTCGTCATCGGGCCAGTCAGCCTCCCAGAGCTGTTCGCGTCTCTCCGAGTGATCCAGGTGGCCCCGGCAACGGGGCGGGCGCCCGCGCGCACCCCACCGGTTTCGTGAGGTGGTCACGGACGCTCGCCCTCGACTTGCCGTGCCCCCAGAGGGCGGTGGCGCCCTCGCGCTATCCGTTGGCTCGAGTATTCACGCGGGAGTGCACGCCGTCAATGAACGGTCCGACCCACTGGCGCGTTCAGGCACCTGAACGCGCCCCAGGGTTTCACCAACATAAATCGAGTCGCTTTGGCTGGCTTGAGATATTTTGCACACCCTCCAGACGGAAAACTACCTACGATCGAGCAGAAAACCACCCACAATGGCGCTTTTTCGCGCTATTGTTCCGGTTGCACGGTGGTTCGCTAGCCCCGGGGGGGCTAGTTCGACCGAGACGTCGGACACAGTGGACTTAGGGCTCGACTGAGCCCAAACGGAGGGTTCTATTTTGAATATCGTACGGGGGCGGCGCCGTTCGGCGGCCTTTCAGGGTTGTACCGCGTCAGGGGCGGGCGTACGCCCATGGAGCTTGATCGGGGTGACGCCCGAGCTGTGGGCCAGTTGTCGACTTCATCTGTCGGCGCTGAGTTGTCTGGTCGTAGGCTGCGCGGGCGTGGTCGCGGTCGAGTTTGCCCATCCCGCGGCGTATGACGCGCCGAGCTTGCGGGCTGCGGTCGAGACGGTGATGACCCTGTTCGCGCTCGCCGCGGCTTGGCTCTTCCGCGGGCAGGTGCTGCACTCGCGTCGGTTCCGGGACGCGGTTCTGGTCGGTGCGCTGCTGACCCTCGGCCTGCTCCACCTCTTCTCGTACGCGCTGTCGGCGGCGCTGGACCTGGGCTCGGGCGGCGCGATCGCGGCGACCGCCGATTGGGGAGAGCTGCTCGTCGCGGGGATGTTTGCCGTGGCAGCCCTCGCGTCGGCGGACCGAGTGCTCGGCGATCCCCGCCGTTCGCTTGCGATCACAGCCGTGTTCAGTTTCGTCACCGTGGCAGTCGCGGTCCTTCTCGCACTGCTGGTCCCCGGTCAACACGCCGTGGTCGCATCCCACGCGCCTGCGGGGATCCGGGCGACACAGCAGCATCCCCTCACGCCGGTCCTCGAATTGGCTGCGGCGGGCCTGCTCGCGCGAGCGGCGATGGGGTTTGCGCGACGGGAGCGGATCGGGCAATACGGTGTCGCCGGTCCGCTCGCTGCGGCGATGATCTTGCTCGCGGCGGCATGCATTTCCGAGCTGGCTTTGCCCCAGCTGGCGCCCGATGAAATCGCTTTGCGAGAGGTACTGCGTCTCGTCGCGTTCGTGCTGCTGCTGCTGGCCGCCGCCCGCGAGGAGGTGAGGATGCGAACAGTCCTTGCTCGGGACGCTTGGATCGCCGAACGGCGCCGGGTGGCACGCGACCTGCATGACGGGCTTGCCCAGGACCTCGCGTTCATCGCCGCGCACGCGGAGCGGATCGCGCGTGAGTTGGGGGCCGAGCACCCCGTCGTGATCGCGGCTCAGAGCGCGCTCGAGATCTCCCGTAACAAGATCGCCGAGCTGTCTCATCCAGTCGGGACGACGCTCTCGGATGCGCTGCAGTTCATGGCCCACGAGCTCGGCGGCCGCTTTGCGATCACGATCAAAGTTGACGTGGACCAGGGCCTTCAGCTGGCATCCAGCGTCCAGGAGCACCTGTGCCGGATCGTCCGCGAGGCGATCGCTAACGCGGCCCGGCATGGTGGCGCCAAAAACGTGCTCGTCTCGCTGAACCGCTGCGAGGGTGCGATCAGGCTCCGTGTTTTCGACGACGGCTGCGGCATCGACAAAGTGAGCGAGCGGGATGGGCCTGTGCGCGACGGCTTCGGCCTGCGCAGTATGCGTGAGCGGGCGATCGCCGTGGGGGGCGAGCTATCGGTTCGCACGCGCGCAATCGGCGGTACCGAGCTCGAGGTCGTGGTGCGTTGAGCGGCCCGCTCAAGCTTCTGATCGTCGATCACGCCCCGACTCGACTGGGGATCCGGATGGCGCTCGACGGCGAGGCGTTGGTGTGCGCAGAGGCGTCCGACACCGAGCGCGCGATCCGGGCCGCGATGCGCGAGCAACCGGACATCTGCCTGGTCGGGCGCGAGGTGCCTGGCGATGCGCTGGCCGCGGTGCGGGGCATCTGCCGCGCTGCTCCGAAGGCGGCCGTTGTCGTGCTCGCCCAAGTTGGGGATGCCGATGACCTGCTTGAGGCGGTCCGCGCCGGCGCGGTCGGCTACCTCCCCGGCTCGCTGGATGGCGAGCGGCTGCGCCGGATCATCCGCGCCGCCGCCGCGCGCGAGGCGATCGTGCCGCGCTCAATGGTCCTGGAACTGATGCTCGAGTTGCGCGGGGGCGGTGACGACCCGAATGCTCTGACCGCGCGGGAGTCACAGGTCCTAGGCATGCTCCGCCGCGGGAACAACACCGCGGCGATCGCCGATCGACTGCAGATCGCTCCCGTGACGGTCAGACGCCACATCTCCGAGCTCGTCCGCAAGCTGGGCGTCGAGAACCGAGCTGCGCTGCTCGGTGCCACCCCACACGCGGCGAGTCGCTCGGTAGCCCTCGGCTAACACTCAGACGAACCTCGAGGTGCGCTTACGCAGCGGCCAAATGGCCTCGGCGAGACCTGAACGCGTGACGGGCCATCCGGCTCATTGCGCATGCAGTAAGCGGCAGCCAGGATGTGCCGATTCGAGGCTGGCTCGATGCCCTTCACGACTGATTCTCGGACAGCAACCGATCACGTGCAAGCCGCGCTTGAAACCGTCTGCGGCGTGCTCGTCACACTAGAGACGATCCGGGCTCGGACGAGCATCGGCGACCTCGATTCAAGCGGCGCCAATTCACTTGTGGCCGCGTCGATCCAGTCGCTGCGCCAGACGGCTGACCTCCTTCGATCAGCGCAACAGGAGAATGCAAGTCCGCTCGCGCTCGGGTTCATCGAGGGAGCTACGCGTCGGATTGTGTGACGCCGATCGAGGTGATCCGCTCACGCCAGGCGAGGCCCTCGGCCTAGGCGAGGCCACGACGGACCGCGTAGATGGCGGCCTGAACCCGGTTTGACACTCCAAGCTTGGTGAGAATGCTCGAGACGTGATTCTTCGCGGTCCTGCGGCTGATCCGGAGCGTGTCGGCGATCTCGCTGTTCTCCATGCCGCGTGCGAGCAGTCGGAGCACGTCAAGCTCGCGAGCCGACAGGGCCTCGGCGCGATCGGCTCCCCGCTCGTCCACGGAGTCCGCTCGTCGTAGGCGTCCGAGCACCATCTCGGCAGCCCGAGGCGAGAGCCACGCCGAGCCTACCGCGGCAGCCCGCACGGCGACGGCCACGGCATCAATCGGCGTGTCCTTGGCGATGAAGCCACACGCACCGGCCTCCAGGGCCGACGCGACCGCGTCGTCATGGGAGAGGACGGTGAGCGCGATCACCGCGGTCGCAGGAGCCTGCTCGAGGATCTCCCGCATGGCCGCAGGACCGTCAACATCCGGCATCTGGAGATCCATCAGAACGACGTCGGGTCGCAGCTCGCCCGCGAGTCGAACTCCCATCCTCCCTCCAGACGCCTGCGCGACAACCTCGATGTCCGGCTCTGATCCCAGCAATCGCGCCAGTCCCGTGCGGAACAGGTCGTGATCGTCAACGATCAGCAGGCGAATCGTCGCTTCCTCGGTTGAGGGACTGGTTGCCGACACTTGTTGACCCTAGGTAAACAGCCGCCCCTACGACCGTCCGTCGCCACGACCCGCGGTGATCGGATCGCCCCCTCCGGTCGCGACCACCGGGTTCCTGGGCGAGTATACCGATGGCCGTGTTCAGTGGCTTGAACGATCGATGGGCGGCCCGACCCATTTCCAAGCGGGCCGAGAGCTGACATAACTCCTCGCGTCAGCAAGGGGAGTAAGAAATGACAGTTGGAATCATCGGCCTTGGGTATGTCGGCCTTCCGCTGGCGGTCGCATTTGCGGAGGTGGGCGAGAGCGTCGTCGCCGTCGACGTCGACGCCTCGAAGGTGGCCTCCCTGCTCGCCGGCCGGTCGTACGTCGAGGATGTCACCTCTGAGCGTCTGCAGTCGGCGCTCCCATTCATCGGTCCGACGACTCACTACGCGCCGTTGGCCCGTACCGACGCGGTCATCATCTGCGTGCCGACGCCGCTGACGGTGAATCGCGAGCCCGAGCTCGGGCCGCTGATCTCCGCAGCCAGGGCCCTTGCCCACGTTGCCCAGCGCGGCCAGCTTGTCGTGCTCGAATCCACGACGTACCCAGGCACGACGCGAGAGCGTCTCGTTCCGATGCTCGAGGAGTCTGGTCTGAGGGTCGGCGACGGACTCCATGTGGCGTTCTCGCCGGAGCGCGTGGACCCGGGGCGGACGGACTTCACGCTTCGCAACACGCCGAAGGTGATCGGCGGAATGACCCCGGAATGCACCGAACGGGCGGCGGCGCTGTACGGACGGATCTGCGACCACTTGGTACCCGTGTCAACTCCGGAGACCGCGGAGATGACAAAACTGCTCGAGAACATCTTCCGTTCGGTCAACATCGCACTTGTGAACGAGTTGGGGCTGTTGTGTGACCGGATGGGCATGGATGTCTGGGAGGTCGTGGACGCAGCATCGACGAAGCCGTACGGCTTCATGCGCTTCGACCCTGGACCCGGAATGGGTGGCCATTGCCTTCCCGTCGATCCGTTCTATCTCACCTGGCGCGCCCGCGAGTTCCAGATGACAACGGAGTTCATCGAGCTCGCGGGCAAGATCAATCAGCAGATGCCGTTCCATTGCGTCGGGAGGATCGAGCGTGCCCTGAATGCGGTTCAGAAGCCGATCAACGGAGCGCGGATCGCGATTCTCGGAGTCAGTTACAAGGCTGGCACTGGGGACACCCGCGAGTCGCCGGCGCTGCGGATCGTCGGCGAGCTTGCAGCGCGCGGCGCGGAGTTGAGCTACCACGACCGGTTCGTGCCCGAGCTGAGCCAGTTCGGTCTCCGCCACCGGGACCTTGACGCGATCGTCGAGGACGCTGATGTGGTTGTCCTCGTGACGGCTGATCCAGGGATCGACCACGCCGCGGTTGCAGAGCGGGCGGCGCTGTTTGTTGACCTCCGCGGAGTGACACAGCGGACGCACAGACAGACCGCCGGTTCCGTGGTGAAAGCATCCGCTCGCGCGGAGTATGTAACCGCGACCCAGTCGGCATAGCCGCGGCCGGCCCGGAACGGGCAGATCCGTCACTAAGCGCTGACGCCGTGCGCGACCGCGTTGAGGCTCGCGTGCTGGTGCAGCTCCTGCTCGTGCTGTTGGATCGCCGGCCTGAGATCGAACACGACATGCTTCACCGTGCCGGTGAACGCATAGGGCGCCTTGGGCTCGTAGGCGAGGTCAACGACGAGGCCGTTGTCCCGGCCGATGTCCATGCCCGCATACGACGAGAACGCGACCGGCACGGTCCTGTCGAGCCGGCCCTCGCCGATCTGCGTGCCGTTCGCCCACAGCGTCACCTTGCCGCCGGTGCCGGGTTTGCTCTCGTCGGCTTCGAACAGCATTTTCACGGTAACCTCACCGGTCGGGAGCGGCTCGGTGGATGTCTGTTTGTAGCTCTCGACGCCGAGGAACGAGTAGGTGTGGTTGAGCAGGCCCTGCTCGTCGACCCAGAGCGCGAATCCGCCGATGAAGTCGGCGTTGGCGACTATCACTCCCTCGGCGCCACCGTCGGGAACCACGAATTCCGCTTCGATCGCGTACGACCGTCCCGCGGTGCGTGGGACCATGCCGCGCTGCACGTTCTGGACATCGCCGCTGAACACGTATCGGTTGATCGTGGGGAGCGGTGGAAGGAGGCCGAAGAAGATCGACATCGAGCCGAGCAGCGGCAGCACGCGGTTGCGCTCTGCCTCCTGCCAGAACAGCTCCTGGAGCTCCACGAGCTTGTCGGGGTGCTCGGCGGCGAGGTCCTTGGCCTGCGAGAAGTCGTCGGGCAGGTAGTACAGCTCCCAGACATCGTTCGCGGGGTCGTAGGTGCCGGGAGCGAAGCGCTTCATCGTCTCGGGCGAGAAGTCCCAGGGGATCCGGTCGAGCTTCGCGCACGCCCACCAGCCGTCCTTGTAGATCGCCCGGGACGCCGCGAACTCGAAGTATTGCACCGTGTGCCGCTCGTCGGCGTCCGCGTCCTCGAACGTGTACAGGAAGCTGGTGCCGTCCATCGGCTCCTGCTCGATCCCGTCGACCTGCTTGGGTTCGGGGATGCCGGCGGCTGCGAGCACGGTCGGGCCGACGTCGATGCAGTGGGTGAACTGGCTGCGCACGTCGCTGTCGGGCTTGATCCGTGACGGCCAGGAGACGACCATCGGGTTGCGCGTTCCGCCGAGGTGGCTGGCCATCTGCTTGCCCCACTTGAAAGGCGTGTTGCCCGCATGGGCCCAGGCGGCCGCAACGTGCGGTGCCGAGTGGTCTCCGCCGAGGGCGTCGATCCCGCCGTAGCGCTCGATCAGCTTCAGCTGCTGGTCGGCCTCGAGCACGACCCCGTTGAGGAACGTCATCTCGTTGAACGATCCGGTGGTGGTGCCCTCCATGCTGGCGCCGTTGTCGCCCCAGATGTAGAAGATCAGCGTGTTCTCCCGGTCGCCCATCTCCTCGATCGCGTCGAGCAGCCGGCCGACGTTCCAGTCTGCGTTCTCCTGGTAGCCCGCGTAGACCTCCATCTGGCGGACGTAGAGCTTCTTCTGATCGTCGCTGAGCGAATCCCAGGCCGGGAACAGGTCCGGGCGCTCGGTCAGCTCGGTGTCGGCCGGGATCACGCCGAGCTTCTTCTGGCGCTCGAACGTCTGCCGGCGATACTCATCCCAGCCCTGATCGAACTTGCCCTTGTACTTGTCGGCCCACTGCTTGGCGACGTGGTGCGGGGCGTGCGCGCAGCCGGTCGAGTAGTACATCAGCCACGGCTTCTGGGCGTCCTGCGCGCGGACCGCGTGCAGCCACCCGACGGCCTTGTCGGTCAGGTCATCGGGGAAGTAATAGCCCTTGCCGTCCTTGCCCGGCAGCACGCCGACGGTCGTGTTGTCATTGGTGATGATCGGGTCATACTGGCCCGCGGCGCCGCTCAAGAATCCCCAGTAGTGGGAAAAGCCCCACGACTGCGGCCAGTGATCGAACGGTCCCGCAGCGCCCTGCACGTTGTCCGGCGTCAGATGCCACTTGCCGAAAGCGCCCGTGACATAGCCATTCTCCTGGAGGATCCGCGGCAGCGGCGCGCAGCTGCGCGGCCGGGCGGCGGTATAGCCCGGGAACGGACCAGGATATTCGGCGATCGATCCGAACCCGACCCGGTGATGGTTGCGGCCCGTGAGCAGCGCGGCGCGAGTCGGCGAGCACAGCGCGGTCACGTGGAACGCGTTGTAGGTAAGGCCTTGCTCCTGGACGCGGGTCATGTTGGGAGTCGAGATCGGTCCGCCGAATGTCTCCGGCTGGCCGAAACCCGCGTCGTCGATCAGGCAGATCAGCACGTTCGGTGCGCCGTCCGGCGCCTTTGCGCCCGGGACGATCGTCCAGTCGGCGACCGACTGATCGATCGTGCGGCCGATCGTCCCGCCGAAGTTCCGGTCCGGGATCGGCAACACCGTGCGGTCCGGGCTGAACTTCCCCATCGCCTCCGCCAATGAGTCCTTCAGCGCCGAGACGCCCTCCTTGTCGCTCTGCACGATCGACTTCAGCAGCGAGCCGCCCAGCGCCTGCTCGACCCCGAGCCGCTGCTGATCGTCGAACACCGCGATGATCCCTGCCGAGCCCGCCGGCAGGTTCTCCCCGATCTTGTCGTGAAGCTCATGCTCGAGCCGATGATCTACGAACCTGCCAACCACCCCGCCAGCCACCGCCCCGACCGCGACCGACGCTAACAGCGGCGGCGCGAACAAGCCCACCGCCACACCGACGCCACCGCCCCAGCCGGCGCCCTTACGGCCCAGATGATCGCCGGTCTGCCGAACCGAGACGTTGCCATCGCGATCATGGGTCACGAGGATCACGCCCTCAATCTCAACCTGTTTGTCCTTGACCAGCGCCACCAGCGCCTCGAAATCATTCGTCGCGGCGTCGATCGCCTGGTAGCCCGCTACGAGGACATCGGTCGGGGTGTCAGCCATCAGCTTCTCCTTTGAGCGCGTCGCAGATCACTTCGCCCGGTATTAAAGTGCCAGCAGCTTGGCAGTCGACCAGATCATGGCCCCGTCGGTGCGCTCATGGCGCGAGCGGGGAACCCTGCTCACGCGCCATCAGCTCGAGCTCGGAGAGTGGACCCGGGCCAGCCGCACGCCCGACCGGCGGCTCCGCCCGCTGATGTACCGCGACCTGCTCGGGTTCCGCCCGCCGGCCGGTTGGCGACCTCGCGGGCGCCGTGATCTCGCTCGATGAAATCTTCGGCACTGCCGGCCGCGTGCTGGCCGAGCGGCTGCGCGAGCTGCGCTCGTGGGACGAGCGGTTCGACCTGATCGAGAGCTTCCTGCTGGCGCGCGCATGCGGCGGCCGCCGGCCGCGGCCGGCGGTGGCATGGGCGTGGGCGCGGCTGTGCGCGACCGGCGGCCGGGTCCGGATCGAGGCGCTCGCGGGCGAGCTCGGCTGCAGCCGTCGCTACCTGCACGCCCGGTTCCGTGAGCAGGTCGGCCTGCCGCCGAAGACGGTCGCGCGGCTCCTGCGCTTCCGCGAGGTATGCCGGCAGCTCGATCGCGATCCGGCCCGGTGGGCCGAAATCGCGCAGGACGCGGGCTACTACGACCAATCGCACCTGGCGCGTGACTTCCGCGACCTGGCCGGGACAACGGCGACCGACTTCCTCGCGTGGCGGATTCCCGGTGGCGGCGTGGTCGGCGACGAGATCCCATTTGTCCAAGACTGAAGCCGGGCGAGGCTCTACGGTGCGGGCGAGCTGTTCCCCGACTGAGAGGACTCGAGGATGACCCAGAACATCTTTCCCGCGCCGCGCTACCGGGACGCGAGCGGGGCGCTCGAATGGCTGAAGCGAGCGTTCGGGGCCGAAGAGAAGGCCGTCCACCCCGGCGAGGACGGCACGATCCACCACGCCGAGGTGCGCCTCGGCGACGGGCTGATCATGTTCGGCCGGCACAACGACGAGGGGTGGTTCGGGGGCGCGCCGCCGAACCCGCTCGCCTCGACTGTCAGCATCTATGTCGTGGTCACAGACCCAGATGCTCATTACCAGCGGGCGAAGGCGGCCGGTGCGAATGTCGTCGGCAAGCTGGCGGATCAGCCCTATGGCTCGCGCGAATACAGCGTGCGGGATATGGAGGGCAACATGTGGTCGTTCGGAACGTATGACCCGTACGCCGATGGCTGACCCGGAGCGGCCCCGTGACCCCTAGAGCGCGGATCCTCGGGTTCGGGTCGGCGGCGCTGCTCGTGATCGCCGGCGCGATCTGCGGCGCAGTGGTCGCAGACGGGACCGGGGAGGTGCTGGCGCTGGTGTTGATCAGCTTGGGGTTCGTCGAGGCCACGAGCCTGACGTTCTTTGAGGTCGGGCTCAGCGAGGATCACGAGCGCGCGCGTGAGCGGGAGCGGGGACGCGCCCAGGAGAGCGCGCGCACTGAGCGCCCGGGCCCCGATCACGATCGAGGCCCCTCGCGGCTCGCCCGAGGCCGCCTCGACCGCAGGCGAGGCCGACCGCGGCGGCTTAGATGAACGGAGCCGTTCTGTAGTCGATATGATGGCGTGAATCTGGATTCACACCCCCTGCGCCGCCGGCGGCGGTGCAGGCGCGAGCGACTGAGGAGACGAACGTGGACCTGAACGACACGCCTGAGCAGGCCGCATACCGCGAGGAGGTGCGGACATGGCTCGAGCAGAACCGGTCGCAGGCACCGCCCCGCTCGGGCTCGTATGAGGACAAGGATTACATCGACGCCCGGCGTGCCTGGCAGCGCCGGCTCGCCGAGGCCGGCCTCGCGGGGGTCACGTGGCCGGTCGAGTTCGGCGGCCGCGGGCTCGGGCCGATCGAGCAGGTGACGGTCAACCAGGAGATCGGGCGCGCCGGGGCACCCGGGATCCTCGACGTGATCGGGATCGGGATGCTCGGGCCGTGCCTGATCGCGCACGGCAGCGACGAGCAGAAGAGCCGCCACCTCGGTCCGATGCTCCACGGCGACGAGGTCTGGTGCCAGATGTTCTCCGAGCCCGGCGCCGGCTCGGACCTGGCCGCGGTGCAGACCCGCGCGCGCCAGAACGACGACGGCACCTGGACGCTGAACGGGCAGAAGGTGTGGACCACCAACGCCCAGTTCGCCTCGTTCGGGCTGCTGCTCGCGCGCACCGACCCCGACGTCCCCAAGCACAAGGGCCTGACGATGTTCATCGTGCCGATGGACGCACCCGGGGTGACGGTCCGGGGCCTGCGCCAGATCTCCGGCGAGGCCGAGTTCAACGAGGTGTTCTTCGACGACGTCACGCTGGACGAGGACGCGGTGGTCGGCGGGGTCGGAAACGGCTGGGGCACGGCGCTGACCGTGCTGATGTACGAGCGCTTGACGATCGGCTTCGGATCGGAGTCGTTCGGCTCGCCGGCGCGGCTGGCGGAGACGGTGGCCGCCGACCCGGCGGCGCGCGCCGACGCGGATGTTCGGCGGCGCCTGGGCGACGTGATCACCGAGCTGCTCGCCGTGCGGTTCAACGGCTACCGTGCGCTCACCGCGCTCTCCCGCGGCCAGATCCCCGGGCCCGAGGCGGGACTGGCGAAGGTCACGATGGTCAACGCGGCGATCGCCGCGACCGATCTCGGCGCCGACGTCGTCGGACCCGAAGGCGCTCGAGCCCGACAGCGACTGGAGCTACCTGATCTCGTTCCTGCCGGGACTCGAAGTCCGCCGGCGGGACTGAGCAGATCCTCCGCAACACGATCGGCGAGCGCGTGCTGGGGCTGCCGCCCGAGCCGCGGCTCGACAAGGGCGTGCCGTTCAGCGAGCTGCGCGCGAAGGAGAAGCAGGCGGTGGCCGGATGAACTTCGCGCTCTCAGACGAGCAGGTGCTCCTGCGCGAGGCGGCACGCGGGTGCGCTGCTCGCGCTTCAAGACGATCGAGGCCGCGCGCGCGGCGCTCGAGGACCCGACGGCGTTGCCCGACCTGTGGCCGACTGGCGATCGAGGCCGGCTGGCCGGGGCTGCTGATCGGCGAGGAGCAGCGGCGGCGCCGGGCTCGGCGGCTTCGACGCGCTGCTCGTGGCCGAGGAGTGTGGCCGCGTGCTGGCCGGAGTGCCGCTGCTGGGGCTGCTTCCGGCGACGGCGATCCTCGACGCGCGCCGGCGACGAGTCGCTGGCGGCGGTCGCCGCCGGTGAGCTGCGGCCCGTCTACGTGCCGGCACGCCCCCCGGGCGACCGGGTGGCCGGCTGGACGGTCGATCCGCGCACCGGCATGGTCCGCGCAGCGGCGCCACGCGCCTCCGTCGATGGGGGACGAGGTGACACTCGACGGCGAAGTCGCGTTCGTACCCGACGCGCCGGGAGCGGAGCTGCTGGTGGCGATCGGCGTCGACCGACGACGGATCTGCCGGTGGCGGCGGCGTTCGCCGCCGACGCCGACGGGGTCACGGTCGAGTCGGTGGTGCGCTACGACGCCACGCGCTCGCTCGGTCACGTGACGTTCAGGCGAGCGCACGGGGCGCCGGCTGGACGTCGACGCGGACGTGCTCGCCGACGCGTGGTATCTCGCCCACGCGCTGATCGCGGCCGAGTCGATCGGAGCGGCGCAGACGTGCCTCGACGTGAGCGTCGCGTACGCCAAGGAGCGATTCACGTTCGGCCGCGCGATCGGCTCCTACCAGGCGATCAAGCACGAGCTGACCGAGGTCCTGCGCCGGCTCGAGAACTCGCGCGGCCTTCAGTACTACGCCGGCTGGGCGCGGGAATCCAAGCCCGAGGAGTTCCCGCTCGCAGCCAGCGCCGCGCGCTCGGCGGCCGGGCACGCGCTGGACTTCGCCGCTCGCTCGATGATCAACGTCCACGGCGGGATCGGTGCGACCTGGGAGCACGACGCGCCGCTGTTCTTCCGCCGCGCCCAGCTGTCGCGGCGGCTGCTGGGCGGCACCCACGACGCGACCGACCGGGTGGCCGAGAAGACGCTCAGCTCAGCAGCTGCCGCATAAATCGCGATTCACCCGGAGAGGGAGAAACGCAGAAACGCACACCACGGAGGAGACCATGGCCACGATCGACGTCACCGACCCGTCCCGCGAGGTGCTCAACCAGGCTCCGCCACTGCAGCCGGTCAACCTGTTCGAGGTCGATCTGCCACTGCGTGAGGCGCTCGAGCGCGAGGGCGGCGGCTGGGGCGTCGACCGCGCCCGGGAGGCGGGCGGGGTGGCCGGCAGCGCCGAGGCACGCGAGCACTCGCGCCGCGCGGAGCGCAACGAGCCGCTCCTCCGTACCCACGATCGGTTCGGCAACCGGATCGACGAGGTCGAGCTGGACCCGTCGTGGCACTGGCTGCTGCGCGGCGCGGTCGAGCGCGGGATCCACGGCCTCCCGTGGCGCGAGCAGCGACCGGGGGCGCACGTCGTGCGCGCGGCGCTGTTCATCGCTCTGGGGCAACGCCAACGACGGGGTGATGTGCCCGGTGTCGATGACCTACGCGGCGATACCGGCGCTGCGCGACGGGGCGCCGGAGCTGGCTGCCGAGTGGGAGCCGCGGCTGACCAAGCCCGACTACGGCACCGGGGCGCTCGCCGGGATGGCGATGACCGAGCGTCAGGGTGGCTCCGATGTGCGCGCCAACATCAGCCGCGCGGAGCCGGTCGGGGACGGCTGGTACGAGCTGACCGGCCACAAGTGGTTCTGCTCCTACCCGCCGTGCGATGTGTTCCTCGTCCTCGCCCAGGCGCCCGGCGGTCTTTCCTGCTTCCTGGTGCAGCGCGGCCCGGGGATGGAGTTCCAGCGGCTCAAGGACAAGCTCGGCACGCGGTCGCTGCCCTCCTCGGAGGTCGAGTTCCGTGGCGCCGCCGCGCGGCTGATCGGCGAGGAGGGGCGGGGGGTGCCGGCGATCATCCGGATGGTCAACCACACCCGGCTTGACTGCCTGCTGGGCGCGACCACCGGCCTGCGCCGCGGCACGCTCGAGGCGATCCACCACGCCCGCCACCGGTCCGCGTTCGGCGCGCTGCTGGCGAGCAGCCGGCGATGCGCAACGTGCTGGCCGACCTGGCGATCGAGTCCGAGGCCGCCACGGTCGCCGCGATGCGGGTCGCCCGCAGCTACGACGAGCCCTCCGAAGCCGCGTTCCGGCGGTTTGCGACCGCGGTGATGAAGTACTGGGTCTCCAAGCGGGCGCCGGCGCACGCGGCCGAGGCGCTCGAGTGCCTGGGCGGGAACGGGTTCGTCGAGGACTCGGGGATGCCGCTGCTGTACCGCGACGCGCCGCTCAACTCGATCTGGGAGGGCTCGGGCAACGTCGCCGCGCTCGACGTGCTGCGCGCGATCGTCAAGGAGCCCGACGGCCTGCCCGCGTTCCTGGCCGAGTGCGAGCTGGCGGCGGGCGGCGATCCGCGGCTGGACGCACACCTGGCCGCTGTGCGCAAGCGGGCAACCGACATGTTCGCGGTCCGGCGACGACCCCCAGATCCCAAGCCCGTCGAATCGTCGAGGAGCTGGCGGTCGCGCTCCAGGCGTCGCTGCTCGTGCGCCATTCGCCGCCGGCGGTCGCCGACGCGTTCTGTGCCGCGCGCCTGGCCGGCGAATCGGGGCGGGTGTACGGGACCCTCCCGCCGGGAGTCGACGCCACGGCGATCATCGAGCGCGCGGTGCCGGTATGAGCGAGCGTCGAGTATCAGGTCAGCGACAGGGTCGCGCGCCTGACGCTCAACCGGCCCGAGCGCGGCAACGGGATCACGCGGGAGCTGGCGGCCGAGCTCGAGCGCTGCGTCGAGCGCGCCGATCTCGACCCGGCGTGTCCGTGTGCTGCTGCTGGCGGGCAACGGCAAGGGTTTCTGCGGCGGCTATGACCTGGTGCGAGTACGGCGAGGGAGAGATCCCCAACCATGATCCCGGCGCGGCCGTGGGACCCGATGGTCGACCACGCGATGATGAGCCGCAACGTCCGTGCGTTCATGTCGCTGTTTCACTGCTCCAAGCCGGTCGTCTGCAAGGTCCATGGGTTCTGCGTCGCCGGGGGCACCGATATGGCGCTGTGCTCCGATCTGCTCGTGATCGCCGCCGACGCCAAGATCGGGTACCCGCCGGCGCGCGTATGGGGATCGCCGACGACTTCGTTGTGGGGCTACCGGCTCGGTCCGCAGCGGGCCAAGCGGCTGCTGTTCACCGGCGACTGCCTGTCGGGCGCGCAGGCGCTCGAGTGGGGCCTGGCGATCGAGGCCCCGCCGCCCGACCAGCTGGACGGCGTGGCCGAGGCCCTGGTGGCGCGGATCGCGCGGCTGCCGGTCAACCAGCTGCAGATGATGAAGCTGCTCGTCAACCAGTCGCTGTACTCGCAGGGGCTGCACGCGACCCAGTTGCTCGGAACCGTGTTCGACGGGGTCGCGCGACATACCGAGGAGGGCTACGCGTTCCAGGGACTCGCTGCGCGCGAGGGGTTTCGCGCGGCGGTGCGCGGCGCGGGATGAGCCGTTCGGAGACTACGGCCGATGACTAGGTGACGTTCGTCCCGACCCGCGAGCGGCTGCTCGGCGCAGCGCAGGAAGCTGATCGAGGAGGGCGGCTACGGCGCCGCGTCGGTGATCGCGATCGCCGAGCGGGCCGGAGTCGCAGCCGGGACGCTGTACCGCCATTTCAGCTCCAAGGAGGAGCTGTTCGTCGAGGTCTTTCGCTCCGTCTGCGATCGCGAGGTGCGGGCGATGCGGGCCGCGGCCGAACGGATGGCCGCCGGGGCCTCGCCGATCGACCGGCTCGAGACGGTGCTGGCGACGTTCGCCCAGCGCGCGCTGCGCAAGCCCCGACTCGCGTGGGCGCTGATCGCCGAGCCTGTCGATCCGCTCGTCGACGCCGAGCGGCTCGCCTATCGCGAGCGCTACGCGGCGCTGATCGCCGAGCGCGCTGCGGGCGGGAATCGCCGCAGGCTGAGCTGCCCGAGCAGAACGTCGAGCTGACGGCGGCGGCGCTCGTCGGTGGGTGTGGCGAGGCGCTGGTCGGGCCGCTATCGCCGCTCGCAGGCGCGAAACCGCCGACGGCGGAGATCGTGCGCGATCTGCGGACGTTTGTGCGCAGGGCGGTGGGGGCGTGAGCGCGTGGGTCGGAGGTTGAGCGGATCGGTGGGCAGTTGAGCGAATCGGTGCGGGTGGAGCGAGACGGCCCGGTCACGACCGTGCTGCTGTCGCGTCCGGAGCGGCGCAACGCCGTCGACGGCGCCGACCGCCGGGGCGCTGGCCGACGCCTTCCGGATGTTTGACGCCGACGGGACGCGGCGGTCGCGGTGCTGCACGGCGAGGGCGGAGTGTTCTGCGCCGGGGCGGATCTGAAGGAGGCTGGTACGGCTGCCGGAAACCGGGTCGCCCCGGACGGCGACGGCCCGATGGGGCCGACACGGATGCGGCTGTCGAAGCCCGTGATCGCCGCGGTCGCGGGGCACGCGGTCGCCGGCGGGCTCGAGCTGGCGCTGTGGTGCGACCTGCGGATCGCGGAGCAGAGCGCCGTGTTCGGCGTCTTCTGCCGGCGATGGGGTGTGCCGCTGATCGATGGCGGGACCGTGCGGCTGCCGCGGCTGATCGGGGTCAGCCGGGCGCTGGACATGGTCCTCACAGGGCGGCCGGTCGGGGCTGAGGAGGCGCTACAGATGGGCCTGGCAAACCGCGTGGTCCCGGACGGCGCGAGCCGCGCCGCGGCCGAGGAACTGGCGCGTGAGCTCGCGCGGTTCCCGCAGACCTGCATGCGCGAGGACCGCCTGTCGTTGCTCGAGCAGGATGGCCTGGCGGAGGCCGACGCGATCGCCGGAGAGCTCGCGCACGGGATGCGGTCGCTGGCCGAGGTTCAGACGGGGCTCGAGCGGTTCCGCTCCGGCGCCGGGCGCCACGGGTCCTTTGACTGACCCGCCCAGCTGACCAGTGCGGACACGTGCCGGTCGGTCAGCCCGACCGACGGCTCTGTTGCGAGGAGCAGCGTTGGCCCCTCGCGGGCTGCGGCCCAGCGCGCGCAGTGGTCGTCATGGGCATCGTCGATCCAGGCGAGCGGGCGCTCGTTGCCCGCGTAGGCGTCGATCGCGGCCAGCTTCCAGTGGGCGGCTGTGACCTTGATCGTGCGGTCAAAGCTGAGGTGCGGGAGTGGATCTGGCAGGCCGAGCGCCAGCGGCAGGTAGTCGTTGGCCTTCTCCTCCCAGCCCGAGCACCAAGCGAGCTCGAACTCTGCCGCCAGTGCGCGGAGGTGTTCGCCGGCAGTGGCGGAAAGGAAATGAGCGATCCCGTCGACCATTTCGAATTTGCCTGCCGGCGGCCGCGCAGGGTCGAAGCCGAACAGCGAGATCACGCCGTCGATATCGACCAGCAGCAGAGGTTTGATCCGATCCATACGAATTGCTTAGCAGCCTTCGCGAGGCTCTGTCGGGACGCGCGAATCACTCGACCGGCATCGTGCGGTCAAAAGTTTGCTGTACTTGACGTAGCGGACTCAAGGCGAGCTTTACCGCTGTCGAGTACCAACGTGAGGCGGCGCACCGTCTCGCCGGTTTCTGCTCCAGACATCTGAATGACTCCCTTCTTCGGCATCCTGCTTGCGCTTGCCTGCGCTCTCTCGACCAATGTTGGCTTCCTCTACAAGCATCGGGGGGCGTGCGCGGCACCGGCCGTGGACATGCGCTGCCCGATCAAGACCGCCCGGTCGCTGTTCCGCTCGCGGCTGTTCGCGATCGGGATGCTGATCGCCGCGGGCGCGTGGATCTTCCACGTCGGCGCGATGGCAATGGCGCCGCTCTCGCTGGTGCAGTCCGTGCTCGCGGGCGGCATGGTGCTGCTCGCGGTGATGGCCGAGCGGGTGTTCGGCCTGAAGATCGGGCGCCGGCAGTGGGCCGGGTTGGCTCTGACGGCGGTCGGCCTGATGCTTCTCGGCGTCACTCTCCCCGCGGCCCACGGCGCGCACTCGCGGTTCTCGGTGCCGGGGATGATCGGCTTCGAGGCCGTGCTGATCGCTGCCGGGAGCCTGTTGATCGTCGGTCCGCGGATCGGCGCGCCGGTCGAAAAGCAGGGCTTCATGCTCGGCGCGGCCGCTGGGATTCTGTTCGGCGTCTCCGACATCGCGATCAAGGCGATCTCGGGCATGATCGGCTCCCACGGCATCCTCGGCCTCGTGAGCCCATGGACGGCGATCACCCTCGCCGCCTCGGTCGCCGCGTTCTACGCCTCGGCGAAGGGCCTTCAGGACGGAGACCCCGTGCCCGTGATCGCGATCACCGGGACCGCGGCAAACGTCGCCGGCATCCTCGGCGGAGTGATCGTTTTCGGCGATCCGCTGTCGGGCAACCCGGTGTCGCTGATCGTCCAGTGCATGGCGTTCCTGTTCGTGCTCGCGGCGGCCTGGTTGATGCCGGCGCCGGTCCGGGCCGGCGGTTCGCACGCGTAGCGGCTGCGCCGCTCGCGTCAGGCCGGCGCTGTTTCAGCCGTGACTGCCTTCGAGCAGGACCCGCGCGACCTGCTCCGGGTCGTCGTAGGTCGGGACGTGACCGCAGCCGTGTAGCGTCACTGAGCGGGCGCTTGGGATCGCGTCGGCGGCCCGCGCCGCCTGGCGGCGCAGCAGCACGCGGTCGTGCTCGCCCCAGGCGATCGTAACCGGCACGGTGATCCGATCGCCGCCGCGGAAGCGATCTGCAGTCGTCGCCTTGAGCGTCTCGTCGAACCATTGCGCGCCTCCCAGCGCACGGACCGAGTCCGCGGCGTCGGCGGGTGGGATCTTTTCCGGCTTGGAGACCAACTGGGCGAACGCCAGCTTGCGGGCGAGGGGAGAGGCAAAGACCATCTCGGCGCGCGGCGCGAGTAGGCGGGCGCTGCGGGCCGAGAGCGACAGCGAGATCCGCCCGTAACGGGCCTCGCCGTCGCTGAAAAAGCCAGCCGGCGAAAGCGCGGTGGCAGAGCGCACCCGGCCCTGCTTGGCCAGTTCCAGCGCGATCCAGCCGCCGAGCGAGTTGCCGGCGACGTGCGGACGCCCGAGACGTTGCTCGTCCAGGAACTCGCCGACCAGTCGGGTCAGCGAGAAGACGCCGGGCGGGGTGCCGGGCGGCGGGGGTGGCGAGGCGCCAAACCCCGGCAGGTCGAGTGCGACGAGGTCGCGTTCGCTCGCGAGGCGTCCGAAGACGGGCTCCCAGATCTGCCAGCGACTGCCGATCCCGTGGATCAGGACGAGCGGCTCGCCGGTGCCGAGGCGGCGGTAGTTGAGCGTCATTCGTGGTCAAGCCTATTGGTTGCTCCACGCATCGCTTCTGAGTGGATAGGAGACCGATCCTTCTCAGTCCAAGATGGACAATTGAGCGCGGTCGTTAGGGCCGCTACCGTTGTACAAATAGGCACACGTGTAAAGAGGGAGAGCAATGGCGAGCACGGAAACGAGAGTCGGAATCGAGCAGGCGACGCTTCAGGAACTGGCCAAGCGGCACTTATGGATGCATTTCACCCGCTTGTCGGCGTATGACGAAGCGGAGATTCCGATCATCGTCCGGGGCGAGGGGTGCTACGTGTGGGACGAGCACGGCAAGCGGTATCTCGACGCGCTGTCGGCGCTGTTCTGCGTCAACATCGGCCATGGTCGCGCGGACATCGCCCAGGCGGGCGCCGATCAGGCCAAGCAGCTTGGGTTCTTCACGAACTGGTCCTACGCCCACCCGCCGGCGATCGAGCTCGCGGCACGGGTGGCGTCGCTCGCACCCGGCGATCTGAACCGGGTGTTCTTCACGAGCGGCGGCAGCGAGGCGGTCGAGTCGGCGCTGAAGCTCGCGCGCCAGTACTACAAGCTGCGCGGCAAGTCGAACAAACACAAGGTGATCGCGCGGGAAATCGCCTACCACGGGACGAGCTTCGGTGCCTTGTCCGCGACCGGGATCACGAGCCTGCGACAGCCGTTCGAGCCGCTTGCGCCGGGCGGCTGCCATGTCCCGAACACGAACGTGTACCGCCTGCCGAACGGTATGAGCGAGTCCGATCTGGCCGACACGATTGCGACCCGGATCGAGTTCGAGGGACCGGACACGGTCGCGGCGGTGATAATCGAGCCGGTGCAGAACGCGGGCGGCTGCTTCACTGCGCCCGAGGGCTACTTCCAGCGGGTGCGGGAGATCTGCGACGAGTACGACGTGGTCATGATCTCCGACGAGGTGATTTGCGCATGGGGTCGGCTGGGCGAGTGGTTCGGGGCCGAGCGCTACGGCTACCAGCCCGACATCATCACGACCGCGAAGGGACTGACGAGCGCGTATGCGCCGATGGGTGCCGTGATCGCCTCCGACAAGATCGCCGAGCCGTTCCTGGACGGAACCAACAGCTTCACCCACGGCTTCACGTTCGGCGGCCACCCGGTCTGCGCTGCGGTCGCGCTCGCGAACCTCGACGCGATCGAGCGCGAGGGCGTGATCGAGAACGTGCGGGCCAACGAGGGAGCCCTGCGGGGGATGCTCGAGTCGCTGCGCGACCTGCCGATCGTGGGAGACGTTCGCGGCGCGGGCTACTTCCACGCGATCGAGTTGGTCAAGGACAAGGAGACCAAGGAGTCCTTCTCCGATGAGGAGTCCGAGACGTTGCTGCGCGGCTTCCTCTCCGCCGAGCTGTACAGGCGCGGGCTGATCTGCCGGGCGGACGATCGGGGCGACCCGGTGATCCAGTTCTCGCCGCCGCTGATTGCCGGGCCCGAGCAGTTCGAGGAGATCGAGGCGATACTACGACCGGTGTTGACAGAGGCTGGACAGCGGATGCATGTCCACATGGGGTAGATGCTCTCGGTTCGCGACCTGTTGAAGGACCTCGATGTGCGTCTGCTCGCGGGGGAGGCGGGCTTGGACCTGCCGGTGCGCTGGGTCCACATCTCCGAGTTGACGGATCCAACCCCGTGGCTGTCGGGCGGGGAGTTGCTGCTCAGCACCGGAATGCAGCTCGACACGGCCGACAGCCAGCGCGAGTTCGTCACCCGGCTCACCGACCACCACCTGTCCGGGTTGGGTTTCGGCACCGGCTTCCTGCACGCGACCGTTCCCGAGCCGCTGCTCGAGCTGGCGGCCGAGCGCGACTTCCCGGTCTTCGAGATCCCCTACGAGCTCCCGTTCATCGCCATCACCGAGGCGGCGTTCACGCGGCTGGTCAACGAGCAGTACGCGGTGCTGCGGCGGGCGCTCGCGGCCCAGGAGCGGCTCGAGCGGATCGTGCTCTCGGAGCGCGGGCTCGAGGCTTTGGCCGCCGCGCTGGCGACGCTGATCGGTGCGGCCGTGGTCGTGTTCGACGGACGCGGCGAGGTGCTCGTCCAGCGCGCCTTCCGGCGGCCCGTGGAGGAGGAGGCGCTGGCCGGCCTTCAGGCCGAGGTTCGTGAGCGGGCCCGCCAGCGCGACGCGCGGTCGTTCGTGCCCTCGGGCTCAACTGACGACGGCACGCGCGGGCTGGCCCTCCCGGTGGCCGCCGACGGCACGCCGTCCGCGAGCACCTCGACCACGGCCCGGCAACCGGAGGCGTGGCTGGTGGCGATCAAGGACACCGGTCCGCTGTCGGACTTCGATCGCCTCACACTCCATCAGGCGGTGACGATCGTCGCGCTCGAGCTGCTGCGCAGCCGGGTCGCGGGCGACACCGAACGGCGGCTCGCCGGCGACGTGCTCGCGGCCGTCGTCAGCGGCGAGCTCGCCGGCGCGGAGCTGACGCGCAGGCTCGAGCCGTTCGGCCTCGCCGAGCAGGTCGCTGTGATCCTCGTCGAGCGCCCGAACAACGGTCGCGGGTCGGCGGCCCCGATCGAGGACGCGCTGGCCGCGGCGCTGCGCGACGAGGCGGCGCCGGGGCTCGTCGCGTCGACCGGGTCGCTGAGCTGCGCGCTCGTTGCGGCGCGCACCGAGGAGGAGCTGTTCGCGCTTGCCGATCGTGTCAGCGAGCGGCTCGCCTCGGCGCTCGGTGCGGCGCTCGGTGCGGCGCCGCGGCTGGGCGTCGGCCGCCCGGTGCCGGGCGGCGAGGCACGTCGGAGCTTTCACGAGGCGCGCTGCGCGGTCGAGGCGATCGGGCTCGGACTCTCGGGCCGCTCCACGGACGGCAACGGTTCGCGGCGCCCACACGTCGCCACCTACCGCGACCTCGGCTCGTTTCAGCTGCTGCTCTCGCTCCAGGACGACGAGGCGCTACGCCTGTTCTGCGATTCGATTCTGGGGCCGATCGAGGCCTCAGAGGGCCACTACGGAGGAGAGCTGATGCGCTCGCTGGAGGCATTCATCGAGGAGAACGGACAATGGGAGCGGGCGGCTCGCAGGCTCTACTGCCACCGCCACACGCTCCGGTACCGGATCCGGCGGGTTGAAGAGCTCACCGGCCGCAACCTCGGCAGCGCGCGCGACCGGATCGAATTCTGGCTGGCGCTGCGCGGCCGGGAGCTGGTGTCATGAAGGTCGGCGTACCGACCGAGGTCAAGCGGGACGAGTACCGGGTCGCGCTGACGCCGGCCGGAGTGCGCGAGCTCGTCGATGCCGGGCACCAGGTCTACGTCGAGAGCGGGGCCGGCCTTGGGTCAGCGATCGAGGACGCCACTTATGCGGCCCAGGGTGCCGTGATCGTGCCCGACGCGGCCACGCTATGGGGCGAGGCGTCGCTGATCGTCAAGGTCAAGGAGCCGCAGCCTGTTGAGGTCACGCGCCTGGAGGCGCGGCATGTCCTGTTCACGTATCTGCACCTGGCCGCGGATCCGGAGTTGACCCGGGGGCTGATGGAGTCGGGGGCGACGTGCATCGCGTACGAAACCGTCGAGGACGGCCGCGGCCGCCTGCCGCTGCTCGCGCCAATGTCCGAGGTAGCCGGCAAGATCGCCACCCAGGCTGGCGCGTTCATGCTCGAGAAGCCCTTGGGCGGGCGGGGGATCCTGCTCGGCGGCGTCCCCGGCGTGACGGCGGCCAACGTGATGGTGATCGGCGGCGGCGTGGTGGGGATGCACGCCGCCTTCATCGCGCTCGGGATGGAGGCGACGGTGTACGTGTTCGACCGCAACATCGATCGCCTGCGCGAGCTCGACATCGCATTTGGAGGCCGGGCCGACACGTGCTTTGCGACCACGCTGTCGATCGAGGAGCGGCTGCCGGATGCCGACCTCGTGATCGGCGCGGTACTCGTCCACGGGGCGCGCGCGCCCCGGGTCGTGACCCGCGCGCAGCTGGGATTGATGAAGCGCCAGGCGGTACTCGTCGACGTCTCGATCGACCAGGGCGGCTGCTTTGAGACCTCGCGCCCGACCACCCACTCAGACCCGACCTACGAGGTCGACGGCATCACCCATTACTGCGTGACGAACATGCCGGGCGCGGTGCCGATCACTTCCACCTACGCCCTCACCAACGCGACGATGCCCTACATCCTGCATTTGGCCGGCAGCGGCGTCATCGGTGCTGTCGCCGAGAACCCCGGGCTGAAGCTCGGGGTCAACGTGGCGGCGGGGCGGGTGACCTACGGGCCGGTCGCCGAGGCGGTGGGTGTGCCGCTAGCGTCGGTGGACGAGGCGCTCGTGGAGGCGATGGCGGGCGGAGCGGCCTAGGAGGCGACGGGGGCCGAGGCCTCGCGCCGACCGAAATCCTGGTGCGGCGACATGCTTTCAGGCCCAAAGTCCCCGCTCGCGGACGACCTTGGTTGCATAAGCATGCCCCACATGCTTATGTAGCCAAGGTCCAGCAGGCGCGCGCGATTTGTGCCCTTATGCAGCCGAAATTGTCAGACTGCTGACACCGCCCCGGGCGGCGACTCCGGCAGCCCGCCCCTAGCCGAGCCGTACGAGCATGTGGTCACGCGCGGCGATCGCGAGCGCTTTCTTGGTCGCGGCCGCTCGGGTCTCGGCGATCTCGGCGGGCGTCATCACCGCGACCAGGCCTTCGACCTCCCGGCGTGCGGCGCGATGGGCCTGCGAGCGGACGACCCGCAGTGCGGCCCGATATGCGCGCGTGAGCGCGGCGCCGCGGGCAGCCTGCGGGGAGTCGCCTCGTGCGCACGCGTGGCTGGAGGCGGTCGCCACCTCGCTCGCCGTCACGGGTCGTGACAGCCGTGCCTGGACGCTGACGACGGAGGGATATGGGGGTGGGGTCGGGGGTCCCGGCGCGGTGAATGGCCGGCCACCCGCGATCGGCACCGTCACCCGGACTCGTGCCCGCAGGATCGAGCGCGCGGTCGCCCTGGCCTGAGCCGACGCGGTCACGCAGGCCCGCGCCGGGCCAGGGCCGAGCATCTTGGGGAGCGCCGCCCGCGTGCCGCCGGCGTGCCGGAGGAACCCGAGCGCCACGATCAAAGGGACCAGAATGCCCAACAGAACGAGCGTGAACTTTGGCCGGTAACGGAACATGTAGGCGGGGTATTTGTCGGACGGCGTCGTCCGCTGCGGACCCGGTTATTGGCTGCCGGCCATCACTGGCCGGTCGCCCGGTCATCCAGTAGCTACCCCCTGATTGGTTCCGTATGCGCCCATCCGTAGCTCCCGAAGACGCCCCTGCTACCCTCCGCAGCGCATGCCGACTACGAGCCAATTGATCCGCAAGGGCCGCACCACACCGAAGAAGAAGCTCGCGACTCCGGGCCTGAAGTCCGGCAAGGGTCGCAAGAAGAAGGTTGCAGCACCCCAGCGCCGCGGGGTCTGCACGCGCGTCTACACGACGACGCCCAAGAAGCCCAACTCGGCGCTTCGCAAGGTCGCGCGCGTGCGGCTGACGAACGGAATGGAAGTCGGTGCCTACATTCCCGGCGAAGGCCACAACCTGCAGGAGCACTCGGTCGTGCTGGTTCGCGGTGGCCGCGTCAAGGACCTGCCTGGGTTCCGCTACAAGGTGATTCGCGGCACGCTTGACGCCGCGGGCGTCAGCGACCGCAAGAAGGCGCGCTCGCAGTACGGCGTGAAGGCGAAGTAGGTAGGTATCGATGCCACGACGCGCTGCAGCCCAGGTCCGCCGGATCGAGCCCGATGCGGTTCACCGCAACCGCCTCGTCCAGCAGGTCATCAACAAGGTGATGCTGGATGGAAAGAAGTCGGTCGCCGAGAAGATCGTCTACGACGCGATGGCGATCCTCGGTGAGCGCACGGGCAAGAACGCGGTCGAGCAGCTCGAGGCCGGGGTCAAGGCGCTGACGCCGGTCCTGGAGGTCCGCTCGCGCCGCGTCGGCGGAGCCACATACCAGGTTCCCGTCGAGGTTCCCTCGACTCGAGCGCGCACACTCGCGGTCCGGTGGCTGGTCCAATTCGCGCGGGCTCGGCGGGAGAAGACGATGGCCCAGCGGCTCGCGCACGAGTTGCTCGACGCCCAGCAGCAGCAGGGCAACGCATACAAGCGCAAGGACGACATCTACCGGATGGCACAGGCGAACAAGGCGTTCGCCCACTACCGCTGGTAGCACGCTCCCGTCCGGGGGCCGTTTTGATAGCACGCTCCCGTCCGGGGGCCGTTTTAATAGCACCCTCCCGTCCGAGGGGCGCCGCACCGGCCCGCAGGAGATCAGACGGCTTCGTAAGAAGGAACGCTCTCGAGGTAAAACGCGAGGGCCGCCCACCACACGGGACCGGGGGCTGCGGTGGGACAACCCTCGCGTTTATGAAATGTAACGGCGTTTGGTGGGGCTCGGCGCAGTACTAGGGTCGATTGTCAGCATGCCGACATTCAGATCGCCGAAAACCTGACGCTCTTGGCCCACGAGTTGACACCCTGCGGCCTACGAACCGGCGCTTCGCGACCGCTTCGGAGGCGGCCCGATCAGGATGAAGCCGGAGACGCATGTGATCACGAGCACGACGGCGCCGAGGGTCTCGAGATAGAGCCCGACGGCCGGACTCGAGCTGGCGTCGGTGAACTGGGTCAGGCTCGATCCGATCAGGCCGCTCGCGTGAGCGTCCGGGAGGTCGCCGAGCAGCGCGATCAGGAGCGCGATCACGCCAAGCAGCCCGGTCGCAAGCAGCGCCGGGCGGCTCTGCTCCCACCAGACCCCGAGCGCGAGGGCGGCGGCGAGGACAGCGATCGGCACGAGCGCATAGGACTGGTGCGAACCGGTAGTGACCGTTTTCACGGGCGAGGCGTGCCCGGCGGCATTGACGTGGAACAGCGGCGTGAACTCCGCGACGAGCAGCAGTGCGGCGCCGAGCAGACCGCCGGCGAGGATCGCGGCGATCACGCTCCGACCGCTGTCACGGCCCGCGGCCTGAGCGTGTGAACCGCGCCGGATACCCCTGTCTGGCAGCGAACCCCCTCTGCTATATTCGGAGCTCGCCTCGGGTGGCGTCGCGTTCATCTGTGCTCGTTCCCGGGCGCGGAGAATCCAAGCAATGGAGATGCCGACCGCATAGAACAAGCCCGCCTCCGACACGTAGGTCGCGAACCGGGCCCGTAGGGCCCTTTTTCATGTCCGCAGGAGCGGGTGGAGAAGGTCCGCAAGAGCACCAGACCCCCCAGGCAACCACAATCAGCCCCCCAGCCGCAACCGAGAACCGACACAAATGCCCCGCAAGTTCAGCCTAGAGAACACTCGCAACATCGGAATCATGGCGCACATCGACGCCGGTAAGACGACGACTACTGAGCGCATCCTCTATTACACGGGGCGGACCTACAAGATGGGCGAGGTCCATGAGGGCGCCGCGGTGATGGACTGGATGGAGCAGGAGCAGGAGCGGGGGATCACGATCACCTCTGCGGCCACCACCTGCGAGTGGAAGGGCCACCGGATCAACATCATCGACACCCCCGGCCACGTCGACTTCACGGTCGAGGTCGAGCGGTCACTGCGCGTCCTGGACGGCGCGATCGCGCTGTTCGACTCGGTCGCAGGCGTGGAGCCACAGTCAGAGACCGTCTGGCGCCAGGCCGACAAGTACCGCGTGCCGCGGATCGCCTACATCAACAAGATGGACCGGATCGGCGCCGACTTCGAGCGCGGCGTGCAGACGATGGTCGACCGCCTCGGCGCCCATCCGGTGCCGATCCAGCTGCCGATCGGCTCAGAGTCGGATTTCCGCGGGATCGTCGACCTGGTCGAGAACCAGGCGATCGTCTACAAGGACGAGCTCGGCAAGGAGCAGGACGTGATCGAGATCCCGGCCGAGCTCGCCGACCAGGCGGCCGCGGCCCGAGAGCACCTGCTCGAGGAAGTCTCTCACTTCGACGACGAACTGATCGAGATGATCCTCGAGGAGCAGGAGATTCCGGTCGACCGCCTGAAGGCGGCGATCCGGCGTGCCACGCTCGAGATCAAGCTGACGCCGGTCCTGTGCGGGTCGAGCTTCAAGAACAAGGGCGTGCAGCCGCTGCTGGATGCGGTGATCGACTACCTGCCGAGCCCGCTCGAGGTCCCGCCGGTCGACGGCATCGAACCGGCCAAGGGCTCCGCCAACGGCGACGAGCACCCGGCCGTGCGGCACGCTTCCGACGATGAGCCGTTCGCGGCGCTCGCATTCAAGATCATGGCCGACCCCTACGTGGGCAAGCTGACCTACTTCCGGGTCTACTCCGGCCACCTGGAGGCGGGCTCGCGCGTGCTGAACGTCAACACCGGCCGCACCGAGCGGATCGGCCGCATCCTGATGATGCAAGCCAACGACCGCGAGGAGCTCAAGGAGGTCTACGCCGGCGACATTGCCGCGGCGGTTGGGATCAAGCAGGTCGTCACCGGTGACACGCTCGCCGCGCCCGACAAGCCGATCAAGCTCGAGATGATCGAGTTCCCTGAGCCGGTGATCAAGGTCGCAATCGAGCCGAAGACCAAGGCCGACCAGGAGAAGATGTCAACCGCGCTCGCACGCCTCGCCGAAGAGGACCCGACGTTCCAGGTGCGCACCAACGAGGAGACCGGCCAGACCGAGATCTCCGGGATGGGCGAGCTGCACCTGGAGGTGCTGGTCGACCGGATGCTGCGCGAGTACAAGGTCGATGCCAACGTCGGCCGTCCGCAAGTGTCCTACCGCGAGACGATCCGCGGCACCGCCGAGAAGGTCGAGGGCCGCTTCGTGCGCCAGACGGGAGGCTCGGGCCAGTACGGGATCGTCTACATCGACGTGGCGCCGGCGCCCGGCGAGGGGTTCGACTTCGTCAACAAGGTCAAGGGGGGAGCGATCCCGACCGAGTTCATCCCCGCGGTCGAGAAGGGCGTCGAAGAGGCGCTCGAAAACGGGCCGCGGGCGGGCTACCCGATGGTCGACGTCCGCGTGACGCTCCAGGACGGCAAGTACCACGACACTGACTCCTCGGAGATCGCGTTCAAGGTCGCCGGCTCGCTGGCGCTGAAGGAGGCGGTTCGCCGGGCCAAGCCGGTCCTGCTCGAGCCGATCTTCGCGGTCGAGGTCGTCACCCCGGAGGAGTTCATGGGCGACGTGATCGGCGACCTCAACCGCCGCCGCGGCCACGTCCACGGGATGGAGCAGCGCGGCAACGCGCAGGTCGTGAGCGCGTACGTGCCGCTCGCGGAGATGTTCGGGTACGCGACCGACCTGCGCTCCAACACGCAGGGCCGCGCGACGTACACGATGCAGTTCGAGCGCTACGAGGAAGTGCCCGCCAACATCACCGAGAAGGTCGTCGGCGAGCTGCAGCCTGCCTAGCAGCACCGCCGGACGGAAGTTTATATCCTGAATAGGTTCGTCCTTAGACGAACGCAAGTACTGAAACAGAAGGAGCGATACCAAAGTGGCGAAAGCCAAGTTCGAGCGCGATAAGCCCCATGTCAACGTCGGCACCATCGGTCACATCGACCATGGCAAGACGACGCTGACGGCTGCGATCACCAAGGTGCTCAACGAGAAGTACGGCGGCACGGAGGTGCGGTCGTTCGAATCGATTGATAACGCTCCCGAGGAGAAGGCGCGCGGGATCACGATCGCGACCTCCCACGTCGAATACCAGACGCCCAACCGTCACTACGCGCACGTCGACTGCCCCGGTCACGCCGACTACGTCAAGAACATGATCACAGGCGCCGCCCAAATGGACGGTGCGATCCTGGTCGTGTCGGCCGCCGACGGCGCGATGCCGCAGACCCGCGAGCACATCCTGCTCGCCCGTCAGGTCGGCGTTCCCTACATCGTTGTGTTCCTCAACAAGGCCGACATGGTCGACGACCCCGAGCTGCTGGAACTGGTCGAGGTCGAGATCCGCGACCTGCTGTCCGAGTACGAATTTCCCGGCGACGACATTCCGTTCGTAATCGGCTCGGCGCTGAAGGCGCTCGAAGGCGACGAGGATGCCGAGGGCAAGATCCTCGAGCTCGCCGAGGCGCTCGACACCTACATCCCCGAGCCCGTCCGCGACCTGGACCGGCCGTTCCTGATGCCGGTCGAGGACGTGTTCTCGATCACCGGCCGCGGGACCGTGGCGACCGGCCGCATCGAGCAGGGGATCATCAAGACCGGCGAGACCGTCGAGATCGTGGGCATCAAGGCCACCACTTCGACCGTCGTCACCGGCGTCGAGATGTTCAAGAAGATCCTCGACCAGGGTCAGGCGGGTGACAACGTCGGTTGTCTGCTGCGCGGGACCAAGCGCGAGGACATCGAGCGCGGCCAGGTGCTCTGCAAGCCGGGCTCGATCACGCCGCACACCCAGTTCAAGGCCGAGGTGTATGTCCTGAAGAAGGAGGAGGGTGGTCGTCACACCCCGTTCTTCACCGGCTACCGGCCGCAGTTCTACTTCCGCACGACCGACGTCACCGGCGTGGCCAAGCTGCCCGAGGGCACCGAGATGGTCATGCCCGGTGACAACGTCCAGATGGAGATCGAGCTGATCCAGCCGATCGCCATGGATCAGGGACTGCGGTTCGCGATCCGCGAGGGCGGCCGGACGGTCGGCTCGGGGGTCGTCACCGAAGTGGTGAAATAGCCCAGCGGGCTATTTCATTGGGAGTTGGCCCGGCGGCCAACTCCTGGTCCGAGAAAACAGATACGACCTTATTTTGGGGCGGGCCCCGCAACCCGGGAACCGCCCCATTCGACTGGAAAAAGCCGAATGGCAACGATTGCTCAAAACAAGATCCGGATCCGCCTGAAGTCATATGACCACACGGCGATCGAGGCGGCGGCCAAGGAGATCGTCGAGACGGCGACGCGCACCGGCGCGACCGTCTCGGGACCCGTGCCGCTGCCGACGGAGAAGAACGTCTACTGCGTGATCCGCTCGCCGTTCAAGGACAAGGACTCGCGTGAGCACTTCGAGATCCGCACCCACAAGCGACTGATCGACATCCACCAGCCGACGCCGAAGACCGTCGACTCGCTGCAGCGACTCGACCATCTGCCGGCCGGGGTGGATATCGAGATTCGCCTCGCCTCCTGAGCGCCATGGCAGCGATCCTCGCCAAGAAGCTCGGGATGACACAGCGGTTCCTCGACGATGGCCGCGTCGAGCGGGTCAGCGTTCTGGAGGCGGGCCCGTGTCCCGTTACCGCGATCCGCACCCACGAGCGCGACGGCTACGAGGCCGTGCAACTCGCGTTCGGCCCGTGCAAGGAGAAGTCGCTGACGAAGGCCGAGCTCGGGCACCTGAAGAAGGCCGACGCCTCGGCGCACCGCCACCTCGTCGAGTTCCGCGACGAGGCCGGCGAGCTACTCGTGGGCGAGACCGTGACCGTGGAGGCCTTCTCGCCCGGGGATCAGGTCAAGGTCTCGGGGAGGTCCAAGGGCAAGGGCTTTCAGGGCACGATCAAGCGCCACAACTTCGCCAGCGGGCCCAAGTCCCACGGCTCTCACAACGTCCGCGCTCCCGGCTCGATCGGCGCCTCGGCGACCCCCTCACGGGTCTTCAAGGGGATTCGCGGTCCGGGTCGGATGGGGGGCGGGCGGATCACCCAGCGAGGCCTGACGGTCGTCGAGGTGATCCCGAAGCAGAACCTGTTGCTGGTCCGCGGTGCGGTGCCCGGGCCCAAGGGCGGCACAGTGGAGGTCAGGAGCGATGGCTAGGACCGCGCCAAAGCTGGGTGGCGGTACCGTGGCCCTCGACGCGACCGCATTCGAGGCGCGGTTCAACATGCCGCTCGTGCACGAGTCGGTGCGCGCCGAGCTGAACGCGCGCCGGCGCGGGACCGCCTCCACGCTTACCCGTGGCAAGGTCTCCGGCGGTGGCGCCAAGCCGTGGCGTCAGAAGGGGACCGGCCGCGCGCGCGCCGGCTCCTCGCGCTCGCCGGTGTGGACCGGCGGCGGCACCGTGTTCGGGCCGACGCCGCGTGACTACACCTTCAAGGTCAACCGCAAGGCGCGGCGGGCAGCGTTGCGCGGCGTGCTGTCAGTGCACGCCGAGCGCGAGTCGCTCGCGGTGTTCGACGCCGCCGTGTTCGATGCGCCGTCGACGGCGCAGGCGGCGGAGCTGCTGGCCGGGTGGGGGGCGGACTCACCGACGCTGGTGCTGCTGCACGCCGACGAGACTCTCGCCGGGAAGTCGTTTCGCAACATGACCCGTCTCGCTGTGATGCCGGTCGAAGATGCCGGCGTCGCCGACGTGATCGGCGCGGCCTCGCTGCTGGTGTCCGAGGCGGCCCTGCCCGCACTGGTGGCGCGCGCGACGGGCGCCTCGACCGAGGAGAGTGAGGACTGATGGACCCCAGCCAGGTGATCATCAGGCCGGTCGTATCAGAGAAGACCTACGTGCTCGCCGAGGCCGGCAAGTACACGTTCCGCGTCCACGAGCGCGCTCACAAGACCCAGATCCGCCAGGCGGTCGAGCAGCTGTTCGGGGTTAAGGTGCTCGGCGTCCGCACGTCGTCGGTCAAGAGCAAGCCCAAGCGCCGCGGACAGACCGCCGGGCGCTCGCGGCAATGGAAGAAGGCGATCGTCCAGCTTCGCGAAGGCGACACGATTCCGATCTTCCGAGGCCTGGACGTGGGAGAGTAGATGCCGATTCGCAACCCCAAACCCACGTCCCCCGGACGCCGCTTCGTCACCTATCCGGATTTCGCCGAGGTCACCCGTTCGGAGCCCGAGAAGTCGCTGACCGAGGGGCTGAAGAAGTCAGGCGGCCGCAACGCACACGGCCGCAAGACCTCGCGCCATCGCGGCGGCGGCGCCAAGCGGCTGTACCGCAAGATCGACTTCAAGCGCCGCAAGGACGGGGTGCCGGCGAAGGTCGCGCAGATCGAGTATGACCCCAACCGCTCCTCGTACATCGCGTTGCTCCATTACGCCGACGGCGAGAAGCGCTACATCCTCGCCCCCCAGCGGCTGCGCGTCGGCGCCACGGTCGAGTCAGGGCCGGGCGCGGACATTCGCGTCGGCAACAGCCTCCCGCTCGCGAACATGCCCCCCGGCACGGTCGTGCACAACGTCGAGCTGACGCCAGGCCGCGGTGGCCAGTTGGCGCGCTCGGCCGGCACCGGGATCCAGTTGCTGGCCAAGGACGGCGACTACGTAACGCTGCGACTGCCATCCGGGGAGATGCGGATGGTGCGCGCCGAGTGCCGGGCCACGGTCGGGACGATCGGCAACTCAGACCACCAGAACGTCAAGATTGGCAAGGCCGGCCGCAAGCGCCACATGGGCGTGCGCCCGCAAACCCGCGGCACGGCAATGAACCCGGTCGACCATCCGCACGGTGGCGGCGAGGGCTCCACCACTCCCGGCCGTCATCCGGTGACGCCGTGGGGTGTGCCGACGCTCGGGTACCGGACCCGCAAGAAGGGCAAGCAATCGGACCGCTACATCGTGCGCGGCCGCAGACGAGGTAAGAAGCGTTGAGTCGATCGAGCAAGAAGGGCCCGTTCGTACAGGAGCGCCTGATGGCGCGGATCGAGGCGATGAACGCCGCGAACGAGAAACGGATGTTGAAGACGTGGTCGCGGACCTCGACGATCTTCCCCGACATGGTCGGGCACACGATCGCGGTCCACGACGGGCGCAAGCACGTGCCCGTGTTCATCTCGGAGTCGATGGTGGGGCACAAGCTGGGCGAGTTTGCTCCGACGCGGCTGTACCGCGGTCACGCGGGCACAGGTAAGAGGCGATGACTCCGGACTCCGAACAGCCTGCTGAGAAGCCTCGCCGGCGGCGCCGTCGGGGTCGGTCCTCCGAGGATGCGTCCGCCTCCGAGGTAACGACCCCGAGCACCTCGGAGACCGACACGACCTCGGAGGTCACGCCTGGCGCTGCTGATGAGGAGGCTGCGGCTGCGCGCGTCCGATGTCGTGCTTGAGGCTGAGACCGAGGCGGAGGAGCCGGAGGAGTCCGACGCGGCTCGGTTTGACCCGGACGACTCCGAGGATGAAGGGGATGGGGGCACGGAACCAGAGCCTTTGGAGGATTCAGACGGCGAGGACGAGGAGGTCGAGGCCGAGGAGGAGGTCGAGGCCGAGGAGGAGGAGGCGCCTAAGCCTTCTCGTCGTCGGCGCCGGCGTGGTGCGGGTGAGCCCGCGGCCGAGACGGCGGCGCCTGCGAAGCCTGCTCCGACTCGTCGGCGGCGCGCCGAGCGCGATCCGAACCTGCCACCGCCCGTTGTCAGGGCGCAAGCCAAGTACGTGCGCTCGTCGCCTCGCAAGGCGCGGCTTGTCTGCGATCACATCCGGGGGAAGTCCGTCGAGGAGGCGCGAGCTATCCTCGCCCATACGCCGCGTGCGATCGCGCGCGACTGGAGCAAGCTGCTCGAGTCAGCCGTCGCGAACGCCGAGCACAATCACGAGCTCGTCGGCGAGGACCTGTACGTCAAGGCGGTCACAGCAGACGACGGTCCGACGATCAAGCGGTTCCGGCCGCGCGCGATGGGGCGCGCGACCAAGATCCGCAAACGCACCAGCCATCTGACGATCTTGCTCACGCCGAAGGATTAGACGAGAAAAACATGGGTCAAAAAGTTCATCCCGAGTCGATCCGCGTCGGCTACATCCACGACTGGAAGTCGAACTGGTTCAACGAGCGCTCGTTCTCCGACTACCTGTACGAAGACCTCCAGATCCGGGACCACATCATCCGGCGGCTGGCTCATGCCGGCCTGTCGAACATCACGATTCGCAAGAACGCGACGGAGGTGGAGATCAACATCCACACCGCGCGGCCCGGGATCGTGATCGGCAAGTCGGGGTCCGAGGTCGACCAGCTGCGGCGCGACCTGCACCGGATCACGGGTAAGCAGGTGAAGGTCAACATCCTCGAGATCAAGCGCCCAGAGCTCGATGCCCGCCTAGTCGCGCAGTCGATCGCCGAACAGCTCCAGAACCGCGTCGCGTTCCGCCGTGCGATGAAGCGCGCGCTCACGAGCGCGATGCGCTCCGGCGCCAAGGGCGTCAAGGTCCAGGTCTCGGGACGCCTAGGCGGCGCTGAGATGGCGCGGACGGAGGGCTATTCCGACGGTCGCGTGCCCCTGCACACGCTTCGCGCCGACATCGATTACGGCTTTCACGAGGCGCGCACGACGTTCGGCCGCATCGGCGTCAAATGTTGGATCAACAAGGGCGAGATCATGCCCGAGGGCTACACCGGCGCCGATCTCACGATCATGGACGAGCCCGCGCCCCAGGCTCCCGAGCGTGGCGGCCGTGAGGGACGCGGAGGCCGCGATGGCCGCGGGCGTGGTGGCGGACCTGGCGGCGGCGGCGGCGACGGACGTGGCCGCGGCGGTCGCGGTGGCGGTCCCGGCGGTCGCAGCGGCGGTGGCGGCGGCGGTCGGGGCCCCGGCGGTCCGGGTGGTCCCGGCGGCGGTGGTCGTGGTCCGGGTGGTCCCGGCGGCGGTGGTCGTGGTCCGGGTGGTCCCGGCGGCGGTGGTCGTGGTCCGGGTGGACCCGGCGGCGGCGGTGGCGGTGGCGGTCGTGGTCCGGGTGGCCCCGGCGGTGGCGGTGGCGGTCGTGGTCCGGGTGGTCCCGGCGGTGGCGGCGGCGGTCGTGGTCCGGGTGGTCCCGGCGGTGGCGGTCGTGGTCCGGGTGGCCCCGGCGGCGGCGGTCGTGGCGGTCGCGGTCCGGGTGGCCCCGGCGCGGGCGGTCGTGGCGGCGCCGGTGGCGGTGGTGGCGGTGGCGGTCGTGGTCCGGGTGGCCCCGGCGGTGGCGGTCGTGGTCCCGGCGGTGGCGGTGGTGGCGGCGGCGGTCGTGGCGGCTCCGGTGGCGGCAGCGGTGGCGGTGGCGGCGGTGGCGGCGGCGCAAGCGGAGGCGGTCAGGGCTGATGCTGGCGCCGAAACGAGTCAAGCACCGAAAGCAGCACCGCGGCCGGCGCGGCGGTTTGTCGCGCGGTCAGGTCAAGGTCCAGTTCGGCGAGTACGGGCTCAAGTCACTCGACGCGGGGTGGCTGACCAACCGCCAGATCGAGGCCGCCCGAATTGCGATGACGCGCAAGATCAAGCGCGGCGGCAAGGTGTGGATCAACGTGTATCCGGACAAGCCGTTCACGAAGAAGCCCGCGGAGACGCGGATGGGGTCCGGCAAGGGCTCGCCCGAGGGCTGGGTCGCGGTGGTCAAGCCGGGCCGGGTCATGTTCGAGCTCGCCGGAGTGCCGGAGCCGCTCGCGCGCGAGGCGATGCGCTTGGCCGGCCACAAGCTGCCGGTGCGTACGAAGTTCGTCATGCGGGAGGAAGGATGAAGGCCGCCGAACTGCGCGACATGACCGACGGCGAGCTCTCCGAGCACATCGGCACTGCACGTCGCGAGCTGTTCGGACTGCGCTTCCAGCACGCCACCGGCGAGCTCGACAACACCGCCGGACTGGCACGCGCGAAGCGCGAAGTCGCGCGGGCGCTGACAGTTGCGCGCGAGCGAGAACTTGAACAGGTTGAGGACAATGGCTGAAGAGGACACAAACGAGAACGTCGAACAGGCCCCCGAGGGCGCCCAGCCGGAGGCTGAGGTGGCCCCGGTGCAGTCAGCTGCACCCGCGGCGCAGACGCCGGCCGCACCCGCGGCGCACGCCGCGCACGCCTCTGCCGAGCCGGCCGAGGTCGTGCCTCCGAAGGAGCGCAGGCGCCGGGCTCGGACCGCGAAGGCGGCCAAGGCGCCCGCGCGCGCGGCGCGCACTTCTGCGGAGCGCCACGAGGACCGCGTCACCGAGCGCCGGCGCAAGGCCGCGGTGCGTCGCGTCGAGCGCCAGCGGGCCCGCGCCAAGGCGAGCGCACCGGCGCAGACCAGCGAGCAGGCCCCGCGCGAGCACGCCCCAGGCGCCCCGAAGACCCGTCGCGGAGTGGTCGTCTCAGACCGAGCCGAGAAGACGATCACGGTGCGGGTCGACACCGCGCGGCGTCACCGGCGCTACGACAAGATCGTCCGCACCTCGCGGACGCTGCATGCCCACGACGAGCGCGGCGAGGCCCACATCGGCGACACCGTGGTCGTGCGTGAGTGCCGGCCGCTGTCGCGGACCAAGCGCTGGCGGCTGGTCGAGGTCGTGGAGCGGGCCAGGTGATCCAGAACGAGACTCGACTGCGGGTCGCCGACAACACCGGGGCGCGGGAGATCCTCGTGATCCGGGTCAAGGGCGGCCATCGGCGCCGGTACGCCGGTGTCGGCGACGTGATCACCGCGACGGTCAAGACGGCGAGCCCTCAAGGTTCGGTCAAGAAAGGCGAGGTCGTAACCGCCGTGGTCGTGCGGACGAAGAAGTCCTATGGTCGTGAGGACGGGACCTACATCGCCTTCGACGAGAACGCCGCCGTGCTGATCGACAACCAGAACAACCCCCGCGGGACGCGCATCTTCGGACCGGTCGCGCGAGAGTTGCGCGAGCGCAACTTCATGAAGATCGTCTCCCTGGCTCCCGAGGTTCTGTAGCGATGCCGGCCCGGATCAAAGCCGACGATGAGGTGATCGTGATCGGCGGCAAGGATCGCGGCAAGCGTGGCAAGGTGCTGCGGGTCGAGCCGAAGAAGAGCTTTGTCTACGTCGAAGGGCTGAACATCGTCAAGCGCCACCAGCGGCCGCGCCAGGTCGCCAACACCCAGCGCGCGGAGCAGGTCGGTGGCGTGATCGAGAAAGAGGGCCCGATCCATTTGTCGAATGTGATGCTCGTCGACCCCAAGGACGGCAAGCCCACGCGGGTGGGGATCGAGATCGAGGAAGGCAAGCGCCACCGGGTGGCCAAGCGCAGCGGATCGAGGCTCGACTGATGTCCGCCCGGCTGAAGTCCCGCTACGTCGACGAGATCCGCCCGCAGCTGATCGAGCGGTTCGGCTACACGACTCCGATGCAGGCCCCGCGGATCGAGAAGATCACCGTCAACATGGGCGTCGGCGACGCCAAGCAGGACTCGAAGATGCTTGAGGCGGCGACCGAGCAGCTCGCGACGATCACCGGCCAGCGCCCGAGCATTCGCCGCGCGCGGAAATCGATCGCGCAGTTCAAGGTGCGCGAGGGGATGCCCGTCGGCGTCGCAGTGACGCTGCGAGGCGAGCGCTCGTACGAGTTCCTGGACCGGCTGATGTCGGTCGCGATCCCCCGGATCCGCGACTTTCGCGGGCTGAACCCCCGTTCGTTCGACGGTCGCGGGAACTACTCGATGGGCGTTCGCGAGCAGATCATCTTCCCCGAGGTCGACTACGACGAGATCGATCAGGTGCGCGGTCTCGACATCACGATCACGACCAGCGCACGGACCGACGAGGAGTCGTTTGCGCTGTTGGAGGCGTTCGGGATGCCATTTTCAAGAGAGGGCCGTCCGCAGACGGCCACGACGACGTAAGGAGCACATGGCCAAGGTTTCGCAGCGCGTCCGCCAGCAGCGGACGCCCAAGTACAAGACACGCGGCTACACGCGTTGCCGGCGCTGCGGCCGGGCGCGTTCCGTGTACCGGAAGTTCGGGATGTGCCGGATCTGCCTGCGCGAGCTCGCGCACAACGGCTACGTACCCGGGATGACGAAGTCCAGCTGGTGATCGCATGTCGATGACCGATCCAGTCGCGGACTTCCTCACCCGCCTGCGCAACGCCGCCAAGGCGCAGCACCACGACTTCACCGTGACCTCGTCGAAGCTCAAGCGCGAGCTAGCCCGGATCCTCAAGGAACAGGGCTATATCGACGCGTACGAGCTGCACCCCTCCACCTCCGGGCGTCCGGGAGAGGAGATCACGGTGACGCTCAAGTACACCGACGACCGCAGACCGGTGATCTCGGGCATCGCCCGGGTCTCGCGCCCCGGCCAGCGGACGTACGTCGATCACGCGCACATCCCCCGGATTCAGGGCGGGATGGGGACCGCGATCATCTCCACCTCGAGCGGCGTCATGACCGGGCACGAGGCCCGCCAGAAGGGCGTCGGCGGAGAAGTAGTGGCCAAAGTCTGGTAGACCAGGTTTCGTTATGTCCCGGATCGGAAGACAACCAATCACAGTGCCGTCAGGCGTCACGATCGCGATCGAGCCCGAGCGCGTGACAGTCAATGGACCCAAGGGTGAGCTGACCGAACGGATCCCTCGCGACATCACGGTCGAACACGTCGGCGAGCAGGTGCTCGTCACCCGACCGACCGACCGCGGCGAGCATCGCGCGCTGCACGGGCTGACCCGCACGCTGGTGGCGAACATGGTCCAGGGCGTGACCGACGGCTTTGAGAAGCGGCTCGAGATCCAGGGCGTCGGCTACCGGGCCCAGCTGCGCGGCCGTGACCTCGAGCTGGCGCTCGGATACTCCCACCCGGTGGCGGTCAAGGCGCCCGACGGGATCGAGTTCGAGGTGCCACAGCCGACCAGGATCGTTGTTCGCGGGGCGTCGAAGCAGCGTGTTGGAGAAATTGCCGCGCAGATCCGCAAGCAGCGCAAGCCCGAGCCCTACAAGGGCAAGGGGATCCGTTACGAGGGCGAGTACGTGCCGAGAAAGGTGGGGAAGCGGGCATGACCGTACTCACAGCTCCGGCCAGGCGGCTCAGGCGGCGCCGGCGTGTGCGGGCGAAGGTGCGCGGGACGGCCGAGCGGCCACGGATCTCCGTGTTCCGCTCCAACCGCGGGATCTTCGTGCAGCTGATCGACGACGAAGCCGGGCGCACGATCACCGCCGTCAACTGGACCGAAGCCGAGCTGCGTGCGATGAAGCCGACCGAGCAGGCCAAGCGCGCGGGCGCCCTGCTGGCCGAGCGCGCGAAGGCCGCCGGCGTCGAGGCTGCAGTGTTCGACCGCGGGGGCTATCAGTACCACGGGCGCGTCCAAGCGCTCGCCGAAGGTGCCCGCGAGGGCGGGCTGGTGTTCTAGCTCCGCTACCCTGGACAAACCAAGCTATGGCTACACGTGATCGCACAGTTTCAGCTTCGGGCCTCGACCTCCAAGAGCGGGTGGTCGAGATCAACCGCGTCGCCAAGGTCGTCAAGGGCGGCCGGCGGTTCTCGTTCACGGCGCTCGTGGTAGTCGGCGACGAGCGGGAGATCGTCGGAGTTGGCTACGGCAAGGCGAACGAGGTCCCGGTCGCGATCCAGAAGGGCGTCGAGCGGGCCAAGAAGAACCTTTACCGAGTGCCCAAGCACGGTTCGACGATCACGCACCAGACGACGGGCGTGTTCGGATCCGGGCGCGTCTTCCTGAAGCCGGCCGCGCCCGGTACGGGCGTGATCGCCGGTGGCGGCGTCCGCGCCGTGCTCGAACTCGCCGGAATCAGCGACATCCTGTCCAAGAGCCTCGGCTCCCAGAACCCGATCAACCTCGTCAAGGCGACGATGGCCGGGCTCGAGTCGCTGCGTACACCCGCCGAGGTCGCGGCCCTGCGGGGGCTGTCGATCAACGCTGTCCTCGGACTCGCCGAGGCGGAAACCGCGGCTGAACCGACATCCGCGGTCACCGCGCCCGGCCCGAACGGTGGTAGTGAGGCGGAACCGGAACGACCGCGAGCGACCGCGGATGCGGTCCAAGCCGCGGACGACCAGCCGAGTCCCTCCGAGGCAGCGGGTGTCCCCGCGGCCGAGGCGAGCGATGACGCCCCCGCCGAGGAGGCGTCGGCTTGAGTACTTTGAAGGTCACGCAGCGCAAGTCGCGCAACGGGTCGGACAAGCGCCAGATCGACACGCTGCGCTCGCTGGGGCTGCGGCGGATCGGGCAGACGGTTGAGGTTTCGGATTCGCCGCAGATGCGCGGCATGATCCACAAGGTCAGGCACCTGGTCCAGGTGGAGATCGCCTAGCGGCGATTCATCGGCATTGCGAGTTCGCCTGGCGGCGATCTCGCGGTGGAATCGCCTGGCGGCGATTCCATTGCGAGTTCGCCTGGCGGCGAACTCGCGGGGGTGGGCGATGAGCGATAACGAGCGGATCGGGCTGCACAACCTGCACCCGGCCCCGGGCTCGCGCAAGAACCGCAAGCGCGTCGGCCGCGGTGAGGGCTCGGGCACCGGCAAGACCGCCGGCCGCGGCCAGAAGGGCTGGGGCTCACGGTCGGGCGCCAAGCGCCGCGCGCGCTTCGAGGGCGGGCAGAACCCGATCCACATGCGGATGCGCAAGCTGCGCGGGCCGCACATGAAGAAGTCGATGCCGTTCGAGCCGTTCCGGACCCACACCCAGCCGGTCAACCTGCTCGAGCTCGAGGCGAGATTCGAAGCGGGCGCGTCCGTTACCCTTGAGGCAATGCATGCGAAGGGACTCGCGACCCGCAAAGGCGTACCGGTGAAGGTGCTCGCGAAGGGTGAGCTGACCAAGCCACTCACAGTTCACGCGCACGGATTCAGCGCCGCCGCCCGCGAGCAGATCACGGCGGCGGGCGGCACATGCCAGCTGATCGAATCCTCTCCCGAGAGCTGAGCGCCGGATGATCTCCACGATCCTCGGCGCATTCAGGATCGGCGAGATCCGCAACAAGGTGCTGTTCACGATGGCGATCCTGGCCCTGTACCGGTTCGGGACCCACATCCCCGCGCCGGGGATCAGCTCCTCGGCCGCGAACCAGATCCAGAAGTCGCTCGGCGGGAGCGGCATCTTCGGGCTACTGAACCTGTTCTCCGGCGGAGGGCTCGGCCGGATCGCGATCTTCGCGCTCGGGATCATGCCCTACATCACCGCGTCGATCATCCTCCAGCTGCTGACGGTCGTGGTTCCGTCGCTCGAGAAGCTGCAGAAGGAAGGCGAGGTCGGCCAGGCTCGGATCACGCAGTACACCCGGTACCTGACCGTCGGGCTCGCGTTCGCGCAGTCGATCGGCTACGTGTTCCTGTTCAAGAGCTTCGAGACCCAGGCCGGGGTCACGCTGATCAACAACTTCAACCTCGCGAAGGTGTTTCTGATCGTGATCTCGCTGACGGCGGGGTGTGTGCTGCTGATGTGGATGGGCGAGCTGATCACCCAGCGCGGGATCGGCAACGGCATCTCGCTGCTGATCTTCGCCAGCATCGTCTCCCGGATCCCGAGCGGCGTCAATTCCTGGTGGACCAACCCCGACCAGGTGTTCCGGGTCGTGATGCCGTTCATCGCGCTCGGCGTCGTCGCGGCGGTCGTATTCGTCCAGGAAGGCCAGCGGCGGATCCCGATCCAGTACGCCAAGCGGGTGATTGGACGGCGGATGACCCAGGGCGGCCAGACCTACCTACCGCTGCGCGTCAACATGGCCGGCGTGATCCCGGTGATCTTCGCCGCGAGCGTGATGGCGATTCCGCCCACGATCGGGCAGCTCGTCGGCCAGAACAGCACGCACGGGTTCGCGCACGACGTCGCGAACTTCTTCAGTCCCCAGAGTTGGCACTACGTCCTCGGCGAGAGCATCTTCATCATCCTGTTCACGTACTTCTACACGGCGGTGACCTTCAACCCGGTCGACCAGGCCGACAACCTGAAGAAGTACGGCGGCTTCATCCCGGGGGTACGACCAGGTAGGCCCACGGCCGAGTTCCTCGACCGCATCCTCGCGCGGCTCACGTTCCCGGGAGCCCTGTTCCTGGCTGCGATCGCGGCGCTGCCGACGGTGCTGATCAACCAGACGAACGCCAACTTCTTCTTCGGCGGCACCTCGATCCTGATCGTGATCGGCGTCGCGCTGGACACGATGAAGCAGCTCGAGGCGCAGCTGATGATGCGCAACTACGAGGGGTTCCTCAAGTAGCGCTCACCCGAGGTTGAGTGCCGCCCCGAGCTCTCCACGGGTGCGGATCTCGAGCTTTCGGTAGACGTTGCGCAGGTGGTATTCGACCGTCTTGGGGGTCACGAACAGCGTCTGCGCGATCGCGCGGTTGCTCTTGCCGGACGCCGCGAGCTCGGCGATCCGCCGTTCGCTCGGTGTCAGCGAGGCCGGGCCGGTGAGCAGCGCTCCCCGTCGCGGGCGCGCGCCGGTCGCGGCGAGCTCGATCCGCGCACGCTCTGAGAGCAGGGCGGCGCCTCCCCGCCGGGCCATGTCAGCCGCGCGCTGGAGGGGCTCACGGGCGGCGACCCGCTGGTTCGCGCGGCGCAGCGCCGCGCCGAGATCGACCAGCGCCCTGATCGTCTCCAGTCGCGGGGGGACGCTCGCGCCCAGTTTGACCGCGTCGCGCAACGCCTTCAATCCGCGCTGATCGGGCTCGCACAGGCCGACGACCCTCAGCGCTCTGATCTGCGCGTGGACGACGCCCGTGCGCCGGGCGACGGCAAGCTCCCGGCGGGCCAGCTTCCGCGCGCGGGCCTGATCACCGAGCGCGAGCGCTGCCCGTGCGCCAACGGCGCGCCAGGGGACCAACTCCAGTGGCGGTACGGTCCGCTCCACGGTCCGGCCGAGTGCGACCGCGTCCTGGAGTGCATCGCCGGCGCGACTCTGCGCGAGCCGCAGCTCGGCACGCGCGAACAGCCGAACAACGTCCTCGACATCGGGTTCACGATCGATCGGCGCGTCGCCCGCCAGCTCGCGCTCGGCGCTGTCCAGCTCGCCCGCCTCGATCAGGCACAGGCAGTAGAGGGCGGCGGCCGCGCGCGGAAACTCGCCCCACCCGTAAGCGCGAGCATCGCCGGCGAGCTCCAGATCCGCGAGCGCCTCAGTCACCCGCCCCTGCAACAGCCGGGGGCCGCTGCGGCAGTAGCTGGCCGTCGCAAAGGCCAGCGGCGAGCTGCGGCTGCGTGCATCCAGCAGGGCCGCGTCGGCGATTTCGACCGCGCGTTCCAATTCGCCCGCCAAGCTCAGTGCCGCCGTCAGCAGGCTCCACCCCAGTCCGTCACTCGTCTCGGACTCGAGCAGCCGCCCACCGTCCCATGCCCGCTCGGCCAGCTCCACGACCGTCCAGGCCTGAACGCCCGACCACGCCCGCTGGATCGCGGCCTGGGCCAGCAGCAACCGCTGCCCTTGGTTCGGCGTCGGGCCGGCGGCGCGCTCGAGCAGCGTCGCGGAGCGGATCGCCGCCTCATCGTGGAGCCCCGGGACCATCAGCGCCGTTGCGACGAATCCGGTCTGCAGCGTGTCGTGCAGCTCGACTACCCCGCTATCGGTCAGCTGTCCACCGAGCTCGGCGAGTCCTCTGTCGTAGGCCGCGGCGGCGGCCGCGTGATCGCCCTGCGCGCGCAGTGCCCTGCCTCGCTGCAGCGCCAGCTCGGCCCGGCGGAAGGGATCGAGCGTCCGATCGTAGGCGGCGGCCAAGTGCTCGATCCCGGCTCGGAGGCCGAGCGCGACCTCGGCTGATCCGAGCTCGGCCAGGACCTCGGCCCGCATTGCGCCGGCCGGCGGTTCTTGCAGCGCGCGCTCGAGGTAGAGGACCGCAGACTGAGCCGATCCGTGGCCACGGGCGGCGACCGCGGCGTCGCGCAGCCGCTCGACGACCCACGGATCGCCCTGCGCGCGTCCGCGCAGCAGCTGCGCCGCGACGTGCTCTGCGCCGGCCGCCTCGGCGTCGAGCAGGCGGGCGGCGTCGAGGTGCCGGCTCGCGCGCTCCGAAGCCGGGATGTCGTGCTCGATCGCGCGCCGGACGAGCGGATGAACGAACCGCAGCGGTTCCCGCGCCAGCAGCACATCGACCGCAGCGAGCGCGTCCGCGGCCCGGCCCGCCGCGGTGACCTCCAGGCCGGCCAGCGCCGCCGCCTGGCGTAGCGGGACATCGTCGCCGAGGATCGCGACGCCGCGTGCGAGTGCGGCAGCTTCCTGCCCGAGCCTGCCGACGCGCACCCGCAACGACCGCGTGACGGCGGCCGGAGCGAGCCCGCGAGCGTGCTCCGCGAGCTCCTCGGTGCCGCGTTCGCGCTCCTCGCTCAACGCCAGCAGCAGCTCGTGCAGGTAGAACGGGTTGCCGGCGGTCACCTGCGTGCACGCGTCGATCAGCGCCCCTTCAGCCCGTCCCAGCGCCCGCTGTGCGAGCTCGGCGACCGCCTCGGCACCGAGCGGCGTCAGCTGCTCGATCCGGACTCGGGGATGGATCGCGATCTGCTCGAGCACGTCGCCGGGCCCGACGCCGATGCCCGGCCGGCACGCGAGCACGACCGCGAACGGCAGCTCCTCGAGACGGTGGAGCAGGTAGAGCACGAACTCGAGCGAGGCCGAATCGGACCAGTGAAGATCGTCGATCGCGACGACGGTCGGTTGCACCCGGGCCTCGCGGGTGGCAGCCAGGACCGAAAACAGTCCGTGCGAAAGCGCGAGGTCCGCCCCGGCGCTCAGCCCCGTCGGCTCCTGGACCGCGCCGGCCAGAGCCCGCACGGCGATCGGAGCGCCCGCCAGCATCGATTCGCGCTCGTCCGATGAGCGGTCGCCCAGCGAGGCGCTCAGCAGCTGCGTCGCGACGCCAAAGGCCAGGTGGCGCTCGAGTTCGCTGCCGGCCGCGCGCAGGACCCGCATCCCGCGCGCGCGGGCGCCGTCGAGCGCCGCCTCGTGGAGCCGGGTCTTGCCCATCCCCGCGTGTCCCTCGATCAGAATCGCCTCGCCCGACCCAGCAAGCGCACGATCGAGGGTGCCGTCGATCGCCTCGAGAGCACCGTCGCGCTCGAGCAATCCAGCACTGCCTCGTGCTGCCCGCCCACGTCTGTCGGGCGCCTCCCGGACGACCATGACTCCTTATACCCCGGAAGGAGGTAATTTACAAAGCCTGGGGTGTTTGCCTGGTGCGAACAATGCGCCGGCGAGCGAAGCTTTGTCAGTGCAACCGGGCACCGCACACTTTCAGGTCGTGCTCGACCTGGACTCGGACCCGATCACCGGTTCGCTCGCTGCCCCGGACAGGGCGCCGCGAAGGTTCACCGGCTGGATCGAGTTGGTGGCTGAGATCGAGGCGCTCCGGCGCTCGGGGGAGGCCGAGGGGCCGGCGCTGGCCGCCGAGCGCGAGGGCGACTCTCCGTAGTCAGCCCGCGGGGCGCTCGGAGGGTGCTGGCGGCCGGCGGGGAACGGCGCTGCGGCGACATGCTTAGAGGCCCAAAGTCCGCGCCCGCGGGCGACCTTGGTTACATAAGCATGCCCCACATGCTTATGTAGCCAAGGACCAGCAGGGGCGCGCGATTTGTCCCTGTTCCCTGTCGTTTCCACTTTTTGTTGAGCGCTCGCGTGAGTTGGCGCGCTGGGGCGGCCGTCGGTGCTGGGCGGGGTGGGAAGGAGCATCGGCGGCGGGCTCGAAGCGGTGGTTGTTCGTGTCACTTCCGCGTCGGGTGGGAGGCCCGCTCGCGGCTGCCTAGGAGGTTGCCGCCGTGCTCTGCGTCCCATCTTCGCTGGACCGGCTCTTGGTCCTGTTAGCGCCGTGCTTTCTGGTCCCAGTTTCCGGACTTTCCGGGCGCTGATGATCGGGCAGATCTCGCAGACGGGGTTGCGGTGCGTGACCGGGATGCTGGCCGGCGCCCGGCTGGCGGGGGTGTGGCATCACGCCCGCGCGCACCGGTTCTTCACCCAGGCGCGCTGGAGCGCGGGACATCTCGGGCGGAGGGACGGGAACTGAGCGACGGGAGACAGAGCGGCGGCGGCGAGACACTGAGCGAGGGGGTCGGTGACACGGAGAGACGGCGCCGCGGACGCAGAGAGTGCGGGTGTGACTGGCATCGCGACCCGGCCGCGAACAGCCGCGACGGGGCGGTCGCGTGGGGCAACAACTGGGTCACGCTGGGGATGTCCGTCAACCTGGCGTACTTGACGCGGCCGGTGTGCCTGTTGGTGCTCTACCGCCTCTACCAGCAGCGGCGGCCTGGGGGCCCGAAGCGCACCCCCGACCCGGAGCGGCCGGCGAGACCCCAGCTAGCGCAGGACAGCGCGGTGTTGGCCAGACGCTTCCCCGATCGGGAGAGCCACCTCGTCGCCGACGCCGCCTATACCAACCGCGCGCTCAGGCGTCTGCCTGAGAACGTCACGTTCACCGGCCGGCTGCGTGCCACGCCGCGCTGCACGCGCTGCCCGGCGCCGCCCCGCCGCGCCGCCCGGCGCGCGGGCCACTGCTCCCCCGCTCTCGCACATCGCTACCACCCCGCCACCCGCTGCGCCCACACCGTACGCCGCTACGCACCTCACTCCTGTCTGCGCTTCCATGCCTGTCATGCAGCCGAAATTGTCAGAGTGCTGACACCATCGGGCCGCCCCGCCCTCACCAGCGCCATTTCCCCGAGCGGACCGTACCGCGATCGGCCTGGGCGGTGGCGAAGGGGAGGGTCCACGCCTCGACGCTCCGGCTCCGGGCCACCACGGGCGGATTTTCGGCCGTCCCCGGCTTCCCGCCGCAAGCCACCCCCGAAGCAGCCCGTTAGCCACCAAAGGCGGTCCGGAAGGGCGCGAGCACCGTCAAGCCCATCATGCACCCCCCGAAGCTCGGCAAAGTCTGGGGTCCGTCCCTGGTGCGAAGCCGCCCGCCGATGAATATCTTCTTGCACGCACTGTGGGGCGGTGCGGCAGGGTAGTTGGTTGGGGCCTGCGCAACACGACGCACTTGAAATTAGGGCCACGCCTATGGCCCGGATGACAAGTGGGGGCGCGGTGGGTAGGCGGTGGGTCGGACAGGAATCCGGCCCACCCCCTAACCCAGTCCGACCGGCGCCGTTGTTGCCAAGCGCGGCCCTGTGCCTGGCGGTAGAGTGGGACGTGTGTCCGAGCTCAACCTGATCCTGTTCGGCCCGCCCGGAGCGGGTAAGGGAACGCAGGCCGAACGCCTGCGCGAGGATTTCCAACTGCCGTTCATCTCCACCGGCGAGATGCTGCGCGCGAACGTCAAGGAGGGAACCGAGCTTGGCCTGCAGGCGAAGACGTACATGGACGCGGGCGAGCTGGTCCCCGACGATCTGATCATCGCGATGGCGGCAGAGCGGCTGCAGGAGGAGGACGCGCTCGACGGCTTCATCCTCGACGGCTTTCCGCGCACGATCGAGCAGGCGACGGCGCTCGACAAGATGCTCGCCGACCTCGGTCGGCGGATCACCGCCGCGTTGCTGATCGAGGTTCAGGATGAGGAGGTCGTGCGCCGGCTTTCGGGGCGTCGAGTGTGCGTCAAGGCGGGCCACAATTATCACGTCGAGTTCGACCCGCCGAAGCACGACGAGGTTTGCGATCAGGACGGCTCGCGGCTGATCCAGCGCGACGATGACCAGCCCGAGGTGATCCAGAACCGCCTGCGCGTGTATCACGAGCAGACCGAACCGCTGATCGAGTATTACGACGAGCGCGGCCTGATGAAGCGGATCGACGGAACACGCACTCCGACCGAGGTCCATGACCACATCCGGGCGGTGATCGCGACGCTCCGGCTCGAGGAGAACGTGTGATCATCAAGAAGAGCCCAGAAGAGATCGAGCGGATGGCGGCCGCCGGCGCGATCCTGGTGCGGACTATGAACTTGCTCGCGGGCAAGATCCGTCCCGGCGTCAGCACCCACGACCTCGACAAGGCCGCGGAGAAGTTCATCCGGTCGCAGGGCGCCGAGCCGGCATTCAAGGGCTATCGCGGATTTCCCGGCTCGATCTGCGCCTCGCCCAACTCGATGATCGTCCATGGCATCCCGGGCCCATACAAGCTCGCGCGCGGAGACATTCTGTCGGTCGACATCGGCGTGATCAAGGACGGATGGGTCGCCGACGCGGCCCGGACATTCCCGGTCGGCCCCGTCACGCCGATTGCTCACAGGCTGCTCGCGGTCACCGAGGAGTCGCTGTTCGTCGCGGTTGAGCAGTGCCGCCCCGAGAACCGATTGGGCGACGTCTCGCACGCGATCCAGGCGTACGTCGAGGCCCAGGGATTCTCGATCGTGCGCACGCTGGTCGGCCACGGCATCGGGCGCAGCATGCACGAGGACCCGCAGATCCCCAACTACGGCACGCCCGGCACGGGAATCGTGCTCGAGGAGGGGATGGTGCTCGCGGTCGAGCCGATGGTCACCGCCGGACGGCACGCGGTGCGGGTCGGCGACGACCACTGGGCGATCTACTCCCAGGACGGCTCGCTCGCGGCCCATTTCGAGTTCACGATCGCGGTCACGGCCGATGGTCCGCGTGTCCTGACGCCGTGGCACGAGGCCGGAAACGGGCGCGCGGCCGCCTGAAACCGGGATATCACGACCCTGCTAACATCCCCGGGTGCGCTCGTAGCGCGGTGTTTTGCGCTGCGTGGCGCTCCTAGGCGCAGTAGCGGCGACCTCACGCGGTCGCCAGAGCTGACGCCAGGGAACTCATTGTAATTAATCGTACTTAAGCGAGCGAGCGTGAAAGTACGGCCCTCGGTCAAACCAATGTGCGAGAAGTGCAAGATCATCCGCCGGCAAGGGCGGGTGCTCGTGATTTGCTCAAACCCCCGTCATAAGCAGAGGCAGGGCTAGCGATGGCGCGTATCTCGGGAGTCAACATCCCGCTCAACAAGCGGGTTGAGATCGGCCTGACCTACATCTACGGCATCGGCCGCCCGACGTCCAACAAGCTGCTCAGCGAAGTCGACATCTCGCCCGACACCTACGTGCGCGACCTGACCGAGGAAGAGGTCGTCAAGCTCCGGGAGGCGATCGATCAATCGCTGACCGTTGAGGGCGACCTGCGGCGGGAGCGCTCTCAGAACATCAAGCGTCTGCAGGAGATCGGCTGCTATCGCGGCCTGCGCCACCGGCGTGGACTTCCCGTCCGCGGCCAGAACACGAAGACCAACGCGCGGACGCGCAAAGGCCCCAAGCGCATGCAGGTGGCCGGAAAGAAGAAGGCAACCAAGAAGTGAGTCCAGCACCGAGACGTCCGCAGCGCGGCCGCCGCCGGGTTCGCAAGAACATCCCGATCGGCCAAGCCCACATCAAAACCTCTTTCAATAACACGATCGTCTCGCTGACCGACCGCGAGGGGAACGTCATCGCCTGGGAGTCGGCGGGTGGCGCGGGCTTCAAGGGCTCGCGCAAGTCGACTCCGTTTGCCGCGCAGGTGACGGCCGATGCCGCCGCGCGCAAGGGGCTCGAGCATGGCCTGCAGAAGGTCGAGGTGTTCGTCAAGGGGCCGGGCTCGGGACGCGAGACCGCGATCCGCTCGCTCCAGGCCGCCGGGCTCGAGGTCACCGGCGTCAAGGACGTCACGCCGCAGGCGCACAACGGCTGCCGGCCGCGGAAGCGCAGGAGGGTGTAGGCATGGCTCGTGACACCACACCCCAGTGCAAGCAGTGCCGTCGCGAGGGCCAGAAGCTATTTCTCAAGGGCGAGCGCTGCCTGACGGACAAGTGCGGCGTCGAGCGCCGCTCCTACCCCCCAGGCGACCACGGCCGCGGGCGCCAGAAGCAGAGCGAGTACCGGGTCCAGCTGCGCGAGAAGCAGAAGGCCAAGCGCTACTACGGCGTCCTGGAGAAGCAGTTCCGGATCTACTACGACAAGGCTTCCCGCCAGGGCGGGATCACCGGCGAGAACCTCTTGCGGATGCTCGAGTGCCGGTTCGACAACGTGCTCGTCCGGCTGGGGTTCGCGGCCTCGCGCCGGCAGGCCCGGCAGCTGATCCTGCACGGGCACTGGACCGTGAATGGCCGGCGGGTGAACATCCCGAGCTACCAGCTCCGCGACAACGATGTGATCGCGATTCACCCGCGCTCGACCGCAACGCAGGTGATCCGCGACGCGACGGAGCTGACCGGTCAGGTGCCGGCATGGCTCCAGGCCGACCATGACTCGCTCACCGCGAAGGTGCTCCGCAAACCAGAACGGCGCGAGATCGCCGCTCCGGTCCAGGAGCAGCTGATCGTCGAGCTGTACTCCAAGTAAATGAAATCTGACCGTCGCGCGGCCGACCGGCTCGGCGCGGCGCTGAGAGCCGCCTCGGCGGCGGCAGGAATCCAACCACGTTAGGACCCCGATGCTTGACTTCCAAGTCCCCCGAATCTCCAGCGAATCCGTAGACGACAACCGGGGCTCGTTCACGATCGAGCCGCTCGATCGGGGCTTCGGATACACCTTTGGCAACTCTCTCCGTCGCGTGCTGCTCTCTTCGCTCGCGGGGGCGGCTGTCACCAGCGTCCGGATCGAGGGCGTGGCCCACGAATTCTCGACGATCCGTGGCGTCAAGGAGGACGTAACCGACATTGTCCTGAACCTCAAGGGCATCGTCTGCCGGATGCACAGCGATGCGACCGAAATCGAAGCCCCGCTGGTCGTGACGGGTCCTGGCGACATCACCGCCAAGGACATCGATCTGCCCTCGGGGGTGGAGATCCTCAACCCCGACGCGCACATCGCGACACTCGAGAAGAAGACCAAGCTCGAGGTCTATCTGACGATCGGGCGCGGCCGCGGCTACCGGCCCGCCGAGGAGAACAAATCTCCCGACCAGCCGATCGGCGTGATCCCGATCGACTCGATCTTCTCACCCGTGCGGCGCGTCGCCTACAACGTCGAGCAGGCACGTGTCGGGCAGAAGACCGACTTCGACAAGCTGACGCTCGACATCGAGACCGATGGCTCGATCGATCCGCCCGCGGCGCTGCGCGAGGCGGCCGAGATCCTGATCTCGCAGCTCGCGATCTTCACCGATCCAGACCGGGTCACGGAGCTGCGCGCTGCCGGTGAGCCGGGCGTGCTCGAGCCGGGCCTCGTCGGCGGGGGCGGTGTCGGCGCGCCCTCTCGTCCGCCGAACGCGATGGACGACATCCTGATCGAGGAGCTCGAGCTCGGGGTTCGGTCCTACAACTGTCTCAAGCGGGCCGGCATCCAGACCGTCGGCGATCTGGTCTCCAAGACCGAGGGCGAGCTGAACGCGATCCCGAACTTCGGCAAGAAGTCGATCGACGAGGTTATCGAGACCCTGCACGCGCGGGGCCTCGCGCTCCGTAACGAGTAAGGTCTGCTGCTCTCATGCGCCACCAGCGCCAGCGATACCAGCTCAGTCGGAGTGCCTCGCATCGCAAGGCGCTGCTGATGAACCTGAGCAAAGAGGTCATCTCGCACGAGCGGATCCAGACGAGCGAGGCCAAGGCCAAGGCCGTCAAGCCCGAGCTCGAGAAGCTGATCACGCTCGCCAAGCGGGGCGATCTGCATGCGCGACGGCAGGCGCTGTCGGCGCTGGGCCAGGACAAGTTCGTCGTCTACAAACTGTTCGAGGAGATCGGGCCGCGGTACTCCGAGCGGCCCGGCGGCTATACCAGGATCCTGAAGCTCGGGCCTCGGCGGTCCGACTCGACTGAGATGGTGCTGCTGGAGCTGGTATAGGGGCCCGGTCGGATGGGGTTTCCCGGCTGCTGCTGGAGTACGACGGCGGCCGGTTTGCCGGGTGGGCGCGCCAGCCGGGTGCGCGGACAGTGCAGGAGGAGGTCGAGCGGGCGCTCGCAGTGCTGTTGCGGCGCGTCGTCGGTGTCGATGGTGTCGATGGTGTCGATGGTGTCGATGTGACGGTTGCCGGGCGGACGGACGCGGGCGTACACGCGCTGGGCCAGGTCGCGAGCTACGCCGGGCCGCCCGTGCCCGTGCGCGGGTTGAACGCGCTGCTGCCAGACGATGTGGCGGTACTCGAGTGTGTCGAGGCCGGGCCGGGGTTCGACGCCCGCCGCGATGCGACCTCCCGCGCGTACTGCTACCGGGTGCTGACCCGCCGGGCGCGGAGCGCGCTCGAGCGGGGGCGGGTGCTTGCCTGGGGGCGGGCGGTGGATCTGGGGTTGCTCGAGCAGTGCGCGGCGGCGCTGGTGGGGACGCACGATTTCACCGCGTTCACGCCGACGGAAACCGAGCATGTGCGGTTCGAGCGCGACGTGTATGGCGCTTGGTGGCGGCGGGGGGTGGGGTTTGGGTCGGGGATCGGGCTGCGGATGGGGGAGGAGATGGGGTTGGGGGTGGGGGGAATGGTCGAGTTCTGGATCGAGGCGGACTCCTTCATGCGCCATATGAACCGGGTGTTGGTGGGGACGATGCTCGAGGTTGCCCGTGGGCGGCGGAGCGTCGAGGACTTCGTGGCGTTGCTCGGCGGGGGGCGGGCTCGGAGCGAGGCCGGGCCTACGGCGCCGGCGCACGGGCTGTACCTGGTGGGGGTGGGGTATGGGGGGGAGCGGGTGCTGGCGTTCTGACGAACCGTTTTGTCTTTGTGTCCCCGCGTCACGGGCGCGTGCCCTGGGTGTGACATGTCCGAGCCAAACCGGCCTGATTCCCGCCGGGGTGCGGGCGAAGGCGGATCCTCATGGGCATGGCCGCCAACCCAGATGCACACAGGGACAAACCGGCCTCGCAGTCGTCGCCTCGGTTACATAAGCATCCCCCACATGCTTATGTAGCCAAGGTCGTCTCGCACCGCGCACTTTGGGCCTTCGTGCATGCAAATGGCACCGGGGATCACGTCGTAGCTTGGGTCGCGGCCCAGCAGCTCGGACTGATCACGCGCCCCCAGCTCCAGGCGGCCGGGGTCGCGAGGGGGGCGATCGCGAGCCGCCTGAGTCGCAACACGCTGTTTCGCGTCCATCGCGGCGTCTTCCTCGTGGGGCACCCGACTCCGGCTCCAGGCGCGATGGAGCTCGCCGCGCTGCTCGCCTGCGGGGACGGGGCGGTGGTCAGCCATCGATCGGCGGCCGCCCTGTGGGGACTCGCCGCACCGCCCGTCAACCTGGTCGAGATCACAGTCGCCGCGCGCAGCTGCAAGACGCACGACCGTGTGCGCGTCCACCGGGCTGAGCGGCTCGACCCGCACGACCGCCGCTTGTGCAATGGCATCCTGGCAACGTCGCCGGCTCGCACCTTGATCGACTTCGCGTCCGATGCCGATCCCGAGGAGGTGGAGCGGGCGATCGCGGAGGCTCACGCGCTCGGGCTCGTGACCGAGCGCGAGATCCTCGCCGCGATCGAGCGCGGTCCCAATCGACCGGGTGTGGCTCTCATCCGAGCGGTGCTGAACAGCGAAGGCGGGCCGCGGATGACCCGCTCCAAGGCGGAGCGGATCCTGCTCGCGCTCACTCGGTCCGCACGGCTGCCGGCGCCCGTGGCGAACACGGTCGCGGCCGGCGTCAGCGTGGACTTCCTGTGGCCCGAGCACCGGGTGGTCGTCGAGGTCGACGGCTACCAGTTCCACGGGCACCGGGCGGCGTTCGAGCGCGACCATCGCAAGGATCTGGTGCTCGATGCGGCTGGGTATCACGTGATCCGGATTACGTGGCGGCAGCTGCGCTACGAGCCGTTCGTGGTCGTGGCGCACATCGCCTGTGCGCTCGATCGGCGGGCGCCCGGGACCGAGTGAGCCAGGCGCCCGGGACCGAGTGAGCCGGCGCAATCGTCCGCACTGACGGCCGCGACCCCGGCTAGGATCAGCAATAGATGCGGGTCCTGCTGACCAATGATGATGGGATTGAGGCCGCAGGGCTGCAGGCGCTGCGCAGAGCGTTGCTGGCCGTGCCCGGTGTCGAGCTGGCGGTGATCGCGCCCGACGGCAACCGGTCGGCGATGGCCCGCTCGATCACCACGCGGCGGCCGCTGTGGGTGCAGGAGGTCGATTTCGGCGACGGCACCGTCGGTTATGCGACCGACGGCACCCCGGTCGACTGTGTGCGCCTGGCGCGTCTGGGCCTGGTCGAGGGGTTCGACGCGGAGCTGGTGGTCAGCGGGATCAACCACGGCTCCAATCTGGGCGATGACATCACCTACTCGGGGACGGTCGCGGCGGCGCTCGAGGCGATCGTGCTCGGGCTGCCGGGGATCGCGGTCTCGCAACAGTCGAGCGCACTCGAGCTCGACTTCCGCGCCGGCGTCAGGTTCGAATTCGAGATCGCGGCGTCGTTCGCGGCACGGCTGGTCGGCGAGCTCGAAAGCGTCCCGCTGCCCCAGGGGACGCTGCTCAACATCAATGTTCCAGGCTCCGATCCGGATGGGGTCGAGGTCGCGCGGCTGGGCAAGCGGGTGTATCGCGACGAGCTCGCGCTGGTCGACGAGGGTGCGGGCGGACGGCGGTTGTACCGGATCTATGGCGATGCCAGCTTTGAGCGTGACGAGACCGGCACCGACCTCGCGGCCGTTGCGAACGGCAAGATCGCGGTGACGCCGATCCATTTCGATTTGACGGACAAGGAAGGCCTGTCCGCGCTGAAGCGATACGACCTGGCGCGGCTGATTGCGCCGGCGGCAAGCGAGGTGGCGGAGCTGACCGATCAGTGAGTGCGGAGCTGAGCCGATCGATGAACCCGGATGTGACCGGCCCGTGAGCGCCGAGCCGGGGTCCGAGTCCGGGTCCGACAGCGCGGGGGACGAGGACCCCGCCGAGCGCGCCGCCGAGCTTCGCCGTCTGCTCGAGCACCACGGCTACCGCTACTACGTTCTCGACGACCCCGAGATCGGCGACGACCGCTACGACGCGCTGCTCGACGAGCTGCGAGCGATCGAGTCCGTCCATCCGGACCTGATCACGCCCGAGTCGCCGACGCAGCGGGTCGGGGGCGAGCCCGTCAGCGACCTCGAGAAGGTCCGCCATCCCCAGGCGATGCTGTCGCTCGCGAACGCCCGCTCGGCGGACGAGCTGCGGGCGTGGATCCAGCGGATGCGCAACCACCTCGCGCGCGAGGGGATCGAGGACCCAGAGTTCGAGTACGTCGCCGAGCCCAAGATCGACGGGCTGGCGATCTCGCTGCTGTACCGCGACGGCGTGTTCGAGCGCGGGGCGACCCGAGGCAATGGGGAAATCGGCGAGGACGTCACCCACAACCTGAAGACGATCCCGTCGATCCCGCTCAAGCTCGATCTCGCCGACCCCCCGGCGTTGGTCGAGGTCCGCGGCGAGGTCTACATGTCGCTGCCCGACTTCGCGAAGCTGAACGAGCGCCGCGCCGAGGCGGGCCTGTCGACGTTCATGAACCCGCGCAACTCGGCCGCCGGGACGATCCGCCAGCTCGATCCCAAGCTGGCCGCGGACCGGCCCTTGTCGCTCTGGTGCTACGGGATCGGCGCGACCGACGGGATCACCTTCGACGCCCATTGGGACGCACTGCGATGGTTGCGCGAGCACCACTTCCCCGTCCATCCGGACGTGAAGAAGCTGCACACGGAGGACGAGGTGGTCGCCCAGTGCCGGTTCTGGGAGGAGCGACGCGGGTCACTCGAGTTCGAGATCGACGGCGTCGTGGTCAAGGTCAATGAGGCCGAGCTCCAGCGGCGGCTCGGCGTGGTCGGCCGGGAGCCGAGATGGGCGATCGCGTGGAAGTTCCCGCCGACCACAGCAGTCACGAAGCTCAATCAGATCGGCTGGAATCCGGGGAAATTTGGCGACCTGCACCCGTACGCGATGCTCGAGCCCGTGCACGTCGGCGGGGTGACGATCAAGCTCGCGACGCTGCACAACGAAGAGGACCTCGCGCGCAAGGACATCCGTGAGGGAGAGGAGGTGATCGTGCTGCGGGCCGGGGACGTGATTCCCCAGGTGCTCTCACCGGCGCCGCACGTCGCCGAGCGCGCCAACCGGCCCGCGGCGCCGAAGCCGCCCGCACGGTGCCCGATCTGTCAGACGCCGACCGTCAAGCCGGAGGAGTCGGTCTTCACCCGCTGCCCGAACCGCGACTGCCCCGGCCGCCGGTGGCAGCTGCTCAAGCACTTCGTCGGCGCGATGGACATCGACGGGCTCGGGGAGAAGCAGGTGAGCCTGTTCATGGACCTCGGGTGGGTCAGGACCGCGGCCGACTTCTACCGGCTGCAGGCCGAGCAGATCGCCGAGCAGACCGGGTTCGGGGCCGTGTCCGCGGGCAAGCTCGTGGCGGCGGTCGAGGAGTCCAAGCGCCAACCGTTCGGCCGCGTGCTGTTCGCGCTCGGAATCGAAGAGGTCGGCTACGTGACCGGGCGGAACCTCGCCCAGCATTTCCGTAGGGTCGATGCGCTGCTGGCGGCCGGCCCTGAGCAGATCGAGGAGACCCCCGGGGTGGGACCGAAGATGGCGCGCACGATCCACGACCAGCTGCACGACCCGCAGATGCTGGCGCTGATCGAGGACCTCGGCGGGCAGGGGGTGCGGCTGGAGGAAGAGGGACCGCCTCCCGGTGAGGGGCCGCTGGCCGACCAGACCTTCGTGCTCACCGGCACGCTGCCCACCCTCACTCGCGAGCAGGCAACCGAGGCGATCGTCGCCGCCGGCGGCAAGGTTACGGGCTCGGTCTCGCGACGGACCGGGTACGTGGTGGCGGGAGAGAGTCCGGGGTCCAAACTGGCCCAGGCCGAGCGACTCGGCGTGCCGGTGATCGACGAGGATGGACTGCGCGCGCTGCTGTCTCAGCCGGTGTAGTTGGCGAGGCTGACGGCCATGTCGGCCTCGGTCGCGTGGCCGAAGGTGGGGTCGACGTAGTTCATCAGGAACGCGAACGCGAGCGCGTGCCCGTCACGTGCCTGGCAGTAGCCGACGAGACTGGCGACGTCGTTCAGCGTGCCGGTCTTCCCCCGGCAGCGGCCCTGGGCCCGGGTCCCGACCATCTCGCCCTGAAGCGTCCCGGTCTCGCCCGCAATCGCCAGCGAGTGGACGAACGTGGCGTCGCCGGCCATCGCCTTGAGCAAGGTCACGACCTGCACCGGGCTGGTGAGATCAGCGGTCGCGAGCCCCGATCCGTCGACCACCTTGGGGTGGATGGCGAACGTGGTCGCGAGCTGAGCCCTGACCACGGCCGCGCCCGCGGCCGTCGATCCCGCGCCGCCGTAGCGGGCGCCGAGCCCCTTCAGCAGCATCTCGGCAAAGAAGTTGTCCGACGGCGTGTTGGTCAGCTGGAGCAGCGTCCCCAGCGGGGGGAATTGATCTCGGCGAGCTGCGTCGCACCGGCCGGCGTCAACCCGGCGCTCAGCGGGGTGCTCGCCGGAATCCGCACTCCGTCCGCGTGCAGCGCCAGCTCGAGCTGCTGCGCCGCGTAGATCGCGGGATGGAGCACGTACCCCGCCCCCTGGTTGACCAGACCGCGGTTGAAAGCGAGCGCACTCAGCGACCCCTCGACATACGGTGAGAACTGTCCCGAGGTCGGCGGCGTGCCGGGCAGCGAATCGAAGTAGGACTCGTCGCCGACGATCCGACCGCTGACCGAGGTGATCCCCAGGGCCTTCAAGGCCACGGCGAGCTGATCCACGCTCGCCCCGGTCCCGTAGTTCGACTGGTCGAATGAGGAGGAGCCGAAGGTCGGATCGCCGCCTCCTTTGAGGTAGAGCGTGCCGTGCCAGGCGCCATTGGTGCTGACCGAGCCGGTGCCGAAGACTGTGGTTGGCAGTGTCGCGTCCGGGCCGAGGCGCAGCAGGGCGGTCGAGGTCGTGTAGAGCTTCTCGACCGAAGCCGGCATCCGCTCGACATTTGCGGCCGAGGAGAACAGGGTCTGGCCCGTCTTCAGATCGACGACGTACGCCCCGCTGGCGCCGCCCACGGCGCTGATCCCCCGGCTCAACGCCGATCGCAGCGTGCGCTGCGCGGCGAGTGTGCGACTCAACGGCGCCCGGCGGACCGGCTTGGTCGCGGCCGTCGCCCCGCTCACGAGTGCTGCGAGCAACCCCCCCGTCATGGCCAGAATGGCCAGAAATACGCGCATCCGAGGATTTAACCGTCGGCGGCGACGAAGGATGCGCTCGCGGTTGCAGTTCATCGCCCTAGAATCAGATCAGCATGGGCAAGGTGGTCAAGCTCGAAAGCGTCGCGACGGATCGCGCGAGCACGGGGACACGTGAAACCGGTACGCGACGGCGCCAGCAGCGATCCAAATCCGCACTGGTGCTGGGCGGCGGTGGATTCACGGGCGGCGTGTACGAGATCGGCGCTCTGCGGGCGCTGGACCTGCTGTCCGTGAACCGGACCGTAAACGAGTTCGATGTCTACGTCGGGACGAGCGCAGGAGCGTTCGTCGCCGCGGCGGTCGCCAATGGGGTCACGCCCGAGGAGATGATGCGCGTAATCGTCCAGCAGGTGCCGACGCCGTTCCCCGACGCTCGCGTGAGCTCGCTGCTGAAGCCCAATTACTCCGAATTCCTGACCAAAGGGCTGCTGATCCCGTTCCGGCTCGTGTCGCTCCTGCGCTCCCTGATCCGCGACCTCGGTGAGCTGTCCGCCGTCGACATCGCCGTTGGCCTCGCCGAGGCGCTGCCGTCCGGGCTCTACTCCGGCGAGGGGATCCAGCGCTACGTGCGGACGGTCCTCTCGGACCCCGACCGCACCGATGACTTCCGCCTGCTGGCCAACGAGCTGTATCTCGCCGCCACCGACCTCGACACCTGCGAGCGGATCGTGTTCGGCGCCCAGGATTGGGACGACGTCCCGATCTCGACGGCGGTCAGCGCCTCAAGCGCGCTGCCGATGATCTACAAGCCGGTCAAGATCAAAGGACGGGAGCTGATCGACGGCGGCATCCTGTCGACCACCAACCTCGATATCGCAGTCGAGGCAGGAGCGAAGTTCATCGTGGTCGTGAACCCGCTGGTGCCCTACGTCAACGACTTCCAAAAGCGGATCCCGACGCTCGCCGGACCACGGGCGCGTCGCGTCTCGGACATGGGGTTCCCCCAGATCGGCTATCAGGCGTTCAAGCTGCTCGCCTACCAGCGGCTCCACGAGCTCGCCCGCAACTGGGAGCAGCGCTATCCGGGCGTCGACATCATCCTGATCGAGCCCGAGCCGAACGACGAGATCATGTTCCAGACGAGCATCATGAACTACACCTCGCGGGTCGACATCGCCAGGCACGGGTTCCAATCGGTGACCCTGAAGCTGGCGCACGACTACCCGCGCTTCAAGCGCGTCTGTGCCCGGCATGGCATCGAGATCTCGGCGACGCGCGTGCGTAAGGTCGTCAAGCACTTTGAAGCCGAGCGCGAGAAGACCCGCGCCTGGCGGAAGATCCTCGAGCAGACGACCTCAACGCTGCTGCGCCAGTCGGCCCAGGACTAGCTCGAGCTGGATCCCTGGGCCTGGGCCTGGGCCTGGGCGGGGCCGGGCGGGGTGGTTCGCGCCGGGTGGCTGGCCGTGGCGGTCTTGCTTGGCTGGCCGTGGCGGTCGGCTTGGCTGGGGGTGGCGGTTGGCTTGGCTGGGGGTGGCTTCGTAACGGCGCTGGTGAAGGGTGCTTGCGGCGGAAGGCCGGCGCGAGGGTGGGGAGGGGGCCGGGGCGAGCCGCCCAAGGCCAGAGCGGTCGAATCGCGGGGAAAGTGCGCGGTTCGACGCCCGGTAGGGGCCGGCGCCGCCGAAACCGTCCCGGCGGGCTCAAACCGTCCCGGCGGGCTCAAACCGTCCCGGCGGGCCGAAACCGTCCCGGCGGGCCGAAACCGTCCCGGCGGGCCGAAACCGTCCCGGCGGGCCGAAACCGTCCCGGCGGGCCGAAACCGTCCCGGCGGGCCGAAACCGTCCCGGCGGGCCGAAACCGTCCCGGCGGGCTCAAACCGTCCCGGCGGGCCGAAATCCGCCTCGGCAGCATGCTTAAGGGCCCAAAGTCCACGCCCCAAACCGACCCTGGTTACATAAGCATGCCCCACGTGCATAACTGACCAAAGCCCAACAGGCGCGGGCGATTTGTGCCCGTATGCAGGCGAAATTGTCAGACTGCTGACAGTACGGACGAGCGAAGCCTGTCCGAGCTATGGGCGAACCCCGGTTGCGGCAGCGGCCGCCGGCCGAACCCCGGCAGAACCCGCGCTCGGAGGGGGCCAAACCCGCGCTCCAGGGCGGCCGAACCCCGCCCCGAGGGGCCGAACCCGTGCTCCAGGGCGGCCGAACCCGCGCGGGAAGGGGCGGAACCCGCGCTCCAGGCCGGTCGGACCCCAGCTGTAAAGGGGGGCGGCCGTCTCGTCCCGCGCCCAGACACCCCTGCCCACAAAGCGAACCGCGCTCACCACCCCTACTCGCAAACCCCACTGCTGCCCTGCAAACCCCACTGGCTGCCACGAACCGCCAACCCGCCCACCACTGCCCGGCAAACCGCCAACCGAACTCACGACCGCCGCCCCAGCGGCAGCCACGGGAGAGCTGCCCCACCGTTGGAGCGGTCTCGTGACCGCTCCCAGAAACCCCGCGCCAGTCGGCCTTTAGACCTGGATCGCCCGCGCCTGCGCGACCTGTGCCTGCACGACCTTCGGCGAAAGTGCGTTCAGACTCGAGAGGAATAGGGTCTTGTCAATCCGACCGTTGAAGATCGGGACGCCCAACTCGACGCACTTGACGATGACATCCCGGCGTTCTAAGCCGGATTCTCGGGCAAGCTCGGTGGGCGTCAGGTGATTGGCCATCGGTCCTAGTCCTCCTTCTGGGTTCACTACATAGCCACAAGTATGCCGGGTCGGCCGGACGGTCTCAAGCTGCGTGCACCTTTTTCTTGTCGTTCAGACCGCTCGTTCACCAAACATAACCGGCTCCCATATCGTCAGATAAACGATAGAGTTCAATTGTTCCCGGGCGGGGTACTACGTCACCCGTGGGAACACTGACCGAGGTGTCGGCGCTAAGGGAGATCCAACCCAGGCCCGCGTGTACGGATCACGTGCTCGTCGCCGCGGCCAGATCTGGCGACGATCAGGCGTTCGAGCAGCTCTACCTGCGCTACCGGGGGCGGATCCGGTCCTACGTGTTCGGAATGGTCGGCGATCACGGACGGGCGGAGGACATCGCGCAGGAGGTGTTCATCTCGGCGCTGGGTCGCCTCCGCCACACCGAGCGACCGATCGCCTTCAAGCCTTGGATCTACGAGATCGCCAAGAACGCCTGCATCGACGAGTACCGCCGGATGCAGCGGTTGCAGGAGGTCTCCCTCGATCTGGAGGGCGAGCCCGGCGTCGCGACCAGACTGCAGTCGACTGCTCCGGCGCCCGAGGCCGCGGTCGAGAGCAAACAGCGGCTCGCCGATCTGTGCGGCGCTTTCGGCGGCCTATCCGAGAGCCATCACAAGATCATCGTGCTGCGCGAGCTCGAGGGCCTCTCCTACAGCCAGATCGGCGAACGGATGGGGATGAGCCGTCCCGTCGTCGAGAGCACCCTGTTCCGAGCGCGCCGGCGCCTGGGCGAGGAATACGAGGAGCTTGCCAGCGGACGCCGGTGCGAGCAGGTCCGGGCCGTGGCCGACGCCACGCAGACCGAATCAGCTACGTCGCTCGGCATCCGCCAACGCCGCCTGCTCGCACGCCACCTGGCCCACTGCCAGCCATGCCGGCGCCACGCTCGGATGACTGGATTCGACGAGTCGTTGCTGAAGAGGCCGAGCCTCGCCGGCAAGCTCGCTGCGCTGCTGCCGTTCGGATGGCTGCCCTGGCGCCGCGCGCGCGGAAAGGACAACGTCCTCTCCGCATCCGCGTCTCACTCCGGGGCGTCCTGGCGGGCGCTGCAAACGGCCGCGACGTTCGCCGACCCGGGTGCCCCGACGGCGGGATTCGGGCGGGCTGCGGCAGCCGCCGCTGCGCTCGTGATCGCGGGGGCCGGCGGCGGTTTTGCCACCGGACTGGTGGGGCATGGCGGCCATAGCGGCCACGCGGGCCGGCCCCCGAGCACCCCCCAACGCTCATCGCAGTCAACCCGCCCCGGCGCGGCGGCGCCGGTCCGCAAGGCGCGGGTCACCGTCATCGGTCCGCCGGCGGTATCCGCCGGTCATCAGTCATCGAGCGGCCTCGCGAGCGGCGGCTCCACGCCGGGAGCTTCGAAGACGCCGGCGCCGCGGGCCACCAACTCGAGTCAGACCGGCGGCGCGGGCGGCGCCGCCGGGTCGACGACCTCTACCAGCGCTTCGGCGGCGGCGAGCAGCGCGGCGCCGCACAGCGGCGGCTCGCAGACCGGCAGCGCGCAGGTCGGCGGGTCGCAGGCCGGCGGGTCGCAGGCCGGCGGTGCGGTCGCGGGCGGCGTCGCGACGCTGGCGGGTGGCGTGAAATCCGCGCTTGGTGCTCTGAGTGGCTCTTCAGGTGCCTCGTCCGGCACGTCGGGTGTCGGCTCCGGCGCCAACATCTCGCTCCCGAGCGTGTCCGCCGTCGCCAAGCAACTAGGGCTGCCCCCGGTCGTCCCGAATGTCAGCCCCCCACCAGCCGGCCAGGCGCCCCCTGTCGTCACGCCACCCGTCACCGTCGGGTCCGTGACCGTCCCGTCGGTCACGGTGCCCAACCCGGTCAACCTCCTCTCGCCGCCGGGGCACTAAGGCGACGTCGTTGAAATCGGAACGCTGTACCAAGGCGACGACGGTCTAGCTGTGGTTTACTGGCCGGATCGGGGCGTGGCGCAGCCTGGTAGCGCGCACCGTTCGGGTCGGTGAGGTCCCCGGTTCAAATCCGGGCGCCCCGATGTAAAAGCCCCGCAAATGCGGGGTTTTTTGGTGGGCGAGAGGGCTTCTTGGTGGGGCAGTGGTTGGCATAACCGCCGCAACGCGGGGGCTTGGCGAAGCCAAAAGGTGCTGGCGAGCAGGGATTTTGAGCCGCAGCGCGCACCGGTCGGTGCGGTGCGGTCCCCGGTTCCGGAGCGTTTCATCCCTGTGGCGGGCGGCTCTAGCGTGTCCGCGAAGGCTGGGTGAGTTCAGTGGGACACGAGATAGCGCGAGTGCTAAGCCGTCCTCGTGGTCCGACGCGGTTCGCAATCGATCCAGTCATACCTATGGCAAACGCGCCTGCTAGCCGCCGTGGCCGGAGTCGCGCTGCTCGCCGGCATCGTCTCCGACGCCTTGGCGCCGCACTTCTGGAATCGCCACTCGCTGCTCGCCGGACTCGCCTCGAACTTCATCGTCGTAGTCTACGACCCGACGGGGGAGAAGGCGCGGGCGGTCTAGGCCCGCTACCCGGGGGTGTGCCGCGGCTGCGGCGCCTAGACCCAATCCCGCAACGGGAAGGGCGACGCGCACGCGTACTGCAAGGCCTGCCACCCCGGCGCGATCGAGCGGCGCTGGACGCGCGAGCGCGTTCTTGCCGCGATGCCCGAGTGGCGAGCTCGGTACGGACGCATCCACGTCGTGGCCGCCGGCGACCTGACGGGCGCAGAGCGCCGGGTTCGTTCCGTTCTTTGCGGCAGCGCCGGGCTCGGTCCTCAGCGCTTCTGCTTCGACCGTCGGGCCGTTTGCTGACGTGGCGTCGAACCTGGCCGGAGGCCGTCGGGGTGGGAGCCCCCAAAGAGCCCATCGCCGCAGGAGTGGTCGCCGCGATACAGAGCGGATGAGCGGGCGAGATCGACTGCGGCGTCGTCGCTCACGCGGTCGCGCCCGGAGCGAGTTCGGCGGTCTCTCCACCGTCGGCGATGAACTCGACCCCCGTCGAGAAGCTCGACTCGTCGCTGGCAAGGAACACAATCAAGTTCGACAGCTCCTCAGGCCGGCCGAGACGGCGCATCGCGACATGGTTCTACGGAGCATCCAGACCAGCCGTCATCGGCGTGACAACCGCTCCGGGGTGGACCGAGTGGCAGCGAACGTTGTGCACTCCAAGGTCGAGAGCGACCGACTTGGTCAAGCCGCGCACGCCGAACTTGGAAGCGGTGTAGCCGGGGAGCTTGCTGTACCCCTGCAGGCCGGCTGTTGACGAGACGTTGATGATCGAACCGGGCGCTCCGGCCTTCAATGCGTCAAGCGACGCGGTGATCCCGTTGAAAACACCGGTGAGGTTGACCGCGATGATCGCGTCCCATCGCTCCGGCGCGTACTCGCCGATTGGGCCGGCGGTGGCGATTCCGGCGTTGTTGACGAGCACGTTGAGCTTGCCGAAGGCCTCGTGTGCGGTGGCGACAGCTCGAGCCCACTGGTCGCGGTCGGTGACGTCTAGGTGGACGTAGGCGACGGATTCGCCCAACTCCGCGGCGACCGCTTCTCCTTCCGAATCGAGGATGTCGGCGATTACCACCTTGGCGCCTTGAGCCACGAATGCCCTGGCGTGACTCTCGCCCATGCCACGTGCGCCGCCGGAGATCAACGCGACCTTGCCCTCGAGTCGGTTTCCGATTGGGTAGCGCGGTGTCATGGCAATTCTCCCCTTGACACGAGTGCTCAGCGGCAGATAAACTAAACTGACTTCAGCTCAGTATAGCAGTTCTAGGAGGAATGATGGGTGAGCATTTCTACACCTACCCAACGGTGGTCGAGTTGCGCGCGGATCGGGACCCGGCCGGAACGTCGCGAGGGCCAGAGGTGGATCGACGCCTGCAGCCGACGATCGCCGATCGTGGCGGTCGCGGAGGAGCCCAGTCGCACACGCGAGAGTCCGAACCGACCGCGGCGTAGCGCGCCGGAGCTGCGAGAAATGCCGCTTACGCCCGCCGATTCCCAAGCCGCCTCCGATCGGCTGATCGTACTCACCCACGAGCTGATCGACGCCCATTGCGACACCGTTTGCCTCGCCGGCGACGGTCCGGGCTCGCCTCGCTGGGCCGCGCATCTGGAGTACCTCAAAGCACTCCAACGGGTCGGCCAGCGGACCTTGGCCGAACTTGCTTAGCGGCGAGCCACGACGCGCTTAGCTGCGCGTCTTGCTTTTCCGGTCCGCCAGCTCGGCGGGCAGCGATAGGACTGCGAGCTGTCGACGAACGAAGAAGTCGGCAACGTCGTCGAGTCCCATCGTTCCCCGCGGCCGGTACCAGTGCCAGATGCTGTTGTAGAGACCGAGCACCGCCCGCGTCAGCAAGCGGGCATCGGCCTGGGGGACATGACCTTGCTCCATGCCGCGCACGAGGAAGGTAGCCCAGGCAAACTCGAGGTCCCGGGTCCGCTCGCGGGCAAGCTCGCGGGCCTCTTCCTCGCGACGCGATTGCCGCGGGATGCCGATCAGTCCCTGTTCTGCTACGAGTACGCGGTTGCGCAGGACTTCCTGTTCGGTCAGGTCGTACGAGGAGCGCAAGACTGACACCAGCGCATCGAGGTAGTCGTCGTGCTCGCTGGTGATTCGTTCGAAATCGCCGTCAAAAGAGTCGAGCGCGTCCGCCATGATCACGTACAGGCAGTGCAGCTTCGATTCGAAGTAGTGGTAGAGGGCGGTTGATCCGATCCCCACGGCCGCCGCCACGTCTGCCCACTTCGTGTCCTCGTAACCGTGCTCGCCGAAGTACGCCGTCGCGGCGGTGAGGATTCGCTCGCGCTTACTTCGCGAAGATGTCCGGCGCTGACCGTCGGTTCCTGCCCGTGTTGCCTGACCTGGCGCCGGCACAATCGCCTCCTGCTGCATCGGGTACGGTCCGATCATACGCGGAACTGAGGTCGACTCGATTTCTTCGGCACTCAGTCTCGAGTCAGCGAGATCGCTTCCTCGGGGCAGGTGCCTTCCGCTTCCTCGGCCAACTCACGCAGATCGTCGGGGACCTCGATCGTCTGGTCACGGATCGTCACGTAACCCTCGTCGTCGGAGCTGAGTAGGTCGGGCAGGAGCCTGTAGCAGCGGCCGTGGCCCATGCACTGCTCACCATCGACCGACAGCTTCATGAGCTCACATCCCATTCGAGCGGCAGGTCGATCAGCGTCATCATCGAGCTGCCCCCGCGCTCTCGCAGTTGCGCGCAATCGCCGGCTATGCGGAACTCGGGGATAACCCGCAACCACTCCTCGACCGCGATCTGCATCTCCCGCCGGGCCAGGTGCTGCCCGAGGCAGCGGTGCGGCCCGCTCGCGAAGCCCATGTGGTTGTTGCGCTTGCGATCAGGGAGGAACTCGTCCGACCGCTCGTAGGCGCGCGGGTCGCGGTTTGCCGCCGACACGAGACCGTAGACCATGTCTCCACGCTTCAGCTGTACGCCGTGGAACTCGATGTCTCGGGTGACCTTGCGGCCGTCGCCGAAGATGATCGTGTAGTAACGAAGGACCTCTTCGACCGCCGAGGGGATCAGCTGCGGATCGTCGATCAGTGCTTGGCGGTGCTCGGGGTGCGTCGCAAGGTGCCGGAACATGTAGCCGAGCTCGGCGCGCGTTGTGTCCAGCCCGGCGAGGACCAGCACGGTCAGCATGTCGAGGATCTCGGTATCGGTCAGCGGCCGATCATCGAAGCTCGCGTGCATCAGATACGACGCCAGGTCGCCTTCACGAGGTTCGACGTCGTCGCGCCGGTCCGCCAGGACCTTGACCCAGTACTCGCGAATGCCGTTCAGCGCTTTCGCCATCGGCTCGAGCTTCTCGGTGTCGCCTCCGAAGCCGGCGAAGAAGTCCTCAACCCAGCGCACGAACATGTCGGCGTCAGCGGTGTCGACGCCGATCACCGCCAGGAAGGCCTCGGTCGGGAATCGAAGGGCGAAATCGTTGACGAGGTTGCAACTGCCGGCGCGAGCGGTGCTCTCGACCAGCTTCCGGCACAGCTCGCGCATCATCGGCTCGGCTGCGTCGATCGCCCGCGGGGAGAACCACGGGTTCAGAATCCGCCGATACGTGATGTGGTCGGGCGCGTCGATCTGCGTCGGCACGAAGCGGTAGATCGGCTCGGGGTCCCACGGTGTGAACGACTCGCTCGAGAAGACCTCGGGTGTCTTGTAGATGTCGCGGACCGCGTCGTGGCGCGTGAAGATCCAGTAGCCCTGCGCAAATGTGTTGAAGTAGACGGGGGCGGTCTCCCGCAGCTCGTCCGCCCACTCCCAATGGGATCCGACTTCTCGCGCGCGCGAGAAGTCCTCGTGCATCACCGGGCAGCCACGGAGGTCCCGGTCGTCCATGTCCTCGTGAGTCGCCTGCTCCGTCACCACGGTGTCATCTATCGCCACGGGTCTCTCCTCGGTACTAAGCTGCATTGACCTGAAGTCGGTTTAGTTTAGACCAAAACTAGGCGCCTGTCTAGTGCCCGAAGTCAATCGCCGGCGTGCGCGCGACCATGTACTTGCGCATCCGGCCGTCGGGATCGAGCTCGGCGACCGCAAGAAACGTGCCGATCCGCTCTCCGCTGTCGTCGTAACGCGTCTCGCCGAGCGCGAACGCCATCTGTCCCTCGTCGCGCGCATGGAGCAGGTGGTGGGCCCAGTTGCCCGTGTCGTCGCGATCGATGAACGCCCGCAGCTCGGAGACTCCGCCCAGGATCTGCGTGCTCTTGCGGTCGGCGCCGTGAGCCCACTGGATCGCGAACTCGACATTGTCCGAGACGAGCTCGAGCGACGAGTGCGGATCCGGTCCGTCAAGTGCCGCGAAATACCGCTCAAAGAAGGTCATCGTCTCGACCGAGCCTCAGGCCGGCATCGTCGCGCGATTAAGGATCGCGGTCACGAGGTCGCGCTTGACCACCTTCAGCGACGGCGTCCTCGGAAACTCCTCGAACACCTCGACCGATTCGGGCCACGAGTACTTCGACAGACCCTGCGAGGCGAGGAAGTCCTGGAGCTCTGGCAGCCCCGGTGCATCATTCCCCGGCTCGACGACGACCGCCGCACACGCCCGCTCGCCCAAGCGGTCGTCGGGTAGGGGCACCACGGCCACCTCGTGGATCGCCGGATGCTTGACGATCGCCGCTTCGATCTCGGCCGGGACCAGCGTCACCCCGCCGCGCCGGATGATGTCCTTGCTGCGGCCTCCGTAGATGAAGTGGCCGTCGTCGTCGAGGTAACCGAGGTCGCCGGTCTTATAGTCGCCTGCGTCGGTCAGCGATTCCCGCGTCAGCGAGTCGTTGGCGAGAAAGCCGAGGAACCGGCTCGGACCGTTGACCACCACCGCACCGACCTCGCCGGCCGCCGCCGGGTTGCCGACCGAATCGAGGATCTGAACGTCGGTTCCGCGGAAGGGGATGCCCTCGGTCTTGATCATCTTCTCCCACGGCTCCGCAAGCCCGTGCGCGATGTGGCCGGGGACCTCGGAGAGCCCGTAGTCAGCTAGCGGCTGGAGGCCGAACACCTGGTGCATCGAGATCCGGCGCTCCTCCGAGAGGCCCGTTGCGACGAGCACGCGCATGCTCGACCAATCGCGTTGGGATTCGGCCCCGGCGCGGAGGATGTCGGCGCCATGGGTCGGCATGTAAAGGACGTATGTGCAGCGATGGCGCTCGATCAGCCGAAGCGCCTCGTCCGCGCTCCATCGGCGCAGCAGGACGCCGGTCGCGCCAGACAAGAGCGTGACGAGGTAACCGAACACCAGGCTCCCGACGAACCCGAACTCGCACACCACCAGGTTCGTGTCCTCGCCGGTCAACTCCCATCGTTCGAGGATCTGTTCGGTCGCGTACCGCAGCGTGTTGGACGAGTGCATGATCCCCTTCGGAATCGATGTCGTGCCGGAGGAGTGCAGCAGGAGCGCGAGGTCATCCGCGGCGGCCGCATCGCGGTCGGCGCCCATGCTCTCGGCGATCAAGACGGCGACGTCGTCAGGGAAGAGCGGCACCACCGCGAGCTGCCCGTGCAGTCCTTCGCACTTCTCGATCTCCGCCGCCCCACCGAAGGCGACCAGCCCCTTGGCCCCGGCCTGCGCAGCCAGCTCCGCGAGCTGGACGCCGCCGAACATAGGCGGAAGTGGGGCCGCGACCGCACCGAGGTGGAAACAGGCGAGCAGGGCGACCGCGGCCTCGATCGAGTTGCGTCCGAGCAGCAGGACAACGTCGCCACGATAGACGTCGTGCGTCGCCAGTCTTGCCGAAAAGGCAATCGCCGCAAGCCGGAGCTCGTCGTAGCTGATGGACCGCTCGTCGACGTGGATGGCGGTCTTGGTCGGGGCGGCGGCCGCGCTGCGGGCGAACTCACCCCACAGGTCGCCGGGGCGCCAGTAGCCCTCTGAGTAAAAGCGTTCGGCGTCGGGCTGGAAAGCCAAAGTCGACATCCATCTCTCCTCGTGTCAATTGTCAAGCAGGACCCGGCATGGCGGCAACTGCGAGTTTCGACGAATCTTATCACCTGAACTGAAGTCAGATCAAGCCGAGAGGCCGTGACGCACGAGCGCGCCACGGCCTCAATCGCTTGTCGGGGCGCTACTACCTAACATGAGTTCACTTCACGCATTAGCCAGGATCGGCTCTCGGCGCGGACGTGGTGGTTGGTTCGGGGCTGCGCGCTCGCTCGGATCGCGCTCGCAAGGCGCGCTTGAGCACCTTTCCGGTGGGTGTCCGTGGTAGCTCGCGCACGAACTCGATGCGGCGCGGCAGCTTGTAGCCGGCGAGGCGCTCGCGGGCGAAGGCGGTCAGTTGCTCGGCCCCGAGCGCCGAACCAGGCCGCGGGACGATCAGCGCGTTGACCGCCTCGCCCCAGCGCTCGTCCGGAACTCCGATCACGGCCACCTCGAGCACATCCGGGTGCTGGGACAGCGCCTCCTCGACTTCGATCGGGTAGATGTTCTCGCCACCGGACACGATCATGTCCTTGATCCTGTCGGTCAGGAACAGGTAGCCCTGCTCGTCGACGTAGCCGCCGTCGCCGGTGCGCAGCCAGCCGTCGGCCGTGAGCGCGGCGGCCGTCTCGGTCGGCCGGTTGAAGTACCCCGGCGTGACGTTTGGTGCGCGCAGCCAGATCTCGCCGACCTCGCGCGGGGGCCGCGCAGCGCCCGTGGATGGGTCGGCGATCCGCAACTCGGCCCACGGGTATGGCTTGCCGGCGGAGCGCAGCAGATGCTCGCGCGGTCCGTCGGGCTCGTGGTCCTCGGGGTCGAGCTGCGTGATTGCGCCCGTCGTCTCCGTCAGTCCGTAGATCCCGAACAGCGAGCAGTGGAAAGTGCGTAGCGCGGCCTTCAACACGTTCGTGGTGATCGGCGAGGCGCCGTAGGCGATTGACCTGAGCGCGGAGAAATCTCGGCGCGACGCGTCGCGGACGTCGCACAGCATCTGGAGCATCGTCGGCACGAATACGGCGTTCGTCACCGCCAGCCGCTCGAGCGTGTCGAGCACCGCGGCCGGTTCGAAATCTCGTACGAGGACCGTGGTCGCGCCGTTCCAGAGACCGACGAACGCCCAGCCGATGCCGCCGATATGGAACATCGGTAATGGCGTCAGGCTGACGGAGGAGGCGTCGAATTCCCAGCGCGGCGAGGTCTCCGCTGCGGCGGCGAGGTTGCGATGAGTCGTCAGTACGCCCTTCGGCACGCCGGTGGTCCCCGACGTGTACATCTGCACGACGACATCGCCGGCGTCACCTCGGTGCCCCGGGTCGATCGCGTCATGCGACGACAACCACCGTTCGTAGCCGCTCGCGTGCTGAGCTCCGACCACGATCGGCTCCGCGCCGCACCCGTCGGCCAGCGCCGCCGCAAGCTCCGAGAACTGCTCGCCGGCGATCAGCACCGGAGCTCGGCTGTCGGCGAGCACGGCGCCCAGCTCTGGCGCCGCGAGACGCCAGTTCATCGGCACGACCACCGCCCCAAGCTTGCTGGCGGCGAACAGCAACTCGATCACCTCGGGAGCGGTCCGGTCGAGGTAGGCGACCCTGTCGCCAGGTCGGACACCGGTGCTCCTCAGCGCCTGCGCCAACCGGTTCGAGCGCTGATCGACCGCGCCAAAGCTGAGCTCGCGCTCACCGTGGGCGATCGCGACCGTATCGGGCCGTTGCGCGGCCTGATCGCGGATCACATCGGCGACGCGAAGGTCGTCACCGCGTCGCATCGGCCCGGTCGCAATCGGCGATAAACACCGAGATCTGCTCGTCGATGTCGGGCTGCTCGGTCGGATACAGGTGTCCGGAGTGCTCCAGGATCTCCAGCCGGGCCTCCGGCATCCGTTCGGCCATCAAGTCGGCGTTGGCGACCGGGATCAGCCGATCGTGACGCCCGTGCACGATCATCGCCGGCGCCTGGATGCGAGACAGGCGCCCGAGGCAGTTGTGCAGCCGCGCAGCGCACAGCTGCGCACGGTAGGCCTCGCTCGGGAAAGGGTGGGCCAGCCGCTGGGCGACGTCCTCTGCGATCCGGGACGGATGGCGGCGCCGGCAGACCGGCCCGTAGTTGTATGGCACCGAAGCCCAGGCGGCCTCCTCCTGCGGCAGATCGGGTCGCCGCCGGAAGAACGCGAGCACCTCGCGGTCAGGCGCGACCGCCCGCGGTCCGCCGGGATGCGTCGCGCCGAGCACGAGCGACCGGACGCGCCGCCGATGGCGGAGCGCGAGCTGCTGGGCGACCATGCCTCCGAGCGAGATGCCGTAGACGTGGGCCGACGCGACCTCCGCTGCGTCGAGCACAGACGCGGCGTCATCGGCCAGGGCCTCAGTCGTGTACGCGTATGTGGCCGATTGCGAGCGGCCGACGCCGCGGTGGTCGAACGTAATCACTCGGAAGTGGCGAGACAGAACCGGAACTGTTCGCCACCACGCGCCCCCACTCAGTCCCAGGCCCATGATCAACAGGACTGGAGGTCCCTGTCCGTGGCTTTCCCAGTGGAGCTCACCGCGACCACCCGTGAAGCCGGCGTCCGGGCTCATAGGTCGAGGATCCATCGCGCCGTCGACAGTTGCACGGCGGTCGCGTCTCGCGTCGCGTCGGCCCACGCACGCAGGGAGGAACCGATCAGCTCGTACGCCGCGCACCGAGCCAGGAGCCAGCCGAGCTCCGACACGGCGCGGGCGACTGATTCGTAGACGTCGAGGTGGGCGACCGCGAGCGACCGCGCCATCTCGCGCGTCATCCCGGGATTCGAGTGCAAAGACATAACCTGAGTTCAGTTTAGTAGATGTCAGCTAACCCGGCGGCAGCGATTGCAGCAGACGCATCGGGAGCTGTATGAGCGAGGATCATCAGATCCAGCAGTTCGCCATCGAGGGCCCGGACCTGGCCGGTCAGCAGCGCCTCGGGATCGAACCCAAGCGAGCGGAACATCGCAATCGTGAACTCCTGGGTGGCGAGCACCTCAACGACCAGCTTCGAAAGTCCGGTGCGAAACGCCTCGAGCGTCGCGTGCCGCGCGAGCGCCGTGCCGACGCCCTCACCGCGGTGTGCCGGGTCGACGATCAGGCGGACCTCACCAACGTGGCTCGACCAACTATGCAGCGGGACGACGGCGCAGTACCCGACCACGCTCTCCCGCTCAACCGCGATCCACCTAACGGCGCTGTCTTGAATCCATGAGTCGAGCACCGTCCGGTCGTCGACAGGCTCCTTGAAGAACGTCCTGTCACCCTCCGGTATCCGTCTGAGGAACTCGTCCAGCGCGGCCCGGTCGGGAGCCTCGAGCGGTTGGATCTCCATCTCAGCGTCTCCTTGGTTCGGTGAGTGCCTCGCTGTGCGCCGCGATCCATCGCGCCACGCTCGGCAACGTGTGCTTGAACGCCTCCCGTCCGGTACCAAACGTCACGTGACCCCCTCGAAGCCGCAGCTGTTCGCGGCGGTCCGCGGCGCCCACCAACTCCGTCAACGGTTCGGCCGCCGCCGGCGGGATCACGTTGTCGCGTTCCGCGATAGCGATCAGGACGTTGGCCGAGGTACTCGAGAATTCGATCCTGCGATCACCGACTCGCATCGCGCCGGTGGTCAGCGCATTTGCGCGAACGAGCTGCTTTACGACCTCGCGGAACGCCGCGCCCGGGAACGGCACGTGATCGCGCGACCACTGCGCCATCGCCTGGTAGCCCTCGACGAACTCGTCGTTCCAGAGATTCTCGAGCAGCGTCGCGTACTGGGCGATCGGGGTCGTCGGGGCGAGCATGAAGAAGCCGCTGTAGAGGACATCGGCTGGCACGTTCCCGGTTTCGTCGATCAGTTCCTCGGGATTCAGCCGTCCCTCTCGCAGCGCCGCCACCATCGGCCCCATCTGATGGAAGTCGGCGGGCGTGGCCATCAGGATCAGGTTGCGCACGCTGGCGTCGTCGCGACCGCTCGCATACAGCATCGCGATCACTCCGCCGAGGCAGTAGCCCGCCATCGTGACCTCGTCGCAGCCCGTCTCGCGGCGCACCGCCGCGACCGCGCGGGGCAGGTACTCGTCGACGTACGTCGCGAAGCTGTTGTTGGAGTCGAGCTCGTCCGGGACACCCCAGTCGAGCATGAACACATCCAAGCCCGCATTGACGAGGTACTCGACGGCGCTGTTGCCGGGTCGCAGGTCGAGGATGTAGCTACGGCTGACCAGGCTGTGGACGATCAGCACCGGCGGGCTATAGCGGACGGGCCCGCCCTGATAGCGCCAAAGCTGAGCCTTGTCTCGCTGCCATACCGTGTCCTTGGGCGTGGCGCCGACCTTTGGCTTCGAGCTCCCGCGTACATAACGGACGCCGTTGCGAGCGCGCAGAAGCGAGCGTTCTAGATCCCGGTTGACGCGCGCGACCAAATCGGAGGGGCTCAGGCTCGGCGGCACGTGTGTGCACCTACCCAATCCGAAGCTCAGACCGGGCCGCGTGGTCCGCGTCTGATTCGTCCAGTTCCTTGCTCAGCGCGGCAAGGTGGCGCTCCACCCGGGCGAGCTGCTCGCGAACGCGGCGGAGATCGCTTCCCGCCGGCAAGTTGAGCAGGTGCAGCACGCGCCTCGAGACCCCCTCCAACGTGCGGCCAGTGCGCGCTCTGACGCGCAGCATCTCGGTGACCAGGTCGAAGTACGTGTCGCTGTGCAGGGCGGACTCGAGCGGCTCGCCGATCGTCCGCTCGAGCCGGTGCACGGCTCGCAGCCACAGTGGTGCAGGCGGTCGGGTCGCGGGCTTGCTCGTGGACGCGGGGTTGTTCATGGTCGCGCTCCGCCGCCCCCCGGCATGCTCCATCGCGCGCCGCCGTCGACCGTCAGGATCGTGCCGGTCGTGAACGACGACGCTTCGGTGGCCAGGTACAGGGCCGCGCCGACGATCTCGCCGGCCTCCCCGGCGCGGCGCAGCGGGAAGGTCTCGGCCCGCTCGGCGAGCACGTCCATGTCCCAGTTGCTCGCGATGCTCGTCAGAAACGGGCCGGGCATGATCGCGTTGACCCGAACCATCGGTCCGAACGCATCCGCCAGGCCGACGGTCATCGCGTTGACGCCGGCTTTGGCGGCGGCATACGGGACGATGTCGCCGGTCGGGCGGACCGAGCCCGTGCTTGAGACGTTGATGATCGAGCCGCGTTCGCCTGTAACCATCCGTTCACCCACGAGAGCGCAGAGGCGGAAGGGACCCTTCAGGTTGACGCCGATCACCTTGTCCCAGAGCTCCTCGGAGACGGCGCTCAGCTCCCCATACAGTGGCGACATGCCCGCGTTGTTGACCAGCACATCGATCCGCCCGAAGTCGCGGTAGACCGCGTCCACCAGGGGCTCGAGCTCCTGCCAGTGGCCGACGTGGCAGGCGCGGGCGGCGGCGCGATCACCGCGCGCGCGGAGCGCTGTCGCCACTCGCTCGCAGGCCTGCAGCTTGCGACTGACGACGATCACCTGAGCACCAGCGCTCGCGTAGCCGGACGCGATCGCCAGACCGAGCCCCCGAGTTGCGCCGGTGACGAGTGCCACGCGCCCGGTGAGGTCGAACAGCCCACGCGGGTCGTCCGCGTCGGCGAGCGGCAATGGGCTGACGTCAGCCGGCATGGGTAATGGGGGGGCGGGTGAGCGAGTATCGCCAGCGCCCGTCTTCGCCGACACGTTCGTCGGCGATCCCGGCCGCGAGCATCAGATCGAGATGCCCGAGCACCTCCCACACGACCAGCAGCGGCTGCTCGCGCACGATCGCCTCGCGCCACAGGTGAAGCGCTACCGCGAACGCGGTGGCGGGACCCCGCTCGAGGATGTGGATGATTCGCCTGCATCGTCTGCGGTGCTGGGCAAACTCACGCCGAGCAAGCTGGCGGGCGCTAGATACGGCCGGACCGTGTCCGGGAAACAGCCGCTGGAGTGGCATGCGAGATGTGCACCGGAGGCTGTTCAGATACTCGATGCGCGGCCTCGAGCGGCTCGCATCGGCCGTTCCGTAGATCTCCGTGTTGGGCGAGATCTTCGCGAGCAGGTGGTCCCCGACGAACGCCAGCCCGGGCCGCTCGGTCGACCAACAGCGTGTCGGTCGCGCTATGGCCCGGCCGAGCCACCACGCGCAGCTCGCGACCGCCGGCCCAGACGCGGTCGCCATCCTGCAGGCGGACGTCGGCGACGAAGCTCTCGGCCGTGGCGCCGATGTAGTCCCACAGCGCTTCGGTCGGCCCGAACAGTTCCTCGGGCACACCGTGGTCGCGCATCAGCTCGCGCGCGAAGACCCGATCCTGCGCGACGCGGTCCAGATAACGCTCGCCGTAGTCGGCGGTCTGCGCGAGGACGGCGATGCGCGCGCCCGAGCGCCGCTTGATCGTCGCGGCAAGCCCAACGTGGTCGTGGTGGTGATGCGTTCCGATCACGAGCTCGATGTCCTCGACGCGGACCCCGCGCAGGCGCAGTCCGCGCTCGATCGCGTCGAGCGCCTCGTCGCTGCGCGGGCCGGTATCGACGACGGTGAGCGGCTCTCCGCGGAGCAGCCACGCGTTGACGGAGCCGACGTGCGGAAGTGGGATCTGGATTGCCTCGACTGACGCCATAGCTAGAGTCATAAACCGAATCCAGTTCAGTATTACATGCTTGTCCAGCCGTCGGTCAAACGCAAGGCCAGGCCTGACTGGATCCGCTGAGCCCAGCGTGTATAGCGAACTGGGGCCCGTTGACCGCGTTCTGCAGGGGGCTTGCATCACGCTCGATTCTTGCTATGATTTGAATTCAGTTTGGTAATCCGGAAAGGAAGGCAGAGGACATGAGCGTTCAGTTGCAGGCGGATCCGGTGGGGGTCGAGCCGGAGTTTGTGCAGTACGAGGTCGTCGACCAGGTTGCGACGATCTGGTTCAACCGGCCCGAGGTGAAGAACTGTGTGAACTGGGGGCTCCTGACCCAGTTCGGCGCTGCACTCGAGCGAGCTGAGCGCGACCCCGACGTGCGCGTCGTGCTGGTCCGCGGGCGCGGCCACACGTTCTGCGCCGGCGCGGATTTGAACATGCTGGACGCGGATTTCCTGGGCACCACGAACAACTCGGTCGAGATCGCCCAGGTCTCGGCGCGCACGTATGACAAGGCCTTCAACCTGCAGAAGCCGACCGTCGCCGTGGTCGAGGGCTACGCCGTCGCCGGCGGGTTCGAGCTGATGATCTCGTGCGACTTCGCCGTCGTCGCCGACGACGCAAAGATCGGCGACTTCCACATCCGGCGGGCGCTGTTCGGCGGCGCCGGGCCGATCTACCGGTTGCCTCGCTACATCGGGCTCCGCCGTACGAAGGAGCTTCTGCTGACCGGGAAGTTGCTGTCGGGGATCCAGTGCGCAGAGTGGGGGCTGGCCAACGTTTCCGCGCCCGCTGACGAGATCGATCAGGCGGTCGCCGAGTTCATTGCCCCGATGAAGGACAAGAGCGCTTTCACGATGCGGATCACGAAGCTGGCAGCCAACCGCGGGCTCGATGGAGACACCGAGACGCTGATCGCGCTCGAGAGCATGACGTGTAACGTCGCGCATCAGTCAAACGACGCCCGCGAGGGCGTGCAGGCGTTCCTCCAGAAGCGCGAGCCGAGCTGGACCCACAGCTGAGTCGGCCTCACGATCATGGACTTCTCCCTTGATCACACCACGCTTGACTTGCAGGAGCGGTTGCTTGCGTTCATGGACGAGTTCGTCTACCCGGCGGAGCCGGTGTTCCGCGAGCAAGTCGAGGCCGCCGAGAACAGGTGGGCCACGCCTCCGATCATCGAGGAGCTCAAGGTGGAGGCTCGGGTGCGTGGTCTCTGGAACCTGTTCCTACCGGCCGCGCACGAGTACGGCGCCGGTCTGACCAATGCGCAGTACGCGCCACTGGCGGAGATCACCGGGCGCAACCCGTGGATCGCCCCCGAGGCGCTCAACTGCTCGGCGCCGGACACGGGCAACATGGAGCTGCTGTCGATGTTCGGAACCGAGGAGCAGCGGGAGGAGTGGCTCGAGCCGCTGCTTGCGGGCGAGATCCGCTCGGCGTTCTCGATGACCGAGCCCGAGGTGGCGTCATCGGACGCGACCAACATCGCGACGCGGATCGAACGCGACGGGGATCACTACGTCATCAATGGCCGCAAGTGGTGGACGTCGGGAGCGATGTCGCCCCGCTGCAAGCTGCTGATCGTGATGGGCGTCACCGACCCCGACGCCGAGCGGCACCGGCGCCAGAGCATGATCCTCGTGCCGAAGGACACGCCCGGCGTGACGGTGCTCCGGTCGACGAGCCTGTTCGGCTTCGACGACGGCCCGCACGGGGGCCACGCCGAGGTCATCTACGACAACGTTCGCGTGCCGGCTGACAGCCTCCTCGGCAACGATGGCGACGGCTTCCGGCTCGCTCAAGAGCGGCTGGGGCCCGGCCGGATCCACCACGCGATGCGGGCGATCGGCATGGCCGAGCGCGCGCTCGAGATGATGTGCCGGCGGGTCGCCTCACGTTCGGCGTTCGGCATGCCGATCATCGAGCATGGCGTCGTCCGGCGATGGATCTCGGAGGCCCGGGTCAGGATCGAGCAGGTCCGCCTGCTGGTGCTCAAGACCGCGTGGCTGATGGATACCGTCGGCAACCGCGGCGCTCGGATCGAGGTGTCGGCGATCAAGGTCGCCGCGCCGGAGGTCGCGACCTGGGTGATCGACCGAGCGATTCAGGCGCACGGCGGCGCCGGCGTCTCGCAGGACTTCCTGCTCGCCGAGCTGTACGCGGTCGCTCGGATCCTGCAGATCGCGGACGGTCCCGACGAGGTTCATCACATGGCAATCGCCCGTCGCGAGAGCGATCGCTACCGCCAGCCTGTGCCCGCGTGAGTCGGATCCCGCGTCGCCGCGTAGCCGGACGATGAGCGACAGCGCCGGCCTCGACGGACTCGTGGTCCTGGTGACCGGCGCGAGCTCGGGACTCGGCGAGCAGCTGGCTCGCTCGCTGGTGGCGGGCGGCGCGCGGCCCGTGCTCGCGGCCCGGCGCGCCGATCGATTGCACGCGCTCGAAGCCGAGCTCGACGGCGCGGTCGACACCGTCGCCTGCGATGTGACCGACGAGGCCGATCGAACGCGACTGATCGAGACCGTCATCGGCCGGCATGGCCGGATCGACGGCCTCGTCAACAATGCCGGACTCGGTGCAGCGGGGCCAGCGCTTCGGACCAGCGTCGAGACCTTCTCGCGTGTGCTCGACGTCAACCTCGTGGCGCCGTTTGCGCTGTCCTGCCTGGCCGCCCAGCACATGCGAGAGGGAGGGGGCCGCTCGATCGTCAACGTCGCCTCGGTGATGGCGCTGCGGTCGATCGCGCAGATCGCTGACGCCGCCTACGTCGCATCGAAGGCCGGCCTGATCGGACTGACGCGCGAGCTCGCCTCGCAGTGGGGGCGCTACGGGATTCGCGTCAACGCGGTCGCTCCGGGGTTCTTCGCGTCCCAGATGACGGCCGAGCTCGGAGACGACGCCGACAGCTTTCCGGGCTGGCTCACCGAGCAGATCCCGCTCGGGCGCGGCGGGCATCCCGGGGAGCTCGACCAGTCGATTCTCTACCTGCTCGGCGCCGGCAGCAGCTTCGTAACCGGACAGGTGCTGACCGTTGACGGTGGGATGGCGACGCGCTAGTTCTAACGCTCCGCCAGCACGTGCTCGCCCGCTCGGACGAGCGGTCGCACCAGACCTTGTGCCTCCTCGAAGCCGGAGCCGAGCATCGCTCCGCCGGCTGCCCGCGCCGCGATCCCCTGGCAGACGACGGCCAGCTTGAGGTAGGCGAACGCGCGGTACCACGGCAGGTCCGAGACGTCGAAGCCCGTGATTCGCGCGTAGCGCTCGACGATCTCCGCGCGGGTCGGGAAACCGCTCGCGGCCGTCACCGGCGGCACGATCCGCGCGGCGCTGAGGACCTCGTCGTCGTCCGCCTCGCTCCAGTACGCCAGCAGCGCCCCGAGGTCGGCGAACGGATCGCCGAGCGTGCTCATCTCCCAGTCGAGCACCGCGACGATCTCCCCGGGCTTGGTCGGGTGGAGGATCGTATTGTCGAGCCGGTAGTCACCGTGGACGATCGTCGACGCGCGCTGTGACGGCAGCGTTCTCACGAGCTCGTCGCGGAGTGCGTCGAGCGCCGGCAGATCCGCGATCTTCGAGCGCTGCCATTGCTCTGACCATCGACGCAGTTGGCGCTCCATGAAGCCGGCAGGGCGCCCGAAGTCCGCGAGTCCGACGTCCTGCGGCGCGACCGCGTGGAGGCGCGCGAGGGTCTCGATCAGTGCGCCGCCGATCGCGTCGCGCTGCTCGGGCGAGTCGGCGTAACCGGACGGAAGCTGGTTTCGGCAGATGTGCCCGAGCACTCGCTCCATCACGTAGAAGCTCGCTCCGAGCACGCCGTCGGCCTCCCCCAGGTGAAGCATCCGCGGCACCGGCACAGCCGTCCGCTCGAGTGCCGACTGGACTCGGTATTCGCGCACCATGTCGTGGGCGGTCGGCAGCACGTGACCCAGCGGCGGTCTGCGCAGCACGATCTCGCCGGCGTCCGAGGCGACGCGGTAGGTGAGGTTGGACTTTCCGCCCGAGATCAATGCGACCTGGCACTCCCGCCAGCGCGGGTCGTGCAGGACGTCCGCGAGGTGGGGGCCGATCACCTCGGGCTCGGCACCGGTCGTGATCCGCTCGAGGCGCTGCGCGGTTGGATCCGTGAACGAGGTCGTCATCCGGTCGAGGCCTCCGCCGGCGCGGTCAGCGCCCGGCCGGCTCGGTCGGCGAGCGCCCGGCCGAGCGCCCGCTCGTGATGCGCCGCGTCGCCGAACTGCTGCTCGCGGACGACGATCCGGCGAAGGAATCGGTGCGCGGGGTGCTCCGCCGTAAACGCGATCCCGCCGAATACCTGCATCGCGCCGTGCGCAACCTCGCGTGCGCCGCGCGACACATAGGCCTTGGCGATCGATGCGGTCTGGGCGGCTTCATCGGTGCCCTGATCGAACGCCGCGGCCGCGTACAGCACGGCCGACCATCCGCTCGCCGAGCGCACGTACATGTCGGCGAGGACGTGCCGCAGCGCCTGAAAGCTCCCGATGCTGTGGCTGAATTGCCGGCGCTCGGACGCGTACCGCCGCGCCTCGTCGAGGATCCGCTCAGCGGCACCGATCGCCTCCGCGGCGGCGAGCATCGAGCCGGCGGCGCTCAGCCGCTCGAGGGCCCGTGCGGCCGTCGCTCCCGTGAGCACGGCGGTGTCGCTGACCACGGCGCCGTCGAGCCGCGCGGCGCACATCGGCAGCGTCGCGTCGAACGATTCGCGCGGTTGCATGTTGACGGCGGGATCGCCGGTGGCCACCAGAGCGAGGGCGTGCTCGCCCTCGTGCGCGGCGACGACCGCGAGCAGGTCGCTCAAGTCCGCCTGCTCGATCGCAACCTTGACACCGGTGATCGCAACGCCGTCGCTCGTGCGCCCGATGGTGGTTGCGGGCTCGTCGATCGACCAGCTCGACCCGGGCTCTAGCAGCGCCGCGGCGAACGCGGCGTCCGCAGCGAACGAGTCGGCGGCTTGATCGCCCAGCGAAAGCCTGATGGCGGCGCTGGCGATGAACGGAACCGCGGCCAGATGCGAGCCGAGCGAACGCGCGATCAGACACGCCTCGACGGCGCCGATCCCGTCCTCGCCGCCGATCGACAGCGCGCCGAACGCGACCAGCTCATCCCAGACTCGCTGCCGGCGCTCGATCGTCGCCTCCGCCGCGGCCTGCGCCGGCAGCCACTCACGATCGAGGAGTGTGTCGACCGACTCGCTCAGCCACCGCTGCTCGTCTGTCAGCTCGAGGTCCATCGCTACTTCTGCGGGAGCGCGAGCACGCGGTCGGCGATGATGTTGCGCTGGATCTGGCGGGTGCCGCCGTAGACCGACGCCGCGCGCGAGTAGAGGTATGTCTCTTGCCAGAACTCGTTCTCATCGGCTGTGGCGGGGTCGGCTTGATGCAGGCTCGCGCCCAGCAGCTCGATCGCCGTGGAGGCGAGCCGCTGCTCAGCCTCCGCCATCAGCAGCTTCACGCTCGAGCTGTCCGGGCCGACCGCCCCTCCGCTGAGGAACTCGCCGACCGTCCGGTAGGCGTGGTGGCGAAGGACCTCGATCCCGATCAGGGCCTGCGCGAGGGCGACCTGAGCATGGGGATCGTCTAGCACCGGCGCCCCGTCGAGCTCGCGGTCGGCCGCGGTGCGAACCAGCCGGTCGAGCCACGTGCGCAGCTTGACCTGACGGGGGAGCGCCGCCGTCCCGCGCTCGTGGCCGAGCGTGTACATCGCGATCTTCCAGCCGTCGCCGGATTCCGAGAGCAGGCTCTCCTTCGGCACGACGACCTCGTCGAGGAACAACTCGCAGAACTCGGCGTGGCCCGTGATCTGCGTCATCGGCCGGACCTCGACGCCCGGCGAGTGCATGTCGACGATCAACATCGAGATGCCCCTGTGTCGCGGCCGGTCGGGCTCCACGTCCTCTGTACGGGCGAGCACGCCGCACCAGCGCGCGAACTGGCCCCACGAGACCCAGGTCTTCTGGCCGCTGAGAACGAACTGATCACCATCCTCGACCGCGCGGGTTCGGAGCGACGCGAGGTCCGATCCGGCGTCGGGCTCGGAGAACCCCTGGCACCAGATGTCGTCCGCGGACAGGATCGAGGGGATGTACCGCTGTCGCTGCTCGTCGTTGCCGAACCGCAACAGCGACGGGCCGAGCACGTCGAGCCCGACTACGTTGACGAACTCCGGCGCCCCAGCGGCCGCCAGCTCCTGGTCGACGATGATCTGCTCGACCGCGGTCCGACCGCCGCCGCCGAACTCACGCGGCCAGGCGCGGCCCACGAACCCAGCCTCATAGCAGTCGTGCTGCCAGCGGCGGAGCTCTGCGATTCGCTCTTCAAGGAAGTGCGGGAGGTGGTCGGGAACCCGGTCTGCGAGGAACTCCTGGATCTGCTCCTGGAGCCGGCGCTCCTCCGCTGTCAGAGCCAGTCGCATCGCGCGGTCAGTCTATCAGCTCGAACTGAGATCACTTCAAATTATCATACGGCGGTCACGAGACCGCCATTCGGACTGAGCGTCGCGCCGACGAAGTACGCGGCGTCGGCGGAAGCGAGGAACGCGACGGCGGCGGCGATCTCCTCGGGCGTGCCGAGCCGGCCCGCCGGCGTGCGGGCGAGTTCCGCCTGGCGGCCGCGGCCGAGCGAGTTCTTGAGGCGGCTGGTGTCGACAAACCCGGGGGCGACGGCGTTGACTCTGATTCCCTGCAGGATCAGCTCCTTTGCGACTGACCTCGTGAACCCGAGGATCCCGGCCTTGGCGGCCGAGTAGTGCGGGTGCCCGGTGCAGCCCTCGATTCCGCAGATCGAGGCCATGTTCACGATCGTGCCTGAGCCGCGCGGTGCCATCGCCCGAGCGGCCGCTCGCGTGCAGTAGAACGTCCCGTCGAGGTGCACTGACATCAGTGAACGCCACTCCTCGTCGCTCACCCGGGCCAGCGCCTCGAGCGGGGTGCGCGCGCGTCCGTCGACGACACGCTCCTCGCGCTGGCGCTCGAGTGGTTCGGCAACCCGCTTGACGTGCTCGAGCCCCACGGCTCCCGCGTTGTTGATGAACACCTCGAGCGGGCCGAGGTCGCGCTCGATCCGCTCCACTGCGGCATCAACCAGCCCGCTGTCGGAGACATCGGCCTCGAGCGCTATCCCTGCCCCGAGCGCGTCGACCGTCCGCTGGGCGGTGGCGCTCGAGATATCCAGGACGGCCACCGTTGCGCCCTCCGCCGCCAGCCGGCGACAGATCGCCTCGCCGATCCCGGCGCCGCCGCCGGTGACCGCGGCGACCTTTCCATCGAACCTCATCTGATCCATTACGGCACCTGCTCCACGAGTGTCAGCATGCGAAGATCGGAACTGAACTGATATCATTTCAAATCTTGCAGCGAGATGCAAGCGCCACACGATGCCGCTGACAAGCCGCCAGATCCAGCTCGACTCATATCCGCGTGGCGAGCTGACGCCGAGCGATTTCCGCCTCGCTCACGTACCGGTGGGCGAGCCGGCCCCCGGAGAGGTGCTCGTGCGAAACACATGGACCTCGGTCGACCCCGGGCTCAGGCTGCGGCTCCGCGAGCGCGGGCCGGACGGCTACTTCGCCGCGTTCGAGGTCGGCTGCGCGATGGACGGGATCATGACCGTGGGCGAGGTGCTCGAGTCGCGCGCCGAGGGTTTCGTGGCCGGCGATACCGTCTGGCACGCGCTCGGTTGGCGCGACTACGCCCTTGTCAAGGCCGGATCCCCGGCGCTCGCCGGTCTGGGCACGCTCACGCGCCTCGACCCCGGGCTCGCGCCGCCGCACAGCTATCTCGGCCCGCTCGGCGGCATGGGACTGACCGCCTACGCAGGTCTGTTCGAAGCGGCGTCGCTGCGCCACGGTGACGTCGTCTGGGTGTCCGCCGCGGCGGGGGCGGTCGGAAGTCTTGCCGCCCAGTTCGCGAAGCTCCGCGGCCATCGGGTGATCGGCAGCGCGGGATCGGACGAGAAGGTTGCATACCTGCGAGACGAGCTCGGCCTCGATGCGACGTTCAACTACAAGGCCGGACCGGTGGCCGAGCTGCTTGCGGACGCGGCGCCCGATGGCATCGACGTGTACTTCGACAGCGTCGGCGGCGAGCACCTTGAGGCGGCGCTCGGCGCGCTCCGCCGCCATGGCCGCGTCGCCATGTGCGGGGCTATCGCGGAGTACGACCGCGCCGGCGCGGTGCCCGGGCCGCGCAACCTGTTTCAGGCGACCGCCAACGAGTTGACGTTGCGGGGGTTCCGTGGCAGCAGCTACGTCCACCTGATCGCCAAGATGCAACGCGAGGTAGCGGGTTGGCTGGCCGACGGAGAGCTGCGCTACTGCGAGTCGATCACCGACGGCCTCGAGCGGGCTCCCGAGGCGCTCGTGCGGCTGCTCGCGGGGGAGACGATCGGGAAGACCCTGGTCAGGATCGACGCCCGATGACGAGCCGTGCCGCCAAGCCCTTCGATCTGCTGGTCCTCGGCGGGCTCGCTCGGTGTCGACGTCGGCCCGGCGGTCACGGTCCTCGCTTACGGCCGCGGCCGCAAGACCGACATGCCACAGCTGCTGGCTACGTGCGAGCGGGTCGTCCGCGACAGCCCCCGGTGCGAGGTGATGCTCGGCACGCAAACCAGGCGGTTGCTCTTTGATGACGGCCGCGTGAGCGGCGCCGAGGTTGTGAGCGCCTCAGGAGGGCACCGCGCGATCGACGCACGCTTCACGTTGCTCGCCACCGGCGGCTTCGGCGGCGATTCCGAGCTGCGTGAGCGCCACATCCACCGTCTCGCGCGCGATCTCCCGCTCCGCGCCAACCCGCACAGCACGGGCGACGGGCTGCGGCTCGGCCTGTCGGCGGGCGCCGCGTTCGGCAAGGACGGCGCCGGTCGGAGATCACCTCAACACGCTCGCGGTGCTCGATCAACCGGAGGCGCGCGCGCTGTTCGTCTGCGACCAGCGCGTGCACGACGAGTGGATTGCTGCGACCGTACGTTGCCGGCGTGGAGCCGATTGATGCGTTCAAGCTCGCGTACCGGCGCGGCGCTCGCTGCGCCGTGGCGGATGATCTCGATGAGTTGGACTACCTGCCCGAGGAATGGGGGTATCCCTGGCCGGTCGTGCGCCGAAGCCTCGAGGAGTTCAACGCGGCTTGCCGGGACGGGCGGTTCGAGCCGGCGCGCAAGCCCGATCCGCCCCGCGCGCTCGACGCAGATCGCCGGGGTCTCGCACTCCAACAGACTCAGTTGATCCGGGCGTGTCGCTCTAGACATTGGCGGCGGCAGCGACCGGCGCCGGCGGCTCCTCGAGCGCGCCGGCGACGAGCAGCCGCTCGACCTCGTCGTCGTCCATCCCGATCAGCGAAGTGCAGATCTCGCGCGTGTGCTCGCCGGGCTCAGGCGCAGGCGGGTTTGCCGGCGCCGGGATCCGCTCCGAGCGGAACGGCGCGTGCTCGATACGCAGGGGCGCGAGCCCGGGCTGTTCGAAGGTCCGCAGGAAGTCGCGAGCCCCGAACTGAGGATCGTCCTCGTACTCGTCGGGTCGCTGCATGAAGCCCGCCGGCACGCCGGCGCGCTGGAGCAGCGACGTGACCTCGCGGGGCGACCGCACAGACGTCCACGCGGCCAGATGGGCGTCGATCTCGCCCGAGCGCGCAAGACGACCGTTCTCGGTTGCGAGCTCCTCGCTTGCCGCCCAGGCGGGATCTCCGAGCGCACCCCGAAGCCGCCGCCAGTCCTCGTTGTCGCGGACCGTCACGACGCACCACTCGTCGTCGCCGGCGCATGGATACACGCTCCACGGCGCCGCGTGCCGGGCGGTGCCGGCCGCCTCCGCGCGACCACCCCCCAACGACTCGGATGCCAGCAGGCTCGCGAGCTGCATGAGGATCGTCTCCGCGTGCGAGACGGCGATCGCGGAACCCTGGCCGGACTGCCGGCGGCTGATCAGCGCGGCCAGCGTCGTGATCGCGCACGCGCGCGCCGCGAAGTGATCCGGGTGGATCACGGTCGAATCGCTGAAGCTGTCGTCATCATCCGGATACCGCCACAGGCTTGTCAGCCCGGCGACGCTCCGTACCAGCGGGCCGTAACCCATCCACGCGCTCCACGGGCCGCTCTCGCCGAGTGCGCTGCCGGTGACGACGATCATCCGCGGGTTGATCTCCCGCAGCGTCTCCGCACCGAGCCCCAGCTTCTCGAGCGTGCCCGGCTTGAAGTTGGCGAGCAGCACGTCGGACTTGAGCACGAGCCGCTTGACGACCTCGATGCCCTCGGCGCTACGGAGGTCGACTCCGAAGCTCCGGCTTCCCCGGTGGCCGATCGCGAAGTGGACGGGAGAGACACGCGCGCCGTCGGGAAACGACCGGCTCTCGATCTTGATCACCTCGGCGCCCAGCTCGCAGAACAGTCGCGCTAGCTCGGCGCCGAACACGATCACCCCCAGGTCTAGGATCCGGATCCCATCGAGCGGACGCCGGCGGCGTGGCGGGACCGGCGGGGGCCCCCGGTGCGTCGGCTGGAGCGGCTCGTCGAGCACCTCGCTCGTGTGCTCGCCGAGCAGCGGAGCGTGGCGGTGCGACGTCACGCGGCAGCCGTCGATCTCGGCGAGTCCGGCCGGGACGTCGGCCGCGATCCCTGGCGCCAGCTCGGTGCGCGCGATCGCGCCCCGGGCACGGAAGTGATCGGCGGCGAGCACTTCGGAAAGTGTCAGCGCCGGCGCGATCGGAACGCCACGGGCCTGGCCTTCGAGCGTCAGCTCGTGCTTGCCGCGCGCCGAGAAGTGGCGCTCAAACGCAGTGTGCAACCGCTCCGACGCGAGCGCCCGTCCGCGGATCGTCTCGAGCTCCGGATCCTGCAGGTCCTCCGGGTCGCCGAGCCACTCACGCATCGACCGCCACTGGCGCGGTGCCAGCATCGCGACTCGCACATGTCCGTCGCGGCAGCGGAAGATCGGATACGGGCCGGGTGCTGGCCGGCCGCGAGTCGGCTCATAGCCGGCCGCCTGCGCGGTGCCGACGGTACCCATCGCGGGTTCGATCGCCTGTGCGGTCGCCTCGTAGAGCGAAAAGTCGATCGAGTCGCCGCCGCCGGTCTCGAGGCGATTCCAGTAGGCGGCGAGCGCGGCCCACGCCGCCTGTGCGGCAGTCAGCCCGAGGGTCATCTCGCCCGGCGGCAGCAGCGGTTCGCGCCCCGGCAGCCCGGAGCGGCTCAGCACGCCACCCATCGCCAGCAGAACCGGGTCAGTCGCGACCCAGTCGCGATAGGGCCCGGTCTGGCCGAAGTCGGAGATCGACAGCACGACCAGGGCCGGGTTCCGAGTGCGCACCACGTCGGGAGCCAATCCCAGCGAAGGCAGGGTGCCCGGCCGCGTCGTCTCGATCCAGATGTCGGCGGCGTCGAGCAGCGCCAGCAGCTGCCGTCGGCCGCCTGCGCGTGTCATGTCGAGTTCCACGCTCCGCTTACCCGCGTTGCGGACCGCGAACGGGAGGCTGACGCCGTCGCAAACCGGCGGCTCGGCCCGGGAGGCTGTGCCGCCCGGCGGCTCAACCTTGATCACGTCGGCGCCAAGGTCGGCGAGCATGCGTCCGCACAGCTCGGCCCTGCAGTCGGCCATCTCGATCACCCGGACTCCCAGCAGCGGTGTCGGTCTGTCCTCGAGCGTGACCACGTGCCTAGCCCAGGACGATCTCCGCCGCTTGGCGCAGCAGCTCGGGACGGCCGACGATCAGCAGCGACGTGACGCCGGACTCGCGCCACGCATCGAGGTCGTGGCGGATCTTGTCGGCCGGACCGATCAACGACAGCTGCTCGACGAGCTTCGTCGGCACGGCGGCGGCCGCCTCGTCCTTCTTGCCCTCCAGGAACAGCTCCTGGATCTTCCTCGCCTGCGCTCCGTAGCCCATGCGGACTGCAACCTCGTGATGGAAGTTCATGCTGCGCGCTCCCATCCCGCCGAAGTACAGCGCCAGCCGGGGCCGGATCAGGTCCGCCGCCCGCTCGATGTCTTCGTCGACGATGAAGTCGAGCGATACCGCGATCTCGAAGTTCTCGCACGGCTGATCGCGCCGTGCGAAACCAGCCTCCAGATGGGGCCTGTAGAGCTCGTCGTGATGCTGGGGCGAGTAGAACAGCGCGAGCCATCCGTCCGCGATCTCGGCGGTCTGGGCGATGTTCTTGGGTCCCTCAGCGCCGAGGAAGATCGGGATCCGCTCGCGCAACGGGTGGACGGTTGTCTTCAGCGGCTTGCCGAGGCCGGTGATCCCATCCCGCCCGTTGACGGGCAGCGGGTAATGGGGGCCATCCGAGGCGACCCGAACCGACCGGGCGATGACGTCCCGCACGATCGAGACGTACTCACGCGTGCGCGCAAGCGGCTTGGCGAACGGCTCCCCGTACCAGCCCTCCACGACCTGCGGTCCGGACACGCCGAGGCCAAGGATGAAGCGCCCGCCGCTGAGGTGATCCATCGTGATCGCGGCCATCCCGGCCGCCGTCGGCCGCCGCGCGCTGATCTGCATGATCGACGTGCCGAGCCGGACGTTCCGTGTCTGGGAGCCCCACCACGCAAGCGGTGTCAGAACATCGCAGCCGTAGGCCTCCGAGGTCCAGATCGAATCGAAGCCGAGCCTCTCGGCCTCGAGGATCGCCTCGAGCGTCGCCGGCGCCGGCGCCGACGAGGCCCAGAAGCCAGTGTTGAGACCGAGCTTCAGGCTCATGGGTTCACCGCCCGGTCCACGCGGGCTTGCGCTTCTCCGCGAACGCCCGCGGTCCCTCGATGTAGTCCTCGGAGGCGAGCATGCGCGGGATCCGCTCGTTCCAGTCGCGCGCGATCGCGTCGTCGACGTGGAGCCCGTACCCATCGCTTGCCGCCTCCTTCGTCAGCCCGACCAGCAGCGGCGAGCACTCGAGGATCTGGTCGGCCCAGCGCCCCGCCGCGCGCAAGAGCTCCGCCGCCGGCACGACCTCGTTGACGAACCCGAGCCGCTCGGCCTCGGCGGCCGAGATGAGCCGGCCGGTCAGCAGCAGACCCATCGCGTGCTTGAGCGGAATCTGCCGGGTGAGCCGGTGGATGCCGCCGGCGCCCGCGACGAGTCCGACGCGCGGCTCGGGAAGACCGAAGCGCGCCGTGTCGGCCGCGATCACGATGTCGCAGGCGAGCGCGATCTCGAACCCGCCACCGGCGGCGATGCCGTTGACCGCCGCGATCAACGGCTTCGGGCAGTCGTAGCCGCGCGTGATCGCGGCAAAGCGCGAGCTCGCATCCACCCGTCGCTCGCCGTTGGCCGACGCCTGCGCGGTCGCCTTGAGGTCGTTGCCGGCGCAGAACGCGCGGTCGCCGGCGCCGGTGATGATCGCGACCCACGCGCCTGCGTCTGACGCGAAGTCGTCGAAGATCTCGATCAGCTCCCGATGCGAGTGCTTGTCGAGCGCATTCATCCGCTCGGGCCGATTCAAAGTCACGTACGCAACGTGGTCGCGCTTCTCGTAGATGACGTGGTCGTAGCTCATCTAGATCGGCCTGAACTTCGGGATCGCGACCTCGTCACTGCAGCGCTCGAAGATGACTTCGAGCGGCATTCCGATCTTGAGCTCGTCATTTGGGCAGCCGACGACCTGGCTCGTCAGCCGGACGCCCTCTTCGGTCTGCACGACCGCGATGTTGTAGGGAAGCTCCGCCGCGAACGCCTCGTCGTAGAGCTGGTGCATAAGCGCGAAGCTGTACAGCATCGCCTTGCCGCTCGAGGCGGTCCACTCGAGTTCAGGACCGAAGCACTGCACGCAGCGTGGGCGAACCGGGACGCCGAGGTAGGCCGTCGGCGACATGAACGTGCCGCACGCGTGGCATCTCAGCAGCATCAGCTTCCCGTCCAAGGCGCCCGCAAAGAACGGCGCGCTCGCTTCGTCTGGGACCGGGACCGGCTTGGCTCGCACGGCGGCGGTGCTCGTCATGACCCCTCGTGCCCCGAGAGGATCGCGGTCGAGTGGAAGTTGAGGACGCCTCCGTTGCCCGATACGAGCACGTGGTCGTGCTTGGCGACCTGGCGCTCGCCGGCCTGGCCGCGGGCCTGGATCACGGCCTCGGACAGGGGCGTGAAGCCCCACATGTAGTACGAGGACAGCTGCCCGCCGCCGGTGTTGCACGGCAGCGAGCCGCCGGGTCCGAGCTTGCCGTCGGCGACGAACGCGCCGCCTTCGCCCTTCTCACAGAAGCCGTAGTCCTCAAGCGTCACGAGGACGGTGTACGTGTAACAGTCGTACAGCTCGAGTATGTCGACGTCTGAGAGCTCGATACCGGCCTGCGACAGCGCGTGCGCCCCGGACTTCGAGGCTCCGGTCTGGATCGCGGGGTCACGCTCTACGCGTGAGGGGTCTCCGGGGGCGCACTGCCCAAAGCCGCGGAGGTAGACGGGCGGCTGCTTGAGCTCGCGCGCGCGTTCAGCCGAGGTCACGATCACCGCCACGCCGCCGTTCGAGACCAGGCAGCAGTCGAACAGGTGCAGCGGCTCGACGACCCACCGCGAGGCGTGGTAGTCGTCGATGCTCATCGGCTGGCGCATCTGCGCCCGCGGGTTCATCCGCGCCCACGCACGCTGGCCGACGGCGATCGCGCCGAGCTGCTCGTGGTTGGTCCCGAACAGATGCATGTGCCGGCGCAGGGCGAGCGCGTACATCGTGTTGGCGGGGCCGTGGTCACCGTACGCGGCGCGCAGCCCCGCAAAGCCGGGCGCGTTGAATCGCTTGCCGTTGTATGACGATTGCGAGATCGGCCGCCCGTCGGTGAGCGGCGCGTCGGCGTACACGCATGCGACGACGTTCGCCTGCCGTGATTCGATCGCGTACGTCGCGTACTGGAGCATCGTTGTCGCCGTCGACCCGAACGAGCTCACCGCGCTGACAAGCGTGAGGTCCGTGAGACCGAGGGAGAACTGGAGCGCCGGTGCCATCTCGGGGCAGTTGTTGCCGTTGATCAGCAGGCCGTCGACGTCGCGAGCGTCGAGGCCCGCGTCGTCGAGCGCGAGCGCGATCGCGTCCCCGGCGAAGTCAGAGGCGGTGCGGCCGTACACCTTTCCCATCTCGGTGATCCCGAGCCCGGTAATGGCTGCGGGGCTCAACTGACTTCAGTTCCTGTCTGCAAAGCGGGCACGTCCAGGTTGAACAGGCGCGTGGCGGTCAAGCCGAGGATGTTCCGCTTCGCCGCTTCACTCATGTCCGAACCGTACCCTGTCTTGGTCATAAAATCAAATTGAATTCAGGTCAAACAATAAGTACAGGCTTGATCGTGGAACCGTCCGCTGCATCGGCAAAGGCGGCGTCGATCTGCTCGAACCCGTAGGTGCGGATCAGCTTCTCGACGGGCAGGCGCCCGTCACGGTGGAGAGCGATCAGCCGCGGGATCAGCGTCTGCGGCACCGCGTCGCCCTCAATCACGCCGCGGATCGTCTTCCCGCCGCTGATCACGCTCCGAACGTCCATCGCGAAGTCCGGGATCCCGATCCCGAGCAGTGCGAGGGTGCCGCGCGGGGCAAGCGCTCCGATCGCCTGGTTGATTACCGCTCCGGAGGCGCTCGTGTCGATCGCGTGCGTCGCGCCGGCACCGGTGAGCTCCCGGATCGCGTCGACTACGGCGTCGCTCGTCGGGTCGATCGTGGTGTTCGCGCCGAGCTCCCGGGCGAGCCGGCGGCGGCTCTCAATGGGATCCACGGCGATGATCGTCTGCACGCCGCAGGCGCTGGCGGCCATCAGCGCCGACAGCCCGACGGCGCCGGCGCCGAACACCACCAGCGACGCCTCCTTCCGGGGCTTGAGCACGCCGAAGACGGTCCCGGCGCCGGTCTGAACACCGCAGCCGAGTGGCGCCGCAATCGTCAGATCGATCGCGTCGTCCACGACCACGACGTTCGACTCGTACGCGATCGCATGCGAGGCGAAGCTCGACTGCCCGAAGTACGAGCCGTACACGGCCGAGCCGTTGCGGCGCATCGTCATCGAGCCGTCGACGCGCGTCCCGGTCCCGTTGTGCGACCGGAAGTTGTGGCAGTACGGCCTGTGGTCGCCTGCGCATTCGGGGCACGAGCCGCAGCTGCGATAGCTCAGCACCACGTGGTCCCCGGCGCGGACGCCGTTCACCGCGCCACCGACGGCGACGACGACTCCGGCACCCTCGTGACCGAGGACGATCGGGGAGATCTCCGCGGGCCAGACCGCCTTCATCGTCAAGTCGCTGTGGCAGACGCCGACCGCGCGGATCTCGACTAGAACCTCGTCGCGGCGGGGCTCGTCGAGCTCGACCTCGGCGATCTCGAAAGGCGCCTGTGCGTTTGCGGAGAGGGCGGCCTTGATCTTCATGGCACGTACGGGATGCACTGCAGTTCGACATACGCGCCGATTCCCTCGACGCCGTTCTCCCGTCCGAGCCCAGATTGCTTGAAGCCGCCGAACGGCCCGGCCGGATCGAGCGTGTGCTGGTTGACCGCGACGTTGCCGCTGCGGATCCGGCGGGCGATGTCCTTGGCGTGCTCGGCGTCCGCCCCCCAGACGCTACCCGACAGGCCGTAGCGCGAGTCATTGGCGATCGCGACCGCGTGATCCTCGTCGTCGTATGCGATCACCGCCACGACGGGGCCGAAGATCTCCTCCTGCGCGATCTTCATCCTGTTGTCCACGCCTGCGAAGATGGTCGGCTCAACGAAGTACCCGCGGTCTCGGTCGGGGGGGCCACCGCCGAGCACGAGCCGCGCGCCCTCTTCGACGCCCGCGGCGACGTAGCCCTCGACCCGTTCGCGCTGGACCTCGCTGACCAGGGGTCCGATGAACACATCGGGGTCGGCGGGATCGCCGATCACGAACGCGCCGATCGCCTCACGCAGCGCTTCGAGGACCTCCGAATAGCGGTTGCGGTGGGCGAGCACGCGCGTCTGGTTGGTGCAAGTCTGGCCGTTGTTGCGCATCGTGTTCGGGGCCAGCTGGGGGATCACCGCGTCGAGGTCGGCGTCCGGGAGCACAATCGCCGCGGACTTTCCGCCGAGCTCGAGGCTGCAGCGCTTGATCTGCTCGCCGCACAGCGCCGCGATCCGGCGGCCGGCGCGCGTCGAGCCGGTGAAGCTGACCTTGTCGACCAGCGGGTGCTTGACGAGCTCCTCCGAGACCTGACGATCGGCGGCCACGATGTTGAGCACTCCGGGCGGGAGGCCGGCCTCTTCGAACACCGTAGCCAGCAGGTATCCGAACAGCGGCGTCTCCTCGGGCGGCTTGAGCACGACCGAGCAGCCGGTCAGCAGCGCCGGCGCGAGCTTCGGGAACGACAGCGCCAGCGGGAAGTTCCAGGGGACGATCGCGGCGACGACCCCGACCGGCTGGCGGCGAACGAGCAGCGGGCTGCGGATGCCGTCGCGCTCCTCCTCCCACGGAAATGTCGAGGCGTGCCCGGCGTACCAGTCGAGGTAGAGCTGTGCCGCGAGCGGCTGCCAGTCGGCGATCGCGACGGGCGAGCCGACCTCGAGCGTGACCGTCCGTGCGAACACCTCGGCGCGAGCGGAGATCAGCTCCGCCGCCCTCGTCATGATCGCGGCGCGCTCGACGGGCGTCGATGTGGCCCACGGCCCGGTGTCGAATGCGGCGCGCGCCGCCCGGACGGCGCGATCGATATCCGTCGCACCGGCCAGCGCGACCGAGCCGATCGGCTGCTCGGTCGTCGGGTTGATCACCTCGACGGTCCGGCCGTCCGCTGCGGGCACCCACTCACCGCCGATGTACAGGTGCGTCTCGTGTCCGGTGAGGACACCGGTCTCGGTGCTCATCTGTTCAGCGCCCGTGAGCACGGCCGGCTCCTGCTCTTAAGCGAGCAGGAGCCGGACGCGTACCACCGGTCTCCCTAGGCCGTCGTCTTGCCCCAGAGCTTCAGGAACTGGCTCTGATAGCTGGTGACGTCTGGGAACAGGCTGGCGTGGGTGCTGGGCAGGTTCCCCTTTGTCACCAGCCACATCGGTGGAGGTGTCAGCTGGACCGGCACAGCGGCGAAGTGACGCGCGAGCGCGTCGACCATCTGGTAATCGACGGTGTAGTAATCAAACGGCACGAGCGCCAGCTCCTGGCCGCTGGCCAGGTACTGGAAGTCGGTGGGGCCGCCGCCCTGACCGACGATCTTGACGTTCGATAGACCCGCAGCCGACAGGGCTGCCGGTAGGCCGGTGTCGAGCTCGTTGGCGACCGACAGGGCCACGTAGTTCACGGACGGGTGGCTGCGCAGGTAGGAGACGATCAGGTTCGGAGCACTCGCGAGCTGCGTCAGTCCCACGTCGATCGAGGCAAATCCGCACGTGGAGCAGTACTGCGAGTAGGCCTGCTTGAACGTCGACGCCAGCGAGCTGAGAATCGTGAACGCGGGAATGTTCACGTACAGCGTGTTCGCCTTGCCCTTGCTGTTGGCGACCACCTCGGCGGCCAGGGCCTTACCGATCGCTCCGGACTGTGAGGGGGTGCTCGTGTTGTAGATGAACGGCGAGGCGACGGGATCGGTCGTGCAGCAATCAGAGATGACGATCCCCTTGGACTGGAGCGCAGGAATGACCGACGCGATCTCCGCACGAAGCGCAGCGGTCGTTACGATCGCGTTGGCGCCGTCGCGCAGCGCCGTTTGGTACGCGGCGTTGATGCTGGTCGGCGTTCCGTCGGTGGCGACCGTCGACGTGGTCCATCCGAGCGCCTTAGCCGCTTGCGCGACGATCTGGCCTTGCAGCTGGCACACCGATACGCCGCAGCTGATGTAAACGAGCTTCTTGCCTGTAGGGCACCGGCTTGGCAACCGGCGCCGTGACCGTGATCGAGGACGGCCGCTGCATAGCCTGCGTCACCACCTGCTGGGCGGCGGTGACGTTTGCGTTGGTCGCGCTCGCCCGCGCTCGCGCTGCCGCTGCTCGAACTGCCAGACGAGCCGCAGCCGGCGGCAACGACTGCGATGATCAGAGTGCTCGCCGCAACGCCGGCGGCGCCACGGATCCGGCTTCGGGCCGGCGTCAAACGGAACATGACTGTTGTCTCCTCCTCGTGGGGATGGGGGTTAGTGACATCTGGGGTGTAGGTCTGGTGAACGTCTTCAGCCGCTGCTTGGCCGCAGCCTCCGCAGCAGCAAGCTCAGTCTCCCGGCGTCGCCGACGGTCGCCCGGCGCTGGATTCCCGTCACGGCCAGCGATGCGATCAGCACGATCCCGACGAACATGTCGGAGGACCATTGCGGCGCGTTCGCGAGGCCAAGGCCGGTGGTGCCGGTCCCGAGCAGCAGCACCGCGATCAGCGTCCCGCCGGCGTTGAAGCGCCCGTGCTTGATCTGAGTGGCCCCGAGGAACGCTGCGGCGAACGCCGGCAGCAGGTAGGACGAGCCGCCGGACGGATCACCGGAGCCGATCGTCGAGGCGAGCACGAGTCCCGCCGCTCCGGCGAGCGACCCGGACACGATCAGGGACATGAACCGCAGGCGGTCGACCTTGACGCCGGCGAGCTTTGCGGCATCCGGGTTGAATCCGGTCGCGTATAGCCGCCGGCCGGTGGCGGTGTGCTCGAGCAGGAACCAGATCGCGACGGCGACCACGAGCACGTAGACGACCGGGAGCGTGAAGCCACTGACGTTGGTCTGGCCGATTTTGGCAAACCCGCCCTCGAGCTTCGTGCTGATGATCGCGGTGTCCCCGGTCGCCATCGTGATCAGCGCTAGGATCAGCGATCCCGTCGCGAGCGTGCCGATGAACGAGTCGATCCGCATCACGACGACCACGATCCCGTTGACGATCCCGACCACGACGCCGGTGCCGAGTCCGAGCAGCACCGACGGCAGGAGCGGGACGCCGGCCGCGAGGAAATGGGCGGTGACAACGCCGGTCAGCGTCATCGTGTAAGCGAACGACAGATCGAACACGCGCGCGGCGAGCGGGATCGTGATCGCGAGCGCCGCGAGTGCCGTCACCGCGTTCGCGTTAAGGACTTGCTTCACCGTCGCCATCGTCGGGAAGGTGTCCGGAACCCAGATCGAGAACACGACCACGATCCCCAGCCAGACGTAGACGGCTCCGATCTTGTTGAACGAGAGGCCGCGCAGCACGCGCGTTCCCAGCGGCGGCGCCGGGCTCGCCTTCCGCGGCTCGGACCGGACCGGCGGCTTCGCCGGCGCGGACTGGCGGACGTCATTGGTTTGCATCGTTTGCACCGTCTCCACTCCGTTCTCCCTCGATTGCGTTCACAAGTGCGGGTTCAGTGAGACCGTCGCCCGCAAGCTCGGCGCCGACGCGCCCGTCCCTCAGCACGACGATCCGCGTGCACATCGCAAGCAGGTCGCCGAGGTCTGAGGACGACACGATCACGGTCAAGCCGTCGCGCGCGAGGCCGGCCAGCAGCTCGTAGATCGTGACGCGCGTGCCGATGTCGACGCCGGCGGTCGGTTCGGACAGGACGAGTAGCTCGGGGTCGCGAGCAAGGCAGCGAGCGACGACGACCTTCTGCTGGTTGCCACCGCTGAGCGTCGAGATCATCGCGTCCGAACTCGCCGTCACGACCCCGAGCTGCTGCGTCCATCGTTCGACGAGCTTCTGCTCCGCTGCCTTGCTGAGCTTTCCGCGCGACCCGAGCGAGCCGAGCACGGACAGGGTCATGTTCTCGCTGACCGCGAAGTCGGGGATGATCGCCTCGTGCGCTCGGTCGGCGGGCACGAGTGGGATCCCCAGGCGGCGCGCGTCGTCGACGTCGGTCCATTCGCTCGAGCGCTGCGGCAGCCGGATGGTGCCGGTGGTCGGATGGCGTGGATAACCGGCGATCACGTACGGCAGCTCGTTGACCCCGTCTCCGGCAAGCCCTGCAACGCCGAGGATCTCGCCGCGGTGAACGTCCATGCTCAGGCCGCGCAGGCGGCGGGCATGGACGTCGCGAAGCTCTAGCACGACGGGCGAATCTGGACGTGCGGCAACCGGAGCCCGATAGCCGGGGTCGACGTCGGTGCCGACCATCAGCTGCGCCAGGCCGCGTTGGTCGACGTCGGACACCGGCAGCGTCTGCACGACCCGGCCGGCCCGAAGGACGGTGACCCGATCGGCGATCTCGAATATCTCCTCCAGCCGGTGCGATACGTAGAGGACGCTGGTCCCGCTCCGCTGCACCTCGCGCACCATCGCGAGCAGGCGCTCGACCTCGTCGTGTGGAAGGACCGCGGTGGGCTCGTCGAGCACGAGCACGCCGCCGCCGCCGTGCCAGCCTCGGAGCGCTCCTGCGATCGCGACGACGGTCCGCTGGACGGGAGTAGCTTCGGCGAGCGGGCGATGGATGTCGAGCTCGACGTCGAAACGCTCGAGGATCCGGTAGGTCTCCTCGATCTGCTCGGCCCAGCGGACGCGGCCGCCGAACCCCCGGATGAAGTCGCCGCGTAGAGCGAGGTTGTCCATCGCGTTCAGCTCGAGCACAAGACCGAGGTCCTGATGGACGAAGCGCAGACCGTCGGGGACGGTGTGACCGAGGGCAAACGGTTCACCGGCGAGCTCGGCTACGGCACCCGGGTCAGGTGAGTGGTAGCCGGCGAGCGTCTTGATCAGTGTCGACTTGCCCGAGCCGTTCTGGCCGACCAGCGCGTGGACCTCGCCCTCTGCAAGCTCGATCGAGGCGTCGATCAGGGCGCGGGTTCCAGGAAATGTCTTCGAAAGTCGCTCGACGCGCAATGCCGGGACGCGGAGCTGTCCGCGAACGGCGTCGGCGGTGACGGAATCGGTGATCACGTTTGCTCTCCGGTCTCCTCTTGGCTCTCTCCGTGGTGGGCCCAGCGGACCTGGGTTCACTCCACATCACGGCCTCAAGTCGGAGTGGATAATAAGCAAAATTGAACTGATGTCAAGTAAATATTTCCGCGCTACGCGTTTGTGCACGGCATCAGTTGATTAGACACCTGATCTCAGTTGGGTAATGCATGGAGAAGCGCGAACGACGGGCGGCTACTCGCGCACGCCGTGCCAGGCGAGCGCGCCACCGTCGATCGTGAATGCAGCGCCGGTGATGAACCCGGCGTCGTCCGAAGCCAAGTAGCACACGAGCTTCGCGACCTCCTCGGGGCGCCCCATCCGGTCCAGCAGCTGCGTTGAGAGCATCGCGCGCTGCTGCGCGGCGGGGTCCTCCGCGGTGTCGATGAACGCTCGCGCGAGCGGCGTCTCGATCACCCCGGGGCAAACGCAATTGCAGCGGATCCGTGGCGCCAGGTCGATCGCAGCAAGCCTTGTGAGCTGAGCGACGCCGGCCTTGCTCGTGCCGTAGGCCGGCGCTCCACGCAGCGCGATCATCCCTGCCACGGACGCCGTGTTGACGATGTTCGCCCCGCGCCGTGATCGACGGAGATGCGGCACCGCGAACTTGGTCGCGAGCCACACGGCCTTGAGGTTGATCTCGTACACGGTGTCCCAAGCCTCCTCGGGAAGCGTGTCGATCGTGCAGTCGGATGTGAGCGAGGTCTCGATCACACCGGCGTTGTTGGCGAGCACGTCGAGACCTCCGAACGCTGCGGTCGTCTCGGCGAGCATCGCCGCGATCTGATCGCGTTCGCGCAGGTCGCACTCGAGCGCGAGCGCTTTACCGCCCGCTGCCGTGATCAGCCGGGCGGTCTCGGCTACCGACTCGTGGTTGCGGTCGGCGACGGCGACCGCGGCCGCTCCCTGCGCGCCCATCTGGAGCGCGATCGCGCGTCCGATCCCCTGGCCCGCCCCGGTGACGAGCGTGACCTTGCCGTCCAGCACGGTCGCCTAGCTCATCGCCGCCGCAAGCAGCTCGGGGAGGCGCACGATCTTGACGCGCGGCCGGCCCGCCGGCTCGCCGGCACTGCGCTCGCGCTCGTCGATCGCGCACCAGCCATCCCACTCGACGGCGGTCGGGACGCGCTCGAGGATCCAGTCACGCTCAAAGCCGGCCGGCTCTCGAAGCACCCCGGCGCCGGCGTCCTGCACGATCTTTGCGACCGTGTCGGCCGCATCCTTCTTGTTGGTTCCGATCACCCCGCTCGGTCCGCGCTTGATCCAGCCAACGACGTACTCGCCGCGATGCGAACGCGAGTCCTCGTCGCACACGCGGCCGCCGACGTTCCGAATCAGGCCGCGGCGCTCGTCGAACGGCACGTCATCGACGGGGAGTCCGCGGTAGCCGATCGACCGCAGCACCAGCCCGCATTCGATCTCCTCCAGCTGATCGGTCGCGACCGCCCTCAGACCGCCACGCCCGTCGGGCTCGATCCTGTTGCGCACCACCTGGAGCGCCCCGACTGGACCATGCTCGCCGTCACCCAGCAGGGCGACGGGCGAGCGGAGGAAGCGCAGGCTGATGCGATGGCTGTGCCCCGCCGGCTCGCGGCCGGCGAACTCGCGCAGCAACTCGACGTTGCGCCGGGCGGTGGCGTCCGCCTCCTGCTCGAGCCAGCGCGCGCTGTACTCGTCGAGCCCGAGCTCGGCGGGGTCGATGTGGACGTCGGCGCGCGACAGCTCTCCGAGCTCGCGCAGCTCCGGATTCGTGAACGCAGCCTGGGCCGGTCCACGGCGACCAAGCAACACGACCTCCTCGATCTGTGCCTTCGCGAGCGCCTGCAGCGCATGGTCGGCTGTGTCCGTCTGGGCCAGCTCGGCCGGCTCGAGCACCAACATCCGGGCGACATCGACAGCGACGTTGCCGTTGCCGATCACCACGGCCCGTCTCGCGGTCAGATCGAAATGCTCGTCCGTCGCGTCCGGGTGACCGTTGTACCAGGCGACGAATCGCGTCGCCGGGTACGAGCCGGGACGATCCTCGCCGGGGATGCCAAGCCGATTGTCGGCTGCGGTCCCGACCGCGTACACGACCGCGTGATAGCGATGTACGAGCTCTGCACGGCTGATGTCCGAGCCCAATTCAACCCCGCCAAAGAACCGGAAGCCCGGCTTGGTCGCCGTCTTGTCGTAGACCCTCGTGACCGACTTGATCTTCGGATGGTCGGGGGCGACCCCCGCGCGAACGAGGCCGAATGGCGTCGGCAGCGCATCGATCAGGTCGACCTCGAAGCCGGCGTCGAGCAGCTGATCGGCCGTGTAGAAGCCGGACGGACCGGCGCCGATCACTGCGGCGCGAGCAATGGAGCCGACGGCGCTCATGCGGGGGCTTTGAGTTCGTCGCGCGCTCGTGCGCCGGCGATCGCTTCGGCGGCGGCCCGCCCTTCGGAGATGGCGTGGCCGACGCGCCTTGGTACGAGCGCATCCCCGACTACGTGCACCGTCGCGCTTGCCGGCATGAGTGCGGTCCCGTCACGTGCCCGGCGCTCGCCAACGACAATCACCACGTCGGCCGCGATCGTCTCGGTGTGCCGCGAGAGCACGCCCAGTAACTCGGCACGGCCGTCGGTAATCGCCTCGAGCGCCGTGAGCGGGCGCACGTGCAGCGGCGCGCCGCGCAGCCGCGCGAGCAACTGCGCACGCCCCTCGGGTGGGAGCCCGGGACCGAAGGCCGCGCCCGGCGTCGCGACCGTGATCCGCTCGGCGCCCGCGCTGACGCCGAGCTCGACCGCGCTCGCGCACAACCACGAGCCGAAGCCATCGTCGACGATCAACAGCTCTGACCCGCGCGCGATGCACGCGGCGCCGGCGCCGATCGCGTGCGATGCAGACAGCGCGCGCTCGATCCCGGGCAGCGACGGGAGGACCTCTTCGCTGCCGACAGCGATCACGACCTCCGCAAAGCCATCGAGCTCGGGTGCGGTCACGCCCGCGCCGAGCCGGACCGTGACATCGGGCGCGGCTTCGAGCGCGGACTCGTAGTAATCCAGCAGCGCTCGCCAGCCGTGTCTGTGCGGTGCCGCTGCGGCGACCGCCAGGTGCCCGCCGATCGATGGGTGCTCGTCGAACACCACGATTTCCGCTACGCCGGCCAGCGACGTCGCACACTCGAGGCCCGCCGGACCCGCGCCGACGATCGCGACCGGCCCGCGCTCGGCGCTGCCGCCACGCTGAACGACGAGCGGTGCCGCCGGCCGGCGCGCCATCCCGGGCGGCGCGAGCTCCGGATTGACGGAGCACAGGAGGACCGGATCGAAAGCACGGCAGTCTTCGTTGCACGAGACGCACGGCCGGATCTCGGCCTCACGTCCGCTTAGGAGCTTCGCCGGAAAGTCGGGATCCGCGATCAGCGGGCGCGCGAGGCCGATCAGGTCGGCTCCCGACGCGAGCGCTCGCTCGACCTGATCGCCGTGGCGGAACGCCTGGGAGATCAGGAGTGGCCGCTGCACCAGCGGCCGCAGCCGGTCGATCGCCCCGAGCAGTGGTGGCTCCTCGGTACCCATGTCCTTCACGTACGTGGTGCGCACGCCGACCGTCAGGTTCACGTAGTCGACGAGCGGGGCGACGTGGGGCAGCAGCTCGCTCAGCCCGTCGAGTGTGTGCCCTGCTTCTTCGCCGCCCTCGGCCGAGAGCCGGATCCCGATCAGCAGCTCGGGGGCCGCGGCACGGATCGCCTCGGCGATTCGCGACACGATCCGCACGCGCTCGGCCGGCGAGCCGGCATCGGGGCGGAGATTCGTGATCGGAGATAGGAACTGCGCGAGCAGGTAGCCGTGCGCGGCGTGGAGCTCGATCACCTGGAAGCCTGCCCGTCCGGCATGGAGCGCCGAGACGCGGAACCCCTCGATCACCTCATCGACCTCGTCGTCGCTCAGAACGCGCGGACGGGTCGGCTCCCGCGGCGAGCGAACCGCCGACGGGGCGACCGGCGCAAACCACATCTCCGCACCGGTGCTCTCGCGGCCGAGGTGAACGAGCTGGCAGGCCGCCACGGCGCCCTCCGAGCGGATCGCCTCGGCGCGTAGCGACATCCCCTCGACGGCGTCTTCGCGCCAGGCCTCGCTCACGATTCGTCGCCGCCACGTCGACTCGGGCGCCGTCACGGTGCCACCGACGATCAGCATCGCGGCGCCGCCGGCGGCGCGACGCCGCCAGTACTCGGCATCCGCGGGCTGTGCAAGACCGTCCACGACGAGGCCGGCGCCGTGCGCCGTCCCGACCAGCCGGTTGCGCAGGACGACGTCGTTGCCGAGCGCGAACGGCTCGCCGGCGAGCTGCACTTCGGCGCTCATTCGGCGGGTCCGCGGCCTCCGACGAGCGCGAAGTAGCCGGCGACGTCGACCTTCGCCTCGCCCCACAGGAGCTCGAGCACGAGCTTTGAGATCTTCCAGCCGTCGGACTCGCGCCGAAGCTCGTTGTGGTAGCGGCCGACGAGCACCTTGGCGCTCTCGCGTTCGTCCTCGAACAACTGATGAGAGGTGTGGTAGACGAGCGCCTTCGCGTCGTCGCCGTCGATCTCGACGTGGTAGACGCTGAGCAGATGGTGCTGCCAGATCACGGGCGCGATCGCCTCGCCGATCCACGCCGCCAACGCGTCGCCACCGATGACCGGGTCGGCGTTCCCGTACTGGGCCCAGAGATCGTCGGCGAGCGTGCCGCGCAGGCCGGGTAGGTCGAACTTGTCGATCGTCGAGGCGTACCGGTAGAGGACGTCCGTGATCTCGATCCGGTCCTGGATCGCTCGGAGCGCCGGGTCAACGGTGGGGGATGTCGTGAGTTGCTCCATGTCAAGTCCCTCTGTCTTGTCGTGTCGCGGTGGTCAGCCGAGCTTCGTCCAGATGCTCTTGATCTGGGTGAAGTCGTCGAGCGACGCCTCGCCGAGGTTGCGGCCGTGCCCTGACTGCTTGACGCCGCCGTAGGGCACCGACGGGTAGACCATCTGGTAGGTGTTCACCCATACGGTCCCGACTCGCAGCGCGCGTCCTGCGCGGTTCGCGACGTTGAGGTCATTCGTCCAGACGCCCGCGGCCAGCCCGTACTCGACGTCGTTCGCGATCCGGTAGGCCTCGTCCTCGGACGAGAACTTGAGCACGGACATCACCGGACCGAAGATCTCCTCCTGCGCGATCCGCATGTCGTTGCGGACCGAGGTGAAGATCGTCGGCTGGTGGAAGTAGCCGCGCTCGCCGTGACGCTCGCCGCCGAGCACCAGCTCAGCTCCCTCGTCGCGGCCGATCTGGACGTAGCGCTGGATGCGCTCGAGCTGGGCGCGCGAGACGACCGGTCCCATCTCGGCCTCGGGGTCGAATCCGCCGGCGATCCGCAGATCTCGTGACCCGTTGACGACGCGCTCGAGCAGCTCGTCGTAGACGCGCTCATGGACCAGGACGCGGGTGTTGCACGTGCACACCTGACCCGAGGCACCCCACACGCCCATCATCACCGCGGCGCTTGCGGCATCGAGGTCGGCGTCCGGGAAGATGATCGAGGGGCTCTTGCCCCCGAGCTCCAGGCAGACCCGTTTGACGCGCGCCGCCGCGGCGGCCTGAATCGTCCGGCCGGTCGCGACCGAGCCGGTGAACGTGATCACGTCCACCTGCGGGTGGGCGACGACAGCCGCCCCGACCGTCTCGCCGGTCCCCTGGACGACATTGAAGACGCCGGGCGGGATCCCTGCCTCGAGTGCGAGTTCCGCCACGACGACCGCGCTCATCGGCGTCTGCTCGGCGGGCTTCAAGACGACGCTGTTGCCGGCGCATAGAGCGAACAGCCCGAAGGCAGCGGCGGCGGTGGGACCGTTCCAGGGAACGATCGATCCGACGACACCGACCGGCTCGCGAATCTGCTGGACGGCGAACTCGTTCGGGACTGCGGGGATCGTGCCGTGGAGCTTGCTCGGCCAGCCCGAGTAGTACTCGAGTCCGTCGACGGCGAACTGCACGATGAACCCGGCGTACATCCGCAGCAGGCCCGAGTCGATCACATCGAGGCTCGCCAGCTCGTCCTCGTGCTCGGCGAGCAAGGCGGCGAGCTTGCGAAGGCGCCGTTCCTGCTCGAGCGGCGCGAGGTAGCGCCAGCGGCCGTCGTCGAATGCCTCGCGTGCGGACTGGACTGCCCGGTCGACGTCGGCCGTCGAGCCCGAGGCAGCCGTCGCGACCTGCTCCCCGGTGGCGGGGTCGACCACCGGCATCGTGCCGCCGTCGAGCGATGGAACGAGCTCGCCGCCGATCACGTGGCCGAACAGTGGACGATCAAGCTGCCGGGCGGTGGCCGACGAGATCGGATAAGTGGTGGGATCAGTCAGCACACTCATGGCCTTACGGTCTCTCCTTGTTTGCGCATCATCCCCGGTGCTGGGACTTGACCTTACTTCGGTTCAGCATAATGGTGGGTAGCGTCTCTGTCAAGCAGCCCGGGCCATCGGCCTGGGAACTTCGTGACTGAAGTGACCTCAACTAGGGACAACAACCGCACGACCTCGGAGTTCGCCGCGCTTGAGCCTCGCGTACCACTCGACGGTCTGCCCGAGGCTTATCCGCTCGACCTCGACGTGGATCGCGCCTGATTTGGCGAGCGCGACCACCTCCGCTAGCTCGGGAAGCGTTCCCCAGCTCGGGAGCGCCACCGAGCATTCGAACGGCAGCCGCCCGGGATTCACCCCGAGCGTCCCGCCGGCGCGCCCGATGTAGCAGATGTCGCCCCCGATCGAGACGGTGCCGGCCGCCAGCGCGAGCGTCGAGTCGGAGGCGACGCAATCGAGCACCACTCCCGCGCCGCGGTTGCCGACCTCGGCGCGCAGCTGCTCCGGGGTGAGGTCTGCGGCCGCTACGGCCAGCGTCGGCGCCCGCGGTGCGGGCGAGCGCGAGCGCGTCGTCGCGAACGTCCACCGCCACGATCCGAACTGAACTCAGCGCCGCCAGCAGCTGGATCGCCATGTGGCCGATCCCGCCGACCCCGATCACGACGGCAGTCGTACCGGGCATCAGCTGGTGGGCGCAACGCTTGATCGCGTGGTAGGGAGTCAACGCCGCATCGGTCAGCGGCGCAGCGAACGCAGCGTCGAGGTCGCCGATGTCCACGAGGTAGCGAACCGCCGGCACCAGCATGTAGTCGGCCAACCCGCCGTCGTATCCGACACCGCCACCGTGCCCGCCTAGCTCGCCGGCGCTCCGCTCGCACCGGTTCTCCATTCCTCCCAAGCACGGCCAGCATCGGCCGCACCCCCAGCGCGCATGCACGGCCACGCGATCGCCCACGGCAATCCCGCTCGTCCCGGGGCCGAGCGCGACCACGGTGCCGGCGGTCTCGTGTCCGAGCGTAAACGGCAGCCGGTAGGGAACGGTCCCTTCCGGCCACTCCATCAGGTGCAGGTCGCTGTGACACAAGCCCGCGGCATCGACCCGCAGCAGCACCTCACCGGGGCCCGGTGTGGGTGTCGCGATCTCGACGAGCTCCGGCTGACGGTTCCAACTATGCAGGCGAACCGCCCGCATCGTTGCTGTCAATCCCTCAACAAACATGAAGTAGCTTCAATCTAACATTTGGAGACGGGTGGGCGGCAATCCGTTGACGGTAGGGTCGCGAGATCGCCTTGGGGTCTGATAGTCTACCTAAGATGAGTTCAACTCAGCAAGCTAGAAGAAGGCAAACGGGAGACCGCCGGCAGGAGGGCGCGAAGCGCGCGGAGATCCTCGACGCCGCCACCGACCGCTTCGGCCGCGACGGCTACGAGGACACGAAATGGGCCGACATCGCGTCGGACGTGGGCGTCGGGCCGACCGCCCTGTACCACTACTTTGAGTCAAAGCAGCATTGCCTGTTCGTGATCATGGACCAGGCGATCGAGGACTTTCATCTGCGCTTCGAGCGACTCGCGAGCGAGCAGCCGACGCACCTCGGCGCGCTGGTCGCGATCATCGTCGACTGCTTCCGCCTCAGCGACCGCGACATCCAGCGCAATCGTGTGCTGGTCGCCGAGCAAGGGCTGCTGGCGAGTCAGCGCGAGTCGCCGCGCGAGGAGCAGGCACGTCACGCCGTCAGGGAGCGGACTCGCGACCTCGAGTTCGTCTGGGCCACGTTCCTGGCACGGGCGATGGAGCAGGGAGCGATCCCCGATCGCGATCCCCGCCTGCTGACCCGCGCGATCCTCGGCCTGTACAACAGCATCTGGCACTGGTACCGCCCGAACGGCTCGGTGGCGCTGAATCGCGCCGCCGAGTTCTACGCCGCTCGGATCCTGGAGATGGTCGGCGTCGACCCAGAGGCCGCGCAGGCGATGCTGCTCGCGGCATGAGCCCGACGAGCGCACGACCGGTGGCCGCGGGACTGTTCGTCGACGCCGGCGGCGAAACCCGCCTCGTCGGCTCGCAATGCGACGCGTGCGGAGTCGTCAGCTTTCCGAGCCAGTCGTCGTGTCCGCGCTGCACCTCAGAGGACGTGCGCGAGCGGTTGCTGGCCCGCCGGGGGGCGCTGTGGTCCTGGACCGTCCAGGGCTTCCCGCCGAAGTCGCCGCCGTACGCGGTCGCCGACCCAGACGCATTCGAGCCGTACGGCGTCGGCTACGTTGAGCTTCAGGGAGAAGTGCGCGTCGAGGCTCGCCTGACGGTCGCCGACCCGGACAAGCTTCGGATCGGGATGCCGATGGAGCTGAAGCTGATCGATGTACCGGGCATGGACGACACCGTCACGTACGCGTTCGAGCCGGAGAAGGACTCGCCATGACCGAAGCCGACGACGTCGGGATCATCGGCGTCGGCATCCATCCGTTCGGGCGCCATCCGGGAACGTCCGGCTTGCAGATGGCGGCGATCGCCGGCCGCGCGGCGCTCGCCGACGCCGGAGTCCGCTGGGATGAGATCGATTTCGCAGCGGGCGGCTCTGACGCTGCCGGCAACGCCGACACGATGGTCGCGGCGCTCGGGCTGACCGGGGTCCCGTTCATCAATGTCAAGAACGGATGCGCGACAGGGGGATCGGCGCTCACCACAGCGCACGCGATGCTGGCGTCGGGCTCGGCCGACGTGGCGCTCGTGGTCGGGTTCGACAAGCATCCGCCTGGAGCGTTCAATCCGCTGCCCGAGGATTGGGGTCTCGGCTCCTGGTATGGCGAGACGGGGCTGATGCTGACGACGCAGTTCTTTGCGATGAAGATCCAGCGCTACATGAGCGATCACGGGATCAGCCGCTCGACGCTCGCGAAGGTGGCGGCGAAAGCGTTTCGCAACGGCTCGGCGAATCCCAACGCTTGGCGGCGTACCCCTCTCTCCGAGGACGAGATCCTGTCCTCGCGGATGGTCAACCACCCACTCACGCAGTACATGTTCTGCTCGCCCGCCGAAGGTGCTGTCGCGCTGGTGCTCGCCCGCGGGCAGCGGCTCCGCGCCGCGCACGGCGCGATCTACCTCAGGTCAGTGGCATTCCGCACGCGCAGATTCGGCTCGTTTGAGGTATTCAGCCCGTCGATCCCGATCGAGTCCGCGCCCTCTCCGACATCCGAGGCCGCGGCGGCCGCGTTCGAGCAGGCCGGAGTCGGCCCCGAAGACGTCGACATCGCCCAACTGCAGGACACCGAGTCCGGCGCCGAGGTGATGCACCTGGCCGAGACCGGTCTGTGCCGGCACGGCGAGCAGGAGGCCCTGGTCCAGAGCGGCGCGACCGAGATCGGCGGCCGTCTGCCGGTAAACACCGATGGCGGTTGCCTCGCGAACGGCGAGCCGATCGGTGCATCCGGCCTGCGCCAGGTCCACGAAGTGGTCCTACAGCTCCGCGGCGAGGCCGGCGACCGGCAGGCTCCCGGACCACGTCGGGTCGGCTTCACCCAGGTGTACGGCGCTCCCGGAGTGAGTGCCTGCGCGGTGCTCAGCCGCTAGAAGACCGGCTGCGCACATCGAGTCGGAGCGCGTCCACTCCGCGTCAGCTAGAACCGCAACGGCCGGACACGAGCGGCCACGGCCGTCCACGTCAACTTCCGACTCGAGGGTGTCGACGGAAGGCGCAAGAGGGTCGCTGGTGGCGGCTTGCTTATGGATGCTGGCCCCGGAACCTGATCTCGATCCGGCGAGGGTCCCAGAGGCGACTGGGGCGCCCATCCGGGGTCATCGTCGGCGCGACTGTAACCGCCTCGACGGTGTCGGTTATCAGCCGCCGCCACGCCGCTAACCGCTTCGCCGCGTCGGGGCGCGTCGGCCGTGGCCGAGTACGCCCGGACCGCGTCCAGCACCAGCTCCTCGACCCGGTCGGCCTTGACCGCCGCTCGTCGCCGGCAGCGGTTCGCGCTCGAGGTCGGGAACGACCCCTACACCGGCACCGCGACCGGTGGCATGATCGGCCTGCTTGTCGGGATCATCGGAGGTCCGCTTGGCGTGCTGCTCGGCGGCGCGACCGGCGTGCTGGTCGGATCCCTCTTCGACATCGATGATGTCGAGACCACCGAGTCGGTCCTCGGTGACATCTCAAAGCAGGTTCACCCGACGCGGACAGCGGTTCTGGCGCAGGTGACCGAGCAGAGCCCTGAGGTGATCGACACCGCGATAGCGCGGCTGGGTGGCGAGGTCATGCGCCGGCCCGTCGTCGATGTCGAACAGGAGATCGCAGCAGCGCAAGAGGCGCAGCGGAAGGCCAAGCGAGAGGCCCGCAAGGAACTGCGGCAGGCGCGCCTCGAGAGGAACAAGGAAGACGCGCATGCCAAGGTCGAGGAGCTGAAGTCGAAGCTCCGGCAGCCCAAGGCAGGCGCCTCCGCATAGCTCCGACCGCAGGCGGCGGCGCGCCCAGTCCTGGGAGCGCCGCCCGCAAAGCAGGACCAGCTCAGCAGGTGCTTGGCCAGCGACCTGAAACTCGTCGAAGGCGTTCGGGCGCTGCCCAGTTCCGACCGCCGGCGCGAAATGCCTGCCCGAGCGTCGGCTTGCCTGCGGGGCTCATCAGTCTGGTCGCCCGTTTACGCGCCCGGAGGACGTGCTTGAGCCGCTGCTCGCGTACCTGATCGGTGGGATGGGCTTCTCAATCATCATCGGGCTACTGATCGTGCTCGCCCTTCACGGATCGAGCGTGCTGCGCGGGCTCGACAAATCGACTAGGGCGGTCATAGGGGTCGCGGCGGGCGGGCTGCTGATCTTCATCGCAATCGCTGTGGCGTCCGGCCGCCGGATGCAATGGCACCCCCGCCCGACTCGCAAACGCAACGCCGATCATCCGCCGCGGCACAGCCTCCCCGACCGTGCGCTCGGCCATGACTCACTGCTCATCTCCGGACTTACCGACCTCAGCTGAATGCCAGCCTCGAAAGAAGGCAGGCTCAGCCGCGGTTCAGCAGACGCTCGCAGCGAGGCGAGCTACGTGCCCTTCTCCTTCCACCCGTGAGCAGCATTGAGCCGATTGGCGGGTCGAGTAGCTGCTTCTCGGCCAGCTCGAAAGCGCCGGCTTGTTGGCGCAGACGGGTGCCAAACAACGGCGCCGTCGCTCGCCCACGGGAAGCGGCGAAGCAGATCGAAGGTCAGGACCCGAGGTTGCGGTGAACGTAGCCCGGCGGCAACTCCGGCAGCGCCAACGCGCCGGCCACCGCGCGGTAGACCTTGCGGTTGAAGACGAGCCCGATGTGGCTGCCGGTCACCTCGATGCAGTCGGCGTCGGGTATCACCTGGCATTGCCAGTGGACGACTCCGTCGCCCTTTGAGTAGATGCTCGTGAGCCGCACCTGCTCGAACGGGAACGGCCGCGCGAAGTCGTGGCTGAACGGGCAGCCGCAGTGCCGGCTGAGGCACGCGTCTTTGCGCGCTCGGCCGCTGGCATGGACGACGCGCCGCGCGACGTCAACTGCCACCAGCGTGGGCGTGGAGGCTCCGAACAGACCCTGGAGGTCGGCGCCCATCGAGATCGCGTGGGAGACGCGGTCAGGACGGCGGGCGGCGAGCGCGCGGGCGAAGTGGCCGCCGCGGCTGTGGCCGATCAGCGCCACACGACGGCCGTACGCGCGCCACAGCGCGTCGACTCTGCGCTCGACCCGGTCAAGCGTGCGGTCAGAGCAACCGGCGTTGAGCACGAAGCCGCAGAAGCGCGGCCGGTAGCCGAGTCGCCGCAGCCACGCCGCGATGACGCTGAGCGTCTGATCGCCGGCGAGGAAGCCCGGCATCAGGACGACGGGACGGCCGTCACCGCGCGGTACACCGGCGCCGCGGAACACCGGGTCGGGCAGCAGACGCGCGAGTTCGAGCCAGCCGCGCGTCTCGGCGAGCGGCCGGCCCAGCCAGCGCTCAGCTGGCATGCACGTAGCTGCCGGGCGCCTTCGCGGTCGCTTTGTGCTTTCGGCTTCCCAGCGTCTTCGGTGCCGGCTTCAGCTCGCCCGCGCGCTCCGCGAGCCAGTCGCGGTAGTCAGGCCACCAGCTGCCGCGCTTGACATCCGCGTTCGCCACCCATGTCTCGGGCGCATCCGCGGGATCGTCGGTGACGCGGTAGCTGGCGCGGGATTCGGATCCCGCCCGCCCCGGCGGGTTGACCAGCGCCTGGATGTGGCCGCTGGTCGAGAGCACGAAGCGTTTGGTGCCGCCGAGCAGCTGCGCGCTGCGGTATGCGTTCTCCCATGGGACGATGTGATCATTGAGGCCCGCGACCGCGTAGCTGTCGAGCGTGATCTTGTTGAGGTCGATCGGCGTGCCCAGTACCTCGATCGCTCCCGGGTGAGTGAGTGCGTTGTCGAGCGCGGTCCGGATGAAGTCGCGGTGCAGGCCGGCCGCCAGCCGGACGCTGTCCTGGTTCCAGTACAGGATGTCGAATGCGGGCGGGTCCTTGCCGAGCAGGTAGTTGTTGACGACGTAGTTCCAGACCAGATCGTTTGGACGGAGCCACGCGAACACGCCCGCGAGCGCGCGACCGTCGATGTAGCCCTTGCGAGCCGACTCGGCTACGGCCGCGGCGGCGAGCTCCTTGCTCGCGAGTGCCCCCGCCGTGCCCATCCGCGCCTGGTCGAGCGCGCACACCATCATCGTCAGCGTCCCGAACTTGTCCTGCTCGCCGATCGCGGCCAGATGGCCCAGTGCGCAGGCGGTGATGATCCCGCCGGAGCAGGCCGCGTTCACGTTCACGGCGGGTTGGCGGGTGATCTCGGCCACCGCGTCGCGCGCCTCGAGCACCGCCTGTGCGTAGGTGTCGAGGTCGAAATGGCCCTGCGCGGCGTCGGGGTTGCGCCACGAGATGGTGAACACCTGCTGCTGTTCGCCGAGCAGCCACTCCACCATGCTGCGTCCCGGCGAGATGTCGAGGATGTAGTACTTGTTGATCGTCGGCGGGACGAACAGCAGCGGCACCTCGTGAACCTGCTCGGTCGCCGGCCGGTACTGGATCAGCTCGAACACGTCCGTTCGCAGCACCACCGACCCGGGGGTGACGGCGAGATTGCCGCCCACCTCGAACTTCGTCACGTCGACGCTGGCGGGCAGGTGCGGTGGGCGGGTCATGTCGCGCACGAAGCGTCTTCCGCCTCGGACGAGGTTCGCTCCGCCGGCGTCGATGCTCTCCTTCAGCACCGCCGGGTTCGACCACGGGAAGTTCGTCGGCGCCAGCGCGTCGAGCACGTTGCTCGCCGCAAACCGCGCCTGGCGCTCGGTGCGCCAGTCGAGCCCCGCGTCGGAGATCAGGCGGTCGACGGTCTCGCACGTGGCGAGGTAGCTCTGCATCACCCGGCGCAGCAGCCAGTTGTCCTGCCACGCCCGCTCGCCGAACCGACGATCGCCCTTGCTCGGCCGAGCCTCCGAGCGCCCGGCCGCCACGCGCGCCAGCTCGACGCCGAAGCGACCCGCATCGCTCGCGGCCCGCCGCGGATGGCGCGCCAATCCCGCGATCGTGCGACCGGCCGCCCGCGGCTTGACGAACCTGCCCACGCCGCCGCCCTCGAGCACCGCATCGCTCAGCATCACGTCGAGGCTCGACCGAGCGGCGAGCCTCAGACCGGGCTCCGCGGGCGAGACCCGGCCCTTCGGTGTTGAATTCGTTGTCGACGCTCATCGGACCAGCCGGCCGTGGACGATCAGCTCGCTCGGGGTGGGGATCATGCCCAGCATGCCGTGGCTCATGCCCAGCTTGCGGTGATCGGCGTTCGTTCTGGCGTCCACTTCGAGCTCGTCGCCGACGCGCCGCAAGCGCGCGTCGAGCTCGAGCGGGATGCTCTGTCCCGCCGCATGAAGCCGACCGCGAACCTGAAGCCGCTCGCCTTCCAGCGTGGCGCTGTCAGACACGAAGCTGACCTGCGGGTGGTTGACGACGTCGAAGAAGTCGGCCGAGCGCAGGTGCCTGTCGCGGAAGCCGAGGTTCGTGTTGATGCTGGCGGCATCGATCGTCAACTCGATCGCGGGGTTCTGCTGCAGGTCGAGCGTGCCTTCGTAGTGCTCGAAGCGGCCTTTGACGGTCGCCGAGCCCCCAGAGGGTCCGCGTGCGGAATTCGATGCTCGAGCGTGTCGGATCGATCCGCCAGCGTCCTTGCGCGATGCTCTGGGTGTCGGGGGGATGGGTGAGGGTGTCGGTGCTCATTGGTGTCTCCTTGATGTCAGTGCTCAGTTGGTCAGCTTCCATGTCCACGCGTACTGGGAGAGCGCCTCACGGACCTCGTCGTCGTGGGGCGAGTGCGGGACGTGGATCTCGGGGGCGGCGTCGATCAGGACGGCGCGCACCTGGTCGGCCAGCCCGGTCTCGGCGAGCGCGTCGCGCGCGGCCTGCTCGGCGGCGCGGCGGCGTAGCTCCGGCTTGTAGGGCTTGCCGACCGACGTCAGCGGGATCTCGTCGACGATCTCGACGTGCTTGGGCGCGGCGGCGCGTTCGGGCACGTGGTCGGCCGCCCAGGCCTCGAGCTCATCGGCGGTGCGCTCGGTTCCCGTGGCGAGGGTGACGAACGCGACGGGCACCTCGCCGGAGTGCGGGTCGGGCCGGCCGACGGCGGCGGCGGCCGTGACGTCCGGGTGCGTGAGCAGCGCGTCCTCGATCGTCGCGGGGTCGATGTTGTGGCCGCCGCGGATGATCAGGTCCTTGGCGCGCCCGGCGAGGCGGATGAACCCGTCGCCGTCGACGGACGCCAGGTCGCCGGTGTCAAGCCAACCGTCCTTGACCTTGCCGCCGGCGTGCACCTCGCGCCGGGAGCCGGTGTCGACGAGGTAGCCGGCGAAGATGTTCGGGCCGCGCAGGACGAGCGTGCCGACCTCGTTCTCGGGCAGGAACGTCCAGTTGCCGGTCGCTTCGTCGATCTTGACGGTGCGCGCCTCCTGGTACGGGAGACGCTGCCCGACCGTGCCCGATCGGGGCGCGCCCGGCCAGCTGACCGCGCTGACGCACGTGCCCTCGGTCAGACCGTAGCCCTCGCACAGAGCGACCCCGGTCCGGGCTTCGAACGCGTCGCGCACGGCGGGCGGAAGCGGTGCGGCGCCGACGATCGGCAGCTTCAGGCTGGAGATGTCGGCGTCGACGGGAATCTGCGCGAGCACCGAGTAGACCGTCGGGACCGCGGACATCGCGGCGATCCGGTAGCGCTCGACGATCTTCCAGAAGTTCTCGAACAGCGGGAGGTCGCGGTAGCCGAGCGGACCGCCCCAGACGACGTGCTGGCCCTTGAGCAGCGGCCCCAGCACCGTCACCACGAGCGCGTTGGTGTGAAACAGCGGCAGCGCGGCGAAGATCACGCTGCTCTCGTCGAGCACGTTGCTGGCGCGGATCATCCAGGCGTTGGACACCTCGTTGGCGTGCGTGCGCGCGGCGAGCTTCGGCGTGCCGGTCGTGCCTCCCGTATGCAGGTAGCTGGCGATGTCGCTCTGCCGCCGGCGGAGCTCCGGGCAGGCCGGCCTTCTCAGCGTCCGCCATCCGCTCTTGCAGGTAGGCGACCTCGACGCCGTCGAGCGGCTCGAGCGCGGGCGGCTCGCCCGAGGCGGCCGTCGGGCGCAGCGCCAGCAGCGCGCGCGCGCCGGTGCTCGCAGCGATCGTTCGCGCGTGCGCCCACACGCCCTCGTCGAGCTCGGGGCCCGAGGCGACGATCACCCTGGCGCCGGAAAGGCGCACGAGCTCGACGGCGTGCTCAGGCGCCAAGCCCGGATTGATCGGGGCGTAGATGCCAACCGCCTCTGCGGCAAGCAGCAGCGGCAGCAGCTCCGCGCAGTTGACCGAGACGACCGCGACCGCGTCGCCGCGACCCACGCCCAGCTCGGCCAGCACGGCCGCGGCTCGGTGCACGTCGCGAGCGAGCTCCGCGAACGTCCGGACGAGCGGCGTGTGGAAGCTCTCCGCGTCGGGCAGCACCGACACGGCCGGGCGATCGGGCCACAGCTCAGCCGCCCTCCTCACCAGCTCGTAGGTGCTCGCGGGCAGGCCGCGATCGCTCAGCGGAACGCGCTCGATCGCGGCCAGCTGCGAAGGTCCGCTGAAGGACGGCCAGAGCACGGATCGGTTGTTGCAGCGGCACTCATCGGCGCGTCTCCGCCTGTCCGGTGGGTGAGGGGATGTAAGTTGGCGGCGGTCACTCGCTCGATCGTGATCGCGAGCAGCACGCGGCCGACCTCGGCCAGCGCGTCGTCGCTCATCGGTTCGGGCGGCTCGGCGGCGTTGGAGATGCGCTGCATGACCTTGGCGGTCGCCGCGCCGATGTCGTTGGTGAGGATCTCGGCGGGGCCCGAGAACGTCGCCGATGGATATGGCGGCTCGTGGCCCATCACGCACAGCGACGCCCACCCGGTCCGCCTCACGTCCCGGGCCTTGAGGCGGTCGGCGAGCGTTGAGCTCAGCAGTCGCTCGCCGTCGCGCGCGAAATACACCAGCGACTGACGGGGCCGGCCGTCGGGAGCGCGTGTCGCGAGGACACCAACCCGATTGGCGTCGAGGAACTCGCGCAGCTCTTCGGTCAGTGCGCCCATTGCGGCGCCTCCTCGCTCTCCGGCACGACGAACCCGTCGGGCTCCTCGACGACGGTGTTGCGCAGCTCGCCGATCCCGTCGATCTCGATCCGCACGACGTCGCCGACCTTCAGCAGTCCCTCGGGGAACGGCTGTCGCACGGCGCCGATTCCGGCGGGAGTCCCGGTGGCGATCACGTCGCCCGGCTCGAGCGTGAACGCCTGAGAGAGATGCGCGACCTGCTGGTAGCAGTTGTAGATCATCTCGCCGGTGTTGCTGTCCTGGCGCAGTTCGTCGTTGACGTAGGTCCTGAGCCGCAGGTCGTGGGGGTCGCCGAGCTCGTCGCCCGTCACCAGCCAGGGGCCGAGCGGTCCGTGGGTGTCGAACGACTTGCCCATCGTCATCGTCGGCGTGCGCACCTGCCAGTCGCGCACGGAGACGTCGTTGGTGATCGTGTAGCCGGCGATCACCTCGTGGGCGCGGTCCTCCGGCACGTGGCGGCAGCGAGTCCCGATCACGACCGCCAGCTCGCCCTCGTAGTCGAGCAGGTTCGAGACGCGCGGCATGTGCACGTCGTCGTCGGGACCGATCACGCACGTGATCTGCTTGTTGAAGAACACCGGGAACTCGGGCGCCTCCATGCCCGACTCGGCGATGTGGTCGGCGTAGTTGAGGCCGATCGCCAGGAACTTGCGCGGCAGCACGGGAGCCAGCAGCCGGATCTCCTCCAGCGGATGGCGCTCGTCCGCGTCGTCCCGATCGACGACGTAGCCGTCCTCGATCACCCCGTGGCGCGGTCCCGCGCCGGCGTCGAAGCGACAGAGCCTCATGACTTCATCTCCGGGATCTCGACCGGCGCCTGCTCGGGTGCGTAGCCGCCGGCCATCGCCTTGGCGTGGATCTCGGCGAAGCTCATGCCGCTCCGCGTGGTCGGCGGTCGATCCTGCGCGGGGTCGACGAACTGCCGATCGGGTTGGCCTTGAACTCATCGCGAGGTGCGCATCCACTCGGTCGACTTCTTCCAGTCGCCGAAGCAGTCGACCTGCAGCTCGACGTTGTTGCCGTCCGGGATCGGCGTAGTAGTAGGAGAGGGTCATCCCGTGGTCCAGGCACAGCGCGGGGGTGATCCCTGCATCCTCGCAGGCGCAAGTAGCTGTCGACTCAGCTCCTCGAAGCTGGCGTACTCGAACGCCGAGTGGTGCATCCCGGTGCGGGTGTCCTTCTCCGGGTCGTCGACGAAGTTCGGGAACGCCAGCAGCGCGACCCGGTGATTGGCGCCGTCGTTGGACAGCCACGCGCCGACCTGGTCCTGGAAGATGACCTCGGCGCCGACGAGCGTGCCGGTAGAAGTCGATCATCTCCTGCAGGCGGGTTGTCTTGAGGTTGACGTGGTGGAAGGTCGGGTGGATCACGGTGGTGTCGGTCATCGGAGAGCTCCTGAGGTTGCGGGGGTCGAGGTGATGTTCAGCTGGGTTCGAAGGTCGTCCAGCAGCGCGGGGACGGCCTCGCGGGGAGGCGGCGCCGCCGAACACGTAGAAGTCGGGGCGGACGAGCACGGCGTGCGCGTTGTGCTCAGACAGCCACGCGGTGAGGCGCCCGTCGCAGTCGCGCACACCGTGGGGCGCAGCCGGGTCAAGCGACGCGACCGTCGCCTCGAGGGTGTCGAGCAGCGTGCGCTGCCGGTGGGAGAGATGCTCGAACGGGTCGCCGCCGGCGACGATCAGCTGAAAGCCACCGCCGACGACGTCGTCGAAGCGTCCCTCGCGGCCCGCGCGCTCCACCACTCCCTGGACGCTCAGGGTCCCGGCAAGTGGATCGGGCTCGCCGATCGGCTGGTGGAGCAGGCCGGCGGTCAGCGGCGCGAGCTCGAGCGGCGGCGGCGGCCCGGCGGCGCGCAGCATCGCGTCGCGCTCCGCGGCGGCCTGCGGGTCGAGCTGGCAGAGGACCTTGCCCAGCTCGATCGCGAGCCGGATCACGGCCTCGTTCTGCGGCTGTCGCTCGGCGTCGACGGTGTCCAGCAGCCGCTCGGGGGCGAGGCCGCGCAGCACGAGGTCGAGCTTCCAGGCAACGTTCGCGGCGTCGCGCAGCCCGGAGCACAATCCCTGACCGAGGAACGGCGGGGTCAGGTGGGCGGCGTCGCCGACCAGCAGCACGCGCCCCTTGCGCATCCGGTCGGCGAGCATCGAGCGGAACTCGTAGACGGTGCTGCGGGTCAGCGGGCCGTCCGCGGCCGGTACCACGGCTCGAGCAGCGACCAGACACGATCGGGATCCTCGAAATCGGCCGCCAGCTCGTCGGGCCGCAGCATGAACTCCCAGCGCCGGTGCCGGGGGCCGCTCTGCACGTGGGTCGTCGGCCGGTCCGGATCGCACCACTGGCAGGCGATCGGCAGGTGGGCGAGCGCGTCCATGTCCCGCGGCTCGGCGTCGACGACGAGCCAGCGCTCCTGGAAGCCAAGGTCGCGGCGGGTGATCCCGCTCGCCTCGCGCACGAACGAGTTCGCACCGTCGGCACCGATCACCCACCGTGCGCGCACGGTTCGCCGATCGCCGGTGAGGGCGAGCCCGCCGAACGCGTCATCGACCCGCCGGACCGTGAGCTCCACTCCTGTGCCCGTGTCGAGGAGTTCCTCGGCGACCCAGCCACGTTCGACGGTCACGCGCGGCTGGGCGCAGCCGAGCCGGTCGAGCGCGGCCTCCAGCTCGGGCTGGAAGAACATGTAGTCCGACTCCCAGCCCGACCGAGCGAGACCCTCAACGTCAAAGCGCAGCAGCAGCTTGCCGTCGGCCCCGAACCACTGGTAGTCGTGGACCGGGATCATCTCCTCGGCGAGCGCCTCGGCCAGCCCGAGTGACTGCAGCAGCCGCATGATCTCGTGATCGAGGTGAACCGCGCGGGGCAGGCGGTAGATGTCGCTGAAGCGCTCGAACACCGCCACCCGGTGACCGGCTCGACCGAGCAGCGCCGCCAGTGCCTGACCCACCGGCCCGTAGCCGACGATCGCCACGTCAGCGTCGATCCGTGGCTCTGCGCTGTCGCCAGGAGTCCTCATCACGCGGTCGCTCCTGCCGGAACCGGCGCGTCGATCGGGCGGGCGAGGATCTGGCTGAGCGCGCTGGCGAGCGCGCCCCGAGGGTCCTCCGCCGACGTCGCCTGTCGCCAGGCGATGAAGCGGTCCGGTCGAACGAGGATTGCGCCGTCGCTTTGGATCTCGCGCTGGCGCAGCCACGCGCAGCGCGGGTCGTAGACGTCGCCGTCGAGGTGGCCGATGCGCACCGCGTCGAGCGGGCAGGTTGGCCTCCGTGGCGAGCGCCTGGGCCGCTTCGCACCACGCTTCGCCGTCCTCCCCCGCGATCAGCAGGAACCGGCCCGGAGCCACGAGGTCCTTGATCGGGCGGCGGTTGCCGTCCTCGTCATCGATCCACGCGTGGGGAAGGGGCGAGCCCGGGCGGGTCGACGGCTGATACACGCGGATGTCATCGACCAGCTCCGGTGCAGGGGTGCCGTCGGAGACGACGGCGGCCGACTCGTAGCTGTAGCCGTACTCGACGTTCAGCTCCGAGAACTCCATCGACTGCGCGCGCATCCCGCGCAGCACGGTTGAACGGTGCTCAGCGTCTTCGGGCCGGCCGCTCCACACCCGGCGCAGCTGCTTCATGTTCTCCTCCGGGGGGTTCTCCGGGGAGACGCCAGTCGCCGCGCCGGTCTGGAAGTGGTTGATCGCGTTCTCGAGCGAGCGCTGGCAGTTGCGCTGATCCACCGGCCGCCGCTCGGCCTCGTAGCTGTCGAGCAGCGCCGACGATGCGTGGCCGCCCAGGACCGCGGCGAGCTTCCAGCACAGGTTCTGCGCGTCGTGGATCGCGCTGGTCAACCCAAGGCCACCGGTCGGCGGGTGGCGATGTGCCGCGTCGCCCAGCAGGAACACGCGCCCGGCGCGGAACGCAGAGGCGATCACCGCCTCGACCGACCACCGCGTGATCTTGTGGATCTCCATCGGCAGATCCCCGATGCCCAGCGCCTTGCGGGCGTCGGCTTCGACCTGTGCGTCGGTCTCTGCGCAGTCGACTGGGTAGTTCAGGTGGATCACCCACTCTTCTGAGTCGGGACCCCAGCGCTCGGGTCCCATCGGGACCATCACCACCAGCACGCCGCTCTGGGGCGAGTAGATCCAGCGAATCAGCACGTCGGGATCCTTCGCCCATGGCGAGAAGTCGGCGGAGACGTGGAGCGTCGCCGTCTGGGTCACCACACCGAGCCCCTCGTACTCCACGCCGATCAGGCGGTGCACGAGGCGTCCACCGTCGGCTCCGAGCAAGTACTGGCAGCGCACGATGTACTCATGTCCTGAGGCGTTATCGCGGATCAGGGCGCGGACCCCGTCGTCGTCCTGGTCGAGGTCGATCAGCTCGTGGTTGAAACGGATTCGCCCTGGGGAGAGCTCCTCAGCGCGTGCCTTGAGCAGCGGCTCGAGCCGGATCTGGGGAAGGTTGAGCTGTCGCCACGGGCTCGCAGCACGCCACAACTCATCCCCGCCACCAGCGCCCCAGGACTCCAGTCGAGCGAGCCGATGCCCGTAGTCGGCGTCCGGACCCGCGAAGCCCGCGTAGTACGCCGTCGCCGCCATCTGCTCGGCCGGCGTGCCCCGCTGCGCGATCGCCTCAGCGGCCCCGACGTCATCCAGCACCTCCATCGCGCGCTGATTGAGCACGTGGGCCTTTGGCAGATCCGATGTCGTCGGACGGGCGCTGACGAGCAGATGCTCGACTCCCTCGCGGGCCAGGAGCATCGAAGCGGTCAGTCCCGCGCCACCGCCGCCCACGATCAGAACCGGAATTTCATTCTCAAGAGGTGCTGTGAAAGTCATCGTCTCTCCTCGACTCAGGAATTGGAGCGGAGACTACAATAGATGAATTGGAGTTTCAACTCCAATTTCTCTGATATCGTCGAACCATGGCTGTCCGCGCTGACGTCACCCCCAACCGCCGCGGGATGAAGTCCCGCGAACTCGTGCTGGACGCCGCCGAGCGCGTCATGGCCGAGCACGGCTTCGAAGCCGCGACCCTCGCCCGCGTCGTCGAAGAGGCGGGCATCCCGCTGAGCTCCGTCTACCACTACTACGGCTCCAAGGACGGGATCCTGCTCGCGGTGATGGAACGCGGAGCAGAACGCTTCTTCGATGATCTGCCCATTCCGAACCGGCGGCTCGGACGTCCCGCGGAACACTTGGCCGCCGTCCTCTCGACCGCGGCCCGCACGCTCGAGCGCCATCCCAATTTCCTTCGCCTGTTGATCGTCTTCGCCGTGCAGCCCCCCGCCGTCGCCGGCGGTGAGATAGAGGCGGTCGTGATGCGTGTGCGCCATCTCGGGCTGGACCGTCTGCGGGAGCAGATCGCGCTTGCGTTCGGCGACGACCCCGAGAGCCCCGTGACTGTCCGCCTCGCGCGAATCGCCCTGGCCGCGGTCGACGGCGCGTTCGTAGCCTCTCAGGCTGACCGCGCGGTCACGCTCGAGGAGTTGCTCGAGCCGCTCGTGCCCGCGCTCGTCGGCGCGCGCCGCGCTTTGCTGGCCAAAGCGCATTGACAGGGCTGCAGTTCGATCATCCATGTGGCAGACGGTGAAGCCCGGGTGGGTGAGCGGTCATCACACGTTCCGCGTGATTTCGGCCCGGAAGGGCACTCCAGGATGGAACCGAGAGACCCGCCCGCGGAGCTCGGGGCCGGTGACGCGGACGGTCCCAGGATGGCCTGCTTGACCTCAGCGCGCAGCGCCCGGGCAGCAGACGTGTCGTCGAAGCTGCTAGCGAAGCGGGTGGTGTCGATTGGCTTGTATTCAAGTATCAGTGAACACGGTTGCCTTCCGCTTTGCGTGATCGAAGGCAAATCACGCAAAGCGTGTGACGACGGGTCACCGGACGTCTGCTCATGCTCGGGCGTAACGCAGTCTCCAGTACCAACCCACGTCCTGAGGAGGAAACATGGCCAAATCTTCTGAAAGCGCCGTTCTCTACACCGCCGTCTACCAAGACGTCGACGCGGCGCTGGCCGACCTCGCTGCCTTCGAGCAGTTGCACAAGGCCGAGATGATCGGCAAGTACGATGCGGCCGTCGTCGACAGGAAGGACGGCGAGCCGCACATAGTCAAGCGTGTGGACCGTCCAGCCGTCCGGGTGATTCCGGAGTGGCTGGGATCCGGCACGCTCGCCCGCCGGGAGCTCCACGACGCAGCGCGGGCGCTCGACGCAGGCGAAGCGGCACTGATCGTAGTCGGAGAAGCAACCCTCGCGAAGGGATTCGAACGGGCGGTCACCAGAGCCGCCAAGACGGCCAAGCGAGAGCTGAACGCCACCAGCGACGAGCTGGCCAAGGATCTCACCGAGGCTGTCACAAGATGACCATTGGATTCAGCTTGTTCGCGATCGCCGTAGGGGCGATCCGCGCGTCGGCCCTTCGTCACGCTGAGTTCTGGAGCTTGATCAGTAGCGCGCCGCATCGGGGGTGGGCAAACTGCCCGCCACTCAGGTTGTCGGGCACGTGCCGACCCTCGGCGCCGGCGCCACATTCGCCCTCAGTTGCGCAGCAACGGTTGCACGCCGGGTAGCTCTCGCCCCGCCAACAACTCGAGCATCGCGGTACCCCCAGCGGAGACGTGGTTCACCCGGTCGTCCAGCCCGAAGCGTCGCACCGCCGCGACCGTCTCTCCGCCGGCAACCACCGTCGCCGCCGACGTCGAAGCGACGGCGTCGGCGATCGTGCGGGTGCCGGCGGCGAATTGCGGGAGCTCGAACCGGCCCATCGGGCCGTTCCAGAACACGGTTCCCGCCCCAGCGATGCGTTCGGCGTACCGAGCTGCGGTCTTCGCCCCGATGTCAAGTCCCATCCAGCCGTCGGGTACGTCGACTCCGTTGAGCGGGCGCGTTACCGGTTCATCGTTCTCCCGCCACCTGGCGAGCAGCAGATCGGTTGGAAGGGCGAGTCGGTGACCGGACCCGTCTAGCGCGGCGAACGCCCGCGCGGACTCGACGTCCTCCTTCGGAGAGAGGGAGTATCCGAGGCTGTGTCCCCGCGCGGCAAGGAAAGGGAAGCAGATCGCGCCGCCGATGCAGACCGCGTCGGCGAGCTCGAAGAAACGCCGAACGACGTCAACCTTCGCGCGTAGCCGCGCGCCACCGAGAATCGCGACCAGAGGTCTCGCTGGTCGCTCCACCATCGCGCTCAGAGCACGGAGCTCGCGCTCCATCAGGCGCCCAGCCGCCGATCGGAGATGCTGAGCCACCCCCGATGTGCTCGCGTGGGCCAGGTGCGCAGTGGCAAATGCATCATCGACATACACGTCCGCCAGCTCGGCTAGCGCTGAGCCGAGCGCGGGCAGATTGTCGGTCTCGCCCGGCTCGAACCGGATGTTTTCCAGCATCAGCATCTGGCTCGGCTCGAGGCGCTCGGTCAGCTCCCGTACGCGTGCCCCGGTCACGGCCGGCGCGAATTGCACTGATGCGCCGGCGAGAGTGGCCAGGCGGTCGGCCACCGGCCTCATGGACAACGCCGGATCTCGGCCGTTCGGCCGGCCGAGGTGAGAGATGAGCACGAGTCGCGCACCGCGCCGGCGGAGCTCTTGGATCGTGGTCAGCGCAGCAGCTATGCGGGTGTCATCGGCCACGCGCACGGGCATGCCGACGGGGGCCGACGTGAGCGGCACGTCAAAGTCAGCGCGCACTAGGACGCGCCGCCCTGCCACGTCGAGGTCATCGATTGTTCGTAGCTCGTCGCTCATGTGCCGGCCCGTCGACGGGCCGGAACGCTGCGTGGCGGAAACGTGTCTCGGATTTCAGGTTCGACTTTCACGTCACGGCCTTCCCGCTTCGGGTTGGTTCGGGCAGGAGCCTGGCACCCGCCCGGGTGACCAGTCGTCACGCGGTGTGGATGATTCGCACGGCGGAGGCCCCGTGTTCGGGCAAAGACCTGCTGCTCGGTGATCGTGCGCTCGGGCCGGCCGCGGCGGAGGCAAGCGACCCCCGGCTCCACGTCTAGACGAGCGAGCCGCTGCTAACGCGCGCGGCGTGACGGCGCCAGCAGCCCGAGCTGCCGGGCGCGGGCGACCGCCTCGGCGCGACCGTGGGCGTCGAGCTTCGCGTAGATATGGCGCAGGTGCGTCCTGACCGTGTTCGTCGACACGAACAGCTCGGCGGCGATCTCCGGCGCCCTCAGGTTGGTGGGCAGGTAGCGGACGACGCGGAGCTCGGCCTCGACTGAGCTCTTCGAGGTTCCCGGCCGGCGCTCCGCCGGGCGGCGCGGAACCGGCCAGCACGTCGAGGATGGCTCGCCGGAGCGCGGGATGTGCGGTGCGGCCCCCGGGCAGGCGTTCGAGCAGCGGCTGTACGGGAACGAGGATGAACGGCAGCAGGACGCCCTCCGGCTCGGCGAGGTCGAGCGCGCGCTCGAGGGAGGCCTCCGCCACGCGTTGTTCGCCGAGCTGCTCGCGGGCCACCGCGTCGAGCAGCTGCGCCTCCGTGATCGTGGATGGCCGGTGAAGCACCGGAGCGGAACCATCGAGCACCCGAGCGAGCACGTCGATCGCATGTTCGGGCTCACCTTCGGCGAGATGAATGACGGCGGCGGCCACGCGCATATCGCCGACGTCGCGCTCCTGCTCGCTGACGTCGTCGAGCGCCGCACGCGCGGCGGCCAGCTCCCCCATGCGCGCCTGCGTTTGCAGCACGCGCGCCCGCACGACCGGCGCGAATGCGTGCTCGCCGGCCAGCAGACCCTCCATCCGCGTCGCGGCGCGGAGCGCCGCCAGCGCCTCCCCGAGCGAGCCGCGCGCGAGGCACAGAAGAGCTCGGGCATAGTCCACGATCAGCTCGGTGCCGGGCTCACCACCCGGACGCAACGCGCGCCCTGCCCGCTCGAGCCATTGCTCGGCCTCATCCAAGCGCCCCAGCCAGAGCAGGGCCATCGCTCCCGTGGCCAAGGCGGTGACGATCACCGGATCCTCGCCCCAGCCGTGCGCATCGACAATCCTCACCGCCTCCTGGCTTAGCTCGAGCCCCGCGGAGAGCGACAGGCCGGTCAACAGGCCGGCGATCCCGAGGTGAGCGAGACACGGGACCTCGAGCCAGGGTCGTCCCGCGCGACGAGCCAGCGCCAGCCCCTGCTCGAGGTCGCGCCGGGCATCATCCAGCCGCGACGACCACAGCTCCGCAACGCCCAGATTCTGCAGCGCGACGGATCTCATCTCGTCACTGAGGGCGCGCTCACCCGCCGGCTGCGCCGCCAGCGCCGCCTCGACCAACGGCCGCGTCTCGAGCGCCGTCTCGAGATCACCGCGCCAGCGCGCGAGCACGAGCCTCAGCTCGGCCAGGAGCACGTCAAATCCCGGTCTGCGCTCCCCGGGAACCGTGTCGGCCAGTCGCTCGGCGAGATCCACATAAGCGGCGCTCTTCTCCAGCGCACCGTGCAACAGGCGCGCGGTGGCGAACACGAGCGCGAGCTCCGCGTCCGCGGCCACCACGTCGTCCGGAAACACGCTCAACAGCTGCGAGACCGATCCGGTGCGGCCATCGAAGGTCAGATCGATGTGGTGGTCGGCCAGCAGGCGCGACGCCAGAGTCCAGTCACGTGCCGCCTGCGCGTGGCGGATCGCCTCGACGATGTAGCCCTCCTGCTCGTGCCATTGGGCGGCTGCGCGGTGCAACGAGCCGACGACTGCGGGCGCGGCTCGGCGCAGCTCCAGCTGCAGCAGGTCCGCGAACAGATGGTGGTAGCGAAACCACGATCGCCCCGCGTCGAGCGAAGTCACGAACGCGTTGGCATCCTCGAGCTCCTGCAGCATCCGCTCGGCGCCCGAGCCGCCCGTGAGGAAATCGGCCAGCGGGCCGCACACCCGGTCGAGCACCGAGGTGCGCAACAGCATCTCGCGCACCTCGGGCGGCTGGCGCTCCAGCACCTCCGCCAGCAGGTATCCCGCCACGTTGCGCTCACTGCCTGAGAACTCGGTGACCAGGCGCTCCGGGTCCGGATGGTGCGCGAGCGAGATCGCGGCCAAGCGCAAGCCCGCCGCCCACCCCTCCGTCCGCTCATAGAGCAGCGCCATGCCCCCGTCCGAGAGCGTGATGCCCTCCGACCGCAGCAGCTCGATCATCTCCTCCATCGAGAAACGCAGGTCGGGAGCGCGCAGCTCGGTGAGCTGACCGGCCAGACGCAGGCGGTGAAGGCCCAGCCCAGGGTCCTCCCGGGTCGCCAGCACAACTCGCAGCGCCGGCGGCAACCGGCCCAGAAACACCTCGAGCCAGCTCAGCGCATCGGCCGAACCCAGCTCATGCAGATCGTCGATCACGAGCACCGCCGGCTCCTCGAGGCATGCAAGGTCCGACAGGAGCTGATCGATGACGGCCCGGCCGCCGAACGTCGGCGCCGGGGCGACCGGCTGCACGACGCTGACCGCGCCGGCGAGCGCGTCGATCACCGCGAGCCAGAACCGCTGGGCGTCCTGCTCACCGCGCTCGACCGACACCCATCCCACCCGGTCCTGCAGGCCCGCCGCCTCGATCCAGGAGCGCAGCAGCATCGTCTTGCCGCTCCCGGCCGGCGCGCACACCAGCACCACCCCGCCGCCTTCCGGCGCCGACAGGCGCTCAAACAGTGCATCCCGCAGGACCAGTCTTTGCGCTGCCGCCAGCGGCTGCGGAGTCGCCCGCCGGGTTTCGAGACCTCCGTCTATCGGGCTTGCCATGTCACATCGCGTTCGAGCGCCACGCGAAGCCTCTCACAAACGCGGTGCCGTGGCAGTCCGTAGAAACCGCGGACGGAGCCGCCCAGCCACGTCGTTCCCGAAGGGAAGCGAGCAGAGATGATGCGCCACGCCCGTCGAGGCCCAGCGCGTCCGGCAGTCCGCGTGACCGAGGCGGCGCTTCCGCGGTGATTCCAGAGGGCCACCCCGGTTGCCGGCCTTGACAGAGCATCCGCTCCGCGCTGGTCCCCGCGCAAGTTGTGAAAGACAGGCCTGCCGGCGGCAGGGAGCGGGAGAGGATCATGCCCAAACACCCTCCCTCAGGGTCGGTGGTCATCACCCTGTGGCGTGATTCGTGCGATGCGCCGGGCCAATCACGCAAAACGGATGACGACGGATCACCCTACGGGTGAGGATGCTGCGCCCATGTTCTGGCAAACCGCAGCGGTGGACAGGATGCGGTCACGTACATGTAGGACAACATTCCTCGAAGGAGGTTGACATGGCACTTTCGGATCAACTCACCGAGCTCGCCGCTCGCGCCAAGCAGGCGGAGGACCGCGCGGCAGCCGCACGGGACAAGTCCAAGGCCGACGTTCAGGCGGACGTCGAGACCGCGCGAGCGTCTGCTCAGGACCGGGCTAAGAAGCTGCGCGAGTCGGCTGAGGCGAACAAGAACAAGCTCTCGGTCTGGTGGTACGACTTGCAGCGCACGTGGAACGAGCACGTCGCCAAGATTCGCGACGACATCGAGGGCAAGCGGGCTGAGCACGACAAGGATCGCGCCGAGCGGCGCGCCGAGCACAGGGAGGACGACGCCGTGTTCGCGGTCGACTTCGCGTACGCGGCGATCGAGGAGGCGGAGTACGCAGTGCTCGACGCTGAACTGGCGAGGATGGAGGCGGACGAGCTGTCGGCGGCCTGATCAGTGACTTGAGTGACGCGCGGGCCGAGCTCGAGTCCCGCGTGTCATTCAGTTTGACCTGGGAACGAAGCGCAACAGACGCTCACGCGGGCGGCGGTGCCGCAGAAACACAGCGGGCGCAGGCTGCTGTCGTCCAGGGACTCGCACAGGTGCAGGAGAGTTTGAGGAGCGCATGGCGACAGCTGGCTGGAGACCCGCCCGACGGCCGCCCGGATCGTCGGCGCGCGCATTGGTAGCCCGGTTTGGTTCGCCGGCCGATCGCGCTGCAGGAGGTAGGTCGGACCCGCGGAAACCCCCCGGCGGCACGAGGAACCCTCGGGAGTTCAGGCCGTTGGTTGGTTTGTTGGAAAGCCACGCTGCCGGACGTGCATCGGCGCAAGCCGGACGCGGAGAGCTTTCGGCTGGATCGTGAAGTGCAGGAGCGGTGCGAGGGTGATCGCCTCTCCGTCGACTCCGGCCGGGATGGTTCCGCTGGCCGCGACGCTCAGCGTCTGCGCGCTCCACGCCTGGCCCGCAGGGTGCGGGGGACGCGCTGGCGCGTCGATCACGACGATCCCCAGCTGGCCGCTGTCGAGTGTGGGGCGTGCCCCGCCAGCCGTCGGGCGCTCGAAGGCGTAGGGGTTGTTGGAGACCAGTACCACCGCGGGACTGCGGTGCTCGCGTCCGCGGTCGTCGATGAGGTGGAGGTCGGCCGGCGCGGAGCTGGAGCCGAGCATCTCCTGCTCGGCAGTCTCGAGCAGCGTGCGCAGCTTGGCGTCGCGGTAGCCGGCTCGCCGGACCGCATCGCCGTATATCCCGAGCGAGACGTTGTTCAGAAACGGGCGGCCGTTCACGTAGCCCAGATCGATCGCCCGTTCCAGCGCAGCGCCGAACGCGTCGAGCGCCCCGACGAGATCGCTCGGGGCGACGCCGACATCGCGGGCGAAGTGGTTGCGCGTACCGGCAGGGACGCACACAAACGGTATCCCGCGGGCAGCCGCGACCGATGCCACGACCGCCAGCGACCCATCGCCCCCCGCGACGCCGAGAGCGTCGGCGCCACGAGCCGCGACTCCCTGGATGAAATCCTCCAGACCCTCACTTTGCGCCAGGGTGACTGGCTCGATGCCTCGTTCTCGCGCCAGGTCGGCGAGTCTCGCTCGTTGCGCCTTGCCGCGACCCGAAGTCGGATTGATGAACAGCACCGGGCGCCGGGCCGCGTCGACCGGCACGAACCCGGACGGGCTCGGCCGCGGCCGCGCCGCGCTCATCGCGTGTCTCTGACGGACAGCATCGGCAAACCATGATCCCGCTACCCGACAAATACGCCAAGTCGACCGTCGCCGGCCTTGGAGGAGCTCAGCACGCTCCAAGTCGCCGCGTGCGGGCCGTCGCGGCCACCTAGAGGCGACCGCCCATCGGTAGTGTCGCTGGGAGGCGCCCGGCCACAGCTTCGGATGGGCTGCGGCACGGAAGCCAGGCCAACTTGCGCATGCGTAGACGAGCAGTGTGCGATCGCGGCTTGTTGAGATCACCCGATGCGGAGCCGTGCTCGGGTGAGCGCGCGAGCGTCGCGGCCAAGGAGCACTGCACTGAGATGATGGCCGGCGGACGGCGGGGCGTCGGCGAGATGTTCCTCCGCGACCGATACCCGATCGGCGAGCTCGGTGCAGGCCCGCGCATAGATCGCGAGCGAGGCATCAAGCGCCTTGTCCAACGTCACCGTCCAGCTGATCGCGAGCTCGTGCTGCGAGGATGCCAACATGGCGCTCACACCGCGGTGGCTTGCGAGCGCGAGGCTGGCGTCGATCGCTTGCACCGCCCTCAGCGCCAGGGCTGCGAGCTTGTCGGTGGCAGCGGCGAGGTCCGTGAACGCTGGCTCGCTGGCGCCGACTTGATCGGCAGCCGCGTGAACGCGATCTGAAATGGACTGCACCAGGTCAGCCGTAGCAGTCATCTGACGGCGCGCCTGATCGGGATCCACCGCGCACATCATGCAGCCAAGGCGTCGTTGACAGTGAGGATCGCGCTGGGGCTGAGCAGCACGTCGAGCCGCTCGCCGAGCTTGGCGATTGAGTCCATCAACGTCGTGTCGGCTCCTGGGATCTGCTCGAGCTCGTCAGCCTCGACGGTGAGGACCTCGTCCACTGCGTCGACGGTCATGCCGATCTCCTGTACCTGGTTGATCGGAAGTGCGTACTGCTCGGCTCCGAGTGTGAACACGACACGCTGCCGCGCGTTCGTCTGCTCTGACATGAGATTGGTCCTGTTTAGGGGTTTGGGGCGGGGCACCGTCCGCCGAGGAAGGGGATCGGCGGGCGGGCGGTGCCCTCAGCCCTCGTGGGTACGGTTCAGTTCGCGATCTTGAACTGGGCCATCAGCTGGTTGAGCTGCTCGGCGTTGCCGGCGAGCTCTTGCGCTGAGGCCGAGATCTGCTCGGCGGAGGCGGACGTCTCCTCTGTCGAGGCGGACACCTCCTCGGTCGATGCCGAGGATTCCTCAGCGACGCTCGCGACTTCGGCGATGCTGTCCTGCATGCTCTGAGCACTGGCCGCGATCTGCTCGGAGGCTGCGGCGATCTGCTCGATCCGGCCCGTCATGTCCTGCACCGAGGATCCGATCTCAAGGAACGCCTCACGCGTCTGCTCAACGACGCTCGCGCCGTCTTGTGTGCGCTTGGCGCCGTCCTCGACGACCTGTACGGCACGGTTCGTCTCGGTCTGGATCGCTCCGATGAGCTCGGAGATCTCCTGCGCGGCGTGCTGGGAGTCCTCGGCGAGCTTTCTGACTTCCTCGGCGACGACCGCGAACCCGCGGCCCTGCTCACCGGCGCGGGCGGCCTCGATCGCCGCGTTCAAGGCGAGCAGGTTGGTCTGCTCGGCGATCCCGGTGATCGTCTGCACGATCGTCCCGATCTGCTCTGACTTCGACGCCAGCTCGCGGATCGTGCCCGACACCGTCGAGGAGGAATCACGGACGGCGCGCATCGCCTCGTTGGCCCTCTCGGCCGCGCCGACGCCCTGCTCGGCGGCCTCGCGCGCCTGATGGGCCACCTGCGCGGTCGCCGATGCGTTCTCAGCCGCCTCGTTCACCGCCCGGGCGACCTCCTCAGCCGCACGCTTGGCCTCTGCGACGGCGTTCACCTGACGCTCGGCACCCTGGGCGATCCCGCCGACGGCGTTGGCGATCTCGCCGGTCGCCTTACCGGACTCCTCCGAGGTCGAGGCCATCTCCTGCGACGCCGCAGACACCTGACCAGCGGACCCGGACACCTGGCCGACGATCTGGCTCAGGTTCGCGCGAGTCTGGTTATAGGCGTCGATGCCCGCCTCGAAGCGGTCGCGAACACCGTTGACAGCGTCTGCCACCTGCCCGAGCTCATCCTTCGACGGGCTTTCGATCGGCTTCGTGACCGCCTGCACCGGAAAGGTGAGATCACCGTTCGCGAGCGCCTCGATCCCCGCCTTCAAGTTGGTCGCGCACTTGTCGCGCAACGAGGTCAGGCGGTCAAGCACCGCATCGACCGCGCTCTTGATCGAGTGCGAGACCAGGAACGCGATCCCAAGGCCGAATAGCACCGCGATCACCAGCAGCGCAATCCCCATCATCTGCGCTGAGCTGTAGCTCGAGTCGTTGCTCTTCAGCTGAGCGTTGGCCCAGGCCACGTTGTCTTGACGCCACTTATCCACTGCGGTCTGAAGCGAGTTGTAGGCGCCCACGCTGTTTCGCACCGCCGCGAGCGACGCGGCATTCACGCCGCTACGCCCGACGACTTGGACATTCGCTGTCCGCGCCTTGTACGCGGCCCACTGGCTCTTGACCGCGTTCCAGTCCTGCTTGTCCTGTGCGTTTGTGAGCATCGACTGGTACTTGGTCAGGTCCGTCAGGACGCTCGCGTCGGCGGCCTTCCACTTGTCGACGAGCTGTGCCATCGAGGCGTTATTCGTCTCCAAGATGTAGTTCAGCTGATCGGTGCGATAGTCGCCGGTAGCAGCGTCCACCAGCCCGATCGTCTCGACGCTCGGCAACGCGTTGGTGCCGAGATAGACGCCGCCGTTGTTCACCGTGCCCATCTTCGAGAGCAGCACCACGCCGACCACGACGGCCAGCACCAGAACCACCCCGAAGCCTCCGAACAGCTTCGTCCTAATCGACATATCTCTGAAGAACCGCACGTTCAACCTCTTCCTTGGTCGGGGCCGGTCGACCCGTTTACGTTTCACTCCGAGTCATCGCCTCAGCCCCAGTACTGTGGACCGTGCTGGTTACCCCAGTGGGATCCGAGGCGAGTCCGTCTGCCGATCGGCATAGGACCTCGCAATCCGCGCGCGAACGCGCTCGAGCCGAATGCCGGAGTCGCGAGCGCTACTCGATCAAGCCCGATCGCAGCGTGTGGGCGACCGCCGCCGATCGATCCGAGACCCGGAGCTTCCGATACACGTTCTCGAGGTGAGTCTTGGCAGTCCCGGACCTCACGCCCAGCAACACGGCGATCTTTGGAACGGTGTGCCCCAGTGCCGCGAGCTGGAGAACCTCAAGCTCCCGGGAAGTCAGCACCGGCGGCGCAAGCTGGCCCCGTCGTCTGGAGAAGAAATCACCGAGCTGGTGACCAATCACCGCCATCGTCTGCCCGAGCCGGTCGGTCAGATCTTGCTCGTGTGAACAGAACTCCAGCACGGCGAGCACCTCACCGGCCTTCACGGCCGGAATCGCGACCCCTCCGTGCAGCCCGGCTCGAACAAGGGCCTCCCTACGAACGTCGCTGGGCTCCTGAGCGGCATCGAGCAGGCTTTCCAGCTGCCCGGACCCCCACGCTCGTCCGGCAAGGCCAGCGCCGAGCTGCAGTCCGAGCGCAAAGGTCGAGGATTCGAAGTTGGCAACCGCGACGCCCGGCTTGCTCCAGACCACGCTCGCGGTCAGCATCCCGCCCCGAGGGACCCACATTACGCCGAGCACGAATTCGCACGCCTCCCCCAAGGCACCCAACAGCCTCAACGCACTCTCATCAAAACAGTCCCAGTTGCCCAGCGCCTCCGTGACGGCGACATGCGCCGCAAGCTCACGGCCTGTCATACGCTGCTCAGTCACGTCTTGCACCGCGCCAACGATCCGGCTCGGGCCCTCGGACCCGGGCTCGATGTGCATGATCGTCGAGCGCAGGTAGCGAACCCCTCGTCCGACTTGCTGGATGCGGTACTCAATCGGAGGCGCCTGTGCCACGTCACGGGTCATCTCGACATACCGCGCCACACGCTCACGGTGCGGATGCGTCTGCTCCAAGACAAACTCACGCGTCGGAGCGACCCCGCCGGGCTCAAGCCCGAAGATTCGATACAGATTGTCCGACCAAAGCTGCGTGTCCGGCCCCGGCAGCCACTCCCAGCTTCCCAGCTGTGCGACCCCCTCACCCACCTCCAGCAGGCGCACGCGATCCTCCGCAGAACACGCGTCAGCCTGCGACCCCTGCTGCCCCTCAAACCTCATCAGGGGACCCACCTCAGGGTTGGTCATGACTCCGCGCCGCACGTCTTGGTCAGTCGCTGCCATCGATGCGGCGCTGTGCCTGGTTCGTCTTGGAGATGAGTTCGCCGGCAGCCAGTACGTTCCCCGTTTCGGTGACTCGAGCAGCGCGATGTCGTCAGCGTGGCGAGCCATCGCGGGACTGACCGTGTTGTGAGTTGGCCGGAGCGGCATCGACCGGTTCGGGGCGGCCGAGATGGAATCCCTGGGCGTAGTCGACTCCAAAGGACCGGAGCAGCGCCAGGATCTCCTCGTTCTCCACGCCCTCCGCGACCGTCTTCTTGTCCAGTCCGCGAGCGAGGTGGATGATCGAGCGGACGAGATGCTGGTTGGTCTCGTTGTGCGTCAGGTCTCGGACGAACTCGATATCGATCTTGAGGTATCTCGCCGGAAGCACACGGAGATAGGTGAGGCTCGCGAAGCCGGTGCCGAAGTCGTCAAGCGCCAGTCCGCAGCCGATCTCGGCGACGCCTGCGGCGAAGGCCTCACCCGCGGCGATCTCGTCGAGCAGGGCGGTCTCTGTGAGCTCGAAGATCACGTTGCTCGGATCGGCGTCGGCAGCCACCAGCTCCTCTTGAATGAACGCGAGCAGGCGATCGCTGACCGACTTGGCCGAAAGGTTGACCGCCACGCACCGGTCCGTGGCCGCGATCCGCATCGCACGAGAGATCACCCACCGGTCAATCTCCTCGACCAATCCGTACTGCTCGGCGGCGGGCAGGAAGGCGCCGGGGCCGATGATCTGCCCGTCCCGCCCGACGATTCTGACCAGTAGCTCCTCGGCAGGTTTGCCGCCCCTCAGCGGGATGATCGGCTGAGAGTAGAGCACGAGGCGATCTTCGTCGATTGCCTCACGAACCCGCCCGAGCCAGTGCAGCGTCTCGAGGTCGCGCTGCGCGCGGAGTTGCTCGGCGCGCTCCTCCGTCGCGTCCCTGAAGACGACGACCACGCCCGAGCCGGGGCCGTCGCTCGGAAGCGGTGCGGCGGAGTAGGTGACCGGGAACATCGTTCCGTCGCGGCGCGTGAAGGTGTCCTTGACGTGCTTGACCGGTCGCCCCCCGCGGTAAACCCCCAAGATCGGGCACTCGTCCTCGCTCAGAGGCGAGCGATCCGCCCGCTGGAAATGAATCGTCCGGTGGATGTCCCGCTCGCGGAGCTGCTCGGCGCTCCAGCCGAGCATCGTGCACGCGGCGTCGTTGATGTAGGTGAGCCGGCCGTCCCCGTCGAGCGCATAGAGACCTTCGATCATCGTGTCGGTCACAACGGTGCGGAACTCCTCGGCGGCGAACCGCTCGCTCACGTCCACAACCAGGACGCCGAGGCCTACCGTCATCCCGTTCGACCGGATCGGGTAAATGCTGTTCAGCCAATGGCCCGTGCGGCCAGCCGAGCCGTCGCCGCCCACCGCGTGATTGACGATCGGCTCGCCCGTCTCGAGGACGCGGCGACAGGGAAGCTCGAGCTGAGGCCAGAACTCCGGGATGACCTCGGCGACGGGCCGGCCGATGTGCCGATCGACCGGCAACCTGTTCATCTCCGCGAGCGCGTCGTTGACGCGCACGAAGCGAAAGTCGCGGTCAAGGCACGCGAGCCCAATCGGAGCACTGCTCTGAAGCGCCTGCATCAAGGCCGCAAAGGCGGCACCGGCGCTTTCGGCGTCCTTGAGATCCTCCGCAACCATCGACGCCTCGCCCAGGCGCTCGCGCAGTTCCACCACGCGTGCGATCAGCCCCGCCGTCATGCCACGAAGCCGATCGAGCTCGGCATCTCCGGCGGCCATCTCGAGCATATCTACGGCCATGCCCCAGGTATCGAGTGCTGAGCGAAAGGACGATTGGGCCGAGCGGCTCACCGGACCGGTGGGTTTGTACGCGACTTCGTGCGGCGTTATACCGATGCGGGCTCAGCTGATGAGACCGCGCCGCATCGCCTCCGCAACGGCCGCCGCCCGATCAGAGACGCCAAGCTGCATGTAGGCGCGCTCGAAGTGGCGCTTGATCGTCGCGGTGCTCACCCCCAGCTGGCCGCTGATCGCCTCAGCACTGCACCCGCGCGCGGCGAGCTGCAGCACCTCGACCGCCCGCGGGCTCAGCTCCGAGCCGACGAGCTCGCCGCGGCGGCCGGCGAGGAAATGTCCGATCTCATGCCCGATCCCATACAGCGCGCGCGACAGCCGATCCGTAAGGTCAACCGGCTCGACCGAGAGGAACTCCAGCACAGCGACCGTTTCGTGCTCGAACACCGCCGGTACCGCCAACGCCGTTTCGATGTCCGCCTGCCGGATCGCCGCTGCGCGCTCCCGAGGAGCGCTCGCCGACAGATCGGCGGAGAGAATCGGCTGCCCCATCGAGAACGCCCTCCCGATCGTCGGCGAACCCGGGCCCGGACGCCATCGTACGGTCACTGCCGCGACCCATTCGAGTTCGGCAGTCGCGGAGTGCCACGTCGCTCGCACGGCAAAGCTCTCGTCATCACGGACCCACAACGCACCGAACACAAACCCCATCACCCGCGCCAGACCCGCCAGCAGCTCCGTGGCGCTGTCCTCGAGCGTCCGCCAGCTCTCGAGTGCCTCGGTGACAGCGACCCTCGCGGCGACCTCGCGCTCAAGCCGTCGCTGGGCAGTCAGATCCTGCACCAAGCCGATAATGCGCAGATCCCCCGCATCGCTCTCAGAGACCACGGCAACCGTCGCGCGCAGCAAGATCACCTCGCCGTCGTCGCGACGGAAGCGATACTCGACGCTGCGGGGCTCGCCGGCGGTTAAAGCCTCAAGCGTCGCCATGACCTGCTCCAGATCATCGGGGTGTACACGCTCGACCACGTACTGGGCTGACGGGGCGATCGCTCCGATCCCGAGCCCGTATAGGCGGAACATGTTGTCCGACCACACCAACTCACCGGTTGCCGGCACCCACTCCCAGCTACCGAGCCCAGCTAGCCGCTCCGCATGATCGACAACACGCGGATCGCGCGTGACGCGGTATCGGCGCTCGGACGCTTCGGGCACGTCACCAGGATCCCACCCGACGCCGTCGACCGCCCCGGCGCCTGAAGTCTCGACCTCCGATACCTCCTCAATCGCGCTCTCACCGGACCGCCAGGACGTGCTCGATCCGCTCGCGCGAGATGCGGCGGCGGCGCTCAGCGCGCGGAAGCCGCGCATCCGGGCGGGAGACCGCATTCGCCGCGAGGCCGGCATGCAGCGGCGAGCGCACCGACGACTTTGCGCGCGCCAGGAGCCCCAACCATAGGTGGCGGGTGGTAGGTGGTAAGATCAGTTCCGTGAAGAAGACGAGCATCTACATCGAGTCCGACGTCGACGTCGCTCTCGCGCGACGTGCTGCCGCCGAGGGGACGACCAAAGCCGAGCTGATCCGGAAGGCGCTCCGCGACGCAGCTGGTCGCTCGCTCCGAGTCAAGCCTCAGGCGCGTGGGGCGTTCCGTGGTCCTGCCGACCTCGCGTCGCGTGCCGACGAGCACCTTGCCGAGTCAGGCTTCGGCGAGCAGTGATCGTCGTTGACACGTCGATCGTCGTCGCCTATATGAACGCTGCCGATGACTATCACGCGGCCGTCGCTGGGTGGCTCGATGGCACAGACGACGATCTCTCGACGACGCCGCTGATCATCGCCGAGGTCGATCATCTCGTAGGTGCGCGTGGAGGTCCGACGGCGCGGCGAGCGCTTCACCGGGACCTCGCCGCCGGCGCTTACATGGTCGAATGGTGGCCGGGCGGGATCGCCGCCGTGGTGAAGATCGCCGAGCGGTACGCCGACACAGGCCTCGGGCTCGCGGACGCCTCGCTGGTCGCCCTCGCCGAGCGGCTCGGCACGATCCACATTGCCACGCTCGACGAGCGGCATTTCCGTGCCGTGCGACCCCTGGCTGGTGGGAAGGCGTTCCGGCTTCTGCCGGCTGACGCGTGAGGCGATAACGCGAGCTCGATGATTGGGCAGCCGAAGGCGTTTCTGTGCCCAATCCGCGGTAATCCGCAGCAAATCCGAGGGTAAGACGTGGGTCGCGGTGATCGACAAAACGCGTGCTTTGCAGGGATGTCCTGTTGGCGGAGCTGAGTGCGCGCATTATTCGGGTCGGTGAGGTCCCCGGCTCAAATCCGGGCGCCCCGATTGAAAAGCCCCGCAAATGTTGGGTTAGACCTCGCCGCCAGCCGCGGTGCGCGAGGCGCGCCGGGCTTTAGCGAGCTGTCGGGACATGGCATGGCGTTGTTAGAGCCAGGTGAGCTCGAGGTAGCTGATGTCCCCGTCGTGGATCGTGTTGCGCGAGTAGTAGGGGGGAACCTGGATGTCGAATTGCTCATAGCCGTGGCTGACGTTGTCTCCCAAGAGGTCAGTGCCGCTGGCGAGATCGAGGCGGAGGTGTTCGCCATCGGCGCGGATCCGGCTGAGTCGGGCGATCTCGTGCGAGTCGATCTCGCTGCAGCGTGCTCGTCGGTCTCTGGGCGGGGCTGTTCACGCTGGTCTCCGCGTATCGGTTCGCCTCGCCGAGCCCTGGTCGATGGAAGGCTGGTGTCGATCCGGCCGCGGCCTATCGAGGTGACAAGACACCGCCCGCGACCAGGAGAGAAGAAACATGGCACCGCCCGTCAGAGAGCAGTTCGCCGGCAACGACTTCGGCGGCGGTCTCGGGTACGAGGTATGGATGTTCGGTGGCTCGCTGAACAACGAGCAGATTCGCCGTGCTCGACGGTGGCTGATCGTCTCCGCCATCCTGGCGCTGATTACCGGCGTCGTGGCGGTCGCGGTACCCGCGATCGCGTCGGTCACGACGACGATCTTCGTCGGCTGGATCCTGATCGCGGCCGCGATCAGCATGGGGATTCAAGCGATCTCGCACCGCGCACCAGTCCGCGGCCTCGAGGCGCTGCTGGCGTTCGTCGCCGGCTTCTACGTACTGGTGTTCCCGCTGAGCGGGACCGTCACGCTGACGTTCGTCCTGGCGGTGTGGTTCTTCGCGAGCGGCGTCCTGTCCCTCACTCTCGCGGTCCAATGGGGCGGTGGCGCGGCCAGCTGGATGAACGCGATCAGTGGGCTCTTGTCCGTGATCATGGGGTTCCTTATCGCGGCAAGTCTCCCCAGCTCGGCAGGATGGGCGATCGGCCTACTGATCGGCATCAACCTCATCTTCTGGGGAGTGCGCGCGCTTGTCGGCGCGCACCTTCTGAAGGAGCTGACCCGAACAGGCTGATCGACTCGGCGGCCGGCCCATCGTCTACCTCGGCTCCGTTGAGCGATGGCCGGCGTTCTTGCGTCCTCGAACGCGTCACGCTCCGCGAACCTCGCGTGTTCGCCACCAGCTTCGGGGCGTCACCGTGTTCTCTTGCGAGCGCCATGCGACGACCTAGCCCCCTAAGTGCAACACAGCGCTAGGCGGAGCGCGGCATCCCAACCGTCACCGACGACATGCGTCCCCAGCTCCCGAGCCGCTGGACCCAGACGTTCGAGAGGCCGATGTGCTCGATCTCGTCCTCGTCGCGCAGCTCGATGAGCGCTCCGAGCGATTCCTCCAGGGGCACCTTCGGGTCGACGCGATGGAGCTGGTAGAGCTCGATGCGCTCCAGGCGGAGCCGCCTCAGGCTGCCCTCGCACGCTGCTTGCGCCGCGACGGACCGGGGGAGTGCAGCGAGGACGCCCAACGGGGCTCGGCCGGGCGCGGCTTATGACTCTGGCCTCGTAGCCGCGCGGTCCATGATCAAGTAGATCGCGCCTTGCGAGCTGAACATGCCGCTGCCTTGAGACGCCGGGTCGCGTCTAACGACCCTGCGATGAACAGCTTCGCTCAAGCGGGGGTACCTGTCAGAACCGCGAAGGATCTTCTTTGCGCACCAGCACGAGAGGCCTATGTGCCAGCGCAACGGTCGCAGGCACGTAAGCGCGTCCCTGATGGCCTGACTTGCCAATCGAGCGAAAGCGAGACCGCTATGTCCACCCAAACCGTCGGCGCACGCGCGACCCCGATCATTCCGCCCGGCACGTGGATCGTCGACCCGACGCATTCGAGCGTCGAGTTCGCCGTCAAGCACATGGGCATCGCCACTGTGCGAGGTAACTTCACTGAGTTCGAGGGCACCCTGAAGGTCGCCTCGAGGCTTGCCGACTCGGGGGCCTACGGCAAAGTGATGGTCGCCTCGATCACGACACACGACGAGCAACGTGATGCTCACCTTCGCTCTCCGGACTTTTTCGACATCGAGAGGTACCCGGAGATCACGTTTGAGTCCACGCGCGTCGAGGCCATCGACGAAGAGTCGTCGCAGGTCTTCGGCAACCTCACGATGCACGGGGTGACACGAGAGGTGAGGCTCGCTGTCGTCATCTCGGGGACCGACGAGGACCCGTGGGGCAACACGCGAGCCGGTCTTGAAGCCGTCGGCTGCATCAAGCGGTCGGACTTCGATATGAAGTTCAATCAGGCGCTTGGCTCGGGGAACATGCTCGTCGGCGACAAGGTCACGATGTCGCTGGACATCTCTGCGATCAGGCAACCCTAGGATCGACGGTGTAGCCCCGACAAGGATGACGACCTCGTTGCGAAGGGCGTGCGATCGGCTGCGACTCCCGCCGAGGCAGCTCAGGTGGCTGAGGTGACGTTCATGTCGCTCGCGGATGACGATGCCGGCGTCAATAGCCTCGACATTTCCTCGGCCTGAGGGGGCGCCACCTGAAGCGGGTTGCCGACGTCATCTTCAGCATGGTCATCGACGACGACGCGCTCCGGGCGGTCACATCCGGTCCAGACGGGATCCTCGCCGGCCCCGCCGAGCGCAAGATCTACGTCGACATGAGCACGGTCAGCCCGGAGACGAGCCGGAGGCTGGCCGAGCAGGTGCGTTCTCAGCAGCGCGAATGCTCGATGCGCGAATGCTCCATGCGCCCAACCGCGCGCCAACGTCGCGCGGCGTCTCACACCAACGCAGCCCACGCTCCATCAACGCCTCGGGCTAGAGGATTTCGAGCGGTCGGGGAGCGATCGGTGGCGGAAAGGCCTCGTCGAGCTTGACCATGTCGATCTCGCGCAGGCGGAGATCCAGCGCCGCCCGGTTCTGGCGGACGTGCTTGACCGTTCCGGCCTCGGGGATCGCGCACACGCCGGCGTGGGAGAGGACCCAGGCGAGCGCCACCTGCGCCGGCGTGGCATGGTATTGGCGGGCGATTCCCTGGAGCACGGGGTGCTCCACGATACGTCCCTGCTCCAGCGGTGAGTAGGCCATGATCGGCAGTCCGTGCTCGAGGCACCACGGCAGCAGATCCCACTCGATGGCACGCCGGGTCAGGTTGTAGAGGACTTGATCGACCTGAACCCCGCCGCCGCCCTGCGAGCGCACCAGTCTCCGCAAATCGGAGAGGTCGAAGTTGCTCACGCCCCAGTGGCGAATGAGCCCCGCAGCTCGCAGCTCCTCAAAGGCGGCGACAGTCTCGTCCAGCGGGACCATTCCGCGCCAGTGCAGCAGGTAGAGATCGAGCTGGTCGGTGGCGAGGCGGCGAAGGCTGGCCCGGCAGGCAGCGATGGTTCCCCGCCGCGTCGCATGGGAGGGAAGGACCTTGCTGATCAGGTAGACCTCGCGGCGCCGGCCGGCGATGGCCTCGCCTACGAGCTGCTCTGTGGCGCCATCTCCGTACATCTCGGCCGTGTCGATCAGCGTCATCCCGAGGTCGATGCCCGTCCGCAAAGCTTGGAGCTCGTCGGCCCGGGGATGGCGCCCCTGACCGAGATGCCAGGTGCCCTGGCCAAGCGCCGGGATCGTTTCGCCCGCCGGCAGATCAACTGCTCGCGACGTCATTATCGCCATAGGATCTCCAAATAGGCCGTTCGGGGTCAGAGACGATCCCGCTTACTCAAGTGCGCCGCTACGGAGAGGCTCAGTCGCTAATTCAAGTTCGATGCTCATGCGCTGCCTCACCGGTGACCGTGTCCGCAGACATAGACCGCGGTCCCCGAAGCTCAAGAAGACAGGTTGCGGGTCGGCGTCTGCGACCTACTGCTTCGCTTGTGGCTGTGAAGGTGTACAAGCCGGGAACGACCCATGCGGACCAATTGGTCAAGGACGGCAAGGTGGTGCGCGACGACCGGGGTGCCTGGAGCGAGCATCAGCCCTCGGCGGCGGAGGAGAACAAGTACATCGAAGACCACGGTCTGGATGCATACGGGCGCTGGCATCTCGCCGTCGATGACGAGATCGGGCCCGAGGCCAAGGGACGCTACAAGTTCCCCTATGGAGACTTCGTGAATGTGCACCGCTGCGCCGTGCTGGCGGCCGAGTCACGAGCCGGACAGCGCAAGTACACCGACGTCGAGCTCGCTGCGGCACACCTGCACGGCATGCTGGAAGCGGGATCGGTCAGTCCATCGAGCTGAAGGTGAGCAACGAGACCGTGCCGAAACCCCCCCTCCCACACGAGCTCGACGAGTTCCTCTCCCATCCCAATCTCTCCGCGATCGCGACCGTCCAGGAGGACGGGAGCCCACACACGGCGGCCACCTGGTACCTGTGGGAGGACGGTCGGGTGCTGGTGAACATGGACGAAGGGCGTAAACGGCTGGAGCATCTCCGGCTGGAGCCGCGTGTTTCGATCACCGTACTTGGCAAGGATGACTGGTACCACCACGTCACCCTGCGCGGCCGGGTGGTTTCGCTCGAACCCGATGCGAACCTCGAGGCCATCGACCGCCTGTCGCGGCAGTACACCGGCCGGGCGTACCCTCAGCGCGACCGCGGACGAGTGAGCGCGTGGATCGAGGTCGAGTCGTGGCACGCCTGGGCGGTCGCCGAGCCGTGGACCGACTCGGGCTGACCCAAACGTGAGCGGTCCCGCGGATGGCAGACTTGCTGTGTGGGATCTGTTTCCCGAGTTCGGACAGACGGCCCCGTACGCGGAGCGCTCTCGGGGCCGCGCAGAGGGCAGGCCGGTGCGCCTGGAGACCTACTCGGAGCCGGACGGCCGCTGGCTCGAGGTGAGCTCCTTCCCCTGGAATGGTGGTATGGTCGCCTACACGCGCGAGATAAGCGATCGGAGAGCCGCTGAGCAGCTTCAGACTCTCCACGCGAGCTTGCTCGACATTGTCGGGGACGGGGTGATCGGGACCGACGCGGAGAATTTCCGCACTACATCCTGGAACAAGCGGGCGCCCAATTCAGGGCGCGTCGCAAGGACGGCGCCCAGGTCCTGCTGGTGGAAGACCACGCGCCCATCCGCGAGGCGATCGCGTCAGATTGCCGGACGGCTCCGGGGCGGAGCTTCTTCCGGAGATCCGGGCTGCGAACCCATCCGCCTGTGCCCTCGGGCTCAGCGCGACGTACGACCGCGCTCTGCACACTCGAGCCATCGAACATGGGGCCGCGGCGGTTCTCGACAAGATGACCCACCTCGGCCAGATGGCCCAAACGGTCGCGCGGCCGCTTGCCGGAGAACGACTCGTGCCGTCAGAGGATGAGGGCGGTTGACAGCCTCCCGCAAAGTCTCGTTCCCTCCGACGAAGCCAGGTGGGACGAGACACCAGCTGCCAAGCGCGTCTGATCGCGCCAACCTCGGCAGGTCTGCCCGCAAGAAGGTGTCGCGACCCAGGCACGGCGATTGGATACCGCGAGCTGACCGGCCGGATCCGATCCACTTGCTCGAGCAGCAGGCGAGTACGAGGGTGGCAGACCTTGTACCGATCCGTTATGGCCGGATGCTTGCGTCGCCGTTCACGTTCTTCCGAGGTGCGGCCGCTGTGATGGCGTCGGATCTGGCCAGGGAGCCACGAACGGGCCTCCACGTACAGCTTTGCGGCGATGCCCACCTCTCGAACTTCGGCAGCTTCGCCGGCCCCGACCGACGGCTGGCGTTCGGCGTCAACGACTTCGACGAGACGCTTCCCGGCCCGTTCGAATGGGATGTGAAACGGTTGGTCGCAAGCTTTGAGGTGGCTGGGCGCGACCGGGGATTCGGCGCCCAGCAGCGGACATCCATTGACCGCGCGGTCGCGCGCTCCTATCGCGTCGCGATGCGCGGGTTCGCCGAGCTGCGCGCGCTCGAGCTCTGGTACATCCAAATCGATCGGGACCTCGAGGACATCGTCAAGGAGTGGTCCTCGCGAATCGGCCGCGACCAACTCAAGCATTTCGAGCGCAACCTGGCCAAGGCTCGAGCCAAAGACAGCCTGAGGGCGTTCGCCAAGCTCACGCGGCTCGTCGAAGGCCGTCCACGGATCATCCACGACCCGCCACTGATCGTCCCGATCGAGGAGCTAGCGCAAGCGGATGACCCAGCGGGCCTCGAGGCGGCGGTGCACGGGGTCATGCGCTACTACCGTCGCACGCTGCCGCGGGACCGACGCCGCCTGCTCGAGCGCTACCACTACATCCATGCCGCCCGCAAGGTCGTGGGCGTCGGAAGCGTTGGCACTCGGGCCTGGATCATTCTGATGCTTGGTCGTGACGACAGCGATCCATTGTTCCTGCAGATGAAGGAAGCGGAGGCCTCGGTGCTCGAGCCCTACCTCGGCCGCAGCGAGTTCGCCAATCACGGGCAGCGCGTCGTCGAGGGGCAGCGTCTGATGCAGGCGGTCAGCGACATCATGCTCGGGTGGATCAGGACGACTGCATGGATTGACGGCGTCAATCGCGATTTCTATGTCCGCCAGCTCTGGGATGGAAAGGGCGCCGCGCCGGTCGATGTGATGGATGCGGTCGCGCTCGCAAGCTACGGCGAGCTGTGCGGCTGGGCGCTTGCGCGCGCCCACGCTCGGTCGGGCGACGCGATCACGATCGGGAGCTACCTTGGCGCCGCAGATAAGTTCGACCGGGCAATGACCGCGTTCGCCGAGCGCTATGCCGATCAGAACGAGCGCGATTATCTAGCGCTCAGGCGTGCCGCGGATACGGGACGGGTGCGCGTTCAGGCTGGAGTGTGAGCGGAGACGAGACACCAGGCTGCGCAGTAGTGATTTCGTCAGCCGCCACATCGCCTTCGGCGCGACGAGCACCGCCACCCCCAGGAATTCGAGGATCGTCAGCAGGACGCATATGAGGATCGTCAGCAATGCCTTCGAGGGCTACGTTCCTGATTGTCAGTACTGGCCTGAGGTACAAGTGTTGCCATAGGTCGACCCGGCCGAGGGGCAAACCAGCCTTGTGGGGCCGGGCTACCGACCTATGAAAAGCGCCGATGTGGACAGTGAATCTGAGCCGGCGGAGGTGACTGCGGTGCGACATTGCACACGGTGTGGCCGACTGATCTTCCGTCGTACCGAGTCCAAGCGGCTGCGCGTTCGGTGCATCGAGGGTGTGCGCGCGGTCGTCGTGGCGACCGAATCCGAGTCGCGCATTCGGCTGGAGCTGTACGGCAACACCTCGATATGACGGGTCATCACCTCACGATTCTGCCTGCCTCGCGGCACCATTGGATCGTCCGCTACGAGGGCGATGTGACGCCCCTGTCAGAGCATCGCACCCTGTCTGAGGCGCGCGCGGCGGCAATCAATCACGCCCGGCAGTTCGGCGAGTCGATAATCGACGTCAACGAGCTCGACGGGGAGCATCACGACGAGCACGTCGAGCCCGACTTCAGGGCGCCGACACCGGCCGACGTCAAGGGGCCCCACGTGGAGCCATGATCTGGGATCAGGGCGCATGAAGGTGACGATCGTCGGCACGGGGAGGATGGGCCGTGCCATCGCCTCGCGTGCCGTCGCGGGCGGCCACGAGGTGGAGTTCATCGGTACTCACATCAGCAAGGCGCAGGAGCTCGCTGACGAAATGATCGGCGAAGGCTCGGTGCAAGCAGCCGACCTGGTCCACGGTGACCTGGTCGTGCTTGCCGTGCCGTACACCGAGGCGCCGCACGTTGTCCGCCAGTACTCCGATCAGTTGAACGGGACGGTCGTCGTCGACCCGACGAACCCGGTCGACTTCGGCACCGTGGAGCCGCTCGACGGTGACTGGCTAGGCACCTTTCGCTCTGGCGGTGAGCTGATCGAGGCCGAGACGCCCGCGGATGCAGCGTTCGTCAAGGCGTTCAACACCAACTTCGCCGGACCGCTGCTGGCCGGCGCAGTGGACGGGGAGCCGCTGGACGTGTTCATCGCTGGCGATGACGACGGCGCCAAGGCGAGGGTCATGCAGTTGGTGTCGGACGGCGGCATGCGAGCGATTGACGCCGGGCGACTCGTTCGTGCCCGCGAGCTCGAGGCGATGGCGCTGCTGCACATGGAGATCCAGGGATCGCAGAGGACTGCCTTCCGGTCGGCGATCAAGGTCGTGCCCTGACCGCCGAGGCTCAGTTCCGGAGGCCGCTCGCTAGGAGCGTAATTCGCTCCCGCCGTACGCGATGCACCATCAGGTGCGCTCGCCGACCGACTCGAGATGAGGCGCGACCCAGTCGCGCAACCGCTCATAGGAGGCGGCTCCCACCAGGCGGTCGACTTCCGCGCCGTCACGGAAGATCATGAGGAGAGGAATCCCGCGAATGCCGTAACGCTCGGAAATCTCGGGCGCCTGATCCACGTTCAGCTTGACGACCTTCAGCGCGCCGGCCTGCTCGCGCCCGACGCGCTCGACCACGGGCGAGACCATCCGGCACGGTCCGCACCACGGCGCCCAGAAATCGACCAGTACCGGAACCGACGCGACGATCTCATCGTCGAAGCTTTCCGGGGACGCCTCGACCAGCCACGGGAGCAGGTGGTGGCAGACGCTGCACCGGGGCACGCCGGACGCGCTCGGTCGCACGCGGTTTCGCCTGCCGCAGTTCGGGCAGGTGATGATGGTGCTCCGATCGGGCATCGAGTTCCTTTTTTTTGAAGTGGCGTGAAAGCGCGGCGGAAGCCGCCCGGGTCTGGCCGTCCGCGTGATATGTGCGGCCGCGCGGACGGCCGGATTGCTCTCAAGAAGCTGCCGCGGTCTCCTGCTCGCGCTGCGGGCTGTCAGCGGTCTGATCCCCGTTCGTCTCAGCCTTGATCTGGATCCGCCGGGGACGCAGAGTTTCCGGCTTCGGAATCCGAAGCGTCAGCACGCCGTCGTGCAGGTCCGCCTGCACCGATTCCGGATTCAATCCGGCCGGGACACGCAGCGTGCGATCAAACCTCCCGAAGCCACGTTCGATCCGGCGGACAGGACCGCCTCCATCCTCGACGGTGTATGGGAACGGGCGCTCGCCACGGATCGTGAGCGTGTCGTTCTCGAGTTCAATCTCGAGATTCTCGGCGCGCAGTCCGGGCACGTCTATGTAGACCGTCACCCCATCATCATCGATAAGGAGATCGGCCGGCGGGATAAACGCGCTCACGGTGCCCTGGTTGTGCAGGATCTGGTTGAACTCCCGTAGCCACGGCGCAAACGGCTCCACCATTGTCGTCGCCATCGCATCCTCCGTAAGTAGTCGCTTCGAAGCTCCGCGGAACTGAGCTCCGCTCTTCAAGTCACGCTGGTAGGACGCTTCAGGCCGCGATCAAGCCGGATTGAATTGCGGCAGCCACGACCTAACCGATGGGACATGCAGCCAGCGGCCAAGCACAGCGCAGAGCGCTCGTGACCGTCCAAGAGTCGGTCGATCTGACGGAGACGCCCGATTCGTACGGCGCGTTTCCTTCGTTGACCGAACAGCAGGTGGCGGCACTCGAGACGGTCGGCGAGCGCAGATTGGTGAAGCCCGGCGACATGCTTTACAAGGAGGGGGAGGACAGCGGCGACTTCTTCGTGATCTTGGAGGGGAAGGTCGCCGTGATGGAAGAGTCGTGCACCGGCCGGCGCGTCATCGGTGTCCACGGCCCGCGTCGCTTCCTCGGTGAGCTCGGTCTGTTGACCGGCCAGACGGTATTCGTCACGGCGATCGTGGTCGAGCCCGGGGAGGTGCTCGTCGTCCCGGCGCAGCAGCTTCGGAAGATCGTGACCCAGGATCAGGTGCTCGGCGATCTGATCCTGCGAGCACTACTGATGCGCCGCTCAGTCCTGATCGGGCTCGGGGTCGGCATGCGCATCATCGGCTCGCGCTACTCGCCGGACACGCGCAGGCTGCGTGACTTCGCGACGCGTAATCGCCTCCCTCACCACTGGATCGACCTCGAGTCGGATCCGAGCGCCGAGGACCTGCTGCGGCGGCTGGGTCTCGACCCGAGCGAGTGTCCGATAGTGGTCCTCGGTCCCGGGAGGGTGCTGCGCAACCCCAGCAACGTGGAGCTCGCTCGGGTGCTCGGCCTTCGGCCGCCGAGCCCGCCGGAGGTGACCTGCGACCTGATCGTGGTGGGCGCCGGGCCGGCGGGGCTCGCCGCCGCGGTCTACGGAGCCTCGGAAGGATTGAACACGGTGGTCCTCGAGGCGCTCGCGACCGGCGGCCAGGCCGGCACGTCGTCCAGGATCGAGAACTATCTCGGCTTCCCCGCGGGGATCTCCGGGGCCGAGCTCGCCGAACGCGCGACGCTCCAGGCGGGAAAGTTCGGCGCCCAGATCACAGTGCCCGGCGAAGCGATCCGTCTCGATCCCGCGGACGGTACTTTGCGCGTCTACCTGCGCGACGGTGACTCGGTGATCGGGCGTATGGTCGTGATCGCCACCGGGGTCCGCTACCGAAAGCTTGCGGTACCAGGCCTGACCGAGCTCGAAGCCGCCAGCGTCCATTACGCGGCGACGGTAATGGAGGCCCAGCTGTGCCGCGGCGACCCGATCGTGGCCGTGGGGGGCGGCAACTCAGCCGGTCAGGCGGCACTGTTCCTGTCGAGGTACGTGCCGCGATTGACGCTCGTCATCCGCGAACCCGAGCTGGGCGAGAACATGTCGCGCTACCTGGCCGACCGGATCGAGCGTGACCCGACCATCGAGGTGCTCGCGCACTGCGAAGTGCGCGAGCTGATCGGCAAGGAAACCCTCGACGCGGTGGTCGTGGAGGACACCGAGACCGCGGAGCGCCGAACGCTGCCGGCGCGTGCGTTGTTCGTGTTCATCGGTGCCGCTCCGCACACCGAGTGGCTGCGCGATCGCGTGGCGCTCGACGATGGCGGCTACATCCTCACCGGCGCCGACGCGGCGGTCGCGTCCGCCGCACCGGAAGGCTTGAATGGCTCGCGGCGGTCACAACTCTCGCTCGAGACCACAGTGCCAGGCGTCTTCGCCGCCGGCGACGTTCGCAGCGGTTCGACGCAGAGGGTGTCCGCCGCGGTGGGTGATGGGGCCAACGCCATCCGGCAGGCGCACGAGCTGCTCGGCGGGCACATGCACGTCGTTCGACTGGCTCAGACGTACGTCTCGTCGAAATAGCACCAGCGCCAGTCCTCCCCCGGTTGGAAGGACTGAACGATTGGATGGCCGATCAGGTGGGCGTGCTGGCGGGCGTGCTTGCCGGGGGAAGAATCACAACATCCCACGTGCCCGCAGGTCAGGCACAGCCGAAGGTGGACCCATACGGATCCGGTCCGGAGACACTCCTCGCAGCCCTGGGGCGTCCGCGGCACCACCGGGCGGATCATCGAAACGTGGGCGCACCCAGTGGGCCCGCGGCCGTAGAGCGCGCTCATCCGGACGGCGCCTCTACAGGTGCGGGGGGGCCAAGACGGGCTAAGGGCGCGTTCACCCATCGACGACCCGATCGACCTTCTCGGCTAGCGGCAGGAGCGTCTGAGCCCGTGCTCACGCTACGCCTTGACCTCGACCCGGCGGCGTTTCGCCTGCTCGGTCTTCGGCACGCGCACGGTCAAGATCCCGTCGTGGAGCTTCGCTTCGATGTGCTCCTCGTCGGACTCCCCCGGGAGCGTGACGTGGTACTCGAAATGTCCGGTTCGGCGTGCTCGCCGGCGCAGAACCCCCTTGCGCTCCTTCTCCTTGACCTCTCCGGAGATGGCGAGCTCGGAGTTGCGCATCTCGACTTTGACGTCCTTGCGGTCGACGCCCGGCAGGTCCACCTCGATGATCCAGGCGTCTTCGGTCTCCTCGACATCGGCGAACGGCGTCCACGCGCCACCGTTCCCCACGCCGGCGGGCGACCAGATGCTCTGTACGAGCCGACCCATCTCTTCCTGGAGTTGCTCGAACTCCCGGAACGGATCCCACGGCTCCATCTGCTGGGCTGAGGACGTTGCGGTACGACGTGCGGGCACAGGCATGGCCACTCCTCTCGGGTCGAGATCTGAGCTTCGACACTTGCGGCCACTAGGTCGCTGCCGTCGCAAGACAAGTAGGTGCCCCGATCGGGGGCGCTGACTTGACCACCACATCTACCGTCCTAGGGGGAAGGGACATGACGATCGGCTCGAGCCTCTTTCTCATCGCTGCCGGCGCGATTCTCAAGTGGGCGGTCACGGCCCACGTTCAGTGGCTCAGCCTTCAGAACATGGGCGTGATCTTGATGGTCGTCGGAGGCGTCGGCCTATGCATCGGCCTGTTGCTCCTGTTCTGGCCCCGCTGGACCGCTGGACCTCGTCCCGGGCCGCCCGCCGGGCCACCCTGAGAGCATGCGCTCGCGACCAGATCGCCGGCCTGCGCACCCACGTGATCGTGGGTCTCGCAGCCGCGACGGGGATTGCGCTGGTGGCCGACCTCGACGTCGAGCGACCCCGGGGACGGGCTGCTCCTCGTGAAAGAGCACGCCGTCCATGTCGCGAACCAGTCAACGGTTAGCTAGATCACGTGAAGCAGAGCAAGCACTATCAGCGTCCCGACCAGCGAGACGGCGAGCGATCCGAGGCAGCCGAGATTATTGGAGAAGAACAGGAACAGTTGGGTTTACCCCTCAGCGGTCGCTTTCCCCCGGCGGGCGTCGGGCACGTCGACCACCTCAACGCAGTCGACGGTGTTCCCGTTGATCAGGACCACCGCGTTGCTGTCTGCCTGGTCGGGCAGCTCGTAACCTAGTACGACACAGCCGCGGTTTCCCAGCACGTCGGCCAGGGACTTGATGATCTCGCCAGCAGATTCATCCTCTGGTAGGCGGTACTGCTGCCTACTTGGATAAACGCGAAGGAACAGTGTCACTCAGCCGAGTGTTAGGCCCCGGCGGCTCGAAACCAACCCCATGATTCACGTGGCGCCGAATCCGGCTCACGATGTCCTCCATCACCGCCTCGGCCGCCCGCCCGCCGTCGACCGGCATGACGTCGGTCCAGCCCGTCAGGCTGTCCCGGAGCGCTCCGGCGCCAGGTCGAGACGTGGAGGCGCAGCGCCGCGTACGTCTTCGTGCGCGAGTCGGGTGCCACACCTTCCTCCTGGCGGTAGCCCGGAACCCGAACCCTGCCGATGACCCCGGGACCGTACTGCGCGCGCACAGACATCGAGCCGACGGCCTCTACGCTGGGCGGGACGATCGCCTCGAGCACCTTCAGCTTCTCATCGCGCACGCGGTCCGCCTCAAACGTGGCCGCGCGGACCGCTTGTGTCACAAACGACGCGTCCTATTCCAACCTAAGTGCGCGTTCAGGCTGAGCTGCTGTGAGGAAACGCGCTCCATCGCCCGAGCAACTCGGCTCTCCGATCGCCTACCTGGCGTTGAAGGACGGAATGCCGGTCTACGACCGCGACGGGAACCGGGTCGGCGTGGTCGAGCACGTGATGGCAGAGGGCGGCATCTTCGAGGGCGTGATCGTTCATACCTACCCGCTCCCCGGTCGCCACCTGTATGCGGACGCCACGCAGATAGCCCATCTCTGCGAGCGCGGCGTCCTGCTGTCGGTGGGCGGCGAGGAACTCCACGATCCGCGCAGAGAATCGGCAAGGCGCCGCCGGAACGGACCAGCGAGCACACTCGAGGCTCGGTTGCGCCGCGCGTTCGACTGGCTCACGAGTCGTCTTCCCGGTCAGCAGCCCTGAGCCCATCGGCGGCGCTGGATGCTCCGATTCACCTCAAGCCATCTGGGGCGCGCGGGCGCGCGCAACCTCGCGCACCAGGTCCACCGGGGCGGCCTCGTGGCGCGGTCCTCGAGTCCGCCATCCCACCGAGATGCCACGGTGCAGGACCTTCTTGACCAGTGGTCGAACCATCACCGGTGCGTTGGATCGCCGACATCCACTAGTCATAGACCGTGATGTTGACCGAACGCGCGAACGTCACGAGCATCTCGCCGGTCACACCCTTCGGCCTCACCGCCCGCTTGGAGCTCAAAGGATGGCTGTGCGGAAGCAGCGCCACTGCCGGGTCTGCGTGGAACAGCGGCTCGCTCTCGATATCGGCATACGGCACCGGGACGTAGAACAGCCCGAAGTCGAGCTCCCCCGAGCGCAGGCGCGTCTTGGAGGACGTGCACGACCCCGGCACGAACGATCGGCTCATCCTCGCCACGACGACGCGAACCGCGGAGGGATCGCTCGCCGCGCTCACCTACCTGACGCTCCCGTCCAAGAGTGGGCCTTGGGGTCGCCTCGGACCGATGTGGGGTTCCCACGCGACAGATGTGGGGTGTGCGTAATTCACGTCTAGCCCTTTTAGCGAGACATTTCCCGGGATGGGTTATCCGTCATCGACAAGACCGTCTAACCCCCGCTCGCAGTTGCTCGCTCGGCGGACCACGTCGTCATCGAGCCGGCGCCGCTCCGAGCTCGGCAGCGCGCACGAGAGCAACGGTGGTGAGCGCGAGATCGTCGTCGCAGCGAAGCAGGGGGGACCACGGGAACGCGAGCGATTTGTCGAGACCTTTCGGCCGTCCGTCGCGCGGACCGCCCGGCTGTACCGGAACTCGACTCGGGTCGAGTGGAACGAGTTGATGCAAGAGGGCGTCGTCGGACTGCTGCGCGCCCTCGAGCGCTACGACGTGGAGCTCGGCGTCCCGTTCTGGGCGTATGCAACGTGGTGGGTGCGCCAGGCGATGCAGCAAGTGGTCTCCGAGTTGTCGCGGCCGATTGTGCTGTCCGACAGGGCGCTTCGCCAGCTCGCGCGCGTCAAGGAGGCCCAGCGCAAGTTCGAGCAGGCGCGTGGACGGGCTGCGACCTACGACGACCTGGCGAACGGCGCCGGCCTGCCGCGCCGTCAGGTGGAATCGCTCATCTGCACGGATCGCACACCGCGCGGCCTGGATGAGCCCGCGGGCGGGGAGACGGGGGATCGCACGACCCCGGGCGAGATGCTTGCCGATCCTCCCGCCGAGGACGCCTATCAGGGCGTCGAGCGACGCCTGCTCGCAGCCCAGCTGCCCCGTCTGCTGGCGCAGCTGAGCGAGCGAGAGCGAACGATCATCTGCTCCCGCTTCGGCATCGGACGGCGACCACAGACGCTGCGGGAGATCGCGGAGTTTCTCGGGATGAGCGCGGAGCGAGTCCGTCAGATCGAGCAGGCGTCGCTCGACAAGCTCACCGAGGCTGCGGCCTGAGCCCGAGTGACAGAAGTGACAGCGTGGCCAGGCCTTGATCGTCCCACGCACTCCGCAAGCCGATTTCCTGGCCTATCTCGAGCGACACGGCGCGGAAACCCGGCGGCGGTTCGACGATCTCGCCCCGCGCGCCACGCTCTCGAATTCGTGGGCCGGTTCACGCCGGGCATCGATGCGTATCTCCTGAGCTAGCGATGTCGCTCACGATTATCTTGGGCGCTTGGAGTTGCCTGCGGATGGCCTAGTGACGGTCCAGAAGCTGAACGCAACCCGAGCGGACGTGGAGGGCGCCGGTGTGCAAGCGCTCATTAGCGGCATGAGCGTCGCATGAGCAACGTCGTAACAGTCGACCGTTGGCAGTTTGCGCTGACGGCCACCTTCCACTACGTGTTCCCGATCCTGACGATGGGCCTTGGCCTGTTCATCGCCTGGATGAAGACCGTGTCGCACTGGGGACGCGACGAGCATCGCGTGCGGTTGTTGCGAAAGTCCGCCCTCGAGCGTGCGCGCTACGAGTCGGCGGCCCAGTTCTTCGCGAAGATCTTCGCGGTCAACTTCGCCGTCGGCGTGGTTACCGGCATCCCGCTCGAGTTCCAGTTCGGCACGAACTGGGCGAAGTTCTCAAACTACGCCGGCGGCGTCATCGGACAGACGCTGGCGATGGAGGGCGTGTTTGCGTTCTTCGCCGAGTCCGCCTTCCTGGGCATATTCCTTTCCGGATGGGGGCGGGTCCGGCCACGATTGCATTGGGCCTCCGCGGTGATGGTGTTCGTCGGCTCGTGGCTCTCGGGCTTCTTCATCATCGCGACGAATGCTTGGATGCAGCACCCGGTGGCGTACTCGGGAGCGGGCACGCACGTCCAGCTGAAGTCGTTTTCGGGGCTGTTGACCAATCCATGGCTCGGCTGGCAGTACGCCCACAACATGAGTGGCGCCGCCATCACGGGCGCGTTTGCGGTTGCCGGCCTGGGGGCGTTCTACCTGCTGCTGGGGCGCCACCAGGCGATCGCGCGGATGTGCGTCAAGGCCGGTGTGATCGGGGCACTGATCTTCTGCATCCTGCAGATCTTCCCGACGGGCGACCGGGCCGCTCACAACGTTGCGGAAATGCAGCCGTCGGCGTTCGCGTCGATGGAGGCTCTGTTCCACAGCGAGAGGGGCGCTCCGCTCGTGATCATCGGGAACCCCAACACGCAACAACGACGGCTGGAGTCGACGATCGAGCTGCCGCACTTTCTCTCCTTCCTGACCTCGCACAACTGGGATCAGCGCCTCACGGGGCTCGATCAGATCCCGACGAGTGAGTGGCCCAGCTCGGTCCCGCTCGTCTACTACTCCTACCACATCATGGTGGGGCTGGGAACGCTCCTCCTGATGATCGCCGGAATCGGTGTGCTGATGCTCCGGCGAGGACGGATTTATGCCTCGAAAGCAATGCTGTGGGCACTGATGCTCGCGTTCCCGTTCACGTACATCGCAAACATCGCGGGGTGGATCACCGCCGAGACCGGCCGGCAGCCGTGGGTGGTCTTCGGATTGCTGAGGACCAGCGCCGGCGCGTCACCGGCCAGCGCGGTGCCGTCGGGAGTCGCGATCTTCACCTTGCTTGGATTCCTCGGCCTGTACGTCGCGATCGGCGTGCTGTTCCCGCTGTTCATCGTGCGCATTCTCGCGCGTGGGCCCGGTGAGGAGGAGGTCCCGAGTGCACCCGTGGCGGAACCCGAGCTCCAGGCCGCCCCATGACAACCTTGTGGTTCATCTTCCTAGCGGCGACGATCGCGACGTACGTCGTGCTCGACGGTTTTGACCTCGGCGTCGGCGCGCTGCTCCTCGTCGTCGCTCGCACCGATGAGCAGCGTGAGCGTGCCAGGGCCACGATCGGTCCGGTGTGGAACGGCAACGAGGTCTGGCTGATCGCCGGCGCCGGCGTGCTGTTCCTGGCTTTCCCACGTGCCTACGCCGGCGCCTTCAGCGGCCTCTACTTCGGGATGTTCCTGGTCCTCTGGCTGCTGATTGGCAGGGGTCTGGCATTCGAGCTCCGTTATCAGGTCGACAATCCGCTCTGGCACGCGGCCTGCGACGCGGTGTTCTGGCTCTCCTCCGCAATTCTCGCGTTCGTGTTCGGCGTCGCGCTTGGCAACGTCGTGCGTGGCGTGCCCCTGGACGCGCAGGGCTATTTTCACCTTCCGCTGTTCAACATCCTCAACTGGTACGCGCTGCTGATCGGGGTGTTCGCCCTGTTCGTGCTCGCTCACCACGGCGCCGAGTTCCTCGCTTGGCGAACCGACGGCCCACTTGCCGCGCGGGCGAGACTCCGAGCCCGCCTCCTGTTCTGGCCCCAAGCGGTGCTGTTCTTCGCGCTCGCATGGCCGACCTACACCGTGCGCCACACGATGCTGACGAACGTCGTCCACCACCCTTGGCAGTTCGTGTTCCCTACACTCGCGATCGCCGCGCTGGTGGCGATTGCGGTCTTTCAGCGGCGTGAGGAATGGCAGCGAGCGTTCGCAGCCTCGTCGCTTTTCATCGTAGGCCTGCTGGCTACGATGGCCGCCGGGCTCTACCCGAACATCCTTCCCGCCCACCAGGGTCGTCCGTATGGGCTCACGATCCACAATGCCGCCTCGGGCCACCATGCGCTCGTGGGGGCCACGATCTGGTGGTCGATCGGGATGGCACTCGCGGTCACCTATTTCACCGTGGCGTACAGGACGTTCCTGCGTCGGGGCGTCGACATCCGGTGAGTGATTCGCGGCGTGCGCGTCAACCGGAGCGCAAATCGCCACTCGCCACCTGAACGCGACTCCGCTCCATGTCAATCGGCAAGGTGGAGTGACCGATTTAGAGGGCTCCGGCCGCTTGACGCGGGTGCAGGCGTCTGCGAACACGCTGTGTGTGCCGATCATGGTCATTATCCTGACGATCCGTCGAATCACCGGCGAACGTAGCACCGGACGGCGCGAAATCCGCAACGGAAGCTCGGTTACGTGGACGACCAGGTCCCAGTGCTCGTCGAGCAGCCGAGAGCGAGCGGCGTCGACGACCTCGGCCAACGGCGCCGGCACCGCGTGCATACGCCACCAGCGACTGGCGCAGCTCCGCGACGCCACCACCGCGCGCGGTTGAGCTCACGTTCCACACCACCCGACCGGCCAGAAGCCGGCGGCCCTCCTGCATCGCCTCCTCGAATGCCTCGACGCGCCCCGGGGGGCAGAACCCAGCGAAATCGCTCGGGACTCATCGATGAGATGTCAACCTCGAACATATCGCTTCCTGGCTGTGTAGGACGCTTGGCACCATTTCAAGATATTGCGCCTTGGGTTGCGCGCCCGGCGGCTTACCAATACGCGCAGAATGGTCCGAGAGCAGGCAGGCTCGGAGGGGCACGAGACCCGCCATGCTTCGTCCCCAGTGTCATCCCACAGAGTGGTGGTCGTGGGAGGGGGCTTCGGTGGGCTTCAAGCTGTGAAGGCGCTGCACGGCGCCCCGGTCGAGGTGACCCTGGTCGACCGCAACAACTATTTCCACCTGTTTCAACCGCTCACCTACCAGGTCGCCGCGGGCGCGCTGTGGCCCGACGAGATCGCCAAACCGTTGCGGACCATCTTCCGGCGCGCGTACAACGTGCGCGTGCTGATGGCGGAGGTCACGAGCTTCGACCTCGAGAACCGCACGGTGTTCAACCGGCCGGTGCCGCCCGGCCTGGGGCCACAGACGATTCCGTACGACACACTGGTAGTTGTTACCCGGGATCCGCATCACCGGTCTCCCCGCTTGGATGCTGTGGCTCGCCGTCCACCTGATCTACCTGATCGGCTTCGAGGACCGCTTGTCGTCTTGGTCCGCTGGGTCTACAACTTCCTGACTCATGGGCGCGGCGCCCGGTCGATCACGCACCTGACCTCACTCGACCCGCCGAAGGCAAGGCGCGCCGCGGAGGCGGTCCAGGAGACGCTCGCGTCCGGCTCTCCGACGGCGAGGTCAAGGATCTGATCGAGCGGCTACCGGCAGACCTGAGAGCGGCGCTTGAGCGCGGGCTGACGCATAGTCGACAGGCGACGCGGATGTCGCTGGATCAGTTTCTGGAGCGCATAGCAAATGTCGAGGGCGTCTCCCGCGGGGAAGCCGAGCGCCATGCGCGCGCGGTATTCGCGGCGCTGCGGAGATTTGTGCCCGACAAGGAGATATACGACGTAGAGTCGGAGTTGCCTGGTGAGTACGCGTCTCTGTTCTCGGGTGTCGTCTGAGCGCTCCCCGCGGCATTGTTCCCCATCGCCGGTGGCCCCCCTCGACTTGTACGGCGCGTGTCACGGCCTAAGACGAAAGTCAGTGCTGTTCTGAGAAAGGTGTTGGTAGATGATCCATCTGCTCATCGGAATCCTGATCGTGGCGCTCGTGTGGGTGTTGACTGGGTTGCTCGGGCTTCCCTACATCGTGTCGGTGATCGTGACCGTCCTGGCGGCTCTGTACGTGCTTGGACCGGGCTTGGGTGTCTTCGGAGGGGGCCGCTGGAGTCGAGCTCCGTAGTCCGCTGTCGAGGTAGCCTCACGTCGCGGCCATGCCGCACGTCACTGTGACGGAGTCGAGGAACACTACCCTATTGCCTGCAGCCCCCAGGCGTGGGCCGCTGGGTCGTTGCGCTGGATGCTCATCAGTGGGCTGGGGATCATTCCCGACGGCCTCAAGGGGACGCTGCGGATCAGGCGTCCGTCGTTGCCGCGTCACATCAATCGGGTGGCCGTGGGGAATCTGCGGGTGGGCGACGCTCGTGTCGATCTGCTGTTCGAGCGCGTGGCTCAGAACCGCGACAGCGTGGCTCTCACCGACGTCAAGGTCGACGGACAGCCGGACGTAGTGCTGGAGATCCCTCGGACGACAGGCCCGGAGGGTCTGGTCGGCCGTGAGAGATCGCGCACCCTCTAGGTTTGCTTCGCGGTCACAGCCTCGATCAGCCACTCATACACGCAGGCCGCCTTGTGCTCCCGATCGAGCGCGGCCAGGTAGGAGGCGGACGCGAGGTGTTGATCGCGACGGTCGCATTTGGCCCAGCGATCGTAGGCCACACGGACCTCCGCCGAGGCCTCACGCCAGGCGACATATCCTTCGATCAGGGCGTCCGTGGCGAGGTCAAACGGGACGTACGTCGAGCGTTCCGATCGCCGCAGCGCGGATAGGCGGAGCGCGGGTCTCATTCCGTGTCGGTCTGGATCAATGCCTTCACTTAGACTGCGTATTAGGCCGGTGGGGGCCATGGGCCACACCACACGCTCTTCTTTCGGCTTCCTTGACCTGTTCTCCTGATGGTCTATCGGCAGTGAGTGAGTCAGGTCGGCTCAGTGGGCGCCTCTCCTGCCTACAGAGCAACCCTCTCCTCTCCTGTCAGGCGGCGGGTTGGGTCCAGCCCGTCCGCCTGCTTCATCTTCAGGTCGCGGCCGGGGCGTGAATCGGGCCCACCCGGAGGTACCGGTCAGTGGGACTTGAGGTGGAACGTGGCGAGCGCTGCGCTGAATGCCGGCACGGTGAGTTCGTATCCGTCCCGTCCGGGTGCGATCGCGTCGACGTGGCGGCCCCTTCAACGGCCACCGCGAACCTGCATGAGGCACTGACCGGGACGTCCGGAGGGGCGGGGACTCCGAGCCCCGACGCGTTGCTGCTGCGATCTATGTCGCCGGCGCGTGCGTTGGGGCGTTGCTCTTCGCGCAGCTCACCGATCGTTACGGTCGCAAACGGCTGTTCATGGTTACGCTGGGCCTCTACCTGCTGTCGACGGTGGCGACGGCGTTCTCGTTCGCACCGTGGTGGTTCTTCGTGTTCCGCGGGCTCACCGGAATGGGTATCGGCAGCGAGTACGCGGCGATCAACTCGGCCATCGACGAGCTCATCCCGGCGCGAAATCGGGGACGCGTGGATGTGTCGATTAACGGCAGTTACTACGTCGGCGCGGCCTCGGCGGATTGGGGGCGCTCCTGTTGGTCGACACCGCGATCTTTGCGGTGGCGCCTGGCGTTTGGGATCGGCGCAATCCTAGGACTGGCGATTCTGCTGGTCCGCGGCCAACTTCCGGAGAGCGACAGCGTCGCCCTGACGGATGTCAGGGTCGATGGCGAACTCGACGTTGTGCTCGAGATCCCCCGCGCACCCGACCGAAATCTCGGCGCCGCCGACGGCGTTGAGGTCTTGGCTTCAACGAGGCCCGGCCTACCACATCGGTGAGATGACAGACGGTCCCGAGGTCGCACGATTTGCACCGACCGGCGATCAGCTGCCGCGCGTGATCCTCCCCCCGTTGGTTGAGCTTGATGACTGACCTCCAGGTCGGCTCGTGCGCCGTACGCCAACCGCCCGTGCGAGCCGCAACGGCAACAGCCCAAGTGGCGCGCGGCGGCCGAGTTCACCTCGATCGACGCCGTCGAATGCGGCCGCGTAGCGGCGCGCATCGTTCGCGCTCGGGTAGCGCTTCGAGCCGCCGGCACCGCAGCCGCGCTCGCATCCCCAGCGCATCGTTGGGCCGTCGCTGCGGAAACGGAAGCGATGGCCGAGAAGCTGGCAACGCAGCGTGCTCAATGCCGCTCCTCCTGCTCCTGGTGCAACGGTTGGCGATCGGGGTGCCCGGGTCCGGGCTCGGTGGGCTGCCCACGTCCGCCGCGCCCAGATGTCGTCAGCTCGGGCGGGGGAGGCGGCTCAAACACGGTCCGTGAGCGGGGCTTCACCCGGCCCTCTCTGACCGCGGCGCGCAGTGCGTCGCGGAAGCGGAGCGGGCCCCAGTAGCGCCCGCCGACCAGCCGGTTGAGCTCGCTGCGCTCGAGCGGGCCGCGCTCCTCGAGGACCCGCGCGATCGCCTCGATCTCGTGGTCGAGCTGCTGCCGCGCGGTCGCGAGAAACCGGCTCGTCGTGCTCGCGGTGCCGAGCATGCCCGGGGAGTAGAAGGAACTGCCGGGTCCGGGTCGGAACCGATTCGCGCCGTGGCGCGCACGCTCGAGCGAGCGGAGATTCCGCGCACGGATGCGTTCCTCGCGTTCGGCCTGCGACAAGATCGCGTCCTCTTCGCGCAGCGCCGCCGCCTTGACGCGGTGCTCGGCTGCGTCGACCCGCTGCTCGGCGGCTCGGGCGATCAGCTCGCGGTCCTGTGCCTCGCGCTCATGCTCGGCGGCCTGCGTGTCGTCGTGGTTGGCGCGGGCCTCGAGCGCCTGGGCTCGGGCGGCGTGCACGGCTGCCCAGCTCTCGTGCATCTCAGCGCGGGCGGTCGCGAGGTCGGCCGCGGGCGCGCGCAGGCGCCGCGCCTCGGCCCGTGCCTCTTCCGCGAGCGCGCGCTGCTCGCGCTCGCGTGCGCGCTCGGCGGCGGCCTCCGCTTGTAGGGCGTGGGTTTCGGCCTCGGCTGCGTTCGCTGCGGTCAGCGCCGCCGCGCGTTGTTGGTACATCCGAGCGCGTTCCTCGGCGGCGGCCGCCCGTTCCAGCGCGACGCGAACGTCGCTGGGCGACTGGGCGTACAGAGCGCGCGCACGCTGCTCGTGCGCAGTCGCGAGTTCGTCGAGGCTCTGCGCGCGCAGCTCGGCGGCCTCGGCTTCACGTTCCTGGATGCCCGGCTGTGCGGCTCTGAGCTCGGCCGCGATCGCGCGCTCGTCCTCGGCCTGCTCACGGCTCCGCACCGCCTCGTGTCGCTCGCGGTAAGCGTCGGGGAGCGGTGGCCCCTCGGGCGCCACCGGCAGCGGAAGCAGCTCCTCGGCCTCCTCAGCGGTGAGCGGTTTGGCGATGTCCTCGAGCGACTGCTGCTCGGCGCGGACCCCGAACAGCAGCTCCGTGATCCCGCCGAGGGCCATCGCGCCGGCGCCGATGAAGAAGCCGATCGCGACGAGGTGCCGGCTGCCGCTGTGGATCAGCTGGCCGAACAGTACGGGACCGATGATCCCGCCCGTCGCGGTGCCGATCGCGAAGAAGAAGGCGATGGCGAGCGCGCGCGTCTCCATCGGGAACACCTCGCTGACGGTCAGATACGCCGAGCTTGCACCGGCCGAAGCGAGGAAGAACGCGCCGAGCACGAACCCCATGAACGCCCACGTCGTCAGGTGGCTGGTGACCAGCATGACCCCGAGCGCGGCCACGATCGCGGCCGATCCGAGGTAGGTACCCGAAATCATCGGAATCCGGCCCACGGTGTCGAAGAAGCGCCCGAGCAGCAGCGGCCCGAGGAAGTTGCTGACCGCGAAGATCCCCAAGTAGTAGGGGACCGACGCGGGGCCGACGGCGAAGAACTCGTGCAGCAGAGTGCCGAGATCGAAGACGACGGCGTTGTAGAGGAACGCCTGGCCGATGAACAGCGCGAACCCCAGGAACGCGCGGCGCGGGTAGCGCTTGCGCGCAACCCGCGCCAGCTCACGGAAGGGGATGCTCTCCCGCTGACGGACCGTGATCTCACCCTCGGGCGGCGGGAGTTCAGCACCGGTGTCGCGCCGCACCTCCTGTTCGATCTGGTCGACGATCCGCTCGGCCTCCTGCTCATGCCCGTGAATGAACAGCCAGCGCGGGCTCTCGGGCAGGTGCCGGCGGACGAGGAGGATCCCGAGCCCGAGGATCGCGCCGAGTGCGAACGCCAGACGCCAGCCCACGTCCCGGGGGAACAGCGCGGTGTCGAGGAACGCCAGCGCGGCGAACCCGCCGATCGCCGATCCGACCCAGTAGCTCCCGTTGATCGCGAGGTCCACTCGCCCTCGATTCGTGGCCGGGATCAACTCGTCGATTGCCGAGTTGATTGCCGCGTACTCGCCGCCGATCCCCATGCCGGTGAGGAACCTGAACAGGAAGAAGTACCACGGCGCGAACGAGAACGCCGTTGCGACTGTCGCCAGGAGATACAGGTTGAGCGTCAACATGAACAGCTTCTTGCGGCCGTGACGATCGGTTAGCTGTCCGAACAGCAGCGCGCCGATGCATGCTCCCGCGACGTAGATCGCGCCCGCCGTGCCGATGCTGGCCGAGCTCATGTGGAGGCCGCTGCCTCGCTCGGTCAGACGTGCGGCAACGGCTCCGACGATCGTGACCTGAAGGCCGTCCAGGATCCACACGGTCCCCAGCCCGATCACGACGCGCCAGTGAAAACGCGACCACGGCAGCCTGTCGAGTCGCGCGGGGATGCTGGTGCGGATCGTCCGCGTGGTGGCGGCAGTAGGAGCCGGGGCCGCCCGTCGATTCGTCATCGTCGCAATGCTCACCGAGCCTCCCGGATCCGCCACGTCGGCAGAATCGGCTCGGGCTGCGGTCCGATCATCGTCACGTAGCTCCAGTTGACATAGAGAACGAGCCCGTCGAGACCCGCGAGCTTCACCGGATTGGGGTGACGGCGCCGGACGGCCTGGACCACCTCCGACCCGTTCTCAGTGACGGCCGCTTCCTGCCCGCCGAGAAAGACAATGAGTGTCGTCATATCCACCGACAGAGTTAGGTCCTCGATACCGCCCGACAAGTGACCGCCTGGGATTGATGTCAACAGCCCCCGCAAAGGCCGGGACACCAACCGCCCGACCCGCTACGAGGCACTCGCGCTCGTCGAGCCGGCGACCTGTGGTGCGATCGCCCGGAGGACCTCGGTCGTGAGCCGCGGGCCGTCGGCAGGATTGACCGGTGTCGCAGCGATGCGAACCACCACCTCATCGCCGTCGATCTCCTCGACGACGATCCGCGGGGAACCGCGGATCGGCGTCGTGAGCGACTCCTTCAGCAGTTCCTCGACCTCGACCGGCGTCGAATCCGGACGCAGCCGCGCTCGCAGATCAACCCCTGCGGGCTCCCGGAGCGGAACGACCGCTACGCTGAGGACGACCGAGTTCGGGACCATGATCGTGTTTGCTCCGCTTGCCAGCGTCGTGTACATGAGTCCGAGCGAAGCGACCACCCCTTCGACTGAGCCAGCCAGCCCGCCGCCCTGAAGGCGGATGCGCTCACCGACACGGAACGTGCGGGCGTTCAGCAGGACGGTGCCCGCGATCACGTTCGCGAGCGTCTGCTGGGCAGCAAGACCCAGCACGACCGCCGTTGCGGCGCCACCGAGCAGCAGCGTACGCGGGCGGATCCCTGCGACGCGCAGGGCGAGCCCCGCGGCGATCGCCATCGTCGCGAGCCGGATCAGGAATCCGACGGCGCCCGCGGTTCCGGGCTCCATCCGCCGAAACAGCGTCGGGCCGAGGGCGCGGCCGACGTCCCGCGCGAACTGCCAGCCGAGTGACACCAGCAGTATCGCGGCGATGACCCGCACCGGCGTGTCCCAGCTGCGCGGGAAGATGTCGCGGCGATAGCGGTCGACGACGACGATCCCGGCGATCGCGGGCAGGAGGATGAGTGACTCGATCCGCGCCCGCCGCACGGCGCGCCGGCTGAGGTGCCGGGCCAGCGCGAGCTGACGCCATGCCTGGTTCCTGGTGCCTCCTGTCGCCCGCGTTCTGTGCGCATCACCCGGGCGCAAGGCCATCTAGTAATTCACCTTCGGCACAACATGTGTACGGCTCGGGATCGGGTCTGCGAACGATGCCGACGACCAGGGTGCCGGTCCTGTGAGCTGCGTCAATTGGTCACTTCCCGGAACCCCGGGTGCGACGGTGATTCCCAACACCTGCTAGCAGTTACGCCGTCGCGGGTGTCTGTCAAGTTCGCCACGCTGACCTGGTGGACGAAAGGTCACTGACCTGGTGGACGAACTCGCAGCGTGATGCCGTGCACACGCCCGTCCTCGCCCTTCTCTACCTCGTCGTTGGAGTGATCGTCACCGCACGCCGAGGTCGCCGACCTCAGCGATGAAGTGAGACCCTGAGCCGGTCCCGGATGCCGGTCGGCGGCTCCTCCTCGTCGGTGTCCAAGTCGAGCGAGTGGCGCACGGCCAGATCGATTCGCGCCACCTCCCCGATCTGCGAGAGGTCGGCGAGGATGCCGTCGACGTCGAGCGCCGCGGGCCCTCGAACATCGAGTCGGAGGCGCTCTGACCCGTCGTCGAGGACGTGGCTCTCCAATCCCTCGACGATGAGGTTGCGACGCCTCAATTCCCCGAGTAGCGAGCGGATCGAAGCGCCGGGAGCGAGGCCGAGCTCGAGGCTGAGCGTCTCGCCGGCGAATCGCCGCTTGACCACGGGCTTGAGCCTTCGCAGCGCGACCAGCGCCACGAGCGCGATCGCGGTCGTGGCCCCGGCGCCCGCGTAGAACCCGGCCGCGGCCGCCATGCCGATCGCCGCCGAGATCCACAGCGCGGCAGCGGTCGTCAAGCCGCGAACGGTTGCGCCGTATCGCAGGATCGCTCCGCCGCCCAGGAATCCGATCCCCGAGACGACTTGAGCTGCGATCCGCGTCGGATCGGCGTGGGAGGCGTTGGGGCCCGTGAAGCCGTAGATGGAGACCAGGGTGAACAGCCCGGCCCCGAGGCCGACGATCAGATGCGTACGCAATCCCGCGACCTGGCCGCGGATCTGCCGCTCGAGCCCGATCAGGCCACAGAGCACGGACACGACCACCAACCGAAGAACGATCTCTGCGTCGGAGATTGATCCCGCGCGCACAACGGATGACCTAGGTCGCGCAGTCGCTGCCGCAAGCGCTCGGGCAACCGGAGATGCCTTGGTGGCGGCGGTCGACGGCCTACCACCGCCGACATGAAGCCCCTGGCCAGCGCCACTTTGAACGTCGACGGCGAGCATGATCTCGCCGACGAGGTGCTCACGCGGATCGAGGAGCGGGAGAATGAGATGCTCCTCGCCTCGGTGGCCGAAGCGCTGCTGCGACCGGCTTCGCCGCGCCCGGGCTCCCGCTCGCCTCGAGGAAGCGCCGCCCGGTGACGCCCTCCGAGCGGCACCCCGCCGCCGGCCACTTGCCCGATCCAGCCAGCCTGGTCGACGTTGGGGCGCTCGTTGACGCCTACTACGACCGGTGTCCAGACCCCGCGGTCCCAGAGCAGCGAGTCGCGTTCGGCACCTCAGGGCATCGCGGAACTTCCCTCGACTGGACGTTCAACGAAGCGCACGTGCTGGCGATCGTCGCGGCGGTCTGCCGCTACCGCGCTTCACGCGGCATCGACGGGCCGCTGTTTCTCGGCCGGGATACGCATGCGCTGTCCGAGCCGGCGTTTCGAACGACGCTCGAGGTACTGGCACGGCATCGCGTCGATGTGTTCATCGACGCGGCATACGGCTACACGCCGACGCCGGTGATCTCGCACCAGATCCTGACCCACAACCGGGGTGCGCGCGAGCGGCGCGCCGACGGGATCGTGCTGACGCCCTCGCACAATCCACCCGAGGACGGCGGCATCAAGTACAACCCGCCGCACGGCGGACCTGCGGGCACCGAAGCCACGAGCTGGATCGAGGAACACGCCAACAAGATGCTGGAGGAAGGACGGGACAGCGCGCCTCGGACGCCGTTTGCGCAGGCGATCCGAGCTCCGAGCACTCATCGTCATGATTACGTCTCCTCGTACGTCGATGACCTCTGCGCCGTGATCGACCTTGACGCGATCCGCGGCGCGGGCCTGCGGCTGGCGGTCGATCCGCTCGGGGGCTCGAGCGTGGCGTTCTGGCGCAGAATCGCCGTGCGCTATCGGCTCGACCTCACGATCGTCAACTCGAGGATCGACCCGACCTTCCGCTTCATCCCGGTCGATCACGACGGCCGGATCCGGATGGACTGCTCGTCGCCGTGCGTGATGGCGCATTTGACCGACCTCCGGCACCAGTTCGACATCGCCTTCGGCAATGATCCCGACGCCGACCGGCACGGCATCGTGACCGCCGGCGAGGGGCTGCTGAATCCCAACCATCACCTGTCCGCGTGCGTGGCGTACCTGTTTGGGAACGGCCGCGACTGGTCGCCGCGGGCGGGCGTGGGCAAGACGGTCGTGACCAGCGGTCTGATCGATCGCGTCGGCGCCGGACTGGGTCGCACGGTGATCGAGGTTCCCGTCGGGTTCAAGTGGTTCGTTCCCGGCCTGCTCGACGGGACGCTCGGCCTCGGCGGCGAGGAGAGCGCCGGGGCGTCGTTCCTGCGCCGGGACGGCTCGGTCTGGACGACCGACAAGGACGGCATCGCTCCCAGCCTGCTCGCCGCCGAGATGATGGCGCGCACCGGCGAGGATCCAGCACAGCGCTACCGTCGCCTGACTGAGCAGTTCGGGGCTCCCGAGTATCGACGGCTCGATGTCGCCGCCACGCCGGTCGAGAAGGCGGTACTGAGCCGACTCTCCGCCGATGACGTGTCAATTCAGGATCTGGCCGGGGAGCCGATCATCGAGGCGCTCAGCACCGCCCCCGGGAACCGTGCGCCGATCGGGGGCCTGAAGGTCAAGGCCGAGCACGGCTGGTTCGCCGCTCGCCCGTCCGGCACCGACGACCTCTACAAGATCTATGCCGAGAGCTTCCTGGGCCCGGAACACCTGTCACGGATCCTCGAAGAGGCGCAGACGATCGTCCGGAGGGCACTCGCGCACGCCAGGCCGAGATCAGCCCCCTAACGTGGCGCCGTCCTCGATCGTCAATTGCTCATCGTCCCGCTGCTCGATCACGACCGAGCCACGAACCCGTCACCCCGCGTCCGAACCGCACGTCACCAACGACCCTTAGCCGCTCGCAGGCCACGAGCGACGGCGCTCCGAGCGGGAAGCGGGCTTCGAATCACTCCACTGGCCGTTCACGAACGACCTCGCGGGCCGGCTTGTCGTCGCGCAGGCCGAGATATCGGGGATGGCGCAGTCTCCCGTCCTCTGTCCACTCGGTGAACTCGATCTGCGCCACCAGCTTGGGCTCGGCCCAGCGGGCGACGTGAGGAAGTCCCTCGTCGGCCACTCGGCCTCCGCCGTCAGCTGCTCGATCGTGCGGCCGCTCAGCACCGACTCCGCATCAGCGCGCGCTTCACCTGTCAATGGTGCACGGGCTCGGCTGGAGAATCCGCTTCCTGGAGCAGTCGCTCGAGCTCTGACCCTTCGAGCTCTTCTCGCTCGAGCAGGACGTCAGCCAGCCGGTCCAGCGCCGGGCGCCGCTCCGTCAAGTAGGACAGGGCGCGCTCGTCGGCCTGCTGTAAGAACGCCCTCATCTCCTCCTCAGCCTCGGCGATCAGCTTCGGAGAGCGGGCCTCGAGGTGACCGTCCTGGTCCAGGAACGTCGCCGGCGTCGAGATCGCCACCGGCCCGACCCGGCTCGACATGCCGAACTGCTCGACCATCCGTCGGGCGAGCGCGGTGGCCTGCTGCAGATCGTTTGCGGCGCCGCTTGAGAGCTCGCCGAACACGAGCCGCTCACCGGCACGCCCGCCCATCATGACCGCAAGCCGATCCTCGAGCTCGGGCTGCGAGATCAGGTAGCGGTCGTCGGCCGGAAGCTGCTGGGTCACCCCCAACGCCGCCATGCCGCGAGGAACGATCGATACGCGATGCACCGGATCGGCGTGCGGAGAGGCGAGCGCGACGAGCGCGTGGCCGAGCTCGTGATAGGCGACCCTGCGGCGCTCCTCTGGGGTGATCACGCGCGAGCGCCGCTCGAGTCCCATCGACACACGGTCAATGGCCTCCTCAAGCTCAGGCATGCCGACCGCCGACTTGTCACGGCGAGCTGCCAGCAGGGCCGCCTCGTTGATCACGTTGGCCAGCTCGGCGCCGGCGAAGCCCGGCGTCCGCGCGGCCACCACCCCTAGATCAACATCCGGAGCCAGCCTGACACGGCGAGCATGCACGGCGAGGATCGCGGCGCGCCCGCGGCGGTCCGGCCGATCCACCACGATCTGGCGGTCGAAGCGGCCCGGGACGGAGCAAGGCCGGGATCCAGCACCTCCGGCCGGTTGGTGGCCGCCATGATGATCACCCCGCGCGAGGAGTCGAAGCCGTCCATCTCGCGACAGCAACTGGGTCAGGGTCTGCTCGCGCTCATCGTGACCACCGACCGCCGCCGGGCCCGCTCCGCCCCGGGCCTTGCCGATCGTGTCGAGCTCGTCGATGAACACCAGGCACGGCGCCTTCGCCTTCGCCTCCTCGAACAGCTCGCGTACGCGGGCCGCCCCCAAGCCGACGAACAGCTCGACGAAGTCCGAGCCCGACAGGTAGAAGAACGGAACGCCCGCCTCGCCCGCGACGGCCCGTGCGAGCAGGGTCTTGCCGGTGCCCGGCGGGCCGGCGAGCAGTACCCCCTTGGGGATCCGCGCACCCAAACGCGCGTAGCGTTCGGGTCGGCGCAGGAAGTCCACGACCTCGCGCAGCTCCTCGACCGCCTCGTCAACACCGGCGACGTCGGCGAACGTCGTGCGTAGATCGCGCCGGTCGTAGATCTTATGGCGCGAGCGGCCGAAGCTCATCGCACCGGCGCCGGGGCCGAGGCGACGGAACGCCAGCGCCCAGAGCCCGGCGAGAAGGACGAACGGCAACAGCCAGCTGAGGAGGAAGCCGGTGATGAAGCTGCCAATGGGGCTAGGCTGCGAGCCGGTGAACTGGACGCCCTTGAGCTCGAGCAGCGGGACCAGCGCGGTGTCGTCGGCCTGCGGCGGCCGCGTCGCATCGAACAGCTGCTGGCCGTTGGCCGTTTGGTAAACGCCGCTCACATCCGTCGAGGAGATCGAGACGCTCTGCACCCGACCCTGATCGACGAGGCGCAGGAACTGGGAGTAAGGGATGACGGCTCTGCTCGAGCCAAACGGGAGCAGGACGTTTACCAGCGTGAGCGCCGCGATCAGGACCACCAAAGCGATCGTCACGCCAGTCTGCCGCCGGCGATCTGGCCGGAGATCGGGTACGACCCCGCGCCTGTCGGCATCATCTCGCGGCTCACCCGGGGGTCGGTTCCAGGGGCCGTCGAAGCTCATTCACATCCCCGTCAGAGCGGTCCAGGCCGAGGGTCGGTTGTCGAGCGAGCGCGAAGGCTCTGGAGGTTGACGCCCTCTACGTGCGTGGTTATCGCCCATTTGAGGATGGCACCCGCAGCAATCAAACACAGGCTCGCGCCGAGGGTCATGCCAAATGCAGTAGGTCGCAGACGACGGTGATCAAGCTCGTAACAGATCGTCATCTGCGGGTGCGCCGACCGAGCGGATCAGCGGACCGAGATATCGCCGGATTGCCAGCACCCGTCGATGATCCTCCCCGTTCGACCGCAGTCCGAGCTTGGCGTAGATGCTCGTGATGTGGCGCTCGACCGCGGGAATGGTCACGACGAGCTCCCTCGCGATAAACGGGTTAGACCGTCCCTCGGCCATCAGCGCGAGCACCTGGCGCTCACGCGCGGTCAGATCCTCGATCGGGTCATCAGTTTGCCGACAGCCGGCGAGTCGTGAGATCACGATCGGGTCGATCGCCGTGCCGCCGCGTGCAACCCGTTTTACAGACGCCTTGAAGTCCTCAACGTCCCCGGTGCGGCCCTTCACCAGGAATCCGAAGCCACCCGGCTGGTCGCCCACCACCTCAAGGACGTACCGCTCGTCGGCGCGCTGGGACAGGATCAGAACTGCGACCGGAGGGTCGACCGACCGCAGGGTGCGGACGGCTTCAGCGTGATCCGGATCGCTGTGGCTGGGCTCCAAGTCGAGGTCCACAACCGCTAGATCGGGGTGATACGCCCGGACCTTACGCACGAGATCAGCGGCGTTGCGACCCGACGCCACGACGTCGATCCTCGCCTCGCGCAAGACATGCGTGATCCCAGCGCGACTAAGCGGGTCGTGGCTCCCTACGACAACCCGAATTGATGAGCTCATCCGCTGCGGCGCTTCTTTCAATCGCGGCTGACGATGACGAAGCGCCAACGCGGGGCCGGAGGTGCTGGTGGCAAGGCTCATGTCGTGATCGCTGACTGCACGGATGCGAGGAGCCGTTCACGCGCCGCCTGATCACCAGCCGCAATGGCAACGGCCAGCTCGCGCTCGAGCGCTGCACGCAGTCGACGGCGAACCGATGCATCGCCCAAATCCAGCGGGGGGGCGTCCGCCCGCGCGACGACGCCGCACGGCGCCGCGCCGGACGGCGCCGCGCCGGCTCGGATGCCACTTGATGTCGGGTTCATCACTCGCCTCCCAATCGGTCTTGGCCGGGTTCCTCCAGTCAGTGTCCGGGAGACGGGTCGCGCTCGCGTCCGCCTGGTGCCCAGTTAGGGGGCCAGTCAATGGCTAGTCGCGTGCCCAGCGGCGGCAAACTCCGCCGTGCCGGACCCCGCTAAGCGGCGGTTCGGTCGCCGGCCATCGCGCCATGGAGCTGGTTTCGCGAACTGATGTCCAGCTTCGTAAAGACCTTGCGCAGGTGGTATTGGACCGTACGCGGGCTGATGAAGAGCCGCGCCGCGATCTCGGGATTCGTGAGCCCGTCGCGGGCGAGCTGCGCGATCTGCACTTCCTGCGCGGTGAGCTGCGCCCGCGCGTCTGGCGTGCGTGCGCGGACAGTCTCGCCGGTGGCAAGCAGCTCGCGGCGGGCGCGCCCCGAGAACGCCTCAGCACCCATCGAATCGAACATGTCGTGCGCGGTCCGAAGCTGCTCGCGGGCATCGATCCGGCGTTGCTCGCGGCGCAACCATTCCCCGAACAGAAGATGGGCGCGGGCCACGTCCAGGAACAGCCGACTGCAACCGAGGCGCTCGATGGCCTCGCGGTAAAGCGCTTCAGCCGCGGTGCCTTCGCTCACGAGTGCGCGGGCGCGCGCCTCGATGCCGAGCGCCAGATCAGTTCCCGCCGCCCCGGTACGCTCGGTGAGATGCTCGAGGGCGTCAGCCGCCAGCTCGCGCTTGCCGCATCGCGAAGCCGCCTCCACGAGCTCCGGCAGCGCCCACACCGAGACCATCAGCTCGTCGCGCACGCTTGCGCTCTGGGCAGGAGCCAGCGCCATCGCATGTTGGCCAAGGCCGTTGTACAGCAGAGCGCGCGCGTGCTCCCCGAAGGTCAGCACGACGCCCTCGTTGCGCGCGCTCGCCGCGGCCTCACTGGCCTCGATCTGCGCGACGCCCTGCCGTTGATCACCCCGACAGCCGGCGAGCAGCACCCTCCCAAAGACCATCTCCGCCGTGTTGCTCGCGTCGGCGATCTCGTCGGCCTCATCGAGTAGCGCGGCGGCAGCGGTCAGCTCGCCCTCAAAGCACCGCAGCAACGAGTGATAGTTGAGCGCAAGCGGAAGCACCGCGAGCGCACCCATGTCCCGGGCGATTTGCACGTTTCCGGTGGCGAACGCGTGCCACGTGTCGTCGTCGAACAGATCCGGGGCGACGCGACGAGCGAGCCACGGCCAGCGCACGTCGCGCCCAACACGCCCGCGCTCCCCGCGAACCGCAGCAAGCGCCCGCTTGAGAGCCCCCACACTCGCGGCGTAGCCATCCGTGAACCGAGCGGCGAGGCCATCGAGCAGCAGGTCGATCGCATCCGGGGTGCCGGTTGCGGGCGCCGCCTTGCGGGCGGCCCGGGCCGCGGCCACCACGCCGCCGCCGAGGCGGCCCGCGACGCTCGCCGCCCGGAGCGCTTCGAGGTAGGTCTCGCGCGCAAGGCGGCGATCGGACATTTCAAGCCGCCTGGCCGCGTCGAGAAGGAGCGGCACGGCGTCCGCAGCGCGTCTCAGGTCCAGCGCGATCTGCCCGTGGAGCCGTTGGAGCATGGCGCGGTCGTGCTCCTCCAGCGGCCCTTCCGCTGCCGTCGCCAGAAGCGACAATGCCTCTTGGGCGGCCCCGGCCAGCTGCGCGGCCTCTGCCGCGTCGAGCCCACGCCGTGCCTGCTTTGCGGGATCGAGCGTGAGCTCAGCGGCGCGCCGAAGGAACGCACCGGCCGCCGTCAATCCGCCGCGCGCCTGCGCTCGCCCAGCCGAGCGCTCGAGCTCGTCGGCGACGTCTTCGTCGGGTCCGAGCGCGGCACGGGCGAGGTGCCAGGCGCGACGATCAGGATCGACCTCGGCATTCGTGGCCGCAGCCAGCACGCGATGGGCGGCTCGCCGGTCCTCCGCCGCCGCCGCACGATAGATCGATGACCGCATGAGCGGATGGCGGAACGCGACCCGCGCGCCGAGCTCGAGCATGCCATCGCCCACGGCCGGAGCCATGGCTTCGATTTCGATCCCCAGCTCGTCCGCCGATCGCGACAGCAGTGCCAGGTCGCCGGTCGGCTCGGCGGCCGCCAACAGCAGCAGCTGCCGCGTCGCCTCCGGCAACTGCTCGACACGCAGACGGAAGCTCGCCTCGATTCGGCTTTGCAGCGGTAGCTCGCTTGGGAGGCCGAAGCCACCGGCCAGGCTCGCCGGCGACACTTCACGAGGCAACTCGAGCAACGCGAGCGGGTTTCCGCGAGCCTCGGCGAGGATCCGGCCCCGGACGCGCTGATCGAGCGGCGCGTCAACGACCGATGCGAGCAGCTCGCGCGCATCGGCGTCCGAAACGCCCGCAATCCGCAGACCCGGCAGCCGGGCGAACTCGTCAACCTCCGGCGGCTCACGCACCGCGAACACAACGCCGACCGAGTCGGCTCCGAGCCGCCGCGCCACGAAGGCGAGTACCAGCGCCGAAGAGCCATCGAGCCATTGAGCGTCATCGACGAGGCACAGGAGTGGGAGCTCCTCCGCGCACTCGGACAGCAGGCTGAGCACCGCAAGGCCGATCAAGAAACGATCGGGTTGGGCGCCCGAGCTCAACCCGAAGGCGGTCGCGAGCGAGTCGCGCTGCGGGGGCGGCAAACACTCGAGGCGGTCAAGGAGCGGTCCGCAGAGCTGGTGTAGGCCGGCAAAGGGAAGCTCCATCTCCGATTCGGCCCCCGCCACGCGGACGACGCGGTAGCCCTCGGCGCGCCCGGCTGTGTAATCCAGCAGCGCGGTCTTTCCCGTCCCCGCGGCACCGCGCAGCACCAAGCTCGCACTCGCCCCCGCCTTCGCCTCCAGCAGCAGTCGATCGAGCCGTGCACACTCCTCGCTCCGGCCGATCAGCACCGTCTTGTGGTGGCCGTTCGGGCTCAGGGTCATCCGATTCTCGCTATCGCGTGCACGTGCGGTTCGGGCGCTACCCGCCGGAGACCATGGCCACGATCCGGATCTCGTGGGTACCTGCGAGCGGGCACTCGAGGCCGCCTCGCTCGCGCACGTCCGTCCCGTCCAGGTACACATTCAGGTGCCGATTCAGCGCACCTCGCTCGTTGAACAGCAGGTCGGCCACCGGCAGCGCGTGCAGCGCCTCGCCAACTGTCTGCGCTTCGACGTCGAAACCCTTCCGGCCCTCCGCCTGCGCGGCGAGCATGCTCGGAACCGCTACCCGGACCACGGTGTGACCTCAACCGAGAGGATCGGTGGCAGGTGGCGCACCGCCTCCATCCACATCTCGCCTTCGGTGAGCGCGAAGAACGAGCCACTCTGGGTGCCGAAGTAGAGCGATTCTGCGTCGAAGGCCGAGGCCTCGCGGAGCACGGCCGCCCACGCCTGCTTCGGCAGGCCGTCGGCCATCAGCTCCCACGTCTCGCCGCTGTCGCGGGTGCGGTACACGGCAAGCTGGCCGCCCGAGCTGTAGTGGTACTCGGGACTCTTCTCCGGGATCACGAACGCCCGTGCCGGATCGTTCGGGTCAAGCATGAGCGGAAAGCCGAAGCCGCTCGGCAGCCCGTTTCCATCGAGCCGCGCCCATGAGTCGCCGTGGTCGTCGGAGACATAGACCCCGTAGTGGTTCTGCTGCCACATCCGATCCGGTCGCGCCGGGTGCAGAAGCAGCTTGTGCGGACACTGTCCGACCTCCGCGTGCGGGTCCCCAAGGAACTCCGCCTCGACGTCACGGTTGATCGGCAGCCAACTCTCGCCGCCATCCTCCGAGCGGAAGACCCCAGCCGCGGTGATTCCGACGTACATCCGCCTGGGCTCGCGAGGGTCGAGCTGGATCGAGTGACAGCACATTCCCCCGGCCCCCGGGACCCAGCGCTCACGCGTGGGGTGATCGAGGATGCCCCGGTTCACCTCCCAGCTGTTGCCGCCATCGTCGGAGCGAAACAACACGCCGGGGGCCGCCCCGAGATAGAGCGTGTTGGGCTCCTCGGGCCGACCCGGCTCGATGTGCCACACCGCGTCCAGTGTCAGTCCCGACTCCTCGGGCAAGCCGATCTGCTTCGAGCGCGTCCACGTTCTCCCGCCGTCCGCCGACCGCTGAACCGTCGACCCGTACACGCGGTGATTGGTCGCCGCGAACAGCGTGCCATCGCGGTGGTCGAGCATGGCGTGGTACACCCCCCAGCCATCAAGCAGGGGGCCCTCGGACTGCCATCGGCGGCGGTCCTCGTCGCCTTGGAGCAAGAACAGTCCCTTGGTCGTGCCGACTAAGGCTAGGACGCCGATCGCTACACCTCGATTTTGGAGTTATCGAATACGCAGTAGTGCAACGGGAGCAGCCATCTGACCGGTCGACTGGATCTTTGCACGCTGGCATGTGGGGTTAACCCCACATGCGTACGAGTGGTGCGCGCGCCGATGCTGCGTGGAGCTTTGCCAGCGCCTCTTGCTCGATCTGTCGTACCCGCTCTGCGCTTACGCCGAGAAGCGGAGCCACCTCGCGGAGCGTCCGCTCTCGCCTGCCGAGTCCGTAGCGGGAGCAGACCACCGTTCGCTCGCGGTCGGTCAGGGGCGCGAGCAGGGCCGGCACCTGCGCGGCGAGCACCTGTGTCGGCACCCGCTCGTAGGGCTCGTGTGCGCCTGGATCGACGACCAGCTCGCCGACGGTCGTCCCGTCGTGCGTTTCCACGCCGGCCGGCTCATCCAGCCCACGCGCAGCCCGCTCGGTACGCAGGAGGCTCTCGACTTGCGACTGGGGCAGGCCGATGATCGCCGACAACTCGGCGGTCGTAGCCTCCCTCCTGCGCGTCTGCTCGAACCGGCGTTGGGCGCTCCTCAGTCGAGCGAGCTGACGCAGAGCGCGATCCGATAGCACAACCGGTCCGGAGAGCTCCGAGACGACCTGCTGCATCGCCTGGCGCACCCACCAGACGGCGTACCCCCAGAAAGGCACTCCGCGCTGCGGGTCGTAGCGCTCCAGCGCCCGCAGCAGCCCGACCACCCCCTCCTGCATCAGCTCGTCGCGACCGACCCGGCTCGACCTGCGGTACAGGCGCGCGACGCTTGCGATCAGTGGCAGAAACGAGTCGACCAGCTCCTCGCGCTCCGGCGCCCCGCCGCGTTTCGCCGCCGCGACGAGCGCCGCTTCGAAGCCCGCCCCGGTGCACCGATCGCGGTCGGCTCCCAGTCGGCGCGCCCGTGACGCTGCCGGGCGTCGTCGTCCGCTCTCGGTGAAGCGTGGTTTCCTGGCGGTGTCCGACGTGAGCGCTGGCATCCATGTCAGCGTCGCGGCGCGAGCCCGTTCCTGCCATTGAGCGTACTCCACAGGCGAGGTGCAGTTGGCCGCACATCGACCCTGGGGGATACGCCTGACTGCCCGCGCCTCCGGCTAATCCGGAAGCATGTCTGCGGCCCTACGGCTCGTGAACTTCCGGACATGCTCCTCACGTCAGAAGCCGCATCGCCCAGCGCGCAAGCCGAGTAGTGTTTGCGAAGTGTCAGGCGAGATGAGGAGCTGGAGTCAGTGACTGACCTCGGGGCCGGGCACGCTAGCCGGCGTGCCACGCACGGCCCGGCTTCGCGTTCCTCGGCATGCGACGTCGCCAAGGGAATCTAGGTCGGGGATGTCGTCCGAGGCTCGCAGCGAACACCATGGCCGCGGACTGGAGGTGTTGCTCGAGCAGCTGCATGACGCGGTCGGGTTGGTGGATGCCTCGGGCCGGGTTCTGGTGACCAACCGCGCGGGCGAGCTCCCACCCCACCCTCCGTCGGCGCGTATGTCCGATCTCGGCGACGCGTTCGAGATCTTCTATCCCGACGGACGGCGATATGAGACGGCGGAGTGGCCGATCCTCCGGTGCCTGCGCACCGGAGAGGCGATCGTCGATGAGGAGTTCTTCCGGCTCGCGCAGGACGGCAGTCGTCGCAGCTTCACCTGCAGTTGCGCCCCCTTCTACGACGGCCAGGATGCCATCGCGGGCGCGGCATTGGTGGCTCGCGACGTCACCGAACAAAAGCGGTCGCGGGAACGGTTGGCCTACCTGTTGCCGATGTTGGACCACACCGAGGACGCGATCATCGCGCTGGATAAGGAGCGACGCATCGCTGCGTGGAACAAGGGCGCTGAGCGGATGTACGGCTGGAGCGCCGATGAGATGCTGGGACGGCACCCGCCGAGCTTCTTGCGTATGGATCTAAGCGACGAGAGGCTCGCGAAGGTTCGTCGCGAGCTTGACCGACTCGGTCGCTGGCGCGGCGAGGCCAGCGTCGAGCGCAAGAATGGGTCCTTCGTGTGGATCGACGCGCTGCACGTTGCGGTTCGCCGTAGCGACGGAACGATCACGGGCTACCTCGGCATCCACCGCGACATCACCGAGCGCAAGCGGGCAGAGCAGGCGCTGCGGGAGGCGCACCAGCGTACCGAGAGCATCCTCGAGAGTATCGGCGACTCCTTCTTTGCCGCGGATCGCGACTGGCGCTACACCTACCTGAACCAGCGAGCAGTGGCTCATGCAGCAGCCGCGCTCGGGCGCGACGTCAGCGCCGAGGAGCTCCTGGGCCAGAGCTGTTGGGACACCTTTCCGGAGTGGGTGGGCACCCCGATCTATGAGGCCTCGCACTACGCCCTGCGGGAGCAGAGAGCGGTGGAGCTGGAGGTCTACGTCGAGCGGATCGCCGGTTGGTTCGAAGCTCGTCTATACCCCTCCGACAGCGGGGTCTCAACCTACTTGCGTGACATCACCGGGCGCAAGCGGGACGAGGATCAGCTCCGCTACCACGCCAGCCTGCTCGACAATGTGGAGGACGGGTTGATCGCGACCGACGCTGACGATTTCTGCATCACCGCGTGGAACAGGGGCGCCGAGCGGCTCTACGGCTTCTCCGCGGAGGAGGTGCTGGGACGCCCGGCACGGGACGTCGCGAGCTTCCCCGAAGACCAGGCTCGGCTGACGCTGGAGGGCGAGCTGTTGGATACGGGCCGAACCGGGATCGAATTCACGGCCGTCCGCAAGGACGGCTCCCCGGTTGACGTGGAGCTGATTGCCACGGTCGTGAAGGACGAGCAGGGAAAGACCAGCGGCTACCTGGGGATCCACCGCGATATCAGCCGGCGTAAGCGTGCAGAGGAGCAGCTTCGGCGCTCGCAACGAGAGCTCGAGCACAGAGTCCGCCAGCAGGCCGCGGTCGCCGAGCTCGGACTTGCGGCATTGCGGACCGGTGACCTGCGTTCAGTGATGGACCGCGCGGCGCTGCTCGTCGCCAGCACGCTTGAGGTCGAGTACGCGAGCGTCAATGAGCTGCTGGCGGAGCGAGAGCGGCTGCTCGTCAGCGCCGGCGCGGGCTGGCCCGCGGGGATCGTGGGCGGAGCCATCCTGCCGGCGGGCCGGAGCTCGCCCGCAGGGTATGCGTTGCTGACGCGTGAGCCGGTGATCGTCGATGACATGGCGGCGGAGACCCGCTTCGAGGTGCCCGCGCTGCTGCGCCAGCACGACGTGATGAGCGAGATCATCGTCGTGGTCGGTCTGGTCGGCGACCCGTTCGGGACACTCACCGCGCTCTCGAAGAGGCGGCGGACCTTCTCGGTGCACGATCTCAGCTTCATGCAGTCGGTGGCGAACGTACTCGCGACTGCGGTCGAGCGCTTCACGTTGGACGAGAGACTTGAGGTGGCGCGCAAGGCCGAGCGCGCGAGGATCTCTCGCGAGCTCCATGATGATGCGCTGCGCGAGCTGACTAGGGCGCTGGGCATCGCCCTGGTGGCCCGCTCGAACTCGTCGGAGCCACAAGACGAGCAGCGCTGGGCTGCGCTGACAGTCACGCTGCGGCTCCTCGGGCAGGAGCTACGCAGCGCCATCTACGACCTCAGGCTCGGCATCCATGAGGACCGCGCGTTCGCCGACCTGCTCGACGAGCTGGTCGCGGTGCAGTCTGAGCTGGCTGTGCGTCCGTCGGTCGAGCTGCACGGGCGGGAGGAGCTCCCCGACGGCTCGCTCGGCCATCGCGGCACCGAGCTGCTGAGGATCGTCCGCGAGGCGGTCACGAACGCGCGCCTGCACTCGCGCGCCACGACGATCCGCATTGACACCGACGGGTCGACGGAAGAGCTCCTGCGCCTCACCGTCAGCGACAACGGAGCCTGGCCCGATCGCCAGGCTGTGATCTCCAGCCGCTCTGGAACGGGGATCATGGGTATGCGCGAGCGAGCCGACGAGCTCGGCGCGGCGCTCCGGATCGAAGCGGAACCCGAAGGCGGCACCAGGGTGTCGCTGGAGCTTCCGCTGACAGGGTGAACGCAAATGTCCGCTGGTCACAGGTCGCTAATCAACCGTGAGCGGCTCGAGGAGGTTTCCGACGGTCCAAAGCGGGGTAGATTGGCCTGACTTGGACGAGCGTCCGCAGATACGCGTCGTGGTCGGGGACGACGAGCCCCTGTTCCGGGAGGGGGTGGTGCACGTTCTGCGAGAGGCAGGGCTCGATGTCGTTGCAGCGGCAGGGGACGCGCGCGATCTCGTACGCAAGACACGCGCGCATGCGCCCGACATCGCCATCGTCGACATCCAGATGCCTCCGAACCACGCCGACGACGGTCTGCTGGCGGCGCACGAGATCCGCGCGAACGTGCCCTCGACCGCTGTGCTCGTGCTTTCGCAGTTCCTCGAGGAGCAATACGCGGTGGACCTCCTCGGCGGTCGACCCGAGGGCGTCGGCTATCTGCTTAAGGACCGCGTCGCCGACGTCGAAGGCTTCATTGACGCCGTTCGTCGAGTGGCGCGGGGCGGCTCGGCGATCGATCCCGAAGTCGTCGGCCAGCTCGTCGGCCGGCGACGCAGGCATGACCCCATCGATGAGCTGAGCTGTCGCGAGCGGGATGTTGTCGCGCTGATGGCGGAGGGAAAGTCCAACCGCGGGATCGCCGAGGCCCTGTTCATCACGGTCTCGGCAGTGGAGCGTCATGTGACGAGCATCTTCGCCAAGCTGGGCATATCCCACGAGGAGCACGGCCACCCGCGGGTGCTCGCGGTGCTTCGATACCTCCACCACTGATCTGCGACATCAGCCCGTGGTGGCGCTCAGGCAGCGACGGTCTCTCTCGTGGCGCTCGGCTTCTCCTGTGCTTCATGCCAGCGCACAACCAGCTCGTCCCCGTCGGCGTCGACCGTGATCGTGACGCCGTCGCCGATCTCGCCGGCGATCAGTGCCCTTCCGATTCGTGTCTCGACCTCACGCTGGATGAAGCGGCGCAGCGGCCGCGCTCCATACACGGGGTCATATCCTTGCCGCGCCACGACCTCGCGAGCTGCGTCGGTCAGCTCCAGCTTGAGCCGGCGAGCGGCGAGGCGTGACTGGACGTCGGCGATCTGCAGGTCGACGATTCGCTCGATTTCGGTGAGCGTCAGCGGCTTGAACAGGACGGTCTCATCGACACGGTTCAGGAATTCGGGCCGGAAATGCGTGCGCAGCTCGCCCATCACCCGCTCCCGCGCGTCGTCTCGAATCTCGCCGTCGCCGGTCAGCCCGTCGAGCAGGTACAGCGAGCCGATGTTCGAGGTCATGATGATGACGGTGTTGCGGAAGTTGACTGTGCGGCCCTGGGCGTCGGTCAACCGTCCGTCGTCGAGGATCTGCAGCAGCGTGTTGAACACGTCGGGGTGGGCCTTTTCGATCTCGTCGAACAGGACCACCGAGTACGGCTTGCGTCGTACCGCCTCGGTCAGCTGCCCGCCCTCCTCATAGCCGACGTAGCCCGGTGGCGCGCCCATCAGCCTGCTGACCGTGTGGCGCTCCTGGTACTCGGACATGTCCAGGCGGACCATGTTCTCCTCGGAGTCGAACAACGCTTGGGCCAGCGCACGTGAGAGCTCTGTCTTGCCGACGCCGGTGGGACCGAGGAAGATGAACGAGCCGATCGGCCGCCTCGGATCCTTGATCCCCGCACGCGCCCGCAGCACCGCGTCGGCCACGAGCCGGACGGCCTCGTCCTGGCCGATGACCCGCTCGTGCAACACCTCGTCGAGCCGCAGGAGCTTTTCGCGCTCGCCCTCGAGCAGCCGGGCCACCGGGATCCCTGTCCAGCGCGCGACGATCTCCGCGATCTCGTCCTCGGTGACCTCCTCGCGCAGCAACCGCGTCTCGCCCTGCTTCTGACTCAAGCCGCCCCTCCTCGCCGCGCAGCCGGCGCTCCAGCTCCGGGAGGCGACCGTGGCGGAGCTCCGCCGCCCGGTTGAGGTCGTAGCGGCGCTCCGCGTCCTCGATCTCACGGCGCACCTGCTCGAGCTCCTCGCGCAGCGCCTGCAGCTTGTGGATCGCCTGGCGCTCGGCCTCCCACTGCGCTCGCATCGCATCCGCCTGCGCCCGCAGGTCGGCGAGCTCCTTGCGCAGCGCCTCGAGGCGTTGTTTGCTCGCGTCGTCCTTCTCCTTCTTCAGTGCGGCCTCCTCGATCTCGAGCTGCATCACGCGCCGCGTGGTCTCGTCGAGCTCCTGGGGCATCGAGTCGATCTCGGTCCGGATGACCGCGCATGCCTCGTCGACGAGGTCGATCGCCTTGTCCGGCAGGAAGCGGTCGGTGATGTAGCGGTCGGCGAGCGTCGCCGCCGCCACGAGCGCCGCGTCCTGAATGCGGACGCCGTGGTGGACCTCGAAGCGCTCCCGCAGCCCCCGCAGGATCGAGATCGTGTCCTCGACCGTCGGCTCGTCGACCAGCACCGGCTGGAAGCGGCGCTCGAGCGCAGCGTCCTTCTCGATGTGCCTGCGGTACTCGTCCAGCGTGGTCGCGCCGACGCAATGAAGCTCGCCGCGCGCGAGCATCGGCTTGAGCATGTTGCCGGCATCCATCGCCCCCTCCGCCGCGCCGGCGCCGACGACCGTGTGGAGCTCGTCGATGAACAGCAGGATCCGGCCTTCGCCGGCCTTGATCTCCTGCAGCACTGCCTTCAGCCGCTCCTCGAATTCGCCGCGGTATTTAGCGCCCGCGACGAGCGAGCCCATGTCGAGCGCGAAGATCGTCTTGTCCTTGAGCCCCTCTGGCACGTCGCCGCGGACGATCCGCTGCGCCAGGCCTTCGACGATGGCGGTCTTGCCAACCCCTGGGTCGCCGACCAGAACCGGATTGTTCTTCGTCTTGCGGGACAAAATCTGGACGACTCGCCGGATCTCGGAGTCGCGTCCGATCACCGGATCGAGCTTGCCGCTGCGCGCTTCCGCGACGAGGTCACGTCCGTACTTGTCAAGTGCCTCGTACGAGGACTCGGGCGTGGCGCTCGTGACCCGCTGCGCACCCCGAACCTGGGTCAGCACGTCCAGGAACCGATCCCGATCGCCGCCGTGCTCTCGCAGCAGATTTCCCGCATCGGTATCGGGTCCGGATCCCAGCATCGCCAGCACGACATGCTCAACCGACACGTACTCGTCCTTCAGCCGTCCAGCTTCCTGCTCGGCGGCGTCAAGCAGCTGCCCGAGCGCTCGTGTGACACCGAGCTGGCCCCCGGCGGCTCCCGGCCCGCTGACTCGCGGGCGGCGTTCGAGCGCACGCTCGACCGCCGTCCGCAAGGCACCGGTATCGACATCGGCTCGCGCCAGCAGACGCGGCACGAGCCCCTCGGGCTGCTCGAGCAGCGCCAGCAGCAGGTGGTCGGTGTCGACTTCGGTGTGGCCGTAACGCAGCGCCTTGGTCTGCGCGTCGTGCAACGCCTCCTGGGTCTTGACGGTTAGGCGGTTGGGGTCCATGCGATCACCTCGTGCTGTGGCTTTGATGGCGCTCGAGCGGCCAGTTGCGCTTCGAGCTGATCGATCCGCGCGAGCAGCTCGCACGCGAGCACCGCGCCCGCGTAGTTGAGGCCGAGGTCGCGTCGGAGACGGACGGCGCGCGCGAGTAACAGGGCGTCCTGGTGGCGAAACAGGGGCGCAGCCTTCGTGCCACCGCCGGGCTCGATCAGCCCGAGCCGAACGAGTCGGCGGACGATGTCTGGATGGATGCCGGCCTCGCGCGCGAGTGGCTCGATCCCGATCAGTGCAATGCCGCTCATGGCGAGCCGGGTGCCGGCCGAGGTGGCGATGCGGTGAGTGGTCGCCATCAGCCTCCTCTTCTCGGGTCGAACTTCGATGCCGACGCAAGTCGCTCGAACAGGTCGCGCTCCTTCCGGGTCAGCTTCTTCGGTACGGCGATCGTCACAACGGCGTACAGGTCGCCCGGCGGCGTTGCACCGCTGCCGGGCATGCCCTGGCCGCGAAGCCTGAGCTTGCGGCCGCTGGATGAGCCCGGCGGAACCTTGACGCGGGCGTTTCCGTCGAGCGTCGGCACCGGAACCTCCGCGCCGAGCGCCGCCTCCCATGGCGAGACTGGGAGATCGACGTATAGATTGGCACCGTCGACGCGGAAGCGGGGGTGGGGCCTGAGCCGGATCCGCAGGAACAGGTCGCCGGCCGGCCCGCCGCCGACGCCCGTTACTGCCGTGTCCGGCCACCCGGATCCGCTGCCCGTCGCGTACGCCGCGCGGAATGTCGACCTCGACCGAGCGCCCGTCGCCCAGCGACAGCCACCGCTTGCCTCCCCTGGCGGCTTCCTCGAGCCCCAGATCGAGCACCGCCTCGTGGTCGCCGCCGCGCATCGAGAATCCCTCGAAGCCTGCCCGTCCGGCTGGCCCGCGCGAACGGCCGAAGAAGCTCTCGAAGAAGTCGCTGACCTCGCCGCCGCCGAACTCGACGCGCACATCCCCAAACCCGTTTCCGGCGTCGAACCCCTCACCGAAGCCGGCGGCACCAGAAACGTCCTGCCCGGCCCTCCAGTTGGCGCCGAGGCGGTCGTATCGCTCTCGCTTCTCGGGGTCGCGCAGCACTTCGTAGGCTTCGGAGATCTGCTTGAAGCGGTCCTCGGCGCCGGGCTCCTTGTTGACGTCCGGGTGGTAGCGGCGGGCGAGCCTGCGGTACGCCTGGCGGATCTCGTCTTCGCTGGCGTCCCGGGACACCTCGAGCGCCTCGTAGTAGTCCTGGAATGCGACTGGCATCAGGGGACGTGCTCCGGCGTTCGGGCGACCACCACCTGAGCGGGACGGATCACATGGTCCCCGACCGCAAAGCCAGAGCGCTCGACCGCGATGACCGTTCGGTCCGGGACATCTGCCGAGGGCTGGACGGCGACAGCTTCGTGGCGCTCGGGATCGAACCGGTCTCCGACCGCTCCGATCCGGTGCGTCCCCTGGCGTTCGAGCACCCCCTCCATCTGGTGGAGCACCGCCCGCAAGCCCTCGGCGCAGTGCCCCCCGGGCTCCATCCGCAGCGCCCGCTCGACGCTGTCGACGGCCTCGAGCCAGTCGCGGATCAGTGATTCCCGCGCCTCCTGCACGCGACGTTCGAGCTCGCGGGCAGAGCGCTTACGGTAGTTCTCGAGGTCGGCAAGCGCCCGCTTGTAGCGATCCTCGAGCCGCTCGAGCTCGGCGCTCAGCTCGTTGCTCCGCTCGCCGCCCTGCTCGTCGGGGGGTGCATGGGGCTCGGCTTCGGCGTTGGCCGCGGGCTGCCGGCCGGCGTCAGTCGCGCGTGAATTCTGCATCAACCACCTCCTCGTCCTCGGTGGCTCCGTCGGCGGTGCCGGCACCGTTGCTGCGAGTGCCGTTGCCAGCACCGGCCGCGGCGGCGGCGCTCGCGCTCGCCGGCAGGCTGTGCACCATCTGCTGCAGGTCAGCCACCAGCGGGCGCACCCGATCGAGCCCGGCCTGCTCTTGGATCGCCTGCCGGGCGTCGCTGACCAACTGCTCGGCTCGCGCCTTGTCGTTGACCGGCAGACGGTCCTGCAGCTCGCTCAGAAGTTGGTCCACGCGGTAGGCGAGCGAGTCGAGCTCGTTGCGCGCGTCGATCTCCTCACGCCGCTGGCGATCCTCGCCGGCGTGCGCCTGGGCGTCGGCGACCATCCGCTCGATCTCCGCCGGGTCGAGGTTCGTGCTCTCTTGGATCGTGACCCGCTGCTCCTTGCCGGTCTGCTTGTCACGCGCCGAGACGTTCAGGATCCCGTTCGCGTCGATGTCGAAGGTGACCTCGATCTGCGGCACGCCGCGCGGTGCCGGCTGGATGCCCTCCAGCCGAAAGCGGGCGAGCTGGCGGTTGTCGGCGGCGAGCTCACGCTCACCCTGGAGCACGACGATGTCGACCGCGGTCTGGTTGTCCTCCGCGGTCGAGAACGTCTCCGTGCGGCGGGCCGGGATCGTCGTGTTGCGCTCGATCACCTTCGTCATCACCCCACCGAGGGTCTCCAGTCCGAGCGACAGCGGCGTGACGTCGAGCAGCACCACGTCCTCGACCTCGCCCTTCAGCACGCCCGCCTGGAGCGCCGCGCCGATCGCCACCACCTCGTCCGGGTTGACGGTCATGTTCGGGTCCTTGCCCTTGGTCAGGCGGCGGACCAGCTCCTGCACGGCGGGGATCCGGGTCGAGCCGCCGACGAGGATCACCTCGTCGATGTCGTCCGCGCCCAGCTTCGCGTCCGACAAGGCCTGCTCCACGGGCCCGCGCGTGCGCTCCACGAGATCCTTCGTCAGCTGCTCGAACTTCGAGCGCGTCAGCGACAGGTTCAGGTGCTTGGGGCCCGAGGCGTCGGCGGTGACGAACGGCAGGTTGACCTGCGTCTGGGTCGTCGAGGAGAGCTCGACCTTCGCGCGCTCGGCGGCCTCGTAGAGCCGTTGCAGCGCCTGCGGGTCGTTGCGCAGGTCGATCCCCTGGTCGCGCTTGAACTCGTCCGCGAGCCAGTCGACTACCCGCTTGTCGAAGTCGTCACCCCCGAGATGGCCGTCGCCGCTCGTCGCTCGCACCTCGACCACGCCGTCTCCGACCTCGAGCACCGAGACGTCGAACGTGCCGCCGCCGAGATCGAACACGAGCACCGTCTCCTGCCCCTTCTTGTCCATCCCGTAGGCGAGCGCCGCAGCGGTCGGCTCGTTGATGATCCTCAGCACCTCGAGACCTGCAATCCTGCCCGCATCCTTGGTCGCCTGGCGTTGGGCGTCGTTGAAGTACGCCGGCACCGTGATCACGGCCTCCGTGACCCGCTCGCCGAGGAACTTGGCCGCGTCGTCGGCAAGCTTGCGCAGCACCTGCGCCGAGATCTCCTCGGGCGCGTACTGCTTGCCGCGGATCTCGAACCGGACCGCGTCGTTCGGCCCCTTGACGACCTTGTAGGAGACGATCTTCGACTCCTCGTCGACCTCGCCCCAGCGCCGGCCGATGAACCGCTTGGCCGAGTACACGGTCGCCTCCGGGTTGAGGATCGCCTGGCGCTTGGCCACCTGGCCGACCAGCCGCTGCCCGTCCTCGGTGAACGCCACCACCGAGGGTGTCACCCGCCCGCCCTCGGCGTTGGGGATGACCTCGGCCTGGCCTCCCTCCATCGTCGCGGCGACCACCGAGTTCGTGGTTCCCAGATCAATGCCAACCGCCTTCGCCATGTCAGCTCCTCTCAGTCGTGCGCGGATCGATGTATGTCCCTAGGGCGCCGGCGGCCCGGTTCAAGGCAGCAGTGTCGATCGGGAGCTTTTTCGCTTGGCCAGCGCCGGAGGCGGCCTAGGGCACCGGGTGGCAGAAGGTCAGCAACAGAAAGGAGCGCCCGTGGCTCTCCCCCTACGACGCACTACCAACGTCTCGCCCCAGCCGCTGCAGCGCTGGGAGCCATTTCGCGAGCTCGAGCAGTTGCAGGAGCACATGGACCGGCTGATGCAGGGCGTGTGGTCACCGGCCGGAGGCGGCAATGGCGGCGCGTGGATGCCGGTCACCGACATCGAGGAGACCGACGATGCCTGGGTCATCGAAGTTGAGCTTCCAGGCGTGAATCGCAAGGACGTCAACGTCGAGATGCGCGACTCCGAGCTGATCATCTCTGGCGAGATCAAGGAGAAGGAGCGCAAAGGAGTCCTCCGCCGGCAGACGCGCAAGACCGGCGAGTTCGAATACCGCGTCACGCTCCCGGGAGACTCCGACGCCGAGCACATCGAGGCAAACCTGCACGATGGCGTCCTGACGGTCCGCGTGCCCAAGACCGAGCAGGCCAAGCCGCGGCGGATCGAGGTCAAGGCGGCGTAGCGGTGGCCACCAGCGCAATCGCTCGGCGCCAGTCCATTGATCCGGGCTGGCGCCGCGTCGGCCTCTCGCTCGTCCGGGAGCTGTCGTTCCGCGACTTCGAGGAGGCGTTCGCGTTCGCAACCCGGGTTGCGAACGAGGCGGTGGACCACCTCCGCCGGCCCGACATCTGCGTGTTCGGCTTCAATCGCGTCCGGCTGACGCTCGCCAATCCCCACCATGCCGGGTTGAGCGAGGCCGAGTGGCGACTGGCTCGGAAGGTCGACGCGATCCTGACCGCGGAACCGGCCGCTCAGCGGGCGGCGACCGACGGCCGTGCGTGGACGGTGCCCCCTACCCGCTCGGCGCGATCGTCGCGTACGACGTCCGCGAGGAGGGTCGTCCAGCCGATCTCCTCGTAGCCCGATCCGGGCCGGTCCGCGTCGACCTCCTTGGCCGACACCACTCCAGCCGCTGCGATGTACGCGGCGATGCCGGCGCGCCCCACCGCTCCGGTAGGACCGGATCGCCACGCGGTGACATATGCGTCCAGAGCGGGGCTCGAGCGGTGCAGGAACTGCCACGCCGCCGTGGCGTTGCCCTCCCATGGCCCAATCGACGTCCTCCAGATCGCGTGGCCCCCACGCTCCCTAATCGCCGGCGCGAGCGCGGTGGCGATCGGATCGTGCAGGACCACGACGTCACCCGCACTGACCTCGTCGGGGATGAGCGCGTCTCCATCCTGCCTGCCCTTGCGCAAGGCATCCTCCTCCCGTGCGCCAAGCCCGGGGCCGAGCCGCGTGACTCCGCGGAGCATCGCGTCGATGCGCTCCATCAGCCCAATCAGCGGCTCGCGCAGCTGCAGCAGCGTCCGGTACGGGGCGACTCCCTGATCCCGGATCCCGCACAGGCAGTGCTCCAACGCGTCCGCGGCCGGCGTCTCCGTTGGCGCGGCGGCGATGCACCACACGGATCGGCCTGCCAGCTGCTCGACCGCTCGGCGGCGGGCCGAGTCGACCCTCTGCGCGCTTCGGTGCGTGTCCGGCGTGTGGAACTGCTCAATCACGAAGCTCGTCACGGTGTGTCTCCTCGAACGTCGGCTGTTCTCTACAGGCCGCGATAGGACAAACGATCCGCGAGCCAAGCCGCTTGACCGCAGGGGACCGCGGCCTACCGTCCGAAATACAGTGATGTCCGCGCAGCTGACCGCAACCAAGTCCCGCAGGCACGAGGAGCCTGAGCGAGGGAACGCGCTAGCGGAGCTCGTACCCAGCGCACGCACCCTCGATCGGCTTGCCCGCCTGCACGGCGAAGGGCTGCCGGTCGTCTCGGTCTACCTGGCCGTATACCCGGGGCCGGACGGCCGGCGGGCGCTCCGCACCAAGGCCGACAGCCTTCTGCACCGGATCCGCTCACTGGCCGACGACGGCTCGCTCGACCACGGCGCCCGGATGTCGCTGCGCGCGGACATCGAAGAGGTCGAGAAGATCGCGCGGACCGAGATGCCCCGACGAGGCACGCTGGCGATCTTCGCCTGCAGCGGGGCGGGAGTGCTCGAGCTCGTCCGCCTCCCGCGCCCGGTCCGCGACCGGATCATGGTCGACGCGACGCCGTGGATCGGGCCGATGCTCGCCGTTCTCGACCAGTACCGGCGGTGCTGTACGGTGGTGGTGGACCGGGAGTCCGCCCACGTCTGGGAGTTGTACCTCGGCGAGATGCGAGACGCGCGGCGTCTCGAAAGTCGCGCGCCGCGCAGTGCCGCGTACGCCGGCCGGCATGGGCTCGCCGAGGGCCGCTTGCGAAACAAGGCCGACGAGCTCTCGAAGCGCCATTTCCGCGAGGTCGCAGCTGCGCTAGATCGGCTGTTCCGCGCCGAGCGATACGACGTCCTCGCCGTCGGCGGGCACGAACACGAGCTCCCCGGCTTCCTCGAATTCCTGCCTCGGACGCTGCGCGAGCGGGTGGCGGGAACGTTCGCGATCGATCCACGCACCGCCACGGCCGCGACGGTCCGTCCACACGTGGAGCCGATCCTCGAGCGCTACCAGCTCGACGAGGAGCAGCGGTCGGTCTCCGAGGTGCTGCAGGCTGTCGCCTCCGGCGGTCTGGCCGTCGCCGGGCTTGAGCCATGCCTCTGGGCCGGCTCGCTGGCTGCTATCCGGGCGCTGCTGGTCCAGGACGGCGCGGTGGCACCAGGGGTCGTGTGCGACGCCTCCGGATGGTTCGCGACGAGCGGGGATGCCTGCCCGCTGTGCGGAGGACCCACTCGCAGCACGCCTGACGTGATCGACGAGCTGGTCGAGGCGGTGATCGACGAGGGCGGATCGATCCAGCACGTGCGGGCGGATACCGATCTGCGGGCGCACGTGACGGCTGCCTGGCTGCGGTTCGCGCCACCGCCGGAACCGCCGTCGGCCGAGGAGGCGCGACCGTGAGCCTCGGCGTCGGGCCGCTGCCCCGGCCGGAGCCGTCGCCCGCCGCGGGCGAAGGACGCGTCATCGCCGCGTCACGCCCGGTGAGGATGTATCCGCCGTCGTCGATGGCGACGCTGCCGTGCAGCCACTCGGTGTGCGGCTCGGCTCCGATGAACACGAACAGCGCGCGCGCGTCGACCCTGCGTCGCTCTCCCGTCTCCGTGTCCTCGACGATGACCGCCTCGAGCGCGTCGTCACCCGATCAGCTCGCGGACCTCGCAGTGCGTGAGCACGTCGACCGATGGCGTGCTCGCGATCCGGTCGGCCAGGTAGCGCGACATGTTGTCCTCGACGTCGTGGTCGCGAATGACGAGGCTGAGATGTGGCACGTACCGCGACAGCAGCAGCGCGGCCTGTCCCGCCGAGTTGCCGCCGCCGACTGCGACGACCGGATCGCCCCGGCACAGCTGCGCCTCGATCTGCTTGGCGGCGTAGTGGACGCTCGTCCCCTCGAACTTCGCCAGATCGGCGACCGGCAGCCTGCGGTAGCGAACGCCGGTCGCGACCACGATCGCGCGCCCGATCACCGGCCCGGTGATCAGGCCGAGCTCGCCCAGGAACCGGCCCGGTCCGTGGACGCCGATCAGTTCCTCACCGGAGCCGGACTCCTCGACCACGGCCACCTGTCCCTCGAGGATCACGAAGAAGTCGCAGTTGCCGTCGCCCTCCCTGTAGAGCACGTCTCCGCGCCTGACGCGCCTGCGCTCGCCCACCCTCATCAGCGCCGCGATCTGCTCGTCGCCAAGCCGGGGAAATGCGCGGTACAGATCGGGGGACTCGGTCAGCGCCGGCGACGTGGCCGCGGTCATCCCGGCTCCGCGCTGTGCGCGTGCTTTCCCGGAAGCGGCCTGCGACAACGAACGCAGCAACCGTCGAGCACCTCGTCGGCGGGCGCGACGAACGGCCAGCAGATCCGGTGGCGATCAAGGCCGCTGATTCCGTAGCTCTGGCCACACCCGCACTCCCGGCGCCGGCCTGCCGCGCCATCGGCATCCACGGACGCGGCTCGTTGTGGTTCGACGGTGGGCTCCCGGATCGCGGTCATCCTCACACCGGCCGGTAGGCCGCCGGTGGCGCCGATCAACTTAGCCGTGTTGCGCCTTGCCCGACGCCATCGGTGCCGACGCCGAGCGGGACGAGATCGAAGCGCGGCGGGCCCGCGTCTCGGAGCTGGCGCTCGTGGTCGTGCACGGCGTCATCGATCCCGTCGCTTGCGAGCCGGCGCGCACGACCTATCGCGACTTGTGTGATCGTGGCAGCAGCGATGCATGGCTTCCTACACGCGGTGTGGACCGTCGTCGTGTGCATCCTGCTCGTCGTGTTGGAGCTGTTCGTCGTCGCGCTGATCGTTGCCCCTCGCTGGGTCGCCCGGACGCTGGCGACGCTGGTTCGCGCCACCGCCCGGCGGGTACAGCGCGTCCTTCGCCGACCCTCGCCGCGTCGGGAGGCGGTACGTCCCTGACGGGAAGGAGCGATCGATATCTCGAGGATCGGCCCGCCGAACGTTCCGTCAGCCGTGATGAAGCTCAGGTGCCAATCCGGTTCCCACCGCCACGGTCTGGGGGAGTGCCAAAGACCTGAGCGGCAAGGCGCGGGATCAGCCGAGCGGCCGACCCACCCAGAACGCCGCCGCGGTCGGCGTCGTCAAGCTCAGCGGTGTTCTGAAGCTGACGTAGGCCACCGATTGAGATTGCGTCGCGGGGGTACGGATAATCGGTCCCGAAGACGACATTTCCGAGTCCCGTGACCGACCGCAGCATGTGTAGCACGGGGTCGCTGAACGCTGAGGCGGTGTCCCAGTAGAGGCGAGGGAGGGCATCGGCGAACGCTCCCCGCTCCTGCGCCCCCGGGATGACGTTCATCTCGTCGACGATCGCAAAGCGCGAGGCGAGGTATGGAATCGTGCCGCCGGCATGCACGAACACGTATTTGACGTCCGGTGTTCGGGCGATCGTGTTGCTGTAGTGGAGCTTCGCGATCGCACGCGACGTGTCGACGGCGTAGTCGAGGAGCGAGTCAGGCAGGCCGAGGGTGTGGGCGATCGGATCGGGGGACGCCGTGGGATGGACGAATACGACTGCAGCGCGCCGCTGCAGCTCGGCGAAGATTGGATCGAAGCGGTTGTCTCCCAAGTAGCTGCCGCCGGCGTTGGTCATGATCGACACCCCGTCAAGCTCGAGCACGTCGAAGGCGTACTCGATCTGTTCGAGTGACCCGTCGACATCCGGCAGTGGAAGCGCGGCGAATCCGCCGAACCGGTCCGGACGGTCGCGTTTGATGTCCGCGAGGAATTCATTGACCTGGCGCGCAAGGATCCGTGCCGCCGCATCGTCACCGAAGTGCACCCCAGGCGTGCTGATCGACGGGACCGCGACGTCGATTTTCGCCTCGTCGAGGTACGCGACCGCACCATCGAGACTCCAGCGCGGCGGATTGATGCCTCCTGCGGCGTTCCCGTCCTCGTTCGAGGCCTGCCAATAGAAATCTGGAATTACGTGGTGGTGAAGGTCGACGGTAAGGCCCGTGCCTGCAGCAAGCGCTTGACTAGTCATTAGGGTCACGTTACCCAGCAGCTAGACGACGGCGTGCTGATGTAGCACGGCGTCGAGGTTCCCCAGCACGCCGAGCTGGCCCAGGATCACCGTTCCCGACGGGTAGCAATCGAACAGCTGGATCCTCCCGTTCTCCAGACGAAACACATCGCAGCAGGGCGCGTCCATGCGGTTGCCCGTGGGCGGAAGGATCCCCTGAGGAAGCCAGAGCGGCCCGTCGTGCGTCCCCTGGAGTGCCAGCTCGACGACCACCACGTCACCACTTACGTACACGTCGTAGAGCTCGCGATGCATGTCGGAGAACGCCGTCCCGTAATTCTCGACTGGCTTTCCAACTTCGCTGGGCCCACGGTAGGTCACTCCAACCGATTCGTCGACGAACACTCCGTCATCGTTGAAGCACGCCACCCACGCCGCGATGTCCTTGGTCTCGGCGATTGCGTATGCCTGGCGGACGAACTCTTCGTTTGTCATGTCGTTCCTTTCTGTCGCTTGCGGATCAGGTGAGCCGTCGTCGCCGGATCCAGGTGATACGACGGAATGTCGTTGGGGCGCTCAAACTGTCGGGGCCACTTGGACTCCCCGATGGCTACGCCCAGGCTCAGTTGCGTAGACCGCCTGCGCGATCCGCTCGGCAATCATGATCGTCGTGGGGTTTATGGCCACCGATGGAACGACCGGGATGATCGATGCGTCGACCACACGAAGTGCATCGATCCCCTGCACTGCGCCAAGCGAGTCCACGACCCGCCACGGGTCCTGGGGACCCCCCATCGGCGCTGTCGCGGTTGGGTGCCCGTACGAAGCCAGGTTAGAAGCGATCACGTCTGCCAGCTGGTCGTCCCCGACTGTGTCGCCCGGCAGAATTTCGAGTTCCAGGAACTGAGCCAGCGCCGGATTGCGGCCGATCTTCCGGGCCAGCTTCACTCCCTCCAGCATCCGGCGCGCGTCCCTGTCCTCAGCCAGGTAGTTGCAGTCGATCTCGGGCTGCTCGCGCGGGTCGCGGCTCCTGAGGGTGATCGCTCCGCGAGAATCCGGTTTGACGACGGCGACGCTCAGCGAGATCGCTCCGCCGGTTGGGCTGTACTCGGCGGGTATCAGATGTGTCACCGCGATGTGGATGTCCAGCTCGTCGCCTCGAGCCTCGCTGGAAGGGATCCACAGCAGCGCGCCAACCGCCGGCCTCATGTCGAGCGCATCCGTTTGGAGGGCGTACGCGTTGTAGTAGAAGGGCTGGTCTTGGAGATGCTGCCCGACGGGCAGATCCTCCACGACGTCGATGCCGAGCGCCGCCAGATCAGCCGCCGGACCGATGCCCGAGCGGAGCAGGATCGTGGGACTCCCATATGAGCCGCCGGAGAGGATTACCTCACCCGCAGGGATCTCAGCGCCGTTTGCCGTGACAATGCCGACCGCGCGACGACCGTCGAACAGAACGCGATCAACGAGCACATCGCCTGAGATCTTGAGGTTGGGGCGGTTGCGAACCGCGTCCGTGAGATAGACCAGGCCGGTGTTCTGACGCACGCCGTCGATCACATTGACCGGATATCCGCCGACGCCGCTCGGATTCGGCCCGTTGAAATCCTCGACCCGGGGAAATCCCTGGGCCGCGGTCGCGTCGATGAACCCCCGCAAGGAGGTGGTCAGATCCTCGTAGTTCTGCTGCCGGATCGGGAACGGTCCCGTGCGGCCGCGGTGGGTGTCGTCGCCATCTGGCGTGTTCTCCATCTCACGGTACGTTTCGTAGACGTCCTCGACCGTCCAGTCGTCAAGGCCGTGACGGTGCCAATCGCGGATGTCGCTCGGTCGCGCGCGCATCGCTACCGTGGCGTTGTGGGCCGAGCAGCCGCCGAGTACCTTGGCGCGGGCGGCACCGATCTCCAGCGAGGCAGCTCCACCGCGGGCGGTGAAGCCCCACTCGTGCTCAGGGTTGGCCGGCACGCGCGCAGGGTCCCGCAGGTCGTCTGGATAGCCATCGACGCCGTAGGCCGTGCCGGCCTCAAGCAGCAGCACGGAGCGGGTTGGATCTTCGCTCAGCCGGCTGGCGAGGACGCTGCCCGCTGAGCCTCCTCCCACGATGACCACGTCGGCGCGACCGGCGCGACCGTTGCCGATATCGGACATGAGCTTGTTCTCCTCGGGTCGATGACTCACAACCTCAGCGTGGCCAGCGCTCGGGTGATGCGTCATCGCCAGATCCCGGTGATCCAGCGGGCACTGAGGACAACGCTCGGGGCACGGACTAAGGATTCAAGGATTCGAAGGCCCGGCAGCGGCGCCACGATGCCATGGCCGTGGAGAGCGACAACAGAGCGAGCGCTCGAAGGAGCACAGCTGAGACGACCGGTGCGGAATTTGCCTACCCGCGCCTGAGCATCGCGGAGGCGCTGACGGATTGCGCGCCGATCCCCGGATCGGCGCTCGGCCCCGCGCCCAACGAGCAGGGGTACTACGTCGGGCCAGTCGAGGGAAACCTCTACTGGGTCACGGACGGGACCTACCAATGCGCGTTCCTGACCACATGCGACGGCGTCGTCCTGTTCGACGCGCCTCCCACGATCGGTCACAACATCCAGCGAGCCGTGGATGAGATCGCCGCCGCCACCGGCGCCAGCAACGAGGTGACGCATCTCATCTATTCCCATCACCACGCCGATCACGCCGGCGCGTCGTCACTGTTCGGCCGCGACATCACTCGGATCGGGCACGAGGAGACGCGGAAGCTGCTGCTCCGCGACGACGACCCCGCGAGGCCCGCCCCGGAAGAGACCTTCGCGGACCGGCGCACCCTTGAGATCGGGGGGAGCGGATCGATCTGGCCTGGCACGGCTCCAATCACTCGCCGGACAACATCTTCATCCATCTGCCCGACCACGACGCGCTGATGCTCGTCGACGTGGTCAACCCGGGCTGGGCGCCGGTGTGCCAGAGCAATCTAAGCGAGGACGTGCCCGGCTCCATCGAGGCCCCGGGTACCGCGCTCACCTACCGGTGGAAGCACTTCATCGGCGGTCACATGGGCCGGCTCGGGACCCGGGAGGACGTCGCGACGCACCGGCAGTACATGGCCGACATCGTGAACAGCTCACGGAACGCCCTGGACACCATCGATCCAACTCCGTACTACGTCAAACACGGTCAGACCACGTGGGCCGCCGCGAGGAGCTATCTGGACGCGGTTACGGCCGCCGCCGCGATGCCGGTGATCGAGAAGTACACTGGCGTTCTGGCAGCCGCCGACGTCTTGACGGCCAGCACCACGTCCGACGTCATCCACTCAATCCGCCTCGACCAGGGGTACGGATCCCAGGTTCATCCGTGAGCGCGGCGATGAACGGCACTGCGGTGGCCGGTTACGACGCGATGTTTGTCAGCGGCGGCGTCGGAGGCCGATCGCAGCCGGCACACCGCGTGGGGATCGAGAAAGATGTTTCGGTTGCTCGGGGCCTGCTCTACCGCGATGACCTCCTGCGGAAGCTAGATCGCGCCGTAACCAAGCGGGTGACGGTCATCTCGGCGCCACCGGGAAGTGGGAAGACCTCGCTGCTGACTGCATGGGCCGACCACTCGACCAACCCGCGTCGGGTCGCGTTCGTGCCCGTCGACGCGCGACCAACAGCATGCGCACGCGTTCTGGCACGCGGTTCTTGATGCTCTCCACAGCCCAGCGCTCTCGATCGAGACCGAGCCGCAACCTGCGGCGAGGGCCGGGCTCGACAGCGAACAGCTTGTCGACATGGTCCTGGCGGAGGTAGCCGAGCAAGCCGAAGGCGTCGTGTTGATCATCGACGATCTCCACGAGCTGAGGTCAGTTGACGCCCCTAAGCAGCTCGAGCATTTGCTCGCGATTCTGCCGAGCTCTGCGCGCGTGGTGTTGTCGTCTCGCCGGGATCCGCCGATCAGGCTGCACCAGCTCAGGCTTGCCGACGAGGTCGCCGAGATCCGGGCCGGCGATCTTCGGTTCAGTGAGCGCGAGACGGGCGAACTGCTTGCTGCGTCTGGGATCAGCTTGTCCGATGCCGGGGTGGCCGCGTTGTACCAGCGCACGGAAGGTTGGGCGGCTGGCCTGCGCTTGGCGGTGATCTCGCTCAGCGGCCACCCGGATCCGGAGCGTTTCGTGGCTGAGTTCTCGGGCAACGACAGGGCGATTGGGGAATACCTGATGGCCGAGATGCTCGAACGGCAACCGAGCGAAGTTCAAAGCATGCTGTTGCGAACCTCGCTTGTTGACCGGGTGAACGGTGAACTCGCCGACGTGCTGGTAGGCCGCTCGGGCTCGGAGCAGATGTTGCTGGAGCTGGAGGAAGCCAACGCCTTCGTCGTGTCGCTGGACGCTCAGCGCACCTGGTTTCGCTACCACCAGCTGCTGGCGGACTTCCTGCGCTTGGAGCTTCGGCGGACGTTGGCGGATGAGGTTCCTGACCTCCATCGTCGGGCCGCGCGGTGGTTCGCCGATCACGGGCAGGTCGTCGAGGCCGTCCGGCACACGCTCGCGGCAGGCGACTGGCCTGATGCCACCCGGCTGGTCGCAGACCACTCGTTCAGGTGGGTGCTCGACGGGGAGGCGGGAACGATCGGCGCGGTGCTGCAGGCGTTTCCCGAGGGCGCGTCAGCCGATCATCCCGACCTGGCGCTAGCTCACGCGGCAGCTGAGCTGAACCAGGGACGGTTGGAGGAAGCGGCCGCGCAGCTGGCGCTGGCGGAGTCGCACGTGAACAGCGCTCCGCCGGCTCGCCGCCGCCGACTCACGGTGGCGATCGCGTCGCTGCGGTTGGCGATAGCACGACGTAGCGGTCAGTTCAGTGAAGTAATCGAGCAGGTGAACCTGCTCGATGCTTCGATCTCAGACGAATCGACCGAACCGATCGCGATGGGTAGTGAGCTGCGGGCAGTCGCGCTGCTGAATCTCGGGATCGTCGAGACGTGGTCTGGGCGACTCGCCGACGCTGAGCGGCACCTCTCCGAAGGAGCTGCGCTCGCCCGGACGATCGGCCGACCCTACCTAGAGGTCGCGTGTCGCGCGCATCTAGCGTTCCCGTCGAAGCTGGTCTCGGTCGCGACCGCGCGTGAGCGCGGCCGTCAGGCGGTGGCCCTGGCCGAGCGTTATGGCTTGGATGATCGGCCGATACTCGCGCCCGCGCTTGGGGCGGTTGGCGGCTATGGCGATCTGGATGGGCGAGTTCGACGAGGGCGAGCGCTGGCTAAGCCGCGCCTGGGAGATCGCCGAGCCACGCCTTGACCCGGCCGCCGCGGTGCTTCTGCACGTGGCGACGGGCATGTTGCACGCCGGCCGCGGGCAGCATCAATCGGCGCTCGAAGAATTCGCGGCGGCGGCGCGGGCGCAGTCGCTTACTCACGGGTGTGCACGCTCTCGCGCCGCGGATCACGGGCTGGCTCGCGGCCACCCAAGCTCGCCTTGGAATGCGAGATGAGGCGCGCGCAACGCTCACCGAATTCTCCGCCGATCCCGGGGAAATCGGTGCCATTTACGACGGGCAAATGGGCGCCATTTACAACGCTCGTGCAGTGATTTGCCTAGCGGAGGGGGACCCGGCTACGGCGTTGGATGCACTCGGACGTGTTTTGGACCTCACGCCCCCGATGGTCCCTACGTTCACGCTCGTTGAATCCCATCTGCTCGCCGGCATCGCGCACCTGGTACCTGGGGGATCGAAACGCGGCCGCTGCCGCGGCCGAGGCAGCGCTCGCAGCCGCCGAGCCGGACCGGCTGATCTTCCCGTTTGCAATGACCGAAGCCGCGGAACTGCTCGATGCGCTCCCGCGGCACGAAACCGCTCACGGCGCGCTGCTCGCCGACATCGTCGATCTGCTGCGAGGCGCGTCGGTTCGGAGCATCGATCGAGAGCGCCTATCGCAATCGGAGGAGCTCAGCCCGAGCGAGCTGCGCGTACTGCGTTATCTGCCGACAAACCTGACCCGGCCCGAGATCGCGCGAGAGCTCTACGTCTCCATCAACACCGTCAACACGCACATCCGTAACATCTACTCCAAGCTCGGTGCGCGCGACCGCTCCTCCGCCGTTCAACACGCCCGCGAGCTGCGGCTCCTCTCCACCGGACGCTCCTGAACTTCGCCGACATCAATGTCGCACGGCAGCACGAGTTCGAGCCGGAGAATCACCGGCATCCGGTGAGGACAGCTCACCTGGGCCGGGGCGATCGTGCAGCCAGTGCAACAGCGCCCACAGATTGCGGTCGACGGAGGTCTCACATGAAGCTTGTCGTCAACGGCGCCGACGTCGAGGTTGACGATCGGCATGCGAAGACCCCGCTGCTATGGGTGCTCCGGGACGTCCTCGGTCTGCGCGGCACGAAGTTCGGCTGCGGCGCCGGCTTCTGCGCGGCGTGCACCGTGCTGATCGACGGCCGCAACACGAAGTCCTGCCAGACCAGCGACCGAGCGGGCCGTCGGCAAGGCCGTCACGACGGTCGAGGGAGCTGCTGGTCCAGTGGTCGACGCCGTTCGCGACGCCTGGCACCGCGGCAATGTGGTGCAGTGCGGTTACTGCCAGCCGGGGCAGACCCTGGCCGCGGTGTCGCTGCTCGAGTCGAACCCTTCGCCCGACGACGCAAAGATCGACGAGTGGATGAGCGGGAACCTGTGCCGGTGCGGCACCTATCCGCGGATCCGGGCCGCGATTCATGCCGCAGCCGGCACGCTGAGCACGGGCCCCGAGCCCGCGCCCCTTGTCGCTCCGGACGGGATCGAACATCGCAAGCTCACGCCCGAGGAGCTGGTCGACCCGGTCCATCCGTACATCCGGATCCGTCCGGACGGGACGATCGTCGCGTACTCGAGCCAGATCGAGATGGGGCAGGGAATCCACACCGGCCTCGCGACGATCGTCGCCGAGGAGCTCGACGCTGACTTCGATTCGGTTCGGGTCGTCAACGCCGCGAACGGCAGGGGTCCGAACGGTGACGTCTACGGAAACCCTGACCTCGGTAGCGCCTTCCAGCTGACGGGCGCGTCCAACTCGATGAAGGGGTTCTGGGTGCGTTACCGGCTGGCCGCCGCTCAAGCGCGGGCGCGGCTCGTGGCCGCGGCGGCAGAGGCGTGGGAGGTGCCCGCCGATCAGGTCGAGGTCGAGAACGGCGTTCTGCGCCACGGGAGCGGGAGGCAGGCAACCTTCGCCGAGCTCGCCGCGCGGGCCGAGCAGCTTCCGGTCCCTGATGACGTGCAGCCAAAGGACGCGGCCGACTACAAGCTGATCGGGCGGGAGGGACGGTTGCGCGTCGACGCCGTCCCGAAGATCCTCGCCACCACCCAGTACACGATCGACCAGAGCCTCCCCGGGATGCTGACGGCGGTTGTGCTGCACCCGCCGAGGTTCGGCGCCACGGTCGCCTCGGTCGATGACCAGGCGGCGCTCGCCGAGGCCGGGGTCACGGCGGTCGTCCCGATCGACGAGGGCGTCGCTGTCGTTGCCGAGACCTTCGCCGACGCGCAGCGCGGACTGCGCGCGCTGGTGGTGGAGTGGGACGACACGAACGCCGAGCGGCGGAGCACCGCGGAGCTGCTCGCCGAGCACCTTCGGCTGCTCGAATCGGGCGAGAACGCCGTGACGGCCCGGGACGACGGCGACGTCGACCAGGCGCTGGCTGACGCGGCCTCGACGGTCGACGCGACGTACACGTTGCCGTACCTCGCTCACGCACCGATGGAGCCGAACAACGCGGCATGCCGGATGCGTGAGGACGGCGTGCTTGAGGTGTGGGTGGGAACCGAGGCGCCTGAGTACGTGAAGATGAACGCCTCCTCGATCGCCGGGATCGACAAGGAGCAGGTGGAGGTGCACATCACGTTCGCCGGCGGATCGTTCGGACTGCATTCGAGCGCCGAGCACGACCCCACGGCGGAGGCGGTGCAGATCGCGCGAGCGCTCGACTGGAAGCACCCGATCAAGGTCCAGTCGCTCCGCGAGGAGGAGTTCAAGGTCGGCCGATACCGCGCGATGGCCGTTCATCGCGTGCGGGCGGGGGCCGACGCGGACGGTCGCCTGACCGCGTGGCATCAGCAGATCGTGGCCGCGCCGACGTCGGTGAACCTCCCCTTCGTCCGTGATGTGATGTTCACGAACGGCGTCGACTTCTTCACGACGACCGGCGCGGTCGACCCGCCATACGCGGTCGAGAACTTCCGGCTCGAGTCGACGAACTTCGAGTCGCCGATCACGACGATGGTGTGGCGGTCGGTCGGCAACTCCCACACCGAGTTCGCACGCGAGTCGGCGATCGACGAGCTCGCGATCGCGGCCGGCCGCGACCCCGTCGACCTGCGGCGCGAGCTGCTCGCCGGCAGCCCGCGGACGCTGCGCGCGCTCGAGCTCGCGGCCGAGCGCGCTGACTGGGGATCGCCGCTGCCCGAAGGCAGGGCGCGCGGGATCACGAGCTCCGGTTTCCTCGGCCACAGCGCCCAGGTCACGGAGGTCTCGCTCGACGACCGCGGGCGCGTCCACGTCGACCGGATCGTGTTCGCGCTCGACTGTGGGAGAAACGTCAACCCCGACCTGATCCGCGCGCAGGTCGAAGGCGGGCTGCTCTGGGGGTTGAGCGCCGCGGCGTGGGGCGAGGTCGTCCTCGGCGAGGGCGGCGACGATCGTCACCCAGAACTTCGACACCTATCCGGTCATGCGGATGCGCTCCGTCCCGCAGATCGAGGTGCACCTGATCGAGTCGACCGAGCCGCCGACCGGAGTCGGCGAGGTCTCCGTCCCATCAGTAGCCCCAGCACTGGCGAACGCGATCGCCGCGCTCACCGGCACCCGCATCCGGCATCTCCCCTTCTCCAAGACCATCAAGATCTACTAAGAAAGGTCACCGGCATGCCCGACGTCACTATCACCCCTAGCGAAGACGGTCCCTACATCGTCTCCGGCGACGTGACCCTGGTCGCGCCGGACGGGCACGTGATCGAGCACCCTGATCCGATGGCGATGTGCCGCTGCGGACACTCCTCGAACAAGCCGTTCTGCGATGGCACGCACGCCACGATCGACTTCGACGGAACCCTGGCGAACTGATCGCAGCGCGGTCGCGGCGGTTGGGGCCGGCCTCGGGCGCCGCGACCAGCGCATAGACGGCCGACCGCGAATCGTGTGGTCGACCCGGCGTGCGTCGCAACTCCGCTTGCCGCCTCACTCCCGTCCACTACCGTGGTGGTAGGGATGGCCACCTCCGTTGATGCTACCGCGCAGACTTGCACCGTCCGCACGACTGACGGCGAGGAGCCGCGCGCCGCCTGAGATGGGGGGTAGCTCGATTGCCTCAAGCATGAGGTCGGTCCAGCCGTCCGAACCAGAGCAGCTGGACGTTTCCAAAGCTCGCCGCAGCCTGCGCAACGGGTTCATCACGTTGGTCCTGGGGCTCGCGCTGGCTGTCGGGCTGCTTCTCGCGGTCCCGGGGCTCAAGGGCGTCGCGACCACAGTAACGAGCATGAAGGCGCCGTGGGTTGTTGTCGCCGTTCTGCTCGAGGTTCTTTCGTGCGGCAGCTACGTGCTGGCGTTCCTGCAGGTGTTCGAGAGGGCGCCGGTGCGGGTCGGGGCACAGGTCGCGCTCAGCGAAGAGGCGTTCGGGGCAGCGGTGTCGCTCGGGGGCGTCGGCAGCCTTGCGGTGGGCGGGTGGCTGATGGTCGAGCGTGGCGCGCCTGCGGGGCGGATCGCCGAGCGCTCGGCAGTGCTCTTTTTGTACACGAGCGCGATCAACGTGATCACGCTCATCCTGGCCGGCTTAGGCCTGTTCCTCGGCCTCCCCGGTCCTAGCAACCCGCTGCTCGGCATTGTGCCGGCAGCCGTCGGCGCGCTCGTGCTGGTGCTGTTCCTTCTGTTGCCGCGCTACGCGGACCGGATTGTCCGGCGGATCGGACCGGGTCGGCTGCACACGTTTCTGACCGAGACGGCGGCCAGCGTGCGCGATACCAAGCGACTGGTGTTCCACCCTGACTGGCGGATCGTCGGCGCGATCGGGTACCTGTGGTTCGACATCGCGGTGCTGTTCGCGTGCTTTGCCGCCGCTGGCCAGACGCCGCCGCTGGCCCCGGTGGTCCTGGCGTATCAGATCGGCTACCTGTCGAATTTCATTCCGGTGCCGGGCGGGATCGGCGTGCTGGACGGCAGCATGATCGGCATGCTCGTCCTCTACGGCGTGGGCGGAACGGTGGCCACCGCCGCCACGCTCGTATACCACGCCATCTCGCTGTGGGTCCCCGCCGTCTGGGGCACAATCGCGTTCATCGTGTTGCAGAAGACCAAGAAGCAGCCGATCGTTCTGCGCAACCCGCCAGAGGAACTGCGCCCGCGGTCCCACTGATCTCCGGTCGCGGCCGAGGTGGGCCGGAAAATCACCACCATCCGGCGAGGACAGCTCACCCGGATCGGGGCAATCATGCGGCCTGTGAAATCGGTCGCAGATTCGCCCAGGAACTCGACCCGGACGGGCCGAGGGCGCAATCCGCCAGTGTCGCAGATGGTGACTTCCGCACCCAAAAACACCGATGCAACCAGCGAACATCAAGGGTGTCGGGATCATCGGCGCGGGCCGGATTGGTCAGGCGATGGCGCGGATCGCGCGCCGTGCCGGCCGGCCGGTTGTGATCGCCAACAAACAAGGGCCACAGTCGCTGGCCTCATTGGTGCTGGAACTAGGCGACGGGGTGTCGGCCGGGCGCACGTCCAGCGAGGTCGTCGCCGATCTCGTCGCCCCTGCTCGCGTGGTGAAGACGGCCAACATCTTCGCGGCCGAATTGCTCGCGTCCGACCCGCGCCAAGCGGGGGGTCAGCGTGTGATGTTCCTGTCCGGAACTCACGAACGCGATTGGCATTGCCAGCATTAACCGCTTCCTGCCAAGCCTCCACGACCGCCAGCGCACCTGGTGCCACGCGAGCAAAGCGTAGCGACCGCCAGGAGGCAGACATGGCCGTGCCTGCGGGGGGGGGGACCGCGGGCGGGCGCGAGCGGCCAAGCATCCGGGCTGGTCGAGAAACCGGCCATATGTTCCGGTTTCTCGACCAGCGCCCGGATTCCCAGTCCGTGGCCGGGGCGAACTGTTATAGGGAGTCCCGGACGGCCACTCGAACTACTCGGCTGGGGGTCCACTCGAACTACGCCCCGTAGCCGCTCGCGTCCTGGGGTCGCTTCGGGGGTTGGTAAATCAGCACAAACACAACCGCCAACCACATCGCCAGCATCCTCTGCGAGATACGCTTGAAGGATGGTCAGCGCGCCGCCCAGCCCGAGGCTGTCGCAGTCGCAGCTTGCGACGCTGGCACTACACGGGGACGAGCGCACTGCTGCGGTCGGCGACGTGCTGTTCCGCGTCGGCGACGCCCGCTATCCCTTGATCGCGATCCTCGACGGTGAAGCCGCGATCCTGAATGCGGCCGGGCACGAGATCGTTCGGGACGGCGCGTCTGGCTTTCTCGGCGAAATGAACCTCTTATCGGGCCAGACCGTGTATCTAACGGCGGTCGTCACGCAACCGATGCGATACATCGCAGTTGACCGCGATCAGCTGCGTCCATTGCTCGACGAGGACGGGCCGCTCGGGGACCTGCTGTTGTCGACCTTTATGGCCCGGCGCGAGGCGCTGCAGCAGCAGGACGTGGGGATGGTCGTCTTCGGTCCACGCTCATCGGAGCCCACGCGGCGGATCGTCGAATTCGCCCGGCGCAATCGCCTGCCTCATACCTGGCACGATCCTGAGCACAGCGACGATCGAGCTGCCGCGACGCTGATCGAGGCGCTCGATCCCGGCGAAGTTCCGCTCGTGCGGCTACCCGGCGGGATCGAACTGCGCAACCCCTCCAGTGGCGAGGTGTCACGCGCGCTAGGGATCGGTGCCGAGCTCGCGCCCCGTGAGGAGGTCGACCTGGTCGTGATCGGGGCCGGCCCGGCCGGCCTGGGAGCGGCCGTGTACGGGGCGTCGGAGGGCCTGGAGACCCTTGTCGTTGAGAGCACGGCGCTGGGAGGGCAGGCAGGCACGTCGCGGCGGATCGAGAACTACCTTGGTTTTCCGGCCGGGATCAGCGGCTCGGAGCTCACCAGCCGCGCGGTCACGCAGGCGCGCAAGTTCAACGCACGCACCGCGACGCCATACCGCGCGCTCGCGCTCGAACCCGGCGCTGAGCGCCACGTCGTCCGCTTACAGGACGACCACGAGATCGCAGCGCGCGCGGTCGTTCTGGCAACGGGCGCCGACTATCGTCGGCTGCCGGTCGCCGACCTCGAGGACTGCGAGGGCGTCAGCGTGTTCTATGCCGCCGGCCCTCCCGAGGCGCAGCGCTGCGGCGCCACCCGGGTCGGTGTGATCGGCGGCGGCAACTCAGCCGCGCAGGCCGCGGTCTGGCTCGCCCGCGGCGGCGCACTCGTGACGCTGCTCCATCGCCGCGCCGACCTGCGCGAGACGACGTCCGACCACCTCGTGCTCGAGCTCGAGCGCTACGGCGTCGCGGTACGCGACCGCAGCGAGGTCGCCGCGCTGCACGGCGTCGACGGCGAGCTCGAGGCCGTCACCTTGCGCAGCGGTGAGCGCCTGCCATTCTCGTTCCTGTTCCTATTCCTTGGCGCGGCTCCGTGCACGGACTGGCTAGGCGACGTCGTCGCACGCGACGACAAGGGCTTCGTGCTCACCGGCGCGGAGGCCGGAGCCAACCACCTGCTCGCGACCAGCGTGCCCGGGATCTACGCAGCCGGCGACGTGCGGTCAGGCTCGACCAAACGCTGTGCCACCGCCGTCGGCGAGGGAGCCATGGTCGTACGCCTCGTCCACGAACACCTCTCGAGCGTACCCGCGTAACCCCTCGCCGCCGTCGCGCTGTTTCACGCGATCGAGCGCGGCGAGATCGCCGTCATCGAGCTCGACCTCAGTCGCAGCCATGTTCTCCTCGAGGTGGCTGATCGAGTTCGTGCCCGGAATCAGCAGCATCCGGTCATAGCGAGCCAGTAACCACGCCAGAGCTACTTGCGTCGGCGTGGCCCCGTGCTTTTCCGCGACCTGGACGATGCCCGCGTCTCTGGCTAGGCGCGCCGGCCCCCCCGCGAACGCCGAGCCGAGGGGAAAGAAGGGCACGAAAGCGATCTCGCGCTCCCGGGCAAACTCGACCATCTCCTCGTCCTGGCGGTCGATGATGCTGTAGCCGTTCTGGATCCCGGCCACGTCGACGAACCGCAGCGCAAGCTGCACCTTGGCTTGATCGACATTGGAGAGCCCGATCAGATCGAGCTTGCCCTCCTGGCGCATGTCCTCGAGCGCGGATAACTGCTCCTCGAGCGGTATGGCCGTGTCCTGTTGTGCCTCAACGAGGCGCAGATTGACGAGGTCCAGACGCTCCACTCCAAGTGAGCGGAGATTCGCCTCCACCCCGGTGCGTAGTTCGTCAGGCCGCTGCGCGGGGAGCACCCCTCCTGCGCCGTCGCGCCGCGCGCCCACCTTGGTTACCAGCTTGAGATTCTCCGGATACGGATGCAGCGCCTGACGGATCAGGTCGTTGACCACGTCCGGTCCGTAGTACTGCGAAGTGTCGATGTGATCGACGCCGAGCTCGATCGCCCGGCGCAGTACCGCGCGAGCCGCACTTGGGTCGCGTGGTGGCCCGAACACGCCCGGACCGGCGAGCTGCATTGCGCCATAACCCATGCGGTTGATCGGCTTGTCACCGAGAAATGAGGTCGTATTCATCTGGTTCTTGAGTCCTGTGTTTCAAATTGTCGGAGTTCGAGCAGTTCGAGGCCGAGCGCCTCGATCTGCGCCAGGACGCCGAACAACGCGGACCGATCCTCGATCAAACCGGTGAGCACGGTCTCGCTGCCCCTCAGCTCGGACACCATCGAGGGAAAGGCGGACAGGGCAGTAGGGCCGAGCCGGCCTTTTATCCGGATCGTGTACGAGCCCGGCGGTGTGGTCACGCGATCATTCTGCAGCCGGACCTAGTGAGCCGGCGACGCCGGAATCTGGTGATTGTGCGCGCGCCAGTGCTCGCGCCAATCCCTGCCCCGAGCGCCGTCCTCAGTCATGCTTAGCCGTAATGAGCGGAGTGTCGTCACCGGTTCTCTCGTCAGAAAGGCGATTGATCGGCCGGGAACGCGAGTTTGAGGCGCTCGATCGGTTGCTGGACGGCGTGCGCGGCGGGCGCGGGGGCGTGTTGGTGGTGGATGGCGAAGCGGGCGCCGGCAAGACGGCGCTTGCTCGATCGCGCGGTCGAGGCTGCGCGGGAGTTTCGGATCGCCCGGACGTCCGGGGTCGAAGCGGAGATGGAGCTCCCGTTCGCGGCGGTTCAACAGCTGTGTTCCCCGTTCCTCGACTGTTTGGACCGCCTTCCGCAGCCACAGCACGAGGCGCTTGGCGTCGCGTTCGGACTCATCACCGGGCCCGCGCCGAATCCGTTCCTCGTCGGACTGGCGGTCCTCGGCCTGTTGTCCGAGGCGGCCGAGGAGCGGCCGCTCCTGGCAGTTGTCGATGACGCGCAGTGGCTGGACCATGCGTCGGCGCGGACGCTCGCATTCGTGGCTCGCCGCCTGTTGGCGGAGAAGATCGCGCTCGTGTTCGCGGCGCGAGAGCCGGGCGACCTGCTCGCCGGATTACCGGAGCTTCACGTCTTGTCCCTCGGGCATCGCGATGCGCGGACGCTGCTGGAGTCCGCCTTGCCGGCTCGGCTGGATGAGCACGTGCTGAATCGGATCGTCGTCGAGACCCGCGGGAATCCGCTCGCTCTGTTGGAGCTGCCGCGCGGTCTGACGCCGACACAGCTCGCGGGCGGGTTTGGTCTGCCAGCGGCGGTGCCTTTGTCCGCGAGTATCGAGGAGAGCTTCACGCGGCAGGCTGGCCACTCTTCCAGGTGACGCGCGACGCCTGTTGCTCGTCGCCGCAGCTGATCCAGTCGGCGACCCGGCACTCGTTTGGCGGGCGGCGCAGCAGCTCGGAATCCCCGGATCGGTTGCCGAAACGGTCGAAGCGGAAGGACTGTTGGAGCTTGGTGCCCGAGTGGTTTTCCGTCATCCACTGGTTCGCTCGGCTGTATATCGGGCAGCCGGGCTGAAGGAGCGCCGCGCTGTCCACCGAGCCCTGGCGGAAGCCACCGATCCGCTGATCGACCCTGATCGCCGCGCTTGGCACCGGGCGCAGGCGGCATCAATGCCCGACGAGGACGTCGCCGCGGAGCTCGAGCGTTCCGCTGGTCGGGCGCAGGCGCGCGGCGGATTGGCGGCTGTCGCGGCGTTCCTCGAGCGCGCCGCCGCGCTCACGCCCGAGCCCACGCACCGTGCGCAGCGCCTGCTCGCGGCCGCCGGCGCGAAGCGCGATGCCGGCGATCTGGAGGCTGCGCTCGGGCTGTTAGTAGGCGTCGACGCCGGAGTGCTCGACGAGCTCGGGCGCGCCGGGGTTGACCTTTTGCGAGCCCAGATCGCGTTGGAGCAGCGGCGCGGCGGCGACGCCGGCCGCCTGTTTCTGAGCGCGGCGAGCCGCCTGGAGCCACTCGACCCCGAGCGAGCCCGTGAGACGTACCTCGAGGCGCTCGGGGGCGCCATGGCCAGCGACGTTGAAGTCGTCGGCGGCGCGCCGGCGGTCGCGGAGGCCGCGCGGGCGGCCCCACCTGGCACCGCCCCGCCTCGGACGGTTGACGTGCTGCTGGACGCGTTCGCGACCCGTTTGACCGACGGATACGCGGCTGCGGCGCCGACATTCGCCCGGGCTCTCGAGCTTCTGCTCGCGGTCGACGTCTCCAACGAGAAGGTCGGCCGGTGGCTCTCGCTCTCCAGCGCCAGGAACGGCAACATCGTTGCGCTCGAGATGTGGGACGACGAGGCTTTGTATCTCCTCGCCGCTCGCCAGGTGCAGGTCGCTCGTGACACAGGCGCGCTCGTGCACCTTCAGTTCGCGCTCAGCTTCCTGGCGAGGAGCCACATGCTCGCCGGCGAGTTGACCGCGGCCACGCTGCTGATCGACGAAGCACGCATGATCGCGGAGGCGACCGGAAATCCAGCACTCGTGAACGCCCCGATGATCCTCGCTGCCTGGCGCGGCCACGAGGCGCAAGCGTCAGAGCTGATCGACGCCACCGCGGAGGAGGCGGCCGCACGGCGATGGACTTCCAACAACTACGCGAGATCCGTGCTCTACAACGGCCTCGGGCGACATGACGCCGCACGCGATGCGGCCTGGGAAGCGTTCCGGCCCGATCCGATCGGATACGGATCGTGGCTGGTGCCCGAGCTGGCCGAGGCGGCATCCAGGACCGCTGACCGAGCGCTGCTCGAGTCCGCCCAGGAGTGGCTTTCGGAGCGTACGCGCGTGATCAGCTCCGCGTGGGCGAGTGGAATCGAAGCGCGCGTGCGCGCGCTGCTGAGTGAGGGCGAGGCCGCCGAGAGTCTGTACCGGCAGTCGATCGCGCACCTCTCCGGTACCCGTGTGCGACTCGAGCTCGCCCGGACTCACCTTCTTTACGGGGAGTGGCTGCGCCGCGAAGGTCGCCGCCTCGACGCCCGAAAGCATTTGCGCACCGCACTTGAGTCGTTCACCGGCATGGGCGCCGAGGCGTTCGCCCGGCGCGCCGAACGCGAGCTCCTGGCGACGGGCGAGCGTGCCCGCAAACGGACTGTGGACACACTCGACCAGCTCACGCCCCAGGAAACCCAGGTTGCGCGCCTCGCGGCGGACGGACACACCAATCGAGAGATCGCCGCCCAATTATTCATCAGCCCGAGCACCGTCGAATACCACCTACGCAAAGCGTTCCGCAAGCTCGGCGTGAAGTCACGGACGCAGCTCGCGCAGTCCATGTTCTAGTTCCACGCGGGCGGATCCCATGACCCGCACCGTCCCACATCGCAGGAGGGTCCGGTCGCGCGAATCACTGTGATCCGGTGACGCCTCCTCACCTGCCTGGCGGCAAGACTGGTAATGGCCAACCGAAGGGAGATCCTCCGTGAGCACCGAGCAGCAAGAGAACCTCGACGCAATCCTGCGACAGTCGGCCTTCCCCGTCGGCAGCGATGTCAACGAGCAACGGCGACTGCTCCGAGAATTGCTATCGGCGCAGCCGCTGCCCGCCGACGTGACCGTGACCGCAGCCGCACTGGGCGGCGTCCCAACCGCCGAGGTCACAGTCGACGGAATCGAACCTCGCCACGTCGTTCTTTACTTCCACGGCGGCGTGTACGTGATGTCCGATGCCTTCCTCGCCGCCGGCCTGGCCTCGCAGGTCGGCCGGCGGACGCAGGCCAAGGTCATCTCCGTCGACTACCGGCTCGCCCCCGAGCACCCGTATCCGGCAGCGGTCGACGACGCGCTTGAGGCCTATGAAGCCCTGCTGGACACCGGCATCGCGCCTTCGGACATCGCGTTCGCGGGAGAGTCCGCCGGCGGCGGCCTCGCCATTGCCACCCTGGTCAACGCCCGCGATCACGGGCTGCCCCTCCCAACCGCGGCCTTCGTCATGTCACCGTATGCCGATCTCACCCTGGCCGGCATAACCATGGAAACCAGGCGCGACGTCGACCCCCTGCTCAGCCGGGAAGCCCTCCAAGCCCGAGTCCCCGACTACACGTCGGGACAAGACGCCGCTCTTGCCCTGATCAGCCCCGTATTCGCCGACCTGTCCGGCCTGCCGCCCCTGATCATCCAGGCCGGAACTCACGAGGTTCTCCTCGACGACGCCGTCCGCCTCGCGCAACAAGCCGTCGCCGCCGACGTCGAGGTTACGCTCGACATCACCCCTCGGGTGCCCCACGTCTTCCAGGCCTATTCCCCAATGCTTGACGAAGCGGCCGCGGCGCTCGACAGGGCCGGACAGCTCCTGTCGGCGCATCTCGCCGGCGCAGAACGCGTCACCGCATAGAGGACTCCAGTGGTCTCTCGCAGGGATCGTGCCGCCTGGCTGATCAGGCCGGCGACGGGCGGGTTATGGCTCCAGGTGTTCTGGTAGTCGGAATTGGGCGAAGAGGTCTGGGCCGCGGAAGTTGGTGATGTCGGCGATCAGTGCGTCTGCGATCGTCAGCACGGTGACCGATTCCGCGACGAAGCGCTTCGTCCTCTCGTTGTATCGGTATTCACCGAACGCGAGTTGCCCGTTGGCGGCTGCCGGCAGCAGTCGCCACCGTACCCCTGCGGCCAGCGCAACGGCACGCAGGAAGGTCGCGACCGCAGCTCGCCCGCGGTACCAGGTCGGTCGCGGTGGCATCGTGATCGTTGCGTGGTGGGCGAGCATGGCGACGACGGCGTCGACGTCCGCGCGTTCCCAGGCGTCCACGAAACCGTCGACGATCTCGCGTAGCCGCTCCTCTCCGAGTGCTTGCAGGGTGGCCTGCTGGCTTCGTGCGGGCAGCCGCTCGTCGGCGGTCTTGTGGGCGCGCTGTAGCGCGGTGTCGACCGCGGCGGGCGTCATCTCGAGCGTCTCGGCCACTTCTTTTGCCGAGAACCCGAGCACGTCTCGGAGGATCAGGACGGCGCGCTGGCGGGCGGGGATGTGTTGCAGGGCTGCGACGAACGCCAGCTCGACGCTCTCGCGCTGCTCGTAGCGGGCCTCGGGGGAGGCGAGCCGGTCCTCGAGCTCGATGCCCGTGTCCGGGTAGGGCTCGAGCCAGACGGACTCGACGAGCGGTTGCGCGAGTGGATCGTGAGGGTCTGCTGCCGGCCCGTAATCGATTGGAAGCACTCGCTGGGGCCGTCGCTCGATCGTCTTCAGGCAGGCGTTGGTGGCGATCTTGTAGAGCCAGGATTTGAGCGAGCTGCGGCCTTCGAATCGAGGCAGCGCTCGCCACGCGTTCAGCAGGGTGTCTTGGAGCGCGTCCTCTGCGTCGTGGACCGAGCCGAGCATCCGGTAACAGTGGGCGTGCAGCGCCGGGCGATGTGATGCGATCAGTTGGCTGAATGCGCCTTCGTCGCCGTGGCGGGCCGCCTCGAGCAGCTCTTGTTCGCCGTTCGTCATCGCCGCCGGCTGATTACCTGTTTCATTTCAGTTCTCCTTCCGGTTGATCGGGCGATTGCTCATTGCCGCCCTTCCGTCAATAGAGATGCGCTCGCGGGCCGAAATCCAACGCACGCCGAGCGACCCGTCGACGAGCCGGTTTGTATAGAGCCCGAGCGTTGGATTTCGGGACTCCAGCAGATCTCTATCCGAAACCCCGGCGACTGCGCCCGCGGGCCAACTCGACAGGAGGGTGTGATGAGAATCGAAGACAAGACAGTGCTGGTTACCGGCGCCAATCGCGGCATCGGGCAGGCGCTCGTCGAGGAAGCATTGAGGAGAGGTGCGAAGCGGGTGTATGCCGGTACGCGCCAGCCTCTGGCCCACCCGGATCCGCGGGTCACCGCGCTGACGCTGGACGTCACTGACGCGGCCCAGATTCAGGCGGCTGTCGAGAGTGTCGAGGCGCTTGAGATCCTGATCAACAACGCCGGCATCGCGCTCTACGACGACCTCAGCGATCGCGCCGCGCTCGACCAGAGCCTCGCGGTCAACCTGTTCGGCACTTATGGCGTGACCCGGGCCTTCCTCCCGTTGCTGGCCCGCTCCCGGGGAGCGATCGTCAACAACGTGTCGACGATGGCCCTCGCTCCCTTGCCGCTCACTCCGGCCTACGCGATCTCCAAGGCGGCGGCGTTCAACCTGACTCAATCGTTACGCGCCCTCTTGGCCGGGCGGGTCTCGGTGCATGCCGTTCTGACCGGTCCCACGGACACCGATATGACCCGCGGCTTCGAGATACCGAAGGCCTCTCCGGAGTCGGTCGCACGAGCCATCTTCGACGGGGTGGAGAACGGGGAGGAGGACATCTTTCCCGATCCGATGTCCGAGTCGATCGCGGAGAGCTGGCGCAGCGGTGCGGCCAAGGCGCTGGAACGCCAGAACGCGGCGCTCGTACACGCAGAGCAGGTCGCGGCATGAGCACCGGACATCAGAGCGCAATCGAAGTTCAACAGGCAAAGGAGGGGAAAAGCAAGACGACGATCGTCGTCGGTGCGAGCCGCGGCCTGGGCCGCGGGATCGCCACGGCCTTCGCGCAGGCCGGCGCCCCGGTCGTCGCCGTGGCCCGCACCGCGGCGGCCTTCGCCCAGCCGGCGAGCGGCGCCGGCTCGATCCAGCCGGTGCTCGCCGATGCCGGCGACCCCACCGTGGCAGGCAGCCTGCTGGACCGCTATGAGCCGCAGGCCGTGATCCTGGTGGCCGGCGCCAGCCCGCTCATGCGTCCGCTGCAGCATCAGACCTGGGAGACGTTCTCGGTCAACTGGCACACCGACGTCCCGATCGCGTTCCACTGGCTGCGCGAGGCTCTGCTGAGGCCACTGCGACCCGGCAGCAGAGTGGTAGTTCTCAGCAGCGGTGCCGCCCTGGCCGGGTCGCCGCTCAGCGGCGGGTATGCGGGCGCCAAGGCCACCCAGCGGTTCATCACGGGGTACGCCCAGGACGAGGCACAGCGCGCCGGTCTCGACATCACCTTCACCGCGGTGCTGCCCCGGATCACGCCGCTGACCGACCTCGGTCGGCCGGCGGTCCGGGCGTACGCGACCCGCGGTGGCCAGTCCGAGGAGGAATACCTGCGGCAGTTCGGCGAGCCGCTCACCCCAGAGGTGGCCGGCGCCGCTGTGGTCGAACTGGTACAGGCAGATTCTGCCACCGTCGACCCCGGTTACCTGCTGACCGGCGCCGGGCTGCAGAAGCTCCCCTGACCCAGCCCAGGCACACGACCATCGGGGCAGCGCGACGTCGTGGCCCTGCCCCGGCATGCATCGGGCGCAGCTTCGGTTTGGCTGCATCGAGCCGATTAAGGGCTGGTATGAGAGCGAAAGGCACACGCGGCCCCGAGGCCTGGTGGATGGGCGAGCCGGGCGTCGAGTACCGGCGCGCGTGCCGCGGCTATGCCCGCGGCGAAATCAGCTCGGAGGAGTTCATCAAGCAGGCCGAGCGGCTTGTGGAGCGGGCCGTCGTCAGCCAGGGACAGGACGCTTACGGCTACTGGCGAAACCTTGGAGCGTCGCTCGCTCTGGCGGACGAGCCCAAGCGAGCCCCGGTCACTGTCCTGCCACGACCGGCGACGGTCGGGCGGGCGAGGCGTCCGACTGCACCCGCGCAACGCCGGGCTGCGGCGCCGCAGCAGAACCTCGGGCGCCGCTGGTTCATCGCGCTGATTGGCGTTCCGGTCCTGATGCTCGCGATCTACAGCGCTTCGCTTGTCTCCGACGCGGGAGCTCTGATCGTCGGGATACCGCTCTTCCTGCTCCTCGCGGCGGTGCACGACAACGTGAGGTAGCCACGCCTCGCGAGTCAAGCAGCAAGCTATAGTCGCCGACATCGCCGGGATGACGCGCCTCGAGCTACCGGACTACGACATCGTCGGGATCCGCGCGCCGAATCCCGGTCCGTTCACGCTGGCCGGCACCAACTCCTGGATCGTCTGCCGGGAGCCCGCGTGGCTCGTCGATCCAGGCCCCGCCATCGGCGAGCACATCGCCTCGATGATCGCCGAGCTCGAGCGGCGCGGTGGGCTCGGCGGCATCGCGCTGACGCACGACCACGTCGATCACGCCGAGGCCGTGCCGGCGATCCGTGAGCGCTTTCCCAATGCGCCGCTCGCCGCGGCCCGCGGCGAGGTCGACGTTGTACTGGGCGAGGACAGCGGGTTCGGACCGCTGAGGGCAACCCGGACTCCCGGCCACGCTCCTGATCACCTCGCGTTCGTGGCCGGAAAGGCCGGCCTCACGGGCGATGCGGTACTGGGTGAGGGCAGTGTGTTCGTGTATCCCGATCCGGGCGCGCTGGCCGGCTACCTGGCGGGGCTGACCCGACTGCGTCGCCGCGGGCTCGACGTGCTGTGCCCCGGCCATGGCCCGATCGTCGACGATCCGGAAGCGAAGCTCGAGCAGTACATCAACCACCGCCTGGATCGGGAGCGGCGGCTGATCGAAGCTCTCGATCGCGGGCTGCGCAGCGTGGACGAGCTGCTCGAGGAAGTATGGGACGACGCTCCGGCGGCGCTGCGACCTGCGGCCGCGGTGACGCTGGCGGCACATCTCGACAAGCTCGCCGACGAACGACGGCTCCCGGCGGGGGTGGAGCGCCCGGCCGGCTGGCGCGAACCCGCGGCCGCGGATCAGCTGTTCTGAGCCCAGGGATCGTCTGTGGTCCCGCTGCTGGTACCCGAGCTCGAGCCGCTCGAGGACGCCGGCGTGGCCGTTGGCTGAGTCGTGCCGGCGGGTGTCTGGGTGCCGGTTGGGGTCGTGGTCGGCGAGATGCTGCCCGTGGACGATCCCGACGGCGTACCGGCCGGGGTCGTCGCCGTGCCTGAGGCGGTTCCCGTCCCCGTCCCGGTACCCGTCCCCGTTCCCTGGGTCGGGGTCGTCGTCCCGGTCCCAGCGCCGGTCAGTGTCGAAGAGCCGGTGCCGGCCAGCGCTGTGCCGCTGCTCGAGGCCGTGTCGGAGCCGGGCGAGGTCCCGCCGGCCGTGGTGCTCGACGGCGTCGAGGTCAGGGTTGGGTTCGAGCCGCTGGCGGTGGGTGCGCTGCCGCCGGTGGTGCCGGCACCCGGAGACGCGGTGTCGCTGGCCGGCGGCGCGACAGCGGTTGGCGGATGCGGGAGCCTCGCCCGCGGTGCTGGCGCGACGTCGGCCGCCGCTACCTGCTGAACCGGGATCGCGGACGTGGCGGAGCTGGCGGGCGAGACCGTGGTCTGATCGTTCGTCGACATGGTGACGGCGACGTGGCTGCTCGCCTTGTGCACGACGCGATGATGCGAGGCGCGATGGTGCGGCGGCGACGTGATCGTGTGCTGGAGCTCGACCGCGCCACCGGCGGTCACGACCGCCGCCGCGAGCAGCGTCGCGACGTGGCCGGCGCCCGTGGTCAGGATTCCAACCGAGGCCGCGGTCCCGCCGGTGCCAATCGCGCCACCGGCCGCGGCAGCGCCGCCGCCCGCGCCGCCACCGAATCCGAGCGCGTTGGCGAGTACTCCCAGGGGCCCGAGCGTCGGCGCGAGGGCGGCAAACTGGCGGCTCACGCCCCGGACCTCGGTGCGGAAGTCGCGGCAGCCCTCGCAATCGTGCATGTGACGGCGGGCCATCCCGCTCGGGCGGACCCCGCGATCGTGGGCGACGATCAGCTCCTCGCGAATCTCCGAGCACGCGGTGTCGCGCGCCTCGACCGCCTGCGCGAGCCCCACCCGCGCCCGGACCAGAAGCGATTTGACCGCCGGCACCGAGACTCCCAGCGCCGCGGCCATGTCGGCGTAGGCCACGCCGCCGAGCTCGCGCATCAGCAGCGCCGAGCGCTGCTGGTCGGGAAGCCGCCGAACGTCCGCGATCAGGCGCCTCAGCGATTCCCGCTGCTCGGCCTCGGCGGTGGGGTCGTTGATCGGACTGCGCACCAGCTCGAGCACCTCCGGCGGCGGCGGCGCGGGACGGCGGAGCTCGTCTACGCAGCGATTGTGCGCGACCCGGTACAGCCACGCGCGCAATGCCAGCTGGCGGTCGTTCGCGCGTAGGCCGGTGTAGGCGCGCACGAAGATGTCCTGCAGAGCGTCCTCGGCATCTTGGCGCGAGGGGAGCATCTGGCGCGTGTAGGCGAACAGGCGCTGGCGATAGCGGTCGTGGATGAGGCGGAACGCCTCGTCGTGGCCGGCCCGGAAGAGCGCGACCAGCTGCTCGTCAGACCGCAATCGAAGCAGCGGCGCCCCAATCGAAATCCGAGTGCGCGCCAGACCGGCCGGTGCTTGGAGGGCAGAGGCTTCCACTTGATTCCCCGTGCCCACTCTAAACGAGCACTCCACGGGAAAGTTCCTGATTTCGCGTCAGTATAAGTTCCAGGACGGCCGTCAAGCTAGTGTCGGCCCGGTTTTCTCCCAGAGCGAGCGGCATGAGCCGGCCGGCCCGGTGGCTCAGGCGAGCGACACCATCACGTGCTTGACCTCCGTGTAGTCCTCGAGCGCGTACATACTGAGGTCCTTGCCGTAGCCGGACTGCTTGAAGCCGCCGTGCGGCATCTCGGAGGCGAGCGGAATGTGGTCGTTGATCCAGACGCAGCCGAACCGCAGTGCGTTGGCGACCCGCATCGCCCGGCCGACATCGCGCGTCCAGACCGACGATGCGAGGCCGTACGGGGTCCCGTTCGCCCACGCGATCGCCTCAGCTTCGTCGGAGAACGGCTGCACCGTGATCACGGGCCCGAAGATCTCGCGCTGGATCATCTCGTCGTCCTGGTGCAGGCCTGCGACTACGGTCGGCTCCAGGAAGAACCCGGGCCGGTCGGGCTCGCGCCCCCCGGTGGCGATCTCCGCATGGCCCGGCCGCCGCTCCAGGAACCCCTCGACTCGCTCGCGCTGGCGGGCCGAGTTCAGCGGCCCGAGCGTCGTGTCTTCGGAGCGCGTATCGCCGAGCACGAGCCCGTGTGCCTGCTCGACCAGCCCGTTGACAACGTCGTCGTGGACCTTCGAGCTCACCAGCACGCGGGTCGCGGCGGTGCAGTCCTGGCCGGCGTTGTAGTAGCCGGTGCCGGCGATCGTCTCGAGCGCCGTCTCCATGTCGACATCGTCGAACACGACCACTGGAGCCTTGCCGCCGAGTTCGAGGTGGACCCGCTTGAGCGTGTCAGCCGCATGCCGCGCGATCCACTTGCCAGTGTCGACCGAGCCGGTCAGCGAGACCATGTCGACCTCGGGGTGGGTGACGAGCGCCGCTCCGGCGGGATCTCCGTGGCCGGTGATCACGTTGAGGACGCCCTTGGGGAAGATCTCCGACGCGTACTCGGCGAGCTTCAGCGTCGTCAGCGGCGTCGTTTCGGCCGGCTTCAAAACGATCGTATTGCCGGCCGCGAGCGCCGGCCCGATCTTCCAGACGGCCATCATCAGCGGGTAGTTCCACGGCGCGATCTGCCCGATCACGCCGACCGCCTCGCGGCGGATGATCGACGTGTAGCCGCTCGTGTACTCGCCCGCGGCCCGGCCCTCGAGGCAGCGGGCGGCACCGGCGAAGAAGCGCAGGTTGTCGACCATGAACGGGATCTCGTCGCCGCGGAAGGCCCCGATCGGCTTGCCGGCATTGTCTGACTCGAGCTCGGACAGCTCGTCGGCGTGCTCCTCGATCACATCGGCGAGTTTCAGCAGCGCGAGCGAGCGCTCGCCGGGGGTGCTCGTCGACCAGCCGGGGAAGGCGTCGCGGGCGGCCTGAACGGCGCGGTCCACGTCGGCTGCGCTCGACAGCGGCGCGTAGGCGATCACCTCGCCGGTCGCGGGGTTGAGGATCGGCTCGGTCTGACCCTCGGCGGGAGCGACGGCGTCTGAGGCGATGAAGTTCTGGAGCGTGGGGGCGGTGGTAGCCATTGCTCGAACCTACCACCGACGCGCTTGGACAGCTAGCCGCCGCCAGGACGCGTAGGAACATTTCAGGGGCCCGGGTTCTACGCTTCGGCGCCATGACCAACGTCGTAATTGCCTCAGCCGCGCGCACCGCGATCGGCTCATATGGAAAAAGCCTCGCCGCCGTGCCGCCGTCGGAGCTCGGCGCCGTCGCCTCCAAAGCGGCGCTCGAGCGCGCCGGGATCGACCCGTCCGACGTCGACCACGTCGTCTACGGCAACGTGATCCACACCGAGCCGGGGGACATGTACATGGCCCGGGTGGTCGGAATCAAGTCCGGGGTGCCGAAGGAGGTCCCGGCGTACACGGTAAATCGGCTGTGCGGCACCGGAGTACAGGCCATCGTGTCGGCCACCCAGGCGATTCAGACCGGTGAGGCCTCGGTCGCGCTCGCCGGCGGCGCCGAGTCGATGAGCCGCGGTCCGTACTGGATGCCGAGCGCCCGCTGGGGCGCGCGGATGGGCGAGACGGAACTGATCGACCCCGTGATGGGCGGGCTGACGGATCCGTTTCACTCGATCCTGATGGGTGTCACGGCCGAGAACCTGGCCGAGAAGCACTCGATCTCCCGGGAGCGCCAGGACGAGTTCGCGCTGCGCTCCCACCAGCGCGCGGCCGCCGCCCGCGCCGCGGGGCGGTTCGATCAGCAGATCGTCCCCGTCCCGGTCAGGGTCAAGCGCGACACGGTCGATTTCACGCGCGACGAGCACATCCGCGAGGACGCCTCCGTGGAGTCGATGGCCAAGCTGAAGCCGGCGTTCAAGCCGGATGGGACGGTGACGGCCGGCAACGCGAGCGGGATGAACGACGCGGCTGCGGCTGTGGTCGTGATGAGCAGCGACCGAGCGCGCGAGCTCGGGGCGCCGGTCCGGGCGCGGATCCTCGCGTACGCGAGCTGCGGCGTCGATCCGGCGATCATGGGGATCGGGCCCGTGCCGGCGGTCCGCAAGGTGCTCGAGAGGGCGGGCCGGTCGCTCGACGACGTGCAGGTGATCGAGCTCAACGAGGCATTCGCCGCCCAGTCACTGGCGGTGATCGACGAGCTTGGCCTCGACGAGGAGCTCGTCAACCCCAACGGCGGCGCGATCGCGCTCGGCCATCCGATCGGCGCGACCGGCGCCGCGCTGACCGCCAAGATCCTCGATGAGATGGAGCGCTGCGACCTCGAGCTCGGGCTCGTGACGCTCTGTATCGGCGGCGGGCAGGGGATCGCGATGCTGCTCGGGCGTGAATAACAGGTAGGCCGGCGCGCATGCGCGCCGGCCCCGGTCGGCGCATGCGCCGGGGAGTCGTCCGGCGCGGGTGGGTGCATGCACCCACCCGAACTACACTCCAGCGTCTGATGGATCCAGCCTCGGGAATCGGAATACCGGTGGCGTTTGGGGCCGGGCTGATCTCGTTCCTGTCCCCGTGCGTGCTGCCGCTGGTGCCCGGATACATCTCCGCAGTGGCCGGCACCGGGCCCGACGAGATCCGCCCTCGGCGCGTGATTGGCCCCACGCTCGCGTTCATCGCCAGCTTCTCGGCGATCTTCATCGCGCTCGGGCTGATCGGACAGCAGGCGCTGCACGGGGCGCTCACGGGGCCGGCCGCGCTGAAGGTCTCAGGGGGCGTGATCATCGCGATGGGAGTCCTGTTCGTGCTCGCGCCGTTCGTGCCCGCGTTCTCGCGCCAGTGGCACGTGTCGCACCTGATGCAGCGCGCCGGGCGCAGTGGGCCGGTGATCACGGGCGCCGCGTTCGCACTCGCCTGGACCCCCTGCACGGGTCCCACCCTCGGCGCGATCATCACCGCCGCCGGTACCACGGGCTCGGCCGCTCACGGAGCGTTCCTGCTCGCGGTCTATTGCCTCGGGCTCGGCGTCCCGTTCCTGATCACCGGGCTCGCGTTCGGCACGGTCACCTCCGCGCTGACGGTCGTCAAGCGCCATTACGCGGTCGTGATCGGAGCTGGAGGCCTGGTCCTGATCGGGATGGGAGTGCTGATCTGGACCGGCGAGTTCACGCAGCTCAACATCACGGTCAATCACTGGTTGCAGGATTTGGGGCTGCCGGACTTGAACTCCGACACGTAATCGCCGTTACCAAGTCCGACCCTAGCGCTTGGACTTAGGGCGCCCTAACGTGGTAGTCTCCGTCGCTGTTGCATTAGGGTTACCTAACGCATTAGATGTCTTTCGCTCAGACAGTCGCGCTCGGCGCCCTCGCCGGCTTCACGATCTTCCTTGGCCTCCCGGTCGGGCGGTTGCAGCTGCTCGGGAGCAGGCCGCGGGTCGCGCTGGCGATGTTCTCGGTCGGCGTACTCGCGTTCATCTTCGTCGACGTGCTCTCGAATGGGCTCGGGATCGTCGATGCGGCGCTCACGGCGGTCAAGCACCACCACCAGTCGCTGGGCTATCTGATCTGGCTCGTAGTGCTGCTTGCGGGCGGCTTCGCGGCCGGCAGCGCCGGCCTGGCGATGATCGAGCGGCGGATGCGGCCGGCTCGTGGCCCGACCCCGGCCGTCGCCGGGGGATCCAGCGCGGTCACGACGGCGGACCTCGACCGGGTCGCGCTCGAGCTCGACGCCGCGCGGCGGCGCGCGCTTCGGACCGGGCTGACGATCGCGGCCGCGATCGGCGTGCACAACTTCGCCGAGGGCCTCGCGATCGGCGTTTCCGCGCGCGCCGGTGCGATCAGCCTCGCGACCGTCCTGATCATCGGCTTCGCGCTGCACAACGCGACCGAGGGGTTCGGGATCGTCGGGCCGCTCGGAGACGTCAGGCCGTCATGGCGCTGGATCGGGCTCGCCGGCCTGATCGGCGGCGGCCCCACGTTCCTCGGCTCGATCGTCGGCTATGGCGTCACCTCTCACCCGCTCGAGCTGGCGTTCTACGCGGCTGCGGGCGGAGCGATCCTGTACGTGATCGGCGAGGTCTGGAACGGCATGCGCCGCTACGGCCACCGCGAGCTCGGCCTGCTGATGGTGACCGCCGGCTTTACCGTGGGCGTGCTCACCGACCTGATCGTGGTCTACGGCGGGGGCTGACCCCGCCCCGCCGATCAGCCGTCTTCGTCCTCGTGCTGCTCGTGCCAGCGCAGCGAGGCGGCCTCGGCGCTGGCTGAGTGACGGTTGGGGACCTCGTCCTCGGGCTCGGGCACATCCGGCGGTGCCGGATGCTCGACATCCTCGGGATGCTTCTCGCCCCAGCGCACCGCTGCAGCTTCGGCGCTTCTAGACGGGTGCTCCGGCTTCGGCTTGGGTTCGGACATCGCGCTCTCCTCCCTTGACCGACTAAAGCCTACGTGATCCGCGCCCGCAGGCTCACGCCGCTGATGAGCCCGAGCATCCCGATTCTCAGGTACGGCGGCGCCGGCGGTCTTTGCGATCGCCGCGCGTACGCGCTCCGCCTTGACCGCGGCCGAGAGCGTCTCGATGTCGTAGGCCCCGTAGTGGCGGCGGCCGTTGATGAAGAACGTGGGCGTGCCGGACACGCCACTGAGATCGGCCGATTCGACATCCTCCGCGATCCGGCCCGCGTGCTTGCGTTTGCGCAGCGCCTCCTGGAAGCGGTCGATGTCGAGGCCGAGCTGCTCGGCGTAGCGGATCAGGTCGCGCACTCGCAGCTCGTCCTGGTGGGCGAGCAACAGGTCGTGCATGTCCCAGAACTTCCCCATTGCGCCTGCTGCTTCGGCGGCTTCGGCGGCGAGCTGCGCCTGGGGATGGACGTCGCTCAACGGCAGGTGACGCCACACGTAGCGCACGTCGCCGAAGTCCGCGAGCAGCTCACGGATCACGGGCTCGGCCTGCCCGCAGTAGGGACACTCGTAATCGCCGTACTCGAGCAGCGTGATCGGGGCGTCGGCGGGGCCACGGATGTGGTCGCGCTCCGGGTCGACCGGCACCGCGAGGTCGGTGATCGACTGCGAGGTGCCGAGCAGCGCCCGCACGCGCAGCGGGCGTGGCAGCGCGGCGGTTACCCGGAATACGAGCGAGGTCGCGAGCGACGCGCCGAGCGCCGCGGTCAGAGTTCCGAGCTTGGCCTCCTCGAGCTGGACGCCGCTGAACGCCAGGGTCGCGATCAGCAGCGAGACCGTGAACCCGATCCCGGCGATCGCGCCGCCTCCGAGCACCGAGGCCCAGCCGACCGGCGGCCGGATCTTGCCGCGACTGATGCGGGTCACGAGCCAGGTAGATGCCGGCGATCCCGATCGGCTTTCCGAGCACGTAGCCGGCGATGATCCCGAGCGTGATCGGCGACGTGTAGGCCTTGGACAGGAACGAGCCGTTGATCGCGATGCCCGCGTTGGCCAGCGCGAACAGCGGCACGATCGCGTAGCTGGTGAACGGGTGGTAGAGCTGCTGATAGCGCTCGTTGGGGGAGATCGCGGAGCGCACCCCGGCGCGGGCTGACTGGGCGAGCTCCGATGTCGGCTGCTCGCGGAACATGCGGAACAGGTCGGTGGCGCGCTCGAGGTCGGCGCGCGACGCCGGGTAGGCGATCGTCACCAGCCCGAACGCCAGCCCGACCACGACCGGGTCGACGCCGGACTTCTGCAGCGCGACCCACGCCACCAGGGCGAGGACGAAGTAGACAGCGCCGTTGTGGACCCTGCGGTTGCGAACGACCAGCGTTACGCCGAACACGCCGATCGCGACCAGCAGCGGCGATCAGCATCACGTGGCTGGAGTAGGCGGTGCCGATCACGACCAGCGCGACGAGGTCATCGACGACCGCGACCGTGAGGATGAAGGCTCGCAGGCTGTCCGGGAACCGCCGTCCGACGAGCGCGAGCATGCCCAGCGCGAACGCGGTGTCGGTCGACATCGCGGTGCCCCAGCCGTGGGCGCTCGAGCGGCCCGCGTTGACGATCAGATAGATCGCGATCGGGACGATCATCCCGCCCAGCCCGGCGGCGACGGGCAGGATCAGCCGCCGCCGGTCGCGCAGCTCCCCGAGGTCGAACTCGCGCCGTGCCTCGAGCCCGACGACGAAGAAGAAGAACGTCATCAGCCCGCTGTTGAGCCACTCGCGAAGATTCTGGGAGATGCCGGCGCTGCCGATCTTGATCGTCAGCACCGTGTGCCACACGTGGTCGTAGGACGACGCGTTGATGTTGACCCACACGAGCGCCGCGAGCGTCGCGCCGAGCAGGATCGCGGCGCTTCCGGTCTCCGTGCGCAGGAAGTCGCGCAGGGGAGCCTCGAGGTTCCGCGCCCAGGCGGTCCGGCCGGAGAACGGCGTCGCCGGTGTGGTCACGTCTGCCACTCTTGAAGTGTTGCGCCCAGGGCTTGCGGGCGCATGTTGGCGCGCCGGCGGGGCGCCCGCGCGATGTTCAGCGGATGAGGCGCTCGGAGCGGGCGGTGTCGATCATCGCCTGGAGCGTGCCGAAGGCATCGTGACGAGGTCGCCAGCGCAGCTCCCTGCGGGCCTTGGTCGTGTCCATCAGGACGGGTGTGCGCAGCGTCTCGATCCACTGCGCCTCAGCGGGCACGAAGGGCAGGCGCGCGACCAGCTCGGCGGCCGCGTCGAACGCGAGCTCTGGGACGGGCACGCTGTACCACCCGAGCGCGCGGGCCAGATCGGACATCGTCAGGGTGCCGTCGGCCGCCAGGTTGTAGACGCCGGGCGTTCCGCGGCCGAGCACCGCCGCCCGCATCGCCGTGGCCACGTCATCGTGGTGGACGAGCTGGAATGGCACCCCGGGATCGGGCAGAACCGGTTTGAGCACCGGCAGCATCTCGAGCATCCGCCGGACCTCGGCCGGCATCCGTTCGGACAGCTGCACGTAGGGGATGTTCTCGAGCAGCAGCAGCGCATCGGGACCGGCCACGATGCACGGCCGGAACACGTACGCGATTGTGTCCCGGTCGCTGAGCACGTCGGCGAGGACCCGCTCGAGCTCCGCCTTTTGCGCCGAGTAGTAGTGGCGATCGGTGCCCCGCGCCTCGACCTCCTCGGTCAGCAGCGGCGGGTTGTCGGCGTGAAAGCCGTACGCCGCGACCGAGGACGCGTATACGAGTCGGCGCGCCCCGGCAGCCGCCGTGGCTTCGAATACGTTGCGCGAGCCCTCGAGGTTGATCCGCTGCGTCTGCACCCGGCTGCCCATGATCAGAAACGCGAGGTGCACGACCACGTCGGCGTCTTCGACCAGCTCGGCGACCGTGCCGCGATCGAGCACGTCGCCCTGGCGGTAGACGGTCTTCTTCAGTCCCGATTGATGCGGATCAAACGGGCGCCGGGCCATCGCGACGATCCGATCTACATCGGGGCTCTTCTCGAGTGAGTGCAGCAGCGAGCGTCCGATGTCGCCGGTCGGGCCGGTGACGGCGACCACGAGCCCGTTGGCCATCTCAGGCCCGCTCGGCCAGTTGCCGCTCGGCCAGCCGCCGCTTGGCCGTGCGGCGGAACCGGCGGGCCTTGGCGGCGTTGACGCGCAGCGCCTCGACCCGCGAGCCCGGGATCTCAAAGCCGCCGATCAGCCTGCGAGGAACCAGCCCCCAGCCGCCGCGAGTTTCGATCAGATCTCCCCGCACCTGGAAGTTCTGCTGCCAGGTGAACCGCTCGCCATGAGTGTGAGCGGTGACGCAGGCGAGGCCGGGTTGGAGGGGGACGCCGACGCCGGCCGTGTCGATCTCGATCCAGCGCCTGGCCCCGTCGAGCCGCACCGGCACTCTGGTCGCGAACGGAAAGCCGTCGGGCGAAACGATCGAAAGCACCGCCGTCTGGTGCAGGCTCCCGAGCTCCTCGATCCGCCTATCCCACGCGCTGAGACCTCCTCGCGGGGCGGCGTGGTAGCGATACGGCTCCTCCGAGTGCCCCGAGCGGACCTCCTCCATGTGGGCGTCGTACAGCCGCGGTTCGCTGTTGACGTCTCCGTGTTGCCAGACGTAGATGCGCTCGGGCCGGATGTGAACATAGATCCGCAGGTAGTACCAGCCGATGAACTTTCTGATCCCCTCGGGTGGCTGGAGCTTGGCCGCATCGGGGAGCTTCTCGGCGGATTCGCGCGCGTAGCGCTCTCGATTCGCCTCGAGGTCCTCGTCATCGACCAGCGCCGAGCCCTGAACGAGGACCGTCGGCGCGTCAGCCAGACCGCTGCCGGTCGGATCGGAGAACAGCAGCGCGACAAGCGGATTCTCTCGGGCGTCGTCGGCCTTCTTCGGATACCCGAGCCCCGTCGTCACGTCGATGCACCGGCCGCCGAGCGTGTAGTAGGGCGTCACCGGCCACGTGATCGGCTGTCCACGGCCGTCGATCGTGGTCAGCTCGGTCGTGATGAACCGATCGAAGACTGCCTGCACGTCGTCTGGCAGTGACGCCGTCACGACGCGAGTATACGTTTGCGTCGGGGGCGGTTGTCGCCGTCCACGCGCGCCGGCCTGAGCGGGGGGGAATGCGAGCTCAGGCGACGCGGGTCGACACCGGGCGAGCCCCGCGCGGGCCGAAATCCGGGTGCGGCGACATGCTTACAGGCCCAAAGTCCCCGCCCGCGGCCGACGTTGGTTACATAAGCATGCCCCACATGCTTATGTAGCCAAGGACCACCAGACGCGCGCGATTTGTCCCTGCGTCCCTGTGTCCCTGATGCCTGAAATGCCTGTATGCAGCCGAAATTGTCAGAGTGCTGACACGATCGGGGCCGGCCGCACCCTCACCGGCGCGGTTTCCCGAGCGGACCGCACCGCGATCGCCGTGCGCGGTGGGCAATCGGGGAGGGTCCGCGCCTCGACCCCCGGCTCCGGGCCCGGCAATTCAATCCTCGTACCCGGGCTCGCCGGGCAGCACGATCCGCGCCGTCTCGCCGCACGTCAGCACACGCGGCTGGACGGGACGGATCTCCCGCTCCCTGGCGTGGGCCATCAACTCGTCTGTCGAGCTGAAGCCAGACAGCTGCTCGAGTTGCTTGATCGTCGGGAAGACGAGGAACAGCTCACCATCTGCTGCCGCCTTGAGTGCGGCCGCCGGCTCATACCAGCGCGCGTCGACGACCTCGCTGCCATCGACGTCAGGCTCGGAGTGCTCCGGGGCCGAGGCCAGGAAGAACCAGGTGTCGAACCGCGTCTTGACCTGGGCCGGGGTGATCCAGCGAGCGAACGGCACCAGCTGATCGGCGCCTTCGATCACGATCCCGGCCTCCTCGGAGAGCTCGCGAATCGCGGCTGCACGCAATGCGTCCGGGCCCGACCCCTCGCTGCGGTCAACCGCTCCGCCCGGGAACACCCAAGCGCCGCCCATGAATCGCGCCTGCGGGTTGCGCTGGACGAGCAGGACCTGAAGTGCCCTCGCGCCTCCGCGGAGCAGGATCACCGTCGCAGCAGGCCGTGGGACAGTCTCCTCTCCCAGGTTCAGCTCGGCGCCGGGCTCCGGTCGGTTGACGTTCACGGAGCGACCCTACCGTGGCGGGCGATACGCTTGCGCCGTGAAATGGATGTGCGAGTCATGCGGATTCATCTACGACCCCGACGAGGGCGACCCCGACGGGGGCATTCCGCCTGGCACGCTGTTTGAGGACATTCCCGAGACCTGGTTCTGCCCGGTTTGCGGGGCGCGCAAGGCGGACTTCTCGCCGTACGAGGACTAGGGAGGCCGCCCCGGGGCGGCCTTCCAACGCTCCTGTTCCGGGGGGCCGCCCTCCCGGGACCCTCTCCGAGTGGCCGCCCCGTCGGGGCCTTCTCCGGCGGCTGGCTCCAGGACCGCGTCAGCCCATTGGGCCGGGTCGTATGTCCGTCTAGCGGCGCGACCCCGGCCTCGCCCTTCGCGCGGCAGATGGCGTTGATGTAGCTGGAACCATGACGCGCGAGTCGTGACGGATCGCGCCGGGGTTCCACACGCTTCCAATAGACCAAGGATGGGAATAATGAGACGGGTTGCACTAGCAGCCGCGGCTGCGCTGTTTGCGTTTCCGGCGAGCGCGCTGGCTGCTTCTTCGAGCGGCGTGGTTCTGTCTGTGGACACACGTCACCACGCGATCCAGGTTGTGGACTCGACTCACATCGTGCACGCGTACGGCTACCAGGGGCGGCTGCCGAAGCTGCACGCCGGGACCGTGATCTCGTTCCGCCGCACGGGCCTCGCCATCAATCACGTCACGGCGGTCTCCAACCAGTCCCGCTCCGTGGCCTTTTACGGCCGAGTCGTGCGGTCGAGCTCGGCCGGTCTCGTGCTCCGCCTCGCTGACGGCAGGCTCGTCACGTTCTCCTCCAAGCAGATCACGCGCAAGCGCGTCAAGCCGGCCGCCCGGCACAAGCGGCCGATCGCGCACGCAGCCGATCTGCAAGTGACGTCCAGTGGTGTCACGGTCAATATCCAGGGCCTCCAGCCCGGGGTGACGGTGCTCATCACCGAGTCGGTCGATTCTCTGGGGAACGTCACTATCACGATCACCCTTCCCGGCCCGAGCGCGCCGGTGGTCAATGGGGAGCAGCAGGCCAGCGGTGTGGTCACCGAGGTAGACAGCGACGCGTTCGTCGTCCTGACCGGAGACGGCTCGTCGCTGCGACTGCACATGGCCCAGAACAGCCTGGCGAACCTCGCCCTCAACATCTGCGACGGGGTCGACGTCACCTACCACCAGGATGCCGGGCTGCTGATTGCGGACAACGTCAACGACAGCGGCCCCGCGTCCTCGAGCGACTGCTCAGGCAACCAGACCGAACAGGACGTCGTCGGCGCGATCACTCAGGTCACCTCCGACTCAGTCACGATCAACAGCGACCGGGGCGATCTCACGTTCAGCCTCGATCCGTCCTCCGGCATCACCCAGGGGTTCGGGGTCGGAGATCTGGTCGACGTCACCTATTCTCAGAACAGCGACGGGAGTCTCAGCGCCAACGACGTCGAGTACGTCGAGCGGGACGCGACCGGAGTTGTCACCGCCGTCAGCAACGGCGCCGTCACGATCACCGACGACAACACGGGTCAGCCGGCCGTGTTCGCCGCCGACCCGAGCCTCGGGTTGTTCGACGGCGTCGCGGTCGGCGATCAGGTCGATGTCACCTATCACCAGTCCGGCGGCCAGCTCGTCACCGACGCGCTCTCGGACGGCGGCGGGAGCGACTAGTCGCCACGAGACGCCGGGGCCGTGGGGCGGGGGCGCGATCAGTTCGCTCGGACGCTACGCCACCGCGCGCAGACGGGCCGTCGTCGTCTCGGCGATCGCTGAGGCCGTGATCGCGACCAGCCGGCGCAGATCGGACTCGGAGATCGCGAGCGCGGGCATCAACACGACCACGTCGCCCAGCGGCCGCACGATCGCGCCCCGGCGGCGCGCGGCGAGGGTCACCCGGTGGCCGATCCGCTCGGACGCCGGCCGCGGCGCGAGCTCGATTCCGACCATGAACCCGCGCTGGCGAACCTCCACCACATCCGGCAGCGAGGCGATCCGGTGATCGAGCAGCCGCGCGAGGAGTTCGATCTTGGGCGCCAGAAGCTCCAAGGTCCGCTCGCGCTCGAAGGTCTCGAGCGTCGCCACTCCGGCAGCGCATGCGAGCGGGTTGCCCGTGTAGGTGTGCCCGTGGAAGAAGGTCCGGAACTGATCGAAGTCGCCGAGGAAGCCCTCGTACACGCGCTCCGTGCTCAGCGTCGCCGCGAGTGGGAGGTAGCCGCCGGTCAGCCCCTTGCCGACGCACAGCAGGTCCGGCGTCACCTGCTCGTGCTCGCAGGCGAACATCCGCCCCGTCCGGCCGAACCCGGTCGCGACTTCGTCGCAGATCAGCAGGACTCCGTGCGCGTCGCACAGCTCCCTGACGCGACGAAGATATCCGGGGGGCTGGAGCAGCATCCCGGCCGCCCCCTGCACGAGTGGCTCGACCACCACCGCGGCAATCGTCTGGCCGTGCTCGGCGAGCAGTTCGGCGAGGTGGTCGGCGTCGCCCGCGCGTGCGGCCAGGGAGTCGAACAGGAGCGGGCGGTACAGCGAGTGGAACAGGTCGATGCCGCCGACCGAGACGGCCCCGATCGTGTCGCCGTGGTAGGCGTTCTCGAGGCAGATGAAACGGTTGCGCTCGGTACTTCCCTGCTGCGCCCACCATTGAAAGGCCATCTTCAGCGCGACTTCAACGGCCGTCGAACCGCTGTCTGAGTAGAACACGCGGCGCATGCCGGGCGGCGCCACCGCGATCAGCTTCTCAGCCAATTCGATCGCGGGCTCGTGTGTCAGCCCGAGCATCGTCGAGTGCGCCACCCGGCCGAGCTGATTGCCGACCGCAGCGTCGATCGCCGGGTGGCGGTGGCCGTGGACGTTGCACCACAGCGACGAGACGCCATCGATGTAGACGTTGCCGTCTGTGTCAAACAGGTTGGTGCCCTCGGCGTGGTCGATCACGACCAGCGGCTCGTCATCGCACCAGCCCTGTTGCTGGGTGAACGGGTGCCAGAGATGGCGGCGATCCGCGGCGGTAAGTTCGGGTGTGCTGCGCATGGATCTCACGCTAGCTCGTGAGGCGGTCGGAACCAGGTGGAGCCTGGCGCGAGGCCGTCTGGCAGGCTGATGCGATGACCGGCCGCCCCGCGCCCCGCGGTTTGCGCACGCAGTCCGCTTCGCCCGGCGGTTCGCGCACGCACGCCGCTTCGCCTCGCCGCTCGCGCGGACGCGCCGAGCCGCCCCGCCGCTCGCGCACTCACTTCACGGCCGCCGCCGTCGCGGCGGTCGCGGTGGTGGTCGCGAGCGCGCTGATCGGCACCGGGGGCTCCGGGTCTGGCACCGGAGGCTCCGGGGCTGGCACCGGGGGCTCGGTCCCTGACACCGGGGCCGATTCCAGGACGCTCGAGTCAATCTTTCAGGACGACCAGTATCTGATCTACGTCTCCACGCCGACGGTCGCGGCCACGCTGACTACGCTCAAATCGCTCGGCGCGAACGAGATCCGCGCCACGCTCTTGTGGTCGGCGGTTGCGCCCGCGGCGGGTTCGACCGTGCGGCCGCAATTCGACGCGACCAACCCTGCCGCCTACCCGCCGGCCGCTTGGGCACCGTACGACCGTCTGGTCGAGCTCGCGCTCGCCCGGGGTATCGGGGTTGGATTCAACCTGACCCCGCCGGGGCCGCTGTGGGCGACGGCTCGCGGCGCCCCGGAAGCGACCCTCGCAAACCATTATCGGCCGTCGGCGACCGCGTTCGGGGAGTTCGTGCAGGCGGTCGCCACGCGCTATAGCGGCACCTACATCCCCGCGGGGCGCAGCGGTGCGGACGCGGCTCCGCTGCCGAGGGTCAGCCGTTGGTCGATCTGGAACGAGCCGAATCAGCCGGGGTGGCTGGCGCCCCAATGGGGAACGGTCGCGGGGACCCGGGTGATGCAATCGCCGGCGCTCTATCGCGCGTACGTCGATGCGGCGTTCACTGCGCTGGCGCGTGCGGGCCACCCACCCGCGAGCGACACGATCCTGATCGGCGAGCTGGCCCCCCGAAGGCTGCCAGGGACCTCCGGCTGCGGGTATCCGTCCTACGACGATCCGATCGCGCCGCTCGCCTTTCTGAGGGCCTTGTAATGCGTCGACGCGAACTACCCACCGCTCAGCGGGCAGGCCGCCGCCGTCCTCGACTGTCCTCGCGGCGGCTCTCGGGGGGCGTTCGTCGCCGCGCACGCGGGGCTGTTCGATGCGACCGGGCTGGCGCATCACCCATATTCCTTTTTCCTCGCCCCGGATGCGTCAATGCCAGACCCCGACTTTGCGCCGCTCGCCGACCTCTCGCGGCTGGAGCGCAGCCTGGACCGGATCTTCGCCGCGTATGCGGTGAGGCGGCAACTGCCGATCTACCTGACCGAGTACGGGTACGAGACCAATCCCCCCAATCCTTATCGAGGCGTGAGCCCGCAGGTGCAGTCGATGTACCTCGACGAGGCGGAGTACCTCGCCTGGAAGGATCCACGCGTGCGTCGCTCGCGCAGTTCCTCCTCTACGACTCGCTGCCGGATCGGCGATACGCGCCGGGGAGCGTCAAGTACTGGTCGACCTTCCAGACCGGACTGCTGTACGCGGACGCTCTGCACAAGCCGGCCTACGGCTCCTACCAGTTGCCGATCTACATTCCCAACCCGGTTTTCCACTCCGGGTCGACCGTACTCGTCTGGGGGATGCTCCGGCTCGCCCCGAAGGGCGGGCAACTGCAGGCGCAGCTCCAGTGGGAGCCACCGGGTGGCGCATACCGAACGCTGAGGACGGTGTCCACCGGCAATCCGAGCGGTTTCTTCACCGCTCGAGTCCAGCCGCCCGGTAACGGCACGGTCAGGGTTGCGTGGACGGGGCCCGGTGGGGCATTAGCTTTCAGCCGGGCCGTGGCGGTGCGGGAGGGGTGAGGTTGCCCGGGGTGGGGGTGGCAGGGAGGGGTGAGGTTGCCCGGGGTGGGGGTGGCAGGGAGGGGTGAGGTTGCCCGGGGTGGGGGTGGCAGGGAGGGGTGAGGTTGCCCAGGGTGGGGGTGGCAGGAGGGGTGAGGTTGCCCGGGTTGGGGGCGGCAGGGAGGGGTGAGGTTGCCCAGGGTGGGGGTGGCAGGGAGGGGCGGCGGCGGGCGGCGCCGCCCGGATGCATACAGGGACAAAGCGCGCGGGCCGGCTGGTCCTCGGCTACATAAGCATGTGGGGCATGCACAATTGACCAAAGTCCAACCGGCCGGTCGACTTTGGGCCGGTGTGCATGTGAAATTGTCAGTTTCCTGACACCGTGCTGCGCCGCCCCGAGCACGATGGCCGCACCGCGCAGCCGGTCTTCGCCTCCGCACGACAGAAACCGCCGTGCCTCAGCTCCCCGATCGCCACCAGTCGACGAACTCGGCCCAGGTTCCAGCCACCCGGTAGCCGGCCTCGCCGAACGCGTGCCTTGACGCCGCTGCCCACCCGGGATCCCAGCCGCGCAGCCGCGCGACCACTGCGCCGAGCGCGACCAGGGCGATCAGCGCTCCGGCGACGGCCATTACCAAGATCGGCGCCGGAAGCCCCGCGCTCGTCGCGGCCGTCACGGGCTCGAGCGGGGCCGTCGGGCCGGCGGACGGCGTTTGCGAGGACACCGATGGGCCCGCAGCCCGTGGCAGTCACGCCCCTGCCGCCCGTTCGGCGAGCGCGGTCTGGATTGCGTCCGTGAAATCCGCGAAGTACTGCGCGCCGTAGGTGTCGACGCTCTTCAGCGCGGTCGCGAGCTGGCCGCTGGTGAACTGGCAGGGCGGGACGGCTCCGCCCTGCTCGTAGGACTGAAGGACGCGCGAGTAGATGCTCGCCCCCGCAGCCCCCGCAGTCCCCGCAGTCCCCGCAGTCCCCGCAGTCCCCGCAGTCCCCGCAGTCCCCGCAGTCCCCGCAGTCCCCGCAGTCCCCGCAGTCACCCCGCCCCCCGCAGCCACCCCGGCCCCCGCCAACGCAACCGCAACCGCAACCGCCCCGGCGCAAGCAACCGCGAGCGCCAGCATCGCCATGGCTCTCCGGCGACGGAACGGCATCGACGCCGGAAGTTACCCGAGCCAGTCCTCGAGCGGCAGCGCTTCGCCCGCCGCCGCAAGCAGCCGAGGGTCGGCGCGCGGCACCACGGCCAGGACCGACACCGGAACCTCGCCGAGCCGCTCGATCGTCTCCCGGTTGGACCGCGCGACGGTGCCGGGCGTCGCCGGCCACGGGGTCAACACCACCCCTGCCACGCGCAGTCCGACCGTCCGCGCCGCCTCGAGTGTGAGCAGCGTGTGGTTGATCGTGCCCAGGCCGGGCCGCGCCGCCACGACCAGCGGCAAGCCCGCGTCGACGGCGAGGCTGCGAACGTCGTACCCCTCCGCGATTGGCACCAGCAGGCCACCGACGCCCTCGATCACCAGCGTCCCGTCGCGTCCGAGGAATCCGAGCACTCCGGCCCGCAACGCCTCCACGTCGATCGCCGACCCGCTCAGCTCCGCCGCGAGGTGGGGTGATGCGGGCGGACCGAAGCCCATGAGCACGACCTCCTCCGGCGGGCAGCCGGCGGCCCGGGCGAGCAGTTCGTGGTCCGGGGGCCAGTCGGGATCGGCCCGCTCGTCCAGCCCGGTGATGATCGGCTTGAGCGCCCTGACCGGCATGCCCCGCGCTCGCAGTGCGGCGATGACCGACGCAGCGAGCACAGTCTTCCCGACACCCGTGTCGGTGCCGGTGATGAAGCAGCCCGCCACGAACCGCTAGTCCGCCACGAGCTGCTTTAGGCCGCCCGCGCCGCTGAAAGGGGGTGGGAGCCTGGCTCGAAACCCGCCGCCCGGGCCGCCTCGGCGATTGTGCGCGCTGCGAAGCGCAGCTCCTCCTCGCGATGGGAGGCCATCACCGCAATCCTCAGTCGAGAGGTCCCCGGTGGGACGGTCGGTGGCCTGATCGCCTGGGCGAACACGCCGCGCGCGAGTGCGGTCTCACAGATCTGGACCGCGAGCTCGGCCTCGCCGACGACGAGCGGCACGATCTGGGTGCGGGAACCGCGCAGGTCGAAGCCCTCATTCTCGAGCTCGGATCGCAGCGCTTGCGAGTTGGCCGTGAGTCGCTGCACCAGCCGGGGCTTGCGCTCGAGCAGTTCGAGCGCGGCCAGGGCCCCGGCCACCGCAGGGGGCGGCAGCGCGGTCGAGAAGATGAAGGTGCGTGCGGCATTCAGCAGATAGCGGGCCATCTGCTGGTCGCAGGCGACGAATGCGCCATAGGAGCCGAGCGCCTTGCCGAGCGTCCCGACGATCACATCGACGTGCTCTTCGAGCCCGGCCTCGGCGAGCGCACCGCGCCCTCCCGGTCCCAGGGCGCCGGTTCCGTGAGCCTCGTCGACGAGCACCCGGAGTCGGTGGCGGCCGGCGATCTCGACGATCTCGGCCAGCGGCGCGACATCGCCGTCCATCGAGAACACACTGTCGGTGACGATCAGGGCGCCACGGCGCTCGGCCTTGGCCACTCCCCATTCAAGGTGCTCGACATCGCAGTGGTCGTAGACGAACACCTCGGCGCGCGACATCCGGCATCCGTCGATGATCGAGGCGTGGTTGAGCTCGTCGGAGAACACGACGTCGCCGGGGCGCGCAAGCGCCGCGATCGTTCCCGCGTTTGCGAGATAGCCCGAGCCGAACAGCAGCGCCGCCTCGCGGCCTTTGAATGTTGCCAGCCGCTCCTCCAGTCGGCGATGAATCGTCATCGTCCCCGACACAAGCCGTGACGCCCCCGCCCCGACGCCCCAGCGCATCGCCGCCTCGGCGGCGGCCCGCCGCAGATCGGGATGATCGGCGAGCCCGAGGTAGTTGTTGGAGCAGAGCAGCAGGACCGGCTTGCCGTCGAGCACCACGTGGGGCCCCTGCGGGCCGCTGACGAGGCGGGTGCGGCGCTGGAGGCCGAGGGCCTTGAGCTCGCCGAGCCGCGCCTGGATCTCGATCATCGACTAGGCAACATAGGACACGAACCGGACGGCAGGACCGCGGCGAGGCAGCGACGAAAAATCAGGTGCGCTTCCCGATGCGGCTGTCGGCCAGGTGAGGAATGATTGCGCCCGTGACCGCAAGGGGGAAGGCCGTGTCGAGGGGGGAACGGACGGGCAGCGGTGTGCCGGTGGTAGTGTCGAGCCAGACCTCGACCTCGTTGTCGGGCGCCAACGATTCGACCCTTTCGCAGGCCGGCGCCGGCGGGCTGCATGCGGGCCGGGGCGATCACAGAGGAGAAATGCTCAGCTACAGCTCGAATTGCGGCGCGAGTTGGGTCGTGCCCGCCCGCTACTCGCAGCTGGCGGCCGGATGACCCGGCGGATCGGGTGCCGAGCCGGATCAGTCGCACGCGCCGGCGCCTTGGTCTGCGCCCTGCTGGCGCTCGCAACGGCCCTATCGCCGGGGCGGGCGCTGGGGTCGACCTCGTTGGTGTTCACCGGCTCGGATCTGAGCACGCTGGGGCTGCGGCCGGCCTCGGCCGGCGGCGGCTCGGCGCGCGCGGAGCTTGGGCTCAAGCTCGCGCCGGGGACGCTGATCGAGGCCTCGGCGGGGAGCAAGCGCGGCCAGCAGCTGCAGTTCGACGCGTTCGTGCTGGGCTCGGCGGCGAGCGCCGGTCGCCTGCTGACCAGCTGGCGCAGCGACCACCACGCGGGGAGGCTGAAGTTCGCTGACGGCGCGGCCGTCTACGAACATTCCGCTCGCGGACGAGCGCTGGTCGAGGTGCTGTGGCGTGACGGGGTCCGGCTCGGACTGCTCGGCGTCACCGCCACGCGTAACACCAGGGGCGCCCGCAGCGCGGCGATCGGCTACCTCGCGCTTGCCGACTCCGATCTGAAGAGCACCCTGCCGACGACCTCGTGGGGCAAGGTGCTGGCGCAGGTCGGGTCCGACGGCTCCTTTTCCAAGCAGTCCGCACTGCAGGCATTCGCGGTCGTATACGCGAAGCTGCCGGCCGTCCAAGCCCCGTCGGGCCCCCGGGGGACGATCCAGTCGGGCACCGTCGCCGCCGAATGGGCACTGCACTATCGCTCCCGGCTCTCGCGCGCAGAGCAGCGCGTGATCGACCGCGAGTTGGGTGTGCCGGCGCTCGGCAGAAGCGCAGACGCGCACGCCGCCGACCTCGGCGATCCCACCTTTGTGGAGGACACGGACATCGAGTCGATCGCCGAGACCTGGGCCGCCTACGAGGGCTCGCAGCTCGGTCATCCGCTCGGGTTGAAGATCGTCGCCGGCAACTCGTCCGAGCCAGTCGCCGCCTTCGCGGACGCGCTGCCGTTGAACGCTAAAGGGGATTGGGGCACCGGCGACCCGGCGATCTGCCGGATCCGGGTCTTGGCCCCAGGTCGAGCTGCGACGCCCCAGTTCCTGCGCCTGGCGCTCGCGCACGAGGTGTTCCATTGCTTCCAATTCGACCTCCTTGGCGGGCGCGCGTGGACGCCACTGCCGCTCTGGGTGGGCGAGGGCACGGCCGACTGGGTGGCACTGACAGTCGACGCGGTGCCCTACTCGGTGGGCGGCGGCAACGTGTCGACTTACGTCACGGCGCCGCAGACGCCGTTGTTCGAGCGCTCCTACGACGCGGTCGGCTTCTTCGGGCACGTGCAGGACGTTTACGGGAACCTGTGGTCCCGCCTACGCTCGATCATCCTGGCCGGAGGCAGCGCCAGCGCGTTCAGCAACGCGGGTGGCGAAAGCATCCCGTTTCTGAACACATGGGGATCGAGCGTGTTCCACCGCCCCGGGACGAGCCCGCCGTGGGAGATGATCAGCCCGATCGACCCGAGCGCGGGTGTGCAGCCGCCGATTGGGGAGGCGAACGCATCGCTGATCGGCGGCGGCGGCAATGCGGTGATCGCGCCGCCGTACACCACTTCCCAGTACTCCGTCTCCGCCGATCCGGGCGATCCACTGCTGAACGTGTCGATCGACGGAACTGCGCGCCTGAGCACCCTCAACAACTACACGGATCTGACCGATGCCTGGTTCTGCACCAATGCGGGCCGGTGCGTGTGTCCGCCGCATACCACCGGCACGATCCCGCCTAACCGGCCGCTCGCGCTGCCGACGCGACTGGGTCTCGGCGGCGACCCCAGCGGCGGTACACATGGCACGCTTACCGCATATCCACTGTCGGTGTTCTGCCACCCGAAGCCGCAGCAGCAGCAGCAGCAGAACGGCGGCAACCAGGCGGCGACCGGAGGCGATCCGCACTTGGTCGACTTCCACGGTGACCTGTTCAATTTCCAGGCCGCGGGAGAATTCACCGTGCTCAAGTCGACAACCGACAACCTCGAGGTCCAGGAGCGCCAGCAGCCGTTCCCGCATTCGCGCGCGGTGTCGGTTAACACCGCGATTGCGATTCGTGACGGGGGGGCGGTGGTCGAGATCGATTCCGCCAGCAACGATGGGATCGCAGCCCTGGTCAACCACCACCGCATCAGCGGTAAGAGTGTCTCTCTCGCCGGAGGCGGGACGCTACAGATCGTCCACACCGGCATCCCGCTGCCACCCGGACAGACGCCCACAACGATCTGCCAGAAGCTACTGCCGTCCGGTCCGGGGCTTCAGTTCTGTGAATTGCTCATCGAGGCCCTGACGCGGGGCTCGACGATTGCGAAGGTCAGATGGAAGGACGGAACCATCGTCCAGGTGTCGAACTCGCTGACGTCTCCCAACGCCAGCCAGTGGGCGCCGGCGCTCTCAGCACAGATCCAGGTTGCGCACGGACGCCTGCGGCACCTGACGGGGCTGATCGGCGATGCCGGGGTACCCGCCTCACAGGAATTCCGGGCGCGTGACGGCAAGATATATAACGCCACCGACATTCGCGACGGTGACATCGGCTCGCCCCATCAGGCGCAGATTCTCTATCACGAATTCGGGCCCAGCTGGCGTCTGACGCAGAAGGAGTCGCTGTTCACCTACGCGCGGGGCAAGAGCACCCGCTCGTACACGATCGCGAACTTCCCCTCGAGCCGATTCAGCGTGTCCACCGCTCCGGTCGGGAAGGCGCAGCAGGCCGGGGCGCTGTGCGAGGCCGCCGGGATCAAGAACCAGGCCGTCGCCCGCGACTGCAAATACGACGTGCTCGCCACGGGCAATGCCGCGTTCGCCGGCGGCGAGGTGCCGCTGCAGACGGTCGCGACCGCTGATGCCCCGACCACAACCCCGTCAACGGTCGTCCTGCATCCGATCGATCTCGGTACCGGCAGCGAACAGCCGCGGGTCGCTCACGACTCTTTCTCGGGCGACACGTACGTCGCCTGGCTTGACAACAGCAGCCAATCGGTCGACGTCTGCACCGTGACGGCGGCTGCGCAGAGCTGCAACGGTGGGGCGGGTCCGGACCGCCTGGTGGACCCAGCCGCGAGTGCCAACGGAAGCGGCCCGCTCTACTTCGATCCTCAGATCCTGGTGGCGCCGGGAGGCGAGGTCACCGTGCTCGCGGAAGTCGACGGGGCGAATGGGAGCGCGGCGCCGCTATACGGCGGCACCGGCATCGGCGTGGTCGCCTGGAGCTCGCCCGCCGGCGCCGCCGCCTTCGGCTCAGCCGGCCAGGGGCTCGCCAACGGAGGGCAACTGCTGTCCTCGGGCGTGAGTGCGGGCGACGCGCCCTCGGGCGGGGCGATCGCGCTCGACCAGACCCACATCGGCGTGTACGGGGACTCGTACCCGTTCGGCAGCGCGTTCACGGATTTCACGCTGAGCGCGCCGGCCCCCAGCCCGGTGCCGACGGTTGACCAGACCGGCGACTTCGGAGATCAGCTCGGGATCACCGGAAGCCAGCTCGCGTCCGTCCCCGATCCCTCCGCGCCTGGCCAGTACATCGTGGTCGCGGTCGGTGGCGACGGCAACGCGCCGCCCGGCTGCCCCGCCGGCTCGAGCGAGGGCACGGGGTACGGCGTCGGGGTCGGCACGCCGGCGGCGCTCCAGACCCAGGCGGCGTGGAGCGCGAGCTACTTCGCCGCGATCTCCTGCCAGTCCGCAGGGCCCGTACTCGCGGGAGGCGGACCGGCGGGCGGCGAGATCGGCCTGCTCGAGGACGAGGGGCCGGGCCTCAGCGGCACGGGCGCCAACGGGGTCTACTTCCGGCGCTTCAGCACCACAACGAACAGCTTCGGGCCGGCGGTGCTCGTATCCGACGAGACGAAGAACTCACTCGACGGGGCGGACGGGCTGAGCCTCTCCGAGGACAGCAGCGGCGGGCTGTACGCGAGCTGGAGCGATTACCGCGGAGAAGTCATCAGCTACAGCTCGAACGGCGGCGCGAGCTGGGGGGCGGCGGCGCCGGTGGGCCTCCCCGAGGGCGGTGGCGATTTCGTCGTCGCCGGGACCAGTGGCGGCGGCACCGAACTCGCGTACAGATCGGGCAGCCAGGAGTACGTCGTACCGGCCTCTTACCCGCAGCTCGCGGCCGCGGGCGGTTAGCGGGCTCAGCCGCCGTACAGGCCGATCTGGCCGCCAGGCTCGCCCGCCGCCGCCCGTCGGAGGCGCCCGCGGCGCCCCGGGATGTCAGCAATCTGACAATTTCGGCTGCATACGGGGAGACGGGGAACGGGGACAAACCGCCCGTGCCTGCTGGGCCTTGGTTACATAAGCATGTGGGGCATGCTTATGTAGCCAAGGAAGGTCTTGGGGTGTCGGCTTTGAGCCGTTAAGCATGCCGCCGGGGCCGATTTGCCCCGCCCGCACGCTCCCCCCGCCTCGTCCGCCCGCCCCGCTCGGCCCGCCGGCCCGCCCGGCCCGCCGGCCCGCGGCCCCCCGCGGCCCGTCCGGCCCGCCCTGGGCCGGGAAGGAAGGCCGGGGGGCGGGGCCGGGGTTGGGGCAGTGGAGCGGAGGCCGGCAGGGCGGTCCCCCGGGCGGTGCCTCGGAGGCCGGCAGGGCGGCCTGGGCGGTCTGCCCGGGGAATGGCGCTGGTGAGGGTGGCCGGGCTGGACGGTGATGAGCAAAATTCGGCATTTTCGCCTGCATACGGGGACAAATCGCCCGTTCCGTTTGGGCCTTGGTTACATAAGCATGTGGGGCATGCTTATGTAGCCAAGGAGGTCTTGGGGTGTCGGCTTTGGGCCGTTAAGCATGCCGCCGGGGCCGATTTGCCCCGCCCGCACGCTCCCCCGGCCCGCACCGCCCGCCCGCCCCGCCGGCCCGCCCGACAGCCCGGCCCCCGGCCCGCCGCAGCCCGGCCCGGTCCCGCCGGCCTCCTGGGCCCGCCGCGGCCTCCCGCGCAAGCCACCCTTCACCAGCGCCGTTCACCGAGCCGCACGCCGGCGACAGCCAGCCGAGTGGCCGAGCCACCGTCCCCAGAGGCTTCCCGTCAGCCCCCATCGACGGTCGGCTGCCGGGATGTCGAAGTGGCGGGAACCCCCGCGCGGACTGCGGGGGAAGCGGTCGCGCTGAGGACTGGCGACCACGGTCGCTCTCCCGGCGAACGCTCCAGCTGACAGCATCATCCCGCGTGTGCGCTGACTGCCTGAGCCAAGCCATGCTTACGTAACCAAGGACGGGCCGCGGGCGTGCACTTTGGGCCCGTAAGCATGTCGCCGCACCCGGATCTGGGCCCGCGCGGCCTCGCCGGCGTCGGACCGCGCTGCGGTTAGGCGTGCCCCGGAGCCGTCCCGGGCCGGGTTTCTCGCCGATTTCGCCGTGGCGCGAGCCTGTCCACGGCGATCCGCGCCGCCAGCGCCGCCGCGCCGCCCGCGCCGCCCGCGCCGCCCGCGCCGCCCGCGCCGCCCGCGCCGCCCGCGCCGCCCGCGCCGCCCGCGCCGCCCGCGCCGCCCGCGCCGCCGCGAGTGCCCGCGCCGTAAGTACCCGTCCGGCCCCGCACCGTAGCCGGGAGCGCCCTAGCCGCGCGCGCCGCGCGCCCGCTCGGGGCGCGGCGGCACGTCGCGCTTCCGGTGGAAGCGCAACTGCTTCGACGGATCCCACAGACGGACGTCGATCGACGCCTCGGGCGGCCCTTCGAGGGCCTCGGCAACGACGTCCGGCGTCTCGCCCTCGAGCCAACCGGCGCGGTTGTCGGGCCGCGGGTTGGAGCCGTTGTCGGCCTGCCGGGCGACGTTCAGCCCAAGCTCCTCGAACATGGTGCGGTCCTCGTCCGGCGTGTTGCCGAGCGTGGTCAGGAAGTTGCCCATCATCACGCCGTTCAACCCCGCCTTGATCGCGGTCGCCTGCAACTCCCCGAGGTTCTCAACCCGCCCACCGCAGAGCCGGAACAGAGCGTCGGGCAGGATCAACCGGAAGATCGCGATCCACTTCACGACCTCCCAAGGATCCATCAGTTCGCGGTCGCCGAACTTCGTTCCCGGACGGGGGTTCAGGAGGTTGATCGGCACGCTCGTGGGGTCGATGTCCGCCAGCTGGAATGCCATCTCGACCCGCTGCTCGCGCGTCTCGCCGAGGTTGAGGATCCCGCCGACGCACGTCTCGAGTCCAGCTTCACGGACCGCATCGATCGTCCGCAGGCGGCCCTCGTAACGCACCGTCGTCGATACCTCCGGGTAGTAGGACTCGGCGGTCTCGACGTTGTGGTGCACGCGCTGGATGCCGGCCTGCTTGAGTGCCTGGGCCCGTTCCATTGACATGTGGCCGATCGAGACGCAGCGCTTGAGATTGGTGTGCTCGGAAACAAGCCGCGCGCCCGCAAGCACCTTCTCGAAGTCGCGCTTGGAGAGCCCCTGCCCCTGCGTGACCATGCAGAAGCGGTGCGCGCCCGCGGCCTCCGCGGCCCGGGCGTGCTCAAGGATCTGCTCCGGCTCCATCATCGCGTGCATCGGCGTGTCCGCCTCGGCGAAGCGCGACTGAGCGCAGAAGCCGCAGTCCTCGGCACACCCGCCCGACTTGGCGTTGACCAGCGAGCACATGTCGGTGGAGTCCTCGAACCGCTCCAGCCGGACCTTCCAGGCGCGATCGACGAGCGCGCCGATCTCGGCGCGGTCCTCGGTTTCCCCCAGTCGCAGGGCTTCCTCGCGGGTGATCAGCGGCGGCATCGCGGCGAAATGTAGGCGTCGGTCCGGACGACTTCCGCGCTGCCTCGATGTCGAGAACCACAGCGCTGGTTCGACGTTGTCAATAAGCGGTCACCGATGAGATCCGAGCCCGGCACGGGTCACAGACCAAACACACGACACGGGAGACGCACATGAGCACCAACCAATCGACACAGGACCGCGCACGTTGGGTCGCGCTGGTCGTACTTTGCATCGGCATGCTGATGATCGTCCTCGACGCGACGATCGTGAACGTCGCGCTGCCCACGATCCAGAGCGACCTGCATTTCTCGCAGTCGAGTCTGGCGTGGGTCGTGAACGCCTACCTGATCGCGTTCGGGGGCCTGCTGCTGCTCGCCGGCCGGCTCGGCGATCTGATCTCGCGCCGCGGCGTGTTCCTGACGGGCCTGGCCGTGTTCACCGGGGCTTCGCTCGTGTGCGGCGTCGCGCAGAGCCAGGAGGTGCTGGTCGCGGCGCGGTTCGTGCAGGGGGTGGGCGGGGCGCTCACCTCGTCAGTGATCCTGGGCATGATCGTGACCATGTTCCCGGACCCGCGCGAGCAGGCAAGGGCGATCGGCGTCTATGCGTTCGTCGCGTCCGCCGGGGGATCGATCGGGCTGCTCGTCGGGGGGGTGCTGACACAGGCGATCAACTGGCATTGGATCTTCTTCGTCAACCTTCCGATCGGGATCATCACAGCCGCGCTCGCGGTCCGGGTGCTGAACCACGACCGTGGCATCGGACTGCGGGCGGGTGCCGACGTGGTGGGCGCGGTCCTGATAACGGGTTCGCTGATGCTGGGCGTCTACACGATCGTCAAGCCGGCCGCCGACTATGGCTGGGGGTCGAGCCGGACGCTGCTGCTGGGGGCGGTGTCGCTTGCGCTGCTGATCGCATTCCTGGTCCGGGAGTCGACCGCGACCAGCCCACTGATCCCGCTGCGGATCTTCCGCTCGCGCAATGTGAGCGGGGCGAATCTGATCCAGGCGCTGACGGTCGCGGGCATGTTCGGCCTGTTCTTCCTCGGAGCGCTCTACCTACGCCGCGTGCTCGGCTATGACCCGCTTCAGATCGGGCTGGCATTCCTGCCCACGACGGTCATCATGGGCACCTTCTCGATCCGTTACTCGGAGCGGTTGATCACCCGCTTTGGGGCCAGAAACACGTTGCTGCCGGGGCTGATGCTGATCGCGGTCGGGCTGTTGCTGTTCGTGCGCGCACCCGTGAGCGCCAACTACGTGACGGACGTGCTCCCGACGCTGGTGCTGCTGGGACTCGGATGCGCCGTCGCCTTCCCGGCGCTGATGACGCTGGCGATGTCGGGCGCGACCCCGAGCGACGCGGGCCTGGCCTCGGGCCTGGTCAACACGACGATGCAGGTCGGCGGCGCGCTCGGGCTGGCGGTGCTCGCGACGCTCGCGGCCACCCGGACGCGCGGACTGGCCGTGCACGGCGAAGCGGCGCGCGCGGCTCTGAACGGCGGCTACCACCTGGCGTACCTGGTCGGCGCCGGCCTGGTGCTGGTTGCGCTCGCGGTCGCCCTCACGGTCCTGGTCTCGCCGCAAACCGCCCTGGCGGAGCCGTCCGAGGCGCGATTCGGTGAGGCGCAACCGGAAGCCACGTAGCGCATTCAGCAGGAAGCCTGCGGCGCATGCGCCGCAGGCCCGCGGGCGCATGCGCCCGCGGCGGGGGCGCGCATGCGCGCCCCCGTTAACGCGATTAGCGCCCCCGCCACTGCGGGGGCCGCTTCTCTGCGAACGCCCGCACGCCTTCGCGGAAGTCCTCTGATGAGAAGCACGAGCGGCGCAGATCGATCAGCTCTTGCTCCTGCGCCGGCTCGAGTCCGACGTGCGCATCGAGCACCGCGCGGATTACGCGCTTGTTGCCGAGCTGCGCCAGCGGTGCGTTGCCGGCGATCTCCTTCGCCAGCTCGAGCGTCTCCTCGTTCAGCCGCCCCGGCTCGGCGACGGAGTTGACCAGCCCCCACGCGCGTGCGGTGCGCGCGTCGATCCGCCGGCCGACGAGGAACAGCTCACGTGTCCGGGCGGCGCCGATCACGTCGATGAACTTGCGGATGCCGGTGTGGGAGTACACGAGGCCGAGCTTCGCCGGGGGCATCGCGAGCGCGATCGTCCCGGCCGCGATCCGCAGATCGCAGGACAGCGCCAGCTCCAGGCCGCCGCCGATCGCGTGCCCATTGAGGGCCGCGACAGTGGGGTAGGGGTAGGCCTCGAGCGCGTCGATCGCCTCGGTGAACGGATGCGCCACGAGCTTCTCGGCCTCGTCGGCGAACACCTCCCCCTGGAGGTCGCCGATGTCGTAGCCGGCCGAGAAGGTGCTCTCCTCGCCGGTGATGATCACGCACCGGGCCTCGAGCCGCGGCATCAGCGACGAGAACGTGTCGAGGATCGCGTGGTCGAGCGCACCGCGCTTGTCTGGATTGGAAATCGTCAGACGGGTGACGCCCGGCGCCGGCTCGTCGACCAGCAGCCGGCCTTCGGGACTAGTCGAGGACAACGAGCGTATCGCCCTCTGAGACCGACTGGCCCTCCTCGCACAAGATCTCTTTGACGACGCCGGGATCCTCCGCCTCGACCGGCATCTCCATCTTCATCGACTCGAGGATCACGACGGTATCGCCCTCCTCGATGCTGTCGCCGACCTCGACTTCGATCTTCCAGACCGTCCCGGTGATGTGGGCCTCGACCTCCGGCACTGATGCCTCCTGTGCTTGCGAACGTGGGGGAGGATAGCCTGGGACGGGGACGTCGGTCATCAGTCCAGACGGCCTCTCGCCCGCGCACTGCCGAAGGCCGACAACTGAAGTGTGGAGATCGCGAGGCTGATACGTGCTGCCTCGTCCCGGACCGGGATCGCGACGATGGTCGCTGCGCTGACGCTGGCGGTACCGGCCGGCGCGAGCGCCTACAGCCTCAACATCGTCGCCGGCTCCAGCGACACGAACGCGTCGTGCTCATCCGGCCTTTGTACGGCGAGCGCGGACGGCGCGAGCCTGAGTGTGGGCACGCTCCAGAATGCTCTCGCCGGCGGTGACGTGACCGTTCAGACCAACTCGAGCGGGGTCTCGAGCAACATCGCGCTGAGCGCCGACGTGAGCAGCTCGGGCGGCCATGCGCTGACCTTCGACGCCAACGGCGGGGCGGGCGCTATCAACATCGGCGCGAGCACCGTGTCGCCGGGGGGGTCGGTGACCTTCAACGGCACTGTCAACCTGACCGTCGACTCGTTCACCACCGATGGGGACCAGATCTACGACGGGCCGGTGGCCCTCAACAATGACGCGACAATCACCGCTCAGGCCGCGAGCCACGGGGTTGCCAACATAAAGTTCGCCAACACGGTTGACGGCACGCATGCTCTGACCGCCAACGTCCCCAATGGCACGGTGACACTCGGCGGCGTGGTCGGCGGGCTCAACGCGCTCGACAGCCTCGCCATCGGCGGCGCCGCCACGATCTCGAACTCGGTGACCACGAACGGGGATCAGGCGTATGGCGGCAACGTCACGCTCGGCGCCGACGCTCACTTCACGACCACCCAGGGCGATGGCGGCAATGTGGTTTTCGACGGGTCGCTGACCGGGGCGCACGCGGCGACGATCGCCGCCGACGGTGCGACGACCTTCACCGGGTCGGTGGACGTTGGCTCGCTCGACACCTCCCAGAGCCTGACCACCGACCTTCCAGCCGGGACCGTGACAACCGCCTCCGGCCAGACGTACGCGGGCCAGGTCGTCCTGTCCGGCAACGCCACCCTCACCGGCGCCCCGGTGACGGACGCCTCCGGCACGATCTTGCTCGGGACCTCCACACTTACGATCGCCAGCACCGGAGCCGCGTCGATCGGGGCGGCCATCTCGGGCACGTCGGGTGGCGTGACGCAAGGCGGCCCGGGAACGCTCCAGCTCTCTGGAACCAATGGCTACAGCGGACCGACGACGATCAGCCACGGCACCCTCCAATTGGGAGTCGCCCATGCCGTCCCGTCCAGTTCGGCTCTGGTCCTCCCGAATACGACCGGGGCGAAGTTCGACCTCAACAACTTCGCCGACACGCTCGGGGGTCTGAGCGGCGGGGGTTCGAGCGGCGGCGACATCACGCTCGGTGGCGCCTCCCTGACGGTTGCCGGCGGCGGCTCCTACGGGGGCGTGATCTCCGGAAGCGGGAACCTGATCAAGGGGGGATCGGGGACGCTGACGCTGTCCGGGAAGAGCGGCTACACGGGTGCCACATCCGTCGCCGGTGGCACGCTCGGGCTGGGCGTGGCGAGTGCCCTACCGACCAACGGGTCGCTGGCAGTCTCGACCGGCGCCACGTTCGATCTGGCAGGGTTCGCTCAGCAGGTGGCGACGCTTACCGGCGCAGGCACGGTGACTGATGGCGCCGCAGCCGCGACCCTGACGGTCGCCGATGCCCAGGGAGACACGTTCACGGGCGGGCTGACCGGTTCGCTGAACCTCGCCCAGGCCGGAATCGGGTCGCTGACGCTCGCCGGCAGCGATTCGTACACGGGCACGACCACCGTGAGCGCTGGAACGCTGATCCTCGCCAACCCGTCGGCGCTCGGCTCCTCGAACCCGACGACCGTGTTGGCGGGCGCCGGACTCGACATCGACGCCGTCGACGCCGGTTCCGGCTCACAGACGATCTCCCTGAACGGAGGCGGGGTCGAGGGCACGGGCGCCCTTACCGGCACCGGCACGTCGCGGTTCGAGGGCACAGTCAGCCTCCAGAGCCCGACCTCGATCGGCGGCACGGGGACGCTGACGCTCGTCGGGCCGCTGCTGGCAGCCGGCCAGTCACTGGCGAAGGTCGGACCCGGCACGCTGGTACTGGCGCCTGGCGTCGGCAGCGCGGGTAGCCCGACGACAATCGACGAGGGCGTGCTCGAGGTCGACCGGTCGCTCGATGCCGCGGTCACCCTGGCCGGCGGCACGCTCGCGGGCACGGGCACGATCGGCGATCTCGATCAGACCCAGGGCACGGGGATCGTGTCGCCCGGCAACGGTCAGCAGGGCCTCGGCGTCGGTTCGCTGGACCTCAGCGCGGCGACGACGGTCGATGCGCAGATCGACAGTGTCTCAGCCGTGCCGCTGAACGCGACCGGGAACGTGAGCCTCGCAGGCGCGACCCTCAACGTCACCTTGGGGTTCACCCCTGCGGTCGGCCAGTCGGTGACGGTGGTGGCCAATGCCGGCGGGAGCGCCGTCTCGGGGACGTTCGCCGGCCTCGCGGAAGGCCAGACGGTCTGGCTCGGGGGAGTGCCGCTGACGGTCAGCTATCACGGCGGCGCGGGCAATGACGTCACCTTCACCCGCGAGAAGCTGGGCGCGACAGTCGCGCTGCGCGCGTCCGCTCCGAGCAGCACCGCCGGCAAGCCGGTCACGCTCACCGCGAGCGTCTCAGCCACTGGGTCCGCCCCGGCCGCGCCCAGCGGTGCGGTCGCGTTCTCGGACGGCGGCGCGAGCCTGGGCACGGGCACGTTGACCAACGGGATCGCCACCCTGACGACGTCCAAGCTCCCCCTCGGCCTTCAGGAGATCACCGCGTCCTACGGCGGCGACGGCGTGTTCAGCGTCGCCAGTTCGGCGCCGCTGGCGCACACCGTCACCCCTGGACTGGCGGCGCCCGTGCTCTCGGGGCTGGCGCAGTCAGCCAGTCGCTGGCGCGAGGGACGCACCCACTCCACCAAGCGCCGGCCGCCGCTGGGCACGTGGTTCACCTTCCACGTCAACGTTGCTGCCAGCGTCGGGCTGACGTTCACGACCCAGCGACGGTGCGGGCACCGGAACTGCACGGCCACGGTCGGGACGATGAGCGTGGCGGCACACCAGGGAGCCACCAAGGTGCCGTTCGGCGGTCGGTTCACCCGGTGGCTCGCGCCCGGCAAGTACACCCTGTACGTGGTCGCGAAGAACGCCGCGGGGCAATCGGCCAAGCTGTCGGTGACGTTCACGATCGTCCCCGGCTGAGTCGGCTTCCGCCACACAGTTCTTGCCACTTTCCGGGATCTGTCCGCGGCCTGCGCTTGACTATCGGCACGCGTCGAGTTTGGATCGCGCGTAAGAGGAGCTTGGTGCCCGATTCCAGCATCTTCATAAGCTCGTTATCACGGCGGGAGCTGGCGCGCCGGCGGCCCAGCCGGAGTCCCTTCATGCTGCAGGTGATGCTGGTCGTGCTCGTCCTTGCGGCGGGGCTTGGGGCGTTCATCGTCGGTCGGGGCGGGTTCTAGCCTGACCTGGTCTTGGGTCGCTGGTGCTTGCAGCCGGCGGGGCCGGGGTCTGGGCTGAGCTGGTCTTGGGTGGCTGGTGGTTGTGGCCGGCGGGAGTGGGATCGGGGCTGAGCTGGTCTCGGGTCGCTGGTGCTTGCGGCCGGCGGGGGTTGGAGCTGGGCTGAGCTGGTCTTGGGTGGCTGGTGGTTGTGGCCGGCCGGGATGGGAGCTGGGCTGAGCTGGTCTTGGGTCGCTGGTGGTTGTGGCCGGCCGGGGTTGGATCGGGGCTGAGCTGGTCTTGGGTCGCTGGTGCTTGTGGCCGCCGGTGGGAGACGGAGTTCTCTCACTCCTCCCAGCCGCCGCCAGGACGGGTCCACGCTGACCCCGTGGGCCTTTCTCGCCCGCGATCGACTCGACCCCTGAAGCGGCGGGCGCCGCGGGCGCTCGGCTCGTCCGCTTCGCCGTGCCTGGCCACGCCGCGCGCGGAACGGGGCGGTGAAGGCCGGAAGGAAGGTCGGGGGCGGGCCGGGGTTGGGGCAGTGGAGCGGAGGCCGCCAGGGCGGTCCCCCGGGGGCGGCGCCTCGGAGGCTGGCAGGGCGGCCGGGCGGTGCTGCTCGGGGAACGGCGCTGGTGAGGGTGGGCCGGGCTGGACGGTGATTAGCAAAATTCGCCATTTTCGCCTGCATACGGGGACAAATCGCCCGTTCCGTTTGGACCTTGGTTACATAAGCATGTGGGGCATGCTTATGTAGCCAAGGAAGGTCTTGGGGTGTCGGCTTTGAGCCGTTAAGCATGCCGCCGGGGCGGATTTGCCCCGCCTGCACGCTCCCCCCGGCTCGCCCCGCCTGCCCCGCCCGCCCGCCCCGCCCGCCGGCCCGTCCGGCCCCCCGCGGCCCGCCCGGCCCGCCCGACAGCCCGGCCCGCGGCCCGCCGCAGCCCGGCCCGGTCCCGCCGGCCTCCTGGGCCCGCCGCGGCCTCCCGCCGCAAGCCATCCTTCACCAGCGCCGTTCACCGAGCCGCACGCCGGCGACAGCCAGCCGAGTGGCCGAGCCACCGTCCCCAGAGGCCTCCCGTCAGCCCCCATCGACGGTCGGCTGCCGGGATGTCGAAGTGGCCGGACCCGCCGGCGCGGACTGCGGGGGAAGCGGTCGCGCTGAGGACTGGCGACCACGGTCGCTCTCCCGGCGAACGCTCCAGCCCCAAGCATCACCCCGCGTTGCGCTGACTGCCGGAGCCAGCCCGCCTTATCCAGCCGAGCTCGGGGAGCCCGGAAGTTGGGCCGTTGAGCATGGCAGCTCGCCGCGTCTCGGGGGTCGGGCCGCCCGCCGCGTCTGTCAGTAGATGGCCGCCCTCCAGTAGCTTTCGCGGCAAGTGTCAGCGACCGATTCTCAGCCCCGCCGGCCGGTGATCCTCGCGGTGGACGATGAGCCTGCGGTGCTGGCTGCGGTGGCGCGAGATCTTCGCCGGGGGTTCGGCGAGCGATATCGGATCATGCGGGCCGGCTCGGGAGCCGAGGCGCTCGAGGTGCTCACGCAGATCCGCTCGCGCGGGGAGCAGGTGGCGATGCTCGTCGCGGACCAGCGGATGCCGGGGATGGAGGGCACCGACTACCTCGTGCAGGCCCGCCGGATCGTGCCGGAGGCGAAGCGGGTTCTGCTGACCGCGTATGCGGACACCGAGGCGGCGATTTCGGCGATCAACGAGGTCGGGCTCGACTACTACCTGTTGAAGCCTTGGGACCCTCCGGAGGAGGACCTGTTCCCGGTCGTGCAGGATCTGCTGACGACCTGGGAGGCGGGAGCCGCGCTCGAGTCGGGCGGGGTGCGCGTGATCGGGCACCGGTTCTCCAAGGAGACGCACGACATCCGCGACTTCCTCGCGCGCAATCGCGTCCCGGCGCGGTGGCTGGACGTGGAGCGCGACAGTGAGGCGCGTGAGCTGATGACGATCGCCGGGGTCGATGACGGCGGCCTCCCGGTGGCGCTGCTGGAGGACGGCTCGGTGCTGGAGCGCCCGACGATCCTCGAGCTCGCCGCCCGCCTTGGCGTCTCGGCCCAGCCGGCGTCCGACCACTATGACCTGGTGATCGTCGGGGGTGGCCCCGCCGGATTGGCCGCGGCCGTGTATGGCGCGTCAGAGGGGTTGCGCACGGTGATGGTCGAGCGCGAGGCTCCGGGCGGGCAGGCCGGCCAGTCGAGCCGGATCGAGAACTACCTGGGATTCCCGGCGGGGCTGTCGGGCTCCGAACTGGCAAGCCGGGCGACGACCCAGGCACGGCGGCTGGGGGCCGAGCTGCTGACGATCAAGGACGCGACCGCGCTGCGGGTCGCGGGGTCGGGCCGGATCGTCGAGCTGTCGGGCGGCGGTGAGCTGAGCGCCAACTGCGTGCTGGTCGCCTCGGGCGTCTCGTACCGCCAGCTTCAAGCGCCGGGGTTTGAGGAGTTCACCGGGGTCGGGATCTACTATGGCGCCGCCTTGACCGAGGCCCGGTCGTGCGCAGACCAGCACGTGGTCGTGATCGGGGGCGCGAACTCGGCCGGCCAGGCCGCGGTGCACTTCGCGGAATACGCGCAGCGAGTGTCGATGCTCGTGCGCGCCGACTCGTTGGATCGGTCGATGTCCCGCTACCTGATCGACCAGATCGCCGCGCTGCCCGCGATCAAGGTCCGAACCGGCAGCCAGGCGGTGGGAGCGGAGGGCTCAGGCGGCCGGCTGAGGGCGCTCAAGATTCGCGACGGCGCCGGGGCGGAATCGCTCGAGGAGGTCGACGCGTGCTTCGTGTTCATCGGCGCCGCGCCCCGCACCGACTGGCTTGAAGGCGTGGTGGTCCGCGACGAGCGCGGGTTCATCCTCGCGGGGCTGGACGTCGCCGGTCGGGGCTGGCCGCTGAAGCGCGACCCGTATCCGCTGGAGACCAGCGTGCCGGGCGTGTTCGTCGCCGGGGACGTGCGCGCGCGATCGATCAAGCGCGTCGCGAGCGCCGTCGGGGAGGGTTCAATGGCCGTGTCGTTGATCCACGAGTACCTGGCGAGCGCGTGAGCCGGCCGACCGTCGAGCAGCTGCGCACGGTCGACCTGTTCGACGGTCTGGCCGATGCAGATATCGAGCGGTTCGCGGCCGCCGCGGACCTCCAGGAGCTCCAGCCTGGAATCGTGATCTCAGAGCAGGGCCAGCCGGCGCCCGGGGTCCACCTGTTGCTGAGCGGCACGCTCGAGATGAGCGTCGTGGACCCGGACGGACGCGAGGACCCGATCGGGACTCAGGAGGCCCCCACCTGGATCGGGGCGATCGCCGTCGTCACCCAGGGAGTTGCCGTCTTGCAGATGCGGACATCCACGCCGATCACGCTGGCGACTGTGCCACCGGAGCCGTTCATCGAGCTGATGCTGTGCAACCGGATCGTGTTCGACAGGGTCATGCACCAGGTGCGGCCGGTGGTCGGCCGCCTGACGGCGATGGAGCAGAACCGCGAACGGCTGGCATCGCTGGGGACGATGGCGGCGGGCTTGGCCCACGAGCTGAACAACCCCGCGTCCGCGGCCAAACGGGCCGCGTCCGACCTGGCCGAGGCGCTCGAGGTGATGAGCTCAACCGTCGAGCGGTTTGTCGAGTCCGGGCTCGAGCGCGTCGAGGCCGAGGAGCTGGTCGCGTTCCAGCGCGAGGCGCTGGCGCGCCGAGCGGCGCGGAGCACCCTCGATGCGCTCGGCGCGGCCGATGCGGAGGATGACGTGCTCGACGCGCTCGAGGAGCTCGGGGTCCCGGAGCCGTGGCGACTGGCCGAGCCGCTCGCGTCGGCCGGGGTGGATCGGGACTGGCTCGCGCGCGTCGCCGCGCAGGCGGGCCGGGCCACTACGGCGGCGGTGCAATGGGTGGCCGCCTCGCTGACGGCGACCAACCTCGTGACCGAGCTCAAGGAGTCGACGGAGAGGATGAGCTCACTCGTCAGGGCGATCAAGGCGTATGCCTACATGGACCGGGGGGCGCTGGTCGAGGCGGATGTCCACGAGGGGCTCGAGACGACGCTCACCGTGCTCGGCCACAAGCTCAAGCACAGCGAGATCGAGGTGCAGCGCGACTACGACCCGTCCATGCCGAAGCTGATGATGTACGGAGGCGAGCTGAACCAGGTGTGGACGAATCTGATCGACAACGCGATTGACGCACTTGACGGCCGGGGAACGATCACGATCAGCACGAGCCTCGACGGGCCGTGCGTGCGCGTCGACGTCGCGGATAACGGACCGGGAATCGATCCACACGTGCGCGAGCACATCTTCGATCCGTTCTTCACCACCAAAGAGGTCGGCGCGGGAACCGGGCTGGGTCTCGACACCTCGCGCCGGATCGTGGCCGAGCGCCATCGCGGGAGCATCGCCGTCGACAGTGAGCCGGGGCGGACCGTCTTCCACGTGTGGCTGCCGCTGGGAGGGGCCCGCTAGCACGGCCGGGCGCGAGGTGGTCGCGAGAGGTCGTACTAGGCAGGTCGTACTAGCATCAACGGACATGAGCATCGAGCAGATTTGCTCCCATCTCGACACGGTTGAGGTCACCGATGTACCGACCCGCGCCGACGTGGCCGGGTGTGAGGAATGCCTGAAAATCGGCGGGCGCTGGGTTCACCTGCGGATCTGCCGGAACTGCGGCAAGATCGGCTGCTGCGATTCCTCGCCGAATCGCCATGCGTCAGGCCACGCCCGGCAGGAGTCGCACCCGATCATGACGTCGATCGAACCCGGTGAGAACTGGTCCTGGTGCGTGGTTGACGAAGTCGCGTTCGTGCTCGGTTAGCAGCCGCGAAGGAATCCGCCGGAGCGGGGGTTAACGTGTCCGCCCATGAGTGTGATGACAACCCCCCGCCGTCGCTGGACGGATACCGTGATCGAACATGAGCTCCGCGGCCAGTGCGCCGAACTCGGGCACTTCCCCAGCCGGAGTGAGCTGGTTTCGCGTGGCCTGCGTGGCCTGTGGGACGCGATGCGCTCCACCGGAGGCGCCGATGCGTGGCGCGAGCGCCTAGAGGGTCAGCGACCCGTATCGCACGCTGAGATAGCCGCGCTCGCGTACCACCTCTACGAGGGTGGCAGCCCAGGCGGTGACCTGGATCACTGGTTAGCCGCCGAACGCCGACTCGCCGCGTAAAGCGAGAGCCACCGCTTCCGACGGGGCAGCTCGTGCGGCGCGATTTCGTGTCCGGCCGAATAGGCGGGTCGGCTTTGCGGTAAAAATCCACGATGGCAGACGTGCCGACACGTCCTCTCGGCGACTCCGGCCTGCAGGTAACCGTCGTCGGTCTCGGCTGCAACAACTTCGGGCGTCGAGTCGATCTCGACGGCACACGGGCAGTCGTCGATGCGGCTCTCGCGGAGGGCGTGACGTTCTTCGACACCGCCGATATCTACGGCGGCGGTCACAGCGAGGACTATCTCGGACAGGTGCTCGAAGGCCGCCGCGGGCAGGTCGTGCTCGCGACGAAATTTGGCATGGACCGTGGGGACGGGAAGGGGCCTCGCGGCTCTCGCGACTACATCCTCGACGCGATCGAAGGGTCGCTACGGCGGCTGCGCACGGATGTGATCGACCTGTACTGGTATCACCAGCCGGATGGCGTGACGCCGATCTCCGAGACGCTCGAGACTCTTGACGAGCTGATCCGCGCCGGGAAAGTGGGTGCGATCGGGGCGTCGAACTTCACCACCGACCAGATCGAGGAGGCCGACACGGTCGCGCGGGAGGGTGGGCTGAACCGCTTCTGTGCGATCCAGAACCAGTACAGCCTGCTCGTGCGCGCGGCCGAGCGGGGGGTGCTGCCGACGTGCGAGCGGCTCGGCCTCGGCTTCGTGCCCTATTTTCCGCTCGCGTCGGGGCTGCTGACCGGCAAATACCGACGCGGTGAGGCCGGTCCGGCGGGCGCCCGCCTGTCGGGGCGCGACCAGATCGCGACCCCCGAGCAGTTCGAGCTGCTCGAAGCACTCGAGCGGTACGCCGGCGAGCGCGGCGTAAGCCTGAGCGAGGTGGCGATCGGGGCGCTGCTCGCGAGGCCGCCGGTCGGGTCGGTGATCGCGGGGGCGACGACGCCCGAGCAGGTCCGCGCCAACGCGGCGGCCGCCCGCTGGACCCCCTCGCCGTCTGATCTGGAGGCGCTCGACGCCGTGCTCGCGTCGAACGGCCGCGCCTGAGTCTGCGGCCGAATCGCGATCGCCCGCTGCCCCCGCCTCGTCAACCGTGATCTCGGCTGCCCGGCACCCGCATGGGTGGAGGCGTACGCTTGCGAGAAGTACGAGATGGCATCGGAACTTGACCTAGATCTGCTGGCGGCGTCGTTGCGAGCCGACGCGAGCGACCTCAATGCGTTCGTGGAGGGCTTGGCGACCAAACTCGAGGAAGCGCTGCCAGGCTCGGCCCGGGTCGAGCGGCGGCGGTCCGGGATGCTCGGGCCCAAGGTCGTCAAACGGATCATCGTCGACACCGGCGACCGCCGGTTGGAGCTGCGGGCCGGGGACGGATCGATCGAGACCTTCAGCTCTAAGCTATCCGGAGGCATCGTGCTCAAAAGCGAGCAGCTCGAGACCGATGCGTGGCTGGCTGCACTCGGCGAGGCCCTTGCCACGGAGGCGGGGCGCAGCGAAAAAACACGGCAGGCGCTCGAACGCATGCTGATCCAATAGGAGGCCTCGAGTGGGTTTCTTGAAGCGCGATGACGACGGCGGCTCACAGGCCGCGCAGGCTCAGGACGTGGCGGCCGCACCGGCGGACGAGAACGGCCCCCCGGCGGAGGCCCCGCACGCCGGCGCCTACGAGTCGGGCTCGCTCGCCGGGATTCCGCAATCGGGGATCGAGCGGATCGAGCGGATGAAGGCCGACATCGCGCGCGGGTTCTTCACCAGTGACCTGTCGGTGAACGAGTTCCTGCTGGTCAAGCAGGCCGGGTTCGAGCCGCTGGGGCTGGTGCTCGGGAGCTCGATTTACCACATCGGCTTTCAGCAGGCTAACTGGAGCCGGAACCAGGAGATGGGCGTGCTGACGCAGGCGATGTACCACGCCCGCGAGCTGGCGATGACGCGGATGGAGGAGGAGGCCGACCAGCTCGGGGCGGACGGTGTGGTCGGCGTGCGACTTGACATCGGCCGGTACGAGTGGGGCGCGGATCTGGCCGAGTTCATAGCCGTCGGAACCGCCGTCAAGCACCGCGAGGGCGAGCTTCATCGGGCGCCCAACGGCCGGCCGTTCACGTCCGATCTGAGCGGTCAGGACTTCGCCACGTTGTTGCGCGCCGGGTACCGCCCGGTTGGATTGGTGATGGGCAACTGCGTCTATCACGTCGCGCATCAGGGATTGCGCGCCGCCTGGAAGCAGATCGGCCGCAACCAGGAGATGCCAACCTACACGCAGGCGCTGTACGAGGCGCGCGAGCTGGCGATGGAGCGGATGCAGGTCGAGGCCGAGCAGGCCCAGGCGGCCGGGATTGCCGGCGTGCAGATCACCCAGCGCAGCCATGGCTGGGGCTCGCATGTGATCGAGTTCTTTGCAGTCGGCAACGGCATCGTGCCGATCAGCGCCGACCACGAGATCGAGAAGCCCACGATGGTCCTGCCGCTGACCGGGTAGCCGGCAGATGCCCGACGTCGAGCTCAAGCCCCAGATCTACAAGGACCCGCGGCCGAAGGAGCACTTCGACCACTTCCATGAGCTGGTGCGCAGCCACGAGCCGGAGGCGAAGGTCTACGAGCCGACACGCGTGCTCACCGTGCTGTGGGCGCTGAGCGCCTTCCGAGCGCGGGGACTGGGATCGGAGCGCGTGCCCAACGGCCCGCTGATCCTGGCTCCCAACCACGCGTCGTTCATGGACCATTTCTTCGCCGGCGCATTCATCCGCCGTCGCGTCCAGTTCATGGGCAAGTCGCAGCTGTTCAAAGGCGTCGGTGCCTGGATCTTCTCCCACGGCGGGGTATTCCCGGTCCGCCGCGGCTATCAGGACGAGGAAGCGTTCATCACCGCGTTCAAGATCCTCGACCGGGGGGGCACGGTCGTCATGTATTGCGAGGGCGGCCGCTCAAGGACCGGCAAGCTGGCCGATGAGGCGCGGGCGGGAATCGGCCGGATCGCGCTGGAGTCGGGGGCGCCCGTGGTCCCCGTCGCGATCCTCGGCTCCTATCAAGTGCGCAACTGGAAGCGACTCCAGTTCCCGAAGGTCACGGTGTCGTACGGCCAGCCGTTCAGATTCGAGGTTGTGAAGGATACGACGCGTGAGCAACAGCAGGAGGCCGCGGACTTCATCTTCGGGCGGCTGAAGGAGCTGCACCGGGAGCTCGAGCGGCTCGGGCATCGGGGTGCGCTGAAGGCCTCGCGGGAGCGGGCTCGCTCCGCGCGGGCCGAGCAGACACGAGCTCCGTCTCCGGCCTGAAGCTCCCCCCTTGAGCCCCGGATAACCTACTCAAGCTACACACCGGTCCACCGATTACCAGTGGGGTGGCTGGCCAAGGTCTACCTGAAGCCGTGCACGGAGCCGCGTCGAGCTCGGACGCCGGATTCGTCGAGGCGATTCTGCGCGTCCAGAACCTCGTCGCGGCGCTGGCGCCACCGGCCGACACCTATGAGGCGGTGCTCGACGGCATCCTCGGTCTGCTGGGGGCGGATAGCGGTGCGGTCCGCCTCGTCGATCAAGAGGACCCCTCGTGGATGGTGGCGGTCGCGTGGCGGCACGCTGCGGGAGCGGCCGAGCGTTGGCGCCAGCGGGCGCCGATCACTGAGGGCGTGAGCGGGAGGGTGATCTCGACCGAGGCGCTCGTCGCGGACGAGGACTACCAAAACCGGGAGGTCGGATCGCAGCTCGCGCCGACGGGCACCAAGGCGATCGTCGGCGTGCCGTTGCGCGACCGCGGCCGGGTGATCGGCAGCCTGGTGGCCGGCACGCAGGTCAAGGACCGGCGATGGTCGCAGCGCGACTGCGAGCTGATCTCGGCATACGGGGAGCACGTCAGCGCGGCGATCGCGGTCGCGCGAGCTGGCCAGGCGATGCAGCAGGCGTTCACCGACTCGCTCACCGGCTTGGGCAATCGGGCGCTGCTGCTCGATCGTCTCGAGCACGAGCTCGTACGCGCAGACCGCGGCGGGCTGCCCGCCCGGGTGCTGTTCCTCGATCTCGACCGCTTCAAGCTCGTCAACGACTCGCTCGGCCACATGGTGGGGGATCAACTCCTGATCGCCGTGGCCCAGCGGCTACGGCGGTGCACCCGCAAGCGGGATGTATGCGCCCGTCTGGGCGGCGACGAGTTCGCCGTGGTCCTGGTGGGCGCGGCCGAGCCCGCGGCGCTGGCCGAACGGATCATCGACGCCGTGCAGCGCCCGTTCAACATCTCCGGGCACGAGGTGTTCATCAGCGTCAGTGTCGGTATCGCGAGCGGCCGCGACGACGCCGAGAAGCTGCTGCGAAACGCGGATGTCGCGATGTACCACGCCAAGCGCAGCGGCAGCGGCCGCTACGAGCACTTCGAGCCGAGCATGCATGCAGAGCTCGTGTCGCGGCTGGGCCTCGATACGGAGCTGCGACGAGCGCTCCAGCGCGCCGAGTTCGAGCTCTACTACCAGCCGATCTTCGACCTGCGCGCCGGCAGGATCGCCGCGTTCGAGGCGCTGATCCGCTGGTGCCATCCTGGGCGCGGGCTGGTCGCGCCGCTCGACTTCATCCCGGTCGCCGAGGAGAACGGGCTGATCGTGGAGATCGGTGACTGGGTACTCACACAGGCCTGCGCGCAGCTCGCGGCCTGGCGGCGGCAGGGGCCGCTCGCGATGAGCGTCAACTCATCGATGCGCGAGCTACAGCAGCCGGGCTATGCCGCGGCCGTGGAGGAGGCGATCAATGGCGCGTTCCCGCCCTCTGCGCTGATCCTCGAGGTAACCGAGCGTGTGCCGCTGGAAGATGCCCCGGGGGTGCTCGCGTCGCTGCACGGGGTCAAGGAACTGGGCGTGCAGGTGGCGCTTGACGACTTCGGCACCGGTTACTCGTCGCTGATCAACCTGTCGCATCTGCCCGTCGACATGATCAAGGTCGCCAGGCCGTTTCTGGAGTCGCTCGGCGCCGGCTCCGACGATTCTGCGGGCCTGCTCGCCGGCATCCTCGGGCTCGGTCGGCACGTCGGACTGACGACCGTCGGCGAGGGCATCGAGCGGCCCGAGCAGCTCGCGCTGCTGATCGAACACGGGTGCGAACTCGGCCAGGGTTACCTGCTCGGTCGGCCGGTCGATGCGGACGGCGCGGCCGCGCTACTGAACACGGAGCGCGCCCCGGGGCACCCGGGACGGGTCGAAGCGCCAGGCCAGGCGCTACCGTTTCGCGGCCGATGAAGCTGCTTCGTGAAGACCTGCTCGCGGACCGAAGGGTCGTGATCGCGGGCGGGTCAGAACCACAGCTGGCGCAGACCCTGGCACGCTTGGGCGCCACCGTGGTCGAGTTCGAGCAGGGCCTCGACGACGATCATGCGACCGAATGGGCGCGGGCGCGCGCTCCCCTGCACGGGCTCGTCTACCTCGCGGCCTCGTCGTTCGGCGAGGGCGACGGCGCCGGGCTTCAGGCGACGCTCGAGCAGGCTTGGGTGGCCGCGCGCGCGGTCGCCACCGGGGCGCTGATCCCGAGCGGCGACGGCGGCAGGTTGGTGTTGCTGGCGCCCGCGGAGAACGCGGGTGAGTTCGCACAGCCGGCACGAGCGGCGCTCGAGAACCTCGCCCGGACACTGTCGGTCGAGTGGGCGCGGTACCGCATCACAGCGACCGCGATCACGCCCGGTGCGAGCACCGCCGCGGCCGAGCTGGAGACGCTGGTCGCGTTTCTGTTCTCTGGGGCCGGCGGCTATTTCAGCGGTTGCCGGTTCGAGCTCGGCGCGGTCATACGGAGTTATTAGGAATCGCTCACGCGGTTGCGACGCGGCTCGGGCAAGCTGGCGTTCACTTGGACACCAGCTCGAACGTGAAAGACCGAACATGACACAGATCAACAATGAAGATGTGCGCGTGCGCGCGCAGGCGATCAGAACGGCCCGGGCGCTTCGGGTTAGGACGATCCGCCGCCGCGTAATCGGCGGCGCGGTCGGGATCTTCCTCGCGGCCTGGCTGCTGATCGCGGTCGTGCTCGTCTCCGGGCACGACCCGGTGCTTGCGAGCAAGGCCTCGACCGTGGCGGCGGTGTCGAGCTCGGGCTCGGGCGGCGGCTCGTCGGGGACCGTCACCACCGGCTCGTCCGCAAGCGGCACAACCGGCGCTTCGAGTGGCAGCGGCTCCTCGGGCTCGGGCACCGTCAGCAGCGTGAGCACGCACCAGTCGTGAGCGGGTCTGCGGCAACTACTGTGGCCGAGGAGCGGCAGTCGTTCGCGTGCTTCGGCGGCGAGTGCGCCCTGATCGCCTCAGGCGATGATGCGGTGCGCGCCGTCGCGCACGCGCGGCGACGGCTGCTGGACTGGCACGAGCAGTTCTCGCGCTTTGAGCCCGGCAGTGAGCTCTCGCGGTTGAACGGCGACGGGCGGGAGACCGTCCCGGTGAGCCCGCTGATGCGCCGGATCGTCGAGTCGGGAATCCGGGCCGCGCGGGTGACCGGCGGGCTCGTGGACCCGACGCTCGGCATGCAGATCGAGCAGGCGGGTTACCGACAGGACCTGGCTGCGCCGGGGATCGGACTCGAGGCGGCTCTGGCGCTGGCGCCGCCGCGGGCACCGGCGGGGCCGAGCGAGTCGGCGAACTGGAGTCTGATCGCTGCCGACCGGCGCGCCGGGACCGTGACGCGGCCGCCCGGGGTGAAGCTCGATCCGGGCGGGATCGCCAAGGGCGTGTTCGCCGATGAGCTCGCGTCGCTGCTGGCCGCCTGCGATGCGTTCGTCGTCGATTGCGCCGGCGATCTGCGGGTCGGAGGGCGGGCGGGCGTGGCGCGTGAAGTGCACGTCGAGAGCCCGTTCGACGGCTCGGTCCTGCACACGTTCGCGCTCCCCGCGGCCGGGGTCGCGACCAGCGGCATCGGGCGGCGCAGCTGGCTGACCGCAGACGGGCGGCCGGCTCACCACCTGCTCGATCCCGCGACCGGGACGCCGGCGTTTACGGGCATCGTGCAGGTCACGGCCCTCGCCCCCACGGCGACCGAGGCCGAGGTGCTAAGCAAGGCAGCGCTGCTCAGTGGAGCGGATGGGGCCGAGCGGTGGCTTGGGCATGGGGGTGTGGTCGTGCTCGATGACCGGACTGTGTTGGTCGTCGCGCCGCAGCCCAGCGGAGTCGCCGAAGCCCACCCAAAGGCAGCCCGTTAGCCACCAAAGGCGGTCCTGCAGGACGCGGGCGCCGTCAAGTCCATCGTCACGCTCACAGGGCCTCGTCCGCCCATGGCACGACGACCGCGTCCTCGTGCGGCGTGTCGCGGGCGACGACGTACTCGGCGGGGTCGGTGTTCGACAGGTTCTCGAGCACGTGCGTCTCGCGTGGCGGGACGTAGATCAGATCGCGGGGCTCGAGGCGCAGCTCGCGCTCAAGGTGATCGCCCCACCGGACCCGCAGTGCGCCCGACAGCATGTACACGGCGCTCTCGCATCCCTCGTGGTAGTGGGGACGCGACCTCGCGCCGGGCGGCACGCGGAACACGGCCATGTAGATGTTCTGCGCGCCCGTGGTGGCGTTCGAGACCTCGGCACCGCCGACGACGCCGTGGGGCGCGTCACGATCGGGGCCGGGTTTCACGACCCTCATGGCGGCGAGTCTACTGCTCTGGTCTTGCGACCTCGATCTGTAGCGGGCCCTGCGCCGCGGCCTCGTGGTCGACCTGGAGCGTCGTGTGGTGAACGTCGAAGCGGTCCTCGAGCACGCGCTGGAGTGCGCGACGCCGCTCGTGGCAGTCGTCCCCGGCCCGGACGATGACGTGCGCCGAGAGCGCTGGGAAACCCGAGGTCACCTCCCACACGTGGAGGTCGTGAACCTCGACGACGCCGGGCTGGGCGGCGAGGACGTGGCCGATCTCCTCGGGGTTGAGCCCGGACGGTGCCGCCTCCATGAACACCCGGCCCGACGCCCTCAGCAGCACGTAGGCCGCGTGCAGCATCAGCGCCGCGATCACCAATGACGCGATCGGGTCCGCTCGTCTGAATCCGGTCGTGATGATCACGATCGCGGCGACGGCGGTGGCGATGAAGCCGTAGAGGTCGGTCAGGATGTGGCGGTATGACCCCTCGACGTTGAGGCTGCGCCGCCCGCTGCGGTTCGGCGGAGCGAGGATCCGCGCGGCCAGCAGGTTCACGATGATGCCGGCCAGAGCCACCGCGAGCACGATCCCGCCGTCGACGGCGGGCGGCGAGACGAGCCTCGAGATCGCGTCGTAGACGATCAGCAGCGAAAGGATCAGCAGCGTGATCCCGTTGGCCTGGGCGCTGAGGATCTCAGCCCGGCCGAGCCCGTATGTCATCGAGCCGCCGGCCGGGCGGGCGGCGAGCCGCGCGGCGGTGAGCGACAGGGCCAGCGCCGCCGCGTCGGTGAGCATGTGAGCGGCGTCTGAGAGCAGCGCGAGTGACGAGGCGATGATCCCGGCCGTGACCTCGACGGCCATGAAGCACAGGATCAGGATCAGCGCGGCCTTCAGCGCGCGGCGGTCCGTGTCGCGGGAGGGGCCGTGAACGTGGCCGTGTTCCCCGTGCGCGTGGGCGTGAGCTTCGGCTTGGGGCAATTAGTTAACCGACGGGTCCGGGGGCATCCGCGCCACCAGCGCGTAGCTGCCTCCCTTGCGGGTCAGCACCTCCGACCAGAGCTCGCGTGGTGTCGCCGAGAAGGCATCCTGCCGGCGGGCCGTGTCGAGGATCCAATCGCCCCGTTCGAGCTCGGTGTCGAGCTGACCGGGACCCCAGCCGGAGTGCCCGACGAACGCGCGGCCGGTACGGACATCGGCGGCCGGCTCCGGAGGGGACGAGCTGGTGCCGAGGATGCCGATCGCATCGAACGCGATCAGCGCCGCATCGCGCGGGTCCTCGAACTCCGCCAGCACAATCACGGACGAGGGCTGGACCGGGCCGCCGATGAACAGCTGCTCCCCGGGGTCAACGAGCACCTCGAGCTCCGGCACCGCCTCGCCGATGGTCGTCTCCGAGGGACGGTTGAGGACCAGTCCGAGTGCGCCCTCGTCGGTGTGCTCGACGACGAGCACGACCGTTCGCCAGAAGTTCGGGTCCTGGAGCGCCGGCCCAGCGATCAGCAGCTGGCCGCGGACGGAGTCGGTCATCGTGACCCTCCGCGCGCGCCCGTGCTGCTCAGCTGCGCTCGCGCTCCTGCGGGCGTCCCGCTTCGCTGCGGAACGCAATGTGCCACGGCGCATACGCCAGGCGCTGCTGCGATGCCTCCGCGAGCTGCATTGCCTCCTCGGCCTGGCGGCTGTCGTCGAGGTCGAGGCCCGCCAGCTCGGCGATCACTTCGAACAGGTCCACCGCGAGGCAGATCTGAGTGTCGCCCGTGCTGTCCGCGAGCCGCGCGTGGAACATGTCGTCCAACCGCCAGACGGTCAGCTTTGCCCCCGTGCTTGCCGACAGCGTTGTCTTCATCCTTAGGCAGCCTCCACAGCGTTGGCCCCACACGGATCCGCGCCCTGGACGACGCGAGTCCGTTCACTTCGAAGGTCCCGGTAGGACTTCTGGCCGCTGAGTATCTCATAGACCCAGGGCTCGCCCAAGTATCTCTTTCATGATCTCGTCGGTGCCGCCGCCGATCGGTCCAAGCCGCGCGTCACGCGCCGCGCGCTCGATCTCATAGTCGGCGATGTAGCCGGCGCCACCATGGATCTGCAAGCACGTGTCCATCACCTGGAAGGCCGCGCGCTGGGTCGCGAGCTTGGCGATCGTGACCTCGCGGGTGGCGTCCTGGCCGGCGACGTAGCGCCGCAGCGCGGCATAGGTGACGTCGCGGCCGGCCTCGATCGTGAGTGCAATCTCGGCGAGCTTGTGCCGGATCGCCTGGTGGTGGCCAATCGCCGTGCCGAACGCGTGTCGCTCGCGCGCGAATGCCAGCGTGTTCTCGAACGCCACCTGCATCGCACCAACCGCCCCGAGCGCCATCAGCAGTCGCTCCCATTGGAAGTTGGCCATGATCAGGTAGAAGCCGGCATTCTCCTCGCCGAGCAGGTTCTCCTGCGGGACGAACACGTCGTCGAATGTGATTAGCGCAGTGTCGGAGGCGTGCCAGCCGAGCTTTTCGAGCGCCGTCGACTGCACGCCGGCGCCCCGCTCGACGATCAGGAAGGAGATCCCGTGATGGCCTCCCTGCTCGGTTGTCCGGACGGCGGTGACGATCACCTCGGCGCGGACCCCGCCGGTGATGAACGTCTTCGACCCGTTGACGAGGAAGCCATCGTCAACCTTCTTGGCGTGGGTCCGGATCGAGGCGACGTCCGAGCCGGCGTCCGGCTCGGTGATCGCGAGTGCAGCGATCCGCTCCCCCCGGATCCCGGGCACGAGATAGCGCTGCTTCTGATCCTCGGTGCCGAATCGCCAGATCGGCGGCAGCGCGATCCCCGCGTGCGCGCCGATCCCGGCCGCGAGGCCTCCGGACCCGCACCAGGCAAGCTCCTCGACGAACACCGCGTCAGCGACCGGGTCGCCGTCGCCGCCGTACTCGCGCGGAAACTTCAGCCCGATGTATCCCAATTCGGCAAGCCGCGTGAACACCGAGTCCGGGAACCAGCGGGCGTCCTCCCATTCACGCGCGCGCGGGCGCAGCTCGCTCTGCACGAAGCGCCGCACGGCCGAGCGGAACTCTTCGTGCTCGGGCGTGAACGGTGGGATTGGCAGGCGTGGGGCCGAGCTCGGTACGCCCGCCTTGGTGGCCAGGTTCATCAGCGTTCTGCTGAACCGTACCGGGAGGCGGCCTTGGCGGCCGCGATCGTCTCGAGCAGGCGCTCAGACGGCAGGCCACCAGGAGGAAGCCCACCGACCTTCTCGGCCATGCGCTCGGCGAGCGCGCGTGCGACGCGTGGTCTCGCCTCGCGCGCGAGCGTGTCCCGGCGGGCGAGGAAGTCGCGGACCGCGGCGAGCTCGGACGGAGTCACGGCGGTGACATCGAGGCGCCCCCACGCGTCGCCCGGGTCGATCGCGAGCGGCCGGCCGGCCGTGGCCCGCTGCTCGCGCACGACGATCGTGCCCGCGGCGAGGTCGCCGAGCCGCTGGTTTCGGCGCGTGGCCATGATCGAGACGCTGCCGACGATCCCGAGCGTCAGCCAGATGTCCACGATCCGCAGCAGGGTGCGCACGGCGCTGCTGCCAAGACCGACCGGCTGACCGCCGGCCATCACCACCCGCAGCCCGTTCCAGCGCTTGCCGGGTGTGCGGCCCTGGCCCCAGACCTCGAACACGATGTCGTAGCCGAACCAAGCCAGAAAGTCGGCGATGATCAGCACGACGATCGCGATCGGGCCGCCACCGGCACTCACAAGCACACCGGTGAGGATGCCGAGGGGGACGAGTCGCAGCAGAACATCGACAAGCTCGGCGACGAACCGCGAGCCGAGCCCGGCGAGCGTGTAGTCGAGCTCGATCCCCTCGGGCGTCGGGATCGTGATCCTGTCCTCATACTCCACGGGCGGTGAACCTAGAGGCTTTTGTACAGGCGCGCCAGCCGGAGTGGAATGAGCTCGACGAACTCGTGCGCCGGGCGCACGGGCGGCCCGAGCGGCTCGGCCCCGACGGCGTTCGGCGGCTCGGGGCGCTGTACCGGGGCGCGGTCGCCGATCTGGCGCGGGGTCGACGGACGTTTCCGGCCGACCCCGCTGTGCGCGGTCTCGAGCAGCTTGTCGGGCGGGCTCGCACGACGATCTACACCGCAGCTCCGCGCGGCGGGTCGGTGCTCGGCTACCTACGGTCCGGATACTGGCGGCAGGTGCGAGGGCTGGGACGGATCTTGGTACTCGCCTGGGTGCTGCTGCTGGGCTCGGCGGCGCTCGCGACCGTGTGGGGAATCCATGACCCGGCGGCCGCGGCCGGGGTGGTGCCCGGCACGCTAGCGAACGGTGGCGCCGGGCCGAGCCAGGCGATCGGACTCGGGGCGTCGCAGTCCGCCGCCGTGTCGGCCGCGATCTTCACCAACAACATCGGGGTGACATTCCTGTCGTTCGCGGCCGGGATCGTGTTCGGGGTGCTGCCGGCATTCCTGCTCCTCTACAACGGCCTGATCCTGGGTGCGGTTGCGGGGATCGCGGGGGGCGCCGGGCATGCGAATGACGTGATCGAGTTGATCGCCCCTCACGGTGTGCTCGAGTTGTCGTGCATTGCCGTGAGCGCGGCCGCGGGGATGCGGATGGGCTGGGCACTGGTGGAGCCGGGACCGCTTTCGCGGGGCGCCGCGCTCGCGGCGCAGGCGCCGCGTGCGGTGCTGCTCGTGCTGAGCACCGCGCCTTGGCTGGTGCTCGCGGGGCTGGTCGAGGGGTTCGTAACGCCTCATCACCTGGCGCTCGTGCCGGCGGTCGCGGTCGGGCTCGGGCTGGCCGCGCCCTACTGGGCTGGTGTGGCCTGGCTGGGGCGCTAGCCGGCTGTCGGGGGGTCGCCAGGGTGGGCGGGTAGATTGCCCGCCGATGCTCGACAAGGAGCACGGTGGTACGCGCCGGCTGCACCAAGCCCGACGCGCTCACAGCCGGAGCGTCGCCTTCGCCGCCAGGTACGCGCGCACACACGCCGCCGCGAACGCCGTCGGTGATGCATCGACCACGCGGGCCCCGGCCCGGCGCAACAGCGCGGCTGCGTGGGCGCGCGAGTCGAGCAGATCGAGTGCCACCGCCTCGGCGTAGACGTCGGCCGGATCGCGCGGCGTGGACTTGACCAACTCGTCGATATCGGGATCGCTGACGGTGGCGACCAGCACCGCGTGGCGCCGCGTCAGCACCGGCACGGCCTCGATCATCGCCTGGGCGGCCGCTTCGTCGAACAGGTCGCTCATCAACAGCACGAGCGTCCGCTTGCCGCCCGCGACGGCTCTGAACGCCTGGTCGTAGTCGCTGTCGACGGGTCGCGGCTGCAGGTCAAAGAGCGCCTGGACGACGTCCCTGCCGCCCGAGCGGCGAGGGCGCAGGCGGGCGCGCAGCACCGAGTCGAAGGCGACCGCTCCGCAGTGGTCGCCGAGCTCGTCCGCGGCCAGTGCCACCGCCGCGACCGCGTCGAGCGCGGTGTCGAGGCGTGTGCGGTCGCCCAGCGGCGCCATCATCAGGCGCCCCGCGTCGATCAGCAAGACGAGGTCGCGCGCCTGCTCGAGCCGGTACTGGTTGGTCATCGCTCGGCCGAGACGTTGTGTCGCCGTCCAGTTGACGTGGCGGACGTCGTCGTCGGGGAGCCACTCGCGCACCGACTCGAAGTCGGTGCCGAGACCGATCGGTCCACGGGCGCGGCGACTCGAGTCGAGTAGCCGGCCCTCCCGTGCCGCTAGCGCCAGTCGCCTCGCGGACACGAGGTCCGGATACACCCGCGTCTCGGCCTCACCGCCGACGCGGCGGTGGTATGTGCCGAGCCCGAGGCGGCCCTCGGCGCGGGTGCCGAGCTCGGGCAGCACGTGGCGGCCGCGGACGCGGGCGACGAGCCGGCCGTCCAGTGTCCCGTCGCCTTCGGCCGGCTCGAGCACGAGCTCCGGCGGCGCGGGCTGGCGAATCCGGAGCCGGCGCGCGGCGGGTGCCCGGACCACGATCCGAAGCGCCACCGGCACGCCACGGGACAGCACGGGCGCAAGCTGGCGGCTGACGGTCGGCGCCTCGCGCACCGACCAGGCATCGAGGACCGTCGCGACGACGAGCGCGAGCGCCGCCAGGGCGACGAGACCGAGCGGAACGAGGAGCGCCGAGACCGCGATCAGGCCGAGCGCGACGGACGCGCGGGGAGTGGGGCTCACGCAGCGCCCCGGGTCCGCGGCCTCGGGCTCATCGCGGCACCGGCACCGAGGACAGCGCGCTTGCGATCGCCTGCGCCGCGCCGAATCGCTCCAGCTCGGCCTCAGGAGTCAGCACGAGCCGATGGCGCAGCACCGGCAGCGCCATCGCGGCGACGTCATCGGGCGTCACGAACTCGCGGCCGTTCAGCCGCGCCCGCGCCTTGGCCGCGGCCAGCAAATGAACGGCGGCACGTGGACTGGCGCCGAGCGAAACGCTCGGAAGCGTCCGCGTCGCGCGCGCCACGGCGGCGACATAGGCCGTCACCTCGCTCGAGACCGTCGTCTGGTCAACCGCGCGGCGGGCTTCGTCCAGCGAGGCCGGATCGAGCACCGGCCGCACCCGCGCCAGCGAGGGGGACGCGACGCCCTGGCGCTGGAGCTTCAGCACCTCGATCTCCTCGCGCTCGCCGGGGTAGCCGACCTCGGCCTGGATGACAAACCGGTCGAGCTGGGCCTCGGGGAGGGGGTAGGTGCCCTCGTACTCGACGGGGTTCTGGGTGGCGATCACCAGAAACGGATCGGGCAGGGCGTGCGACTGCCCCTCGATCGACACCTGACCCTCCTGCATCGCCTCGAGCAGGGCCGATTGGGTCTTTGGAGGGGTGCGGTTGATCTCGTCGGCGAGCAGCACGTTGGTGAAGACCGGTCCGGGTCGGAACGCGAGCTCGCCGCCGCGGAGGGTCATCGTCCCGGTCAGGTCCGAGGGAAGCATGTCGGGCGTGAACTGGACGCGCCTGTACTCACCGTCGATCGTGCGGGCGAACGTGCTCGCGAGCAGGCTCTTCGCGACCCCCGGTACGCCTTGGAGGAGCACGTGGCCGCCGAGCACGAGCGCGGTCAGCAGCAGGTCGATGACGTCCTGCTGCCCGACGACTACTCCCTCGATCTCGTTGCGGACGCGCGCGCGCAGGTCGAGGATGCCGGTGCTCATCGGTGGACCCTCTCGGGGTCGAGACGGAGCCGGGTGGCCGCCTCAGCCACGTCCTCCCCACGGGGACCCGTGCGCGCGAGTGCCAGCGCCAGCGCGTCGACGTGAGCTCGCCGCGGCGGCGAGGGCGCCGCGGGGAGCGGATCGGGTGGGGCGAGGCGACGGAACCGCGCGCCGACGCCGACGAGCGCCGCCAGCAGCAGGCCGGTCAGGGCCCACTTCCAGCGCGTCGGCAGCGCCGCCAATCCGCTTCCCTGCCCGTAGCCGTGGACGGCCTCCTCGAACAGCACGGGCCGGCCGCGAGGGCCTGCGATCGCGACCCCCAGCGCCGCGTTGTCGGCGCTCGCGAGGAACCGGTTCTGGAGCGGCGAGGAGTCGGCCAGCAGGGCGACTCGGCCCGCGCCGACGCTCGCCACGGTGAGCAGCACGGAGTCCGGCGCCCCGAGCACGGGCAGGGTCGCCCGCGGGTCACTCCAGGACCCGGCGCCGGCGCCCTGGACCTCGCTCACCCCGGAGGTCTCGGGCGCGGGGACAAGTGGGACGGCCGTCGTGTCCCCCGTCGCGGCCCACACGGGCGGGTCGGACACAAGGGCCCCGAGCCACGCCCCGGGGTCCTGGCCACCCGCAATCAGCAGTCCGCCGGCGGCGACGAAGCGCCTGAGCGCGGTCAGGTCCCCGGTCAACAGCGTGCCCGGGTCGAGCAGGACCAAGGTGGCTGAGGGATCGAGTCGCGCGCGCGACGGCGCGGCCCGCAGGCGGGTGACCGTGTGGCCGGATCTGCCGAGCAATTCGGCGTAGGCCGAAAGCCCTTCGGGCGCGGTGGCGTAGGACGATCCGGTTGGCCCGCTGGGACCGGGCGTGACCGTATCGATCACCATCGCGATCACAGCCAGGGCGACTGCCGCGACGGCGAGGACCCGGAGCGCGCGGCGAACGGCTGGGCTCATTTCCGTGCACCGGTTCGGTCCAGCAGTGCCCGCCAGCCCTCGCGCGCCTCCTCGGCGTCCGCCGGCCGAGCCGGCGCGCCACCGTAGGCGATCCGCTCGAACGTCTCGCTCAGCGAGTCGAACTGGGGCGAACGGAGCCGGCGGGCGACGTCAGCCGTGAGCAGTGATGGCCGGTAGTCGATCGCGTCGCGCGCGCCGAGCCTGAGCAGTCCGGCTCGAAACCGAAGCCGGACCGCGTCGGAGAACGCTCCCCGCTCCTCGGCGGTCTGGGCCTCGTGCTCCAGCGCCAAGGGATCTTCGCCGGTGCCCGAAGCGTCGGGCGCCGCGGCTCGCGCAGCCGGCTCGAGGCGGCGGAGCATCCGCCGCGCTCCGACCACGGCAAGGGCGAGCACGATCGCGGCGGCCAGGACCCAAAACACCACCGGCCCGCCGGGAGTGCTCGCCGCGAGCGAGGCGAGCCACCGGCTGACCGTGCCGAGGACGCTGAGCAGCGGGTCGGGCACGGTCGCCTTCCCATACCGACCCGAGCCCAGGATCGAGGCGGCGGTGGCACGCGTGCTCGCCGCCGACACCGCGTGTTGGGGGCCGGCGGCGGCGAGCACAATCAAGCGGGCGTGAACCTGCGCCTCGGTTCCGGTGCCAAGCAAAACGCCGAGCGCGGCGGGCTGGCCGTCAACCGAGGTGACCTCGCGCAGCTCCGCGAGCGCGGGCTGGTTCCCGTCCGCGGCACGGGTGGCGAGCACGCGCAACTGGACAGAGTTGATACTCGCGCCCTGGGCGCCGGCGGGGGTTGCGATCGCGAGCAGGCAGACGGCCGCCGCGAGGGCGACGCTGCACCGCCGGTTCATCCAGCCGGCGGCCAGGTGGGCTCTGACGGCGGCGGCGACTTTGGAGGCTCGGCATCGCCCAGCCCCAACCCGGGTAGCCCCGATGACTCGCCGCCAAGTCCGATATCGGGGAGACGCGATGATTCGCCGCCGAGTCCGGATGTGTGCGGGGCGGTGCCGCCGACGATTGTCGGCGCAGTCGGGGCCGCGCCGCCGGTAGTGCGGCCGAGCGTACCGGCGAGCAACTCGAGGTCGAGCGCTTCCTTGCGGACCCGCAGATCGATGTACACGACCGCGATCACCGCGGCGATGAACGGGAACGAGATCAGGTCGGCGATCATGCTCCCGAGCCAGTTGAGCGCCAGCCACGGGCCGATGCTGTTGACGCTGAGGCCGGTTTCGATTCCGCGGAAGATCAGGGCGACGACGAACACGACGACGAACAGCATGATCACCGCGCAGAGCAGTTCGGCGAACGTCGCCCACCAGCGGCCGCGGACGAGCTCAAACGAGCGGCTGAGCGCCTTGAATCCGCTCACGCGCTCGAACATCAGCGCCGGCACGGCCACAGTCCAAGCAACCGCCAGCCAGACGCCCGGTACGAACAAGAGGATGAAGCCGATCGTGACGCCGACTCCCACGAGGATCGCGACCCATAGCAGCGCACCGAGCCGGCCGACGGCCGCACGCAGCGATTCGCGCCAGTCCAGCGGTTGGCCGATGTAGGCATCGACGAGGCTGATCGCGAGCGCGCCCTCGACCACCAGCGCCGCGAGCACGCTGAGGACGATCTCCGTGATCTGAGCGCCGGCGGGCGTGCCGAGCGTGCCGGTGGGCGTGTACAGCGTGCCTGCGCTGACGTACGCCCCGCTCGGGAGCGACGCGCCGATCACCACCTGGTTGATGATCCCGATCGGGATGATCAGCACCGCGACGATCTTCCACAGGCTGACCGCGTTTCTGGTGTACAGCTTGATCGCCGCGTCGAGGACCTCGCCGACGCCGAGCGGTCTCAATTGCTGCCCCGGGCGAAACCCGCCACCGGGGCTTGTGGCAGCCCCTTGCATCAGTGCGCACCATAGCCGCTGGCGCGGCGTGAGGGCTTTTCCTCGGGCCCCCGCTACAGCCCGTAGGAGCGGCCGATCACCTCGAGCATGATCTCGTCGGTTCCGGCGCCGATCCGATTGAGCCGCAGGTCGCGCCAGGAGCGCTCGATTCCGTACTCCTTCATGTAGCCGTTGCCGCCGTGGATCTGGATGCACTCGTCCGCGACCTCGACTGCGATCCGAGCGGCGTACAGCTTGGCCATCGTGATCTCGCGCACTGGGTACTCGCCGTTCTGGAACCGCCACGCGGTCGTATAGACCATCTGCCGCGCGGTCTCGATCTTGGTCGCCATCTCGGCGAACTTGTGACGGATCACCTGGAAGTGGCCGATCTCCCGGCCGAAAGCCTTGCGCTCCTTGGCGTACTGGAGAGTGCGGTCGAATACGTGTTGGGCCCCGGAGACCGAGCCCGCCGCGCCGATCAGCCGCTCGCCCTGGAGCTCCCATGAGATGTGGTAGAAGCCCTTGCCCCGCTCGCCGAGCATCGCCGACTCCGGCACGCGGACATCCTGGAAGGCGAGCAGCGCGGTGTCCGAAGCGTGCATCCCGAGCTTCTCGAGCTTCTTTTCGCGGATCACGCCCGGCAGGTCCATCGGCACCAAGAACAGGGTGATGCCCGCGTGCCTGGCGCGCGCTCGGCCTCCGGCCTCGCTTGATTGCGCGCCACCCGCGTCATCCGGCTGGCCGGCCTCGGGGTCGGTTTTGGTCACGAGCACGATCGCGTGCGCGCGATGGCCGTTGGTGATGAATGTCTTGGACCCGTTGATCACGTACTCGCCGGTGGCCTCGTCGCGCACCGCCCGGGTCTTGATCCCGGCGACGTCAGAGCCCGCGTCGGGCTCGGTGATTCCGATGCAGAGGATCTTCGTGCCCTTGATCGCCGGGACAACCCACTCCTGCTTCTGCTCCTCGCTGCCGAACGCGAGGATCGGAGGCATGGCCATGTCGGTCTGCACGGCGACGCCCATCCCCAGCCCGCCGCAGTGCGCGTGCACCATCTCCTCGGCCAGCACGAGCGAGGTGTAGTAGTCGCCGCCCTGGCCTCCGTAGGGCTCAGGCTTGTCGAGGCCGAGGAAGCCGAGCTCGCCCATTCGCTCGAACACCCAATCCGGGAACGTGTCCCGCTCCCACTCCTCGGCGTGCGGCTGCAGCTCCTTGATCACGAACCGGCGGATCGACTCGCGCAGCTGCTCGTGTTCTTCGGTGAAGATGAAGTGCTTGCGCTGGGTGGCGAAGTCAGGCTTGAGGACGTCGGCGGCGGTGGTCATGACGCGGACGGTACCGGCCACCACGGCGAAAGTAAACAGTAGGACTTCTTACTTACAACGAGCCGAGCCCATGGGCTACCGCGACCCGTCGCTGCGGTAGCGTGCCGCGACCATGGTCTACAACACCCTGCGCTACGAGGTCTCCGACCCCGGCGTCGCGACGATCGCGCTCGATCAGCCGGACACCCGCAACGCATTATCCGACGAGCTGCTCGGTGAGCTGATCGCCGCTCTGGAGGCGGCGCGCGACGATGCCGCGGTGCGATGCGTGGTGCTGAGCTCGACGCACGAGAAGGTCTTCTCCGCGGGCGCCAACCTGTCCGGGTTCGCGGCCGATGTCCCGCTCGTCCACAAGCACTTCGCGACCGAGCGCTTCCCGCGCCTGTTCCGGCTCCTGGGCGAGCTCGGCAAGCCGTCGATCTGCGCGGCGGGCGGTCACGTGCTGGCGGGCGCGCTGGGGATCGCGCTCGCTTGCGACCTGATCATCGCTCGAGAAGGGGCGCGGTTCGGGACGCCGGAGATCAACGTCGGCGTATTCCCGTTCATGATCATGGCGCTGATCTATCGCAACGTGCCACGCAAGAAGACCAACGAGCTGTTGCTGCTCGGCGAGCAGATCTCCGCGGCCGAGGCAGAACGGATCGGGATCGTCAACCGGGTCGTGCCCGCCGACGAATTCGACGGCGTCGTGCGCGAGTACGCCGAGAAGCTCGCGGGGAAATCACCCGTGATGATGAAGCTCGGCAAGGACGCGATGTTCCGCCAGCAGGACATGGCGTTTGCGGATGCGATCGACTTCCTGCGCTCGCAGCTGACGATCGCGTTCACGACCGAGGACATTCAGGAGGGCGTGAAGGCGTTCTTCGAGAAGCGCGAGCCGCAGTGGAAGGGGCGGTAGCGACAGTCCACAGGGGCGCGTGAATCGGAATGGCGGCCCCGGGGCGGGCGGAGTGGGCCCGGGGTGGGCCCGCGGTGGGCGGAGTGGGCCCGGGGTGGGCGGCGTGGGCCTGGAGTGGGCCCGGGGTGGGTCGGGGCGGGGCGGGGCGGGTCCGGAGTACGCCGGCGCGCGCGGGATTAGACCCCCCGGGGCGGGGCCGGATGGTGTCAGCAATCTGACAATTTCGGCTGCATACAAGGGACAAATCGCGCGCGCCTGCTGGTCCTTGGCTACATAAGCATGTGGGGCATGCTTATGTAACCAAGGTCGGCCGCGGGTGCGGACCTTTGGGCCTGTAAGCATGTCGCCGCAAGCGGATTTCGCCCCCGCGGCCCTCGCCCGCCGCAAGCGGATTTCGCCCCGCGCGGCCCTCGCCCGCCGCAAGCGGATTTCGCCCCGCGCGGCCCTCGCCCGCCGCAAGCGGATTTCGCCCCGCGCGGCCCTCGCCGCGCTGGCCGCGCTTGCCGAAAAAGTAGGGAACCTCCCGATGCGGGACAGATGCCCACGCGCAAGGCTGTCGGCCATGACGTGGCGGTGGCTTCCGGCCGTTGCACTCTCGTTCGTCCTGCTGATCTTCTGCGCGCCGGCGGTCGCCTCCACGCAGGTGGTGACATTCGACGACCTATCGCCCGGCACGTTCGTCAACGATCAATACTCGAGCGTGGCCGGGGTGGAGTTCGAGGGCACGCCGAACAGCTACGACTCGGTCAACGGCTTCACGCCGCACGTCGACGCGGCCCCCGGTCAGGCCCACTCTTCGCCCAACGTCGCCGACATCGCGACCTGCGGGTGCGGCGAGTTCTGGTTCGAGCCGCTCACGCGGGGCTACCTGACGACGTATGCGAGCGCGGTCAGCGTGTATGTCGGCACGCTTCCCAGTCCCTACTTCCCGGCCGGCAACCAGGCGACCGTCGAGCTGACTGCGTACAACTCGAGCGGCCAACCGGTGGCACCGACGGCGTCAACAACCTCAACCGAGGGCCAGCCGTTCACACAGCTGTCGGTGACCTCGACCTCGGGCCAGGCAGACATCGCCTACTTCGACATCAGCTCGCCGAACGCGCTCGGGAACAGCACCACGGAGAACCCGGTCGCGATCGACGACCTTGCCATCACCCGCCCGAGCACGCCGCCGCCGCCCGACTTCAGCCTCGACGCCCAGGACAGCAGCGGCTCGATCATCGCCGGCGACACGACGCAGTTCCCGATCGACATTCACCGCGCGAACGGTTCGAGCGGCAACATCGCGTTCACCGTCACCGGGCTGGCGGCCGGGATGACGGCTTCGTTCTCGCCCGCCACCGTGACCGGCACCGGAAATAGCACGACCCTGACGGTGACGAGCAGCACATACGAGGCGGCGTCCAACAACACCTTCACTGTCACCGCCACGCCCGACTCGGGTTCCGGGCCGGCGGCCCACACGCTCACGCTTCAACTCCAGGTCGCGGTCAACTGCGACCACTTCGCCGGCACGAGCTATCTCAGCGTGCAAACGGACGGCTGCATGCAGCAGACCCCAGCGGGGGAGGTCGCCTACAACGAGCCGGTCCGGCTCAACGGGCTGATCCTTACCCCCGAATCGGTGGCCGGACCCGGGAGCAACCTGACGATCGACACGGCGAACCGGATCATCAAGAGCGTGGGCACCTACAGAATCTCGCTGCTCGGCGCCCCCAACATCGCGGTGTACGTCGGCACGATCAACTGGAATCTCAGCGGCGCCGTCCAGTATCCGAAGACCGTCGTCGACGCCGACGAGTCACTCGGCAACCTCAGCTTCCAGGGCCTGCCGATCGGCCACATCCAGATCCAGCTCACACCGACGGGAGGGGCGCAGGTCACGCCGACGCTGTCGCTCGGGTTCTGGCCGTTCAACTACTTCGGCGGCCTGACGTCGGCGACGACGTTCAACACCGACAACTTCCACGGGGCGCAATTCGGCGGGATGGAGTTCAAGCTCGCGCAGGCAAGCGTGCTCGGGCTCGGGTTGAAGGACATCGACTTCAAGTACGTGTCGTCGAACACCTGGCAGGGATCGGCGACGGTTGTGCTGCCGTTCACGCCACCGCTCCAGGTCGGGGCAGGAATCGGGATCACCAACGGGCAGCTGAGCTATCTGGCGGGTTCGGTGAACGGGCTCAACGTGCTGATCGGGGCCGGGATCTTCCTGCAGCAGGTCGGCTTCCAGGTGCAAACGGCGGCGGACCCAGCGACGCCGCCGTCGCTGACGGGGACGATGGGGCTGAGTGCGGGACCGGCGATCGAAGGGAAATCGGCGGTCACGTTCGACGGCAGCCTCAAGGTCCAGCTCTCCGATCCGTGGGTGATCAATCTGAGCGGTGACGCGAAGATCGCCGACAAGTTCACGCTCGGGTCGGCGTTCCTGCAGTACACGTCCAACGGAGTGTTCCAGTTCGGCGGCAAGACGAATTGGAATCTCGGGGTCGGGTCGATCAAGGGCTCGATCTCGGGCTGGGTACAGGACGAGACCGCGTTCGACGTCGAGGGCTCCGTCCAAGGTTGCATCAACCTGTGGATTTCCGACGCGTGCGCCGGCGCCAACGCGCTCGTGTCGAACATCGGAATCGCCGCGTGCGTGAATCTCGACATCGTCAGCGGTGGGATCGGCTACTACTGGGGCGGTTCGTTCGACCTGTTCGGAGGTTCGTGCGATCTGAGCCCGTGGCGCCCGACACCGCCACCATCATCGGCTGCCGACATCGCCTCGGCGGCGCGGCGCGTGACGCTGCCCGCCGGCCTACCGAGCGCTGTGCTGGCGGTCGACGGCGTCGGCCGGGCGCCAGATGTCCGCGTCACAGGCCCCGGCGGGGCGACGATGACACTGAACGACACGGCCACCTTCGTTCGCCGCCGGAACCTCCTGGGGGTGCTGACGCGCAACGGTTCGACCTACGTTGTGATCAAACGCCCGCAGGCCGGCGTGTGGACGATCACCCCGGTCGGGCCGGTCGCCATCAAGAGCGTCCGCGAGGCATTCGGCCTGCCGCAGCCGTCCGTGAGCGCGCGCGTCAGCACTCGGCACGGCAAGCACTACCTGCTGTGGCACGTGCGGCCGATCGCGGGCCAGCGGGTCCAGTTCTCCGAGCAGGGCCGCGGCGTGCGCCATCTGATCACCACGACCAGCGCCGGCAGCGGCCTGGTCCGGTTCACGCCCGCGGGCGGACCCGGCGGCCGGCGCCAGATCGTCGCGCTGGTGCTCGAGCGCGGGCTGCCACGCACGACGATCGTCGCGGGCTCCTACCGAGCCGCCGCGCCGCCGCGCCCGGCGCGCGCGAGCCACCTTCAGATCAAGCGGCACGGCACGAGCCTCGTGATCAGCTGGAAGGCGCCGCCGCAAAGCTTCAGCTACGCGGTGTTCGTGCGGGTCGCCGACGGCCGCCACCTGCTGCTGATCGAAGCCCCGCGGGCGCGTTCGGTGACCGTTCCCGGCATTGCTGCGGGGCTCGGGGCGACGGTTACGGTCACCGGGCTGACCGCCGACGACGCCCGCGGCCCGTCGGCGAGCGCCTCGATCAAGGGGTAGCCCGGCCACGCGAGCAGCGCCTCGCCTTGACGCGGGAGCGCGTGGCGTGCCACAGTAGTAAGTAGGACGTTCCACTTCCTGCTATGGCCACCGACGCTCCCTCCACCAGCCTGCTGCGCCCGCTCGCCGACGACCTCCGAGCCCGGCGGGAAAAGATAAGGCAGGGCGGCGGGCCCGAGAAGATCGCCGCCCAGCATGCCGCCGAGAAGCTCACCGCACGGGAACGGCTCGAGCGGCTGATCGATTCGGGAACCTTCGTCGAGCTCGGGATCCACGGCCGGCCGCACTTCTCCCAGCGCGCGATGGACGGCCGGGAGGCTCCCGCCGACGGCGTGATCACCGGCTACGGCAAGGTGAACGGCCGCCTCACGGCCGTGGCCGCATACGACTTCACGGTGATGGCCGGCTCGATGGGGATGACCGGGGAGCTCAAGGTCGCCCGGCTCCGGGAGCTGGCGCTGAGCAAGCGGATCCCGATGATTTGGCTGCTCGACTCCGCCGGAGCGCGGATCCAGGAGGCGGTCGGATCGCTGTTCGCGGGCTCCGGCCACCTATTCCGCGAGGAGGTGGTCAGCTCCGGCGTGATCCCGCAGGTGGCGGCGCTGATGGGCCCGTGTGCGGCGGGCACCGCGTACATCCCCGGGCTGGCCGACTTTGTGCCGATGGTCCGCGGCCGCGGCTCGATGGCGCTCGCCGGGCCACATCTCGTCCGCGCGGCGATCGGTGAGGACGTCACCCAGGAGCAGCTCGGCGGCTCGCGCGTGCACTGCCGCAAATCGGGCGTCGGCGACCTCGAGGTGGCCGACGATCGAGGAGTGCATCGAGCGGATCAAGCAGTACCTGAGCTACTTCCCGCAGAGCTGCGAGGAGTCGCCGCCGCTCGCGCCGTGCACCGATCCGATCGACCGCGGCGACGACGACCTGCTCGACGTGCTACCGGACTCCAACCGCAAGCCGTACGACATGTACGAGGTGATCCGCCGGATCGCCGACGACGGCTCCTACTTCGACCTCAAGCCGCAGTGGGCCAAGACGATCATCACCTGCCTGGCGCGGTTCGGTGGCCGCCCGGCCGGGATCGTCGCCAACCAGCCCAAGCAGCTCGGCGGGATCCTCGACAACGACTCGGCCGACAAGGCCGCTCGGTTCATCAACCTCTGCAACGCCTACGGGATCCCGCTCGTGTTCCTGATGGACGTGCCGGGGTTCATGGTCGGGACGAAGGTCGAGGAGGCGGGGATCATCCGCCACGGGGCGAAGATGCTCTACGCGACCGCCAACGCCACCGTGCCGAAGATCACCGTCGTCCTGCGCAAGGCCTACGGTGCCGGCTACTACGTGATGTGCGGCCGCGCGTACGAGCCGGACCTGATCGTCGCCTGGCCGAGCGCCGAGATCAGCGTGATGGGCGCCGAGGGAGCCGTCGAGATCATCTTCCGCAAGCAGGTGCAGGAGGCTGAGGACCCGGCGGCCAAGCGCCAGGAGCTGATCGAGAACTTCCGCAAGATCATCGACGTGTACGTAGCCGCCGGCAACGACATGATCGACGACGTGATCGACCCGCGCGAGACCCGCGCCACGATCTGCAAAGCGCTCGAGATGTCGGCCCGCAAGCGCGTCGACCGGCCGTGGAAGCGAAACGGCGTGGTCCCTGTATGAGTGGAATCAGTGGAATCCGCTGCGCGAAGGAAACTCCCGGGCCGGGCTGTCTATGAGTCTCGAAGACCCCGCGATCATCACCTGTGCCATCTCCGGCGCGATCGCGAACCGCGAACAGTGTCCGGCGATCCCGTACACGCCCGCGGAGTACGCCGCCGAGGCGCGGCGGATCGTCGACGAGGGCGGCGTCCACATCCACATCCACGCGCGCCGGCCGGACGGCGCGCCGAGCTACGAGGTCGAGGACTTCGTCGCGATCCGCGACGCGATCCGCGCCGAGATCGGCGACGCCGCGATCATCAACTTCTCGACCGGCACGATCGGCGTGCCGGTGGCGAAGCGGACCGCCTACCTCGAGGCCGGCCTGCCCGAGGTGGCCGCGCTGAACATGGGATCGATGAACTATGCGAAGTACTCCCGCTCGCGCAAGGACTTCGTGTTCAAGTTCGTGTTCGCGAATCCGTTCGAGGAGATCATCGAGTTGCTCGAGGCGATGCGACGACTGCGGATCAAGCCCGAGCACGAGTGTTTCGACGTCGGTCACGTCGCCTCGCTCGAGCCGCTCGTCGACATGGGCCTGCTCGAGGCGCCCCTGCACGCGGATTTCGTGATGGGGGTCGTGGGCGGAGTCCCGGCGAGCACCCTGAACTTGGACGCGATGGCGCGCAACATGCCCGCCGGCCGCCACCACTGGGGGGTGATCGGGATCGGGCGCGATCAATGGATGCTGGTCGCCGCGGCACTGACGCTGGGCGGCTCGGTCCGGGTCGGCCTGGAGGACAACTTCTACCTGCCGGATGGATCGATGGCGCGCTCCAACGGCGAGCTGATCGCGAAGGCGCGGCAGATGACCGAGGACGCCGGGCGGCGACCGGCGACGGTGCGGGAGGCGAGGAAGCTGCTCGGCGTGCGCGAGGCGGCCACGGCATGAGCCTGCCGCTGGCGGGGCTGAAGGTGCTCGATCTCTCGCGCTTGCTGCCGGGCGGGTTCTGTTCGCTCCTGCTCGCGGACTTCGGCGCCGACGTGATCAAGGTCGAGGACACCGGCATGGGCGACTACATCCGCTGGTCACCGCCGTACTACGAGGGCGCGGAGGAGACGGCGCGCGGGGCTCTGTTCCTGGCCCTGAATCGCGCCAAGCGCTCGATCCGCGTCGACCTCAAGACCGAGCAGGGCAAGGAGGTGCTGCTGCGGCTGGCACGCGACGCGGACGTTCTGCTGGAGTCCTTCCGGCCGGGAGTGCTCGATCGCCTCGGCGTCGGCTACGAGCGGCTGCGCGCCGAGAACCCCCGCCTTGTCTATTGCGCGATCACCGGCTACGGGCAGGACGGCCCGGGTCGCGACCGCTCCGGTCACGACATGAACTACCTCGGCCTCAACGGTCTGCTGGGGCTGACGGGCGAGGCCGACGGCCCGCCCGTGCAGGCCGCCGGCCAGATCGCCGACATCGGTGGGGGCGCGCTGATGGGCGCGATCGGCGTGCTGGTCGCGCTGCGTGAGCGCGACCGCTCCGGAGCGGGCCAGTTCGTCGATTGCTCCATGTTCGACGGCTCGTTGTCCTGGCTCGCACTGGTCGCGGCCGAGGCCCTCGCGACCGGTGCCCTGCCGCGCCGGGGGCAGCTGCAGTTGGCCGGGGGCCTGACGTGTTACCGCCCCTACCGGTGCGCCGATGGCTACGTTACGCTGGGTGCGCTCGAGCCGAAGTTCTGGCAGGCGTGGTGCAGGGGAGTCGGCAGGGAGGACCTGATCGACCACGCCTTCGATCCGCCCGACTCGGACGCCCACCGAGCCGCCTGTGACATCTTCGCCGCGCGCACGCGGGAGCAGTGGCGGGCGTTCGCCTCCGAGCACGACTGCTGCCTGGAGCCCGTGCTCGAGCTCGACGAGGTCCTCGGCTCAGAGCTCGTGGCCGCCAGGGAGATGGTCGTCGAGCTCGATCAGCCGGGTGCTTCGCGGCCTGTCCGGCTGCTCGGTGCTCCGGTCAAGCTGAGCCGCACCCCCGCCGAACCGGCCCGCGCCCGGGGTCCCGGGCTCGGCGAGCACACCGACGAGGTCCTGGCCGAGGCGGGGCTCACCCCGGAGGAGATCGCCGCGCTGCATCAAGCCGGAGCGGTCGCGGGTCCGGCCGGCAAGGTGCAGGGCTCGTTCCTGCGCGCATGAGCACCGCTGCCGAGGGCATGCTGAAGATGTCCGAACTGGCCGAACGCTCCGGCGTCAGCGCCGGCACGATCAAGCACTACCTGCGTGAGGGGCTGCTCGGGTCCGAGCAGGAGGTGGTCCGCACCTCACGCAACATGGCCTACTACCCGGTTGACTTCATCGAGCGGATCCAGCTGATCAAGCGCCTCCAGGAGGAGCGGTTCATGCCGCTGCGCGTGATTCGCGAGGTGATCGCCGATGATCCGAACCGGGCGGCGCGGCTGATCGAGCTCGAGGACCGGATCCTGGAGCGGGCGATCGAGGCCGGGGAGAGCGGCCGCGTCTCGCGCGCGAAGGTCCGGGAGACCTACGACGTCCCCCAGAACGTCCTCGACCGGCTCGAGGAGATCGATGTCCTGACTCCCGGCGCGCGTGGTTATGACGCCGACGATGTCGCGATCATCGAGGCGATCTCCCGCTTCCGCGCGGGCGGCTATGAGGAGGCGATCGGGTTCACCGTCTATGACACGCTTCGCTACCGCGAGGCGCTCGAGCCGCTCGTGCAGGAGGAGGTCGCCGTGCTGCTCGACCGCCTCGCCGGGCGGGTCGACGTCGAGCGGGCGGTCGAGATCATCGCCTCAGGCGCCGAGCCGCTGCGCGAGCTGATCGGCGCGATGCACTCCAAGCTCCTGCTCGCGGCGCTGCGCGAGCGCCGATCGCAGTGAGCGCTCCCTACTGCTTGACCTTGAACTTGATCACGTGGGCCTTGCCGCCGGCTGTGACCTCGGCCTCATAACTGGCTGCCGACAGCTTGTGACCTTTGACCTTGGTCAGCACGAGCTTGTTCTTGCCCGAGTGGCCTGAGAACTTCAACGTCCCGACGAGGGTGTAATGGGCCTTCGTGCGGTGCCTGCCGTGGCCCGAGGCCGGGACGAAGCGCAGGATCTCGATCGTGACCGTGGTCGTCGCCTGAAGCGTCACGTTGAAGGTCAGCGGCTTGCCGGACTTGACCGTGGAGGAGGACAGGCCGAGGGTTGTCAGTTTGTCGCTCGGGGTGACGTGCGCGGTGCTGGTGGTTGTGGTCGTCGTAGTCGTCGTCGTCGTCGTCGTGGTGGTCGTCGTGGTGGTCGTCCCGGTCGAGAGCGCCGCGATCGGTGTCGTCGAGGAGGTCCAGGCGGGCTCCGTGTCGGGCGTCGTGACATTGCCGTCGAACGTCAGCTGGGTGGCGTTACTCGGGAACGTTCCGCAATTGGCAGCCGGCGAGCTCGGGTTAGCCAGGGGTGTGGCCCAGCAGCGGGCTGGGATGCTCCAGAGGTTGTTGTTGGCGCTGAACACGAGCTCGCTGTTGCCGACGAACGCCAGCCCATTGATCACCCGGTCGAACTCGCCCGAACCGGGCACGTTGTTGTCGGGATCCTGCAGCGCCCAGCTGTACGTCGGTGCAGGGCTCTTGGTCGTGTAGTTCTGGCCGGACGGGTACACCCAAATCCCCTTGTTGTCGCCGCTCTCGATGTCGGCGATCAGAGTGCCGTCCTGGCTGAACGCGAGCCCGTCGTAGAAGGAGTCGTCGATGCTTGTCTGGTTGTATATCTGCGAACTGCTCTCGACGTCGATGGGGTAACAGTCGCTGTTACCGCCGGGACCGCACCCCATGTTCTGCACAGGACTGAGCGCGGCGACGTAGCTTCCCGTGTAGGCGATCTTGGTTGGGTCCGCCGGATCGGAGGCGAGCGCGCCGTTGAATACCGGGTCGGCGCCGAGCGCGTCGTTCGCGTTGCCACCGGTTTCCGGCGGCAACGGCCACGACGCGGGAGAGTCGCTTCCATCGAGCGCGCGCGAGTAGTACGCCTCGGTGTAGCCGCCGTTATAGCCACAGTAGTACAGGCCGCACGCGGGAGAGCTGGTGGCGAACAATGAGTAGTAGACGACCCGGCCGGCGGTCGTCACGGCCGGATCGATGTCCTCGCTTCCACAGTAAGTGCTGATCGTCGTGCAGTCGCCGGGCGTCCCTGACAGCCGCAGCACCTTGCCGCCGATCAGTGAGTAGAGCCCGGGGCAGTTGGCCGAGCACTTTCCGTCGGACGCTGTGACCGCGGCGTCGAATGCCACACCTGTTCCGTTGGGCTCCACACCTACCCCGAGGTCGCCGCCCCCGGCCGAGAACCCGATCTGACCGCCGACCTGGGCCGCGGTCACGAGCGGACGCTGGTTGGTGCCGTTGTCGTTCATCACCCACAGGTCGTTCCCGTGCGTGTAGACGATCTGCCCCGCGACCGCGCTTGACACCGACCAGAGCGCTCCGAGCGCCACCGCCAGCGTGAGTGCCCCACGAATTCTCATCTGCCCCCCTCATTCTTGGTGGTCCTGGGCCGGCAAGGCGGCCGCCAAACGGGATCGTATCGATGATCGTGGCTCGCGAGGGGCGGGTTCGCAGCGTGGCCGGACCACGATCTTTTCGCCGGTCGGTCGCTGAAGCGGACAGCGAACTGGCCGATTACTGGGGGTGGTGCGCCCGTCAGTGAAGCCCTCCGCCTGCCGCCATCTGGGCACCCTCCTGATGCTGATCGGAGCGCTCGACTTTGTCGTCGCGCCGGGTGCCGCTGCCACGGGCGCCGGCCCGACCCGGAGCGCCCGGAGATCCGCCCCCTCGAGCGCCAAGGCGATCGCCGGCGTGCTCGTGCGGAGCACCGGCCTCACCCCCTCGCAGGTAACCGTCAGGGACCTCTGCGCCCCGGCGCCGCCCGGCTTTGAGCGGTGCGCCGCGCAGATGCTCATCCTGCGCTCGACGGGGGCACCGGTGCGCCCACACCCCGGCAGCCGCTGGAGAGCTGTGATCGGTCCGGCCGTGGCCAAGCCTCAAGCCGCCGGCGCGTTGCCGCAGACCGCCCCGTCCGTCTTGCCACCGCAGGTCGAAACTCCGGCCTATCTGCAACAGGCCTACGACCTCTCGTACCTGTCGCAGACCCGGGGCGCCGGTGACACGGTCGCCCTCGTCGAGGCGTTCGACGATCCGACCGCCGCATCGGACCTTGCTACCTATCGCTCGTACTACGGGCTCCCCGCCTGCACCAGCGGCAACGGCTGCTTCATCGAACAGTACGAGGATGGCGGCTCACCCCCACCGTCCCGGGACCCGTCGTGGGAGGGCGAGACGTCGCTCGACCTCGACGCCGTCTCCGCGATCTGCCCGAACTGCCACATCCTCCTCGTCGAGGCGGACTCCAATAACTCGGACGACCTCTATAGCGCCGTTCAGATCGCGCTGGCCGGAGGACAACAGGTTTCGGAGAGCTGGGGCGGAGCCGACGACTCGATCCCCACCGGCACGTGGACCAAGCCCGGCGTCCAGGTCGTCGCTGCCGCCGGCGACAACGGCTACGACGGCCCGGGGCTCGCAGACTTTCCGGCCGCGTTCCCGGACGTGACGGCCGCCGGCGGCACCAGCCTCGCCCCGGCTTCGAATGCCCAGAGCCCGCGAGGCTTCTCCGAGTCCGCCTGGTCGAGCGGCGGGTATGCGGCCGGCTCCGGCTGCGCCACATTCGTGGCGAAGCCCACCTTCCAGACCGACTCGGGCTGCCTGGGCCGCTCCTACTCAGATCTCTCTGCAGATGCGGATCCGTATACCGGCCTGATGGTCTACGACACCGGCAACGGCGGCTGGATGCAGGCCGGCGGGACAAGCCTCGCGGCACCGATGATCGCCGCCTACTACGCGATCACCAAACCGGCGGGCGGCACAGCGGGGTGGGCGTATCCAGACGCGTGGTTGCTCAACGACCCGGCGTCGGGTTCGAACGGCAGCTGCGACGAGAGCATCTGGTACATCTGTCATGCCGGGCCGGGCTACGACGGGCCGACCGGGATCGGGTCGATCTCCGGCGATGTGGTGCCGGGCGCACCCGGCATCGGCGGTCCGGACAGCACCAACGGGTACGCCGAATCGGTTGGCGCGAGCTCGGCCACGCTCCAGGGGGGCGTCTACCCCAATGGTCTCGCGACGACGTACTGGTGGGAGTACGGCACGACCACCGCCTATGGGCAGAGCACCGCACCTCAAAGCGCCGGCTCCGGTCAGCTTCCCGGGTCGTGGTCGACCACGGTCGCGCTCTCGCCCGCGACCACCTACCACTACCGGCTGGTGGCGGCGAACTCCGCCGGCACCACCTACGGCTACGACTACTCACTGATGACTGCGGGTGGCTCGCCCGTCGGCCCCAAGCCGCCGCCGGTCTCCCAGGCCGCGCCGGTCAACCTGACGCCGCCTCAGATCCTCGGCGCCGCCCAGGAGGGCCAGACGCTCAATGCGAGCCCCGGGACCTGGAGTTCCGCGGGCACGATCTCCTACCAGTGGCAGCGCGACGCCGGTTGGGGCTCGATGGACATTCCGCACGCGACTGCCAGGACCTACACGCTTCAGAGCGCCGATCTCAGCGCGCAGATCCGGGTCGCGGTAACCGAGGCCGGCGCCGGTGGACAGACAACCGCGATCTCGCCACCGATCGGTCCCGTCGCGATCGCCCCGGCGCGGATCATCTCCGCACCCCAGCTCACGGGTTCTGGCTCGCCGTCCGTCGGGCAGAGCGTGAGCGTCGTCAGGGGCTCGTACGTCGGAGGCAGCGAGCTGGTGCAGTTCTGGCGCTGTAAGCCGCGCTGCCGGCCGGTCGCAGCGGCCCGCTCGGCAACGACCTACAAGCTCCAGCCCGCGGATGCCGGCGCCTACCTCGTCGCCCGGATCACAATCCGCGGCGCCGGCAGCAGCGTTTCAGGCTGGGCGCTCGGGGAGGTCGGTCCCGTCCATTCCCCGCAGGTGGCCGTCGCGACGGTCAGGCCGGCGAGGACCGCGGTCGTGAGCATGAACGCCGCCGGGCCGCTCGCGATCCTCCGCTCACGCACGCTGGGTCGCAACGGCGGCACGGTCGAGTTCATGCTCACGGTCAAGCGCGCGCCGCGCGCGCACCAGCCGGTCAGCGCCTGGGCGTGCGCGACCTCCGGCTCGGCGCCGCCGAGCTGCACCGCGGCCCATGGGCTCGGCATGCGACCGATCAGCTTGACGCTGGGGGCGCCTGCCGCGGACAGGGTGCAGGTGATCGCGTTCGGGTCGGGCGTCTCCCGGACGGCGCGCCGGCCACGATCGGCCTAGGTTCCCGCGCGCCTCGACGGCGCTCCATTCTGCCCGGGGCCGGAGCGCACGAGCGCTCACCACCAGACGTCGTGCTCCTCCATCACGCCGTAGCCCTCGGCGAGCGCCGGCCCGCCCGGCAGTTCCCCTTTGAACGTCCCGAACGGCTGCTTGTAGGAGCTGCGGATCAGGAGCATGTTGTCGCGGCGCTCGCGGACCGCCTCGGGCTTGAACCGCAGCCCGTCGACGCTGGAGAGATCCGCGGCGAAGGTGCTGGGGCCGGCCTCCGAAGACCGGCCGTCGACCCATACCGTCCGCTCGCTCTCGGACGGTGGATCGTTGACGCCGCTGACGAGGTTCCAGGCCAGCTCGCGGCCGTCGGCGGCGACGCCGACACCGGCCGCCCAGCGCCAGCTCGTGTGACGGGCGTAGTAGCCGGCGGTGTCGTCGATCACCGCTCGTGCCTGCACCGTTGCGGGTACGCCGGCGATCATCAACGTTCCGTACGCGCGGATCCCGCCCTGCTTGCGCGTCCACGCATAGCTCTCGCCATGCCGGCAGACGGTCTCGATCCCTGCCGTTTCCTCCAGCATCAGCTCGAGCCGGACGTCGCGGTCGAAGATTGCCGCGCTCCCGGGTCCCAGCCGGATCCCGCCGGCGCCCAACGCCGTGTGTTCATACAGGCGGCCGGTGACGCGATCCCATACCGCCCAGAAGGTCTGCCGCGCCGGACCGATCCTCACCATTCCAAGGCAGACCATCACCTCAGGTCCGTAGACACCGACGTAGCGCCACGCCTTCAGCGCTCGTAGTCGCTGCCGGGCCGGCATCGGGCCGGGAGGCAGCGCCAGCCCGGCGACGCCTCGAGGACGTGGAGCGCCGAACGTCCCTCGGTACGGCAGCGGGACGTCGGCCACGTTCGGGACGGCGGCGGGGCGGGCAGAGATATCCAGGTCGCTATTCTCCACGGGACACTGACTGACTGGTCAATCAGGAGAGCGACTGTGCGCGCAGGCGCGATTCAGCTTAACGCGACCGAGGACATCGATCACAATCTCGCCACCGCCGACCGTCTCGTGCGCGAGGCAGCCGGTCGCGGATGCGAGCTCGTCGTCCTGCCTGAGAAGTGGAGCGCGCTCGGCACGGCGCAGCAGCTGAGCGCGGCTGCGGAGCCGCTCGACGGCCGATGCATTTCGTGGGCGCGCACGATCGCGCGCGAGCTGGCGATCGACCTCGTGGCGGGCTCGATCGTCGAACGCGTCGAAGGGCGCGAGAAAGGCGCCAACACGAGCGTCCACATCAGCCCGGAGGGCGAGATCAAGGCTGTGTACCGCAAGATCCACATGTTCGACGTTGAGGTCGATGGCGTCGTGTACGCCGAATCCGACGGGGAACAGCCGGGGGATGAGATCGTGCTCTCCGAGCTCGCCGGCGGTGCAGGGCTCGGGATGAGCATCTGCTACGACCTGCGCTTCCCCGAGCTCTACCGGATCCTCGCGGTCCGCGGCGCCGAGGTGACGGTCGTTCCGAGCGCGTTCACGCTCGCCACGACCCGCGATCACTGGGAGATCCTGGTGCGGGCGCGCGCGATCGAGAACCAGTGCTTCGTCGTCGCGGCCAACCAGATCGGCAACCACCCCGGTGGCCTTCGCTCGGGTGGGCGCTCGCTGATCGTCGATCCATGGGGACTGGTGCTCGCGAGCGCCCCCGACGCAGAGACAGCGATCGTCGCCGATCTCGATCTCGACGCGCTGAGCGACGTCAGGCGACGGCTGCCCTCACTCGCCAACCGGCGGCCGGAGGCCTACGCCTGGTGACGACCGCGGCCATCGATAAGCGTCGTCTGATCCTCGACGCCGCGGTGCGCGTGTTCGCCCGGCAGGGATTCCACACCTGCCGCGTGTCGGACATCGCCGATGAGGCGGGCGTCGCGTATGGCCTCGTGTACCACTACTTCAGCTCCAAGGAGCAGATCCTCGACACCCTGTTCCTGGAGCGCTGGGACGTCATGCTCGAGGCGATCGCCGAAGCCGACGCGTCACTGCTCTCGCCTCGGGACAAGCTGTCGGCGATCGCGGGGTTCATCGTCGACTCCTACCGGCACGACCCGGATCTGATGAAAGTGATCATCGTCGAGGTGACGCGAGCAGCGAACACGTTCGGCCGCACTCACCTGGCGAAGATCCGCGACGCGTACGCCCAGATCGCCGCGATCGTCGCCCGGGCTCAGGACGAGGGAGCGTTCCGGCCCGAGATCACCCCGGAGTTCGCGGCCCAGGCCTTCTACGGCTCGATCGAGCAGGTGCTCAGCGGGTGGATTTTCGAGTCCGAGCCGGTCGGCGAGGAGGAGTTGGGCCAGGCCAAGACGCTGATTGTCGAGACGATCTGCCGGGGGCTCGAGCGCTGACGGTCGCGTCCCTTCGATCGCTCGTGCGCGGTTGACCGTCGGTGCGAACGGGTACGGTTCAACTCTGATTGAATGCGTGCTCGAATGACCGAGAGTCCACTGATGAAGCGCCTGTTGTGGTCGGGGCTGCTCGCCGGGACCGGCGCACTCGCGAGCCTCGCGGCGACTCGCCTGGCGAGCTTGATCTGGACGCGCGTCTTCGGCGAAGAGCCACCCGAGTGACCGAGCAGCCACCAGCTTCAGGGCAGAGCGAGCAATCGCCGCCGGTCACACCCCCGCCCGCTGAGCAGCCGGCGTCAGCGGCGCCGACGGTGACCTCTCCGCGCACCGACGTCCTTCCAAAGACGGTTGTTTCGCCGTCGCCCACCGATGCGCCACCGCCACCCGCAGCGCCGCCGCTACCCGCAGCGCCGCCGCCACCCGTGGCACCGGCGCCAGCCGTAGCACCGGCGCCACCCGTGGCACCGGAACCGCCGCGCCGCGACCCGAGGCTCCGCCGACGGTCGCGTTCGCCTCCGCCGGGGCGCCGCCCGCCGGTGCCGGCCCGGTGTCAACTGACGGCGCCGCGCCGCTCATCCAGGACCGGCCGGAGGTCGCCGTCGGCGCCGCGTTCGTGGGCGGCTTTCTGCTAGCGACGATCCTCAGACGCCTTGCCCGGTAGCGACGGCCGGCCCGACAACCTCGCGACCGCGGTCACCGAGGTCTCGGAGCGGCTGTCCGTCATCGTCCGCGAAGAGATCGAGCTGTTCCGGGTCGAGACGACCCAGAAGCTGTCGAACATCGGCCGGGGCGCGGCCGCGATCGCCGCGGGGGCGGTGTTCGGAGTGTTTGCGATCATCTTCATTCTGTTGACGCTCGCATGGGGTCTCAATTCGGCCTTCGGGAGCCTGTGGGAGGGTTTTGCCGTGGTCATGGTCGTGCTGATCGCGCTCACCGTCGCCGCATTCCTGTTCGCGTGGCGCAAGCTGAAGGTCAGCGCGCCGCCGACGCCCACGATGGCGCTCGACGAGGCCAAGAAGATCCGCGCGACGGTTGCAGCCAAGCCGGAGGCGGATCGCTGATGCCGACGACCCGCAGCCCTGAGGAGATCCGCGCCTCGATCGATCAGAACCTCCAGGAGCTCGGGACCTCGCTCGAGAAGTTGCGTGTCGAGGTCGTCCGTGCGACCGACTGGCGCTCGCAGCTGCGTAACCACCAGCAGCAAGCGGTGATCGGTGCAGCCGTGGCGGGCTTCGTGCTCGGCGGTGGCATCGCGGCGCTCGGAGCGCTCACCTTTGGCCGCCGTCGGCAGCGTGCCCTCAGACGCCGTTGACCGCGATGCCGGGCGCCCTCAGAGGGCGTTGATTGCGCGCTTGTCTACGCCCGACGCTCGATAGCGCTCGGTCGGACGGCGCGTGATCGCGCTCGCCCGCGTTTCGGCTCGGCCTGCGGCCACGCACAATGCGACCGCGGCAGTAACGAAGGCGATCCATGCGCCGACGGCGATCAGGATGACGATCCACGTTTGCAAACGAACGTCCTCTCGTCTGACTCGGGGCGTCCCACCCGCAGGCGCCGAGATGGCCGGAAACCCGAATCTAGAGGGGCAAGGCGTGCAGTGCAGGCTTTCCTTCCCCCATGTGTGAGAAATGAAACAAGATCTTCGCCCAATTTGGGCGTACTCCTACAGCATCGAGCTCGGGACGCCGCCCGCGCCGAGCAGCCCGGGGCCCACATGCGTTCCGATCACCGGCCCGATCTCGGACACGATCACCGGGCGCGCACCCAGGATCTCCGTGCCCGCGGCGGCGAGGCGCTCGGCCTCGCGCGGTGCCTGGATGTGCTGCACCATCCAACCGTCGGCGCCGTCCTCCCGGCACCGCCGGAGCAACTCGACCATTCGCTCGAACGCCCGCTTGGACGTACGCACGCGCTCGACGGGAGTGATCTCGCCCTCGACGGTGAGGATCGGCTTGATCTTGAGCGCCGAGCCCAGCCACGCTTGCGCGCCGCCGATCCGCCCCCCCTTGCGCAGGTACTCGAGCGTGTCGATCGCGAACCACAACTTCAGCTGCGCACGCGCATCATGTGCCCGCTGCGCAACCGCGGCGCCGTCGCCTCCGGATCGCGCGGCCGCCGCTGCCGCCAGCACGACGAGCCCCTGACCCCCGCACGCGCTCTCCGAGTCGATCACGTGGATCTGCTCCGCGCGCGCGCCGAGGTGCTCGCGAGCCTGCTCGGCCGAGCGCACGGTTCCCGACATGCCGCCGGCGAGGTGGATCGAGACGATCTCGTTGCCCGCGTCGAGCAGCGGCTCGTAGACGGCCAGGAAATCACCGATCGAGGGCTGCGAGGTGGTCGGGAACTCAGTCGCCGTCCGCAGCTTGTCGTAGTAGGCGTTGTAATCGGTCACGTCGCTCTCGCGCTGTGTTTCTCCGTTCCAGTGAACGTATAGGCTGACCTCGTGAATGTCGTGCTCTGCGACGACGTCGCGAGGGAGGTAGTGGCAGGTGTCTGAGACGATCGCGACCGGCATGACGGCGGCACCCTACCAGCGGCACGCGCGCGCCCCGGCGTGGGCTCGCCCCCCGGACGCCCGTTCAGCCATCCACTCGGCGCGCTGAATTGCCAGTCACGCTCGTAACCGGGGCAACCGGCTTGATCGGCTCCCACCTCGTCCAGCTCCTGCTCGAGCGGGGCGATGAAGTGCGCGCGACTGCACGCACCGATGCCTCAGCCCGGGTGCTCGCAAGCCAGCCCGTCACGGTCGTCCGTGCCGACATCCTCGACCGGCGCTCGATTCGCCGCGCCCTGCGGGGCGTCGAGCAGCTGTTTCACGCTGCCGGCACGACCAGCCTCACGCTCGCGCGGGAGCGGGTGTTCGCGATCAACGTCGAGGGGACGAGGATCGTCCTCGAGGAAGCCCTCCGAGCCGAAGTCCGGCGCGTCGTCTACACCTCGTCGGTTGCCGCCGTCGGCCCGGCCGCGAGCAACCGCACCGCCGACGAATCGAACGTCTGGAACGCCGGCAGGTATGCGATCCCGTACGTCGACTCCAAGTACGAGGCCGAGGTCGTCGCGCTGCGGCTGATCGCCCGCGGCCTGCCGCTCGTGATTGTCAATCCGGCGCACGTGATGGGCGCCGGCGATCCCGGGCGCTCGTCCACCGTCCTCGTGCGCCGGTTCATGCGCCGCCAGATCCCCGCCTACGTCGACGGAACCCTGAACATCGTCGGCGTCGAGGACGTGGCCCGCGGCCACCTGCTCGCCGACGAGCGCGGTCGCGTCGGCGAGCGCTACATCCTCGGCAATCGCAACTTCACGCTCGATCGCCTGTTCGCCGACCTCAGCCGCCTGTCGGGGGTCGAGCCGCCGCCGATCAAGCTGCCCCTCAGCGTCGCGCTGGCGCTTGCAACCGCCGCGGAGCACCTTCCAGGCCCGCCCCGGATGCCCTCGACAGCCGAGATCCGCGCAGCCTCGCTGAACTGGGCGTTCGTCAACACCAAGGCCAAGCGTGAGCTCGGCTGGCGCACCTCGCCCCACGAGGACTGCCTTGAGGCGACGATTGCGTGGTATCGAGAGCGAGACGGCGAGCTGCTGGCCGCTGCCGGCGCGCGTCAGCCGCTCGCCCTCCGGACCGCGGCAGCGATCATCAAGCGCACCCGCCTGCCCGGCACGTGATCACGGGCGCGTATCTTCTCGGCCATGGCCACGCTCTACCGATGCACCACGCCGAGCGACTGGCTGTGCCCCTGCGGCAAGGTCGCGCGGGCGCTGAAACGGGACGGGATTCGCTACGAGCAGGTGACGGTCCCGCAGCGCCGCTCACGGCGGCCCGAGGTGGAGGCGCTCACCGACCAGCGGCGCGTGCCGGTGCTGGTGATCGACGGCGAGGCGATCTGCGACTCGCGCCGGATTGTCGAGTACCTGGAGTTCCGCCGCACCGGGCCGGCGTCGCGCTGAGGCCGCCCGCGGCCCACCCCCCGGGGCCCGCGGCGCTTGGCCGGCGCGGGCCGGCTCCCAGAACCGGAGCGGGCCGAACCCACCCCCCACATCATGCTTAAAGGCCCAAAGTCCGCACTCCCAGCGGACCTTGGTTACGTAAGCATGCCCCACATGCATATGTAGCCAAGGTCCAACAGCCGCGGGCGATTTGTCCCCGTATGCAGGCGAAATGCCGAATTTGCTGACATCGTCGCCCCCTCGCTCCCTCGAGTTGCCACAGCACCGGCCCCGAGTCCACGCGCCGCGGCCCCGAGTCCACGCGCCGCGGCCCTCCCCGATCAGTAAGGCGCCGCGCTCAGACCGCTCCGCGGCTCGACAACGATCTTCTTGGCAGCGCCCGCCTGCGGCGCGGCAAGTGCTTGGGGCAGTTGCTCGAGCCCGATCGTCGCGCCCAGCAACTGCTCCCACTCAAGCTCGCCGGCGGCGAGCGCCGCGAGCGCGCGGTCGACCTCCGCCGGCGAGTGGTGGAAGCTGCCGCGGAGCTCGAGCTCGTCATAGTGGATTGGCTCGCTCGCGAGCGAGACGTCCGAGCCCCGAGGGCAGCCGCCGACGAGCACCAAGACGCCGCCCGGCGCGGTCGCCGCGAGCGCGCCGCGCCACGTCTCCGGCCGGCCCACGGCCTCGAACACCAGCTCGTGACGGACTAGCTCAGCGACGCCGTGCGCCCCGAGCCGCGATGCCTGCGCCCGCCGCTCAGGGTGATGGTCGGCGACCGTCACGGATCGCCCCTCAGCGATCAGCAACGAGGCGAGCATCAGCCCCATCGAGCCGCCGCCGAGGATCCCGACGTCGTCCGCCCCGCTACCACGTGAGAGAGCGTGAACCGCCGCCGCGAGCGGCTCGGCGATCGCCGCGGCCGCCGGTGGGAGACCGGCGGGGATCGCGTGCAGCGCTGCCGCCGGCGCGGCGATCCGCTCCGCGAACCCCCCGAGCACCCACGTCGGGGCGCGGCAGATCTGGCCACGGCCGGCCTCGCACGGCGCGCACCGCCCGCAGGCGACCGAGTCGGAGACGAGTACAGGCTCGCCGGTGTCGATGCGCACGCCGGCGGTCTCGTGGCCGAACGCGCACGGATACGAGGGCAGCATCGGGTGCCCGAAGCGCCACATCTTGACGTCGGTTCCGCAGGTGGTCGCCGCGCGGACCTCGACGATCACTTCCCCGATCGGCTCATCGACTTCCTCGACGCGCAGGTCGCGCGCTCCGTGCAGGATCGCGGCTCTCACGGCGCCACCACGACCTTCAGTGCCGCGTGGCGCCGCTGGAGGTCGAGCGCATCGGCCGTCTGCTCGAGCGGGAGCCGATGCGAGACCAGCGGCGCCGGGTCGATCGACCCGCGGGTGATCAGCCGCGCGGCCGCGCGCATGTCGGCGGGGCCGGCCGAATAACTGGCGGTGATCGTCAGCTCGCGCAGAAACAGAGAGGTGCCGTCGAACTGCGGCGGCTGGTCGGGAGCCGGCGGCGCGTACAGGCACAGCTTGCCGCCGGGCGCGAGCGCGTCCGCGGCCGCCGTGATCGCGACGGGATTCGGGGTGCAGACGATCGCCACGTCAACCGGTTCGTTGCCGTGGCGTTCCGCGCCGAGCCCGAGCGCCAGCGAAAGTCGTTCCGGCCGCGGCTCTCGGACCCACACGGCATCGACCAGCCGGGCGCGTGCGGCCGCGATCTGCAGCAGACCATTGACGCCGGCGCCGACCACCAGCACGCTCTCGCCGGGCCGCAGGCCGACCCTGTCCTGCGCCCTCAGGACACATGCCAGGGGCTCGATGAACGTCGCCGTCACCGGATCGAGCGACCGTGGCAGGACCACCAGCTCGTCGACTAGCTCAGCGGGCACGCGCACGCGCTCCGCAAAGCCGCCCGGGTCGAGCCGCGTTGCGCGGAACCGCTCGCAGATCGTCTCGTGGCCCCGCCGGCACCGGCGGCACTCCCCGCACGGCGTGTGGTGGTGGATCGCAACGAGATCACCGACTGAGACCGAACTGACCCCGTCGCCGATCGCGCGCACGACGCCGGCGAGCTCGTGCCCGAGCACGGCGGGCAGCCTCGAAGCGACGTACCAGTCGGTCACGTCGGACGCGCACACGCCGCACGCGAGAACGTCGCAGACGACGTCCCCGGGCTCGGGCACGGGATCGGCGACCTCCTCGATTCGGACGTCGTCGACGCCGAACGACCGCGCGATTCTCATCTGGCGCCGACGATTCTCATCCGGCGCCGAGGTTGACGATCCCCTGCTCGGTGACCAGTGCGCTCACGAGCGCTGCCGGGGTGATGTCGAATGCGGGGTTGCGGCAGCTCGTCCCGGGGAGCGTGAACGAGCTGCCGGCGGCGCCCCGGACCTCGTCGGGATCGCGCTCCTCGATCGCGATCGCGCTGCCGTCAGGGCAGTCCGGATCGATCGTCGACGTCGGGCCGGCAACCACGAACGGGATCCCACGGGCGTGGGCGGCGAGCGCCAGTCCATAGGTTCCGACCTTGTTGGCGACGTCGCCGTTGGCGGCGACGCGATCGCAACCGACGATCACCGCATCGACAGCGCCGGCCGCGATCAATCCCGCCGCGGCCGAGTCGACGATCAGCTGATGGGCAATCCCCAGCCGGGAGAGCTCGTACACGGTCAGCCGGGCTCCCTGCAGGAGCGGTCGCGACTCGGTCGCGATTACACCCTCGAGCCCGCCGCGCGCCCACAGCTCCGCGACCACGGCTAGCGCGGTGCCCCGCCCCGGCGCCGCCAGCGCGCCGGTGTTGCAGTGGGTCATGATGCGACGCACGCCGGCCAGCAGATCGGCCCCGTGCCGCGCCATCTCGGCACTCGCCTGCTGCTCGGCGGCGTGGATCGCCGTCGCCTCCTCGAGTGCCGCCGCCGCCATATCGTCGCGACCGGCTCGCCGCGCGGCGGCGCGGACGCGGTCCACCGCCCAGGACAAGTTGACCGCTGTCGGGCGCGCGCCGCGAAGCTCCTGGCAGGCGCGCTCGAGTGCCTCGGGCGTCGGTTCGCGCGCGAGCTCGAGCGCGATCCCGTAGCCGGCGGCGACGCCGATCAGCGGCGCCCCGCGGATCGCGAGTCTGCGGATCGCGTCTGCCACCTCACCGGCGCTGTGGAGTGCCAGCTCGCGCTCGGCGAATGGCAGCGCCGTCTGGTCGAGCGCCCACAGGATCCCGCGATCGAAGCGGACGGCGACCACGGGGCCGGTCCGCGGCGGCTCGATCGCGGTCATGCGCCGATGCTAACGGTGATCGGTGAGCCTGAGAGGAGCAACTCGGGGCTGGGCTCGCTGCTGACGATCAGCCCCTCTGGGGGTCACTGCCCAGCCCGCGCGGGCGGGCCGAGCGAGCTACATCCGGTTCTCGATCGACAGCGGCGCCGCCTCCAGGGGAGCCGCTTCGACGGCCTCCGGAGCCTCGTCTGCGGGGTCGGTCTCGAGCCCGAGCACTCCCGACAGCTCGCCCGACTCGTACATCTCGGTGACGATGTCGCAGCCGCCCACCAGGTCACCCTCGACGAACAACTGCGGGATCGTGGGCCAGTTCGACAGCGCCGAGAGCTCCTGGCGGATCCGCGGGTCGGGGAGGATGTTCACGGCGGCGAATGGCGCGCCGAGCGTCTGCAGGATCGCGACCGTGCGAGCCGAGAAGCCACAGGCCGGTGCATCCGGAGTGCCCTTCATGAACAGGATGACCGGGTTCTCTTCGATCGCGCTCTGGATCGCGTCGCGCATGGCGTTATCGGACATTTGTCAGTCTCCCGGGTTGGTCTGGATGGACAGGGCGTGGATGCGGTCGCCGAGTTCGGCACCGAACACGTCGTAGACGAGCCGATGCTGGGCAATCCGGCTCAGTCCGCGGAACGCCTCGGCGCTGACGACCGCGTTGAAGTGGTGCCCGTCACCGGTCACGGACGCCACAGCGCCGGGGATCCCGGCCTCGATCCGAGCCTTCAGCTCCTCAGGTGTCGCGGACGTCGGAGTTGCGGACATCCACTCAAGAGTAGCGAGGAGCTGTCGCTATACTGAATGAAGCATGATCACTCTCACCGATAAGGGTGCCGAGAAGGTCCGCGAGTTCCTGAGCTCCCAAGCTTCGGTCGCCGACACGGCCGGCCTGCGGGTCGGTGTTCGCGGCGGCGGTTGCTCGGGCTTCCAGTATGCCCTCGCGTTCGACGAGCAGCGCGACGGAGACACTGTGTTCGAGGACAGGGGAATCCGCCTGCTGGTCGATCGCCCGAGCCTTCCTTACGTGAAGGGCTCGGTCATCGACTTCGTCGACGGCCTCCAGGGCGCGGGCTTCAAGGTTGAGAACCCGAACGTCGTCGCGGCATGTGGCTGCGGCTCGTCGTTCAGGGTCGCCGAAGAAGAAGAAGTCTCCGCCGTCTAACCCGACGGCCCCTTCGGGCTGTTTGTTTTGGGGGATGGACTTGATGGCTGTTGCCTCCTTCAGGACCGCCTTTGGTGGCTAATGGGCTGCCTGGGAGGTGGCCGGGCGGGACGCGAGGGCCGAAACGCGCTTGCGCGCCGGCCGGTAGCGGCGCGGTCCGCACGGGGAACGGCGCCGGTGAAGGTGCGGCTGGGGCCGATGGTGTCAGCAGTCTGACAATTTCACCTGCATACGGGGACAAACCGCGCAGGCCTGCTGGACCTTGGCTACCTAAGCACGTGGGGCATGCTTATGTAACCAAGGTCGCCCGCGGGCGCGGACTTTGGGCCTTTACGCATGTCGCCGGAGCGGATTTCGGCCGGTGCGGGCCGCGCCGGGCATCGACCGCGTCCCCGAGATCGCGCATCGCCCCGGTCAGGCCGGGGCGGGCCGGACGGCGAAAGTGGAAACCCCTGCGGGCGCCCGGCACTCGGCTCATACCGGCGTCGCGTCGAGCGACCGCCACAGGAACCGGCACGCGAGCGTCCGGTACGGCCGCCAGCGCTCGCCGATCTGCTCTAGCTCCGCCGGCGACGGCAGCGAGGGCAGGCCGTAGCGGATCATCACCGCCCGCCGGATCCCGAGGTCGCCCACGGCCAGCACGTCGGGCCGCTGGAGGTGGAACATGAGGAACATCTGGGCGCTCCAGAGCCCCAGGCCGCGCACGGCGGTCAGCTCTCTGATCACGTCCTCGTCGGGCATCGAGTCCAGGCGCTCGAGTTCGAGCGAGCCGTCCTGGACGTGCTCGGCGAGCGAGCGTAGGTAGGAGACCTTGGCCCGCGACAGGCCGGCCGCGGCGCGCAGCTCATCCGGGTCATCGGCGAGCACCTCGGCCGGCGTCGGCGTGCGGCCTCCGAACCGCTCGGTCAGGCGCGTGTAGATCGCGCGCGCGGCCTTGGTCGAGAGCTGCTGGCCGACGATCGAGCGCACGAGCGCGCCGTAGTGGTCGGCGGGGCGACCGGCGCGGGGGTCGCCGAGGCCGTCGACTCCGACCTCGTCGATCACCGTGCGCAGGATCGGGTCCGCGGCACGCAGAGCGGCCACGGGGTCAGGGCTCATCCCGTCTCGGTGACCGTCAGCGCGGCGCCGTCGAGGGCGCCGAGGGCGCGCTCCACCGAGCAGGAGATGCACGTGAAGGTGGGGGTGTCGCGGAGCGTGTAGGAACTCGACTCGGTCGTGCGGAGCCGCTGCACGAGGTCGAGGAAGTCGGCGGGGTTGTCGGTCTCGAATGCGACCACGAACTCCTGATCGTCAAGCCCGAACGAATAGCTGGTGTTGAGGTCGACAGATGGGTATTCGCGCCCCATCTTGATGTGCTCCTGCATGATCCGCCAGCGCTCCGGCGCCGGGAGGGCGTACCAGGCGCGGGTCTTGACGAACGGGTAGACGAACAGGTACTTGCCGTGCCCTGGTCGAACCTCTAGGCGGGACTCCTCCGAGTACTCGGAGGGCTTGGTCATCGCAAGATACGAGTACGGAGACGTACACCATTTCATCAGTCCGCTCTGAGCCAGGACGACATGGAACTCGTGGATCCGCTCGAGGTTCTGGGCTTGGCTGAGGAGCATCAGATCGGCGTCGCCTCGGGTCCCCACGAGCGAGAACGCCCGCAGCAGATGGCCGTCGGCGAAGTCCTCGCAGGCGGCGATGAACTCGTGTTTGTCGGTGGCGCGGCGATCGTCGTCGAGCCGGCGCCAGGCGGGATCGACCTTCAGGAACGTGTACTTGACGAAGTGGCGGGCGGGCACTCAGCTGATGATACGGATCCGAAACCGGGCCGCCCCGCGAGGGATCAGGCAGAAACCCGGCGGTCGCGGTGGGTTAGGCATTAACATGAGTGGTATGCGGATCGCCCTTCTCTCCCCGTATTCATGGACGTATCCCGGGGGCGTGACGCGGCACATCGAGGCGCTCGCGGAGCGTTTCATGGCCGAGGGGCACGAGGTGCGCGTGCTGGCGCCGTTTGACCCGCCGGGACGGTTCACGACCGCCCTTCATCGCGGCGCTCCGCCGCAACCGGTGCAGGCCCCCGACTATCTGGTCTCGCTCGGGCGGACGATCGGCGTCAAGGCCAACGGAGCGGTCTCGAATCTGTCGATCACTCCGTACGGGGTGGCGACGATGCAGAAGGAGCTTCGTACCGGTGGCTACGACGTGGTCCACATCCATGAGCCGGTCGCGCCGCTGATTGGATGGGTGGCCGCGGACTCGATCCGCCTACCGCTCGTCGGCACCTTCCACACCTATAACGAGAACTGGGTCTCGAACGGGATCGCGGACCTGATGGGCGCGAGGCGGGTGCTGAACCACCTCCACGTCCGGATCGCGGTCTCCGAGGCGGCGCTGTGGACGGGCCGGCGGTTCTTTGGCGGTCACTATCGCTTGATTCCCAATGGTGTGCATGTGGACTCAGAGCGCGCCGCGCTCGCGGCCGCGCGCCCGGAATCCGAGACGCTCAAGATCGTGTTCGTGGGCCAGGCCGTGGAACGCAAGGGTCTACCGTTGCTGCTACGGGCATTCGAGGCGCTGCGCGAGCACATTCCGACCGAGCTGACCGTGATCGGACCGTCGGACGAGGAGCTCGAGCCGATGCTGCTCGACACCCAGGGGGTGCGGTCGCTGGGCAAGGTCGATGAGGCGACGAAACGCTCAGAGCTCGAGCAGGCGGACGTGCTCTGCGCGCCGTCGCTGCGAGGAGAGAGCTTCGGAATGGTGCTGACCGAGGCGTTCGCGGCCGGCACCCCGGTGATCGCGTCCGACATCGCCGGATACCGCGACGTGGTTCAGGACGGCGTCGACGGTGTGCTCGTGCCGCGCGGTGACGCCCAGGCGCTGGCCGAGGCGCTCCGCGACCTCCACGAGGAGCCGGGACGTCGCGCCGAGATGGCGCGGGCCGCGGTCGCGAATGTCGAACGCTTCGCCTGGCCACGGGTCGCCGAGCAGGTGATAGAGGCCTACACGGACGCGATTGCGACCCCGGCGCCGGTCGGCAAACTGCAGACGGCCGCAGTCCGAATCGGCGCGCGTTCGGCCGACCTGAAGCCGCGTGTCCGCGCTCGGAGACTGCCGACGCTCGAGCCCAAGATCGCGGCGACGCGCAACCCGGCGCTGGCGCTCGTGCGCCGCCTGGCCCTGATTCTGGTCTCGATCGGCGGCGTGGCGCTTGCGTGGCTGGCGCTGCAGAAGATCGGGATCGGCAACATCGCGACGGCGCTGATCAACTCGAGCCCCGCGTACGTGCTGCTCGGGTTGGGGATCATGTGCAGCGCGATGGTGATGCGCGCCGTCTCCTGGCACGCGATCCTCAAGGCGGCGCTGCCGAGAGCCCGGGTGCGCTTCGCTGACGCGGTACAGGGCACGATGATCGGCGTGCTTATGTCATCGACGCTGCCGGCGCGGCTCGGCGAGCCCTCGCGGGCGCTCGTGGTGGCGCGTCGCACCGGCCGCCCGCGGGAGAACCTACCCGTCGTGCTCGGGACGCTCGTCTCGCAGACGTTGCTGAACCTCGTGGCGCTCGCGATCCTCGGCACGGTCATGTTCTCCTCGGCCGACATCTTCAACGGCCACCAACAGGCGCTTCTGTTTGCGGCGATCGCGCCGGCCGTGCTGCTCGTGATCGTGCTGCTCTCGCCCGTGATCCTCCGTCACGGGGTGCCAGGGACGCACTTCTCTCGCGTGCAGACCGTGGTCGCTCAGATCCGCGGTGGACTCGCCCGGGTCCGCGCGGGGCTGGTGGTCTTCCGCCATCCGCGGCTCGGCGCGATCGCGACCGTCGCGCAGCTCTCGGCGTGGGCGCTGCAGATGCTCTCGTGCTACGTGCTGCTGATCGCCCTCGGCCTCAACCACCAGGCCGGGATCGCCGCTGCCGCCGCGGTCCTGTTCGCGGTCAACATCACCGCTGTGCTGCCCGCGACACCGGCGAACCTCGGCGTGTTCCAGGCGGCCTGCGTGGCAGTGCTGCACTCCGGGTGGCACGTCGGCTACGGCGCCGGCGTCGCCTACGGGGTGATCCTGCAGGCGGTCGAGGTCACGACGGCGATCATCCTGGGCGTGCCGGCGCTGCTGAAGGAGGGAATGTCGTGGCGCGAGATCAGGATGCGCGCGATGCACACGGCGCCGGTCAAGCTCCCGGCGCGGCCGGCACGGCAGCGGCGGGGAGCGGAGGCGATGAAGGTCAAGGGCTGAGCTCTTGGCCTTGACGCTCAGGGGCTCGTGCTGTCGGTAGGGTCTCTCGCGCATGAGCACTCAATCAGCTTCCCCTGGTCCGCCCGATTCGCTCGAGCAGGTAGTCGACGAGCTCGCCGAGCGTGCCGAAGCTCGGCCCGAGCGATGCGTCGACCTGTCTGAGGTCAGCGAGCTCGTCCAGGAGCTCGAGCTCGGCGAGGACGCCGCGCAGTCGCTCGCTGAGATGCTCGAGGAGCGAGGGCTCGACCTGCGCGACGACTGCGGACGCACGCCGGTCGAGCGGACGCGCTACAACAACGGCGAAATGGCGGAGCGCACAACGGACGCGATGTCGCTGTTCCTACAGGAGGCGGGCCGCCACCCACTGCTGACCCGTGAGGACGAGGTCGAGCTCGCCCAGCGGATCGAACGCGGCGACCTTGCGGCCAAGGAGCGAATGGTCAACTCGAACCTCCGGCTCGTGATCTCGATCGCCCGCAAGTACCAGGGCCTCGACATGCAACTGCTGGACCTGATCCAGGAGGGCATTCTCGGCCTGATGCGCGCGACCGAGAAGTTCGACTACCGCAAGGGGTTCAAGTTCTCCACCTATGCGACCTTCTGGATCCGCGAAGCGATCCAGCGCGCGATCGCCAACCGCGCGCGGACGATCCGGATCCCGGTGCACATCGGCCAGCGCGAGCGCAAGATCGGCCGCGCGCAGCTCGACCTCGCAGCCCGCCTCGGGCGCGAGCCGACCGACGACGAGCTCGCCGCGGAAGCCGGCCTGGATCTACGTGAGATCCGCGAGGCCCGCGACGCCGCTCGGGTGGTCACGAGCCTCGACCGCCCGGTGGGCGAGGAGGAGGACACCACCTTCGGCGCGCTGCTGCCGAGCGCGGACCGCGGCCCGGAGGAGGAGGTCGACATCGTCCTGCGCCAGGAGGCCTTGCGGACAGCGCTCGCGCGGCTCCCCGAGCCCGAGCGCGAGGTCGTCAAGCTTCGCTACGGAATCGACGGCGACGACCCCACGCCCCTGAGCGAGGCCGGCCGCCGGCTCGGCATCTCCCCGGACCGCGTCCGGCAGCTCGAGCGCCGGGCGCTCGCGGAGCTGGCCGAGAGCCGAGAGCTCGAGGCGCTGCGGCCCGCGGCTTGAGCGCGGTCCCGACCCGTCGGCCACCCCCAAAAGCAGTCCGTTATCCACCAGAGGCGGTCCTACTGGAAGCGGTTGCCGTCAAGTCCACACTCACAGCCGCCCACCCGCCACGGCCGCCCGCCCTACCTCTCCCAGCGGTCGGGCACGAGCCGCAGCTCCTCGAGCCAGACCACCGCGGTGCTGTCACTCGGCGCGCGCCAGTCGCCGCGTGGCGACAGGGAACCGCCCGAGCCGACCTTCGGCGCGTTCGGGACCGCGGAGCGCTTGAACTGGCTGGTGTGGAAGAAGCGCTCCAGGAACACCCCGAGCCAGTGCTTGATCTCCGAAAGCGAGTACTCGTGGCGGCCGTCGTCGGGAATCAGGTCGGGCCAGGTGCCCTGGTTGCGGTCGTGCCAGGCGTGGTGGGCGAGGTAGGCGAGCTTGCGCGGGCCGTAGCCGAACCGGACGACGTGGTAGAGGAAGAAGTCCTGGAGCTCGTAGGGCCCGACGATCGTCTCTGAGTGCTGGCCGGGAAGGTTTGCGTCCGGGTCGTCGTGGGGGATCAGCTCGGGCGAGATCTCGGTGTCGAGCACCGAGGCGAGCACCTCGGAGGCCGCCTCGCTGAACTGGCCGGTGTCGATCGCCCAGCGAATCAGGAACTGGATCAGCGTCTTGGGGACCGAGGCGTTGACGTTGTAGTGCGACATCTGGTCGCCGACGCCGTAGGTGCTCCAGCCGAGGGCGAGCTCTGACAGGTCCCCGGTGCCGATCACCAGTGCGTGGTGAAAGTTGGCGAGGCGGAACAGGTGGGAGGTGCGCTCGCCCGCCTGGACGTTCTCGTAGGTGATGTCGTAGACCGGCTGGCCGTCGGCGGCCGGGTGGCCGAGGTCGCGCAGCATCTGCGTCGCGGACGGCCGGATGTCGATCTCCCCGGCGCTGACATCGAGCGCCCCCATCAACCTCCTCGCGTTCTCGAGCGTATGGGCGCTGGTGGCGAAGCCGGGCATCGTGTACGCCAGGACGTTGGAACGGGGCAGGCCGAGCCGGTCGAGCGCGCGGACGGCGACGATCAGGGCGTGGGTCGAGTCCAGTCCGCCCGAGACGCCGATCACCACCTTCTCGATCCCGGTTGCGCGCAGGCGGGTCTCGAGTCCCCGCACCTGGATGTTGTAGACCTCCTCGCAGCGTGCGCTCCGGGTGACTGGGTTAGCGGGGACGTAGGGGAATCGCTCGACGGCTCGGGTCAGCGCGACCGGCGCGGCGGGGGGACCGAACTCGACCTCGATTCGCCGCATCGATCGCAGCCGCCGGCGGTGATCGTGGATCGAGTCGCCGTAGCTGCTCGTGCTCGCGCGGTCCGACAGCATCCGGTCGAGGTCGAGGTCGGCGAGCAGCAGCTGCTCGCGCTCGGCGAAGCGCTCCGCCTCGGCCATCAGGTCGCCGTTCTCGTGGATCATCGCCTGTCCGTCCCACGCGAGGTCGGTGGTCGACTCGCCGAGCCCGGCCGCGGTGTAGATGTAACCGGCCATCGTCCTGGCCGACTGAGCCGCCGAGAGCAGGTGGCGGTAGTCGGACTTGCCGACCGTGATGTTGCTCGCGGACAAGTTGGCGAGCACCGTCGCGCCGGCCAGCGCGCCGTAGGTACTGGGAGGGATCGGCACCCACACGTCCTCGCAGATCTCGACGTGGAGCACGAGCTCGGGGAGCTCCCGCCAGGCGAACAGCAGGTCTGGCCCGAATGGCACGGTCCTGCCGAGCAGCTCGATCGAGTCGCCGACCGCATCGCGTGCGGCGCGGAACTGGCGCTTCTCGTAATACTCGCGGTACTCCGGCAGGTAGCTCTTGGGCACGACCCCGAGCAGCCGCCCCCGGTGGATCAGGACCGCGGTGTTGAACAGGCCGTGCTCGTGTTGGAGCGGTGCTCCGACGACCATCACCGGCGTCAGCGACTCGCTCTCGGCCACGATCCAGTCGAGCGAGTGGAGCACGGCGCGCAGCAGCGCCTCCTGGTGAAACAAATCCTCGTTGGTGTACGCCGACAGGCCCAGCTCGGGGAACACGACGAGCGCGGCACCGGCGTGGGAGGCCTGGCGGGCGAGCGCGAGGGTCCGCTGCGCGTTGAAGGCGGGCTCTGCAACCCGCACCCGGGGCACGCCGGCCGCGACACGGACGAACCCGTGGCTGTAGAGAGACCCGAACGGGCCATCGTGGCGGCCGGACACCATCACGATCGGAATCCTAAGGAGCTTCTACGCGTTGGCCATTGCCGGGTCGGCGTCCGGCAGCTCCGCCAGCCGGGTCGGATCCTTGTCGGTGCCCGCGATCAGCTCATCGGCGGCCTGGCGGTCGGTCTTCGGCAGCGCCCCCGAACGCATCCCGAAGTACACCGCCTGCGGGTGGTGAGCGACGATCGCGAGTGTCGACTGCTCCGGCTCGACGGCGTAGCCGGCCGACAGCCGCAGTCCGATCTGCGGGGCGTCGAGCAGGCGGAACACCTTCTCGTGCTCGGACTGCTCGGGGCAGGCCGGGTATCCCCACGAGTACCGGCGGCCCTGGGCCGCGCCGATCCCCAGGTCGCCGCGCACGCGCGCATGCAGCCACTCGGCCATGCCCTCGGCGGTCTGCACGCCGAGCCCGTGGACGAACAGCTGCTCGGCGAACTCGCCCTCCTGCTCGAGGCGGGCCATCAGCTCGGTGACCTCGTTGCCGGCGGTGACGGCCTGGATCGCGACGAGATCCGTCTCGCCCGAGTCGGAGACCGGTCGGTAGAAATCAGCCAGGCAGATCCGGTCGTGTCGCGGCTGGCGCGGGAACACGAGGCGCTCGAGCTCGGTCTCGCCCGGCGCGTCCGGGTCCCAGACGATCAGCTCGTTGCCGTCGGAGTTGCACGGGAAGTAGCCGAGCAGAGCCCGGGGATGGAGGTATCCCCTTGCCTGCGTCCGGTCGGCGCTGTGACTAGGACGCGTGCCCTCCGGGCCCGCGATTGCCTCGCGCCACATCCGCTCCAGCCGGGGCTGGAAATCGTTCTGCAGCAGCTCGCGCCACGCCTCGCCCTTGACGCCCCGCCCGCCCCAGTGGAGCTTGAACAGCACGTGCGTGTCGAGGTGGGAGTAGACCTCTGGCATCAGGACCTGGATCTCCCTGACGCCCCAGAACGGCGGTGCGGGGACCGGTTGCTCGTAGCTGACCGCGCTGCGGACCGAGCTGTCGGTACTCGGCGGCGCGTCGTCGGGCTCGGCGGCGGGCGCCTCGCGCAGGCGCTTGGCGGCATCGCGCGTCTTGCCGAGCAGCGCTTCACGGGTGTCGGCGTCGATCAGCTGGTCCATCTTCGCCAACCCCTCGAACGCGTCCTTGCAGTAGAACACGCCGGGCTCGTAGACATCGTCGGATTCGGTGCCGTTCGGATACAGGATCCGAAGGCCGAAATTGCGGTTGATCGCGGCGCCGCCGATCAGCACGGGGAACTTCAGTCCCTGGGCGTGGAGTTCCTGGACGCAGGCCGGCATCTGCTTGGAGGTCGAGACCAGCAGCGCGCTGAGGCCGATCGCGGTCGCCTGATGCTCGACCGCGGCGTCGATGATCGTCCCGATCGGGACCTGCTTGCCGAGGTCGATCACGGTGTAGCCGTTGTTGGTCAGGATCGTGTTGACGAGCGACTTGCCGATGTCGTGGACGTCGCCGAACACCGTCGCGATCACCACCGTCCCCTTGGTATAGCCCTCGAGCTTGTCCAGATACTGCTCGAGCCGGGCTACCGCGCGCTTCATCACTTCGGCCGACTGGAGCACGAACGGCAGGATCAGCTCGCCGGCGCCGAACTTGTCGCCGACCTCCTTCATCGCGGGCAGCAGTACTTGGTTCAGCGTCGGGACGGCGCCGATCTTCTCGACGCTGCGGTCGATCCAATCCTCGACGCCGTCCTTCTTGCGGCGCAGGATGTGGAAGTGGAGCGCCTGCTCGGGCTCCATCCCTTCGGTCGGGTTGGCCTGCTCAGCGGCGGCTTCGGTCGGGCCCTTCGACTCGAAGTGCGCGATGAACCGCTCGAGCGCGTCGTCGCGGCGGTTGAACACGAGGTCATCGGCGAGCTCACGCTCGGAGTCGGGGATCTCGGCATACGGCGAGATGTGGTTGGGATTGACCATCGCGAGGTCGAGGCCGGCCTCGACGCAATGGTGCAGGAACACGCTGTTGAGCACGCTCCGGGCGGCGAGTCCGACGCCGAAGCTGACGTTGCTGACGCCGAGCGAGGTCTTGACCTCCGGGATCTCGGTCTTGATCCGGCGGATCCCCTCGATCGTCTCGACCGCCGATGGCCTCCACTCCTCGTCGCCGGTCGTGAGCGTGAACGTCAGGCAGTCGAAGATCAGCGCCTCGGGACGCAGTCCGTGCTCGTCGCACGCGAGCTGCTTGATCCGCTTGGCGATCTCGAGCTTGCGCTCGGCTGTCTTGGCCATCCCGACCTCGTCGATCGTCAGCGCGATCAGGGCGGCGCCGTGCTGCTTCGCCAGGGGCGCGACGCGGTCGAGCTTGTCGCGGCCGGCCTCGAGGTTGACCGAATTGACGATCGCGCGGCCGGGGATCTGCTGGAGCGCGATCTCGATCACATCAGGCTCGGTCGAGTCGATCTGGATCGGCGCCGGCTGGGTGAGGCTGATGCGCTTGACGACCTGGCGCATCTGCTCGGCCTCGTCCTGGCGCTCGGTCAGCGCCACGCACACGTCGAGCACGTGCGCGCCGCCGGTGACCTGGTCCTCGGCGATCGTCAGCAAGCCGTCGTAATCGTCGGCGAGCAGCAGCTCCTTGGCTTTGCGCGACCCCTGCGAATTGACGCGCTCGCCGACCAGCGTCGGCCGGGGGTCCTGGACGAGCGTGTTGGCGGCGATCATGCTCGAGACGTGGGCGGCGCGGCGGGCGGGTCGCGGCTTCGGGGTCCGCTTGGCTACCCGTTCCGCGAGCGCCTCGATGTGCTTGGGTGTGGTGCCGCAGCAGCCGCCGACGATCGAGGTGCCGTAACGGTCGACGAATTCCCCCAGCACGGCCGCCAGCGGCTCCGGCTGCTCGGGGAAGATCGTCTCGCCGCGCGGGCCCTGGAGCGGGAGGCCGGCATTGGGGATGCAGTGGACCGGAACGGAGGAGTTCTCGCCGAGGAACCGGATCGCGTCGCGCATGTCCTCGGGGCCGGTCGAGCAGTTGAGGCCGACGATGTCGACGTCGAGCGCCTCGAGTGTCGTCAGAACGGCGCTGATGTCGGTTCCGAGCAGCATCTTTCCGCCCTGGGGCAGGAGCGAGACGCTGCACTGGATCGGGACGCGCTTGCCAGTCTGCTTGAAGGCCTCGCGGGCGCCGAAGATCGCGGCCTTGACCTCGAGGATGTCCTGGGCGGTCTCGATCGTGATCAGGTCGACGCCGCCCTTGAGGAGGGCTCGCGCCTGCTGGGTGAACACGTCGAACAGCTCCGGGAACTGGATCTGTCCGAGGGTCGGGTCGTCGCTGGCGGGCAGGAACCCGGTGGGGCCGATCGAGCCGGCGACGAATCGGGTGTCGCCGGCGGCCTTGCGGGCGATCTGTGCCGCCCTGGTGTTGATCTCGTCGGTGTGCTCCTCGAGCCCCCACTCGGCGAGCTTCAGCCGCGACCCCTGGAAGGTGTCGGTCTCAAGCACTTCGGCGCCCGCATCGATCATCGAGGCGTGCACGCCCTCGATCACGTCGGGGCGATTGAGCACGAGCGCCTCGTGGCAGCGTCCGGGGAGCCGATAGTCGTCCTCGAGGCTGAGATCGAACTGCTCGAGGGTGGCGCCCATCCCGCCGTCGAAGACGATCACGCGCTCGCGTATGGCAGCCAGGAAATCCCGCATCCGGCCATGGTACCGAACCTTGACACGGTTATGGCAAGGTTGTCCGTGGCCCGTATCATGCTCGACTTCGTGATGCTCGACCTCGATGCATACCTGGAGCGGATTGGCCTGCGCGGGCGCCCGACGATCGCTGAAGTCCACCGGGCTCACAGCATCTCGATCCCGTTTGAGAATCTCGACCCTCAACGCGGGGTTCCAGTATCGCTTGCGCCCGAGGACCTCGAGCGCAAGCTCGTGCTCGAGCGGCGCGGCGGCTATTGCTTTGAGCAGAACCTGCTGCTGAAGGCTGCGCTCGAAGCGCTCGGAGCCGAGGTCGACCTCTATCTAGCCCGAGTACGGATGGGCGCGCCGCCTGGGGCGTTACGGCCGCGCAGCCATCTGGTGCTGGGTGTCGAGGCCGAGGGTGTGCGATGGCACGCCGACGTCGGCTTTGGTCTCGGTAGTCCGCTGGAGCCGCTTCTGTTCGGCCCAGGTGCCGAGGATCGGCAGGCGGGGTGGCGCTATCGAATCGTTCAGGACGGGCCGGACTTTCTCGTCCAGGTGATGGACGTGGACCAGTGGGTCGATCTGTACGCGTTCCCACCGGAACCGGTCCCGCGGGTGGATGTCGAGGTCCAGAATTGGTACACCTCGACACATCCCCGCTCGCCGTTCGTGACGGGCTTGGTCGCGAGCCTGCTGGACAACGATGGCGTCCGCACGACGCTGAGCGATTGGAGCGAGCTGGCGCTGTCAGTGCGGACGGCTCGCGAGACGACTGTCACGCCGGTGCAACGGGAGGAGATCCCGGAACTGCTCTCGTCACGGTTCGGGCTCGAGGGGTGGGTGCTCGGCGAGTCTGGGCGGCTCGTGCCGGACTCGGCCTGAGCCGGCGTAACGCGTGGGCCGCTGCCAGGTTCAGCGCGCCACCAGCCTCGAGAGCACGACCTGCGAGCGCGTGCGCTGCACCATCCCGTCGCGCTGCAGGGCCATGATCAGCCGCTCGAGGTCGGCGTTGTCGTGCGTGCGCACCCGGACGATTGCGTCCGCCTCGCCGGTCACACTCCACGCATCGATCACCTCCGGATAGCGGCGCAGCGTGTCGGCCACCGCGTCGAGCAGTGTGCCGGGGGCGAAGAACAGCTCGATCAGCGCCTCGGTCTGGTCCCCGAGGGCGGCATGGTCGATCACGGCGGTGAACCCGCGCAGCGCCCCGCGCGCGCGCAGCCGGTCCACGCGGCGCTTGACCGCCGGCGCAGACAGCGCGACGTGCTGGGCGATGTCGTCGTACGTCCGACGGCCGTCATCCACGAGAAGCGCAAGAATTTGCCGGTCAGTAGCGTCCATAGGCGTAATTAATTGCAGAGATTACATCGATTTCGACGTAGACAGCCGATTCTCGCCTGGGTAGCCTGGTATCGATGACTGCTGCTCGAGTGCTGTTCGATGAGGCCCACAGCGAGGCGTGGACGATCCGGCCGGAGCTTGCGCGTCAGATGCAGCCCGCCCATCCGGCCGACTCGTCCTACTGGCGCGCCGCAGAGGCGCTGAGCGTTCGGGACTTCGTCGTGAAGGCGAACGTCGAGCGGCCGCTGTGCCAAGAGGCGCTGGGTGGTTGCGAAGTGCTCGTGATCGCGCATCCGTCGGATCCGGCCTGGGAGCGCACGACTGGTAAGGGATCGCCGCGGCTCAGCGCTCCGGAACTCGAGGCGATCGAATCGTTCGTGCGAGGCGGCGGTGGCCTGATCGTGCTCGGTGAGACCGAGCAGGAGAAGTACGGCAACAACCTCAACGCGTTGCTGGCGCGGTTCGGCCTGCGGTTGGAGAACGAGACGGTTCAGGACTATGAGCACTGCGTCGGGCCGCCAACGTGGGTCCTCGCCGAGCTGCGGGACGGAGGCCGCGGACGGGAAGGGGACCTGCTCGCGCGGGTCCGGTCGGCGTGCCTCTACCGTGCGACGACGATCTCGACGTCGAACGGGGCTCGAGTTCTGGCTCGGGCGCATGCGAGTGCATCGGCACCCGGCGCACCACTGATCGCGGTGGCCGAGCCCGGCCGCGGCCGCGTCGTGCTGGTCGCGGACTCGGACCTGTTCGGCGACGATTGCATCGACGAGCTCGACCATCGCACGTTGTGGACGAATATCGCCTACTGGGCTCGAGGCAGCCGTCCCGGCACCGCCGGGACCGCTCCGCGACCCGCGGAGACGGACGCGCCATGGCTGCGCATGCGGGCGCAGACCGACGCGCTCGCGCGGTTGCAGGCACCCGACGGGTCGTTGAAGGGTGACGTCGACGCCGCCCGGGCGCACGTGCAGGAGATCGTCAGCGCGATCGAGGCCCTTAGCCCTCGCTACCCGCATCAGGCCGACCATCTGGAGGCGGTGATCGCCGATCTCGGAGGTTGGGTGTCAGCGGGCTTCGCCAAGCCCGACTTCACCCGCGCTCTCGAAGCATTCCGGCCCGAGCTACACCGCGAGGACGGGGCCGAGCATCTCGTGCTGTTCCCGATGTACAAGCAGAACGGGTCACGCGACACGTGCTTCGAGGCGCTCAAGATCCGCGTCCCATGGCCGGACTGGATCGCCGAGCTCGAGCGCGACCGCTACGACAATCCGAAATTCGTGCCGGTCGAACTGGTGGACGCCACCAGCGGATACCGCGACAGCGAGTGCGCGACGCTGTTCCCGGAGACCGTCAGCGTGGCCGCCGGGCCGGTGAACAACTTCGGCGCGATCTTCTGCGACCGCGAGGCCGATCGGCTGCGACGGATCGCAGCTGGCGCTGCGGATCTGCTGGCGCTGAACCTTCCCCCGGATGCCGCGTGGATGCTCTCGAGCCCCTCCGCCTCCCAGCAGGCGTACATCCTCTGGGACCTGATCCACGACCGTGCTCACAGCCACGGCGACCTGCCGTTCGACCCGTTCATGATCCGCCAGCGCGCGCCGTATTGGATGTATGCGCTGGAGGAGCTGCGGTGCGACCTGACGGCGTTCGTGCAGGCGGTCGAGCTCGAGCTCGGCGGGGGGGTTGCGTTCGCGCGGCACGTCCAGTACGCGATCCTGCTCGACCGACTGCTCCGCTTCCCGATCACCGGACCGCGGGTGCGCAACTACGACGGGCTCGGCGGTCAGCTGCTGTTCGCCTATCTCCACAGCCACGGCTATCTGCACTGGACCGACAATCGGCTGACGATCGAATGGGAACGTGTCAGCGAAGGCGTGACTCGACTGCACGATGAGGTGCACGAGCTGTATCGCGCCGGGATCGACCGAACCAAGCTCCAGCACTGGTCCGCGGCCCACGACCTGGTCGCGGCGAGCGTACCCGCCGCCACCGGCTCGCGGTGGACCGCGGGAGTCCGGGACTTCAGGGACGTCGAGGACCCGAGGCCGTACGTCGCCGAGGTGCTCGAGGACGAATTCCCGCTGTCGATGTTCTACTCGTCGCTGAAGGCTAAGCTCGGCGCGTGAGCGAGCGCGGATTCGCCTCGGACAACAACGCGACCGTCCATCCGGAGGTGCTCGCGGCGATCGCGCGCGTGAACATCGGCCACGTACGTGGGTACGGCCACGACCGCTTCACCGAGGATCTGCAGGCTCGCTTCGCCGAGCAGTTCGGCGAGCGCGCCGAGACGTATCTGGTGTTCAACGGCACGGCGGCGAACGTGCTGTCGCTGCGCGCCGCGTGCCGGCCGTGGGAGGCGGTGATCTGCGCTGACGTCGCGCACCTGAACGTCGACGAGTGCGGGGCACCGGAGGCGATCGCGGGCGTGAAGCTCCTGCCCGCGGCGACCGAGCATGGCAAGCTCACGCCGGAGCTCGTGGACGATCTGATCGTGCGCGTCGGCGACGAGCACGCGGTACAGCCGCGCGTGATCTCGATCTCGCAGTGCACCGAGCTGGGCACCGTGTACACGCCCGGAGAGGTCGGGGCGCTCGCCGATCTCGCGCACCGGAAGCGACTGGTTCTGCACATGGACGGCGCGCGCCTGTCCAATGCGGCCGCGGCGCTCGGTCTCCCATTGCGGGATCTGAGCGCCGATGTCGGCGTCGACGTCCTCTCCTTCGGCGGGACGAAGAACGGGCTGCTCGGCGGGGAAGCGGTCGTGATCCTGACGCCCGAGCTCGCGGACGGGTTTCAGTACCTGCGCAAGCAGTCGCTGCAGCTGGCGTCGAAGATGCGCTACCTGGCCGCCCAGTTCGATGCGCTCCTGAGCGACGAGCTCTGGCTGCGGTGCGCGCGGCAGGCGAACGCGATGGCGTTCCGGCTCGAGCGGGCGCTCGAGCGCGTCCCGCAGCTGACGATCACCCGGCCGGTCCAGACGAATGCGGTATTCGCGACGCTGCCGGGGCCGGCCTGTGCCGCGCTCCAGGAGCGGTTCGCGTTCTACGTCTGGGACGAGCAGCGGACCGAGGTCCGGTGGATGTGCTCGTGGGATACGACCGAGGATGACGTCGATCGGTTTGCGGCGGCGATTGCCGAAACGCTGACGTAGTTCCCGGATCCGGGCGTCAGGGTGCGTACAGCGCGGCCGCTAGTAGTGGCGCGGCACGAATGTCTGCTCGTCGAGGGGCGGGCGGACGTAGTGGTCGGGCTCGCGCGGCGGGAGTTCCAGCGGCGGCGGAGTCAGATCCTCGTAATTGACCAGCGACAACAGATGGGCGATGCAGTTGAGCCGCGCCCGCCGCTTGTCGTCGGCCTCGACCACCCACCACGGCGCATGCTTGATGTCGGTGTATCGGAACATCTCATCCTTGGCCCGCGAGTACTCGTTCCACTTGGCGCGCGACTGGAGGTCCATCGGGCTCAGCTTCCACCGGCGCATCGGGTCGTGCACGCGCGCCTGGAAGCGGCGCTCCTGTTCCTCGTCGGAGACCGAGAACCAGTACTTGACGAGCTGGATGCCGGAGCGCACGAGCATCCGTTCAAATTCGGGGCACGAGCGCATGAACTCCTCGTACTCCGTCTCACTGCAGAAGCCCATCACCCGCTCGACACCCGCCCGGTTGTACCAGGAGCGGTCGAGCAGCACGATTTCGCCGCCCGCGGGCAGATGCGCCACGTAGCGCTGAAAGTACCACTGCGTCCGCTCGCGCTCGGTGGGGGCCGGAAGCGCCACGACGCGGCACACACGGGGGTTGGTCCGCTCGGCGATTCGCTTGATCACGCCGCCCTTGCCGGCCGCGTCCCGACCCTCGAAGATCACCACGATCTTCAGGCCCGAGGTCTTGACGTACTCCTGCATGATCACGAGCTCGCGCTGGAGCCTGCGCAGCTCTTTCTCGAACGCGGCACGAGACAGCCGCTTCGGGTCGCCGTTCGCTCCCACGCCCGACGTGTCCTCCGCGCCCGTGTTGGGGCGGGGTGCTTCGCTCGCGTCCATTCCTCACCGACGACCGGCGGTTGCTGGTTCCGGTCTGTAGGCGGGATCTTATCCCTAGCGCTTGCGCCGTGGCGGCGACTGATCGACGAACGACTCGTAGACCTCCCGCAGCACAGTCCGCTGGCGCGCACTGAGGCGGGGGTCGGACGCGATCGCGTCGAGCACCGCCGAGCCCTGGGGCTCCTCACCCGGCGGCGCGACGCCCGCTTGCTCGTAGAGTGCCTCTGAGGAGACCCGCAATGTCTTGGCGATCGCCTCGAGCACCTGCTCGGACGGCGCCCGCAATCCCCGCTCGATCTGCGACAGGTACGGGTTCGAGATCCCCGCCACCTCTGCGAACTGCCGGATCGACATCTCCGCGAGCTCGCGCTGCTGGCGGATGATCTCGCCCAGGGCCGCTGCTGATCGGCTGGCCATCTGGGTTGAGCATAGCCCGATGAGAACGATCTCATCGCCGCGGCGAAGGAGTCAGGCGAGCCGATGCCGAAGGGGTGGAGGTGCGTCCAGCGCGAGAGACGATGGACCAGTCGCTGATTGTGGAAGCACCCCGCGCCCCGCGCGTCGGACCTCGCCCACCTCGCGTCGGACCTCGCGCCCCGCGCGAGGGCCCGGTTCAGTCGGCGAGACGGCGTCGCCGCCAGCACCGCGCAGCCCGGGGGTCGGCTCGCGTGCGCCTTCGCCGCATGGTGGTGCTCGCGTCGCTGCTGCTGGTGGCCGACACGGTGGTGTCGTTCGCCGCCGCGGTGAGCCGCCCGTCGAACACCGGCTTCGCCGTCAACGCCGTCGAATGGCTGCGCGACAATGGCGCCGCCTGGCTCGTGTCGGATGTCGAAAGCGCCTACTACTCATTCTCCGCGCCGCCGACCGGAGGCCCCGCCCTGAGGACGCTGCCGAAGGTGGGGATCGGGGGCAGCGGAGCGCTCGCCAGCATCTACCGCCCCCCGGCGATCACGCCGGTGATAACCCCCGCACTGCCGAGCGAGGGAGTCTGGCAGGGCACCGGTCCGCTCGTCCGCGGAGCGCCGCCGGTACTGGTGAGCACGTTCCGCCCCGACCCCGACTACCCGCAGATGGTCGCCGGCCTGGCGTGGATCGACACCTCGCGGGCGTGGGTCCAGCTGTATCCAGGGCGCTACGAGCCGCCCAACTCCGGCGGCGCCGGCGCCGAAGTGCCGGCGCAACTACGAGCGGGTCTGCTGGCGACGTTCAACAGCGGCTTCAAGTTGGAAGACGACAACGGCGGGTTCGTCGCCTTCGGCAGGGTGTACGCGCCACTGAGGACGGGCCAGGCGACCCTGGTGCGCTACCGGGACGGCACGGTCGACGTGCAAGCGTGGGGGGGCGGGCCGGACCCGGGCCCGAACGTCGAGCTGGCCCGCCAGAACCTGCCGCTGATCGTCTCCGGCGGCCAGCTGAACCCGAACCTCAGCGACGGCCCTGAGTGGGGGGCGACGCTCGGTAATGCGGTCCGGGTTTGGCGCTCGGGGGTCGGCGTTGACGCCCACGGCAACCTGATCTACGCCGCGGCCGACAATCAGACGGCGACCAGCCTCGCGCAGATCCTCCAGCGGGCGGGGGCGGTTCGCGCGATGGAGCTCGACATCAACTCCGAATGGGTCACGTTCAACTTCTTCGGATTGGGCGGAGCGGGCAACCCGTCGAAACTCCTCCCGGACATGACCCGGGACGCGACGCGGTACCTGTCGCCCGACGACCGCGACTTCTTCGCCGTATACGTGCGCAATGGGTGAGCGGCTACCGCGGGCCCGAACGCCCTGAGCCCGCATCCGGCGAGCACCCGGGGACAAGCGGGGTCATCAGTCGCGAGCGCCGGCGTATGCAGCCGCGATGTCGAGCGTCGAGAGAATGCCGACCGGGAAGCCGCCCGAGGAGTCGACGACGACCAGGTGCGAGACGGCGTGCTCGTTCATCAGCTGCACGGCGCGCTGGAGCGGAGCCTCCGTGGACACGACGACCGGCTCGGTGGCCGCCGCCTGCCTGGCGGTCAGCCCCTCCTCGTCGCTCGCGAGCGCGGCGATCACGTCGAGGTCGGACACGACACCGACCGTTCGCCCGCCGTTGCCGTTGTTGACCGCGACGCAATGGACGCGATGCTTGGCCATGATGGCTGCGACCTCCGCGAGCGGCGCGTCGAAGGCGCAGCTGAGGATGCCGGCGTGCATGCAGTCGCGAACGCGGACGTTGCGCAAAGTGGCCGATTGGAGGGAGCCCGATGTCATAACAGTAGGTTCGACGGCCCGGGCCGGACATGCATCCGGATGCTTCCCTGGAGCTGGCACGGCGAACTACGGATCTGACGATCGGTTCTGGCCGGTGTCAGTCGTGGCTGGAACAGCTAGCGTCCCTGAGCGTGACGGCGGCGATTCGCACGCACCAGCTGTCCAAGCGCTACGGACCGACGCTCGCGCTCGACGGGCTCGAGCTCGACGTCGGCGCAGGGGAGGTGTACGGGTACCTGGGACCGAACGGCGCCGGCAAGACGACCACCATCCGGCTGCTGCTCGGCCTTCACCGCCCAACCGGCGGACGTGCGGAGCTGTTCGGGATCGACGCCTGGGAGGATCCGGTGCACGCGCACCGGCGGGTGGCGTACGTCGCCGGCGAGCCGTTCTTGTGGCCGGCGCTGACGAGCGCCGAGACGTTCGAGTTTCTGGCCCAGCTGCATGGCGGTACGGACGTCGCCTACCGCGACCAGCTGGTCGCACGGTTCCAGCTCGATCCGGACAAGAAGATGCGCGCGCTATCGAAGGGCAACCGCCAGAAGGTGCAGCTGATCGCGGCGCTCGCCACACGCGCGGACCTGTTGTTGCTCGACGAGCCGACGTCCGGACTGGACCCGCTGATGGAGGTCGCGTTCCGTGACTGCATCAAAGAGGCCAAGGACCGCGGTCAGACCGTGTTCCTGTCCTCACACATCCTGAGCGAGGTCGAGGTGCTCTGCGACCGGGTCGGGATCCTCCGCCGGGGAAAGCTCGTCGACCAGGGCACGCTCGCCGAGCTCAAGCACCTGAGCGCGCAGACCGTCGAGGTCACGTTCGATGGGCCGGCGCCGGAGATCGGACCGCTGCCCGGGGTACAGGTCGAGCCTGCTGGGCCGAGCGCGCTCAGGTTTGAGGTCACGGGGACGGTCGGGCCGCTGATCGCCGCGCTCGGCGACAAGCCGGTGGCAACGCTGACGAGCCGCGAGCCGTCGCTCGAGGAGATCTTCCTGCACCACTACGACTCCTCCGACGGACGTGTCGACAGCTGACGGGCTCTCGGCTCTGCGCCCAGCGCAGCGCTCGGGGCGGGGGAAGACCACTGCACCGTGGGCCGCGTTGATCCGGCGCTCGGTGATGGACGCGCGCGTCCGCACGATCGCGTTCACGTATCTGTTCGCCCTCGTCGCCTACATCAACCCCGCCACCTACAAGAGCACCTACCCGACACTGCAATCGCGGATCGGGTTTGCGGACAGCTTCGGCCACAACAAGGCCGTCGAGTTGTTCTACGGCAAGGCATACGACCTGCTCACCGTCGGCGGGTATGCCGCCTGGCGCAGCGGCGGGACGCTGGCGCTGTTCGCGGCCGTGTACGGGCTGTTCGCCGCGATCCGGGCGCTGCGGACCGAGGAGGACACAGGTCGGGCCGAACTCGTGCTCGCCGGGGTTGCGGGTCGGAACATGTTCTTCCTGTCCGCGCTGGCCGCGATCGCGCTTGGGACCGCGGCCCTATGGCTGGCGGAGCTTGCCGGCCTGCTGGTCGCCGGCCTCCCGGTCGGCAGCTCGGCGATGCTCGCGCTTGCCAGCGCGAGCGTCGTAGTGGTGTTCGTCGGCGTCGGCGCGCTCGTGAGCCAGCTCGCGCCGACGCGGCGGATGGCGTTGCAGCTCGGGCTGGCGGTGTTTGCCGTGGGGTTTCTGCTGCGCGTGGTCGCGGACACGTCGACCGGCGTTGCGTGGCTGCGCTGGGCGACGCCGCTCGGCTGGGCCGAGGAGATGCGCCCGTTCACCGGGGCGCAGCCGCTCGTGCTGCTGCTGCCGCTCGCGACGACAGTGATTCTGCTGACGGTGGCGTGGCGGATCGCCGCGGGTCGGGACATCGGGGCGGGGCTGCTGCCGGCGCGAGACTCCGCGCCGCCACGTCTGTGGCTGTTGTCCTCGCCCATCGCGCACGCAGTCCGCGAGCAGCGCAGCACGCTGATCGTTTGGGCCGCCACCACGGCGGTGTTCGCTCTGATCATCGGCGTGGTGTCCAAGAGCATCAACTCGGCCGGGATCTCGAGCAGCCTCCAACGCGAGCTCGCGAAGTTCGGGTCCGGCTCGATCGTGACGCCGCGCGGCTACATCGCCTTCGCGTTCATCTTCTTCGTGCTCGCCGTGAGCTTGTTCATGTGCGCCCAGGTCGGCGCCGCCCGCAACGAGGAGGAGAACCAGCAGCTCGAGACACTGCTGGCGCTGCCGGTCAGCCGTCGCCGGTGGTTTGCCGGCCGCCTGGTCCTGGCAGCTCTGGTCGGCGCGGCGATCTCGCTGATCGCCGGTGCTGCGACCTGGGTCGGTGCGCAGGCGGAGGGCGTGAGCCTGTCGTTCCCGAGGCTGCTCGAAGCCGGTGCCAACTGCCTGCCGGTCGCGATCCTGTTCCTCGGCCTCGCGGCGCTCGCATATGCCGTTGTCCCGCGCGCCAGCGCCGGGATCGCCTACGGCCTCGTCGCGGTTGCCTTCCTCTGGTATCTGTTCGGCTCGCTGCTCGGGGTCGCGAAGTGGCTGGTCGACGCCACCCCGTTCGCCCACGTTGCGGCGGTACCGGTGCAGCCGTTCAAAACCCTCGCGGCCGGGGTTATGGTTGCGATCGGCCTGATCGCGGCCGGGGCGGCGATCGCGTGGTTCGAGCGGCGAGATCTGCTCGGGGCCTGAAGCTGGAAATCGTGGCTTAGATGGACTCGCTCCGGGTCCTGCTCTCCGAAGGCTCCAGCCTGACCTCACGCGAGTTCATAACGGCGCTCGGTCCGGCCGGCCACAAGCTCGACGTGATCGACCCCGACCCGCTGTGCCTGGCGCGCTTCAGCCGCTGGGTCGGGAGCGTGATCGCGTGCCCTCCCGTCGGAAGCGACCCGCTCGGCTATCTCGATGCCGTGGTCGAGCAGCTCGGACGGCGCCAGTACGACGTGCTGCTGCCGACACACGAGCAGGCGTACCTGTTTGCGTTACTCCGCGACCGACTGCCGGCAGGCGTCGGTCTGGCGGTATCGGACGCCGACGCATTTGCGCGCGTGCAGAGCAAGCTCGCGTTCGCCGAGCTGCTGGATGAGCTCGGCCTGCCGCAGCCCGAGAGCTGTCGGCTTCGCGACCCCCGCGAACTCGGGCAATGGCCGTATCCGTACTGGCTCAAGGCGGCGTACAGCACCGCCGGCAGCGGGGTCCGCCAGATCCGCGACGATCGTGATCGCGCCGCTGCGCTGGCGGCGATGTGGCCGGATGACTCCGGCCTGCTGGTGCAGGCCCCGGCGAGCGGACGCTATGGCCAGGTGCAGGCGCTGTTCGCGCGCGGGCGGATGATCGCGGCTCACACGAACCTCGCGACCGCGGCCGGGATTGGGGGGAGCGCAGCGGCGCGGATCAGCGTCGACCATCCCCAGCCGCGGGCGGACATCGCGCGGATCGGCGAGAAGCTCGGCTGGCACGGAGGCTTGACGCTCGACTACTTCTGGCAAGAGGGGCGCGGACCGCTCTACCTGGAGTGCAATCCGCGCACGGTCGAGCCCGGAAACGCGGTGGCGAGCGGGGTGGCGCTGCCCGAGCTCCAGCTGCAGCTCTCACTGGGCGGGGGGTTCGATCGACCGCCGGTGACGGGGCGGCCGGGAACGCGCACTCATTCGCTGCTCGCGATCTGCATGGGAGCGGCGGATCGCGACCGGAGGCGGCGGGCGGTGCTCGCGCAGGTCGGGGCTGCGCTCGCGCGCAGAGGCCCATTCTCTGGTGGTCATGAGATGCTGCTGCCGCTCGGCAGCGATCCGCTCGCGGCGGTGCCGCTGTTGCTCGTGCTGACGCGGTTGCTCGCGCGGCCGAGCGCGGCCGCGCGGATCGCGTCGCGGGCGGTGGCCGCATACTCGCTGGGGCCTGAGGCGGTGCGGGCGCTCGCGCGCTAGCGCCGTTCGGCGCTATTGGCCGCCTCGGGTCGCTGGGCGGTCGCTGGGCGGGTTTCTGGGGGCGGATTGCTGGGCGGGTTGCTGGGCGGGTCGCTGGGGGCGGGTTGCTGGGCGGGTCGCTGGGCGGGTCGCTGGGGGCGGGTTGCTGGGGGCGGGTTGCTGGGCGGGTCGCTCGGCGGGTCGCTGGGGGCGGGTTGCTGGGCGGGTCGCTCGGCGCCGCGCTGCTGCTATGCGCCGCCCTCGCGCCGCGATCGCTCGCTCAACTGGCCACGTCGGCCTGCGAGGGCGATCTCGGCCACCTCGGCCGGCGAGTTGGTTACGTGGATCCGGCTGAGCTCAGCGGCGTCGATGCGGCCATCGGCGAGCGCTCCGTGCCGGAGCCAGTCGAGCAGTCCGTCCCATTCGCCATCGCCGACCAGGACCACCGGGAAGTGCCGGATGGTTCCGGTCTGGATCAGGGTCAGCGCCTCGAACAGCTCGTCCAGCGTCCCGAAGCCGCCCGGCCCGATCACGAACGCGGATGCGAACCGGACGAACATCACCTTGCGAGCAAAGAAATGGTGGAACCGCATCGCGATGTCCACGTACGAATTGGTCTCCTGCTCGTGCGGCAATGCGATGTTGCACCCGACCGACACCGCGCCCACGTCGCGGGCGCCACGGTTGGCCGCTTCCATCAGGCCCGGACCACCGCCGGTGATGACCGCAAAGCCGGCCCGGCCGAGCTCGGTGCCGACCCTCCGCATCAGCGCGTACTGAGGATGCTCGACGGGAGTCCGGGCCGACCCGAACACGGTCACAGCCGGCCCGATTGACGCGAGGCGGGCAAAGCCGCGGGCGAACTCGGTCGCGATGATGCGGATCCGCTCTGCGTCCCGCGCCCGGATGTCCGCCGGCTCGTCGCCCAGCCAGAGCAGCAGCTCCTCGTCGAAGGTGAGTCCGTCGGCGCGAGGCTCGTGTTCACCAGCCGCCATCGCGATAAGCGTATGTCGATCGCTCTCAAGCGGGTAACCGGCTTGGAGCGCCGGGGGCTAAGCTCCGACCTCGGATGACCGCTGAGACAGGAGACTCCCAGCCGTTACAGGTCGTGATCGCCGGTGGGGGCGTGGCGGGTCTGGAAGCAGCGATCGCGCTCCGGGAGCTGGCGGGCGACCGGGTTGCGGTGGAGCTGATCGCGCCGGCTTCGGAGTTCGTGTACCGCCCGATGACGGTGCGCGAGCCGTTTGCCTACGGGCAGGCACAGCGGTATCCATTGCGGGAGATCGCCGCGGACCTCGGCGCGGCGGTGCAGGAAGACGGCGTGCGGAGCGTGGATAGTGCGGCGCGGACGGTCCGCACCGAATCGGGCGCGCTGCTTCGATACGACGCGCTCCTGCTCGGTCTCGGGGCTCGCATCCACCCCCGCTACGAGCACGCCGTGACAGTCGACGACAGCCGGCTCGACGAGTTGCTTCACGGCCTGATCCAGGATGTCGAAGACGGATACGTCAAGCGGCTCGCGTTCGTGATGCCGGCGCCGATCGCCTGGCCGCTGCCGATCTATGAGCTGGCACTGATGACCGCCAAACGCGCCTACGACATGAACGTGACGGTCGAGATCCTGATCCTCACGCCCGAGGATGCGCCGCTGGCCGTGTTCGGCCAGGGTGCGAGCGACGCGGTCGCCGCGCTGCTCGCCGACAATCGGATCGAGGTCATCCCCTCGGCCTACTGCGAGATCCCGCAAGCGGGCGTGATCGAGGTCACTCCGGGCGGCGAGCGGCTCGAGGTGGATCGCGTGATCGCGATGCCGGAGCTCGAGGGGCCGGCGGTCGACGGGATTCCGCACGACCAGGATGGCTTCATCCCCGTCGACGAGCACTGCCAGGTGCGCGGCGCCGAGCGGGTCTGGGCCGCCGGCGACGCAACCGACTTCCCGATCAAGTACGGCGGGATCGCCGCGCAGCAGGCCGACGCCGCGGCGGAGGCGATTGCGGCCTTGGCCGGTGCCCCGGTCGAGCCGCAGCCGTTTCATCCCGTGATCCACGGGGTCCTGTTGGCCGGCGACAAGCCGCGCTATCTGAGCGCGCACATCACCGGTGGGCATGGCTTCAGCTCCGAGCTGAGCGACGAGCCGAGCTGGGCCGGGGCGACGAAGATCGCAGCGAAATATCTGGCGCCGTATCTGGAGGCGTGGCGGGGCTCCTGAGCGCGGTGGCTTGCGGCGGGAGGTCGGGGCGGGGCGGCGGCGCGAGCCGGGGGGCGAGATGGCGGGGCGGGCCGGCGGCGCGAGCCGGAGGCTTGGGCCGGGGGCTTGGGCCGGGAGATCGGGAGGTGGCCTGGTCGCTCGGCTGGGCTGCGGCCGGCGGTCGGCTCGGTGGAACGGCGCTGGTGAAGGGTGGCTTGCGGCGGGAGGCCGGGGCGGGGCGGCGGCTCGGGCTGCGAGGCGGGACGGTGGGGGGCGGCGCGGGCCGGGAGGTGAGATGGCGGGGGCGCTGCTCGGGCCGCGGAGCGAGACACCGCGGCGGCGGGGCGGGCCGCGGGGCGACCGGAACGCGACCGGCGCACGCGGGGGGACGCGGGGAAGGGACGCGGGGAAGGGCCCCGGGGAAGTGTGGGCACGCGGGGGGACGCGGGGGGACGCACGGGACGCGGGGGGACGCGGGACGCGGGGACGCCGGGGGACGCCGGGGGACGCGGGGTGGACATGGTCGGACCCCCCGGCGAGGGCCCGCCCGGGTCGAAATCCGCCTCGGCGGCATGCATACAGGGACAAAGTCCCACGCCAAGAACCTCCTTGGTTACATAAGCATGCCCCACATGCTTATGTAGCCAAGGTCCAGCAGGCGCGCGCGATTTGTCCCTGTATGCAGGCAAAAGTGTCAGATTGCTGACACCTCTCGCCGCAAGCCACCGATCACCGGCGCCGTTTCCGGCCGACCTCACCCCATTGGCCTCGCTGGCACCGCCCCGAGGCCAAATCCGGAGGCCCGGCGCCTCCCTCCTGCCGCAAACCACCCCCACCAGCGCCGTTTTCCGGACAGACGGCCGACTGCAGCTCGGCCGAATTCCGAGAAAACGTCCGGTATGCGCTGGCCGCGGGGGCGGAGACGTTCCGACCGAAGGCGCAGGCGGAACGCGGCGATCCCTGGGCGACGGACACGCCGGCAGCGGCCGTCGCCAAGGTCGCGATCAGCACCGCCCCGCGATCGGCACCGCCCCCCGATCAGCACCGCCCCCCGATCAGCAACGATCCTGCGAGCTTCCCCGTTGAAGCCGGAAGGTATCGGTACCCGTCGCGAGCGGGGAAAGGGTCCTAGAGGGTCCAGTAGTGCCCGACGTGCGCCGCCACCCTCGAGGTGACCAGGGGATCGGGTGCGATCGACTCCGACTCGCCCTCGCCCTCGAGCGCAGCGATCGTCGCGAGCCAGCACTCGGCGAGCGCCCCTAGGTCGTAGCCACCCTCGAGCACGGCGCCGACGGGGGCCGAGACCTGCGTCCCCAGATCCCGCACCTGGCAGGCCATCTGTGCGAACGAGTCCCGCTCCAGCAGACATTCGCCGAGCGGATCGAGCCGGTGGGCGTCGAAGCCGGCCGAGATCAGGATCAGCTCAGGCTTGTATTCGAGCGCGACCGGGATCACGACGTGTTCGAGCACCGACAACCAGACCTCCTCGTCGGAGCCCTTCGGCACGGGGATGTTGATCGTGTACCCAAGGCCGTCGCCCGAGCCCGCGTCGGCGAGCGCCCCGGTGCCCGGGAACAGCCCGGATTGATGGATGCTGGCGAACAGCACATCGGATCGCCGGCGGAAGCTGTCGGCCGTCCCGTTGCCGTGATGGACGTCCCAGTCCAGGACCAGGACGCGGGAGAGCCCTAGTTCGCGCACGGCGAGCTCAGCGGCGATCGCGATGTTGTTGAACAGGCAGAAGCCCATTGCCCGGTCCCGCTCGGCGTGGTGGCCCGAGGGGCGCAGGCCGCAGACCGCCGTGCGTGTTTCGCCGGCGACCAGCGCGCGGACCATCGCACAGGCGCCACCTGCGGCATGCAGCGCCGCCTGGAAGGAAGTCTCACCAACGAACGTGTCGGCATCGATCCGACCGCCTCCTTCGAGGCAGATGTCCCGGATGAACTCGACGTGCTCTGTCTCGTGCACCAGCTCCAGCTCGGTCTCGGTCGCGGCGGGGGCGTCGACGCGCTCACATCCGAGCCAGCCGGCGGCGGTCATGGCGATCTCGATCGCCTCGATCCGGGCAGGCGTGTCCGGATGATCGGGCGACAGCACCCCGGGGTCGTGCTCGAGCGAGGAGGAGTGTCGGAAATAGAGCAACGGGAACTCGTCACACTACCCGCGCTGAAGTGACTGTCGCGATGGTTGCGGCAAACTACTGACCAGCACCGTACTGCGTGCGGTCGCTCCGCGCCGGTCGCGGACATAGGCTCCGAAGCATCTATGGCGAGGCTTCAGGCAGTCCATCATCGCCCCACGATCTTGATCGCCGGCGGTGGCGTCGGCGGCCTCGAGGCGCTGATCGGACTCCGTGCGTTCGTCGGCGATGCGGTTGCGCTCGAGCTGATGTCGCCGGGGCTCGAGTTCAGCTACCGCCCGATCGCCGTCGCCGAGCCGTTTGGCCTCGGTGAGGTCCGGCGCCTGGAGCTCGCCAGGGTCGCGGCCGATCACGGCGCCCACTACCGGCAGGCGTCCCTCGCCGGGGTCGATGCCGCCGCCGGGATGGCGATCACCGACGCCGGCGCCAGGCTTGCGTACGATTATCTGGTCGTCGCCGTGGGGGCCCGGCCGGTCAACGCTATCGACGGCGCTCTCACCTACGGCGGGGAGACCGATCGCGTCGCGATCGAGCAGCTCCTGGCCGATGTCAAGGCCGGCGAGGTGAGAAGGCTGGTGTTTGCGGCGCCGACCAGCGTCGCGTGGTTGCTGCCGCTGTATGAGCTCGCGCTGTTCACCGCCGCCTGGACGCGGAAGCACGAGCTTTCGGACGTGCAGATCGCACTCGTCACGCCCGAGGAACGGCCGCTGGAGGCGTTCGGCACTGCTGCCGGAGATGAGGTTGCGGGGCTGTTGGCGCAAGCCGGCATCGCGCTGCACGTCGGCCGGTCCGGCGAGCGATTCGACGGCCATACGCTCGCGGTTGCCGCCCCGGGCAAGCCGATCTCGGCCGACGCCGTGATCGCCTTGCCGCGACTGGAGGGTCTACACATCGCCGGGTTGCCACAAGACGAGCACGGGTTCATTCCGACCGATTCGCACGGTGCGGTGACAGGCGTGCCGCGGGTGTACGCGGCCGGCGATGGGACCGCGTTCCCGATCAAACAGGGAGGGCTCGCCGCGCAGCAGGCGGACGCTGTCGCCGCGGCGGTCGCGTCCGAGCTTGGTGCGCTCCAGGATCCAAATCCGTTCCGTCCCGTTCTGCGCGGGCTGCTGCTGACCGGCGCCGAGCCGCGCTACCTGCGCGCGAGCGCCGAAACGGGAACCTCCGAGATCTCCTACCGGGCGCTGTGGTGGCCGCCGAGCAAGATCGCCGGGCGCCACATTTCCCCCTACCTCGCTCAGCCGGAGGATCCGTCGCTGATGCGCGAGCCGTTCGTCGATCGCCCCGCGCTCGATGAGCCCGCCAGCGAGTCATCGGCCGCGGACGACGAGCGGGAGGCGATCGAGCTGCTGCTGGCGCTCGCAGATGCGAACGCACGCCGGGGCTCCTACGACTTCGCAACCAGGTGTCTCGGCGCCGCCGAGGACGTTGGCGGTCCGCTGCCCGCCGCCCGCCAGCGCGAGCGGCGCAAATGGGCGCAACTCGCCGCCGAGCAAGCCCGCGGCGGCGAGGTCGGGAAACAACCGTCCTCGTGATCGGCCAATGATGACTGCGCCGACCATCTGCCATCCCTTCCACCGCCGATGAGCAGCCCGGCCACCACCCTCTCCCGGGTAGCCGTCGGGATCGACGGCTACCCCGAGGGCCGCGACGCGGCCGCGCTCGGCGCCGCCCTCGCGCGCGCCACGGGCGCCGAGCTGATGCTCGTCGCAATCCATCCCGAGCCGCTGGTGGTTCTCCCGGAGGGGTTGGATTGGACCGGCCTGCGCAACCACGCGCTCAGGACGCTGCGGGAGGTTCGCGATTCGCTCGCCCCGGATGCCCGCGTCGATGTCGAGACGGACCTGTCGGTCTCACGAGGGCTCCGGCGGGTGGTCCGCAGGGATCATCGCGATCTGCTCGTGATGGGCTCGAGCCGCCACGCGCCCGACGGGCACCTGCGGATCGGCAAGCGCACCCGCCAGCTCCTGTGCCACTTCGAGTGCGCGCTCGCGGTGGCCCCGCGGGGAATGCATACGCTTTCGGAGCATCCGATCGCGCGGATCGGAGTCGGATACGACGGCGGACCCGAGGCCAAGGCCGCGCTCACTCTGGCGGGCTCGATCGCCGCCGTCTCGGGCGCTCAGTTGACCGTCTGCGGGGTCGTCGACGACAGGATCCGGACGGTCGGGTTCTCGCAGGTCGCGTCAGGGCCCGTCGTGGCTTCGGATGTCGGCACATCCGAAGCCGCCGGGTCGATAGTGGCCGGCGAGGGTGCAACTCCCGCGTGGGAGGCGCTCGTCGAGGCGACCGAGCGCTCACTTCGCTCCGAGCTCGAGCAAGCGGCCGGCGCGACCGGCGCGACCGTGAAGACCGAGGTCCTGCGCGGACGTCCCGCGGACGCGCTCCTGCGACTGGGCGCGGACGTCGATCTGCTGGTCATCGGGTCCCGGCGCTGGGGTCCGGTCGCCCGGCTGATGCTCGGGAGCACGGGCGAGGCGCTGATGCACGACGCCAACTGCCCTGTGCTCGTCGTCCCCCGCCCGCACGACGAGTAGCCGGCTTCGCCACTAGGACAGGCGCTCGTCGAGGAGTTCGAGCAGGTCGGCGAAGATCCGGCTCGTGTGGCGATCGGTGCGCAACACGACATGTCGTTCTGGTGCGATCTCGTCGAGCGGCTCCCACGCGTGGCGCTCCCTGAGCACGACCTCGACGGATGCGTCGGAGACGGGGCAGGGTCGTGCTCGCGCCGTGCCGCTCGCTTGGCCAGCACCGCGGCCGGGGCCGTGCACTCGACGTACTGGAGCGGCGCGACCCCGGCGAATGCTTCGCTGAAGGCGTCGCGGTCGCGGCACCGGCGAAACGTTGCATCGACGATCGCCCCTCGGGCGTGGGCGACCTCGGCGGCCGCGAGACGTCCGAGCTCGGCATATGTAGCGCGGCTGAACGCATCGCTGTAGTGCTCCTGCGCCGCCGGCTCGGTCGCACGGATCCCGGCGAGCCGCTTACGCACGAGATCTGAGCTCAGCCGTGAAAGGCGCGATCGCTCGGCGATCGCCGCTGCCAGATGGGACTTGCCGCTCGCGGGTACGCCGCAGACGACAAGCACGAGAGGCAGCCGCGCCTGCCAGGCGAATCGTTCGGCGACCGCCAGCAGCCCGCGCGCCTGCGCGCTTGCGTGGCCGTGCGCGGCACTCATGGGGGAATGTTGGGCGGATCGCACGAGCAGGACCTTGGCGCGCACCAATGCCCGGTGGATCGCAAAGAACGCCACCAGCGAGCGATCACCGGGATCGCCGCCCGCGGCGCGGTAGGCGTCAAACAGTTGGGCCGCGAACCGCTCGCCTCCGAGTGCCGTCAGGTCCATGATCAGGAACGCGAGGTCGTCGGCGACATCCAGCGTTCGCAGCTGCGGATCGAACTCCACGCAGTCTACGACACGCACCGGCCCGAGCAGCACATGCTCGGCGCGCAGATCACCGTGGCACCGTCGCGTGCGGCCGCCCGCCGCGCGCGCATCGAGCAGCCGCCGGCGCGCCGCGATGAACGCCGTCATGAACCGCGACAGATCGCGGATATGGGCGCGCTCGCTTCTCAGCGCCGCCACCCCGAGCAGCTCCTCGATGTTGCGGTCAACCTCGCGCTCGATCCCGCGCGCTCCGTGGCGCCGGCCGCGGACGGGCTCGCAGCGCGCGTGGAAGTCCGCCAGCGTCCGCGCGACCCCCACCAAGTCCTCGCGTCGCAGCTCGCCGCAATCGAGCGCCGCCGCGAGCGTGCTGCGCTCGTCGTAGCGGCGCATCTCGACCAGATACTCGATCGCGCCCCGGTCGTCGGCGTCGGTCAGGTCGAGACCGTCGGCGGTCTCGATCACGCCGCGAACGCCGAGGTAGATGTCAGGGGCCAGCTGCCGGTTGAGACTGACCTCCGCGAGGCACATCGTGCGCCGCTTCTCGGGGGTACCGTAATCGAGGAACGGCAGCACGAGCGGCTTCTTGCACTTATACGCTCGCTCCGGGGTCAGGAACACCCATGAGATGTGGGTCTCCACCAGCTCGACTGGCCCGGAAGCCAGGCGTTGCAGCGCCCCGCGCAGCTGTTCGGGGTCCACCGCTCAGGCGGCCCGCTGCCGACGCTCGGTGACGATCCGCTCGTCGAACTCGAACCCCGTCTCCAGCGCCCGCCTGATCGGGCAGGTGTCGGCGACGCGCCGCAGCCGCTCGAGTTGGGAATCGGTCAGACCGTCGGGCAGCCGGACCGTGATCTCGAAGCGGCGCGGGGTCGCCTTGTGGTCGTAGTCGACGTCGACCGCGAGCTCGCTGAGATCCCAGCCTTTCGTCGCCGCGTACATCGAGATCATCGTCGCGATGCAGGCCGCGAGCGCCGCCGGTAGGAGCTCGTGTGGAGCCGGCCCGGCGTCGATCCCGCCGAGCGCCACCGGCTCATCGGTGACCAACACGTGGCGAGAGTTGACGTCGATCTCGCAGCGGTGACCGCGGCCGGCCCGGCGAGCGCTCGCTTTCAGACTCACGATCCCAGCCTACGCACTGGCGGTGCCGGTGAAATCCGGATTCGGCGCCAGTGTCTGTCCGTAGAACGCCCGGATGGCGACGGACGACCCGATCCCGATACTTGGGTTCGTGACCTGGAGCGGCGCCACCGCCTATCCGCGCGAGCGGGAGGCCGATGTTGTACTGCGGGACGGCTCGACCGTCCACGTCAGACCTGTGCGCCAGGGCGACGAGTTGTCGGTCCGTGCGTTTCTCGACGCGCTCTCGCCCGAGTCGATCGGCTTTCGCTTCTTCGGCGCGCCCGACCTCGACTGGGTCACCGCCTGGTCGGTCGACGTTGACTACGCCGATCGCTATGCGCTCGTCGCCGAGAGCGGCACCCCACGGAGCGTGATCGCACATGCCGCCTACATCCGCCTTGACGCCGCGCGCGCTGAGGTTGCGTTCATGGTCGCCGACGCGTGGCAGGGCCATGGGATCGGGACGATTCTGCTCGCTCACCTCGCGGGTGTGGCCGAGAAGCATGGGATCTCGACGTTCACCGCGGAGGTGCTTCCGGCTAACCACCGGATGATCGAGGTCTTCCGCGAGAGTGGCTTCCCGGTTGACATGCGCGCGACGCCGGAGGCGATCGCGATCGAGCTGCCGACGTCACTGTCACCCGAGGCGGTGACGCGCTTCGAGGAGCGCGAGCGAATCGCCGCCGTGGCCGCCGTCAGGAGTTTCCTGGAGCCGAAGTCGGTCGCCGTGATCGGAGCATCGCGGCGGCGAGGAACGGTGGGCGGGGAGATTCTTCACAACCTGCTCGCAGGCGAGTTCAACGGGCCCGTGTATGCGGTCAACCCGCAGGCCGAGGTGATCCAGTCGATCCCCGCCTACAAGTCGATCGGTGAGATCCCGAGTACCGTCGATCTGGCGGTGATCGTCGTCCCGGCCGAGCGCGTGGCGGACGCGGCGCGCGACTGCGCGGCCGCCGGCGTCCGCGCCCTGCTGGTGATCTCGGCGGGGTTCGCCGAGTCCGGCGAGGAGGGCGCTCGCCGGCAGGAGGAGCTGGTCAAGATCTGCCGCGATGCTGGGATGAGGATCGTCGGCCCCAACTGCCTCGGGGTGCTCAACACATCGTCAGATGTCCGTCTCAACGCCACCTTCGCGCCACGGGCCGCGACCCCCGGACGGGTCGGCTTCATGTCTCAGAGCGGCGGCGTCGGGATCGCGATCATCGAGGCCGCGCAGCGGCTGGGCGTGGGCCTGTCCTCGTTCGTCTCGGTGGGCAACAAGGTCGACCTGTCGGGCAACGACCTGCTCCAGTACTGGGAACAGGATCCCGGGACGGATGTCGCGCTCCTGTACCTGGAGTCGTTCGGCAACCCGCGGCGGTTCGCGAGGATCGCGCCGCACTTTGCGAGCCACAAGCCGGTCCTGGCAGTCAAGAGCGGGCGCTCGAGCGCGGGCGCCCGGGCGACTTCGTCGCACACCGGTGCGCTGCTGTCGGCCTCCGACGTGACGATCGACGCTCTGTTCCAGCAGGCGGGCGTGATCCGCACCGACACGCTGCACGATCTGTTCAACATCGCCGCGCTCCTGACCACCCAGCCGGTGCCGGCCGGCGACCGGGTCGTGATCGTCACCAATGCAGGCGGTCCGGGAATCATGTGCGCCGACGCCTGCCAGGCGGACGGCGTCGAGGTCCCGGAGCTGCCGGCTGAACTGCAGAGCAAGCTCGCCGAGTTCCTCCCGCCTGCGGCCTCGTTCGGCAACCCGGTCGACATGATCGCCACCGCGACCGCGGAGGACTTCAAGCGGACGATCCAGACGATCGCCGCTACCGGCGTCTGCGATGCGATCCTGGTGATCTTCGTGCCGCCGTTGGTGACCCAGGCGGTCGACGTCGCCAACGCGATCCGAGAGGCGGCCGAAACCGGCCCCGGAGTGGCGCTCGCGGCGGTGTTCATGACGACCGAAGGCCCCCCGAAGGAGCTCGGCTCCGCGAAGCTGCGGGTTCCCGGATACGAGTTCCCCGAAGACGCGGCCCGCGCGATGGCCCTGGCGGCCCGCTACGGCCGCTGGCGCACCCGCCCGTCGGGCACAGTTCCCGACTTTCCCGACCTCCGTCCCGAGCAGGCCGCTGCGATCATCAGCGAAGAGCTCGGCCGCGGGGCCGAGTGGCTGGCGCCCGAGCGGGTCGCCGAGCTGCTGCAGTGCTACGGACTGCCGCTGGCCTCGACGCACGTGGTCACGGACGTTGAGGAAGCCGTCGCGACCGCCCGCGACCTCGGAGTCCCGGTCGCGCTGAAAGCGATCGCCACCGGGCTCCTGCACAAGAGTGATGCCGGTGGCGTGCTCCTCGATCTTGACGGCGCCGAGCAGGTTCGGGCTGGAGCACTTGAGATCAAAGCCGCCGTCGAGAGCGCGGGCCACCAGCTCGAGGGTCTGCTGATCCAGCCGATGGCGCCGACCGGGGTCGAGCTGATCGTCGGCGTCGTCAACGATCGCCACTTCGGCCCGGTGGTGGCGTGCGGTGCCGGCGGTACCAGCGCCGAGCTGATCAAGGACGTGCAGGTGCGGATCACGCCCGTCAGCGACCGCGACGCGCACGAGATGATTCGGGCGCTGCAGACGTTCCCGCTGCTCGACGGTTACCGCGGCACCCCGCGATGCGAGGTGAGCGCGATCGAGGACGTGCTGCTGCGGGTCAGCGCGATGGTCGAGGGCCATCCCGAGATCGTCGAGCTCGATTGCAACCCGCTGATCGCCGGGCCCGACAGGGCCGTGATCGTCGATGCACGGATGCGCGTAGAGGCGGCGCCGCCGCCTGCGCCGATCCCCTCGCTGGAGAAATAGAGATGCCGGAGATGCCGGAAATGACACACCACCAAAAGAAAAACGAAGAGAGGTACCAATGCCGGTACGCGTAGCCATCAATGGATTCGGCCGAGTCGGCCGATGCGCCATGCGCGCGGCTCATGAGAAGCATGGCGACGTCGAGATCGTGGCCGTCAACGACCTCGTCGACTCCAAGACGCTTGCCCAGCTGCTCAAGTACGACTCGGTGTTCGGGCGCTTTCCCGGCGAGGTGAGGGTAGAAGACGACGGCATCTCAGTCGACGGAACCGTTGTCCGGGCGCTCGCCGAGACGGATCCCAAGTTGCTTCCGTGGGCGGAGCTCGGCGTCGATGTCGTGATCGAGTCGACCGGCCGGTTCCGGACCCGCGCCGCCGCCGCGCAGCATCTGGAAGCCGGAGCGCGCAAGGTGATCATCTCGGCGCCCGCCAAGGGCAGCGAGCCACCGGATGCGACAGTCGTCCTCGGGGTCAACTTCGACGAGGTCTACGACGCCGAGCACCATCACATCATCTCCAACGCGTCGTGCACGACCAACTGCTTGGCGCCCGTGGCCAAGGTGCTGCACGAGACGGTCGGGATCAGGCATGGACTGATGACCACAATCCACGCGTACACGGCCGATCAGAACCTGCTCGACGGTCCCCATAGTGACCTGCGTCGGGCCCGGTCGGCGGCGATCAACCTGATCCCCACCTCGACGGGCGCGGCGAAGGCGCTCGGGCTCGTGATTCCTGAGCTCGAGGGGCGGCTGAACGGGTTCGCCGTCCGAGTGCCGACCCCCACAGGCTCGATCGTCGATCTCACCATCGAGGCCGAATATGCGACGACCAAGGAAGAGGTCAATGCTGCATTCGAGCGGGTCGCGGACAAGGACCAGTTCGAGGGGATCCTCGCCTACACCGAGGACCCGATCGTCTCATCTGACATCGTCGGCTCCTCGTACTCGTCGATATTCGATTCGGCCCTCACGTCCGTGATCGACGGCACCCAGGTCAAGGTCGTGGCTTGGTACGACAACGAGTGGGGGTACTCGAGCCGGCTGATCGACCTCGCGCAGGCGATCGTGCCGGTGGCGCAGGGCGTGTAGCACAAGCTTCGGCAGGCCGCCCAGCCGCTCCCAGGGCGGCCTGCCGGAGAGCCCTAACGCCGGTGCTTCGGCTTCGGCTTCGGCAAGTGGATCGTGAGCTTCCGGCGCGAGATCGTCGTGCCGGGATGCCCGGGCTTGGTCACCTGTGTGATCTGCACCGTGACCGGGAGCGCGTGGAAGTGCTGCAGCAGCTTGATTCCCGTGCGGTTCAGGTTCACGTGCACGGTGATCGTCTTTCCGGCGCCGAGCTTGTAGTTGACACTGCCGATCAGCGCCGTGACCTTGCGGAGCTTTGGCTTGCGCTTGCGGCTCGTCACTGCGATCACCGTCGAACCGCGCTCCACCTCTGTCGTGATCAGGGTGATCGTGCCGGTGCACGTCTGAGGTGCCGTCCCGGCGCAGTGGATGGTGAGGTCAACTCCGTGTGAGTTCGCGTTCTCCTTGCCGAACTGTGTCTTGCCGACCGTGCCGGGCCCACCGGTCCCGCCACCGCCACCGCCACCGCCAGTGGTGCAGTTGCCGGCGAATGGGGTCGGCGACTCTGCCGCGCCGATGTCGACGATCGCCTGGCACTGATGAGTCGCGACGATCCGCGGCTGGCCGTAGTAGTCGGTTGTGACACCGCTTGGCACGAGCGCGTTGGAGCCCGCGTCGATCGTCGGGCTGGCGCTCGTCTCGTGGACATCGCCGCCGGCAGCGTTCGTCAGCTTCGGGTCGGCGCAGATGTTGCCGGTCCCCATGAACGGCGTCGTCGCGCCCGGGGTACAGACATCGCTGAAGCTCGCGATGACCGACCCGCTGCCGCCGCCGATGCCAAACCCGCCGAGGTCGCTCGCGCCGGCGCCCGCATTGCCGAACACGATCGAGTTCTGGAGCGTGAGCTGGTCGCCGCTCTCGCCGTCGACACCGGCGACGCCGCCTGCCCCGGAGTTGCCCGAGACGGTCGAGTCATTGAGTGTCAGGTGGAAGCCGGCGTTGCCTTGACCCGCAATGCAGATCGCCAAGCCCGCGTAGACGCCCGCGCCCTCGATGCTGCCGCCCGAGCTCGGCGCGCCAATCGAGTTGGCGGCCGCGACCAAGTCGGTAGCGGTGGCGCTCGCCGGGACCGAGGACGGCGGAATTCCGCAGGTTCCGCGCACGGTCCCGAGCCCGCCGCCCTCGCTGGCCCCGGAAGCACCCGATGGACCCGCAAGCGAGTTTGAGATGAAGGCGTCCGATCGGCTCGTGAGGTTGACCGACGCGAGCCATTCGCCCCCGCCGTCAAACGTGGCTCCCGATGGAGAAGTCGACGTGACCGAGTTCGATTGGAACAGGTTGGCCGACTGGTTGTCGGTGAGCTGCCCGTTGCCCGAGTCGGCCGCGTACAGGCCGCCGCCGTAGGCCGACCCCCCGGCCATCGCGATCGAGTTCCCGGTGAAGGTGTTGCCCGAGATCGTGAGGCTCGCGCCGTGCGAAGCGTCGCACGCGAGCAGGATCGCGGCTCCCGCCCCCTCCGCGCTGATGCCGCTGGGGCTAGCGCCCTGACTGATCGAGTTCATGGAGAATAGCGAGTTGGTCAGCGTCAGCGAGCCCGTGTACGGGCAGCTGCTCTCGGTGTCAAGGATCTCCAGCGCGGCGCCCGGCGTCGATGACATGGTTGAGTTGTTGAGGAACCGATCGCGGTCGAGCACCGGCAGCGCTCCCGCACCCGGCTCCAGGAAGACGGCGGGGCCGCTATTCAGCTTGTAGTTCTGGAACGTGAGGTTTCGCAGCGTCAGCCCGACCGCACGCCCCACCAGCGCGGGACCGGTCGCGCCGGTCCCGTCGAAGCCATTGGTGCCCGTCGCGGCGCCCTGGATTGTGAGGTTGCTGACGCTCGGGAGCGTGTACTTGCCACCCGTGCACAGGGTCGAGATCGTGATCACGTCGCCGGGGCCGGCGGCATTCAGAGCCCCCTGGAGCTTCGAGCAGTCGGTGATCACCGGGTTCGCCAGGCGTTCCTGGGCGCCGATGTCGACCGTCGCCGGGTCTGGATTGCGTCCGACGGCAATCCTGGGGTTGCCGTAATAGTCGGTCGTCAGGCCACCGGGGACGAGCGCGTTCGAGCCGACGTCGATCGTCGGGCTAGCAGAGGTCTCGTGGACGTCGCCGGCGGTCGGGTTGACAAGCTTCGGGTCGGCGCAGATGTTTCCAGTGCCGGCGAACGCGGTGGTGCTGCTGCCGATCGCGCAGATGTCGCTGGAGCTGGCGGTGACATTGGCGCCGGAATTGAACCCGCCGAGCTCGCTGCCGCCGTTATCGCCGGAGACGATCGTGTTCTGGAGGTTGAGGAAATCGATGTTCTCGCCGTCGACGCCCGCGACCGCCCCGGTGCCCGGTGCGGTGTTACCCGAGACCGTCGAGCTGATCAACGTCATGTGGTAGCCGCTGCCGCCGACGGCGCAGCCGACGTACACACCAGCGCCCTCGGCGTCGGCGTTTGTTGCGGTCCCGCTCGGCGCGCCGATCGTGTTGCCGGCCGCCACCAGATTGCCTGCTTGCGACGTGGGGCCGCCCGGCTGATTGGTGCAGTTGCCGCCGCCGAACGCGGCGAGACCGGCGCCTTCGCTGCTCTCACCCAAGGCGGCCGGTCCCGGCAGCGAGTTGCCGATGAAGGCGTCGCCGGTACTCGTCATGTTGGTGCCGTCCACGAACTCGCCGCCGCCGGCGTACTCGAATCCGTTGGTTCCGGTGATCGAGTTGCCGGTGAACAGGTTGCCGCTCTGGGTGAGGGTCACAGGCGAGGCCTCGATGATGTGAGCCCCGGCGGGGCCGATCACCAGTCCGCCGCCGTAGCCCGCGCGGTTATTTGGGGCCTTGACCGAATCACCGCTGAACGTGTTGCCGGTGACATTGGCAGAGACCGAGCCGCTTTCACATTCGATGTCCACGAACGCTCCGCCGCCACCATCCACTTGCGCGGTTACGGGTGCGCCTGCCGTGTCGCCGCTGAAAGTCGAGTTGGACAGGGTTACCGCCGCGCGGGCAAAGGCGCATGATCCGCTCTCGAACAGCGTCATCGACAGCCCCCCGCCATTTCCTGACCCGCCGTCGTGCGAAAACGTGTCGCCGCTGAACACGAACTCATTCGTTGTCGTGGTGGTCGAGGTGACCTGGACCGCGGTCGAGGAGGTGTAGTTCTCGAACGTGAGGTTGCTGAGCGTCAAACCGTCCGTCCCGCCCCCGGGCGAGGCCAGCGCCGGTGAGCTGACGCCGGCGCCGTCAAATCCGTTCGTCCCGGTAGCGGCGCCCTCGATCGTCAGGTTGGTCGTGGCCGGGAGCACGAAGTTGGCGTTCGGCGTGGTGCAGAGCCCGGTGAGGACGATCGTGTCACCAGCCCCGGCGCTGGTGAGCGTGTTTTGGAAGTTCGCGCAGGTCGTCAGCAGCGTCGCCGCGCGGGCGCCCGGCGCCAGCATCGCGATCACCATCAACGTTGCGGCAGCGGCTACGGCAGCGCGCCCAAGCCCAGCGAGTTTGACGTCCGAGAACATCACAGCCTGACTCCTTCCCCAGTCTCGGCCGCCTGGTACAGGGCCTCGATTGTCCGTGCCTGCCCGATCGCGTCCTGGCGGCCGAGCAACGGCTCGGCCTCGCCCCGGATCGCGGCGGAGAAATTCTCGGCCTCGAGGCGATAGGAGTCAAACGGCTCGAACTCGATTCGCTCGACGGTGCCATCGCGGTGAAGCTCGATTACCGGCTTGCGGCAGTGCCACGGGTCGTCGAGGTACAGCGATCCGTCCTCGCCGACGACCTCCAGATCATCGCGCGCCGCCAGCGCCAGCCCGGCATCGAAATGGGCCAGCACATCATTTGCGAACCGCATTGTCGCCGCGAACGCGATGTCGACGCCATCGCCGCCGAGCGCCCGCTCGGCAGTCACGTGCTCGGGCTCACCGGCCAACAGCCGGGCGCCGCTGACGCAATAGCAGCCGACGTCCATCAGGCCTCCGCCGTCGAGCGCGGTGCTCAGGCGGACGTCGGCTGGATCGCCGGCGCGGAAGCTGAACGAGGCCCTGATCAGGCGCAGACGCCCGACGGCACCCTCGTCGACGAGCTGCTGCAACCGCATGGTCTGAGGGTTGTGGCGGTACATGAACGCCTCCATCAGCAGTCGCTGCTCGCGCTCGGCGACGTCGAACGCCCGCTCCACCTCCGCGACGCGGCGGCTGAGCGGTTTCTCGCACAGGACGTGCTTGCCGGCCTCGAGCGCTCGGATCGACCACTCCACGTGCATCGAATTGGGCAGCGGGATGTAGACCGCCTCCACGTCGGGATCGGCCAGCAGCGCGTCGTAGCCGCCGTATGCTCGTTCGATCCCGTGCTCCCGGGCGTAGCGCTCGGCGCCGTCGCGGTCCCGGCTGGCGACCGCGAGAATCTCGACCCCATCTGCCTGCGCCGCTCCCGCCAGGAACAGGCCGTTGATCTTTGCAGTGGACATGATTCCCCACTTGGCCCTCACACCGAGCACACTAGTCGACCGTGCCTGACCACGCTGTCGCGTTCGCTCCCGGCCGCGTCAACCTGATCGGCGAGCACACCGATTACAACGGCGGGCTCGCGCTCCCGTTCGCGATCAGCGAGGGCGTGACCGTGCGTGCGAGCGCACTTTCGGGGAGCCGGATCGAGGCGATCGCGGTTGACCTGGACGCGACTGACCGCTTCCCGCTGGGCGACCCGCGGCAGGCGTCGGGATGGCGCGCGTTCGTGCGCGGCGCCGTCGCCGAGCTGGAACGGGCCGGCGTGCCGGTCCGCGGCACGCGCCTGGAGATCAGCGGCGATGTGCCGCGCGGTGCCGGCCTCTCGTCCTCGGCCGCGCTCGAGGTAGCCCTCGCACTGGCGCTCGTCGCGGTGGCGGGCGCGTCGGCGCCGGATCGGATCGAGCTGGCGAAGCTGTGCTCGCGGATCGAGAACGAGTGGGTCGGCGCCCAGACCGGGCTGCTCGACCAGATCGCCTCGTTGTTCGGCGAGCCCGACAGCGCGCTCCGGATCGACTTCCGCTCGCTTGACGTGCAGCCGGTTGCGCTCGAGCTGGGCGATTTCAGGCTGGTGACGCTGGACTCCGGCGAGCGTCACGCCAACGCGGCCTCCGGCTACAACGAGCGACGGTCCGAGTGCGCCCGGGCCTGCGGCCGGCTAGGGATCGACTCGCTGCGCGAGGCAACGTTGGAGATGGCCGAGAGCCTGCCGGCGCCGCTCGACCGGCGCGCCAAGCACGTGATCACCGAGAACCAGCGCGTGGAGCAGACCGTGGCGGCGCTCGAGCGCGCGGATCTGGTCGAGGTCGGCGGGCTGCTCGATGCCTCGCATGCGAGCCTGCGCGACGACTTCGAGATCTCCACGCCGGCCGTCGAGGTGGCCGTCGCGAAGCTGCGTGCCGGAGGTGCGATCGGAGCGCGGATCGTCGGCGGCGGGTTCGGGGGGCACGTGCTCGGGCTGCTGCCGGGGGATGCGCCGCAGCCGGAAGGGGCCGTCGAGGTGGCGCCGGGGCCGGGGGCGCGGCTGCTGGAGTAGCCGCTAAGGGCAGGGGCAAACCGTGCCGATGGAAGGTGCAGGATGCAGGCTCCGATGAAGGGTCCTTCGGCCGCCGCGCTGGTCGGGCTCGCGCTCGCGCTGGCGGGCTGCGGCAGCTCGGGCACCTCTTCTCCTCAGAAGACGTTGACCACGTTCTTGCACGCCGCGGCCAGCGGTGACGGCGCCAAGGCGTGCGCGCAGCTTACGGTCCAGGCGCAGTCGCAGATCGTCAGAGGCCTGAGTTGCGCGCAGGGGATGAAGCTGGCCTCCGGACTTTACGGCCCGATCATCAAGCGGATCACGATCACCGACCTGAAGACCCAGGGCAACGCTGCCTCGGGCATCACAATGGTGAACGGCAAGCCGATGGCGAGGTTCCACATGACGAAGTCCGGCGGCAGATGGATGATCGACGGCGAGCAGAACCCGGGTTCGTAGTCGGCGCCGTATCGTCCCCTTGCTGATGGGCAACGGGTCCGTAGAGCTGAGGTCAGCGGGCCTGGCGCCCGAGGAGGTGATCGCCGTCGCGCGACGGGACGCTCGCGCCGTGCTCACCGCGGAGGCCCGCGACGCAATGACGAGCAGCGCCGCGGTCGTGGCCACCCTTCAGGATGCCGCCGAGCCGGCCTACGGAGTGTCGACGGGATTCGGCTCGCTCGCCACCGTCCGGATCCCGCCCGAGCGCCGCGCCGAGCTCCAGCGGGCCCTGATCCGCTCCCACGCGGCCGGGATGGGACCCCCGGTGGAGCGCGAGGTGGTGCGAGCGATGATGGTCCTGCGCGCTCGTTCGCTCGCGATGGGGCTCTCGGGAGCGCGGCCCGTCGTGGCGGAAACGCTGCTCGCCATGCTCAACGCGGGACTGACGCCGGTCGTGCCCGAGCACGGGTCGCTCGGCGCCAGCGGCGATCTGGCACCGCTCGCGCACTGCGCGCTGGCGCTGATCGGCGAGGGCGAGGTTCACGGTCCGGATGGCGCCAGACGCAGCGCCCTGGCGGGCCTGCGCGAGGCCGGCATCGAGTGGCTCGAGCTCAGCGCCAAGGAGGGATTGGCGCTGATCAACGGGACCGACGGGATGCTGGGCATGCTGGTGCTCGCGAACGACGATCTCGGCAGACTGCTGCGCTCGGCCGACATCACTGCCGCGATGTCGGTGGAGGCGCTGCTCGGCACCGATCGCGCATTCTCGCCGGAGCTCCTCGCCCTGCGCCCGCAGCCGGGTCAGGCGTCAAGCGCCGCGAACCTCCGCGCGCTGCTGGCCGGCTCCGAGATCGTCGCCAGCCATCGCCACGGCGACCCCCGGGTCCAGGACGCCTATTCGCTGCGGTGTGCCCCGCAGGTCGCAGGGGCGGCCCGCGACACCCTGGGGCACGCCGAACGCGTCGCAGATGCCGAGCTGCGCTCTGCGATCGATAACCCGATGGTGCTGCCCGACGGTCGCGTCGAATCGTGCGGCAACTTCCACGGCGCCCCGGTCGCGTTTGCGTGTGACTTTCTCGCGATCGCCGCAGCCGAGGTTGGCGCGATCGCCGAGCGGCGAACCGATCGGCTGCTGGATCAGACGCGCTCACAGGGCTTACCGCCGTTCCTGGCCGACGATCCCGGCGTCAACTCGGGCCTGATGCTGGCTCACTACGCGCAGGCCGCGATGGTCGCCGAGAACCGCCGTCTGGCCGGACCGGCGAGCGTCGACTCGCTCCCCACGAGCGCGATGCAGGAAGACCACGTATCGATGGGCTGGGGCGCCGCCCGCAAGCTGCGCTCGTCGATCGCGAATCTGGGGCGGATCCTCGCGGTCGAGCTCATTTGCGCTGGACGCGGCCTTGATCTGCGTTCGCCGCTGCGCCCGGCGCGCGGAACGCAGGCGGCGCTCGAGGCGCTCCGTGAACAGGTCGACGGGCCTGGGCCGGATCGCCACCTCGCGCCGGAACTCGCGGCCGCCGAGTCGATCGTCAGCTCGGGGGCGCTCGTAGCTGCCGTCGAAGCGAAGCTGGGAGCGCTGCGATGACAGTGCTGCCGATCGCGACCGTCGGCGATCCCGTGCTCCGTGAGCGTGCGCCCGAGCTGTCGATCGATCAGCTGCGCTCTGGGAGCGTCGAGCAGTTGATCGACGATCTGATTGAGACCAGGCGCGCAGCCGGCGGTGCCGGGCTGGCTGCAACGCAGGTGTCGGTGCTGCGGCGAATCGCGGTTGTCGAGGTCGACGCGAGCACGCGCTACACCTACAAGCCGCTGATCCCGCTGACGGTGATCGTCAATCCCGTGATCGAGCCACTGTCAGGGGAGCGCCTGCTGATCAACGAAGGCTGCCTATCGGTGCCCGACCTGCGCGGCGACGTCGAGCGCTGGCGCGAGATTCGCGTGCGCTACGTCGATCGCGACGGCGAGCCGCGGGAAACGATCGCCGAGGGCCTCACCGCGGGCACCTTCCAGCACGAGCTCGACCACCTCGACGGGGTGTTGTTCCTGGATCGCGTCTCGGATCCCAGGACGTTCTCGACCTGGGAGCAGTTCGATCGCCACCATCGCGACGCGTTCCTGCGGCGGGTGGCGGCGTACACCCGCGGGGCCGGCTCAACCTGAGCGCAGCGCCCGCAGCGCCGGATACAGCGCCTGGAACAGCTCGCGCTGCTCACGGTATGAGTCGACCCATTCCGGCACGGGGTCGATCCGCTCGCCGGTCTTGACTGTCGCGGCGACGGCCGCATGTACGTCGGGCCACACCCCCGCCGCGACGCCGCCGAGGATCGCCGCACCGAACGCGGCGCCCTCGTCGACGGCAACTCGGTCCAGCGGCAGCTCGAGCACGGAGGCAACGATCTGCAGCCACAAATCGCTGCGCGCGCCGCCGCCCGAAACCCGGCCGAGCGACGGGGTGCAGCCGAGTTCGACGATCAAGTCGAGCGAGTCGCGCAGGCCGAACGCCACCCCCTCGAGCACTGCCCGTGTGAGGGCACCGCGGTCGTGGCGGATGCTCAGGCCCACGAAAGCGCCGCGGGCATCCGGGTCGGCGTGCGGGGTGCGCTCGCCGACCAGGTAGGGGAGGAAGACCAGCCCCTCGGTTCCCGGTGGCCACGCCGCCGCCTCGACCGTCAGCTGGTCGTAGGGCACGCCGGGTGCGGACGTGTCGCGCAACCAGCGCAGCGACCCGGCTGCCGAGAGCATCACGCCCATCGCGTGCCACGCGCCCGGGACCGCGTGGCAGAAGGCGTGCACGCGCGCCTGCGGGTCGGCCGCAAACGACTGAAGCGCCGCGAACACGACGCCCGAGGTCCCGAGCACGACCGACAGCGGTCCCGGCCGGGTCACCCCGACGCCGAGCGCGCCGGCGGCCTGGTCGCCGCCGCCGGCCGCGACCGGCACCCCGTCGGGGCCGTGCCCGGAAACGGTCGGGCTCTCGAGCGCGGGCGCCAGCCACGCGGGGTCGATCTCTAGAGCCTCGAGCATCTCGGCGCTCCACCGGCGGGCCGCGACGTCGAGCAGCAGCGTTCCCGACGCGTCCGAGACGTCGGTCGCGTGCTCTGCGCACAGTCGCAGTCGGATGTAGTCCTTCGGCAGGGCGATCCGGGCGATGCGCGCGTAGACGTCCGGCTCGTGGCGGCGCAGCCACAGCAGCTTCGGTGCCGTGAATCCCGGCAACGCGCGGTTGCCGGTCAGCGCAATCAACCGCGCCAGCCCGACGGTCGTCTCGATCTCCTCGCATTCGCGGGCTGTGCGCTGGTCGTTCCAGAGGATTGCCGGCCTCAGCACCCGGTCGTGGCGATCGAGCGCCACGAGACCGTGCATCTGACCGGAGAGCCCGATTCCCGCGGGCGGCCCCGCTGCCGCACGCAACTGGGCGAGCACCGACTGCGTCGCCTCCCACCACTGCTCCGGATCCTGCTCGGCCCACCCCGGCCGCGGGGTCGAGAGCGGGTACCCGGCCTCGGCTCGGACGAGCACCGTGCCCTCCGTGTCGATCGCGAGACCCTTGACCCCAGAGGTGCCGACATCGAGCCCGACGAAGCTCATCTGGCGATCATAGGCGCGGGGGCCAGGAGCATGGAGCCAATCTTGCGAAACCGGATTCCGTGGTCAGTACGAGTGCCTGTTAGCGCTCACACGAGTACACTCGCGGCCGGAAGGGGCATACATAATGGCTGCAGCCGACAACATTCCGCGCACGCGCCGGGTCCGGGCGCCGGTGATGGCGGATGTCGGTCGGCTTGCCGGCGTCTCGCATCAGACGGTTTCGCGGGTCATCAACGGCAGCCCACGGGTGCGGCCGGAGACGCGCGGTCGAGTGCTGGCGGCGATGCGCGAGCTCGGCTACCGCCCCAACCCGGTCGCCCGGGCGCTCGTCACCGGCCGCTCAAACACGCTCGGCGTCGTCAGCTTCGACACGACGCTCTACGGCCCGGCCTCGACGTTGTTCGGGATCGAGCGGGCAGCGCACGAGGCGGGCTACTTCATCATCGTCGCCAGCCTGAAGGCGCTCGACCGCGACTCGGTCGCGGATGCAGTCGAGCGATTGCGCCGGCATGGTGTCGACGGCGTGCTCGTGATCGCCCCGCTCGAGGACGCTGCCGACGCGCTCCTGCACGCGCCGACCGACGTGCCTCTGGTGTCGGTCGAGGGAGGCCCGCCGGACGACGTGCCGGTCGTCGCCGTGGATCAGCGCGCAGGCGCGATGAGCGCGACTCGGCATTTGCTCGATCTCGGTCACCGAAGCGTCTGGCACATCGCCGGACCGCCCGAGTTCCTGGAGGCCCAGCAGCGCCTCGCGGGGTGGCGGGCGACCCTCGCCGCGGCGGGCGCGCAGGTGCCGCCGCCACTGACCGGCGACTGGAGCGCGCAGAGCGGCTATGAACTCGGCCGCCAATTGAGCAGCGATCCGACCGTTACGGCGATCTTTGCGGGCAACGACCAGATGGCACTCGGGGTATTGCGAGCGCTGCACGAGGCCGGCCGCAGGATTCCCGAGGAGATCAGCGTCGTGGGCTTTGATGACATCCCGGAGGCGCCGTACTTCACGCCCCCCCTGACCACCGTCCGGCAGGACTTCAACGAGGTCGGGCGCCGCAGCCTGAAGTTGCTGCTGCGAGCGATTGAGACCGGTGATCGGGTGCCGGCGGGCCCGCTCGTCGAGCCCGAGCTCGTCATCCGCGCGAGCACGGCCACAGCGCCCCGCGGCTGAGACCGGGCCAAGAGCATCCGACATCCCCTGGACCGCTCGCATTGACACGCGCGGCGTGTGATCGTTAACATGCCCGCGCCGACAGGCCCGCGGAGGAGAGGAGAGTCAGCGTCGCAACGTGCAGCGATTACGGTCTCTGTCCGTAGAAACTACGGACCAACCGTCTGGCTTAGTCCGCATGACAAAGATCTCGCCGGATAAGAGCATTGATGCAGCGTTAAGGTGCAATGGACAACGACACCGGAGTCTGCCAGCGTTCGAATCCGGGGCCGGGTCCCCGACTAACGAGGAGGAGCAATGGCAGACGAAGACATTATCTTCGATGCAGTAGAGCGTCTCGAGTGGGACGAGCGCAAAGAGGATGAGACGCCGTTGAAGCGCATGCGTCAGCTGACCCGCCGCACCGCGCTTACAGGCGGGGCCGCAGGACTTGCGGCACTGGCGCTCGAGGCGTGCGGAAGTAGTAGCAGCAGCAGCAGTTCGACCGGCACGGGCACGAGCTCGGCCGCGACCACCAGCGGCAGTGCGGCGTCGAGCATCTTTGGTGTGAGCGCCAGCTATCACTTCGTGATGGTCAACCACGTGACGACGAACGTCTTCTTCACCCCGACACAGAGCGGTGCGGCGGACGCGTGCAAGTTGCTGGGCTGCTCCTACACGTGGACGGGGTCGGCGACGAGCAACGTCTCCGAGATGGTCAACGCGATCAACAGCGCCGTCAGCGCCAAGGCCAACGGGATCGCGTCGTCTCTGATCGACCCGACCGCGTTCAACGCACCGGTAAAGGCCGCGCTGGCTGCGGGAATCCCCGTCGTCGCCTACAACGCCGACGAGCCCCAAACCGGGCGCCTGGCCTACATCGGCCAGGATCTGTATGTGTCGGGCCAGGCGATGGGTGACCACATCGTCAGCCTGCTTCCGTCGGGAGGCCAGATCGGGCTGTTCATCGCCACGCCGGGTGCGGCCAACATCCAGCCGCGGATCGACGGCGCGCTGAACACGCTCAAGAGCCATCCCAACATCAAGGCGGATGTCGTCGCGACGGGCGCGGCCGTGCCGGCCGAGCTGACCGTGATCGAGGGATGGGCCACAGGCCATTCGAGCGCCAAGGGGATGTTCGCGGTGGACGCCGGCAGCACGCAGGGACTGGCGCAGACGATCCAGAAGCAGGGTCTGAAGAACAAGGGCTGGGTCGGAGGAGGCTACGACCTCACCCCGATCACCGAGCAGCTGCTCGCCGCGGGCTATATCGAGTTCACGATCGACCAGCAGCCGTACCTCCAGGGCTTCTTCCCGATCCTGGAGATGTACCTCTACAACGCCTCGCAGGGGCTGACCGGTATGGCCGACGTCGACACGGGACTCAAGTTCCTCGACAAGACCACGGTCGTGCCCTACAGCAGTACCAAGAGCGTCTACGAGGGCACCGGGACTCAGCCCGGTGTGCAGAAGTCGTAGTTTTCGCTTGAGGACCGCGTGGAAGAGGGTAGGCTCCGCTCATGGCAGTCACCTCTGACACAGGCGCAAAGACTGATGCTCCCCCTCCGAGCCCGGCAACCGGCCGGGCCCGGGGTGGGGCCGGCATGTCCTTGCTCACGAAGTTCCTGACCCTCCGCGAGGGCAGCATCATCGTGGTCACGCTGATCACGGTGATCTATTTCTCGGCCACCGTCTCGAACTTCTTCACCGGCAGCAACTTCAAGTCGCTGCTGCCGTACTTCTGCTTCCTGGCGATCATGGCCGCCGGCCAGGTGTTCGTGATGACGCTCGGGGAGATCGACCTGTCGATCGGCGCGCTGTACCTGATCACGCCGTTCATCTATTGGAAGTTCACTCAAGCGGGGATTCCGCTGGTCCCAAGCCTGATCCTGTCGCTCGTGGTCGCGGCGGTGATCGGCGCCGTCAACGGCTTCTTCGTCGCCTACGTCGGGATCGCCTCGTTCGTCGCGACGCTGGCGATGTTGTTCTTCCTCGACGGGCTGACACTGATCATGTCCCACTCGGAGCAGATCAATACTCCGGGCACCTCCGTCGTCGGGGTCCACACGTTCGCACAGGTGTTCGGCGCGGGGACATATTCCGAGCTGTTCTGGGCGGTCGGGATCGCGATCCTGCTGCAGATCGTGCTCTCGTTCAGCCGCTGGGGGCTATATACCGTCGCCAGCGGTGGAAACCGACTCGGCGCGGCGGAGGCCGGGATCAACACGCGGCTCGTGCTGTTGCGCAACTTTATGCTGTGCGCCGCGACCGCCGGTTTCGCGGGGCTGCTCGAGGCGATTCGCACCTCGAGCATGACCCCCGATCCCTCGGGGTCGAACCAGTTCCTGCTGTATGCGGTCGCTGCGGTGATCATCGGCGGCACGCTGATGACCGGCGGCGAGGGCACGATCATCGGCGCGCTGATCGGCGCGCTGTTCATCGGGGTGCTCCAGGACGGCCTGACCATCAAGGGCGTTCCCGCCACGTACGAATACCTGTGGCTGGGCATCGCGATCATCATCGCGATGACGATCAACGTGCTCGTGCGCCGCGTGCGACTGGGTTCGGGCCGTGCCTGAACCCGCATTCGCCGGCGAGCGGATCGTCGGGCCGACATCGGCGCCGGACGACGTCCTGCGCGTAGAGCACATTGCCAAGCGCTTCGGACCGATCACCGCGTTGCGCGACGTCAATCTGCACCTGCGCAAGGGTGAGGTGCTGGCGCTGCTCGGCGACAACGGCGCCGGCAAATCGACCCTGATCAAGATTCTCTGCGGCTTCCACAAGCCCGATGCCGGCACGATGTGGTGCAAGGGTGAGCCGTACAGCCCGAAGAGCGTGATCGACGCCCGGACCCACGGGATCGACACCGTCTACCAGGATCTGGCGCTCGTGGACCAGCTGTCGGTCTACCACAACCTGTTCCTGCGTCGCGAAGCGTTGTTCAAGCCGATCCCGCTTGTGAACGGCCCGCTGATGCGCCGCCAGGCGCGCAAGGCGCTCGACCAGATCGGGATCCACATCCCGAGCATCGACGCGCCCGTTGCACGGCTCTCGGGAGGCCAGCGGCAGGCGATCGCGGTTGCGCGGACCGTCTCTGGCGACGCCGACATAATCCTGCTCGACGAGCCGCTGGCGGCGATGGGCGCCAAGGAGGGGGCGATGATCCTCGACCTGATCGCCCGCCTCAAGCAGGAGGGCAACGTCTCGGTCATCATGATCCTCCACAATTACGCGCACGTGTTCGCGGCATGTGACCGGGTGAGCATGATCCAGGACGGTGTGATCGCCTTGGACAAGCCGACCGCGGAGACCTCACCGGACGAGCTCAACGAGATCGTCGTGGAGGAGTACCGGCGCGCGCGGCAAGCCGCTCTCGGCGGGAACGGGGCCGCCCCGCAGGCGGCCGTTGGTGACGGAACCTCCGTCCCCGAGACGTGAACGGCCGCGCATACGCAATCGGGGTCGACTTCGGCACCGAGTCGGGTCGCGCCCTGCTGCTCGATCTGAACTCCGGGGAGCAGTTGGGCGTGAGGGCGGTGCCCTACGCGAGCGGGGTGATCGATCGAACGCTGCCGAGCACCGGCGAGCAGTTGCCCGGGGATTGGGCGCTGCAGGATCCCGACGACTGGGTGGCGGTAATCGAGACCGGGATCCCGGACGTGCTCTCGCGGGCCGAGGTCTCGCCCGACGATGTCGTCGGCATCGGCATCGACTTCACTGCGTGCACGGTGCTTCCGGTCACCAGCGACGGCGTCCCGCTATGCACGCTCGAGCAGTGGCGCGGGCGCAAGCACGCCTGGACGAAGCTGTGGAAGCACCACGCGGCGCAGCCGGTCGCCGACCGGCTCAACGGGGTCGCAATCGAACGCGGCGAGGAGTTCCTTCAGCGCTACGGCGGCCGGATCTCCTCGGAGTGGTACTTCCCGAAGCTGATCGAGCTGTGGCTCGAGGACCGCGAGATCTACGACGCCGCATCCGGGTTCATCGAGGCGGCCGACTGGATCGTGTGGTGGATGACGGGAGTCGAGAAGCGGTGCAGTTGCGCCGCCGGCTACAAGGCGTTCTGGTCGACCACCGAGGGACTGCCGCCGGTCGAGTACTTCGAGGCCGCCTATCCAGGGTTCAACCGACCCGGCGAGAAGCTCGGGACGACATTCGTGCCGCTCGGAACTCGCGCCGGGACGCTCCGGCCGGAGCTCGCGTCGCGGCTCGGGCTGCCGCCGTCCGTCGCCGTCGCGGTCGGCAATGTCGACTCGTTCGTGTCGGTGCCGGGGGCCGGGGTGGAAGCTCCGGGGACGTTCGTAACCGTCGTCGGGACATCGACCTGCGACATGCTGGTTCATCCACACGAGATCCGGCTGCCAGGGATCACCGGCGTCGTCCAGGACGGAATCCTCCCGGGGCTGTACGGATACGAGGCCGGCCAGACCGCGGTCGGCGACATGCTCGCCTGGTTCGTGGACACCGTCACCCCGCAGCGGAGCTATGAGGAACTGGAAGCGGCGGCGGCTCGGATCGGTCCCGGTGAGACCGGCCTGGTCGCGCTTGACTGGTGGAACGGCAACCGCTCGATCCTTGCCGACGCCGATCTCAGCGGTGTGATCTGCGGTCTGACGCTGCAGAGCACGACCGACGAGATGTACCGGGCGCTGCTCGAATCGACCGCGTTCGGCAGCCGCCGGATCATGGAGAACTTCACGCAGCACGGCCTACCCCAGTCGGAGATCGTGGCATGTGGGGGGATCGCCGAACGCAGTCCGCTGACGATGCAGCTGATCGCCGACACGAGCGGGCTCGAGGTCCATGTACCGGGGTCGGGAGAGATTCCGGCGCGCGGCGCGGCGCTGTTCGGCGCTGTTGCGGGCGGCGTCTTCAAGGACATCGCCGAGGCGGTCGCCGCGACGCGGCCGCCGATCGCCCGCACCTATAAGCCGGAGTCGGCCAGCAAGCCGATCTACGACCAGGTCTACGCGATCTACCACAGCCTGTACGACATGCTCGGGCGCTCCGAGGTCGAGCTGATGCATGGCCTGAAGCGAATTCGGAATGAGCGGAGGGCCGCGTGAACGGGCCGAGCCGGCGACCGAAGATCGGGCTGCTCGGGATCATGCAGGAGCTCTACGACGAGATGATCCCTGGGATCACCGAGCATCAGGCGCAGTACGCGGCCGCGGGTCGCCGAGCGGCTCGCGGGGGCGGCCGAGGTGGTATTCACCCGGCCGGCGCGTGACCGCACGGATGTCGAGGCGATCTCCCGGGAGCTGGTCGCGGCGGGCGTCGACGGGGTGATGATCGTGATGCTCACCTACGGGCCGGCGATGCGCACCGTCAGGGCGATGCTGGATCTGCCAGTGCCGCTGATGCTCGCCAACATCCAGCCGCTGCGGGCCGTGACGGCCGACTGGAACATGGACACGCTCACCTACAACCAAGGGATCCACGGGGCCCAGGACCAGGCGAACTCGCTCGTGCGTTCCGGCGTGGCGTTCTCGGTGATCACCGGCGATTGGCAGTCGGACCAGTTCGCAGCGGCGTTTGCGGATTGGGCGCGAGCGGCGCGGACCGTGACCGCGCTGCGCTCGGCGCGCGTCGCATTGCTCGGCTATCCGATGAACGGGATGGGCGATATCCGCTATGACCCGCCGGCAATGATGCGGCGGATCGGCCCGATGGTCGTGGCCGAGGACCTCGGCGCGCTGGTTGCGCGCGTCGATGCCGTCGCCGACGCGGATGTCGAAAAGCTCCTGGACGTTCACCGGGAGCGGTTCGACGTCGCTCCCGACCTCCCCCGCGAGCGCCATGCATATGCGGCGCGGCTCGAGCTCGCGATCCGGGCGATGCTCAGCGACGGCGGCTACGCGGGATTCTCGTTCCACTTCGACTCGATCGGGGGCGACGGTCGCCTCCGGCAGCTGCCGCTGCTCGCCGCCTCGGATCTGATGGCGGACGGCTACGGCTACGCGGCCGAGGGCGATACCAACACGGCGTCGCTGATGTGCGCGGCCCAGTCGCTGATCGGATACGCGCACTTCAGCGAGATGTACGCGATGGACTGGGAGCTCGATTCGGTTCTGATCAGCCACATGGGGGAGGGCAACTGGCGCATCGCCCGTCCCGACCGCCCGGTGCGGCTGATCGACCGCCCGCTCGGGATCGGCCGCCTCGACAACCCCCCGACGCCCGTCTTCTCCGCTGTTCCCGGAGTCGCCACCACAGCTGCGCTCGTCCCGCTCGACGGCGAGTACTACCGGCTCGTCGTCGGCCGCGGCTCGGTGCTCGACACGCCGGAGCTGCCGAACGTGGAGATGCACTATTTCCACTTCCAGCCCGAGCGCGGGATGGAGACGTTCATGGATGACTGGCTGCGGCTCGGCGCCCCGCACCATTTCGTATTGAACCTCGGTGACCACGCGGCGCGGTGGCGGCGGCTGGCGGAGCTGCTGGAGCTCGAGTACGAGGAGATCTAGCCGTGCTCGCGGCGCTGCGCGACGACGTCCTGGCCGCGAACCTCGCCCTGCCGGCGCACGGCCTGGTCACGCTGACGTGGGGCAACGCGAGCGGGATCGATCGAGATGCGGGGCTCGTCGCGATCAAGCCGAGCGGGGTCGCCTATGAGCAGCTGGAGGCGCAGGACATCGTGATCGTCGACCTCGGCGGCGCCGTCGTCGAGGGAAGCCGGCGGCCATCGACGGACACGCCGACACACGTGGCGCTGTACCGGGCGTTCGAGGACATCGGTGGGATCGTGCACACACACTCGACCTGGGCGACCGTGTGGGCACAAGCGCAGCGGGAGATTCCGCTGCTGGGCACTACACACGCCGACCTCTGTCCGCATCCGATCCCGCTCACCCGGGCGCTGACACCCGAGGAGATCGAGGACGAGTACGAGGTCGCCACCGGGACGGCCATGATCGAGGCGGTCGCACCGCACGGCCCCGGTGAGGTTCCGTGTGCGCTCGTGCGCGGGCATGCTCCGTTCTGCTGGGGGCGCGATCCTGCGGCGGCCGTCGAGGCGGCGGTCACGCTCGAGGAGGTCGCCCGGATGGCGCTGCTGACGACGCTGCTGGAGCCAGGCGCCGCGGCGCTCGACCCGGCCGTGCGCGAGAAGCACTTCCAGCGCAAGCACGGGCCGCGGGCCTACTACGGCCAGCCGTGACCGCTGGCGCCCGGCCTTGACCTCGCCCGAGCGCGGCATTGAGGTGATCGTCGGCGAGGATGCGATCGAGCAGCTTCCGCAACTGATCGGCGTCGGCCGCGGCGACGGGACGCTCGTGGTCATGGACGCCAACACGCGGGAGGCCGCCGGCATCCGCACGCTCGACACGCTGCCGGCCGCGCACGAATTCGTGTTCCCGCAGCGGTCCGGACTGCTCGCGGGCATGGACGAGGTCGCCGCCGTACGCGAACGGGCGCGCTCGGCGACACGGCTGGTCGCAGTCGGCTCGGGCGTGATCACCGACATCGTGCGTTACGCCGCGCATCTCGACGACCGCCCCTTCATCAGCGTCCCGACGGCGGCGTCGATGGACGGCTACACCTCGAGCGTCGCCGCGATGCAGATCGACGGCGTCAAGGTGACCTACCCGGCCCGGGCGCCGCTGGCGGTCCTCGCGGACCCCCGCGTCGCCGCCGCCGCACCGCTCGAGCTGACCCGCGCCGGGCTCGGGGACCTGCTTGCGAAGGCGACCGCCCAGGTCGACTGGCTCGCCGCGCACCTCCTGTACGGAGAGGCCTACGTCGACCGGGCCGCCGAGCGGGTCCTGGCGCCGCTCCGATTCGCGGCCGGCAATGCCGAGCAGATCGTCGCCGGGCGCCCCGACGCGACGCGACAGCTGCTCGTCGGCCTGATCGAGTCGGGGATCGCGATGGCGATCGTCGGTAATTCACGGCCGGCCAGTGGCTGCGAGCACCACGCGTCACATTTCTGGGATCTGCTCGCCGCACGCGGGATCCGGTCGCACGCATCGCACGGGCTTCAGGTCGGGTACGCGACACGGTTTGCGATGCGGCTGCAGCGGTACGCACTCGCGGGCGGCCTGCCGGTCCTGCGAGCGCCCTCGCCCGCGCGGGACCCGCTGGGACCGGCGGCCCGCGAGTGGCTCGGCGAGCCGTCGCAGGAGATCATCGCGGCGGTCAGCGAGAAGCAGCGCATGATCACGGTGCCCGGCGACTGGCCGTCAGACGCTGGGGCGTGGTCCGATGTGCGCGAGCTGCTGGCGCCGGCGCTGGACATGTTCGGGGACGTTGAGCGCGCGCTCGATCACGCCGGGATCCCGGACGAGCCCGGATACCTCGAAATCGATCACCGGACGCTGGGGGCGACGTTCAGGTACGCCACCCGGTTGCGAGCGCGGTGGACCGTTGTCGACCTGCTCGAGTCTCAACAGATGCTCGACGCGGCGCTCGCGGCGACGCTGCCGGCCGCCGAGCCGTAACTATTGCACCCGATGCGACAGTTCTCCGCGGCTCATCTCGCGGCGCTGGCCGTGCTCGTGGCTGCGGCCGCGGCCGCCGTCCTCGTGCCGCGCCGTCACCCCGGCGGCTGGGTGAGGTGGGCGGCGCGGGTGCTCGCGGCGGCGATCCTCGTGGGCTGGGCGGGCGAGTACCTCGCCGAGATCATCGTCGGCACCTGGAGCCTCCAGTACAGCCTGCCGCTCCAGCTCACCGACGCGGTCTCGCTGACCTCGATCGTCGCCCTGCTGACGGGCGGGCAGCTGGTCGTCGAGCTCACCTACTACTGGGCGTTCTCGGCATCGCTCCAGGCCACGGTCACGCCCGACCTCGGTTACACGTTCCCCAGCGTCTTCTACTTCACCTATTTCCTCTACCACGTGGGCGCGATTGTCGCCGCGTGCCTGCTGGTCTTCGGCTGCCGCATCTATCCGCGGCACGGGGCGCTGTGGCGCGTCTACGGCCTGACCTTCTGCTTCGCCGTGGTAGCGGGCGCCGGCGACGTGATCACCGGCGGCAACTACATGTACCTGCGCAGCAAGCCGGTGCACAACTCGCTGCTCAGCGTGATGGGGCCGTGGCCGGCCTACATCGTCGCCGGTGCCGCGATCGGGCTCGCGATCTTCCTCGTGCTGCGTGCGGTCGCGGACCGGGCCCGGCGCGCGGACTTCGGCGAGCCCGCGATCACCGCGAGGGCGTCCTGGCCGCGCTAGCGGGGGCCGATCGGCCCCACCTCGATCAGCCTCGACGGCACCAGCTTCTGCGTCGTCTCGTGCCCGATGTCGATCGTCGGATCGACCCATTTGACCCCCGGCAGGCCGATGTTGCGACTGCCTCGTCGCGGGTAGCAGCTGAACACCGCGAGGTACGGGAGCGATGGCACGGTGACCGTGGCCCCCACGCCCGCAGGGCCATTGAACGTGGCCGGGAAGTAGTGCATGATCGTCCCGCCGTACCAGGAGAACGTCTGGGTCTCGGACTCGGCCGGGGTTGAGAGTGGGATGTTTGGCCCGGCGCGCAGCGCGCACGGAACGGAGATCGAAGGCGGCTTCTCACCTGGCGACATTGTTCGCCCCCGGAACGGAAAAGTCAGTATCGGATGAGTCTCAGATTTCCTTACCAGCGACCGTGGACGTGGTCACGGATCAACCGGTCGTAGACGTCCGTGACGCCGGCAAGCTGCTCCTCGCGCAACGGCTCCAGTGCCGCCGCCTCCGCGTTGCCGCGCGCCTGCTCGGGGTTGCGCGCGCCCGGGATCACGGTGCTGACTCCGGGCTGGTCGATCACCCAGCGCAGCGCGAACTGGGCCAGCGTGACCCCGGGGTCGGCGAACGCCCGCAACTCGCGAGCCGCGTTCACCCCGACCTCGTAAGGTACCCCGGCGAACGTCTCGCCGACGTCGAACTGCTCTCCGTGGCGGTTGTAGCTGCGGTGATCGTCGGGTGCGAACGTCGTCTGCTCGTCATAGCGCCCCGATAGCAGTCCGGAGGCGAGCGGAACCCGCGCGATGATCCCGACGCCGGCCTCGCGAGCCGCGGGGAGGACCTGATCGAGCGGCTTCAGTCGGAAGCAATTGAGGATTATCTGAACCGTCGCCACATGCGGGCGAGCGATCGCCGCGAGCGCTTGGGCGCAGGTCTCGACCGAGACCCCGTAGGCGCGGATCCGGCCGTCCGCGACCATCTCGTCGAGCGCCTCGAACACGGCGTCGTTCTCGTACACCCCGTCGGGCGGGCAATGCAATTGGACGAGATCGAGTTCGCGCATGCCGAGGTTCTGACGCGAGCGGTCGTTCCAAGCCAGGAAGTTGTCTCGGTTGTAGTTCTCGGTCAGCTGATCGACGCGGCGGCCCATCTTGGTCGCAATGAAGACCTTGGGATCGGATTTGTGGAGCTCGGCGCAGAACTGCTCGCTGCGCCCGTCGCCGTAGACATCGGCGGTGTCGAAGAACGTGACTGCGGCGTCGACTGCCGACTGCAGCGTGGCTCGAGCGTCATCCGGCGCAACCGAGCCCCAGTCCGCGCCGAGCTGCCAGGTGCCCAGGCCGACGACGCTGACATCGCGCTGCAGCCGTCCGATCGTGCGCTGCTCCACGGACGGGAGCCTACCCGGGAAGCACTAAGCTGAGCCTCGATGCAGGTAACCGTGGCCGTCAACGGCCAGGAGTACACCCGCGAGGTCGAGCCGCGCATGCTGCTGGTCCACTACCTGCGTGATGAGCTGGGCCTGACCGGCACTCACTGGGGCTGCGACACCTCGAACTGTGGCACCTGCGTGGTGCAGATGGACGGCGAGCCGGTCAAGTCGTGCACTCTGCTCGCGGCGACGGCGGCGGGTCATGAGATCCGCACCGTCGAAGGTCTCGAGGTCGACGGCGTGCTCGACCCGGTCCAGCGAGGCTTCAGCGAGATGCACGGGCTGCAGTGCGGATTCTGCACTCCGGGGATGATGCTGACCGCACGAGCCCTCCTGGATCGAAATCCGAATCCCACCGACGCGGAGATCCGTCAGGCGATCTCGGGCCAGATCTGTCGCTGCACGGGCTACGCGACGATCGTCCGTTCCGTTCGCTGGGCGGCAGAGCATTCCACCGCGGAGGTTTCAGAAGCCGGATCCGGGCAGAATGAGCGGCAATGAGCATCGAGGGCCTGAAGGCCGCGGAACAGAAGATGAGGGAGGCAGGCCAGCCCGACGAGGCGATCCGCAGCTTTCGCAGCTCCTACCAGCGGCTTGAAAGCGGCCGGCCCGTCGTCGTCCGCAGCGCCGACCTGGAGCCGGCCACCGACGTTCCGCGCCTGGAAGAGCTGACGGCCGGCGATGACGCTGGCGCGCTGAAGCACGTCGCGTTGATCAAACTCAACGGCGGGCTCGCGACGACGATGGGGCTGCGATCTCCGAAGTCGCTGCTCGAGGCCCGCGACGGCCATTCGTTCCTAGAGATCATCGTCGGCCAGACACTCGCGCTCCGGCGCGCTGATGGGATCGCGCTGCCGCTGGTGCTGATGGACAGCGAGGCGACGCGAGGGCCGACGTTGCCCGTGCTCGAGCGCCATCCCGAGCTCTCGGACGGCCTGCAGCCCGACTTCCTCCAGAGCATGATCCCGAAACTCGACGCCGGCACCCTCGCGCCGGTGAGCTGGCCTGCACAGCCCTCACTCGAGTGGTGCCCGCCCGGCCACGGCGACGTGTACGGCGCGCTGCGCCGCTCGGGAATGCTCTCGGCCTTGCTCGAACGTGGCATCCGCTACGCGATGATCTCCAACTCCGACAATCTCGGCGCCACCCTGGACCCGCGAATCGCGGCATACCTGGCGGCCGAGGAGGTCCCGTTCCTGATGGAGGTGGTGGAAGGAACCGAGGCCGACCGCAAGGGCGGCCACATCGCGCGCCGCCGCGCCGACCGGCAGCTGATTCTGCGCGAGACCGCGCAGACACCCCCCGAGGACGAGGACTCGTTCCGCGACTTTCGCCACTGGCGCTACTACAACACGAACAACCTGTGGATCGACCTGCGGGCGTTGGCCGACGCGCTCGACCAGCGCGATGGAGTGCTCGAGCTGCCGCTGATCGTCAATCGCAAGACCGTCGATCCACGCGACCCGAGCTCCCCCGAGGTGGTCCAACTCGAGACCGCGATGGGCGCCGCGATCGAGAGCTTCCCCGGCGCCGGGGTGATTTGCGTGCCGCGCACGAGATTCGTTCCGGTCAAGACGACCGACGACCTGCTGGTGCTGCGCTCCGACGTGTATGAGCTGACCGACGAAATGGTGATCAAGGCCGTTCCGGAGCGCGAGGGAAGGCTTCCGTTCGTCGAGCTCGATAAGCGCTTCTACAAGCTGCTCGACGAGTTCGAGGCCCGATTCCCGTCCGGTCCGCCATCGCTGCGCGGGGCAGAGCGGCTGGTCGTGCACGGCGATGTGACCTTCGCGGCGGGGGTCGTCGTCCGCGGTGCGGTTGAGCTGAGCACGGACGAGCCGATCCAGCTCATGCCCGACACCGTGCTCACTCCTTGACTGAAAGCGGCTCAGGAAGCTCCGGCGCAGGATCACCAGCGACGGTCATCACCCACCCCGGCTCGGTACGCCACCACCCCGCGACCGGCTCGAGCTCCTCGCCGCGCCAGTCGATGCGAAGCGGCTGCCAGACGGTCGCGATCGCGGCCTCGACGGTGACCGTCGCGCGCCGGACGTCGAGCCGCAACCCCTCGCGGCGCACCTTGGTGGCGGCCTCCTTAGCGGTCCAGATCAGGTTGGCGAGCAGTGCGCGTCCGGCCTCGCCGCGGCCGCGCAGCAGCGACTGCTCGGACGGGGCGAGCCACTCGCGCACGAACGCGTCGCTACGGGGCTCGACCAGCTCGAGGTCACAGCCGATGACTCGCGGCGCGTCGGTGACGGCCGCGAGCGCCCGGCCGCCGCGGTGGCTGAGGGAGACCGAGATCGGCAGTCGCTCGCCGTCGAGCCACGCCTCGGGTGCGCCGTCGGGCGCCGCCAGGATCTCAACCCGCTGGGGCTCGGCCTCGAGCCAACGACACACCGCCGCCTTGGCCGTCCAGCGGCCGAGCCGCCAGTGCTCGCGGCGCGGGCCTGCGCGCAGCTTCGCCAGCGCATCCTGCTCGCGCTCACCCAGCCAGCCGTCGTCTGCGGCGACGTCAGCGGTGGACCGAATCAGCCAGTGAGGCGCGGCCATCGGTTGGGGTGCCCGGTTCACTCGGCGCGCTCGAATCGCCCTGGTTGCTCGAATCGCCCTGGTTGCTCGAATCGCCGAGAACGTTTGAATCGCCGTTGTTCGCCGGGTCAGCGAGGCGAATGCCCCGCTCGACCGCCTCGATCAGGAACGGACGCAGTGCCCCGGGGGCCACGATCCTGCTCACCGAGCCGACGCGGACGGCGCGCTCGACGCTGTGGATTTCGTCGAATCGGTCGGCAAACTCGCCCCGGCTGTGGGCCAGGACCTCATCCCACAACTTCGCGCGTTCGGCTCGCAGCGCTTGGCGCTCGGCGCCGTCGGCGGCCGCGATCAGCTCGTCGAATGCCGCGATCTGCGGATCTGCCCGGGCCGCCTGCTCGACCTCGCGGGCGAATACCACCCCGGCCGCGGGGGCCCCGCCGATGACCGACGCGTGTGCGCCCTCGAGCGCGATCGTGACCAGGTTTGGGTTCAGCTTCTGCGAGAAGACGACAAACGCGCCGCCGTGGTAGCGCGACACGACGCAGAACACGATCGGGCCGTCGAAGTTGACGACCGCCCTGCCGATCTCCGCGCCGAACTCGAGTTGCCACTCGCGCATCGACTCGGGGGAGCCGTCGAACCCGGCCAGGTTGGCGAGCACGACGACCGGCCGGCGGCCCGCGGCGGCGTTGATCGCACGTGCGATCTTCTTCGCCGAGCGGGGAAATAGCGTGCCTGAGGTCCACTGCTCGGGTCCGTCGGCCGGGATCGGACCGTGCCGCGCCAGCGGCCGTGATTCGATCCCGATCAGCGAGATCGGAAGGCCGCCGAGATGGGCATCCCAGACCACGCCGATCTCGGCCGCGCGCATCCGGCTCCATCGCTCCAGCGGCGGGTGATCGCTGTCGATCACGGCACGCATCACCGAGCGGATGTCGAACGGCTTCTTGCGACCCGGATTGGTGGTGTCGGAGAAGATGTCCGCGACCAGCTCGAGGCCGGCGCCGGGATCGTGGTGCTCGGCTTCGCCGATGTCGCGAGTGGACGGGTCCGATGTGCCGGCCGGCCGCGGGAAGCGCTCGCCCGGCGCGACATACGTGTGCTCGTAGTAGGCGAGCAGCACGCGGCAGGCGCCGGCGAGATCCCGGGCCCAGTATTGCGCCTGGCCGTTGGGACCCATGATCCGCTCGTATCCGCCGATCCCGAAGTTGTCCTCGGCGGACACCCCTCCGGAGTGGTCGAGCGCCTGCTTGCCGGTCAGCACCATCGCGCTATCAGGTGTCATGATCAGCGCGCCCCGGGTGTGCATCAGCATCGTCGCCTCGGCGTTCCAGTACGGCTGCGCGCCGACATTGATGCCGGCGACGACGATGTTGATCTCGTTCCCGGCCTGGGTAAAGAGGACGATCCGCCGCAGCACGGCGGCGATCCAATCCATCGCCTCAGTCCCGCTGTCCATCGAGATCTTTGCTCCCGCCGAGAGCGCGAACCACTCCAGCGGCACCTCGAGCTGCTCGGCGAGATCGATCGCGGCGATGATCCTCCGGCACTCGGGCTCGGCGAGTGACCCGAGCGCGCGCGTCGGGTCGCCCAGCAGGATCACGCGCAGCATCCCCTCCGGGTAACGGTCGGTGAAGTTGCGGACCGTGCCGACCACCACCCCGCTCGGATTGGTGGCCGGTGGCCGGTCGACGGGCACCAGCGATCCGTCATCGGTCAGCTCGTGCTCGATGAAGATCCCCGCCGGCTGATCGTCGGTTGCTTTAGCAGGCGCCACCAGTCCGACGAGCTCGGCCGGATGAAGGGTACGCCGGCGGCGCGCCGAGATCACGCGCTGCGCGCCCTCGTCGAGCGTGTGGATCGGCTCGGTCGGCGGATCGTCGACCTCGACCCTGACGTCGTGGGGGGTCGGAATGAAGAAGCGCAGCACGCGCCGGCGGACCTCGCCGTCGGGCTCGCGCAGGCGACCCTGTATCAGCAGCGTCTCCAGGCCGAGCCCGGTCGTCAGCGGTACCAGGCGTTCGATGAACCGACGGAGCTCGTCAGGGTCTGGCTCCATCACCGGCCACACATGGAGCAGCACGCGATTCCACAGCAGCCGGCGGTTCAGCGGACGGCGCGCTTGGAAGCGGCGGATCGTGCCGAGCACCTGAACGATCATCTGCTCGAGCTCGGGCAAGCCGACGACGAGGCCCTGCTCGTCATACACCCGCGTGAAGTCCCGCACCTCGCCGAGCACGAACAGCCGCTCGTCCTTGGGGTTGGCCCGAGCCACGCCGCGGAACGCGTACACGTCCTCGGCGGACGGGACGCGCTCGAGCTCGAACTCCTTCAGACGCCACAGCTGAAGCCGGTGCCCCATCATCGGATGCAGTCCGCGCAGTACCTCGTCCTCGACCAGTTCGCCGCCCGCCGGGCGGAACGTGAACAGGTCGACCGCCGACATTCCCCGGCCCCGGCGGGGCTCGGCGACCGCGACCACGATCCGGTGTAGCGCGGGCGGGATCGGAATCCCGGCAAGCGCGCCGTGCAACCGCTCGGCACAGATCCGCATGGGACGGCGCCGGCTGCGTGTGCTCGGCATAGAGATCGAGCACCGCCAGTTCCCCATCGGGCACGGTCGCGGCGTAGTTGGCGAATGCCCTTGCCGCCGCGTCAACGTCCTCGAGCTCGACATACGCCGCTGCCAGATGGCGCAGGCGGCCCTGGAAGCGATACCTGCCGAGCACGAACTTGTGGCCGACAAGCTCGATTCGTTCGAAGCCCTCAAGCGAGCGCACGCGGTAGTAGCGGCGCGCCATCGCCTCGACGAGCAGATCCCGGACCGGCGGTTCCGTCGCGCGCATCGCGCTCGTCAGGCGAGTCGACAGCGGCCGGGGACATTGGACGATCTCCTCGATCCGGCGGTCTGCGTCTGCTCGCGTCGGGTCGTCGGTAAGCGCGACGACGTGCTGCTCCATCTCGGCGTACACCCGCTCGCGAGCCGTCGCGATCACGGGCTCGTCGAAGTACCGAAAGCGGACCTCCCGGGCCAGGTCCGCGACCACCGGGTCGCGTCCATCGAGCGCCACCACCAGGCGGTCGAGCGCTTCGCGGAAGTCGTTACCCACGTGGCCGGCGAGTTGCTCGGCGTCCTCGAGCCGGCGGTCGAGGATTGCCAGGATCGCTCGCTGCGCCGTCTCCGCGCGCTGCTGGGAGAGGAACAAGCGGTAGCACGCCTCCTCGAGCGCGGGGGTGCGATCCAGAGAAACGATCCCGTAGTGAGCGAGCGCGCGGCGCAGCTGCTCGATGAACGTCGCGGGCAGGCCCTCGGCCTCCGCATCGAGTGAGCGCAGCCAGGCGAATAGGTGCTCCTGCGGGCCCCGGAGGAGTTCCGGCTCCTCGTCCTCGTCGCGGTGCGTGGGACTCGACAGCGCCCGCAGATCGGCAAACATCGCGAGCAACCGGTGCTCTCCCGGCACCAGCGCCGGGTCGCACGCCAGCAGGTCAGCACACTGGCCGTGGAGATCGTCGATCGTCCGGTCGACCTCGGCCGCGGTGATGTCGTATCCGCGTACCAGGCACTCCATCCGTCGGAGGTTCTCGTGGCAGCGGCCAGGCGCAACTGCCTCTTCCGAGCGCGCCAGCGAGGCGAACGACACGCGCGAGCCCGATGGCGCGGCGGGTCCACCGTCCATCGGGTCGAGCGCCAGCAGTGGCGCCTGCGCCGCGACGTAGACGTTCTCACTTGCCAGCACCCGCTTGACCCGGCCGCGAAACGGCGCCACCAGCGACGACTCCATCTTCATCGCCTCCACGACGGCGACCACCTCGCCGGCCTCGACGAGATCGCCCTCGCTGACCGGGATCGAGACCACGACCGCCGGCGACAGGTTGCGGACGATGCCTCCGTCATCCCGCGCGATCCGATGGGGGACGCCGTCCACCTCGACGAGCACGTCGTCCCCCTGCTCGGACGCGACCGTCCGGTAGCGCTGCCCGCTCACCTCCAGGCGACGCTCGTGCGGACCGATCCGCCACGTCGCCAGCTCGATCTGATGTCCGTCCACCGACACGCGGTATTCGTCTGGCGCCGTCTGTGCGACAGCGAGCCTGTAGGACTGCCCGCGCAGGCGCAGCTCATACGAACGCGAGAGCTCGGCACTGGCCTGCGGGCGGCCCCTGCGGGCGAAGGCGTAGAACCGCGCTCGCTCAGCGGCGAGGTCGAGATCCGCGAGCTCGATCGCCGCCTGAACCAGCGCAACCTCGCTGTGGCGCGACGGCGTCGCCTCGCCGGCCAGGTAGAGCCGGTCGAGCCACGAGGTGTCGACTTCGCCCGCCAGCACCTCCGGGCGGTCGATCAGCTCGAGCAGGAAGCCGCTGGTTTGTCGTCCCACCATCGACGACCACGACCGTGTCGGCGACCGCCCGCCGCAGGCGGGCCAGCGCCTCGCCGCGGTCATGGCCCCAGGCGATCAGCTTGCCGATCATCGAGTCGAACTCGGCCGAGATCACGTCCCCCTCGGCGACGCCGGTGTCGACGCGTACGCCGGGCCCGGTCGGCAGCCGCAGCAGGACCAGCCGTCCCGGCGCCGGCGCGAACCCGAGCGCCGGATCCTCCGCGTTCAGCCGCGCCTCGATCGCGTGGCCGACGGGCTTCGGGGGCTCGCCCTCGAGCCGGCCGCCCGCGGCGACGTGCAGCTGCAGCTTGACGAGGTCAAGGCCGGTGACGGCCTCGGTCACGGGGTGCTCGACCTGGAGCCGTGCGTTGACCTCCATGAACGAGAAGCGGCGCTCGGCGGGCTCGTAGAGGAACTCGACCGTGCCGGCGTTTCGGTAGCCGGCGCGCAGCGCGAGCCGGCGGGCGGCGTCCATCACCTCCTGCTGCTGTTGGCTGCTCAGCGCAGGGCTGGCTGACTCCTCGATCACCTTCTGGTGCCGGCGCTGGTAGGAGCAGTCGCGCACTCCGACCGCCCAGGCGGTTCCGTGGCCGTCAGCGATGATCTGCACCTCGACGTGGCGCGCGCGGGTGATCAGCCTCTCGAGCAGCAGGGTGCCGTCACCGAACGCCTGGATCGCCTCGGCACGGGCGCTCGTGAACGCAGCCGGGAGCATGCTCGAGGTCGTCGACGCGCCGGATCCCTCGGCCGCCGCCGCCGGCCGCGGCCTTGATCATCAGCGGAAAGCCGATCCGCTCGGCGTGCGCGATCGCGTCCTCGCACCGTCGGCGACCGGCCCGCCGCTCCAGGGCGCGACCGGGACGCCTGCCGCCTCGGCGAGCCGCTTGGCGGCGATCTTGTCGCCCGACGGCGCGCATCACGTCCGGCTCGGGTCCGACGAACACGATCCCGAGCCGTTCGCACAGCTCGGCGAACTCCGGCTGCTCGGCGACGAAGCCCCAGCCGACCCAGGCGGCGTCGGCCCGCGCCGTCCGTCAGCGCCCGCTCGAGCGCGTCGTGATCGAGGTAGCCGCTGCGGCGCCCACCGTGGCCGTCGTCGACCATCGTCGGTCCGAGGCAGACCGCCTCGTCGGCCTGGCGCACGAACATCGCGTCGGCGCTCGGACTCGGTGAACAGCGCGATCACCGTGATCGCCTCGGCACTCTGGTGGTTGAGCTCGCGGACGGCGTGGATCAGCGCGCATCGCGGGCTCGCCGCGGTTGACGATCGCCAGGCGTGAGAATGAGCGTTGCATCACGGCTCTCTACTGATCGCTCATCGCTGAGCGGATCAGTGCGAGGGCACCGGCCTCGACCGCCCCGGGCAGCTCGATCGTCCGATAGCCCTCCAAGCGCATCCGCACCCGGCCGGATTCATCGACGACCTCAGCGTCTGCCCCGTCACTATCGGGGGCTCACAACCGCCCACAGCTGGCCCCGCTTCTTGCTCTCGGCGAATCGCACGACCCGGTCGACGTGCGTCGGCAGCGCCATCCGGCCGGCTGTTGCCGAGCTCCCAGACGCCAGCCGTCTGGAAGCACAGCTCGATCAGGCGCGGAGCGAGCTCGGTCGGCTGGCTGGCCGGATCGTGATCGTCCGGCAGCTCGCCCGCCAGCCGGCCGACGACGTGGCCGTCGTCGCGCCAGGCCCGGTCGAGCACCTGGTACGCGGGACCGTGGAAGTAGACGCCGTAGACCGCTTCGTGGCCGACGCCGGCATCGGCCGTGTCGTATCTGCCCGGGGCGGTCGAGGACTTTCGGCGCCGGCGGGCGCCTTGCGGGCCAGCCGTACCCGGCCGGTGAAATGGCGCGTCTCCTGCTCGTCCTGCCCGAGCAGCGCGCGGCGGCCGATCAGCTCGCAGTCCGCCAGGAGCGTGCCGTCGCCGCCGTCGCGCAGCAGCGCGGTCAGGGTCGAGCGTGCGCGGCTCGTCACGGTAGAACTTGAACGGCGCCAGCAGCTCGACGTCCTCGAGCTCGACGACCTCGGAACCCGGGCAGCAGCGCCCGCGCGATCTCGGCGAAGCGCCTCGATTCCCATCACGCCCGGAAGCACCGGGGTGCCGTCGATCCGGTGGTCGTTCAGGAACGGCTGACGGGCGGGGTCGAGCTCGGTCTGGACGGTCGAGCGTTCCGGCTGCGCTGAGGCTCGGTCGATCCGGCCCGTCATCGGACCGCGCCGGGCTCGGCCAGCGCCGCGCGTCGCCTGCTCGACGTCGAGCCCGCCGGTGGCGTGACGCTCTGTCGAGCAGCAGCCCGAGCGAACCGGCGACCAGGACCTCGCCGCCGTCCCCGGCCGCGGTCAACTCACGGCGGACGACCGGCATCCCGACCTCCGGCGGCGAGCATGTCGATCCCGGCCGCCGCCATCACCTTCGGGATCGAGCCGCGGCTGGCCATGCCGATCTCGGCCCACGCGGTCCAGTCGATCGCGATCCCGCGCGTCGCGCCCGCACCGCGCAGGTGCGAGATGCTCTTGCACAGCAGGTCGTTGGCGGCCGAGTAGTCGGTCTGGCCGCGGTTTCCGAAGCGGCCGGCGATCGAGCTGAACACGATCGCGGTCTCGGGCGGATCTGCTCCTGCCGCCCCGAACGCGGCGAGCACGTTCAGCCAGCCGTGCGCCTTGACGTCGAACACGAGGTCGTACTCGTGCTGGGGCTTGTCCGGCAGGTAGTGGCTGATGTCGAGGCCGGCGCAGTGGAGCAGCACGTCGATCTTGGGCCGCTGATCGCGAGCGCCGCTGCGAGCGCCGCCGAGACCTGCTCGGCATCGGTCAGGTCGACCTGGTGCCAGTGCGCCTGGCCGCCCGCGCGTTCGATCGCCTCGATCGCGTCGAGGGCCGCTCGGGCCCGCTCGATCCGGGCCAGCTCGCGCTCGATCGAGCTTCGGCGTCGGCCGGTCGCCTCGCTCGCGGATCCGCTCGGCGAGTGTCGCGCTGTGAGCCCTTCGCGGTCGGTGTTGAACGCTGACCAGATCCGGATCGGTGCGGATCGGGGGCGGGCACGAGGTCGAGCAGATGGAACGTGCGCGCCCGACGCGGCGGCCAGGTCGGCGATGATCGCCGAGACGATGCTGCCGGCGGCGCCGGTGACCATGAACACGGTGTCGCTGCGCCGGGCTCGCGCTGCTGGCTCGTGCTCGGCGGGCTGCTCCACCAGCGCGACCGACCACCGCAGCCCGTCGGCGTGGCCGATCTCGACCGCGCCCGGGTCGCGCAGCGTCTCCTCGAGCAGCGGCGTCGGCCGTGGCCGCCGGGTCGTGCGCCGGGCCGAAGTCGACCGCCTTGACCAGCGTGTCGCGGCCGCTCCTGCGAGAGCGCCTTGGTGAAGCCGGTGACCGCGCCGCCGAGGACCGAGCGTCGCGCCGTCCGCGTCGTAGCCGTGGCGGCCGCCGAGGCGGGTGCCGCTGACCAGGAACGTCGCGCTCGTCGGCGAGCAGCGCGCATCGCCGCGGCGAGCAGCTTGACGCGGACGTGCAGCGCCTGCGCGCCGGGCATCGGCGTCGAGCTCGGCCAGCGGTCCCTCGTCGTCGAGCGCCGGCAGCCAGTAGACGCCGTCGATCGGGCCGCTGTCGGTCCACTCGAGATGCTGCGCCTCGAGCTCTCGACGTCCGGCGCGCCTTCGATCGTCAGCACCTCGGCGCCGCAGCTCGGCCAGCCGGCCGGCGAGCGCGGTCGCGACGCCGCCGCGCGTCGGGCATCAGCACGACCCGGCTGCCCGCGGCGATCGTCGCGCCGGTCGCGACGCAGAGCTCGAGCGGCGGGCGCAGCACCGGCACGGGCACGCGGCGCGGGAAGCGCGCTCGGCGCTCGACTCGGCTCGGCAACGGGCTGTGGCTCGGGCTCCGGGCTCGGGCTCTGGCTCGGGCGTGCGGGCTCGGACTCGGGCGCCGGCTCGGGCGCGGCCGCCGGTGGCGCCGCGGAGCGCGGTCGCGCACGAAGCCGACGACGTGGTTGAGCGTCGGGTAGTCGCGCAGCTTGAGCGCAGTCGTCGCGTTCGATCCCGTAGCTCTCGCGGATCGTGGCGAACACCTCGGCCTGCTTGACGGTGTCGATCCCGAGGTCGGCCTCCAGGTCCAGATCCATGTCGAGCAGCTCGGTCGGGTAGCCGGTCTGCTCGGCGACGATCGCCAGCACTCGCTGCCTCGATCGCGTCCAGGACGGGGCCGGGCGCGGACTCGGCCGGCGCGGCGCACAGGCTCGGCGCGGGGCGGCGCGACGTGGCTCGGGCGCTGCGGCAGCCGGTTGGCGCTGCCCGGGCGTACGGTCGCGCACGAACCCGACGACGTGATTGAGCGTCGGGTAGTCGCGCAGCTTCAGCGCATCGTCGCGCTCGATCCCGTACGCTCTCGCGGATCGTGGCGAACACCTCGGCCTGCTTGACGGTGTCGATCCCGAGGTCGGCCTCGAGGTCCAGATCCATGTCCAGCAGCTCGGTCGGGTAGCCCGTCTGCTCGGCCACGATCGCCAGCACCCGCTGCTCGACCTCGTCCAGTACGCGACGCGGGTGACGGCCGCCACGGCGCGGCCGGCGCGGCCACAGCGCGGCGCGGCTGCGGCGGGCGCGGCGGCTGCGGGCGCCGGCTCGGGCGCCGGTTCGGCTGCCGGCGCGGGGGCTGGCTGACTGCCCGGGCGCGGTCGCGCACGAACCCGACGACGTGATTGAGCGTCGGGTAGTCGCGCAGCTTGAGCGCGTCGTCGCGCTCGATCCCGTACGCCTCACGGATCGCGGCGAACACCTCGGCCTGCTTGACGGTGTCGATCCCCAGGTCGGCCTCCAGGTCCAGGTCCATGTCCAGCAGGTCGGTCGGGTAACCCGTCTGCTCCGCCACGATCGCCAGCACGCGTCCTCGACCTCACCGAAGCGGCGCGGGCGACGGCTCGACCGGCCGGCGCGGCTCGCGCGGGCTCCGGTGCCGGCGGGCGCGGCTCGGGCGACCGCAGCAGGCTCCGGCACGGCCGCCGGCTGCGCGACGGGCGCGGGCGTGGGCGGGCTCTGCACGGCCACCGGCGACGGGCTGCGGGCTCAGCCATGCGGCTCGGGCCGCCGTCGACGGCACGGGCCGCGGCCTGCGCCGGCGCACCTTGATCGACGACCCGCAGCCGGTGCTGGACGACCTCGAGCTTGGGATCGTCGTAGCCGCTGGCGCGGCGCAGCCAGGCGCGTCCACGCCGCGCGATCGGCGATCCGGTACTCGTAGCCGAGCTCGTCGGCGCTGCGCCGGCGGCCGTCGGCGACCGGCGTCCAGCGCAGCAGCGCATCGAGATCTGCGACCCGAACCCGGCCGCCAGTCGCAGCGCGTAGCGGATCGGGTAGGCGCCGCCCTGGGACAGGTTGAGCTCCCCGAGCTCGGGGTCGGGATCGCGGAAGTTCGGCACCGGCGGGGACGACGCCGGTCTCGAGCGCCTTGACCGCCAGCACGTCCTCCAGCCCGACGCCCATCGGATGGCCGGTGAAGCCCTTGTGTTGGCGATCACGATCCGGTCGGCGCCGGTCGCCGAACACCTGGCGCAGCGCATGGATCTCGGCGGCGGCGCTGCCACCGCGGGCCGGCGTGTACGTCTCGTGGGAGACGAACACGGTCTCGCGCGCGATCTCCTCCCGGCGCACGCCGCGGCGCCTCGGCCTGGCGCACGAGCCTGCTCCATCATCGCGCTGATGTGGTCGACGTCGAGGCGCGTGCCGTGGAAGGCGGAGTTCGCGGTCACCGACCCGAGCACCTCGCAGATCGGCGTCAGCCCGCGCTCGCGGGCGGCCGCGGCGCTCTCGACGACCAGGCGCGGCCGCGCCCATGCCGATGATCATCCCGTGGCGCCGCTGGTCGAACGGCAGCGCCGCGTCCTCGACGACCTCGTCGGTCGCGGCCGCGCCGGTGGCCAGGAAGCCGGCGCCGATCCAGCCCATCATCGTGTCCGAGGTGGCGTCGTCGGCGGCCACGATCACCACGCGCCGGCAGCGGCCGGCCCGGATCCAGTCCTCGGCCAGCGCGACGGCCTGGGTGGTGCTCGCGCAGGCGCAGTTGATCTGCGTGTTCGGTCCGCGCGCCCCGATCAGCTCGGCGAACTGGGAGTGGCCCATCGAGAGCACCCGGAACAGGAAGCGGCGGTCGAACGCGTACGGCTCCTGCTCGAGCTGGTGCTGCGAGGTCGTGGATGCGGCGCTCCACCTCGGCGAGTACGACCGCGTCGGTGCCCTCGTGGTCGAGCATCCGCGCCCGCAGCGACTCGAGCGCCGCCATGCGCTCGCGGCGCATGCGGTCGGTCGGTGTATCGCGACGACCTCGTCGGTCATCTCCTCCAGGCCCGGGAACGCCGAGGCGAAGATGACGCCGGTGTCGTCGCGCAGCTCGTCGGGCAGCGACCAGCGGTCCGGCAGCTGCGTGCCCTTGGTGGTCGTCTTGTAGCGCAGGACGAGCGGGATCCCGGCGTCGCGCAGCGCGTCGATTCCGGCGGCGATCGCCAGCCGCGTGTTGCGGCCCGAGCGCGGCCACGCGGTCGCCGTCGACGCCGAACTCCTCGGCCGGGTCGAACGCGCCCGCCCGCGCCGCGAGCTTGATCACGTCGTCGAGCCGGTCGATCGTCTCGAACGCTCGCGCCGCCGTCCTCGGCTCTTGACCAGGCGCGTGATGTGCTTGTCGAGCATCTCGCGGCGCAGGCGCGCTCGGGATCACGTCGATGCCCTGCTCGCCGTTCAGCAGCCGGGCGATGTTGGCGTCGTCGAACAGCCGCTCGGCGCCCGGGCAGGCCGAGCGCCGCGCCGGTGATGACGACCGGCTTCGGTCGACGGGCGCGCTGTCCGCCTCGCGATCGCGCCATCAGCTGGCGGCCGCGCTGCGACGAACTCGGCGAACAGCCGCTCGAGCTCGTCGTGCATCGGGCCGGCCGAGACCGGCGGTCGCCGGCGCTCCGGCGGCCTCCGGACGGTGATCGCGGCCGCTCGCGGCGCTGCCGCTCGGCGGTGGCGCCCGGCTGCAGCTCGGCCGGTCTCGCGCGCGACCGGCTCGCGGCCGGCGCCGAGTCCGGCGGCCCACAGACCGCACAGCGCGCTGTTGAACGTGGCCACGTCGCCCTGCTTGGGATGGTTGGTGGCGAGGCTCAGGACCGCGTCGTCGCCGAGCACGTCGGAGGCGAAGCCCTGCAGGGCGTGCTTGGGCCCGACCTCGACGAACACCCGGGCGCCCTCGTCGTACAGCGTCCGCAGCCCCTTGACGAACTGCACGGGCGAGGCGACCTGGCGCGAGAGCATCTCGACGCATCTGCTCGGCCGACGCCGTCGCCGGTCGGATAGAGCTCGCCGGTGACGTTGGCCACGATCGGCAGCTGCGGGCGCGCGCAGGCCGAGGCGCTGGAGCATCGCGCGCAGCGGGACGCTCGCCGGCGCGACGATCTCGGTGTGGAAGGCGTGGCTGACCGGCAGCGGGATCGCGGTGTGCCCTCGCTGCCTGCAGCGCCGCGACCGCGCGGCTCGACCGCCTCGGTGGCGCCGCCGATCACGACCTGGTGGGTCGAGTTGACGTTCGCCAGCACGACGTAGCCGTCGATCGCCTCGACGATCTCCTCGACCTCGGCGAGCGGCGCGAGCACGGCCGCCATCGCGCCCGGGGTCCTCGACCTCGAGGCTGGCCATCTCGCGCCCGCGCGCGCTGACCGCCTCGAGCGCGTCCTCAAACGACAGCGCGCCGGCGGCGACCAGCGCCCCGTACTCGCCGACCGAGTGGCCCATGACCATGTCCGGGCGCGACCCCGTACTCGCCCAGCAGGCGGGTGAGCGCGATGTCGACCGTGATCACGGCCGGCTGCTGTGATCTCGGTCCGCCGCAGCTCGTCCTCGGCCCGTGCCATCGCGGCGGGATCGTCCGGATCGGCGAACATGATCTCCGACAGCCGGCGACCCTCGAGCAGCGGCGCCATGATCTCGTCGGCCTCGTCGAACAGGTCGGCCGACGACCGGCTCGCGCCTGCGCAGGACCGACGAGCATGTTCGCGTACTGGGAGCCCTGGCCGGTGTAGAGGAACGCGACCTTCCCGGGGGCGCCGCTGCCGCGGTAGATCCCGCGCGCGCGCAGCGCCGGCCACGCGGCCGCGTTGCCCGACTGCATCATGCTGCAGCGCCATCTCCGCCTTCGCCACGAGGTCAGCCCCGTCGGCGTAATCGATCGCGATCCGCTCGGGCGCGCGCAGCGCCTCGGCGCTGGGCGGAGTCGGATCCAGGTGGCGTCCCTGACGCGCCTCGGCCAGCGCGGTACGCAGCTCGTTGGCCAGTGCCTCCTCGGGGGCGCGCCCCGAGCACCAGTGCCCCACGCAGCGGCGGCTTGCCGGCCGCCGGCGGCGGCTCGTGGCCGCCTTGACCGACCGGCGTCGAGACGGCCGGCGCGCTGCGTCTTGCACGCCGTCGCCGAGCGATGGCCGTTGGTGGTCGGACGGTCGGGCACGTACTCCTCCATGACGATGTGGAAGTTGGTGCCGCCGAAGCCGAACGCGCTCACGCCCGCGACGCGCGTGCGGTCGGTCGCGACGTCCCAGTCGCGCAGCTCGGTGTTGACGGCGAACGGGGACGACGGTCCAGTCCAGGTTCGGGTTCGGCCGCTCGAAGTTGATGCTGGGCGGCAGCACCTTGTCGTGCAGCGCGAGTGTCGGCCTTGAGCATGCCGGCCGCGCCTGCCGCCGCCTTGAGGTGGCCGATGTTCGACTTGACCGAGCCCAGCGCGATCGATCCGGGCGCCAGGTGCGCCGCCGCGAAGGCCTCGCATCAGGCTGTTCAGCTCGACCGCGTCCCCGACGCGCGTCGAGGTGCCGTGGCCCTCGATCAGCGAGCACTCGGCGGGCGACAGACCGGCCGCTCGCCAGGCGCGCTCGACCGCGAGCGCGCTGGCCGACCGGGTTGGGCGCGGTGATGCCCTTGCCCTTGCCGTCGCTCGCGCTGCCGACGCCGCGCACGACGGCGTAGATCCGGTCGCCGTCGCGCGACGGCGTCGCGCGAGCCGCTTGACCACGAACAGCGCCGCGCCCTCGCCCATCACGAACCCGTCGGCGCCGTCGGAGTACGGACGCGTCCCGGTCGGGCGACAGCGCGCCGATCGCGCAGAACTTGACGAACGCGTGGGCGCCCATGTTGCGATCGACGCCGCCGGTGATCGCGACATCGAACTCGTGCGCGAGCAACCCCTCGACGGTCGCGTCCATCGCCGCCAGCGCCGAGGCGCAGGCCGCATCGGTCGTGAAGTTGGGGCCGTGGAGGTTGAACAGGTTGGCGACCCGGCCGGCGATGCAGTTGCCGAGCTCGCCGGGCATCGTGTCCTCGGTTACCTCCGGGAGCCAGTCGTCCATGTTGGCTGTGCAGCTCGCGCTCGATCGTCGCGCGCACTTCGGCCGGGCAGCGCGGCGAAGCTCTCGGTGCCCTCGAGCTCGCGCGCGATCTCCGGGAACATGATCCGCAGCGCGTCAGGTAGTGCTTCTCGCCGGACGAGGGCGTTGCCGATGATCACCGCGGTGCGGTCGAGGTCGAGCGGGCGCTCCGGCCAGCCGGCGTCCGATCAGCGCCATCCGCGTGCAGGCGACCGCCCACTTGTGGGCATCGTCCATCGCCTCGCCCACCTTCGGCGGGATCGGGAGCTTCCAGCCGAGCGGATTCCATTCCCAGTCGCGGACCCAACCGCCGATCTTGGAGTACGTCTTCTCCGGCGCGCTGCGGGTCCGCGTCGTAGTACAGCGCCGGGTCCCAGCGCGCCGGGTCGACCTCGCTGATCGAGTAGCGGCCGGTCGTCACGTTGTCCCAGAACGCTGCGGCGTTCGGGCGCGTCGGGCAGGATCGCGCCGACGCCGACGATGGCGACGGCGTTTTCGAGGGAGTCAGTCATGTCGATTCGTGCTCTCGTTGCGGGGTCACGTCAGGACGTCGTCTGCGGCCGTACACCGCGTCGGCGACCGCCTGCAGATCGGTCGAGCAGGCCGCCCTGGGCGCGATGGATCGCGGCCAGTCCGAGGCGCTGCTCGAGGTCGCCGAGCTCGCCGCCGTCGGCTCCAGCCACCCAGCGGACGGCCTCGGTCGCCACCGTCATCGCGGCGTCGCGGGCGTTGACGCGGCTGGCGGCCGCGAGCGCGTCGCGGCCCGCAGCCGCTTGGACGCCTTCGGGTGAAGCTGCTTGGCCGCCGCCGGCGCGGCGCGCCGGGCGAGCGCCGCCGCGCCCTCGGCTTGGGCGATCAGCGCGCCGAGGCGCAGCAGGATGTGCTGGTTGCGGGTGAGCTTCTGCTGACGCGGCAGCGCTCGAGCAGCTCGGCCAGCGCATGATGGGCGAGCGCCGCGACGTCGGCGCCGACGTCGGGATGCTCGGCGTGGAGCGCCTCGAGTTCGCGCGCGCGCGCGTGGTAATAGTCGCCGCCTGTCTTCAGGTGCTCCTGCCAGCGGCCCGCGGGCGATCGTCATCTCCATGATCTCCGAGGTGCCCTCGTAGATCCTGGTGATGCGGACGTCGCGCTTGATCTTCTCGACCATGTAGTCGTGCGTGTAGCCGTAGCCGCCGTGCGCCTGGATCGCGGCGTCGGCGGCCGCGTCGCCGGCCTCGGTGGCGAGGTACTTGGCGACCGCGCCCTCGATCGTTGAGCGCGCCCTCGCCCGCGTCCAGGCGCGCGGCGGTCTCCTCGATCGCGGCCCGTGCCGCCTCGAGCGCGATCGCGTGCGGCACGATCAGCTTGTGCGTGTAGCCCTGCTTCTCGCGCAGCGGGCCGCCGGCCTGGATCCGCTTGCGTCGAGTATGGGATCGCGCGGTCGAGCGCCGCCCAGCCGGCGCCGAGCCCGAACGCGGCCACCATCAGCCGCGTGTAGCCGAACACCTGCTGGGCCTGGACGAGGCCCTGGCCCTCGACGCCGCCGATCAGCCGGTCGGCGTCGACGTAGACCTTGTCGAGGAACAGCGCCGCCGTGTTGCTGAGCCGGATCCCGTGCTTGTCCTCGTGCTTGCCGTGCGTGAAGCCCTCGACGCCGGCCTCGACCACGAACCAGCTCGGCCCGCCGGGAGCGAGCGCGAGGATCGTGTACAGGTCGGCCACGCCGCCGTTGGAGATCCACTGCTTGGCGCCGCTGATCCGGTAGCCGGTCACGGTCCCGTTGTCGCCGACCGGCTCGGCGGTCGTCTTCAGCGCCCCGAGATCGCTGCCGGCCTCGGGCTCGGTGGCACCGTAGGCGAACAGGACCCCCTCCTTGGCGATCCGGCCCATGTATCGGCTGCTTCTGCTCCTCGGTCCCTCCGACCCTGATCGGGTCGCTGCCCAGGAAGGTCGCCAGCTCCGAGGTCGCGAGCCCGAGGTCGATCGCGGCCATCCGCTCGCAGATGCGGTAGACGTCGAACGCGCCGCCGCCCATGCCCCCGTACTCGAACGGCACGAACAGCAGCTGGATCCCGAGCTCGTCCGCCGGAGGACATCCGGCGGACGATCTCCTCCGGGAACTCGTCGCGCTCGTCGAGCTCGATCAGCAGCGCGTCGGGCAGCTCGCGGCCGGCGAACTCGTCGATCGACTTCAGAGCGCGACCTTCAGCGTCTCGAGGTCGAGCTCGGCTGACACCTTCACCACACTCCTTCTCCTGCATGGCATGGACCTGAGCAGCGTTGCACCCGATGGCCGCGCTCCGCCATCGGTCAGTCACCGTGAACTAGGGAGCGCCCGAACTACTGATTCATGCTGTGGTTTGACGCCGCCGATTCAGCGGTCCTGCACGGTCGCATCAGCCCCCGGTCCCGAATACGCGTGCGCGACCATGAACATCGCGGTCGCTTTACGGCTGATGCCGAACCTCGGCGACGAGCTCGAGATGGACTCAGACGGCACCGACATCGATCGCGAGGTCGTCGAAATGGTGGTCAACGAGTTCGACGAGCAGGCGCTCGAGGAGGCGGTCCTGATCAAGGAGGCCACTGGCGCCACCGTCACCGCCGTGGGTCTGCGGGCGGAGGGGATCGAGCAGGCGCTCAGGCTGGCCTATGCCCGCGGTGCCGACCGCGTGGTCGTGGTCGACGCCGGCGAGCTCGATCCGTATGACTCGCGATCGGCGGCCCTCGCGTTCGCCGAGGCGTTCCGCCAGCTGGCGCCGGACCTCGTGCTGACCGGCGTGCAGACGCCGACCGACGTGTTCGGCCAGACAGCGCCCTTTTTGTCAGCAGCGCTCGGCTGGCCCCAGGCGAGCGTCGTCGTCGGAGTGACGGTGTCGGACGGAACCGCTCGCGTCGTCCAGGAGTACGCCGGTGGCGGGCAAGCAGTGCTCGGCCTTCGACTGCCGGCGGTCGTCGGCGTGCAGTCCGCAAGCTCGCCGCCGCGGTATGTGTCGATGGGCCGGCTGCGCCAGGCGATGACCGAGGCGAGCGCCGAGACGCTCGACGTCACCGTCGAGCCGTCGGCCTGGACGTCGCAGATCGTGTCGCTCGCGCGTCCCGAGCGGACGGCGGGCGCGACGATGCTGGAGGGTGACGCGGAACGAGGTGGCCGACGCAGATCGTCGCGCTGCTGCGCGATCAAGGAGTGCTGGAGCTGATGGGCGACGTCCTCGTATACATCGAAGCACCGGCGGCCGGCGATCGGTTGCTGGCATTCGCGCGGCCCCTGCGCAGATGCAGCCGGCGGAGAGCTGGTGGCGCTCGTCGCCGGGCGCCGAGCCGGCCGGTGCCGACGGCCTGACCGGCAGCCGACGTGGTGCTCGAGGTCGCGCATCCCGCGCTCTCCCCCTACCTTCCCGAGGCCCATCAGGCAGCGCTGGCGGCGGCGATCGAGGCGCGCAAGCCCGACATCGTGCTGCTCGAGAACACGACCGCAGGCCTAGACCTGGCGGCCGCCGCGGCCGGCGCGGCGGGGCTGCCGTTCGTCGGTTACTGCCTCGCGATCGCGATCCAGGGCGCCGGCGAGGCCCGCGCCACCAGCGCGATCTACGGCGGCCAGCTGCATGCCAAGGTCCGGACGCTCGCTGCCCGCCGTGTTTGCGGTCAACCCGGCCGCGCTGCACGACGAGCCGCACCGGCAGCCGGGCGGGGCGAGCGCGTTCAGCTCTCGCCGCCCACCCAGCTGGACAACCTCAAGACGACGTTCGTCGAGGCGGTGACGCCGCCCGACGAGGGCGTCGACCTGACCAAGGCCGATCTGATCGTCTGCGTCGGCCGCGGGATCGGCGGCGCGGAGAACATCGAGCTCGCGCAGGATCTCGCGACTGCACTTGGTGCCGAGCTCGGCGCGTCCCGTCCGGTGGTCGACTCCGGCTGGCTACCGAAGGTGCGCCAGATCGGGAAATCCGGCGCCCACGTCAAACCGAAGCTGTATCTCGGGCTCGGCGTCTCCGGCGCCCCCGAGCACGTCGAGGGGATGGAGGGGTCCGAGCTGATCGTCGCGGTCAACAAGGATCCCGGCGCGGCGATCTTCAACATCGCCCACTACGGCATCGTCGCCGACCTGTTCGACGTCGCCGAGGAGCTGACGGACCGCCTCGGCTAGCCGTCCTCTGGGGGCGCCGGCGCGGGGGAGGGGGGTTGGACTTGACGGCGCTCGCGCGCCTTAGGACCGCCTTTGGTGGCTAACGGGCGGCCTTCGGGATCGGCTTGGCGACTCGGCCGGGCTTCGGGTGGCGGTCGGTTCCCGGGAGCGCGGGCTGTGGGCGGCGGTCGGCTCCGGGAGCGGGGGCATTCTTACCTGCATACAGGAACAAACCACGCGCGCCTGCTGGTCCTTGGCTACATAAGCATGTGGGGCATGCTTATGTAACCAAGGTCGGCCGCGGGCGTGGACTTTGCGGCCGTTAAGCATGTCACCGGAGCGAGCCGTCGGCCACCCCCAAAAGCAGTCCGTTATCCACCACAGGCGGTCCTACTGGACGCGATTGCCGTCAAGTCCACACTCACAGCCGCCCACCCGTAACGGCCGCCAGCCCTACCTCTCCCAGCGGTCGGGCACGAGCCGGCCCAGGGGCCGCCCGGGTCGGGGGGTGTCGATGGTTGGTGGGCCGTGAGGGGAACGCCGTTGGGCCACGGGTGCTGGATGCGGGGCTGGGGTATGCAGCGGATTGCGCCGGCTCCGGCTCAACCGCTTACGCAGCGGCCAGAGCCTGCGCTTGACCGAGCGCGCGCTCGACGAGCGTCGTGAGCTCGGCGACCTCGAACGCAGCGCCGACGGTCTTGGCCGCGTCGGAGTACATCGCCAGGTCCTTCGGGCAGCTGACGATGAAGTAGTCGAGTCGCCCGAGCGCCCTGCGCCTCGCGGATCCGCTGCTCGCTCGGCCGTTCGCCCGGCGCATCATCGTCGCCCATCCAGATCCGGCCGCCGCCCGCGCCGCAGCAGAACGTGTCCGCGCCGTGGCGCGGCATCTCGATCAGCTCGGCGCCGGTCGCCTCGATCAGCTTGCGCGGCGCATCGGTGATCCGGTTGTAACGCGCGAGATAGCAGGGATCGTGGTAGGTGACGCGCGTTCCGCTCAACGGCGTGCGGAGCGTGATCTACGCCGCGCGACACGAGGTCGGCGAGCAGTTCGGTGTAGTGGTACACGGGCTTGTCGAGCCCGAACTCGGGATACTCGTTGCGCAGCGTGTTCAGGGAGTGGGGATCGGTGGTGAAGATCGCCTCGTACTGCGCCTCGCTGAGCACCGCCATGTTCTGCTCGACGAGCAACTCGAACAGGCCCTCCTCGCCGATCCGGCGCACGTCGTTGCCGGCGTTGCGCTCGCCCTCGTACAGCAGTCCAAACGACACGCCGGCGTCGTGCAGGATCCGCGCGACGGCCTGCGAGGCGAGCTGCACCCGCTCGTCGAACGAGGCGAAGTCGCCGACGAACCAGACGTACTGCGACCGGCTCCTTGCGCGCGTCGGGGATCGTGAACTCGAGGCCCTTGGCCCAGCGGGCGCGCATCCGCGCCGACTTGCCGTAGGAATTGCCCTGCTTGGCGTAGTTCTCGAGTGTCTGCTGGAGCAGCGGATCCATCTCGCCCTTATCGACGAGGTCGCGGCGCATGTCGACGATCGTCGGCACGTGCTCGATCCCCACCGGGCACGCCTCGACGCACGCCATGCAGGTCGTGCAGGACCACAGCACCTCCGTCGGCGATCAGCGGGCTCGGACCGGCCGTTGCGCTGTTCCTCGGGTGGTGATAGAGGCGATCGCGGAGGTCGAGGATCAGCTGCCGCGGAGCGAGCGGGGAGCCGCTGGCGGTGGCCGGGCAGACCGCCGTGCAGCGACCGCACTCGGTGCACGTGAACGCGTCGAGCACCTGCTTCCAGTTCAGGTCGGCGAGCGAGGAGACGCCGACGAGACCGGTCGGCGGGCGGGTCGAGCGCGGCGACGGCAGCCGCCGGCACGTGCGTGATCGCCAGTGGCCGCTCGGGCCCCTTGCGGCGGCAGCTTGGCGAAGAACACGTTCGGGATCGCGGTGATGATGTGGAAGTGCTTGGACAGCGGCAGCAGGCACAGGAACACGAGGATCGTCACGCAGTGCAGCCACCAGCCGACCTCGCTGACGGTCCGCGCCGAGGAGCGGCTCAGGCCGCCGAGCGCGTCCGCCGTCAGCGCGGTCAGCGGCGCGAAGTCCCGCTCGTTGCCGTGGATGTTGTAGGCGACGAGGTGGCCGGCGTCGTACAGCAGCCCCCCGACCATGATCAGCAGGATGAACACCAGGATCAGGATCGCCTCCCAATGCGGGGCGTCGTGGTAGCGCTGCTCGGCCCGGCGCGATGCCCGAACAGACGCGGCGTGTGGACGATCAGGCGCCGGTAGAGCATGTACAGGACGCCGACGATCACGGTCACCTCGAGCACGTCCCGGGCGATGAAGAACGGCGGGCCGAGCACCTGATCTGGCGCCGAAGCCCGGGATGTTCCAGTTCGCGTCGAAGGCCCGGCCAAACAGGATGACCACCTGGAGCATCAGGACGACGAAGCCCCAGAAGATCAGCGCGTGCATGATCCCGGCCGGCTGCTCACCGCCGAGGAACTTCCGCTGGCCGAGCCCGTCCAGCACCGCTCTGCGCAGCCGCTCCGGGATCCGGTCCAGGCGGCGAGCGGGCCGCGCCGCGAGCAGTAGCCGCACCCTCATCGCGATGATCCCCGCGAACACGAGGAACATGACTGCCCACAGGATTGGGAACACCACGTGACTCACGCGCTCACGGTCCCACGATGGCGCTCAGCGTTCATCCGCCAACCGCCACAAATGCTGTGCGGACAAGTACGACTCCGCCTGCGCCAATTCCATCTGGTGGCAGCTAGGCAACCGGCTGGCGGACGATTGTCCGCAACCGCTCGAGCTTCGCGCGCCGAGGGTCACCGAGATAGATCTCGTGGTGCTTGCCGGTCGGCTTCAGTCCCTGCTCGTCGATGAACGCGTGCAGCATCGCGATCGTCGGGCCCTCGGCCGAGTAAGGCCCGATGTGCATCACCTGTGCGGCCCGCCCCTCGCACAGGTGCTCGAGCGCCAGCTTGTCGGCGGCGTTGAGGGGGCGCTTCTGCTTGGCGGTGTCGACTGCCCCGGCGATCAGGTCCTCGGTTACCACATCGGGCTGCATGATCATTGCCGTCCAGTACCACAACGCGCGGTGCTCGGCGTCGAAGTTCGCGGAGTCGGGCGTCCACCACAGGCTCTCGAGCGGCATCACCGGGTAGTCGAAGCCACCCGGCGAACCTTTGAGCTGGAACTTCAGCGTGTAAGCCACCGAGTAGAGCACCTGGATCGCGTCCTGGTAGTCGGGAGTGGTGTTGGGATCGCCGCGGCCGTGTACCACCAGGAACGACAGCTCCGGCACGTCGATCAGCACCGGCTTTCGGGGCGCGGAGTACAGGCTGCGCAGTTCGTGCTTTAGGTCGAGCTTGGTGATCGTCATCCCGCGTATCCGGCCTCGAGCAGCGCGACGATCTCGCGCAACATCGGGATCCGCGGATTGGTCCGAATGCTCGGATCGCTGAATGCGGCCTTGGCGAGGTCGGGCAGTGCCGCCTCGAACGCCTCGCGCGGCACGCCGGCCTGCGCCAGCGAATGGGGCTCTTCCACCTCGACGAGCAGTTCGTCGACGCGGGCGAACAGCCGCTCGCGCCGGCTCTCCTCGGACCGTCCGCCGATCCCGAGGATCCACGCGCACTGCGCGTACTTCTCCGGCGCGATGTATGCGGCATACCCCGGCGCCGGCATGAACTTGCTGGGTAGCGAGGCGTTGTAGCGCAGCACGTGCGGCAGGAAGATCGCGTTCGCGCGGCCGTGCGCGATCCCAAACTGCGCCCCGACCGCGTGCGCGAGCGCATGGTTGAGGCCGACGAACGCGTTCGAGAACGCGAGCCCGGCGATCGTGGCGGCGTTGGCCATCGCCGTGCGCGCTTCGATGTCCGAGCCGTCCCGATACGCACGCGGAAGCGAGCCGAGGATCAGGTTGATCGCCTGCATGCAGAACGCGTCCGTGAACGGGGAGGCGAAGATCGAGACGGCCGCCTCGAGCGCGTGGGTGAGCGCGTCGATGCCCGTGTCCGCGGTGAGCGTCGGCGGCATCGACACGGTCAGGACCGGGTCGACGATCGCCATGTCCGGCACCAGCGAGTAATCGACGAGCGTGACCTTGCGCTGACCGACGCTGATCACTGCAGCGGGGGAGACCTCGGAGCCGGTCCCGGCGGTCGTCGGGATCGCCACCAGCTGGAGCGCGTGAGCGGTCTGCGGGAACGACGCGATCCGCTTGCGAGCGTCGAGGAACGGCAGCGAGAGCTCCCGGACACTGAGCTCAGGGCTTTCGTGGAACAGCCGCATCGCCTTGGCGGCGTCCATCACCGAGCCACCCCCGACGGCGATGATCGCGTCCGCATTGACCCGCCTGAGCTCCGTCACGCCCGCCCGGATCTGCTCCTCGGTCGGCTCGGGCTCGACGCCCGAGAACACATGCACCGCGTCGCTGCCGAGATGCTTTCGAATCTCGTCCGCCACGCCGCGGGCCTCGGTCGGGCCGTCGGTGACGATCACCGGCGAGGATGCCTCAATCATCCGCAGGTTCTGGAGTGCGCCCGGGTTGAAGTACGTGTCCGACGGCACGCGGAACCACTGTGGCGGTGTCTGCCGGCGAGACACCGCCTTGACGTTGAGCAGGTTGCGGTAGTTGACGTTGTCGGTCGTGTTGGAGCCCCCCCAGGTGCCGCACCCGAGCGAGAAGGTTGGCGTCATCGAGTTGTAGACCCCGCCGAGCGCTCCGACAGCGGTCGGCGCGTTGACCAGGATCCTGCCCGTCCGGATCGCGAGCGAGAAGCGGCGGATCACGTCCTCGTCGGTGGCATACACGGCCGAGGTATGGCCGAGGCCATCGTGCTCAGTGACCAGCTCGCAGGCGCTGAGCGCGTGCTCGAGCGACGGCGAGCGCACGACGCCCAGGACGGGCATCAGCTTCTCCGCGAGGAACGGGTGCGCCGACAGCGCGCCGAGCTCCGAGGGAAGGGGTGCCAGCAGGACCTTGTCGGCGTCGGTCGCATCGAACCCGCCGAGGGCGGCGAGATTCGTGCACGACTGGCCGAGCGCGGCCAGCTCCATCCGCCCGTCGTCGGTGAACGACTTGGCCGCCAGCGACGCTGTCTCCTCGTCGCTCAGCAGTCGAGCGCCCATCCGCTGGAATTCGGCGATCACCGCGTCGTAGATCGCGGTGTCGATCACGCATGTCTGCTCGGCTGGGCAGATGACCGAGGAATCGAACGTCTTGGAGACCAGGATGTCCACGACGGCCATCCTGATGTCGGCGCTGCTGTGCAGATACACGGGGGCGTTGCCCGAGCCGACGCTCAGGCACGGCTTGCCGGCTGCGTTCGCTGCGGCAACCGCCTTCGGTCCTCCCGTCGTCCAGATGAAATCGACGCCCGGATGGTGGAACAGGTACTGCGAGACGTCGAGCGTCGGGTCGGGGATCACCTGTAACGAGCCCGGCGGCAGGCCTGCTTCCTCGCCGGCCTCCTGTAGCAACTCGGCTGCGCGCACCGTGCACCGGGCCGCGCGCGCGGACGGGCGCATGATCAGCGCATTGCGAGTCTTGGCGGCGACGATCGATTTGAACAGCGTGGTCGAGGTCGGATTCGTGATCGGCAGCAACGCCAGCACCACGCCGATCGGCTCGGCGACGTACTGGATCGCGCGCTCACGATCCTCGTCGATCACGCCGACCGACTTCTTGTCCTTCAAGTAGTCGTAGAGAAACTCCGTCGCGATGTAGTTCTTGAGCACCTTGTCCTCGAGCACGCCGAACTGCGTCTCCTCCATCGCCAGCTCCGCCAGCTCGACGGCGTGCTCCAGGCCGGCCACCGTCATCGCCCAGACGATCCGGTCGACCGCCTCCTGGTCGAGCGCGCGAAGGTTGTCGGCTGCCTCCCGCGCTCGGGCGACGAAACCGTCTAGCCGAGCGGCCCATTCGTCGCCCCCGGCAGCGGGCCGTTCGTCGATCGCAAGCGCCATGTTGCGCAGAGTCGCAGCCCCCCCGGGCGCAGACATCCGGGTAGGCGCGGGCACCGACACCGTGTTTTCCCGCACAATGTTGCGCAGGACCTCCTCTGGTAGCCCGGCGCGATGATCGCGACGATCAGCCGTTAGGGAGACAGAGATGGCGCGACTACAAAACGTACCGATCCAGGTCATGGATCCGCACCGATTCGGGACGGTCCTCGGACCGGACGAGTACCAGGCGCTGCTTCACCTGATCGACGGCGCATCGCGAGCGCTGCACGGACGGGTGGTCTGGAACGTCAACTCGACGGCGATCGGAGGCGGGGTCGTCGAGCTGCTGCGGCCGCTGCTCGGATACTCCCGGGGCGGCGGCGTCGATGCGCGCTGGGCCGTGATCTCCGGCTCGCCCGAGTTCTTCCGGCTCACCAAGCGACTGCACAATCATCTGCACGGGTTCGACGGTGACGGAGGCGCGATGAGCGAGCCCGAGCAAGCACTCTACGAAGGCACGCTCGCCGGCAACGCGGAAGAGCTCGTACCACTGATACGCCCGCAGGACATCGTCATCCTCCACGATCCGCAGACCGCCGGGCTGATCGGCGCCGTGCGGCGCACCGGCGCGACCGTGATCTGGCGCTGCCACGTGGGTCTCGATACTCCAAACGACGAGGCGCGCCAGGCCTGGGACTTCCTCCGCGGCTACGTGGTCCAGGCGGACGCCTACGTGTTCTCGCGCGCGACTTTTGCCTGGGAGGGCCTCGATCCGGACAAGATCACGGTGATCCAGCCGACGATCGACGCGTTCTCGCCGAAGAACGAGGAGCAAACCCGCTCACAGGCGCTGGCGATCCTCTCCAGAACCGGAATCGTGCCGAACCGCAGCGCCGGCGCGGCGACGTTCGTCCGCGCGGACGGGACTCCCGGGCGAGTCGATCGCCGCACAGAACTGCTCGAGGTCACACCGCTCACGCCCGAGGACAGGCTCGTGCTGCAGGTCTCGCGCTGGGACCGGCTCAAGGATCCGGTCGGTGTGATCGACGCCTTCGCCGATCATGTCGCGGCGCGCACCGACGCGCACCTGGTGCTGGCGGGGCCGGCAGCCGACTCGGTCGCCGACGATCCGGAGGGCGTCGGGGTGCTCGACGCCGTGCGTCGGACCTGGAGGTCCCTACCTGATCAGATTCGCGACCGCGTGCACCTGGCGTCGCTGCCAATGGATGATCTGGAGGAGAACGCCGCGATCGTCAACGCGCTACAGCGACATGCCACCGTGGTCGTGCAGAAGAGCCTCGCCGAGGGGTTTGGGCTGACCGTGGCCGAGGCGATGTGGAAGTCGCGGCCGGTCGTCGCGAGCGGGATCGGGGGGATCCAGGACCAGATCGTCGACGGCGTGTCGGGACTGCTGGTCAAGGACCCACGCGACCTCCGGGATTTCGGCCGCAAGGTCGATGGCCTGCTCGCATCGCCGCAGCTCGCCGGCCAGATCGGCGGGAACGCGCGCGAGCGGATCCGCGACCACTTCCTCGCTCCGTTCAACCTTCGCCGGTACTTCGACCTGATCAATCGACTGACGAACGCGGCAGCGGATGGAGCGAGCGCGGCCGTGGATGACGCGACCGCGGCACCTGGTGAAGCGAGGGTGGCCGTGGATGAGGCGACCGCGGCCCCTGGTAAATCGACCGCGGCCGTGGACGCGGCGGACGCGTCCGCGGCCTGAGCTCGGCGCAGCGCCGGCAGATCTGACATCTTGAGTCGCGATGGGCTTTCGCTGCGAACGGATCGGGCACGGCGGGGCGAGCGCGCTCGCCCCCGCCAACACACTCGCGTCCTTTGACGCGGCGGCCGGGATCGGCATTGACATGATCGAGTTCGACGTCCGCGGCTGGCACGGCGAGCTGATACTGGCGCACACGGTCCTTCACGCCCGCCGGGGCCCGAATCTTCGCCTCCGAGACGCACTCCGGCACCTGTCCGCACCGCGGTTCGATGGAGTGGGCCTGAACGTCGACCTCAAGCATCGCGGGTGTGAGGCCGCGGTGCTCGACGAGCTTCGCCATGCCGGGCTGCTGCGGCGGACGCTGATCTGCAGCCAGGTCGCCGCCGTGCTCGACCGCGTGCGCCAGCTCGAGCCGTGCGCACCGACCGGAGTATCGGTGGGCGGTCGGATTGCCCGCGCCAGCAATCGCTGGGGCGACTGGCGCAGCCACGTGCTCGCCGGCCTCGCGTCGCGGCGCTGGGACGCCTTGATGGCCCAGCACAAGCTAGTCGATGCCGGCCTGCTGGCGGACGTCGTCGACCGAGGCGGCCGGCTGTACGCGTGGACCGTGAACGAACGTCCGGCGATCGGCGCGCTGCAAACGCTCGGCGTCCACGGCATCGCGACCGCCGACCCGCGCCTGTTCGGATAGCGGCCGTTGCACTAGTCTGCGCGGATGGCCGACGAGGGGCTACCGATCGCTTACGAGGTGCTGGCCGAGGGCGTTCCCGTTTACGCGTCGGACGGCGAGGCGGTGGGAACGGTCGAGCACGTGGTGGCCGCACCGCAAGTGGACATCTTCCATGGGATCGTCATCCGGATCGGCGGCGACCGCCGGTTCGTCGCGGCCGACGACATCGCATCGCTGCACGAGCGCGGCGTCGACCTGTCGATTGACTCCGCCGCCGCCGCGCAGCTCCCCGCACCGGGAGGCGCCGCCCCGGCGCTGCGGATACACGAACCCGGAGTCAAGCCGAGCCGCTGGCGGCGTGTCCTGGACGAGCTCGAGGGCCTCGCGCCGACGCGGCGCGACTGGACCGAGGAGGACTAGTCGCGGCGCGGGGCGCGCGGCCGGGCCGGCGGGCTCGCGGGGCGGCGGGGTCCGGGCCGCCGGACCCGGCACGAGGCCGCGGGGGCGAAATCCGTTGCGGCGGCATGCTTTCAGGCCCAAAGTCCACGCCCGCGGCGGACCTTGGTTACATAAGCATGCCCCACATGCTTATGTAGCCAAGGACCAGCATGCGCGCGCGGTTTGTCCCTTTATGCAGGTGAAATTGTCAGAGTGCTGACACCCACGGGCCCGGCCGCAACCTCACCAGCGCCGTTCCCCGTCCGAACCGCACCGCGAACGCCCTGCGCGGTGGGCAATCGACGAATGGTCCCCGCCTCGACGCTCCGGCCTCCCGCCACGAGCCACCCTCCGCCGGCCGTCCGAATTGTTAGGGGCGCCGCACGACCACCAGCGAGTCGGTCTCCTCGCTGATGGTCCAGTCCGAGCCGCCGGCCCGGAACAGCCGGTCGACGACGCCGGTGGGCCCTTGGCTTCCGCTTCCGGCCGGCCGACCCGCCCGGGCATCGTGGAACGCGACCGCGCCGGCAGGCGCGACGTGGCCGTGCCAAACCTCCCAATCGGTCCCGCAGCCCTCGGGGCTGTGGTCGCCATCGATGAAAACCAGATCGACCGGGCCGCCGGTCCAACACCTGCCGAGGTCTTGGCTGCGCGCGACGTGCCAGTGGATCGAAGGACCGCTGCGGCCGGCGGCGCGCCGGACCGTCCGACGGGCCGCGGTTGCCGTCGCACGCCAGCCCTGCGGCAGTGCCCACCCGGTCTCGTCGACGAACGGGTCGACCAGGTGAAGCTCCGCGCCGGGCCCGAGCGCAGCGCACAGGACGATCGCCGAGGAGCCTTCGTAGACGCCCAGTTCGACCACCCGCCGGGCTCCGGTCGCCAGACGCGCGAGCACCTGGGCCTCGGCTGCGGAATGCATCGGCCGGGGGGGGATCGCGCCGAGCCCGAGCGCGATCGCCCGCAGGCGAGGGTCATCGCGCAGCCGGTCTGGAGCCAGTCGTCGCAGCGCCCTGGGAGCCGGCACTAAATCGACTCGAGGATGTTCGCCTTCTGCGCCGCGAACTCGTCGTCGGTGAGAGCGCCGGCGGTGTGGAGCTCGGCCAGCCTCGCGAGACGGTCGGGCGGGTCCGGAGGGGCCGGTGCCGCGGCAGCCCCAGGCACGACATCCGCGGGTGCCGCGGCGGCCCCAGGCACGGCAGCCCCAGGTGCCGCGGCGGCCCCCGGCACGGCAGCCGCAGGTGCTGCGCTCGGGCCGGCTGCCGGGTTCATCGCCGCATTGAGCTGGGCGGCGAGCGCCGCGGCGTCGCTGGCGGCCGTCTCGTCCGAGGTCGCCACCTGGTCCCAGTGGATCTCGATTCTGCTCACGCGCCCAACTGTCTCACAAAGCGACAAGCGCCGTCAGCGGTGCAGCAGGGCTGGGCTCGGGCACGAGCCGTGGCATCGGCCGTCGGTTCTACCCTCTAGCCTGACGCGCCGTGGCCGCTCCTCAGACGCCAATCCATATCACCGAGCGCCGCGAGCGGCGCCGCGCCCAGGTCCGCCGCCGTCGGCTCGTCGCGTTCGCCGGCATCGCCCTCCTGATCGTGGCGCTGGTCGTCGTGCTGAGCGGCGCGATCGGCAGTGGTGCGCCGAGCAACAGCGCCTCGAGCGCCTCTGCCAAGGCGCCGTCGCATCGCGCCAGGCACCGGGGCGTGAGGCATCCCGCCGCCCCAAAGACGGGTCTCGCCGCGGTGATGGCCAAGGGGAACGCGGAGATTGAGCGGCTGGCGCAGCTCGGTCTGCCGATCTATTGCGGCGGCAACCACGGCAACGAGGTCGCGTTCACGTTCGACGACGGACCTGGGGTGTACACCCACTATGCGGTTCGCAAGTTGTCGCAGGCGGGGGAGCGAGCCACGTTCTTCGTCGTGGGCAAGAGCATGAACGCCTGGCCCGGCTGGCTGCCGCGTGAGCTGAGCCTGGGCGCGGTCGAGGATCACACCTACACCCACCCGGAGCTGATCGCGCTCTCACCGTCGCAGATCCAGTATGAGCTCGGTCAGACGAAGCAGATGATCGAGTCCCAGACCGGCGAGACGGTGGACATGTGGCGGCCGCCATACGGACTCCACGACGCGACCACCGACGAAATCGCCAAGAAGCTGGGTCTGCTCAACATTCTCTGGAACATCGATTCGCGGGACTCGCTCGGTGCCAACTACGCCGGCATCATCCAAAACGTCGAGGCGGGGCTGCAGCCGGGCAGCATCATCGAGATGCACGAGAACCGCGGTCAGACGATCCGCGCGCTGACCACCCTGCTGCCCGAACTGCAACGCCGCCATATCCGCTCGGTCAGCCTCCCGGAGCTGTTCGCGTCCGATCCGCCCTCGATCGCGCAGGTCCGTGCGGGCCCCGCCGGTTGTGGACTAGGCGGAAAGGCAGGGGTCAGCACCGGCACCTGATCCAAACGCCTTACGTAGTTGGCCCGCGCAACTGTGGGGCGCCCCCCGGATGTGCCGCACGGTGATCTGCGGGAGCTTGGCGGAGCAACCCCCGAGCTGGCTTCGCTGCCATCAAGGAGCTGAAATGAACGCTGTCGTCGTGTTCGAGTCGATCTACGGAAGCACGCGCGCGGTCGCTGAAGCCGTGGCTGAGGGTCTCGGAGGCGTGCGGGTCTTGCCCGTCCACCTGGCGGCCCGTGAGCCGATCGACGCGGAGTTGCTCGTCGTCGGCGGACTGACACGAGAACGCGGACTGGTGACCGCGCGCGGCCGGCACGACGCCCTCGCCGCCGCGCCGCACAAGGGGGCGATACCGGTCGAGCCCGCAGCCGGCGAAGAACCTGGATTGCGCGCGTGGCTGCGCGATCTGCACCGCCACGATGGAGTCCGTGCAGCTGCGTTCGAAACGCGGATCGACAAGGCCCCGTGGCTGACGGGGGTCGCTGCGCGCGGGATCGCCCGCCGGCTGCGCCGCCACGGCTACGATGTCGTCTCGATCGCGAGCTTCCTCGTCGACGACCCCGCCGGCCACGTGCCAAAGCGTGAGGTCGATCGCGCGCGAGCGTGGGGCCAGGAACTGGCACAGACGTTCGCGGGTCGGAGCGGGCCGTTGGGCGCGGCTGCCGGGTGACCGTCGCGCGCCCTGACCGCGGACTTCACGCTCCGGGGTCGTCGTCCTCTTCGTTCAGCATCTCGACGATCCCGGCAACGACAACCGCCAGCGCCCCGACCTCGAGTACCAGGATCGAGATCACCAGCCAAGTCTCCGGCCTGAGGGCGAGCACGACGATCATCCCAACGACCATCAGGATCGGAACGGCGAAGCCGTAGATCAGACGCATGTCAGCGCCGAGCACCCGCTCGACCGACGCGTCAAAGCCTGCGAACACCTTGCGACGGGGTGGGGTTTGGGAAGGGGCTGTTGACATGACGCTCGCCCGCAAAGCTAGGCGCGGTGCCGGTGTCTGCCATCCGCAGGGCAGCACATTTGCGGTGCGGGGAATCCGTACACGGAACCCGTGGAGAACCCTGAACCGACCCGCAGCGACCACGTTCACCGTCCGCTGTTAGGCCCGGCAAGGACCGAAGGTCACGGTTCGACGTGCGCGGTGCCGCTGACGGCGCGGACCTGCCGGGCGATCTCGAGGTCCTCGCGGGCGGCGAGAACCAGCGTCCTGACGCGCGCGCCGGCGGCGCTCAGCTCCGCGTCCGGGGTGGCGGCCTGATTGCGCTCGGTGTCGACCTGGATCCCGAGGAACGCCAACGCGCTCGCTGCGTGCGCTCTCACCGGTGCGGAGTGCTCGCCGACTCCGCCCGTGAAGACGAGCACGTCGAGTCCCTCGAGCGCTGCCACCATCGCGGCAATTCCCGCCCGCAGGCGGTGCAGGTAGACCTCGAACGCGAGTGACGCCGCCGAGTCGCCGCCCTCGACGCGGGCGAGGACCTCGCGCATGTCAGCGGTGCCGGCCAGGCCGAGCAGCCCAGACTGGTGCTCCAGCGCGTCTGACAGCTCGCGCGCTCCGAGCGGCTCGTGCTTCTCCAGCAGCCATAACAGCAGTCCCGGGTCGACGGTGCCCGAGCGGGTGGCCATCACCAGACCTTCGAGTGGAGTGAACCCCATCGTGGTGTCGATCGAGGCCCCGTCGCGGATTGCGCACAAGGATGCGCCCGCGCCGAGATGGCAGCTGACGGTCCGCAGACCGGCCGGATCTACACCCAGAAGCTCCGGCGCGCGGTGCGCGATCCAGGCGTGCGAAAGCCCGTGGAAGCCGTACCGCCGAACACCCCAGCGCTCGCGCCACGCGGCCGGCACGGCATACGTGGCCGCGGCGGCCGACAACGTCGCGTGAAACGCGGTGTCGAAACACGCGAACGCCGCGACCCTGGGCAGTGCCCGCCGGACCGCGTCATACGCCGCCAGCGATCGCGGCTGATGGATCGGCGCCAGCACGGTCAGGGCACGCAGCTGCGCCTCGACGCTCGAATCGATCCTGACAGCCGCACGGAAGCGTTCGCCACCGTGCACGATCCGGTGACCGACCGCGTCGGCGTCGCCGAGCCCGTCCTCGTCCAGCGCGGTTCGCAGTTCGTCGGGGTCGAGACTTGCCTGCGGAGCCTCGAGCAACCGCTCAGCGAGCGTCTCGTCCCGTTCGCCGATCAGGCTGAGCTTGACAGTCGCAGAGCCGGCGTTGACGACCAGGACGCGCAAGGGCCGATCAGGACGCGCGCGAGCCGACCAGGACGAGCGCGGGGCCGCTCACCGGGCGCCGGCGGCCGCTCCGGCGGCAATTCAGAAGGCGACCCCGGCATCCGCCGCGGTGGTGTCCGGGCTGCCGACGGTGCCTGTGGATGCGGGTTCTGACCCGGGCCAGATCCAGTTGCGGACCTCGGGCTGGTCATCGCCGTGCTCGCGTGTGTAGGCCCTCGCATTGATCCTGGCATCGGTCATCTCTTGCCGGAGCCACGCGTAGCGCTCACTGACACCGGGAACGCGGTCGATCACGTCCATCACGATGTGGTAGCGATCGAGGTCGTTGAGCATCACCATGTCGAATGGGGTCGTGGTGGTGCCCTCCTCCTTATACCCGCGGACGTGGATGTTGTGGTGGTTGTTGCGTCTGTAGGTCAGGCGATGGATTAACCACGGGTAGCCGTGGTAGGCGAAGATCACCGGCTTGTTGGTCGTGAACAAAGCGTCGAACTCGCGTTCCGAGAGGCCGTGCGGGTGCTCGACCTCGGGCTGCAGGCGCATCAGGTCGACGACGTTGACGAGCCGGACGCGCAGGTCTGGCATGTGCTCGCGCAACAGCGCCGACGCGGCCACCGCTTCGAGGGTTGGGATGTCGCCCGCGCAACCGAGCACGACGTCGGGCTCCTCCCCGTCGCGATCGCTTGAGGCGAACTCCCAGATCCCGATGCCGCGGGTGCAGTGGCTGACCGCCTCGTCCATTGTCAGGTAGTCGAGCGCCGGCTGCTTGCCGGACACGATTACGTTCACGTAGTCGCGGCTTCGCAGGCAGTGATCAGCGACCGACAGCAGACAATTGGCGTCCGGTGGCAGGTACACGCGCACAACCTCGGCCTTCTTGTTGAGCACGTGGTCGATGAAGCCCGGGTCCTGGTGCGAGAAGCCGTTGTGGTCCTGGCGCCAGACGTGTGAGGACAGGAGGTAGTTGAGCGAGGCGATCGGACGGCGCCACGGAATGTCGCGCGTGACCTTCAACCACTTGGCGTGCTGGTTGAACATCGCGTCGATGATGTGGATGAACGCCTCGTAGCAGTTGAACAGGCCGTGGCGGCCGGTCAGCAGGTAGCCCTCGAGCCAGCCCTGGCACAGATGCTCGCTGAGGACTTCCAGCACCCGCCCGTCGGGCGACAGGTGGTCGTCAGTCGGGAGGATCTCGGCGTCCCAATCGCGGTCGGTGACTTCGAACACCGCCCCGAGCCGATTGGAGGCTGTCTCGTCCGGGCCCATGATCAGGAACCGGTCCTGATTGAGCCGCATCGCGTCGCGCAGGAAGTAGCCGAGCACGCGCGTCGCCTCGCTCGTCTTCGAAGCGGGCGAGGGCACGTCGACCGCGTAGTCGCGGAAGTCCGGCAGCTCGAGCGGGCGCAGCAGCAGCCCGCCGTTGGCGTGCGGGTTGGCGCCCATCCGCCGCTCGCCCTGCGGGGCGAGCGCGGCGAGTTCCTCGCGGAGCGCCCCGCCCTCGTCGAACAGCTCCTCCGGAGCGTAGGAGCGAAGCCAGGCCTCGAGTGCTGCGAGCTGCTCGGGGTCATCGCGTGGCCGCGCCAGCGGGACCTGGTGGGCGCGGAAAGTCCCCTCGACCGGCAGGCCGTCGACCTCCTTGGGGCCGGTCCAGCCCTTCGGCGTGATCATCACGATCATCGGCCAGCGGGGGCGTGGGATCCCCGAACCGGATTTGGCGGCCTCAGCCTTGATCGACGCGATCTCCGCTGTGACCTCGTTCAGCAGCGTCCACATCTTCTCGTGCATCACCTCGGGGTCGGAGCCCTCGATGAAGCGAGGCGCGTAGCCATACCCCTCGAACAGCGACTTCAGCTCGGACTGCGGGATCCGCGCGAGCAGGGTCGGGTTGGCGATCTTGTAGCCGTTCAGATGGAGGATCGGCAGCACGACACCGTCGCGTAGCGGATTGAGGAACTTGTTCGAGTGCCAGCTGGCTGCCAGGGCTCCGGTCTCGGCCTCACCGTCGCCGACCACGCATACGGCGAGCAGATCGGGGTTGTCGAAGACCGCTCCGAACGCGTGCACCACTGAGTACCCGAGCTCGCCGCCCTCGTTGATCGATCCTGGGGTCTCGGGTGCAACGTGGCTCGGGATCCCGCCGGGGAACGAGAACTGACGGAACAGCCGGCGGAGTCCCTCCTCGTCGTGACCGATGTGCGGATAGACCTCGGAGTAGGTGCCTTCCAGGTAGGTGTTGGCGACCAGGCCCGGGCCGCCGTGACCGGGACCGGTGATGTAGATCGCGCTCAGATCGCGCTCCTTGATCACGCGGTTCATATGCGCGTAGATGAAGTTCAGACCGGGCGTCGTGCCCCAGTGGCCGAGCAGGCGCGGCTTGATGTGCTCGCGCAGTAGCGGCTCGCGCAGCAGCGGATTCTGGAGCAGGTAGATCTGACCTACCGAAAGGTAGTTCGCCGCCCGCCAATAAGCATCGATCAACCGTAGATCTTCGCGCATCCCGATCACGCCACCTTACAGTGGGTTGGCGGCTCGATGTGATTCCTTCGTAGCTAATACGGATGCCGTAGCGAAGACGGGGCGGATGTGACGGTCGCCGGCATTGCCGACGCTGTGTTCCAGATGCCCGAGCACGCAAGTCCACGGGGGGAGTCCTCGACCAGCGGTCCCGGTCAGCCTGCCGAACATCCCCAGGCGGCGAGGCAGGCACCGACGCAGGATCGTCAGGCACCGCCGAGCGACAGCACGCCGCAGCCTTGGAAGGTGGAGGGTGCGCGGTCGCCGGAAAAGGCCGGCGCGAATCAGAGCCCTCCGCACAAGCGGTATGCCGTCTGGCTGGTGCTGCTCGTGTTGCTGGCCGCGAACTGGGTGTTTGCGCTAGCGCTGTCGTCGAATTCGCCCACGCGCGTGACGGTGCCCTACAGCTACTTCACCGCACAGGTCCAGTCGCTCAACGTCGCCACCGTGAGCGCGCAGGGCGCGAACATCCAGGGCACCTTCCGTCACGCCGTCAAGTACCCCGAGAGCCCACAGAAGACCGTCACCGCGACCGAGTTCAGCACCGTGCGCCCAACCTTCGCGCAGGACAACCTGTTGGCCACGCTCGAGAGTCACGGCGCCGCCGTGAGCGCGAAGCCGGTGAGCTCGGGTTCCTCGACGCTGTCGACACTCCTGTTCGTGTTCGGGCCGGTGCTGCTGCTCGTGGCCTTCTTCGTCTGGATGATGCGGCGGGCGTCGGGGGCAGTCGGCGGTGGCGGTGGGGGTGGAGGCGGCATGTTCGGCGGGATCGGACGCTCGCGGGCACGCAAGTACGACGCCAGCGAGCAGCGCACGACATTCGCCGACGTGGCCGGAATCGACGAGGCGAAGGAGGAGCTCGCCGAGGTCGTGGACTTCCTCAAGCGCCCAGACCGTTACCGGCGGCTCGGCGGGATGATCCCCAAGGGCGCGTTGCTGAGCGGCGAGCCGGGGACCGGAAAGACGCTGCTGGCACGCGCGGTGGCCGGGGAGGCGGAGGTGCCGTTCTTCTCGCTGTCGGCCTCCGAGTTCGTCGAGATGATCGTCGGCGTCGGCGCGAGTCGCGTGCGCGATCTGTTCGTCCAAGCCAAGCAGGACGCGCCGGCGATCGTCTTCATCGATGAGCTGGATGCGATCGGCCGGGCGCGTGGCGCCGGCGGCCTGAGCGGCGCCAACGATGAGCGCGAGCAGACGCTCAACCAGATCCTGACCGAGATGGACGGCTTCACCGGCAGCGAGGGCGTGATCGTCCTGGCTGCGACCAACCGGCCCGAGATCCTCGATGCGGCGCTCCTGCGCCCGGGGCGCTTCGACCGCCGCATCACGGTCAACCCTCCCGATCAGGATGGGCGGCTGCAGATTCTGCGCGTGCACACGCGCAGCGTGCCGCTGGCCGCGGACCTCGACCTCGCGGCGATCGCGGCGAGCACGCCCGGGATGGTCGGTGCTGATCTGCGCAACCTGGTCAACGAGGCCGCATTGAGCGCCGCCCGGCGCGACGCCGACGCCGTGGGCCGCGAGGACTTCACCGATTCGCTCGAGCGGATCGTGCTCGGCGCGGCACGCCGGATTGTGATCTCGAAGGAAGAGCGGGAGCGGACCGCTTATCACGAAGCCGGCCACGCGCTGCTCGGGATGCTCGAGCCGGGCGCCGACCCGGTGCGCAAGATCTCGATCATCCCCCGCGGTCGCGCGCTTGGGGTGACGTTCCAGAGCCCGGAGTCCGACCGCTACGGCTACGGCGAGAGCTACCTCCGCGGCCGGCTCGTCGGTCTGCTCGGAGGGCGCGCGGCCGAGCAGACCGTCTACGGCGAGGTGACGACCGGTGCCGAGTCCGACCTCGAGCAGGCGACCGCGTTGGCTCGCCAGATGGTCGGCCGGTGGGGGATGTCCGAGCAGGTCGGGCTGGTGTCGGCCCTGCCCCGACCGGGAGAGGAGGCCTTCACCCTTCCGGGCGCGGCCGGATCGGCCTCACAGCGCACGCTCGAGCTGATCGACGAGGAAGTCAGGCGGCTCACCGAGGAGAGCTACGCCCAGGCCAAGCGCACGCTGATCGAGCACCGCGAGCAACTCGAGCTGCTGGCCGCGGCACTGCTCGAGCGGGAGACGCTGGACGAGGCCGATGCATACGCGGCGGCGGGAATCCCGGCACGCAGGGCGCGGAGCGATGACACCGCAGCGCCAACTCCGTAGTTCTCCGAACTCGCAGAACCGTTGCTTGTCCGGATGCGATCGCCGACCGCGATCGGCAGGCTACCGGTCGTGACCTGGTCCGTTCCAAGCTGGCCCGTCTTGTCCTCTTCCGTAACGCACGAGTTTGATGCGGGCAGCTACGTGACCGACGGCTGGCGCCTGTTCCGGGTCATATCGCCGATCGACCCCGGCGTCGAGCCGGCGCTCGCATGGCTCGAGGACTGCATGACGCTGGCGGTGGAGTCGTACACGTCTGACGAGCTGTGGGAGTTGGATCTGCGGCTTGTCCGGGGGCCGGATTAGGCCCGGGGGCTCCCAGGGCCTGATGGTGTCAGTAAACTGACAATTTCGTTTTCCCCCGCTCAGCTAGCCCGCCCGGCCTACGAGCAGGCCGACCGGCTGACCAGGTTCAGCGAGCTGTGATCCGAGTAGACGAAGTGCTCCTTGACCACGAACTTGTGGGAGGTGCATCTGCCGGCGATGATCAGGGCGTTTGAGCCGGACCCGAGCGCCGGCGCGCTCAGCTTCAACGACGTCAGCACCATCTTCACGCCCGGGAACCACGTCTTCTTCAGGGCGCCCGGGATCAGGACCCAGTCGTGGCCGAGCCACGTCTGGGGGACGTTGAGCGTCAGCGTGGACCCGGTCACGGTGCCGTGGATGATGATCGGCGCGTGGCCGGGCGGGAGCTTGGGCACGATCTCGATCAGGATCTGGGAGGAGCCGGCGACGTAGGCCGTGGCGGTACCGGTGGTCGTAAATGGAGGCCCAACCGGCGACATGTTGAAGGCCGCCGTGCCGGTCGCGATCTGGCTGTTGCTGGGGCAGGTCGGTCCGAACGGCGTCATCAGCTGCTTGTCGGTGAGCGTGCAGCTGCCGACGAGCGGCGTCGCCAGGTTGAACGACGTGCCGGCGGGGAAGGCGATCGCGAGCGTCTTCAGCGACTTCGGCTTGTACCCGGGCGCGGCCGGGTCGGCGGCGCGGATCGTGCTCGCGAGCCCGGTCGACTGACCGGCCTGTCGGGTGGTCAGGGCGATGGTGGCCCCCTGGGAGAACTTGGCAGCCGCAGCGGTGGCAAGCGCGAGTACCGTCACCACGACCGCGATCCCCGTGGTCCATTTTGTCGATCTGCACATCGTGTACTCCTTCATCGACGAGTTCGTTGCTTGGGGCGGGCCGAGGGGCGGCGGATGCGCCCGTCGTGGCCGAGCTTCGCGAGTGCCTTCAGCTCGCGCTCGAGCTGGGTGACGATCCGCTCGGGATCCGGGACCAGCGCGGCGTCGACCATCAGTCCCACGGTGACCTCGCCGCGGTAGCTGTAGATGCTGACGCTCATGCCGATGTGGCCCGAGGTGGGCGCCCATACGAGCACGCTGCGCACCGGGGTCCCGGCCATGTAGACGGGCTCGCGCGGTCCGGGGACGTTGGTCATCACAGCTGTGCCCTTGGCCGTGAACAGATCGACGATCCGTCGCTCGACCGGCTCCGGGGTCAACCCGGCGGCACTCAGCACTCCGTAGGAGACCGCGCCCTCGCGTGAATCCTTGATCTGCTGCATCCGGCGGTGGACCTCGATCAGACGCCGATAGCTCCCGCTGGTGCCGACGGGCAGCGGCAGGAAGACGAGCCCGAACTTGTTGCCGAGCTCGCGCGGGACCGGCTTGTCGAGTGGCCGCAGGTTGAACGGCACCATCGCCTGGATCTCCGGCGCAGCGCTGCCGCGCTCCTGGAGGTAGTGGCGCAGGGCGCCGCTGACGGCGGCGAGTAGGACGTCGTTGACTGTCGCGTCGTGGGTGTGGGCGATGTCCTTGACGAGTTGCAGCGACAGCGGCGTGGTCCAGGCGACGCGCCGGCTGATGCCCGGCTCGCCCTTGATCGCGCTCGCGCCGTCGGCCTGGGTGAGCAGCAACCGCAGCAGAGTCGCGCCGTCGCGCGCGATCGCGCCGGCCAGCCTCGCCGCGTGCGATGGCGAGGAGGCGATGTCGACGCTCTGGCGCACGACCATCGCGCTGCCCCGGGCGACGGTGTCGCCGAGATGCAGGAGGTCGCCGACGCGGCCGGGGGCGCCGCCGCGCCGACGCTCCGGGTGGAGGGGGCGATCCCCGCATCGGGGGAGGAGTCGGTCAGCGACAGCATCACTCGGGCGAGCGAGATGCCGTCCGCGATGCAGTGGTGCATGCGGGTGATCAGGGCGGCGCCGTCGCCGACGCCGTCGACCAGGTAGATGTGCCACAGCGGCCGGTTGCGGTCGAGTGGCATCGTCATCAGATCTCCGACCAGCTGCTGTAGCGCGGCCTCGTCACCGGGCGCGGGAAGCGCGATGTGGTGCATGTGATGCTCGAGGGCGTAGTCGGGGTCGTCCTCCCACTTCGGTGGGCGCAGCGGCAGCCGGCTCTCCACGACCCGCTGGCGGAACTTCGGGAAGCGGTCGACCATCCGCGTCTGCGTGATCTCCTGCACCCGCTCCCAATCGACGGGCTGGTCGAACAACAGGACCGAGTTGATCACCATCAGGTTCGTCGGCCGATCCATGTGCAGCCACGCGGCGTCGGCGCTGGAGAGGCGGGCGCTCATGACTCACCTCCCTCGTCGCCGTAGAGCTGCGCGAACAGGTCCGCGTACTTCTCGTACACGAACGCGCGCTTGACCTTCAGTGTCGGGGTCAGCTCGCCGTCGGCCTGGCTGAGGTCGCGGTCGAGGATCGCGAACCGCTTGATCTGCTCGATCCGCGCGAACTTCGCGTTGACCGCATCGACCTCTCTGCGGATCGCGTCGCGGACGCGGGGATCGGCTGCGATCGTGGCCGGATCCCCGGAGATCCCGAGCCGCGCGGCGAGCTTCTTGCTCTCGTCGGCGTCGAGCGTCACCATCGCGACCAGGTACGGCCGGTTGTCTCCGAACACGACCGCCTCGCTGATGTAGCGGCTCTCGCGCAGTTCGCTCTCGATGTTGACGGGCGTGATGTTCTTCCCGCTCGAGGTGATGATCAGGTCCTTCTTGCGTCCGGTGACGGCGACGAACCCGTCGCGGTCGATCGCGCCCGAGATCCCCCGAACGGAGCCAGCCGTCAGGCGTCAGCACCTCGGCGGTCGCGGCCGGATCCTTGAAATAGCCCTTGAACACGTGCGGGCCGCGGATCAGGATCTCGCCGTCGTCGGCGATTGAGATCTCGGTTCCCGGCAGCGGGCGCCCCACGGTGCCAAACCGCACGGCGCCCGCTGTGTTGAGGGTCCCCGCAGCACAGCTCTCGGTCATCCCGTAGCCCTCGAGCACGAGCACACCGCACGAATCGAGGAACTCGAGCAGCTCACGGCGCGACGGGCGCCGCGCCGACCAGCGCGATCTGCAGCCCGTCGCCGAACAGCCCGCGCACCTTCCCAAGCACGAGCCGGTCGGCGACGCGGTGCTGGAGCGATTGCAGCGCGCGCGGCTGCTCGCCCGCGCGAACCAGCGCGCGCGATTGCGCGCCCGTGCGAAGCGCCCACCTGAACAGGGCGCGCTTGACCGCCGGGCCATCATCGACCTGGCCGATCACCGCCCCGTGGACCTTTTCGTAGATCCGCGGCACCGCCGGGAAGTGCGTCGGCCCGAGCTCGGAGAGCTCGTCGATGATCCGCCGGGGATCACCGCTCCAGTAGTACGAGCATGCCCCCGCCCTGAACACGACGGCCTGCGCGACTCGTGCCAGCACGTGGGCGAGGGGGAGGAACTGGTAGAGCGCATGCGTATCGTCGATCCCGAGCTCCTCGACGTACATCCGGGTCGTCTCGAGGATGTTGCTGTGGGTGAGCATGCACCCCTTCGGCGGACCGGTCGTGCCCGAGGTGTAGACGAGCGTCGCGACGTCGTCCGGCGCCATCGCCTCGAGGCGCAGCTGGACCGATCGTTGTGTCACCTCGTCCGCCCGCCCCCGCAGCGCCCCGAGCGTGATCGTGCCGGGAGCCTCGCCACCGAACAAGACGACGTGCTTGAGCTCCGGGAGCAGGTCGCGCACCTGGGCGACCTTGGCCACCTGTTCCGGATCCTCGCAGAATACGAGCGTCGCCTCGGAGTGGCCGAGCACGTACGCGCACTCCTCTGAGGAGTTTGTGTGGTAGATCGGGGTGACCACAGCGCCGGCGCACAGCGCGCCGTAGTCCGCGAGGGTCCAGTCGGCTGATGTCGAACCGAGGATCGCGACCCGATCGCCTCGCTCGATTCCGAGCGCGATCAGGCCGCGGGCGATCTCGGTGACGATCGCGCCGAGCTCCGGATAGGAGACGGTGATCGTGCGACCGTCGCGGCTGTAGCGCAATGCGTTCCCCTGGTGGTGCTTGGCCGCGTCCAGTACCAGCTCACCGAGCGTCCGCGGCCCGCCCAACACCTCGACGCCGCTGCCAGTCGTGTCGGCAGGAAATGTGGTTGGCGTCAGAACAGACATCTCGTACTCCTATTGGTGGGCGGGACGGGGCCGGCGGTGAGGCACAGGCAGGCGCGGCAGCCGGCGCGTCGTCTCGGTCGACGATTCCTCGGCGGGGCTCTGCGGCGTCCGTGGCCCCTTGGTGGGCCACCAGCCGGCGCGTCCGAGCACGACCTCAGCGGCCGGCAGCAACACGGGCCGTACGATCACCACGTCGAGCAGGACCGCGATCGCGATCCCGATCCCGAACCCCCGCAGGTTGATCAGCTGGGTGGCGGAGAACGGAATCAGCGCCGCGATCATCACGATGCCGGCGCCCGTCGCCGCGGCTGCCGTCTCACGTAGGCCGATGCGAACGGCTTCCCTGACGTCTCCATGGGCCACGAACTCCTCACGCGAGCGCATCACCAACAGTGTGGAGAACGTGATCGTGATCGCGAACACGCCGCAGAAGATGTCGATCGTCTCCCGCGGGTCCATGAAGCCCGGTCCGCCGAGCGCAGGCTTGTTGCCTCCGAACAGCAACTCCAGGATCCCGAACGTCGCGGCCGTGACCAGCAGGCCGCGGAGCGTGATGGCGATCGGCAGCAGTACCGCTCGCAACGCGACCGCGAGCACCAGCGTGACCGACAAGGCAATCACCGCGACGTCAACCCACACCCGACCCTGGGTGACGTTCGTCAGGTCGAGCAACTGTCCAGCCGGTCCACCGACGGCGACAACCGCGTTGTTCTGCCGGGCGAACGTCTGTGCCTCGGCTGTCAGTCGCCGGCGGAGAGCGTCAGTCTGTGCGCTGCCGACGCCGTACCTGGAGACGACCACGATCTGGCCGGCGGTGGCGCCCTGGTCGAGATTCAGCATGAATGAGGCCGCATTGCGGTCCGCGGGCTGAGCGCCGTCGACCGCCGCGAGCACGAAGTAGCCGGAGCTGAACAGACCCGGTGCCTCCTTCATCAGGAGCTTGAGCGACGCGGTCGATGGGATCTGACCTCGAGACTTGGCGACCGCGGCCTGCATCTGACCGAGGCCGGTCACGAGCTGGCCGGCCGGCCCGACGCCACCGGAGAGGCCGGAGGCGAGCTGGCCGGCGCCGCTGTCGAGCAGCGCCAGTCCGGTCTGCAGCTGGCCGGCGCCATTGGTCAGCTGTCCGAGGCCGCTGGTCAGCTGGCCGCCGCCGCCCGCGAGCTGGCCCACCCCACTTGCGAGTTGGGCGTTGCCGTTCTCCAGCTGCTGGATCGCCGAGGCCAGCTGCGAGGCGCCGTCATGGGCCATGTTGATCGCCGCAATCAACCCGGGCGCCTGATAGGCGATCATCCCCGCCATATTGTGGGTCGCTTGGGCCTGGCCGGCGGCGGCGCCGATCTGGTCACTTGTGCTCTGGACCGCGCCGCTGGCGTTTTCGAGCGCGGCGAGCGCCGCTAAGTAGCCGGGCGTGCTCTTGGGCAGCGACCCGAGTGCGGCAATCGCGTTCCCAACCGCGGCCTTGGCATTCCCAGCGGTCCCCGCCGCGGCGCTGATCTGCGAGCTGGTGGTGCCGGTCGCTCCGTTCAGGCCGTTCAGCGCCGGCAGGCTCTCGCTCGCCGGACCCTGTGCCATCCCCAGACCCTGCACGAGCTGGTTGGCGCCGGTCAGCGCCTCGCCCGCGCCGGTCTTGAGCGCGTTGGCCCCGGCCAGTGCCTGGTTGAGGCCGTTGGAGACCTGGCTCGAGCCCGACTGTGCCTGGGCCAGCCCGGCGTGGAGCTCACCCGCGCCGGCCTGTGCCTGGCCCGCTCCGCCCTGCAGCTGGCCGGCTCCGGACGACGCCGCTGCGAGTCCGCTCTGCAGTTGCTTTGACCCGGCACCAGCCTGGCCGAGGCCGTTGATCAGCAGCAGCAGCTGCTTCTTGCTCTGATCTGAGATCTTGGCCGACTTGGCCAGCGACGGGCCGAACGCCTTGAGTTGGTCGGAGGTCGAGTTGATCTGGCCGGGTCCGGTGACCGAGTAGACCGCGTAGTCCTTGGCCACATGGTTCTGGAAGTTGCTGATCGCGGTCAGGAATGCCGGGGTCGTGACCGGCCGGTTGCGCGGGGCGACCACGATGTCGAACGGCGTTGCCCAGCCCTGGCCCATCACGCGGGAAATCTCGGTAAAGGCGATCCGGGCCTTCGCATTGCTCGGCAGCAGGCGGACGTCGGCCGGGCCTGACTTCAGTGACAGGGCGGGTATCGCGAGCACGGCCAGCAACGCGATGGCGGCGAACCCCGCGTAGAGCGCGTGCTGCGTGACCGCGTTGCCTCCGGCGACGAGCAACGACCAGGCGCGCGCCAGCGGTGCCGGCGCCGGGACCCGGAGCAGATCGATGCGGCGACCGAGCAGTACGAGTGCGGCCGGCATCACGACTACGGCGCCGCCGGTTGCGAACGCCGCGGACGCGACGGTAGCCGCTCCCACTGACACCATCAGCTGCATCGGTCCGACCGCGGCGACCAGCGCCAGCGCCAGGATGATCGCGGTGCCGGAGACCAGTACCGCCCTGCCGGTGGTGTCGAGCCCGCGGATCGCGGCGGTCGCCGCGTCACGCGAGTGCGTACCCGGCGGGAACTCCTCACGATGGAAGCGGTCGAGGATCAGCAGCGCGAATCCGACTCCGAGTGCGAGCCCGGTCATCGTCCCGGCCGCCATGCCAATCGGGTCGAGTTGCATCACGTGACCCAGCAGCGCGACCTCGCCGAATCCGGCCAGCATGCTGATCGCGCCGACGGCGGTGGTGATCACGGCCGCGACCGGGGCGCGCAGGCCAACGAGCAGCAGCACGAAGAGGATCCCGATCGCAAGCAGCTCGTTGCGCCTCAGATTCGCGACCGCGGCGCTGCGCTCGGCGCGATCGATTGACGGCTGCCCGCTGATGTAGGACTTGACCGGAGCCTTGATGTAATGAGCGACAAGGGACTCGATCTGCGGCTCGTCGTATTTGACGGCGTTAGCCTCGGTGCGGTCGATCGAGACCACGATCATCGCCGCGTTTGGATTCGGGCGCAGCCCGGTGCTCGCCGAACCGGCGTCCCAAGCCGACAGCGCGCGTGTGTGGGGGCGCTTGACGAGCGCAGCCACGAGCTTCGGTCCCACGGCATTGAGTTGAGCCTTGGGACCTTCGATCAGGATCGGGACCAGCTGAGTCGGGCCGAAGCGGGCGGTCGCGAGGTTGGTCGCAGTCGATGACTGCGTGCTCGGGATCGTCGAGATCGAGGGCGACAGGGTGTTCGTGGCGCCGAACCCGATCACGGCCAGTATCACGCCAACGAGCAGCCACGCGGCAAGCGCGGGTTTGGGCCGGCGAATCGACAGTTTTGCAAGGGCGAGCATCCGCTCCACCTCCTCGAACTGCTATGGAACGCGGGCGGCGATAGGCCGACGGGCGGGGGTCTGTCTTCTCCCAGCGACGCTATGCCCTGGACACATGTCCTACATCCGCATGCGCAGCTAGTCTCGATCCGTAGTTACGCCGCATTCACATTCAGTGCATCCGTGCGGCGCCTGCGGCCCGCGAATCCGTGCTGGTTACTACGCCTCACCCCAGGCGAGGACGCCGGCGATGTCGAATGTCGAGAGGATCCCAACCGGGCGCTGAGCGGCTGGGTCGATCACGACCACATGCGTCGTGCCGTGCAGCAACATCAGCTCGCCTGCGTCGCGCAGCGGTGTCCCCGGCTCGACCGTCACGATCGGCCGGGCCGCGAGCGTCGATGCGGTCTCCTCAACGCCCGACTGGATCCCCGCCCGGACCAGATCGAGGTCGGAGACGATGCCCCACACGAGCGTCTCGCCGCCGCCGTCATGGGCGATGCCCATCACCGCGATGCAGTGGACGTGGTTGGAGGCCATCACGCGCGCGAGTTCGGTGAGTGTCGCGTCGGGAGAGCAGGACAGGATTCCAGGATGCATCGCGTCAGCGACGGTCGCGTGCTCGAGCGATGGCATCAGGTAGCTGCCGTGATAGGGCTCGACGGTTGTCTTGGGCATCGTGTCTCCTCCTTGCCGTAGGTGTTGGGACGAGCCTACGTCCGGCCGGGGCTCCCGTCATCCGCAAACGTCACGCTCAGGTTCAGGGGTTTTCCCCGACGTCCGCCCGCGGTCGGACCGGATGTGAGGAGGGGCGTTGGCTGCTGCAGTTCTCGGTTGGGGGCTGCGGTCGAGGCAACCCAGGCAGCTCCCGGGGTGGTTTGCTACCCCGGGAGCGCCGTTTGGGAGTGGCCCGTGAACCTCACTCCGCGCCCGCCCCGGCGCGACGACGCTCGCTCGCCGCGGCGCGAATCGCCCGAACGAGATCGGTCGCGGCCGAATCCTTGAGCACGTAGCTGCTAGCGCCGGCCGCAATCGCGCTGCGCATGAGGGCCGGGTCGTGCTCCATCGTCAGCACGACGACGGCGGTCCGGGGGGAGATCGCGGCCAACCTCGAGATCGCCTCGACACTCGAGCCGCCGGGCATGTTGAGATCGAGCACGAGCACAGTCGGTCGATGGCTGCGGATCGCCACGAACACCGACTGGATCGTCCCCGCCTCGGCGACGACCTCGAAGTCGCCCTCAGCCTCGAGCAGCATCCGCAGGCCGTTGCGCATCACTGTGTGGTCATCGGCGACGACGATCGAGATTGGGCTGCTCACTGACAACGGGCGGACCTTACACCTGGGGCGGAGGCTTGGGCTTGGCTCGTGCCGGCGGCTGCCGGTTCCTCCGTTGTGTGACGGAACGCACCCGATTCGCGTTTCTACTGACCCCGCAGACGCCGCCTCTACGGATGGCAACCGAGGCGCTGTCGCTTACCGTCGCCTGAACGGACGTACACGCCGCAGCTTCGGAGGTAAGACAATGAGCGCGCTGGCTTCAGTCTCTTATTCCCTGCAAAATTGGAACCATTCGCAGCGGCGGTTTCGCAACCGCCGGCATGCTGGGCGTGAGCTGGCCGAGCGCCTGCTCGCGCTTGCCGATGACGATCCCGTCGTGCTCGGAATCCGGGTCACCGGGTTTCCCGTCGCGGTCGAGGTTGCTCAAGCCCTCGAGGCGCCGCTCGACATGATCGTGGCGTGCAAGATCCGCGTGCGCGACCAACCACCCGTGACAATCGGCGCTGCGGCCGAGGCCGGCGTGGCGGTCCTCGACGAAGAGCATGTGCGCACGCTGCGTGTCGGTGCCGACGAGCTCGACGAGGCGCTCGTGCGCGCGCATGCCGAGGTTCGCCGGGACGTGGCTCTGTACCGAGGCGGCCGGCCGCTGGTGGCGATGGCCGACCGGACTGCCGTGCTGATCGACGATGGCCTGACGAGCGGGTCGACCGCCCGTGCCGCAGTCCGCGCAGCGCGGGCGCTGGGGGCGGACCGGGTCGTGCTTGCCACCCCGGTCGCGCGCGCGGAGGTGGCGCGGGCGCTCGCCGCCGAGGCGGACCAAATCGTCTGCCTGCGCCGGCCGAAAGTGCTGTGGGGAGTCGGCTTCTGGTACGACAACTACGACCCGGTCCCGGAAGCGGCCGTGGTCGAGGCGCTCAGCGCTCAGCGCCGGCGGTGAGGCATCACCGTGCGGTGAGGCATCACCGTGCGGTGAGGCTTCAGCCGCTCTGACGTGCGGCGCGCTGTAGCTGACGAACGAGTTCGATCCTGCGCCGGTGCTTACGTTGAGCTTCAAGCACCTGCGCGACGCGAGCGCGACGCTCGTTTCGCTTACGCAGCTCGCGGAATGGACTCGGCCGCGCAGCCACGGTTCTGTATGAGGGAACGTCCATGGCGCGAAAACGTATTTAGCCACGGAATCCGGTACATCCGCGAGATTCCTGGGCAAAAGTCGGTAGTTCGCCGCAGATAATCGGTACTTAACCGTAGAGATAGCGCGCAATTGCGTCGCGGGCCAAAATTAGATACAGCCGCCGGCACGGAATTTGTAGAGTTCGGCGCCGGATGACAGCCGCCTACGTCATCGATCGGGGGCACTTCGACCTGCTGCTCGAGGCGCTCGCGCGACGCGGCTACAAGATCGTCGGGCCGACGATCCGTGACCAGGCGATCGTGTACGACGAGATCTCGCGCGCGGCTGACCTGCCGATCGGTTGGACCGACGAACAGGATGGCGGCCACTACCGCTTGCGCCGCCGCGACGACGAGGCGCTGTTCGGCTACGCGGTCGGCCCGCAGTCGTGGAAGCAGTATCAGCTGCCCTCCGAGGTCAAGCTCTGGGAGGCTCGTGTCGACGAGCACGGCGGCCTCTCCGAGATCAGCGAGCCACCGCCTGAGCGAACGAGATACGCGTTCTTGGGCGCCCGGTCGTGCGAGCTGCACGCGATCGGGATTCTGGATCACGTCCTGCTCGGTGGCAAGCATCCGGATCCCGCCGACAAGGCTCGTACCCAGGACACGTTCATCATCGCCGTGCAGTGCGGCGAGGCCGGCGGCACCTGCTTCTGCGTCTCGATGAACACCGGTCCGGTCGCCGAGAAGGGATTCGACCTGGCGCTGACGGAGATCCTCCGCGACGGCGAGCACTGCTTCACGGTCGAGGTCGGCTCCGACCGTGGCGCCGAGGTCATGGCCGACGTGCCCCATCGAGCGGCAGGCGAGGAAGACCGGGGCGCCGCCGATGCAGTTCACGCGCGCACCGCCTCGCAGATGGGACGCGAGCTGGACACCGCGGGGATCAAGGAACTGCTCTACCGCAACTTCGATCATCCCCGGTGGGACGAGGTCGCCGACCGCTGCCTGACCTGCGGCAACTGCACGATGGTCTGCCCCACGTGCTTCTGCACGACTGTCGAGGACGTGACCGATCTGACCGGCGAGCACGTCGAGCGACACCAGCGCTGGGACTCGTGCTTCACCGTCGACTATTCGTACATCCACGGCGGCGCCGTGCGCAGCGCATCCAAGGCCCGCTACCGGCAATGGATGACCCACAAGCTTGCGACCTGGTGGGATCAGTTCGACAGCTCGGGCTGCGTCGGCTGCGGACGGTGCATCACCTGGTGTCCGGTCGGGATCGACATCACCGAGGAGGCGCGGGCAATCAGGGAAAGTGAGGACAAGCATGCGGACGCTTGAGCAGGAGATCTCCGAGTCGCAGATGTTTCTTGGCTTGGAGCCCTCGTATTTCGAGCTGATCGCCGGCTGCGCCCGCAACGAGCACGTCAAACCCGGAACGTTGCTGTTGCGCGAGGGCGAGCCCGCGGACAAGTTCTTCCTGATCCGGCACGGCACGGTGTCGCTCGAGCTCGCCGCACCAACCGGCCCGCTCGTGATCCAGACGCTGAGCGATGGGGAGGTGGTCGGCTGGTCATGGCTGTTCGCCCCCTACCAGTGGGCGATGGACGCCCGCGGGGTCACGGAGTGCTCCCTGCTCACGTTCGACGCCGCCTGCCTGCGCGGCAAGGTTGAGGCCGACCATGAGCTCGGCTATCAGCTGATGAGCCGGTTTGCCGCGAATATCGTCGACCGGTTGCAGGCGACCCGATTCCAGCTGATCGATGTCTATGGACGCTCTCCGGGCGCGGCCTGAGCTCTTGCATCCCGGCCCCGGGCCGATGGTGCCCGTCCGGTTCGAGGTCGTGGCCAAGCGCCAGGACACCGTCGACACCTGGACGCTCGAGCTTGCACCCGTCTCCGGTCAGCCGTTCGAGTTCCTCCCCGGCCAGTTCACGATGCTTTCGGCGGGCGGCTCGGGCGAGGTCCCGATCTCGATCAGCGGCGACCCGGACGAACGTGAGCGGCTGGTGCAGACGATCCGCGCAGTCGGGATCGCGACTCAGGCGCTGTGCGCCGCTGAGCCCGGCCAGGTCCTGAGCGTGCGAGGACCGTTCGGCGCCGGCTGGCCGGTAGAGGTCGAGGATGCCGATGTCGTGATCGCGGCCGGCGGAATCGGGCTGCCGCCGCTGCGCCCGGCAATCCTGGCGATGCTGGCGCGCCGGGAGCGCTACGGCCGGTTCGTCCTCCTGTACGGCGGCAGGTCCCCCGACCAGCTGCTGTTCACCGACGAGCTCGAGCAGTGGCGGGAGCGCGGGCTCGAGGTGTTCACCACGGTCGACAGCGCCGGACCCGAGTGGCTCGGCCCGGTGGGCGTGGTAACTCGCCTGATCCGCCGCGCCGAGGTCAGTGGCGCGGAGACAGTGGCCCTTTCCTGCGGCCCCGAGGTGATGCTGCGGTTCCTCGCCCTCGGGCTCTTGGAGACCGGGCTTCGGTCAGACCAGATCTATGTCTCGATGGAGCGGAACATGCAATGCGGGATCGGCCACTGCGGCCACTGCCAGCTCGGACCCACCCTGGTGTGCCGCGACGGCCCCGTCTATCGGTGGTCGGAGGTCGCGCCGTGGCTCGCGATCAGGGAGGTGTGATGTCAGCGCTGCCAAAGCTCGCCGTGTGGAAGTTCTCCTCGTGCGATGGCTGCCAGCTGAGCCTGCTCGACTGCGAGGATGAGCTGCTCGCGGTGGCCGGACGGGTCGAGATCTCCTACTTCCTGGAGGCCTCGAGCGCCGAGGTCGCGGGGCCCTACGACGTTTCGGTGGTCGAGGGCTCGGTTACCACCGCGCACGAGGCCGAGAAAATCCGTGAAGTGCGCGCGAGCTCCAAGACGCTGATCACGATCGGCGCGTGCGCGACCTCCGGCGGGATCCAGGCACTGCGCAACTTCGCCGACGTCGGGGAGTTCACGCGGATCGTATACGCGACGCCCGACTACATCTCGACGCTCGCGACCTCAACCCCGATCAGCGCCAACGTCCCGGTCGATTACGAGCTTCAGGGATGCCCGATCAGCAAGGAGCAGCTGCTCGAGGTCCTGAACGCGTTCCTGAACCACCGCCGGCCGCGGGTGCGCGCGCACAGCGTGTGCGTCGAATGCAAGCGGCGGGGGAACGTGTGCGTGATGGTGGCCCACGGCACGCCGTGCCTGGGACCGGTAACGCACGCCGGCTGTGGAGCGCTGTGCCCGTCCTACGACCGCGGGTGCTACGGCTGCTTCGGGCCGATGGAGAGCCCGAACACGGCGTCCCTGAACGCGTGGAGCGGACTCGAGGACCGCGACCTCGTGCGCGTTTACCGGACGTTCAATGCGGCCCGAAAGCCGTTTCGCCAAGCGAGCGAGGCTCATGAGCACAACTGACGGCCGCAGGACGATCCGGACCGACTATCTCGCCCGCGTCGAGGGCGAGGGCGCGATGTACGTCGAGATCGAGGGCGGCAAGGTGCATGACGTGAAGTTACGGATCTACGAGCCGCCCCGGTTCTTCGAGGCGCTGCTGCGGGGACGGTCGTTCATGGAGGCTCCGGACATCACCTCGCGGATCTGTGGGATCTGCCCGATCGCGTACCAGATGAGCGCGATCCGGGCGATCGAGGATGCCTGTGGGGTCGCGATCGACTCCGGTCCGATCCGTGAGCTGCGGCGTCTGATCTATTGCGGTGAATGGATCGAGAGCCACGGGCTCCACATCTATCTGCTCCACGCGCCGGATTTCCTCGGCTATCCAGGGTTCGTCGAGATGGCCGGCGATCATCCGCAGCTCGCCGAGCAGGGACTGCAGCTGAAGAAGACCGGCAACACGATCGTGACGGTCGTGGGCGGAAGGGAGATTCATCCGATCAATTTGAAAATCGGCGGCTTCTACCGGATGCCGACCCAAGCGGAGCTGCGTAAGAAGCTGGGCGAGCCGCTCGAGCGGGCGCGGGAGATCGCGGTGCAAACCGTCCGCTGGGCATCGAAGCTGACCTTCCCGGAGGTCGACTGGCAGCCCGAGCTGGTCGCGCTGTCCGAGCCGGACCGCTACCCCATCGACCTCGGGCGGATCGTGTCCGATCGCGGGCTGGACATCGCCCCAAGCGAATTTGGCGCGCACGTCGTCGAGGAGCACGTTGAGCATTCCAACGCGCTGCACGCCAGGATCCGTGAGCGCGGCAGCTACCTGACCGGCCCGCTCTCGCGCTTCAACCTCTCCTACGAGCTGCTGCGCCCGGTGGCACAGGAGGCGGCGCGCGAAGCCGGCGTCGGCCCCGTCTGCCGCAACCCGTTCCAGAGCATCGTGGTGCGTGCTGTCGAGATCCTGCACGCGTGCGATGAGGCGCTGGCGATCATCGACGGATATGAGCAGCCCGACCGCCCCGCGGTCGAGGTCCAGCCGCGTAACGCATCCGGCCACGGCGCCACCGAGGCGCCGCGGGGAATGCTCTACCACCGCTACACGATCGATGACGACGGCACGATCCTCGATGCTCAGATCGTCCCGCCGACCTCGCAGAACCAGCTTTCGATCGAGGAGGACCTACGGGCGGTGGTCGAGCGCCACGCCGAGCTTCCCGACGAGGAACTGCGGCTGCGCTGCGAGCAGGCGATCCGCAATCACGATCCCTGCATCTCCTGCGCCACCCACTTCCTTGAGCTGACGGTTCAGCGGCGATGAAGTTGCGCTCCGTCGTCGTGATCGGCGTCGGAAACGCGTTGCGCGGTGATGACGCGGCCGGCCTGGTGGTCGTCGGCCGGCTGGGAGAGCTGCCCGATCAGATCACGATCCTCTCGTACGAGGGCGAGGCCGTCGGGCTGCTCGACAAGTGGCAGGGCGCCGACGCGGTGGTGCTGATCGACTCCGTCCACTCCGGCGCGCCGGCGGGAACTGTGCATCGGCTCGATGCCGGCGCGGTTGCGCTGCCGGCATTGCTCCGCCGTTCCTCCAGTCACACCATCGGGATCGCCGAGACGATCGAGCTCGCCCGGACGCTGGGGACACTTCCGGCCGAGGTCGTGGTGCTGGGCGTCGAAGGGGAGGTGTTCGACGCGGGTGCAGAGCTCAGTCAGGCGGTTGCCGGCGCCGTGGATGGGCTCGTGGAAGCGGTCCGCGAGGAGGCGCTCCGGCTGGCCGCCGGTTCAGAGAGTGAGCCGCGCGTGGCGATCTTCGGACCGGACCCGCTGCTGAGCGTCACGATCGAGGCGCGAGGCAAAGGCGACGACGTGCACGTCCATGCCGGGGGTCAGGGCGTGTGGGTCGCGCGGATGGCCGGCGAGATGGGGGCCTGGCCCGTGCTGGCCTGCTTCCTCGGCGGCGAGACGGGCACGACGTTGACGACGCTGCTGGCGGCGCTGCCGGGCGAGCGTCGCGTGGTCGCCACCGCGGCCGCGAACGGCAGCTACGTGATCGACCGGCGTGGGGGTGAGCGCCGGGTGCTCGCGACGTCGCTGCGCAGTCCGCCCCAACGCCACGAGGTCGATGACCTCGTCGCCGCGACGTGCGCGGCCGCGCTCGGGAGCGCGGTGCTCGTGGTCTGCAACCCCTATCCACGCGAGGGACTGCCGTACGAGGCGTACGAGACGATCGTCGCGGACGTCCGGGCGGCTGGCGTGCAGGTGATAGTGGATCTCTCGAGCCCCCATCTCGACTGCATCCTCAAGTATCAACCCGCGCTCGTGAAGCTCAACGACTGGGAGCTGGCCGAGTACGTCCGAGGACCTGTCGACGGGTCCCGGGCGCTCCTCGCTGCGCGCCGCCTGCGCGATGCGGGCGCGCAGGCGGTCGCTGTGACCCGAGAGGCGGAGCCGATTCTCGTACTGGCGGGTGAGGATGAGCCGTTCGAGATCGTGCCGCCGCGCTTCCCGCGCGGGTTCCGCGAGGGATGTGGTGACGCGATGACGGGCGCGATCGCGGCCGGGGTGGCCCGAGGGCTGTCGCTGCGCGAGGCGCTAGTGCTCGGAGCAGCGGCCGGTTCGGGCAACTTCCTGCGACACGGGCTCGGAACCGGTAAGCGGGCCACGGTGCAGGAGCTTGCAGCGCGCGTCAGCACCCGTCCGCTCGGGGCCGGCATGGCGCCGCCGCGAACGGCGGCGTGAGTTCCCGGCCGCAGACGATCGCCTGCGGCGCGATGCGTGCGACCCATTCGAGATGCTGGTTGTGCGGCGCGACCGTCCCAAGGGCCGCGAGCGCCGCCGCGAGCGCGACCGGACGCCCTGCGTGCGATGAGTGCGAGTCGCTGCTGAGCACGTGCACGACGCCGGCTCGCGCCAGGCCGAGCATCGCCGGTTGCGCCCCGGGGTCGGTGAGCAGCGCGGCCGTCACCTGCACGAGTGCTCCACGGTCGATCAGGCGGGCGAGCCGCGCAACCATGTCTCTGGAGCCGTGACGCTCAGGGTGAGCGATCAGGGCGTGGTATCCGCGCGCACGCAGAGCCTCGACTGCAGCGTCTAACCCGTCGTCAAGCGGCCCCGGGGCCGGCTCGAGCAGGATCCATCGTCCCGATCCGCCCAGCGAGACGGCCGCGAGTTCAGCGTCGCTGAGCCCGGCGAGTGCGGTCACAGCGACCTCTCCGCCGGGGAGGATCTCCGTCGGGCACCCGTTCGCACGCACAGCCGCCGCCAGCTCGCCGAGACGGTCCGGCAGCTCGCCGATCCGGACGTCGTGGTCGTGACGGATGTGAGGTGTCGCGCAGATGGCGCCGATCCCGTCGTTCTGCGCCTGGCGGGCCATCGCGACCGCATCGTCGAGATCGCGGGCGCCGTCGTCGATTCCCGGCAGAATGTGGCAGTGGAGGTCGACTGCGACGTGCACTAGTCGGTGGGCTGCCGGGTGGCCCGCACCACCTCGTTGCCCACGGCTTCGTCGAGCTCGATCTCGAGCGTGGTCATGATTCGCGCGAGCATCAGGTAGTTGCCGATCGTCAGCATCAGCTCGACGATCTCGCGGGGGGCGAGATGCCGGCTGAGCGAGCCGAACGCCTCGTCGCTCACGCGGGGTTGGTCGATCACCTCGCTGGTGAATGCGAGCACCGCCCGCTGTGGCTGATCGAGCGCTTCCTCGCCGTCCACCGCGCCGCGAGCTACGGCCTGGATTTGAGTGTCGCTCAACCCCGCGTATCTGGCGATCTGGACGTGCTGGACCCACTCGTAGTCAGCGCCGGTCTGCTTGGCGACTTGCAGGATCGCGAGCTCACGCAGCGCCGGATCGAGCTCGAGCCGGCTGAGGATCGCGCCGCCGAAGCGAAGAAACGGCTCAAAGGCGGTCTCGGCGTGCGCGAGCATGCGGAAGATGTTCAGCGGCGGCAGCGCCGCCAGCCGCTCGGTCACGCGCGCGGATGAGGTTGTGGGGTCGGGATAGGGGATGCGTGCCATCGGAGCCTCCTATTGCTGTCGCCCCGTGCTCGCCGTCATGGCGACGCGCTAGGGTTTTGAAGTCGTGGAACAGGCATCAAGCGATGTTGCGGCGATCACGATCGTGCTCGCGGATGATCACGTAATCGTTCGCAGCGGCCTGCGGATGCTGCTCGATGCGGAGGACGGGATCGATGTCGTCGCCGAAGCGGGCGACGTCGACGAGGCGATGCGCAAGGTCCGCGCGTACAAGCCGACCGTGCTGATGCTCGACCTGAGCATGCCCGGGGGATCCAGTATCGAAGCGATCCCGGGGCTGCTCCAGGCGGCGCCGGATACCGCGATCGTCGTACTGACGATGGAGGACGAGCCGGCGTTCGCGCGCGCGGCGCTGCGAGCCGGCGCGCTCGGCTTCGTGCTCAAGGAGGCCGCTGATGCGGAGCTGGTGGAAGCCGTCCACGCAGCGGCCGCCGGCAACCGGTACCTGAACCCCAGGCTGGGAGCGCTGATCGCCGCCCTGCCGGACGCGCCTCCGCCGCCGCCCGACAACCTGACCGAGCGCGAGGTCGAGGTGCTGAAGCTGATCGCCCTGGGGCACACGAACGCGGAGATCGCCGACCGGCTGTATCTCAGCGTCCGGACGATCGAATCGCATCGCACTCACATCCAGCGCAAGGTCGGACACTCGACCCGGGCCGAACTCGTCACGTACGCGCGCAACAACGGTCTGCTCGAATAGGCGCCGATGCTCGCTTTGATCGTGGCCAACGTCCGGCGCCGGACGGCGCGGACTGCACTTACCGCTGCCGGAATCGCGGTCGGTGTGGCTTCGATCGTCGCGCTGCTGGCGCTGTCGAGTGGGCTTGATCGCACCGCGGGCCAGCTCGTACATCTCGGTCAGGCCGACCTCGGCATGTTTCAGGCCGACGCGGGGGACCCGACGTCGTCGGTCCTGCCGCTGTCGCTCGTGCCCCGGCTCAGGAGCCAGCCCGAGATCGCCGACGCGACGCCGTTGCAATTGGTGATCGGAGCCGTCGCCCACGCTCCGGCGGCGATCGTGTTCGGCGTGGACCCGCACGGCTTCGTCGCCCGCCGGCTCGTGATCACCTCCGGTCACGGGCCGAGCAACGGCCAGGCCGTGATCGGCGATCTGCTCTCGGGACAGTTGCACGCCCGTACCGGCGCAGAGATTCGGCTGGGGAATCGCAACTTCACCGTGGCCGGCATCTACCACTCAGGGATCGAGTACGAGGACATGGGCGTGATCGCTACCCTCGGAGACGCTCAGCTACTCGCCAACCGAACTCCGCAGGAGGTGACCACGATCGCGGTCCGGCTGGCGTCGCAGGTCACGCCGGCCGCCGCCAAGCGAGAGCTGGCACGGCAGTTCCCCGGTGTCTCGGCGATCTCCGACCCGAGCGAGGCGATCCGCGCGGGGGCCAACACCGAGTTGATCAGCAAGGCGGTGCTGCTGATCGTCGTGCTCGCGCTGATCCTCGGAGCGCTGGCGGTTGCAAACACGATGCTCGCCGCTGTGTTCGAGCGCCGACGCGAGCTGGCACTGCTGTCGACGATCGGCTGGAGCGGCTCGCAGCTCGCGGGGCTCGTCCTCGGCGAGGCGATCGCGGTCAGCATCCTCGGCACCGCCGCGGGCCTCGTGCTCGGGGTCCTGGCCAGCGGGCTGCTGCCACCGGCGCTCGGCCTGGGTAACTTCATCTCGCCGGAGCTGACCGCCTGGGTGTTGGGTCGCGCGTGCCTGATCGGGGTCACGATCGGTGTGCTCGGCGCCGTCTACCCGATTTGGCGTGTCACGCGGATGTGGTCGGCAATCGCGCTCGCGCCGGGCTGAGCCAGCGGGCCTTCGTCAGCCCGAGACCACGCGACCGTCGACCAGGTGCACGACTCGGTCCGCGCGGTCGGCGACCGCCGAATCGTGGCTGACGACGACGACCGTCATCCCGTGCCGGTCGCGAAGGGCTGAGAGGAGGTCCAGCGCGCGCTTGCCGCTGGTTGAGTCGAGCGCGCCCGTCGGCTCGTCGGCGAGCAGCAGGCGCGGGCTGTTGGCGAGCGCCCGCGCGAGCGCGACCGCCTGACGCTGACCGCCTGACAACTCCGATGGGAGGTGGGATGCGCGATCAGCCAGGCCGACCTCATCAAGCAACTCGAGGCTGCGGGCGCGCCGCTCCCGGACCCCGACGCCGGCTGCGAGCAAAGCCGCATCGATGTTGGTCCGGGCGCTCAGGTAAGGGAGCAGCAGGTTGTCCTGGAACACGAAGCCGACCACCCGGCGACGGAAATCGACCGCATGACGGGGGTCCGGGACCGGCAACCCGTCGACGGTGATGTTTCCGGCGTCGGGCTGGTCGAGGCTGCCGATCAGGTTCAACAGCGTGCTCTTGCCCGAGCCGGATGGGCCTGTGATCGTCACGAACTCGGACGGCTCGATCGTCAGCGAGACGCCTCGCAGCGCATTGATACGCCCGTAGGACTTGACCACGTCCCGCACCTCGATCCTGACGCCGCCGCGCTTGTCCTCGGGCGCCTCCGGACTGAGGACGGCCGGCTCACGACTGCTCCCAGCCGTGGGGAGCTCGTGCGGCGAGGCGCTCACGGCGTGACCCTGACGGGCCAGTCGAGCGTGATCGAACCGAGACTCGTGTGTACGACGGTCTGGAAAGTGAGCGGGATGCCGGTCGCCTGCGCGGGGAACTTGAGGTTGTCGTGCCAGGTACCGCTGCGGAGCTTGTGCGTCGGGGGCGTGTCACGTCCCACCACCTGCCCGTTGAACACGAACTCGACGTCGACCGTCCCCGCGAGGGGGTGCCCGGCCGCGTCGGTCACCTTGATCGCGTAGAGCCACGGCTGGTTCACGACCGGCGCGTGGTTGTGGCCGACGAGCGTTCCCCGCACGGGACCCGTCTGCACCGACGGGCCACCGCCCGATGCGCCTCCGGCCCCGGCTGAGCCGGCCGCGGACGCAGAGCCGGTTGACGAAGCGCTCGCGGTGCTGGACGAGCTCGTGGTGCTCGACGAGCTCGAGCTGCTGCCGCCGCAAGCTGCGAGCGCCAGCGCCAGTCCGGCGGCATAAGCGGCGAGCACCGGGACCCGCGTGGCGACTCTCACGCAATGGTTCGGCATCTGTACAACTAACCGTAGCGAAGCGACAGGCGGGGCTTCGATCTTGCATCGGTGCCCGGTTGCACGACATCCCGGTTCGCGCGTAAGCTGGCCACTCTCGCCGGCGTTGCAAGATCCTGCCCACCATCGCTCTTTCAAGTTCAAGTGCGCAAGGCTTCCCCTGTCCATTAGGCTCAGGTCAACTAAGGAGATCAACTAGATGCCCCCAGCAAAGAAACCCGCCGCTCGCTCTTCGAGCGCCCGCGCCGCAGGCGCAACGAGCGCTTCAGCGAGCACGCGCCGGGAGGTCGAGCGGGCAATCGCGCGCTTCGAGAAGGCGATAGCGGACGCGAACGCCGCCCTGCAGGCACTCGGTAACGACGCAGGCAAGGGCGCCAAAGCGGCGTATCGAGATCTTACGAGGACGCTGAAGGCGCTCAGCCGCGATGCGCAGAAGGCGAACCGCGCCATGATCAAGGATCTCGAGGCGCTGGCCGCGGCGGTTACACCGTCGAAGCCCGCAGCGCGAAGCACCCGCCGCACTCCGGCCGCGCGCCCCGCGACTGCGACCACCGCCGCGAAGAAGCCGGCCGCCTCGCGATCTCGCTCTCGCTCGACGAGCGGCGCCCGTTCGACTGCCAAGAAGAGCGCAAGCTAGAACCCGTGCGCGTCGCTCGGCGCGGACGGCGATGATCTGTTGATCCTGATCTGTTACGACGGCTCGGTTGACGCGCAGGCCGCGATCGATCGCGCCGCTGAGCTGTTCGGCGGCAAGCCGGCGACGATCCTGACGGTGTGGGAGGGACTCAGCGAAGTCCTGGCTCGCACGGGCTCGGGCCTCGCCGTGGGCGCGCTTGACATCGACTCGATCGACACCACCAGCGAGCAGCGAGCGACCGAGCGGGCACGGGAAGGAGCGCAGCGCGCTCAGCGCGCCGGGCTGATCGCCCAGCCGCGTGTCCGGGAGCGCGACGCGACGATTTGGGAGGCGATCCTGGCGGAGGCCGACGGCGCGGATGCCGACGCGATCGTGGTCGGGACGCGCGGGCTGACCGGTCTGAAGTCGCTGTTGCTCGGGAGCGTCTCGCAGGCGGTCCTTCAGCACTCGGACCGCCCTGTGGTCGTCGTGCCGTCGTCCACGCTCGCATCCAAGCGAGCCGCGCGCCGCAGGCGTTGAGGCGCTAGTACGGACGACTACTGAAGCGCGTTGCAGGCGATCACGGTCGCGGCCCGCTGATGCGGCGAGCTACGCTGTGATTGTGCGTGCAACCAAGGACTTTGGCCGTGACGCGGGTCTCCAGGCCCGGATGGTGATGACGATCTTCCTGCTCGGCCTGCTGTACGTGGTACTGGTCGGGGTTGCGATCAGCGCCGGGGCCGGAACCGCCGCCGTGGTCGTGATCGCGGCGGTGGTACTCGGGATCCAGCTGCTCGCGTCCGACAAGATCGCGCTCGCTGCCACCGGCGCGAGGGAGATCTCGGTCGCGGAGGCGCCCGAGCTGCATTCGATCATCGAACGACTCTGCGTGCAGGCGGACCTGCCCAAACCGCGCCTCGCGCTGATGCAGGCGCCGATGCCGAACGCGTTTGCGCTCGGCCGCTCGCAGAAGAGCGCAACGGTGTGCGTGACCACCGGCCTGCTCGCGCTGCTGTCTGGCGCCGAGCTCGAGGGAGTGCTTGCGCACGAGCTGACGCACGTGATCAACCGCGATGTGATGGTGATGACGATCGCCAGCTTCCTGGCTTCGATCGCAGCGCTGCTGGTGCGGTTCGGGTTCTTCTTCGGCGGCGGGCGCAACCGCAACAGCCAGGGCGTGTTCGCGATCGTCCTAATTGTTTCGATCGCGGTCTACGTGATTTCGTTCATGCTGCTGCGGGCGCTGTCGCGCTACCGCGAATTCGCTGCCGATCGCGGCGCGGCGATCATCACCGGAAGGCCGAGCGCGCTGTCCTCAGCGCTGCTGAAGATCAGCGGCACGCTCGACCAGATCCCAGCCCGCGATCTACGCACGGCCGCGCAGATGAACGCGTTCTTCATCGTCCCGGCGCGCCCGAAGAAGTCGCTGGCGATGCTGTTCGCCACGCATCCGCCGCTGGAGAAGCGGATCGCTGCGCTGAGCCGGCTCGAGGCCCAGCTGCAGGGCACGCGGTAGCCCCCTGCTACTGAGCGCAGTCGGTACCGGGAACCGCCCGGAAGCTCCGGCGGCGCAACTCGTCGTAGGACACCAGCATGATGTCCAGCGACCGGCAGTTCTCGATAACAACGCCGGCACTCTCCCGGCTCCTCTCAACTCGTCGAACTCGGTGCAAGTTAGCCGCTGCAGAGGGTCCAGAACATCGGGGTTTGGCCCGCGATCGAGAGCGGAAGCCTGCTGCACCGGAAATCAGTAGTTACCCACACGCGAACGAGCGACGTCAGCGCTTGCCTGGCCGTCGAAGCGGCCGGCCGGGACGCACGCGCTCGAGCATTTTGCGGCGCGCTCGGCGCTGTCTGACCTTGCGCGGTTCGACTTTCCCGAGCAGGCGCGTGGTTCGCTGTGCGTCGCGCCGCCGTTTGGCGAGCACCCCGCCGCCGACCCCGATTGCGGTGAGTCCTGCGGCGATCAGCCCGGGGGCCGCGCGCAGACGGCCGTACTCCTGCTGCACGGCGGGCCAGACTCGCTCGTCGATCAGCTTCGAGACGCCCTCAGGATCGTCGGCGAGCGCGACCGGTGTGACCTGATCGAGGAACGCGACCTGGACTCGTCTGAGCTTGGGGACGACTCCGCGCCAAAGGTGGGAGGTTCCGGTGATCGCGGTCGGGACGATCGGTGCGCCGGTCTCCAACGCGAGCCTCCCGGCGCCGTGATGTGGAGAACCGAGCGCGTCGGGCTCTTCCACCCGGGTCCCCTCCGGAAACACGACCACTACTCCGTCGTCGGCGAGGATCGTGCGAGCGGTCTCGATCGCCTCCAGGTCGGCCTCGCCGCGGCGCACCGGAAAGGCTCCAAGTCGCAGGAGCAGCCACCCGAGCGGACCTCCTAGCAGCTCGATCTTGGCCATGTAGCGGACGGGGCGGCGAGTTGCGAGGCCGATGAAGAACGCGTCCAGGAAGTTCTTGTGGTTCGGCGCGATGATCGCTGGTCCGTCCGCGGGAATGTGCTCGGACCCCTTGAAGCGAACGCGGAACCACCCGCGTAGGACCAGCACCGCCAGCGCGCGGACGACCACGTACAGCGGCCGCGAGACGCCGCGCTCGCGCGCGAAGGTGTGCGCGTCGGCCTCAGCCTGGGGACTCTGGCTCGCGTTCAATCCGGATCAGCGTACGGACACCGTCGTGGCTGTCAACGGCGATCGTCATCGGCGGCAGCAGCGCCGAGTTGTCGACGGCGACTCGCTCCGGGCGATCGACGAGGTGTCGCATCAGGTCCGGAATGCGCGGGCCTTCGCGTGCAGCCGAAACCTCGAATACGTCGCTGCGGCGATCGTACGCCAGCGCCTGGAGAGCCAGCCGGTCGGCGAGCGGCGAATCAGCCGGGCCGACGATCTCGATCGAGATGGGCGCGTTCAGCAGCTCTCGGCTGGCGTAATCGAAGTACTCGGACCAGGTGTCGTGGTCCAGCTCACGTTCCACGGGTCTCTCCTTGTTCTCGTTCAGGCCGCGGTGATCTGGGGCAGCGGCGGGGAAGTGGATTGAGGACGGGCGGCAGCGGCTGCGCGTCCCACGAGCGCGCTCAAATCACCGGGCCGCTGACGGATGCAGTGGTGGCCCATCCCTCGCCACACCTGGATGTGCGCCTGCGGGAATGCGACGCGCACACCCTTGTGGTGCGAGATCGGAACGAGGCGGTCGCGGTCGCCCCAGACGGCAAACACGGGCCCGTGATAATCGACGCGCCGGCGATGAAACCCATCGCGCGCGCGGCCCGCCTCGACGACGGCCCGGGTTCCTTCGCGCGCTCCGTCGACCGATGCCGCACCTCGGCTCGTGATGCGGTCCACGAGTGCGCGCTCCGGCCAGGACCCGGGTGCGACCATCGTCACGTAACCGGCGGTCACCGCCAGCCGGCTGGAGAGCGCGAGCGGAAGCCCCGCCTGGACGACTCTGCGCAGCCCGGGGATGGAGACCGCCTCAGCGAGGCGGATCTGTCCGAAGCCCGCCGGCGCCAGCAGCACCAGGGCGGCGACGCGGTCGGGGAGTTGCTCCGCCAGCGCGGCCGCGACCGCGCCGCCGAGTGAATGGCCCACGACCGTGAAGTGGCGGGCGCCGAACTGCTCCAGGGCAGCGGCGACATCGGACGCATAGCCGGCGATCGAGCCGCGCGCAGGCGCGTCCGAATACCCAAAGCCCGGCAGGTCGAACGCGATCCGCGTGCAGCCGAAGTGTTCGCACAGAGGCGTCCACCCTTCGGAGGAGTCAAGCAGGCCGTGGAGCAGGACGAGCAGGTGGTCGCCGCCGCCCGGCCACCGGCGTGCGCACAGCGCCCGCCCGTCGGCGAGGCGAACCGTCTCGATCGCCGCGACCTGGGACTCGCGTGCAGATCCCGGCGGGCCGGATACGGGGAACGTAGCGGGCGCCGCGGGATTCATGATGAATTTCTCCCGGAAGCGAGGCCATATTGCCACCGTGTCAACCACTGGATCAGAGCGGGAATCTCCGGTTGCAGGAGGGGTACTTTCCCGCACCGGATCGGGGCGTTTCGGCGGTGGCCCGGCTCCCGGCGGGGCACTAGCGTGCAGCAATGCGTCGAGACCTTCGCCTCGTGGACGCCTCAGGCGAGTCGCGGATCCGTGTCGTCCTCGCCGAGGATCACGCGACGATGCGGCGGAGCTTGAAGCAGCTGGTGGACGGTGCTCGGGACATGGTGGTGATCGATGAGGCCGAGGATCTTGCGGGCGCATTGCGCAGCGTGCAGGCTGAGCGGCCCAGCGTGCTGGTGGTGGACCTGCGCCTTCCCGACGGCTCGACGATCGACCGGATCAGTCAGCTTCGGGAAGTGTCTCCTCAGACCGGAATCGTGGTCGTGACGATGCAGAAGAGCAGGCTGATCGCGGCGCACGTGCTCGACGCCGGAGCGCTCGGGTTCGTGCTCAAGGACTCGGCCGACACCGAACTGGTGGAGGCGGTGCGCCGCGCCGCGCGCCGCGAGCAGTTCTTGAGTCCGAGACTTGGAGCGGTTCTCGAGAACCTCTAGCGGCGGTTTGTCCTGGCGGGGCGGCGCCCCTGCTCGGTGAGGTTCGGCTGATCGGCGTAGCCCGCCGCCAGTGCGGCACGGACGACCGTGCCGGTCGGCCCCGAATCAATCTCCAGCGTTCCGCCCGCGAGGTAGACGCGCTCTCTGATCCCTGCCAGCCCGAACCCCTCGGTTCGACGCTCGACGTCGAAGCCGATGCCGTCGTCGCGGATCTCGAGCGTGACGCGGTGGGGGGACGCCTTCACGGCGACGTTCACGGTGCTTGCCTGGGCATGCTTGACCACGTTTGTGAGCGATTCCTGGACGAGCCGGTAGACCGTGGTCTCCAGCTCCGGATCCAGGCGCCGGTCCTCGACGTGGGGATCGGGCAGCTCGAGCTCGGAGGCGATCTCGAGCCCGTCGCGGCTGCGTCGCTCCAGCAACGCCTGCAGCGCGGGCTTCAAGCCGATCTCGTCCAGCGCGGCGGGCCGCAGGTCGGAGATGATCGCGCGCAGGCCCTCGATTCCCTGCTCGATCCCTTGGACCGCCTCCGTCATTGCCTCTTCGTAGCGGACGGGGTCCGCCCGGCGCAGCGAGCCGGACAGCAGCACTCGCAGGCCGCCAAGGATCTGCAACGTCTCATCGTGGAGCTCGCGCGCCCAGCGCCGGCGCTCGGCGTCAGCCGCCGCCAGCGAGCTGCGCAGCCGGTCAGCCTCGACGCTTCGTGCGATTGCGACCGCATTCGTGGCCGATGCCGCAAACGTCTGCAGCAGCTGCTCGTCGGCCTCCGTGAACGGGTCGCCACCCTCGCCGCGGTCAAACGTGGCCAGTACCCCGATGCCCGCGCCGCGATGGAGCATCGGCACCAGCAACGCGGTTTGCGCGTCGGCGACCCCGAGCTCTGCGGCCGCAATTCGAAGCCGCGCTGCGACATCGACGATCCGCTCGGGGTGGCCGCTCTCCAGCACCTGCCCGGACGTCGAGCCCGAGACCGGCAACCGATGGCCGTGGACGTCGGCCGCGTAGCCGGCGCTCGCAGCGACGACCAGCTCCGAGCCTTCGCGCAGCATGATCAGCATCGCGCGCGCATCGACCAGCGCCCGGCCACGTTTGACGATCAGCTCAAGGACGCGATCAAGGCCGGTCGCAGAGCCGATCGCGACGGCGATGTCGCGGGTGGCCTCCAGTGCGCGCACGGCGCGCTCGAGCTGCTCCCGGCGGTGCTCGCTGTGTTCGTACAGCCGGGCGTTGCCGATCGCGAGGCTGGCCCATTCAGCGAGGATCACGGCAGCCTGCTCGTCGGCGTCGGTGAACTCCCCACCGCCCGCCTTATCGGTCAGATACAGGTTGCCCCACGGCTGCCCGCGAATCATCACCGGCACGCCGAGGAACGCGTGCATGTCGGGATGACCTTCCGGAAACCCATAGCTGCGAGGGTGATCCTTGACGTTGCGCAGCCTGAGCGGGCGGGGGTCTGAGATCAACACCCCGAGCACCCCGCGACCCTGGGGCATGATGCCGATCGCACGGCGGGTGGCCGCATCGACGCCCAGGGATAGGAACTGCGCCAGCTCGCTGCGGTCATCGCCGAGCACGCCGAGCGCCGCATACCGGGCTCCGGTGACCTCGCGCGCCGCTTCCAGCACCCGCTCGAGGATCGCGCTCGTGTCCAGATCGGAGACCAGCGCTCGCCCCGCCTCGAGCAGGCGGGCAAACGGGATCTCCGTGGCCCCGCTCACGGCCCACCCGGATCAGTACAGAGCACCGTCGGTAATCCGCAATTTGCGCACAGAACGTCTGCCAATGTACTGGCGTTGCCGGACTTCCGGCTTGGACTTTGCTGATCGCGGCCAACCCCCGGTCACGAGGTTCGTACTCTCCCGCAGCCAGTCGTCAGGTTTGCCCGGTAGACACGGCTGACACAAGCATTAGTTTGGTGCCATGGCCAGGCATCTGTATCTCGCTCATCCGTCGGACGGGTCCGAGCGCCACGAGCGGCCGATCCGGGTCGCGATCGCTGTCTACCACGCGATGATGCGACGCGGCTTGCGGCTGCTGCTGGAGGCTGAGCAAGGCATCGACGTCGTGGCGGTCGCGAGCGACACGTCGACGATCGAGCAGGAGGTTGAGCACTGTCGCGCAGACGTCCTGGTGTTGGACCTGCGGGTGGCGCGCGGGGCGAGTGTCGAGGCGATTCGTAATTTTCGCGCGCTGGCGCCCGGTGCGGCGATTGTCGCGTTGACGATGGACGAGAGCCCGGTGTTCGCGCAGCAGGCACTCGAGGCCGGCGCACTCGGTTTCGTACTCAAGGACAGAGCCGATGCCGACCTCCCCGAGGCGGTCCGGCGCGCCGCCCGGGGCGAGTCATACGAGAGTCCGCGCGTCGGGCTCCGCGCCCCCCGAGATCCCGCCTGAGCGGGTCGGACGACCACCTGTTCTTGAGTAGGCTGGCGTGACGATGACCGCAGCGGCCTCAGCCCCTGAGCTCGGCGTGGCAGCGCTGCGCCGCACCTGCTCGACCGACGAGCTCAGCTTTACCACGACTGCCGAGGTCGAGCCGCTCGACGGCACGATCGGGCAGGCCCGGGCCAACGATGCGATCTCGTTCGGCTTGGCGGCGCGAGACGCCGGGCTACAACATCTTTGCCACTGGACCGGTCGGCACGGGCAAGCGCACCTCACTGGAAGCGCGCCTGCACGATCATGCCCATCACCGGCCGACACCCGGTGACTGGGTGTACCTGCACAACCTGCGCGATCCTCGCCGGCCGATCGTCGTGGAGCTGCGCAGTGGCCAGGGCCACCAGCTCGAGGCCGACATGCGCCGCTTCCTGCAAGACGCTCGCCGCGAGGTGGCGGCGGCGTTCGAGAGTGAGGTCTATACGCGGCGGCGCCATGAGGTCACCGAGCCACTGGAGCGCGAACAGGAGGCCGCGCTCAGCGAGCTGCGCTCGGATGCCCAGGCCCGCGGGATCGCGCTGGAGCTGACGCCGGCGGGACTCGTGACGGTGCCGCTGCACGAGGGACATCCGATCACGCCCGTGGAATTCGGGCAGCTGCCCGGGGAGGTCCGCGACGGCTACCAGCGAGCAGTCGAGGAGCTCGAGCCCCAGATGCAGGGATTCCTGACCCGGATCAGGGCCCTCCAACGCGACGCGCGCGACCGGCTGCGATCGCTCGAGCACGAGGTTGGCCTGTTCGCGATCGGCCATCTGATCGACGAGCTGAAGGAGCGCCACGCCGGCTCGCCCAAGCTGCACGAGTGGTTCAACTCGGTCGCCGAGGACGTGACGAACAACATCTCTCAGTTCCAGGCCGGTCCGGAAACCGGGCGCGAGCTGCCGGAGCCGCTGCTGGCTGCGTTCGGGGGCGCGGCCGAACAACCGTTTTCCCGCTACGAGGTGAACGTGTTCGTCGCGCACGACTCCGACGGCGGTGCGCCGGTGGTCGTGGAGACGAACCCCACGTACCCGAATTTGTTCGGGCGGATCGAGCATCGCGGCGTGCTCGGCGGAGGGTTCGCGACCGACCATCGAATGCTCCGTCCAGGAGCGGTCCATCGCGCCAACGGCGGCTATCTGATGCTCCCCGCCGCCGAGGTCCTCGCCCAGCCGCTGGTGTGGCAGAAGCTGAAGAACGTCCTGCGCACGCGCAGCATCCGCGTCGACAATCCGGCCGAGGAGTACGCCCTGATCCCGACCACGACGCTGACGCCGGAACCGATCGACCTCGACCTGAAGGTCGTGCTCGTGGGCCGCCCGCCGCTTTATGAGCTCGCCTACCAACTGGACGAGGACGTGCGCAAGCTGTTCCGGGTCAAAGCGGAGTTCGACTGGCGCGTGCCGTGGGACCGGCACGGGATCGATGGCTACGCGCGCTTCCTCAGCTCGCAGGTGCAGATCGAAGGGCTCCGTCATTTCGACGCCCCGGCCGTCGCGGCGGTGATCGAGTACGGCGCGCGCCTCGCCGAGGACCGCGAGTTCCTCTCGACTCGGTTTGTCGACATCGCGGGGCTCGCGGCTGAGGCCAGCCACTGGGCCGCGAGCGACGGGGACGAGCTCGTGTCGGCCCGGCACGTCGAGGTGGCGCTCGAGCACCGGGTCGCCCGCTCCAACCTGATCGAGCAGCGGCTGATCGAGATGGTCGCCCAGGGTGCGCTGCTGATCGACTACGACGGCGAGCGGCTCGGTCAGGTCAACGGGCTGTCGGTGTTCGATCTCGGCGACTACTCGTTCGGGCGGCCGGTGCGGATCACGGCCACGGCCGGTCCCGGCCGGGGCGCGCTCGTCTCGATCGAGCGCGAGACCGAGATGAGCGGTCACATCCACGACAAGGGCTTCCTGATCCTCAGCGGCTATCTGCGCCGCCACTACGGCGGCGAGCAGCGAATCGCGCTGTCGGCCACGCTTACGTTCGAGCAGTCCTACGAGCACATCGACGGCGATTCGGCCGCCAGCGCCGAGCTCTACGCGCTGCTATCGGAGATCGCGGGCGTGCCCCTGCGACAGGACATCGCGGTCACCGGGTCGGTCAACCAGCACGGGCAGGTCCAGGCGATCGGCGGCGTGAACGAGAAGATCGAGGGCTTCTATCGCACCTGCAAGCTGGGCGAGCTGACCGGCCGCCAGGGAGTGCTGATCCCCGAGGCCAACGTGCGCCACCTGATGCTCTCTGCCGAGGTCATCGAGAGCGTGCGGGCGGGGCGCTTCCACGTCTGGAGCGCGCGCGATGTGGATCAGGGGATCGAGCTGCTGACCGGGATCCCGGCCGGGGTGCGCGGCGAGGACGGCAAATTTCCCGAGGCGACAGTCCACGCTCGGGTCGAGCGGCGGCTGGAGGCGTGGACGCGCGTGGGGGAGAAGGAGGAGAGGTCGCAGGGCGGGGGCGCGGGGCGGGAGTGAGAGGGGCGCCGCGCCCGCCGGCAGACGCGATGCGGCCTCAATTCAACGCCGGGCGCGGCCCGCCCGGGCCGAAATCCGCTGCGGCGACATGCTTACAGGCCGAAAGTCCACGCTCACGGCAGGACGACCCCTCCCCAAAGGCCGCCCGTTAGCCACCAAAGGCCGAGAGCTGCGGTGGCGCCGCAGGCCGGTCTCGGCTTCCTACGGATGCGCAGCAACGGGTTGCTCGCCAAGCTTCGGACGTCACTTTTTGCGACCCAGATGACCTCGACTACTTCAGCTCCGGGTAGCCCCACGCCTCCGGTCCTCGGGCACGGCATGAGCTCGCGCGAGCGCGTCGAGCTGGCCTTGGCGCACCGCGAGGCTGACCGCGTACCGCTCGACCTCGGTGGTGGCCTGGTGACCGGGATGCACGTCAGCTCGGTGTACAAGCTCCGTCAGGCGCTCGGTCTCGATCCGCCGGGCACGCCGGTGAAGGTGATCGAGCCCTACCAGATGCTGGGGGAGATCGCGCCTGACCTCGCCGATGCCCTCGGTGTCGACATCGTCGGCGTCAGCCGGCCGACGACCGTCTACGGGTTCCGCAACGAGAACTGGAAGCCATGGTCGGCGTTCGACGGCATCCCGCTGCTGGTGCCCGAGCTGTTCCCGACCGAGCGGCAGCCGGGCGGCGACCTGCTGATGTATCCGTACGCGGACCGCTCCGCGCCCCCGTGCGCGCGGATGCCGGCGGCCGGGTACTACTTCGACGCGATCATCCGCCAGGAGCCGATCGACGAGGACCGGCTGAACTTCGAGGACAACTGCGAGGAGTTCGTGCCGATCAGCGACGCGGAGATCGAACACATCCGCGCCGAGGTGAAGCGGCTCGAGCCGACCGGCCGGGCGATCTTCGGCGACTTCGGGGGGATGAGCTTCGGCGACGTCGCGTTCGTGCCCGGCCCGACGCTGCGCCATCCGAAGGGGATCCGCGACCTCGAGCAGTGGTATATGAGTCTCGTCTCGCGGCCGCAATACGTCTACGACGTGTTCGAGCGCCAGTGCGAGATTGCGCTGGGCAACCTGGCGCGGATCCATGCGGCGATCGGCGATGCGGTGACGGCCGTGTTCGTGACCGGTGCGGATTTCGGTACCCAACAGGACTCGCTGATCTCGCCGAAGGTCTACCGCAACCTGTTCAAGCCGTTTCACGTGCAGGTCAACGAGTGGATTCACACCCACACCGGCTGGAAGACGTTCATCCACTCGTGTGGGTCGATCTGGCGGCTGCTCGACGACATCGTCGACGCCGGTTTCGATGCTCTGAACCCGGTCCAGACATCGGCGGCGGGCATGGACCCGTCCTGGCTCAAGTCGAGCTACGGGGAACGGATCACGTTCTGGGGCGGCGGGATCGACACCCAGCGCGTGCTCCCGTTCGGCACGCCCGAAGAGGTGCGGGCGATGGTTCGCGAGCGGATCGAGGTCTTCGGGGCCGGGGGCGGGTTCGTGTGGAACTCGATCCACAACGTGCAGGCCGGCGTGCCGGTCGAGAACCTACTCGCGGTGTACGAGGCGGTGGCCGAGTACCGGCCCTACCGGACCGGGAAGGAGTGAACCGATGACCGTGATCGACCAGCTGCGGGGTGCCGTCGTCGAGGGGCAGGCTCGTGAGGCGCAGGCCCAGGCGACACTCGGGCTCGAGCAGGGAATCTCAGCCGAGAGCCTGCTCCAGGATGGCCTGATGGCCGCGATGCGCGAGGTCGGCACGCTGTTCGAGAACGGGGAGATCTTCGTGCCGGAGATGCTCGTCTCGGCTCACGCGATGAGGTCCGCGCTCGCGATCATCGGTCCGCGGCTGGCTCCGAAGGACGTCCAATCGAATGGAAGGGTCGTGATCGGGACGGTCAAGGGCGACCTCCACGACATCGGCAAGAACCTGGTCGCGATGATGCTTCAAGGGGCGGGTTTCGAGGTCGAGGATCTGGGCGCCGACGTCTACCCCGAGCAGTTCGTCGCGGCAGCCCGCGGCGCGGACGTGGTGGCGATGTCCGCGCTGCTGACGACGACGATGACCAATATGCAGGAAGTGATCGACGCGATCCGTGACGCGGGGCTGCGCGATCAGGTGCGGATCGTCGTCGGCGGGGCACCGATCACCCAGACCTACGCCGATGAGATCGGAGCCGACGGATACGCCAAGGACGCCTCGAGCGCGGTGCGGATGGTCCAAGGGGTCCTCGGTCGAGGGATCTCGGCCGATGGCCGAGCAGCTGCAGCTCGTTAGCGTCGTTACCGCATAATTGTCCGCAGTTTGCACGGATGCGCGCGGCGCACCGGGGGAGGATTCTGTGCTCATGGGAACGACGGCGACCTCGCTGCAGGTCCGCGTAGACTTGAACGCCCGCGGGGGATGGGATGTGGCCCTGTCCGACGACAGCAAGCCGGTGACGTGCGCGACGCTGGAGGAGGCCAGGCGGGTGGCATACGAGCGCGCCGCTCACAGGCGTCCTTGCGAGTTGATCGTGTACGACGCCTACCACCGTGTCCTGCACCGCGAGCTCGTCGATGGCGGCGGGCACAGGGTGACCAGGCTGCGGGGCTGATCGCCAACGGGGAGCCTCGAGCGCGGTCCGTGATTGGCCGCAGTCCGGCGGCCGGCCGGCCCGTTGGTCGCATTCCGGGCCCGGGCTCGCAGCGTTTTGTGGACGGGTATTCGATCCTGAAACGCACGTGACTCCTACGGACCGGACATCGCGATAGGTCCCGATGCGCACGTGGCCGGCACTGCGTAGCTTGAATTGACCGTTCTACCTGACTCAGGAGGTGGTAGCGGTGGTCCTTGAATTGGCGATTCTCACCTTTGAGCGCTGCGAGGGAGCCGAGCGTGCGTTTGCGACCGTCCGGCAGGCCAACGAAAGTGCGCCCTGGGTGGAGGAGCTGGCATTTGTCGAACGACACCGAAATGGCCGGCTCGTCGTGCGAGGCACGTTCGCCGGACACTACCTCGACTTCGACGGCGAAGGCGACGTGATCGGACCCGATACGGCGATCGGCGCGCTGACTGGCGCTGTGATCGGCGCGGCATTCGGGCCTCCCGGGTTCGCGGCCGGGTTCGTCGCGGGCGCCTCGATCGGCGGCCTGCGCCACGCCGGTCAGGTTGCGCAACCCGCCGGCGAGCTGTTTGAGCAGATTCGGGTCCATGTGCCGCGTGGCAGCTCAGCGATCGCGCTGCTCGCCTCGCCGGGGCACGTCGACGCGATGCTCGAGGCGTTCGCCGGTCGCGCCGGCCACGCGTATCGCCGCACACTCTCCGGCGACGAGCTGGAGATGATCGAGAGCGTGACCGAGACAGCCCCGATCGCGAACGGTCACCTGCGCGTCGCCGGGTGATGAGCGCGTTGCGAGAGATCCGCTGGGTCTCCGAGGCCGTCGTGTTCAGGCGGTCGGTCCTCCGTCAACGGCATGCAGATGTCTTCGATGCCCTCTACGACTGAGCTCGAGACGCTCGGGGCGCCGGCGGTGCTGCGCGACGGCTCTCACGTACGCCTGCGTCAGGGTCGGCCCGAGGACCGGGAGCTGCTGGTAAACGGCTTCGAACGGCTCAGCGACGAGTCTCGCTACCGACGATTTCTGGCGCCGATGCCGGAACTGACCGAGCCGATGGTCCGTTACCTGACTGAGGTCGACCACCACGAGCACGAGGCGATCGTCGCGCTTGACGAGCGGACCGGGGAGGGGATCGGGGTAGCTCGCTTCGTACGCGACCACGACCGTCCGGCTGCCGCCGAGGTCGCGGTGACCGTGATCGACGACTGGCAGGGGAAAGGACTGGGCACGGTGCTGCTCGACGTGATCAGCGCCCGCGCCCGCCAGGAGGGCATCACCGCGTTCACGGCCCTGATGTTGGCGTCCAACCAGCAGATGATGTCGCTGTTCGAGCATCTGAGTGAGGTGGTGATAACCGATCGGGAAGCCGGCACGGTCGAGATCGAAACGCCGATACCCCCGATCGGGCTGGCGCCGGCGCTGAAGAAGCTGCTTCGTCTGTCCGCGCGCCGCGACGTCGCGGTCCCACTCGCCCAGCGCGTGGCGTTGCAGGTGAGGAGCTTCATGCCATCCGGGCGGGAGTCCGAGTCTCGACGATCGCAGCCTCAATCTCCGCCGGAAGACCCTCAAAGTCGCAGTCCTCGCTGAGCCACTTAGTCAGCCGGTTGCGCAGCGCGACGGCGGTGCTCTGCTCGGATGCGAACAGCTCGCGCAGCTCCCGGCTGCGCCACTTGCCGCGCGGGGCGTATCGGCGGCGGACCGACTCGTACCGATCGCCGAGCGCCCGCTCCCAGGTCCGCTCATCGGCGGTGGAGAGCTGGCTCGTCAGCAACGTCGCCCACCGCTGAGCGGCGAGCCGCAGAAGCCGTGAACGAAGCCGCGTGGCTCCGTCTGGGGTGATCGGCGCGCACGCGCACGCGACCAGGAGTCGTGCTCCCGACCGCTCGGACTCGTCCCATGTGGGCGGTTCGGAGCGCAAGCCGAACCACTCCCACAGCCGGCGCGCTCCTGTGTGTGCCGCCCGTTCCGCCTCGCCCACCGCAGCCGTAACGAGTCGGTCGTACTCCGGGAGCCGGGCCATCAGTCGGCGCACCTCGTCGGCACCGGCCGGTTCCCGCGCCCGGTCGCCGCGCAGCGTCGCAACCGCAGCCGCCGCGGCGGCGAACGCCTGGTCGAGCTCCGCGGGCGATCCGCTGGACTGATACCGCGCCAGCGCGAGCCGAACCGCTACGACTGCTTCGTCCATCGCCCATAGCATCCCAAGCGCTGGGCTGTCGCGCCGCGGCCGACCAGATCGGCCACAGCATGACACCGTAGTTCCCACGATGCTCGATCAGGGCGATTCGCGGATGCGACTCCCCGTCCCTGACGACACGATCGGGTGACACCGTCGACTGAATGGAGCGGTGCCATGAGTCCGATCAATGTCGAGGTCACTTCGAGAGGCGAGGTGGAGGAGCGTGCACGCGCCGAGGCCCGCGAGAAGGTCGGCGCACTGGAGCGGTTTGTAAGCGGGCCCGTCCTTGGCGCTCGGGTCGTGCTGAGCGAGGAGCGTAATCCCCGGATCGAGAACCCCGCGCGGGCCGAGGCCGAGATCGCCCTCCAGGGAAGGGTGCTCCGCGCGCACGCAGCCGCTCCGAGCCTCCGAGCGGCCGTCGACGAGGTCGCCGAGCGGCTCCAGCGGCAGCTGCGCCGGTACGTGGACCGGCAGGTGACGCGCAAGCGCCACCCCGCCTGGACGCGTGCCGAGAAATGGTCGCGGTCGGGCCCCGCGCCGGCGCGACCCTCGGTGTCTGAGATCCCCGTCGAAGAGCGCGAGATCGTCCGCCGCAAATCGTTCGCGTTCGGGCCGATGTCGGTCGAGGATGCGGCCGATGCGCTGGAGGACCTCGACCACGACTTCTTCCTGTTCCATGACGTCGACACCGGCGCCGACGCTGTCCTGTACTGGCGCGAGGACGGGTTGCTGGCGCTGATCGAGCCGCCCCACGCGGGGCCGGGCGCGGGCGAGAGCGGTCCGGTCCGGGAGCCAAGCCGGTTCTCGGCGCCGATCGATCTCGAAGCCGCGGTCGACGAGATGAACGCGATCTCGCACCGGTTCATGTTCTTCGAGGACGCCGCGAGCGCCCGGGGAAACGTCATCTACCGGCGCTACGACGGCAACTACGGTCTGATCGAGTTGGCCTGAGCCAACTACGCGAGGTTCGATGAGGGTGGCTGGGCGCCCGCCGGCATACGTTGACCGGACTCTGCTGGCAGTGACGTGACCTGGTCATCGCCCGAGCCAAGTACGCCGACGAGCACACACAGCCGTCTGATCTCCTGGGGCCTGGATGCCGTGGGAGACACTGGCAGGGAAACCGGCACGCCAGGCCATTTGGAGATCATGCTGACACGCTACGGACCGTCGCCGTGATCGCCATCCGCAGGATCTGCGATTGTGACTAGGTCGTTACTACGGAAGCTCGTTCGGTGCGGCGCTGGCATCGACGCGGCGGAGCGACGCCGAGATCGAGGGCGACGCCTAACGGGCATCCGGGACACGTGCTCACCCAGGTCCGTGGGAACTACGCTCGACGGGCCAGCCTCCCAACCGTTTACCAGGACAACCGGCCGAACACTCCACATCACAGTTCGAGCCGGAAGAGCTTTCAACCAATCACATGAGCCATGATCCAGACACTCACAACAATGCGCGAGCTAGACAATCGCGTGAGCAACGGGATTCACGTCCGGTTGTTGTGGTGCGACAGCGAGGATCGGCTGTCAGTCGCGGTGACTGACCTGAAGAGCGGCGAGGCGTTCTCGATTGAAGTTCGCGACAGCGAGCACGCGCTCGACGTCTTCCATCACCCATATGCATATGCTGCATGGCATGGGGTGAAGACGCGCATGCCGCCGCGCTGCACCGAGGCCGAGTCCGTCGACGACATCGCCGCCTAGCACTGGCCCGCGCGCGCTGGATGCCCTGTTCGCCCTAGGCCGGGTTGGGCGGCATACGTGTCCTGCCCCGGTCGCTGCGGCAAATCCACCGAACCTGATCCGCGCTTTATCCCTGTCCGCTCGCGCGCCTTTTCCCGATGGCGCGGGGTACCGCCGTTGCAAGACTGGCGGCGTTCTAACCGCCATCTTGAGGGAGACACGATGACTGTAACTCCAATCACATCGGTCCGGGAGCTCGACGCCCGCGTTAACGATGGCATCCATATCAGGCTCCTCTGGTGCGAGCGCGACCGGCAGGTGTCGGTGGCGGTCACGGACACCAAGAGCGGTGAGGCGTTCTCGATTGAGGTCAGCGACAGTGAGCGGGCGATGGACGTGTTCCATCACCCATACGCGTACGCCGCATGGCACGGGATCACCGTCGTCGCGCCCGCGTGGATCGAGGAGCTCGCCGAGCCGCTCATGGCCTGAGACGGTTCCGGGATCGAGCTGGAGCTCGCTCGCCGGCGGCGGCCCGGCGGCCGCAGCGGGATCTGAGCCCTGCGGCCTTATCCCGGCCGAAGCGGGGACTCGCTACGGATGCGCTGGAACAGAAGCTGCTCGATGCTGAGTCGATGACGCTCGCCGAGGCGCTCAGACACCGCGCTCGGATTCTCGCCTGCTTCGCGCTCGCCGGAATCGCAATCGGGGGAATGCTCTACCTCGTAGGTGAGGGCGATGCCGGCGCAACGGTCGCCTCGAGACCGCCGATGCCGTGATTACCGTCGACCGAGTCGATCGAGTGGCTGACGCGCTGCACATCGGCCGACGGGCGGTGTCGATCGCGCGGCTGAGCGTGCTGGCGGGAATGGGGATGAGCATCGCCGCGATGGGCGTTGCGGCCGCCGGCTACCTCCCTCCGGCCGCCGGCTACCTCCCTCCGGTCGCCGGCGCACTGCTCCAGGAAGTCATCGACCTCGCCGTGATCCTCAACGCGCTGCGGGCACTGCGCGGCTGATCGGTTTCGCGACCGCGCGTCGTCCGCGTTGCAGGGCCGAGGCTCGGGGCGGTACGGTTCCGGGCGACGCCGTGATCGACCAGCTCCGAATCCCGATCTGGGGCGAGGCACGCGTAGCGCTGGAGCACGCGGCGCTGCGTAGCCACCCCGTGCTCAAGGGCGAGGGGATCCCACGCGGGGATGGTCAACCGGTGCTCCTCGTGCCCGGGTTCCTCGCGGGCGACGCCTCGCTCGAGCTGATGGCCCAGTGGCTGCGCAGGCTCGGCTACCGGCCCTGCCGGGCGGGCATCCGCGCCAACGTCGACTGCACCGCGCGGGCTCTCGACCGGCTCGAGGACCGACTCGAGCAGGTTGTGCACGAGCAGGGCCGACTGGTCACGATCATCGGTCAGAGCCGCGGTGGCTCGATGGCACGGATCCTCGCAGTCCGGCGCCCGGACCTGGTCGAGGGGATTGTCTGCCTGGGATCGCCGATCGTCAGCCAGCTCGCCGTGCACCCAATCGTCCGCGCGCAGCTGGAGACGATCGCGCTGCTCGGCTCGCTGGGCGTGCGTGGGCTGCTCTCCCGCGGCTGCGGGTCGGGGCCCTGCTGCAGCGCCGTAAACGCGGACGTAAGCGCTCCGTTCCCGGCGCAGCGGCGGTTCACTTCGGTCTACTCGCGTAGCGACGGCGTCATCGATTGGCGCGCGTGCCTCGATCCGCATGCGCGGCTGGTCGAGGTGCGCTCGAGTCATGTTGGGATGGCGGTCAACCCCGACGTGTTCCGGGTCGTGGCTGAGGCGCTGGCGGCGCCCTCGGCGGCCCCGGAACACGGCCAAACATGGAGCGCCGCGGCCTGACCGGCTCGCCGCGCTGACGCGAATGGATCATCTCAGCCCGCAGGACGCCGCGTTTCTCGATGTCGAGGACGAGGTCAGCCACATGCACATCGGCTCGGTCGGGATCTACGAGGGTCCCGCTCCGACGCGCGACGAGCTGCTGGGGGGCGTGCAATCGAAGCTTCATCTCGTGCCGCGCTACCGGCAGAAGATCCGCTACCCGCCGCTGCACGTCGGACCGCCGGTGTGGGTCGATGACCCGCACTTCAACCTCGACTATCACGTCCGCCGCACCGCGCTCGCCTCGCCCGGTGGCGAGGATGAGTTGCGCGCACTCGTCGGCAGGGTCATGTCGCAGCAACTCGATCGCACCAAGCCGCTGTGGGAGATGTGGGTCGCCGAGGGCCTTGGCGATGGGCGGTGGGCGCTCGTGTCGAAGGTCCACCACTGCATGGTCGACGGCGTCTCGGGGACCGACCTCCTCACGGTGCTGCTCGACTCCGAGCGCGACCCGAAGCGCGGGCCGGCGCCCGGCTGGACGCCGGCGCGCCAGCCCTCGGCCCGCGAGATGGTCGTGCAGCCGCTCGCCAGGCGTCTGGCCAGCCCCGTCCACCTGCTCGGCGCGGCGACGGACATGCTCCGCGGCCCCCGCGATGTCGCTGAGCTGGTGCTGCAAACCATGCAGGGCACCGCGGCGATGCGGACGCTGCTCCACCTGGCCCCGAAGAGCTCACTCAACGGTGCGATCGGCCCGCACCGGCGCTGGGATTGGGCTGATGCGGAGCTCGACGACGTCAAGACGATCCGGGCCGAGCTCGGCGGAACCGTCAACGATGTGGTTCTGGCCGCGATCTCAGCCGGCTTCCGCGACCTCATGATCGCTCGTGGCGAGGATCCGGCGCGGCTGATCGTGCGCAGCCTGGTCCCCGTGTCGGTCCGCCGACCGAGTGAGCGGGGCACTTACAACAACCGCGTCTCGGCGATGTTCGCCGAGCTGCCGGTGGGACTTGCCGACCCGGTGGCCCGGCTGAATTCGGTCCGCCTGCAGATGGAGGGGCTCAAGCGCTCGCATGAGGCGGTCGCCGGGGAGGTCCTGACCTCGCTCTCGGGTTTCGCTCCGGCACTGCTGCTCGCGCTGGGGACCCGCCTTGCGTTCCGTTTCCCCCAACGCAGCCTGAACACGGTCACCACCAATGTTCCCGGACCGCAGCGGCCGTTGTACCTCGCCGGGAGGCAGATGGTCGAGGTGATCCCCTACGTGCCGCTCGCCGGCCACGTGCGGGTCGGGGTCGCGATCTTCTCCTACCACGGCTCGCTGAAATTCGGGGTCACCGGCGACTACGACACAGCGCCGGACATCGAGGTCCTGTGTGACGGCATCGAGCGGGCAATGGCCGAGCTCGTGCGGTGCGCCCGCGGGCCCAAGCGAGCACCGGCCGGCGCCCCCAAGCGAGCGCCCGCCCGCCGTGGCAAGGCGCGCCAGCCGAACGCGTAGTTCCCACCTCAGCTGGTGGGATTTCAACGGATGCGCCGATCCCGCACGCGGCGGATCGTCAGGAGTAAGTTGTGTCCGAAGGACGTGAGGAGGTCTCGCGATGACCGTCAATGCTGCCATGACCCTGGACCGCACGATCGCGCGAGCGGCCGCGACCGCCGCGGAGCGGTTCCCCAACCGGGTCGCACTGCGTTACTCGCGCGACGGTGCGTGGCGAACCCAGACATTCGCCGAAGTGAGTGAAGGCGTCGATCGGCTCGCCTTGGGAATGATGGCGCTGGGCCTCGAGCCGGGCGATCGGATCTCGATCCTGGCGAACACCCGGCCGGAGTGGACACTGGTCAGTCTGGCGATCTCGCGCGCCGGAGGTGTCGTGGTGCCGATGTACCCGACCAATTCTCCGCAGGAGTGCGAGTGGGTGGCCGGCAACTCGGGGGCGAGGATGGTGATCTGCGAAGACGCCGGGCAGGTCGCCAAGATCGCGGCCGTGCGCGATCGGCTGCCCGGCCTGGAGAACGTGATCGTGATCGACCACCGTGAGGAGATCGACGCGATCTCAGTCGAGCAGCTACGCGAACGCGGGCGCTCCGTGGACCGGTCCGAGCTCGAGCGCCGATCGGCAAATGTGTCACCCGATGACCTGTACACGATCATTTACACGTCTGGCACCACCGGTCCCCCGAAGGGGGTCGTGCTGACTCATGCCAACGCCGCGTCGGTGGGAGCGATCGTCCAGGAGATCGGGTTCATCGTCGACGGCGACGTCAGCTACCTGTACCTGCCGCTGGCTCACGCGTTCGCGCTGACAGTCCAGCTGGCGTCGTTCCCAGTCGGGACCGAGATCGTCTACTACAGCGGCGACACCAGCAGGCTCGTGCAGGAGCTGATCGAGACCAAGCCGACCTACCTGCCCTCGGTGCCGCGGGTGTTCGAGAAGATCTACGCGCTGGCGACGGCCCAGTTCTCTGACGAACTGCAGTTGCGCCGGGTAATCGAGCTGGGAGTCAAGGTCCGCCGTATGCAGCAGCACGGCGCGGACGTGCCGACAGCGCTGCAGTTCGCGTTCGATCGCGCCGAGGCTGAGGTGTACGGCAAGGTCCGGGGGCTGTTCGGCGGCCGGATCGCCAAGGCGGTGTCCGGCGCGGCACCGATCTCGCCGCAGATCCTGGAGTTCTTCTATGCCTGCGGGGTGCCCGTGCTCGAAGGATGGGGGATGACCGAGACGACCTCGATCGGCAGCGTCAACACACAGCAGCAGCTTCGGTTCGGCACCGTCGGACAGGCGCTGCCCGGGGTCGAGTTCAAGCTCGCCGGCGATGGCGAGATCCTCACCCGGGGGCCGAACGTGTTCCGTGAGTACTGGAAGGACCCCGAGGCCACGCGCGAGGCGCTCGCCGCCGACGGCTGGCTGCGGACCGGTGACGTGGGCTCGATCGATGACGACGGCTACATCTCGATCACCGGGCGCAAGAAGGACATCATCATCACCGCGGGCGGCAAGAACATCACGCCCGCCAACCTCGAGAACGACCTCCAGAGCTGCCGCTGGATCTCGCAGGCCGTGATGTATGGGGACCGCCGCCCGTATCCGGTCGCGCTGATCACCCTCGATCCCGAGGAGATCGGCAGCTGGGCCGCCGAGCACTCGCTGCCGCAGGACGTCGCATCGCTGATCGAGCGCCCGGAGGCGCGCGAGTTGATCGAAGCGGAGCTCGAGCATGTCAATGCGAGCTACGCGAGCGCCGAGCGGATCAAGAAGTTCACGCTCCTGCCACACGAGCTCTCACACGAGGCCGGCGAGTTGACGCCGACGCTGAAGGTCAAGCGCAACGTCGTCTATCAGCGGTATGCGGACGTGCTCGCCGAGATGTACCGGTAGCAGCCGCGGCTAGGCGAATTCGGTCGCCTCACGCGCGCTCGGCGCGGATCGTGGCGCGGGCTCGCGCTTGCTCGGCGTCGATCGCGGCGCCGGGGCGCGGCGCGGGCTCTGCGCTCGCTCGGCGCCGATCGCGCGGCCGGCTTGCTGGGCAGCAACCGGAGCACCAGGAGGTAGACGATCGGGATGCCCGGGGCGAGCACGATGCACCGCAGCCAAAGCGTCGCGCCGTCCGAGCCGGCTCCGATCGTGTGCACCACCGCGAGCACCCACACTGCCACGGTCGCGCGGTGGAGCTTGCGCCAGCGGCGCGCTCCGATCCGGCGGCGCAGGTAGAAGCTCGGGCCGAGCAGCAGCGCTGCATAGCCGGCGATGATGCCCACGCCGGTGAACTCCGGGCGGTAGTGCAGGGCGAATGGAATCGCGATCCCGCGCCACCCAGGCTTGAGCCACTTGTCACCCAGCAGCGCGAGGCCGTGGACCGCGATCGCAAGCAGCGCGACCAGCGCCACGTGCTCGTGCAGCCGCGCGACAGCACGCTTCAATCCCGGACCTCGCAGGACTTTGGTCGCCATCGCCAGCCCCATCAGCACCGACAGCGAGATCAGCACCAGCGCGACGATTCCCGATGCGCGGCTGATCAGCCACCACAGCACGTGGATCGGCTGCGCCTTCACGCCGCCGTGCCCAGCGCGGGTCCGCTGTCAGCCGTGGAGTCACACTCGATCGATCCCTCGAGCGGCCCGACGGCTTCGGCCGACCCATCGTCATGGACAATCACTCCGCCCTGCTCGGCGAGCACGTCGCGTGCCCCTCCTCCCGGTCCGAGGAGCAGGGCCATCTTCGACAGGGTCTCGGCCTCGAGCGCGGTCTGCCCGAGCGCGGTAGCGGAGATCAGGCCGGTCCAGGCCGGCTCGCCGGTACTCGGGTCGAGCAGGTGATGAAAGAACCGCCCGTGCTGATCGCGCCAGATGCGCACGTTCAGACCCGAGGTCGCGACGCCGCCGCGCGAGACTGCGATTGTTCCGAGCGGCGCGCCCGTGAGCGGATGCTCGACCGCGATCTCGTAGGGCTCGAGTGCGGCGCTGACGCCTCCGACGGCGATATCGCCTCCGCAGTCGACGACGAAACGGGTGTAGCCGCCGAGGCGGTGCGCGACCGCGTCCGCGCAGAGCCCCTTGCCGGTGCCCCCGGTGTCGAACATCACGCCGGGTGGGCGGATGATCAGGCCGGATTCATCATCGACAGAGATCCGCTGCCAGTCTGCCCGCGGGTTTGCCCGCGCGGGCCGGCGCGAAGGAACCGCGGCCAGCCCCTCCGGCAGGGAGGCCGGCTCGATGCCGTCGCGCGATCCCCGGTAGCCCGCTCGCTCGATCGCGCCCAATAGCGTGGGGTCGACGAGTCCGTCGCTCCGTTGTGCCGCCCACAGGCCGGCGCTGACCGCCGCCCGGAGCAGCGCCGACGCCGGCACCTCGGTGCGTGGGTCGTGGTTGAGCGCGCAAAGCTCACTGTCGCTGACGAACCGCGACAGCCGGTGGGCGAACGAGAACACGAACTCGCGCTCGCGGTCGGCTGCCTCCAGGGGCGGTGGAGCGCCGGGTAGCGGCGGCCCGATCAGCAACCGGATGTCGCTCCCCATCGTGTGGAAGGTGTAGTCGAGCTCTCTGATCATCGAATGTCTGCCTCTCAGGAAGCCCGCGTCGTGGGGGCCGCCGACGAGGAGTACCCGCCGGAGCTCGACACCGACTGTGAGACCGAGCTGCCGCCGCCGGCGCCCGCTCGGCCCGGGACCGTCTCGATGACTGTAGTCGTGAGCAAGCGCTTGAGTACGACCACCGGCCGGGCGGCGGCAGCGCGGGTCGGCTGGAGCTGCCACGCAAGCACCGCCAGCACCGCCAGAAACCCGGCCAGTGAGAGCAGCATCACAGTTAGCCGGTCGGGGCCCGAACGGGCGCGGCCTGCGGGTCTTGCAGGCCGCGCCCGGTCCCCGGCTCCGGCGGTCAGGGTTTCAGTTGTCGCCGCCACCGTGACCACCCCCGTTGTCCGAGCCGTCGCCGCCGCTGTGGCCGCCGCTGCCGCCGCTGCCGCCGCTGCCGCCGCTGCTGCGGGTGGTCACCGGCGCGCTGCCCGAGCTGCCGGACGAGCCGGACGACCCCGACGAGCCGGACGACCCCGACGAGCTATGCGATCCGCTGCTGCGGGTTGTGACAGGGGTGCCCGAGCCGCCGGACTTGGCCGAGGAGCCGGACGAGCCCGAGGAGCCGGACGAGCCGGACGAACCGTGTGAGCCGCTGGCCCGAGTTGTCACGTGGGTGCCGGAGGAGCCGGATGACGAGCTTCCCGACGGGCTCCCCGAGGAGGAACTTCCTGAGGAGGAGCTGTGCGAGCCACTCGCGCGCGTGGTCACGCCGGGGCTGGCGCCCGAGGCCGCGGCCGACGACCCCGCTGAGGAACCGTGCGAGCCGCTCGCACGTGTGCTCACCGTGGTGCCCGAGGCTGAGCTCGCGCCCGTACCGTGATGGGAGCCGCTCGCACCGGTCTTGACGTAGCGGCCGTGCGGGCCTCGCCCGCCGGCTGCGACCGCGCCGCGCGGAGGCGGAAGCTGACCGCCCGGCTCATGGCGGATGATGTGAATCGTCCGTTTGATCACCTCGGTCCGGACCTGGACGGCCGGATCACGGGCGGCAATCGCTACCGATGGCGTAGCTGACGGTCGCAGCGCCACTGCTGCCAAGCCGCCGGCGGCGATGGCCGCGACTCCCGCGGCGATTCGAGTCTGCTTTGTGCGCATTCAGGCCTCCAGGTCGTTGGTCCGGGGGCACTGTGCCGCGGCTCCGGTGATGGCCTGGCCAAGGTTGGGCAAAGCTTTGGTAAAGCTGGGCATCTCCTTACGCTGACCCAACGATCCTTTTACGCGCGCGGGCCAAGCTTGCATCCATGCCAGCACCTGAGAGTTGCGTCCATGCCAGCACCTGAGAGCCAACAGGACGGGATCGTGATCGCCGGCGGCGGCCTCGCCGGGCAGCGGTGCGCGGAGACCTTGCGCCGCCATCGATACGAGGCCCCGGTCACGATCCTGTGCGCGGAACTCCATCGACCGTATGACCGCCCACCGCTCTCCAAGCAGCTGCTGACCGGGGAGCATTCCGAGCATGCGCTCCCGTACAAGCGCGCGGACTGGTACGAGGAACATCAGGTCGAATTGCGGCTCGGGGTCAGCGCGGTCGGCCTCGCAGCCGCCGAGCGGAAGGTGGCGCTTTCGGACGGCGACTCGATCCGCTACGACAAGCTTCTGATCGCCACCGGCAGCCGTCCGCGGACGCTTCCGGCGCTGTCGAGATACCCAAACGTGTCGGTGTTGCGAACCGTTGACGACTCGCGCCGGCTGCGCGGCGTGCTCGGGGACAGGCCCCGGCTGGCCGTGGTCGGGGCCGGTTTCATCGGCCAGGAGGTCGCCTCGACGGCGCGCAAGCTGGGCGCTGAGGTGACGATGATCGAGGCCGCGCCCTGCCCGCTGGCCGGCGTCCTCGGTCCCGAGCTCGGCTCATGGTTCACGCAGTTGCACCGTGCCGAGGGGGTCGACGTGCTCACCGGCTGCACGATCGAGCGCGTGATCGCCAACGGCGAGGTGCAAGCCTTGCGGCTCTCCGGTAACGGCGGCCGCACCGTGGAGGCCGATCACGTCGTTGTCGGGGTCGGCGTCGAACCAGAGATCACGTGGCTCGCCGGCAGCGGCCTCGTAAGCGATGCCGGCACGATCGAGGTCGACCCGCATGGGCGCACGGCACTCGAAGGCGTGCTGGCAGTCGGGGATGCCGCTGCGACGTTCGATCCGCTCGCCGGCCGGCACGTTCCCGGTTCGCACTGGGAGGCGGCCGGCCGTCAGGGTGCTCGGGCCGCGCGCGTGATGCTCGGCCTTGATCCCGGCCCGGTACCGCTGACCAGCTTCTGGACCGATCAGTACGGGCTCCGGATCCAGTACCTCGGCCACGCCCGCCTCGCGGACGCCGTCACCGTCGATGGGGACCCGGACAGCCGCAGCTTCACTGCAACCTTCACCCGCGCCGGACGAGCGGTCGCCGCGCTGCTTGTTAACCGGCCTCGTTCCCTACCGGCGGCTCGGCAACTGATCGAGGAAGGAATCAAATGACCTATCTGATTGAGATCGACGAGGATGCCTGTGCCGCGCACGGAGATTGCGTGAAGGTGGCGCCCGAGGTGTTTGCGCTCGACGAGGTCGCGGAGGTGATCGGGACCGGACCGGATTCGCTGCTGCTGTCCGCGGCGGAGGCGTGTCCCAGCACCGCGATCAGGGTGATCGACGGTGCCAGCGGTGAACAGGTGTATCCGTAGCCCGCAGCCGTACGAGCTACTTGGGCGGCGGAGTTGAGCGCCGCGTGAGCCGGCGGGTGGCCGCACCCGCCTGGGAACCTGACCCCGCCGGGGCCGTCGCCGGGGCGAGGCGGGCGGCGGGGCGGGGCGGTCGGGCGGGCCGCGGGGGCGGGACGGCCGAAATCCGCCTCCGCGAGCATGCTTAACGGCCCAAAGTCCACGCTCGCGGCCGACCTTGGTTACATAAGCATCCCCCACATGCTTATGTAGCCAAGGTCCAGAAGGCATGGGCGATTTGTCTCCGTATGCAGGCGAAATTGTCAGACTCCTGACGCCCAGCCCGCGATTGCGAGTCGAGCCCGCGATTCCTCGAGTGGCCCGGCGGTGTTCAGGGCTGCGGGCAGCTCGTACAAGCGTGCGGCCGTCAGCCGGTCGCCGTGGCTGGCGCCGTCGCAGCCGCGTCAGTCATCGCGGTGGCTGCCACTGCCGCCCCCGCCGCTGCCGCTCCCACCGCCGCTGCCACCGCTGCCGCCGCTGCCGCTGCCGCCGCCCCCACCACCGCCATCGCCATAACCGTCGTCGTGGTGCTGCGAGGCCCCGCTCCCGGACGGCGTCGAGGACCCCGAGGCGCCGGCGGAAGCCGCCGATGGCGAATTGGACGTGGTCCCGGGGCTGGCGGCGCTGGAGGCGGACGAAGCAGTGCGTGTCGTCAGGGTGCCCGACGACCCCGAACCGCCGCCACCACCCGAACCACCCGAACCGGCGCCCGACCCCGAGCCCGAGCCAGTTGAGCCGTAGCCGGCGCCGCTGCTCGGCCTGGCGCCGGACCCACCGGCCGCGCCCGAGGTGACCGGCAGCTGCACCGCGGCCACCGCGGTCGGAGCGCCTCCGGGCGTCCGGTGTCGAGCCGGGTGGGGCCGGCGCCTCGGGGCCGAGGTGTGTTGCCGTGCATGGCGCGATCGCCTTCCATGGCCGCCGGATCGAGGCGAGAGCGCGCTGGCGACCGAGTAGGGCTCAGACGACAGCCCGATCCGCTGGCCGGCGAGCTGGCTCACCGACCATGCAAGCGCGGCCGTGATGACGATTCCACACACCGCAGCGGCGAACCAGAGGAAGGTGCGACGAGTCACCGCGGCGGGACGTTAGCTTTGATCGGGTTAAGCGCGGGCAAAGCTGGTCTTGCCATCGGCCGGCTGCCGCGGCTCAGAATCGGCATCTGGAGGGGTCCCGGTGCCGGGCATCGCCGGAAGCGAGATGGTCGCGATCGTGCCGCCGCCGTCACGGTGCCCGAGCCGCACCTCGCCGCCCCACTCCCGGGTCAGCTCCCGGGCGATCGCCAAGCCGAGCCCGCTGCCGGGCGGTCCGGCGCGGCCGGCGCGGCCGCGGTGGAAGCGCTCGAACACGATCTCCCGCTCTTCATCGGCAATTCCAGGCCCGCGATCCCGGACCTCGATCGCGCCGAGGCCGCTCGCGATCGTGACAGTCGTTCCCGACGGGGAGTAGCAGACGGCGTTCTCGATCAGCGTGTCGAGCGCCCGCTCGAGATCCGGGCGGGCCGCCCACACGCTCGTCGAGTCGCCTGCGCGCCGGTGCTCGAGCAGGATCTCGCGGTCCTCGGCGGATCGCCGCCAGCGGTGCACGGCGGACGCGGCGAGATCCGCCAGGTCTACGGGCGCTCCCGCCAGCTTGCGCTCCCCCGACCTGCTCAGAAGGAGCAGCTCATCGACCGTGCGCGCGAGCCGGTCGACCTCCGCAATCGCCGCATCGAGCTCGGCACCGGCCGCAGCGTCCGGCTGAGTCTCCTGAGCCTCCTCGAGCCTCAGCCGCAGCCCGGTCAGCGGCGTGCGCAACTGGTGCGACGCGTCAGCGACGAACTCCCGCTGGGCGGCCAGCAGGCGCGCGATGCGGTCGGTCATCTCGTTGAACGATCTGGCCAGCGACTGCTGCTCACGGCTGCCGTCCACCCGCGCGCGGGCTCCGAGGTCACCCTGGGCGACGCGGCGCGCGACCCCCTCGAGTCTGCGCAGCGGGCGCGCGACCTGGGCCGCGATCACGCCGCCGGCCGAGAGGCCGATCGCGAGCACGAGCAGGGCGATCAGCCCCAACCCCAGCTCGGTCCGAAGCACGGCGCTGTGAACCGAGGCCACGCTCTGGGTGATGCGCACCGCCCCAACCACGCCTCGGTCGCGGATGATCGGGAGGGCTGTGGCAAGGATCTCCTGGCCGAGCGTGGTCGACGCTCGCTGGACCTGGACCTGCCTGCCGTCGAGTGCACTGTCGATCTCCGGCCGGCTCTCGTAGCTCGTGCCGATCTCAGCCGGGCCGCCGCTGTCGGCCAGCACGCGACCGGCAGCGTCGACGATCAGGACCCGGCCGCGGACCGACCGTGCGGCGTTCTCCGCGAGCGTCGTCAGGTCAAACCGATGGGCCGGGTCCATCAGGTTGGCCGCTGTCGCCGCGACGAGGTCGGCCTGGGCGTGGGCCTGGCTCTTGACCTCGGCGTTAACCCTCGCGCTGAGGTTGAGGGCGAGCGGCACGCCGAGCGCGAAGATCGCCAGCAACAGCACGTAGGCCAGCGCGAGCACCAGGCGGGTTCTGAGGGTTACGGCCGGGTCTCCTGTGCTTCTGCGAGGCGGAAGCCGACGCCGCGCACGGTGTGGATGTATGCGGGTGCCGCCGGGTCATCTCCGAGCTTGCGCCGCAGCCAGGCGATGTGAACGTCCAGCGTCTTGGTCGAGCCGAACCAGTTCAGGTCCCAGACGTCCGACATCAGCGCCTCGCGCGTCACCACCCGCCCGGCGTCCTGCGCCAGCCGGGCGAGCAGGTCGTACTCCTTGCGGGTGAGCTCCAGCTCCCGATCGGCGAGCCATACGCGCCGGGCCGCCAAATCCAGGCGCAGCTGTTGGATCATGACTTCACGCACCTTCGCCGCCGGCTGCCCGGCCGCGCCGGAGCACGGCGCGGATGCGGGCGATCACCTCACCCGTCGCAAACGGCTTGACGATGTAGTCGTCGGCGCCCAGCTCCAGGCCGACGACGCGGTCGGTAACGGTTCCGCTGGCGGTCACGATGATGATCGGTACGTTGGACTCGCTGCGCAGGTGGCGGCACAAGTCACGCCCGTCGGCATCGGGCAGTCCGAGGTCGAGCAGCACGACGTCGGGCGCCACCTCCAAGAGCAGCGCCATCGCCTCTGTGCCAGTGCGCGCGACGGTGGTCGGGAAACCACCCCGTCTCAGCGCCTTCGCGAACGGTTCGGCGATCGACTGCTCGTCCTCGACGAGCAGCACTGTTGCGCCGCGAGCATCACTGCCCACGGGGTTGGCCCGGTCCACCTCCAGCATGCCGACCACAGTACAAGGGCGAGATTAAAGGATGGTTGGAGCGCAGCTCCAGTTGCAAGCAAAAAATTCCGAGGTGCGCGGCCGGCGACTAGAATGGGTTGGGCGCAGACGCTATGACGACATTACGAGACGCGGAGTCGAAGCTGGACGAGGGACGGCTGCGACGACTAATCGAAGCGGGTCGATCTCTGGTCGCCGAGCGAGAGCTCGAGGCTGTGTTCGAACGCCTCCTGGACGTCGCGCGTGAGCTGACCGGTGCGCGCTACGCCGCGATCGGCGTGCTCGACGAACGGCGTGAGTCGCTCGCGGACTTCATTACCGCCGGGATCGCGGCCGAAGCCCATACGGCGATCGGCGACCTGCCGCGGGGCCGTGGGGTGCTCGGCCTGCTGATCTCCAACCCGATGCCGTTGCGGCTCTCCGACGTCGGCGACCACGTCCGCTCTTACGGCTTCCCCCCAGGTCATCCTGCGATGACGAGCTTCCTCGGGGTGCCGATCCTGATCCGTGGCGAGTCTTGGGGAAACCTGTACTTGACCGACAAGACCCAAGGTGAGTTCGACGAGGCGGATGAGGAGTCGGCTGTGGTCCTGGCCGCGTGGGCCGGGATCGCGGTTGAGAACGCGCGCCTGTACCGGCAGACGGACCGGCGCCGGGCCGAGCTCGAGCGCTCCGTGCGGGCGCTCGAGGCGACGTCCGAGATCGCCCGCGCGGTCGGCGGCGAGACCCAGCTCGACCGCGTCCTGGAATTGATCGCGAAGCGCTCACGCGCGCTCGTGGACGCGGCCGGGGCGGCGATCCTGCTGCTCGACGGCGATCGATTTCGTGATCGCGGCAACAGCTGGGGAGGTGCCGCGAGCGATCGTCGGCTGCCGCATCGCCAAGAGCGGATCGGTCGCCGGGAGGGTCGTTTCCTCGGGGCGGCCCGAGCGCGTCAGCGACATGGCCAGCTCGCTTCGGTTCGCGCTTGGAGAGCTGGGCGTTGAGGCGGATTCGGGGATGTTCGTGCCGCTCCAGTTCCGCGGCTCGAGCGTCGGCGTGATCGAGGCGTTCGACCGCGTCGGGGGCCCCGAGTTCCGGGTCGAGGACGAGCGCATGCTGCTCGCCGCCGCCGCCAGCGCAGCGACCGCGGTGGCCACCGCGCAGACCGTCGAGCGCGACCGGCTTCGGCGGAGCCTGAAGGCCGCCGAGGAGGAGCGCCGGCGATGGGCGCGTGAGCTCCACGACGAAACGCTCCAGGGCCTCGGAGGACTGCGCGTACTGCTCTCCTCCGCGCGGCGCAGCCAAGATCTACCGGCGCTGCAGGCTGCGGTTCAGACTGCTGTCGATCAGCTCGGCGACGAGATCAGCAACCTTCGGGCGCTGATCACCGAGCTGCGACCGGCGGCGCTCGACGAGCTCGGCCTCGCGCCCGCCCTCGACGCACTGCTCGACCGGGCGCGAGCGTCGCACGGCGTCGAGATTGCGGGCAGCATTGATCTTCACGCGGGCGCTCGTGACGCCCGGTTCGACCCCGAATTCGAGACCGCGGTCTATCGCATCGTCCAGGAATCGGTCAACAACGCGGCCCGCCACGGCGAGGCCGATCGGATCGACGTCGACATTCACATTCGCAATGGCGACTGTGAGATTTCAGTCCGCGATAACGGCAAGGGGTTTGATCCGGAGGCGCCCGTGAGCGGCTTCGGCCTGGCCGGTATGAGGGAGCGCGCGTCGCTCGCCGGCGGGCGCATCGAAGTCTCGAGCACGGCCGGCGGCACGTCAATCGTCGTCGTGTTGCCGTCGGCGATGCCGGCGCGCCGGATCGCCTGATTTTCCAGCCGGGTTTCTAAGAGCATCCTTAGAACTTCTGCGCCATTCCCGCAGCCGGGGTACGGGCGACTACGGATGTGTCCGTATGCGGCTGCCCCGGAGAATGCCGCAAATGATGGGAGCCATCTTCAACCTGAATCATCCCGCTCACACGGTGCACTGGCACTTCCTCACGCTGTCGGTGTCGAATCTGATCGTGCTCGTGCTGATGCTGGCGGTGTTCGCGCTGGCGATCGCGCTGCCGTTCCCTGGTCATCGGTCTGCAGGCGGAGCGTCGTGAGCGCTACGACGGGCGGACCTCGGCGGACGTGGACTGAGGTTGTCCGCGAGCGCGCTGTCGACGCGCTTCCGCCTGAGAAGCTGCTGGCCGACAAGCAACCGTCGTACGTCTCGTCGTGGATCTATGTATTCGGGGTCCTGTCGCTCGCGTCGCTCGCGATCATCGTGCTGTCGGGCTCGGTGCTGACGTTGAAGGGGCCGAGCTGGTGGCACTTCACCGGCATCGGGCACTTCTTCAACAGCATCCACCTGTGGTCCGTCGAGCTGTTCTTCTTCTTCATGGTGATCCATCTGTGGGGCAAGTACTGGATGGCGGCCTGGCGGGGCGGTCGGACGCGCACCTGGGTCACGGGCGCGGTCACGTTCCTGGTGGCGATCCCGTGTGCGCTGACGGGCTATGTGTCTCAGCAGAACTTCGACGCCCAGTGGATCTCGACGCAGGCCAAGGACGCGATGAACTCGGTCGGCGTCGGCTCGTTCTTTAACCTGACGAACTTCGGTCAGATGTACTCCTTCCATATCTTCCTGCTGCCGGCCGTGGTGATCGGGCTCGTGATTGGGCATGTGCTGCTGGTCCGCAAGCACGGCGTGGTGCCCCCGTTCGAGCTCGACGAAGGAAAGCTCGCCGTCGCTCCCGTCGGTGGCGCCCCGGCTGAAGCGGCGTCGGACGGCGCCGCGAATGGGGCGGGGTCGTCGTGACCGGCCGCGAGCGCCGCGCGCGAGAGAACGAGGCCGCGCGGGAATGGAAGGGCGGCTACCGCCGCTATGACCTGGTCAAGGAGTTCTCGATCGCGATCGGTGTCGTGCTGGCACTGTCGCTCGTGCTCACGATTCTGTTCTCTTCGCCCGATGATCCGCCGAGCACGATCAAGACCTGGTCGCGGACCGATCCGGTCGACTTCGTGACGACCGCGGTGGCCGAGCTCGACGGGTCGAGCGGCACCGCCGGCTACGGCCCGCCGTACAACCACGGCAGCGAGGGTCAGCACATCGCGTTCATCCGCCTGCAGAAGTGGCTCGGCGTCAGCCACCCGATCAACACGACCACAGACTTCGTGCTGGACCCGCTGCGGTCGGTGTCCGGCGATCCCGCGCTGACCAGCGCGATCTCCACCTGGACCTCAGCGTCCTCAGACCAGCAGACCAAATGGACGACCGCCTATACCAACGCGCTCAACAAGGCGACCGCCAACCCGGACCTGTCGATCACGGTCCCGCCCGGCGATTACGGCCCGGTACCGACGATGATGGATTCGCTGCTGACGTTCGCCCAGGGCGGTGGCCTCGACGGCGCCCTGTTGACCAACAAGCAGTTCTACCAGAACGACTACACCAAGCCGCTGCTGTTCATGGCGGACGGCGGCCTGCTCGCAAGCCGGGCACAAACCGACCACCTGCTCGGCGACCCAATGGGGGATGATGAACGAGACCGGCAGCTATCCCGGTCAGGTGTGGCTATGGCTATACACGTTCTGGTACCAGATCAAACCGTTCTCGACCTCGACCAACGCCGACATCCTGGTGATGGCTGTGATGGGGGTCCTCAGCCTCGCCTTCGTCCTGGTCCCGCTGCTGCCGGGCATCCGCGACGTCCCCCGCCGCATCCCGCTCTACAAGCTGATCTGGCGCGACCACTACCGCGCGCTCGCAAAAAGCTGAGCCCGCCGCTGAAGGGCCGATGAACGCGCTCGAGCTCGAGCGCAAGTTTCTGATCGCCGAGGCTCCGGCCGACCTCGAGCGCTATCCGGCCGATCGGATCCTCCAGGGCTACCTCGCGATCGACGACAACGGCTCGGAGGTGCGTCTGCGCCGGCGCGGCGAGCGCACCACGCTGACCGTCAAGCAGGGCGGCGGCTTGGCCCGGCGCGAGGAAGAGGTCGAGATCACCCGTGGCCAGTTCGACCGCCTGTGGCCGCTAACTGAGGGCCGTCGAGTGGAGAAGACGCGCCACCTGATCGATCTTCCGCGCGGGCTCATGATCGAGCTCGACAGATATGACGGGCAGCTCGCAGGCCTGCTGGTCGCGGAGGTCGAGTTCCCAAGCGCGGCCGCTGCCCAGCGGTTTCGCCCGCCCGACTGGTTCGGGCGGGAGGTGACCGAGGACGAGGCGTACAAGAACCAGCGGCTCGCGACCGCTGGACTACCAGAAGGCTAGTGCCGATCGTGCCGCCAGGTCCGCGCGTGGTCGTTGCCGGTGGGGGACCGGCCGCGGTTGAGGCGCTGCTGGCGTTGCGCGCGCTGGCCGGCGACCGACCCGCGCTCGAGCTGATCGCGCCCGATCCCGAGCTGGTCGTGCACGCATATGACGTCCTGGCTCCGTTTCACGAGGGCCACGAGCACCGGTACCCGATCGCGCGGATCGTCGCGGACCTCGATGTCACGCTCGTCCGCGACGAGCTCGCGGCGGTCGACGCGCAGGCGCATACGGTCGGGCTGCGGTCGGGAGCCGTGCGACCCTACGGAGCGCTCGTGGTCGCGGTCGGCGCTCGCCACATCGAGACGGTCAGGGGCGCGATCCCGTTCCGGGGGGCGCAGGACGCCAGCAGGTTGCGGGCGCTGCTGCTCGAGTCGCGGTCGGGCCACCATCGCAGTGTCGCGTTCGTCGTTCCCGGCGGCCGGACCTGGCCGCTGCCGGTCTACGAGCTGGCGCTGTACACCGCGGCCTGGCTTGCGGAACGCGGAGTAGACGGCGTGCCGCTGACGCTGGTCAGCCCCGAGCCCGCGCCCCTGGTCGCGTTCGGCTCACGCGCGAGCGGCGCGGTCGCAGCCCTGCTCGCTGCGAGCGGCGTCAAGTTCGTCAGTGGCCACGCGGTTCGCTACCACGACGGCCAGCTGCTGCTCGCCGGCGGCCGCGAACTCGATGTCGAGATCGCGGTGGCGGTGGCGCGGCTTGCCGGGCCGGCGATCCCGGGCCTGCCGTCGGACGAGGAGGGATTCGTGGCCGTCGATGAGCTCGGACGCGTTCCGGGGGCAGAGGATGTGTTCGCCGCCGGTGACGCGACAGCCTTTCCGCTCAAGCAGGGTGGCCTCGCGACCCAGCAGGCCGATGCGATCGCAGAGCTGCTGGCGGTCGGCTTGGGAGCCGCGGTGCCACGCCGGCCGTTCCGTCCGGTGCTCCGCGCGGTCCTGTACGGGGGCCGCGAGCGCCACTACCTACAGGCGGAGTTGGGAGAGCGCCTGCAGGAGACCTCCACCGCTTCGTCGGAACCTCTGTGGCCCGAATCGACCAAGGTCGTAGGTCACCACCTGTCCGGCTACCTCGACGGTCTCGATCGGAGCCGGTCGGCGGGGGCCTCCGGCGACGATCCGCCCAGCTGATCCTCCGGGATCGGGATCGTCGCCACGAGCGGCTCGCCGCCGGTTTCGTCGACCGTCAGCAGGCCGCCGGCGAGATCGAGGCGCGCCCTCATACGTGCCTGCAGGTCCCGTGGGACCAAGCTCCTGTCCCCTCCCGACCGTAGGGCGAGGATTCTGAGCTGCCCGGGGGATCGCTCGAGACGGATCCTGAGCCTGGGGGCCGGTGCGAGCCCAGAGATGATGTCGTCGACGAGTCGGTACACCGCCGACTCGAGCGAGGGCGGCAGGCGATACTCGATGCCATTGAGGTCGAGATCGACGGGGTATCCCGAGCGCGCGCTCGCCCGCTGGGCCAGTGTGAGAAGAGCGGGCCTGAGGCCGAGGTCGTCGAGTGTCGGCGGCCGCAGGCCGATCGCCAGGTCGCGCAGCGTGCGCGATGTGTCGGCGAGGCTCGAACGGAGCGTCTCGACCTGAGCCCGGCTCGGCTGTGATCCAAGATCGCGCTCGACCGCAGCCAGCCCCAGCTGCACCGCCGCGAGCGTCTGCGCGGCCTCCTCCTGAAGCTCTTCAGCGAGGTCGCGCCGCTCTTGCTCCTGTTGGACGAGCACGGACTCGAGCCGGGTTCCCTGCTCGGCAAGCCGGCCGTGGGCCGCGGACAGCTCGGCGTGCAGCGTCGCCTGCCCGCGTTGGAGCGCGAGCAACCGCTGGCGCTCGGCGGCGGCCGCGGCTTGGATCGCCAGCACTTCCAGGGCGAGGCGCTCGTCGCCGGTGAACGGCCGGCTCGGAGCCGCGGCGATCTCGATCAGGCCGACATCCGAATCCCCTCCTCGCATCTTGAAGGACAACATGTCGCCGGTCAGCTCGCCGATCTGGATCGGCGCGACCGCGTCGAACGTGACGCGCACACCGCGCGCCGGCGCCAGCTCGAGCGCCCGGTCAGCGATCACGTCGCCCAGCGTTCCAGGTTCTGTCGGCTCACTCAGCGCGAGCCCGGAATCCAGCAGCTGCCGGTGTCTCTCCCTGGCGGCCTGCATCCTGCCTGAGAACCGGCCACAGATCGCGCCGATCGTGAGGAACACGATCGCCTGGGCCAGCGCCTCGGCCAGACCGACGGGTGTGTCCCGGGTCGCCATCCATACTGCAACCAGGGCCAACGAGGCGACCGCAGCCGCGACTCCGGCGCCGGGGCCGAGCTCGAGTGCGACCAGTGCGACCGGCACGACGTACACGAATGCGAGATCGTCCGCCGCACCGGATGTGGCCTGGCGCAGGACGAAGATCGCCAGCGCGAGCAGGCCGGCGGTACCGAGCACTACGTCTCGGCGCTCAAGCCGGGTCCGGACCGGCAGCGTCCGTGCTGAGCCTTTCGGCGACGGGGGCAGACTCATTCGCAGGCCGCCGATCGTACGTTTCGGTTTCCCCCTGCACATCGGGGTCGGATCCTGACTATTTCTCAGTAGAAAGCCGCCTGGCGCCGCGCCCGGCAGCTGATAAGGCTCACCGATCGTGATCAGGCGCCGGGTTTCAGTAGTTCCTACTGACCGGGGCGCGGCCCAGTCCCGATGAGCGTTATCCATGGCTGGACTAGCTTGCTACGAATGTCACCACGACTAAAACCGGGCCCTTCCGATTCGGCTCGGGTCGTCGTCGTTGGCGGGGGCGTGGCCGGACTCGAGGCGCTGATCGGCGTGCGCACCCTCGCGGGCGACCGGGTCGAGCTCGAGCTGATCTCGCCGGAACGGACATTCGCCAACCGCCCGCATAAGGTCGCAACCGCGTTCGGGGCTGCCTCGGGGCCTCAGATCACGGTCGAAGACGTGGCGCGCAGCGTCGGCGCCGCCTGCACGATCGACGCGATTGCGGCGGTCGATCCCGCCGAGCGCATGCTCACGCTGAGAAGCGGGATTCAGACGGGCTACGACATCCTCGTGGCGGCGCCGGGCGCGCGGCCCGAGGACTCGATTCCCGGCGCAATCTCGTTCGGCGCGCCGGGCGGACTCGAGCGATTCCGCAAGGTCCTGGCGGCCAGCGAGGAGGGCAAGGTCTCGACCCTGGTGTTCGCCGTCCCTGCCGAGGTCGGCTGGCCGCTGGCGCTGTATGAGCTGGCGATGCTAACGGCAGATCGGCTGCGGGCAGCGGGAGTCAGCCCCGAGATCACGCTGCTGACGCCCGAGCCCGCGCCCTTGGCCGTGTTCGGCGGTCGCGCCAGCGGCGCGATCCTCGAGGAGCTCGAGAGCCGGGGAATCCACTTCGTGGCCGGCCTGCAGGCCCAGGAGCTGGCCTGGGGTGAGCTGCGCGCGCGGCCCGGGAAGGTCCGGATCCAGGCGGATAGCGTGATCACCCTGCCCCGCTTGAGGGGCCCGGAGATCGACGGCCTCCCGGCCGACGAGCGAGGCTTCGTCCCGGTCGACCTCCACGGGCTCGTGCGAGGCCTGACGGACGTCTACGCGGCCGGCGACGCGATCGCATTCCCGATCAAGCACGGTGGCCTCGCGGCCCAGCAGGCGGATGCCGTCGCCGAAGCGATCGCGGCACGCCTCGGAGCTCCGGTCAAGGCGGAGCCGTTCAGGCCGGTGTTGCGCGGGATGCTGCTCGCCGGGGGACAGGCCAAGTACCTGGAGGCCGCGGTTGGCGACCCTACGGCACGCTCGGGGCACGCGAGCTCAAGGCCGCTGTGGTGGCCGCCGGTCAAGATCGCGGGGCGCTACCTGGCCCCATATCTAAGCGGTCAGGTGACTGGTCCGCCGGCGACCCCGTCGGGCGTGGTTGTGGAGATGCGAATCGACTCTGAACCGGGCCCGGGTCCGGTCGCACGCTGTGCCGGCGGGGTTGGATGATGCCCGGGCCTGCGGCTGCGAATCGCACACAAGCACCACCGGGTCCGCGGTTGGCGTTATCTTGCACCAGATGGAGGAGGAGGCCTTGCCGAACGGTCCGATCACGATCGTGATCGCGGACGACCACCAGGTCGTTCGCGCGGGGCTTCGGCTGCTGCTCGAGGCCGAGGACGGGTTCCAGGTCGTCGCCGAGGCGGGCGACGTCGAGACGACCGAGCGCCGCATCACCGCCTACCACCCCCGCGTCCTGATCCTCGATCTCAACATGCCGGGAGGCTCGAGCCTGCCCGCGATTCCGCGGATGCGCGACACCGCACCCGACACCCAGATCGTCGTGCTGACGATGCAGAACGATCCGGCCTTCGCCCGCGAGGCGCTGCGCGCCGGCGCGATCGGCTACGTGCTCAAGGAAGCGGCCGACAGCGAACTCGTCCAGGCCGTCCGGCTCGCGGCGGAAGGACGCACGTACCTGAACCCCGAGCTCGGGGCCCGGCTCGCGGCCGAGCCGCCGATGCCGATCGGGCCGCCCGACGACCTCAGCGCGCGCGAGGTCGAGGTGCTCCGGCTGATCGCGCTCGGCCACACAAACGGGGAGATCGCGCAAACGCTGTACCTGAGCGTCCGCACCGTCGAGTCCCACCGCGCCCACATCCAGCAGAAGACCCGGCGCACGACGCGGGCGGATCTGGTCTCGTACGCGCGGGACCACGGGTTGCTGTAGCCCGCAGCCGGTCGGGGCGCTTGCGACTCGGCTGAGGGGTCGATCGCGTTCCGCTCGGCAACGGCCAGGCCGGCGGCTACGGCCGCCGTGGGAACCCGGCGCCGCCCGCCCCGGCGAGCTCGTCCCGCTTGGCGGGCAGTCGCGAGGACTTCGGCACCGGCATCGTCAGAGAGAAGCGGGCCGCCGACGCGACCTTCGCACCCGCCGCGGTCCAGTGCACGGGGGCGGGCGGGTAGCGCAGGAGCGCCTGCCAGGTCGGGGTGTCGATCAGGCCGTCGACCGGCAGTCCGTGCGCCTGCTCGAAGCCTTCGACCGCTGCCTGGGTCTTGGGGCCGAACGACCCGTCGACCTGGACCCTGTAGCCGGCGGAGTACAGGTGCTCCTGAGCCCAGACGACGAGATCGCCCTGATCGCCGTTCTGGAGTGTGCCGAGCGACGGATTCGCGCTCACGCCCGCCAGCGACCCGGCTGGGCGTGAGAGCGCGACCCAGCCCGCGGTGGTCGCCTCCTGCCAGTCCCACCAGCTCACGTTGGCGGCGCCGTAGACGCGGGAGATCTGGCGGAACCGGAAAACCTGACTCGGGGGCGGATCGTTGTAGACCTGGCCGAGTGGGAAGATCGGTCGGCCGTAGGGCCGGTTGTAGGCGTACGTGTGGGCGTACACGTTGTCGACGCTGGTTCCGATGTCCTTCCAGTACATCTGTGGTGCGTTGTACTGGGCTCCCGCCGGGGCCCAGGAAGACCGAATAGGGGAACGCCGGGTGATAGTCGACGTAGGGGAAGCCCGCTAGTGCGATCGGGAAGTTCGCACCGACAGCCTTGCGCAGGTCGGTGATGTAGGTCTGCGCCTGGACGTAATTGTTGGTCCGCTGCTCGTATTCGATCTCGGCGTCGATCATCAGGCAGTCAGCGCCGTCCTTCGCCGCAGCGGCTCCGACCTGTGCTTCCACCATCGGATGGGCGCCATAGACGTACTGCCAGCCGCACACCTTCAGTCCGCTGGCGTGGAGGGTGGCAACGAGCTGAGGGGTGAACTGCGACCAGGTGCCGGTCCCGTCGCCGCTCTTGATTATCAGTGTGGAGATCCCGTACTGATGGGCGGCGGCGATGATCGAGGAGAGGTTGCCGCCGTTGGAGTATGGGAGGTACCAGATCCACATGCCCCGCGCGGCGAGTGGATTGGCCGCGGCGGTGATCGGGGCGTGCGTGCGAGCTCTCGTCCGGCTGGACTTGCCGCCGATCGTGGCTCCGCCAGAGGCGGCCCCGGCGGAGCCCGCAGCCACGCCGAACGTCGCCAAGGCAAGCCCTGTGAGAATGAAATGACGCAATCGGCGGTGCCCCCAAGCCCGACAACCGCGCGCCATGCGGCCATCCCTCATACGGTGAGTCACCGTATCGGATAACCCACAAACCCCCTGCAAGTTGCGGCCCGGGAGCATGCTCGCCCCCCAAGCCCGGCAGCCGGGGGGGCGAGCGCGTGCCGCCCCCCGGCCGAGCCGCCCCCCGGCCGAGCCGCCGACTCCGAGCCGCCGACCCCGAGCCGCCGACTATTTGATGAACAGGATCTCCGAGTACTTCGGCAGCGGCCAGAGATCGTCGGCCACCACCTTCTCCAGCTTGTCCGCGGCCTCGCGGGCGGCCGCCATCGCCGGGAGCACCGTGTCGTGCATGTACCTACCATGCTCGAGCAGGTCATCCGGCTGGTGGTCGCTGAGGTTCGCCTGCTCCAGCGCCGTGATCGCGGCACTGAACTCGGCGATCAGATCCGAGGTCTCGGACGCGAGCTCGGCGAGCTGAGCCTCGAGCAACAGCGCCAGATGCCTGGCCGCGGCCGGAAGCAACATCGTCCGCGCGATCGCGGCGGCGGTCTCGGCCTCGATGTTGAGCTTGGTGACGTACTGCTCCGCGAACACCTCGTGGCGGGATTCGAGCTCGCGCTCGGACAGCACGCCGTAGTTGGAGAACACCGACACCGTGTCGTCGGCGATCAGGTAGGGCAGTGCATCCGGAGTCGCCCGGAGGTTCAGGAGCCCGCGCTTCTCAGCCTCGGCGTGCCACTCCTCGGAGTAATTGTCACCGCCGAAGATGATCTGCTTGTTGGCCGCATAGGAGCGCTGGAGGATCGGCGGCAGTGCGGCCTCCAGATCCTTGCCCGCAGCCAACCCGGCCTCGAGCTCCTCGGACAGCGAGTCGATCGCCTCGGCGACAATCGTGTTCAGGACCGTGTTCGGCAGCGACAGCGACATGCTCGAACCGAGCGCACGGAACTCGAACTTGTTACCGGTGAACGCGAATGGGCTCGTGCGGTTGCGGTCCCCTCCGTGCAGCGGCAAGGGCGGAAGCACCGGAGTACCGAGTCCCAGGAATGACTCCGGCGTCGACTCCCCGGCCTCGCCGCGCTCGATCGCCCCGAACACCTTCTCGAGCTCGGCGCCGAGGAAGATCGAGATGATCGCCGGCGGCGCCTCGTTGGCGCCGAGACGGTGGTCCTGGCCCGGGGAGGCGATCGAGGCGCGCAGCAGGCCCTGGTGCTTGTTGACCGCCTGCATCACCGCCGCGCAGAAGAACAGGAACTCGAGATTCTCGTGCGGGGTGTCGCCTGGATCGAGCAGGTTCTTGCCGGTGTCGGTTCCCATCGACCAGTTGTTGTGCTTCCCGGAGCCGTTGACGCCCGCGAAGGGCTTCTCGTGCAGCAGGCACACGAGCCCGTAGCGGCGCGCGACGTTCTGCATCACCTGCATCGTCAGCTGCTGGTGATCGGCGCCCACATTCGAGTTCTCGAACACGGGAGCGAGCTCGTACTGGTTGGGCGCGACCTCGTTGTGCCGGGTCTTGACCGGCACGCCCAGCTTGGCGAGCTCGCGCTCGGTGTCGAGCATGCAGGCCAGGATCCGCTCTGGGATCGAGCCGAAATAATGGTCGTCGAGCTCGTGGCCCTTGGGCGGCTTGGCGCCGAACAGCGTCCTGCCGGTCGTGAACAGATCGGGACGCTCGAAGTAGAACTGCTCGTCGATCAGGAAGTACTCCTGCTCGGGACCGACGGTCGTGAACACGCGCTGGGCGCTCGAGTCCCCAAACAGCTTCAGCGCCCGCATCGCGGACTTCGACAGCGCGTCCATGGAGCGCAGGAGCGGGATCTTGTGGTCAAGTGCCTCGCCCGTCCACGAGGCGAACGCGGTCGGGATGCAGAGCAGCGCTCCGTTGGGATTCTCGAGGATGAACGCCGGGCTGGTCGGGTCCCAGGCGGTGTACCCCCGGGCCTCGAACGTCGCCCGGATCCCGCCCGTGGGGAAGGAGGAGGCGTCAGGTTCGCCTTGGATCAGCTCCTTGCCGGAGAACTCGGCCAGCGCCGTGCCTTCGCCGGTGGGCGCATAGAAGCTGTCGTGCTTCTCGGCGGTCGAGTTGGTCAGCGGCTGGAACCAGTGGGTGTAGTGCGTGGCGCCGTTCTCGAGCGCCCACTCCTTCATCGCCAGCGCGACTGCGTCGGCGAGCGAGGTGTCGAGCGCCTCGCCGCGCGCGAGTGTCTGCGATAGGCGGCGAAATACGTCGCGCGGCAGTCGCTGGCGCTGGATTGCCGGGCTGAAGACGTTGGCGCCGAAGATCTGGTTGTCAGGTGCGGTCAGATCGGGGGCGCCCAGCGCGCCACCATTCGGCGCCCATTGGGCTGCGAGTACGTTCTGCTGACGGATGCGGGGCATGCGTGTTGGTTCGTTCCTTCCTGATCGGCGCCGACGGCGGAGAAGGCGCGCGTAAATAACCCCGTCTCGATTCGAGACGCGAGCGCACAAGCGTAGGGGACCGGCGGTGGCGCAGCACTATCCAGGTGGCCAAACGTAGACGGGTTTCGTCAGCCGGACGGCGAAACCAAGCCGCGAGCGCCCGGCCCTCTGGAATACTCCCGTCGTGCCGTTCAACCCGCAGCTGGCAGCGACGTTCTACGTTCCGGCCGAGGGCCGCTACGACGAGCTTCAGTACCGCCGGTGCGGACGCAGCGGGCTGCTTCTGCCGGCGATCTCGCTCGGCCTGTGGCAGAACTTCGGCGACGACCGGCCGCTCGCCGACAGCCGCGCGATCCTGCGGCGGGCATTCGACCTTGGGATCACCCATTTCGACCTCGCCAACAACTACGGGCCGCCCTACGGCAGTGCGGAGACCAACTTCGGGCGGATCTTCACCGAGGACTTCAGGCCGTGGCGCGACGAACTCGTGATCTCGACCAAGGCCGGGTACGACATGTGGCCCGGTCCGTACGGTGAATGGGGCTCGCGCAAGTACGTGCTCGCGAGTCTGGAGCAGAGCCTGAAGCGGATGCGGCTCGATTACGTCGACATCTTCTACTCGCACCGCTTTGACCCAGAGACGCCGCTGGAGGAGACGATGGGCGCCCTCGACACGGCGGTCCGCCAGGGTAAGGCGCGGTACGTCGGGGTCTCCTCGTATAGCCCTCGGCGCACCGAGGAGGCGGCGCGGATCCTCAGCGAGCTCGGCACGCCGCTGCTGATCCATCAGCCGTCCTACTCGATGCTCAACCGCTGGATCGAACGCGAGCTGCTCGACGTGCTCGAGCGCGAGGGCATCGGCGCGATCGTGTTCTCGCCGCTGGCACAGGGGCTGCTGACCGAGAAGTATCTGAAGGGGGTGCCCGAGGACTCGCGTGTGCGGCGCGGCAACTACTTCTCGGCGGAACTGATCTCGGATGAGAACCTGCAGCGGGTGCGCGCGCTGGCGCGAATCGCCGCGGCGCGTGGCCAGAGCTTGGCGCAGATGGCGATCGCGTGGGTCCTGCGGGACCAACGCGTGAGCTCGGCCCTGCTCGGCGCGAGCAGCGTGGCCCAGCTCGAGCAGAACGTGGCCGCGCTGGGGCGGCTCGACTTCGGCCCCGATGAGCTCGAGGAGATAGACCGCTACGCCGTCGATGGGAACATCAACATCTGGGCGGAGTCGGGCAACGCCTAGCGTCTGGACTGACGCTCCGGAGCGCAGTTCGGCGATGCCCGGACTACGTAGTCTGCCGCAGTCGGACCCGCGTGAGTTACGGATGGCGCTCGCGCGCTGGTCGTAGACGATGCGGCGTGCCAGTGAGCACCATCGCCGCCTATCCCACCGAGCTGTCAGTCGATTACCCGGACCGAGTGCTCGATCGCTGGAGCACCGGGGTCCGCATCTTCTACGCGATCCCGATCCTCGTCGTCGCTGCGGCGATCGGCGGCGGGACGACGCAATTCGGAAGCGGCTCGCGGACGTACGCGTTCGCCGCCGCCGGAGGCCTGCTGTTCTTCGCCCCGCTGCTGATGATCGTGTTCCGCCAGCGCTACCCCCGCTGGTGGTATGACTGGAACCTGAATCTGCTGCGGTTCTCGACCCGGGTGACGGCGTACCTGGCGCTGATGGACGACCACTACCCGTCCACCGAGGACGAGCAGGCGGTCCACCTGACGATGCCCTACCCGGACGTCCCGACCGAACTGAATCGCTGGCTGCCGATCGTGAAATGGCTGCTTGCGATTCCGCACTACCTCGTGCTGATCGTGCTCAGCATCGGCGCCGTCCTGGTGGCGATCGCCGCCTGGTTCATGATCGTGTTCACGGGCCGCTACCCGCGGGGCATGTTCGACTACATCGAGGGCGTGATCCGCTGGCACGTACGAGTGGCCTCGTACGCGATCCTGCTCGTCACCGATCAGTACCCCCCGTTCAGCCTGCGTCCCTGACCCGCCGCCGGGCGCCTCGTCAACGGCGACCCCGCCGCCACCTCACGGCGAGATCTTGACGACCTGGCCGGAGTCGGTCACGTAGGACTGCTGCGGGGCGCTGTTGATCGTGACCGTGAACGTGCCGGCCGGCTTCGAGCCATCCGCGAGCACTGCCTTGGCCTTGCCGTTCAGCCCGGCGGCGATCTCGTAGTGGACCCGATACCTGCCGGGCTGCACCGCAGTCACACGCCAATCGAACCTCGCCGTCTGGCCCGGTGCCAGCGCGCCCAGCGCCCACGTATTGGAGTAGGCGGTGACCGCGCCGCCCGGGCCGCCGGAAGCACAGCTGTACTGACACGGCCCCGGGGGCCGATCGACGATCCAGACCGGCCGGGAGTGGCTGGCGAGACCGGGCTGGTTCAAGTAGGTCGCGAACGCCTGGACCTCGGTCCCATATCGGGGATTGGTGATCGTCACCGCGATGTTGGGGATCGTCTTGCTGCCGGCGTTGCGCACTGAGATGACCAGATGCGTGTTCTGAGCCAGCCGCTGTGAGGGGGGAAACGAGGCGGTCGTGACCTCGACGGGGAAGTTACCGGTCGGCTCGCTCGCGTCCTGGCGCGCGCCGCTGCCACACGCTGCCAGGCCAAGCGCTGCCGCGAGGGCGATGCAGGAACCCCAGCTCATCATTCTCCACCCGCTCAACGCGCGCTGAACATACCACGGGGGTTGCGGGCCGGGCGGCGGTTCCGCGGGAATGATTTGGGGGGCGAGGGCGTCAGTTGGCAGTTGGTGGTTCGGATGCGCTTCGCGTAGGCTTCGTCGCCCAGCCGCGGTGGCGGCAGCGGTACTCCGGGAGAGAAGAGTTGGTTCGAGCAATCGCTGATCGGACGTTCCTGCCTACCAAGAGCGTGCTCGAGGAGGTCGGGAACATGATGATCCTGACCGGAAAGACGATCGTCTCGGCGATCCGGCCTCCGTATCCCTACGGGAGCGAGTTCGTCGGCCAGTTCCTGTTCGCGATGAAGCTGTGCTGGTTTCCGCTGCTGATCTCGACGATCGCGTTCGGATACGAGGCACCCGGCCTGCAGGCGGCGAACTTCCTGGTGCTGTTCGGAGCGCTCGACCGCCTGGGCGGCTTCTTCGTGCTCGCCTCGATCAGGGAATTCGCGCCGTTCGTCGATGCGATCGTGCTCGCGGGCGTGGCCGGGACGGCGATCACCGCCGATCTCGGCGCCCGCAAGATCCGTGAGGAGCTCGACGCTCTGCAGGTGCTGGGCGTCGACCCGATCAAGAACCTGGTCGTGCCGCGATTCCTGGCGCTGATGATCGTGACCGGCCTGTTCGACATCTATGCGCTGCTGTTCGGCATCTTCGGCGGCATCCTCGCCACGCTTGTCAACCACGCTCCGCTCGGTCCGTTCTGGGCCACATTCTTCAACAATGCCTCGACGACCGACCTCTGGGGCTCGGTCGTGAAGACGACGCTGTTCGGGGCGATCATCGCGATCGTCTGCTGTTACAAAGGGATGACTGCGTCCGGAGGCGCCGAGGGGGTGGGGCGTGCGGTCAACCAGGCCGTCGTGATCGCGTTCTTGGGCGTGTTCGCGTTCAACTACGTGTTCACGCAGTCGCTGCTGGCGACCCACCCGGAGATCACGACGGTGGTGAAGTAGTTGCAGGGCCTGATCGCGACTCCGCGGGGCTGGATCGAGTCTTTCGGGGAGATCGTCAAGTTCACGTCGCAGATCGTCGCCGAGGTGTTTCGCCTGCGGGTGTTCAAGTTCTTCGGCGAGACGCTGCGCCAGGCGGGGATCTTGATCGTCTCCTCGACGCTGGTGATCTGGGGGCTGGTGTTCATCATCGGACTGCAGTGCGGGATCGAGGGCGCGTACTTCAATCGTTCCGTCGGCACGCCGGCGTTCAGCGGCGTGTTTGCAGCGTGGTGCGACCTGCGCGAGCTCGTGCCGCTGGTGTTCGGCTACATGATGGCCGCCAAGGTCGGCACCGGAATCGTCGCCGAGCTCGGCTCGATGCGGATCTCGGACGAGATCGACGCGCTCGAGGTGATGGGCATCAGCGGCGTCACCTTCCTGTGCGCGACGCGACTGCTCGCATCCTGGCTCGTGCTGCCGTTCGTGTACCTGTGCTCGATCGGCGCCGGCTTCTTCGCCAGCTACCTGGCGGTCGTACAGCAGATCGGAGACGTATCGTCAGGTGGCTTCTTCCTCATCTTCTGGTTGTTCCAGAACCCACCAGACTTGTTATTCAGCCTGATCAAGGCGATGACGATGGCGACCCTGATCGTGCTGGTCGGCTGTTATTACGGGTACAACGCCAGCGGGGGCCCGGTCGGGGTCGGGACGGCGACGGCAAAATCAATGGTCTTGAACATCGTTGGCGTACATCTGATCGGGATGCTCGGCACGCAGCTCTTCTGGGGCGCCAACCCAAGGGCACCGATCGGAGGCTGATCATGGGACGTTTCGACTCGCTATTCGGCGGCGGCAAGCAGGGGCCGCAGGACGGCCAGGAGCGCTGGCCGCCGCCGACCGATTCGCCCCCCCCGGCAGGCCATGTCGGCGAACCGGAGGACGCAGAACTCGATGACGAGCCCGAGGACGAGGAGCCCGAGGAGCTCGCGGCCGAGCACCAGGCCGAGCACCAGGACGAGCACCAAGGCGACCATCAGGACGAGGCGGAGGACGAGCCGGAGCTCGAGTCCGAGCGCGAGCACGACGGCGTGACGGTCGGGTCCGGCTCGCGCGTGTCGGTCGTCGACGAGCAGCCGCCGCGCCCGGCCGCGCCGAAGGGCGCGTCGGAGGAGGAGTACAAGTTCCACACCTACAAGGTGTATCCCTCCGGTCGCCCGGACGCGGTCGAGTTCATCGACATGTACAAGTCGTTTGGCCGCGCGCACATCCTGCGTGGGCTGAACATGGGCTTGCCGGAAGGTATGGTGTCGATGATCCTCGGGCCGTCCGGTACGGGCAAGTCGGTCTGCATCAAGCACATGGTCGGACTGCTGTATCCCGATCACGGCGACGTGCTCGTGCACGGCGAGTCGGTCCCCAACATGCCCGATGATGACCTGTTCGAGATGCGCAAGAAGTTCGGGTTGCTGTTCCAGGACGGGGCGCTGTTCGGCTCGATGCCGATCTTCGACAATGTCGCCTTCCCGCTGCGCCAGCACACCGAGAAGAGCGAGGAAGAGATCGAGGACATCGTGATGCGCCGCCTCAACGAGGTCGGCCTCGGCAGCGCGCGCGATCTGATGCCGAACGAGCTCTCGGGCGGGATGCGCAAGCGCGCCGGCTTCGCGCGCGCGCTCGTGCTCGAGCCCGACATTCTCCTGTTCGACGAGCCCGACTCGGGCCTTGACCCGGTCCGCACCGCGTTGCTCGGCGAGCTGATCCTGGAGATCCACCGTGACATGATGGAAGAGGCCAAGGCCAAGCAGAAGCCGCACCTGCCGACGTTCTGCGTGATCACGCACGACATCATGAGCGCCCGCCGCGTCGCCGACTACATCAACGTCCTGTGGAAGGGCCGGATCGTCGAGGCGGGGCCGGCCGAGGACATGCTCAACTCGGACAACCCGTTCATCCGCCAGTTCCTCTCCGGCGAATCGCAGGGCCCGCTGACGATGGATTAGGTGTGAAGGCGAGGATCGAGGGGCTGACGAGACTGGCTGCGCGCAGACCGGCGCTGACGGTCGCGATCGTGCTCGCGGCGGCGCTTGCGGGTGGCGTGCTCGCCCTCGGACTTAAGCCCTCGGCCGGAACCGACACGTTCGTCAGCCGCTCCTCCGCCGGCTATAAGGCGACCGCCGACGACTACAGGCATTTCGGCGGCGATCCGGTTGTGATCCTGATCCGTGAATCGCTGCCGAATCTGGTGCAGACAAAGGATCTGGGAACTGTCAGCGAGCTGGAGGCCTGCCTCGCGGGCCAGCGACTGACCGAGACCCAATACTCGTTCGTGCCGGCCGCCGCCGGCGCAGCGCCCTACGGCGGCAGCGACAGTCCGTGCGGGCATCTGATGAAGGCCGCGCCGGTGCGGGCCGTGTACGGCCCGGGCACGTTCCTGAATCGGGCCGTGTCCGCGGTCAACGCCGAGTACAGCTCGCTCCTGCGGGCCGCTCAGAGCGCCGTTCAAACCGCGTCGCGGTCCGCCTACGGGCTGGCCATCGGCAAGGGCCTGGGCCGTAAGCAGGCGCTGGCGGCGGCCAACGCGGCCGCGGAGCTCGAATCCCAGAAGCAGATCACGCAGCTGTACCAGCTCTATCTCCAGTCCGGGATCAACGGTTTGCCGAAGATCGACGACTCGCAGTTCATCTCCCAGGTCGTGTTCGACCAGAGCCGGGGCGTCAACCAGCCCAAGGCGCGCTTCGCCTACCTGTTCCCGACCGCGGACTCGGCGCTGATCCAGGTGCGCCTGAAAGCGGGACTCAGCGACGCGCAGCAGGCGCAGGCGATCACCTGGATCCGCGATGCGGTGAACATGCCGATGTTTCGCTCGGCGTACGGCGGCACGTACACGGTGACCGGGGTCCCGGTCGTGACCAACGATCTGGCATCCGCGATCACCGGCTCGATCGCGGGCCTGCTGCTGGCGGCGGTCCTGGTCATGGCAGTGGTGCTGCTGATCGTGTTCCGCCGGCGGCTGCGGCTGCTTCCGCTCGCGATCGCACTGGCTGCGGTGGGGATCACATTCGGCGTGATCTCACTGTTCGGCGGCACCCTGACGATGGCGTCGATCGCCGTGCTGCCGATCCTGATCGGCCTCGCGGTCGACTACGCGATCCAGTTCCAGTCGCGGATCCAGGAGGCCCGCGGGAGCGGTGGCGCGGCGGCGGCCGTGGCGCGGGCCGCGGCGGGTGCCGCACCGACGATCGCGGCCGCCGCGCTGGCGACCGCGACGGGCTTTCTGGTGCTGCTCCTCTCGCCGGTCCCGATGGTGCGCAGCTTCGGACTGATGCTCGTCGTCGGGATCGCGGTCGCGCTGGTGTGCGCACTCGCGGCGGGCTCCGCCGCGAACGTGCTCGCCGACCGTGACGGGGGCGCGATCGGCGCATCGCTGCGGGGCGCGGCCGACATCCTCGCCGACGCGCGGCGGCGATCCCCGCGCCTCTCGCCGCGGCTGCGCTCGCGGGCCGGCCGTCCGCGGGCATGGGCCCGCCGGGTGCTCGCGGCCGTGGCCAACCGACCGGGGCGGGTGCTGACCATCGGCCTCGCGCTCGCGGTGCTCGGCTGGATCGCCGACACTCAGACCTCGGTCCAGTCGGACGTGACCAAGCTCGTACCCTCGAACATGCCCGCGCTGCGCGACCTGCGCACGCTCGAGCGAGTCACCGGCGTGAGCGGCGAGATCGACGTCACGGTTCGGGCGGCCAACGTCACCTCGGTCAAGACCGTCAGTTGGATGAGCGGCTACCAGCAGGCCCTGCTGAATCACTACGGGTATGTCGAGACCAAGGGCTGCGCCCAGGCAACGCTGTGCCCGGCGCTGTCGCTGCCGGACCTGTTCGAGTCGGGGTCGGGAGCCGCGTCGACCCTCAGCCAGAGTTCGATCGCAAGCCTGCTGGCTGCCGTGCCGCAGTACTTCTCCCAGGCGGTGATAACGCCGGACCACCGAGAGGCGACGCTGGCGTTCGGCATCAGGCTGATGCCGCTCTCGCGCCAGCAGCAGGTGATCGACTACATGAACTCGCAGCTTCACCCGCCGCCGGGCGTGATCGCCCACCTGACCGGGCTGCCCGTGCTGGCGGCACAGGCGAACGCCGCGCTGTCCTCCTCGTCGCGTCGCCTGCTGACGCTGCTGGCCGGGTTGGTCGCCGTCGGGCTCGTCCTGCTCGCCGTGTTCCGGCGCGTCGAGCGGGCGCTGGTGCCGCTCATCCCGATCGCGTTTGCGACCGGCTGGTCGGCGCTGATCCTGTTCCTGATCGGGACCGCGCTGAACCCGATGTCGGCGACGCTGGGCGCGCTGGTGATCGCGATCTCGACCGAGTTCAGTGTCCTCTTGTCCGAGCGGTTCCGTCAAGAGCGCGCGGCCGGGCATGAACTGGCCGAGGCGCTCGCGCGAACCTACAAGAGCACCGGCGCCGCAGTGCTCGCCTCCGGCGTCACCGCGATCGCGGGATTCGGCGTGCTCGTGTTCTCGAACATCACGATGCTCCGGGATTTCGGGTTCGTGACCGTGATCGACATGACAGTGTCGCTCGCCGGCGTCCTGCTCGTGCTTCCCGCTGCCCTGGCGACCACGGAGCGCGAGCGAAGCACGCGCGGGGTGGCGGCGCTCGGGCGACGCGCTCGCGACTGGCTGCCGCGACCCCGGCGCCGGCTCCGCAGCCAGCGGATTGCGTGAATTCGCAGGGGCCCGAACCGCCGGAGCCGGAAGCTCCGAGCCAGCGCCTCGACCCCGATGCCGCGGCGGCGCTCGCCGGCGGACCCCCGAAGCTGCCGCCACCGGTGATCGATACCCGCCCCTACCGCTGGACGCTCGGCATCTTCGGCCTGGTGCTCGTCGTGGCCTTCTCCGTCTACCTGTTCGCCACCCGCGGCGTGCAGACCGCGGGCGTTCCGGTCGGCAAGCCGCTCCCGAAGTTCGTTGCCCCGCTCGCCACGAGCAACGTGAAGCGTGACTACGCGAACACCAACCCGCGCTGCGACCCGGCGCATCCCAACCCCGAGGGACTGAATGTCTGCGGCCGCGCGCCGCTGGTGCTCGGGCTGTTCGTGACCGGCTCGAGCAGCTGCGAGCGCCAGATTGACGTGATCCAGGCCGTCTCGCGCGAGTTCACACGCAGCGGTATTCAGTTTGCGGCCGTGGCGGTCGACGCGAATCATCAGAACACCGCCGCGCTGGTTCGCTCGCACCACTGGACGATCCCTGTCGCCTACGATCGCGACGGCGCAGTCGGTGCCCTGTACGGCGTCGATCTGTGCCCGATGGTTGAGCTGGCATATCGTGGCGGAGTTGTGGCCGGTCGGCTTATTGGCGACCACTGGCTGACCAACGCCGCACTGGCCGCCCGCGTCAAGCTGCTGGAGCCGCGGCGATGAGCGGTGATGTCGAGCCGGCTGCCGTCGCCGGCTTCATCGAGCCTGCAGTGCACGATGAGTTCCCGGGGCTGAGGCTTGACTGGCTGACGCTGCAAGCAGTTCCCCGGACCAGCCCGCCTGAGGTCAAGAATCGCTTGCGGTCGCTGTCGAGCCGCTACCGCGGTGCCAGTGTCGTGGCGATGCGAACGCAGCCGGTCCCACACGCCTACAGGGCATTCTTCCGGCAGATCGGACTCGATCCCGACCTCACCCGGATCCCGAGTGAGCAGGCAGCGGTCGATCGCCTGCTCCACGGAGAATTCAGGTCCCGCAACTTGGTCGACGATGCGCTCCTGATCGCGCTGGTCGAAACCGGAATCCCGATCTGGGCGCTCGCCGGCGAACTGCTGGACGACGGCGGTCCCGGGATCCGCACGACCGTGTCCGGGGATCGGCTCGGATCCACCGAGTACGCGCACTTTCTGGCTCCCGGACGGCTCGCGGTCGCAGACGCGCAGAACGTTCATGCGCTGCTGTTCGGGGATGTCGCCCCCGGCCATGGGGTCAGCGGGAGGTCCGAGCGGATCGCGCTGTTCTCGGTGGCGGTCGACGGCATCCCTGCGATTCACGTCGAGGAGGCGCTGTGGGTCTGCGTCGACGTCCTCAAGTGCGGCTGAGTGCCGCCATCAGCGGGTGGAGACGGTGGTAAGCTGGCCCGTCAACCCAAAGGAGGGAGTCCTGGCGCTCGTCGATCAGCCAACCAGCGCGCTGCAGATCCCGCCTCCGGATGCGCCGGTCACGGAGGACGTTGGCCGTGCCGCGCGCCGCTCGTTGCGCACGCAGATCGCCCGCCTCGAGCGCGAGCTAGCCGATGCGTTCGTGACTGCCTACACGATGGGCGGGCTCGATCAGCCCACCGGCGGCGGTCGCGACCCGCGACTGCTTGACCTCGGCGAGCTCGAGCGGGTCCGGGACGAGCTCGCCGAACGGCTGGGCGCAGCGCGCGTGACGATCGCCGAGCGTGCCGACGTCCAGGCCGCCAACCGGCTCTACCTGGAACGCATGCTCCTCAACCCGGGCAAGCACCGCTTTGCGCGGGTGTCCTGCCGCGACATCGGCGAACCCGGTTGTGGGGTGTGGCAGGTCCGACCCCGCCTCGGCCTGATCGGCATGCTGATGGGGTGGTGGCAGGTCAAGCTCTCATCCGGCTGTCCATTACGCCCGGGTCGCGGGCTCACGCCCGCGGCCCTGACCGACAGAAAGCTATGCTGGACACCGGATGCGCGATCTGCTGAGGACCGGCGCGAGTGCGGTCCTGGTCGTACTGATCATGATCATCGGAAGCCTGGGGCTGTGGCTTGGCACGCCGCTGCTGTGGCTCTGGATCGGGTCCCAGATTCAGGGCGCCACGGCGTCGCTGGGCGCTGCGCTCGGCGCGATGTTCATCGGCGTCGTGGCGACGATCGCCCTGCTTGCGACGATCCTGGCCAAGCTCAGCAACGTCTACCGTGCGAATCGCCGGGCGCGCGGCATGGACGATCCTGGCCACTTCGTGCTCGAGGGGGTTCTGGTCGTGAGCGCCGCGTTCACGTTGACGGCGTTCGTGGTCTGGTTCCTGTTCTTCGCCGGCGCCAGCCCGGTGCCGATTGGGATCCAGTTCTAGTGACGCGGTGCTGGTGAGCAAACGGTGCCGCCGCGCCTGTCGGCGGCACCGGGTTCGCTTGGCCTAGACCGCGACCAGCTCCAACTCGACGTCCGCCAGGACCGCGTCGTCAAGGCCCAATTCAGGTGACGGGCAGGCGCCGAGCTGGGTTGCGAGCAGCCGTCGCTGTCGGACGGTGAGCTTGTCGAGTGGCTTGGTTTCCGTGATCTGGTTACGCCCGAGGAACTTGCGGCACCTCGTGCTGCCCCAGCGCCGCTGGCTCATCAAGAGCTCTCCGACAGCCCAGCTCAGTGCCTCTTCTGGTGGGGCGAGGATGACCTCGGCGGCCGACACCTGGCCACCGGCGATCCGTCGCTTCAGTTCAGCGCGCGCGAGCCGCACTTCGTTGGCTCGCTCCAGTGCGCGCAGTCGCTGAGGCTCCGGGGTCATCATCGCGGTTTGCTCCATGTGCGTCTCTCTCCCTGCTCCGGTCCGCCGCGGCGGATCATCGTTGCCGAATACCCGCGCACGACTCTCCCGGGTCGCGTCTAACGGGGCCCTGCGTGTGTCTCTTTTTCAGTCGCCCGGATACTTCTGTCGGGCCACTGCTGCGCAGATCACTCCTACCCCTTGCGATCTTCGCGCCGCTCCGGCCGACCACCGTTCGACGATGCGGGGAAGCTACGGCAACCGCCGGGTAACAGCAACGTCACAACTGCGGAGCGTGCGCTTAGAGCGCCATTTTTCTGCGCCGTCGGCCTTGTGCGTTAGTGGACAAGGGCTGACGGGCTCAGGAGCGCGACGGCAGCGGTCCGTGCTCTGACTCGAACGTCCCCTTGGCCCGCGCGAACGCCTCCAGCGCACGGTCGAGCGTCTCGTGGTCGTGGCTGGCCATCACGCTCGTGCGCAGGAGCGCACCCGACGGTGGCACGGCCGGATGGATCGCGACATTCACGAACACGCCCGCCTCGTACAGCGCCTTCCACAGGAACACGGCCTTCCAATCGTCGCCGACCACCACCGGCACGACCGGGGTCACGATCTCGGTACCGTCGGCGGCTCGGCTGCGCGGCACGACCTGGAACCCAAGCTCGGACAGGCCATCGTGCAGGTAGCGCGCATTGTCGAGCACTTTGGCGAACAGCGAGGGGCCCTCCTCGGAGCGGCAGACGCGCACTGCGGCGAGCGTCGCTCCGACCGCTGCCGGCACCGCCGAGGCGGTGAAGATGAACGGCCGCGACGCGATCCGCAGGAACTCGATCACGTCGGCGGGGCCGGCGATCACGCCACCGCAGGAGGCAAGCGATTTGGAGAACGTGGCCATCCGCAGATCGACCCGGTCCTCCACGCCCAACAGCTCGCAGGTGCCCGCGCCGCGGGCGCCCAGTACCCCGAGCGCGTGGGCCTCGTCGACCATCAGCCGTGCGCCGTGGCGGCTGCATAGCTCAGCGATCTCCGGCAGCGGCGCGACGTCGCCCTCCATCGAGAACACGCCGTCAACGACCACGAGGATCCCGCCGCCATCCCCCTCCGCCTTCTGCAGCGTCTGCTCGAGCCGGTCGATGCGGTTGTGGCGGAACGCGCGCAGCTTCGCGCGGGACAAGATGCAGCCGTCGAGGATCGAGGCGTGATCGCCGGAGTCGGCGACGACGGTGTCGCCGGGGGCGAGGATCGTGCCGAGCGCTCCGAGGTTCGCCTGGTGGCCGGTGGTGAAGACCAGCGCCGCCTCCGTTTCGAGCCACTCGGCGAGCTCGCGCTCGAGCTCCAGGTGCAGGTCGATCGTGCCGTTGAGGAACCGTGAGCCGGTGAGCCCCGTTCCGTACCGGTTCAGCGCGTCAAGCGCGCCCTGCTTGACGCGCTCGTCGCCAGTGAGCCCGAGGTAGTTGTTGGAGCCGAGCATGATCCGTCGCTTGCCCTCCATCTCGACGACGGGCAGCGTCGGTCCCTCCAGAGTCCGGAAGTAGGGAAGCGCATCGAGCTCGCGGGCAGCTCTCAGCTGCTCGAGCCGTTCGAACTCACGGGCTTTGGCGAAGACGTCGATCGAGGTGGGCATGTAGTTTCCCGGCTTCAGATGGCCGTCAAAGTCCGTCCCGTCGCCGGCAAGAGCGACATGAACACGTTCATCAAGCTGCCGTGGCGGCTGTATCGTAACGAGCCGAACTGGGTTCCCCCACTTCTGTTCGAGCGCAAGCGCTTCTTCGACCGCGAGCGGCGACCGTTCTTCCAGCACGCCGAAGCCGAATACTTCCTCGCCTGGCGCGACGGACGGGCGGTCGGACGGATCACCGCGCACATCGATCGCAACTTCAACGAGTACCAGCATCACGACTGGGGGATGTTCGGGTTCTTCGAATGCGAGGAGGATCCCGAGGCCGCGTCGGAGCTGCTCGCGACTGCCGAGCGGTGGCTGCGCGAGCGTGGGCGCGACCGGATCGTCGGCCCGATGGACTTCACGACCAACGATGAATGCGGCATCCTGATCGACGGCTACGACCTGCTGCCGACGATCCTGACCAACTGGCATCACCGCTATTACCCGGGGCTGATCGAATCCTCAGGGTTCACCAAGGCGATGGACCTGTATATGTGGGACCTCAAGGTCCAGGAGCGCGACAAGGTCCATCCAGCGATCTGGCAGGCCGCCGCCGAGGTCGAGTCCAAGCACGGCATCACCGTGCGCTCGATGCGCAAGAAGGACATGGAGGCCGAGATCGGCCGCTTCCTGGAGGTTTACAACGCCGCCTGGCAGCGCAACTGGGGATTCGTGCCGCTGACCGAGGCGGAGGTCCGCGATATGGCCAAGGACCTCAAGCCGATCCTCGACGAGAACTGGGCGTTCGTGGCTGAGAAGGACGGCGAGACTGTCGGCGCTGCGCTGTCGCTGCCCGACTACAACGAGGTGCTGATCCACATGGGCGGCCGCATCCTCCCGTTTGGATGGGCGAAGGGGCTGTGGTACCGGCGCAAGATCGATCGGGTCCGGGTGTTCGCGCTTGGCGTCAAGCGCGAGTACCAGCACACCGGGATCGCCGCCAAGTTCTACGAGCTGCATTTCGACTCCGCCGCCCGCACACCTCAGAAGGCGGGCGAGACGGGCTGGATCCTGGAGTCGAACAAGTCGATGAACCGCGCGATGGAGGGGATGGGCGGCAAGATCGTCCGAACCTACCGCGTGTACGAGAAGCCGCTGACCGAGATGCCGCTGACCGCGCAGGACACTGGTTCTGCTTCGCCCGCGTGACGCGTTAGCATCCGAGCAGCGATGACGGATGAGGTGATCGACGCCACGGCCGAGGAGGTGCTCCCGCCGGTGGCCGAGGAGGCTCTCCCGCCGGAGGCCTCGGAGGAGATGGTCGACGGGGTCCCCGTGCTGGCCCAGGTGCGGCCGATCGAGCGATCGCCGGCTTCACTTCCAGCCGTGCACGCGGCCGCGGCCGCCGCGACCGGGTTCGTCGCCGGCGCCGCGACGATTGCGCTCGTCCGGCGACATCACGCGCGCAAGCTCGCGCGCGGCCAGCGTGTGGTCGGCTACGCGGGCCGGCGCGGTGGCGTCGAGATGCTCCCGATCGTGGGCAGCCGCACCTTCCTGGTCGACGTCCACGTGATCGCAAAGCCCCGCGAGTGAGCGCAGGACAGGCGCGCCTAGAGGTGCGCCTCGAGGTGCGCCCGCGCTGGACCTTCAGGCTGCCCCGGCGGACCGGGCTCGATCGGCTGATGCAGGTTCGCGGCGGCGTGCTGCACCGGCTGCTGCACGCGGGGCCGGAGCCCGTGCTGGTGCGGGTGGCGCAGCTCGCGCCGGACCGGGTGCTGTTCGGCGCTCGCGCGGAACAGCACCAGGACGCGGCCGAGTGGGCGATCGAGCGGATGCGCCGGGCGCTCGGGATCGATCTGGACCTTCAGGCCTTCTACGAGCGCTTCCGGTTCGATCCACTGATCGGCCCTTCAGTGCGTGCCAATCCGGGCTTGCGGGTCTCGGCGCGCCCGGATCCATTCGAGGCGCTCCTGCTGGCGATCTGCGCGCAGTTGATCGACTACGAGCGCGCGGCGGCGATCCAGCGCCGGCTGGTGTTTGCGTTCGGACGGCGGTGCCCGGAGAGCGGGATGCGCGATGCCCCGGCGGCCACGGCGCTCGCGGGCCAGGCACCGGCGCTGCTCGAGTCCCACGGCCTCACCGGTGCCCGCTCGCTGGCGCTCGTGCGCGCGGCCCGAGAAGTGGCCCGCGGTCGCGTCGACCTCGACGGTCCCGACCAAGAACCTGGCTGGCGGCGGTTGCGCGCGATCCCCGGGATCGGCAGCTGGACCGTGCAGACGCTTGCGCTCACGGGGCAGGGCCGCCTCGACCAGCTGCCCGCCGGCGATCTCGCGTACCTGAAGCTGGTTGGCCGCCTGCGCACCGGCGATCCACGGACGCGTGCGAACGAGGAGGAGGTGGCGAGCTTCTTTGCCCGGTTCGGGCAATGGGCCGGGCTGGCGGGAATTCATGCCCTGCACGCGGCCGGTTCCAGCGCCGCGCTGCGGCTCGTGGCCTAGGCCTCGCTTAGGCCGGCGTCGCTTCGTCTGGGTCGACGATCAGCAGCGGCTCTCGGATCGCTCCGAATCCCAGGTTGTACAGCAGCTCGATCAGCTGTTCGGTCGCGATGTGGCCGCGCGCGATCAGCAGCGCGCCGGCGCGGCTGCGGACATCACCGACGAGCAGCATCCCCGGCTCCAGCCCCCGCAGCGCGATCTCGTGCACTGTGCGGTGGTCCTCAGTGGCGCCGAGCACCCGCGCCAGCACCTCGATCAGGTCCGGATCGTAGATCTGACCCCGGCTCCGCAGCGCACCGAGCGCCGTGTCACGATCGGTCCCCTGGGCCTCCAGGGCGTCGTAGTCGAGCGCGAGCCGCAAGATCCGCGAGCCGAGCGGCAGCGATCGCCCGGCTCCGCGCTCCGAGTAGGCTCGGGCGTAGTTGTCGAGGATCTCGATTACGCCCTCGAGCCGGGGGATGTTCTCGAGGATCCGGCGCGTGATCTGGGGTATGCGATCGACCATCGCCCGCTCGCCCAGCGTCAGCTGCCCGCCTGCGTAGAGCTTCTCGGCGGTTTCGGCGGGAAGGATCACGGCGCCGACGTGAACGAGTAGAGCTGCCACCTCGAGCTCCCACGGCTCGTTGACCGTGAGTGCTCCTGCGAGGGTCGCGACGTGCTCGCGTACCCGTACGCTGCGACCGAACGCCGGGGGATTCGCGAGCGCGAGGATGTCGGCGAGCGCCTTCACGCTCCCTTTGAGCGTCTGCTCGAGGAGCACCCGCTCGGCAACCTTCACGCGATGCTCCTCCGAGGCGGCGGTGCAGATGCCGCGCATCTCCTCAGCCGGGCACGGTTTGAGCAAGAAGCGGTACAGCTGCCCCTCATTGACTGCGCTCACGGCCGCGTCGAGATCCGCGTCGCCGGTCAGCAGGATCCGGGTTGCGTCCGGCGCCAGCCGGCGGGCCTCGCGCAGGAACACGGTCCCGTCCATGACGGGCATGCGCATGTCGGAGATCACGACGGCGTAGCGGTCTGGCTCGTCGCCCAGCTTCGCCAACCCCTCGGCGCCGCTGATCGCGGTCCGGACATCAAACCTGCGGCGCAGTGCGCCGCGCAGCGATTCAAGCACGAGCGGCTCGTCATCGACACACAGGATGCGTGGAGAATCCGCGCCCGCGGCGAGATCTGAAGCAGTCGCCACCACGCCCCGTTAGTCGGTCGGCGCGACCGTCGGCTTGAGCGTCGGCGATCCCGCGTCCGGCGGCCGTACTTCTCACGGGGCCCAGTTCAGTTGGAACTGCGGATTGACGTCCACGTCTGCGAGCCGAAACCAAGAGGAGTCGGGTTCCACAGGCGGGGCGAGAGTTGGGCGCTCCACTGAGTCGCGTTCGCGACCAACGGAAGGCCGTGGAAAAGATGGGCATCGATTCTCCTGAACTTCAGAAGGCGAAACGCCGCGACGGGATGCTGCCCGAGGGCGAGCAGCACTTCCGGACGTTCGTCGACTGTCTGCCACAACTGGTGTGGACGGCGACATCGAACGGCGAGTGCGACTATCTGAGTCCGCGGTGGGGCGAGTACACCGGCAGGCCAGAGTCCGAGGACCTCGGGCGGGGCTGGTTGGAGCGATTGCATCCCGAGGATCGAGCGCGGACCGAGGCGAGTTGGGAGGAAGCGGTTCGCAACCGGACGACGTTCGATGCCGAGTACCGGATTCGGCGCCACGACGGCGCCTACCGGTGGTTCACCGCGCGCGGCACCCCAGTCAGCGACGATTGTGGGCAGGTCGACAGGTGGGTCGGGTCGAGCTCGGACGTCGACGATCTCAAGCGCGCCGAGACCGAGATCCGCGATCTCAACGCCGAGTTGGAGCAGCGCGTCGATGAGCGGACACTGGAAATCGCGGTGGCCAACGCGCAGCTGCAGGCCGCCAACAGCGAACTCGAGGCATTCAGCTACTCGGTGTCGCACGATCTCCGCGCCCCACTGCGGGCGATCACTGGCTTCGGTCGCGTCTTGGAGCGCAGGTACGGGGACCAACTCGACGACTCCGCACGGGTACTGCTCGATCGGGTGTGCAGCGCCGCGGCGCGGATGAACGAGTTGATCGATGCGGTGCTCGTGATGTCGCGGGTTTCACGGCACGAGCTCAAGCGGGAAAGCGTCGATCTGAGCGCGCTGGCAGACGAGGTGATCGCTGAGTTGCGGTTCGGTGATCCGGCGCGGGAAGTGACTTTCTCGGTCGGCGGACGGCTCCCCGCGTACGGCGATCGTCAGCTGGTGCGAATCGTGCTCGAGAACCTGCTCGGGAACGCCTGGAAGTTCACCGCCAACAACCCCCATCCCGAGATCGAATTGGGGCGCGCGATCGAGGAAGGGCGAGAGATGTTCGTCGTGCGCGACAACGGTGCGGGCTTCGACGTGAACTTCGCCGATCAGCTGTTCGTCCCGTTTCAGCGGCTTCACCGGGAGGACGAGTTTCCGGGCACTGGGATCGGCCTGACCACTGTGCAGCGAATCGTCAATCGTCATGGCGGCACGATCCACGGCCGCAGTGAAATTGGCAAGTGGGCCGAGTTCTACTTCGACCTCGGCGACGTCCGGAGCGACAGGCGATGACCGCGATCACCAACTGCGACACCGAAGCGCTCGCGCGCCTAGCGGCGGTGGTTGAGTTCTCTTCCGACGCGATCCTGACAAAGGATCTTCAATGTCGAGTGACCAGTTGGAACCGCGGCGCCGAAAAGCTCTACGGCTACTGCGCGGATGAGATCTTGGGCCGCGAGGTGAGCGTGCTGGTTCCGCCACAGCGGGTTGGAGAGGAGCGCGAGATTCTGGATCGAGTGCTGGCGGGAGAGCTGGTCGGGAGCTTTGAGACTCAGCGAGTGGCCGCCGACGGCACCGTAATTGACGTCTCGCTGTCGGTGGCGGCGATCCCGGACGCATCGGGAGAAATCGTCGGTGTGTCCAGCATCGCCAGAGACGCACGCGAGGCGAAGCGTGCCGCAACTTCGCTATGCGCGAGCAATGAGCTCCTGTACGCCGTCGTGTCTTCGCTGACCGAGGGAATCCTCGTCAGCGACGGGACCGGTGCGATCACGACCTGCAATGTCGCGGCGGAGAGAATGCTTGGCTTGACGGCTGCGCAATTGGCGGATCGCGCCCCAGACGAACCGCCATGGAAAGCAATCCGTGAGGACGGCACGCCGGTGGACGCCGACCAGCTACCGATCGCAGTGACACTGCGAACCGGCGAGCCGCAACGGGGGGTGGTCCAAGGCGTACAAAGACCCGACGGCTCGCTGGCGTGGATCGCGATCAACTCGCAGCCGCTCTTTGCGCCAGGTGAACAGGACGGGTATGGGGTGGTCGCCTCGCTCACCGATGTAACCGACCGGCGACGAGCGGACCACCGGATTCTGGAGCTCAACGAAGGCCTCGAACGCCGAGTGCACCAGCGCACGACCGAGCTTCAGGCGGCCAATGCCGAGCTGACGGATTTCGCGCATGCGCTCGCGCACGATCTGCGCACGCCTCTGCGTGCGATCGCAGGATTTGCCCGGGCGCTGCAGCAGCGTCGACTCGACCCCACCGACGGCGAAGCTGAGTACAAGCTCCAGCGGATCGTGCTCGCCGCGACGCGGATGGGAGAGCTGATCGACGCAGTGTTGCTCCTCTCCCAGATCACCCGACGCGAGCTTGAGGTCAGTCGGGTCAATCTGTCTGCAATTGCTCGCGAGATCGCCGAGCAGCTGCGCTCAGAAGACCAGGGGCGCAGAGTCGAGTTCGTGATCGAGGACGGCCTGGAAGCTGACGCTGACCCCGACCTGATCCGCATCCTCCTGCGCCAGTTACTCGAGAACGCTTGGAAGTTCACTGAACCTCGCGAGCGCGCTCGGATCGAGCTGCGCCGTACCAGTGATCACGCGTTCGTCGTGCGCGACAACGGCATCGGATTCGACATGGCTCACGCCGGCTCTCTGTTCAGACCCTTCAGCCGTCTACATCGGGTCGATGAGGTCGCTGGCAACGGAGTCGGACTGACTCTTGTGGACCGCATCATTCGACGCCATGGAGGGTCGGTGAGCGGCGTCGGCCGGCCCAACCGCGGCGCCGCGTTCCATTTCACCCTCGAACGCAAAGAGGAATACGCAAGATGAATTCTCACGCACCAATCCTGCTCGTCGAGGACAATCCCGACGACCGTGACCTCACGGTGATGGCATTACGGGAGGCGGCGATCGCGAACCAGATCGACATTGCCCGGGATGGGCAAGAGGCGCTCGACTACTTCGACGACTGTGAGAGACCACTGCCCGCACTCGTACTCCTCGATCTCAAGCTCCCGAAGATCACCGGCTTGGACGTGCTGGAGCGGCTGCGGGAGAGCGCACGCACGAAGATGGTGCCCGTCGTGGTTCTGACAAGCTCGCGAGAGGAAGGCGACCGCTATCGCAGCTACTTGAGCGGCGTCAACGCATACGTTCGCAAGCCGGTCGACTTCGACGAGTTCACGCAGGCGGTCAGACAGCTCGGGTTGTTCTGGTTGGTGATAAACGAGCCTCCGCCGGCTCCGCGTCTGGCACGCGTATGACTGCACCCAGGTCGATCTCGGCACTGATCGTCGAAGACTCGGAGGACGACGCGCAGCTCGAGGTCCTCGTGCTCGAGGAGGCCGGATACGAGGTGGCATGGCGACGGGTCGACCGGCCCGCGGAGATGACCGACGCGCTGGCTCGCGAGAACTGGGACATCGTCCTGTGCGATCACCGGATGCCGCAATTCGACGTGTTCGGCGCGCTGCGCGTGCTCCGCGAGAGCGGCAGCGAGATCCCGCTGATCGTTGTCTCCGGCGCGATCGGAGAGGAGAAGGCGGTCGCCGCGATCCGTGAAGGGGCGGCCGACTACATCTCCAAGGACCGTCCGATGCGTCTGGCGGCGGCTGTCGGTGTGCACCTTCGCGAGGCCGAGAGCCGACGGGCGCGTCGTCTCGCCGAGGATGCCTTACAAGAGGCTCGAGAGCAGTTCGAGCACGCGTTTCATTCGGCACCGAGCGGCATGGCGCTGATGACGCTGGACGGCCGCTGCACCCGAGTGAACCGGGCGATGTGCCGGATCACCGGCTACGGCGCCGACGAGCTGGTGACGAAACGGTTCCAGGAGATCACTCATCCCGACGACATCGATGCCGATCGCGAGCTCCACCGGCGCCTGCTGCACGGGGAGATCGGTGACTACAAGATCGAGAAGCGCTATCTGAACGCGTGCCAGGAGGCGATCTGGGTCTCGCTGTCGGTCTCCCTGATCCGCGGCCCTGACGGCGAGCCGTCGCATCTGATCAACCAGGTCGAGGACATCAGCGAGCGAAAGCGTGCTCACGACGCGGTTCGCGCCAGCGAGGCGCGGATCCGAGCGGTGCTGGAGTCCGCTCCCGATGCGATGTTGATCGTCGACCGCACCGGGACGATCTCGCTGGTCAACGGGCAAACCGAGCGGCTATTCGGGTACCGGCGAGAAGACCTCGTCGGCCGGCCGGTGGAGATGCTCCTACCGGCGAGGTTCCGTGACGGCCATACCCAGCAGCTCGCGAGCTACTTCGGCGATCCGACGCTTCGGCCGATGGGCAGTGGAGTGACAGTCGTGGGCCGCCGTCTTGACGGGTCCGAGTTCCCGGCCGAGGTCGGCCTCAGTCCGATCGAGGGGACCCTCGAGCGATCGGTGGCCGCATCGGTGCGGGACATAACCGCGCGCAAGCTGGCCGAGCGCGAGCTGCGCGCCGCGCGCGACGGAGCCGTCAACGCGAGCCGGCTCAAGTCGGACTTCGTCGCGAACGTCAGCCACGAGATTCGCACGCCACTCAACGGCGTGATCGCGCTCACCGAGCTTCTATGCGACACCGACCTCGATCAAGCCCAGCTCGAGTGCGTCCAGGGGATCAGCACATCCGCTGACGCGCTGATGAGCGTGATCAACGACATCCTCGACTTCTCCAAGATCGAGGCAGGCAAGGTGGAGCTCGAGCACGAGGACTTCGCCCCGCAGAAGCTGGCAGACGAGATCTGCGCGATCGTCGCCGGAGCGGCGACGGCGAAAGGACTCGAGATCAGGGCCCGGATCGACCGGGACGTTCCGGACGCCGTGCGAGCCGACCACTACCGGCTCCGCCAGATTCTCGCCAACCTCGCCGGCAACGCGGTCAAGTTCACTGCTCGCGGCGGGGTCCTGATCCGACTCAGTGCATCGGCATGCGAGCGCGGGCGGCTGCAATTGCGATGCGAAGTGACAGATACGGGGATCGGGATCGCTCCCGAGGACCAGGAGCGGCTGTTCGAGTCCTTTGCCCAGGTGGATACCTCGACCACGCGCAGGTACGGCGGCACCGGGCTCGGACTCGCGATCTGCAAGCGCCTGGTCGGGCTGATGGGCGGCCAGATCGGCGTTCAGAGCGTTCCCGGAAGTGGAAGCACGTTCTGGTTCACGGTCCCGTGTGAGCGCGTGCCGGCGCGTGCCGGGTCGGGTCGGGCGCCGACGGCCCGGCAGACGTCACACGGCAACCGGAACCTACGGATCCTGGTGGCAGAGGACAACGACATCAACCAACTCGTCGCGAGCCGGCTGCTGGAGAAGCTGGGATGTCGGGTCGAACTGGCACACGACGGCCGCGAGGCGGTGCAGATGAGCGTACGGACGGCGTACGACGCGATCCTCATGGACTGTCAGATGCCGTTGCTGGACGGGTACGCAGCCACCAAGCTGATCCGCGACAACGAGCGTGGGATCCGGCATACACCGATCGTCGCGATGACCGCCCATGCGATGAAAGGCGACCGAGAGAAGTGTCTCGCCGCCGGAATGGACGAATACGTGGGTAAGCCACTGCGGTCCGCCGCGGTCGGGGCAGTGCTCGATCTCCTCCCGGAGCTTGCCGAGCGGGGCAAGGAGATCGGGGGTATTGATCGCCGCAAGACGGTCACGACCCTGGCGACTGCACTGTTCGACCCGGCGATGCTGTCCGGAATCGCTGATCCGGATACTGAACGCAATCTCGTGGCGATGTTCACCGCCCAAGCGGATCAGCGCCTGCCGCAGATACGTGAGGCGATCGATCAGGGTGATGCGACGCGACTTGATCAACTCGCCCATAAGTTCAAGGGCGGCGCCGCGACCGTCGGCGCGGCGCGCGTGGCCGAGCTCTGCCAGGCCCTCTGCGATCTCGCCGTGAGCGGCCGCCTGTCAGAGGCGGGCGAAATTCACGCGCAGCTGAGACACGCATTGACCGGCACGTCCACGGCGATGAACGCCTACATCGAGGAGATCGGACGCCAGGAGCGGGTCGCATGACCGAGATCGCCTGCCGCGAGATCGTCGAGGCGATCGCGAGCGGCATCTGGACGCTCGATCAGGACAACATCACGACGTTGGTCAATCCTGCGATGGCGCAGATGCTGGGTCATACGCCCGCCGCGATGCAGGGCACGTCGTTGTTCGACTATGTCGAGCCGATCGCCATCATCCAGGCGCGTCGGGAGCTGCAAAAGTGCCGTGAAGGCGAGCGGGTGCGGCTCGAGCTTCCCCTTCGCAGGCGCGACGGTGAGGTCGCTTGGTCGCTCTTGTCCGCAAGCCCGCTGCCCGACGCGGGATCCGGGTACGCAGGCGCGCTGGCGATCGTCACCGAGCTCAGCGAGCTGACCGAGATGAAGCGGCGGCTCACATTCCTCTCCGAGCACGACCCGCTCACCGGCCTCTTCAACCGCCGCCACTTCATCAGCGAGCTCGACCGTCAGCTCACCTATGCGGCTCGCTCCCGGCGGGCGGGGGCCGTGCTGACACTCGACCTCGACAACTTCAAGACGTTCAACGATCTGTACGGACACCAGAGCGGCGATGCCGTTCTGATCGCCGTCGCCGATGTGCTGAAGCTCCGACTCGGGCGCACCGATATCGCCGCGCGATTGGGTAGCAACGACTTCGCTGTTGTTCTTCCAGAGGCGACACACCTCCAGGCGCTTGGGTGTGCCCAGCACATCCGGGCGCAGCTACGCGACCAAAGCCGCGAGTCCACGATCACAGCGAGTATCGGTGTGGCGTTCTTTACCGGCGCCGAGCAGATCACCGCTTCAGAGGTACTCGTGCGAGCCGACACGGCGCGCTACCAGGCGGCGCAGCTGGGCGGCGACCGAATCCAGTTCTATGTCCAGCAGGCCCCGACCTTGACGGAGCTGCAACGAGTCCGGGAGGCCCTGCTTGAAGATCGATTTATCCTGTTCGGGCAACCGATCGTCGACCTGCGAACCGGGTCGACGACGCACCATGAGCTGCTGGTCCGGATGCTCAGCAAGGAGGGCGAGGTCATCTTCCCGGACTCGTTCCTGCCGGTCGCGGAGCGGTTCGGTCTGATCGGAGCGATTGACCGCTGGGTGACACAGGCTGCCCTGGTGCTGGCCGCCGACGGCAAGACCGTGTCGGTCAACTTGTCGAGCTCCTCGATCGGGGATTCCGAGATCGTGGCCGCAGTGCGCCGCGCTCTCAAGGGCGGGCTGGATCCTGGCAGTCTGATCTTCGAGGTGAGCGAAACCGGAGCACTGATGAACATCGACGCACTTGGGGAGTTCGCGGACACGCTGCATCGGCTCGGCTGTGTTCTGGCCCTCGATGACTTCGGCGCCGGGTTTGGCTCGTTCTCCTATCTCAAGTACCTCCCGGCTCAATTGCTGAAGATCGACCCGGACTTCGTCCGGGACCTCGTCGGCAACCGAGCGGATCACGAGGTCGTCAAGTCGATCGTCTCAATCGCCAGGAGCCTCGACAAAGTGACGATCGCCAAGGGCGTCGAAGACGCCGAGACGCTTGCGCTCTTGCGGTGCTACGGCGTCGACCAGGCACAGGGCTTTCATCTGGGCCGGCCGGAACGGATCTCGCCTCCGACGGCGGCGGAGCGTTCGCTGAACCGCATGATCGGGTCGGCCCTGGATCAGCCCGGGATCGAGCCCGCCCCCCGGCATCAGCGCCGCCAGCGTCAGGCGGAGCCCGACACGATCAGGCCCCGGGTGCTGCTTGCCGAGGACAACGAGGTCAACCAACTCGCGGCACTCCGACTGCTCGAACGATGCGGCTATGACGTCGACGTCGTGGAGACGGGGCGCCGGGCGATCGAGCTGGGGCGCCACGGCACCTACACGGCGATCTTGATGGACTGTCAGCTGCCCGAACTCGACGGTTACCAAGCGACCTCGGCAATCCGGCGACTCGAGGACTACGCGCGCCGGACACCGATAATTGCGTTGACCGCCAACGCGAATGCGGGAAACGAGGAGAAATGCCTCGCGGCCGGGATGGACGCTTACATCGCCAAACCACTCCGCTGGGAAGCGCTGAGAGAGACGCTCGCGCGGTTCGTGGAAAATGGCTCTGAGCGCCGATACCCGCCGGAGTCTGACGGCGGCGAACCGTCGGGTCTCATTGATCCGAGCATCCTCATCGAGCTCGGCGACCGAGAGCCGGGGATCGATGATGACATCGTCTCGCTCTTCTTCGCAGAGACCCGGCGCCAGCTCGAACGTCTTGCGCACGCCGTCGCCGACGGTCGTGCCCGCGAGATCTACGACATCGCATCGCGAATCAAGGGGGGGTGTGCCAATGTCGGCGCTACCCGCATGGTGGCGATTTGCGATCAGTTGGCCGAGGTTGCGGCGAGCGACAGCAAGACGGAGCTGACCGACTTGGGGTCCGAGCTGGGGAACGTGTTCGCCTTGACCGAGAGTGCGTTCAAGCGGGAGCTGAACGTCCGCAGTGCGTCCGGGTCGTGAAGCGCGGCGTCACGATCGGGGTATATGGGTGGCAGCTGGAGGCATTCCTGGGCGCGCTGCGCGATGCCGGGGTCGGCGTACTGGTCGACGTGCGCCAGCGGCGCGGCGTGCGCGGCCCCGAGTATGCGTGGGCCAATTCGCAGCGGCTGCAAGCCGCGTTGGCGCAGGCGGGGATCGAGTACCGGCACAAGATCGAGCTCGCCCCGACCACTGAGCTGCGTCAGTGCCAGTACGCGGAGGACGCCCGCCGGGGCGTCGGCAAGCGATCCCGAGTCGAGCTGGCGACGGAGTATCGCGCGCGCTACACGCACGAGATCCTCGACCACGTCGACCTGGGGTCGTTCGTGCAGGAGCTGCCGGCTGACGGCGTCTGCGCGCTGTTCTGCGTTGAACGCGATCCGGAGGCTTGCCACCGCTCGATCATCGCCGAGCGCCTGGCGAACGACCACGGTGTGATTGTCAGTCACCTTCGGCCGTAAGCAGCTCGAACTCGACCGTCTGCCACGGCGCCCGGGCCAGCGCCGCACGTAACGCCTCGTCGCTGTCATAGCGGCCGGCCAGCCGGCGGGCGTCGCAGCGGACCTTTAGCGAATCAGTGCGCAGGGGCCAGGGGGAGAGCGTGAGCGAACGGCTGTCGCCGGTCGGGGTGAGCTCGACGTGGACCGAGCCGCCGCCGGCGACCGGCACGTCGGTGATCTTGGTCGGGGCCCAGTCCAGGCACAGCGCCAGCGACAGAAAGTCCCAGGTCCAGATGAGCCGGCTGTTTCTGCTTACGAGCTCGGGGGTGGCGGTGGCGGCCGTGACCGGGTCGGCGCGCAGCGACGCGACCAGTCGCTCCTGGCGGACCCGTTCACGATCGAAATAGGCGCGCACGGCGTCCGCTTCCTCGCGTGGCAGCTGGCCCAGCTCGCGCAACTCGTACAGACGCCGCCCATGCATCGAGATCAGCAACGCCGCGTAACGGCTCTGGGTCAGAACCGATTCCGGGGCGGCGCTCCACAGCTCCAGGTGAGTGCTCAGCGGCATCTCGATGAACGAATGGGGGAGGCCCGTTGAGGGGTTGAGGGTCGGCTCGAGGTCCCACCGCGCCATGCCGATGTCGTGCTGGATCGCTGCGAGGCAGACCTCCTCGGGCGGCTCGAGCGCACCGAATCGCGAATTGCCCCACGCCCGCGCGAGCTGCCCCGAGATCCACGCGTGGGAGGCCTGGCCGATCGCGAGCACGCCCCCGTTGTCCTCGCGTAGCAGCACCTCAGCCTCGTCCGGGCGGGTTTGGCCCCTTCAATCCCTCCAGCAGGCGCTGGATCGACTGGCCCATCTCGGCCCGGGCTGCTTCCGGATCGTCGGCACGGGCAACCACCATCGCCGCCTCCTGGAGCGCGCCGATCAGCACGTGGGCGACGGCGTTCGTGGGATGGGGCGCCAGCCGGCCGGCGTCCATCGCCCGCTTCAGTGCCGCCTCCACGATTCCCAGCCCGTAGTCGGCGTCGATCGCACGCCACACGTCCCAGCTGAGCACCGCAGGGCCGTCGATCAGCATGATCTGCTGAACCTCGGGGTTGGTCGCGGCGTCAAGAAACTCGTCGATCCCAATCACCAGCGCGTCCCACGGATCCGGCTGCGCGAGCGCCACGCGCGTCACCCGCCGCGTGGTCTCGGCGCTGATCTCGATCAGCACCGCGCGGAACAGCGCCTCCTTGCCGCCCCGAAAGTGGTGGTACAGCTCCCCGCGCGTGACCCCTGCCCGCTGCACGATCTCCTCGGTTCCGACAGAGGCATATCCCCGCTGCGCGAACAGGGTCCGCGCGGCGGCGATCAGCTCCGCGGTGGTGGCCTCGCGCTGGGACGCCTTCGTGCGGGGAGGAAGGGGATCATTTGCTGACATGCATACTGCCTCTATATGAAGATGCGTACAGTCTGTATGTAACTCTACTGACTCGAGCTCCCTGCGATCATGGGCCCGTGACCGAATACGAAATCACGAGCCTGGAGCAGTTGCGGGAGGTATACCTTCCGCCCGCGGAGCGCGCAGTCGAGAAGGAACTCGACCACCTCGACAGTCACTGCCGGCGTTTCATCGCGCTGAGCCCGTTCGTCGTGGTCGCGAGCGCCGACGGCGTCGGTGCCTGCGACGTCTCGCCGAAGGGTGGTCCACCCGGCTTCGTCACGGTGTTGGATGGCCAGCGGCTGCTGATTCCCGACGCGACCGGCAATCGGCGGATGGACGGGCTCCAGAACATGCTCGCCAACCCCAGGGTCGGACTGCTGTTCCTGATCCCGGGCATGGGCGAGACCCTGAGGGTCAACGGCCGCGTCCGGATGACCCGAGACCCCGCGGTGCTGGGGGCGCTCCAGACGGGAGGTCGTGCGGCCGCGCTGGCGCTGGTGGTGGAGGTCGAGCAGGCGTACCTGCACTGTGCGAAGGCGCTGATCCGCTCGGGGACCACCCGGACATGCCTAACTAGTGGTGCATGACCACTATGGGCTACCGGCTGATCGGATAGGCTCACGGGGTGCCGTCTGTCGCGTCGGACCTTCCCAGGCCAACGACTCCCCGCCTGCGCAAGGCGCTGCAGGCGAACCTGCTTCTGCTTGCGGTTGCCGATCGCCTGACCGACCACTGGAACGTTCAGGCGCGCCGGATCGGCCTGTCCGGGATGCAGATCAGAGTGCTGGTCAACCTCGCCGCCGGGGAGACGGTGGCGATGCGAACGCTCGCCCAGCGGCTCAATTACGACGCCTCCAACCTGACCACCCTCGTCGATCGGCTCGAGCGCGCCGGACTGGTGCAGCGGCGCGGCGATCCTCGCGACCGCCGAGCAACGCTGCTGGTCATGACCGATGACGGGGTGCTCAAGCGCGACGAGTTCTGGCGCGCGCTGAGCGCGTCAGGTCCTCTGGACACGATCACGACCGAGCAGCTGAGCACGCTCAACGATGCGTTGCTCGGAGTCGTCGACGGCCGCAGCAGCCGAAGATAGACGCTCTGACCGCTGGTAGATTCAATCCGTGGCGCGCCCCGAGTCCCGGGCTATCACCGATCCGCTCGCAGAGCTGATCGGCGCCGGTCCTCAGCCGCAGCGCGCCGCGCTTCGGGCCGTCGTGGCGCTGGGTCGCCGGCCCCGGGGAGCTGCGCTGCTGAGGCTCGTCGCTCCCGCTGACACGTTGGCGTCGAGCCTGCCCTCGATCGGCCGCTACGACGGTCCGGAGCGCGCGTGCGAGCTCGGCTGGGACGGCGACGGTCGGCAATCCACCGATCGGGCTTCCGCTAGGCAGCGGCCTCGGCGGGACCACGTTGATCAACTCGGGGACCTGCTTCCGCACGCCATCGCGCGTGCTCGAGCGCTGGCGCACGGAGTTCGGGCTCGAGCTCGACGAGGACTCCCTGCGGCCCTGCTTCGAGCGGGTCGAGCAGCGGCTCTCGGTAGCTGAGGTGGCGCCCGAGCTCGTCGGCGAGAACGCCGCCGTGGCTCGGCGGGGTGCCGAGCGGCTGGGATGGTCGCACGGGTACCTGCGCCGCAACGCGAAAGGGTGCATCGGCTCCGGCGTGTGCGCGTTCGGCTGCCCCCCGTCGGCCAAGCAGCACACCGGCATCACCTACATCCCGCGCGCCCAGGAGGCGGGCGCGCGGATCGTGACGGGAGCACAGGTCAAGCGGGTGATCGTCTCCGGCGGCCGTGGCACGTATGGACCACATCGTCGACATGGCCCGAGGCGTGTCGCGACCCGGCTGAGCTGGGGCCGGCGGGCAGCTCGGGTGCAGCGCTCACACCCCCTCGCCCGCCAGCACCTCGTTCGTCGAAGCCTGGAAGAACGCACTCGGGCTGGAGATCAGGTGATTGCTCAGCATCCACTGGCCGTACAGGTTCCACTGCCCCTGGTCCTGGAAGCCCCATTCATGTCCGGTGGGGAAGAACGCGGGCAGCGTTGCCTGGACGCTCGCCAGCTGCAGCTTTGGATCGAGTCCTGGACTGGCGCGGACGAGGTTTGCGACCGCGGCCGCCGGGTCGCTGCGGGTCGACTCGTAGCCGCGCGCCAGGGCCTGGGCGAAGCGGCGGACCTCGTCGATGTGCTGGGTCAGCGTGGTTTCCCGCGTGACCAGGACGAGCTCGTCGTAATTCGGCACGCCGACCTGGTTCATGTGGATCACATTGGGGTACTTGCGCAGTTGCCGGAGCTGGATGGCCTCGTAGTTCCAATACGCCCCGAGGGTCGCGTCGACCTGTCCGGACAGCATCGCCGGGACCAGGTTGGAGCCGACGTTGATCTCCTTGACCGAGCTCGCCGGGATCCCCGCGTGCGCGAGGATCGTCGTCAGGTAGGCGTGCTGGTAGGGGATGCCGGCATCGCCGACGCGCTTGCCGCGCAGTTGCGCGACGGTGCGGATGTGCTTGGAGCCGATCGAGACGATCGACGTGAGCGGCTGTTGCACGATCGCGGCCACCGACACCAGCGGCAGGCCCTGGTTGCGGGCGAGCATCACCTCGGGCTCGTAGGAGATCGCGAAGTCGACCTTGCCGGCCGCGAGCAGCTGCAGCGGCGATGCCGGGTCCGACGGCGTCTCGACGTGGACGTCGAGGCCCGCCTTGGAGAAGTCGCCCTCGGCCAGAGCCTGGTACAGACCGACGTGGTCGGCATTCGGGAACCAGTCGAGCATTACGTTGACGGACTGCGAGCTTCCCGGCGTCGGCGTCAGCGTGTCCTGCTTCTCGCCGCAGGCGGATAGGGCGAGCGCCATCAGGGCCACGGCGGCCAGGCGTTTGATCACGTTCGTTCTCCTCGGGATTCGTAGGCCCACGGCACCATCCGCCGCTCGGCCTGGGTCAGCACGGCAAACAGCGCGACAGCGAACGCGCATAGGACCACCGCCGTCGCATACGCACGCGGCATCAGAACCTGGCCCTGGGACTGCTGGTAGAGGATGCCCAGCCCGGAGCTCGCGCCGGCCAGCTCGGCCAGGTAGGCCCCGATCACGGCGACGACGACCGCGATCTTGGTGCCGGTCAGCAGGCCGGGCAATGCGGACGGGAGCTCGACGTGGCGGAAGGTCGCTGCCCGCGAGGCGTCGAACGTGCGCATCAACTTGATCAGCCCCGGCTCCACAGCGGCCAGTCCGGCGAGCATCGTGACAACGATCGGAAAGAACGACACGAGCGCGATCACGACCAGCTTCGGCATCAGTCCGAACCCCAGCCACAGCACCAGCAGGGGCGCGATCATCGGGATCGGAATCGCCTGCGAGGCGATCAGCAGCGGGTAGATCGCGCGCCGGGCGGTGTCCGAGAAGTGGATCACGACCGCGAGTGCAACGCTCACGGCGATCGCCACGAGGATTCCGAGTAGCACCTCCTCGGCTGTCACGAGGAAGTTCGACCACAGCAGCGAGCGGTCGGTGTACAGCGCCTTCGCGACCTGGTGCGGCGCCGGCAGAATCAGTCGCCGGGTGGCGCTGCCGAGGTCGGCGTACAGCTCCCAGGCGCCGATCACCGCCGCCAGCAGGAGCGCCGCCCGCCAGCCACCGAGCAGTCGCTTCATGGGCCGACCCCCAGCGCCTCGAGCGCGCGCTCGCGCAGCGCGACCAGTTCGGCATCCGTGCGCCGCCGTGGCCGCGCCAAGCCGACCTCGATCTCGGCCACCACCCGTCCGGGTCGCGGCGACATGACGAGCACGCGGTCCGCGAGCACCACCGCCTCCTCGACGTCGTGGGTCACGAGCACCACCGTCCGCGGCTCGGCGTCCAGGACGTGCGAGAGCCAACCCTGCATCTCCTGCCGGGTGATCGCGTCGAGCGCCGCGAACGGCTCGTCCAGCGCCAGCACGTCCTTGCCCGCCAGCAGCGTGCGCAGGAATGAGACGCGCTGGCGCATCCCGCCCGACAGCTGAGCCGGCCGCGAGTGCTCGAACTCCGCCAGACCGAAGCGCTCGAGCCAGGGCGCCGCCGCAGTCCTGGCGTCGGTCGCGCCGGACGCCGCGAGCCCGGAGCGCCAGGCACGCATTGTCGAGCGCGCTCAGCCACGGCAGCAGCGCGTCGTGCTGGGGCATCAGTGCCGCCGGAGCGGCCTGCACCGTGCCGGCGTCGGGGGCCTGGAGCCCGCAGATCAGCTCGAGCAGGGTCGATTTGCCGCAGCCGCTCGGCCCGACGACCGCCACGACCTCGCCGGCCGCCGCGCGCAGCGACATCCCGGACAGGGCCTGCACGACGCCTCGGGCCGTGGCGAACGAGCGACTCGCGCCTTGGACCCTGACCGCATCAGGGCCATCAAGTTCGCGAGGCTCCTTGACGGGAGCCTCGATCATCCGGCTTATCGCTCCCTCCGCGGGCATTACCCCACAGGTTCGAAGGGTCAGCGCCGGGTGGAGTGGGGCGCTATCTCAGCCGGCCTTCCCGCCAGCCCCCCTGGGTTGTCAAGTCCGGTGGATCGCTAGCGCGTGCGCTAACTTCCAGGCGGTGGGGAGCAAAACGCTCGGCGCCATCGCCGCATCGCTGATTGCGCTCGGTGCGGGCGCACCTACCGCGGGAGCGAAGGTCGGCTCGATCAGCCTTCTCGGTCAGCGGTTCGGCCCGTTTCCGGCGCTGCCCGGGCTCGTCAGCTCGCGCGCCGGCGGCGTCCGGCCACGAATCGGCAGTGCGATGGGCATCATCCCGCCCGCGGGCCGCCAGGAGATCGCCGTGGGTTCGAACATCCCGGTCGTCTACCACGGCGGGCCGGTGATGCGCGGGGCCACGATCCACACGATCTTCTGGGCACCGCCGGGCTTCCAGTTCCAGGGTGCGCCGCCGGGCAGCCCGTCCTACGTGCAGCTGATCCAGCAGTACTTCACCGACGTGGCGCACGACTCGGGCGCAGGCACGAACGCGTTCTCGGTCCTCGATCAGTACAGCGACGGCCGTGGCCCGGGCCTGTACTCGATCTCCTACAGCGCGGCCGCCGACTCGCTCAACGCGACCGATCCGTTCCCGATGCGAGCGCACCAATGCGCCGTCGCCGTCAGGCCTCGCGACGTGCGTCACCGACCTCGAGCTTCAGACCGAGATCGATCACATGATCACCACCCACGCACCCCAGCGCCCGCGGGCTGCACGATCTGTGGTTCATATTCCTGCCGCCGAACGTCGACACGTGCACTTCGGGCGGTGTCTGCGGGACCAACGCCTTTGCCGGCTACCACGGCGTGTCGAACGTGGGACGCGGACCGGTCGTCTACGCGCTGGTGCCAGATCCGCTGATCGAAGGGGTCACTGCCGCCGCAAGGCGGTGACCCGGAGGGCAACCCCGAAGCCGAGGTCGACGCTCGATACCGCCGCGCACGAGACGGTCGAGGCGATCACCGACCCGGAGGGGGTCGGATGGATGGATCCGAACGGGCTCGAGGTCGGCGACAAGTGCGAGAACGGGCCGCAGGAGGGTACGCCGCTCGGTTTCGCCGCGAATGGATCGCCCTACAACCAGGTGATCAACGGCCACCAGTACCTGATCCAGGGGATGTGGTCCAACGCCGGCAACGGCTGCGTTCAGAGCGCCGCGCCCAGCTCCGCATCGTCGTCGCTCGCGATCGTCCGCATGAAGCAGTTCAGCTCGGTGCGTCAGCGGCAACATCGGCATCCGCAGACGCGGGGTGCGGGTCGCGGTGGTGCTCGCGCGCACCGGCTTCCCGATCGCGGGCGGCACGGGCCGCACCGGCGCCGACGGCGGCTGGGCCGTGTCGCTGCGGGCACTGGACTCCGCGGGCGCTCACGCCGTTGGCGACGATCGCGACGAGATCCTGGTCGTCTATGGCGCCCACGGTCCGAAGCCGGATCTGATCGAGACCGGCGATGGGGGCGACCCATTCACCGCGGCGGGCTGGACCGGCTGGTTCGACCTCGACACCGGGTTCGAGGTCGGCACTCGCGGGATCGCGGTTGGCCCGTGCTCGCAGACGGGCGTGCTGCGGCCTGAAGGTCGGCGGCGTCGCGACGCCGCCCCCGATCGAGCTGTGCGAGACCGAGAGCGACATCGCGGTGCTCCACACGGGTCGGATCGGCCCCGGCACACCGGTGACGATGAGCAGCCAGGACAACCGCGCGGTGTCGGCCGACAATCCCGCCGGGGCGCTGGTCAAGCTGACCGTCTCGCTCGGCGAGCCGGACAGCGTCCCCGCGATCGCCAATCCCAACGTGCTGCTCGTCCAGACCGGGTTCCCGACGTGCACCGCCGACCTCCAAGCGCAGTCGGTCAGCTGCGACGGGCTGGTCCCCGGCGCCCTCTACACGTTGACCCGTAGGCGCGGCCACATCGCTCGCCGTGCGCAAGCCCAGCTCGACGGCGCGATCGCCGTCGGCCGTCTGGGCGATTCGCAGCGGTGACCAGCTCTCGCTTACAAACGGCGCGAGGCGCACGCTGACGACCCTGCACGTCGCGACATCTGCGAGTCGACATCATCGGCCGGCAGACCGTGATCGCATCCGGCAGTTGCCAGCCCGCCGACTACTACGGCGCGGCCCCTGACGACGCCGCCGGCGAGCAGCTCGGTCGATTCCCCCGGCGCCGGCGGGACCGGGGTTATCTGCCCGCCGACCGGCGATGCCTCGGGGCTGTCGACCGCGAACATCGAGCAGACCGACGATTTCAGCGGTGGCCAGACTCGCACCGAGGTCCCGAACATCGAGTCGACGTCCCCGAGCTCCGGCGAGAATCTTTACGGTCCGTTCGTCGCGTACGCGCAGACCGGGCTTCCGGGCCCGAATGGTTCGCTGCTTCCGGCACGGGGCTCCGTCTCCCTGACGTCACTCCTGCAGGCGCGCGGCGACCGGTGCTCCGCCTCGCCAATGTGGCCGTCACCCAAGGGGTGACGGTCCCTGGTCTGGCCCCCGGGCTGTACAACGCCAGGTGGGTGCTGACCGACTCGGCGGGCGACACCAGAACGATCGCGCAGCAGATTTGCCGAGCTGGGCTGAGAAGCGCTTTTTCGCCGGGGTGGAGCTAGCCGGTTATCGGCTGGGTCAGCGCCTTGACGAACTCCTCGAGCTGGTCGGTGCGCCAGCACTCGAACGCCGTGCAGTGCTGCTCGTAGGCGGCGATCACGCTGTCGCCGTAGTTCCAGTACAGCCGCGGCTCGGGGTTGAGCCAGAAGGTCCGGCCCGCCCGGGCGGTGATCGCGGCGAACACGTCGTCGCGCGGCGGGCGGCCGTTGGTGCGCGCGTCGCCGAGCACGATCACCGTCGCTCGCGGGTGCAGCTCGTCCTCGATCAGCGCCAGGAACTCGGTCCACACGCGGCCGTAGTCGGTGTAGCCGGAGATGTCGGCGACGCCGGCGTCGCGCGAGACCGCCTCGCTGGCGGCGCGGAAGTCGCGCTCGCGCTCGAACACCTCGGTCACCTCGGAGATCCGCTCGATGAACACGAACGAGCGCAGCTTGCGGAACGAGTCGTGGAGCGCGTGCAGGACGCTCAGGAAGAACGTGCTGGCGCTGGTGACGCTGGTCGAGACGTCGCAGAGCACGAAGATCTCGGGGCGCCGGGGCCGCTGCGGGCGGTACTTGAGCTCGACCGGCACGCCGCCGGTCTGCAGCGACGCCCGCATCGTCCGCCGGACGTCGACGTGCGCGTGGCGCTTGCGCCCTCGCAGCTCGTGGCCCTGGGTGGCGAGCCGGCGCTTGAGCTGCGCGACGACCCGGTGCACCGCCGCGAGGTCCTGGATCGGGCCCGGTCGGCAGCGCCCGGTCGAGCTCGTTCAGCGGCCGCTTGGGCGGCAGCGATCGCGGTGCGCTCGATCAGGTCGCGCTCGAGCTCGCGGCGCAGGTGCTGCTCGAACCGCCGCAGCTGCTCGCGGGGGAGACCCTCGCGGCGCGGGTCGTCGTCGGGCAGATCGGGCTGCGGCTCGGTGCGCAGGCCGAGCGCGCGGCGAATCCGCTGGACGTCGACTCCGAGCACGCCCGAACCCTCGCCGCGGCCGAACGCCGCGATCGCGAGCCGTGCGAGGTCGCGCATCGCGGCCTCGGAGCCGTCTCGGAGCGCGGCGGCGATCTGCTGGCGCAGCGTGTCGAGGTTGATCTCCTGCAGATCCGCGTCCGCGCCGTCGGGGCTCCGCTCGGCGATCTCCGCGCCGGGCGGCCTCCGCCTCGGCGGCGCGGAAGAAGAACCGCTCGAACACGAGGTCGAACATGCGCCGGTCCTCCGGTGACTTGGCGAGCGTCGCGGCGAGCGCCTCCTTGAAGTCGGTCTGGTCGGTCCACGGGATCTGCTCGAGCGCCGCGAACGCGTCGAGCATCTCGGAGGTGCCGACCGCGACGCCCTCGGCGCGCAGATCCTCGGCGAACGCCAGCAGCTGGCCGTCGAAGCCGCCGGGACCCGTTCGGCGGGATGCCGCCGTAGATCGCGCCGGGTGCTAAGCGGCGGGGCGGGCATCGGCGGCCGCCGGCTCGAGCTTGACGCCGACCCGGGCCGCGACCGTGTCGAGGTCGGTGCGGTGCTTGACGATCACGCTCATCGTCTGCTTGAACGTGCTCGGCGTCGATGTCCTGCGGCGCCGAGCAGAAGCAGCGCGCGCGCCCAGTCGATCGACTCGGCGATGCTGGGCGGCTTCTTGAGGTCGAGCTCGCGGACCTGGTGGATGATCTCGACGAGCTTGCGCGCGATCGTCTCGTCGAGCTCGGGCGAGTGCAGACGGACGATCTCGAGCTCGTGCTCCAGCTCGGGGTAATCGAGCCACAGGTACAGGCAGCGGCGCTTGAGCGCCTCGGTCAGCTCGCGCGTGTTGTTGGAGGTCAGCAGCACGACCGGCTGGGTCTGCGCCTCGATCCGGCCGAGCTCGGGGATCGAGATCTGGAAGTCGGACAGCAGCTCGAGCAGCATCGCCTCGAACTCCTGGTCGGTCTTGTCGATCTCGTCGATCAGCAGCACGACCGGCTCGGGCGACGCGATCGCCGTCATCAGCGGCCGCTGGAGCAGGAACTCCTCGCCGAAGATGTCCTCCTGGACGTCCTGCCAGCCGGTGCCCTCGGACTCGGTCTGGATCCGCAGCAGCTGCTTGCGGTAGTTCCACTCGTACAGCGCCTTGGCCTCGTCGAGGCCCTCGTAGCACTGGAGCCGGACCAGCTTGCGCTCCAGGTAGCGTGCGAGCGCCTTGGCGAGCTCGGTCTTGCCGACGCCCGCCGGTCCCTCGACCAGCACCGGCTTGCCGAGCTTGGTGGCCAGAATACGACACCAGCGCGGTCGATGCGCCGGGGAGGTAGCCGACCTTCGAGAGGCCGGCAGCGACCTCCTCAACTGAAGCGGGGTCCTGCACCATGCGCCAAGAATAGGGTTTCGCGTCATGGTGACCCTCGTTCTCGCCGCCCAGCAGGCGCATCTGGGGCTGTTCATCGGCTTGCTGGCGTTCGGTCTGCTCGTCGGCGTGTTCGGTCACATCATCCATTCGCGGACGCTGATCCTGACCGGGATCCTGATGATCGGGATCGTCAGCGCCTACTTCTCGTTCGTGCTGGAGCCGGGGTCGCGGTGAGGGTGGGGCCGGCCGGCGGCGGCCGGCGCGGGGGGCCGGTGGCTTGGGGGGGCGGGTCCGGGGGGCCGGTGGCTTGGGGGGGCGGGTCTGGGAGGGCGGGTCTGGGAAGGCGGGTCTGGGAAGGCGGGTCCGGGAGGGCGGGTCCGGGAGGGCGGGTCTGGGAGGGCGCCTCCAGGTGGCTTCGCGACTCGGGTGAGCTGTCGATGGTGCGCGGCTCGGTGAACGGCGCTGATGAAGGGTGGCTTGCGGCGGGAGGGCGGAGCGGGCCAGTGGGCGGAGGCCTGCGCGGGCCGAAATCGGCTGCGGCGACATGCTTAACGGCCCAAAGTCCACACCCGCGGGCCACCTCGGTTACATAAGCATGCCCCACATGCTTATGTAGCCACGGTCCAGCGGGCGCGCGCGGTTTGTGCCCGTATGCAGCCGAAATTGTCAGATTACTGACACCCTCCGCACCCCCCGGACCGGCCACACCCTCACCAGCGCCGTTCCCCGAACGGATCGCACCGCGACCGCCCTGCGCGGTGGGAATGCGGGAGGGTCCACGTCTCGGCGCTCGGGCTCCGGGCCTGACCCGCCCCCACCCCGGGGCCTGACCCGCCCCCACCCCGGGGCCTGATCCGCCCCCACCCCGGGGCCTGATCCGCCCCCACCCCGAGGCCTGATCCGGCCCCGCCCCGCGGCCCTAATCCCGCCGCGCCGGTGAAATCCGCCCCGGCCCGCCGCGGCCCTAATCCCGCCGCGCCCGCGAAATCCGGCCCGCCCCGCCCCGCCCCCGGGCACGACCCTGAGGCCGCTCGTTAGCCACCAGAGGCGGTCCTAAAGGGCGCCAGCGCCGTCAAGTCCACCCCCTCCCTCAGCCTGCGCAGGCGTCCCGCGCGACTCAGTCCTGATCGAGCGGGATCGTGAGCTGATCGTCTTCGGGAGCCGGCGGCTGGGCGCGAGCGGCGGGCGTGGCCGGCGTGCCGAGCCGCTTCGTCGCCGGGTCGGCGGCACGGACCGGGCGAGGCGGCCGCACGCGGCCCCGCGCGGGCTGGTCCGGGCTCTCGGGTGCGCCGGCGGGCGGCTCACCCTCGCGCGCATTGGCCGGGGGCGGCTCGCTCGGTCCCGCCTTGGCGGGAGGGCGCTCGAGGTGCTGTGTCGCCGCTTCCGCGGCCCGCGGGTCGGCGGCCACGGCGCGACGGATCGTGAACTCGGGCGGATCCGCCGGGGGATCGAGGTGCTCGACTTCCCGGGCCGGCGGGTCGGGCCGCTGGGTGGGTGGGTCGGCGGCCGGCGTCGCGGCCGGGGCGCGACCATAGTGCTCGGCAGTCCGCGCCCGGAACTCGGGCCGCTCGGCTGCTGCCGGTGCCGCGGTCGCCGCCGTTGCCGGCGCTGCCGCGGCTGCCGGCTTGGCCGACCCGTTGCGGCGGTTCGCGCGCCTCGCTGGAGGTTGGGGAAGCGGGTCGGTGGGGCTGTCCTCGCCGGGCAGCGGTGGTTCGGGCCGATGGGCGGCCCGGATCCGAGATCCCGAGTAGGCGAGCAGCGCCGCCACCCCGAGGGCGACGAAGATCCCCCACTCGATCCCATAAGTGTCCGCGTACTGGCCGTGGGGGGTCGTGCCCTGCTTGTCGAACATGCGCCAGACGACGAGCAGGCAGGTCCAGAATCCCGCGGCCATGATCACCCAGCCATCGCCGCCGGGCAGGTGGAAGGCGCGGCCCTCGGCGCGCTGGAACAGCAGCGTCAGAACTCCGGCCGCGACGAGCAGCACGGCCGCCTCGACGAATGAGAACGCGCCCCAGCCGGTGAGGCTGGCGCTCGCGGACTGGAGGTTCTTCACCCCCGTCGCGATCACCGTCACCTGGTACCACGGCAGGAACAGGGTCAGGAACAGTCCGATCGCCGCGATCGCCGCGAGCCGCCGTTCGGGGGGCAGGCCGCGCCACGCGCGCATCAGCCGTCCGATGCCCGACCCCACCCGGTGGGCGGCGCCGACCTCGGAGCGAGCTTGGCTCATGCGGTGAGGATCCAGGTGCGGACCACGGGTCGATTGTAGGCCCCGGTCCGGCCCCTGCGGCGTCGCGGCCGGAGCTACAGGATTGGGATGTCCTGGATCTCGACCGGCTCGGCATGGCGGCGCTCGAGCCGCTCCAGATACCAGTCGATCAGGGCCCGGAGCGCGAGCAGCAACTCCCGCAGCGCTTCCGCGAGCCGCCGCTGCAGCTCGGGCGGGATCAGCTCGCGGAGGGAGGCGAGGATGCTGGTGAACAGCTCGAGGTCGGTTTCACGCTCGCCGGCGGAGCCCGCGTCCGGGTCCGGGACCTGCCAGCCCGCGGGTGGGGGCCTGCGGGGCGTCGCTGACTGGCCGGCCGCCTGCGCGAGCAGGCGCTCGGCGGCTTGCGATGCGCGGTCGAGCCGATCCTCGAGCCGTCTCAGCGCCTCGTCTGCGGAGGGCGATGCCTCGTGCTCGCTGTCATTAGGTTCGTTGCTTCGGTTGTGCTCCATTGAAGGTGACTTCCAGTGCGCCGTCCTCGAACGTGGCCGCGACCGGATGGAGAGCAGCGAGCGCGGGGGGGAGGATGATATTCCGCCGCTGACCGTCGACTCCCACGATCAACTCGAGGCCGATCTGCTTCAGCGAGATCTCGCCCTTGCGCGCGAACGGGAGCGCGAGCCGCAGGCGGGCCCCGGTCTCGGAGATCTCGAGCTCCTGGGTCAAGGCGGTGTACAGGACCGCGGCCGGGTCGCGAGCGTCCGCATGGAACAGCGCGGTCGCGAGCCGGTCGAGCATCTCCGGGCCGATCACCTCCTGGTCGTAGTACGGCGCGCACAGCACGGGCACGGGCGCGAAGGCCGAGCGCACGAGCTCGAGGTGCTCCTCTTGGACGCGGCGCCAGCCCGCAAAATAGTCGCCGACTTCGGAGGGGAAGATCCGGTTGACGATCACCGCGTCGGTCAAGTACCCGTACAGGTTCAGGTAGGTGAATGTTCGCATCGCCTCGCCGATCACCATCTTGTCGGGGTTCATCACCAGGCGGATCGTCGAGTGGGCACGGTCGCGGAGGATCTCGTTCATCGCGATCAGGTTCTCCGACAGCCGCCGGATGTCGGCGAACACGGCCTGACTGGGGATCGGGATGTCGAGCAGTGAGCGCGCGATCGGCCTCGCCGCCGCGAGGATCTGGCGCTCGATCGGGAACACCTTCTCGATCCACCACCGGGCGACGTCGGGAAACGAGAGCAGGCGCAGCGTCTCACCGGTCGGGGCGCAGTCGACGATGATCGCGTCCCACTCGCCCGAGCTGTGCTGGTGGCGCAGCTGCAGGAGCGAGAACAGCTCGTCCATCCCCGGGGGAACCGTCAGCTCCTCGGCCGAGATCCGGTCCAGTCCCCGCTCCATGAACAGCTCCCCGAGCCAGTCCTGAACGCCGGACCAGTGCCGCTCCAGCTCCTGCTGAGCTTGGACCTCCTGGCCCCACAGGTGATCACCGGCCGGCTGCGGTGATGCGGACAGCTCGACTCCGAGTGACTCGGACAGGCTGTGCGCAGGATCGGTCGAGATCACGAGCGTCCGGTGGCCCGCGGCGGCGCAGCAGCGCGCGGTGCAGGCCGCGACCGAGGTCTTCCCGACTCCGCCCTTGCCGGTGTAGAGGATCGTGCGCGGGCCCATGAGCGGGCGAGTCTAGTTCCCGGGGGCGCTCAGAACACGCTCAGCGGATCGACGATCCGTGAAAAATTCCCGGCCAGGTCGGTGGCGGCGAGCCGGACCTGGTACGGACCGCCGGAGGCGAGCGCGGGAAGCGAGAAGTTGTTGGTCCCATACGGGAAGTCGGCGCTGGTCAGGAATACGGTCTGCCCACCGCGCGTGACCACGATCCCCACGTGCGAGTACTTCGAGAGATGGAAGTACAGCTGCGAGCCGCTGCCCGCGGGCACGCGCTGGGTCAGCTGCTCCAGCGCGGGCGGGGTCGTGAGGTCGGCCTGGAAGTGCTTGGCGGTCGTGCAGTACACCGGCGTGTGGGTGAGCGAGCAGAGCTGCTGCAGGAAGCCCGTCACCAGCTGGTGGTAGCTGAGCGTGTCCTCCTGGCCGGGGACGTACAGTGACCAGGCGCCGGTGTCGTAGCTTGGCAGCTCCGCCTGCGCCTCGGCGTTGCCCGCGGCGAACAATTGCGCTGCCGCTCGGTTGCCGCTGACGTGGGCGTAGGTATAGAGACCGATGAGCGTCTGCAGAAAGCCGTTGATCACGGCCTGACCGGGGTCGAACGAGTACAGCAGGTAGCGCCGGCCAAGCTGCGTCTTGACACTGACTCCGACCGGCGGCCCGACGGTGAAGATCCCCAGTCCCCGGCTGGCCATGCCGAGATAGCTGGGATCGTGGAACGCCTCGAAGCCGCGGGTGAGCGCGTCGAGGGCGGTCCCCTGGGACATCGCGCTGGTCCATGGGGGGTTGCCGCCGTCGAAGCTGAAGTAGTACTCCCAGACCAGGCTGCCGGCGCGCCACGCCGCCAGCGGGATCAGCTGCGACAGCAGCGCATGCAGTTGGGGATAGTCTGCGGGACCCGCTGTGTAGAGCCCGTCCGCCTTCCCGAAGCTGCCCAGGACCTGCAGCTCGATTCCCTGGCCCGGGTAGTACTCCCACACGATCTGCGAGCCCGTGAACTCGACCCGCTGGCCGTAGCTGAGCAGTGGCCCGGTCGTCCACCAGAGGCGGTTGCGATCAAGCGTCTGAAACAGCGCCGGCAGACGCGAGGCCGTCAGCTGACCGGTCGCGGCGATCTGCTCCAGGTTGCCGAGCACGCCGCCGAGCTCAGCCGCCCGCGTGCCGCCGAGCCGGCGCTCGGCGGCCAGCGCAGCGGTGAGTGTCGCGCTGTAGCTGTGGAAGGCCGATGGCGTGATCGAGTGCGTGCGGCGCAGGCGCGCGAGCACGCTGCCGACCGTGGGACCGGCGGCGGAGATGCGGGCGCGGCGTCGCTGTGGGGCCGGTGCGGTGCTGCGCGCCGACGGCATGGGCGTCAGCGGCGCGGCCGTCAAGAACGGGTCGTTGCGGATTTCGGTCCGGCCCCCGGGGCCCATCATGAGGACCGGAGCGGCCCCCGCGCCGGCGGGACACGCCGCTGTCGCGCCGGTCAGAAACGCCGCCGCAAGCAGCGGAGCTAACAGGCGCCTACGCACCGGCGCGATGCTACATTCGGCCCAAGTCCTTCGCCATCGCTGAGGGGAGATTTGCAGATGCATGATCGCGTATGGAGCACGCGTCTCCTGGGGGCGCTTGCGATATCGCTCGTACTACTAACCGTTGGCGCTTGCGGGAGTAGCGGGGCGGGCACGAACGCGACGCAGCTATTGCAGGAGACCTTCAGCGGCGCGCACAAGGTCAGCAGCGGCGACCTCACCTTCAGCCTGACCGTCACGCCGACCGGTTCGAGCGTGCTGACGCAGCCGATCACGCTGACGTTCGGTGGTCCGTTCCAGAGCCTTGGCAAGGGCAAGCTGCCGCAATCCAACTTCACCGTCACGATCGGCGCCCAGGGCCGCAGCGGCTCTCTGGGAATCCTGTCGACCGGCACCGCGGGCTACGTCACGCTCCAGGGAACGAGCTACCAGCTTCCCGCGCCGACGTTCCAGCGGTTGGAATCAAGCTTCTCCCAGATCGGCGGCGGTTCAGGGGCGAGCAATCTCACGAGCCTGGGGATCCATCCGCTGCGCTGGCTGTCCAATCCGTCGGTGGTTGGAACCGAGAGCGTCGGCGGGGCGACGACGACCCACATCCGCGCTGGATTGAACGTGCCGGCGCTGCTCGTGGACATCAACACGTTCCTACACAAGGCATCGACGCTGTCGAGCTCGGCCAAAGTTCCGAGCGGGATCTCGAGCACCAGTCAAGCGCGGATCGCGGGCGAGATCAAGAACGCGACAGTCGACGTCTGGACGGGTAACAACGACAAGACGATCCGCAAGCTCGCGATCAATCTCAACCTTCCGGTGACGGGTCAGATCTCGACGCAGCTCGGCGGCTTGAGCGCGGCCGGGCTGGGACTGAGCATGGAGTACGACAACCTCAACCAGCCACAGACGATCGTCGCGCCGACCAACGCGCAGCCCTACAGCCTGTTCGCGAGCAAGGTGCGGACGTTCCTACAGGCGCTCCAGTCGGGTCTGCTCGGCAACATCACCGGGACCGGCGGCACGAGCGCCGCGGGCGGATCTGCCAGCGGATCTGCCAGCGGATCTACCGGCGGATCTGCCAGCGGATCTACGGGCGGATCGCAGGCCGGCGCGCCGGCAAACGCCCAGGCGTATGCCAAGTGCCTCCAGGCGGCGGCGGGGGACATCTCCAAGCTTCAGAAGTGCGCCTCGCTGCTGAACGGCAAGTAGCCGGGGCCCCCGAGTGGCGGGCTAAGGACGTGACTGCAGCTGTGGCTGCGATCGCCGGACGGCTCAGCGCAACTCGATGATGCGGATGAGGTTGCCCGCGGGATCGCGGAAGGCGCAGTCGCGAACCCCGTACGGCTGCTCGATCGGCTCCTGGACGACCTCGGCGTCGCCGGCCTGCAGCCGCTCGAAGACGCCATCGAGGTCCTTGGTGGCCAGGTTGACGTGGCCATAGGTGCCCTTGGCCATCATCTCGATGATGGTGCGGCGCTCGTCGTCGGTGATGCCGGGGTCGGCGGCCGGCGGATGCAGGACGATCGACGTGCCGGGCTGGTCGGCGGGGCCGACCGTGATCCAGTGCATCCCGCCGTATTCGACTTCGTTGCGGACCTCGAAGCCGAGGGTGTCGCGATAGAAGGCCAGGGATGACTCCGGGTCGTTGTGCGGGAGGTAGGTCGCGTAAATAGTGATGTCCATGGCGGTCACGTTAGCTGCGGCTCGCTGACCGCGGTTCTCGATTCCTGATCGGTTTGGTCACCTGTTTCGCGACGCACGGCGGCATCCCCGCCGTCGCGCCGGCCGCATCGCGCCGGTAGGTGCTGGGCGGCATCCCGACCAGTTCGGTGAAGCGCGTACTGAAGGTGCCCAGCGACGAGCAGCCGACCTCGAAACACACCTCGGTGACGCTGAAATCGCCACGCCGCAACAGCGCCATCGCGCGCTCGATGCGCCGCGTCATCAGGTAGCCGTAGGGCGACTCCCCGTACGCGAGCCGGAACTCGCGGCTGAAGTGCCCGGCCGACATGTGCGCGTCGCGGGCGAGCGCCTCGACGTCCAGCGGCTGCGCGTACTCCCGGTCGATCCGGTCGCGAACGCGGCGCAGCCGCGCGAGGTCGCGCAGGTGCTGCGCCGCGGCGGGGGTGCCAGTCACCCGCGAAATCGTGGCACATGCGGGGGGGTGTAGAGCAGGACGCAGGCCTGCTCGACCCTGCTGAACCCGCACCTTTACCAGTCGGGGCGGGTCGAAACACACGGGAGAACTCGTCTCATCGGGTCCGCGACGGCTTCGGTCAGGTGCCGACGTAGGCCGCAAGGTGCTCGCCGGTGAGGGTGGAGCGGGCGGCGACGAGGTCGGCGGGCGTGCCCTCGAAGACGATCCGGCCGCCCCCGTGGCCGGCGCCGGGGCCGAGGTCGATGATCCAGTCGGCGTGCGCCATGACCGCCTGGTGGTGCTCGATGACGATGACCGACTTGCCGGTGTCGACGAGCCGGTCGAGCAGGCCGAGCAGCTGCTCGACGTCGGCGAGGTGCAGGCCGGTGGTCGGCTCGTCGAGGACGTAGACGCCGGATGAGCGGGACTGTTTCTCCCCCATGCGTGCGGCCAGCTTGAGCCGCTGTCGCTCGCCGCCGGACAGCGAAGTCAGCGGCTGGCCGAGGCTGAGGTAGCCGAGCCCGACGTCGGCGAGCCGGTCGAGGATCGCGTGGGCGGCCGGCGTGCGCGCCTCGCCGGCGCCGAAGAACTCCTCGGCCTCGGACACCGACATCGCGAGCACCTCGCTGATGTCGCGGCCGCCGAGGTGGTGGTCCAGCACCGATGCCTCGAACCGCTTTCCCTCGCATTCCTCGCAGGTGGTGGCGACGCCGGCCATCATCGCCAGGTCGGTGTAGATGACGCCGGCGCCGTTGCAGTTGGGGCAGGCGCCCTCGGAGTTGGCGCTGAACAGCGCCGGCTTGACGCCGCATGCCTTCGCGAACGCCTTGCGGATCGGGTCGAGCAGTCCGCTGTACGTCGCCGGGTTGCTCCGCCGCGACCCGCGAATCGCGCCCTGGTCGATCGACACCACGCCCGCGCCGGCGGGGATCGAGCCGTGGACGAGCGAGCTCTTGCCCGAGCCGGCGACGCCGGTGACGACGACAAGCACCCCGAGCGGGATGTCGACGTCGACATTGCGCAGGTTGTGCGCCGTCGCGCCGCGGATCTCCAGCGTGCCGGCGGGCGTTCGCACCGTCTCCTTCAGCGCGGCCCGGTCGTCGAGATGGCGGCCGGTGACGGTGCCGCTGGCCCGCAGCCCCTCGACGGCGCCCTCGAAGCAGACGCTGCCGCCCGCCGCGCCCGCGCCGGGGCCGAGGTCCACGACGTGGTCGGCGATCGCGATCGTCTCCGGCTCGTGCTCCACCACGAGCACCGTGTTGCCCTTGTCCCGCAGCCGCAGCAGCAGGTCGTTCATCCGCTGGATGTCATGGGGGTGCAGGCCGGTGGTGGGCTCGTCGAAGACGTAGGTGACGTCGGTGAGCGAGGAGCCGAGGTGGCCGATCATCTTGACGCGCTGCGCCTCGCCGCTCGACAGCGTGCCCGACGGCCGATCGAGCGAGAGGTAGCCCAGCCCGATCTCCACGAACGAGTCGAGAGTCTGGCCCAGCGCGGCGAGCAGCGGCGCCACGGACGGCTCGTCGACGCCGCGGACCCACTCGGCCAGATCGCTGATCTGCATCGCGCACGCATCGGCGATGTTGATCGCGCCGATCCGCGACGACAGCGCCGCCGCGCTGAGCCGGGTGCCCCCGCACTCGGGACAGGCGGTGAACGTGACCGCCCGGTCCACGAACGCCCGGATGTGCGGCTGCATCGCCTCCTTGTCCTTGGAGAGCATCGACTTCTGGACCCGGAGGATCAGCCCTTCGTAGGTCATGTTGATGCCCGCGATCTTCATCCTGATCGGCTCGCGGTGGAGGAAGTCGTGGAGCTCCGTCTTGGTGTACTTGCGGATCGGCTTGTCCGGGTCGACGAAGCCGGACGCGCTGTAGAGCCGATAGTTCCAGCCGCCCGGCGTGTAGCCGGGGATCGTGAGCGCGCCCTCGGCGAGCGACTTGGAGTCGTCGAAGAGCTGCGTGAGGTCGATATCGGAGACCGTGCCCCGGCCTTCGCAGCGCGGACACATGCCGCCGGCGCGGGTGAAGGACCTTGTCACGGTCCTGGCGTCACCGCGTTCGATCGTGATCGCACCGCTCGCCTTGACCGAGGGTACGTTGAAGGAGAACGCGTTGGGCGAGCCGATGTGCGGCTGCCCGAGTCGGCTGAAGAGGATGCGCAGCATCGCGGCCGAGTCGGTGGCGGTACCGACAGTGGAGCGGGCGTCGGCACCCATCCGCTGCTGGTCGACGATGATCGCGGTCGTCAGCCCTTCGAGTACGTCGACCTCGGGCCGCGCCAATGTCGGCATGAAGCCCTGCACGAAGGCGCTGTAGGTCTCGTTGATCAGTCGCTGCGAGTCGGCGGCGATCGTGCCGAACACCAGCGAGCTCTTGCCCGAGCCGGAGACGCCGGTGAACACCGTCAGCCGGCGCTTCGGGATCTCGACGCTGACATCCTTGAGGTTGTTCACGCGCGCGCCGTGAACGCGGATCAGATCGTGGCTGTCGGCTACGTGCAGCGCAGGCGACTGCGTGTCGATCTCCAGGACCTCGCGACGACGCCGAGTACGAGAGCGGGGGTCGGCACTCACGGGTCCTGAAGCAGCCCGAGGACGTTGCCATCGGGGTCGGTGACGGTGGCCACCAGGCGGCCGCCACCGACGTCGCGCACGGGCTCCTTCAGGGTCGCACCCGCGGCCGTCACCTCGGCCAGCTTCGCCTCGATGTCCGGCACCTGCCAGTAGGCCACCGGCGAGGTCATGCCCTGCGGTCCACCCCCCGGCAGCAGCCCGATGTGCTGCCCTGCCGCCTCGAAGCCGACGTAATAGGACGCGTCGTTCTGCGGCGGTCCGCCGAGCAGGGCGGCGTACACCGGCTTGGCCGTCGCCAGGTCGGACACCGGAACCAGCACGATCTTGATTCCCTCGGTGGAAGAGCCGGTCATGGTCACTCCTAAGTCGCGGTGGTGATGTCCATGGCAGTCACTCTAGTTGCGGCTCGTGACCGCCGCTTCTCGATTTCTGATCGATTTGGTCACCGCGAAGCGGACCTCGGTGACGGTTAGATCGCCACCGCGCAGCAGCGCGATCGCGCGCTCGAAGGCGAAAAGTTCTCGGCCATCCTACTCACGCCCGGACAGGACGGCTGACAAGGCCTAGTCCTCGCGCGCGATCCGCGCTCACCTCTCAGCAGGCGGCGTCGCGAGCAAGTGCGGCGGGCCTATTCCCGTCCCACTTCCTGGTGATCCTCTTCGAGCTCGTCGGGGAGCTCCTCGTCGTCGTCCTCCGTGGCCTCGCCCGGGTGATAGCGGACCTGGAACGCCTCGAGCAGCTCGTCGCGGCGATTCTCCTCGACGGGCACTTCGTCGCTGATCAGCACCCAGTCCGCTCCCTCGTACTCCTCCATGTTGAAGATCTCGGAGTCGAGCTCGGGCGAGTCGTCGACGATCACGAGCACCTCCGTCTGGGGATTGAAATACATCCCCGGGCGGTTGACGAGCTCCTCGACCTCAAACTTGCGTGGATCGGCCATTGAGATCAGCCTAGCGCTTGCGGACCGGACTCGCCACGGGGGCTGGCACCAGCCGAACCGTCGATCCGCGCGAGTTGGCGCTCGACCTCGGCCTCGACGTCGAGCCCAGGCTTGCCGGACCGCTGTCGGCGGTAGTTGCGGGCGACCACGAGGTCGCGGACCTCGGCTCGCAGAGCCGCGTCGGGCCGCAGAACCGGGTCGGCCCGCAGAACCGCGTCGCCGGGCGGCGAGCCGGTGAGCGTCGCGAGCTCCGCCTCGATGTCGATCGGCGCCTCGCCCCGCCGCTGCCGCCGGGCGTTACGGGCCTCGAGAAGCTGCCTGATCTCGATCTCGCGCTCGAGTTGGGAGGCCGCTGATCCGGGCTTCTGCTCAGGCGAGGACTCGCGTTCCATCAGCAGATGATCCTTGCTGTATTCCTCCCACGTGCGGCCGTTCCAGACGAGGGCCACGAACGCGCCGACGACGCCGAGGCCGCATACGACCCAGATCACGGTGCCGAACGCTGCGTGCATGGTCGTTAAGTGTTGCGCCATGGGGTGCGGATCTCCAGCCGGGTTTGCGGGACCGGGGGCGTGGGGGCCTGGTCGCGGGCCCGCGAGGGTCCGTAGAAGCCCGTCCTGCGATCCGTAACGGAACCCGTTTGCGCTCGCCTCGCGATCGAGTACTCTTTGATACATAGCTGTTGACTGACTAGTCAATCTGTTTTTTCAAGGAGAACATCCACGTGGTTGATTTCACGCTCACCGACGAGCAGAGAAACATGCGGGAGATGGCGCACGAATTCGCCGAGAAGGAGATGCGCCCGGTCGCGTGGGAATACGACAAGGAGGGGACCTGGCCTCAGGAGATCATCGAGAAGGCCTGGGAGCTGGGCCTGATGAACGGCCATCTTCCGGCCGAGTACGGTGGTCCCGGCCTCGGCTACCTCGACGGCGTTCTGATCGAGGAGGAGATCGGCTGGGGCTGCTCCGGGATCGGTACCTCGATGACCTGCAACGGCCTCGCTACCGCCCCGATTGGGCTCGCCGGCTCGGAGGAGATCAAGAAGGATTACCTGGGCCGCCTGAGCGAAGCGCCGCTGCTCGCTTCCTTCTGCCTGACCGAGCCCGATGCCGGTTCCGACGTCTCCGCGATGAAGACCACCGCCACCCGCAAGGGCGACAAATGGGTCATCAATGGCTCCAAGTGCTTCATCACCAACGGCGAGTACGCCAACTACTACACCGTCTACGCGAAGACCGACAAGGAGGCCGGACACCGCGGCATCTCGTGCTTCGTGGTCCCCCGTGATGCCGGCGTGATCGTCGACAAGCACGAGGACAAGATGGGCCAGCGGGCCTCCAATACCGCGACGATCACGTTCCCCGAGGTCGAGATCCCGCTGAACCATCTGATCGGCGAGGAGAACAAGGGCTTCAAGATCGCGATGATGACGCTTGACCGCACCCGGCCCGGCGTGGCCGCGATGGCGGTCGGCGTCGCGCGCGCGGCGATGGAGTTCGCGATCGACTACTCAAAGGAGCGCGTCCAGTTCGGCGTCCCGATCGCGATGCACCAGGCGATCCAGTTCATCATCGCCGACATGGCGACCAAGGTGCACCTGAGCCGGCTGGCGACCTGGAACTCGGCCGTGCTGCTGGACCAGGGCAAGCGCAACACGCTCGAGTCCTCGCACGCCAAGCGGTTCGCTGCCGACACTGCGATGGAGGTCACCACCGATGCCGTGCAGGTGTACGGCGGGTATGGCTTCATCAAGGAGTACAAGGTCGAGAAGCTGATGCGCGACGCAAAGATCCTGCAGCTGTACGAGGGCACGGCCCAGATCCAGCGGCTCGTGATCGCGCGCGAGACGTTGCTCCCGCGGCGGGCCGAGGAGCCGGCGCCGGCACACGCGTAGGAGGTGTTGGGAGGGGGGCCGCCCTGACGGGCGGCCCCCCTGTTTTTCAGTGGCGCGGCAGAATCAGGCTGGGGCCCGGCCCCGAGTCCACCGAGGAGCCTCCATGTCCGCCACCGCCACCCGACTACTGGACAACTACATCGCCGGGGAGTGGACTCCGGCCCGCGACCCGACCGACGTGCTCGATGTGGCCAACCCCGCCACCGGAGAACTGCTGGCACGGGTCCCGCTGTCGGGCGCCGCCGATCTCGATCTCGCGGTGCAGGCCGCGCGCGCGGCGCTGCCGGAGTGGCGCTCGGTGTCGGTGATCGGCCGAGCGCGGAAGCTGTTTGAGCTGCGCGACCGACTGGTCGCTCGCAGCGATGAGCTGGCGCGGTCGGTGACGCGCGAGATGGGCAAGACGATCGGTGATGCGCGCGCCGAGGTGGCGCGGATGATCGAGATGGTCGAGTGCGCCTGCGCGATCCCGACGACGATGCAGGGGCGGATCCTGGAGGACGTCTCGCGGGGGATCGATGCAGAGACGGTGCGCCAGCCGGTCGGGGTGTGCGCCGCGATCGTTCCGTTCAACTTCCCGGCGATGGTGCCGTTCTGGTTCCTTCCGTTCGCGATCGGTTGCGGCAACACGTTCGTCCTGAAGCCTTCTGAGCAGGTGCCGCTGACTCAGCAGATCGCGTTCGAGGAGCTGGACGCGCTGGGGCTGGCGCCCGGGGTGGTGAACCTGGTCAACGGCGGGCGCACGGTGGTCGAAGGCATTCTGGGGCACCCGGGGATCGACGCGGTCTCGTTCGTGGGCTCGGCGCCGGTCGCCCGCCTGGTGTATGAGCGGGCGGCTCGCGCCGGCAAGCGCGTGCAGGCGCTCGGCGGCGCCAAGAACCACATGGTCGTGATGCCGGACGCCGTCGTGGGGGAGACAGTGCAGGGCATTCTCGGCTCGGCCTTCGGGGCGGCCGGCCAGCGATGCATGGCGGGCTCGGTCGTAGTGACGGTGGGCGATGCCCACGAGCAGCTGATGCCGGCGCTGGTGCAGGCCGCCGGGGCGTTACGGGTCGGGGACGGGATCGAGGAGCGGACCGACGTCGGGCCCGTGATCTCGAGTGCGGCTCGTGACCGGATCGTCTCGTGGGTCGAGCGCGGGCTCGCCGCCGGGGCCAAGGTGGTGCTCGACGGCCGTGAGGCCCGGGGCGACCCACGCGGCGCGTTCGTCGGCCCGACGATCCTCGACCAGGTGACGGTGGAGATGGAGATCGCCCGTGAGGAGGTGTTCGGGCCAGTCCTGTGCGTGATCCGCGCCTCGACGCTCGACCACGCGATCGAGATCGTCAACTCGAGCCGGTTCGGGAACGGGGTTTCGATCTTCACCGAATCGGGTGCGTCGGTGCGCCGCTTCCGCCACGACGTGGAGGTCGGGATGATCGGCGTGAACATCGGTGTCGCGGCGCCGGTGGCGTTCTTCCCGTTCTCGGGGTGGAAGGACTCGTTCCTCGGCGACCTACATGCGCACGGGCCTGACGCCGTCGAGTTCTTCACCCGCAAGAAGACAGTGACGAGCCGGTTCTTCTCGAGCGGGCAGGGGAGCGGCAGCTACTTCGTCGAGCGGTGAGCGCGGGCGGGGGCGGGTGGGGCGCCGACTCGGCTCGGCTCCCGCCGGGTGGGCGGGGCGCCGACTCGGCGGGGCTCCGCGGGCGGGTGGGGGGTGACTCGGCTCGGCTCCCGCGGGCGTTCGGCCCGTTCGAACGGCGCGGAGGGGGTGAGCGGGGTGGAGGGGTGGCCGGGCTGGACGGGGTGGCCGGGCTGGACGGGGTGGCCGGGCTGCAGGCTGTCAGCGAAATTCGGCATTTCGGCTGCATACAGGCACAAATCGCCCATGCCTGCTGGACCTTGGCTACATAAGCATGTGGGGCATGCTTATGTAACCAACGTCGGCCGCGGGCGCGGACTTTGGGCCTTTAAGCATGCCATTGAGGTGATTTTCGGCCCGCGCCTGCATGCCCGCCCCGACCTCGCTTCCTCGCGACCCCTCGCCGCGCCGTTTGCCGAGCCTTCCGGGGGCGCTACTCGGTGGCGCTGAACTCCCAGATCGCGATCCCGAGCATGATCAAGCCGAGCAGCACGATCACCCCGGCCTCGAGCAGGGCAGGGACGTGCCATCCCCACCAGGTCACGCCCGGATCGAGTGCCTTGCGGGCGAGTGCGGAGATCGTCAGGTGGTTGAAGACCAGCCGCCGCATCGGGTCGACCGCGTATGTGAGCGGGTCGAGGCGGTTCAGGATCGTGAGCCAGGCGGGCAGGCCGGCGGCCGGGAACAGCGCGCCCGAGATGAAGAACATCGGCATCACGATCATCTGCATGACGCCCATGAACGACTGCATCTGCTTGATCCGCACCGCGACCATGACGCCAAATGCCGTGATCGAGAAGGCCAGCGCCAGCTGCAGGATGAAGATGCCGAGGATCAGCAGCGGGTCGTACGGGACGTTCACGAAGCCGGCGAGGCAGATGACGATCACGCCCTGGATGCTCGCCACGGTCGCTCCACCGAGGCATTTGCCGATCACGATCGAGCTGCGCCGGATCGGCGCGACCATCATCTCGCGCAGGAAGCCGAACTCTCTGTCCCACACGATCGAGGCGGCCGAGAACATCGCCGTGAACATCACCGAGATACACAGGATTCCGGGGTAGATGAACGTCTTGAGGCTGACGCCGTGGGTACCTGCGCTGGCGAGGCCCTGGAGGCCCGAACCGAGCACGAACAGGAACAGCAGCGGCTGCACCAGCGAGGTGACCATCCGCAGCCGGTCGGCGCGGAAGCGGATCAGCTCCCGCCGCCACACGATCCGGATCGCGCGCAGCTCGGAGGCGAGACTGCGTTGGGGGACTTCGACCCTGACGACCCGGTGCGGTGGGGAGCCCGGGAGGACGGCGGCGCCGCTGGCCGCTTGCCCGGAGGAACGATCCGCCGTTGTGCTCATCGCCGCCTCCGCTCATCGCCGGCCTCCGCTCATCGCCGTGCGCTCCGCTCATCGCCGGCCTCCGCTCATCATCTGCATCATCACTCGATTGCGGTGCTTGGACTGATCCTCCTCGGCGTCTCTGATCGTCGTGCCGGTATAGGACATGAACACGTCGTCGAGTGTGGGCCGCGAGACGCTGACGGCACGGATCGGAAGTCCGAGCTCGGCGAACAGGCGCGGGACGAACTCCTCGCCCGCGGGGACTCCGAACGTCACGGCACCTTCCGAGATCCGCGCCTCGATCCCGAAGCGCTCCGCGAGGGCTGCGATCGTGGCCTCGTCGTCGTCGGTGTGGATCGTGACCCGGTCGGTTCCGACTTCCGCCTTCAGCGTCTCGGGCGTGTCGAGCGCCACGATCTGGCCGTGGTCCATGATCGCGATCCGGTCGCACCACTCGGCCTCGTCCATGTAGTGCGTCGTCATGAAGATCGTGATGTCCTCGCTCTGCTTGAGCTCACGGATATAGGACCAGATCGAGCGCCGGGTCTGCGGATCGAGTCCGATCGTCGGCTCGTCGAGGAACAGCACCCGGGGTGAGTGCATCAGCCCGCGCGCGATCTCCAGGCGGCGGCGCATCCCACCGGAGAATGTCGCCACTGTGTTGTCCCGGCGTTCCCATAGCCCGACCATCTCCATCACCTGCTGCATCCGGGGCATCACGAGGTCGGACTGCACGCCGTACAGCTCGGCGTGGAGCCTGAGGTTCTGCTCCGCCGTGAGGTAGCCGTCGAGGGTCGGATCCTGGAACACGAGCCCGATGTTCCGTCGCACGTCGTCGCGCTCGCGGACGACGTCGTGGCCGGCGACGCTCGCCGAGCCCGAGGTTGGCTTGGCGAGCGTACAGAGCATGTTGATCGTGGTTGTCTTGCCCGCACCGTTGGGGCCGAGGAAGCCGAACACCTCGCCAAGCGCGACCTCGAAGTCGACGCCGCGGACCGCTTGGATCTCGCCGAAGCTCTTCCTGAGCCCGCGGACGACGATCGCCGGGTCCACACCGTTAAGCGGCGCAGTGTCGGGTTCGGTGCTCGCCGCCATCTGTTCGCCAAACGTTACGGGGTCGCGCATCTCAGGCCTCGGTCGTGGTGTCTGCGCCCTCGTCCGACGGTGACACCGGGTCCTCCGCGAGGATCCGATAGAGCGACCTGCGGGTCTCGGCGAGAGTTTCGGCTGCCCGCTTGAGCTGCCTGTCATCTCCCGCCTGCGCGACCTGCGCGGCCGCTAGATGGATCTGCCGGACGAGCGAACGCAGGTCGGCGACGGCTTGGAACGCAGGGTCGTCATCGAGCTCCCACGGCGCCTGCTCTGCGCCCGCCTGCTCGAGCTGCTCGCGTCCGGCGTCGGTGATCTCGAACAAGTTCGAGCCCTCGCGTTCAGTGGGGCGAATCAGCCCCTCGTCCTCGAGCTGCGCCAGAGCGGGATACACAGATCCCGGACTCGGGCGCCACCGGCCGCCGCTGCGCTCCTCGATTGCCTGCATCAACTGGTATCCGTTACGCGGCTCCTCGGCGAGCAGCCGCAGGAGCGCGATCCGGACATCACCACGACGTGCGCGGCCTCGGCCGCCACCGAACGGACGACCGAATCCCGGGGGCGGTCCTCCGAACGGTGGTCCGCCTCGGAGGTGGCGCACCGCCGCCATTCGCTCGAGGTCGTCGACTCGGCGATGGCGGCCCTTTCCCTTTGCGAATTGCCAGGCCATCCTGCCGGGGGGACGTGCTGCGATCGAATCTGAGTGCATGAGGTTCCTTTCTATTCGAAGATCGCAATACGTCAACGATATATCGGAATCGTCGATTGTCAAGGGAGACAGGACGCCGCCAAGGCGTCTGCCGGCTGAGGCTCTCGGCGGTCCCGGTCAGGGCGCCGGACTCGGTCGCCGGCGGTCCCGGTCTGGGCCGGCTGAGCCGCCCGCCGGTCGCGGTCGGTCTGGGCCGGCTGAGCCGCCCGGCGGTCGCGGTCGGTCTGGGCCGGCTGAGCCGCCCGGCGGTCGCGGTCGGTCTGGGCCGGCTGAGCCGCCCGGCGGTCGCGGTCGGTCTGGGCCGGCTCAGCCGCCCGGCGGTCGCGGTCGGTCTAGGCCCGCTCAGCCGCCCGGCGGTCGCGGTCGGTCTGGGCCCGCTCAGCCGCCCGGCGGTCCCGGGTTCAGCAACCCCGGCGGCGCGCCGAAGGGGTTGCTCTGCGTGGTGACGGTGCTCACGGTGGTGGTGGTGGCGGCGGTCGTGGTGGTCGAGACCGTGCCGGTTGCCGGAGTCGTGGCGGTGGTCGGCGGGGTGGTCGTGGTAGTCGCAGGCGGCGTCGTGACAGTGACCGGCGTGGTGCTCGTGGCCGGTGGATTGGAGTTCCCGTTGCTGGCTCCCGAATGCGGTGAATGCGAGCCGGTGGAGCCGTGGCTGCCAGAGCCGCCACCGGCTGAGCCGGTCACGCCGGACCCGGACGTTGACGCGATCCCTGAGGACGTTTGTGTCTTGCTCAGCCCCGCGTTCGTGCTCACGGCTGTCTGAGTGGTGATCGCCGTCGCGGTCGCGGTCGATCCGCCGTTCGTCCTCAGATGTCGGCTTCTGTGCCGGCGGGAAGTGTGGACCACGGCGCGGCGAGAGGGCGAGACGGCCACGTGGCTGGCAGCAGGCGTGATGGTGACGGTCCGCGGAACCTTGTCGCTCGCGAGCTGCCCGACGAGTAGCAGAAACACCACGAGGAGAACCAGTGTCGCCACGAGCGCCTCCGCGGGACGACGCCACGCAGCCCGTCGCCGGGACGAGCCGGCGGCCGCCGCGAGCTCTCCTCGGCCGTCGGGCAGCTTCGCCCCGTCGCCGGGCGATCCCGGTCCGCTGCCGGAGGTCCCGGTCCGCTGCCGGGGATCCCGGTCCGCTGCCGGAGGGTCCCGGTTCGCTGCCGGGCATATCCGCGCCCTTCCCGCCGACCGCACTCCAATCGGCTCCGACGAGCTCGGCCGCCCGGGCGATCGTGGCCTGGCGTAGCCAGACGAGCGGCACCAGCCCGATCAGCACGCGGTAGGAGACCCCGGCCTCGTCCATCGCCTCCCGGCGTACGCGACAGATACGGCACGCGGCGAGGTGAGCGCGGAGCCAGCCGAGCTCCGACTCCGGCGCGGGCTGGCGATCGGACAGCGTCGCCAGCAGCGGCAGCGCGCGCTCGCAGTCAGGGGAATCCGCAGCGACCGATCCCAGCGCGGTACCGCGCACGGCGTCACGGAGCCTGATCCGGGCGCGGGAGATCAGCTGTGCCACAGCGTTGCTGTTCATCTCCATGATCTCGCCGATCTCCTCATAGGACAGCGACTCGACCTCGCGCAGGGCGAGGACCTCGCGCTGGCGGGCGGGGAGGGAGGAGCTCGCGGTGAGTACCTGCTCGCGGCTGGCTTGCAGCAGCGCGGCCCGCTCGGGGTCCTCGGCGATGTCGCCGGGGTCGGGCCGGCTCGGCTCGAGCTGATCGGCCATCGGCTCAACCTTCCGCCGCGACTCGATCATGTCGTAGCAGGCATGCCGGGCGGTGGTGAGGACGTAGGCGATGAAGTTGAGCTCGCGGCCCTCGAGTGCGGGCAGGCGGCCGAGCAATCGGACGAAGGTCTCCTGGGTTGCATCGGCGGCGTCGTGTGGCGTGCCGAGCATCCGCATGCAGAAGCCGTATACGCGCTGCTCGTGACGGTCATAGAGCTCGGCGAACGCGCGGCCGTCGCCGCCGATTGCCAGGCGCGAAAGCTCGGCATCGTCGAGCCTTTCCGTCCCCGTTGCAACGCGCGTGGCCATGAGGGAACCTGCGCGTCGATTGTTCCAGAAAACATCGTCGAGAACCACGGTGTGAGAGGCGGGCAATCGGTCCACCGATAGCTCAACGGCAGGCGGCGGGTTTTCTTACGGCGATGGCGCCGAGCCCGGGCGAAGCGCGCGGTCCTACCGCGGCTCAGGCGTCGGAGCCGCCGCGCCCGGAACCGCCACCGCGGGTCCGGATCCAGTCTGCGACCTGCTCGGCCATGCCGCCGAACTGGGACCCGAGGGTGGTGATGTTGTCGCCCGGCTTCGCGGAAGATCGTGCGGAACCGTTCGGCGTAGAACTCCATCGCGTCGCCGGCCTCCTCACGGACGTCGGTCCGCTGGTCGCGGGTGATGTACTCGCCGCGGATGATCCGGTCATAGTCGCCGCTCTGGACCCATCGCATCACTTCCGAGACGCGCCTGACCGCATACGGATGGGTCTGGCCGATCTCGTTGAAGAACCGGCGCACCCGATCGCTCGGATCGTCCCAGCTCTCGTACTCCATCGCCTGGGTCATGAACGCGTCCAGGTTGAGCTTGTCGGCCGACATGCCACCGGCGAACACCATCAATGCCCGGCACACGATCTGGGGGTCGCGGACGGCGATCGTCGCGGCACGGTCGCAGCTCAACTCGGCCGCGCGGAACCACTCGAGCAGGACCGCCTTGACGGCGCGAAACGGGACCCCGAGCAGGAACGGCAGTCCGTTGCCGACGCTCAGCAGGATGTTGAGCGCGGTGACGTAGACCATGTGGTCGGAGAGGATGTGACCGAGCTCGTGCGCGAGCACGACGCGCTGTTCGCCGGGACCGAGCCGCTCGAGCAGCATCGAGTCGAAGACGACCATCGGCTTCGTCGAGCCGATCGCCTGGGCCAGGCCCGGGACCGACCAGGTCACGTACAGGTCGTAGACCTCGGGCATGTCGAGCACCCTGCACATCCCGGTGTGCGCTGCCCACAGATCCGGCAGCTGGCTCTCGCCGACCTTGACCGAGTTGCTGAGGAACAGCTGCCGCAGCGCGCGCTCGTAGCGCCACTCGATCAGCCTGCGGACGACCGCGTCGAGCATCGGGACCGCCTTCAGTGCAGCGGTCGCCGCCCGGTCGGCCGGGTGCTCATACGCCTTGGGCGAGATGTTCGTGTACGGCTCGATGCTGTCTGGCAGCGTTTCCGGCATTGCAGAGAGGGTAATGGGCGCCACGGCGGGTCGCGCGGCACACGGCCCGTGGCGGGTGATAATCGGAGCTCGATGGCATCCCGCGCACACGCGACGCTGACCGTCCCGGGAACGATCGAGGCGGCCGAGGCATGCTGGTACGACACGAGCGGCTGGCCGAAGTGGATCGACGGGCTGGCGGAGGTGGTGGGCGTCGAGGGCCCTTGGCCGGGGGTCGGTGCCACGGTCACCTGGGACTCGTATCCGGCCGGGCGTGGGCGGGTGACCGAGCGCGTCGTCTCGCATCTGCCGGGGTCCGGCCAGACCGTCGAGGTGACGGACGCCTCGATTACCGGCCGTCAAGAGGTGACGTTCATGGTCATCGGTGAAGTGGGGCGCGCGGAGCCGGCGGGGCCGGCGGGACCGGTGGGAATGGCCGGGCCGGCGGGGACGGCGCGGACAGCGGGGACAGCGGTCCAGGTGGAGCTCAGCCTCGAGTACGCGCTCGCGCGCGCGTCACTGCTGACGCCGCTCGTCGACATGCTGTTCATCCGTCGGGCGATGGCGAGATCGTTGCAGACGACACTTGCCCGTTTCGGCGTTCAGCTGGCCGGCCGCGCTGAAGCCGGCCAGCATTAGACTCCGGAACACCTCGCGTCGCCAGATGCGAGAGCCGCCAGCTGGACCGTCAAGCACAAGCAACACACGGGAGGCTCATGTTCGTCTTCAAAGCCGCGGTGGTCGGCGCCGGCACGATGGGCGGGGAGATCGCCCAGGTGATCGCCAGCGCGGAGGTCCCGGTCGTGCTCAAGGACGTCGATCAGAAGTTCGTAGACCTGGGACTCGAGAAGGCTCGCTCGCTGTGGCAGGGCCGCGTTGACCAGGGGAAGATGGAGATCGACGAGCTGGAGCGCAAGCTCGCCCTGATCACCGGCACCACCGAGTACGACGCGTTCGGGGACGTCGATTTCGTGATCGAGGCGGTGCCCGAGCGGATCGAGATCAAGCAGGCCGTGTTCTCCGAGCTCGACGAGGTCACGCCTGGACACGCGATCCTCTCCTCCAACACATCTTCCTTGTCGATCACCGAAATGGGCGAGGCGACCAGCCGGCCCGACAAGGTGGTTGGCTTTCACTTCTTCTACCCGGCGTCGGTGATGCGGCTGATCGAGGTGATCGAAGGTGAGGACACCTCGGCGGAGACAGCGCAGGCGGCGAGCACGTTTGCGCAGACGATCAGGAAAATGCCGATCCGCTGTGGTGAAGCGCCTGGGTTCGTCGTGAATCGGATCCTGAACTCGAGCGTCTCCGAGCTGTGGCGCTTTCAGGAGGAAACCGGGATCGAGATCAAGGAACTCGACCGCATCGTCGCCGAGTCAAAGGCCGCCCCGATGGGGCCGTTCTTCCTCACCGACCTGCTTGGGCTCGACACCGTGCTGCACGTCGCCGAGCACCTGAAGGACTCATACGGCGACCGGTTCCACGTTCACAACCAGATGCGAGAACTGGTGGCCGCAGGCAACCTTGGCGCCAAGACCGGAAAGGGCTTCTATGAGCACGGTTAATACATCCCTCGATACTGCCGCGCTCGTTGACCGCTTCACGCTCAAGGCGCTCGTCGAGAGCTGCCTGGTGCTGGAGGAGGGGGTCGCGTCGATGAAGGACATCGACCTCGGGATGATGGCCGGCGCCGGGATCATCCCGCCGCCGTTCGCACGTGCCGATCAGGTCGGCCTCGACGAGATGCTCCAGAAGCTCGAGCGCGCCGCCCGGGAGTGGGGCGAGAACTTTGAGCCGCCGATGATCCTGCGCCGACTCGTTGCTCAAGGCCGGCTCGGCGTCAAGTCCGGGCAGGGCTTCTTCCCATACGCCCGGCCGGACGCGGGCTGGGACGAGAGCCCAGTCAAGCTCGAGACCCGCGGGGAGGTCGCGATCGCGTGGCTCGACAACCCGCCCGCGAACTCGATCGCCCCCGATGTCGTGGAGGCGCTGCAGAAACTGTGGGATGCGGTCAAGAGCAGCGCTCGCGCACTCGTGTTCGCCTCGGCGAACCCGATGCTCTTCTGCGCCGGCGCCGACATCAAGTCGTTCACGACGATGGACGCGGCCCGCGGACGGGAGTTCCTGGACCAGATGCACGGCCTGCTGCGCCAGCTGGAGACCTCCAACATCGCCACGATCGCCGCGGTCAACGCGCTGGCGTTCGGCGGCGGTTGCGAGCTCGCGATGGCGTGTGATTTCCGGATCGCGGCGGAGTCGGCGACGTTCGGTCAGCCGGAGATCAACCTCGGGATCATTCCCGGGTTCGGCGGCACGCAACGGCTGCCGCGACTCGTGGGCGAGGCCAAGGCACTCGAGATGAACCTGACCGGGGAGCCGGTCGGAGCCGACGAGGCGTTCGAGCTGGGGCTCGTCAATCGCGTCGTGCCGGACCATGAGCTTCATGACACGGCACTCGCCTGGGCGCGCAAGCTCTCCGGCCAGGCGCCGGTCTCGATCGGGCAGATCAAGAAGGTCTCCGCGAACGGCGACCTCGACGCTGGTATCGAAGCCGAGAAGCAGGGTTTCGCGACCGCGTTCGGCTCCGAGGACGCGCGCGAGGGGATCTCCGCATTTCTGCAGAAGCGCACGGCACGATTCCAGGGCAAGTGAGCGTCTCCACGAGCCAGGCGACCGCGCTCGCGGAGCTGATCCGGGACGCGGGCTCGGTCGTCGCACTGACCGGAGCCGGGATCTCGGTCCCGTCCGGGATCCCGGACTTCCGCTCCCCCGGCAAGGGCATGTGGGAAAAGGTCGACCCGATGAAGGTCGCCCACATCGACGTGTTTCGCCGTGACCCTGAGCAGTTCTGGCACTTCTACGGACAACGGTTCCAATCGCTTGAGGACAAGCGTCCGAACCGGGCCCACACTGCACTGGCCACGCTTGAGCAGGCTGGCTTGCTCGATGCCGTGATCACCCAGAACATCGATCAGCTCCACGCACTCGCGGGCTCGCGGACCCTGATCGAGGTTCACGGCACGACCGCCCACTGCTCGTGCCTGCGCTGCCGGGCTCGGTTCGATCTGATCGATGTCCGCGCCCGTCTGGAAGCCGACCCGCGCGGGGTGCCGCGCTGCAATTGCGGCGATCCACTGAAACCCGACGTCGTGCTGTTCGGCGAGTACCTGCCGGCCGAGGCGCTGTCGCGAGCCGAGCAGCTCGCCGTCCGGGCCGACCTGATGCTCTGCGTCGGCTCATCGCTGGAGGTTTACCCGGTCGCGCAGCTGCCGGCGATGACGCTCGCTGCCGGCGGGCGGATCGCGATCGTCACGCAGGGTAGGACTCCGTTCGACTCCCGCGCCGCTGTGCGGCTCGACGGCGACGTCGTGGATGAGCTGGAGGGCGTGCTCGCCGCTCTGGGCCTCGGCTGAGCGGTTAGCTTGGGTGTTGCTGGGGTTACTCGGCTGAGCCGCGGCCGGTGGCCGGCTCGGTAAACGGCGCCGCCGAGCGGATGGCGGGGATGACTGTGTCAGCAAAATTCGGCATTTTCGTAACCGTTCAGTCGTCGGGGCCTGTGGCAGGGATTCCTGCTTGGTGGGGCGAATCTTGCAGGCATGGACCGCGCGGAGGCGGAGGCGATCTATGACTCGGGGCGTGAGGCGTGTGTTGGGGTCCTTCTCGATCTCGCTGACAGGGTCGCTGAGCACGAGGATCGATTGAGGCGGTTGGAGGAGCAGACGCGCCAGGATTCGCGCACGAGCTCGAGGCCGCCGTCGAGCGATCCGCCGAAGTCGCGGGCGCAGCGGCGGGCGGAGGCGCGTGCGAAGGCGAAGGAGTTGATGCGCCGGGAGGGCGCTCAGCGTGAGGCTGGTGGGCAGCCTGGGCATCGGGGTGCGGGTCGTGAGCTCAAGCCGGAGCATCAGGTGGATGAGATCGTCGATCACTTTCCGCAGGCGTGTGGCGGATGCGGGTATCGGTTCGAGGATCAGCAGCGCCGGCCGGGCGGAGTGTTCGGTCGCCACCAGGTGTGTGAGTTGCCGGCGATTAGCGTGGTCGTGGTCGAGCATCGCACCCATCAGTTGCGCTGTCGGCAGTGTCTCGCACGGACCAGCGCCCGAGTGCCCGAGGAGGTCGGCGGCTCCGCGTTCGGGGTGAGGTTGCAGGCGGCGGTGGTGACGTTGACCGCCCGGCATCGGATCTCCCGCCGGGGGATCTGCGAGCTGGTCGGCGATCTGTTCGGCGCCCGGGTCTCGACCGGCGCGGTCGATGCGATCTGCCAGCGGGCCTCGGACGCCTTGGCTGGCCCGCACTGCCAGTTGCAGGACTGGGTGCTGGATCAGGGCGCGGTGCATGTCGATGAGACCGGCTGGCGGACCAGCGGTGAGGGGCGCGCGTTGTGGACCGCGAGCACCCCGGAGGCGACGTTCTTGCAGATCGCCGAGCGCTGCAACCGCGAGCAGTTCGATGCGCTGATCGGCGCGTATGCGGGGATCGTGGTCTCTGACCGCTGGAACGGCTTTAGCCATCGTGATCCCCACCAGCGCCAAGTGTGCTGGTCGCACCTGCAGCGCGACTTCCGCCGCCACGCCGACGGGCTGGCCGAGCAGAAGACGTTCGGCGAACACGGCGTGAAGCTCGCCGGCCGGGTGTTCAAAGCCTGGCGGGCCTACCGGCACGAGCATCACGACCGCGACCGGCTCAAGCGCGAGATCGCGCCGATCCAAACCCAGCTCCGAGCGCTGCTGCAAGACGCCAGCTCGAACAGCAAACGCACCCGCTGGCACCGGCGGTTCGCGAACAACCTGCTCAAGATCTGGCCCGCGCTCTGGACCTTCACCACGATCGACGGGGTCGAGCCGACCAACAACCCCGCCGAGCGCGCGCTCCGCTCACCCGTCATCCACCGAAAAGTCTCGCTCGGCACCCAAAGCCAGGACGGTGAGCGATTCGCCGAGCGCGCGCTCTCAGCCGCCGCCACCTGCCGCCCACAACGCCGCTCGCTATTCACCTATCTCAGCGACCTGATCACCGCCCACAGCCGCGGCGATCCATTCCCCGCGCTCACCTGAGGCCCAGGGACTGAACGCTTACGCATTTTCGGCTGCATACAGGGACAAACCGCGCGCGCCTGCTGGGCCTTGGCTACATAAGCATGTGGGGCATGCTTATGTAGCCAAGGTCGGCTTACGGGTGCGGACTTTGGGCCTGTAAGCATGCCGCGGAGGCAGATTTCGCCCGGCGCCGGCCTCACCGGGGGCGACCGCGTCGCCGTCTCCGCAAATCGCCCCTCTAATCGCCAAGCGGCCGGCGAACCCGGAGGCTCAGGCGTTCGCGGAGGCTCAGGCGTTCGCGACCGCCCGCGCGCGCAGGGCAGCCTCGATCCGCGCGAGGGTGAAGGCAATGGCCTCCCGCTGATCCCCGCTGAGCGGCCCGGCCAGCGCCGCCTGCGCGGCATCGGCCACCGAGTCGCGGTGGGCGCGCAGTTCGGACAGGCGGTCCTGGAGGGCGGCGGCGGAGGGATCGACCGTGAGCTCAGCCACAGCGGCATCGAGTGCGACGAGCACCTGGAGCGCCGCCTCGCGGTGGCGGTCGTGGTCAAGGTCGAGCCGGGCGCGGAGGGCGAGCTCCTCGCAGACGAGCGTCGGCTCACGCCCGCCGAGTAGCGCTGCGAGCCGGGCCTGCGGCTCGAGCACCTTCGCCCGGCGCCGGCGCGCGGGTTTTTCGATCAGCTCGCAGGCGTCGGTCCACAGACCGTCTGCCACCTGCTCCCCGGCCCCGTAGCCGACGCGTGCGACCAGCAGCTGCCCGCGCTCGACCGCGCTGAGGTAGGGATCGGCGATCACGAGCCGGAAGGCGTGCAGGACGCGGTTCAACACCGCCAATCCCGCAGCGACATCGCCGTCCCCGACCCGGGCGATCCAGGCTCGCGCCTCGTCGGCACCTGAGAATGGCGTCCCCACGTCGATTATCGTTGCGCGGCCGGTGGTTACGGGCGAAGGCTCAGGCTCGACTTCAGCCTTACGCTTAGTCTGTGTGAGCCATCGTCGGCGCTCGGGCGCCCCGAGCGTCGTCACCACGAGCACATGGGCGGGCGGCGCCTCGGGAGGGTCCCCCAGATCCCTCAGGAGATAGCGCCCATCGGGCGGTCCCAGTGCCCACGGCAGCTCGACCTGGGTGAACCGGAACAGCTGCGTAGACGGGCCCGTCGGGCGTTTGGGCGTGTTAGCCGCCGGTGCTGGGGACTTTGACGGCGTATTTGCTGGGGCCGATGGGGACGATGGGTTCGGGGATTTGTGCGAGTCGGTTGATTAGGTCTGCCCATTGGCCGGGTTGGAGGATGTCGGCGATTTGGGCGGAGGTTTTTTTGTTGGCGCCGTATTGGGGGGTGTAGGTGATTTGGATGCGGTTGGTGTGGTCGGCGAGCGCGAGGGTGTTGGGTTGGGCTTTGTAGCTCATCGTGGAGATGATCTGGTCGGGGGCCATCGCGCCTTGGAGGGTGAGCAGCCGGCGGATGGTGATGTCGGTGATCGAGCCGGGGCCTTGGTGGCCGAGGATCGGGATGTTGTTGATCTGGGAGATGTCGACGCTGGCGCCGGTTTGGCCGGCGGCGTCGGTGCCGGTTTGGCCGGTGAGTGAGTGGCCGCATTGCAGGCCGGTGACGGTGGGGTATAGGCCCGAGGCGGATAGGAACTCGATCACGGCCAGGACGCGGCGGTCGATCGCGCCGGCTTCGATGTCGCGTCGTCCGCAGGCGTAGATCTGGGCGTGGGGGTCTTCGAGCACGCGGTTGGTGAGCTGTTCTTTGCTCATCAGCAGGATCTGGCCGACGGTCGGGTTCTTGGCGCCGGGCCCGAAGAACGGGTTCACGCCCGCGGCCCGGTAGACGGCGGTGGCTTCCAGCAGCTTCCAGCCGTCGAGGATCGGTTTGGGGTCGATCTGCGGCGCGTTCTTACCCGCCGGCTGGACCATGAAGTACACGTGCGAGGCCTGCGCCGCGGTGCCCGGCCCGATCCGCCCCAGGATCGTGCCCGCGACCACGATCGCGCCCGCCGTCAGCGGTTTGAGCGTGTACTGGTTCTTACCCAGGTGCAGCACGTCGGAGAAGTAGTTCTGGAAGTTCTCGACCTGCGCCGCCGGGCTGGTGCCCTGCAGCTGCAGATCACCGCCGGCGGCGTAGGACGCCGGCCGCGACGGGTTCGCGAACAAACGCTCCTTGACCAACGGCGCCGGCACACTCGCACCCGACGACCCGCCCGACGACGACGACCCGCCCGCGGTGCCGCGGTGCCCGCGGTGCCCGCGGTGCCCGGGGTGCCCGGGGTCTTGACCGGCAGCGTGATCGGCGCCGAGGACTTCGTCTCCCGGGTCGCGGTCGCCGTGCTCGGCGTCGGCGTCGTCTGCTGCGCGCCCGCCGTCGCCGGCGCCTTCGGCGCCGCCGGCAGCTTCGGGATCGACAACTCCCGGGCGATATCCGCCGCCGTCAGCCTGACCGGCCTCGGGACCGGATACATCGCCGGGATCTCCCCCAACCCCGCGTACGTGAAGATGTTCCCAGTCGCGTCCTGCAACTCGATAAAGCGCCCCAACCGCGCGCTCTGACCGACCCTCACGATCTTGCCATCGTTGACCGCGATCACCGGCGCCCCCGGCCGAGCATAGATCGAGGTCCCCTTCGCGCCCGGATCAGACTCAATCGCGATCGCCGCGTTACCCGAGCTCACCTTCGTCCGAGCCAGCCTGGTAACCGCATCATCGGCGTACTTCGCCGCCGCCGCGACCGGGAAATGACCCTCAACCAAACCCGTCAACGCCCCAATCAACGAATTCGGCATCCCCCCGATCAACTTCGCGCGCAACAACACCGACTGCACATACCAAGACGCATGGTTATACGCAAAGATCGCGCTCGAGAGATCCTGCGACGCCCCCGCCGCATGCAAATACCGCGCCGCGGCAAAAATCGCATCCACCGGGTTATACGGATCCGCATAACCCGAATTCGTCGCATCCACCCCCCACGTCCTCCACGTCGAAGGCAAAAACTGCATCCACCCCACCGCCCCCGCCGAAGACACCGACAAATTCCGCCCGTAATCAGTCTCAATCTCATTAATCGCCGCCAACACCTGCCACGGAACGTCGTACTCCGTACCCGCCGCCTGATAAATCGGCAACAAAAACGGCGGAATCTGAAAACTGTCAATAAAGAAATTCGGAACCCCAATCGGAGCCGGCCCCGGCAACGAAAACGAAAACGAAGGATTCGACGCCGACGGCACGCCCTTACCTGTGATTGAGCTCGAGGTGCTCGTCTTGGTCGTGGTCGTCGTCTTGGTCGTGGTCCTCGTGCTCGTCTTGCTTGAGCTGCTCGAGCTGCTGGTCGTGATCGAGCCGTTACCGGTCGAGGACTTCGAACCGCTCGATCCCTGGCCCGATCCCGAGCTCCCGGAGCCCGACCCGCCCCTTCCCCCGGTGGACGTATGCGAGGAGGTGTGAGAGCTGGTGGTCGTCGTGCTCCGGGACGGCTGCGTGCTGCTCGAGCTCGAGCTCGACGACGCCGAGCTCGACGAGGCAGACGAGCTGGCGGCGGAGGAAGCCGGCGCGGAGCTCGTGGTGCTGGTCGTGGTCGCCGCGGGCGCGCACGACTCGGACTCGGAAACGATCGGCAGCGAGACCGGCAGGTTGATACTCGACAGCGGCGTCCCCGGCGGCACATTGACTGTGAACGACTGCGTCAGCCCGCCGGCGAGCGTGACCGTGACCGTGCACTCGTCAGCCGATGCCTCGGGCAGCGACCCGAGCGCGAGCGCTGTGCTCACCGACGCCACCGCAATCATCAACCTGGCGGTTCTCAGCACTGTCGAAAATCTCCTCCCGCAGCTCTCCTGCGCGACTCCGTCGATCGCAAGCTACCTAGTGCCAGCGTGCATTGCAACGCTGAACCGTCGCGGCTTAGGAGTGGTTCTGCTGGGGGCCCGCCAGGCATGATGCCGAGTCATCTACGCGATGCGCCTTCCCTGCATCGGCGCCCTACAAACGAAACTGTAGCGATCGGTCCGGCCGCCAGGGAGCGCTGGAAACAAGCAGACAACGGTTCGGACACAGGTAACGCTCAGGTAGAGGTACAGAGTAGCGCTCATCCGGGGTCGACTCTCCCGGCGCGGCATGGTCGTCGGCGTACTCGGGTTCGGCGTCACGAGCCCACCGCGCTACAGTCCTCGCGATGACCGACGAGAAGGGCCTGCGGGAGCGGGTCACGCGACAGAGCGAGGAGACCGTGGGCAAGCTCGTACAGGAACTGCTCGAGAACCCGGTCGTCTCAGGAGCGCTGTCACGTGCGTTCGAGACGCGGGAGCGGGCGATGCGCGCGCAAGAGGTCGCGATGGGCGCGCTCAACCTGCCCTCGGCCAGCGATCTCGAGCGACTGACCCGGCGGCTGCGGGGGGTCTCGCAGCGGCTCGAGGGGATCGAAGACGCGCTCGACCGGCTCGAGCAGAGGGTTGATGGGGCTGCGGGGATGGTCTCGATCGACGCGCGGCTGAGCGCGATCGAGGCTGCACTGGCTCGGCTCGAGGCCGGGCCGAGCTCAAGCTCCGACACGCCGCCCTCCTAGCCCCGTCCCGGACTCCGAGAATCGCACGGTGAAGGGTGGCCGGCGGCGGGAGGGCCGGCGCGGGCCGGATTAGGCCTCGCCCGGCCTGACTAGGGCCGGGGTCACTGGCGCGCAGGGCGGTAGCCGTGCGGTCCGCTCGGGAAAGGCGCTGGTGAGGGTGCGGCCGGGCCTGATGGTGTCAGGGATCTGACATTTTCGCCTGCATACGGGGACAAATCGCGCGCGTCTGCTGGGCCTTGGCTACATATGCATGTGGGGCATGCTTATGTAGCCAAGGAAGGTCTTGGGGTGTCGGCTTTGAGCCGTTAAGCATGCCGCCGGGGCCGATTTGCCCCGCCCGCCCGCTCCCCCCGCCTCGTCGGCCCGCCCGGCAGCCGGGCCCGCGGCCCGCCGCAGCCCCGCCCGGTCCCGCCAGCCTCCTCGGCCCGCCGCGGCCTCCCGCGCAAGCCACCCTTCACCAGCGCCGTTCACCGAGCCGCACGCCGGCGACAGCCAGCCGAGTGGCCGAGCCACCGTCCCCAGAGGCCTCCCGTCAGCCCCCATCGACGGTCGGCTGCCGGGATGTCGAAGTGGCGGGAACCCCCGCGCGGACTGCGGGGGAAGCGGTCGCGCTGAGGACTGGCGACCACGGTCGCGCTCCCGGCGAACGCTCCAGCCCCAAGCATCACCCCGCGTGTGCGCTGACTGCCTGAGCCAAGCCATGCTTACGTAACCAAGGACGGCCGCGAGCATGCGCTTTGGGCCTAGACGCATGCCGCGGGGGCAGATTTCGGCCCGGATCGGCGTCGCCGGGTGTCGACGGCGTCGCTCTCGCAGCATTCCCGCCGCGCTCCGGCCCGCGCCGACCCCGCGCGGGCAGGCCACCCCCGCGGGCAGGCCAACTCCCGGCAGCCTTCTAGCCCGCCCCTAGGTTCCCCGACAGCGCCCGCACGGCCGTCGCCCCCATCCGGTGCTCGGCGTCGCGCAGCGCATCGGGTTCGATCCGGACGCGGCTTGGCAGGAGCAGGTCCGAGACGACGAGCACAGCGGCCGATTGAAGTCCGAGCTTGCGGGCCAGCGCGTAGACGGTCGCGGTCTCCATCTCAACTGCCAGAGCGCCCGCGCTGCGCCATCGCTCCTCCTCGCCCTCGGGGCCGTCGTAGAAGAGGTCCGTCGAGGCGACCGGGCCGATGTGGGCGCCGCCGTCCGCGGCCGAGCGCAGTGCGCTCAGCAGCTCGGGGTCGGGCGCCGGCCGGTCGGTCGCGCCGAGCGCCGCGCTCGTCCCGTGCGCGGCGATCGCCTCGCTCGCGATCACCGCCCTGCTGGTCCCGTCGGCGGCGATCGCCTCGCTCGCGATCACGAGGTCACCGAGCTGCAGCGACGGGTCCAGCGCCCCGCAGGTTCCGGCTCGCAGCACGCGCCGGGCGCCGAGGTCGGCGAGCTCGGCGATCACGATCGCGGCGCTCGGGCCGCCCATCCCGGTGCTCTGGATCGTCAGCGCTTCGCCGTCGGACGCCGTGCCCGTGTAACCCCACAGTCCGCGGTTGTGGTTGAACATCCGCGGCTCGGTCGAGCAGAGCCTGGGCGAGCAGCAGCGCGCGGCCCGGATCCCCGGGGAGCAGCACCCGCTCCGCCAGCGGCGCCGTCGGGTGGATGTGGAGGGCGGCGCTCACAAAGGCGTGGGGTGGTTATCGAGGGCGGCGCTCACAACGGCGTGGGGTGGTTATCGAGGGCGGCGCTCACAACGGGGGTGGGGTGGAGATGGAGGGCGGCGCTCACCAGGGCTGCAGCCGGCGGCCTGCACCAGATGCGAGGTTAGACTCCGCGCCCATGACGCGCGACACGCGCGACGGCGCCCCGGCGACGGCGTTCAAGTCGCCGCAGGAGTTCCGCGAGGTGATGGATCGCACGTTCACGCTGATGAGCGAGGACCCCGACATGGGTCCGCAGCTGCGCGAGGCCGACACGCCGCAACGGTTCGAGTTCACGGACTTCGAGCTGGTCGTCAACATCCGCGCGGGCCGGCCGGACGAGCCGAACCTGGCCTGGGAGTGGTCTGACGAGGTCGAGTGGGAGCCGAAGGTGAAGATGACGATGAGCTCCGAGACGGCGAACCGGTACTTCCAGGGCAAGGAGAACGTCGCGATCGCGATCGCCCGCCGGCGGATCAAGGCGGGCGGCGACGTGAAGGCCGCGCTCGCGATCATCCCGATCACCAAGCCGCTGTTCGCGCGCTACCGGGAGATGGTCGCGAGCGACTACCCGCATCTCGAGGTCTAGCGGCAGTCACCCAGTCGCGAATCCCCCGATTTCTTGCAAACCGCATTGACATAAGAGCGGGAGGCGAGTAGACCTTGACGGCAGAGAAAAGGCAACAGGCCGGAGCGTGCGCGGCCTCTCCGGGCCACGCGCGAGGCGCCGCCGGAAACGTGACGAGCGCCAACGGCCGACGCAGCGGGCCGTATCGCCCGCGGGCGGCGGGGCCTCGTCCTCATCGAGGCCCCGCTGCCAATTCTAGGTGCCGATCGGGCCCCGCGCCCGCCCCGATCGCGCCCCGCACGCACCCGATCGCGCCCCGCGCGCCGCGCCGATCAGCCCCGGCGTATGGGCCGACCAGGCCGGGCGGACCAGCACACTATTGACGATGCCAGGAGGTCGGACCACTGCCGATCGACGGGTCTCGCTCGGCGAGGCCGCCAAACGCGTCGGGCGTGACGCCGGCGACGCTCCGCCGCTGGCAGCGCCTCGGGGCTGATCCCCCAGTACAACGGCGACTGGACGGCCGCCGCGGTCGGCCACGCGCGGCTCGTGGCGCGGATGCGCGAGCGCGGCCACTCGCTGCAGGACATCCGCCGGGCGACCGAGGAGGGCCGGCTCGCGTTCGGGTTCGTCGAGGAGCTGTTCCCGCCGCCGGGACGGTGATCACACGCTCGCGCAGGCGGCGCGCGAGACCGGGCTCGAGCCGGCGCTGATCGAGCGGATCCTCACCACCCTGGGCTGGAACCCCACGCAGGCCGAGACGCTCTCCGAGGACGAGGTCCAGCTGCTGCGCTACGTCGCGGCCGTGCTCGATGCCGGGCTGCCGCTGGTCGCGATGCTCCAGCTCGTGCGCGTCTACGGCCAGGCGATGGCCCAGGTCGCCGACGCCGAGGTGCGGCTGTTCCACCTCTACGTGCACGAGCCGCTGATGCGCTCGGGCGCGATCGGGATGGAGATGGCCGAGCGAGATGCTGGCGCTGTCCCGGCGAGCTGCTGCCGCTGGCCTCGCCGGTGATGGACCAGATCCATCAGCGCTACCTGCAGCACTTCGTCGAGCAGGACGTGGTCGGCCACATGGAGGCCGATCTCGACGGCGAGGCGATCGATCTCGGCCGGATGCGGGTCGCGATCGCGTTCGCCGACCTCGCCGGCTACACGCGGCTGACCGAGGAGGAGGGCGAGCTGCAGGCCGTCGACGCGGTCGAGCGGTTCGTCGAGGCGGTCGAGGTCACGCTGCCCGACGAGGCCCGGGTGATCAAGACGATCGGCGACGAGGTGATGATCGTCGGCTCGGACCCGGCGGCGCTGACCGACTGGGCGGTCGGCTTCCAGCGGCTGCAGACCGAGCGCCCGCTGCCGCGGATCGGGATCCACTACGGCGACGCGCTGTACCGCGACGGCGACTACTACGGGCGCGACGTCAACATCGCCTCCCGGGTCGCGGCGCGGTCCGCCGGCGGGGAGGTGCTCGTCACCCGGCCGGTGGTCGAGCACGCCGGTCGCCAACCTGGAGTTCGAGCGGATCGCCGAGGTGCGGCTCAAGGGATTCAGCGAGTCGACCGAGATCTTCGTCGCCCGCCAGCGGGAGGAGGACGAGGAGTGATCGAGGCCGCCGTCCGCGAGCAGGGCCTGCTCGCGCCGGAGCGGCCCGGTCGTCGTGATGTTCTCGGGCGGGCGCGACTCGACCTGCCTGCTCGACCTCGCCGTCCGGATCGCCGGCGCGCCCGCGGTCAGCGCCCTGCACGTCAACTACGGCCTGCGCGACGCCGCCGACGACGACGAGCGCCACTGCGCCGAGCTGTGCGCGCAGCTCGGGGTCGAGCTCGACGTCCGCCGGCCCGCCGCGGCCCGAGACCGGCAACCTCCAGGCGTGGGCGCGCGATCAGCGCTACGGGGCGGCCGCCCAGCTCGCGCTCGCGCGCGACGCCGACGTGGCGGCCGGGCACACGGCCACCGACCAGGTCGAGACGATCCTCTACCGGCTCGCGTCCTCGCCGAGCCGCCGCGCGCTGCTCGGGATGCGGCCGCGCGACGGCAGGCTGGTCCGGCCGCTGCTCGGGTTCACGCGCGAGCAGACGGCCGCCTACTGCCGAGGCGGCGGGCTGAGCTGGCGCGAGGACGAGACCAACGACAGCCACGCGTACGCGCGCGAACCGGATCCGCGCCGGGCTGGTGCCGGCGCTCGAGGCGGTCCACCCGGCCGCCCAGCAGAACGTGCTCGCGCTGGCCGAGATCCTGCGCGACGAGGCGCGCGGTGCTCGACGAGCTCGTCGATCGGCAGCTCGGCGGCCGCGCCGAGATCGAGCTCGCGCGCCTGCGCGAGCTGCGCGCCGGCGCTGCGGCGGCTCGTCGTCCAGCGCCTGGCCGACGAGGCCGCCGGCGGCCCGGCGCCGGGGCCGCCCGGCGGGCCGAGGAGATCGCGGCGCTCAGCGAGCACGGCACGGCCGCGCTCGACTCTGTCCCACGGCGTGCGGGCCAGGTGCACGCGGGGGTGCTCGCGTTCGGGCGGACGCCAGCCGGACGACGCGGCCCGGCCCCGAAGGCGCCGCCGGAAGCCGAGCGGGCGCGACCGGCCGCGAGCGGCGTACGCGGGGGGCGACGGCGCCTCAGCCCACGCACCCAACGGGGCGTAGCGGATGATCGGCCGCGGCCGATCAGCAGGCAGGATGCCGAGAGGCCGCGTGGGCCGAGGCCCTCATAAGATGAATCAGGTGACCGACGACGACGCGATCGGGGAGATCCTCGTCCCGGCCGAGGATCTCGAGCGCCGGGTGCGGGAGCTCGCGGCCGAGATCTCGCGCGACTACGCCGGCAAGGACCTGCTGCTGATCGGCGTGCTGAAGGGCGCGGTGTTCTTCCTCTCGGACCTGATGCGCCACCTCGAGATCCCGGTCGAGGTCGACTTCATGGCGGTCGCCTCGTACGGCTCGGCGACCAAGTCCTCGGGCGTCGTGCGGATCCTCAAGGACCTCGACGCGGTGATCGAGGGCCGCGACGTCCTGATCGTCGAGGACATCGTCGACTCCGGCCTGACGCTCCAGTATCTGCTGCGCAACCTCGCGGGCCGCAACCCGCGCTCGCTCGAGGTCTGCGCGCTGCTGATCAAGCCCGAGCGGCGCAAGGTCGATCTTCAGACCCGCTACGTCGGGCTTCGAGATCCCGAACCGGTTCGCGATCGGCTACGGGCTCGACCACGCCGAGCGCTACCGCAACTTGCCCTACGTGGCGGCGTTGAAGGAATGAAACGCCGCCGCGTGCAAGCCCTGGCCAGTGGGCCCAAACTCAGGTGCTACGCTTGGCTATTCCCGGTCCTCAGCCATCAGCGCCGCGATGCGCTGGAATTATCCTATGAGCAGGTTCTTCAAGAGCGCCGCCTTCCCGATCCTGATCGTGGTCGTGCTGGCGTTCTTCGCGCAGAAGCTGATCGGCAGCTCGAGCCACGCGCCGACGGCCGACGTTCGGCGACCTGCTCACCGCAGCTGCAGACAGCAGGCAGGTCAAGACGCTGTCGCTCGACCAGAAGGACAACAGCGTCGACGTCACGCTGCCAACGACGGCACCGAAGTACTCGGTCGGCTATCCCGACTCCTACGCGCCGCACGCTGATCAACGACGCGCCAGACCGACGCTGACCGCAGGCCGCAGGGCTTCGACGTCCAGAGCAAGTCGACCAACGGCTGGCTGTCGCTGCTGACCTACATCCTGCCGTTCGTGATCTTCATCGGCTTCTGGATCTTCCTGATGAACCAGGTCCAGGGCGGCGGCTCGAAGGTGATGTCGTTCGGCAAGTCGCGGGCCAAGCGGATGTCGGTCGACTCGCCCAAGATCACCTTCCGTGACGTCGCGGGGGTCGACGAGGCCGTCGAGGAGCTGCACGAGATCAAGGAGTTCCTCGAGAACCCGAAGAAATTCCAGGCGCTCGGCGCGCGGATCCCCAAGGGCGTGCTGCTGTACGGACCGCCGGGCACCGGCAAGACGCTGCTCGCGCGCGCGGTCGCCGGCGAGGCGGGCGTGCCGTTCTTCTCGATCTCCGGCTCGGACTTCGTCGAGATGTTCGTCGGCGTCGGCGCCTCGCGCGTGCGCGACCTGTTCGAGCAGGCCAAGCAGAACTCCCCCTGCATCATCTTCATGGACGAGATCGACGCCGTCGGCCGCCACCGCGGCGCCGGCCTCGGCGGCGGTCACGACGAGCGCGAGCAGACGCTCAACCAGCTGCTGGTCGAGATGGACGGCTTCGAGATGAAGGACAACATCATCCTGATCGCCGCCACCAACCGGCCCGACATCCTCGATCCGGCGCTGCTGCGCCCGGGCGCTTCGACCGCCAGATCGTCGTCGACCGGCCCGACCGCCTCGGCCGCAAGAAGATCCTCGAGGTCCACACGCGCGGCAAGCCGCTCGCGCGGGAGATCGACGTCGACGCGCTGGCCGGCCAGACGCCCGGGCTTCACCGGCGCCGACCTCTCCAACCTCGTCAACGAGGCGGCGCTGCTCGCCGCCCGCAACGGCAAGCGCGAGATCACCCAGGTCGAGCTCGAGGAAGGGATCATGCGCGTGATCGCCGGGCCCGGAGAAGAAGACCCGCGTGATGTCGCGACAAGGAGCGCAAGATCACCGCCTACCACGAGATGGGCCACGCGATCGTCGGCCACTACCTGCCGAACTCCGACCCGATCCACAAGATCTCGGTCATCTCCCGCGGCCAGGCGCTCGGCTACACGATCTCGCTGCCCGGCGAGGACAAGTTCCTGACCACCCGGGCCGAGCTCCAGGACACGATGGCGATGACGCTCGGCGGCCGCGCCGCCGAGGAGATCGTGTTCGGCGAGATCACGACCGGCGCCTCCAACGACCTCGAGAAGGTGACCGCAACCGCCAAGCAGATGGTGATGCGGTTCGGGATGTCCGAGAAGCTCGGCCCGCGCGTGTTCGGCCACGACCACGGTCAGCCGTTCCTCGGCCGCGAGTTCTCCGCCGAGCCCGACTACTCCGACGAGATCGCGCGGGAGATCGACGACGAGATCCGCCGGATCGTCGAGGCCGCGCACGTCCAGGCCAAGGAGATCCTGAGCTTCCACAAGCGAGTCGCTCGAGAAGCTCTCCGAGATCCTGATCAAGCGCGAGACGATCGAGAAGCTGCAGTTCGAGGCGCTGCTCGACGGCCAGACCGAGGAAGAGGTGTTCGGCGCCGAGGCGCCGCCGCCGCCGGCGCTGCCGATCGCGGATACGCCCGCCGAGCGCGCCGGGCGGGACGGGCCGCGGCCGCTGCCGCGCCCGGGCCTGGCCGGCGGCACCGCCGAGTAGCGCGCGGTACCGGGGCCGGTTTGGGGCTGCTTCGCAGCGTCCGTGGGGCCGGAAATCCGGGCTCGGGTCGGCCGGGCCGGCTGACTCTCTACGACCCCTGGACAGCCCGAGTCAGGTCGGCGGCGGCGCCCCCCGTGTCACCGCTCGTCAGCGGCGGATTGAGCCCGGCGGCGTGACAGCGCCCCAGCCCGGCGCTGAGCCCCGGTGCCCGCGGCAAGCGCGCGGCGGCTTGGCGAACGCCGCGTTGGTGAAGTCGAAGTAATCGGTCATCGCGTCGGCGTTCGCGTCGCGGAAGGTCATCGCCGGCAGGTTCCACTTGCGCTCGATGAACGCGCAGATCGAGGTGTGGTCCTGGACGACGCTCGAGGCGTAGCTCGGCTTCGCCCACGGGGACACGACGATCTGCGGCACCCGGAAGCCGTACCGGTCGTAGGCGCCGGGGATGTCGCCGGGGGCGAGCATCGGCGGGATCGAGTCGGGCTTGATCGCGCGCGGGGGCGGCACGTGGTCGTAGTAGCCGCCGTGCTCGTCGTAGGTGATGAACAGGGCGGTGTGCTTCCAGGTCGGGGCGTGCATCAGCGTGTTCACGACCCCGGCGATGAACTCCTCACCGACCTGGATGTCCTGCGGGTTCTCCTCCGAGGTGGTCGAGTAGTTGGGGTCCAGGAAGGTGAACTGGGGGAGCTTGCCGGCGGCGACGTCGCCGGCGAACAGCTCGAACTTGCGCTGGCGTGAGACGCGCGCCGCCTTGGGGCCGGTGAGCACGCCGGGCACGATCAGCCAGCTCGGCTCGTTCTGGTAGTAGATCGCCCAGTTGATCCGGTGGGCGTCGAGGCGGTCCCAGATGGTTCCGTTGGCGGCCGGAATGCTGAACGTGCTGACCGAGGTCGAGATCGTCCCGGACGCGGTGGCGGCGAAGAAGAAGCGCCGGTTCGGGTACGTCTGCGCGAGCGTGGAGCAGAAGTACCGCTGCCCGATCGGGAAGTGCTTGGCGAGCGAGTAGGTGAAGGGGATGTCACGCTGGTCCCAGAACCACATCGCGTCGGGGCCGCTCGCCCTCACGAAGCCGTCGTTGCGCCCGCCGTCGTAGGACGTGTGACTCGCGTTCCAGTCCTGGCTGGGCTGTTTCGGCAGCTGACATGGCGAGCTGGCGCGGTTGGCGTACACGCGACCGCCGGTGAGGCCCGGGTTGAAGTTCTGGATCCGCCCGCGGCGGACGGTCAGCGCGTCGACCGATCGGCGCCCCGGAAGCTGGTGCGGAACCATCCCGAGCAGGTTGTCGAACGAGTGGTTCTCCATCATCAGCACGACGATGTGCTCGATCTGAGGCATCGACGGCGTGCCCGCCGGGAGGTGGGGGAAGGGCAGGCTGTCCGGCCGCCGCAGTCCGGCGGCCTGACTCACGGGCCGGGCCCAGGCGGGCAGGGAGCGCGTAGCGGCGAGGGCGCCCGCGCCGGCGGCGGCGCCCAGCAGCGTCCGTCTGGTCACAGGGTTGGTGATTGCGGAGCCGGTGTCATCCATGACGAGCGATGTCTATGGAACGGGGAGCCGATTGTCAACTTGGACCATCGGTTCCTCACATCAGCACGAACGGACGGCTGGTGGCGCGCGCGGCCGTCCAGGGCGCATCCGCGAGCTGGAAAGCCGTCGTCGAGAGCGCCAGCTCGACGCCCTGTCCCTTGGCGGGAAGCGGGAGCGAGATCATCTTGCTCGTGAGCACGACGGAGCGTGACCGGGGCCGCCCGGATGTCGTTCTACAGGAGCCGCGACTACAGCTGCGCGACAGAGGGGTGACGGTCAAGCTCGCGCGGCGACCGCGTAGCACCGGGCTGTAGCGGATCGGGAACTCGAGCTTGGAGCCGACCACCCGCGGCAGCCCGAAGCGCAGCGATGGGTAGCCCGTGACGAGGATCTGGAGGCAGTAATCGTAGCCGGCGTAGGCGTTCGTGGCCGGCTGATGGCCGCACACCTGCCAGCTTCCGGGATCGAGTTTGAGGTGAGCGTTGTGGCGGGGGGGGATCGTCACGGCCGGCGCGTGCTTGCCGTTGGCGCGGATCACCGTGACGTGGATCGGCGCCGGGGATCTCGAGGTGAATGACAACTCGTCTCCGTTTGCGGTGAGCGCGCTCTGGGGATCGTTGCCGCGAGTCGTAAACGACCAGTCATACGGGGTCGTGGTTCCGTCGAAGGTCACGTCGACCTGCGCGTGGTAGGTCGTCCCCGCCAACAGCGGAGCGACCGGGATGATGAAGCCGCCGGGAGAGATGTACGGGTAAAGCTCGGGCTCGGAGCCACTCGGAACCGGCGTGTTCCCGTCGACGGTCTTGACCGCGACCGATTGCCCGGAGGGGCCGGTCACGGTCGCGTTACTGAGCGTCGCGGGATTGTCGATGGGGCTCTGTCCGGGCGCGTCGACGAGCACGGTCAGGTAGGGGCCGGTGCGCTGCGGCTGGGAGAGTCCGACGAGGTCGCCGGGCGTCCACGGTTGCTCGCTCGCGAGCTCGCTGGGGGCGGTCATCGTTCCATTTCCGGGAACCGTGTAGATCGTCAGCGCGGCCGGTGCCGGCCGGATATAGCCGGGGAAGGTGATCGTGCAGCTGTAGCCGTCGACGTCGGCGGCGCCCGTGACCGCGAGCCGCGGTGCGAGCAGCTGGTCCAGATGCAGGGGAGCTGACCTGTAGGGGTCCCCGTTGTCCCAGCTTGCACTCTGGATCAGCACTGCGTTCGGACCCGCGAACGCCCCGCCCTTCGTGTACCCGGGCGCGGTCGGATCCTCGACGTGCGTCAGCGTGTGGTTCAGCGCCATGTAGCGATCGTGCTCGGCGCAGTCGGTTGACCACGCCGGGTTCTCGGTGATCCCGGCTGGCAGCTGGTTGGCGGCGCGCTCCGCGTTCAGCTCGGCAATCGTCTGTTGGGGGGTGGCGGCGGCGGCCGTCGCGGTGAGCGCGAGCGAGGCTGCCACGCTGAGCGCGAGGGAGGCTGCCACGCTGAGCGCGAGCGAGGCTGCCACGCCGGTCGCCAGGATCGCGCTCCAGGATCTCATCGTCCGGCCCGCTGGAGCAGCGGCGGGGCTGCGAGCTCGAACTCGTGGTAGACCGTTATCCCAGCGACTTCGATGTGAATCCCCCAAATCTGTCCGCAGCGGTAGGCGCCCGGCGACAGCGCATCCAGATGGTCGCAGGTCAGCTCGCCGTCGAACGGCACGGCCTCGGCGTCGCGCCGCTCCTGCGGTCCCTTGGTGGCCGCGAAGCGGTCAAAGTCCGCCAGGTAACGTGCGAGGCCGAGCATGGTGTTGACAACGTATCTTCAGGCGTGAGCCGGCAACCCGGCAAGGGCACACGCGTGCTGCTGGCGCTGACGCGTCGCTGGCTGCCGCTGGCGATCGCCGTGGCGGGCGTAGTCGCAGTCGTGATCGGTCACGGCCACACCGCCGCCGCTGGGGCCGGGGTGGTGCTGCTCGGGGTGGCGCTGATGGTGTGGATGCTCAACTGGCTGTTCCGGATGAGCGTCGACAGCAACCGCGAGCGTGAGCGCGAGGAACAGGCGCGAGACTACTTCGGCGAGCATGGGCACTGGCCCGGCGAAGGCGGCGATGAGTGATGACGAGCGCGGGCGCTGGTCCGGCGAAGGCGGCGAAGCCTGATTTCCGTGTCATGGGGGTTGTGAACGTCACCCCCGACTCGTTCTCCGACGGCGGCCTCTACATGGACGCGGCGGCGGCTATCGCCCACGGCCTCGAGCTCGAGTCCGAGGGCGCGGTCGTGCTCGACATTGGTGGTGAGTCGACCAGGCCGGGCGCGGATCCGGTGCGCGCGGAGGTCGAGCTCGCGCGGGTCCTGCCTGTCGTGCGGGGACTGATCGAGGCCGGGTCGCGCGCGCAGATCTCGATCGACACCTCGAAGGCCTCGGTTGCGGCCGCCTGTCTGGCTGCCGGCGCGACACTCGTCAACGACGTCACGGCGCTGCGCGGCGATCCGGAAATGGCCGGGGTCGTCGCGGCCGCGGGCGCGGATTGCTGTTTGATGCACATGCTCGGCGAGCCGCGGACGATGCAGCGCGATCCCCGGTACGACGACGTCGTCGCCGAGGTGCGGGCGTTCCTGGAGGACAGGGTTGCGTTCGCGGTCGCCGCCGGCGTGCCGGTGGAGCGGATCATCGTCGACCCCGGGGTCGGGTTCGGCAAGACCGTGGCGCACAACCTCGAGCTGCTGCGCCGCCTGGAGGAGCTGGTCGCGATCGGTCCGCCGGTGCTCGTCGGGACGTCGCGCAAGTCGTTCCTCGGCCGTCTGACGGGGCGAGCGGTGGACGAGCGTGTGGCGGGGACGATCGCCACCAGCGTGCTCGCGTACGAGCGCGGCGCCCGAGTGTTCCGTGTCCACGACGTCGCGCCGATTCACGACGCGCTGACGGTCACGGCTGCTACGGTCCGGGGCGAATGGGCCCCGACGACACGGACGAGTTCGACGATCTCGACGACGACGTAAACGGGGACGACGAGGAGCGCTCCGAGCCCGAGGTCACGATCGAGATCAGCGGTCTGTCGCTGTTCACGCACGTCGGCGTCACGGCCGCGGAGAGGGAGGTAGGACAGCGTTTGTTGCTGGACCTGCGACTCGACGTCGGCGAGTGTGACGCGACCGTGACCGACCGGCTCGAGGACACAGTCGACTACGCGCAGGTGTGTGAGATGGCCAACCTGGTCGCGCAGCAGCGCACATACAAGACGCTCGAGCGGCTGTGTGCCGCGATCGCCGACCGCCTGCTCGAGCAGTACGAGGCCCACGCGGTGTGGGTCAAGGCGGCCAAGCCCGAACCGCCGCTGCCGTTGCCCGTCAGCGAGGTCTCGGTCGAGGTCTGGCGCGAGGCGGATTGACCCGCGGCTATCTCGGACTGGGCTCCAACGTCGGCGACCGCCTGGCGAACCTGGCCGCCGCGGTCGCGAGTCTGCGCGAGCACGGAGTGGCGGTGCTCGCCTCCTCCTCCGCGTACGAGACCGAGCCGGTCGGACTCGTGCTCGACCAGCGCGAGTTCTACAACGCCTGCCTCGCGATCGAGACCGAGCTCGATCCTGAACGACTGCTGACGGTCTGCAAGGACGTCGAGCGAGCGGTCGGGCGCGCCCCTGGGGGAATGCGCCACGGCCCCCGCGTGATCGATGTCGACCTGCTGCTGCTCGGCTCGCTCGAGTACACCTCCGAGCGCCTGGTGCTGCCACATCCCGAGGTGGAGTCGCGCCGGTTCGTGCTGGTGCCGCTGCTGGAGCTCGAGCCGTCGCTGGTGCTGCCGGGCGGGAGGGGGCTGGCCGAGGCGCTGGCGGCGCTCGGTTCGGGGCAGGAGGTGCGGTGGGCGGAGCCGCCGCTGGCGGTGTGAGGTGGCTGCCCGGGCGCGACGGCGGTCAGGCCGCCGGGAGCGAACCGGCGGGCATCTCGCCCGGCTGGTCGGGGAACAGCTTGCGGGCGAGTTCGGCGCCGGGTCGGCCCTCGAGCATCGGGCGCACGTCGGCGAGCGTCATCACTAGGCGGATCGTCGAAGCGATCTGAAGGTCGGCAACGTTGGGATGATCGGCGTCGCCGATCGTTCCGTCGGCGATCCACGCGTCGATCTTGTCCAGGTAGCCGGGGAGCACCTGGAGGTCTCGCCGGGCCGGGTCGTCGCCGGCCCCGTTCAAGCTGCTCTGCACCCGCGCGATGGCGGGCGCGGACAGCCTGATCGCGCCGGCTGGCAGCGGGATCCTCGAGCCCTGGCTGTAGCTGACCATCGCATCCGGCGAGTGGCTCATCGCCGTCCAGACCAGGGTACGCGCGATCGGCTGGAAGACCTCATCGCCCCACGTCTCGGCCGCTTCGACCGCCTGACGCGCGTCCGGGTCGGCGGGGAACAGGGGCGGGTCGGGCGCGAGTTGCTCGAGCCGGCGCATGATCGCGCGTGAGCCGGAGATGCGCTCGGACGCGCCGTTGTCGGCAAGCCTCAGCCCCGGGACGGTGCGGGCACCGAACAGCGCGCGCTGGAGCGGGGCATGAAGCGGCGGCGGCCACTCGATCTTGCGGTAGGCGAGCGACTTGAGTCTGAGCGCCTTCTCGACGGCCGCACACGGGTGCGAGCCGTGGACGACGTACAACGTGAGGCGCATGCGCTGGGAGGATAATCATCCGCGATGCTGCTCGTCGTCGACGTCGGTAACACTCAGACGCACTTCGGCGTCTACCGCGATGACAGCGATGAGATCGCCGAGGATTGGCGGTTCGCGACCGTCCGCGAGTCAACCCGCGACGAGCTCGGCGCGGCGCTCGCGAACCTCCTGTCGCTCAGAGGGCTCGGGTTCGCCAACATCGACTCGTCGATCATCTCCTCGACCGTGCCGCAGCTGTCCGAGCAGTGGACGCAGATGGCGGATCGCTATCTCGGCCACGAGATGCTGGTCGTCGGTCCGACGATCCGCACCGGGATGCCCATCCGGATCGACAATCCCCACGAGGTCGGTGCTGATCGACTCGTCAACTCGGTGGCGGCCCACGATCGCGTAAAGGGCACCTGCGTCGTCGTCGACTTCGGTACCGCGATCACCTACGACGCCATCTCGGCGGCGGGCGAGTACCTCGGCGGGATCATCACCCCAGGGGCAGAGATCTCGATCGACGCACTGTACGAGCGGGCGGCGAAGCTGCCCAAGGTCGAGCTCGCCCCGCCGCGGTCATTGATCGGCAAATCCACCGTCGACGCGATCCGCAGCGGCATCGTCTACGGCTTCGCCGGCCAGGTCGAGGGGATCGTCCGACGGCTGCGGGCCGAGCTCGGCGCGGACACGACCGTGCTGGCGACCGGCGGTCTCGCCAACGCTCTCGTCCCGTTCATCGAGGAGACGATCGACGAAGTGGATGATCTGCTGACGCTTGCGGGGTTGCGGCTGATCTGGCAGCGCAACCAGCAGTAGGGTCGGGCCGGCGTCGGTGGCGCCGGGGGGGCCGTTGGCCCAGCGTGGGCGGGTGGCCCGGCGTGGGCGGGTGGCCCGGCGTGGGGCGGGTGGCCCGGCGTGGGGCGGGTGGCCCGGCGTGGGGCGGGTGGCCCGGCGTGGGGCGGGTGGCCCGGCGCGGGGCGGGTGGGGAGGCGGCTCGGTGACTCGGTTGACCTGTGGCCGGTGGTCGGCTCGGGGAACGGCGCTGGTGAGGGTGCGGGCCGGCCGGGTGGTGTCAGGAGTCTGACAATTTCGCCTGCATACGGGGAGTCGGGGAGCGGGGACAAACCGCGCGCGTCTGCTGGTCCTTGGCTACATAAGCATGTGGGGCATGCTTATGTAACCAAGGTCGCCGGAGCGTGTGGACTTTGGGCCTTTAAGCATGTCCGCCGAGGAGCGTTTCGCCCCTCCCGGCATCGCCAAACCAACGGCGCCGGCTCACCCCGCCCGGGTCGCCATCGCCGGGACCGGCACGTCCGGCGTGCGCGCGACAGTCACGGCGAGAATCAGGAACGCCATTCGCCGGCGGTCCGTGGGCCCCGCCGCCAGGAAATCATCGTGGGCGTCGAGCAGGCCGCGAATCGCGGCGAACACCGGTGCGTCGTCGATCTCGTCGGGGACGTCGCAGGCCAGACGGGCGAGCGCAAGCATCTCGGTGCCATCGCCCCCGCGCATCGTCGCGATCGCCCCGAGCATCAGGAACTCGGCGACCCGGTCGAGCAGCACGTGCGGCGCGCGCTCCCGCTCGCCGGCAGCGGGTCCGGCCGGCTGGGGCGCCTCGCCGGCGGCGAGCCGGAGCGACTGGCGCGACCCGATCGACCGGATCTGCTCCGCCGACAGTCCCACCTGTAGGGCCCACCGCAGCTGGAACGCCGCCGACACTGCGGTCGTCCCGTACGGCGCGTCGCTGGCGAACACGATCTGGCCGGGCGGGACGAGCGAGAACAGCGAGATCATGTCGGCCGGGATCCACCACGCGGTGTCGAACAGCAGGTTGGGGTAGTCGGGCGCGACCCGCCAGATCCAGGACAGATCGCAGATTGCGGCGTGGGCGAGGATCAGCCGGGCGTTCGGGTAGTCCTCGGCGAGCTGGACCGCGTGCATTCCCAGGGCGGGGATCCCCCGTCCGGCGTGGATCAGCATCGGCAGTCCCCGCTCGTCCGCGAGCGCGACCAGCTTGGCCACCTCCGGGTGGTCGAGCGTGAACTCCTCGGCGCGGGGATGGAGCTTGATCCCCTGGGCGCCGGCGCCGAGGCACCGCTCGGCCTCTGCGACCGCGTTGTCGTGCGGGTTCACCCGGCAGAACGGGACCAGCAGGCCGTCGCTCTGCCGGGCGGCCGCGAGTACGGCGTCGTTGGCGGGCGGATACCCGTCGGGCTCGTGCATCGGGAACACGAATGCGCCGCTGGCGCGGGCCAGCTCGAGCCCGGCGAGCAGCTGCTCGGGCGTCTGGCTCATCCCGTCAGGGTCGTTCTGGCCCAGGTGCGTATGCGCGTCGAACAGTTCCAGCCCGGGGACCTGATCAATGATGACCTCGCTCCAGGGGCGCAATTGGGTGCCGAGATCCATCGCCTATGCATACCATGAATCAATGCTCGGCACGCTCACTGACCCGCAGGCTGCGGCCCCGGCGAACCGGGCTCCGTCTCTGACCGACCGACACCCGGCTCGGACCGACCGACCCCCGGCCCCGGCCGACCAGGCCCCGAGCCACACGGCCCCGTCGCTCACCGATCAGTGGACACTGGGCGGAGTCGAGATCTCCAACCGCGTCGTGCTCGCGCCGCTGGCGGGGATCGGCAATTGGTTCGTGCGCCTGCAGGCCAAGCGACATGGGGCCGGCCTGGTGGTCTCGGAGATGGTCTCGAGCTTCGCGGTGCACCATCGCAACGAGCGCACTTGTCGCGAGCTGCTGCGGATCCACCCGGACGAGCACCCGGTCTCGGTTCAGCTGTTCGGCCACGATCCCGACGTGATGGCCTCGGCCGCCGAGCGAGTCGCAGCCGCCGGTGCCGACCTGATCGATCTCAACATGGGCTGTCCGGTACCGAAGGTGTGCAAGACCGGTGCCGGGGCGGCGCTGCTGGCCGACCCGGCGCGAGCGTTGGCGCTCGCCAGAGCCGCGGCACGCGGGAGCGGCCTTCCGGTCACCGTCAAGCTGCGCACCGGCCAGCGGCCGGGGGAATCCAGCGGGATCGAGCTCGCGCGTCGTCTCGCCGACGATGGCGCGGTCGTGGCCATCTCGATCCACCCCCGCCACGCGTCTCAGCGCCATGCCGGGGCGCCGGACTACGAGCTTGCGCGCGAACTGATCGACCGACTACCGGTTCCGGTGCTGATCTCGGGCGGTCTGCGGACCGCCGAGGCGGCCCGCGAGGCGTACGAGCAGACGGGCGCCACGGCGGTGCTACTCGCCCGCGGCGCGCTCGGGAACCCGTGGCTGTTCGAGCAGCTGCTCGGCACCCGTGACGCGCCACCGACCCGGGAGGAGATCCTCGCCGAGCTCGACTGGGTGATGGACCGCGCCTGCGAGCACCTCGGCCCCGAGCGCGCGGGGAGATACCTGCGCAAGTTCTACCCCTGGTACGTCGAGCGCCTCGGCGGCGGGCGCAAGCTTCAGGCAGCGCTGCAGACCGCGCCCGAGATCGCCGCCGCACGGCGGCTGCTGCGCGCGCAGTAGCCAACCGGCGCACAGCCGGCGACCAGCGGTTACCGTGGCGCACCATGTTCCGGTCCATCGGGGTCCAGGTGCCGAGGGCGCGATCTCGACTGGCGCCGGTCGCGATCGCGGCGCTTCTCGTCGCCGTGCTCGCCGTGGCCCCCGCCGCAGCGCAGGTCCAGCCCTACGGGACCAACGACTACGGCGGCTTCCGGAACGTGCTGCCACCGGGCACGAACGGACTCGTCAACGTCCTGCAGCTCGGGGAGTGGGAGACGCTCCACATCCGTCCGCCCCACAACGACGACCAGCTGGCGATGTACTCCAGCCTGACCACCGCGGCGCCGGACATCCAGGAGTCGCAGATCGGCGACTACTACAAGGACGCCACCTTCGGCGTCCCCGCCGGCGACGTCGGGAACACCGAAACCCCCGAGCCGGGCGTCACGATCGAGTGGGACAAGCAGTACGGCGTCCCGCACATCTACGGCGACACGCGGCCCGAGCTGATGTTCGGGATCGGCTGGGCGACCGCCGAGGACAGGCTGTTCTTCATCGACGCGCTGCGCCACGCCGGCGAGGGCGACCTGGCGCAGTTCGCCGGTGGCTCCAATGTCGCGATGGACGAGAGCGTGTGGGCGAACGAGCCGTATACGCAGCAGGACCTTCAGAACCAGGTCAACTACGGGATCGCGCACCTCCCGGACGGGTCCCAGATCCTGAGCGACGCGACCAAATACGTGGCCGGCATCAACGCCTATATCGCTGCCGCCAAGCTGAACCCGCTGATGATGCCCGCGGAATACGCGGCGATCGGTCAGCCCGGCGGTCCGCAGCCGTTCACGCTCGAGGATCTGGTCTCGATCGCGACGCTGGTCGGGGGGATCTTCGGCAACGGCGGCGGCGCCCAGCTCTCCAATGCGGTCCTCTACGAGGACCTGCTGCACAAGTTCGGCCCCGAGCGCGTGGCGGTGGCCGGCTCCCCGGAGGGAGTGCCCGCGGGCGCGTCCTCAACGCCGAAGAAGTCCCACAAGTCCCACAGGTCCCGCAAGTCCCGCAAGTCCAACGCGTCCAACAAGTCCAGCAACTCCAACAAGCCCAGCAAACCCACGAAGCCCAACCGACCCAGGCGCTCCCAGAAGCACGCCAGCGGCGGGCTGCCCGACCACTCCGGCTTCGCCACCCTGCTCAGCTTCGTCGACCCCTCCGACCGCGAGGCGCCGACCACCGTCCACGGCACGTCGTTCCGTTACCAGACGCTGCCGCTCCCGAGCCAGACCGCCCCTGGCAGCGTTGCGCTGCCGGACCCGGGATCGGTCGAGTTCGTCAACCATGTCATCGCCGGGGCCGTGCCGGCGGGCGCGCCCGCGGCGCAAGCTGCCCGCAGCGCCGCTGAGCACCCGATCGGGGCCGGGCTCGGTCCGCTGGCGAACGCCGGGCCCGGCCTGCTCGCGTTCCCGCGCAGCATGTCCAACGCGCTGCTGGTCAGCGCCGCGCATAGCGTCAGCGGCCATCCGCTCGCGGTGATGGGACCGCAGGTCTCCTACTTCAGCCCCGAGATCCTGATGGAGGAGGACATCCACGGGCCGGGGATCGACGCCGATGGCGCGGCGTTCCCGGGGGTCAACCTGTACGTCGAGCTCGGTCACGGCCAGGACTACGCGTGGTCGGCCACGTCCGCCGGGCAGAACATCATCGACACGTTCGCCGTGCCGCTGTGCGATCCAGGCGGCGGCCAGCCCGCGCTGAGCTCGGACTACTACCTGCTCCACGGCCAGTGCGTGCAGATGGAGACGCTGACTCGCAATGAGTCGTGGCAGCCGAACCTCGCGGACTCCACCCCCGCCGGCTCGATCACCATGCAGACACAGAGGACCGCCTACGGGATCGTGATCGCGCGCGCGACGATCAAGGGTCAGCCAGTCGCCTATTGCAACCTCCGCTCGACCTACATGCACGAGCTCGATTCGGCGGCCGGGTTCGAGCGCTTCAACGAGCCGGCGCAGATGCGCTCCCCGCAGGACTTCTTCAACGCCGCGTACCAGGTCGGCTACACGTTCAACTGGTTCTACGCCGACGACCGGCACATCGCGTACTTCAACTCGGGACTGAACCCGGTCCGCGCGCCGGGCACGAACCCGCTGTTCCCGACCTGGGCCAAGTTCGCCTGGAAGGGCTATCAGGGCGCCGCTCAGACCACGCCGGCGACCCTGACCGAGCAGCAGACCCCCCAGAGCGCCCATCCGCAGACGATCGACCAGGAGTTCCTGAGCAGCTGGAACAACAAACAGGCCCCCGGCTACAACGACGCCGCCACCGGTCAGGAGTTCTCATCGATCTACCGCTCGCAGTTGCTCGACAACAACATCAACACGCAGCTCTCAGAGCACGGCGGCAAGCTCACGCTCGCCGACCTGATCAACGCGATGGGCAACGCCGGCACCGAGGACCTGCGAGGTGTCGAGGTGCTTCCCGTCGTGCTGCAGATCATCGGGCACCCCAGCGACCCGACGCTGGCCAATGCCGTGAACGAGCTCCAGGCTTGGGTCGAAAGCGGCTCGCACCGGATCAACCGCGAGCACCCGGGCACATCGGGCGATTACGACCAGACCGATGCGGTGCGGATCATGGACGCCTGGTGGCCCCTGCTGGTCAAGGCGGAGTTCGGGCCCGTGCTCGGGCCGCAGCTGCTGAGCGAGATCGAGACCGATTTCCCGATCAACGACGAGCCGGGACACGGCGTCTCCGGACCACACCTCGGCTCGGCATTCGACGTCGGCTTCTACGGGATCGTGCAGAAGGATCTGCGCGCGGCGCTCGGGCAGCACGTGACCGGGCCGCTGAATCGGGTCTACTGCGGCAACGGCTCCCTGACCAGCTGCCGGGCGGCGCTCGAGAGCTCGCTCAGCCAGGCGGTCGCGCAGACGCCGCAGCACGTCTACCCCGCCGACGGCGTCTGTGCGGCCGGCGATCAGATGTGCTCCGATTCGATCCAGTTCCGCGCGATCGGAGCGATCAGGCAACCGCTGATCGAGTGGGTTAACCGCCCGACCTTCCAGCAGGCTGACGAGATCCAGGGGCACGGCCCGGGCTGACCGGCCGACCGTTCGCCGGGCCGGGGGCGCTGCCGCGGTGGGTGGCCGTCCGGGGGCCCGTCCCGGGGGCGTTGGGCGAGGTGTCTATACTCATCCGCCCACGCCAGCCGGGGCGTGCGAATCCCGCATGGTATGCGGGGTTTTCCTCGTTATAGAACGCCTAAGAACACCAATACAGAGCCTATGCCGAAAGACGTCATCCTCACACCAGAAGGTCTAACCAATCTGAAGGCCGAGCTCGAGCAGCTCTCGACCACGCGCCGCCGCGAGGTCGCCGCGCGGATCAAGGAGGCACGTGAGTTCGGCGACATCTCCGAGAACGCCGAATACGACGACGCCAAGAACGAGCAGGCGATGCTCGAGGCGCGGATCGCCCTGCTCGAGGAGAAGCTCCGCTCCGCCACGGTGATCGACTCCTCTGACCTGAGCACGGATGTCGTGCGGGTCGGGTCGGTTGTCCACGTCAAGGATGAGGGCGGCAAGTCGACGCGCTACACGATCGTCGGCTCTGCGGAGGCGGCGCCGGCCGAGCTCAAGCTCTCCAACGAGTCGCCCGTGGGCAAGGCGCTGATCGGGCGCAAGCGCGGCGAGGAGGTCGTCTTCTCGACCCCCAAGGGCGAGCGCAAGCTGAAGATCACCAAGATCGACGTCGTCACCAAGTAGCGGTTGGCGGTCGCGTGGCCGAAGACCTCTTCGCCGTCCGCCGGGCGAAGCTCGAGGCGCTGCGCGCAGCCGGGATCGAGCCGTTTCCGCACGAGTTCGACGGCGTCGAGCCGGTCGCCGCGGTCCGGGCCGCGCACGGGGCTTTGCAGCCCGGCGAGGAGACCGACGTCTCCCATCGGGTCGCCGGCCGGCTGGCCGCGCGCCGCGGTCAGGGGAAGATGGCGTTCCTCGATCTCGTCGACCGCTCCGGCCGGATCCAGCTTCAGGCGCGGGTCGACGAGCTCGGAGCGGAGGGCATGGAGCGCCTGCTCGCGCTCGACCTCGGCGACATCGTCGGCGTCGACGGGATCGCGTTCATGTCCCGGCGCGGCGAGCTGACGCTGCGGCTGAAGGCCTTCACTCTGCTCGCGAAGTCGCTGCGTCCGCCGCCCGAGAAGCACCACGGTCTCCAGGACGTCGAGACCAGGTTTCGCCATCGCGAGCTCGACCTGCTCTCCAGCGAGGAGGCGCGCGAGCTGTTCATCACTCGCGCCCGCGCGATCTCCGCGATCCGGCGGTTCCTCGACGACGACGGCTTCATCGAAGTCGAGACGCCCGTATTGCAGCCTTTGTACGGCGGCGCGATGGCGCGGCCGTTCGTCACGCGTCACAACGCGCTGAACCGCGACCTGTACCTGCGGATCGCGACCGAGCTGTATCTGAAGCGGCTGATCGTCGGCGGGCTCGAGCGGGTGTACGAGCTCGGCAAGGACTTCCGCAACGAGGGGCTGTCGCCGAAGCACAACCCCGAGTTCACGATGCTCGAGTGGTACGAGGCGTACGCCGACTATCTCGACGTGGCGGATCGGTTCGAGCGGCTGATGGCGTTCGTCGGGGAATCAGTGGGCGTCACGGGGTTCGCGGGGCCGTGGCGGCGCGAGACCGTCGCCGACGCGATCGCGTCTCGGACCGGGATCGAGATCCTCCAGTTGAGGATAGGGACGACCTCGCTCGCGTTATGACGGCCCGGGGACTGTCCGTCCCAGAGAACGACACATGGCCTCAGCTGGTCGACGAGCTGTTGTCAAAGCACGTCGAGCCGACGCTGACCGAGCCCACGATCCTGCTCGACTACCCGGTCGAGATGTCGCCGTTCGCCAAGCGGCACCGGTCGGCGCCGGGGTTGGTCGAGCGGTTCGAGGCGTATGTGGGCGGAATCGAGCTTGCGAACGCCTTCACCGAGCTCAACGACCCCGACGAGCAGCGCCGTCGGTTCGAGGAGCAGCACCGGCTCGCGGTCGCGGGCGATGCCGAGACACAGCCCTACGACGAGTCGTTTCTGGTCGCGCTCGAGCACGGGATGCCGCCGACCGGTGGGATCGGGATCGGGATCGACCGGCTCGTGATGGCGCTGACCGGGAAGGCGTCGATTCGGGAGGTAGTCCTGTTTCCCGTGATGCGGGACTGATTCGGTCCCGGACCCGGCCTCCACTCGTGAATGCCGTGTGAATTGGCGCACCCAACGGGGAACCAGAACCGCAGGGTGCTCCAGAACGGTTGGTAGACTGCGGTATGGCCCGAAAAGAAAGACCGTTTTCGCTCATCCAATGCGGCCGTTTGGCCGAATAGATGAGCAGAGCGGGATCCTTGGCGTCCCTGTGGCCAGCCTAAGGCGCATTTGACAGCTTTGGCAAGTTAGGGGAGAGGACCAGCCAGACCAGGAAAACACCGCGACCAACTAAGCCCGTACCCCCGCCAGACCGAGAGAAGAAGCATGTTCGAGCGATTTACAGAGCGAGCCCGCCAGGTGGTCGTCCTGGCGCAGGAAGAGGCGCGAACGCTCAAGCACAACTACATCGGCACCGAGCACATCCTGCTTGGCCTCCTGCGTGAAGAGGAGGGACTGGCGGCCCGCGTCCTTGAGTCGCTTGACATAACGGTTGAGCGCGTCCGGGCGCAGGTCGTACGGATTGTCGGCTCCGGCGAGGAGGTGACCTCCGGCCAGATTCCTTTCACCCCGCGTGCCAAGAAGGTGCTGGAGCTCGCGCTCCGCGAGGCGCTGAGCCTCGGCCACAACTACATCGGCACGGAGCACATCCTGCTCGGCCTGGTGCGCGAGAACGAGGGCGTCGCGGCCCGCATCCTGCTGGACTTCGATGCCGACTCCGAGAAGATCCGCAACGAGGTGATCCGGATGCTGTCCGGCCCGGGCAGCCGCCAGCGCGGCGCCGGCGCTGCCGGCGCGGCCGGCCCCGCTGCACCCGGCGAGGGGAAGAAGTCGTCGAAGCTGCTCGACCAGTTCGGGCGCAATCTGACCAAGCTGGCCTCCGAGGGCAAGCTTGATCCGGTCGTCGGCCGGGAGACGGAGATCGAGCGGATCATGCAGATCCTGTCCCGCCGCACCAAGAACAACCCGGTGCTGGTCGGCGAGCCTGGCGTCGGCAAGACCGCCGTGGTCGAGGGCCTGGCCCAGCGGATCACGAATGCCGACGTCCCCGAGTTGCTGAAGGGCAAGCAGATCTACACGCTGGATCTCGCCGCCCTGGTGGCCGGCTCCAAGTACCGCGGCGAATTCGAGGAGCGCCTGAAGAAGGTGATGAAGGAGATCACCCAGCGCGGCGACATCATCCTGTTCATCGACGAGCTGCACAACCTCGTCGGCGCGGGTGCCGCCGAGGGCGCGATCGACGCCGCCTCGATCCTGAAGCCCGCGCTGGCGCGCGGTGAGCTGCAGACGATCGGCGCGACCACGCTCGAGGAGTACCGCAAGTACCTCGAGCGCGACTCCGCCCTGGAGCGTCGCTTCCAGAAGATCACGGTCGACCAGCCCACCACCGAGGAGACGGTTCAGATCCTCAAGGGGCTGCGCGACCGCTACGAGCAGCACCACAAGGTCAACATCACCGACGAGGCGCTCGAGGCGGCTGCCGATCTGGCCGACCGCTACATCTCCGACCGCTTCCTGCCGGACAAGGCGATCGACCTGATCGACGAGGCCGCGTCGCGGATGCGGATCAAGTCGATGACCTCCCCGCCGGTGTACCGCGAGCTCGAGGACGAGATCGAGGAGACCCGGCGCGCCAAGGAGGAGGCGATCGAGTCCCAGGAGTTCGAGAAGGCCGCCAACCTGCGCGACAAGGAGCGCCGCCTCACGCAGCGCAAGCGCGAGCTGGCCGACCAGTGGGAGGCCGGTGAATCGACCGAGCGTCCCTCGATCGGCGAGGAGGAGATCGCCGACATCGTCTCGATGTGGACCGGCATCCCGGTGTTCAAGCTGACCGAGGCCGAGACGCAGAAGCTGATGCGGATGGAGGACGAGCTCCACAAGCGCGTGATCGGACAGCACCCGGCGATCGAGGTCGTCTCGAAGGCGATCCGGCGCTCTCGGGCGGGACTGAAGGACCCCAAGCGCCCGACCGGTTCGTTCATCTTCCTCGGCCCCTCGGGCGTCGGGAAGACCGAGCTGGCGCGGACGCTGGCCGAGTTCCTGTTCGGCGACGAGGACACGATGATCCGGATCGACATGTCCGAGTACATGGAGAAGCACGCGGTCTCGCGCCTCGTCGGCTCGCCTCCGGGCTACATCGGCTACGACGAGGGCGGGCAGCTGACCGAGGCTGTGCGGCGCAAGCCCTACAGCGTGCTGCTGCTCGACGAGATCGAGAAGGCCCATCCGGACGTGTTCAACATCCTGCTCCAGATCCTGGAGGACGGGCGGTTGACCGACGCGCAGGGACGGACGGTCGACTTCCGCCACTGCATCGTGATCATGACCTCGAACATCGGCGCCTCCGAGATCTCGCGCAATATGCAGATCGGATTCTCCACCTCCGACGATGAGACGGGGATCACCTACGACGACATGAAGAACCGGATCATGGGCGAGCTGAAGAAGGTCTTCCGGCCCGAGTTCCTGAACCGGATCGACGAGGTGATCGTCTTCCACAAGCTCACCAAGGAGGAGATCAAGGAGATCGTCGACCTGCTGCTGCGGCGGATCCGCGAGTCGATGGCCGAGCGCGAGCTCCAACTCGAGCTGTCCGACGAGGCCAAGGATCTGCTCGTCGACAAGGGCTGGGACCCAACGATGGGCGCCCGGCCGTTGCGCCGGGCGATCCAGCGCTACATCGAGGACCCGCTGGCGGACTTCGTGCTCCGCTCGCAGGTGCCCGAAGGGTCGACCGTCGTGGTCGAGCCGGCCATGCCGGACGATCCCGACGACCGCGAGGTCAAGCTGACCGTGATCGAGCCCGCTCCCAAGCCGACCCCGGTCGGCGTGGGTGCCGACGGCGGGACCGGACCCGATGAGGCCGGCGAGCCCTCCCCCGAGGAGCCGGCCGCCTCGGACACGCCGGCTGACGCGGAGTAACACGTTTTCGCGGGCGGCCGCCGGTGTGGCGGCCGCCTTCGCGATTGCCGCGTGCGGCGGTGTTGCCAGCGCGGGCGGCGGTGTCGGCCTCCGGACGAGTTCGGGCGGTGCGCCGTCGCAGAGCGGAAGTGTCGCGCCCGTGCAGATCTACGCGACCGTGCCGCTCGTGGGCGCCGGTGCCGGGCACCGAATGTTCACGCGGCCCACGCCGTTCAGTCGGCCGCTCGGCTCGACCCTGTGGGCAGTCTCCTTCGACGTGCGGCTGCCGGCCGGGAGCGGGCTGGCGGTTGACCTCGGCTACGGCGGGCCGGTCGTCCTTACCGGCGGCGCCGGGTCTCTGACCGCGTCGATCACCGGCGCGGCGCCGCGCACGCTCGAGCCACAGCCCGGGTGGCTCGGCGGCGGTTGGTGGCACATCGAGGCGACCAACCGCGCCTTGGCGATCGACGGGCGCTCGCTGCCGGTCCGCGCGAGCATCGCGACCACGATCACGCTGCGGGCGACCCGGGGCCGGCCCGTGCTCGACGCGCTGATCGACACCGGCGCCGAGGACCGCGGCTCGTTGCTGCTGCACCGGCTGGCCGAGCTGCACGCACGCCTGGCCGCAGGTCAATTCCCGGTCGGTGCCGATCTGAGCGACGGCCTGCATATCGATTCGACCTACTGGACGAGCGGCTTCTGGCCCGGCGCGCTGTGGCAGGCGGCAGCGCTCGAGGGAACGCAGGGCCGGCTGTTGGCGCAGTGGGCGCTGAGTGCGACTGTCGCGCACTTCGGCCAGGAGCGCTCCGACACGCACGATGTGGGCTTCATGTACGGCCAATCGTCGCTGGCCGCGTGGCGGGCGCTGTGTCGGGGGCGCCCGGCGACGTCGGGCTCCGGCTTGGGCGGGGCGGCAGGGTCCGGCTTGGGCGGGGCGTCGGGGCCGGTCTCGTTGGCGGCCCTGTGCGGGCGTCTCAGGCAGAGCGTGCTGAGCGCCGCTGACGAGCTGCTCGCGCTGGCGGCCGACAATCCCGGAGCCGGCACGATCCCGACCAACTCGACCAGTGGCGACACGATCATCGACTCGATGATGAACATCGCGATTTTGCCCTGGGCCGGCGCGGTCACCGGCAACCCCGCCTACGACCAGCTCGCGTCCCGTCACGCCCACGTGGTCGCATCATTGCTCGTCCGCCCCGACGGATCGACGGCCCAGTCGGTCAACTTCGATCCGGCCACCGGGCGGGTGCTGCTGATCTCCACCCATCAGGGGCTTTCTGACTCCAGCACCTGGTCGCGCGGCGAGGGGTGGGCGGTGTACGGGTTCGCGCAGGCCGCCGGCGACCTGCGCGATCGGGGTCTGCTGCGCATCGCGTTGCGCGCGGCGTCGTACGTCGCCGGGCACCTGCCGCCCAGTGCGATCCCGCCGTGGGACTACGACGCGCCCGCCGGCGCGCCGGTCGACGTCTCGGCTGGGGTGATCACGGCGGACGGAATGTTCCACCTCGCGACCGCGTGCGGTTCCCTCCCCGGGGTGTGCGCCGACCCCGGTCGCTGGGTCGCGCTCGGGCGGCGAATGCTGTCCGCCGCGCTGACGCGAGCCTCGGCGTCGCCGCCGCTCGGCTTCCTGCGCTCGCAGGTGCTCAACCAGCGCGGCGCCGGTTGTTGGTGCGACGGGGGCGAGCTGATCTTCGGGCTGTCGTATGCGCTCGAGGGGTTGCGGCTGGAGCAGGCCACGGCAGGGTGAGCGGGGACTCGGTGCAGCGTGCGGCTGTTCGGTCGGGTGCTGGGACTCGATGTCGGGTCGGCGGTCCGGTCGAAGCCAGCCGGCGCGGATTGCCCTGAACAGTCGGCGGTCCGGCCGAAGCCGGCCGGCGCGGATTGCCCTGACAGTCGGCGGTGCGGCCGAAGCCAGCCGGCGCGGATTGCCCTGAACGGGCTCGCGCGATCCGGCGAACCGGTGTCGGCGCCAGTCCGAGCGGGTCGGGACCATGCTTAGAGGCACGAAGTCCAACTCCGGAGCCGACCCTGGTTACATAAGCATGCCCCACATGCAGAATTGACCAGAGCCCGACAGCCGCGGGCGATTTGTCCCCGTATGCAGGTGAGATGGCGAATTTTGCTGACACCCTCCGTCCCTGCCACTCGCTCACCGGCGCCGTTCCGAGCAGTCCGCATCCGGCTGCCTCCGCGGGGCCGCCCCGGGTCGCCGTACCGGCCGTCTCCGCGGCCGTCGCCCCGGGTCGCCGCACCCGCCGCCCCGCCCCCGTCGACGATGCGTCATCATTTACGCGAGAAGATGTTCGATCCGTGGGGTGAGGATTAGATGCACGGCGTCCTGTTGGCTGCACGTCTGGTACTGGCAGCGGTGTTCGCGGTTGCCGGGGTCGCGAAGCTCGCCGACCTCCGTGGCTCTCGCGCCGCGGTCGAGGGCTTTGGCGTACCGGAGCGACTCGCGGAGCCGCTCGGCACGCTGCTGCCGATCGCGGAGCTGGCGATCGCGGTCGCTCTGATTCCGTCGAGCTCGGCGCGGTATGGGGCGCTCGGCGCGAGCGTGCTGCTGCTCTTGTTCTGCGGCGCGATTGTCCGCAGCATGATTCGTGGCGAGGCGCCCGATTGTCACTGCTTCGGGCAGCTGCATTCGGAACCCGCCGGGCCCCGGACGCTCGTGCGCAACGCGCTGTTGCTGGCGCTCGCGGTGTTCGTGGCGGCCGCCGGCTGGTCTGACAGCGGTTCGAGTGCTGTGGCGTGGATCGGGAACCTCAGCGATGCGGGGGCGGTTGCCGTCGGCGGCGGCTTGGCGCTGGCGGTGCTCGCGGTGGCGACCGCCGCCGGGCTCCTGGCGCTGCTGCGTCAGAACGGCCGGCTGCTGTTGCGGATCGACGAGCTGGAGAGGCGCATCGACGACGCGGGGGTCGCGGAAGCGGTCCCGCCCCCGCAGCCGCACCATGGCCTGCCGATTGGCGCCGCGGCGCCCGACTTCAGCCTGTCGGGGCTGTATGGGGAGACGGTGACGCTCGAGTCGCTGACCTCCGCCGAGTACCCGGTCGTACTGCTGTTCACCGATCCCAACTGTGGCCCCTGCAATGCGCTGTTGCCCCAGATCGCCGCGTGGCAGCGCGAGCACGCCGGCCAAATCACCCTGGCGGTGATCAGCCGCGGATCGGTCGACGACAACCTGTCGAAGATCCGTGAGCACGGCGTCAGCGGCGTATGGCTCGACGACGATCGTGCCGTCGCCGAGGCCTACCAGGTCCTCGGGACCCCCGGAGCCGTGATCGTCGACCAGGACCGGAGGATCGCCAGCGGCGTCGTGGGGGGAGCGGATGCGATCACGAGCCTGGTCGCCGGCGCCGTCGGAGTTCCCGTGCCGGTGATCCAGGTTCTGGCCCCCGAACCTCCACAGCTGCCGCAGAGCCTGCCCCTCGGAACGCAAGCGCCGGCCCTGAACCTCCCCGATCTCGCCGGCAATCCGGTCGGAATCGCTGCCGAGGATCGCGACACGCTGGTGCTGTTCTGGAATCCGGGCTGTGGCTTCTGCCAGCGAATGCTGGATGACCTGCGCTCCTGGGAGCATGATCCGCCGGCGGGCGCGCCGCGCCTGTTGCTGATTTCGGCCGGCTCTGCGGAGGACAACACGGCGATGGGGCTGAAGGCGCCGATCGTGCTCGACCAGACCTTCGAGCTGGGCAGCGCGTTCGGGACCAACGGCACGCCGTCCGCGATGCTCGTCGACCAGGGCGGCAAGATCGCCTCCGGGCTCGCCGTCGGCGCGCCGGCGGTGATGGAGCTTGCCGCCGGTCGCGCTCCGGCCGCGTCGTAGCTCGCCACCGGCCCCGCTCCGGGATTCGTCGAAGTTCGCCGCGGCGCGGCGTCCTGGGCGCAGCCGGTCATGACGTCGGACCCACCACGTAGCCTGGGTGGGCCATGCCGCGTCCATCCTCGATCCACGTCTGTTCGGCGTGTGGCCACGAGACCACACGTTGGGCGGGCCGCTGCCCCGGCTGCGGCGAGTGGAACACGCTGACCGAGGAGACTCGCGCACGAGGCCCCGCATCCACGGCGCCGGGCGCGCGCCGGTCGGGCTCCGGGACAGTGAAGCCGGTCAAGCCGGTCGCGCTTGAGGATGTAGCCGCGGCCGAGCACGAGCGGCTCAGCACCGGCATCGGAGAGCTCGACAGCGTTCTCGGCGGCGGTATCGTCCCCGGCTCGCTGGTCCTGATCGGTGGCGCGCCGGGGATCGGCAAGTCGACTCTGACGACGATGGCGCTCGCGAACCTGATCGCGGCGGGACGCAGGGTCCTCTACGTCTCGGCCGAAGAGTCCGCGGCCCAGATCCGCCTGCGGGCGCAGCGGCTGGGGCTCGGCGGGGCGTTGCGGATCCCGGTGATCGCCGAGACCGATCTGCACACGGTGCTCGCGACGATCGAGGCCGAGCGCCCGGAAGTGTGTGTGATCGATTCGGTGCAGACGCTCCACTGCGCCGAGTTGTCGGGCGCCGCGGGGTCGGTCGGGCAGGTTCGCGAGGTCGCGGGCGAGATCATGCGGGTGGCGAAGGCACGGCAGATCGCGGTCCTGCTTGTCGGACACGTGACCAAGGAGGGGTCGCTCGCCGGCCCGCGCGTGCTCGAGCATCTCGTTGATTGCGTGCTGCAGTTCGAGGGCGAGCGCGAGCGCACCTACCGCACTGTGCGCGCGATCAAGAACCGCTTCGGCTCGACCGACGAAGCTGGGGTGTTCGAGATGCGCGATCACGGCCTTGTCGAGGTGCTGGACGCCTCGGCGCGGTTCGTCGGGGAGGCCACCCGCGCTCCGGGCAGCGTCGTGACCTGCGCGATGGAGGGCACGCGCCCGCTGCTGATCGAGGTGCAGGCGCTCGTGGCGCCGTCCGAGCTGGTGCCGCCGCGCCGGGTCGTGGCAGGGCTCGATCGCAACCGGGTGGCGCTCGTGCTGGCCGTGCTGGGCCGGCACGGCGGGATCGGTCTCGGCGCCGCGGATGTGTTCGTGAATGTCGTCGGCGGCGTCCGCGTCGACGAGCCGGGAGCCGATCTTGCGGTCGCGCTGGCGGTCGCCAGCGCGGCCAAACGGACCGCGCTCAGCGGATCAGCTATCGGCAGCCCGCTGGCGTGCTTTGGCGAACTGGGGCTGACCGGTGAGCTGCGAACCGTCGCCCATGCCGATCGGCGATTGAGCGAGGCAGCGAGGTTCGGACTGGCACCCGTGATCGAGCCGGAGAGCCACGAGTCCCTGCGGGCAGCTCTCAGCAGCGCATTGGCGGCAGACCGGCCGTCTGCCGTGGCCGCCTAATCCCGCATAAGCGGGTAAAATTGCACGATGCCGCCGCGTTCCGGGGAAGAGCTCAAAGAAGAGCTCGAGTCTCGACAGGAGTCGCGGATGGTGCGGGCGCTCGAGATGGTCGCCCCGGGCACTGCTCTGCGTGAGGGGATCGACAACATCCTTCACGCCCGGACCGGTGGATTGATCGTGATCGGCGACGCCGACGAGCTCGCATTTCTGTTCTCGGGAGGGATCAAGCTCGAGCTCGACTACTCGCCGACGTTCCTCTATGAGCTGGCGAAGATGGACGGAGCGATCGTGCTGAGCTCCAATGCGACCAAGATCGCCCAGGTCAACGTCCAGCTCACGCCCGACCCGACCATCTTCACCAACGAGACCGGCACGCGGCACCGCACTGCCGAGCGCGTCTCGAAGCAGACCGACGCGCTGGTCGTGGCGGTCTCCGAGCGCCGCGAAGTTGTCTCGCTGTATGTCGACGGTGTCAAGTACATCCTGGAGGACATTCCGGTCGTGCTCGCGAAGGCCAACCAGGCGCTCGCGACGCTGGACAAGTACCGCAGCCGCCTCGACCAGGTCTCGACCCGCCTCACCGCGCTCGAGTTCGAGGGCGGCGCGACCCTCCACGACGTGCTCACCGTTCTCCAACGGGTCGAGCTCGTGACGCGCATGGCGGTCGAGATCGAGCGCTACATCGTCGAGCTCGGGACCGAGGGGCGGCTGATCGAAATGCAGCTCGACGAGACGATGGTGGGCGTCTCCGCCGACAAGGCCGCGCTGGTCCACGACTACCTGGTCGACAACACCGATGACGGCTTTGCGGCGGCGTTCGACCATCTTGTGCGACTGCCCCATCAAGACCTTCTCGATTTCGGTCGGCTGGCAGAACTGCTCGGCCACGACCGCAAGCTAAACACCCTCGACTACCCCGTTTCTCCGCGCGGTTTCCGCATCCTGGGACGCATACCACGGCTACCTAAGCTCGTGGTCCAGCGGATCGTCACAGAGTTCGGCGGACTCGAGGAGCTGCTCGCCGCGACGGACGGCGAGCTGGAGACCGTCGACGGAGTCGGCGAGATCCGGGCGAAGGACATCCGCGAGGGCCTTCGCCGCCAGCAGGAGATCAACCTGGTCGACAGGTACCTGCAAACGTAGTCAACGCGCTGCGGGCCCCTCGCCCCGCCCGGCCAAGAAACAGGAGGACATCATCACAGAGCTAATGGAAGAGCACTTGGAGGATCTCGAGGCGGTTGAGGAACTTCCTCATGTCGAGTTCGAGATCGGCGATAACGTCGTCTACCCCCACCACGGGGCGGGCAAGGTAATCCGCAAGGAAGCAAAGGAGATCCTCGGAGAGAAGCGCGAGTACCTGACGATCAAGATCCTCCATAACGACATGACCGTCATGGTCCCGACCGAGAATGCCGCTCTGGCCGGGCTGCGACGCGTGATCGACGAGGAGACCGTCAAGAAGGTGCTGGCCGTGCTCCAAGACGAGTGCTCCGAGATGCCGAAGAACTGGAACCGGCGGTTCAAGCACAACCGCGACAAGATCAAGACCGGCGACATTTACGAGCTCGCCGAGGTAGTGCGCAATCTCGCCATTCGCGAGGCCGAAAAGGGCCTCTCGACCGGGGAGAAGCAGATGTTCACGCGCGCGAAGAAGATTCTCGCGTCCGAGCTGATGTACGCGCTTGAGATGGATGAGGAGGAGGTTGAAGAGCACCTGTACGGGTTGCTCACGGATTCCGGTCACGCCGGTAACGGCAAGTTGGCGGTGGCCGCAAAGTAGGTCCCACGGGACCGAGATGGCGGTCGCGTTGATCGTGGCCGCGGGACGTGGCGAGCGCCTTGGGTACCGCCGCCCCAAGGCGCTCGTCACACTAGCGGGGCGGCCGATGTTGGAATGGAGCGTGGCTGCGCTTCAGGCCCTGCCTGCGGTCGTCCAGATCGTCGTCGCGCTGCCGTCCGCCGAGCTCGATCAGGCGCCCGCCGGCACGGTCGCGGTCGCCGGTGGCGCGGCGCGCTCTGAATCGGTGCTGGCTGCCCTGCGGGCGACCCGCGGTGATCCCGTGATCGTCCACGACGCGGCCCGGCCGCTGGCCTCGCCGGAGCTGTTCGAGCGAGCGCTCGCGGAGCTCGAGGCGTCCGGCGCGGATGCGGTGATCGCCGCTGTGCCCGTGTCCGACACGATCAAGGAGCTCGGCGCCGACGGCCACACGGTGTCACGCACGCTCGACCGCGCCCGGCTGTGGGCGGTCCAGACGCCACAGGTGTTTCGCCGGGCGGCGCTCGAGCGGGCGCTGCTGGGCGCCTCCGGGCAGGAGCTCGCCGCCGCGACGGACGATGCCTGGCTGATCGAGCGGGCGGGTGGCGTCGTGCGCGTGGTGCAGGCCAGCCCCGACAACTTCAAGGTGACCACCAGGACCGATCTCAAGCTGGCAGAGCTGCTGCTCGCAGAGGGGCGAGCGTGACCGTCACGACCGGACTCGGGTACGACTGCCACCGGTTTGCCGACGGTCGCCGGCTGGTGCTGGGTGGCGTCGAGATCCCACACGAGCGCGGACTGGCCGGCCACTCGGATGCTGATGTGCTGACCCACGCGATCATCGACAGCCTGCTCGGCGCCGCCGCGCTCGGTGACATCGGCGAGCATTTTCCCGATACCGACGAGCGCTACCGCGACGCCGATTCGCTCGAGCTGCTGCGAGCGACGGTGGCGATCCTGGCCGGGAGCGGGTTTCAGGTGCGGCACGTCGATGCGACCGTGGTGATCGAGCGCCCGCACCTCGCTCCCGCCCGCGAGCGGATCCGTGCGACACTCGCGCAGGCGCTGGCCGTGAGCGTCGACCACGTCAGCGTCAAGGCGACTCGCGGCGAGGGCATGGGCTTCGTCGGCCGTGAGGAGGGCGTCGCGGCACTTGCGGTGGCGACCGTGCACGCCGACAGCTGAAGCTCAGTTACACCCGCGTCTCAGGATGGTACAGTGACGTATCATGAACTCCGTCCACAACCTCTTGTGCTCATCAGGTTGGTGGTCGAGCAGGGTTGAGAATGAGCTGCTGCCCTGGGGGTTGAGGGGCGTCGAGCTCGGCGAGGACGTGCTCGAGATCGGGCCCGGATTCGGCGCCACCACTCGCGTCCTCGCCCGCCGTCCGTGCACGCTGACGGTGCTTGAGCTCGAGGAGCGCTACTGCCGCCGCCTGCGTACCGAGCTGGGTGACGCGGCGACAGTGGTGCAGGGAGATGCGACGGAGCCGCCGTTCCCGGATGAACGCTTCTCGGCTGCGGTCTGCTTCACGATGCTGCACCACATTCCAACCCGCGAGTCGCAGAACCAGGCGTTTGGAGAGGTCGCGCGGGTGCTGCGGCCGGGTGGCAGGTTCGCCGGGACGGACAGTCTCGGGACCGGGTGGCTGTTCAAGCTGATCCACGTCGGCGACACGCTCAACCTCGTCTCGCCCGGGACGCTGCCCGGCCGGCTGCGGGATGCCGGCCTGACGGAGCCCCGGGTCGACCTCGGCGAGCGCTCGCTGCGGTTCCGGGCGTCGAAGCCGGCGTGAGCGGCCGGCCGGAGCGCGGATCGCCGGCTGGGGGCGGGCGGCCGGAGCGCGGATCGCCGGGTGGGGGCGGGGAGCCGGAGCGCGGATCGCCGGGTGGGGGGGAGGAGCCGCGGCGCGGATCACCCGTAAATAGCCAGGCTGCCGTCCCACCCCATATCGTCGACGCCGCGCGTCACGTCCTCGCCCAGGACGGCCTCGCCGCAGCGACACTCGAGCGGATCTCGGCGGCGGCGGGGGTATCCCGGATGACGCTTCACCGCCACGGCGTCTCCAAGGCCGACATCCTCCGGGCGCTGGCGGAGCGGCTGGAGGCGGACTACCGCGAGGCGATCTGGCCGGCGCTCGTGTCCACCGGGAGCGCCCATCAACGACTGCAACAGGCGCTCGAACGGTTGTGTGGGGTGAGCGAGCGCAATCTCGCCCTGCTCGAGGCCCTGTCGGCCCCCACGCGTGACGCGATCTACCACGCCCCAGGGGCCGAGGGCCTGACGCGAAAGGTGTTCGTCGAGCCGCTTGAACGGCTGCTCCTCGACGGCGCTGCCGACGGGTCGCTGGCGCCGGTCGATGCCCAGGAAACCGCGACGGTGCTGTTCAACGCCGTCGGCCACACGTACCGCCACTTACGTCTCGGGCACGGCTGGGGAGCCAAGCGAGCTCGGGATGGCGTCGTCGGGCTGGTCATCAACGGCCTGGTCGCGCGCGACGTCAGCCGGTAAAGGAGCGGGTCCTCGCACCGCGGGGGCGCACCGCCGGGGGGCACACCGCCGGGGGGCACACCGCCGGGGGGCAGGGGGTCAGCAAAATTCGGCATTTTCGCCTGCATAAAGGGACAAAGCGCGCGCGCCTGCGGGACCTTGGCTAGATAAGCATGTGGGGGATGCTCATGTAACCAAGGTCGGCTCCAGCCCCGGACTTTGGGCCTGAATGCATGCGCCGGACCCGCCCAGACCGGGCCCGACACCTGTTCGCACGGTCCTCGGAGCATCTTCCCGGCGATCCGCGCCGCCCGGAGCCTTGACCGACCCTCCCCGCGCCGCCCGGAGCCTTGATCGACCCGCCCCGCGCGCAATCAGGCGTCCTTCGCCGCCACGCTTCCCCGCCACGCATCGCCGCCACCCATCGCCGCCACGCATCGCCGCCACGCGTCCCCGCCACCCTTCCCCGGCGCCATCTACCGAGCCGCTCGCCCCGCGAACCCCCGACTCGCTACCCCGCCCGCGCCGCCCGCCGCGCGGCGGCCCGCTGGCGCAGCTGCTCATGCTCGACCAGCAGCGCGAGCTGGCGCAGGCTCTGGCGCAGGTGACCGGCGACGGTTGGGGCGGCAAGCCGTTCGGCGATCCAACCGGCGAGGCCGGCGCCGGCCACTCCGTAGGCGAGCCTGATCTCAACCCGAGTACGGCCGCCGGGGGCTTCGCGCAGTCGCCAGCGGCCGCGCTGGTCGATCCCGGTCACCGAGGTCCACGCGAGCTCGCAGGGCTCGTCCCACTCGACGACCTCGATCAGCCCGCCGACCTCAGCGGACCCGATCCGGAACAGCATCCGATAGCGGGCTCCGAGGCCTGTCCGCTGGTCGCCCGCGACCTCCCAGCGAGTGACTCCCGACATGAAGCTGAGAGCGCGCTCGGGATCGGAGACGATCCTCCACACGAGCTCCATCGGCGCCGGCACCTGCAAGCCCTCGGAGACCCTCATCCGATCAGCGGTAGCCGTCGCTCGGCGGCGAGCGCATCGAGTGTTTCCTGCATCAGGCGGATCAGGTGGTCGTAGATGTCGTCGACATCCGGATCGGGGCCGAACTCGGCACGCAGGTCGATCGCCGGGAGCGTCTCGATCGTGATTTTGGCGGGCAGGGGCACGTGACCGAGCATGTCGCCGACGTTCAGCCCCCAGGGGACCGCGAGCGAGATCGGCAGCACCTTGAGGCGGAACAGACGGTCGAGCGCGAGCAGCTTCGCCAGCCGCTCCCCTCGGGTCAGGAAGATCGCGGTCTCCTGGCCGCCGATCGAAACGACGGGCACGATCGGCACGTCCTGATCGAGCGCGAGGCGGATGAAGCCCATGCGCCGATCGAAGTCGACCCGGTTGCGCTGCCAGATCGGACGGTGGACCTCGTAGTCGCCGCCGGGGTACACGAGCAAGGCGGCGCCCGAGTCAAGCGCCTTGCTCGCGTTCGCCGGGGAGGCTGCAACTGTCCCGAACTTGCGCAGCTGGGCGAGGGCGGGCATCGATAGCACGAGGTTGTGGGCCAGCTGGAAGAACGGGCGCTCGACGCCGAAATAGGTGTTGAACGCCAGCGTGAACACGATCGTGTCGGGGGTCATGTTGCCGCCCGAGTGGTTGCCCACGAGCAGCACCGGCCCCGAGTCGGGGATATTGCCGAGGCCGCGGACCTCACCGCGGTACCAGAGCGTCGCGAACAGCCACATCAGCGGCAGGTGCTCGCGGATGTAGTCCGGGTCTCGCTCGTCCAGATCCGCCCGGGGAATCAGCCGCTCAGCCCGGTCGGCGAGCACCCGCAGGGCTCGCGTCAGCAATGATGAACGCCCGGCCCCGTCGGCTCGCTCGTGCTCGGGGACGGTCTTGCGGTCGTAGCCGTTGCGACTCGGGCTGTCCGCGACCGGAGCCTCTGCCATCACGCCCCGACGCTCACGCCGCCTCCGAGCTCCGAGCACGGACGTCGACTCGGCTCGCCTCGGGCGTCCCCTCCGTCCGAGCAAAGAAGTCGAGTAACAGGCGATTGGTCTCCTCCGGACGCTCGACTTGGGGCACATGGCCGCAATCGGCGATCGTGACCTGCTCGGCGCTAGGCAGCCATTTGGCGACATGCCGGCCGAACGCGGCCGGGATCAGCGGGTCGTGGGTGCCCCACACGAACAGCGCGGGAGGTTGGAGCTCGGCCAGCCGTGGATAGAAGCCGCCGCGGCCGAACGGCGACTCGAGATAGATGTTGCGCGCCGAGGAGAGGAATGCGTAGCGCGCGCCCGAGGAGTGGTAGATCCGGCAGAACTCGTCGACCATCAGATCGCCGACGGCCGGATCGACGAGGTCGCGGTCGCAGAAGAAGCGCCAGAACTGCCCGGCGACGGTGGAGCGCCGGAACCCGTGCGGGAACATCCCGAACTCGGGGCGCAGGAGGCGCACTACGGGGTGCAGACCCCGCTTGATCCACGCCACCGCGGGGCACAGCAGGCCGAGCGCTTTGACCCGCTCGGGCGCGATCAGCGCGGACTCGATCGCAATCCGTCCGCCCATCGAATTGCCGACGAGGTGGGCTCGCTCGACGTCGAGCTCGTCCATCAGACCGAGCATGATCTCCGCAAACCAGCGGGCGTTGTAGCGCCCAAACGCTGGCTTACAGGACGAGCCGAACCCGGGCAGGTCGGGAGCGTGCACGCGATAGCTGCCGCTGAGTGCGGCAGCGCTCTCCAGCAGTGATGCCCGCGTGCCGCCAAGTCCGTGCAGCAGCACCACGTCGGGCCCTTCGCCCATCGTCAAGGTCGAGATCCGGTGGCGGCCGACCGGCACATCGCGGATTCGCAGCAGCGGCGGGCGGCCGCCCTGCAGCCGGAACATGCCCTCGAACCCGATCGCGTAATCGAGGTTGCCGCGGACCGACAGCAGCCGGTGGCGGAACGCGTCGGCGCCGGAGAACCGGCCCTCGCGCAGGCTCATCCACACGCTCGCGTCGGTCGAGATCGTCACGTCGGGCTTGCGCCGGGTGCCGCCCTTTCGCACCCGCGCACCGTGCGGCGTGCACCGGACCTCCCAGGTGTGCCCGAGGTCGCACAGGCGGATGTGGTAGGTGGCGTCGAATCCCGGATCGGCGCCCAGATAGCGGTCGGGAAGCGAGCGGAACGCTTTGTCGACGAGCGCGAGCATCTGGGTCTGTGGGGGTGGGCCGGGCAGGCGGCTCACCCTACCCTCTGAATCGAGCCGGTCCGCCGCCCCGCGCGAGAGGGTTGCACTAGGGTTGGCGCAGTTTGGCTGCTTCTTCCCGCACCTGGCGCACGATTGTGCTGCACGACACGCGCACAGACGAGGTGCGGCCGCTCGAACCCCGGCACCCCGGGAGCGTCGGGATCTACGCCTGCGGGCCTACTGTCTACGGCCGGGTCCACGTCGGAAATGCGCGCCCCTTCGTCGTGTTCTCGCTGCTCAAGCGATTCCTCGTCCATGAAGGCTATGCCGTCACGTTGGTGATGAACATTACCGACGTCAACGACAAGATCTACGCCGCCGCCCAGGCCGAGGGCGTCCCGAGCGAGCAGCTGGCGCGGGCGATGTCCGAGGCGTACGTCACCGACACGGACGCACTCGGCCTCGGCCGGCCCGACCACGAGCCGCTGGCGAGCGCCACGATGGCCGAGATAATCGATTTGATCGAGCGGCTGGTCGAGCGGGGGCACGCGTATCAAGTCAATGGCGATGTCTACTTTTCGGTCCGGTCATACCCGCGCTATGGCGAAATATCCCATCAATCGGTAGATCAGATGGACCAGGGCGAAGGGGTCGAAGGGGCAGATCGCAAGCGCGATCCGCTCGACTTTGCCCTCTGGAAGGCGCACAAACCGGGGGAGGACACGGCCTGGGACTCACCTTGGGGTCGCGGCAGGCCGGGCTGGCACATCGAGTGCTCGGCGATGGCGGAGGCGCTGCTCGGCCTCGACTTCGAGATCCATGGCGGCGGCTCGGACCTGGTCTTCCCCCACCACGAGAACGAAGCCGCGCAGACGTGCGCCGCGCACGGCGCGCCGCTGGCGCGACTGTGGGTTCACAACGGCATGGTGCGCCTGGGCCGGGAGAAGATGGCCAAGTCGGTCGGAAACATCTTCGTCCTGCACGAGGCGCTCGAAACCTACGGTCGCGACGCGCTGATCATGTACTTCTGCTCGGGCCATTACCGCCAGCCGATCGAGTTCGACGAAGACCGGCTCGAGGACGCGGCCGCGAGCGTGCGGCGGGTGCGGGAGGCGGCACGCCGGCTCGTCGCCGGCCCGTCTCCGCAGTGGTCCGAGCCGCTCAAGGAGCAGTTCTTCGGCGCGCTGGCGGAGGACTTCAACACGCCCCGGGCGCGGGCGGCGGCGTTCGACTGGGTGTCTGAGGCCAACCGCTCGCTCGCGGCAGTCGGGGCCGACGACCTGCGGGAGATGCTCGCCGTGTTCGGTCTGGAGAACCTGCTTGAGGTTGAGGTCGCGCAGGCGCCGGCGGACGTGGCCGAGCTCGCCGGGCAGCGCGAGCGCGCCCGGGCGGCGCGGGACTTCGGCGAGGCCGATCGATTGCGAGACCAGATCCGGGAGCAGGGCTGGGAAGTCCGTGACGGCCCCGACGGACCGGAGCTGCTGCCGCGCCCGTGATCGTGTACGGCCGCAACGCGGTGCGGGAGGCGATCCGCGGGCCGCGGACGGTACGGGCCATCTGGGCGACCAAGAACGCCGCGCGCGAGCCGTGGCTGTCCGACCTCGATCCGGCGCTTGCGAGCGCCGAGGAGATCGAGCGCCGCTGCGGGTCCGACGGTCATCAGGGAGTCTGCGCCGAGGTGTCCCCGTTCCGCTACGCCGACCCCGAGAGGTTGCTGGCTACGGATGATGCGCTGATCGTCGCGCTCGACCAGGTTCAGGATCCTCAGAACCTCGGGGCGATCTGCCGCACCGCCGAATGTGCAGGCGCAGCAGGCGTCGTGCTCCCCGAGCGCCGTGCCGCCGAGGTCACGGCCGCCGTGTGCAAGGCCTCCGCCGGGGCGGTCGAGCACCTGCGCCTCGCGCAGGTTCGCAACCTGGCCGACTTTCTCGCCGACGCCAAGCGGGCCGGGATGTGGTGCTATGGGACGGACGCTCAGGCTCCGACGCGATACGACACGATCGACTACTCGGGGCCGACGGTGCTCGTGCTCGGCTCCGAAGGACGTGGCCTGCGGCCGCGCGTGGCTGCCGCCTGCGACGCGCTCGTCGCGATCCCGATGAAGGGCCGGATCGAATCGCTGAGCGTCAGCGCTGCGGCGGCCGTGCTGCTGTACGCCGCCGCGCGGACCCGCGGCTGACGGCACCGCCGCGCGGACCCGCGGCTGACGACACGGGCTTGACAGGAAAGCAGTCTTATGACACTCTGCCGGGCGGGAGATAACGGTCAACTCGAGCTTTAGGCTCAGACGACGAAGTGGATGCAGGCCAAATGCATCCGAGGACTTGTTATAGGTGCGGCGCCAGGGGAGGTAACGCGCCACGACATTCCGGGCGATCTGCCGGCGATTCGGCGGATCGACGAAAGGAACGATCTCGTGGCACGACTTTCATCCAACCCCCAGGCTCAACTTCAGGTTGAGGATGGGTACCTGATTGCGCTCGCGAAGCAGGGGCACGCGGACGCCTACGACCGGATCATGCGCCGCTATTACGGCTTCGTGCGGTTGAAGGCCTCCTCGTACTTCCTCGCCGGCGGCGACTCCGATGACTTGATCCAGGAGGGGCTCGTCGGTCTCTACAAAGCGGTCCGCGACTACCGCACCGACCGGGAGTCGAGTTTCCGGAACTTCGCCGAGCTGTGCATCACCCGCCAGATCATCACCGCGGTCAAGACGGCGACGCGCAACAAGCACACTCCCCTGAACCAGTACGTGTCGTTCTCGAGCAGCCCCTCGGGAACGTCCGGCGACACCGAGCCGACGCTCGACGAGGTTCTCCCCGGATCGCCGATCCACGACCCGGTCAACCAGGTGATCTCCTCCGAGGAGCTCCGGGCGCTCGTCACCTGCATCTCCACGGCGCTGTCGGAGCTCGAGTCGCGCGTGCTTGCGCTCTACCTCGACGGCCACTCCTACGAGGAGGTCGGCCTGCGGCTCGGCTGCGACTGCAAGACCGTCGACAACGCGCTGCAGCGGGTCAAGCGCAAGGTCGGCCAGCACCTCGTGGCGCGGGCCGTGCCGGCGTGAGCTACGCGGTCGGGCCGTTGCGCATACGCCGCTGCGGAGGTGACACGCTTGGCTCGAGCGCTAACCGCCTCGGGCGTCACCGTTCCGGCAGCCGGACGACGAACTCCGCCCCCCCGGCGCCGGTGTCCGATGCCTCGACGCTCCCATCCATCGCGGCCGCCAGCTCCTTGACGATCGCGAGCCCGAGGCCCGAGCCGACCGGCCGCTCGCTGCGATACCGGTCGTATAGGTAGAAGCGCTCGAACGCGTGCGGGATGTCCCCTGCGGCGAGGCCCGGGCCCGTGTCGCGCACGGCGATCTGACCGGGTCCGGCCTGCACCACGACCGATCCGCCGGCGGGTGTCAGGCGCAACGCGTTCTCGATCAGGTTCGAGGTGACCTGCAGGATGCGGCCGGGATCACCGATGGCCGCGCTGCCGCCGGCGCTCGCATCCGACAGCTTCACCGACAGCTCGCGCGCTTTCGGAAGGTGTCGTTGCACCGCCTGCGCCGCGATCGCGGCAAGATCGACCGGCTCGCGAGCGACCGAGAACCCGGCCCGTCCGAATCGGGCGAGGTCGAGGAGGTCGGCGACCAGCCGCTCGAGCCGGTCCGCTTCGGAGACGATCACGCGGCCGCCCTGCTCGGGCGTGACCGCCCCCTCTTCCAGCGCTTCGGCGTACCCGCGGATCGAGGTCAACGGCGTCTTCAACTCGTGGCTGACCGACTCCAGGAAGCTCCGCTGGGATTCCCGGGCGTGCGCTAGATCCAGCGCCATCTCGTTGAAAGCGCGGCCGAGGTCGGCGAGCTCGTCCTCACCGTCCACGGGTACCGTCACCTCGCGCTCGCCCGCGGCGACGCGGCGCGTGGCGTCGGCCAGCTCGCCGATCGGACGGGCCAGGCGGCGCGCGAGCACGTACGCGAGTGCCGCCGCCAGCAGCGCCCCGCCGAGACCGGCGAGGATCAGGCTGCCGAGAAACGGCCGCCACTCGGCGAACGCGAGGCCCGCGCTGCGGATCAGCACGACCCGGCCGCCGACGCTCGCCCGGGAGGCGTACAGGAGCGGGTGGCCGGCGACGGTGGCGGTTCCCTGCGCGTCCGCGGTCGCCGGGATTGCGCCCAGCACCACCGCGCTGGCGAGCGGGCCGAGACGCCGGGTGTGCGCGTTTGTCACTCGATAGACGAGGTTGCCGGTCGCGATCGAGTTGGCGGCGGCGGTGTTGGCCTGCGACTCGAGCGCCGCCATTCGCTGGGCGGAGACACGGTGGCGCACGAGCAACACGCCGACGGCGACGGTGAGCGCGCACGACGCGATCGACGCCAGCGCCAGATAGGCGAGCAGGCGTCCTCGCAGCGTCCTCATCCGCTCGCCTTGTAGCCGACGCCTCTGACGGTCTTGATCAGCCCCGGGTGTCCGAGCTTCTTGCGCAGCTGGGCGACGTGTACCTCCACGGTCCTCGTCTCTCCTGGGGAGATGAAGCCCCACACCGACTCGAGCAGCTGGTCGCGGGTTACGACCTGCCCGGCGTTGCGAAGCAGGTACTCGAGCAGGTCGAACTCGCGCTGGGTCAGCTCGATCTCGTGTCCGTCGACCCGTACCTCGCGCGAGCCCCGCGCTAGCGTCACGGGACCGAGCGAGCTGACATCGCCGGCGTCGGCGGACTGGCCGGTTCGGCGCAACACCGCCTTGACCCGGGCGATCAGCTCGCGGGGGGAGAACGGCTTGGCGACGTAGTCGTCGGCACCGAGCTCGAGGCCGGCAACCCGGTCCGGCTCGTCGTCGCGCGCGGTCAGCATGATCACCGGGACCGCGCCGCCGATCCGGCGGCAGACCTCGAATCCGTCAATCCCCGGCAGGCCGATGTCGAGCACGACGAGCTTGATCGGGTGGCGGCGCAGCTCCGTCAGTGCATCCTCCCCGGAGCGGACCCACAGCGCGTGGAAGCCGGCCCGCTCCAAGTAGGTGCGGACCAACGCGCCGATGTTCGGCTCATCCTCGACGACCATGATCATCGTGGCCATGGCGAAATCGTAGGCGGGCTCGGGGACCAGGATTTACACGCAGCTGACCTTCACCTGACTGAGTGCTTGCAGCCGGGGGAGAACGTTCGTGGCACGGAAACCCACACAAGCGAGGAGCAAGATGCAATTGATTCGCAAGCACTTCAGGCTGATCGCCGTAGCGGTCACATGCGTGGCGGTCGGAGCCGGAGTGAGCGCGATCGCGAGCGCCGGCGCGGCCACATCGAGCTCGAGCAGCAGTTCGAGCTCGGGCGCCGCACGCCACCCGAGACTAGCCGCGCTGCGGGCCGTTCGCCGCGCAGTTCATGGTGATCTGGTGCTGGCGACGAAGACCGGTCTGGTGACGGTCACCTTCGACCGGGGCAAGGTCCAGTCGGTCAACGGGCAGCAGCTCACGATCGACGAGGGACCGCGCATGAAGACCGACAAGGTCGTCACGCTCTCGGTTCCGGCAACCGCCCGCGTGCGAGACAACGGCACGCTGACGTCGCTATCGAATGTGAAGGCGGGCCAGCGCGTGCTGGTCGTGCAAGGACCCAAGCTCTGGCACGTGATCGCGCGCACGCCGCGCACCCCGTGAGAACCGCGTTCCGGGGCTGACCGCGCGGCGGTCAGCGGGCCGAGGCCCGATCGGGGGCTGGACCACGACGAGGACGTTGTCGTGGTTCAGTCCCCGATCGGGCCCAGGAATGGCTCGCGCCCGTAGGTGCTGAACGCCAGGAAGCGGGAGAACAGGCGATGTTCGGGGCCGTGGAAGTCCGATGACCCGGTCTTGAGCAGGCCGTGAGCCTCGCAGTGATCACAGAGGAGCGCGACCTGCTCGCGGCCATGGGTCGGGTAGAAGCACTCGACGCCGTCGAGACCGTGTTCGCGGAAGCGCTCGATCGACTCGAGCACCGCCGCGGGCGAGGAGACGTCCCAGAACGGATGCGCCCAGACCGCGAGCCCGCCGGCATCGTGGATGATCGCGATCGACTCGGCCACCGACGGTGCGCTGCGGGGTACGAACGCGGGCCGGCCTTCGATCAGGTAGGCCTCCAGGAAGGCCGATGCGTCGATGATGCCCTCGGCCCGCAGACGAGTGGCGTTGGCGGGCAGGCCGACAACCGCCTGCGCGAGATGCGGCCGGCCAACCGAACTGCCGGCCGCGACACGGGCGCGGATCGCCCCCATGTCCAGCGCGAAGCCGAGCTCGGCGAGCGCGCCCGCCATCGCGTCGGCCCGCCGCTCGCGCGCGGTGCGGGAATCCTCGAGTCGCGCCAGCAGGGCCGGGTCGCGGTCGTCGATCAGGTAGCCGAGGACGTGGAGGTCGCTGCCCCCGGCATCGATCGCCGAGATCTCGACCGCGGGCACGAGACCGAGCCCGAGGCCGGTCGCGGCGCCGGACGCCTCGCGGACGCCGTCGACCGTGTCGTGGTCGCTAAGCGCGAGCAGCTCCACCCCCGCCCGGGCCGCTGCCTCGACCACCTCCCGGGGCGCGAGCGCCCCGTCGGAATGCAGCGAGTGACTCTGCAGGTCGAACGCGGGGGCCAACGGTTCAGAACACGTACGGTGCGGTCAGGGGATTGGCGCCCAGTGTGATCCACTCAGCGTCGGCGAGCGGTAGCGGCCGGTCGCGGTCGTGGTCGACCGGACAGAGAAAGCCAAACGGCTCGCGGCTCTCGTTGATCCAGCGATGCGGTGTCAGTGGCGGGACGTGCAGCGCATCAAACGGGCGCAGATCGACAAGCTGGTCTCCGACCAGCGCTCGTCCGGTGCCGCGCACCGCGACCACGAAGTGTGTGTGCCGGTGCTTCTCGAGGCTCGAGTAGCCGCCCGGCCCGAGCTCGAAGTAGCGCAGGTCGTACGCCGCCCCGATCGCTTCTGCGGCCGCGAGCTGGTGGCGGGTGATCGCATTGAACCCCATTCCGCGAGCGCCGCCAGGGTCCGACTTGTACACCTGTTCCTCGATCCCAGCCCAGCGGAAGCTGCCGGGATCGAAGGCGATTCGGCGGCTCAAGCCGGGCAGCCGAGCTCGTCCTCGACCACCAGCTCCTCGCCCGGCAGGAACCGCGCCTTGAATGTGAACGCGTAAGGCGTCGGCCCGTGCTCCTCGAGGTGCACCAAGCGCTCGCGCGCCTCGGCGGTCGAGGGGATGTGCCCGGCGGGAACCCACCACAGCGCCATGTAGTGGCGGATCCGCTCGAACCACTCCTGGCGCCGGCGCATCACTGCCACGTGACCGCTGCGGTAGACGAAGTCGGCGAGCACGTCGATCGACTCCCACACCGACATGTTGATCAGCAGACGGTCGTCGTCGAAGGCCCGGATCGAGGTCGCGTCTCCGTCCTCGGTCTGCAAGCGCCAGACGAATCCGGGCGAACCGTCGGCGAGCGCGTTGATCGGGTCGAGCGCCGCCATGAAGTCCGCCAGCAGGGGATTGTCCGGGGGCGCCAGCGGGAGGCCGATGTTGACCTGGGCGATGTGGAGATCGGGCTGGGGCATGCGCGAATGCTAATCGGGGGGCCTGGGGGTGGGGCTGGTCGAGAAACCGGAATATATGGCCGGTTTCTCGACCAGCGCCGCGGGGATGCCCGGAGCCACCCCAGAGGCCGCCCGTTAGCCACCAAAAACGGTCCTGAAGGACGCGACCGACGTCAAGTCCAAATACAGTGCCGTCGATGCTGCCGACACGCCACTTGGTCGAATTCCTGCTCACGGTCTATGTCCTGATCCTGATCCCCGGACCGAGCGTGCTGTTCGTCGTCAGCCGGGGGGTGGCGCTCGGGCGGCGGGCGGCGCTCGCGACCGTGGTCGGCAACGCGAGCGGGTTCGCGCTGCAACTCGCGCTCGTGTCGATCGGGGTGGGTTCGATCGTCGCCCGCTCGGACGCGGTGTTCACCGGGCTGAAGCTGATCGGCGCGGCGTACCTGGTGTTCCTCGGCGTGCGCAACATCCGCGACCGCAAGGCGCTCGCGAAGCTGTTCGGACCCTCGCAGACAGCGCCCAAATCGCTGCGCACGATCATCAAGGAGGGGTTCTTTGTCGGCGCCACCAACCCGAAGGGGATCATCATCTTCACCGCGGTGCTGCCGCAGTTCATCGACCGCTCCCAGGGTCACGTGACACTCCAGCTCGCGCTGCTGGGAGCGATCTGCATCGCGATCGCGCTGCTCTCCGACGGCGCCTGGGCGCTCGCCTCCGGGACCGCCAGGCACTGGCTCGGCAGATCGGAGCGCCGGCTCGAGCTGCTGAGCGGCACCGGAGGCGTGATGCTGATCGGACTCGGGATCGGGCTCGCCGTGACGGGGCGAAAGAGCTAGCCCTCCTCCAGCGCGGGCACCGGCGTGTCGAGGGCCACGCGGGGCAGCCGGCGGCCGAGCCACGCCGGCATCTGCCACGTCCTCCGTCCGAGCAGCTCGAGCACCGCCGGCATCAGCAGGCAGCGGATCACGAACGCGTCGAGGAACACCGCGCTCGCGAGGCTCAGCCCGAACAGCTTGATCGCGCGGTCGGCGCCGAACACGAACGACAGGAACACGCAGATCATGATCGTCGCCGCGGCGGTGATCACGCGGCCGGTCGAGGCGATCCCCTGGACCACGGCTTCAGATGGATCGCGGCGCCGGGTCCACTCCTCGCGGATCCGTGAGACGAGGAACACCTCGTAATCCATCGACAGGCCGAACACGATCGCGAACAGCATCACCGGCAGCCACGGCTCGATCGGTCCGGGGCTGACGCCGAACAGCCCGCCGAGCCACCCGTTCTGGAAGATCGCGACCGTCACGCCGAGCGCCGCGCCGATCGACAGCAGGTTCATCAGCGCCGCCTGGACCGGGATCACGAGCGAGCGGAACACGACCAGCAGCAGCACCGCTGCGAGCAGCACGACGATCGCGATGAACAGCGGCAGCTTCGTCGCCAGCACGTGCGTGAAGTCGATCCCACCGGCGGTCGCGCCGCCGACGAGCAGCGTCGCTCCGGTTGCCTGTGCGACCGGGGGGAGAACCCGGTTGCGCAGCGTCCGCACCAGGTTGGTGGTCGCGGTCGCCTGCGGCGCCGATCGCGGGAACGTCTCGAACACGGCCGTCCGGCCCGCGGCGCTCACCCGTGGCGGTGAGACGCCGGCCACGTCGGCCGTCGTCGCGAGCGCGCCCCGGACCCGCGCCAGCGCCGCGCCATCGTGCGCGCGGGGCAGCTCGGCGACGACGATCAGCGGCCCGTTGAAGCCCTTGCCGAACGCGCCGGTGAGCAGGTCATAGGCCTGGCGCGTGGTGGTCGAGGACGGGTCGTTGCCGGCATCGCTGAGGCCGAGCCGCAGCGACAGGGCCGGCGAGGCGACGACGAGCATGATCGCGAGTCCGGCGAGCGCGGCCGGCCAGGGACGGCGGCGGATCAGCCTCGCCCACCGGGGCCAGAAGGGCTCCCGGGCGCGGACGGCTCGGTCCCGGCGCCCGAAACCGGCCCGCTCCTCGCGGGTGCCGGCGATCCGGGCCCCGTAGCGCCCGAGCAACGCCGGCAGCAGCGTCAGGGCCGCGATCATCGTCAGCAGCACGGCGATCGCGGACGAGACCGCGAGCCCGGTCAGGAACCCGACCCCGAGCACGAGCATCCCGAGCAGGGCGACGATCACGGTGACGCCGGCGAACAGGACCGCGCGCCCAGAGGTGTCCATCGCCTCGACGATCGCGCCGTGCACGTCGGCGCCGCCGCGGTGGCTCTCGCGGAACCGGGTGACGATGAACAGCGCGTAGTCGATCCCGACGCCGAGGCCGATCATCGCCGCCAGCTGGGTCGAGACGTTGGGCATAGTCAGAACACGCGAGGCGATCCCGATCACGCCGAACGCCGTGCCGAGCCCGAGCAGCGCGGTCAGGATCGGCAGTCCCGCCGCGAGCATCGAGCCGAACGTGACCAGCAGCACGATGATCGCCGCGACCAGGCCGACGGCCGTGGCCGGGCCGATCGAGATCCCCTGCGCCTGCTCGATCGCCTGGCCTCCGAGCGCGACCTGGAGTCGTGGGGAGCGCGCGGTGAGTGCGGTCGCGATCACCTTCTGGATCGCGGGCACCGGGAGCGCGTTGGCGCGCTCGTCGAAGGTGACGGTCGCGAACGCGGTGTGGCCGTCGCGCGAGACGGCGCGGGCGCCACCGGCGGCGAACGGGCTGAGGACGCCGGTGACGTGGGGCAGGCGGGCCACGGCCTGAAGCATCGGCGCGACTCGGGCCTGCACGGCCGGGTCGGTCACGCGGCCGCTGCCCACGTGCAGGACGATCTGGTCGACATCGCCGGCCTGGGCGGGGAAGTTCTTCGACAGCAGGTCGGTGGCCCGCTGGGACTCGGTCCCGGGCAGCGAGTTGTTATTCGAGTATCGCGATCCGACCGCGCCGGAGATGCCCAGCGCGGCGACGAGCGCCAGCAGCCAGGCGATCGCGGTCGTGCGGCGGTGGGTGGCGGTCCAGTTCGCGACGCGCGGCACGAGACCCACGGGTGCGGCGGGGGAATCCGGTGTGGCTGGTGGCGTGGTCGGCGGTGTGGCTGGTCGCGTGGTCGGCTCTGGCATGCTCATGTGCTGGTCCTCTCACAGCCGCGGTATACTTAAGAAACACACACGGTTTTGATTTCAAACGATTTGAAATGCAAACCGTAGCGAGAGGCGCGATGGCTGTCAACCCCACCCAGAAGACGGTTTCGGTCGACGCGGACCTGCGCGAGCTGATCGGGCTGATCCGCCCCGTGTTCGGGGCGCTGAAGCGGGGCGGTCCGATGCCGGCCGCGTTCAAGGACGCGTTCGAGCGAGCGTCGCTGGGCCCGCGTCACGTGCCGGTGCTGATGTACGTGACGCTCGAGGGCGGGGTCAGCGTCAGCGACCTCGCCGAGCAGCTCGATCTGAGCCTCTCGACGACGAGCCTGATGGTCGGCGAGCTGAGCCGGGCGCGACTGCTCGAGCGTGCCGAGGACGAGGCTGACCGTCGCCGGACGCTCGTGCGCTTGAACGAGGAGTACCGAGAGTCAGTTGGCGAGTGGCTGCTGGAACGGCTCGGACCGCTGCGCCGGACGCTGGAGCGCCTGAACCCGCCAGCGCGAGCGCACTTCATGGAAGGGTGGCGGATCCTCGAGCAGGAGACTGCGGCCATCGGTGCGGGCAAGGACGGCTGAGCGTTCACGTTTGACCGGCGATCGACCCGGGTAGGCCGCGGACCGGAAAATCGTCCGGAGGTAAGGGAAAATGGGAGAGGCAGGATCAGCGACTACCAGGCGATCCAGGAGCTCGAGGACTTCGGCTACGCCGCCAATGGTGCGCAGGCCGCGCGGCTGGCGCTGACCGCCGGAGTCGACATCGAGATGGCCGTGGCGATCCCGAGCGTGTACTCGACCTACGCCAAGAACGGGCAGGCGCTGCTCAACTCCGGCCAGATCACGATCGGGCAGCTCAACACCGCCGTCCGTCATGTGCTGACGCTCAAGTACCTCGCGGGCATGTTCTCGCACCCCTACCCGGGGAGTGCGACGCGCGTGGCCCACGATGAGCTGACACCCGCGCACATCGCGGCCGCGCGGACGATGGCGGACGAGTCGATTGTGCTCCTGAACGACAACAACCATGCGCTCCCGCTCAGCACCTCGACGCCCAAGATCGCGGTCGTTGGTCCGCTCGCGGACGACCCGAACGACCAGCTCGGCCCCGATGTTCCGATCGGCTACGACCTGACTCAAGGCAAGGTCGTGTCGGTGCTCCAGGGCATCAAGGCGGCGGTCCCGAAGGCCAGCGTCAGCTACACGCCGGGATGCGCCGACCCCTACTGCACCTCGGACACCGGCTTTGCGGCAGCGGTCAGCGCCGCCCAGGCGGCCGACGTCACAGTGATCGTGGCCGGCGAGCCGGCCGCTTACAGCGGTGAGGCCTCCTCGCGCTCGCACCTCGGGCTGCCGGGGGATCAGCTCGCGCTGATTCAGCAGATCGCCGCGACGGACAAGCCGTACGTGGTCGTGCTGATGAACGGCCGCCCGCTGACGATTCCGTGGCTCGCCGACAATGCGCCGGCGCTGCTCGAGTCGTGGTTCCCGGGCACGGAGGGCGGCGATGCGGTCGCGGACGTGATGTTCGGGAAGGTCGATCCGGGTGGAAAGCTGCCGATGTCATTCCCGCGCGATGTCGGCCAGATCCCGATCTCGTACAACGAGCTGCCGACGGGGCGGCCGTATGACCCGAACAACAAGTACACCTCGAAGTACCTCGACGTGCTGAACACGCCCCAGTATCCGTTCGGCTACGGGCTCTCATACACGACCTTCTCGGTCACGAACCTGCGGACGTCCTCAGCCAGTGTCGGTCGGAACGGATCGCTGCCGGTGCACGCCGATGTCACCAACACGGGCTCGGTCCCGGGCTCTGACGTGGTCCAGGTGTACGTGCACGAGAACTACACGAGCATCCTGCAGCCGGTCCGTCGGCTCGAGGGCTTCCAGCGGGTGACGCTGGCGCCTGGTGCCACCAAGACGGTGACGTTCACGCTCGGTCCGCAGAACCTCGGCTTCTACAACGAGCTGGGCCAGTTCGTGGTCGAGCCGGGGCCGTTCGACCTATGGGTCGGCGACAGCTCGGTCGGAGGGCTGCACTCGCAGTTCTCGGTGTCGTAGCTGCTGGTCCTCCGGGAGGGGAGGGACACGCTGGCGCCTGGCGGTATCGGCCTGGGGACCGACATCCGACAGGCGCCAGCAGGCGGTCGCGGCAGCGGCAGCGCTCAGCAGGACGGCCGGCCAGGCGCCGATCACCAGGCCGAGGACGTGTGAGAGCGCGAACGCCGCGAGGCCGACGGCCGTCAGGATGGCGGCGGTCCGGCGGCCGTCACGGCGCAGCCAGATCGCGATGCAGGCGAGGCCGAAGGCGGCGAGCACCAGCCCGCCGAGCGATCGCGAGCCACTCGCGACCGCGACGCCAAAGCCCGCGATCAGCCCAGCGGCGGCGAGGGGGGCGGTCGGGAAGCGGGTGGACACGGGGCTCATTATCGGGGTCTGCGGCAGGATACGGTTGCCAGGTTTTGCAAGCCGACCACCAGGAGCGATCTTGAGATGACTACCGATCAGCAGCTCGTTACCGGCGTTGACTTCCTCGGGATGCCGACCCACAACCTCGCGGCGGCGGTCGAGTTCTACGGCGACACGCTCGGTCTGCGGCGCTCGGTGTACATGCCGGGCAGGCACTTCGCCGAGTTCGAGACCGGGAACCTGACGCTCAACATCATGGACGCCGATGCGATGGGGCTCGAGCACCACACCAACCGCAACGCGGTTGCACTGCACGTCGACGATGTCGCCGCCGCGCGGGCGGCGCTCGAGCAGAAGGGGGTCGAGTTCGCGGGCGGGACCTTCGACACGGGCGTCTGTCACATGGCGTTCTTCCACGACCCCGACGGCAACTCGCTGATGCTCCACCACCGCTACGCACCCCGGGTGACCGAGGACTGAGACTTGTGTGCGGGGCCGGCGGTTTGTTGATGGGCTTGCCGGCGCTCGCGCGCCTTTCGACCGCCTTTGGTGGCTAACGGGCGGCTTTTGGGAAGGCATCGTTCTGCCGCGGGACCGCCGCCGGCCCGGCCACACCGCAACGGATGAAAACGGGCCGGCTGCGCCCCGACGCGGGAGCCAACCCGCGGCCCGGGCCGGCTTGTAGCTCCCGGGGGGGCGCGGTCGGCATCAGGCGAGGCCCGCGCGGGCCGGAATCCCGGTGCGGCGACATGCGTACAGGACCAAAGTCCACGCCCGCGGGCGACCTTGGTTACATAAGCATGCCCCACATGCTTATGTAGCCAAGGTCCGGCAGGCGCGCGCGATTTGTCCCCGTATGCAGCCGAAATTGTCAGATTGCTGACACCATCCGGCCGGGCCGCACCCTCGCCAAACCCCACCGCGCCCCGAACCGGGCCCCGGCGTTCAGCACCCCAACATGCCATGCTCACCGGATGGCGCCTCTGAGCAGCCGGGTGCAGGAGTGGCGCGCGGGCGGCGAGCTGCTCGCGACCGGTGGCGAGCGGATCTTCGTACGTCGTCGCGAGGCGGACGCGAGCCCGCTGGTGCTGTTCCTGCACGGGTTCCCGTCGAGCTCATATGACTGGCGCGCCGTGCTCGCGCTGCTCCCCGGCCGAGCGGCGCTGGCGTTCGACTTTCTCGGCTTTGGTCTCTCCGACAAGCCTCGCGAGGCGACTTACAGCCTGTTTGAACAGGCGGATCTGGTGGAACAGCTGGTTGCCGATCAGACCGGCCCGGTGGTGGTGGTCGCGCACGATATGGGCACATCGGTTGCGAGCGAGCTGCTGGCGCGCGATCTGGCCGGGTCACTCGGCTTCGCGATCGGGGGCGTGCTGCTGTCCAACGGCAGCATGATCCTTAAGCTGGCTTCGTTGACGTGGGCGCAGCGGGGCCTGCGCTCGCCCGTCGGCGGCGTGCTCGCCAGGATCAGCAACCGCCGGTCCTTCGTGCGGCAGTTTGGACGGTTGTTCTCGCCGGGGCATCCGCTCAGCCCGGCCGAAGCCGAGGACCAGTGGGCGCTGTGGCGACGCGCCGGCGGGGCGCACATCGCCCACCGGCTGGTCCATTACCTCGATGAACGCGAGCTGCACGCGGCGCGCTGGCATGGCGCGATCCGCGACTGGCCGGGGCCGCTGCGGTTCGCGTGGGGGATGCTCGATCCCGTCGCGACGACCAAGGTCCTCGACGGGCTGCGCGAGCTGCGCCCGTCAGCGCCCGTCAGCGAGCTTGCCGACCTCGGTCACTACCCCCAGATCGAGCATCCCGAGGCGATCGCGGCCCTGATCGAGGAGCTGGCGGGCGCCGTTGGAGCCGGGCGTGCCTAGGGAGTGAGCGAGATCGCCGCCTCGGGTGTCGCGACATGGAAGCTGAAGCTCTCCTCGAGATACAGCCGCACCACCTCGCCGTCGTGGGAGTCGTAGCCGATCGACAGGTCCTGGCCGGATTCGAACACGAAGTCCCCGCCGCGCAGGCTGAGCAGGACCGCGCCCTTGACCCCCGGTGCCCAGACGATCGGACCGTCGATGATCTTGCGAAGGTGGTCGAACAGCAGGTACCCGCCGTGCTCGGCGGTTTCGACGACCCGCCGATACTGCTCCCGGCCGAGCGCGAGCCCATACGGGCCGATGATGCCGCTGCACTGCAGCCGCTCAACGCCGCTCGCCACTCGTCCCGGGTAGTCGTCCGCCACCTCGCCGAGCTGTATGGGCTCGTGGGGGGAGGCCTCGCCGATGCCGGTGAAGGCACCGTGCCAGCCATGGAAGATCGCGATGTTCTCAGCCACGGCGATCTGGTGCGCGGCCTTGTCGAGCTCGGCGAGGTCGGCGTCATCGGCGCCGCGGTCGGCGTCGCGCAGCTCATCGCGCGAGATCTCGAAGTCCGCCCGCAGCTCGACCAGCGCGAGCACGCGCCGGTGCCGCCCGACGACGCCCTCCGTGGGCGCCTGCGCGATCGGGGTGCTGCGGCCGAGGCTCGTCGCCGAGTACTCCCAGCCGTGTGGGCCCGAGAAGTCGACCAGCTTGCGAGCCGCCAGTGCGGCCGCCAGCCGTTCACGCGCTTCCTGGTCGAGCAGCTTCCAACCGGAGTCGCTGATCGGCGCTTGGGAACGGAGCAGGTGGTTCATCGCGCCGCCCCTCTGAGGCTACCGATTCCGAGCGATCCGTCTTCGTAGGAGCCTTCGGCTCCCGACCCGCCGCCCTCGAACGCGTCGGCCTCCGCCTCCTCACCGTGCTCGACGATGTCGCCGGGCTGGAACAGGATCCCCTGGGCAACCTCGCGCCATGGTGGCGTGCGCCGGAGCAGGAACTCGAGATCCATGCTGAAGTGCTTGAACTCCTCGCCCTGGGCGTCATGCATGACGGCGCGCGCTTCGGGATCGGTCTCGACAGCGAGCCGCTGCTGATACCAGCCGATCGCCTCTGCCTCCTCGGTCAGCGACGCACACAGACGCGCGAATGTCCGGGTCGCCGGCGGCAGCTCGCCAGGCGGCTCGTGGTATTGGTCGAAGCCCATCGGTCTCTCCTTCGGTGGGGTGGCGAAGTGCTGGGCAACATTTTCCATCGCCGGCGATCCTCGTGCGCGCCACTATCGTCGCCTGCATGGCGAGCGCTCCCGAACTGGACCTGGAGGGCCTCGGCGCACTCGGCGTCGACGGTGCCCTGATCGCTCGCCGTGAGCGGCTTGACGGGGAGCGGGCGCTGCGGTTTCTCGGTGAGCTGCCGGCGCTCGCGGCTCACTGGCAGGAGCGGCTCGGGCTCATCGAGTTGCGGATCATGCCCGGCGGCGTGCTGTCGGCGGCACTGTCCTGCCGGCGGCGGGTCGACGCTTCGCATGTGGTGCTGAAGCTGTCCTCCCCGTGGCCGGAGCCGCAGGCCGCAAGCGCCCGGGCGGAAGCTGCCGCGCTCAACGCTTGGCAGGGCGTCGGCGCCTGCGCGCTGCTCTACGCGAGCGAGGACGCAAGCGCGCTGCTGCTCGACGCGATCCGTCCGGGTGCGGCGGTCCGGCCCGGCGATCACCGTCAGGACGCAGCTCGGGCCGGCGCACTGCTGCGCACCCTTCACCGCATCGCCCCGGAGCGGATCCCGCGAGCCGTTCCCGATGCCACCCAGGAATTGGAGTGGCGGTTCGAGCGCGCGCACCGGCAGCTCGACGGACCGAGCCACGCCAGAGGGTTTGTGGGCCACCGCGATCTCGACGCCGCGTACCGAGCCGCGCTCGCCTTGCACGCGCAGCGCGCGACGAGCGTCCTATGTCATGGCGACTTCATCAACAAGAACATCCTGCTCGACGGCGAGGGCAGCTGGAGGGCGATCGATCCACGGCCGTGCGCCGGGGATCCGTGCCTCGATGCGGCCTTCTGGTCGCTCACGCACAGGCCCGGAGAGGGGGTAGGGGAGCGATGCGACCTCGTCGCGGGCGCGGCCGGACTCGATCCTGCTCGGGTGCGAGCATGGGCGCGGGCGTTCGCCGTGTCCGAGGCGGTGCTGGTGACCGACGTGGAGCGCGCGCGGGCGCACTGTCGGGTGCTGGCGGGTGCTGGCGGGGTGAGCGCCTGACACCTGGGTGGCCGCGCCGCGACCGCTATATGAGCGGACCGGCCTCCGGTTCGCGCGGTGTCCAGCGCTCTTCGATGTGGCCGAAGCGCCAGACCGACAGGGCGATCGCCCAGGTCGCGATGAACATGCCGACGATGATGAAGCCGAGCTCGTTGATGTTGATGTTGGCCACCCACTTCCAGAAGCCTCCCTGCGCTCCGAGCTCCTGAGCGAACAGCCCGGCGAACTCGATCGTCCCGATCACGAGCGCGACCATCACCGACAGCCCGGTGATCGTGATGTTGTAATAGATCTTCCTGACCGGCTTGGAGAACGACCATCCGTAGGCGAAGTTCATGAACGAGCCGTCGATCGTGTCCAGCAGGCTCATACCGGCGGCGAACAGAATCGGCAGGCACAGGATCGCGTAGAACGGCAGGCCGGCGCCGGCGGCGCCGGCGGCCAGGAACAGCAGCGCGACCTCGCTGGCGGTGTCGAACCCGAGGCCGAACAGCACGCCGATCGGATACATGTGCCAGGAGCGGGTGATCGCCTTGGTGAAGCGCCCGAAGAAACGGTTCATCAGGCCGCGGGAATTCAACCGTTCGTCGAGTTGCGCCTCGCTGAACTTGCCAGTGCGCATCTCGCGGAAGACCTTCACGATCCCGACCAGGATCACCACGTTGAGCGCGGCGATGATGTAGAGGAAGGTGCCCGACACGCTGGTGCCGATCCAGTTGGTGACGTTGTGCAGTGTCGAGCCGTTGTTGCGCACCTGACCCCCCAGCGTGCGGATCCCGATCGCGAACAGGAATGACAGTGCAAACACGATCGTCGAGTGGCCGAGCGAGAACCAGAACCCGACGGTGAGCGGGCGCTTGCGCTCCGCCATCAGCTTGCGCGTGGTGTTGTCGATCGCGGAGATGTGATCGGCGTCCAGCGCGTGCCGGAGCCCGAGTGTGTACGCAGTCAGGCCGAGTCCGACGGTGAAGCCACCGGCTCCGCCGAGGCGGTAGTGGTGTGGAGCGACGAGCGCGAACAGGACGAAGAAGCCGATCGCGTGCAGTCCGATCACGATGCCGCTCATCCCAGCCACGACGCGCCACTCGTGCGCCGTCAGGGCCTGGCTCAGGCGCCTGCGGCGCGACGGCGCCCCGGCGCCGGTTGTGTGCGCCTTCATGTTGGCCTCCTCTTGCAGTTCCAGATTGATCACGTGAGGGCGCCCGCCGGTGCGACGGGCGCCCTGCGATTGCCTAGTCCACCCGGACCTCGGCAACCGTCCCATCGGTTACCGAGACGAGCGGTCCCTCGGTGGTGGCGTCCTCCCAGACGACGTACTCGCCGACCGGCAGGCTGCCGAAGATCGCGGTCAGCATCGACCGCGTTTCGGTGGTGCGCTCGTGCACGCCGGTGTGGACCCGGTGCCCGACGCCGTCGATGCGACTGATCTCGATCTCGCGGCCGCGAAAACGCTCGCTCGGATACAGCACGAGTGCTCCGCGACCGGGGCCGATCTCGATCGCGACGCTGGCGCTCGCGGCCGCCGCCGCGAGGGTGCCGTGCTCGTGTGCGGTGAACATGGACATGGACATGGTCGTGGTCATCGCTCAGATGCTCAGAGTGCCCAGGGGAGCAGTCTGATATCCGCCCTGCGGCGTGCCGAGGTACGGGAACGTCGAGAGGTAACTGGTGCTCGTGTCGTCGAGCCCGTCCGTGATCGCCAATGCCGCGGCGTCCGGTGTGTAGCTTGGGTGGACGAGCGGGTAGGTTGCCCCCGCGATCGCGCGCAGCTCGACCGTCACGACATCGTCGAACACCCGCCGCCCGTTCGGGAACCCGGCGGGGTCGCCTCCGACCAGGCCGAGCGGATTCGGGTTGCTTGTCGTCGGTGGAATCGCCAGGTTCAGGCGCAGCATGTCCGCGAGCGTGTTTCCAGTGAAGTTCTGGAATTTCGGGACGATCCCCGACGGGATTCCCGTCAACAGAATCGCCTGCAGATCCGCGCGTGGAGCGGTGAGCCCCGCGAGTGCCGTGAAGTGGCCCGGGTACAGGGCGGGCAGCAGCCCGGCGAGCTCAGGGTGCAGGACATGTTCGACGAACCGGCCGTCGGCAGCCGGCGGCAGCGAGTTCCACAGGTCCTTGAGCCCCATCGGAACGATCACCTCGTTGAACAGCGGATTGCCCAGGCGCGAGACCTGGATCCAATCTCCCGCCTGCTCCAGGAAGTCGCTCTCCTGCACCCGGATGCATGCGGCCTGACGGCTGGCGGAGGCCCAGACGCCGATTACCGAGCGCTTCGACATCGGGTCGCCCGGGTACCAGTGGTCACGGGTCAGCTCCTGCTTTGGGACCTTCAGCGCGATCGAGTGAACGCTGAAGTCGTTCGTGGCGTTGACGCCGTCCATCGCCGTCAGCGAGCCGATGTGCAGGTTGGCGAACGGCCGCAGCGTACCCAGCTCGAAGATCGCGCCGAGGTCGACGTAGAACCCCTCCAGCCGCTGGCCGGCGAACACGGTCCGGCCTCCGCCAATGCCGTGAATCGCCTCGGCGGCCAGGTTCGCGTAGTCCGGGGTGGAGAGGGGACCGACGTTGCACGGCGGGCAGGCGAGGTTGACCGCGAGCACCTCAGGCCGTCCGTGCTCGATCTTCGTCACCGTGTAGAACTGCTTGCGGTTCCAGTTCGTGCTGCTGATCGAGTCGATCGTGCCGGTGTTGTACAGGAACGTGTTCGGATCGCCGACCACGGTCTGGAAGGCGAACTCGTAGATGATGTCCGCATTCCCGTCGCCATCGTTATCGATGTTGATCCGGTAGCGAACGTCGTCACCGAACTCGAAGAAGTTCGGGCCTCCGAACGGCGCCTCGAGCGGCAGGTAGTTGGAGATAATCGTGACCGTACCCGGATCGTCAGGGCTGACGAACGCGTACGTGTCGGTGTTGTCCGCGACGGGATCCTTGCTGATCGCCGGCGCTTCGCGGTGGGATGACATGCTTACCTCAAGATTGGTTGGTAGGAGGGATTACGTCTAGCCGATAGCGCGCCGGGTCAGCGCGCCGCGCGGGCGATCTCGGCGGCGAGCTTGCGATTGTGTACCTTCACCTCGTGCTCACCTGACATCACCGAGATGTCACCGCTCTTTGCGTCACGGACATATGCGACGATCGGCCCGGACTTCGCGGCGACCTTCGCGTCGGCCTGCTCGGCCACCATCGCGCCGACGACCGTCATACCTGCTGCTGCAGCTGCGGAGTTCTTCACGAATCCGCGCCGTGTGCTGCCACTCATGGTTGCCTCCATCGTTGTAGGTGCGACGGGACGGACCGGCGGGCGGGCGCGAAGTAGGTCCTGTCTCCCGCAAGTCGGAACTTGCCTGCGGGCCGGCCCGTGATCCGTCTGTCACCCTGTCATTCGACTGACAGGCCCGACTGGATCACTGTCTGGTGCAATTTGCGCGCTCGGCGCTCAGCAATGCTCGCGAGCAGCACCCCGACCTCGAACAGGAGGTACAGCGGCACCGTCTCGAGCAGCAGCGTGATCGCGTCCCCAGGGAGCAGGGCGGCGATCCCGCCGCAGGCGACGATGGCGTACCGGCGGTTCCGGCGCAGCTGACGGGGAGTGATGATTCCCGCTCGGGTGACAGCCATGATGCCGACCGGCACCTGGAACAGCAATCCCATCGCCAGCAGCGTCGTTGCCGCGAACTTGTAGTACTGGCTCGCCTGCACGAGGACGTTGAACTGCGCGCTGTTGAAGTTCTGGAAGAAGCGGACAGCCGCCGGCAGCACGACGAAATAGCCGAACAGCACCCCGGTCACGAACAGGAGCGGGATCGACATGACCATCGGCAGCATCTGGCGCCGCTGTCCGGGGTCGAACGCGGGCATCAGGAACGCGTACGCCTGGTAGAGAACAAACGGCAACGCCAGGATTAGGGCAAACACGAACGAGACCGCGACCGTGGTCGTGAACGGTTCGCCGATCCCGAGGGTGATGGGCTTGTCCCCCTGGGGTGGCGCCGACAGGTGACCGATGTCACGCTCCAGGCTCACCGCGACCCCGTCCAGTGCGGTCTTGGCCGCCGGTGTCGCGCGCGGACCGAGCACGCCTACGACTGTGTGGAGTTGGACCGCGATGTCGCGCGCGCTCTGCGCCACGGTGTACGTAGCTCCGAGCGGCCCGTGGCCCGCCCGGACCTGCGCTTCTGTCTGGTGCGCAAGCGGACGGTTGACCAACTCCAGGAGCCGATGGTTCTGCCAGAAACAGAAGCCGAACGCGACCCCGATCGCAACCAAAGACACAATCAGCCGCGTGCGCAACTCGTCGAGGTGCGCGACGGTACTGAGCTGATCTTCGTGACTTACAGTTCCGACCGCGGTGCCGATCGCTCTGCGGATCGCGCTCACCATCTGCGCCGCTCCGCGTTGCTGTTAGCGAGGTGTGGTTAAGCGTGAGTGGTGGGCTCGGCGGCCACGGAGGCAGTCGCCTCGGTAACCGGACTGACGGGCGCGGCCTGAAGTGCAACCGGCGCCGGCGTGGTGGTTTCAGCCTGCGAATGCGTGTTGCTGTCCCCGGTCAGCGCGTCGCGAAAGCCGCGCATCCCGGAGCCGAGCGAACGGCCCATCTCTGGCAGCCGCTTGGCGCCGAACACGAGCAGCACCAGCACGAGGACGAAAGCGAGGTGAAGCGGATTGTCGAGGCTCATGATCACTCCCGGTGGTCGTTGACACTCTGTCTACGGAGCGAAACGCAGTACGGATCACTCGCGCTCGAGGATCTGCGCCACGACGGCGACGGTGTTGACAATGCGGTCGGTCGCTTCGGCTGGCGGCGCCGAGGACCCGACGCGCCCCGCGAGCGCTGGCTCCTGAGTCTCGCGCAGCGCCGGCAGCGCCCCGGGCCGGCGTTGCTCACGGTGGCGTCCGCGAGCTCGGCCAAGGCGCCGTCGAGCTGCTCGGCGCCAGGCGCGCCTGTGAGCGGGCGCGGCGCAGATCGTCGCGATCGTGGGAGCGAGGATCGACCCCGCAATCGAGCACCACGCGCAGGTTCGCACGGTCGCCGTCGATTACCGTGGCGACCGCCGACGGCCGGGATGCCGAGCGATAGCACGCGGGACCTCGCGCTGCTGTGCGGGGCTCAGTGGTTGCGCGTGGCTTGCGACGCTTGGTGGCTCGGTTACCAGGCTGAGCCGCGGCCGGCTTTGGCTTGATGAACGGCGCTGGTGAAGGGTGGCTGGCGGCGGGGGGCCGGAGCGGGCCGGGTGGCGGGGGGCCGCGGCGGGCCGGGTGGCGGGGGGCCGGCCCGGCACCGGGTGGCGGGGCGCCGGCGCGGCACCGGGTGGCGGGAGGCCGGAGCGGGACGGGCGGCGGGGTCCGGGGCGGGCCGGGTGGCGGGGGGGCCGAGGCGGGCCGGAACGCGGCGAGAGCGACGCGGTCGACACGCGGCGAAGCCCGCGGGCCGAAATCCGCCTCGCCGAGATGCTTAAAGGCCCAAACTCCGAACCCCCGGGCCGACCTTGGTTACATAAGCATGCCCCACATGCTTATGTAACCAAGGACCAGCAGGCGCGCGCGATTTGTCCCCGTATGCATGTGAAATTGTCAGATTGCTGACACCGGCCTCCCCTCCCGCGTCAACAGCGCCGTTTCCCGGGCAGACCGTCCCCGGCCGCCATCCGGGGACCGCCCCTAGGCCTAATCCGGCCCGCGCCGGCCATCCGCCGCAAGCCGCACCCTCACCAGCGCCGTTTCCCGGGCGGACCGTCGCCGGCCGCCATCCGGGGCACCGCCCCCAGGCCACGTAGACCCGCGCCGGCCACCCGCCCCCGGGGCCAAGCAGACCCGCCCCCGCCACCCGCCCGCAGGCCCCCCCAAGCCGCCCTTGGACCATCCGGCAGGTGGGAGTACACTTCGGCGCGATAGGCGGGGGGACGCCGGAAGCCGAGGATTTGACTTGCGAGTAGTTGCGGGGACCGGGGACCGCGCCGAGGTGCAGCCCGCTCTCCCAGACCAGCCGTCCAACGCGCCGCTTCGTCAAGCGGACCCCGACTGGCTGCGGCTGGTCGGACTGGTTGTGCTCGTCGGCGCGAGCTATTTTGCCCTGGCTCGGCTCGGTCTGCTGACCGTCTCGCCGGTGACGCACATCGCGGCGGTGTGGCCGGCGGGTGGGTTCCTGCTCGGTGTGCTGCTGCTGACCCGGACGCGGCGGTGGCCGTGGCTGTTGCTAGCCGCGGCCGTGGCCGGTGTAGCCGCCGAGCTGATCTCAGGACGGGATCTGGCCGTCGCCATCGGTTTGACCGCCGCTTCGTGCGCCGAGAGCCTGTTGGCGGTACTGGTGGTGATGGCCCTGCTGGGGAGGCCGTTCAGACTCGACAGCCTCCGCCACCTGGTCGTCGCGCTGATCGGCATTTCAGCGACCAATGCCCTGGTGGCGGTGCTCGGTGCCGGGATCGCGGGCGTCGGCCTGGGCAGCCCGTTCGGCACGACGTTGCTCGAGTGGTGGCTCGGTCAAGGGGTCGGGATCCTGGTCGTGACACCGGCGGTCCTGGCGATCAATGAGGCGCTGCGCTCCGATCGCAGCCCGAGACCCACCCGGGTGGCCGAGGGAATAGTCGTGCTCGGCATCCTCGCGGGGGTCACGATCGCGATCTTCACGCGGCCGCCGGGTCAATCGCGTCTGCTGCTGGACTTCACCTTCCCGATCGTTCCGTTTCTCGTCTGGGTCGTACTGCGGCTGCGCTCGCGCGGCGCTCCAGCCGCCAACGTGATCCTCGCCGTGATCGCCACGGCCGGAACGCTCTCTAATCGGGGGCCGTTCACGGGCATGGCCTACGGCGAGACCGGCCACGTGCTGCAGCTGCAGACATTCCTGGCCCTGGCGTCGTTCACGACGCTGATCGGGGGTGCACTCGCCGATGAGCTCCGCCAGCGTCAGCGCTCGCTGACCGCCTCGAACCTCGGCCTGCGGCATGAACGCGAAGCGCTGCGCACGGCCGAGGCGCAGTTTCGCGGCCTGCTCGAGGGCGCGCCCGACGCGATCGTGATCGTCGACGAGGCGGGCGCGATCCGGCTCGTCAACGCCCAGGCCATGCGCTTGTTCGGCTACCAGCGTGAAGAGCTGATCGGGAAGACGCTCGAGCTACTGGTGCCCACGCGCGACCGTGCGACGCACGCCGGTCACCGGGATGCGTTCTTTGCGAGCCCCAGCACCCGCCCGATGGGCGTCGGCCTCGAGCTGTGCGTCGCGCGCAAGGACGGGAGCGAGCTGCCGGTGGAGATCAGCCTGGGTGCGCTGCAGACGGACACCGGGACGCTGGTCTCGGCCGCCGTACGCGACGTGAGCGAGCGCAAGCGCCTGGTGGTCGAGCTGGAACAGCGGGCGCGGCTGATGGACCTCGTCCATGACGCGATCATCGTGCGTGAGCCGGGCGAGAGCCGGATCAGCTACTGGAACCACGAGGCCGAGGAGATCTACGGCTTCAGCGCCGAGGAGTCACGCGGGCGGGTGATCGACGAGCTGCTCTGCACCGAGTTCTCCGAGCCTCGGGAGGCGATCGACGCTGAACTGCTTTCGCGTGGGCGCTGGGAGGGTGAGCTGTGGCACGTGCGAAAGGACGGTCGACGGATCCTGGTCTCCTCGCGACAGGCGCTGCAGCGCGACGATCAGGGCCGGCCGATCGCGGTGATCGAGCTCAACTCGGACATCACCGAGCAGCGGCAGGTGGAGGAGTCGCGACGGCGACTGGCTGCGATGGTCCAGCACAGTGAGGACGCGATTCTGGGCAACACGGCTGAGGGGGTAATCACCGAGTGGAACCGAGGCGCTGAGCGGCTGTACGGCTACACGGCAGCGGAAGCGATCGGTCGCAGCGTCGGGATTCTGATGGAACCCGAACGGGCGGCGGAGGAGCAGGCGATCCTCGCCCGGGTGTTCCGCGGCGAGGCTCTGGAGCAGTTCGAAACGACCCGGATCCGCAAGGACGGCAGCAGGGTGCAGGTGTCGCTGACCGTCTCCCCGGTCCAGGATCGCGGTGGCGTGATCGTCGCCGCGTCGGCAATCGCGCGCGACATCACCGAACGCAAGCGGTTCGAGGGACAGCTCCAGTATCTGGCGGACCACGACCACCTGACCGGTCTGTTCAACCGCCGCCGGTTCGAGGAGGAGCTGAGGCGCGAGCTCGCCAGGGCGAGGCGCCACGGCGCCGGCGGCACGGTCCTGGCGATCGACATCGACCACTTCAAGTACGTCAACGACTCGCTGGGCCACTCCGCCGGCGATGCGCTGATCACGCTCGCGGCGGAGGCGTTTCGAACGCGGTTGCGCACGACCGACGTGATCGCGCGCCTCGGGGGAGACGAATTCGCCGCGATCCTGCCCGAGGTCGACGAGGGCGAGGCCCGAATCGTTGCCACCGGGCTGCTGGAGGCGATCCGCGCACGTGGTCGCGAGGCACTGAGTCGGCTCCCTGCCGGTCGTCACTGCGAGCATTGGGATCGCGTCGTTCGCCCAGGTTGGTGACATCACCGCGGAGGATCTGCTCGTCGAGGCCGACATCGCCATGTATGACGCCAAGGAGGCAGGCCGCGACCGGGTCGCCGTCTATAGCGCAGCCGAGGGCCGCGAGGGTCGCATGAAGGCCCGCCTCACGTGGGCCGACCGGATCCGCCGGGCGCTGGTCGAAGAGCGGTTCGTGCTCCACGCCATGCCGATCCTGTCACTCAACGGCGACCTGGCGCCGCGCCATGAGCTGCTGTTGCGGATGCTCGGCGACAATGGTGAGCTGATCCTTCCCGGCATGTTCCTCGACATCGCTGAGCGGATGGACCTCGTCCAGGAGATCGACCGCTGGGTGCTGCGGGAGGCGTGCCGGCTGCTCGGCCAGGAGCAGCGCGCCGGGAGCGACCTCCTACTCGAGGTGAACCTGTCCGCCAAATCCGTCGGAGATGCGGACCTGCCGGGCATGATTGCCGACGAGCTCGAGGCCGCCGGCGCGGACGGGTCCGGGCTCTGCGTCGAAATGACCGAGACCGCGGCGATCGTCAACCTCGAGCGAGCCAAGCAGTTCGCGGCCCAGGTGGCCGAGCTCGGCTGCGAGTTCGCGCTCGACGATTTCGGCGCCGGGTTCGCCTCGTTCTACTACTTGAAGCACCTGCCCTTCGACTACCTGAAGATCGACGGCGAGTTCATCCAGGGGATCTGCACCAGTCAGACCGACCAGCTGGTGGTCCGCTCGCTGGTCGACATCGCGCATGGTCTCGGCAAACGCACGATCGCCGAGTTCGTCGGCGGCCGCGAAGCGCTCGACCTGCTGCGCTGCTATCAAGTGGACTATGCCCAGGGTTCCTACGTCGCCAGCTCCAGGCCGTTGGCCGAGGTCAACCTGGCGCAACGAGCCGCGATAGCCAGCTGAGGAAACCGGATGGGCCGCCCTGCGTTGTCGCTCACGGTCAGTCAGCGCGTCCAACACCGGGCCGTGCGACTGCTCGCCGGTCTGCCGCCCGGCCTGCAGACGCGCCTGTCGGGCAAGCCACCGGTGCAGCTTGACGGCGACACGCTGGCGCCGGAGGTGCAGCTCTCACTCGCGTTGCTCGAGCGGCGCCGCGAGCCGCGGCCGGAAACGCTCTCACCCGCTGCCGCGCGGGAGGCTCGTCGCGGGCTCGCCGCCGTATTCTCGGGTTCACCGGTGGCGGTCGGTGCTGTCAGCGAGCTGGAGATCGGGGGCTCGGTTCCAATCCGTGCACGCCATTACGTGCCCAGCGAGCCCGGCGGCGCGCGTCCGCTGCTCGTCTACTACCACGGTGGCGGGTTCACCTACGGCGATCTCGACACCCACGACGGCGTCTGCCGCGTGCTCTGCCGCCACGCCGGCGCGCACATTCTGGCGATCGACTACCGCTTGGCGCCAGAGCACCCGTTTCCGGCCGCGGTCGAGGACGCCCGGGCGGCGCTCAGCTGGGCGGTCGCGAACGCCGGCCGGCTCGGAGCGGACCCGCGGGGGGTCGGTGTCGGCGGTGACAGCGCCGGTGGCAATCTGGCCGCGGTCGTCTCCCAGCTCGCCGCGCGCGATGGCGGCCCGGCGCCGGTGCTTCAGCTGCTGATCTACCCGGCGACCGACTTCACGCGCCGACGACGCTCACGCGAGCTGTTCGGCGAAGGATTCCTGCTGACCAATGCCGAGATGGACTGGTTCGAGGCAAACTACTTCGGGGCCAGGCGGACTGATACGAGCGACCCGCGCGCGTCACCGCTGCTCGCCCCCAACCTCGCGGGGCTCGCGCCGGCGTTCGTCGTGACCGCGGCATTTGACCCGTTGCGCGACGAGGGCGAGGAGTACGCGGAGGCTCTGAGGCTGGCGGGGACGCCCGCGACCTTGCGGCGCTTCACCGGTTTCACCCACGCGTTCATCGGCGCTGCCGGTGTGAGCCAGAGCTGCCGCGACGCGCTGGTCGAAATTGCGGGTGCGACCCGCGCGATGTTCGCCGCGGCGCTGCCGCAATGAGCGGGAGGATTGTCAGCCGGTGAGCTGAGCGATCGCAGCGTCGGCGATGCGCCGATCCTCGGCGCCGGTCATTGCTCCCGCGACCCCGACCGCACCCGCCACGCTGCCGTCGGCGAGAACCGGAACGCCGCCTGCGATCAAGGCCAGCCCCGGGCGCGTCGCGAACTCCGCGACGGCGGCGGCGTCCGGCTCGATCGCGGCAAAGAACTCGTCGGACGGCATACCGATCGCCGCCGCGGCGTGCGCCTTGTTGAGGGCCGTCTGGACGCTCACGAGCGGCGCTCCGTCCATGCGCAGCATCTCCCGCACGACCGCCGACTCATCGACCACAACCACGGTCACCGGCACGGACATCGCAGTTGCCTCTCGGACCGCCGTGTCGATCATCAGTCGCGACGCGGCTGCCGTCAGGGTCGGGCGCGTCGCGAGTGGGTTCAGACGGGACTCCATCGCCCCTGAGGATGCGACGATCGCGGCAAGAAGTCCAAGACAAATCCGGCCGCGTTCCATAGCCTATGCCTATGGAACGGCTCGACCTCCGACTGGTCGAATACTTCGTTACGGTGGCCGAGGAGCTCCACTTCGGCCGCGCAGCCGAGCGATTGCACATCGCCCAGCCGTCTCTGAGCCAGCAGATACGCAAGCTCGAGCACCAGCTCGGAGTCACCCTGCTCGCGCGCAACAGCCGACACGTCGAGCTGACCAGAGCCGGCGAGGCGCTGCTCCGCGAGGGCCGCAAGACGCTCAATCAGGCGCGGCACGCGATCCAGGCCACCCGGGCGGCCGCCGCACCCCGGTTGACGGTCGGCTTTTCCGGTTCGGCCGCCAGCGCACTGCTTCCGGCCGCGTTGCGCGCATTCGGTGAGCGCCACCCGTCCTATGAGATCTCGCTCCGCGAACTCCTGCTCGGGAGCATCGATGAGATCCTGACCGGCGATGTTGACGTAGCCTTCACGCGACTGCTCCCCGGCCAGACCGAACTCGAGGTCGCCGTGCTCGCCCAGGAGCCGCGCCTGGCCGCGCTACCCGTCAGTCATCCGCTCGCCGTCCGTGAATCGGTCAGATTCTCAGACCTGCGTGATGAGAGCTTCATCACCAACCCGGTCCAGCGGGTCCACGGCGCTCGCCCCGCGAGATGGCTCGCCGAGCAGCACCGCCACGGCCTCCCCGGACGGGTCAGCGCCCAGAGCACGGGCGTCCTCGAGATCCTCACGCTCGTCTCAGCCGGCCGCGGCGTCTGCCTCGTGCCGACGGCGGTCGCGCAGCACTACCCGCGCAGCGACATCGCATATGTCGCAGTCGAGGACGCCGAGCCCGCTGTCGTGTCGCTCGCATGGAGGCCAGGAGGCCTGCACCCGGCAGTCGCGGCATTCGTCGAGACGGTGCGTGCAACAGCCAAGCTGGCCGGAGCCGAGCTGGACCCATGTTCTACGATTGATTCGATTTAACCGCAGGTTCGGTTCGGACAGGACGATCGCCCGAGGAGCAGACTGTGACCACCGATCTCAGACGCTTGTACTCCAGTGCCGCGCGCGAAGGTCCGCCCCTCGTGATGCCGGCTCCACCGGCACCGCTGCGCTACAACTTCGACGCCGGGTATCCCGCACCAGAGGCGTTCCCGATCGAAGCGTTCAAGCGGATTGCCGCCGAGACGCTCGACGACCCCGCGGCGCTGAGTTACACCTCGGTCCACTACGACCCTGAGACGGGGGAACCGATCTATGAAGATCGGGATTTCCGCGGGCGCCTCGAGATGAGCTTCGGCAACGAGGAGCTGCGGACCCGGCTGGCGGAGTGGCTCGGCGCGCGTCAGCAGATCGCAGGGCTGAGCTGCGAGAACTTCGCGCTGACCTCGGGCGCGACCCAGGCAATTGCGCTGGCGGCGGCCGCATTCATCGATCCGGGGGAGGGTGCGCTGGTCGAGTCGCTGACGTTCGCGTGGGCGTACCGATCGCTGCGTGCCCGGGGCGCCGATGTCCGGATGGTCGACCTTGACGCTGATGGCATGGTGATCGAGTCGCTCGAAGCGAGGTTGCAGGAGATGCGGCGAGACGGCGTTCGGCCGAAGCTGCTCTACCTGATCCCCTCCTACCAGTTGCCCACCGGCACGGTTTTGCCGCTTGAGCGCCGCCTTCGCGTGCTCGAGCTCGCTGAACAGTGGGATCTGGTCGTGGTCGAGGACGCGATCTACGCCGACCTCGGCTACGACGGAGACCCGCCACCCCCGTCGCTGCTGCACCTGGATACGACCGGGCGCGTGATCCAGGCGCACGCCTTTTCGAAGATCATCGCGGCCGGGCTACGGCTGGGGTGGATGGCAGGCCATCCGGACATGATCCGGGCGCTGGTGGCGGTCCGCGAGGATCTCGGCGTGAGCCAGTGGCTGTGCCGGATCTTGGCGCAGTTCATGCGTGAAGGCGAGCTGGACCCGCAGATCGAGCGCGCAGCCGCGATCTACCGAGCCAAGCGGGACCTGGCGGCGGCCGGCCTGCGGGCGGCGTGTGGCGAGCTGGTCGAGTTCTCGCTCCCCGGCGGCGGCATCTTCCTGTGGGTCAAGCTTCACGACGCGGTCGACTGGGAGGCCGCGAAGGCTGACGCCGCCCGGCGCGGTGTCTCCGTGCGAGAAGCGGATCAGTTCATGTTCGTGCGCGCGACCAGCGGTCCACGGCACTTCCGCCTCGGCTTCGGACACTGCTCCCGCCGGGAGCTCGAGGAAGGGACGGCCGCCCTCGGCGCGGCGATGACCGCCGCAGTCCGGACACCCGCCTGATCGCGTCCGGACCGCCCCGGCGCCGCCAGCAGGCCCTCGCGCGTAGCACCAGGCCGTCACCTCGGGCGGTAGGTGCTCAGGGGGTGGCTCGTCGCTGGAACTACTCAGTAATCACGCAGCGAAAGCCGATGTGGGACGTGGAAGTGTCGACCGCCTCACCCTGTCGCGCAGCCGGCCGGTAACGCAGGCAGTAGTTCGGCGCGCAGAGGTGAGAGCCACCCTTGATCACCCGCCGCGGGATGTGCGCCGAGGGCCGGCCCTCGGCGTCCGAGCGCTCGGGCGAGTTGACACGAGGATTGTGGGGGACACAACAGGCGTTGGCGGCGTCAGCCGGATGAGAAGAGGTGAAGTAGTCGGCCGTCCACTCCCACACGTTGCCGGCCATGTCGTAGAGACCGTAACCGTTGGCGGGAAACCGCTTCACCGGCGACGTTCGCTGGAAGCCGTCGCGGTTCAGGTTCTCCCACGGAAACCGACCCTGCCAGGTGTTGGCCATCATCCGGCCCCGCGGAGCGAACTCGTCGCCCCAGGTGAATACGGCACCGTCGAGGCCGCCACGCGCCGCGTACTCCCACTGAGCCTCGGTCGGCAGCTCCTTCCCCGCCCACGCCGCGTACGCCTCGGCGTCCTCGAACGCGATGTGGACGACGGGATGAAGCTCTCGACCACCGAGGTTGCTCGCCGGTCCCTCCGGCCGGCGCCAGAAGGCACCCGGCTCCCATTCCCACCAGTTGCGAGGGTCGCGCAGGTCGACCGGGCCGGTCGACTCGCGGAACACGAGCGAGCCCGGCACCAGCAACGAGGGATCGGCATCCGGATAGTCGATCGGATTCGGACTGCGCTCCGCCCATGTCACATGACCCGTGGCCTTCACAAACCGCCGAAATTCGGCCACGGTGACCGGATGCTCGTCGATCCAGAAGCCCGGGAGCCCGACGCGATGAACCGGACCCTCCTCGGGATAGAAGTCCTCCGAGCCCATCCGAAACGTCCCCGGCGGCACCCAGCGCATGCCCTTGACGGGCGCGTCGGTGCGATCAGTCACGTCTGTGCTCATGCCTTCGTCCGTCGATGCATGCTAGTCCACCCGCGCCCCGGTCTGGGACCGACCTCAGACTCCGGATTGGGCGGCGACATCACCCGCGGCGACTGCGTCAGCAAGTCGCCGGTAGTCGAGTTCGTTCTGATCGGCGTACGCGCTCGAGAAGCGCGCGATCGCTCGGTCGAAGCTCGAGCCGGCGCCCAGATACGCGGCGATCGCGAGCCGATCACCTGAGCGGGCGTGCGCGCGGGCCATCGACCACCCGCACGCACGCGTGTACGCGTGCAGCCCCGACTCGCTCATCGTCGACAGGTCGATCGACGCCTTCCAGTCCCACAGCTGGCGGATGTAGAAGTCGTGCTCGTTTCCGTCGAGGCCCAAGCTCCGCTGCCAGCCGAGGAAGACATCGATCGCCGCCTGCGAGAGCCGCTGACCGCGCACGACGCGCTCGCCGTGGTTGGCGAACTTGCTCGCCCCGAGGTAGGGCTCCAGCACCGATGCCTGCGCCTCCTTCATCTGCAGGACGAGCGGATCCCTCCCGCCCCGGCCGACGAATAGGAGCACCCAGGCGCGCGTGCCGACGCTGCCGACACCGACGACCTTTCGTGCCATGTCGACAAACCTGTACGTCTCGAGCAGGTACCGCCGGTCCTCCTCGAGGCTCAGTGCATATTCGTCCAGCGCCACTCGAACGATTTCGGTGTCCTTGCGAGCGTCGGCTGGGTCGACGAGCTCGCGGAGCGGGACCAGTAGCGGCGGCACCCTTCTGAAGCGCAGCTCGCCGTCAATGCGTTCGGTGAGCTTCTCAACTGCGCGCAGGCTCGTCTTGCGTCGCGCGTTCGCGAACGGCTTGGAGAACAGGATCCGGCCCTTCTTGCCCAGACGCCCGCCGAAATGCTCGACCAGCTCGCTCGCGTTGAGGCGGTCATACCAGACATCGAGATGGCTCTCGCTCGCGAATCCGCGCATCCCCTCGCGATACTCGCGCACGCACTGGGCCACGAGCCAGCTCCGGCGATCCGCCGGCAGCCCGACATCGCGGCCCGCGATCTCCACGCTCGCCGCCATCCGTTTGACGTCCCACTCCCATGGGCCGGGCAGCGTCTCGTCGAAATCATTGGGGCCGAACAGCAGGCGGCGGTCCTGAGCCGCGAAGCCGCCGAAGTTCGAGATGTGGGCATCACCGCACGCCTGCACCACGATGCCCGAATCCGGTGTGACCGCGAGATCGGCCGCCATCACCGCCGCCGCACCGCGGTAGAAGGTGAACGGGGACACCAGCATCCGCCCGTAACGGATCGGGACAAGCTCCTGCAGGCGCGAGGCCGCCTGGGCCTCCAGCAGCGAAATCGGATCCGGACGATCCGCCGCCGGCGCCCAGTCGCCGTGAGCTGTCCGGGGCACCGTCTCACGCGCGGTTCGACCGCGCTCAGCAGACTCCCCTGACTGCAACGCTGCGTAATCGGCCGGGATGGTCATCGAAGCCCGCCGGGGGACTTGAACCCCCAACCCCTTGATTACAAATCAAGTGCTCTACCGATTGAGCTAGGCGGGCGAAAATCCCGCTCAGTGTCGCACGGCCGGCGGGGTCCGGACGAGCTCGTCGGCCCACCAGTCGATCGTGTCGGCCAGCATCTGGCGAAATGGGATCTGCGGCTCCCAGCCGGTCGCGGCGGTCAGCCGGTCGTGGGCTCCGCGCAGGTCCATCACCTCGTGCGCCCGGATGCGGCTCTGGTCGACGACGTGCTCGACGCGTATCGGCGCGAGCAGCTCACCGAGCAGCGCCACCTGCTCGGCCGTCGACACCGAGCGGCCCGAGCTGATGTTGTAGATCCCCGGCTCGGCCGGCCCGGTCCGCCAGCCCGGCCCGGCCGGCCCGGCCCGCCGCGCGAGCAGCCGGTAGGCGCTGACGACGTCGCGAACGTCGGTGAAATCCCGCCGGGTGTCGGGATTCCCCGTGACGATCCGGACGACGTCGGCGCCCCCGACGCGGGCCTCGGCGGCCTGGCGGGCGAGCGAGGAGACGACGAAGATCGGAAGTTGACCCGGCCCGGCATGGCTGAACGGCCTCGCGCGGACGATCTCGAGGCCGTGCGCATCCTGATAGACGCCCGCGAGCAGATCACCGGCGGTCTTGGACACCGCATACGGGTTGGCGGGCCTGACGGGCGCATCCTCGTCGATCGGCAGGTGCTCGGGAGCGCCGTACACCTCGCACGTGCTGACCCACACCAGCCGGGCCGCGGGCGCCTCGAGACGCACGCCCTCGAGCACGTTGACGGCCGTGGCGACGTTGTCGCGGACGGTCTGGGCGGGGTGCTCCCAAGACAGGCCGACGGAGCTGAGCGCGGCCAGGTGATAGATGACATCCGGCCGGACCTGACGGATCAGCTCCTGCACGGCCGAGCCTTCGAGCAACTCGACAGCCCGGTTCTCGACCGCGGCCCCTCCCGGGTCAGGCGGGATCGCGAGGCGGCGAGACACGCCGATCACATCGTCGCCCGCCTGGGCGCACGCGCGGGCCAGATGGGTGCCGGCGAAGCCCGACGCGCCGGTGATCAGGACGCGCAACGTCAGGAGGCGGGCTCGACCGACACCGCGTGCTCGAGCGAGCCGTGGCCGTTGCTCGAGAACTCGGCGTCCGGTTGCGGAGGCTGGGGCTCGGGCTCCGTGTTCAGGCGGCGCTCGAGCTCGCCGAGCACGATCCCGAACATCAGGTGGCGCCAAGTTGCCTGGCCGAACGCCCGCCGGTTGCCCGACAGCGCCGGGAGCTGATCGCGGGCCGGGTGGAATCGATCCGAGACAGCGCCCAGTGGCCAGAGCACGACGTGCTCGGTCAGCGCCGCGAGCGGCCCTCGGAGAGCGGGCGATACCGGCAGGGCCGGAGCCAGGTTGGCGTACACGGCGCCGAACAGCGCGCCATTCTGCATGTGGAGTGCCAGGCCGACCGGATACCAGCCGTCGCCGCGCGAGACTGCTTTGCCGAGCAACTCGACGTCGTCGTAGCGGCAGCCGAAGATGAGTTTGTCGAGCGGCTGCTGAAACGCCCACACGGCCGCCGCAACCGCGCCACAGAGGGCACCTCTAAGCGTGCGAGTGCGATCGATGCGCGTACCCAAGGCCAGCAACTGTAACGGTCGGACGCCGGACGGGTACGCCAGTGTGCGATGGATCACGAACCGTTGCACCGACGTTCGCGGGAGAAGGGCGCGAATCCGCTTGTCTATGGGCTGGTCCGGGCGCTGTTCCAGCCGTTCTTCCACATCTATTTCCGGATGGGCCGGATCGGGCGCGAGCACATCCCCGCCCGGGGGCCGGTGATCCTCGCCGCCAACCACCGTAGTTTCCTGGACCCGTTCGTGATCGGAACGATGGCCCGCCGGCCGATGTACTACGTGACCAAGAAGGAGCTGTTCAAGCATCCGGTGGTGGCCTGGATTCTGAGCGCTCTGGGCGCCTTCCCGGTCGACCGCGGGACCGGTGACGGCCAGATGTTCGACACCGCCAAGGCGATCCTGGCTCGCGGCGACATCGTGCTGATCTTCCCCGAGGGCACGCGGACCCGTCCCGGATCCCTCGGCCGGCCCAGGCGCGGCGTCGGCCGGCTCGCGCTCGAGACGGGCGCCCCGGTCGTCCCAGTCGCGGTGTTCGGGACCGAGGCGGTCCGTCGTGGGTTCCGGATCCGGCCGCACAAGGTCAAGATCCGTGCCGGTCGGGCGCTGCATTTCCCGCAGGTCGAGAACCCGTCGCCGGCGCTCGCAGGCGCGGTCGCCGACCGGATCTGGCCCTGCGTGATGCTGCAGTGGGAGTGGCTCGGGGGGCTGCCGCCGATCCGACGCGCGGCGATCATCGGCGCCGGGACGTGGGGGACCAGCCTCGCCGTGTCGCTGGCGCGCGCGGGCTTCGAGGTCGATCTGGGCTGCCGGACGCACGAGCAGGCACTGCTCCTTGACTCGCGACGGGTGAACGAGGCCTACCTGCCGGATGTCGCGCTGCCGGACTCGGTGCGGGCTCGGCGCGCTTCGGAGCTCCAGCTCGCCGGCGTCGACCTCGTCTGCCTCGCGGTCCCGGCTCGGGCGCTGCCAAGCGTGCTCGCTGCCCACGGCGAGCGCATCCCCAGGCGCGCGGGTCTGCTCGTCCTTTCGAAGGGTTTGGTGCCGCCGCTCGGCACGTTGGCCTCGGCGTTCGCCTCGGAGCGGTGCAGCGCGCGGGCGGTCGCGGTGCTCGGCGGTCCCGCGGACGCTGTGGACGTGCTCGAGCGCGGCGCCTCCGTGGTGCTCGCGTCGCTGGACCGGGGGTTCGCGCGCCAGCTCGCGGACGCGCTCACAGCCGCCCGGCTCGACGTCTCGATCACGACCGACGTGACCGGAGTCGAGCTCGCTGGATGCGCCAAGCACGCAGCGGTGCTCGCCGCGGCCGCGGCCTCGGTCGCGGGACCGAGCGTCGCCGGCGCGGCCGCCGGCAAGGTATTCGCCGAGGTCGACGCGCTCGCGAGGCTGCGAGGCGGTAAGCCGGAGACGTTCGCCGGGCTTGGCGGGCGCCGGGGACCTGGTCGCGACGGTGGTGGCGGACTCCTCCCGTGACCGGCGGGCGGGCGAGCTGCTGGCGCGGGGCGTCCCGTCGCACGAGATTGGCGCCATGATCGGACAGGCCGCCGAGTCGGTCGATTCGGTGCCCCTGCTGGCGTCGGTCGCCCGAGAGTCACGGCTTGACACTCCCGCGCTCGACAGCCTGGCGGCGCTCGTCGAGGGCCGGATCGATCCGGACCGCTGGACAGCAACAATCGTCGAGCCGGCGCGGCCGCAGCGCGGGCGCTCTGTTCGAGCCGCATAAGCGCAGGTACGCTCCGCAATGAAGTGGACAGCACTCCCAAGAGCAAATCGGAACTCGACGCTCGGTTCTCCGAGCTGTACCGAGCCCATTTGCGCGACGTCTACTCCTACAGCTACTACCGGGTTGGAAACCACCACGACGCCGAGGACCTCACCGAGCAGACGTTCCTGCAGGCGTACCGGCACTTCGAGCGCGCGCTGCGGGAGTCGAACGGGCGGCCGCTGCGTCCATGGCTCATCCGCATCGCCCACAACCTGGCGGCCAACTTCTACCGAGACCGCTCGCGCCGGCCGGAGTCCGCGATCGAGGATGCGGGCACGATCTCCGCGCCGCACACGACCGAATCGCTCGTGGAGGGCCGCGAGGAGCTGGAGGCGGTCCTCGCGGGGGTCACGCAGCTACCCGACGACCGTCGCGAGGCATTGATCATGCGCTTCGCACTGGGAATGGACAACCGCGAGATCGCCCGGGCGCTGGGACGGACCGACGGAGCGACCAAGGTTCTGTTGCACCGCGCGATCCGCCAGCTCGAGGGGATCGTCGCCGAAACGAGCGGAAACGGCCTTCCGGAGGGTGAATCGAGATGAGCGCCAACGCGACCGACTTCGAGGCGCTGCTGCGCGAGGCCCTGACGCCGGTGGATCCCCCCGCCGACCTCGCGCGCCGACTCGAGGTGACGCTGATCAACCTGACCGAGCTCGCCCAGGAGGAGCTCGAGTCGTGGGAGCTCTCGGCGATGCGCGACCCGCGGAACTGGGTCCGGCCAGCTGCCGCCGCGGTGATCGGCGCAAGCGCCGGCACGGCATTGGTCGTGCTTCGCGTCCGGGGCCGCCATCGCGCCCGCAAGCAGCAGTCGAGCAGCGTGTTTGAGCTCGCCGGGCGCACGATGCGAGACGTCGCCGAAGAGGCGCGGCGAATCCTGCCCTGACCGCTGCCTCGCCGCGGCCCGGCCGGGCGACAGTGGGCCATTGATAGCGTCCGTAGCCATGGCCGTCTGCTACCGACATCCCTCGCGTGAAACGGGCGTTTCCTGCTCGTCCTGCGGCCGGCCGATCTGCCCTGACTGCATGACGCCGACGCCCGTCGGGATGCGCTGCCCCGAGTGCGCCCGCGAACGCACGAAGGTCAAGACGATGCGATCGCTGCCTTCCGCTCCGATCGTCACCCAGTCGCTGATCGCGCTCAACGTGTTGGTCTTCTTCAGCGAGCTAGCGACCGGAACCCCGGCCGCAGGCGGGGTGTCCGGAACGGTGTTGGGCGACGGCGACCTGTCCGGCCCGTTGATCCACATCCAGCACGACTACTGGCGTCTGATCACGTCCGGGTTCCTTCACTACAGCGTCCTGCACATTGCGTTCAACATGTTCTTCCTCTACATCATGGGCGCGATCCTCGAGCCGGCAATCGGGCACATCAACTTCGCCGCGGTCTACCTGGCCTCGCTGCTGGCGGGCTCGTTCGGGGCGCTGCTGTTCCAGCCGGGCGCCGACACCGTCGGCGCCTCGGGGGCGTGCTTCGGCGTGCTCGGCGCGTTGCTCGTCGTCGCATACGACCGGCACATTCCGATCTGGCAGAGCGGCCTCGGCATCACGCTGTTGATCAATGTCGTGTTCACGTTCAGCGTCGCCGGGATCTCGATCGGAGGTCATGTCGGAGGGTTCATCGGCGGGCTGATCTGCGGTGCCGCAATCGTCCAGTTCGCGGAGAAACGACGGCAGCAGGGCGTGGCGCTCGCCTGTTGTGCGCTCGTCGCGGCACTCAGCGTCGTGGGCGCGATTGCGGTGGCCGGCAGCGCCGGCCTGACCCCGGGCGGCGTCGGGTTCGGCTAGTACGACCTCGCGCGAGCACGTTCGGCCGGACTCGCGACAGACGTGCGCCAGCGCGGCCGGGTCCCCGGGCGCCACGAGCCGGCCCGTCTTGCCCTCACGGATGATCGCGGGCAGCCCGCCATGAGCGCTGGCGACGACCGCGCAGCCGGCGGCCCCCGCCTCGATCGCAGCCCCTGGCAGCGGGTCGGGCGCCGTCGAGGGGACCGCGATCACGTCGGCGGCGCCATAGACGTTCTCGACGTCGTCGCGGAAGCCGACGAGCGCCACGCGGTCGCTGACGCCGAGCGTGGCGGCGAGATCCCGTACCCGCTCCAGCCGAGCGGTCATGCCCGGCCAGGGGTCACCGGCGATCAGCCCGATCGCACCGAGCTCGCGCAACGGCGGCTCACCGAGCGCGCGGACGAGCACGTCCTGACCCTTCCAGTCCGAGATGCGGCCCAGGACCGCGCACACGATCGAGGCGAGCCCGCGCGGGCGCAGTGCCGCCCGCCGGATCGCGCCGATCGGACGGACGAGCACCTCGATCCCAGCGGCCGCGAGGTCGTCCGCGAGCGCCCCGGCATCGGGCAGCACCACGATCGGTTCGTAGCGTGAGGGCTCCAGCCCGGCCGAGATCAACAGCAGCTGCCGGTCGGCGCCGTAGCGACCGCTCGACGAGTGAACGAACAGGATCCGCCGGGCGCTCAGAGCTCGACCGGGAGCGCCTCGCCGCGCGCCTCGAACCCGAGCTCCGGGTGGATGATCTGCGCAAGCAACTCGAGACCGTCGACGATCCGCGGTCCGGGCCGGGAGAAATATGAAGCGGCATCGACCGCGACGACCTCGCCCGCGCCGACAGACGCCAACTCGTCGCGGTGCATCTCCGCCTCGCGGTGAGCGATCTCGGCGTCGAAGCCGCACGGCATCACGATCACGATGTCTGGTTGCGCGGCGGCGACTTGGTCCCAGCTGCGCTGCTCGGAGTTCTCGCCCGGGAACCCGAGCACGTCCTCGCCGCCCGCGTAGTCGATCAGCTGAGGCGTCCAGTGGCCGGCGACGAACGGCGGGTCGAGCCACTCGAGCGCCGCGACCCGGGGGCGCCTCACGCGGCGGGTCGCGATCTTGACGCGATCGATGCGGGCGGCGGCATCGTGCACGAGCTCGGCGGCCGCGTCGCGGGCGTCGGTCGCCTGCGCAAGCGTTCGCGCGTCGCCCAGGATCTCGCCGACCGTATGAGGGTCGAGCGCGATCACGCTCGGATGGCTGTCGATCTCCTTGGCGACCGTGCGCACATCGTCGTAGGACACCGCGCACACCGAGCACAGCGCCTGGGTGACGATCAGATCCGGCCGCAGGTCGTGCAGCAGGTGGGTGTCGAGCTCATAGATCGACTCCCCGGCGAGCGTACGCTCCTTGACCGCGGCGTCGATCTGGGCGGTCGTGAGGCCGGACGGGAGCACATCGCGCGTGACTCGTGGTAGCTCCCGCGCCGCCGGCGGGTAGTCGCACTCGTGGGTGACGGCGACAAGGTCGGCGCCGAGACCGAGCGCGAACAGCATTTCGGTCGCAGATGGGACGAGGCTGACGATTCTCATGACAAGCAGAAGGGTATGACAGAGCTACCGGCTGATGACCGTCGCGGATGCGTTTAGCCGAGCGGCGATCTGATCTCGACGAGCTTACCGTCGGCGGTCGCGACCCAGACCGAGCCGCCAGCGACCGCCAGCGATACCGGCGCGCTTGCGAATACGACGGTTCCGGTCACCTTCAGCTCGGCATACGAGATCCGGTAGAGCGTCCTCGACGCCTTGCTGATCGCCCAGACGGAGGGGCCCTGTTCCTCTGCGGCGAGTGCGTCGACGGGATCGGGGTTGGCGACCGGGATCCGAGCGTTGACTCGGAGCTCGTTGGAGCGAGGATCGAAGCGCGTCACCTCCCCGTTGGCATGTCCGGTCCAGACACCGCGGTTGAACGTGACCGATACCGGATCTGGACCGGCATCGAGCGCCCGCGCCGATCCGCCGCCGACGCGGACCAGCCCCTCGGTCGTTCCGTTGACGGCCCACAGCCACCCCTCGCCCCAGCCGAGCGCGATCGGCGCCGGCCGGATCGAGATCGAGGACGGGATCACCTGCCCGCTCGTGTTGATATGTGTCAGCTCGCCACTCGAGTCTGCGGCCCATGCCGAGCCGTCATCCCGGTTGATCGTGATCGCGGAGGGACTCGACCGCAGCGACACGGCCGTTACCTCGCGCCCGGTCTGCGGGTCGAGGATCGCCAGCGGACCGCGGGACGAGCCGGACACCCACAGTCCGGCCGGTCCCCGAGCGACCGCGGTCGGGTGACCGCCGACCGGGAGCTGGGTGGCGACGCCGGTTGCCGCGCCGAAGCGGAGGATCGCGCTGCGGCCTGGAACCGACACCCACACCGCCCTTGCGGCCGCAGACACTTCCGCGGGCGCACCGCCGACGGCGATCGTCCGCGGAGCCTGCAAGCCGCCGGACATAGACGTGACCTCCGGCGGGCCGGCGGGCGCCGCGCCGCTCGTGAGGGCCGCGGTGTTCGCGGCGCCAGGGGTGCCGCCGCCGCTCGAGAGCACCACGGCGAGGATCACGCCGGCAATCACGAGCAGCCCGAGCGCGGTCGCCGCGATCGTCCGCGAGCGCCCCGCCCGGCGGGCCGCGGCCGCGGGCCGCCGGAGGATCTCGGTCGCGGGCGTGACCGCCGCCTGCGGGGTGAGCGCTGCCGTCCGTCCGGCCGCTGTCGGTGCGGTGCCGGCGGTCGGTGGGGTGCCGGCGGCCGGTGGGGTGCCGGCGGTCGGTGGGGTGCCGGCGGTGGGTGGCGTCACATCGAATGCCGCCGCGACCGTCGGCGGGGCGCCGAGCGCCACCTCGTCGGTCGGTGCCGGCTCGAGCGCGCCGTCCAGCGCGACCGCCAGATCATGCGCCGACGGATACCGTTCCTCTGGTCGCTTGGCCATCGCCTTGGCGATCACCGCGTCGAGCCGGTGCGAGACCGTGGGGACTTGTTCGCGGGCCGAAGGCACTGGATCGTTGAGGTGCGCGAACATCCTTCCGAGCTCGGTATCGCGGTCGAACGGCACGTGCCCGGTCAGCGCTTCGTAGAGCATGCAGCCGAACGAGTAGATGTCCGACGCGGGAGTGCCCCTTCCGCCCTCGATTCGCTCCGGGGCGGTGTAGTCGAGCGTGCCGACGAGCACGCCGGTGCGGGTCATCGGCCCAGAGGTCTCGGCCCGCCTGGCGACGCCGAAGTCCGTCAGGTAGACGTGCTCGCCCTCCGGGTCCTCGCCGCGGGCGATCAGGACGTTGGCCGGCTTGACGTCGCGGTGGACGAGGCCGCGCCGGTGGGCGGCCGCGAGGGCGGAGGCCACGGGCCGCAGCAGCATCACGGCGCGGGCCGGAGCCAGACGTCCCTGAGAGGAGATGAGCGCGTGGAGGTCGGTGCCGTCGACCCAGCGCATGATCAGATAGAGCGTCCCCTCGAGCTCGCCGGCCTCGTACACCGGGATCACGTTCGGGTGGTCAAGCGACGCGGCGAGCCGGGACTCGCGCTGGAATCGCTCGCGATACGCCGGGTCTTCTGCGAACTGGGGCGCGACGACCTTGATCGCCACGCGGCGCTCCAGCGCCACCTGCGTGGCGCAGTAGACCACCCCCATCCCCCCACGACCGGCCAGCGCCTCGATCCGGCACCCCGCGATCGTGGAGCCCACCGAGAGCCCTGGCATAGTCGGCGGTTTATAGCGGCTGTTGGACCGCTCCGGGCGTTGGATGCGAAGTAACGGCTGCGCGAAGCCAACATCTGCGGCTGCTACCGTTCGCCGGGTCGCTGCATGACCGACGACGACCCATCCCGAAGTAGCAGCGCGCCGGCGGTTCTCCGCCACCTGCGAACATCGCAGTGAAGGCGCTGTTCATCATCCTCACCGGGATCCTGGTCCTGGTGAACGCGTTCTTCGTGATCGCGGAGTATGCGCTGGTGCGGTCCCGGCGGCCGCGGCTCGAGGCGCTGGCCGACGAGGGCGCGAGGGGGGCGAAGCTCGCGCTTACACAGCTGGACGAGATCGGCGACTACATCGCGGCGTGCCAGGTGGGGATCACGATGGCGTCGATCGGCATCGGCGCCCTCGGCGAACCGGCAATCGCGCATCTGCTCGAGCCCGTGCTCGGCGGCGTGCTGGGTCACACGGCCGCGGTCGCGATCTCGGTCGTGCTTGCCTATCTGCTGATCACGACCACGCAGAGCATCATCGGCGAGATCGTGCCGAAGCTGTACACGATCCAGCACGCCGAAGGCCTCGCGCGTCGGGTGGCGCGGCCGCTGCGGTTCTTCCGGATCCTGTTCCATCCGTTCATCATCGTCTTGAACGCGTCGTCCAATTCCCTGCTGCGGATGCTCGGGACCGACCCGAACGCGGAGCCGGAGGGGGGCACGCCGGAGGAGTTCAAGCGGATGATCGCCGCCTCGCAGACCGGCGGGACGCTCGATGCAGGCGAGGCGGACATGCTGACCGGCGTGTTTCATCTGCACGAGCAGGAGGCCCGCCAGGTCATGACCCCGATCCCGGCGGTCGTGACGGTCGATGTCTCGGAGACCGTCGGCGAGGCGCTCCAGCGCTGCGTCTCGAGCGGCCATTCCCGGCTCGTTGTGACCGAGGACGCGAACCAAGATCGTGTCAAGGGGATCGTCCACGTCAACCAGCTCGTGAAGCTGATGCTCTCCGATGGCGATGATGGTCACTTCGACGCGGTCGTCCGCCAGGCTCCGATCGTTCCCGAGACGAAGCCGCTCGACGATCTGCTCGCCGATTTGCAACGCGAGCGGACCGAGCTCGCGGTCGTGATCGACGAGTACGGACGGACCGCGGGGATCGTGACGATCGAGGACATCATCGAGGAGGTGGTCGGCGAGATCTCCGATGAGACCGATCCGGCGGGCGGAGCGATCCGTCGGCTCGCGAACGGCGACTGGTTCGTGCGGGGTCACGTCGCGGTCACGGACCTCGAGGATTACGGGCTCGAGCTTCCGGTCGACACGGACGCCTACAACTCAGTTGGCGGCTTCGTGTTCGCCGAGCTCGGCCGGCTGCCCAAGCGCGGCGACACGATCTCGGCCAACGGCTACTCGATCCGGGTCGAGTCTGTGCGTCAGAACCGGATCGAAGCCGTGCGCATCAGGCAGAAGCGCTCGCCGACGTAGCGCCACTCGGTCGAACGGCGCTAACGGGTGCGTTCTGCTCGGGGAGCGGCGCTGGTGATGGTGCGGCCGGGGCCCGATGGTGTCAGCAGTGTGCAATTTCGCCTGCACATAAGGGGACAAAGCGCGCGCGCCCGCTGGTCCTTGGCTACATAAGCATGTGGGGCATGCTTATGTAACCAAGCTCGGCCGCGACCAGGGACTTTGGGCCTGTAAGCATGTCCCAGCAGCGGATTTCAGCCCGGACGGGGCCTCGCCTGCTTTCGACCGGGTCGCCCGGCCCGGGTCGGCAGGCTGGTGCTGATTCGCATCAGTTGTTACATTTCACAATTGCGCAACGGCCTATGGGTCGTAGACCACCAAGCGTCCTGCCCGGTGGTTGAGAGGAGAGATGAAGCCGGCCCCTATCGGGCCGGCTTCGCCACGAGAGGGGCGATTTGGCGTGCGAGAGGGGCGATTTGGCGTGCCAGGGCGGCGTGTTGCGATCGGCAGGAGCTTCACCCCGGGCTCAAAAAAAGAGCCGACCCGCTGGGGACGGGCCGGCTCTGTGCTTCTGGGGAGGAGGTGCTGCTATGAGGTACGTCGCGATGTGAAGTGTGCGGCTCGCACCTGAATGAGCCTTAAATAGTTGGTCGTAGATGGCGAAGCGGTTAGTGCAGCGTTGCGAGGACCTCGCACCGCTGACTAGCTGTAGGTGTAGAAGCCGCGGCCGGCCTTGCGCCCGAGCGCGCCGTCTTCGACCAGCGCGACCAGCCGCTCCGGCACCGGCACGTCGATCGCCTCGCCGATCGCCTGGGAGACGTCGAGCCCGATGAAGTCCAGCAGCGCGATCGGTCCCATCGGCAGTCCCGCCCCGAGCGTCATGCACTGATCGACGTCCTCGGCCCTCAGCCCGGTCTCCGACATCAGTGAAACGGCGCTGAACAGGTACGGGAACAGCAGCCGGTTTACCACGAAGCCTGGGATGTCGGGCACCTCGACGGGCGTCTTGTCAAGCGCGACGCAGAGGGCGCGCGCTCGGTCTCGGGTGTCCGCGTCGGCCTCGTGGGGGAATACGAGCTCGATCAGCTTCATCCGCGGGACCGGGTTGAAGACGTGCAATCCGACGAACCGATCCGGGCGACCGGTGGCGTGTGCCAGCTCGGAGATCGACAGCGATGAGGTCGTCGTGGCCAGGACCGCACCCGCGCTGGCGTGGTCGGCGAGTGCCGCGAGCAGCGAGGCCTTGCTGCCGTGGTCCTCGATCACCGCCTCGACGAGGAACGTCGCCCGGCTCAACTCATCGAGGTCGGTGACCACCTGCACCCGCTCTGGGTCGATCTCGCCCTCGGGGAGCCTCGAGCAGACCTTCGACACGGCCGATCGCGCCCGGTCCGCCGAGCGATCCGAGCGGGCCCAGAGGAGGACCTCGCCGCCCCGCGCGGCGGTCGCGGCGAGACCGCACGCGATCGTGCCCGCCCCGGCGATTCCCAGTCGTTCTTGCAAGCCTAACTCCCGTCTCGATCGGTCCCAGGCGGCTCTGCCTGCCCGGAGTACAGTACGTGACAGTACCTCAGTGCGGTCAAACACCGCAGAACCATCCGGGAGTCCTCACACCATGAACAAGGAGCAGCGCATGCCGGCAGGCCAGGGACGCGAGGTAGTGATCGTCGAGGCGGTCCGCACCCCAATCGGGCGCGGACACAAGGAGAAGGGCTACTACCGGGACACGCACCCGAATGAGCTGCTGGGACGGTGCTACACCGAGGTGATCGAGCGTGCGGGGATCCCGGCCGCGGAGGTCGAGGACGTAATCGCGGGGTGCGTGCAGCAGTACGGCGAGCAGAGCTTCAACGTCGGGCGCAACGCCTGGCTGCAGGCCGGGCTGCCGTACGAGACGCCCGCGACCACGGTCGATCGCCAGTGCGGCTCGGCCCAGCAGGCGGTCAACTTCGCGGCGGCACTGATCGCCGCCGGCGTCCACGACGTCGTGATCGGCTCCGGCGTCGAGCACATGGGGCACATCCCGATGGGCGTCGGCTTCAGCTGGGTCGATCAGGTCGGCAGCCCATGGCCGCCGGAGATCATGGAGCGCTACAACCTGATCCCGCAGGGGCTCTCAGCCGAGATGATCGCCGACCAGTGGGAGATCCCGCGCTCCGAGCTCGACGAGCTCGCGCTGCGCTCCCACCAGCGCGCCCACCGCGCGACCGAGGAGGGGCGGTTCGAGAAGGAGATCGTGCCGTTCAAGGTCAACGGCTCGACCTACGTCAGCGACCAGGGGATCCGTCCCGAGACGACGATCGAGGCGCTCTCGCAGCTGAAGCCGGCATTCAAGCCCGACGGCAAGATCACGGCCGGCAACAGCTCGCAGATCTCCGACGGCGCCGCCGCGGTGCTGCTGATGGCGCGCGAGAAGGCAGATGCGCTCGGGCTCAAGCCCCGCGCGCGGCTATTCGACCAGACCACCGTCGGCGTCGACCCGGTGATCATGCTGACGGGACCGATTCCGGCGACCCGCAAGCTGCTCGAGCGCAACGGCATGACGATCGACGACATCGACCTGATCGAGATCAACGAGGCGTTCGCCCCCGTGATCGCGGCATGGCGGCGCGAGCTTGGCCCCGACATGGATCGGGTCAACGTCAACGGCGGCGCGATGGCTCTCGGCCATCCCCTCGGGTCGACCGGCGCCCGGCTGATCACGACGCTGTTGCACGAGCTCGAGCGCTCCGACAAGGAGATCGGGCTGGTGACGATGTGCTGTGGCGGCGGACTCGGGACCGGGACGCTGATCCAGCGGCTGTAGAACCTGATCGGGGATGGGGCGCATGCGCCCCATCCGGGGTCGGCGCATGCGCCGACCCCACGGGGGCGCGCATGCGCGCCCCCGGCCGGCGGCGCATGCGCCGCCGGCTACCCGATGACGCCGGCATCAGTCCGCCTGCTCCGCCGGCCGGATCAGGATTTCGTTGATCGCGACGTGCCGCGGCCGCGTGATGACGTAGAGGATCGCGTCGGCGATGTCCTGCGCCTTCAAGTCGCTCGACGCTCTCGAAGCGCTGGGTGATCTGATCCTGGATCTCGGGACGGTTGTGGGAGCGCAGCTCGGTGTCGGTCGCGCCCGGCTCGATCACCGACACGCGGACGTGCCGATCGGCGACTTCCTGGCGCAGCGATTCGCTGAGCGCCCCGACGCCGAACTTGGTCAGGTTGTAGACACCCGAGCCGCGGCGTGCGACGCGCCCCGCGACGGAGCTGATGTTGACGAGATCGGCGGTCTTGCGCGGGCTGTCGGCGGCCGCGTCCAGAAGGTGTGGCAGCGCCGCGTGCGTGCAGTAGAGGAGCCCCGCGATATTGATGTCGACCATCTGCTCCCATTCCGAGAGCGGCGCCCCGACGGCCGGGCCGAGCAGCATCATGCCGGCGTTGTTGACGAGGGTGTCGAGACGGCCGAGGTCGCCGACGGTCTGCTCAACCGCTGCACGTGCCTCGTCGGCCACCGTCACGTCGGCCTGGATCACGATCACCTTGCCCCCGGCCTGCGAGATCCGACCGGCGAGCGCCTCGAGCCGGTCCACCCGGCGTGCGGCGATCGCGACGGCGGCGCCCTGCTCGGCGAGCGCGAGCGCCGTGGCCTCGCCGATTCCACTCGAGGCACCGGTGACGAGCGCGACTGTTCCGTGTAGCGATTCGGGCATCATGACTCCCATCGGAAACCGGTTGGACTGGCTGCCGGCGGAAGCGGAGTTGCTGGCAGCCCGGGCGGAGGATCATTCTGGTTGTACCCCGCCGGCGCCAGATCATTCGGGGTCTCGGCATGGAACAGCGACGCGAGGTACTGGGCCTGCCCCCGCCCCGGCCCGAGCTCGAACTGGCCGCCGCCGTAGGCGGCGATCCCGTGTGCGGCGCAGTAGTCGTAGGTCGCGCACAGCTTCTCCAACCCGCCGATCCGAGACGGCTTGATATTGACCATCCGCGGCGGGAACGGCAGCGCCTCGATGTCGTCGATCGAATGGATCGGCGCGTCCCAGGTGATCCGGTCGTGCGCATCGGCGAGCACCGCCGCGGTCTCCGGCGTCACCACGTCCGGGTCTTCGATCCAGGCGGAGGGGAACGCTTCGATCACCCGCCGATACAGCACCGGATCGGGCGGCTGGTCGACGACCGTGCCGTGGTAGAGGCTCTTGAAGTCGACCGAGTCGACCGCGCCCGTCCCAACCAGTCCCTCGATCACCTCCGGCGTCCATGAGCTCGTCGGATCGAGCTTGAAGCGCAGGGTCGGATAGCGCCTCAGCCGGCGCGCGACCGGCTCGAGCGTGGCCGGCTCGCCCAACCGCAGCGAGACGACGAACGTGAGCGGGCGCGGTTCCCGGCCGAGCGCGGCATGCAGCGGCTTGCCGGCCTGGCGCAGCGCGAGGTCGACGGCCGCGCTGTGGAAGGTCCAGCGGCGATACAGCCGCGAGACATCACGCTGAGGCGCGACCGGAAACAGCTCCATCGAGTCGATCAGCGAGCAGAACTCCGCGAGCGTGTAGCGCCCCGCAAGCGGCAGCACTGGACCGGCCTCCTGCAGCGCAACCTGGTCGACGGCGTCGTAGACGACGTCCTCGCCGACGCCCTCGAGACCTCCGCCGGACAGATGCACGACCGTGCTCAGCCGCTCGAAGCCACTCGAGACCTCCGCGCGCAGACCCTCCAGCGTGTAGCCGTCAACATCGACCGCCAGGCCCGCCAGTAGGTCGAAAGTGGTCATTGCGAAGTGGCACCTCCGGTCTCGAGCCGGGCGACAAGCTCCTCGAGGCGAAGCTCCTCGAGACCCTTGCTGACAGCCTCGAGTTCGGTGGCGCAGTACTCAACCAGATCGCGGCCCTCTTTGACCAGATCGAGAGTCTCGCGCAGGCCGGCCTCCCCCGAATCGAGTCGCCTGATGATCTCCTCGACGCGCGCCACCGCGCTCTCGTACGTCCGCTCCGAAGAACTCATTCACTCACCCGCGCCGGCACAACGGCGTCGTGGAAGCGCAACTCGAGCTCCCGCGCGGCGCGCGCGGCCACCGCGGATCCCAGTGGCTCGCCGGCGCGGTCCGTCACCAGCGCGTACCCACGCGCGAGCGTGCGGTCGGGGTCGTGCGCTGCCAGTGCCAGCGCCAGCCGGCCGAGCTCGGCCCGCCGCCGGGCCGTGTCCGACGTCGCCGCGCGAGCGGCCGTGCGGCGCAGGACGAGCAGATGAACGCCCGCGCGCTCGCTCCCCGCCGTGCCCGCCCGGCGCGCACTGGCGCGCAGCTCGCGCAGCAGCTGATGCAGCCGCCGCCGGTTGCGCTCGACGTGCTCGCGGGGCGCGCGGGATGCCGCGGCCAACGTGCGCGCCCGCGTCAGCACGGCACGGCGGCCGTGGCTGTGCAACCGCCGTGCGGATGCCGCGGCGTCGGCGCGCGCGGCCCGGCAGTCGATCGGCACCGCCGACTCGGCCGCGTGGGTCGGGGTCGAGCACGACACGGCCGCTACGTCGTCGATCAGGGTCCGGTCGGTGTGGTGGCCCACCGACGCGATCACCGGGACGCGCAGCATCGCCACCGTCCGGCACAGCGCCTCGTCGCAGAACGCGAACAAGTCCGCGAGCGACCCGCCGCCGCGGGCCACGATCACGACCTCGACCTCCTCGATCGCGCCCAGCTCGCGCAGCGCAGCGGCGATTCGGGGGGCCGCGTGACGGTCCTGGACCGGTGCGAACGCCCACACCAGCCGACCGGCCCAGCCGCGGCGACGCAGACCGGCGAGCACGTCGTCGCGTGCCTTGCCGCGCTCTCCGGTGACGACCCCGATCGTGCGCGGAAGCAGCGGTCGCGCCAACCGTTTCTGCGGCTCGAACAGGCCGTCCGCAGCCAGCCGACGGCGCAGCCGCTCGAGCTGCACGAGCAGGTCGCCCTCCCCTGCGATCCGCAGCTCGGAGACTGAGAACGTGAACGATGGCGAGGAGGTGGAGCTGCCCTCGTAGTAGTCGCAGCCGCCGCCGAGCACCACCCGCATCCCGTCGCTGAGCCTGATCCCGAGCAGCTCGAAATCGCTCAGCCACATCGAGCAGGGCAGCGCGCCCCGGGCATCGCGCAGCTCGAAGTAGACGCGGGCGCGAGCTGGCCGGAAACCCCATACCTCACCGACGAGCTGCACGCGGGCGAACTCGCGCAGCCGGCGCTTGAGTTGGGCCGCGTAGGCACCGACTGGATACGGGCCGGGGAACTCGCTGTCCGGGATGCCCTCGGCGGCGGTCGGTTCGGGGAGGCTCATCGAGATCCCAGCGTAAACGACACCTGAGTTGCGACCGGCTCGAAGCCGAGCCGTGCGTACAGGAGCTGCGGCCAGTCGTCGGCATCGGCGGGAATCACGATCGGGTCCAGCCCCTCGGCCAGCGCGGCCCGCAGCGCACGGGAAACCACCGCCTTGGCCAAGCCGCGCTCACGATGGGCGAGCAGCGTCCCGACCTCCTCGATCATCGCCGCCCCGGCCTGGCGGTCGACGAACAACGTGCTCGAGGACGCCAGCTCGGCCGCCCCCACCGGGCGCGCGCCGTAGCCGTGGGCGGTGCTACCCGCACGCAGCGCCGCCTGCGCCTCCACCAGCGCGGCGACGAGCGCCTCCCGGCCGGGGCGCTCCTCGGCGAACAGCCGCGATTGGATCGCTCGCAGCTCCCTCTCGCCGATCTCGACCGCGCGGTCGTCGAGCGGTGGCTGAGGGCCGCCGCCCCAGACCATGTAGATGATCCGCTGCCGCCACCAGCCGCGATCCAGCAGCGCCGGCTCGAGTCGCTCGGCGGCCCGCGCATCGTCGAGCACGACGCGACGGTGACCGACGCCGCTCAGGGCCTCGTCGGTGATCCGAGCGATCGACTCGGCATCGATCCCGGGAGCGAGCGGCGCATCGAGCAGCACACAGTTGAGGTGGTAGACCGAGGGCAGGTCCGGGTGACGGACGGCGACGCCGCCGCGCAGCGCGACGAACTCCCGCGCGGCGCGGATCCGGATGCCGCGATCGATCGCGAGCGCGTCCACGGGTGGGAGAGTACGATCCCGCGCCGAGTGGACCTGACTCTCTCACCCGCCGAGCAGGCGTTCCGCGATGAGCTCCGTTCGTGGCTGCTCGAGAACCACCCCGGCCGCGAGCCCGCCGGGGACGAGGCCGCGTTCGAATTCCGGCTCGGATGGCAACGCAAGCTGCACGCAGCCGGCTGGGCGGGAGTGTCGTGGCCGAAGGAGTACGGGGGCCGCGGCGCGACGCTGGTCGAGCAGGCGATCTTCAACGAAGAGACGGTGCTGACGCGGACGCCGCAGCTGGCGAACGTCCTCGGGCTCGCGATGGGGGGACCGACCGTCATCGCCCACGGAACCGAGGAGCAGCGCCGGCGCTACTTGCCGCCGATCCTGTCGGGCGACGAGATCTGGTGTCAGGGGTTCTCGGAGCCGGACTCGGGCTCTGATCTGGCGTCGGTGAAGACGCGAGCGACGAGGGACGGCGACGAATGGATCGTCAACGGCCAGAAGGTCTGGACGACCTACGCCCATCATGCCAAGTGGTGCATGCTCGTCGCCAGGACCGACCCGGACGCGCCCAAGCACAAGGGGCTGACCTATTTCCTGATGGACATGAAGCAGGACGCCGTGCAGGTCCGGCCGCTGCGGCAGATCACGGGCGAGGCGGAGTTCAACGAGCTGTTCATCGAGGAAGCGCGGATCCCGCACGGGAACATCGTCGGCGGCGAGGGCAACGGCTGGGCGGTCGCGATCACGACGCTGATGCACGAACGCGCGACGCTCGCGTTCGGGCTGCAGGTTTCGGCACAGATTGCGCTCGACGAGCTGCTCGACCGCGCTCAGCACCAACGTGCGACGAACGGTCACGTGGCGAGCCAGGACCCGGTCGTTCGCCAACGTCTTGCGCAGCTGCTGATCGAGTCCGAGGTGCTGCGCCTGAACGCCTATCGCGGGCTGACCGCGATCATGCGCGACGGCGTTCCCGGCCCCGAGGGTTCGCTCGGCAAGTGGCACTGGTCCGAGGTCAACCAGTCGCTGACGGAGCTCGCTATGGACATCGCCGGCCCACGGGCGCTGAGGGCCGAGGATGAGTGGACCTACCGGTTCCTGCGCGCGCGAGCGAACTCGATCGAGGGCGGCACGACCGAGATCCTCAAGAACATCGTCGCCGAGCGCGTGCTCGGCCTGCCGCGGATGCGATGAACTTCGATTTCACCGACGACCAGCGTGCGATCAAGCGCACCGCGCGCGACTTCCTGGCCGCGCGCTACAAGCTCGAGACGGTCCGGGAGCTGGCCGGGGATGACCGGGGCTTCACCGACGAGCAGTGGCGGGCGCTCGCCGAGCTCGGGTGGCCGGGCGTGATCGTGCCCGAGGCCGACGGCGGCCTCGGCCTCGGCGCAGTCGAGCTGGTCGTGATCGCGGAGGAGATGGGCTACGCGCTCGCGCCGAGCCCGCTGCTGTCGAGCATCAGCGCAGCGCTGCTGCTGCGGGCGGCGGGCACCGAGCAGCAGCGCGAGCGATGGCTGCCGGCGCTGGCCGAGGGCTCGGCGCGCGGCACGGTCGCGGTTTGGGATGAGCACTCCGGCTGGGCCCCCGACCATTCCGAGGCGGAACCGGCGGCGGGCGCACTGACGACGACGAAGATCGCGGTGGCCGACGCGGCGAGCGCCGAGGTGGTGATCGTCGCCGGGGCCGACGGGCACCACTATCTGGTCCAGGCCGACGCGCCGGGCGTGTCGATCACCCCCGAGGAGTCACTGGATCCGACGCGCAAGCTGTTCACGGTCTCCTTGTCGGGCGCTCCCGTGGAGCCGCTGTCCGCGGGCGATCCGGAGCGGATTGGGCACGCGTACGCGACGATCATCACCGCGCTGGCGGCCGAGAACGTCGGCGTCGCCCAGCGCGCGATGGAGATGGCAGTCGCGTACGCCAAGGACCGCAAGCAGTTCGACCGGCCGATCGGCTCCTACCAGGCCGTGGCGCACCGCTGCGCGCAGATGCTGCTCGAGGTCGAGGGCGCACGCTCCCTGGCCTACTGGGCGGCGTGGGCGCTCGACCACGAGCCGGCGACCGCGCCCCGGGCGGCGTCGATGGCGAAGGCCTACGCCGGCGACGCTGGCTTCCGCGTGACCGCCTCGGCGCTCCAGGTCCACGGCGGGATCGGCTTCACCTGGGAGCACGATCTGCACTTCTTCCTCAAACGCGCGACGGCGAATGCGCACGCGTTCGGGGATCCGCGCTGGCATCGCGACCGGGTCGCGGTGCTGGCGGGCGTGTAGCCCGCAGGGCGGGAGGGTTACTTGACGAGCGTGAACGTTGCGTGTTGTGGCCTGGACGTGCCCGCAGCGTTCACCGCGACCACCGACAGCCGGTAGGCGCCGGACGCGAGCCGCTGTCCCCGATCGAGCACGCCCGCGAACCGGACCGCGTCCGCGCCGACCGCCCGGCTCAGGCGCGGTCGTCCGACGGGACGACGAGCACGGGCCGGTCGGACAACTGCAGCAGCTTGTGGGGGGTCGACCCGACCAGCGCACCGCGCCACGGACTCTCGCCGTGCGTCCCGACGACGATCAGCCGCGCGTCACGCGCGGCGGCGAGCTCGACAAGGCCCTTCGCCGGGGCTCGCTCGATCACGGTCCCCTCGACCTTGACGCCCTGGCTTGCGGCACGCTCGATCCCATCTGCGATCCGCTTGTCCGCCAGTTCCTTGAGCGCCGCCGCGTAGTCGTGCACTTCGCCGGCCACAGGCTCGATGTCATATGCGAACGCGATCGTGACCTTGTCCCCGTACGCCCCGGCGACGTCGATCGCCGTCCGGAGCGCGGCCTGAGCGCAGTCCGAGCCGTCGTAGCCGACGATGATTTCGCTGCTCATTCGGAGTGCCCCGCCGGAGCGCTGGCGACGACTGCCGGATCGACGACCTCGGGCTTGTGGGTCTTGAAGAACTCGGGCATCAGGAGCCGTTGGATCACCATCATCACGAGCCCGAGGATGATCATCAGGAGCGCGATCGCGATCGGCGACCCGATCCCGAGGAACGGTGCCGCGTACCCCGCGTGCGGGGCCGAGTAGACCACGATCGCCTTGATCAGGATGAACGTGAGCACTGCCCAGCCGATCAGCGGCAGCAGGCCGATGTAAAGGAAGTTCCTCGCGCTCTTGAACAGGTGGCGCCGGTAGTAAACGACGCACGCCAGCCCGGTGAACCCGTAGTAGAACGCGATCGTCAGCGCCAGCGAGGTGAACGCGTCGGCGATCAGGTTCTGGCTGCTCGCGGCCAGCAGCACGTAGACGATCGTCGACACGGTCCCCATCCAAATCGTCGAGAAGCCCGGGGTCAGGAACCGTGGGTGGACGGTGCCGAACTGCTTTGGGATCGCCTTCCATCGAGCCATCGACAGGGTCGTGCGGGCGGTCGGCAGGATCGTCGTCTGCGTTGACGCCGACGCCGAGGTCAGCACGCAGATGATCAGCAGCTTGTCGAGCGGCGAGCCGAGCACGCTGTGGGACAGCGGCGCGAACACGTCGTTGGGGTGAGCGATCAGCGACTGGACGCCGCCGTAGGCCTGGGTGGCGGTCGTGACCAGCAGGTAGATGCCCACGAGGATGAACGTTGAGATGACCGCCGCGCGACCGGGCGCGGTGCTCGAGTCCTCGGTCTCCTCGTTGACGCTGACGCCCGAGTCCCACCCCCAGTAGACGAACACCGCCAGCAGGATCCCGCCGTTGAGCGCGCTCAGGCTCGACACGTCGAACGGGTTGAACCACGACGCCTGCGGCTCGATCGAGTGCGCGGGATGCGATGAGTAGACCTTGATCAGCGCCACGACCGAAAACAGGATCAGCGTGAAGATCTCGATTCCGAGCAGCACCTGCTGGGTGCGCGCGGACAGCTCGATCCCGATGTAACAGATCGCGGTCATGATGACGATCCACGCGACCCCGACGATCGTCACCTCGAGGGTGCTCGGGTTGTTGTTGCCGAACAGGCTGAACGTATAGATCCCCGCCACCTGGGAGAGGCTCGGCATCACGAGCACGTCGGCGACGACGATCGCCCAGCCGCCCTGCCACCCGAGATACGGCCCCATCGAGCGCGTCATCCACGCGAACGTGGTTCCGCAATCGGGATCGGCTCGGTTCATCCAGTAGTACGCAGCGGCGATGAAGGCCATCGGGAAGAACGCGGCCAGCATCACGGCCGGGGAATGCAGCCCGATGCCGGCGACGGCGGCGATGAACGAGAGCGTTGCCGCGAGGCTGTACGCAGGCGCGGTCGACGCGACCCCGATCACGAGGTTCGACAGGAACGAGATCGCGTTCTTCTTCAGGCCCTTGTCTTCGACCTGAATCCCTGCGGTGGGCTCTGCGACCGTCGCGCTCTCCACTGCGACCCCTCTCTCTACTACTTGTCGTTGTGGCGGTCCCGGCGCATTTGGACGGACAGTCGCTGTGCGCGCTGGTGGGCGGCCATTCTCTGCCGCTGAGGGACAGAGCGCAAGGGTGCGATGGCCGAAGTGATGGTCGTCCTTTGTACCAGTTGGCTAAGGCCAAATGGCCCAAAGCAACGGTACGGTGATCATCGTGGCCAACGGAACGATGCGCGCGGCCGTCCTCGGAGCAGCCGGCACAATCGCGCCGGCGATCGTACGGGACCTCGCCGAGTCCGAGGAGATTACGCAGATGATGCTGCTCGACCTCGACGGTCCGCGTGCCGCTGCCGTCGCGAGCGAGCACGGTGGCGGCAAGGCGGAGGGCGTCGCGGCCGACGCCCGCGATGTCGATGGGCTCGCCGCGAGGCTCGAGGGCTGCGACGTGCTGGTCAACACCGCCTCCTACCGGATCAACCTCGAGGCGATGCAGGCCTGCCTGAAGGCGGGCAGCAACTACCTCGACCTCGGGGGGCTGTACTGGATGACCGGGCGCCAGCTCGAGCTCGGCGAGGAGTTCGAGCGGGCCGGCCTGATCGCTGTGCTCGGGATCGGATCGAGTCCCGGCAAGACGAACCTGATGGCCGCCCGGGGCGTGCGCGAGCTGGGCAGTCCGGAGGCGATCGAGTCGATCGAGGTGTGCGCCGCCGGCCGGGATCCGGCCGCGGCTGCCGGCGCCGGTTACGGTGATGGGCGCCTGCGGCCGCCGTATGCGGTCCAGACGCTGCTTGACGAGCTCACGCTCGCCCCGGTCGTGATCAGGGATGCGCAGGCCCGCGAGATCGAGCCGCTGAGCGATGGGGGTGAGGTCGACTTCGGCGCGCCGATCGGCACCGCCGAGACGATCTTCACACTGCACTCGGAGCTGGCGAGCTTCGGTGAGAGCTTCGGTTGCCGTGACGGCGAGCTTCAGGCTGTCGCTCGCGCCGGCGTTGCTCGCGCGGCTGAAGGAGCTCGTCGGGGCCAACGCCGGAACAGATCGCGGCGGCTGCCCGCGACGCGGTCACGCCGTCGTCGCAGACTGTCTCTGTGCACCTTGTGAACGTGGTCGCGGGCTCTGGTGAGAGCGCGGCTGTCCGGGCGGTCACGAGGCCCCATTTCGGGCTCGGCGGAGGGATCGTCTCGACCGCGGCCCCGATCGCCGCCGCCGTCCGCCTGCTCGCGCGCGGCTCGCTCACCGCCACCGGCGCTCACCCGCCGGAGCGCTGCATCGACGCGGACGAGATGTTCGCCGAGCTCGAGACCCGCGGCTGCAGCTTTACCGTTACTCGGTGAGCGCTGAAGCCGGCTGAGCCTGGTCCCGCAGCCACTCGACGGTCTGCGCGATCCCGGTGCGCAGATCGATGCCGGCCTCCCAGCCGAGCACGCGCCTGGCCTTCTCGACCGATGGCCATCGCCGCTGGACGTCGACCGTGAAGCTCGGAAGGTGGGCCAGCTGCAGTGTCGCCCGGTCGTGGCCGCAGGCCTCCCAGATCAGGCCCGCGATCTCGGCCACTGTGAGCTCCTCGGAGGCCGAGATGTTGAAGTCCTCGTTCTCGCCGCCGGCTGAGCTCATCGCGGTCACGATCCCGTCGGCGATGTCGTCGACGTGCGTGAGCGTGCGCGTCTGCCGGCCGGAGCCGAAGATCTGCAGCGGGTGCTGATCGGCCAGCGCCTTCGCGATCAGGTCCGGCACGGCGTGGGCGATGCCGGGCTCGTCGCGGTCGGGCAACTCGCCGGGGCCGTAGGCGTTGAACGGGCGGCAGATCGTGTAGCGCAGGCCGTGCTGGTCGTGCGCAGCGTGCGTGTAGACCTCGCCCGCGAGCTTCGAGAAGCCGTACGCCGACCGCGGCGTCGGGCAGTCCAGGAGATGCTCCTCGGCGGTCGGGAACTCCGTCGCCCGCTCGAACACCATCGAGGAGGACACGTACACGAATCGCTCGACGCCTTCGTCGAGGGCGGCGTGGATCACGGCTCCGACGAGCGCGTTGTTGACCTCGGTGAGGGTGTACGGGAGCTTGTGGAAGTTGGCGATCCCGCCCACGATCGCCGCCAGGTGGATCACATGCGGGCAATCGCCGACGGCCGCGCCTGCGACCGTGGGGTCGCGCAGGTCGGCGGTCTGGATCTCGCAGCGCGCTCGCATCCACGCGGGCGCCGGGCGGTGGTCTGAGACCCGCACTTCGTGTGTGCCGTCGCGCAGCAGCCGGCGGACGACCGCGGAGCCGATCATCCCGGCTCCGCCGGTCACGAGCACGCGGCTCATCGGAGCTCTGCGTCGACCGTCGGCGGCGGCCCGTGCATCGCCGACGCCTCGACGGCGAACAGGAACACCTGTGAGGTGTGGAGCGCGTTCCAGGGGTCGACGAGCAGGCACTCATCGGCCGCGCCGGCGAGGATCGCCCCGAGCGCTGCGGGCGCTTCGAACGCGGAGTGGTTGGTGGCGACGATCACGACGTCCGCATCCTCGACGGCCTGCTCCATGGGCTGGGTCGGCGACGGGGCGTGCGGGTCGCACACCGCGACGTCCGCGAGCTCGCGCTCGAGCAGGCGGATCAGCTTGTGCGACAGCGAGTCGCGCTCGTCGTCGGTGTCGCGCTTGAAGGTCAGGCCAAGCACCGCCACCTTCTTCGAGGCGAGGCTTCCGACTCGCCGCTTGACCCCTTCGACGAGGAACAGCGGCACCGCCTCGTTTACACGCGAGACCGCGAGCAGCATGCCGGGCGCGTTGGAGCGCTCCTCGGAGAACGCGAAGTCCTTGCGCAGGCAGGTGCCGCCGGTCAGCCCCGGCATCGCGATCCCGCCGCGCGGGTAGTCGTGGTTGATCAGGTCGATCACCTCGAACACGTTCGCGCCGTACCGCTCGCAGTCCATCATCAGCAGGTTCGGGAGCGCGAACGTCGCATAGCGGAGGATGTTGGTCCAGATCTTTGCGAGCTCAGCTTGGACCGGTGTGGTCCGGACGATCGGCGCGCCGAAGGCTCCGAACAGAGCGGCTGTGCGCTCGGTCGACGAGTCGCCGACGCCGCCGATGATGCAGGGAAGCGTCGAGATCTCCTCCAGGAACCGACCCGCGGCGATCCGCTCTGGAGCATGGGCGACGAACACCTGGTCGCCGACCCGGAGCCCGCGTCGCTTCTCGATGTAGCCGGCGGCGAACTCGGTCGTCCCGGGCGCGATTGTCGAGCGGAGGATGACCGCGTGGCCTTGCCGGAGCAGCGGCAGCAGGTCATCGATTGCGGCTCGGACCTGGCGCAGGTCGCTCTCGATGTGCGAGAACGACGGTGTGCCGATCGTGATCACGATGTCATCCGCGCGGGCGGCATCGGCCGTGCGTTCGGTCAGCTCCAGCCGTCCTGTCGCTGCCACCCGCTCGAGCAACTCCTGCGTCCCCGCCTCGGCAAACGGCATCCGCCCGGCGCGGACCGACTCGATCACCGCATGGTCGTGATCGACGCCGAGCACGCGCAGGCCTCGGTCTGCGAACGACAGCGCGAGCGGCAGACCCACGCGGCCCAGGCCAATGACGGAAACGAACTTCTCGGAGTTTTCGCTCACGTTGCGGGTTAAACGTAACGGGAGGCTTCAGGTAGCCGGAGTTGGCTGGCTGCGCCGGCTGCGCTCAGCGGGCGTCTCGTTCCACGCTCGGCAGCGGCTCGAGTCCCGGCTCCGCTTTGTGGCCGCGAATCTCGCCCGCGAACGCGATCCGATCCAGCCGCGCGATCTCCCGCTCTCCCTGCACGCGGGCCGGGTGGTCGGCGGGCAGACCGCGAATCAGTGCCTTGATCCGCTCCCGCAACTGAAGCGCGAAGTGGGGCGTTGAGGCTCCCATCAGCTGCCGGACGTCGTCGACCGTCACCTCGCGTCCGGGCCGCAGCCGGTCTGGATGCTCGGCCTGGCTCATTTCTGCGGTACGACCTCGAGCAGGTTGTCGAGCTCCGCCTGGACCGGGACGGAGATCGTCGCCTGATCGCCGACCACCCATCCGTGGTTGTACACGGCAGCCGTCGGACCCTCCTGCGTGTAACCGGGAGTGGCGTAATTGAGGAAGTAGTTCAGCACTGAGGACGGGAGCGTAGCCGGATTGTCGACCAGCAGCTGTGGCCCGTAATCACCGCTGGCCGAGAGGGGCGCGGCGGCGGCCGCATCGAGCGTACGGTTGGCATTGATCAGCACGTAGCCGTGGCCCGGGCTCCGCAGCGCCCAGCCGAAGCTGCCGGGAACGTGGGCACACGGCTGCAGCTTGAGGCACGGCGGATCTCTGTACTCCGCGAACGCAACCGAGCTCCCGGCCGGATCCGACGCGCCGACGCGGCTCACCGTGCCGTAGCTGCGCAACTGCGACAGCACGCTGTCGGGGATCACGCTCGGGGGGCCGAGCACGTAGATATGCGCTCTCTGGTGCGAGAGCAGGGCCTGGCGCGTGGGGGTCGGGACTCCGGAGCTGTTGACGAACAGGACCGGGTCGCCACTCTCAGCCGCCCAACCCGCTGCCGGCATTGCGTACGACGGGAAGTCGGCGCTCGCGATCACCACGTCGCTGCTGGTGCTGCCACGGACCGCGCTCGCGAAGCGATCGATCGCCGCGGCCAGGGCGTAGGGGTCGCTGCCCGAGATCGTTGCGGATCGCAGGTGGTTGGGCTTGGGGACGTCCCCGATGCGGATCACCTGCGCTCCGCCCGCGCTGCCCGATCCGGTCGGAGCCAGCTCAGCGAGCGCGCTCGCGGTGGCCGAGGGCAGCGAGGAGCTGCCCGACAGCAGGATCGGTGCGCGGATCGGCGGCGCCATCAGCGCTGCTGCGGCGATCGCGGCCTCCCAGTCGTCGGTCGGGGCGATAGTCACCGCGGACGGGTACGTGCCGGGAGCTGAGGACGGGTAGACCGCAAGCGCAACACCGGCCGCGTCGGCGATCGGGTCGGCGCCGTTGACACGGGTGGTGTTCTTGGTCGCCAGTTCGGGGAAACCGAGCTTCTGGCTGGCATGGGGCGTCTTCGACTGCACCCCGACCACCGGCGTCGGGCCGGTGATCAGCTCCGTGGTCCCTCCGCAGCCGGCTAGGGTCACGCCGGCCGCGAGCAGAACGAGCATCGTCCGTCGCATCGCGCGTCGGACGTTAGCGAGCGCCGATGGTGGCAGCGCCGATCGTGGGCTGGCCGGGCCGCTCGGGCTGGTGCCGCGACAATATGTATAGTGGCGCGACGCCTAATCCGCGGGCAGCGAAATCCGCGGAGCGGGGGACCCAGATCCCGGGGCTAATCTCGCGGTGATTCCGCGGGAGGCGCAGGCTCTTTCAGCGCCAGCCCGACAGCTAACCCCGCAGGCCGACGAGAGAGACGACTTGCGGGTAGCAAACCTGATACTCCCCGGACTTGCCGTACTTGTGCTGGCAAGCGCCCCTGCGGCCACGGCGGCGGGTGGCGGCGCTGGAGTCGGCGGCGGCGGTGCTTCTACGAGCTCCGCGCCCCGCACGGGTGGGGCCGGCATCGGCGCTCCCCCACCGGGGGTGAGCACGGCCTCACACCCGATCGTCTACGGCTGGAACGCGAAGATCATCAATCACGTCGCCTATGCCCCCTCGCTGGCGCCGCTCTCGGTCCAGCGCATGATCTGGGCCGGGAACAAGATCCGCCTGAAGCCATACATCTACGGAGGCGGCCACGGAGTCTGGAACGACGCCGGCTACGACTGCTCGGGGGCCGTCTCGTTCGTGCTCCATGCCGCCGGGCTGCTGCCCGTCTCGATGGACTCGGGCGAGTTCATGAGCTGGGGCCACACCGGCCGGGGACAATGGGTCACGATCTACACCAACCCGGGGCATGCGTTCATCGAGATCGCCGGCATCCGGTTCGACACCTCTGCTGAGGGCGACCCCAACCCGGCTCCCGGAAGCGGGCCCCGCTGGCGACCGCTGCTGGCGGACACGAGCGGGTTCGTCGCGCGGCATCCCAACGGGCTGTAGCGCGGCGGCGGGGGATGCCGACGGGCTGTAGCGCCGCACGGGGGCGCCTTTCGTCGTTGCCCCGGCCCCGGGGCCGCGCGGCTGTCACTCCCCCTCGCGGCGCCGCCGCTCCAGGATCTCCGCCCGCTCGGCGAGCCGGTTGGCGCGCCGCAGCTCCGCCTCGCGCATCCGGCGCTGCTCGGTCGGCGTCTGCGCGATCACCGGCGCCACGGGTCTTGGACGGCCATCGTCGTCGACCGCCACCATCGTCACGTATGCGGTCCCCGTGTGGCGGATCTCCCCGGTGAGCGGGTTCTCGGCTTCGATCCGGACGCCGACCTCCATCGAGGTTTGCCAAGCCGCGTTGACAGTCGCAGCAAACGTGACCAGCTCCCCGACGTGGATCGGGTACAGGAAGACCATCCGGTCGATGCCGGCGGTGACCACCTTCTGCCGGGAATGCTTGATCGAGGCCAGCCCGGCCGCCTCGTCGGCGAGCCTGAGCACGGTGCCGCCGTGGACACTGCCGGCGCTGTTGGCGTCCACGATCCCCATCCAGCGCACCAGCGACGCCGCTGATGCGGATGCCGGTTTGCCGTCCATGGCCGCATCCTAGTCCCGCCCCCCGCTACGCTTCTAAGGCCAGTCCAGCCACCCGCCAAGGAGGATGCGATGCCGGGCCTTTCCGGGCGCATGTCCACCGTAGTCAAAGCCAAGATTTCAAAGCTCCTAGATCGCGCCGAGGATCCGGGCGAGACGCTCGAGTACAGCTACCAAAAGCAGATCGAGCTGCTCCAGAACGTCAAGAAGGGAATCGCCGACGTCGTCACGTCAAAGAAGCGCCTTCAGCTGCAGGAGGAGAAGCTCCAGCAGCAGGTGGTGAAACTCGACACCCAGGCCCGTCAAGCGCTGTCGGCCGGCAACGAGGATCTCGCCCGGATGGCGCTCGAGCGCAAGAACGTGGCGCAGACCGAGCTTCAGTCGCTCGACTCGCAGATCGCCCAGCTCGAGCAGCAGCAGGAGCAGATGACCGCCTCCGAGCAGAAGCTCCGGACCAAGATCGAGCAGTTCCGCTCCAAGAAGGAAGTCATCAAGGCCCAGTACTCCGCCGCCGAGGCCCAGGTGCGCATCTCCGAGGCCGCGACCGGCGTGGGCGAGGAGATGGCCGATGTCGGTCTGGCGATGCAACGTGCGCTGGACAAGACCGAGAATATGAAGGCGCGCGCCGACGCGGTACAGGAGCTCGAGGCGGCCGGCACGTTCGAGGATCTGACCACGCTCACCCCGGGCGAGGACGACATCGACCGCCAGCTCAAACAGCTCTCGAGCACCAGCGAAGTCGACTCCGAGCTCGAGAAGATGAAGGCTGAGCTCGGTGCCGGCTCATCCGCCCCGGCCGGCCAGCTCGGAGCGGGCGCCCCCTCCGGTGATCAGGCGGGCGGTGAGGACGCTGGAGCAGCGGGTGGTGAGCCTGCCGGAGCCGCGGGTGGTGGAGCCGCGGGTGGTGGAGCCGCGGGTGGTGGAGCCGCGGGTGGTGAGCACGCTGGAGCCGCTGAGCCCGCCGGACCTGCCGAAGGGCAGGCGTCGTGATCGTCCGGATCGCCACCGAGGGGCAGTACGAGCTGGGTGACGACGACATCCCCTCCTTGAACAAGCTGGACAACGAGGCGGTCGCGGCGTGCGCCGACGGCAGCGAGGAGCGCTTTCACCACGCGTTCGCCACCTTGCTCGACTACGTTCGCACGCACGGGCAGCCAGTCGCCGACGATTACCTCAGTGGCTCGGACCTGATCCTGCCGCCGCCCGACATCTCGCTCGAGGAGGCAAAAGAGGAGTTCAGCGGCGAGGGTCTGATCCCGGGGTGAGTGGCGAGCCTCGGGCGCGGGCGGCTGGCGCGGGGGCGTAAGCAGCGGGTCTTCCGGGTACCGGCGCGTAGCGGTCGCGGGTGTCCTAGCATGCCCGGCCGCGATGTCTGCGCGCTCTACCAGGGGGTCGTTGCGTGTCCAGCTGTGGAGTTACAACTTCGATCCGGAGCCCACCGGGATCGGGATAGTCAGTACGGTCTGGGCGCGTGGCCTGCGCGAGCTCGGTCATCGAGTCGAGGTCGTCGCCGCGCATCCCCACTATCCGGAACCACGCTGGGGGACGCGCGTGACTCCCTATCGCGAAGTGCGGGGTGGGATCGACGTGCTGCGGCTGCCGCTGTGGATCGGCCGCGAATCAAGCGCGCAGCGATACCGCCAGGAGCTGACCTTCATGGCGGCGCAGTCTGCGGCGACGCCGTTTCTACCTCGCCCCGACGTGATCGTGTCTGCGTCGCCGTCGTTCCCGGCATTGCTGCCCGCGGTCGCCAACGTCCGAGCACGCGGAATCCCCTGGGTCCTCTGGCTGCACGATCTGCTGCCGGACGGTGCGACCGCCACCGGCCTGGTCGACCAGGACGGAATCGTGGTCCGGTTGGCCCGCCGCTTGGAGCGGGCGGCGTACGAAGCCGCTGACCGGATCGTCGTGCTCTCGCGCGCGTTCACCGACAACCTGATCTCCAAGGGGGTACCGGAGCGAAAGATCGAGCTGATCTACGACCCGGCGACGCGCGTGCCGCAGCGGCTCGCGCGACCACGTGCCGAGGCGAGGCCGCTGCGCGTCCTGTCGATGGGGAACATCGGCCATTCGCAAGGCCTCACGGGGCTCGTACAGGCACTCGAGGCGCGCACCGATCTGCCGGTGGAGCTCGCGATCACGGGAACCGGCGTCGCCGCGGACGAGGCGCGGCGCGAGATCCGTACCGACCGCGTGCAGATGCTTGGCGTGGTCGACGACGAGCGCTTGGAGCACGAGCTCCAGACAGCCGATGTGGCGCTCGTGGGCCAGCGCTACGACGGGTCGGAATTCAACATCCCTTCGAAGCTGATGAACTTCATGGCCTACGGGCTGCCGATCCTCGCAGCTGTGAACCCCGCCAGCGAGGTGGCGCGGATCGTGGGCGATTCCGGCACCGGGTGGGTGGTGGACTCAAGCGACCACGGTGCCTTTGTGAGCGAGCTCGCGCGGATCGGCGCCGCCGGCGCCGAGATCCAGGAACGGGCGAGCGCGGCCCGCCGGTACGCCGAGCGACACTTCACGCAAGCCGGATTCGCCGCTCGGTTCGAGCAGACGCTGCGAACGGTGGCCCGGGAGCGGCGGGCCGCGGTCTAGCCGACCCGGTGTCGGGAGCCGGTGGAGTCTGTTGGCGCCGGCGAGGCCCGCGGGGGCCGAACTCCGCTGCGGCGACATGCTTAACAGCCCAAAGTCTGCGCCCGCGGGCGACCCTGGTTACATAAGCATGCCTCACATGCTTATAAAACCAAGGTGCAGTAGGCGCGCGATTTGTCCCTGTATGCAGCCGAAATGCCGATTTCGCTTCCACCCGGCCACGGTGCCGGGGCTCGGGACGGCTTCCCGCGGGCCCCCGACTAACCGACCGGGGTCAGTGCCGAGACCTGGTCGTAGATCCACGCGTAGGTCTGCTCGAGACCCTCGCGTAGGCTGATCGCCGGCTCCCACCCGAGGCGGTCGAGGATCATCGAGTTGTCGCTGTTGCGTCCCCGGACGCCCTTCGGCGCGTAGAGGTCGTAGCGGCGGTTCAGCGTCACTCCGGCGATCTCCTCGACGATATCCACGAGCTCGTTGATCGTGACCATCTCGCTGCTCCCGAGGTTGATCGGGACGGCAATCTCGCTCTCGATGATCCTGCGGCTGCCCTCGAGGCAGTCAGCGATGTACATGAAGCTGCGGGTCTGCTCGCCGTCGCCCCAGATCTCGATCTCGTGGCGGCCCGAGAGCTGCGCCTCGGCGACCTTGCGGCAGATCGCCGCGGGAGCCTTCTCCCTGCCACCGGTCCAGGTGCCGTGCGGCCCGTAGACGTTGTGGAAGCGGGCGATGCGCGTCGTCAGGCCGAAGTCCTCGGTGAAGTGACGGCACATCCGCTCCGAGAAGAGCTTCTCCCACCCGTATCCGTCCTCCGGCTCGGCCGGGTAGGCGTCGCTCTCGGACAGCGGTTCGATGTCCGGCGTGAGTTGCTTGTCGGCCGCATAGACGCACGCAGACGAGGCGAAGAAGTACCTGCGGACCTCGTGCTCGAGCGCCGATTGGAGCAGGTGCGTGTTGATCAGCACGGACAGCATGCAGCGCGCCTTGTTGGCCTCGATGAAGCCCATCCCGCCCATGTCGGCCGCGAGGTTGTAGACCGTAGTCGCTCCTGCCAGCGCTTGGTGGCACGCCTCGGTCCGGCGCAGGTCGAGAACCACGTTCTCGGCCTCGTCGGAGACCTGATGCCATACCTCTAGCGGCGCATAATCGACCGCCCGCACGTCTCCCGCTCCCGCCGCCAGCAGCGATCGCACCAGATGTGAGCCGATGAACCCGCCGCCGCCGGCCACCACGATCAGATCGTCAGACATCCGTCCCGCCCTTCTTGTTTCAAAACACCAGGATGTCGTGTATTGGTACTAGCGGCTCGAGCCCGATGCGCCGATTGCCTGAGTAGGCGCGCTCTGGGCGGGCAGGTTGCCGCTCGGCTGGACCACCGAGACCGATGGCGCGGAGGACCCCGAGCCGCTCGAAGAGCCTGAACCTCCCGAAGCTCCCGAGCCATCCGACGAGCCGGATCCCCCCGACTGGGCCGGCGCGCCGGAAGAGCCCCCGCCTGACCCAGATCCCGGCGGGGGCGCGGACGACCCGCCGCTCGCCGCGGGTGCCGAGCCGGCCGGGGCGGCCGGAGCCACCGACGTCGCTGTGGCCGCAGGCGACCCCGAAGATCCCCCGGTGGTGCTCGAGTGCGCGGTTGGCCGCTTGGCGACTCGCGTGGAATGACGATGGCGCACGGATGCGCGGTGCCTGGTCTTCCGGGCGCGATCGCGGCGCGGCGATGCCGAGGACGCGGGCGCGGGCGCGGTGGCCGTGAGTCTGACGGCGGCCGCCGGGGGTGACGTCCGTGAACCGCTGCCGAGCGCCAGCGCGGTTGCGACCGCGGCCAGCGCAGCAAACGCCGCCAGCGCCGCGGTGAGCCGGACTTTGTGGCGTGTGCCCCGCGGTTGTGGCGGCCGACCCGGGGCGGCGGCAGTGGCCGGGGCGGCGGCAGCGGCCGGGGCGGCGGCAGTGGCCGGGGCGGCGGCAGTGGCCGGGGCGGCGGCAGTGGCCGAGGCGGCGTGGGCGCCCTGTTCCCCGCTTTCGCCGTCCGGGTGCAAGATCGGAGCGGGCTCGTCCAATGCGTCGGCCACAAGCGTGCTCGTGGCGACCGCGCCGGCGCGCCCCCAGGTCCATCGTCCGCTGGGCGGCTCCGGCTTGTGCGCGCCGAGCTTGGTCCTGAATGCGCGCTCGGCACGCTGCACCCTGACCTCGACGGCCCGGCAACTCAGGCAACCGTCGAGATGGTCCTCGATCGCCTGGCGCTGGCCCGGGGTGAGCTGATCGTTGGCCCGCGCCGCGAGCGTCGCGAGGATCCGGTCGCACCCGAGCCGATGTCGCCCAGCCGTCGCTGCCCTCGGACGGGCGGGCATCGCCGTCGCTGGCCCGCGCTCAGCGGCGATGCGGCGCGTCAGCCGTAGCAGCGCGCCCTCGCCCGCGCCCGCTCCGCCCGGCCGTCCGTTCCACGCCGCAAGCACCTCCGCAGCGATCCGTTCTGAGTCCTCGGCCCCGAACAACTCCCGGCAGTAGGCAGCAACTGCCGCCGCCTCCGGCGCCGGTTCGCGCGGATCGCGGCCTGGGGGCGCGCCGGGCTCGCCGGCGATCGCCCATCCCTCCGGAAGCCACTGCGCCCCCGCCTCAGCGACCGGGGCCGGCGAGTCAGGTTCCGGCGAGCCAGGATCGGGCGAGGCAGAGTCGGGCGGGCCGCCGACATGCTCGAGCTCAGGTGGGAGCCACTGCGCCGCCCGGGTGGTTCCCCTCTGCCTAGGATGCGCCACGATCGGAAAGGATAAGCGGGTCTCGGTGGCAGCGCGCTGCATCCGATGTGTGGTGACGACGCTGTCGAAATCACCCATCGCGCGTTCGTATAGAGGGTGAGGCAACCAAAACTCCGAGGAGGAACGCAAGATGAAGCAGTACCTGCTCAGCATCTATCAGCCCGAAGGCCCCCCGCCGCCACCCGAGATCCTGGACCCGATCATGCGTGACACGCGAGCGCTGGTGGAAGAAATCAAGGCCGCAGGCGCTTGGGTCTTCGACGGCGGACTGCATCCGCCCAGCACCGCAACCGTCCTGCAGCTACAGGAAGGGGAGATGCTGATCACCGACGGGCCGTTTGCCGAGGGCAAGGAGCAGATCGGCGGATGCATGATCATCACCGCTCCCGATCTCGATGCGGCGCTTGAATGGGGCCGGAAGGCGGCTCGAGCAATCACGCTCCCGATCGAGGTGCGGCCATTCCACGGACAGGTCCCGGACTGAGCCCGGACGTGCATGCCCCGTCCACATCGGAGATCGAGCGTGTGTTCCGCGCGGAGTATGGGCGTGCGGTGGCGGTCCTGGCACGCGTCGTCGGCGACCTCGACCTCGCCGAGGAGGCGGTCCAGGACGCCTTCACCGTCGCGGTCCGGCGATGGCCGGCAGCTGGACTGCCGCCGAGCCCAGCCGGATGGATCATTACGACCGCCCGTAATCGTGCGATCGACCGTCATCGGCGCGAGTCGTCCCGGGAGGACCGGCACGCGCAGGCCGCCCTGCTACACGCTCGCGACGAACCGATCGAGGAGGACGTCGTGCATGACGACCGGTTGCGCCTGATCTTCACCTGCTGCCACCCGGCCCTCGGGACCGGGGCCCAGGTCGCGCTGACGCTCCGCCTCCTGGGAGGGCTGACCACGGCGGAGATCGCCCGTGCCTTCCTCGTGGCGGAGAGCACCATGGCCCAGCGTCTGGTCCGGGCAAAGGGCAAGATCCGAGACGCGAAGATCCCCTACCGGATCCCGAGCGAAGCCGACCTTCCGGCCCGCCTGCAGGGCGCGCTGGCCGTCGTCTACCTGATCTTCAACGAGGGCTATGCGGCGAGCTCCGGTGAACGCTTGATCCGGGAGGAGCTGTGCACCGAGGCGATCAGGCTCGGCCGTCTGTTGACCGAGTTGATGCCCGACGAACCTGAGGCAATGGGGTTGTTGGCGCTGATGCTGCTGATCGAGTCGCGCCGCTGCGCCCGGACGACCGCGGAAGGCGAACTCGTGCTGCTGGCCGACCAGGACCGCCGGCTCTGGAATCGGGAGCTGATTGCCGAAGGCCAGGCGATCGTCAGGCGCTGCCTCGCCCGCAACCAGCCCGGCACGTACCAGATCCAGGCGGCGATCAACGCGGTCCACAGCGACGCCGCCGACGTCGCCGTGACCGACTGGCGCCAGATCCTCCAGCTCTATGACCAGCTCATGTCGCTGACCCCGAGCCCGGTTGTCGCGCTGCATCGCGCTGTCGTCGTGGCCGAGGTGGACGGCCCCGGGCCCGCCCTGGCCGAGCTCGAAGTCCTCGACCTCGACCGCTACCAGCTGTTCCATGCGATCCGCGCCGAGCTGCTGCGTCGGCTCGGCCACGACGGCGAGGCGATGACGGCGTACGAAGCGGCGCTCGCCCTCACCGAGAACGCGACTCAACGCGACTTTCTGCAGCGCAGCCAAGCGGCGCTCACACGCCCGGGCCCCTGAGTACCGCAGCTACCGGGCGGGGGCTGGAGAACTACCAGCCGTTGAATCGCAGGCCGGCGTCGAGATTCCGTATCAGGACGAGGTCGGTGCCCGGAGCCTGCTGGTCGGGCTGATGAAGCCAGCCGTATTCGGTCTCGAGCGCTGCCAGCCGGTCTGACGCGATCACCCGAGGCACGGCGCCGTGCGGCGGCGAGACGTCGATCACGTGCGAGTAGTGCTCGGCGATCAGCCGGTGCAGGAGCTCGAGCCCACCGGCCCGGCGCAGCCCATAGGGCCAGTACTCCATCATGATCGGGATGTCCGATTCCAGGACCTGCCGCGCGCCGTGCAGGATATGGGCCTCGTGACCCTGGGCGTCCATCCAGAGCAGACCGATGCGGGCGAGATCGAGCTCCTCGCCGGCGAGCGAATCGAGGGTTGCCGCCCGGACCTCGATCGTCGGACGCCGCGACTCGGCGCCGTTCGCGGTCGTCCCCTCGACCCGGACTCGATGGTCGCCGCTGTTGGTCGCCGACAGCTCGAGGGAGACCATTCCCTCGTGGTCCGAGAGCGCAATTGGGAGCACCGTGACCCGATCCGATAGGCCGTTGGCGAGCACGTTCTGGCGCAGCAGCTCGCAGTTGTCGGGGTTTGGCTCGACCGCGACCACGCTGTCGGCGCCGTAGTGCCGCAGCCACTCCACGGTGTGGCTGCCGATGTTGGCGCCGACCTCAAGGACCGAGCAGCGCTCGAGCCGCGCAGCCACACCGGGGATCGCGCGCAGTGTCCGAAAGGCCCGGTCGATGTCGAGCTCGGGCGTGCGGTGGTAGACGAACAGCCGCCGGCCGATGGTCTGATCCGAGGTGCTCACGAACAGCCGCATGCCGTCGCGCTCGACCGCCAGAAACGGCGTGTAGCGGCTGGCGAGCCGCCAGAACGCGCGTCGCCCCAGCGCCTCGGACTCGGTCGGGAAGTCGGCTGCGAGCCTCGCGAATTGGCGCCTTAGCCGGGCAGCTGCGATCGGTACGGCGGACACCGTTGTCAGCTCCGCGCGCCGTTTAGGGCGACGGCTGCCGCCTCGATGATCCCCGCCGCCGAACGCTCGACGTTCCAGCCGTCGATCCGCTCCCGCGAGGCCGCCCCCATGCTGGCGCGGAGCTCCGCATCGGTCACCAGACGCTCGAACGCGCGCGCCGCGTCGCCGGGATCGCGCGCGTCGACGACGAACCCGTTGTAGCCGCTGCTGACGAGGTCCGGCCCGCAGCCCACGCGATCCGAGACGACCGCGGGAAGTCCGAAGTTCAGAGCCTCGTTGACGACCAGGCCGAACGTCTCCCGCTCGCGGGAGAGCAGCGTGAACACGTCCGCGACCGCGTACGCGCGCGCCACCTCAGATCGGTTCAGGAAGCCGGCAAACACGACGTCCGGGACCCGGTCGCGCTCGGCCTGGAGGCGCAGCTCCCGCTCCAGCGGCCCTGAGCCGACGACGAGCAGCACGCAGCGGGTGCGCTCGCGAGCCCGGCGGAACGCCTCGAGCACGAACAGCGGCTGCTTCTTGGCGATCAGGCGGGAGACGGTGGCGATCACCGGCCCCGCGTCGCGATCGATGCCAAACGACGCCCGCAACGCCTCGCGCCGGCCCTGCATCTGCCGCGCCGTGGCCTGGAAGTGGTCGTTGTTGACGGTGTACGGCGCTGCAAACAACCGCTCGTCCGGGACACCGTGGCTCTGCAGCCAGCGCCGGTTCTCGGTGCTGATGTAGAGGCCGTAGCCGAGTCCGAGATAGGGCCGGAGCGCCACCTGCTTGGCGATCGCATTCCCCAGCGAGCGCCGGTCGAGCAGCGTCTGCTCCTCGCGGAACAGCACCGCGCCGCCGGCGACGCGCTGCGCCACCGCGGCCATCAGGTAGGTCGCGGAGAAGTACCCCGCCATCCACAGCACGTCGTAGCGCTCGCGCAGCAGCAGCGGCACGACGTCCCAGTTGCGAGTCGCCCAGAAATGATCCCCGAGCCCCGGCGTCCGGTCGGCGGCCCGCAGGAACACATTGCGGTAGCCATCGAGGAGGTCTGAATCCCACGCGATCGGCTGGCCGTACCCGTCGTCGTAGGGTCGGACGCCGTCAGAAGAGCCGTACAGCACGGTGAACTCGAGTCCCGGCTCTCGCGCCAGTCGCTGGTAGAGCGGGATCGCGGAAGGTGCGGGCTGGCCGGCAAGGTGCGCGAGCCGGATCGGGCGACTCATCCCGCCCCCTGCCCGTTACGCGAGTGATGCGACGATGACAGCACGCGCTCGTAGGCGTTGCGCAGTCTGTGGCCGACGCGGTCGTAGTCGAGCTCTTCGCGGATCGCGCGCTGAGCTTGGGCCCCGAGCTCGGACAGCCGTCCGCGGTCCCGGTCGAGCTGGAGCACCGCCGCCGCGACCGATAGCGCGTCCGGCGCGACGACGACGCCGCCTCCATGGCGGGCGAGCAGTTCCGCGATGCCCGTCTTCGCGGTCACGAGCAGCGGCACGCCGGCCAGCATTGCCTCCGCCGCGGCCATCCCGAAGCTCTCAAACGAGGACGGCATCGCGAGCAGGTCGATCTCCTGAAGGAAGTCGCCTCGCGCGTCCGGCGCGACGAAACCGAGCCACTGCACTCGGTCTGCCACTCCCAGCTCCTCGGCGCGCTGCCTAGCAGGCTCGACCAGTTCGAACGGGCCATCGCCCGCGATGACCAGGCGCACATGGTCGGGCAGCAACGCCAGCGCTTCGATCAACACCGGCACGTTCTTCTTCGGCGCGATCCGGCCGAGGTAGCCGATCCTCAATTGAGGGCCCTGGCCGCGGGCGCGTAGCTTCGGCACCGGTGTGCCGGCGTCGAACAGCGGGTAGGGGATCGTCTCGCGCGGTGCCGAGGCCGGCAGCGACTCCTGTGTCTCCAGCGCGGAGGTCAGGATGAAGAGGTTCGTCCACCGCAGGTAGCACGACCTCAGCGCCAGCTTCTGCACCCGCCGCGGGCCGCTGCGCGATTTGTCGATGTCGTTGGCGGTCAGGGACTCGTGTGCGGTCACGACGATCGGCACACCGCGAGCCCGCGCGGACGCGAGCCCGGAGAGCGCGCCGATGTTCCACACCCCGTGCACGTGCACCAGGTCGAAGTCGCCGATCCGACGCCAGATCCACGGCACCTGAGCCGGGCTCAGACTCCACCGCTCGGCGAGCTCCGCAGGCCGCTCGAGCGGGGGAAATGCGACGACCGGAACTCCGGCGTCCTGAAGCCGGCGCACGAGCAGTTGCGAGCGGTCGCGGGCGGTCGCGAGCTCGGTGCACGAGACGACGTGCCCGACACCGGCGCGGCGGCTCGCGAGCACCATGCTCATCCCACCCGACTGGATCCCGCCGCCGGCGGGGTCAAGGCTCGGGAACAGCGACAGCACACGCACCTCTCGCCCCGCACGGAGTCGCTTGCCTGCCCGCATCGCGCGGCGATGCTAGCCCAGCCGCGGGTGTGCGGGCGCAGGTACCTCGAGTTCGATGGCCCACAGCAGCGTCGATCTCGCCCCCGCCGGTGCCCGCGACCGCGTTCTCCCCAGGGACGGGCCGGGCCTCGAGCCAAGAACCCGGCCCCAGGAGCACTGAGCCTGGCCACATGTCAGCGAAATTCGGCATTTCGCATGCTTAACGGCCCAAACCGCGCGGCGGATATGGACCTTGGCTACTTATGCATGTGGGGCATGCATATGTGACCAAGGTCGTCTCGGGACTTGGACTTTGGGCCTGAACGCATGCCCCCGGAACGGATTTCGGCCCGCCCGCGGCCCCGCGACCCGGCGATCGGCCCCGCCCCGGCCCCCCGGCCCGCCCCGGCCCGCCCCGACCCGGCCGCCCCGGCCCCCCGGCCCCCCGGCCCGCCCCGACCCGGCCGCCCCGGCCCCCCGGCCCGCCCCGACCCGGCCGCCCCGGCCGCCCCGGCCCCCCGGGCCCCCCGGCCGGATTTCAGCACCGCAGCGACCCGTGCAACATGGCGCTCACAGCGCACGCGGCGGGCTTCGCCGCGAACGTGCCGGTGAACACCCCGAACCCGCCGGCGACGCCCGGATTGGGGTCACTCGCGGTGGCCGCCGTGTCTTGCAAGGTGTGGATCGTGACCATCGCCACGTTCGGCGTCGCGTCCGCGGTCTGGATCATGTCGGTTAGGTAGGTGGCTTGTTGGGTTGGTGTGGCGGGGGCGGGCCAGCCGGGTTGGGTGGTGGTGGAGATGCCCATTTCGGTGATCCAGATGGGTTGGTTGGTGGCGTTGGCGGCGGTGCGGATTGGGGTGAGTTGGGAGAGCCATTGGGTCATGGCGTTTGGGTCCCATTGGGTGGGGGTGCCGTTTTGGTAGTCGGATGGGTAGATGTGGACGCCGAGGCCGTTCATGTAGTTGCGGGCGCCGTCGTTGTACATGGTGGTGAGGAATGGTTGGTCGCATTCGCCGCCGGTGATTGGGCTGGTGCAGGGTGGGGCGAGGAGCAGGCCGCCGCTGATTACTGGCATGGTGGGGTGGATGGTTTTGATTGCGGTGTATGCCTCGGCGAGTAGTTGGGTGAAGCGGGTGGGGTTGGCGTGGGGGAGGAAGTATTGGTCGAGGTTGGGTTCGTTCCAGATCTCGATGGCGATCGCTTGGGGGTAGCGGGTCGTGAGGTCTTGGATGTAGGTGGTCCAGTCGGTGTCGTGGTCGGGGTCTGGGGGTCCGGTGAAGTAGGGGTTGCTGCAGTCGGTGCTCGGGCGCGCCCAGCAGGGGGCGGTGAACGCGACGATCAGTGGTCGCAGGCCGCCGGCGAGCATCGTTTGGTATTCGGCGTCTGGTTGTTGCCAGTTCCACTGCCCGGGTGAGGGCTCGACCGCCGCCCAATCAACGAACAACCGGCTGGTGGTGACTCCGAGAGCCCGTTGCTCGGCGACCGTCTGGGTGGTGGTGTATGTGTTGAAGCCGAACAGGGGGTGGCTGACCGGAGCGCTCGCCGAGGGCGGGCTGCCGGTCACTGGCTGCGTGCTACTCGGCGACGTCGGACCGCTGCCAGCCGGGGATTTCGCCGCGGTTGGGGGCTTGATCGCGGTCGGGTGCGGGACGCTTGCGGCGCGTCCCGAGGCAGGCACGGCGGCACGAGCGCGACTGCATCGGCCGGGTCGTACCGAGACGATCGCGGTCCCGCGCCGCACCGAGGTGACGCTCAGCGAGCCCGAGCAGCGAAGCCGACCGTGTCGCGCCTTCCAGTTGCAGGTGAGGGCTCCGCGCGCGAGCGAGCAGCGCAGCACGATGTCGGTGTAGCCGTGCCGGTGGAGCGCCTGCCGGGCGTGCGCGACCGGTCCGTGCGCCGCCGGCTGGGCGTGGCTCGCGACGGGGGCGGCAAGCAGCAACGCTGCCGCCAACGCGAGTGCCGCCCAGCGAGCGCTGGGCCGCCAGAGCGGCCTCTGAAGAGCAGTCGATTTCGGTGCTGCGAGCATGCTCGGTCGTCCCTGCGTCGTTGGCGGTGCTCGAGGCGCCCGGATTCACCTCCTGCCGTACGACCGTGGTCGGCATTCCAACGCCGCCACCGCGCACCTCACAGCCGAATCTGGACGGGTTGCCAGGAGTCCCGCGGGGCAGACCGCTCAGCAGCCCCACGAGCCATGCAATGCCGTGCTGACCGCGCAGGCGGCCGGCGTCAGCGCCCCGCCGGCGCTCAGCACCCCGAACCCCTGCTCGACGCCGAAGTAAGGATCCGTGGCTGCGCTCAGCAGCCCGAGCACGTTGGTGAGGATGTCGGATGAGGAGCCGGTGCTCTGGTCCTGCAAAGTGTGGATGATTGCCACCCGGACGTCCCCATCGGACGTGGCGGTCTGGATCATGTCGGTTAGGTAAGTGGCTTGTTGGGTTGGTGTGGCGGGGGCGGGCCAGCCGGGTTGGGTGGTGGTGGAGATGCCCATTTCGGTGATCCAGATGGGTTGGTTGGTGGCGTTGGCGGCGGTGCGGATTGGGGTGAGTTGGGAGAGCCATTGGGTCATGGCGTTTGGGTCCCATTGGGTGGGGGTGCCGTTTTGGTAGTCGGATGGGTAGATGTGGACGCCGAGGCCGTTCATGTAGTTGCGGGCGCCGTCGTTGTACATGGTGGTGAGGAATGGTTGGTCGCATTCGCCGCCGGTGATTGGGCTGGTGCAGGGTGGGGCGAGGAGCAGGCCGCCGCTGATTACTGGCATGGTGGGGTGGATGGTTTTGATTGCGGTGTATGCCTCGGCGAGTAGTTGGGTGAAGCGGGTGGGGTTGGCGTGGGGGAGGAAGTATTGGTCGAGGTTGGGTTCGTTCCAGATCTCGATGGCGATCGCTTGGGGGTAGCGGGTCGTGAGGTCTTGGATGTAGGTGGTCCAGTCGGTGTCGTGGTCGGGGTCTGGGGGTCCGGTGAAGTAGGGGTTGCTGCAGTCGGTGCTCGGGCGCGCCCAGCAGGGGGCGGTGAACGCGACGATCAGTGGTCGCAGGCCGCCGGCGAGCATCGTTTGGTATTCGGCGTCTGGTTGTTGCCAGTTCCACTGCCCGGGTGAGGGCTCGACCGCCGCCCAATCAACGAACAACCGCCCCGTGGTCGCCCCCAGGGCACGTTCCTCGCGGACCGCGTCCGGTGCCGGGGACGCGTTGAAGCCGAACGCCACCGGTACAACCGGCGCGACCGCGGCCACGCGCACAGTTCGGCGGCAGCCGCTTGGCTGACGCCGGCAGCGCACCTGGAGACGCAAGTGTCGTTCGTGCTTGCGGCTCGAGTCGTGGGTCATCGCTGCGGCGGTGCCGAGGCCGGCGCCGCCGGCCAGCAGCATGCAGCCGAACAAGACCCATGACGCCCAGCGAGGGGTAATGCCGAGTGGGGCTAGCACTCGGTTTGCGGCGGATCGCGCCACCGTCGGTCCCTTCTGTTTGAGCCGGTGCCACCCTGACTGGCACCAACTGACGAATTGCAGACGGCGAGAAGATACCCTCGGCGACGTGCAAACGCCAAACGGCAAGGTGCGGCGAGCATGACCCTCAGCGCCGGGGCTCCGGACGCTGACGGCGCCGCGGTCGCGCTCAGCCCGGCGACCGGGCTCGCCCGCACCCTGGCACGCCCGCTCTGCCCGCCATGCCCGCCCTGCCCGCCGTGTCCGCCGTGTCCGGCGTGCGGGGTTGCGGACGCCACGGTCGAGCGCCATCACACCGTCGCGCAGGCCGCCAACCACCTCGTCCCCGCTTCGCGCGACAGCGCGCGCCATGAGCGGCTGTGCGCTGAGCTCCGGGAATTGTTCGGGGGCGGTCAGGTCGAAGTGCGGCGCTGCCAATCCTGTGGCTTCTGGTTCGCGGACCCGTTCGTCTCGGGCACAGCAGAGATCTACAACCTGATCACCGGCGGCCACGAGCTCTATCCATCGCACCGGTTCGAATTCGACCTGACCGCCGCTGCCCTCCCCCGCCCGCAACTCGACCTCCTCGAGATCGGGGCGGGGGACGGCGCGTTCCTGCGCCGGCTCCGCGCCGCCGGCATCGCCGGTCGCATGTGCGCGACCGAGTACGACGACGGGGCCCTGGCCTCGCTGCGGAGCATCGCCGGAGTCAAGGCGTTCAAGCTCTCGCCCCAGGAGCTTGCCGACCGCGACCCCGGGCGCTTCGACGCGGTCTGCATGTTCCAAGTCCTGGAGCACCTGGACCGGCTCGACGACGTGTTCGCCGCGCTGCGCCGGCTGACCGCACCCGAGGGCCAGCTGTTCATCGGCGTTCCGAACGACGCCAGCGTGACGATGCAGGAGCAGGTGACGGGATTCTGGGAGATGCCGCCTAACCACATCGGCCGCTTCACCCGGGCCGCGATCGACAGCCTCGCGTCGCGCCACGACTTCCGCGTGGGCGAGCACCGCTACGAGGCCGCGAGCCCGCTCGCAGCCCTGTGGGAGATGGCGAAGTACCGCAACCAGGCGCGCGCCTACGGTGACTCGACACTTGTAGGAAAGGTCAACGCGCTCTCGGCCCGGTCGATCCGGGGGCCGCTCAAGCGGGTGCTGTCGCTCTGGGACCTCGCGATCCTGGCGCCTAACTGGAGCCGCTTCCCGCCCCGCTCGCAGTGGTTCAGATTGGAGGCGGTGTGATGCTCGTACCGGCGCGGCTGAGCGACAAGCCGCATTATGTCTTTCACCCCAACCGCCTGTTGCGCCGGGCGCTTCACGGCGTCGGCACCGATCGCCCTGACCTCGGTCCCGGCACAGTCGCGCTCGCCGAGTTGCCCTGGGGCCTCGAACTCGAGGTCTATTCGCGTGAGGCGATCGGGTACACGATCCTCACCGCCGGCGTGTTCGACCCGTGCGTGACCGAGACCGTGTATCGCCTGATCGAGCCCGGCGACCTGGTAGTCGACGTCGGCGCCAACGTCGGCTACCTCACGAGCCTGGCCGCCGCGCGAGCGGGGAGCGGCGGGCAGGTCGTCGCCTACGAGCCACATCCGCGAGTGTTCGAGCGCCTACAGGCGAACGTCGCCCGCTGGGAGAGACTTGTGCGACTTGGCCGGCTCGCGCCGATCGAACTACACCGGGCCGCGGTTTCGGATCGCACCGGGACCGGCGAGCTCACGTCCGGGCCGCTGTTCCACGAGAACATGGGTCTCGCCTCGCTGCGGGCAGACGACGCGCCGGCCGAGGATGCGGAGCTGCTTGCGGTCCGCGTTCACCGTCTCGACGATGTCCTCGGCGCACGCCGCGTCGGACTGCTGAAGATCGACGTCGAGGGCCACGAGCCGGAGGTTTTGCGTGGGGCCGGGAGGCTGCTGGAGGCCGGCCTCGTCCGAGACGTCGTGTTCGAGGATCATGCGCCCTACCCGGATGCATCGACAGATCTCGTCGAGCGCGCCGGCTATCGCCTGTTCAGCCTTCACAACGACCTGTTCGGCCTGCGCCTCGGCGCCCCGGCACTGCGTGGTCCGACCCGACCGTGGCCCGGCCCTAGCTACCTCGCCACCCGCGACCCCGAGCGGGCGCAGAGGCTGCTCGGTGCGCGGGGCTGGCAGGTGCGGGGGATCGGGCCCGCGCTGCCGTGGCGGGGCCGCCGGCGATCGCCCGAGCGGGTGTGACTCGGGCTCCGGGACGGTGCCACGGAGGCGGCTCGGGCTTTTCCCGTTGTCGACCTGCTTGATCAGCGTCAGCCGGGCAGCCCGACCTCGCCGGGTGCAGACCGCGTCGCCTGGTCGCACGCAGCCACCCGATTAGTGCCCCCACCGCACCCCCGCCCGGACCACCCGCGCCGGATTGCCCGCCAGCAGCACGTTGCTGCGCGGTTCCGAGCCGGCCACGATCGATCCCGCGGCAACGACCACGTCGTCGCCGAGCGTGACTCCCTTCAGCACACTCGCGCGCGCCCCCACCCACACCCGATCGCCGAGCACGATCGGCGCCTGGACGTTCGACCCGGCACCGTCGGCGTCGATCACGCGATGGAAGTCGCTGTCGAGGATCAGGACGTCCCACGAGACCAGGCAGCCGCGACCGAACGTGATGCTGTCTCGGCAGACGATCTGGCTTTCGGCCGAGAGCACGAAATCGGCGCCGAACGCGACCCTCCCGCCGCGCGCGATCGACAGCTTGAAGCCGTTTCCGAGCCGCGCAGGACCATCGAAGACGACCTCGCCCGCGACCTGCCAGACGCTGCGTGAGCGGCGGAAGTCAAATGCGCCGTTGGCTCCAAAGCCGAGCAGCACGCTGCCCGGGCGGGCCGGTCCGCGGACCGTGACGTTGCCGCCGAAGTTGAAAATCGCCATCCGGTGGCTGACGAGCACGGGCAGGCGCACCGCTTGAGCGAGCGGGAGGTAGCGCAGGTTGAAGGCGATCGTCTTCGGCAGCCCCCAGATCACGAGCCCGGCTCGCGCGAGCCATCGAAGCGTCGATCTCGACTCCGTCTCGCCTGGAGCCGCGATGATACCCGGCGATCGGCGCCGGTCCTCACCGGCTCGCTCAGCTCCCCCGCTCACGCGCTCACCCCGGGAAGGCGCTCGACGATGTATCGCGCGACCGCGCGCTCGGACAGCCGGTCGCGCCACCACTCGCGCATCCGCTCCGACCGCCGCGCCAGGCCCGCCGGGTCCGAGAGCAACTCCTCGAGCACGGCCGGCAACGAGCTCCACCGCTCGAGTTGCACGGCCGGCGCATCGGCGTTGTACCACCGCGACGGCAGCGGTTCGGTGATCGCCACGCAGGCGAGCTTGGCGGCCTCGCACAGGCGGAATGTCTCGTCGAAATTGCCCCGGGGGCAGAGGGCGATCTTGGCCTGCATCAAGCGCTCCGAATAGGACGCCGGGTCGAGCATCTCGGCTGGGTTGGCGAACGGCCCCGAGCGGCGGCAGCTGATCCGGACGTCGGGCAGCCGGCGCCCGGCCGCCTCGAGCGCAGTTGACATCTGCCGCCGGGCGGCGAGCCGCGGTCGGACCGTGAAGCCGGCGCCTCGTTCGATCGATCCGGCGAAGAACACGTCGACCTGACGTTGTCCGAACGGAACGAACGGAACCTCCGTGAGCCCGTAGTAACCCATTGGCAGCTCGTACATCGGGCCTGCGCCCGCGGCGCCGGTGCGCAGCTCCGCGGTCTGCGTCTCGCGGCCGCGCCGCACCGCGAGCGCCGAGTTGCGCAGCTCGCGCAGCAGCACCCTCCACGCGAGCCCGGGCTCCAATCGCAGCGCCGCCTGCAGGGGATTGCGGCGCGTGCCGCCGGTCTTGAACACGGCACGCACCGACCGCAGGTAGGACGGCGCCTGGTATTTCTCGTCACCGATCAGCAGCACGACCGAGTCACGCAGCCGCGCGTCGAAGCGATCGAGCTGCCAGGTGAGCAGGAACGTGATTCCGCGGCCGGCGAGAAGGCGGTCGAGCTCGCGCAACAGCCCATAGAAATATCGAACGTCACTGGCGCCGCCGTCCGGTGTCTCATCGGGAGAGAACTCGCTCGGCCGGGCGGCCTCCGCGCGCCAGATGAAGAACCGATTCGTGCCGTACGCGCTCATCGGCGGCGTGATGCTAGCGCCAGCAGCCCGGTCCACCCGCCGGTTGCCCTCAGCCCGCCCCCGGGCACCGCCAGCTCAACCGGCGCGGCTCGCTGCCCATGAAGTTAATATCCGGTGCATCGGCGACAGGGCAGGGCGCCACGCTTGTCATGCGCGTTTGGCTCGACGCTCGCCGCGCCAGTAAACGGATTTGCACAAGGACCGATGAGCTTGATCTCTAAGCCGCGCTCGGCGGTGCAGCGCAGCATCGCCGGCAGCATCGGCGTGAGCCTCTTCACTCAACTGGGGCTGCTCCTCAGCGGCGTGGCCGGGGCGCGAATCCTGGGTGTGCTCGACCGCGGTCGTTCGGCGCTGCTGCTGCTGTTCGCGACAGTTCTGCCGCTGCTCGGCACACTCGGCACGCCGCTGTCGGTGACCTACTGGATCGCGCGCGACGAGCGCATCGGAGTGCGGCTGATGCGCAAGCTGCGTCCGTTGATCGCCGGCCAGACGGTCGGGCTGCTCGTGATTCACGCCTGCATCCTGGTCGTGGTCTTCCGCGACGAGCCGTCACATGTGCAGATCGCGGCGGCCATAAGCCTGCTCGGCACGCCCACGATCGTGACGTTCTTCTATGCGCTCGCCGTCCTTCAAGGCACCAAGGACTTCAGGGCGCTCAATCTCTGCCGGTTGATCTTCCCGCCGCTGAACGCGGGCGTGCTGATCGCGATGTTCGTCACCGGGGTCGGCGGCCTGTGGCTGGTCACGACTGTGTGGGTCGCGTTATATGGGCTCTCCGCCCTGATCGCCGCGCTCGCCGCCCGGCGCTCCCTCCGCCGCGCCGGCGCCGCCGCCGCGACCGCGGAGCCGCCCCCGGCCAGCGCGGGGCCGCGCCCCTCCGCCGCCGGCCCGCTCCCGTCCACCCGGGAGCTGCTCGCCTTCGGCCTCAAGGCGCTGCTCGGCTCGATGTCCCCGCTGACCGGCTTTCAGCTCGACCAGGCGATCGTCGGCCTGTTCATCTCCCAAGCGGCGCTGGGCATCTATGTCGTGGCGGTGGCATTCACCAACCTGCCGCGGTTCGTCGCTCAGAGCGTCGGCCTCGTCGCCTACCCACACGTCGCCGCGGAGGACAGCCGCCACGGCCACGCACGTTCGATCCTGGCCTACACCGGGTTGACACTGGTGCTGTGCGGCATCGTCGTCGCTGGGACTGAGCTGGTGCTGCCGTTTCTCGTGCCGCACCTGTTCGGTGCGGCGTTTGCGAGCGCGGTTGCGGTCGGGCGGATCCTGCTCATCAGCTCGCTGTTCTTCTGCCTCACCCGCGTGCTCAGCGACTGTGCCCGAGGTGCCGGCCGCCCGGCGCTCGGGACGGTCGCCGAGGTCGTCTCGCTCGCATCGTTGTTCCCGTTCGTGGCCCTGCTGTCAGCCTCCGGCGCCAAAGGGGTCGCGGTCGCGCTGGTGCTCGCATCCGGCGCCGGCGTCTTCTCGATCGTCGCCGGCCTGCTGATCACCCCCGCCGCCACACGGCGCGCGCGCAGGCTGCTCGTGCGGATCGGCAAAGCCGCGCTGATGCCCGCCACCGTGTTCGCGGTCGCGATCTGCGGCGTGGCGGTCGCGAGCACCGGGGCCGGGCCGGCAGCGGGCGTCGCGGCCGGCGTGATCATTGTCGGCGCAGTCTCGTTGCTGGGAATCTCGAGCGACCGGCTGATGTGGATCTCGGTCGCGATCCTGGTGCTGACGATCCAATGGAACGGGATCCGCGTCGGGGGTGGGGCGTTCGGCGACGTGTTCATGGTGCTGGCGTTTGCGGCGCTGATCGTCCACCTCGTGCTCGAGAAGCGCTGGCTCGCGATCCCACCGTGGCTGCTGCTCGCCGGGATCGGCTACGCCCTGGCGGCGCTGCTGAGCGTGATCTTCCCGCCCAGCGCCGCGCTGCAGAACCGCGCGGTGGTGCAGCAGGAGTCGCTGCTGACCGTCCCCGGACTGCTCCCCCCGCGCTCTGACATCAGCTTTCTGATCAAGTTCGAGCTCTCGGCGATGGTGACCCCGCTGCTCGTGGCCGCCGCCGGGTGCACGGCCGCTCGGTGCCGGCGGCTGCTCGACCTGTGGACGATTGGCGCGTTTGTGAACGCGTCGGTCGCCGTGGCTGACTACACCGGCGTCGCCCACGTGGCGCCGTATCCGATCGTCGCCCACCGCTCGTCCGGACTCACGATCCATCCCAATTACCTGGCTCTGGGCGCGATCATGGCGATTCCCTCGGCGATGATCTGGATCGGTCGCTCGCGCCGGCTCACTTGGGCGGGCGTGATCGTGCTGCTGACACTGCTGGGAGGCGTCTACGCGTCTGGCTCCCGAGCGGGCGCCGTCGCCGCTCTGTTCGCCGTTGCCGCCACCGGGCTGGCGGTCCCGAGATTCCGGCACATGATCGTGCCGCTGCTTCCGATCGCGGCGATGGCGCTGGTCGCGGTACTGACGTTCACCAAGCTGGGGAGCTCGATCATCCACCAACTGCGGCTCGGCGCCAGCAACACGAGCGCAGCCGGCAGCAACGCTCAGCGCGGCATGGATGCTCACGTGGCCGTGGCCCAGATCACCGCGCGTCCGCTCGAAGGGGTCGGTTTCTCGGTGATCCAGGATGCTCACGACATCTACCTCCAGCTCCTGGCGGCCGGCGGGTTGGTCGCACTGGCCGCATTTGCCGCGTTCCTCGGCGGGCTATTCGGCGCGGTGCGGGCGGCGTGGGCGGGGACTCAGCGAGACGAGCTGGTGGCGACGGCAGTGGCGGTCGTCGTGTGGCTCGCCAACGGCGTCTTCGACAACCAACTGGCCGACAAGTACCTGTACATCGTCCCCGGGCTGCTGATCGCCCTGTCGTTCGTCGCGCGGGCGCGCGAACCTGCCGTGCAACCCGCGGCACATCCGCCCTCGCGGGCAACCGCCCCAGCCACGGCCGGTCTCGTCGCCGCCTGAGCACGCGAGCCGCCAACCGGAAGCAATCAACCGCCAGGAGACCGACCTTGCAATTTCGCCCCAAGACATTCTGGACCCCCCGATACATCCGCAACCGTCTCGCGCTGGCGATCCAGCAGCAGCGCTATCCCGACGGGCCGTGGTGGCCCAAGGACGTGATCACCCACCTGGAGGACATGCTCCACGGCGGCGACACCTGCTTGGAATGGGGCTCCGGCCGGAGCACCGCATGGCTCAGCGCCCGGACCAAGACCGTCCACAGCATCGAGCACAACGCCGATTGGCACGCGCGCGTGCGGGCGCAGCTCGCTGCGCAGGGTCTGGACGCGGACCTCGTGCGGCTGCTCTCCAGCGAGCCGCTGGCTCAGCCCGAGCGATCTCCGTACGTGCGCGTGGTCGACGATTTCGCCGACGATGAAATCCACATCTGCGTCGTCGACGGCGAGCATCGGGCCAAGTGCGCGCTCGCCGCGGTCCCGAAGCTCGCCTCCGGCGGCCTGTTGATGATCGATGACGCCAACTGGTTCCTGGACCATCCGTCGTTCGCCCCCCACTCCCGGTGCGGTCGAGGTCCCGCGAGCCACGACTGGCGGGAGTTCAGCCGGATGGTGGACGGATGGCGATGCGTGTGGAACACCGACGGTGTGACCGACACCGCGATTTGGATCAAGCCGTAGCGGCGGCGCCGGCTCAGGCCGTCGCCGCTGCGGTCTGCCTGCCGGCGGCGCTGCGGTAGTAACCGTAGTAGTCCGGTTCCGCGTCCCTGACATCGGTGAGCACGACGCCTACCGGCCGGTCCGGAAGCCGGACCAATGCCGCGCGCGTCGCGCGCGCCTGCTCTCTGGTCGTCTTGCGCAGTCGCACGCAGAGCAGGATGCCTCCCGCCTGGGGGATGATCTCGAGCGTGTCAGCGACCGCCAGCAGCGGGGCGCTGTCGATGATCACCGACTCGTACACCTCGCTGACCTCGGCGAGGAACTGCTGGAAGCGCTCAGATGCGAGCAGGTCAGCCGGGCGCGGCGCCGGGGTCCCCGACGTGATGCATACCAGCGGTGCCTGCCGTGGCATCGGCGTTTTCCCGTTCCCGTTCCCGTTGCCGTTGCCGTTCCCGTTGCCGTTGCTGCCGTTCGCCGAGACCGGCGCCCGAGGCGCCACGAGCTGCATGATCTCGCGCGGCTCGGCATGACCGGTCAGGTAGTCGGTGAGCCCGGGGCGCTCCGCGATCCCGAAACGACTGGCGAGCACCGGTCGGCGCAGATCGCACTCGATCAGCAGAGTGCGCTTGCCGGCCTCGGCGCTCGCGACCGCCAGACAGGCGGCAACCGTCGACTTGCCCTCCTGGGCCATCGCGCTCGTAACCACGAGCGTGCGCACCCCGTCGCCCGCGGCCAGGTAGCGAACGTTGTGACGGAGGATTCGAAACGACTCGGCGTCGGCCTCGCCGAGGCCGACGTGTCCCAGCGCGTCCTTGCGAACGTGCCCGACGACCGGGTGGTCGAACTCGTGCTCGACGTCGCTCGAGCGCCGCAGCCGCCGGTCGAGTGCCTCGCGACCGTACGCGAGCGCGACTCCCAGGAACAGGCCGAAGAGCAGTGCCGCCACCGTGTTGCGAGCCGGCTGTGGCGAGCTCGGCGAAGCTGGTAGGACCGCGCGCTGGCTGATCTGCACCGGCTGGGCGACGCTGCTCAACGATTCCAGGGTCGAGAGCTTGTCGACGTAGATCGCCTTATTGGTCGGATCCAGCGAGGCGCCGAGCTTGTGGATCTTGGCCTGGAGCTGGGAGGCCTGTTGGGCGTAGCCCTGCCGGGTCGCGGCGGTGCTCAGCTTGACGTCCGCCTGCGCGAGGGCATTGGCGATCTCGGCCGCCTCGGCCGCGCTGCGCGACTGGGCCTGGATCGTGACCAGGAACGAATTCGGGTCGATCCCAACTGTCACCGCGCTCTTCAGCTCGTTCGCGGTCAGTGGGCTGTGCAGCTGCGATTTGGCCCGCGCCAGAACCTGCGGCCGGGTCACCATCGGAGCGTGAATCGACGCGAGCTGGAGCGGAGTCTCGTCGCTGACGACGGCGCTGCCGAGCACCGACAGCGTCGAGTTCGGATCCTGAACGGCCACCGAGGCGGTCGCGACGTAGCTCTTCTTCTCCAGCAACGACACACCCAGCGCCGCGCCGGCGCAGATCAGCGCGACCAGCACGATCAGTAGGCGCCGCTGGCGGATGACTCGCAGATAGTCCGCGAGGGTGGTCTCCTGTCGAGTGCTGGTCATAGGTATCGGGGACGCGTCTAGCCCGCGTCGACGTACGTACGTCGTCCTTGGTTCCGCGGGCTCAACCTGGAACAGCTCCGCGAACCGGCGGGATGGTAGCGCGCCGGTTTCCGGTAAGGCGCAGGTTCCCTCCGGGGCCGAACTGCACCTGCGGCCGATGACGCTCCGATACCTTGACGGCATGAGGCTCGGGGTGGCGCCGGTCGTGGCGGCGATCGCGCTGACAGGATGCGCCGGCGGCGGCTCGGTGACGAGTTCCTCGGGGCGCGCAGAACGGGTCGCGCTCGACGACATCCCGAGGCTGACGGGCTGCACCGGCTACGGCCACAGCGGCATTGAGGGATACGGCGTCCAGCCGAGCCAGGCGTTCCTGACCAGAGTCTGCGTGGGGCTGGTCGGGAAGGTGCTCAACCTTGGCATCGGCGGATCGACGCTCCAGGGGCAGCTGCTGCAGGTGCTTCAGGAGGTACCGCGCGACGCCGACACACAACTTTCGATCGTCATGTGGGGAGCCAACGATCTCGCGCTGTTCGGCCCCGACCTGTCGGGATACAAGGCTGGGCTGCGGATGCTGATCTCGCGACTGCGGACACCCTATGACGACATCCACACCTTCCGCGACCGGGCGCTCAGCTACTCCGGGCGCTGGGCGAACACCCCCGGTGAGAAGGTGACGGACGCCGATGCAGCCTTCACCTGGACCAGCCCGCGAGGATTTCGCGGCGGCCCCGTCGCATTCATCGTCTCGTTCAGGCAGGGCATCGGCGCCCGGTATTCGTTCTCGCTGGACGGGCGGCCCGCGGGGATCTGGGACACCGCGGCGCTCGGACCCCCGCCGCCCGCGCCCGCGGTCAATACGCCGGCTGCGTACCGGATCGAGGTTCCGCCGGGCGGTGGGCACACCGTCCGCTGCCGGCTGTCCGAAGTGCGTGGGGCCGCCAACCTTGCCGGGTGGGAGCTAGAGGCAACGCACCCACCGCTCGTGGTGCTGGTCGAGCACCCGCGCCCGCCGAGCTACGCCATCTACGACGCCGCCGGCTGGCGCTTTCACCCCACCGACGCCCAGATCCTCTCCCTGGACCGGGCCATGAGGTCGATCGCGGCCGAGTTTGGCAGTTACGTGATCACCGTCGACCCTGATCCCGCCGTCGGCAAGCGGCGGGCGTTTTACCTCGGCGACGAAACGCACTTCAACGTCGTCGGGAACGCGCGCGTGGCGCAGCTGATCGAGCAGGCGATCGAGCGCGATTCACATGTGCGCCGACCGTCGGGATACTGATCCAGCGGGCGCTCACGCCGTCAGACCACCGTCGACCACGAGTACGTGCCCGGTGATGTAGTCGTTCGCGGGGTCGGTCAGGAAATGCACGGCCCGCGCGACATCGCCCGCCTCGCCGAGCCGTCCGGCCGGCGTCCGCCTGACGATCTGCTGCAGCTGCTGCTCGTCGAGTCCGTGGCTCAGCTCGGTGCGCATATACCCGGGCGCGACCGAGTTGACCGTGATCCGGCGTGAGCCGAGCTCGCGCGCGAGCGAGCGCGTGATCGCGTCGAGCGCGGCTTTGGTGGCGCTGTAGGCGGCCAGCCCGCGGTAGCCGGACAACCCGACAACCGAGGACACGTTGACGATCCTGCCGCCCTCGCCGCTGGCGAGCATCTGCCGGATCACGCTGCGGGTGATCGTGAGCGTCGCCTTGACGTTCAGGTCGACGACCGTGTCGACCTCCTCGTCCGCGAACAGCGCGACCACGCCATCGCGCGCCACCCCGGCATTGTTGACCAGCACGTCGATCGTCCCCCAGCGCGCGATCACCGTCCTCACGAACTCCCCGGCGTCGCTGCGGTTGTAGAGGTCCACGCACTGGAACAGGAAGCGATCGCTGAGCACGGGGTCGGATCTCCACTTCTCCACCTCGTTCGTCGTCGTCCGCGCGCAGGTCGCGACGCGCTCGCCCGCCGCAAGGAACGACCGGACGAGCCCGGCACCGAGCCCGCGGCTGCCGCCGGTGATCACGACCGTACGGGGTACGGACTCAGCGCCCATCCGCGGCCGCCCTGCTGATCTTGTGGCCCGTGGTCAACACCATGTCGACGAAGCGGATGCTGCGCGGCCTTGCCGCGGCCAGCAGGTCGGCACATGCCTTGCGGACCGTGGCGTCGAGTTCACCCGTGTCGGTGCCCTGCGCCGCCACGATCTCCGCGGCCACGATTGACCCGGTCACCGGATTGGGACGGCCGTAGACGCGCACGAGCTCCACGCCCGGCACGTTGCCGATCCGCTCCTCGATCGGCAACGGGTGGACCTTGACCCCGCCCACGTTGATGATGTCGGAGCTGCGCCCGCGAAACAGCGCCCGGTCACCGTCGAGATCGACCAGGTCTCCGGTCGGCCGCCAGGCGTCCGGATCGAGCGGCGGTTCGCCGTAATAGCCGAGCATTCCGATCCGTGAGCGGACCCACAGCTCGCCGTCCACCACCCTCAACGCGATCTCCGGCTCCTCGTCCCGATCGAGCAGCGACAGCGGCAGGCCGGACCGTCCGTCGCGTACCGATCTGAGCGGCCCGAACTCATTGGCTGCATAGATCTGCGACAGCCGCACGGCCGGGAACGCGGCCTTGAGCGCGGTCAGCAGATGGTCCGGGACCGCCTCGCCGCCGATCGTGATCTGCGCCAGCGCCGGCACGGGACCGCCGTCGGATCGAAGCTCGGCAAGCAGGAAGCGCCAGAACGTCGGGGTCGCGCTGGCATGGTCGACGTCGTGGGCACGCATCGCCGCGAGCCCCTCGCGTGGACGGCGGGGCGTCGGCGCCACCAGCGTGGCCTGCGCGGCGAGCACGTGCACCATGATCTGGAGTCCGGCGAACTGATGCACCCCGTAGGCCAGCAGCCAGCGGTGATCCGGGGCCGGCTCGATGTGCGTCGCCGAGCGGATCACCCGTCCCCACTGATGGCGCGCGCCGCGCGGCGTGCCGGTCGTCCCCGTCGTGAGCACCAACAGCGGCCGGTCGCCGGGAGGCTCGGCCGGAACGCCGGGCCCCGGAACGCCGGGCCCCGGAACGCCGGGCCCCGGAACGCCGGGCCCCGGAACGCCGGCCCGCCGAACGCCGGGCCCCGGAGCGATCGTCGCGGGCTCGATCAGCGTGCCAGGCGAAATGACAGCCACGCCGTCACGTGCGAGTCCGTCCGGCTCGGAGACGATCAGCTCGTGGTCGAAGCGATCGGCGAGCTCGGCCGCTGCCCCGGGCGCCTCGATCGGCGGGTAGACGCACGCCTCCGCACCCGCCAGCGACGCGCCGGCCAGCAGCGCGATCACCCTCGCGGCGTCCTGCTCGACCACCCCGAAGCGCGCGATCCCACGCCGGGCCAGCGACGCCGCGGCCGACTCTGCGGCTGCGGCCAACTCGTAGTACGTGGTCGCGCGGTCGTTGGTGATGACCGCGGCTCGCGTCGGCTCGCGGGTTGCGGCTGCGCGTAGTAACTCGATCAAGACAGGAGCCGCTGCTTGTCGTAGTAGTCGACGATGTCCCCGACGGTCTGGGGCAGCTCGCCGCCATTGGAGAACGGATCGCTGCCGAGCTCATCCTCGAGTACGGCGGACAGCTCGGCAGTCTCCAGCGAGTCAAGTCCGAGCCCTTCGGAGTAGAGCGAGGTGTCGAGTTCGATCCCGGTGTTGCGTTTCTTCGCGCGGCCGAGGAGGGACCGGATGGCCCCCTCGACCTGGTTGCGCCGATCGGTCATGTGTACCCCTGCTTCAGTGGTCGGTCTAGATGGCGGCGAGGGTACTACGCAGTCCTACGCCCGCACGCCGGTTACCTGCGCGGCGCTGCAAACACCCTTGCTAGCTTGTCGCGCCGATGCAGACGAGCGCGCGGGAGTGGCTCAGGACTGGTGCATCCGGGCTGGGAGACTGGCAGCGCACGCGTGCCCTGGTGAAGGACACCGCGTTCCGGCTCGAGCGCAAGTACGCCAAGCGCTTCAGCGACGTACAGCTGCGCCAACTCCGCTCACTCGAGCACAGCTATGCCGGCCCGGACCGGCGTGACCTGCTCGTGTTCGGCGACTCGGCGATGTTCTGGACGACGCCAACTGACGATGACCACCGGCACCTCGTCGAGATGATCCGCGACGAGCTCGGGCCGGACGCGACCCTCGAGGCGCTCGTCGGCCCGGGCTACAACGCCCGGGTCGTGATGGCGTTCCTGAGTGCGCTCGCCCACTGCCGCCTGCGGCCGCAGGTCGTGATCGTCCCGGCGTCGATCCTCATGGCCCAGACGATCTGGCTCTCGCACCCCGAGGTCGGCTACGAGCAGATGTCGGCCGAGCTGCGCAGCATCGTCGGTGCAAACGGTGGACGGCGGCCGCGCCGGCTTGTCCAGCACGACACTGACGAGGCCGTCGCTGCCTGGGAGCGCCAACCCGCGCCGAGTCTGTTCGGCGCCCGCCGGACGGTTGGCGAGCTGCGGCTGATCACCAACGCCGCGCCGGCGACCAGATGGCAGAAGGTCGTGCGGGTCCGCCACCTGATGGACTTCTACAACGCCGAACGACTGGAGCCCGACAGCATCGGCGTGCGGATCGTCGCCGAGATGGGGGCAATGCTCCGCGAGCTGGGCGTGCCGTCCGTCGCCTACATCCCGCCGATCAATCACGAGGTAGTCGTCTCGACGCTGGGTCCCGGTGCCCGGGCGCACGTGCAGCGCAACGCCGAGCTGATCGAGTCCGCCTTCTGCGGGTCCTGCGGCGAGCTTGGCACGGTCGTCAATGCGATCTTCGACAGCCCGGCGAATGAGTACATCGATCCCGTGCACCTCAGCCCGGCGGGCCGGATGCGCTTCGCGGCGCGGCTCGCAGATGCCGCCCGCCCGTACATGAACGGCGCAGGCCGGTGACGGCGCTCGACTACGAGCCCGCGGCCCACTACGACCGAGTCACAGCGGCCTGGCGCCTGCTGCTCGGCGACGAGCTTCACTATGGCGTGTTCGAGACCGGCGACGAGCCCCTCGAGGTAGCTACCGCGGCGCTGACGGAGCGGATGATCGCGGCGGCCCGGCTGAGCCCGGGGCTCAGCGTCCTGGACGTCGGATGCGGTACCGGGACACAGGCCTGCCGGCTCGCCTCGAGCTTCGCCGTCCACGTGCTCGGGATCACTACCAGCGCGGTCGGAGTCGACGCCGCGCGCGCCCGTGCGGATGCCGCCGGGCTGTCAGGGCAGGTCTGCTTCGAGGTCAGGGACGGGACCGACAACGGGTTGCCGGATGGCTGTTTCGATCGCGTCTGGGTGCTCGAATCGAGCCACCTGATGCGCGAGCGCGAGCGGCTGATGTCGGAATGCGCCCGCGTGCTGGCACCCGGGGGTGGGCTCGCGCTGTGCGACATCATCCGCCGCCGCGAGATCCCGTTCGCCGAGGTACGCGAACGGCGGGCCGACCTGATCACGCTGCGCGCGGCGTTCGGGGACGCGCGGATGGAGCCACTCGAGCGCTACGCCGAGCTCGCCCGGGCGAACGGTCTGACGGTCGACGCGGTCGAGGACCTGACCGATGCCACGCTGGCGACATTTGATCGCTGGCGCACGAACGCCCGCGAGCACCGGGACGAGGTCATCGCAGCGCTGGGAGACGAGGGCTTCGACGCGTTCACGCGCGCCGCCGACGTGCTCGAGGGCTTCTGGCAGGACGGCACGTTCGGGTACGGCCTGCTCGCGGCCGCCAAGCCGCTCTGAGCGCCGGCGCCCATCACTCTGGATTCTGGCAAACTGCGCCCGCAAGGAGATCGTGCGCGAGATGCCAGGTTATGCGGTGCGCGGGTGGCGCCGACGGCGAACGGCTGCTGCTGCGCCGAGCGCGAGCGCGATCGCGACCAGCACGAGGATCAAGGGCAGTAAGAGCGAGAACGGGCTCGCGGCGGCCGATCGGGTCGTGCCGCCGGCGTGCATAGCCGCGGTGCGCCTCCGGGTGGGGGTTGCCGCGGGGAGGCGGAGCAGCCGCGCATTCCCGCCGCTTGACTGCAGGCGTCGCACGAGTGCCCGCGGCAAGGAGGTGGACAGGGCTCGCGTTCCCACGCCGGGCGGCCTCGCTCCGGCCGCCCCGGGCACGTTCTCGCAGTACTGGTTGATAGCGCTGACAGACGGGGGTCCGCTGCAGTACGCCCCGACGCGCGCGGCCTGCGCCGGCGCCGCCACCGCGGCGAGTGCGACGAACACGAATACGCGCGTGAACCTGACCATGGCCGTGAGTGGGGCGCGATGCTAGTCGACCAACTCGAGCCCACTCGCCGGTTCCCCGTGCCCGTACAGGGCACGCCCAGGCGGCGCGCGAGCGTCGGCCGGCGCCGAGCCATGGCCTCCACCGTGCTGCCGTTCCTGGCCGGGATCGCACTCGTCGCGCTGTACGCGGTGCGCGCAGGCGCATACGACCTCGTGGTGTTCGAGAGCTACGGGTTGGTCGTCTGGTGGATCGTGGCGATCGGGGTCGCGGTTGGTCTGCTGCCGCGGTCGCGGCCGGCGCCGATCGTGTTGGCGTTCGCCGGTGCTCTGCTGGCGTACTGCGCGTGGACCGCGCTCAGCCTGCTATGGACCCAGAGCGCCGAACGCACGACTGTCGAGATCGCGCGCTCGCTGGACTACCTCGGCATCGTGGCACTGATCACGATGATGCTCGACCGCGACACCTGGAGGGCCGGGGCGGCCGGCGTCGGCGTCGGCGCGCTGCTCGTCTGCGTGCTGGCGGTCGGCAGTCGTCTGGTTCCCGGCCTCTATCCAGCCAACTACGTCGCCACGGCGCTCGGAACCGACCGGCTCAGCTACCCGCTCGGATACTGGAACGCCGTCGCGGCCTGGGCAGCGATGTCGACCGCCATTGGTCTCGCGTGGAGCGCACACGAGAACCCGGCCTGGCGGCGGGCGCTCGCGCTCGGATTGGTTCCGGCCGCCTGCGTGACCACCTACCTTTCGTACTCGCGCGCGGGTGTCGCCGGCACCGCTTTGGCGGCGGTGATGGTGATCGCGCTCAGCCGCAACCGGATCACGGCCCTGATCCATACAGTCGCTGTCGCCGGCGGCGCCGCGATCGCGATCCTGGCCGTCCGCGACGCGCCCCAATTCGCGCACGCCTCCGGCTCACGTGGTGCCGGCGCTGTTGCGGGGGCGCTGCTGTTCGCGAGCGGGCTGTGCGCGGCGGTCGGCTTCGCGACCTCGCGACTGCGCACGGACCGCCTCGCGGTGCCGCGAGTCCTCGGGCGGAGGATCGCGGCGGGCGTGGCGGTGCTCGCGATCGTCCCCGCGGTGGCGCTCGGGATGCGGTTCGGATCACACGCATGGCGCTCGTTCACCCATCCGCGCACCGTCCACAGCGCGGATCCGGCAGCCCGGCTGTTGAACCTCAGCGGTAGCCGCTACCTGGTCTGGAAGTCCGCCCTTCATGCCTTCGAGCACAACCCGGCGACCGGCACGGGGGCGGGGACGTTCCAGTTCTGGTGGAACAGCCACGCGGCCGACTACGAGTTCCTCCAGGACACCCACAACATCTGGCTGCAGAACATGGCCGAGTTGGGAGCGCCCGGACTGCTGCTGATCGTGGCCGTCGCCGGCGGCGGCGTCGCGATCGCAGTTGCCGTGCGGCGACGCGCCCGGCGGCGAGCCTCGGTGGGGACGAGCACGGCGTTACTTTCGATGTTCGTCGTCTACCTGCTCCACGCGAGTGTCGACTGGATGTGGGAGTCGACCGCCGTGACGGTGCTCGCGCTCGCCGGGATCGCGATCCTCGGCGCGAGACTGAGCCGACACCGGACGCAACTCCGCTGGCCGCTGCGCGGCGGGCTGGTCGCGCTCGCCGTGCTCGCGGGCGCCGTCCAGGTGCCGGGTCTGCTGAGCGCATCGGAGGTCAGGCGCAGCCAGGCCGCCGAGCGCCGGGGCCGGCCCGCGCTCGCGTTGGCGTGGGCCAACGATGCGGTCAGCGCCGAGCCCTGGGCGGCGTCGGCCTACGAGCAGCGAGGCCTGGTGCTGGAGTCGGAAGGGCGCCTCGACGCCGCCGCGGCCGACCTCCGCCGCGCGATCGCGCGCGAGCCCACAAACTACGTGCACTGGCTGGTCCTGGCGCGGATCCAGACCGAGCGCAGCGACCTCGCGGCCGCTGCGCGCGACTACGACCAAGCACACAGCCTCCGGCCGCTCGCGAGCGTGTTCGTGTACGCGCCGTATTTCACGATGCGGTGATGATTGGGGTGGACTTGACGGCGCCCGCGTCCAGTAGGACCGCCTTCGGTGGCTAACGGGCGGCCTTTGGGAGGGAGGGCCCGGGTCAATGGCGTTGTGAGAGTGCGGCCGGGCCGGATGGTGTCAGCAAAATTCGGCATTTCACGTGCATAAAGGGACAAATCGCGCGCGCATGCTGGACCTTGGCTACATAAGCATGTGGGGCATGCTTATGTAACCAAGGTCGACCACGGGCGCGGACTTTGGCCCCGTATGCATGCCGCCGCAGCGGATTTCGGCCCGCCCCGCCCGTCCGCGGCCGGCCCGCGCCGAGCACCGGCCCCACCCATCAACTCGTCGCCCACCCCAGACCGGCGATCTGGCCCTGCACGGCCCGCAGAGTCACGCGCCCAGGCCGGCGGACGATCACGTAGAAGACGCCGCCCGAAGTCGTGCGGAGCCGCATCGCACCCCGCCAACGGCGGCCGCCAAGGACCTCGATCTCGACCGCACCGGCATGCGGGGCGCGACCCCAGACCGTTAGGTTGCCGCGTGCGCCGCGCAGCGCCACGAATGGGAACCGGAATGCCACCGCCGACGGCTTGGCGGCGCCGCTGCGGAAGTACAGCCCCGACCCGGTCAGCAGCTGGTAGGGGATGTCCTGGAAGGTGAACCAGAGGACGTGGCCGACACCTTGGCGCCACAGCTCATAGAAGGTCAGTGCCAGGTACCGCGCCTGCGCCGCGGTCGAGATCGCGCTGTGTCTGTCGGGAGGATCGGAGTCCCAAGAGATCTCGGTGATCCAGATCGGCTTGGGACCCCGCGGAAGCAGTCGGTGCGTCCGCCGCGCGACGGCCAGGATTCGCTGCAGCCGGCCGAGATCGGGAACGCTGACGTCGTCCGGGCTGAAGGCGTGGATTGTCGGCGTGGCTGAGTAGGGATGGTGGTCGAGTGCGTCGAAGTGAGCGGGGGCCGGACAGCGCTCGGGCCGCAGGGCGGCGCCGTGCAGGCAGAGCAGCTCGCGGAGGAACACCACCGGCGGCATGCGGCCGCCGCCCGGCGGGTCGCCGTACGGACCCGTGCCCGCCGCGAGCACGAACGCGTGCGGTTGAACCGCTTTGATGCCGGCGTAGGCCGCGTTGAGCAACGCGCGATAGAGGGCTGGGCTCGCGGGCACGAAGGAACCGTTCCGGCCCCTGGTCCACTGGGGAGAGAGGTAGGTGGGCAGGTTGGGCTCGTTCCAGACCTGGAAGTGCGTGACGACGGGCAGCGCATGTCCGGGCCGGAGCGGATCGGGGAACCTGCCGGAGTACCGCTGCGCGATGGCGTGGGCGAACGCCCCGAGCGCCGCGGGGCTCGGACGCCAGCTGTCCGGCGCCGCCGTGGACGGCGCGCCGCGTCCGAGGGCCCACCGGGGCGCAGCGATCAGCTGGAGAATGATGGTCTGCCGGTGTCCCGCGGCCGAGCGGATCGATGCGTCGAGCGATGGCCAGCTGTATCCCGGGTCCGCGGCGTTGGCCGCGTCAAAGCCTCGTACGGGCTGCGCCGGGGCGATCTGGTACCAGTTCGCCCGCATCCGGACCCAGGTCGAGCCAAGGCTTTGCGCCCGGCCGAACCACAGTGAGCGAACGCCCGGCACCGGGTTCTGGAACAGGGCCTCGTCCACGACGCCGGTCGAGAAGGACGCCGGACCGGGCATCGCTGAGACCGCCGCCGGGACGAGCAGCATCAGCCACAGCGCGACCAGCACGGCAAGCAGACGGACATCGGCGCGACCGGTTCCCACCGGCAGCTGATCGTAGGGGCCCCACGGGGCGCCCGAGCCAGTCGACAGCCGGCTTGCGCCTCAGCCCTCCCCGCGGCCCGGCCGGTTCTCTCGCGCCCGCTCCACGAGCTGCCGGGCGGCGCCCACGAGGCCCCCGGTCCGACGCCGCCGGTCTGCGGGGACCGCGACCGCGGGGCCGACGGCGCCCACGGGTCGCGGCCGCAATTCGGCCGCTGGTTGAGGCGGGTCCTCGGCGTGTGGGGAAGGCAGCTCAGCCGGTCCCTCGTCCCATCCGCGAGCGTCCCTGAACGCGCGCTCGGCGTCGAGCATCCGCGCCTCGCTGTGCCTGCACGTCGGGCACTGCGCCAGGTGCGCCGCCAGCTGGTCCTCGCGACCGGCGAGCTCACCGTTGGCCCGGGCCGCGAGCAGCTCAGGAATCAGCTTGCACATCGTCGGGCCGTCAGCCTCGGTGTCCGGGCCGCTCCAATCCCCGGCGCGGAGGACCGAGAAGCGACCGGCCGCGGCGCTGCGAGTGGCCGCGAGCAGCAGTTCGTCGAGGTCCGGATCCGGGGCCGGGCTCGCGCTCAGTCGCCCGACAAAGTCCACGAACGCGGCATCGCTGGCGTCCTGCACCCGCTCGGCCGCGCAGGCGATCGTGCAATAGCCGCGGACCCGGCCCCGGTGGGCGTCGTGGAAGCCGGCGAGCGCGTCGGCGTCGCCGTCCCGGATCGCCTCGGCGAGGGTCGGCAGCGCGGGGGAGACGGGCGCCTCGCCGCGTGCCGGAGCGGCGAAACCCGGCGGTAGCCACTTGTCTCCACCGCTCAGATCGGAATGCCCCACAGCGGAAACCAGCGCTCGAGCTCAGGCTCGACCGGCAACTCGTTGCCGATTTGCGCCTTGAGCACCAGCTCGCGCTCGTTATCCCGCTGTTGTTCGCCCCCCGCGGGTACGAACGGGTAGAAGAACCCCCGTTTGTAGTTGTAGATCCAATACAGCGGCCGCTTGCGCTGATCCTCGAACGCGAACACCGCGCACAGGACGCGCTCCCCGTAGCCGCCGGCCTCGAGCGCCCCGCTGACGGCGTTGATCCCGACCACGAGATCGTCGAATTCCTTGCCCCGGAGCACGAGCCAGCGGAAGCCGAAGGCATCGTCAGAGGTCTCAACGGCTGTGCCGCTGTCGGCCGCGGTGCCGCGGACGACCTCCTCCATGTCGCGCACGATCGACTCGAAGTCGGCGGTCGCGAGCGGCTGAAAGACGATCGCAGCGGTGCCGCGGGTGGTGATCGAGAGGCTCGTCTCGAGCGTCACGTAGGCCGTGCTCATCGCAAACAGTCGGTCCGGGGCAGGACCGGCGAGCTTCCGCTTGCCGGTGAGGATTTCGAAAAAGCCCATTTAGCGGCTGGTGCCCTGGAGCTGCCCCTCGAGCCGCTGGAGCGCCGCAACGCGTGCCTCGAGCGTGGGGTGGGTCGAGAACAGGCTGGCGACGGTCTGCTTGGCCTTCGGCGGGAAGATGTAGAACGCGGCCAGCTCGCTGGATGCGGCGCGCAGGTCTTGCTTGGGGATCTGCTGCATCCCGCCGCTGATCTTGTACAGCGCCGAGATCAGGGCGCTGGGGCGGCCGGTGATCAGCGCCGAGCCGCGGTCAGCGGCGAACTCGCGGTAGCGCGAGAGCGCCTGCAGCAACAGCCACGAGATCACGTACACCACTGCCGAGATCGCGATCACCGCGAGCATCCCAATCCCTCCCTCGTTGTTGTCATCGAATGCGCCGCCGAACCAGAACCCGATCTGGACGATGAACGACGCGATCGAGGCGAAGAAGCTGGCGAGCGTAATCACCATCACGTCCCGGTTGGCGATGTGCGTCAACTCGTGGCCGAGCACCGCCTCGAGCTCAGGGCCGTAGCCGAGCAGGTCCAGCAGACCGGTTGTTACGCACACCGTCGAGGTCTTGGGGGTGCGCCCGACGGCAAACGCGTTGGGCATCGAGGTCTGGGCGACCGCAACCCGTGGCTTGGGCAGGTTGGCCTGAATGCACAGACGCTCGATGATCGCGTGCAGCTGCGGCGCCTCCTGGGGCGTGACCTCCTTGGCTCCCATCGAGGCCAGCGCGATCTTGTCCGAGGTGAAGAACTGGATCAGGAACAGCGCGCCGGCGATCACGGCGATCGTGACCGCGCCTGCGCCGGCCGCGAACAACACGCCGACCAGCACGGCGTAGACGAGGCCCAGCAGGAACAGGGTCAGGATGATCCGCGCCTGCAGCCCGGGGTCCCGGCCGAATGAGGTTGGTCGCGCCATAGCAGATCAATGTTGGCAGACCGGGTAAGTGGACGGTCAAGGAAAGGACTGAAGCTTCTAAGGGGCGCGCGCGAGCGCGTAGACCCTGACGCAGCCGAACCGGTGGACGCCGCTGACCATCGGTCCCAGCAGCTTCTGCATGTCTGCTCGCTCCGAGCAGTCGCTCAGCAGGTAGTCCGCACCGCTGGCCCGCACCAGTGAGCGGGCGGGTTCACGGCGCAGTCGTCCCGAGAGCAGTGCCTTGGCCTGTTTCACCCGCTGCGCGTAATCGGGGGTCCAGACCTTGTGGCCGACCCAGGTGCCGCGCCCCGTGAAGGCCGGAACCGCCATCCCGAGGTAGCGGCTCGCGAGCACCCCGCCCGGACCTGGGGCGCGCTCGAGGAACGTCAGCGCCGCGTGCTCAGAGGCGGTGAAGATGTACGGCTCGAAGTGGCCGCGGATGCTGTTGCGATACCAGGCCGCCGACCAGATGACGCCGGGGATTGTGAGGAGCACAACCGCGACTGTGGCCGCGACCGAGCGTAGGCGCACCCCCGGGAACGCCCGGCGCCACCCGGCCGCCGCGAGCACCGCCAGCGGCAGCGACAGACCCTGCATCGCGTGAAGCTCGAACGTGTGTCCGGTGAAGTAGACGAGCAGTCCGGCCGCAAGCCACAGGCGGGTGATCCGGGCGTGTCGGTCGCGGGGGCGGCTCAGCAGGCCCACGATCGCCGGTAGCGCGATCGGGCCCAGGGCGGCGGCAAGTACCCACAGGGGGAAGTGGGGTTCCCGATTCTGATTCTGGGCGATCTGCCAGGCATGGTCGAACCTGGACAGGAGCTGGTAGTAGACGAGCGGCAACAACGCGGTCGCGGCGGGCACCAGCAGCGGGAGCCGGGCACGCCATCCCCGCCCCCAGCAGACGATCCCGATCCAGACCAGCACGAGCGTCGCGCCCTGCCACGGGTGAAGCCACGCCACGGCGAGACTGGCGGCGGCTGCCGCGAGCAGGTAGCGGCGCTGCGACAGTTGCCCGGCCGCCAGCGCCTGCTCGCCGGCCACGAGCGCGAGCGGCATCAGCCCAAGCGACACGGCGGTCGGCAGATAGCCCCACAGCTGCCAGGCCGGCGAGAGCTCCTCCATCCCGAGGTGAAGCTCGAACACCTGCGAGAAGTTCAGCTGGTGGGTCCAATCGAGGACCGCGAGCACCGGGGTCAGGTAGAAGATCGCCAGCAGCAGCACCCCCAGCCGCGCCCGCCCGGTTTCGGAGCGAGCCACGTACACGGCGAAGCCGGCCACCATCACCACGACCGCGATTGGCTCCCACACGAGCAGCGCCAGCTGCAAAGGCAGTCCGAGCCGCCAGGCGATCCCCGACAGCAGGAACATCGGGTGCAGGAATGCCGCCGCGTTGGGGGCAAGCTCGAACTGGTTGGCGATCAGGCCGTGCGTGCCGGACTCCCGGATCCAGGACAGGTACTGGAACTGATCGGCGCCGGCGGTGGCGCTCCCGGCGCCGCTCAACACGCCCCCATGGCGCAGGACATCGACCAGCAGCCAGACGATCGGGGCGAACGCCCACGCCGCCGCCAAGACCACGGCCACCAGCAAGCCGCGCGACCAGATCCGATCTCCCACCGGGAGTCGCGCAGCGACGGCCGTCCGAGCCGGGGAGGGCGCAACGGCTTCGAGCACGGCTTGCGAGCGTATCGACGGAACGTGGAGGCGGCTACGCCGGCGCGTGCCGCGGCGCGATCCGAGAATGTGGAAAATACGGTCCGTGGAGCAAATCCTCAGCAGGGCTCAAGTCTTCGGACGGGCTGCCGATAATTAACTGCGGTGCATGCCACGCGTGCATACCTTGCCGGGTTAGGTACGGCGGGATCGCTCGTCGCCGGCGCGGCGGTGGCGTTCGTGCTTGCCAGCGCGCTGGTGGCGTTTCGTGGCTGGCCTCAGTTGAGCTCGCAAGCATCCCCGGCGGCGGCGGCGGTGGTCGTGCCTGCCCCGCCGCAGACCAAGGCCGCGACTGGGACGGCGCGCCGCCTGGCACTGGTGAGCACCGCCCCGCCGGCGCAGCGGACAGCTGTCCGCGGCGGCCGGATCCTGGCGCGGACTGGTGGCGGCATTCGGAGTCTCAGAACTGCCCCCGCGGCAACCCAACAGGCAAACGCCGGCGCAATCCCGTCGCAGCCCTCCAACTCTTCGCACAACCTGCCAATCAGCCATCCGACGCAGACGGGCTCGTGCCCGGCGGGCTGCAGCACAACCGCCGGCAGGGGCAGCGGCAGCGGCGGTGGGGGCAAGGGCGGAGGCGGAGGCGGAACCGGTAGCAGCGGCGGCAGCGGTAGCAGCCCGTCGCTCCCAGGCCAGGTCGCGAACGTCGTCACGGGGGCGACGAACACAGTTGGCAATACGACCGCCGCGGCCGGCAGCGCTGTCGGATCGGCGGTCAACGGCGTGACCGGATCTGTCGCCAACACCATCTCCAATGTCAGCCCGACCGTGTCCGGGGTCGTGAGCCAGGCCGGAACCGCCGTTGGAAACACGATCAGCAGCACCGTGCAGACCGCGGGCAACACGGTCTCGGGGGCTGGTAGCGCGGTCGGAAGCGCGGTCAGCGGAACCGTGCAGACCGCGGGCAACACGGTCTCGGGGGCCGGCAACGCGGTCAGCGGAATCCTGGGCGGCCTGGGGGGCCAGCACCAGCACTGACGCCGCCGGCGGTCCTCACCGCCGCGAGGCTGCGCCGGCGGCCCGGCTCAGCAAGCGCCCGCGCTAGCGACCCGGCCCCGCGAGCGCCCGCGCGATGAACCGCAAGCTCACGGCCTGCAGCTCGTCGTCGTGCTGGATCGAGCGATGGTGACCCCCCGGGACCGTGATCAAGCGGCTGTCGGGCGAGCGCAACTGCGCCGCGAGCTCGCGGGAGTGCTGGACGGGGACCTGCTCGTCGCCCTCGGCATGCAGCAGCAGCACGGGGATCGCCAGCGACTCCACCGCCGTACCGAGGTCATGCGTCGCGAGCAGGTGGTCCAACGACTCGTCGGCGGCGAAGCTGAGCGTTCCCCGCTCGATCCCGCGACGCAGGCCCTCCGCGCTGGCGGGGCAGATCGCGACGACCGCTTGCGCCCGCGCTGCTGCGGCGGCGACGATCGCCAGGTAGCCGCCCATGCTCGACCCCCGCAACGCGATCGGTGCGTGCCCGTCGCCGATCGCCACGCGCAGCCGTCCCGCGACCGTGACGATGTCGTCGATCGCGCCCCTGGCCATCGGCCCGGCGCTCTCGCCATGTCCGCGCTGGTCGAACGCGATCGCGGCGAGCCCCGTGGCAATCACCGCCCTGGCGAAGTCGTGGTGGTTCTCCTTGCACGAGCCGGCGCCATGGAGGATGACGACGCCGCCGGCCGGGCGGCTGCGGGCCGGCAGCCAGAGCGAATACGCCAAGCCATCCTCGCTGCCGATCTCGGCCGGCAGCACCGGCGTGATCGTGCGCAGACGGCGCATCGCGGCACACCATATCGTTATCCCCTGTGACCGCGACCAGCTCACAGCTCTCCCACGTCTATCCGCTCGGCAGCCGCATCAACGAGGCGGGCCACCTCGAGATCGGCGGCTGTGACGCGATCGAGCTCGCGCGGGAGTTCGGCACGCCCGCTTATGTGGTGGCCGAAGACGACCTTCGCGCGCGGGCGCGGGCGTTTACCGCGGCGGTCGCGGCCCGGCACTCGGACTACGACGTGCTGTTCGCGTCGAAGGCGTTCCCGTGCACAGCCGTGTACCGCGTACTGAGACAGGAGGGCCTGGCTTGCGACGTGGCGTCGGGCGGTGAGCTGGCACTCGCGCTCCGGGCGGGCTTCGAGCCCGGGCGGATCTACTTCCATGGCAACGCCAAGTCGGAGATAGAGCTGCGCGAGGCACTGGACGCCCACGTCGGCCAGATCGTGCTCGACTCCTGGCAGGAGCTCGAGCGGCTGGAGCGGGTCGCGGGCGAGCTCGACCGTCGCCAGCAGGTCCTGATCCGGGTCACGCCCGGAATCGCCGGCGACACGCACGCGGCGATCTCAACCGGGCAGGCCGATTCCAAGTTCGGCTTCTCGATCGCAGACGCGCGCCACGCCATCGACCGGCTCGCGGCCGTGCCGCACCTGGATCTCGTCGGGCTGCATTTCCACATCGGCTCGCAGCTGTTTGAGCTCGAGCCGTTCCGGGCCGCCGTGCGGGCGATCGCCACGCTTGGATCGTTTCCCGTTTACAACGTCGGCGGCGGTCTCGGCGTGGCCTACACGGCCGCCCAGCATCCGCCGGCGATCGCCGACTATGTCGACGCCGTGGTGTCGTCCGTGCACGAGCTGGTCGGCGAGCGCACGCGACTGCTGCTGGAGCCGGGCCGGGCGCTGGTCGCAAACTCGACGCTCACGCTCTACACCGTGCAGACGGTCAAGCGCAACGTCTCCGCTTGGGTGGCGGTCGACGGCGGCATGTCCGACAACCTACGGCCGATGCTGTACGGATCGGTGTACGAGGCGGTGATCGCCGACCGGCCGCTCGCGCCGGCGACCGAGCGGTTTCAGATCGCCGGCAAGCACTGCGAGTCCGGCGATGTGATCGTGCGCGAGGCGCCGCTGCCCGACCCGGGACCGGGCGACGTGCTTGTGACTCCCGTGACGGGTGCATACGGCTACTCGCTGGCCAACAACTACAACGGCGTCCCGCGGCCTCCTGTCGTCTTCTGTCGCGACGGCAACGCCCGGGTCGTCGTGCGCCGCGAGACCTACGATGACCTGGCGGCCCGTGACCTCGAGTAACCGACCGTGAGCGCGACTAGCGGCGGCTTCGGAATCGGCTTGCTCGGCCATGGCACGGTCGGCGCGGCCTTTGCGGCACTGCTGCCCGAACAGGCGGATCGGATCGAGGTGATGACGGGGCTGCGGCCTTCGATCACCGGCGTTCTGACTCGCAGCCGTGGCAGCTTCGAGGAGATCCTCGAGCACTCGGATTTGATCGTCGAGCTGATCGGTGGGATCGAGCCGGCGCGGAAGTACGTGTTGCAGGCGATGCACGCCGGCCGCCACGTGGTCACGGCCAACAAGCAGCTGCTCTCCCAGCACGGCGAGGAGCTTTGGGAGGTGGCGCGCTCGGAGGGGGTGCAGCTGCGATTCGAGGCCGCCGTGGCCGGCGTGGTACCGGTGATCAGGGTGCTACAGGAGTCGCTGGCGGGGGCGACGATCGACCGCGTCCACGGGATCGTCAACGGCACGACCAACTTCATCCTCACCGAGATGGCGCGCACCGGGATGACGTTCGAGCAGGCGCTGGCCGAGGCGCAGCGGCTCGGTTACGCCGAGGCCGATCCGTCCGAGGACGTCGACGGCCGCGATGCGGCGGCGAAGATGGCGATCCTCGCCAGGCTCGCGTTCGACACGCCCGTGCACCTCAACCAGGTTCGGTACGAGGGGATCGAGCACATCCAGCCCGACGACCTCGAATATGCGCGCGAGCTTGGGCTCGGCCTCAAGCTGATCGGGACCGCCGAGCGGATCGGCGATGAAGCGCTGTCGGTCCGGGTGCATCCGGCGTTCCTATATCCCGGACACCCACTCGCGTCGGTCAGCGGCCCGTTCAACGCGGTCACAGTCGAATCGAGGGCGATCACCGAGATCACGATGTCCGGTCCCGGCGCCGGTGGGCCGCAGACCGCGACTGCCGTCCTCGGTGACGTGATCAGCGCGATGATTCCGCCCGCGTCGACGCCGCCGACGACGCGCGTGTTGGAGGTGATCCAGGACGTCGTATCGGCGTTCTACCTGTACCTCGAGGTCGCCGATCAGCCGGGCGTGCTGGCGCAGGTGGCCCAGCTGCTGGCGACCGAGGAGGTGTCGGTCAAATCCGTCGTGCAGAAGGGACTGGGCGAGCAGGCCCGGCTCGTGATGGTCGTTCACCAGGTGCTCGAGTCGCGCTTCATGGCGGCGATGGAGAAGATCGCGGCACTCGATGCGCTGCGGGCGCCGCCGCGTGCGATCAGAGTGCTGGAGGAAGAGTTCGGATAGGGTCCGCGCCGCGACCATGCGTGCGATCCAGATAGTTGACCTGAGCGGCCCGCAGAGCGCCCTCAAGCTCGTCGATCTGCCCGAGCCGGAGTCCTCGCACGTGTTCACGCCCGGCGAGGGCGTGATCGTCGACGTGCACGTCGCCGGCGTGTCGTTCCCTGAGGTGCTCCAGACACGCGGCGAGTACCAGTTCAAGCCGCCGCTGCCGTTCGTGCCCGGCAGCGAGGTGGGCGGCGTCGTCCGCAGCGCGCCCGAGGGCGCCGCGGTCAAGGCCGGTGACCGGGTGGCGGCGTTCTGCATGCTCGGCGCGTTCGCGGAGGTCGCGGTCGCGCCCGCCTACTTCTGCTTCAAGCTCCCCGACGAACTCGACTTCGCCCAGGGCGCGGCGCTCGTGCTCAACTACCACACCGCCTACTTCGCACTGAAGCTCCGGGGCCGGCTGCGCGCAGGTGAGACGGTGCTCGTTCACGGCGGGGCCGGGGGAGTTGGCACGGCCACGCTCCAGGTCGCCAAGGCGCTCGGCGCGCGGACGATCGCGGTCGTCTCGACTGACGAGAAGGAGCGAGTCGCGCTCGAGGCCGGCGCCGACGAGGTCCTCCGCGCCGACGGACCGTGGAAGGACCAGGCCAAGGAGCGCTCCGACGGAGGCGTAGACCTGGTGCTCGATCCCGTCGGCGGCGAGCGCTTCACCGACAGCCTGCGCTCGCTGCGCGAGGGCGGCCGAGTGGTCGTGGTCGGGTTCACCGCCGGCTCGATCCCCGAGGTCAGAGTCAACCGGCTGCTGCTCGGCAACACCGAGGTGATCGGCGCCGGGTGGGGGGCCTACGTGATGCCAAAGCCCGAAGTCACCGCCGAGATCGGGGCGGCGATCTCGGACCAGATCGCCGCGGGGTTCGTTCGCCCGATCGTCGGCGCGCGCTTCCCGCTCGAGCGCGCGGCGGACGCGCTGGAGCTGATCGACGAGCGCGGAGCGACCGGAAAAGTCGTGCTCGACGTCGCATAGCTCGGCGCCGGAAGCCCAGGCGAGAACCTGCGGCGTCGGCTTGCCGTGCTCGATTCGCCAGCGCTGCGCTAGCGGGGAAATACCCGTCGTCCTGGGACATCGGCGGTGAAGATCATATTCTCCGATCCAGATGAGGGGCCTGATCGAGCGCTACCGCGAGCGGCTTCCGTTCGCCCCCGAGGATCCGGTCGTGTCGCTCGGAGAGGGCTCGACGCCGCTGATCCTGGCTCCGCGCCTGTCCGAGCGCGCGGGCGCAGAGGTGTGGCTGAAGCTCGAGGGCCTCAACCCGACGGGCTCGTTCAAGGACCGCGGCATGACGTGCGCGGTATCGGCGGCGGTGCGCGAAGGGGCGCACGCAGTCGTGTGCGCCTCGACCGGGAACACGGCCGCATCCGCGGCTGCGTACGCCGCCCGGGCGGGATTGCGCGGCGCTGTGATCGTGCCCGAGGGCAAGATCGCGACCGGCAAGCTCGCGCAGGCGCTGATGCACGGCGCCCGCGTGATCGCGCTGCGCGGTAACTTCGACCAGGCGCTGACGCTGGTGCGTGAGCTCGCCGGGCGCCACCCGATCGCGCTCGTGAACTCCGTCAACGAGTTCCGGATCGAGGGGCAGAAGACGGCGTCGTTCGAGATCGTCGAGTCGCTCGACGGTGAACTCGACGCGCTCTGCATCCCGGTCGGGAACGCCGGCAACATCACCGCCTATTGGCGAGGGTTCCGCGAGCTGGGCCTCCGTCCGCGGATGTTCGGCTTCCAGGCCGCCGGCGCGGCGCCACTGGTGCTGGGCAGGCCGGTGGAGGACCCCGAGACCGTGGCCAGCGCGATCCGAATCGGCAACCCGGCGCGCTGGGAGGGGGCGATGGATGCGGTCACCTCCTCGGGCGGGGCGATCGCCGCGGTCAGCGACCAGGAGATCCTCACGGCCTGGAGCTTCCTCGCCGCGCACGAGGGCGTGTTCTGCGAGCCGGCATCGGCGGCGAGCGTCGCGGGCCTGCTCGCGCACGGAGCCCGAGACGCGCGCCGGATCGTGTGCGTGCTCACGGGCCATGGCCTGAAGGATCCGCAGACCGCGCTCGAGCACGCGGGCGCCGTGATCCCGTGCGATCCACAGCTGACAGCGATCGAGCGGGCCGTGCTGGGATGACCCTCGCCCGCCGTCGGCAGGTCCGTGTGGCTGCGTCCTCGGCCAACCTCGGGCCCGGCTTCGACGTGCTCGCGGCCGCGCTGGCGCTGCACCTGGAGCTCGAGGTCGTGGAGACGGGCACGTTCTCGGTGGTGACCGAGCTGGCGGTCCCCCGTGACCGAACCAACCTGCTGGTCCGCGCGTTCGAGCGGCTGCACCCGGCCGATGAGTTCGAGTTCCGGATCTCCTCGACCATCCCGCTGTGTGGTGGCCTCGGGTCGAGCGCGGCGGCGATCGTCGCCGGGCTGCTGGCCGTCGACCATTTATTCGAGCTCGATGCGGACGTCGCAGGGCTCGCGACCGAGCTCGAAGGACATCCCGACAACGTCGCGGCGGCGCTCGAAGGTGGGTTCGTGATCTGTGACGGGACGTCGTTTCACCGCTTCGAGCCGCCGATGGGGCTCGAGGCGGTGCTGGTGGCGCCGTCGGAAGCGGTCGCGACCAGCGCGGCGCGAGCGGCATTGCCGGCCAACGTGCCGCGCGCCGACGCGGTGTTCAACGTCGCGCACGCCGCGATGCTCGTGCTGGGGCTCGCGAGCGGTGACTGGGACCTGATTGCGGCCGGCCTGCGCGACCGTCTGCACCAGCCGGCCCGCGCGCACCTGTATCCGCGGTCCGCGGCGCTGCTGGAGCAGGCGCCCGCGTTCGGTGCGTTGGGGGCGACGATTTCCGGCGCCGGTCCGGCGGTGCTCGTGTGGTGCCGGTTCGAGCAGACCGGCAGCGTGCTCGAGTCGCTCAGTCGCGAGACTCGCGGCTGGGCGACAGCGGCTCGGGTGCCGTTCGAGTCCCGCGGCGCGGACGTGCGGGCTCTGGTGTAGCGGCGGCACGCAGGCGCTCGCGCAACAGCTCTGCGTGGCGGCGCTGGAGCTCGACCGCCTGGTGGTGGAACTCGATCAGCAGCCGCAGATCGTCGTCGCTGTAGCGATCGCTCAGCGGCTGCCAGAGCTCGACCATCGGTCCGTACAGCTCCCAGCTGAGCTCTCGAGTGCGCTGCGTTAGCTCGACCAGAACCCTCCGGCGATCGGCTGGGTCCGGCACGCGGTGGGCATACCCGGCGCGCTCGAGGCGGTCGATCACGGCGGTGATCGCGCCCGTCGTCAGGCTGCTCGCCTCGGCCAGCTCTCCTGCGCTTATCTGCCCTCGCTGATCGAGGATGTCGAGAATTCGGCCGTCGGTGCGGTTCACGCCGAGCAGTTGGCCGACGAGCTCGTCGACCACGTCGGTCCCGCGCTGGTTGGCACGGATTCCGTCGGCAAGCTCGCTCAGCAATTTGCCGCGTTCAGAGGGCAGATCAGGGTCTCTTGACATTTGAATATCTTAGAAGCTAAGATGCCCAGCCATTGAAACATCGTATCGGAGGTGAATGAGCTGATGGAGGAGGCGATCGAGGCGCAGGGTCTCGTCAAGTCCTATCCAAAAGGGGTGAAGGCGCTCGACGGACTCAGCTTCCGCGTCGCGCCCGGCACGGTCTTCGGTCTGCTGGGGCCCAACGGTGCCGGCAAGTCGACGGCGGTCAAGATCCTCACGACGCTCGCGCGGCCGGACGAAGGCCGGGCGACCGTGGCCGGGATCGACGTCGTCGCGCATCCGGACCGCGTGCGCCGGACGTGCGGAGTGGTGGCGCAGGGTTCGGGCGTTGACATCCAGGCCACCGGTCGGGAGAACTTGCGCCTTCAGGGGCAGCTTTACGGGATGCGCGGCCCATCGCTCGAGGAGCGGGTGGCGCAGCTGCTCGCGCGCTTCGGCCTGGCCGACGCGGCCGACCGGATCGCGCGCGGCTACTCGGGAGGGATGCAGCGGCGGATGGACATCGCGATGGCGCTGATCCACGACCCGGCGGTGCTGTTCCTCGACGAGCCGACTACCGGTCTGGACCCCGAGGTCAGGGCGGAGATGTGGAGCGAGATCTCGAGCCTCGCGCGCGAGCACGGCAAGACGGTGCTGCTGACCACGCACTACCTGGAGGAGGCCGATCAGCTTGCCGCCCGGCTGGCGATCGTCGATCGGGGAAAGGTTGTGGCGGAGGGCACGCCCGATGAGCTCAAGCACGAGCTGCGGGGCGACGCGATCCACGTCGAGCTCGCGGGGTCGGGCGAGCTGAACGGGTCTGTGGATCGCGCCCTGGAGGGGGTCGACGGCGTGCGCGACGTCAAGCTCGACGGTCGGGTGCTGCGGGCGCGGGCCGACGACGGCGGCCGCGCGGTCCCGACGGTGCTGCAGGCGCTCGAGGCGGGCGGGATCACTGTCGCGTCGGTCCGCGTCGCGCGGCCGTCGCTGGACGACGTCTATTTGAGGTACACGGGCCGCACGTTCGACGCGGCCGAGGCTGAAGCTGCTTCGGAGGTGATCAGGTGACACTCGTTCGTCAAACGCTGTACATGACCCTGCGCCATCTGCGCGAGTTGTGGCGCCAGCCCTGGTTCGTCGGCGTGACGCTCGTGCAGCCGGTGATCTGGCTGCTGCTGTTCGGTGCGCTGTTCAAGAAGATCGTCGAGATCCCCGGCTTCCACGGTCATTCGTACATCGCGTTTCTCGCCCCGGGGGTTGTGGTGATGACGGCGATGTTCAACTCGGCGTGGAGCGGGATGGCGTTGATCGAGGACCTGAACCGGGGCGTGACCGCCCGTTTCCTGGTCTCGCCGGTGCGCCGGGAGGCGCTGATCGCCGGGCGGATCCTCAAGGAGGCTGTCGTGGTGGTGATCCAGTCGGCGATCATCGTCGTGCTGGCGCTGATCGTCGGGGCCACGTTCCCGGGCGGCATCGGCGGCGTGGCGGCGCTGTTCGCGCTCTCGGCGCTGCTCGGGGCCGCGTTCGGCGGGCTCTCGAACGGGTTCGCGCTGATCATGCGCCAGGAGGAGGCGTTGATCGGCGCGGTGCAGTTCATCGTGCTGCCCCTGACGTTCCTGTCGACGACCTTCCTTGAGGCGAACCTGATGCCGAAATGGATCCAGCACGTGTCGGACTTCAACCCCGTCAACTGGGCCGTGATCGCCGGCCGGGCCGCGACGTCGAGCAACCCCGACTGGGGGCTCGTGGCCTCGCGGGCGGCGTTCCTCGTGGCGCTGCTCGTGCTGACGTTGGCCTTCGCGACGCGGGCGTTTCAGTCCTATCAGCGGTCGGTGTAAGCGGTCGGGAGGATGGCCCGGGGCGGCGAAGACGCCCCCCAAAGGCGGTCCGTTAGCCACCAAAGGCGGTCCTAATGGGCGCGAGCGCGCTCAGGACCAGTAATCAAGCCGCTGCATCAACGAGCGGCGCGAGGCGGCTGCGCGCCTGCTCGAGACCGATCCGCCGCAGCAGCTCGTCGGCCACCTGGAGGTAATCGACCGCGAGGTCGGGGCGGTAGTCGAGGATCGAAATCGCGCGCTCGGCGGACTCGGCGTAGGCGATCGAGGCCCTGATGGTGGTGTCGAAGAGCTTGTCGGCGAAGTGCTCGCGCAGCGAGTCGAACGACTCGCGGGAGTGGCGGGTGCGCATGTCGGCGATGTTCAGCACCACGCCCAGCCAGGTCAGGCCAGGGTTGAGGCTGTCGCGGGCGAGCTCGATCACCTCGAGCGCCTGCTCGACCCCCTGGAGCGCGAAGTACTGCGCCTCGGCCGAGATCAGCGCGTAGTCGGCCGCGACCAATGCGTTGACTGTCAGGAGGCCGAGCGCGGGCGGGCAGTCGATCATGATCAGGTCATAGTCAGCGCTGAGCGCGCGCAGCGCCCGTTTGAGCGTGAGCTCGCGGCCCATCTTGCCGCCGAGCGTCAGCTCGGCCTCGGCCAGCCCGAGATTCGCGGGCATGATCGCGCCGTGGACCGCCTCGCCCGGCTGCGCGCGGCCGGTCAGCACGTCGCCAATCGTCGGCGAGGCGTCGGGATCGACATCGAGGTAGTCGGACAGGTTGCCCTGCGGGTCGAGGTCGACCGCAAGCACGTTTAGATCGATCCGCCGGAAGACGTCGGTCAGCGTCCGGACCGCGGTCGTCTTGCCGGTGCCGCCTTTCTGCGAGAGGACCGCGATGATGGCCATCTGCGGCGCCACTATAGAGCTTGTCGGGCGGCTGCCCGAGCCGCCGGTGAGGGCGGCGTTGAGGTCCGGGGGAGGGCCATCGCGAGATCCGTCGCGCCCCAGCCCACAGGGGCCGGGGCGCGCCGGTCCAGGGTCGTCAGCTCAGTGCGCCGAAGCGCTCGTGCCGCGCTCCGGACTGCGGCCATACCGCATTCCGGAGATCACCGGCACATCGACGAAATGGAGGTGGTGGCGACCGATCACGACCTCGTCCCCGTCGGCGAGCGTGCTCCATTCGACTCGCTCACCGTTGACGAAGACTCCGTTGAGACTTCGGTCGTCGAGCACCCGCAGGCCGTCAGGCTGGCGGACGATCAATGCGTGACGGCGCGACACAGTCGGGTCGTCGAATCGGATGTCAGCGGCGAGGCTGCGGCCAATCCGTGTCCATTCCCGCTGTAACGCAAACACCTTCACGTTTTCGCCCATCCGGTAGGCGAGGTACTGCCCTGGTTCATCCAGGCCGTTGCCGATCTCCTCGAGCCAGGCATGGTCATCGACCTCGGTCGCCATTTCGACGATTTGGTTCTGGGCCGTGGTGAACAGCGATGCTCGGACGAACTCCGTGCCCCCGCAGTTGGGGCAGGTTGGGAGTTCGTCGACTGCGTCGAGCGATACGGGGTAGGCGCAGTCAGTACACCTGAATGTTCCGGTCCCCGCTACGTTGCCCGACATCCACGCTTTCATACGGGGCACATCTCCTTTTCGCGCTGCAGGCATGCCGGCGTGGACAAGCCGGCCAGCGAATCATAGCCCCGGCGTCAAAGGCAGGCTAAAAACTTTTAAGGGTGGATTTTGTGAACGTTAACAATCGGTTTCGCTTGTGAACGTTAACATCAGGTTGTGCTAAAGCGAACGGGAGAGCGTCGTCCTGGGGTGGCCGCCGAGAGGATGCAAGGGCTCGGTCGTAGTAAAGGAAGCGTGTGTCGTCTGCCGAACAATCGTCCATGGAGATCGCCATTCGCGGTGAGATGCCGGACCTGGAGCTGGCACTCTTGCGCCGCGGCGTCGACGAGCTCACAGCCGGCCGCGAGCAGTGCGAGCACTGCCACCGGACTCCGCTGATCGGGGAGCGCGTGTACGTATACGACTCCGGCGCAATCGTGTGTGAGCTGTGCCGCGCCCTGGACGCCGCCGAGCCCAGCAGCTCCCGAACCGTGCACGGTCCCGAGTTCGGCCATACGATGCGCCTCACGGATCAGCGACGCGCGGCGTAGGGGCGGGGCAGGGCGGCGTAGGGGCGGGGCAGGGAAGCGTAGGGGCGGGGCAGGGAGGCCGGGGCGGAACATAGAATCCCGCCCATGGACCCGGTCACGATCTCGACCACGATCGCGAGACCTCGCGAGGAGGTATTTGAATACCTCGCGGACATCGCCAACCACTCCGAGTTCAGCGACCATTACCTGACCGACTGGCGCTTGACTCGGGAGGATTCCTACGGGGCGGGAGCCGGCGCGAGGTTCCGGATCAAGGCGCCGCTGAACCGCTTCTCGTGGGCGGACATGACGGTCGCCGAGCTCCAGCCCCCATACCGGATCGTGGAGCGTGGCCGGGGCGGCAAGTACAACCGGGTGCGGATGCTGAGCAGCTATACGCTCACGCCGGGGGCCGGCGGCACGACGAAGGTGCAGTACACGATCGAGACTGTGCCCGCGTTGCTGTCCGACCGGCTGATGGAGGCGCTCGCCGGGCGGGCCTGGAGCCGGCGGCAGGCGGGACGGGCGATGCGACGCCTGCGCACGATTCTCGAGGAGAATCGTGGCCGCGGCGAGCGAGCATCGGTGGCGGGCCAGTGAGCGCACGACGGATAGACTTCCCCGATCCGTGAGCGCCGCAAGAGCTCGACACATCCTGATCCTCGGCGCCGCCGTCCTGTCGATCGGCGTGGCCGCATGTGGGCAGCAGGCTCACCCGACCGCCGCAGACGCGAATAACAACGGCTTCTACGTCGACGCGGGCAAGATCACCTATCAGCTGCAGATCTCGCGCGAGCTGAACCCCTACAGCATCGAGGACAAGGGCTACCTGGTCGGCGTCACTGCGCCCGCGCCGGCGCCGGACGAGCTGTGGTTCGGCGTGTTCCTGTGGGCCAAGAATCAGGGCAATTCGGCGGCGACGACAGCGACCACGTTCGACATCGTCGACACCCAGGGGAACGTCTACTACCCGGTGGCGGTCAACACACAGGTCAACCCCTACGCGTGGACGCCGACGACGCTGCAGCCGCTCGCGACCTACCCGACCCCCGGGAGCACCGCCTATTTCGGTCCGACGCAGGGTGCCTTGCTCCTGTTCAAGCTCAACACCTCGGCGTACGCGAACCGGCCGCTGTCGTTGCAGATCCACGCCCCGGGCCAGGCACACCCTTCAACGATCTCGCTGGATCTTTGACCCAGGACGACGATCGGTGGCGCGGTACCGAGCCCCCGGCCCGGGGACCATCCGCTCCGCCGAGCCTGCTATTCGATCCGTTCGCGACCGGGCTCGCGATCTTCTTCGCCGTCGCCTTGCCGATCGCGGTGGTCGGCCTGACTCGCGCCACGGTGAACGCGACGATCATCTGCGTCGGGGTCGTGGCCGGGCTGCTGGCGGGGCTGATCGCCGGACTATGGGTCTCCTCGCGTGGCGGCGAGGTCTGGCGGGGCCGCAGGCTTTAGCGCTCCTGGCGGGGGGCGCGGTGGCGGTCCCTGCGGTGCAGCCTGCGCCGGCGGTCGCTGGTGTGCTCGCGGGGCCGGCGGTCGCTGGTGTGCTGCCGGGGCGGGCGGTCGTTGGGGTGCTGCCGGGGCGGGCGGTCGTTGGGGCGCTCCCCGGGCGGGCCGCATCGGGATGGTCGGCCCCGACGCCGGTCGCCCCGCCCTCGCCGCTCGACATCGTGCCCGCGCAGATCGGATTCTCCGCGGGCGGCTCGGCGGCGATCTCGTTCGGGGTGCAGGACGAGGACGATCCCGCCGACGTGGTCGCCCAGGTCGTGCAGCGTTCCGCCGCGGGCGGTGTGAGCGCGCCGCACGCGGTGCCGTCGGCCCAGGCCGTGCTGGCGCTCGCGTTCGACGGTCCGACGCTCGAGCTGCTGACCGCGTCAAGCCCCGCCGGTGCGGCCTGCTGTAGCACGGCGCAGGCTGTTCCGCTCACCGCCCGGGGGACGTTCGGGCGCTCGACGACACTGGTCAGCGAGCTCACCGGCGCGACGCTCGGGCGGCTGGTCGCGTTGCCGGGCGGGCGGCTGCTGGCGGCCGTCGCAAGCGAGGACGGGGTCTGGGTTGCGCAATCTGCCCGGGACGCTCGGTTCGCCCCCGCACGCCGGCTGACCACGGCCGGCGAGGTCCCCCAGTCGCTCGCGGCGAGCGCTCTCTCGGGCGGTGCAACCGTCGTCGCCTGGACTGCCGCGAACACCGGCGAGCCTGGAGCGCGGCAGGTGTTCGCCGCGGCCGGCTCACTGCTGGCCGCACCGAGGAGGGCTAGCGCCGTGGTCACAGTTCCCGCCGGGCATCAGGTCCAGGAGCTGGCCCTCACCGGGAGACCCGGGGTCGCGACCGTCGCGTGGATCGAGAGCTGGTTCGACCGTCAGGGGCGCTATCACGCTCAGCCCGTCGTCGCCGATCTCCTGCGCCGCCCGCAGTCCCATCCGTTCCCCGACGGCGCCCACGCCGCCTCGGGTCTGACGATCGCGGGTGATGCGCGCGGCGACCAGGTGCTCGCGTGGGCGGCATGCACGAGCGCGGGATCGTGCTCCGTGATGGCGGCGCGGCGGCCCGCCGGGCGTGACTACGAGAGTCCGGTGCGGCTCGGTGCGATCGACGCCTCGCAGTCCCCCGTCGCGACGATCTCGAGCGGTGGCGAGGCGCTCGTGGGTTGGATCGCGGGCGGGCAGGTGCATGTTGCGGCCCGGGGGGCGACCGCGAGGGCCTTTGGCCCAGCTCAGGTCGTGTCCTCGACCAATCTCGCCTCGGATCTCGCGCTCTCGTTCGGGCCGGGGCGTGAGGCGATCGCGGTCTGGACGGAGGGTCTGGTGGCCCCGACAGTGCTCGAAGCGGTGTACCGGGTGGGTTAGCGGCGGCGGCGGGGGTGGTCCGGGCCGGCTTGGCGACTCGGTGGGGCTGGGGTCGGCGTGCGGCTCGGTGGAACGGCTCGGTGAGGGGAGGGCTGGGCAGCTTGGCTGGGTGGCGTTGCGGCTCTGCCGAGCTCTGCATGGAGTCGTGTCCGGTAACCGCCGCGGTGAAGGCGTCGCGGCGTCAGGGCGTCGCGAGGGCGCTCGATTGTCAGCAATCTGACAATTTCGCCTGCCCAGCGGAAACGGAGGAAACGGGAGGACGGGGAGACGGGACAAATCGTCCGCGCTTGCTGGACCTCGGTTACATGAGTGGCGATGGTCGCTGGCGCGGCCACCGGGAACGGATCAAAATGGGCCGGCTGCCTGCCAAACCTGCCGGCAGCCCGCCTGCCCCGGGCCGACTGGTGCTCGCGGCGAGGACGAGTCAGCGCACCGGACTCGGGCGAGGCCCGCGCGGGCCGAAATCCGCTGCGGCGACATGCATTCAGGCCCAAAGTCCGCGCTCGCGGTCGACCTTGGTTACATAAGCATGCCCCACATGCTTATGTAGCCAAGGTCCAGCAGGCGCGCGCGGTTTGTCCCTGTATGCACGTGGAATTGTCAGATTGCTCACACCATCGGGCCTGGCGACACCCTCACGAGCCCCGTTCCCCGAGCGGACCGCACCGCTACCGCCCGCCCAGGCCCTCCTCCGCTGCCACCCCCTCACCAGCGACGTTCCCGGAGTAGACCGAGACGCGCCAGCCACACCGGCACCGCCCCACGGCCCAACCACCGCAACCGGCCGCCACGATCCCGGGGCGGGAGTGAGGCGGAGGTCCCGATCGGAGACGGACCAGCACCGCCCGTCAGTAGGTGGATCGCGGGCGCGCCGGGCGCGCGGTGGATCGCGGGGCGCGGGGGATCGCGGGGCGCGGTGGATCGCGGGGCGCGGGGGATCGCGGGGCGCGGCGAATCGCGGGGCGCGGCGGATCGCGGCGGGCGGCAGATCGCGCGGCCCGCGGCGGATCGCGGCGGGCGGCAGATCGCGCGGCCCGCGGCGGATCACGGGCGCCCGCGAGATCGGCGGCGCTCAGTGGATCGTGTGGAGCCCGGCGACCAGCAGGCTCTGCACAGCCGGTGCGGCGGTCTGACCTCCGGCGCCCTGGTTGGGGAACAGCGCTCCGGCGACGATCCTTGGGTCGCCCGCCGGCGCGTAGCCGACGAACCAGGCATCGGTGTTGGCGGCCGTCCCCTGGCCGGGGGCGGCGGTGTCGGTCAGCTCCGCCGTTCCGGTCTTGCCGGCGACCACGACGCCCGGGATCTGGGCCGAGGTGCCGGTCCCGTACTCGACGACGGCGATCATCATCTGTTCCACCTCGTGGGCAACGGCGCCGGTGGTGACGTAGATGAAGTGTGGCCGGGCGTGCGCGAGCAGGGTCGGGACCGGCCTGCGGCCGCCCATCGCGATCGTCGCGCCGACGTCGGTCATCTCGAGCGCGGAGGCCTGGACCTTGCCCTGGCCGATCGCCGATGACCCCACCTCCAGGTTTGAGGTCATGTCCGAGGGCGGGATCGTGCTCTCGAGCGCGCCCGGGATCGAGGGCTGGTGGTTGAAGCCGAAGCGCTCGGCGATGTTCACCAGGCGTGCCCCACCGAGCTTCGCGCCGAGCGGCGCGAAGACCGAGTTGCAGGAGACCGCGAACGCGTTCACGAGCGTCCCGCCGCACGCCTCGCCGCTCGCGTTCTGGAGGATGAAGCCGTCGAGATTCGAGCTGGTCTCGATCGGGAACGTGTCGGTCGGCTTGACGATCCCGGCTGTGAGTGCCCCGGTGACCGTGACCATCTTCATCGTCGAGCCGGGCGGTTGGACGTCGGAGAATGCGATCCCGGCCAGAGCGAGCAAGGCGCCGGTCCGCGGATCCATCGCGACGATCCCGGCGTAGTTGCTGCCGATCGCGGCCACCGCCGCCCGCTCGAGCGTCGGGTTGATCGTGCTCGTGACCGTCTTGCCCGGCACCGGCCTGGTCCGCGCGAGCACGCGGCTGCCGGCGAGCAGAGTGCCGCCCGGCTTGCCGGCAAGCTGGTCTTGGAACACGCGCTCGAGCCCGTCGACGCCTACCTGGGCATTCGGCGGATACCCCTTGGCGTGGTATACGGCGGCCTGCGCGGCCGGGATCGGTCCGAGCATGCCCACGATCTGGCCGGCGACGTCGGGAATCGGCGAGGAACGGTGGGGGCCTTCGGCGAGCGGCGTGCCGTCGCTGGCGAGGATCGTCGCCCGCGGCGGGAGGCTGACGTTGCGCGAGAGCTGCTCCCCGGGGTTGAGGCCCGGGAACAGCAACGAGCTGTTGAACTGGACGGTCGCGCCCGAGCCGCCGCCGTTGAGCGGGACCTGAAGGTTCTCCCGGAGCGTGCCGAACAGCTTCGTGTGGACCACGATCGGGAAGTAGTAGGCATTGCCGTGCTTGCTGCCGATGTGGCCCAGGGTCAGCTTGGTGAGCGTGGCCGTCGTCGCCGCCGTCCGATATTCGCTGATGAACTGGGCCTGTGAAATCTGGGCCCGCGTGGCAGGATCGAGCAGCGCGTACATCGCCGCGTAGTCGCGGTGCGCCCAGGCGGTGACGTAGTTCGTCACGAGCCGCCGCTCGGCTCGTCCGGGCGCGGTCGCCTGGACGATCCCGAACGCGAACGCAGCCGCGGCGATCACCGCCAGGGGGACCAGACGCGTGAGCAGACGTCGACGCCTGCTGCGACGCCCAGGGCGCCGCACCCGCGGCCGTTCGCCCGCCACCAATACACCTGCTTGTGCCACCTCAACCCGGAACGGTAGAAGATAAAGGACTCGATCGTTGCGTGGCTAACCTCCAGCCAATGACGGCAGTCGACTGGCTGATCGTGGCGTTCACCGTAATGCTGGCGTTCTACGGGTACCTGCAGGGGTTCATCGTGGGTGCGCTGTCGCTCGCCGGATTCGCGCTCGGGGCATTCATCGGCGCGCGACTCGCACCGCTGCTGCTCCCGACCGGGTCGCACTCGCAGTACGCGCCGCTGTTCGGCCTGGTCGGCGCGCTGCTGGTCGGCGGCGTGCTCGCCAGCGGCCTCGAAGGGGTGGGTGTGCGCGCGCGATCGATCCTCCGGATCCCCGGGCTGCGCACGGTCGACGGGCTGCTCGGGGCGGTGTTGACGGCGTGTATCGGTCTGGGGATCGCGTGGGTCGTCGGCGCGGTCGCGCTGCAATCGTCGGGTTCGAACAAGCTGCGTGAGGACATCCAGCGCTCGGCGATTCTGCAAGAGCTCAACCAACTGCTGCCCCCGTCCGGCCCGATCCTCAACGCGCTCGCCCGTTTCGACCCGCTTCCCTCGGTCAACGGCCCGGCGGCCAACGTGCCGCCGCCGACGCGGGCGATCCTGAACGCAGCGGGGGCGCGCGCCGCCCGTCCGAGCGTGGTCAAGGTCGTCGGTGACGCGTGCGGCCTGGGCATCGAGGGCAGCGGCTGGATCGCCGCTCCGGACATCGTCGTCACCAATGCCCACGTGGTCGCCGGTGAGACCGACACGCACGTGCAGCCGGGTGGCCAGGCGCCCGGTCTGCCCGCGCAGGTGCTCGTATTCGACGTCCACGACGACATCGCCGTGCTCAGGGTCCCGGGCCTCTCAGGGCTGTCGTTGAAACTGTCGCCTGAGGCCGTTGCGGGAACCTCGGCCGCGATCCTCGGCTATCCGCTCGACGGGGGATTCGATGCCGAGCCGGCGCGGATCGGCCAGACCGAGCCGGTCCAGACCCAGAACGCCTACGGGCAGGGGGACATCACCCGGACGATCACATCTTTGCGAGGACTGGTACGGCCCGGGAATTCGGGCGGCCCGATCGTCAACCGGTCCGGTCGGGTGCTCGCGACCGTGTTCGCGGCCCTGACGGGCGGCTCGGATCCGAAAAGCCACGGCGGGCTCGCGGTCCCGAACTCGGTCGTGCTGGATGAGCTCGCCGCTGCTGCGAGGCGCAACGGGGAGGCGGTCGGAACCGGGCCGTGCGCGGGGTGAGGAGGAGGTCCAAAAACGCTCCGGGCGGGCGATGGTCTGCAACACCGCCCGCCCGTTTGCGTTTTCGCGCCCCCGGGGCGCCCGTAGGCGTCGCCGTTAGCCCCCGACGTCCTCGGCCATCTGCGTCACCACGTCGAGCCCCAGTGCCCCTAGGAGCTGCGGGTGGTGATGTGCGACGTGACGCTCTGCCGCTGCGAACAGCTCCTGCGTGGACTCGCCAACGAGTTGTGCCCCACACTCGCAGTAGGCGACACGCCGGTGCCCTTCGCTGATCGTTGTCATCTTCCCACGGTCATTGCGGTCCTGCGTCTGTTCGTGCGCTCGGCCGAGCGCGTCTGCTTGGCAACCCCCGGCTTCCACGGCGATAGGATGCGGCGCTGCCGTTGTCAATACGTTTCCACGACGTTGCCGGCGGCGGGGTCGGCAGCGAGCGAACCCGCGTCCAGCTCTGCGGACGGCTGTCCGTGGAGGTCGACGGCGTGCAACTCGCCCAGCAGCTGCGCGGCAAGCAGGTGCCGCTGCTGCTCGCCTACCTGGTACTGGGTCGCGACCGGCATGTGGGCCGTGACGAGCTGATCGGTGCCCTGTGGCCGGATCAGGCTCCCCGCTCACAGGACGCCGCGCTGCGGACCCTGCTCTCACGGCTGCGCTCGGCGCTCGGAGCCGGCGCGCTGGTCGGACGGGACGAGCTGATCCTCGACCTGCCGCCACCGGTGTGGATTGACTTCGAGGCGGCCGCGGCCGAGGTCGCGCGCTCGCATGAGGCGCTCGAGCGCGGTGACGCCCGCAGCGCGTGGGCGCTCGCTCAGGTGCCGCTCAACATCGCCAGTCGTGGCCTGCTGCCCGGATCGCAGGCGAGCTGGCTCGAGCCCCGGCGGCGCGAGCTCGAGGACATCCGGCTGCAGGCACTCGAGGTGATCGGCCGCGCGGGCCTGATCGTCGGCGGCGGCCAGCTCGCCTCGGTCCAGCGGGCGGGGCGGGAGCTGGTCGAGACCGAGCCCTATCGCGAGTCCGGCTACATCCTGTTGATGGAGGCTCTGGGCGCGGAGGGGAACGTAGCCGAGGGTTTGCGCGTGTTCGAGCGGCTGCGGACGCTGCTGCGCGATGAGCTCGGGATGACCCCGTCGCCCGACGCCATCGCCGCGCATGACCGGCTGCTGCGCCCCGAGATCCACGGCCGCCTGGTGGAGTCCGGAGCGCCGGGCGGCCGGGGGTCCGGATTGGACATGCCGGCCGAGCTGCTGGCAAGAGCGGCGGCGCCGATGGTCGGGCGCCGGCGGGAGCTCGAGGCGCTGAGCGGGCTGTGGGCACTCGCAGTCGCCGGAGCGCGCGACTCCCAGGACCACACAGAGCGGATGGTGCTGCTGATCGGCGATCCGGGGATCGGGAAGACCCGCTTGGCGGCCGAGCTCGCGCGAACCGCTCACGACGGGGGCGCGCGAGTCCTGGCAGGTCGCTCGCCGCGCGAGACACTGGTGCCCTACCAGCCATTCGTGGAAGCGCTGCGGCATTACCTGCTGAACGCGCCGCTCAGCGAGCTGCGGACCAGCGCCCGTGAATACGGCGCCGAGCTCGCCAGGCTGGTGCCGGAGCTCCGGCGTCGCGCGCCCGATCTGCCGGCGCCACTCGCAGGCGAGCCCGAGACCGAGCGCTACCGCCTGTTCGAGGCGGTCGTCGGGCTACTCAGTGCGCTGTGCGCCTCGGCGCCGGTCCTGCTCGTACTCGACGACCTCCAGTGGGCGGACCGGCCGACGCTGCTGCTGCTCCGTCATCTGGCCCGCGCCGCCGATCCGGCCCGGCTGCTGATCATCGGCTCCTACAGGAACACCGAGGCCGACGTGAACGGCTTCAGCGCCACCCTCGCCGACTTCCGCCGCGAGCGGCTCGTGCGCCAGATCGACGTCGGCGGCCTCGCCGAACCGGAGACGGCCGAGCTCGTGCGGATGCGGACCGGGGGCACGCCGTCGCGGGCGTTCTGCCGCGCGCTGCACGAGGAGACCGAGGGCAACCCGTTCTTCATCGAGGAGATCATCCGTCACCTGACCGAGGCCGGCGTCGATTACGAGCGGGCGAGCGCGGCGGCGCTGCGCCGGGTCGGCCTGCCGGACGGGGTCAAGGATGTGATCTCGATGCGCCTGGCACGGCTCGACGCACAGGCGATCGAGTGGCTACGGGTCGCGGCCGTGATCGGCCGCGACTTCGGTCCGTCACTGGTCGAGCGTGTGGTCGCGCTCGAGGAGGAGGAATGCCTGCAAGCGCTCGAGGCGGCCCTCGCGGCCGGGCTCGTGATCGAGTCGCCTTCCCGGCCCGGCAGCTATAGCTTCTCCCACGGCCTGATCCGGGAGACGCTGTACGAGGGGATGTCCGCGCCGCGCCGCGCGCGCACCCACCGGCGGGTCGGCGAGGCGCTCGAGCGGGCCGGAGCCGACCGTCACCTGGCGGCGCTCGCGCTCCACTTCGCCCGCGCTGGAGGATCGCAGGACGCCGAGAAGGCGATCAGCTATGCCTCGCGGGCCGGCGAGCAGGCGACCGCGATGCTGGCCCACGAGGAGGCCGCCGACCTGTACGCGCGCGCCCTCGAGGTGCTCGGGGCGTTCCAACCCAACGCCCTGGCGCGACGGTGCGAGCTGTTGCTCGCACTCGGCGAGGCGCGGGTTCGCGCCGGGGAGCGGCCCGAGGCCTGGGCCGTGTTCCGTGAGGCCGCGACACTCGCACGCCGCTTGGGTGACGGCGCGTCGCTTGCGCGTGCCGCGATCGGCGCCGCGCGCCGCTACATCCAGGAGTCGGGCGTGGTCGATGAAGAGCTGATCGCGCTGCTCGAGGAGGCGCTCGCGATGGGTGCGGGGAGAGGGACGATCGTCGAGGTGCTGCTGGTCGCGTGCCTCTCCGGGGCGCTCTACTACGCGCCCGACCGAGCGCGGATCAAGGGTCTCAGCGCCCAGGCTTCGGCGCTCGCGGAGAAGCTCGGGGACGGCGAGGCTCGGGCGATCGCGGCGGCCGCCTGCCGCCGGGCCTACTGGGAGCCGCAGCATCTCGAGGAGCGGCTGCTGAGTGCGACCGAGCTGCTGACGCTCGCCCGCGAGACGGGCAATCTGGAGCTGTCGCTCCAGGGCCACGCGTGGCTCGTGCTCGACCTGCTCGAGTCCGGCGATCGTAGTGCGGTCGAGGCGCAGGTAGAGGCGTTCACCGCCGGAGCGCAGGAGCTGCGCCAGCCGGTCTACGTCTGGCACGCGCTGGTATGGCGGGCGATGCTGGCGCTGCTCGACGGCCGGCTGGCCGAAGCCGAAGCACTCGCCGGGCAGGCGCTCGAGGCCGGCGCGCGCTCGGAATCGGTGACCGCTACGCAGTACTACGCCGCCCAGCTGCTGGCGATCCGCCAGGAGCAGGGGAAGATGGGCGAGCTCGAGCAGCCCGCGAGCGAGTTTGTGCGCGGATACCCCGCGGTGCCCGCGTGGCGCGCCGGGCTCGCGCGATTGTTGCTCGAGGTCGGACGGCTCGATGAGGCCCGGCAGGAGCTCGAATCCCTCGCCGCCGAGCGATTCGAGGAGATCCCGCGGGACGGCAGCTGGATGGCCGCGATCACGATGCTCGGCGAGGTGTCCGCCGCTCTCGGCGACGTGCCACGCGCGCGGCAGCTGTATGAGCTGCTCGCGCCATACCGGGACGTGAACGTCGTGATCGGGATCGGGGCGCTCTGCCAGGGCTCCGCGGCGCGCTACCTCGGGCTGTTGGCGGCGTGCACCGGTGCCGTGGAGCAGGCTCGTGAGCTGTTCGAGCAGGCGCTGGCCGCCAACCGGGCGTTGCGAGCCCCGATCTGCCTCGCCCGTACGCAGCTCGACTATGCGGCGACGCTCGGGGGCGGAGCGCACGCGGTCGCGCTGATCGATCAGGCCGCTCGGACGGCCGCCGAGCTTGGCCTGGAGTCGATCGCCCGCCGCGCCGAGCAGCTGCGGCGCAAGTGAAGATTCGGGCGCGGCTTGCGATCGGCGCTACCCTCCCCGCACTCATGTCCAAAACGCTTGTGATCGCCGAGAAGCCATCTGTCGGCCGCGACTTCGTACCGATCCTGCCCGGAGCCTTTGCCAAGCACGAGGGCTACCTCGAAGGGCCCGAGCATGTGGTCACGTGGGCGGTCGGCCACCTCGTGCAGCTGGCCGATCCCGACGAATACGACGATCGATTCAAGAAATGGCGGATGGCGGATCTGCCGATCGTGCCCGACGAGTTCAAGCTCGTGGTTCGCGACGAGCGCTCGAAGAAGCAGATGAACGTCGTCCAGCGCCAGCTCGGCCGCGACGACATCGAGACCGTGGTCAATGCCTGCGACGCCGGTCGCGAGGGTGAGCTGATCTTCGCCTACCTGTATGAGAAGTCCGGCTCGCGCAAGCCGGTCAAGCGGCTGTGGCTGAACTCGATGACCCGGGACGCGATCGAGGACGCGTTCGGGCGCCTGCGGCCCGGGGCCGAGCTCGCGACACTCGAGGCGGCGGCACGGTCGCGCTCGGAGGCCGACTGGATCGTCGGCATGAACGCGACGCGGGCGGCCACGATCCGCCTGCGCTCCTCGTTCGACGGCGCCGTGTCGCTGGGCCGCGTGCAGACCCCGACGCTCGCGATCCTCGCCCGCCGCGAGCAGGAGATCCGCGACTTCAAGCCCGAGCCCTACTGGGTCGTGGATGCCGTCTTCGATCCGGTGCTCGACGGTCCGCGGGTCTACGAGGGCCGCTTCCATGCCGGCGCCAATCCGCGGATCGCTTCGGCTGCCGAGGCGGCCGCGATCGTGTCGGACTGCGAGAGCCAGAACGGCGAGATAACGAAGCTCGAGAAGACCGAGCGCAAGGAGCGCGCGCCGCTGCTGTACGACCTGACCTCGCTGCAGCGCGATGCCAACAGCCGCTTCGGCTTCACCGCCCGGCGGACGCTTGCCGCCGCTCAGCGGCTGTACGAGGAGCACAAGGCGCTCACCTACCCGAGGACCAACTCGCGCTATCTGACGCGCGACATGATCCCCGAGATCAAGCCGATCGCGGGGCTCGTGGGCGAGCGCAGCGAGTACCAGCAGGCCTCGAAGTACGTGCTCGGGCTCGACGTGCTGCCGCTGGCGCGGGTCGTTGACGACGCCAAGGTCACCGACCACCACGCGATCATCCCGACGCGCGCGGAGCGCCACCCGGTCGACAACATGGCCCCCGACGACCTGCGGATCTACGACCTCGTGGTGCGGCGGTTCCTGGCGATCTTCCATCCCGACGCGGTGTTCGAGAACACGCGGGTCGAGACGACCGTCGCCTCGCACGTGTTCCGCACGCGGGGCAAGGTGATGCTGGTGCCGGGCTGGCGGGGCGTATACGGGGAGCTGCCGGAGTCCGAGCGGACCGACGAAGACGAGGGTCGCGAGCAGCAGCTACCGCAGTTGCAGCAGGGTGAGGAGGTCGCGGTCAAGGAGGTCGGCTCGGAGGAGAAGGAGACCAAGCCCCCAAGGCGCTACACCGAAGGCTCGCTACTGGCCGCGATGGAGACCGCGGGCAAGCTCGTCGACGAGGAGGAGCTGCGTGAGGCGATGAAGGAGTCGGGGATCGGAACCCCGGCGACGCGCGCCGCGATCATCGAGCGGCTGCTCCAGGTCGGCTACATCGAGCGCGACGCCCGGGCTCTGGTCGTGACCGAGAAGGGTCTGAACGTGATCCGGCTGCTCGGCGAGCACGCGCTGACCTCCCCAGGGCTGACCGGCGAATGGGAGAACCGGCTGGCGAAGATCGAGACCGGTGAAGACTCCCGCGAGGCGTTCATGGGCGACATCGTCAAGTTCACCTCCGAGACTGTCTCGGAGCTCGACGCCAAGCTGAAGGACGTCCGCATCCCCCGCGCGAACCTCGGACCCTGCCCGGTCTGCGGCCGCGACATCGTCGAGAACCGCAAGGGCTACTCGTGCTGGTCGCGCGAAGATCCCGGGTGCGGGTTCGTGATCTGGAAGGCGAAGGCGGGTAAGCAGCTGCCGCTCGCGATCGCCCGTGAGCTGATCAAGACCGGCCGGACGGTGAAGCCGGTGACCGGCTTCAAGGGCCGTTCGGGGCGCAGCTTCAGGGCTCGGCTGGCGCTCGAGCAGACCGAGGACGGGAAGTGGCGGGTCGAGTTCGACGAGCCGTGGGCCAAGGAGGGGGCGAAGCCCCCCGAGGTTTCCGAGGAGGACGGCGTCGCCGTGGGAGCCGACACCGACGCGGAGCAGCCCGCGGCGGCATAGGCGCAGTTGGCCGGGCCGCATGCGGCCCGGCCCGGTCGGTGCATGCACCGACCGAGGGGGGCGCGCATGCGCGCCCCACCGAACCACCGTCCTGTGCACCCGCCACCATAGGACGATGCCGCTCACGCTCGTCCTCGGTCCCGCCAACTCCGCCAAGGCCGGGGAGGTCCTCGGCGCGTACGCCGATGCCGCGCACCGCGGCGCGGTGCTGGTCGTCCCGACCGCGCTCGACGCCGACTACTACGCCCGCGAGCTGGCGGCTCAGGGCGCGGTGCTGGGCTCGGTGCGGACGTTCGCCGGGCTGGCGAACGAGATCGCGGCCCGCGCCGGGTACGAACAGCGGCGGCTGTCGAGGCTCCAGCGCCAGCAGGTGCTGCGCTCGGTGGTCCACGCGGCGCGGCTCTCGGTTCTGAACGAGTCCGCGCTCGCCGCGGGCTTCCCCGGGGCCGTCGGAGATCTGATCGCTGAGCTCCAGCGATCGCTGATCACCCCGCAGCGGTTCGCGCACGCGCTTGACCGCTGGGCCGCGGGCGACGAGCGGCGGGCGGCCTACGCCCGCGATGTCGCGACGCTGTACGGCTCCTACGCCCGCGAGCTCGACCGGCTCGGGCGCGTCGATGCCGAGCTGTACGCGTGGCGGGCGCTCGACGCGTTGCGCGCGCGGCCCGGACGGTGGGGGGCAGACCCCGTGTTGTTCTACGGATTCGATGATCTGACGCGCCTGGAACGCGACGCGGTCGAGACGCTCGCCCGGATTGCGGAAACCCGGGTGACGGTTTCCCTGACCTACGAGCCGGGCCACGCGGCGCTCCTGGCGCGGGCCGAGGCGGTGCAGGAGTTGCGGCCGCTGGCCGAACAGGTACTCGAGCTGCCGGCCCTCGACCAGCACTACCAAGCAGGGTCGCGCGCCGCCTTGCACCTGCTGGAGCGGCGGCTGTTCTCGGCGCAGGGCGGTGAGCGGATCGATCCCGGACCGGCGGTGCGGTTGCTCGAGGCGGGCGGTGAGCGCGCAGAGGCCGAGCTGGTGGCAGCCGAGGTGCTCGAGTTGCTGCGCACCGGCGTGCCCGCCGAGGAGGTGGTGATCGTGTATCGGTCGCTGGCCCGTTCAGCGGCAGCGCTCGAGCGGGTGTTCGGCGAATACGGGATCGAGGTCGCGAGCGAGAGCCGGGTGCGGTTCGGGCACACTCCGCTCGGGCGGGGCCTGCTCGGTCTGGCCCGGTGCGCGCTGCTCGGCGAGGACCGGGCAGATCCGCAGGACCTGCTCGACTACTTGCGTGCGCCCGGGATGCTCGAGCGGCCGGAGGTCGCCGACGCCCTCGAGGCCGACGTCCGCCGTGATGGGCTGCGCAGCGCCGGCGAGGCTCGGGAGCAGTTCTCCTGGACGCTGGCGGAGATCGATTCGCTGCAGGCGGCGGAGGATCCGGCCGCTGAGCTCGGGCGCCATGCGCGGAGGTTGTTCGCCGCCCCTCGTCGAGGGACGGCGAGTCAGCTCGATTCCGCCGAGGAACTCGACGCGCGCGCGCTCAGCGCGCTGCTGTCCGCGCTCACCGAGCTCGAGGAGCTTGGCGCTTCCATCTCCGGGCCCGAGCTGATCGAGTTGCTCTCAGAGCTCGAGGTTGCCGCCGGCGCGCCGGTCAGGCCTGGCGCGGTGCTGCTCGCCGAACCGCTCTCGATTCGGGCCCGGCGGTTCCGGGCGATCTTCGTTTGTGGCCTCCAGGAGAGCGAGTTCCCACTGCCGGGAACGCCCGAGCCATTCCTCTCCGACGAGCGCCGCCGCGAGCTCGCAGCCGCGACCGGGCTTGTGCTCGCGCCGACCGAGGATGCCCTGGCGCGCGAGCGCTACCTGTTCTACGCCTGCATCTCGAGGGCGACCGAGCGGCTCGTGCTCTCGTACCGGAGCTCCGATGAGGAGGGCAATCTGGCGCTGCCCTCGCCGTTCATCGCGGACGTCGCCGAGCTGCTGGTGGAGGGCTGGACCGATCGCCGTCGCCGGCGGCTGCTGGCCGACGTGGTGTGGCCCGGGGATGAGGCTCCGACACTGCGGGAGCGGCTGCGGGCTGCCGCCGCCCGGGGGGTTGACGGGCCCTGGCTCGACGCGGGGGCCTCGGACGGCGCTGCCGGGGCCGGGCTCGGCGACGCGGACCTGCCTGTCCGGGTGCTCGGAGAGGCAGCGCTGGAGCGCGTGCGGCACCGTACGGTCGTCTCCGGTGGTGCGCTCGAGTCCTACGCGTCGTGTCCGTTCAAGTGGCTGGTCGAGCGCGAGCTCCAGCCGGCACGGTTCGAGCCCGAGCCCGACCCGATCGCCCGCGGCAACTACATGCACGCTGCGCTCGAGGACGTGCTCCGGCGGCTCGAGACCGCCGTCACCCCCTCGACCCTCGCGGACGCGTACCGGGTCCTCGACGAGGTCGTGGGCGAACTGCCCGCGACCGTCGGGAGCGGCCGGCCGGAGGGCGTGCGCGCCGGAATCCGCGGAGCGCTCGAGGCCGACCTTCGCCGCTATCTCGCGCACGAGGCTGCCGACGGGTGCGGCTGGGATCCCGACGGAATCGAGCTGCGGTTCGGGTTCGAGGACGACGAGGGATCGCTGCCTGCCCTGGTCCTCGGCGATGGCCCGGACCGGATCCGGCTGCGCGGTGTGATCGACCGCGTCGACGTCGAGCCGGGGCGAAGCGGCCGAGCGATCGTGCGCGACTACAAGAGCGGCAGCGCGCGCCCCGAACATCAGGGCGCCCACTGGGCGGTCGACCGCCAGCTCCAGGTGGCGCTCTACATGCTCGTCGCGCGGGAGCTGCTCGGTCTGGAGCCGGTGGCCGGGCTCTATCAGCCGCTCGGCGGGGGCGACCTGCGCGCTCGCGGCGTGTTCCTCGAGGGCGCGCCGGTGGGCGCGCGGGTGGTGGCGACGGATGCGCGCTCATCGGAGGAGCTCGAGGCGACCCTCCAGGACGCCGCCGCGCGCGCGCTCGAGATCGCCGCGCAGCTGCGCACCGGACGGCTCGAGCCGTGTCCGGAAACGTGCTCGCGGCAGGGATGCAGGTTCCCTGGCATCTGCCGGAGCCAGGGGTGAGGATCCTGACCGGGCCGGAGATCGGCGGTCGCGAATGGACCGCGGAGCAGCTGCAGGCGATCGAGAGCCGCGACGGGGACCTGCTGCTCGACGCCGGGGCCGGGAGCGGCAAGACCTCGGTCCTCGTCGAGCGGTTTGTCCGTGCCGTGCTCGACGACGGCGTCGCCGTGGGCGCGATCCTGACGATCACGTTCACCGACAAGGCGGCCGCGGAGCTTCGCGACCGGATCCGGACGCGGCTGCGAGCGCTCGGTGCCGACCACGCCGCCCGCGCGACCGAAGGGGCGTTCATCTCCACGATCCACGGGTTCTGCGTTCGCGTGCTGCGGGCACACGCGCTCGCTGCCGGCATCGACCCCGGCTTCTCGGTGCTCGACGAGACCGAGGCGCAGCAGCTGGCCGACAGCGCGTTCGACGCGGCGCTCGAGGAACTCGCGCAGAATCATCCCGGCGGCGTTGAGCTGATCGCCTCCTACGGCGCCGGTCCGCTGCGGGCCGCGATCCTCGGCGCGTACGAGGAACTGCGCTCGCGCGGATCGCTCGAGCCCCGTTTGCCGGCGCTGGCCGCCGCACCCGAGCTCGGTCCGGCCCGAACCGACCTGTTGGAGGCCGCGGCCGTTCTCGCCGGCGAACTCGGGGCGCTGCCGGAGCCCTCGGCGCGAGTGGTCGAGGCGCTCGAGCGGCTGGCGCGGGTCTCCGAGGTGACCGGAGCGCCGGAGCCATGGCCCGGCGAGGTCGCGGCCCTGGCGCTGCCCGGCGGGAACGGGGCCGCGCTCTCGACCCATGCGTGCAGCGAGTACGGCGCGGCCCTGTCACGCTTCCGTGCCGCCTGCGAGCACCGCCGCGCCGAGCGCACGCTGGGGCTGCTCGGTTACCTGCTGGAAGGCTTCGGCGAGCGTTACGCGGGGCACAAGCGCGAGCGGTCGGGGCTCGATTTCGAGGACCTCGAGCTGATCACGCGGGAGCTCCTGCTCGGCCACGGGGAGCTGCGGGACCGCTACCAGGCCCGGTTCGAGCACGTAATGGTCGACGAGCTCCAGGACACCAACAGCGTCCAGCTCGAGCTGATCGAGCAGGTCGCGAGCGGAAACCTGTTCACGGTCGGCGATGCCCAGCAGTCGATCTACGGCTTCCGGCACGCCGACGTGGAGCTGTTCGAACGGCGCGGCGAACGTCTCGGCCGGGACGAGCGGCGGTTGACCTTGCAGACCAACTTCCGCTCGCGACCGGAGATCCTCGATGTGCTGAATATGGCGTTCGAGGCGGAGCTGGGGGAGCAGTTCATGCCGCTGCGCGCGGGGCGCAACGCCGGTTCGCCGGCAGACGTGGGTATGCCCGCAGGTATTCGCTCGCCCGTCGACGGCGGTGCGGCGTTCCTCGCCGGGCCCTACGTCGAGCTGCTGGTCGCCGACAAGGGAGCGGACTGGGCCACCGAGGGGCTGGCCGCGCCGTGGCGCGTGGCCGAGGCGCGGGCGCTGGCCGTGCGCGTCCGGGAGCTGATCGACGAGGGCGCGGCGGCTCGCGAGGTTGTCGTGTTGACCCGTGCGACCACCGATCTCCGGGCCTACGAGCGCGCGCTGGAGGAGCGCGGGGTGCCGACGTACGTGATCGGGGGACGCGGCTACTGGGCGCACCCGCAGGTCGTTGACCTGGTCGCGTATCTGCGGGCGCTCGCCAACCCGCGCGACGAGGAAGCCCTGTACACGGTGCTCGCCTCTCCGATCGTTGGGGTGACGGTCGATGCGCTCGTGCTGCTCGGGGCCGGTGCGCGCGCCTCCGGGCGTGATCCGTGGTGGGTGCTGCAGGAGCCGGAAGGCCGGCTCGACGACCTCGGCGCGGTCGATCGCGAGCGGCTGGCCGCGTTTGCCGGGTGGTTTGCGCCCGAGCGGACGGGCGCGTCTCGGCGGGGGATCGAGGAGCTGATCGACCGGGCGCTCGAGCGGAGCAGCTACGACCTGAAGATGCTGGCGATGCAGGGAGGTGAGCGCCGGCTCGCGAACGTACGGAAGCTGATGCGGCTCGGCAGGGAGTTCGAGGCCGCGAGTGGCCGCAACCTGCGTGGCTTCCTCGACCTGGTCCGGGGCCGCGCTGACACGTGGGGCGAGTCGGGCGAGGCCCGCGAGAGCGAGGCCCCGGTCGAAGGCGAGGCGCTGAATGCGGTCCGGCTGATGACGATCCATCGGGCCAAGGGGCTCGAGTTCGAGATCGTGTGCGTCGCGGATCTCGGTCGCGGTCCGTGGCGGCGGGCGGACTTGCTGCGCCTCGGGCGTGACGGTCGGATCGGGCTGCGGCTCGCCGAGCCCGGGACCGGCAAGCGGGAGCCTTCGCTCGACTACCGGACGCTCGGCGACGAGCAGGCCTCGGCCGAGGCGATGGAAGAGCGCCGCGTGTTCTACGTCGCGATGACGCGGGCGCGGGAGCGGCTGATCGTGAGCGGTGCGGCGCGGCTCGAAGCATGGCCGGTCAACAGCGCCGGCGGGCCGATCAGCTGGATCGGGCCGGCGTTGGTCCCCGACATCGCGGAACGAGCGGCCGACTCTGAGGCGCGCTGCGCAGTCACCGAAGCGGGCGTGAGGTTCACGTTCGTCTCGCCCGAGGATCTGGACGATCGCCTGCCGGACGTCGCGGCGCCCACTGGCCGCGGGCAGGTGGTCGAGCTCGCCGACGCTGCTGAGTCGGCGCCCGCACCGGCTCGCGAGCCGGTCCCGCCGGTGAAGACGCTGAGCTATTCCGCGCTGGGCGAGTACGAGCGCTGCGGCTACCGGTTCTATGTCGAGCGCGTGCTGGGGCTGCCGCCGGGGCCGGAGCGCGGTGGCGCCGCGGTCGGCGATTCTCCGGACGACCTCGCCGCCAACGAGCGCGGCATCCTGCTGCATGCGCTGCTGGAGCGGCTCGACTTCCGACGGCCGCTGCGCCCCGAGGACGCCGCGATCACCGCGGCGGCCAAGCTGTCGGGGCTCGCGGCGCCACCGCGGCCCGGGGAGCTCGCTGAGCTGATCGAGGCGTTCGCCGCCAGCGATCTGTGTGCGAGGCTCGCCCGCGCGGCCGAGGTCAGGCGGGAGGAGCGGTTCTCGTTTCTGATCGACGGCGGCGTGCTTGTCACCGGCGCGCTCGACGTGGTCGCGCGCGAAGGGGATCGGCGCCGGCTCGTCGTCGACTACAAGAGCGACAGGCTGGACGGAGCCGATCCGGCCCGGATCGTGACGGCGAAGTACGAGACGCAACGTCTGATCTACGCGATCGCGGTCCTGCGCAGCGGCGCGGCCGAGGTCGAGGTCGTGCACGAGTTCCTCGAGCTGGCGCAGGCGCCGGTGACGGCGACATTCACGAACGCGGACCTTCCCCGGCTTGAGCTGCGGCTGGCCGAGCTGTCCGCCGGGGTCATGCGGCGTCAGTTCGCCGTCAGCGAGATGCCGCATCGGGCGCTGTGTGCGGGCTGCCCGGCCGAGGGCGGGCTGTGCTCCTGGCCGCGGGAGCTGACGCGCCGCGATGCACCGGATACGCTGTTCTGAATCTGCCGGGGAGGGGCGAGCGCATCGTGACCATGCAAACGGATCTTCAAGTCACGCATCGACTTCAACGGCTCAGCACCCAAGATCTTCAGATCCTGAAGCTCGAAAACGGCTCGGTCAGTGGCCACACCTGCAAGGTGATCGTGCTCGAGCCGGCGGCCGGACGTCCGCGCCCGACGGTGCAGGACCTGCGGGCAACGATTTCTGCGCGTCTCGGCCGCGCGCCGCGGCTGCGCCAGCGTCTGGTCGCGACGCCGCTACATGCCGCCAACCCGGCCTGGATCGACGATCAAGGATTTGACATCGCGCGCCACGTGACCGCGGTGCCGACGGAAGGAGCGGTCGACTGGCCGGCGCTCGAGCAGATCATCGCTCGGCTGCAGACGCAGCATCTCGACCGCACCCGGCCGCTGTGGCAGCTGGATGTCGTCGAGCAGTTGGCGGACGGCGCGGTCGCGCTGATCTGGCGCCTGCACCACTGCATGGCCGATGGCGCTGCTTGCATGCGAATCGGCGCCGAGGTGCTGTGGAGTGAGAATGCCGACCCCCACCTAAATGCGCCCGCAGCCTGGGTTCCAGGGCCCAGTCCGAGCCCGCTGAGGCTGCTCGCGCTCGGCCTGCGCGACCGCGCGCAGGGGGCGATCCACGCGCCCTCGCGAGCCCATCCGCTGCGAGCCGTCGGCGAGCTGATCTCCTTACGGCCTGCCCTCCGGCGCGAGCTGACGCGGACCGCGACGGTGACGCCCCTCGCTCATGCGGTCGGTGCGCGACGCAAGGTTGCGTTCGCTCAGGCACGGTTGGATGACTGCCGGCGGGCGGGCAAGGCGATCGACCCGAAGGTCACAGTCAACGACGTGGTGCTGGCGCTTGTGGCGGGCGGAGTGCGCACTTGGCTCGGGCGCGGGCTTGGGCCGGCACAGGGAATTCGCGTCAAGGTGCCGGTCAGCCTCCATCGGGACGCCGAGCGCGAGCTCGTCGGCAATCGCGACTCCTACTTCTTCGTCGATCTTCCGGTCGCCGAGGCCGATCCCGTCAAGCGGCTGCTCGCGATCAACCGGGAGACGCGCGAGCGCAAGCTCGGCCACGACGCTGAAGCGCTGTATCACCTCGGGCTGCACCCGTTCGTCGCGCATTGGACCATGAGCCCGCGCGTGTTCACGTTCAACGTCTCCAACGTGCGCGGACCATCGGTTGATGTCTTCGTGGCGGGTGCGCGGGTGCGCGACTTCTTCTCGCTCGGCGAGATCGCGCCGGAGCACGCGCTGCGGATCGCGGTTGCGTCGTTCTCGGGCAAGCTGTCCTTCGGCCTGCTCGCGGACAGTGAAGCCGTCGAGGACCTTCATGTGCTCGCCGACGGGATTCGAGCCGCCACCGACGAGCTTCTCGGGGTCGCCCGCCGCCAGGATCCGGCACCAGCTCGGCGGGAGGATCCGGCATCAGCTCGGCGGGAGGATCCGGGCACCAGCTCGGCGGGAGGATCCGGCGGGCGCCCGGTAGTGATCCGCTAATGGCGGAAGTGGACGTCGATCTGCTGCTCGTCGGTGCGCTCCTCCACCTTCGCGATCGCCTCCAGGGTCCGCTCGCCCGCGGGTGTGGGTGGACCGAACAGGCTCCGCGGCCATAGCTTGCGGATCACCACGACGTTGAGCTCGGCGGCGTAAAGGGTCAGCCGGGCACCGAGGTGCAGCCACGCCAGCAATCCGATCACCGTCGCGAAAAAGCCGTAGGTGCTCGTAGCGTGACTGATGACGTGGCTCACGTACAGGCCGCCGAGAAGCTGGAGGAACAGAAACGCGACGCCCGCCACCAACACGCCGATCCACAGTGATCGGGTCGGGACGGCCGCCGAGGTGAGCAACCGAAACGCCGCGGCGAACATGGCGAAATTGAGGATCAGCGACGACACGATCCCGACGACCGCGGTCACCGGGCCGCTGAGGCCGCCGCCGACCAGTCCCGATGCGACAGTAGAGACGATGAACATCACACCGATCGCGACGAACAGGATCAATCCGCGCACGCGCTTCTTGAAGAAATTGGGCCGCTCCTTGAACGGCACCGCCCAGATCTTGTCGAACGCGTTCTGAGCTGCCTGCGTGATGCCCAGACCCGCCCACAGCGAGAACAGGATTCCGATCACCAGCGAGAGCGAGCGGCCGTGAAGTTGCTTGTCCTGAAGATCGGTGCCGATCACCGGGAAGCGGCCCAGCACCGAGTGACGGATCGAGTTCTGGACATCCGCATTGCCATGGAAGATGAACCCGAGCACTGTCACGAACACCAGCAGCAGCGGGAACAGCGAAAAGAACGCGTAATACGCGATCAGCGCCGACAGGCCGCTGGCCTGGTCGTCGTCGAACTTCTTCACCATCGCGACCGGGACCGCCAGCGTTCGATGCCTCTGCTGGAGGCTGTCGAAGGCACGGAGCGGACGAAGTAGATCCACGCTTGCGTCATACCCTACGAGTCGGTGGCGCATGCCGCCACCGGGGGGGCAGTCTCGCGACCCGAGCGCGCCCGGAGCGGAGTCAGGCGCTCGACGCGAGTGCCGCGTGGGTGGGCGCTCGGTCGGCCACCGCGCGGCGCTGGGAGAGCACCACGCACGCGCCGCGCGACGGGCTGAACGTGATGCTGCGCCGCGCCGTGCGCTCCGGCCGCGTCTGAGCCGGTGCCAGCTCGTAACGGGTGAGTACGGCGCGGAGCACGATCTTCATCTCCTGGATCGCGAAGCTGGCGCCGAGGCAGCGCCGCCGTCCGCCCCCGAACGGGATCCAGGTGTAGGTGCCCGGGGCACTGCCGAGGAACCGCTCGGGCCGGAACGCGTACGGCTCCGGGTAGATCTCGGGGTCGTGGTGCAGGAGGAAGACCGATGCCAGCAGCGACACCCCGGCCGGGTATTGAACTCCGCCGATCGTGATCGGCTGCTTGACGAGTCGTGGCTCGGCGTTCGGAAGCACCGGTCTGATCCGGAGCACTTCGTTGATCGTCGCCGTCAGGTACTCGTCGGTCTCGCCGGCGTCCAGCTCGGCGCTCAGTCGCTGGCACACGGCCGGCTCGCGAGCGAGCGCCTCGAACGCCCACGCGAGTTGCGACGCGGTCGTCTCATGACCCGCCACGAGCGAGGTCATCAGCTCGTCGCGGAGCTCCTGGTCTGACATCGGCGAGCCGTCGCCGTGGCGCGCCTGAAGCAACATCCCGAGCACGTCGTCGCGGGCCGAGCGCTCCGCGGCCGCTCTGCGCTCATCGATCAGGTCGAAGATCAGCGCGTCGGCGCGCGCGACCGCGATCCGGAAGCGCTTCAACGGTCCCAACCAGCTCGCCATCCGCTGCGCGGCGGGCAGGATCGAGAGGGGATGCTCGCTGAACGCGAGCACCGCCGTGAGTGAGTCCCGCAGGTCGTCCAGGCGCTGTCCCCGCTCCAGCCCGAACACGGCCCGGAGGATGATCTCGAGCGTCAGTCGCTGAAGGCGCGGATGGAGCGGGCAGGGCTCGCCGGTCGGCCAGGCGCGCACTTCGCCATCCGTGAGCTCGGTCATCAATCCGATCAGCCGCTGCATCTTCTCGCCCTGGAATGCCGGCAGCAGCAGCCGGCGCTGCTCCAGGTGGGGCGCCTCGTCGAGCAGGATCACCGAGTTGCGGCCGATCATCGGCTCCAAGATCCGCGCTCCCTCGCCGGGGTGAAGCACCTCCGGCGGGGCGGTCAACAGCCCCTTGATCTCGTCCGGATCGGACAGGATCACGAATGGCGGCTGGAGCGGGAGCTTGACCGTGAACCGCTTCCCGTAGCGCCGGCGCAATCGCTCCAGCGAGGGCGCGGGCCGTTTCCAGGTCGCGAGCAGCTGCAGCGCGACGGGGGCGCGAGGCCCGGGCGGCAGCGCTTGGCGGTTGATGCGGGTCTTCAAGGTGCCTCGGTTTACAGCGGTGCGGCGGGTGCGGCGGGTGCGGCGGGTGCGGCGGGTGCGGCGGGTGCGGCGGGTGCGGCGGGTGCGGCGGGTGCGGCGGGTGCGGCGGGTGCGGCGGGTGCGGCGGGTGCGGCGGGTGCGGCGGGTGCCGAGTCTATTCGACCGCCTGCACCCCCTCGACCGTCAGCAGCAACCGCTTGCGCGGTAGTCCGCCCGTGTACCCACCGAGCCCGCCGCCCGCGTGCAGCACACGATGGCACGGGACCACGATCGGAAGCGGGTTGGTGCCGAGCGCGTTGCCCGCCGCCCGGAACGCGTGCGGGCTTCCGGCCTCAGTCGCGACTCCTTTGTAGCTCGAGACCGAGCCGTACGGGATCCGGGCTGTCGCCTGCAGCACGCGGCGGGCAAAGCCGTGGGTCAGCTGCCAGTCGACCGGCAGCTCGAACTCCCGGCGCGCTCCGCGAAAGTACTGGTCGAGCTCGCGACGCGGCTCATCGAGCATGCGCTCTGCGGCGAGCAGCCGCGGCGAGACGCGCCGGGCGAGATCCTCGAGCACCGCGTCCAGGTCGCCGTCGAGGTAGGCGAGTCGCACGAGACCCCGCGGCGTGACCGCGAGCAGCAGCGGCCCGACCGGAGAGTCGAACGTGGCGTAGGCGACATCGAGGAGCCCGGCTGCGGCGGCTGCCGCCTCGAGCTCCGGCAATGGCGCGTCCGGCTCGCCGGCGCGCAGGGCGGTTTCCAGTGCCTCGATCTCGGTCATCGTTCGTACTCCTGTCGCAAACGCTTGAGCGCTTCGTGGACGTTGTGGCGCGCCGCGTCCTCGCTGATCCCCATCACCGACGCAATCTCGGCGTGCGAGGCGTCGGTTAGGTAGCGCAGCGCGACGGCGGTGCGCTGCTTGGTGGGCAGCGCCCGGACCCTGCCCCAGAGCTCGGACTGCCCGTTCAACACACCCGCCTGCAGATCGGCTCCGGGCGCCGCGCCGTGCGCGTCCGGCGGCACCTCCGCCACCGGCACTGCCGCCCGCCGGCGGGCGCGCACATTGTCGATTGCCTTGTGATGCGCGACGGTGAAGATCCAGCTGCGGAGATTGCCGGCGTCGCGCAGGCGCGGGTACGCGCGCAGCGCCGCCAGCCAGGTCTCCTGATAGCAATCATCAGCGGCGTCCGGTCCCACGGTGGCGATCAGGAACCGGTGGACATCGCGGCCGTGGGCGTCGAGCAGCCGCTGAAACGGTGGAAGCTTCACTGGTGATGAAACGCGGGTGCGGGCCACGACGTGAGATCTTGGCGCAGGCAGCCCGCGGGTTGGGTGGCGCGGCGGACTGAGGGCTGGGGGCGTGGGCTGGGTGGCGCGGTGGACCGAGGGCTGGGGCGTGGCCGCGGGGCTTATGGGGTGTGGTCCGCTCGGGGACCGGCGCGGGTGAGGGTACGGCCGGGCCGGATGGTGTCAGCACTCTGACAATTTCGGCTGCATTCAGGGACAAACCGCGCGCGCCTGCCGGTCCTTGGCTACATAAGCATGTGGGGCATGCTTATGTAGGCAAGGTCGGTCGCGGGCGTGGACTTTGGGCCGTTAAGCATGTCGGCGGAGCGGATTTCGGCTCGCGCGGGCCTCACCTAGGCCAGGCTACGCCGCGCGCTCAGGCATGTCTCGCGCTCGCGGCATTTCGGCCCGCGCGGGCCTCGGGAGGCTGGCCGGCCCGTGCGGGCCTCGGGAGACCGACCGGCCCGGCGGGCCTCGGGAGACCGACCGGCCGGGCCTCGCTGCAAGCCCTTCACCAGCGCCGTTTACCGAGCCGACCGCCAGCACGAGCCGGCCGAGTAACCCCGCCACCCAACCACGCGTGTCCGCCTCCGACCGCCGACCACGGCGGCAAGTCCCCGCTCAGGCCTTGATCGCGCCGCCAGGTTCGCTATACAAAAGCCTTATGGCCCGTGCAATCTGGTCCGGCGCAATCAGCTTCGGCCTGGTAAACGTGCCGGTCAAGCTGTATAGCGCGACGTCGCCGAAGTCGGTGCGCTTTCATCAGCTCTCGAGCAAGACCGGCGCTCGTATCCGCCAGAAGCGGGTTGATTCGACGACCGGCGACGAGGTGCCCTTTGAGGAGATCGTGAAGGGCTATGAGATCACGCCGGATCGGTATGTGCTGATCGATCCGGACGAGCTCGATGCGCTCGATCCGAAGGCGACCAAGACGATCGATATCGAGGAATTCGCTGATCTGGAGGAGATCGATCCGATCTATTACGACCATTCGTACTACCTGGCGCCGACGGCCGGCGGGGCTAAGGCCTACCGGCTGCTGCTCGATGCGATGCGGGAATCGGCCAAGGTCGGGATCGGCCGGGTGGTGCTGCGCTCCAAGCAGCAGTTGTGCGCGCTGCGGCCCACCGACGACGTGCTCACGCTGACGACGATGCTGTGGGGCGACGAGGTGCTGAAGCCGGACCGGCTCGATGAGCTCGATGCGATCGCCGACGCCGAGGCGACGCCGCGGGAGCTGAAGATGGCCGAGCAACTGATCGCGTCGCTTTCCTCGGACTTCGACCCGACGAAGTTCCGGGACGAATACCGCGACCGAGTGCTGGAGCTGATCGAGCGCAAGGCCTCGGGCGAGGAGATCGCGGTCCAACCGCAGGCCGAGGAGCCGGACGCGGCTCCGGACCTGATGGCGGCGCTGGAGGCCAGCCTGGCGGCCGTGCGCAGTGACGAGGTGCCCGAGCCGAAGCCGGCTCGCGCTTCCCGCAAGCGCGGCTCCGACAGCGACAGCGACGGCGACGGCGACGGGGCTCCCGCCAAGCGCAGCAAGCAGACAGCCAAGGCTAAGAGCTGAGGCCGCCGGGATGCAGGAGAGTGCGGCCGCGCGGCTGTTGCTAACGCTCTCCTAACAGCGCTGGTAGCCTTTAATTCTCGTCCTCGGCCGCCGTTTCCGTGCCCCGCTTCCAGGGCACGACCTCTATGAACACACGCACTGCTCCCCCAGGGGCCATCGGCCTCTACGACCCCGCAAACGAACACGACGCCTGCGGCATCGCGCTGGTCGCGAAGCTGTGGGGCGAGGCCAGCCATGCGGTCGTCGAGAAGGCGCTCGAGGCGCTCGAGAACCTCGAGCACCGTGGTGCCGAGGGGGCGGATCCGAACACCGGCGACGGCGCCGGAATCCTGATCCAGATCCCTGATCTGTTCCTGCGGGGCGCGGCCGCGGGCGTCGAGCTGCCGGCGCCCGGGCGCTACGGCGTCGGCGTCTGCTACCTGCCGACCGACCCCGAGCGGCGGATGCTGCTCGAGCAGCTGATCGAGGAGACGATCGAGTCCGAGGGCCAGCGGGCGGTGTTCTGGCGCGATGTCCCGATTGACGAGCGGTATGTCGGCGAGACTGCCCGGCTGTCGGCGCCGTTCATCCGGCAGGTCCTGATCGAGGCCTCGGATCAGACCACCGACCAGGACGTCTTCGAGCGCAAGCTGTACGTGATCCGGCGGATGATCGAGCGCACGGCCGGCCCCGACCTGGCGCTGCCGAGCTTCAGCTCCCGGACGATGGTCTACAAGGGCATGCTGACCGCGCCCCAGCTGCCGCGGTACTTCACCGACCTGCGCGACCCGCGTGTGGCGTCGCGGTTGGCGCTCGTGCACTCGCGGTTCTCGACCAACACCTTCCCGAGCTGGGAGCTCGCGCATCCGTACCGGATGATCGCCCACAACGGCGAGGTCAACACGCTCCGCGGCAACGTCAACTGGATGCGGGCGCGCGAGTCGCAGCTCGCCTCTGACCTGTTCGGGGACGACCTCGAGAAGGTGATCCCGGTCGTCCGCGACGGGGGCTCCGACTCGGCGATCTTCGACAACGTGCTCGAGCTGCTGGTGCTCGCCGGCCGCTCGATCCCGCACGCGGTGATGATGATGGTGCCCGAGGCGTACCGGACCCGTAACGACCTCGACCCGGACGTCAAGGGGTTCTACGACTTCCACTCGTGCCTGATCGAGCCGTGGGATGGCCCCGCGGCGGTCGTGTTCACCGACGGACGCGTGGCCGGCGCGGTGCTCGACCGCAATGGCCTGCGGCCGGGCCGCTGGATCCAGGACACCGAGGGCTACGTCGTGCTCGCGTCCGAAACCGGCGTGATGACAGTCGCGCCGGAGCACGTCCAGCGCAAGGGTCGCCTGGCGCCCGGCAAGCTGTTCATGATCGACCTCGAGGAGGGGCGGATCGTCGAAGACGAGGAGGTCAAGCGGCGCGTCGCGCGCCGCAAGCCCTACGCCGAGTGGTACGAGCGCTCGGTCGTGCACATCGACGACCTCCCCGCGCGTGAGCCGCGTGCGCCGCGGATCGAGCCGCTGCGCTCCAAGCAGCTCGCGTTCGGCTATTCGCAGGAGGACCTGCGGATGGTCATCGCGCCGATGGCGGCCAAGGGTGAGGAACCGGTCGCGAGCATGGGCAACGACGCCGCGCTCGCGGTCCTCTCAGAGCGCCAGCCACCGCTGTTCTCCTACTTCAAACAGCTGTTCGCCCAAGTCACGAACCCGCCGATCGATCCACTGCGCGAATCGGTCGTGATGAGCCTCCAGGCCGGCGTCGGCGCGGAGGTGAACCTGCTCGCCGAGAATCCGGAGCAGGCGCACATCCTGGTGATGGACCAGCCGATCCTGCGCAACCAGGAGCTCGAGAAGCTGCGCCAGGTCTCCCACGACGTGTTCGACGCGGCGACGATCGACATCACCTGGCCGATCGAGCATGGCCCGGACGGGATGGACGCCCGCCTCGACGCGCTGTGCGAGGAGGCAGCCCGGTACGTCGACCACGGCGCCAACATCCTGATCCTGTCGGACCGCAACCTCGGGCCCGAGCGGGTCGCGATGCCGTCGCTGCTGGCGGTCGCCGCCGTGCACCACCATCTGGTCCGCCGCGGGACGCGCCTGCGCACCGGGCTGGTGATCGAGTCGGGCGAGCCCCGGGAGATCCACCACATGGCGACGCTGATCGGCTACGGCGCGGCCGCGATCAACCCGTACGTGATGTTCGAGTCGCTCGACGAGCTGGCGGACCGCGCGCTGTTGCCGGGCGAGCTCGACCGGGAGGAGGCCGAGAAGCGGATCGTCAAGGCGATCGGCAAGGGCCTGCTGAAGACGATCTCGAAGATGGGGATCTCGACGATCCAGTCCTACTGCGGCGCGCAGATCTTCGAGGCGGTCGGGCTCGAGACGGCGCTGATCGACAAGTACTTCACGGGCACCGCGTCGCGGATCGGCGGTGTCGGGCTGGATGTGCTCTCGACCGAGGCGATGGAGCGCCACTTCCGCGCCTACCCGCGCACCGACCGCGACCTGCTGCCGGTCGGCGGCGTGCTGCAGTGGCGCCGCGACGGCGAGGTCCACATCTGGAACCCCGACACGATCGCCAAGCTCCAGCATGCGGTCGGCGGCAACAATGGCGACCCGCGCCAGACCTACAGCGAGTACGCGCGGCTGGTCAACGAGGACGCCGAGCGCAACGCGCTGCTGCGGGGCCTGATGAAGTTGCGCACCGCACCCGAGCCGCTGCCGCTCGAGCAGGTCGAGCCGGCGACGGAGATCGTCAAGCGGTTCACGACCGGCGCGATGAGCCTCGGCGCGCTGGGGCGCGAGGCGCACGAGACGCTGGCGATCGCGATGAACCGGATCGGCGCCAAGTCGAACACGGGGGAAGGGGGAGAGGATCCCTCGCGTTACGTCCCCGACGACAACGGCGATCTCCGCCGGTCGGCGATCAAGCAGGTCGCCTCGGGCCGGTTCGGGGTCACGATCCACTACTTGGTCAACGCCGACCAGTTGCAGATCAAAATGGCACAGGGAGCGAAGCCCGGCGAGGGCGGCCAGCTGCCCGGCCACAAGGTCGACTCCTACATCGCCAGGATCCGGAACTCGACCGAGGGCGTCGGCCTGATCTCCCCGCCGCCGCATCACGACATCTACTCGATCGAGGACCTCAAGCAGCTGATCTACGACCTGCGGTGCGCCAACCCCAGCAGCTCCGTATCGGTCAAGCTGGTCTCCGAGGTCGGCGTCGGGACCGTGGCCGCCGGCGTCGCCAAGGCGAACGCCGACCACGTGACGATCGCCGGGTTCGACGGCGGCACCGGGGCCTCGCCGCAGTCGTCGATCCAGTCCGCGGGCGTGCCCTGGGAGATCGGGCTGGCCGAGACCCAGCAGACCCTGCTGCTCAACGACCTGCGCTCCCGGATCACGGTCGAGGTCGACGGCGGAATGCGGACCGGCCGTGATGTCGTCGTCGGAGCGCTGCTCGGGGCCGATGAGTTCGGCTTCTCGACCGCCCCGCTGATCGCGATGGGCTGCATCATGATGCGGGTCTGCCATCTGAACACCTGCCCGGTCGGGATCGCGACCCAGGATCCCGAGCTGCGCAGGCGCTTCCGCGGCACGCCCGAGCAGGTCACCGGCTATCTGATGATGGTCGCCGAGGAGGTCCGCCAGCTGATGGCGTCGCTGGGCGTGCGCCGGTTTGAGGACATGATCGGGCACACCGAGCTGCTCGACGTGGACGATGCGATCGACCACTGGAAGGCGCGGGGCGTCGACCTGGCGCTGGTTCTGCGTGCGCCGGACGTGCCGCCCGAATCGCCCCGGCACCGGACCCGTCCGCAGCAGCCGGTGCTCGAGGACGCACTCGACTGGGAGCTGGTGCGCCGCTGTACGCCCGCGCTCGATCGCGGCGAGACGGTGCGGCTCGGTCCGATTCCGGTCCGCAACGTCAACCGCACGGTCGGCGGGATCCTGTCCGGGGAGATCGCGCGCCGGCGCGGGATCGAGGGGCTGCCCGACGGGACGATCGAGATTTCGTTCTCCGGCTCGGCCGGCCAGAGCTTTGCCGCCTGGCTCGCGCCGGGCGTGACCTTCTCGCTCCGTGGCGAGACCAACGACTACACCGGCAAGGGGCTCTCCGGTGGCGTGGTCACGGTCCGGCCGCCGGACGGCGCGCGCTTCCGGGCGCACGAGAACATGATCGTCGGCAACACGGTCCTGTACGGCGCGACCGCCGGGCGCGCGTTCTTCCGCGGCCTCGCGGGCGAGCGGTTCGCGGTGCGGAATTCCGGCGCGCACGCGGTTGTTGAGGGCGTCGGCGACCACGGCTGCGAGTACATGACCGGCGGCCGGGTCGTGATCCTGGGCCCAACGGGACGCAACTTCGCGGCCGGGATGAGCGGCGGGATCGCGTATGTGTACGACAAGGATCGCGGGTTCGAGCGCCGGTGCAATCTCGAGCTGGTCGATCTCGAGCCGCTCGTCGAGGCCGACGCCGCCGAGGTGCAGGCGCTGATCCGGGAGCACGTCGCCCACACCGGGTCGCTCGTCGGCCGCAACGTGCTGGCGCAGTGGGACCGCGGCGTGCGCGACCGGTTCGTGAAGGTGATGCCGCGCGACTACAAGCGGGCGCTGGCGGAGCTGGCCGAGCGCGAGGCAGCGGTCGCGTAGTCCACGCGTGCTCGCGGCCAGGCGGGCGGGAGGCGATCGGTCAAGGGTCCGGCTGCGGTTCCCGCTTGCGTGCCGGGCGCCGCAATGGTTAAGTTTCCGGTGTGAGGCGCCGGACCCGACTGCTGGCGGTGATGGTGGTCGCGGCGTGCGCGGCCGCCCCCGCCGCTGCCGCCCGCGCCGCTGCCGCCCGCGCCGCTGCCGCCCGCGCCGCTGCCGCCCGCGCCACTGCCGCCCGCGCCGCTGCCGCCCCGCCGCCTCGGCCGCTCCCGCCGCCCCCGCGTCTGGCCCGTTCGCGCCGCTGGACCGTCCAGGGCCGCCGCTGACCGTTCCGCCCGCCGAGCTCAAGGCCTCGCTCAGCTGCACCGCCGGAGTGCAGCACGCCACCCGTGAGCCGGTGCTGCTCAACCCCGCGACCGGCGTCACGCCCGAGCAGAACTACTCCTGGAACTGGGAGCCGGCGCTGACCAAGCTCGGGATCCCCTGGTGCGCGTACACGGCTCCGGATCACACGCTCGGGGACATCCAGGTCTCGGGCGAATACCTCGTGTACGCGATCCGGACGATGTACGCGCTGGCCGGCCGGCGGATCGCGATCCTCGGCCACAGCCAGGGCGGGATGTCGATGCGCTGGGCGCTGCGTTTCTGGCCCGACACGCGCGGGATGGTCGACGACGTGATCGGGATCGCCGGCTCGAACCATGGGACGACCGCGCTCGGCTCGTGCCCCGAAGGGTGTCCACCCGCCGACTGGCAACAGGCCGCGGGCGCCAACTTCATCGCGGCCCTGAACAGCTACGCAGAGACGTTCCCGGGGATCTCCTACACGGAGATCTACACGCACACCGATGAGGTCGTGATGCCGAATCAGAACGACGAGGGATCCTCCTCGCTGCACACCGGCGGCGCCGCGATCACGAACGTCGCAACCCAGGACATCTGTCCTGCCGACGTCGACGAGCATCTGACGGTCGGGACCGTCGACCCGGTCGCCTACGCGCTCGCGGTCGATGCGCTCACCCACCCCGGGCCGGCCGAGCCGGCTCGGATCTCGCGCTCGGTCTGCGAGCAGCGGTACATGCCGGGCGTGGACCCGCTGAACGCCCAGACCTACCTGCAGATCCTGGCCGCCCAGCCAGGATTGCTCGCGGTCGATGTCGGCGGCTTCAACCTGGTCGGTGCGCCGGAGGTGAGCTCGGAGCCGCCCCTGGCGTGCTACGTGTTCGCGAGCTGTCCCGAAGCAGATCGTTAGCCACCAAAGGCGGTCCTACTGGACGCGCGCGCCGTCAAGTCCATCCCCACCCGATCGGTCCCCCGCCAGCCTGATCAGCACCGTAGCCCAGGTCCGGAACGGCCGCCAAGCCGCGGCCATCTCAGTGAACCGCTCGACGCTCGGCGGCTCCTCGAGGGCGTAGAACCGCGCCGCGTGAGCCAGGACCTTCGGCTCGGCGATCGGCAGCATCGCGTCGGCGAACCCGCTCGCGCGGACCACGACGAGCGTCGCGTAGAACGGCCCCAGCCCCTTCAGGCGCTGAACCTCGGTGTAGGCGCGTTCAGGCCCCAGCTCGTGCAGATGCTCGACCTCGAGCTCGCCGGCGAGCGCCGCGTCGGCGAGCGCGCGCAGCCGGGCGATCTTCTCGATGTTGAGGCCGGGGATCTGGTCTGGAAGCTGCCGGAGTTGGTCTGGCTGCGGGAAGGCGACGACGGATCGGCCCCCGAGCTCAAAGCTTTCCCCGAGCCGCTCGCCGAGCGTGCGGCGGACGGTCGCGGCCTGGGCCGCGGGGCGCCGCGCGGAGATGATCGACCAAGCGGCCGCCTCGTATGGCGAGTGGAACAGCACCGGCCGCTGGCCGGGGTGGGCGCGCTGAAGCTCGCCGATCACCGGGTCCCGCTCACCGACCTTCAGGAACTCCGCGCCGTCGTGATCGAGGGAGATGATCCTCGCGGCCTGGCGCAGCGCGCGGTCGGGGTCGGCGCCGTCCGTGCAGCGCAACTCGACGCTCACCGGCCCGTCAGGCTCGGGCTGTCGCAGGACCACACCGGCGTGGCCGCGACCGCCGTCGACGGCGAACGCGAGCCGCATCGCCCCGTCGAACGCGGGCGGGCGGCCCGCGTTCGGGCCGAAGCCGAACTCGGCCGCCGCCTTGAGCGAGAACGGCCCGCGCGGGATCAGCTGCGACATCGCGCGGACCCTATCCCAGCAGCGCCGCCGCGACCCCCTGGATCGTGTCGATCCCATACTGCATCGTCGGGTCGCCGTCGGTCATGACCGCGATCGAGAACGTGCGCCCGTGGCCCTCGAGCCGGTCGACCTGGTGGACGAGCTGACCGAGCCCGGTCGGCTCCGATCCGTCCTTGAAGAACGTCCGGTAACCGAGCGGCCGGGCGATCACCGGAATCCCCCAGCTCTGCGATGGCTCGATCGTCGAGAGCAGGAAGCGCGCGTAGCCGACAAATTCCCTCGGGATCAGCGAGTCCATGATGAAGAAGAAGTGGGCCTGGTCCGCTGGGCTCAGGAGCGCCGTGCCCCACAGCCCGGAGACCGAGAAATCGGTCATCCCCGCGGCGGCGGCGACGGAGTACAGCCCCGCGTCGCCGACAATCGACCAGCAGGTGGTGGCGGCGTTGTTGTCCGAGACGTGGATCATCGGATACAGGAACGAGGCGCTGTAGGAGTCGATCGTGTGCTGACCGATCGCGTCCAGATGGCGCAGATAGGCCGTCAGCAGCATCGCCTTGACGACGCTCGCGGTCGGGAACGTCCAGTGGATGTTGACTCCCGAGATCCGACCTTCGCTGTCGACGACGGCGAAGGCGGTCCGTCCCGTCCGCTGACCCAGATAAGAGGTCGCGCCCGCCACCGCTCCCGGCCCCGGGAACCCGACCGGCAGAGCGCCGCCGCCGTGGTATCCGCGGCCGGTGCAGCCCACGAAGCCGTGGGGATCGAGCAGCGACTTGTCGAGCGGGGCGTGGAAGCAGGCGCGCCACCGGAACGGCCCGGCCGGCAGCGTGACGGTCGTCCTCAGCACGACCACGTACGGGCTCAGGCGGACTGTGCGGGTCGCTGGGGCCGCCGTGAATGACGCACCCGGCCCGCTGGCGAACCACCATTGGACGCGCGCATCGCCCCAGTGCAGATCACGAGGATGCAGGACGACGATCGTGACCTGGGCTTGGCCGAGCGGGACCGCGTGCACCTTCGTGACGGTCTCGCCGGTGACCGCGACCTGGACGGTGGCGCTGGGGCTGATTCCCGTCGCGGCGGCGAAGTAGCGGGCGTTGCGGTCGGGGGTGACGGTAAACGAGAACGATCCGTCCGCGCCGGTCGTCGTCGTGCCGACCGATTGGGACGTCGTGTACGGGTAGGGCCGTTCGTACAGCGTTACCGCGAGTGTGGCAGCGGGTGACCGTCCGGAGAGGATCACCTGCTGCCCGCTCGCGACCTGCGCCGGCGAGGCGGTGAGGGAGAGCGCGGGTGCGCTCGCCGGCGCCGCTCCGGCTGCCGCGGGCGCCGCGATCGCCCCGGCCGCGAGTGTCGCGAGTATCCCCGCCGAGGTCCAAGCTCTCACCGCCGGGACTCTAGTGGGCCGCACCGGCGGTGGCTGGCACGCAGCCTAGGCGGTGCCCCGCGCGCGGCCTCGGGGTGTCGACCGCGTCGCGCTTCGCCGGCGCCTTTCCGAGCAGAGCGCAACGCCTCGGCTCTCGCCGTCGCGAGGTCCTATCCCAGCAGTGCCGCCGTCACACCTTGGATCGTCTGGATCCCGTAGCCCATGTCCGGATCGCCGTCGGTCATCACGGCCATCGAGAAAGTGACACCGTGCCCCTCGAGTCGCGCGATCTGATGCACGAGGTAGATGTCGGGGCTGGGACGCCAGCCGGCCTTCCAGAAGACGTTATAGCCGAGCGGGCGCGCGACCGCGGGGATTCCCCAACTCTCGTATCCAGCGATCGTCGAGAGCAGGAAGCGGGCGTAGCCTACGAATTCCGGGGGAATCAGGGAGTCCATCTCAAAGAAGAACTTGGCCTGGTCGTGGGCGGTGAGGATCGCGCTGCCCCAGTCGGTGGTGACCGAGAAGCCGGTCATCCCGGCCGCCGCCGCGACCGAGTACAGGCCCCCATTGCCAACGATCGACCAGCAGGTCGAGGCCGCGTTGTTGTCCGACACGTTGATCATCGGGTAGAGGAACGAGGCGCTGTAGCCGTCGATGTAGTGCTGGCCCATCGCGTCGAGGCGGCGCAGGTAGGCGACCAGCAGCATCGCCTTGACGACGCTGCCGGTGATGAAGCGATCATCGATGCGGATCCCGGACTCCCGCCCCTCGCTGTCGACCACCGCGAGCGCCGTGTGTCCGCCGCGGCTGTTCAGGTAGCCCTCGGCTCGGGCGATCGCCGCGGGGCCGGGGAATCCGACCGGCAGCGACCCGCCGCCGCGGTACCCCCGTCCGGTGCACCCAGACGGGCGGCCGGAATCGAGCAGCGCCTGGTCACCGACGGCGTGGAAACAGGCCTGCCAGCGGAACGGTCCAGCGGGGAGCGCGATCGCCGTCGAGAGCACCATTACGTACGGACTCAGCCGCACGATGGCGGTGGTCGCGGCCGCAGTGAAGCCGCCGCCGCTCGCGAACGACCAGTGCACCCGCGCGGTGGCCCACCCCAGATCCCGAGGGTGGAAGACGACGATCGTCACGCGGGCTTGGCCGAGCGCCAGCGCCCTCACGGTGGTGATCGTCCTGCCGCGCACCTCGACCAGCACGGTGGCTGCGGCGCCGGTGGCGGCGAAAACGGCGCGGTATCTCGAGTCGCGATCCGGGAAGACGTTGAACGAGAACGCTCCTGTCGCGCTGGTGCTCGTGGTCCTGACGAGCGTGCTCGAGTGGTAGGGGTAGGCGCTCTTGTAGAGCCGCACAACGGCGCCGGCCGGCTCGCCCGTGCCGTGGCCGGCGACGATCACCCGGCTCCCGCTGAGACTGACTGACGGTCTGGCGTGAAGCGAGACCGTGGGCGGAGCTGATGCGGCCCGGCTGGTGGCGGCTGAAGCTGCAGGCGCGACCGCGAGCAGCGTGACCACGAGCACGCCGACGATCTTGAGCGCCCCTTTCCCCTGGGAAAACACGGGCACAACTCTAAGGGGATTCTCAGACGGGTTGCAACAGCCATGTGGGCCAGTGGCTCGGCGCTGGTACCCTCGACTGCCCCATGGGTGAGCTAGGCGCGTTCTTGAAGCTGCACCGGGTCGGATTCGACAAGCGCGACCCGGTACAGCGCGTCCACGACTACCAGCAGTACTTCTCGCTCCAGTCTGAGCCGGAGCTCCAGCGACAGGGCGCTCGCTGCATGGACTGCGGCATCCCCTTCTGCCACGAGGGCTGTCCGCTGGGGAACCTGATCCCAGACTGGAACGACCTGATCTACCGCGGCAAGTGGCGCGAGGCGATCGACCAGCTCCACGCGACCAACAACTTCCCCGAGTTCACCGGCCTGATCTGCCCGGCGCCGTGCGAGTCCGCGTGCGTGCTGGCGATCAACGACGATCCGGTCGCGATCGAGCAGATCGAGCTCTCGATCGTGACCCGTGCGTTCGACGAGGGCTGGATCGAGCCCGAGCCGCCGGACCGGCGCACGGGCAAGACCGTTGCGGTGATCGGGTCGGGACCGGCCGGCCTGGCGGTCGCGGCGGAGCTCAACCGGTGTGGCCACTCGGTGACGGTCTACGAGCGCGACGAGGGGCCTGGCGGCCTGATGCGCTTCGGCGTGCCGGACGCGAAGCTTGAGAAGTGGATCATCGACCGGCGGGTGGCGATCCTCGAGCAGGAGGGGATCGTGTTCGCGTACAACACCGACGTCGGGCGCGAGATCTCCGCCGAGGAGGTGCGCGCGCGTCACGACGCGATGGTGCTGACGATCGGCTCGCGCGTCTCGCGCGACATCGACGCCCCCGGACGTGACCTGCGCGGCGTGCACTTCGCGATGGACTACCTGTATCAGCGCAACCGGTGGGTCGCCGCCGAGCAGGGACGGGCGTTCAGGCCGCCGCCGGATGGCGCGGAGATCACGGCGAAGGGCAAGAAGGTGATCGTGATCGGCGGCGGCGACACCGGGATGGACTGCATCTCCAACTCCCATCGCGAGGGGGCCGAGAGCGTTGTGATGCTCGATGTCTACATGGAGCTGCCGCCCGATGGCCGCGATCCGCGGCACCCCTGGCCGCTGCCGCCGAAACGGACGCTGAGCACGTACGCCCTTGACGAGGGCGGCAAGCGACGATGGGGGACGGAGGTGACCGGCTTCGGGGGCAAGGACGGACATGTCAGTCACGTCTACGCGCGAAAGGTGACCGGTACGTCGTCGCGGGATCTGACGCCGGTTCCCGGGAGCGAGTTCGTGCTCGAGGCCGACCTGGCGCTGCTCGCGATCGGGTTCGAGCACCCCGAGCACGAGGGGTTGGTGGCGCAGCTCGGCCTGAAGCTCGACCATCGGGGCAACATCTCCACCAAGCAGACCTACCGGACATCGGTGAAGGGGGTGTACGGGTGCGGAGACGCACGGATCGGGCAATCGCTGGTGGTGACCGCGATCGCCGAGGGGCGCAAGTGCGCCCGGATCGTCAACAAGGACCTCGGCGGCAGCCCGATGGACGATGATCGCGAGCAACTCGCGGTCGGGGCGTGGAGCGGTGAGCCCGACCGCACATTGCGCCACGAGGCCGAGGCGGCGGGTACCGTCAGGCCGGGCGAGGAGTTCTTCAGCGGGCCCGGCACGCGCACGCATTGACCCGACCGGGAGTCAGCGAGAGGGGCCGGACGTCGGCTTGCAAACGCAGGTTTTCCCAGCTCGCCGCCGGGGAATGCTAAGTTTGAATTCCTACTTTCGTGGGTTCTTTCTCGGGAAACGGTGCGAATCGAGAAGGATTCAGGTTTACTGAAGGCTTGGGACGGGGAAACTCGCCCCTGTCGGTCAGGGAACTGCGCCCCCACTTCCCTGACTCTCCGGGGGGTCCAGATGGATCTGGGCCCCCCGGGCCCTTTTAACCGGCCGTTCCTGCCGGTCGCGTCCGGTTCGCCGGCTGCGCCGTGTGGCACCGTGTAGGGATGGCACTCCCGGCCACCGCCGGCGGCGGCATCCTCGCCGCCCAGCATCACGCCTCGATCGGGAGCACGATCAGCACCTTCCTGGACCACGCCGGCCAGTTCTTCTCTCAACTGGCCAACCTGAGCTGGGTGCCGCTGGTGATCGGCCTCGCCTGTTATGCGATCTACCTCACACTTCGCTCGCGGGCGCTGTGGAACGCGGTCCAGCTCGCCTATCCGGATGAGCGGGTCCGCTGGCGAGACGTGTGGGGGGCATACATGGTCGGCTACGCGGTCAACAATGTGTTCCCGCTGGGGGGCGGCAACATCGCGCAGCTGTTCCTGACCAGAATCTCGATCCCGTCGAGCAGCTATCCGACGATCGCCGCGGCACTCTCCACGGGGGTCATCTTCGACTGGTTGATGGGGCTGTTGGTCATGTGCTTCGCGTTCACGCAGGGCGTGTTCCCGAAGCCACCCGACTTCTCCAAGCTGCCCGCGTTCGATATCAGCTTCTTTGCCTCGCACATGCGCTTCACGCTGTTCTTCCTGACCGGGCTGGGGGTCGCATTCATGGTCGGCTTCGCGCTGCTGTCAGCGAAGGTGCGCGCGTTCTGGGAGCGCGTCCGGCAAGGGTTCACGGTCCTGCGCGACTGGCGGGTGTACCGCGATCGGATGGCGAGCTGGCAGTTCGCGAGCTGGATCTTCCGGTTTGCCTCCTACTGGGCGCTGCTCGACGCGTTCCACATCGGCGGTACGGTGCGCAACGCGTTGCTCGTGCTCGGGGTCCAGGTAGTGGCCTCCGTGTTCCCGTTCACGCCGGGCGGGGCCGGTGTCCAGCAGGCGCTGCTGCTGACGATCTTTGCCCACAGCCCCGATGTGGCCGCGTTCTCCGTCGGGCAGCAGATCGCGACCGGGGTGCTGAGCTCGGCGATGGGTTTCGGGGCGCTGGTGCTGATCTTCCGTTTCAAGAGCTTCGGGGAGGTGATGCAGCGGGGCCGGGAGCACCGCCGGGCGGAGGCGGCCGGGGGCCGGGGCGGCCCGGGCGGCGGAGGTGTGGGCGGGCCGGGCGGCGGAGGTCTGGGCGGGCCGGGCGGTGTGGGCGGGCCGGGCGGCGCGGGCGTGGGCGGGCCGGGCGGCGTGGGCGGGCCGGGCGGCGAGGGGGGGCGCCCCGGGGCGGTGCCGGCGAAAACTTGACGCCCCCGTCATCTTCTTCTACGGTTGCGCGCCATGTCAACTCTTCCCTCGGCCTGCGTGATCGGCGCTGGATCATCAGGCATCGCCGCCGCCAAGGCCCTCCACGAACGTGAGATCGCGTTCGACTGCTTTGAGAAATCTGACCGGGTCGGCGGCAACTGGGTGTTCGGAAACGTCAACGGAATGTCGTCGGCGTACCGGTCGCTGCACATCAACACCTCGCGCGAGCGGATGGAGTACTCGGACTTCCCGATGCCGAAGTCCTATCCGGACTTCCCCCACCACGCTCAGATCGCGGAGTACTTCGACAACTACGTCGACCGCTTCGGCTTCCGCGACCGGATCCAGTTCGAGACCGGGGTGGCGCACGCCGAGCGCGATCCCGGCACCGGTTTATGGGCGATCACGCTCGACGACGGCTCCGAGACCCGTCACTACGACGCGCTGCTCGTAGCCAACGGCCACCACTGGGATCCGCGCTGGCCGGAGCCGCCGTTCCCCGGCCAGTTCGACGGCGTCCAGACGCACGCCCACTACTACGTCGAGAACACCGACTTCCGGGATAAGAACGTGCTCGTGGTCGGGATCGGCAACAGCGCGATGGACATCGCGGTCGAGTCGAGCTTTGTCGCACGGCGGACTTTCCTTTCCAGCCGGCGCGGGGCGTACATCCTCCCCAAGTACATGTTCGGCCGCCCGCTCGATCAGATCGGGGTGAACGCGCTCACGCCGCTGCTCCCGTTCGCGTTCCGCCGCGCGATCCTGATGGCGATGTACCGGATCGGCGTCGGCAAGGTCCAGGATTACGGGCTGCCAGAGCCCGACCATCGGCTCGGCGAGGCCCATCCGACCATCTCCGCCGACTTCCTGAACCGGATCGCGCACGGGGAGATGACCTGGAAGCCGAACGTCGCCTCCCTACAGGGCGACCAGGTGAGCTTCGAGGACGGCAGCAGCGAGCAGGTCGACGTGATCGTGTGGTGCACGGGCTACAAGGTCACGTTCCCGTTCTTCGACGAGCAGTTGATCTCGGCGCCGGATAACGATCTGCCGCTGTTCCGCCGCGTGTTCAAGCCGGGGGTGGACAACCTGGCGTTCATCGGCCTGCTGCAGCCGCTCGGGGCGATCATGCCGCTCGCCGAGGCCCAGGGCCGTTGGGTTGCGTCCTACCTGCGCGGCGAATACCGGCTGCCGCCGCTCGGGCAGATGCAGGCGGACGTCGACCGCGAGCGCGAGCGGATGTTCAAGCGCTACGTGGCCTCCAAGCGCCACACGATGCAGGTCGACTTCGACAACTACCTGCACGAGCTGCGCAAGGAGCTCAAGGCGGGCGCCGAGCGGGCCCGCGCGGCCGGCTTCGGACTGCCGGTGACGCCGCGGGCGCTCGCTGCGCCGTCGCCGTCGCCCGCATGACCGAGGCCCAGCTGCCGCGGCCTCCGGTGCGGCCGCCGATTCGCCCTCCGGTTCGGCCTCGGCTCAGCTCGCCGGCGCGAGCGGGACCGCGCGGGGGCTCCGGAGCGGCCGGCCTCGGAGCCGAGTCGGCAACCGGCAAACGGGCCCAGACGAAGGCTCTGAACCGCGCCGCGATCCTGACGGCCGCGCGCGAGGTGTTCGCCGAGCTCGGCTACGACGCGGCCGGCGTGCGCGACGTGATCCGGCGCACCGAGCTCGCGTCGGGGACGTTCTACAACTACTTCCCCGACAAGGAGTCGGTGTTCCGGGCGGTGCTTGACGAGAGCGCCCAGGAGATCCGCCGCCGCCTGCGCGCCGTCCGCGCCAGCGCGCGCACGCTCGAGGAGTTCGTCGGCGACGCCTACCGGGCGTGGTTCGAGTTCCTGGTCGAGGACAGCCTGATGTTCGAGCTGATGCAGCGCAACGCGGGCACGATCCGGGCGATGTTCGGCGACCCGATCCTCGGAGCCGGGGTGCAGGAGCTGCTCGAGGACCTGCGGGCCGCGATCGCGCGCGGGGACGTACCGCCGCTCGACGCGGACTACATGGCGGGGGCGATGGCCGGCGCGGCGCTCGAGCTCGGCGTGCGGATGGCCGATCGCCACCCGGCTGACGTGGACGGGGCGGTGCGGTTCGCGACCGAGTTGTTCCTGGGCGGGATCGCGCGGCTTGGGGGGGAGTAGCCGGGCCGGCGGCCCGGGCGGGTTGGGGGGTCCGAGCGGGTTGGGCGGTCCGAGCGGGTTGGGCGGTCCGTGCGCGTTGGGGGGTCGGGGCGGTCGGGGCGGTCCGGGCCGCCCGGGCGGTCCGGGCGGGGCCGCGCGCGCCGGGCTGGGCGGGGCCAGGCGGGGCCGGCCGGGGCCGGGGCCGGACGGGGCCGGGGCCGGGCCGGGCCGGGCGCGCCGGGCGGGGCCGGACGTGACCGGGGCGGGGGCCGGAGCCGGGCCGGCGATGTCAGCAGTCTGACAATTTCACCTGCATAAAGGGACAAATCGCGGGCGCCTGCTGGACCTTGGCTACATAAGCATGTGGGGCATGCTTATGTAGCCAAGGACGGTTTTGGGCTGTCGACTTTGGGCCTTTAAGCATGTCGCGGAGGGGAATTTCAGCCCGCTGACGTGTCATCTCGCCCGGGTGCCGATGGGACGGGTGCCCCGTGGTCTCATTTCGGCCCGCTCCGCCCATGGGCCTGCCTTCCCCGCCCGGGTCTCCCGCCCCGGCCCGGGTCTCCCGCCCCGGACCGGGCCTCCAACACCGCCCGGCCTCCCGCCCTGCCCGGGCCTCGCGCCCCGCCCAGGCCTGCCGCCGCAAGCCACCCTTCACCAGCGCCGTGTACCGAGCCGACCGCCGGCCGCAGCTCAGCCGAGTAACCAAGCCACGTCCGGCCCGCCCCCCCGCGCAGGCCCGCCCCCGGCCCGCCCCCCCTCCCCGCCCCCGCCCCGGCCAGCCCCCCCGCGCAGCCCCGCCCCCCCGGCCCGCCCCGGCCCGCCCCCCCGGCCCGCCCAGCCCGCCAGCCCGCCCCCCCGCAGCCCGCCCGCGCAGCCCGCCCCCCGCCCCCCTTACCGCACCATCGGCGGTCGCGCGCACGTTTATTGCGCTCGTGCTCCATGAGGTGATGAGGGTTTGTTTAGTTTGGGCGTCACCCCTTAGGGCGCATCGCCGCCGGGGTCTTAGACTTCTAGTTGCTCGACGTCTTGGGAGGGCGACGAGGCGATTCGGCGCCTAGACAACGGTGGCTGCGTGACTTCAGATGACGAGCCGGGGACTGACGAAGGAGGCGATACAGCTCTGGGGAACATTCCTCCCCAGCTGACGCGGCTGGTTGGGCGCGAGGGGGCTCTGAATGAGCTCAGCTCGCTGATGTGGCGAACGCGGTTGCTTTCACTGTGCGGGCCTGGGGGAGCCGGCAAGACGCGCCTGGCCGCCGCCCTCGCCGAGGCCGTGCAGGCGGACTTCGTCGGTGGCGCTTGGTGGGTTGACCTTTCAGCGACGCACGATCCCGAGGCCGTGGCTCAGGTGGTCGCCGCCGCCGTCCTGCCCGGCGAGTTCGCGATCGGTTCGGCGGTCGCGGCGATCGCGCGACACTTCACCGACTCGGCGCTGCTCGTGCTCGACAACTGCGAGCAGGTGATCGCGAGCACTGCCGAGCTGGTGATCGCGCTGCTCAGCCGCACGCAGTCGCTACGGGTGGTCGCGACCAGCCGTCAGCCGCTGGGGGTGCCTGGCGAGCAGGTCTGGCGGGTCCCCGGTCTGTTTGTCTCCGATCATGTCGACGCCGGCGGCACCGACGGGGCGGACGCAGGCGCGGTCGACCTGTTCCTGGAGCGTGCCCGCGAGGCGGCAAGCTCGTTCGACAACGGCGACCCCGCCGTCCGCGACGCGGTCGCGCGGATCTGCCGCTGGTTGGACGGGATGCCGCTGTCGATCGAGCTCGCGGCCGCGCGGGTGCCGGTGCTCGGGGTGGGCGAGATCGCCGAGCGCCTCGAGCGCGGGACCGGCTTCATGCGTCACGCGAGCCGAGCGATTCCGGAGCGTCATCGAACGATGACGGACACACTCGATTGGAGCCTGCGGATGCTCGAGCCCGCCGAGCAACGGATGTTCAGACGGCTGGGGGCGTTCAGAGGAAGCTTCTCGCTCGCGGCCGCCGAAGCGGTGTGCGAAGGCGAGGGGCTCGAGCCGGATGACCTGCTCGAGCTGCTCAGCTCGCTGGTCGATCGATCGCTCGTTCAGGCCAGTGACGACGGCGGTCCGCGACGGTACAGATTGCTCGCGGCCGTCCGCCAGTACGCAGCCGCGTTGCTCGACGACAGCCCCGACTCGACCCCCGCCCGCCAACGCCATGCGGCCTTTTTCGAGCAACTGGCGCAGCACGCGCGGCCGGGACTCGTCGGTGGCGACCAGGTTCGTCAGCTCGAGCAGCTCGAGCTCGAGCACGCCAACCTGCTCGAGGCTTTGCAGTGGCTGCTCGCGTCCTCGCCGCCACAGGCCGCGCGGATGGCGAGCCTGCTGTGGCCGTTCTGGTACCAGCGGGGCTACTACCGCGAGGCCCGGAACGTGTTCGAACAGGCGCTCGCGGCCGAGCCGGCGCTGACGGGGCCCCCGCGCGCGGAGGCCCTCCTGAAGGCGGGCGAGGTGGCATTTCTGCAGTGCGACTACGAGCTCGCGATCGAGCATCTGCGCGGCGCGCTGGAGCTGATCGGCGAGTCCGGTGATCCCAGTACCGCCGCGACGGCGCTGCAGCGGCTCGGCTCGATCGCGCGCGAGCAGGGGCACTTCGACGAGGCTCGCGAGCTGCACGGCCAGAGCCTGGCGATCTGGGTCCAGCTGGGCGACAGCGCCGGCATCGCGGCATCGCGCAACTATCTCGGTTTCGTCGCATGGCTCGCCTGCGACTGGCCGACCGCCGAGTCGCTCTGCACCGAGGCGCTGGCCGAGTTCCAGCGTGCCGGCAATCTCCACGACGCCGCCGGCACGCTGGTCAATCTGGGTGCCGCCGCGCTCTACAGCGGCGACCTGCGAAGTGCCGGTGAGCGGTTGGAGCAAGCGCTCGCGATCTCGCGCAGACTCGGCTTCCAGGAGGGGATCGCGTGGTCGCTGCACGAGCTGGCGATCCTGTCTCGCTACCGCCGCCGGCCCCTGCGTGAACAGGCGCAGATGCTCCGGGACGCACTGCTCGTACATCGCCAGCTCGGCGACCGCTGGCGGGTCGCGAGCGTCCTGGAGGAGATCGCCGCTTCGGTCCTCGCACGGCTTGACGCGACCCGCGCGCTGCAGCTGTTCGGGCTATGCAGCGCTGCTGCGGGAGCAGCTCGGCGCCCCGGTACCCCCCGCCGAGGCACCGGACCGCGACGCCGCGCTCTCACGCCTGCGGGGGAAGCTGAGCGACTCGACGTTCGCGGCAGCGTTGGGCGAGGGCCGGACCTGGCAGCTCGATGAGGCGGTCGACCACGCACTGAAGGAGATCGACGACCTCGATCGTGGCCCGGGCGAGACCTCCGGACCCGCTGGACGCCAGGCGACTCCAATCCTGACGCCGCGCGAGCTGGCCGTACTCGAGCTCCTCAGCCAGGGACAGACGAACCGCGAAATCGCCGCCGCGCTGTACATGAGCACCAGCACCGCCGGCGTCCATGTCTCCAACATCCTGCGCAAGCTCGGTGCCAAGCGGCGGGTCGACGCTGCCGGGCTGGCCCACACGCTCGGCCTGCTGTCGGTCGCCTGAGCCGATCCGGTCAGGACGCCAGCTGGGCTGCGCGGAGCCGCAGCAGCGCCAGTAGCTCCGAGCCGCGATGAAACGGGTCGGCGATCGGCTCCGAGCCATCGAGCGGCAGCGCCGCGCGCAGCCTTCCGTCGACCTCGGCGACGAGCGCGGGACCGCGCAGCGCCGGGGCGCTGTCGAGCTCCGCGAGCTGGCGCAGCCGGTCAGCGTCGGCCGCGGTGCCGTAGCGCAGCGTCACCCGGGTCACAGGGGTGTCGCCGGTGTCCAGCACCCGCGCGCGGTCGGCCGCTGCCCGCAGGTCGCGGTAGCGCTCGCGCCCGATCAGGGAGTTGAGATTTCCAGAGAACACTCGTACCTCCTCCTAGGAGACGTACAATAACCTCCTAAGAAGTATAGAGGGTGACAACACCGTTCAACTAACATTGCTGGTGATGAGCAAAACCCAACAGGCACCCGGCGAACTCGAGCGGGTCAGGGAGTTCGTGAACACGATCGACATCGAGCAGGGCACGGACGAGCTCGCAAGCGCAGCCGGGTTGAACGCCTGGCTGCAGGCGACCGGCCTCGCCCAGCCGGCCATCCGCGCGACGCGGAACGACCTCGTGCGCGCGATCGGGCTGCGTGAGGCGCTGCGGGCGATCCTGCTCGCGCACACGGACGGCTCCGCGCCGCCGCCGGCGGCGTGCGCGACGCTCGACGGCATGGCCTGCCGCGCCCGTCTACGGGTGCGGTTCGATCACACCGGGGCCGCGACACTCGAGCCCGAGAGCACGGGCGTCGACCACGCGCTCGGGCGGCTCGTCGCGTTCGTGCACGACGCGATCGCGCGCGGGACCTGGGAGCGGCTGAAGGCGTGTCGCGAGCACACGTGCGAGTGGGCCTTCTACGACCACACGAAGAACCGCTCGGGAGCCTGGTGCACGATGGAGGTGTGTGGCAACCGAGCCAAAGCCCGCGCCTATCGCGACCGCCGAGCCACGGCGCACCACGTCGCTGGGTAACGCGACCTCAACACCTCCGGGCGCGATCTCGGCGATGCTATGGCTGACGCGGTCCGCCGGACTGCGGCGTTCACGTGTCAACATGAATGAACAGACGTGCCGACTGCCTCTCGACCAACCTTTCCAAGCTCCTACGGGATCGACCCCGAGCCCGCCGGCATGCTCGGCTGGGAGCACGCCGACACCCGCCTCGCCGAGGCCCGCAACTACTGGCTGTGCACGGCGAGTGCCGACGGCCGGCCGCACGCACGGCCGGTGTGGGCCGTGTGGATGGCCGATCGACTGTGCTTCAGCACCGACGTCGCGTCGGTCAAGGGCCGCAACATCGCCCACGACCCCCGGGTCACCGTCCACCTCGAGAGCGGTGACGACGTCGTGATCGTCGAGGGCGTCGCCGAACCGGTTCCGTCCGAGCTCGCGGGTCCGCTCGCCGAGGCCTACGAACGGAAGTACCGATGGGCCGTTACGGTCGGCGAGTCGGGCTGGTATGCCGTCCGACCCGTGCGCGCCTATGTCTGGTCGGAGGCGAGCTTCCCGAAGACCGCAACTCGGTTCGAATTCCGATAGCGCGAGGACCGATGCCGACCTTCTGCCGCCACAACCGATTGATCCAGAACTGCCCGATCTGCTCGCGCGAGCAGTCGGTGGAGCTGCGCCCGATCGTCTCCTCGAGCACGCCGCGGTCCAGTGCCGCCGCACCCCGCGTGGCCAAGTCGCAGTCTTCCGCTCGACGCTCCACCGCCTCGCCCCGCGGCGGCAACGGCGTCCGCGTACGGCGGCTGGCCCGCGGCGCCGACGACGGCTACCACTCGCCGCTGCTGCCGGGACTGAAGTCGAGCGACGACGCGGACCGGCTGGCGGAGGAACTGGCGTTTGCCGCCACCCGCCTCGTACGGCTGGCGGAGGACCCGCCCGGATTGTATGCGGAGGTCGCGGCCGACGGCGACATCGAGGAGCGCACGTGGCTTGCGTTCCTGATCGCCTACATTTGCCCGCTCACTCCGGTCGCCGACGACGATCCGTTCGCGTCGATCCGCCACGCCCGGACGTCGTGGGCATCGGGAGACGACCCGGCTCTCGACGGGATCCAGACCGGCCCCCGCACGGCGCACGAAGCCGGCCGCGGCGTGCGCACGATCACGGCCTATCGCGCCTGGGCGCAACGGGCCGGATCGCAACATGCCGCGTTCACCGGCGAGGTCACCTGGACCCCCGAGCGGCGGTTCGCGCGCACCTTCGAGCGGCTCGCGCTCCCCGGCCTGCATCGCGACGCCCGCTTCGATCTGCTCGTGACCCTCGGCCGGCTCGGTGTTTACGAGCTGCGCGCTGGGGCGCTGCAGTTCGGCGGCGACAACGCGACCACGCTGGCGGCCAAGCGCGCACTTGGGATCGGTGATTCGCTCCTGCTCGAGCGCCGCGCCGCCGAACTCGCCGACGCCTGCGGCTTGCCACTCGAGGCGCTCGACCTCGGCTTCTACAACTGGGAGCGCGGCGAACGCGCGACAGTCGGCCTCGAACCGTCGGCCGAGCCCGACCCGGACACGCTGGCCGCGGCGCGCGCCGCGCTTGGACTCGAGTAGCGCCGGCGGCGGATCGGAATCGAGCGGCGCGGACCGGCGCAACTTCCTTCGCACACATGGGTTGAGGGTGGCGGTCGGGATCTGTTCGTCCGCAGAATCCTAGGAGGGTCGCGATGCGCCGTCACGTCGTCGTGTTGCTGTTAGCCGCGCTCACCCTCGTTGGTGGGGGGGCGGTGGCGCTCGCGAGCGCCTCCTCCGGCGTAGCCCCCGCCCGCCATGTCATCGTCTGCCCGCTGGCCGGCTCGACGACCATCTGCTGCGGTCCGCCGGTGGCACGCCGCCGAGGGTCCCGGGTGCTGCCGCGCTGCTGCCTGCCGACCGCCGGCCCGTTGAACTTCTGTTGCCTGCCGAGCGCGGGGCCCGCGAGCTTCTGCTGCCCGCCCAATGCGCTGTGCGCCCGACCGATCACGCTCCTGTCGACCCCTGACCCGTCTTTCGCGGGCGATCCCGTGACGATCACGGGGCGGGTGCTCGGCGCGGGGCGCGGAGCGGTGGTGTGGCTGTGGCACCGGCTGCCCGGCCAGCGCCGCTTCCATCGCGTCGTCCGCACCCGGACGAACACGGCCGGCCAGTTCGCGATCAATCGCGCCGACGGCATCGTGATGACCAACCGGCAGTGGTACGCGACCGCGAGCCGGCTGCGCAGCCAGACGGTCACCCAGCAGGTGCAGGCGATCGTCACCCTGTCAGCCTCCTCGACGACTCCGGATCCGGGCGCTCCGGTCACGTTCAGCGGCAACGTGACCCCGTCGCACGCGGGCGAGCATGTGCTGCTCGAGCAGGCGGCCGGGAGCGGCTGGCAGCTGATCGCCACACCGCGGCTCGACCGGGCCTCGAACTACGTCGCGACGGATTCCTTCACCGACGGCGGGACGTTCTCGATCCGGACAGTCCTGCTGGGTGACCGGCGCAACATCGAGTCGGTGTCGCCCACGATCACGATCACGGTCGCGGCCGGGATCCACAGGATCAAGCACGTCGTGATCATCATGCAGGAGAACCGCTCGTTCGACAGCTACTTCGGCACGTTCCCCGGCGCCGATGGGATCCCGGCCGGCGTGTGTGTGCCCGATCCGCTGAACGGCGGTTGCGTGGCTCCGTTCCACGATCCCAGCGACAAGAACTACGGCGGGCCGCACGGCGCCGCCAACGCGGCCGCCGACATCGACGGCGGCAACATGGACGGATTCGTCGGCCAGGCGGAGAAAGGTCAGAAGTGCACGACCACCGACCCCAACTGCAGCCCGTGCGCGTCCGCCGCGCAGAGCCAGTGCATTGACGTGATGGGCTATCACGATGCCCGGGAGATCCCGAACTATTGGACCTACGCGCAGGATTTCGTGCTCCAGGACCACATGTTCGAGCCCAACTCCTCCTGGAGCCTGCCCGCGCATCTCTTCCAGGTCTCCGAGTGGTCGGCGTACTGCACCAACCCGAACGACCCGAGCTCGTGCAAGAACGCGCTCGAGAACCCAAATCCGCCGGGGCTGCCGGTGAGCCAGACACCGCTGTACGCGTGGACGGACATGACCTATCTGCTGCACCAGTACGGCGTCAGCTGGGCCTATTACGTGTTCAAGGGCAGTGAGCCCGACTGCGAGAACGACAGCTCGGTGAGCTGCGCGCCGGTTCAGCAGGGTGCGAAGACGCCGGGGATCTGGAACCCGCTCCCCCATTTCACCGACGTTCAGCAGGATGGTCAGCTCGCCAACATCCAGTCGCTGTCGAACTTCTTCACCGCGGCGAAGAACGGGACGCTGCCGGCGGTCTCGTGGATCGATCCGAACGGGACCGTGTCCGAGCATCCACCGTCGCTGGTGAGCGCGGGTCAGACGTATGTGACCGGGCTGATCAACGCGATCATGCAGAGCCCGGATTGGAACAGCACGGCGATTTTCCTCTCGTGGGATGACTGGGGAGGGTTCTACGATCACGTGGTGCCGCCGGTGGTCGATCAGAACGGCTACGGGCTGCGGGTGCCGGGGATCGTGATCAGCCCCTACGCGAGGCAGGGCTATATCGATCATCAGACCCTCAGCCACGACGCGTACAACAAGTTCATCGAGGACGACTTCCTCGGCGGGCAGCGCCTGGATCCCGCGACCGACGGCCGGCCCGACCCGCGGCCCGACGTCCGTGAGGCGAACCCGATCCTCGGTGATCTGACCAATGACTTCGACTTCAACCAGACGCCGCGGCCGCCGCTGATCCTCCCGGTCCATCCGGCTCCCGGACCGGCATCCACACCCCCCAGCTGACGCGAGCACATCTGTCCGAGGCACCTCATACCGTGTGCCTCGATGACACTCTGCTTCATCGAACCCGCAAACGCGATTCGCGTAATCGCCGACTCCGTCGGGCGCGAGGCAAGACGCCAGATACTCGGCGAGGTCGTCCGCGCCTGGGTCGACGAGATCCCCGAATCTGAGCTCGAGTCCCACTATGCCAAGGCCGTCGCCGACCTCGACGAGCACGATCTGTCGCTGCTCGCAGCCTGGCATGCCTCCCTCGAGGTCGGCCACCCGCTCCCCAACAAGGAGTTCCTCGTCAACGTCTTCCCGTCACTCGGCGAGAACCGCCGCGAGGCGCTCAAGATCGCCGCGGGCTTCCGCGGCGAGGAGGCGTTCGAAGCCGGGGTAGGGGAGGAGCAGGCGTTCGACACCGTGCTCCCCTGGCTCTCCGAAGCGCGGTGCATCGCGCTCGCCCAGGAGTGCCTGGAGCTGTACTGCTGGGATCGGCTGGGCGTCGACAATTGATTCTGGACTTGACGGCGCACGCGCCCCTTAGGACCGCCTTTGGTGGCTAACCACGGCTCTTGGTCAGGCCCGGTTCTGCCGCGGATGGTGGCGGGAGGGTCAGGTCTGGGCGGTTCAGGCGCCCAGTGCCGCCTCGATCTCCGCGATCGCTTGCTCGCTGTCGCGGAACCACACCGCGGTCATTCCCAGCTCGCGGGCCGCGTCGCAGTTGACCTCGATGTCGTCGACGAACACCGTCGCGGCCGCGTCGACGCCGAGGCGCTCGAGCGTGATCTCGTAGATCCGCCGCTCCGGTTTGCGCGTGCCGACGAACGCCGAGTCGACGACCACTTCGAAGATCTCATCGACGGGGAGCTTGGCGCGCCATCGGGATTCCCATTCGCGGACGTTGTTGGTGCAGATCGCGAGCTTGTAGCCGCGCCCCCGCAGCTCGCGCATGTAGTCGATCAGCTGCTCGTTGGGGTGCAGATGCTCGAAGTAGCGCTCGCCGAACCCGTGCAGCTCGACCTCGTGGCCGAGCTGCGTGGTCAGCTCGGTGCTCAGTGATCGCAGGAAGTGGGCCTCGGTCATCCGTCCCGTCTCGAGCTCGAACAGCGGGTTCGTCCCCTCGCGCGCCGCCACGGCCACCATCGCCGCGCCGAGCGCCTCGAGCGAGATCCCGGAGGAGTCCTGAAACGCCGCGAACGAGTTCAGCAGCGGCGAGGTCAGCACGCCGCCGAAGTCGCTGATGACAGCCGTGACCGCGCTCACCGGACGCGCGCCAAGAGATACACGCCAGTGCCCTCGCGGCCGCGGCTGTGACAGGCCAGCAGCTCCGCCTGGATCTCGAGGCCCGGCAACGTCGAGCTCAGACCGAGGCCGACCGATTCTCCGGCGGCCCGCCGCGGGTAATGCTCCTGCTCGTCGCCCAGCCACAACTCGAGGCTCATCCGCGTCGGACGGCCGTCGGCCGCATACGTCGTCGAGAGCCGCGGGTCTTCGACCACGACCGGTCCCGCAGGGTCGAGCAAGGTCGCGGTGACCAAATCCTTGGCGTGGTTTCCGGCCTTGCGGGGCCGCAGGGCCAAAGCCGTTAGGCCCTCGTCCGGTTCGAACCAGGCCGAGACCGCGCGAACCGAGTCGTACCGGCTCGCGTCGAACGGCTCCGACTGGGACTGTCGTTGTCCGAGGCAGTCGACCGCGATCTCCCCCACCTGTCCCCGCACCCGGCACAGCTGCCCCAGCCCCTCGTCCGACGAAGGCGGACCCTCCGGCGTGACCGCCAGCTGGGTGCCGTCCGCGGAGATAAGCCAGTCCTTCTCAGCCCCGACCTCGATCGTCAACGGTCCTAGCACCTGGTCGCCGACGGCCGCGAACGACCCCCAAACGACCCCCCACGCGCAAGTGTCGAGATCGCCGAACGCGACCGTCAGTGCCGGCGCGCTCATCGCGGGAGCTGGGGCTGCTCGAGATCTCGTGCGGTTGAGTCGACGTCGGAGGGCCGCTGCCCGAACCGAACCGCGGTGACCATCACGCGGCTGCGGATGTTCCGCACCATCACCCCACGCAGCAGCGCGCGCGTCGGCGGCGCCAGCGCCAGGATCCCGAGCACGTCGGTGATGAATCCGGGGATCATCAACAGCACCCCGCCGAGCAACACGAGCGTTCCGTTCAGCACCTCGTTGCCGGGCGCGCGACCCTCGGTCACGGCCACTGACAGCCGCTGCCAGGCCACGCGTCCCTGTGAGCGCAGCGCCCAGGCCCCGAGCGGCCAGCCGGCGATCAGCAACAACAGTGTCCAGAGGACGCCGATCGCCTCCCCGACCTTGATCGCTACGAAGATCTCGGCGACCGGCCAGAGAATCAGGAGCGCAAGAGTAATCACACTTGACAGCGTAGCCGTCCGCCCGTGGCGGCCGCGTGCGCCGCCGGCAGCAGCCGGCGTGCGCCTCGGCCGCGGCGCCCCGCGAGCAGCGCACCGGCGCTATGCCAGCGCGGGCGAAGCGCCTTCCAAGCGGATGCCGTCAAGCCGATGCAGCCCCACCAGCTCAATCAGCGTGCGGATCTGCGGCTGCGCTCCGCGCAACAGGAGGGCGCGCCCCCGCGCGCGCAGCCGGCGCGCGAGTATCGCCAGGTCGAGCATCAACGAGGGATCGGCGAACTTCAGTTCGCTGAGGTCGACCACCACGTCGGCCTGGCAGCGAATCGCGCGCACGAGCGCCGGCCTGCGCGAAGCCTGCGTGCTTCGGACCTCGTCCCCGCGGCAGCGCAGCGTCGGCGGTTTGTCGCTGAAGTCGACGATCTCGCAAACCTAGCGAAAACTAACGCCGTCCCGCAAGTCGGCTCGCCCCCCTCGTACACTCTCTTGCATGGCCACCGTAGACGAAGTCACCGAAGCGCTGCGCGACGTGATCGATCCCGAGCTGGGACTCGACTTCGTGGAGCTTGGTCTTATTTACGACATCGAGGTTGAGGACGGGACCGTCCGCGTCACGTACACACTCACCAGCCCTGGTTGTCCGATCGGGCCGCAGGTGTCCGAGCAGATCGAGGAGTTCGTCAGCGAGCTCGACGGCGTCGAGGCCGTTGAGCCGACGATGACCTTCTCGCCGCCCTGGACTCCTGAGCTGATGAGCGAAGACGCCAAGTTCGCACTCGGCTTCTAGCCATGGCGTCGTCCGCCCAGGCCGGTCATCCGACCCGCGAGCGGATCGTCGATGCGAGTGCGGAGCTGTTTCGGCGCCAGGGTTACACCGGCACCGGCGTCAAGCAGATCGTCGCCGCCGCCGGCGCGCCGTTCGGCTCGCTGTATCACTTCTTCCCGGGCGGCAAGGAGCAGCTCGGCGAGGAGGTGATCCGCTGGTCCGGGGAGATGTACGTGCAGCTGTTCGCGACGATCGCCGCCGAAGCCGGCGATGTCGCCTCCGCGATCACCGACTTCTTCGCCGGGGCAGCCGAGACGCTGCTCGAGACCGACTACGCCGATGCCTGCCCGATCGCGACGATCGCGCTTGAGGTCGCGAGCACCAACGAACCGATGCGGCAGGCGACAGCCGACGTGTTCCAGAGCTGGATCTCGGCCGCGACCGAGTTCTTCGCCGCCGCCGGGATCGAACGCGACCGTGCCCGCGAGCTCGCCTTCTCGATGCTCTCGCTGCTCGAGGGCGCGTTCGTCTTCAGCCGCGCGATGCGCTCGACGGAGCCACTCGCGGTCGCCGGCGCTGCGGCCGCCGCGGCGGTGCGAGAAGCCCTGCCGCCGCAGTCACGACCCGCCTCCTGCTGCGGGGCTGGTGAAAAATGACCGTCGGGCGGGCCCGTTCCCTCAGGCCCGCCCGACGCCTCCGCCCGCCGGCAGCCCGTTTCAGGGGATCACAGGTGCCAGCCGAGACGTGGGCGGATGGGGTAGGGGGCCAGGTGGCGTCGTGACCCCCGCCAGTGTGGATAAAACGCTCCGATTCCGCTCAGGTTGGAGAGTTGCGAACCTGCGCCTGGCGGTGGGCTCCGCGCCGCGGGGACCGAGTCGGCCACCCACCGGACCGGTCAGTAGCCCTTGAGCTCGCGGTCCAGATCGATCGCGCGGATCTCGTGCTCGCCCGGGAGCTTGTCGAGGACGGACTTCACGACATGGGCGAAGTCGCTCTCGTCGTGGCCGAGGTCATCGAACAGCGACTTGACGGCGGTATGCACGACCTTCAGCTCCGCCGCCGTCAGCGGCAGGTGATAGGCGATCTCCCCAGGGTGGATCAGGTCGTCGGTCATATCCGCCTCCGGTGTTCCACGGGCTATTCCTCGCTCTGGCGCCGGCGCGTCTGCCGCGTCCCGCGCGCCCGCTTGGCCATGTCCGCAGCCGGGCCGTGCTTGGGGCGGGCACTCGCGGTGGGGACGATCGAGATCGGGCCGCCGTTGCTCCTCTCGGCGCCGTTGCTGCGCCGCGGCGCCCGCGCCGCCTTGCCGCGGGCGGCGTCGAGCAGCTCTCGCAGGGCCACGTCGATGCCCTCGGCGATCAGGTCGATGTCCGGCAAGGCGTCGTAGTCGCCGAGCAGGCCATAGTCAATCCCGCCGTTGTAGGACATGATCGCGACCGCCAGGGCGTGATCCTTGGGCAGGAACGCGACCGGAAACAGGTCCTCGAGCTTGCGACCGAGCACGTACAGCGGCAGCTGCGGGCCCGGAATGTTCGTCACGATCAGGTTGAACAGGCGCGTCGAGAAGTTCAGCCTGCTGGCCTGGGCGAGGATCGTCGGCGGCGCGAGGTTGTTCACGGCCGCGAGCGTTGCCGCCCCGACCGCCTGCTTGGATTCCTTCAGCCCGTCCATCGCCTGCCTGACGAAACGTAGTCGCGCGACCGGATCCGAGATGTAGACCGGGAGTGGTCCACGCATCACCGTCAGCTTGTTTCCGAGCGTGCCGCGATCGTCCGCGG
>CAVYMX010000003.1:0-310271 GCA_963769695.1 uncultured Solirubrobacterales bacterium | reverse complement strand
TCGCGGCCGACCCGTAGGCGAACACGCCGTTGGCGCCGGAACCGGTCGTGTGGACCGAACCGCCGGTGATGCTCAGCACCCCGGGACTCTCGGCGAGGACGCCGGCATCCAGTCCGTAGAAGCTCGATTCATCGCTCGACTTCGAACTGCCGGTCGTGGCAACCGCAGGGTTGAGCAGCCTGAGTCGACCCGAGGCTTTGACCAGCACACCCGATTCGTCGGCTCCGGAGGCCGTGAAGGTGTGGTTCTTCAGCACCGCATTGCCCGCCGAGAGCGTGTACGCGCCGGTGTCGGTGTGGGTCCGCGTCGAGCTGCCTCCCGGGGCGCCACCGCCGGGTGGGGCAGCAGGCGCTGCCCTGCTGGCGACCGTCTGGGCGCCGCTCGCACGGGTCCTGCCTGACGACGTGGCCGACGACGTCCCAGCGCCCGGGGACGACCCGCACGCCACAATCGCCGCCGCGCCAACGATCGAAAGTGTCGCCATCAGCGGCTGACGCGTCCACATGACTGCCTCCTTGAGTCTCGTCTTGCTTCGAGGGTCCCAGCCGCGCATGAGAGATGCGTCGCAGTGACGTCAGTGCAAGCTAAGAAACAACACCAGCAGGGTCCACATCGCTGTGCCCCAGCAAGTTGAGCGCGGCGAGCAGCGAGGCTCAGAGCAGGAGCCAGCCGAAGATCGCACGCGTCGCCCTCCCACTTGCGGAATCGCCCATCAGCAGGCACGCGTAGGCCCGGAAGCTGACGAGTGCTCTGCTCGGCCCGCCGCGCAGAGCTCACGATGCCTACCCGACCAAGCGCAACTCCGCGGCGGCCGGGTGTTAGCTGTGAGGCCGACGGCCGGCAAGCGAGCGGACAGGTGGAAGCAGGAGTCGGCGCGATCGATCCGGCCGCCTAATGCCCGGGACGAGAAGGAAATGCGAGTCGCTCTGGAGGCCGCACGGCTGCCCGCGTGAGCGAAGCAGGAACGAGAGTCGCCGTGGGCCCGCCCGTCCGGTGAGCGTTACCCTCCGGACGCCCTGAATCGGGGCTCGTGGTGCACCGGACGAGGCCTCGACAGGCCAACAAGGCGTCCGATACCGATCCAACGGCGGACGCGACGAAGGCCGATCTGGCCGTCGACCACCGATCGCTTGATCGCGGGTGCATATCATCGACCGAGGAGCCGATCGCAAAGGCGGTCGGGGGTCTTGTGCTGGCGTACTGCCTCCGGGCTAAGTACGGATTCATTTCGAGGGCCCGCGTCCGAGTACTGGGGGATGATCGCGTCGCGGACAAAGGAGATGATGTCGTGAGCGCTCCCGGCCGCATGGCCACAAGCTTGAAGTCCGCAACCGCGGTGAAGTTCGGCCTCGCGTTTGGCCTGCTCGGTGGGTGTCTAATTGTCGATGCCGTCCTCGGCGGCTCGCACGCGTCGTCGAGCGTGCTGTTTGGCGTCGCAGCAGTCGGCCTGGTGGGTGGCGGCGTCGCCGTGCTCCTGCTTGCGCGACGGTTGCACACGGCGGTGGCCTACAACATCAGGCGGCAGGATGCGATCCATGTCGCATTCGAGGAAAACCTCAAGCACGGCCTCAAGGCACTCGCCAGCGGGGACCTGACGGTCCACCTGGAGGCCAAGACGAAGGCGATCGAGCCCGACCAGCGAGGCGATGATCTGGGCGAGCTCTCGCGAGCGACCGAGGCGATGCGCGCGCTGTTCCTCGACTGCTATATCGATTACAACCAGGCGACGGAGAAGCTTCGCGATCTCGTCTCCCGGGTCTCGAGCACGGCGCGTTCTGTCGGCGACAGCTCGGGGCAGATGGCGGCGACCTCGGACGAGACCGGCCGGGCCACAGCCGAGATCGCGCAGGCAATCGAACATGTCGCGCAGGGCGCCGAGCGCCAGGTGAACGTGATCGAGACCGCGCGGCGGGCCGCCGACGAGGTCGCGGCAGCGATCACCGAGAGCGCGCAGCAGGCCGAGGAGACTGCCGAAGTCGCAACCCAGGCTCGCGAGACCGCGCAGCAGGGCGTCGCGGCGGCCGAGCAGGCCGACACGCGCGATGAGCTCGGTCAGGGACTCGAGCCAGGCGGTCAGCACCGCGATCCGGGAGCTGGCCGACAAGTCCGAGCAGATCGGTCAGATCGTGCAGACGATCACCGGGATCGCCGAGCAGACCAACCTGCTGGCGCTGAACGCCGCGATCGAGGCCGCGCGGGCCGGCGAGCAGGGCCGCGGGTTCGCGGTCGTCGCCGAGGAGGTCCGAAAGCTCGCCGAGGAGTCCCAGAAGGCGGCGAAGCAGATCTCCGGGCTGATCAGCGCGATCCAGCACGACACGGCCGCCGCCGTCGAGGTGGTGGAGGACGGCGCGAAGAAGACCGCCGACGGCGCCAGCGTCGTCGAGCAGACACGCGAAGCGTTCCTCTCGATCGTCCAAGCCGTCGAGGACATGAACGCCCGGGTGGAGCAGATCGCCGCCGCCACGCAGCAGATCACCGCCGCAACCAGCACCATGCAGGAGAGCATCGCGGAGGCCGCAACCGTCGCCGAGGAGTCCTCCGCGTCAACCGAAGAAGTCTCGGCCTCGACCGAGGAGACCAGCGCCTCCACCGAGCAGGTCGCGGCCAGCGCGGCCGAGATGGCCAACAGTGCCGACGCACTGCGCGCGCTGGTCGGCAACTTCCAGCTGGCACTCGATACCGGCGGCGGATCACAGACCGACGTCTTCGCCGGCGCGCTCGAGGCACACGAGGCATGGAACGCGAAGCTCCGCCAGGCGATCGAAACCGGCGACTGCCCGACGCCAGTCGGGCAGGCCGGCCGCGACGATGCCTGCACCTTCGGCAAATGGCTGCACGGGAACCCGTCAATTCAGCACGAGCAGCCCGAGCAGTGGCAGACACTGCACGACCTGCACGAGCAATTCCACCAGCTCGCCGCCGGCGTCCTGGAGTGCGCGGTCAGCGGCCGCAAAGCCGACGCCGAGCGACTGGCCCGTGCGCCAGAGTTCGAAACGGTCAAGCAGCAGCTCCGCTCGGCGCTCACCCCAACCAGGGTCTGACGCCGACGCCGAGCGCTCACGTTCGACGCGCAAGGCAGAGCAGGACCACAGTCATAATGCCGGCGTGGCGTGCCGACCTCACGCGAGGGCGCTCGTCGGAGCGTCGACCGTCGCGAGGGCATCGTTGACGTCGCACACTGCAACAACTCGGCGCGGCCGACCACTAGACACGGCAACGCGGTGGTCACGGTCGAGGACGACGGTGTGGGGATCCCGCTCGGGATGGAGGATCGAGTGTTCGACCGGTTCGAGCGCGCCGCGGGCAACGAAACACAGGGCTCGGGGCTGGGGCTGGCGATCGTTCGTGCGGTGGCCGAGTCGCACGGCGGGACTGTCGCGCTCGAGCTCAGCTGCGCGCCCCGAGGTGCCCCATGGAACACGACGATCGACCTCGCCGACGCCCGCGTCAACTCGCAACACATTGAGGGAGCTTCCCCGATGTTTCGGAGGAGCGGACTCGCGTAGGGTGCTCGCATGCCGCAATTTCGTCGTCCTGCATGACCATCAGGCGGATGAGTGACGCACCGCTTACGACGCCTGGCCTGACGTGATGATGTTGCGGAACCTCCATCGCTTAGCCGCCCCAGCCGCGGTGGCCCTCGTGCTTGTGCTCGCTTCGGGTGCTCACGCGGCACTGCTCGCGCCGCACCTGGTCGACGCCGAGACCGGGCAGCCTCCGGTGGACGTTGGCACCGCGATCGGCAGCGACCGAGCGTGGGTCGGATTCGTGCAGCAGACGAACGGCGCCAACCGCCTCTACGTCCGCTACTCCCACAACGGCGTCTGGTCCAATCCCGTCTCCGCGGACGGCGGCGACACCGTGCTCGGGGCTGGGCTTGCCGGCTCGACGAACGGGACAGCAGTGGTCGTTTACACGGTCGCGATCGGAAACTCGGAAGCGTGCTCGCGCGCCGGTTGACGAACGGAAGAGCGGGCGCGGCCGTAGAGGTCAACCCGGCCGGCACGAGCGCCTCGTTCGCACCGGTGGGAGCGGTCAGCCCGTTCGTGCGCGGACGGCTCATGGCCATGGATGCCACTGGCGGGGCTGCGATCTGCTACGTCGTCGGGATGCAGCAGACGATCGCGACGCTAGCGCCCGGTAAGAACAGCTGGGTCAACCACGCCGCGCAGAGCTCCTGCCAAGACCTCGCGATCGACAACAGGGGCGACGTCGTGTCGATCTCGCTGAGCAACAACATGATCACAGCGACACGGATCGTGGGCGGACAGGTCGCGAACGACACTTTCGGCGCGAACCTGATGGACGAGCCGGCGCTGGCGGTGTCTCCGACGGGCATGGCGATCGTCGTGGCGCGAGACACCAATTTCCACGTCGTCGGGCTCGAGAACAAGAACATCGCGGCCGGCGGGACGTGGTCGAGCCTCGGACGGGTCGACAGCAACAACGTGTTCGATCCGGGTGACAGTCCCGAAGAGCCCCGTCCGGCGCTCGACAATAACGACAACGGGATCGTAATCTGGCACAGCAACAGCATGAACGACCCGAAGACAGCGTTCGCGCTGATCAGAGACGGAGTCCCTCAGACCGCGACCTTCCTCTCGAAAGAGTTCCTCGACTCGTTCCCCTACCCGGCGATCGTCGCCCCGGGCTTCCCGGTGGCGGGGTTCGAGCAAACGGATGCGACCAACCCCGCCGAGACCGACACCACGCTGTTCACGTTCGAGCGTGGTAGCGCCAGCTCGCCGCTGACACCCTTCCCTGGGTTGGCTCCCACGTTCCTTTCCACCGACGTCGGGCTCGTCGGCGACGGCACCGGGGACCTGCTGCTGGCGGACAATCAGGGCGCCACCCCGCCGGGCCATCTCGACGCTGTCCTCGGCGACTTCACGACACCGACGATCCACCCCACGCTCAAGCCAAGCCAGCCCCGCGCCGGCAAGGCCGTGACCCTCAACAGCGGCGCCGCGGACACGTTCGCGCAACTCACGGCCACCGAGGTCACGTGGAAGCTGCCGCACGGGGTCAAGGCACTGCACGGAACGCATGGGCTCGAGATTCGCGTGCGCTTCGCCAAACCAGGGCGGTACAAGATCAAGAACACAGCGACGGACAGGAACGGCAATAGCACCACCGCGACGCTGACCGTCAAGGTGAAGAGCTAGCTACGAAACGGTGATTCCTCGCAAACCGCCCGCGGATGCATCACAGCTCTTCGGTTGCCGGCTTCTCCGGGGAGCGCTGGTTCCCGTACTCCGAGATCGACAAACAGGCAGACGGCTCAGAGAAGACGACGAGCGAGCGACCCCGGGCAGATTCGGCGGTCGGCCCGCGGGCCCCACAGAAGCCTTGCGGGGCGCGGCCGCCGCTCATCACTCGGCTCCGGTAACCCCATAACGACGCTCGACGGGCGCTCTGGGGAGATGAATTCAATGCCGCCCCGCGCGCAAGCGCAAGCATGCAACCGCTCGACGTGGCTGTCCGCGACCGACGGCCCCGGACGAGAAGCACGAGCGAGACCACGGCGGCGGTCACGCTCATAATTGACCAGGCAGACCAGGAGCCGGGGGGTCGAGCCAGCGCCTTTCCGGCGTCCGCGGCGGGTTCCCGTTGTGCGACGCGGCGAGGCCATCACGGAATGGCCTCAGAGGACGCCCGGGACCGTCTTCTGATCGATCAGCTTGTGCGACGAGACGAGGACCAGCGGTCTGCTGATCACGCATCAGGCGCCCGAATAACGGAGATGCAGTCGCAGGTTCCGGACGGCTGTGATCCCCGATGCCGGCGGGGTGGCGTCCGCTCTCCGCGTGAGCCCTGCTCTCAGGGTGTATGGTCGCTTGGAGCCTCGCCCCACACGTGGCGGGGTAGCCCATGCGGCTCCCACTCCCGGCCGGCCTTTGGCACGTCGACCCTCAGCGGTCCGCGCCTACCAGACGAAGGAGCCGGTAATGACGCTTTCCGCACCGCCGGAGCAGGCGCTCCGCGCACCACTTGATCGACCCGGGGACCCGCCGTCGAGGAGGGTCGCGCGGATCGCGGGCATCTTCATGGTCATCACCTTCATCTCCATCCCGGCGTTGCCGCTGTATGACCAGGTGCTCCACCACACGAACTTCGTCGTCGGCGCCGGCGGCGACGCGCGCGTGTACGTGGGGGCGTTGTTCGAGATCCTCACTCTCATCGCCGGCATCGGCATGGCCGTGACGCTGTACCCCGTCCTCAAGCGCCAGAGCGAAAGCCTCGCGCTGGGCTACGTGACCGTGCGCGTCGTCGAGTCCTGCCTCATCGCGGTCGGCATCGTCAGCCTGCTCGCGGTGGTGACGCTGCGCAAGGACCTCGCCGGCGCCGCCGGGACCGACCACGCGTCGCTCATCCTCAGCGGCCGGTCGCTGGTCGCCGTCCATGACGCGACGTTCCTGCTCGGCCCGGCGTTCTGCGCGGCCATCGGCAACGGGCTCATTCTCGGCTACCTGATGCTGCGCTCCGGGCTCGTGCCGCGGCGCTTCGCCCAGTTCGGCATTGCCGGCGGTTCCCTGGCCCTGGTCACGGCGCTTCTCGTGTTGTTCGGCGCCTACAGCCAGAGTTCCGGGGCGTCGTTCATCCTGACGCTGCCGGAGGCGGTCTGGGAGCTGTCGCTGGGCATCTACCTGATCGTCAAGGGCTTCAGGCCGTCACACGTTCTCCACGACGACGGGCGCCACACCGGCGTGGACGGCCCGCTGATCCCGGTCCTCGCGGCACTGGAGCCGGTCGCGGCATCCTGAGATCCGCATCGATCGCGCTCGCGTCGCAAACGCTCCGAGCTGGGAGCGCGAATACGGCAAAGCGTGTGTGTCGGCCCAAGAGGGGAGCGCCCCTGCTCGTCGTCGCCACAGCACGTTCGCTGGTTCGGCGGTGTTCGCTGAGCGTTGGTGCACCGGACGGCCGAGACGAAGCCCCGGGGAGCAGGCCCGCGTGGGTCGTGGGCGGGCGGAGCTCGCCGGCGGGCAGATCTGCCTTGGCGGCGTTCGCGCCTGGATCGAGAGGTGGTGGGCCGGCGGGCCGTTGGGACTTGAGCAGGGCTTCACCGTAAGCCGTGCTGGGGCGTTGCCAGACGGTCTCATCGTGTTCTCATGCCGGCGGTGCGGTCTCATCGTCGTCTCATCCGCCGGGGTTACCTTCGTTCGTGAGTTGATCGACGCCAACCATTCGAAGCCAAGGGAGAACACGATGATCAATTTCAGGAACAAGCAGTTCGCCGCGTTTGCGGCGATCGCTGGACTCGGGATCGGAGCGGTCGCCGCACCGGCCGTCGCGCTGGCCGCGTCGCATCCGGTGCATGCCAAGGTCGTCCAGCGCGACCCCGCGAGCCCAGACAAGCCCGGCACGAAGGACGGGACCAGCCGTGACACGAAGGCGGACAAGACCTCGAGCATCGACAAGAGCAGCAGCAACGACAGGAGCACGAGCGTCGACCCCAAGACCGACCATTAGCGCGGCGCGATAGATCAGGAGCAACCTGGCGCGGCGGCTCGAACGAGCCGCCGCGCCTTGCCGGATTGGTCTGCGCCACAGGCCCGAGCCGATACGCGCCGAGCATGCGGCTCCTGATCGTCGAGGACGGGGTGAGGCTCGTGAGCCCGATCCGGCCTGACCCTGCGCGAGGACGGCTCCTCGCGGACATGGCGATCAGCGGCGAGGACGCGCTCAGCACGGCCGTCGCTGCTCGGTCGTCGGCGGACGGTCTGGGGGAGATTGCGCAAGCATTCAACGCGGCGACGTGCGACGGCCGGTAATCAAGATAGGCGCGGGGATCTCGGTCGCGGCCGGCGCCCTCGCCGCGCACGTGCTCCTGCTCCGGCCGTGGCTGCTGTGCTGGGGCGCGACGCGGGAGGAGCGCATCGCGCTTCTGCCCGGTGACGAGCTCGTGTCCTCAGCGAACATTCAGGCAACCCGGGCGATCACCGTCCACGCCCCGACGGAGAAGGTATGGCCGTGGATCGCGCAGATGGGACAAGGACGAGGCGGCCTGTACTCCTACGATGCGCTCGAGAATCTCGTCGGCTGCAACATGCACAGCGCCGAGAAGATCGTCGAGGAGTGGCAGGTCATCGCGCCTGGAGACCCGTTCAAGCTCCACCCTGGGGCGGAGCTCGAGGTGGCCATCGTTGAGCTCGGGCGAGCGCTCGTCGTTCGCGGTGGCGTACAGCTCAGCGAGGACGGCGCACCACCGTTTGACTTTACGTGGGCGTTCGTTCTCGAGGCTCGGACGGCCGACACCACGAGGCTGCTCGTCCGCGAGCGCTACCAGTACGCCCGCCGTTGGTCGGCGCTCGTCGTCGAGCCCGTCCAGGCGGTCAGCTTCGTGATGACCAAGAAGATGCTCCACGGCATCCGAGACCGCGCCGAACACCTTCCGTTAGGCGGGTCCTGACCGGAGCGGGCTGCGCTGAACTACGTTCCTGTGCGAACGACACAGCGGCAGGCGTCCGCCGATCCTTCGCTGTCGGATGACGGTTTGCGTGGTGCTCCTTCCGCTCGGCGGCGAGATTGGTTGCAGCATGAGTTCTGGGCGTGATGGCCGGGACCGGGCCACGTATTAGCGACATGAGCGCGACGGTTGAGCAACTGGACACCCCCAGAGTCAGCCAGCCGATCACCCCTGTGCAAGGTCGCGCCGAGCTCGTCGAGCAGCGTACGGACGGCTCGGATGCTTCCACGCCGATCCTGATCGGTTACGCCCGCTGCTCGACCGACCGCCAGGACCTGACCGCTCAGCGGCACGCGCTGCGCCAGCTCGGGTCAGCGATGATCGTGTCTATCTCGATCACGGCATGACCGGCAGAAACCGCGCCCGGCCGGGGCTCGAGCAAGCACTCGCCGCCGTCAGGAAGGGCGACACGCTGGTCGTGCCGAAGCTCGACCGCCTCGCACGGTCGGTCCCCGACGCGCGATCGATCGGCGACTCGCTCGCCGCCCGGGGGATCAAGCTATCGCTCGGCGGGAGCGTGTATGACCCGGCTGACCCGATGGGGAAGTGCTTCTTCAACATCCTCGCGACGTTCGCGGAGTTCGAGGTCGATCTGCTGCGGATGCGCACGCGTGAAGGGATGGCCGTCGCGAAACCCAACGGCAAGCTGAAGGGCAAGGCTCCGAAACTGACCGCCCGCCAGCAGGCCCACCTCCTCAAGCTGCACCGCGCCGGCGAACACTCCGTGACCGAGCTCGCTGAGCTGTTCGCGGTCGGTCGGGCGACGGTCTATCGCACGATCGACCGAGCCCCCGACCGCGCCTGACCCACCATGCCCGCGCGCCACCGACCTGGCCGATCGTTATGACCGCGATCGGCGTCCGGCTGGCTGTTGCAGAAGGACACGCGAAACGGCGACCACAACCATTCTCACGAAGTCTCTTCGACGCCCGCGCTCGTCGCCCAGCCAGGATCATCTCCGACGCGTCCGTCTGTCGATCCCTCTGCGGGCGATGCGCGAGTGGGGGACGAGCCCGGTTACGGCTCGATCGCCGCTCCTTTCGATCGATCGGGTAGTGAGGCTGCCAGGGTCCAAGCATCCGGGCTGGTCGAGAAACCGGCCAATAATTCCGGTTTCTCGACCAGCTCCCGGATTCACACACAGTCCGTCCCGTGCTTCTGCTTTGGGCCAATAAGAGCAGCGCGGGCCGACCCCGGCACCCGTGCTCGCCGGCGTCCGCCGGTCGTTGGTCATTGAACCTGCCCGCTGAGAACCTGAGCTTGTGTCTGCGCGTGGCAGGCTGCCGCGATCCCCTACGGCTGAATGGCCTCAAGCGTCTCGATCGCGTGCTGCCCGACCCGCGGGCGGCGCAGCCAGGCATCAGCGCACAGCGCAGAGCGCGCTCGCGGCGGCCGGTGGCGGCGGTTGCACGGAACGTCCGACGTGCTGCAGGAGTTCCGTGCCGCGGGCACGAAGCCCAAATCTCAGCGAAGCGCTTTGCGGATCGTGGGTCACAGACCCACGCTGGCCTTGTCCCGCCCTACGCGGAAAACGCTCACACCCCCTCTGTGAGAGGACCGAACTGGCCCTCGGTGGGCTCCGCTCAGCAGAACCACGGCTCGGTGAGCCGTGGCCTCCCCTCGGTCGATCCCATCGCGATGGCCTGCGGCTCTGGGCCGCACGCCTTGCCGTTGGCCTCGCGCACCGCCGCGCGGATCCGAGCGAACGTCACGCCCGTTGCCTCCTGCGCGGCGGCGCTCTGCTGGACCAGCGCGCTGAGACGGCCTTGCAGCCTGTCGGCTGCAGGGTCCGCTGAGCGCCACGGATAGCTCAGGCGCTCGGCGTCGTATGGGCCGAGGTGCTCGCGTAGGTCCTCGCTCTCCAGCAGCAGCGAGCCCTCGGGTACGAGCAGCCGGATTGTGTACTGCACCGGGTCGACGTTAGCGACCAGATCGTGCGCTGCGACGAACTCGACGATCTCCAGCACGTCACGCGGGGTTGTCCACGGGGTGAAGGGCATAAACGAGGGCCGGGTCTCGATTCCATGCTCGCGCAGCAGGTCGAGGGCTTGCACCGCCTCGGCGGTGGTGTGGCCCTTCTCGAGGCGGACCAGGATCTCGTCGTTGACGCTCTCCAGCGCGCAGACGACGAACAGACAGCCCGAGGCTGCCATTTCTTCCCACACCTCGGCGTGCTCGAGCACGTGCTCGACCTTCGTCGTGCAATCGAATGTCAGCTCCGGGTGGCGCTCGTGCAGTGAGCGCACGATCGCCAGCGAGTGGCGCCGGCCGTTCAGGAAATCTGGGTCGCCGAACGTGATGTGGCGCGCGCCCATGCCCGCCAGGCGCTCGACGTCGCGCAGGACGGTCTGGGCCTGCACGACGCGGATGCGCCCGTCGTAGACGGCGGGGACAGGGCAATGCCGGCAGCGATGCACGCACCCATGGCTGGCCTCCACATACCCGACCAGCCGCTCCTCCCCATCCAACGCCAGACGGGCGTAGCGCTCGAGCCCGGGCAGCAGCTCGCGCGCCGGCGGGTCGAAGGTGCCGCGCTGCAGGTGGATGATCGGCCGTTCCGCGACCGGGGCGGACACGCGCGGAGCCGCCAGCTCATCGACCCAGGCCGTCAGCGCCGGCTCGTACTCGCCGGCGATCGCGCGCGCGCCGAGCTCACGCTCCACCAGCTCGCTGCTGACGGTCGCATAGAGCCCGTACAAGCAGATCGGCATCCCGGGGTGCTCGCGACACACTCGGCGCGCGGCGCTGAGCGCCAGGCGCATGGCGGTATGCATCGGCACCGAGAAGCCAACCGCCTCCGTCCACTGCAGGGCGCCTGGATCCCACGGCTGCACGCTGAGATCCAGGCAGCGGACTTGGTGCCCGGCGTGGCGCAGCGCGGCCGCCGGCGAGGCGACATGCAACGGCTGGTGGCCCAGCTCGTAGGTCGAGATCAAAAGGACACGCACCGCTGACCCACGCTAGCGCGCGCGGACCGGCTCGGGCGCGTGCGGCTCGATCCGGATCCGCAGCAGGCCGTGCGCGACGCGCAGGGAGCGCTCGACGGCGTCCGGGCTCGCCGCGCACGCGAACATAAACCCCAGGTAGCGGTCGCCCTCAGGCAGCGGGACCACAGGGCGGCCGCGGGCGATTGTGATCTCCAGCCCTCCGATGCCCTCCACTGCCCGCGCCTGCTGCTGACCCTCGACCGCCCGCAGCACCCCGGCGCCGGGGATCGGGATCATCATCACGCCAGACGCGGTCGACTCCCGCGCGAGGTCCTCAAGCCCTAGGCCCAGGGCGTGGCGCAGGATCACCTGCTCCAGGCTGACGCCAGCGCCGAAGCGCAAGGCTCGCGAGCACAGGCCCCCGATCGATCGGGCCGCTAGCTCGAGGACGCTGACCCGTTCGCGGTCGACGCGCAGCTCGGCGTGGATCGGCCCCTCCCGCAGCCCCAGCGCACGCGCCGCCCGCGCAGTGACCGCCTCGACCTCGGCCAGGACGGTCATCGGCAGCCGCGACGGTGTCACGTACAGCGTCTCCTCAAAATACGGCCCCTCGAGCGGGTCGGGCTTGTCGAACACCGCCAGCACCTCCAGACAGCCCCCGCGCAGCAGCCCCTCGAGCGCCACCTCCGCTCCGGGCAGGTAGCTCTCCACAAGCAACGGCGCCTCAGGCGGCTCCTGAGCCGCGGCCAGAATGCCCCGGACCCGCTCGACGGTCAAGCGGGCCTGCTCAGCGTCATTCGCCCGGATCACCCCACGGCTGCCCGATAGCCCCACCGGCTTGACGACGCAAGGAAGGCTCACCTCGCGCGCCACAACCGCGACGTCGGCTCCGGAGGGCAGCAGGGCGAACCGCGGCTGCGGAACGCCGGCCTGCGCGAGCGCCCGGCGCATCGCCGCCTTATCACGCGTACGCGCGACGGCGTCCGGGGGATTGTGCGGAAGCCCGAGGCGCTCGGCGCCCAGAGCGGCGGCCATCACGCCCTGATCATCGACGCCCACGATCGCGGCGAACGGGGTCTGCCGGGCGCGCTCGGCGATCTGCTCGGCCGCCAGTGCCGGGTCCGACAGCCGCAGGGTCAGCGCGCGTTCGCCCATCACCGCCGACATCGCCGCCCGCCGCTCGGACGCTACCGTGACCGCGACGCCGAGCTCCCGCGCCGCTGCCAGGAAGTCCGGCGCCCGGTAGGTGGCCGACGGCAGGATCAAGAGAAGGCGCTCCACGGCGCTATCGTAGATCGGTGGCCGACCCAGCCCCCGCACTCCTCGCGATCACGGCATCGGCCCTCGACCGGGTGCGCGAGTTCCGCGCCGCCGCACCCGAACCGAGCGATCGCGTGCTGTCCGTGCGCGTCACCGGTGAGGCCGACGGCGCGTACGTCTGCGCGCTGTCGCTCGAGCCGCTCGCCAAGGTCCGCGCCAGCGACACTGTGCAGCACGAGGGGGATCTCGCCATCGTGATCGCCAACGACAGCGTCGCGAAGCTGCGCGGGGCCACGGTCGACTGGAGCGAGGACCGGCTGCACAGCGGCTTCGTGGTCATCAACCCGAACAAGCCCCCGCCCCTCGCGCTCCCCACCCTCCCGATGAGTCCAGGAGCCGGTCCCGCCGCCCGCCCCCCGCCTCCACCCACAATGCCAGACGCCGGCCTGGACACCGACATCGCCCGACGCATAACCGCCGTACTCGACCGCGACGTTAACCCGAACATCGCCAGCCACGGCGGACACGCCGAGCTCGCCGGCATCGAAGGCGCCACCGCCTACCTGCGCCTGGGCGGGGGATGCCAGGGCTGCGGCATGGCCACAGTCACCCTCAGCCAGGGCATCGAAGTGGCAATAACCCAGGCCGTCTCCGAAATCGACCGCGTCGTCGACGTCACCGACCACGCCTCCGGCACCAACCCCTACTTCGAGCAGGCCAAGAAGTAGCCGACCATAGAGCAGATTCAGGCTCGTCGTAGTCGCAGGGAGCCTTGGGAAGTGCGACGGCCTGTCGCTGTCAGGCTGGCCCGCTCACCGTGCGGACGCTCGTGAGCGCCAGCCTGCTCACCGCTGCGGGACGCGCCTGCTCTGACCGGATACGTCGACGTATTCCCATGGCTGCGCTCTGCAGCGTTTAGGAACGCCCGCCATGAGGCAGACAAGAAGCACGAGAGGTTGTCCCACCGTGGGCGGCCCTTGTTGTTCAAGAACGTCCGGGTTCGCCGTCGGCATCGCAACGTGGAGGAATCAGCAAGCGCCGCGGTGGCTGGGCGACAGGTGTGCGGTAGTCCTTGGGCTGTGAGACGCCCTCGCCGCCAGCCTCAAGGCCCCGGTGGGAACGGCAGACCGCGCCGTGGTGGATCCGTCGCGGGCGACGCCGCCAACCCGACGTCGATGGGCATGGACTTCCGCTCCGTGATTCGAGAGCAGGAGTGCCGCGGGTGTGAGGACAGGCTGGTGCCTGTCCTCAGAGGCGGCATCCTCCCCGCTGCTCCCAGTTCTGGGCGAATTCCAGGACCGATCGCCGCGACCGCGAAGTTCTGCTCCGGCGACACCTCGGTCGTCCGTAGGGGTCTAGGGCGCGGCCGTAACGAGCTGCTCGATCGTCCCCTGCTCAACCGCGGTCCGACCTGCCCGGGTGCTGCGGTAGCCGTAACACGCGACCTGGCCGCTGTACCAGAGGTCAGGCATGATCAGCTTGGCCTGCTCCAGCAACTGGATCGCCTCGGCGGCGATGTCCCAAAGGATGTCCACGCCGGACGGGGTCGGCTCGCCGAATTTCGAGCCGGAGTTCGGCGGGATCAGCGGTCCGGCGATCGAGTCGACATCGACACCATCGCCGCGGGGCTGGTATTCGGATCCGAACAGCTCGTTCATCAACATGGCCGCGAGCTTCGGCAGCGGCGTCGTCGCCGCCTCCTTGACGGCGTCGTCCAGGGCCGCCCCGAGTTCGATCAGCCGGGGCAGGTGCTTCGAGTCGGACTGCGGCGTATCCGCCTCGAGCCCCGTGTCCCCATCGTGGTGCTTTCCAAATATCGGCGACATTAACCTCCCTTGGTCGTGGCTACCCCGCCGGGAAGCCTAGCTCGGCCAGGGGTCGGTGTCATCGCCAGCTTGGCCGTCGCCCGTCCGGGTACGATCCCCGCAGCCGGGCCGAGAGCGACACAAGGCACGCGAAGAACGGATAGTGGCTCAGTGATGTTGGCAACAGTGCTAATTCCGGGTGCTACAGCGGTCGGAGTGGCGGTGATCGTGGGCGTTGTGTTGTTTGTCGTCCTGGCGACGACGTGGATACCGCTGAAGATGCGCAGGGACCGTCGCCGCGGGGAGAAGCTGATGCAACAGGACGCCGCGCGCGGAGACCTAGCGGCTGACGTCGAGCAGATTCGCCGCGGGCAGGCCGGAGAGTCCAGCGACGGGAGGAAAAGCTGAGGCCACCGTGGTCGCTCGGTGACCGTGCCTCCCATCTGACTCGCTGCGTCCGATAGCAAACTCAAACCCGGGGACGCCGAGCAAAGCGCGGATAGGGGAACTCTCACGAGCTCCCGATACGACGCATCACTGTGCCGTCGTGGAACGCCTGCAACAGGATCGTCCGCGAGCCGCATCGCTGCTGCTTCGACGGGAGGATCCAGAACCGCTGGCACCGCCTTCGGCTCGCGGCGGTCTCGCCGCGCGACCTGTCGGCTGATCAATGGGCTTGTGACGCGAGCCCTGCTATCCGCGCGCGATGCAGGTCACTCGTTGGCTCCGGCGAGATTGGCGTCACGGCGAGAAAGCAGCTGTCTACATCGACGACGCGCAGCGGCTCTTCTGCATCCCGCTCGGCGATGGACGCGTTCGCCGACGAGCAGCTGTCGCTGGTGCTGGCTGTCCATTGCGCAAGCCGCGCGGACGCTGGCCGGACGCCTCATCGCAGGGAAGCCCTAGCGCCAGGTTGCGGAGGGCTAACCCATGGCGGGCGACCTAGGTTCGCGCTAAGTAGCCGCGTTCGGTGTAGGGGAAGTCCGCCAGTTCGCTGTCGGCGAGACCGTCGACCGTGAAATAGGCACGCACCTCGGCGATCACGCCGTCGCGCATGAGGTACCACTCGGTGCCCCGCGACATTACCCAGGGACTGGTGACGGACGGCCGCCACCGGCAGCTCCACTCGCTCACGACGAGGTCGCCGGCGCCGATGATCTGGTCAATTCGCCAAGTGGGGTCCAGCGTTCGCTTGTACTTGCGCCAGAATCGGCCCAGATGCTCAGCGCCGCGGATCGTCGGGAAACTCTCTGGAAGGAAGTAATGGATGACGTCCTCGGCCAATGTCGGAAGCAGGTCGTCGAGTTCGCCGGTGTTGCATCCGTCGAAGTAGCGGAGCACGACGTCGACGTTTTGCCGCTCTGCGGGTTGCATCGAGAACCTCCGTCAGTCTGACCTGGCGCGCCGATGCTACAGATGCGTCCGCGCCCGCTCGGGACGCCACGGCCGGGTGCAAAGTCCGACACGTTGGCGAGGGCGAATCCACCCGGGCATCTTCACCGTCGTCATCGCACGAGCTCAGATTGCGCTGTGAGGCTTACTGCGCCTTCGGACGACGGATGAAAGTCAAGGGCGCGGGGACAACTTTTCGGGGGTCCGGTTGGTCGCGGAGCGGTCGCCGAGGGCGGCAGATCGCCTCGTGTGAGGTCGCTCTGGCCGCGAGCCGGGCCGATTGGCGCGGTTGTGGCCGGTATTTGCGCAGGCGAGGTGGGCGTCGTGGGTGGACGACGTCGGTGTGTGGCGTTAGGTTGTGTTCGGGCGCGAGCGATGACGTGTCAAAGAGCAGGCGTCAGGAGCTCGTGAACCTGCCGCGCGACGGTTGCCCTTCGAGGGCCTTTGTTATGCGCGCTCCGGTGTCACGCTCGCGCCCACTTTCTTTGGTGCTGAGGCCTGCCAGTCGCGGACCATCCGCACGTAGGACGCCTCGGCCTGCAACGCGAGTGCTCGTTCGGCTTCGCGCATCGCCTGGTTGGTCGACCAGATCCCGGCGGCTTTGTTGTCGTAGCGCTTCGCGCCGGCGGTCAGTTCGAGCCGCCGGAGTTTCTTGGCGGTCAGCGACGGCTGCTGGTGGGCGTATTGCTCTTCTCGGGTGAGCAGGCACCAGAACAGGACCGTGAGCTTGCGGGCGGCGGCGACGGTCGCGATCCCGTGCCCGCGTCGGGCGCGGATCCGCTCGTAGAACGCGTGCAGCGGGCCGGGCTGGCGCACGGCGCTGAACGCTGCCTCGACCAGCGCCCACCGGGCTTGCGGTGAGCCCTGCTTGGAGATCCGTCCGCCACGCGCGGGCGAGCTGCCCGATTGGCGGACCTTCGGATCCAGGCCGAGGTAGCCGACCAGCTGCCGTGAGGTCGTAAACCGGCGGATGTCGCCGATCGCGGCGAGGAACGTCGCGGCGCAGATCACGTTCACGCCGGGCACGCTCATCAGCCTTCTGGCGTCCGAGCACGACAGCGCGTAGCGGGCGATCAATCTGTCGACCTCCGCGATCTCGGCGTCGAGGAACTCGACCTGGCGCATGCATCCCTCGACCGTCTCGCACTCCTCGACCGGCAACTCGAGCTGGCGCAGCCACGCCCGTCCCTTGACCCCAAACAGTCCGGCGAACGGCGGGCGGCCGATCAGCTGGCGCATCAACATCGCGTGGATCTCGTTCATCGCCCGAGTCCGCGCGCGCATCAGCTGCTCGCGACGAGACAGCCGCCGGCGCAACACGCGGGTGAGCTGATCCGGCATCCACACCGCGTCGAGCTCCCCTGACCACAACAATCTCGCCAACGTTCGGGCGTCCAAGCGGTCGGTCTTCGCGCGCGCCTGCGATATCCCGGTATCACCAGGCGAGACCACGATCACCTTCGCGACACGCGGCTCGAGGATCCTGACGATCTCCCACGCACTACCGGTTACCTCCAACACGACCCGGTCAGTCGCCAGCAGACTCTCCGCGAGCACCTTCAACGCCTCCGGCGTCGATCCGACCCGACCCCCGGAGCGGACCTTCCCGTCCTCGCAGATCGCGATCTCGCAGAAATCGAGGTGCACGTCCAACCCAATCGCCCTGCCGACAGCCCTCACAACCGCAGTAGCCACTTCTCCCTCCTCAGGTCAGCCAACAAAGGAACCGGAGAGCCGTGGGCACAACGACAACGACGGATACGCGCTCGAAGCGCAATCGGGCAAGTCGCAGGGGCGGCCACCGAAACAGCACGGGCTCGAAGCCCATCGTCCAAAACGGCCTGCCCAGCTACGTTCTCCCAGAAAGCCCCTATCCCGATCACCGGACCGTAAGCCCAGACCCGGACGCAGCGTTCACAAAATCATATTCATGCCCCGAGACGGGAGCGTCCGGTCGAGCAGTCGGCTCACTGCTGCTCGCCGCGTTAGCACGAGGCCGACGTGGGTGTCGCGCGCTAAAGCAGGTCCGAGTCGCCCCCCTTGGGCTGGACTCGGAAATCGCCAATTGCGCGTCTCTCGATCCTGTCCGCAACAGGTCGCCCTGCGGACGCCCTGAATCGAGCCTAGGCACGCGCCGCGACGGGCCTCGTGCGGGGCTTCCGAGCCTTGACGGCCAGATGGGCCTTCGCCGCGCTAGACCAGCGTGCGGTATCGAAGCGAGTCTTCTTCCACCCCCGTTGTTCCTCTGGGTAGGCTGAGCCCGGTGGCGAGCACTAGACGCATCTTTTCGCTGCTGGTGCTGGTTCTGGCGCTGGCCGGGCCTGCCGCAGCGTTCGGCCGCTCTTCTTCCCGTGCAGCCGCGCTGACCTCGGCGATCAGCCGGGTGATGCGGCAGGCGTCGATTCCCGGTGCGATAGTCGGCGTGTGGCAGCGGGGTGCGGACCCGTACGTTAAGGCGTTCGGTGTACGCGACAGGGTTACGCGACGACCGATGAGCACCGATCTGTACATGCGGATCGGCAGCGAGACAAAGACGTTCACGGTGACCGCGCTGCTTCAGCTCGTGGACGAGCGAAAGGTTCGCCTGGACGATCCGATCAGCAAGTACGTGGCTGGTGTTCCCGACGGGAACGCGATCACCCTGCGTGAGCTCGCCGAAATGCGCAGCGGGCTGTTCGACTACCTGAGCAACGCCGCCTTTCTCCGTGCCTGGTTCTCCCATCTCCGGCGGGATGGACACCTCGGCAGTTGCTCGCCTACAGCTTCAGCAGACACTTGGTGTTCGCGCCGGGCACCCGCTATGACTACGTGAACACGAACACCGTGCTGCTTGGCCTAGTCGTGCAGAAGGTGTCCCATCAGCCAGTGGCCGTCTACATCAAAACACACATCCTGGAGCCCCTGCGCCTCACGCACACCAGCCTCCCGGCCGGTGCGGCGTTCCCGTCCCCCCATGCGCAGGGCTACACCAAGCGGTCGCCCGAGTGCGTGCTGGCTGATCGCAAGTGCAACAGGCTCGTCAACGCCACGAGCTGGAACGCCTCATGGGGCTGGGCGGCCGGAGCGATGGTTTCAACGCTCGGTGATCTGCGTGTCTGGGCCCGCGACGTCGCGACCGGCAAGCTCCTCTCCCGAGCCACCCAGAAACAACGTCTGCGGTTCCTCGCCACCGGCACCAGAAGCTTCGGGTATGGCCTCGGACTCATGAACCTCGCCGGGTGGATCGGTCACAGCGGATTGCTCCCTGGCTACCAGAGCCTGACGACCTACCTGCCCTCCGAACAAGCCACGATCGTGGTGCTCATCAACACCGGGCCACGCACTCGCCACCAGCCGGTGTTCCTGCTGGGACACGCGATCACCAAGATCATCACGCCGAGGCACGTAATCATTACGGGGTAGTCGACACATCGGCCCCAACACTCTGCGCTCGCCAACAGTGCCCTCGGGCGGTTGCGCCGTTCCTTGGCCCAGACTGCCGGGCTGATCGAGGAGCAGCAGTCCCGCGCAGCCCCTCGAGGCCAACGTCCGCTCATTGTTGGGTATCGGACGCGTGACCAGGGTCTGAGGAGGCCGTTGACGAGTCGTGAGTCCGGTCCAGCTCGGTGGCGCGCGGAGCGCCGGTTGGGGGGCGTGGTGCTGCTGATTCCTTTGGACGTTGCGGAGCTCAGTCGAGCTCTCGGACGAGGGTGGCGGTGTCGGCGCACGCCCATTCTTCGGGGGATGAGGCCGTCGGACGATGCGGTATAGCTGGTGGCGGACGCACTCGATGGCTGTGCCGGGAGCGGGATCTGCTGGCGCTGCGTTGACGAGACTCGGCGACGCGAGGCGCGGAAGGCCGGAGTCGCTTCAGCCACATGGCTGCAGTTGTGGATAGAGCCGCTTCAGCGGCTCCGCCGCGGTGGCGTTTTATGCGGACCCGCCGATCCCGTGTTCCAGGACGTCCCGCAGCTGCGCACGTGAGGTGACGCCGAGCTTGGGGAAGGTCCGGTACAGGTGTGAGCTGATCGTGCGGTGGGAGAGGTAGAGCATCTGTCCGATCTCGCGGTTGGTCAGTCCCTGCGTGGCCAGCTGGACGATCTGGAGCTCCTGTGGCGTGAGCTCGTCCCTCGCGTTGGGTGTTCGGCTGCGGCTCGTCTCGCCTGAGGCTCGCAGTTGCTGGCGCGCGCGCTCGCTCCAGGGGATCGCGCCGAGGGCATCGAATGTTTCGCGAGCCGTGCGCAGCGGCGTTCGCGATTCGGCGCTTCGCCGGCGCTGGTGAAGCCATTCGCCCCGTGCGAGCTGCGTCCGTGCTCGCAGGAACGGCCATGTGGTGTTGGCCGTCTCGGCGTCGTCGAACAGCGCTTGGGCATAGTCGTCGTCGGCCAGCAGCGGGCGCGCGTAACGCAGGCCGGCGTGAAGCAGGGGAGCCGGGGTCTGGGCGGCGAGCGTGTCCAGCTGAGCCACCACTGCTCGGATCGCGTCGGTCTGACCGCTACGAGCCGCAGCGTCCACGAGATCCGCGACGCTGAATGAGCGCATGAACGAGTGGAAGGCGGGATCCTTGGGATCGTGCATGCGGCGTAGGTGCTCGTAGGCTTCGGCGTATTGGCGGTCGGCGAGGGCGGCGAGCCCGCGTGCGTGCTGGACCATGGAAAGCAGCGCGCGGGCGCTCCTCGCGATGCCGAACTGCTCGGCCTGTGCCGCATGGTCCTCGGCTCGGCTGCGGTCGCCACGCAGCGCCCATAGCATCGCCTGGATCGCTTGTGCTGTGAAGTGGATGGTTGGTTGGGCCGTTTCGAGTGTCAGTTGCGCGGCCTCCTCCGCGACGGGGATTGCAATGCCCAGGTCGACCCGGTGCGCGGCGCTCCACGCTTGCTGGGTGAGCGCTCGCGCCAGGAGCCCGAGTTTTCCTTGGGCGCGCAGGCCGATGGCCGACGTCGCGAGCGGCCCGGCCGACGCGTCGAAGGCCCCGATCGCGTTCGCCGCAGTCCCGACTACGCGGGCTGTATCGGCGTCGTCGGTCACGTCCCCCGTCAGGCGGGAAAGCCGGTCAGCCACGATCGTGCCGCGCTCGAGCGGGGCGGCGCAGGCAAGGACGGCTAGCAGCCGGGGATCGTGCTTGTCGGCCCGCACCTGTTCGGCGGCGTCGATGATGCGCGCCCTGACTCGCGAGCCGGGATCCGACCACCAGCACTGGATCGCCGCGCTCCACAGGATCTTCAGTGCGAGTTCGGCCTCGTCTTGCCGAGTGAGATCGTTGACGGTATCGATCATGGAGTCGAACCGGCCGGCGCCGCCTGCCTGCTGGCCGTCGAACACCCCTCGCAGCCAACGCAGGTGGGATCGCTCCGCGGGACCCAGCTCGAGCGGTTCGGCTTCGGTGACGAGCTGGCTGACCAGGTCTTGCTGGCCCAGTTGGAACCCCAGCTCAGCGGCGCGCAGCAGGCGCTGGCCTTGGTGCAGGGAGCCCTCGCTCAGGTGGGCTGCGCGCTCGAGCCCGGCGATGGCGACGGCGACGGCTCCCCGTTGCTGGGCTCTCCGGGCCATCGTCTCGAGCTCGGCGGCCACCGATTCGTTGGGTCCGATTACCGATGCCGCGCGGTGCCAGACGCGCCGCTCGGGATGGTCGACCAGCGCGTCGGCGAGCGCCGCGTGCGCGGCGTGACGCTGCGAGATGCTGGCTTGCTGAGTGATCGCCGCGCGCATCAACGGGTGGCGGAAGGTGATGTTCGTGTCGTCGAGCTGCGCGAGTCGCGCCGAGACCGCTGGAACCAGCGCCTGGATCGTCAAGTCGGAGCCGACCAGCAGCCTGCTCGCTGCCAGGGTCTCGCTTAGCGACGGGCGGTCGTTCAGCGCGGCGACCAGCAGCGCTGTGCGTGTGGTGGCGGGCAGATCGTGTTGGCGCGCGGCGAATGCCCGCTCAAGCCGGGTTGTGAGCGGCAGCCACGTCGGCAGTTGGGGTCGCTGGTCGAGCTGCTCGAAGCCGACCGGCAGCTCCGTCAGGGCAAGCGGATTGCCCGCCGCTTCGTCGAGTATCCGTTGGCGAACGTCGGGCGTTATGCCGGGAGCGGTGCTGTCCAGCAGCGCGCGAGCGGCTCCAGGATCGAGTGCTTGGAGGTGTAGCGCCGGGAGTTCCGCCTGGTCAAGCGGACTGTCGAAGCCGTCGCGGATCGCGGCGAGCATCACGATCGGCTCGTACTCCAGGCGTCTGGCGACGAACGCAAGCACATCTGCGGTGGAGAGATCGAGCCAGTGTGCGTCCTCGGCGATCACGAGAACCGGGGTCTTGGCCGCAGCATCCGCGAGGAGCTCGAGCACGGCGAGCGCCGTGAGGAAGAAGTCTGGAGCTGACGCCTCGATAATGCCGAACGCGGCGGCGAGCGCATCGCGCTGGGGCCCGGCCAGCTCATCGATGTAGTCGAGCAACGGGTGCAAGAGTTGATGCAGCCCGGCGAACGCGAGCATCGTTTCCGACTGCACGCTCGTTGCCGTTAGAACCCTCATCCCATGCCCGCTCGCGCGCACCCTCGCCGCGGACAGCAGCGCCGACTTGCCGATGCCGGGCTCCCCGCTCAGCACCAACGCGCCGCCACGTTCGTGAACGTGATCTACCAGACCGTCGATCACCCGTTGCTCGGGCTCGCGCCCGACCAACGAGGCCGTCGCCGCCATCGTCTGCTCCATCAGCTCCGATCCGATCACCGACATCCTCGCACGAGCGCGGCCGCGGCGGAACCGACCCCAAGGCCCTCGCGATGGACATCGCAGTCAACTGACCCAAGCGAGGACGCGCGTCCCGCCTTACGGTGGCCGAATGCGGGTTTCACGACGGAGCGCTGGATGAGCTCCTCAGACGACTTGAGGAACGGGAGCACACCGACGGTGCTTCTCGTTCACGGTGCTTTTGCGGATGCGTCGAGCTGGGCAGGCGTGATCGGTGAGCTCCAGCGGGCCGGCCTTGACGCGGTGGCCCCCGCCAACCCGCTACGCGGGTTGGCGTCCGATGCGCGGTACATCGCGAGCGTCGCGGAGGAGATCGATGGTCCGGTGATGCTCGTCGGCCACTCATACGGCGGCGCGGTGATTACGGTGGCGGGGTCACTGGTTGGCAACGTGGTCGGACTGGTGTACGTGACCGGGTTCGCTCTGCAAGCGGGCGAGAGCGTCCTGGACGTCAGCAGGCGCTTCCCCGATAGCCTCCTACCCGCGGCTTTGCGTCCTGCCGTCTTCTCGAACGGCGACGGCGAGCCCGGGGTCGAGCTGTACATCGACCGGGACGCGTTTCCGCAAGTGTTCGCCGCCGATCTACCGACCGCGGTCGCGGCGGTCGCGGCGGGCACGCAACGTCCGATCCTGGCCGCAGCATTTGAGGAGAGCGCCTCTGCGGCGGCGTGGAGGGCGCTGCAGTGCTGGTATGTGCTGGCGACCGCTGACCGGGTGATTCATCCCGATGCGCAGCGGTTCATGGCGGCCCGGGCAGCGGCCCGGATGGTGGAGGTCGAAGGCTCGCACGCGGTCGCGGCCTCCCAGCCGGCGCTTGTCGCCGATCACATCCGTGTCGCCGCGCTGTCCGCCCGGCGTGCCAGCCCGCATCGCGAATCCATCCATGACCAGTCGAACCCGCCCGTTTATCCGGGCCAAACAGAAAGCGAGCTGACATGAGTGCTAACGCCCCTGAACCGACAGCGCCGGACACGATCGTGCTGATTCACGGACTATGGATGACCGCGCTGAGCTGGGAACACTGGGTCGAGCGCTACGAGGGCCGTGGCTACAACGTGATCGCCATGAGCTGGCCCGGCATGGACGGCGACATCGACGAATTGCGCCGCGATCCGTCAGGGATCGAGCACCTTGGGATTGAGGAAATCGTCGACTACTACGCGGGCATTATCAGCGAGCTGGACAGTCCGCCGATCATCATGGGTCACTCCTTCGGAGGCGCGTTCACGCAGATCCTGCTGGACCGCGGTCTCGGCGCAGCCGGGGTGGCGATCGATTCCGCGCCGGTCAGGGGTCTGCTCGCGCTACCGGCATCGACGCTGAAGACCGGCGTCCCGGTCTTGAAGAACCCCGCGAACAACCACCGCGCGGTGCCGCTGACCCCGGAGGAGTTCCACTACGCGTTCACCAACACCCTGACCGAGGAGGAATCCGCCACCGTTTACAACCGCTACGCCGTGCCGGGCCCCGGCCGCGTCCTGTTCCAAGGTGCCCTGGCGAACCTCAACCCCCACTCGCCAGCCGCCGTCGACTTCAAGAACGAGAACCGGGCGCCGTTGCTGTTCATCGCCGGCGGCGAGGATCACGTCGCGCCCGCGTCGCTGAACGAAGCCAACGTCAAGCACTACCGCAAGTCCGACGCGGTCACCGAGTTCAAGGAGTTCCCCATGCGCTCGCACTACACCCTCGGTCAGGAAGGATGGGAGGAAGTTGCCGACTACGCGCTCGGCTGGGCGGCGCAGCACGCCGTCCCCGCGGCGGCGGTGTGAGGCGGCGAGTTCGACGAGGCAGAACGACAGGAGGGATCGATCATGAATCTCAAGCTTGAGGACAAAGTCGCGGTCGTGACCGGGGCGAACAAGGGCATTGGCTTTGCTGTCACTGAGGCACTCGTGGCCGAAGGCGCCTTCGTCGTCGCGGGATCGCTGAGCACGCAGAACCTCGACGGCCTGGACCGTGTGATCGCGATCCCGGTGAACCTGGCAGCGCCGGATGGGCCGGCGCTGCTGGTGCAGCGCGCGATCGACGAGCACGGGCGGCTCGATGTGCTCGTCAACAACGTCGGAGGCGTGCGTATCCGTACGGAGGGGTTTCTGGGCACAGATGACGAGCAGTTCGAGTGGGCGATGCAGATGAACTTCTTCACCGGCCTGCGCGCGACCCGGGCCGCGCTAGGGCCGATGCTCGAGCAGGGGTCCGGAGCGATCGTGAACGTCGCGTCTGTGAACTCCTTCTTTCAGCCTGACGCTGCTACGGTCGACTACGGCGCCGCCAAGGCCGCGGTGGTGAACCTCAGCAAGTCGCTGGCGCAGGAGTTCGGGCCGCGTGGGATCCGTGTCAATTGCGTCTCTCCCGGGCAGGTCAGCACCGACCTGTGGCTCGGCGAGCACGGCGTGGCCGAAACGGTCGCCAAGGCCACGGGCATCGATGCCGACACCGTCCGCGAGGCGGCAGCATCGGCGATCGCCACGGGGCGGTTCACCACACCTGAAGAGGTCGCAACGCTAGTCGCGATGCTGGCCTCTGAGCGCACGGCTAACGTGACCGGGGTCAACTATGTGATCGACGGCGGCTTGATCAAGACGACCTGACCAGGCGAATGCCTGATCGGCGCAAGCAGCTCGCGCTCGTCGCGGCGATCATGGGCTCGTTCGTGGCGGGGCTGGATGCGACCGCGGTCAATGTTGCACTACCCACGATTGGCGCGGACCTCGGTGGCGGTCTCGCAGGTCAATCAGTCGGCCTCCGTTTACGCCTTCCACGTCGCAATCGGAATCTCCGCGGTGCTCGTCGCGCTCGGCGGCCAGCTCGCCGGCCAGCCGCTCGACACCGGACATCCGCAGGCGCCGGAGCTGCTGCCCCAGCCGATCACCACCGCGAAGGCCGAAACCGCAGTCAACTGACCCAAGCGCAACCCAGATCACGCGCCTGGCCTGACCAACGATGAGCCCCGGAGCTCGACAGCAGGGCTCGCATCTCAGAACCACCCCGGAGCGAAGCACGGCTCCACGTCGGTCGGTCCCGGGACCTCATCCTCGCCTCGGTGCGAGCTAGCTCGGGAGGGGTGTCCGCTGCTCCTTACCCTGCGGACGCGCCTCGGCTGGGCTCAGGACGACGTCGACGACGTCGAGAACGATGTCCAGCTCCGCGGCGGCTCCGAGCGCCCGTTCGGCGTCCACCGTCGGATCCTCCAACGAACGCCCGCATCGCGCCCAGATGCTCATCGCTTTGTGCTTCACGGGCGCGAGCGGCGGGGCGGCGAGAACCATCACCGGCACGCACTCGTCGCGGGACTTGGGCGATCGCATTTGGGCGAATGCGATCGTCAGCACCAGCGCCGATGCCGGCTGGCTCGCGGAAGTGCTCCGTCGCCGTACCTGTCGTGAGCGTCGCGTCGGAGCTGGCGACTCCTATCGGCAGGATGCAGAAGCTTCGGGCTCGTGGTCGCCTGGGCGATGAAGTGGCTACGCGCTGGCACGTCGAGATCTAGGCCGACAGGGACGCCGCTCCGGATCCCGCCGACGCGCTGAGGCAGCCGAGCGCCAGCCAGAACGCCGCTAACGGGAGGGCGGATGCTGGAGGGCTTCCCGCGCTGATCGCAGGGCCCGGCGTCGGCACCGAGAAACTCGAGTTTGGCGGCGATGCTGGGCACACGCGAGATGCCGTGTGCGTCATGCAGAGTCGTGCAATCGCTCGCTCAGCCGATCAGGATCGCGATGATGACGATCACGACGGTCTTGTGCTTCACCTGCTTCGCGTCGAACGCCGTCGGCGCGCCCGGGGTGAGTGTTGGACTCGCGACGTTAGTCGTTCCCGAGATCACCTCGCCCCGCTGGTGGCCATCAGGCAGGATGATCCAGCCGCCGAGGTAGCTTCTGCCTCCGACCGTCTTCACGCCGCGGTACAGCCCTGCCGGCTTCGCTGCCCTGGCAGCGACGAAGCGATGCACAAGGCCCGCCCGACCACGAAAGCGAATTGAGCCCGTCGCCCGTCCAGATCCAATCGCGACACGGAGCACGTAGCCGCGACTTGACGTGAGCGTCGCCTTCCCCGCGCGAGCGGTCCCCTTGAACCATTGTGCGACCTTCCCGGAGTCGCACACATACGCGATCACACTCGAGCCGCGCACGACGACAGCGACGAAAGCGCGGGTGCTGCCGACTGTGCCGACGTAATCGGCGCCTGCTGTGCCGCGAGCCGGCGATGAGGCCAACACGGCGGACGGCGCGGCAATCAGCACCGCCAACAGCACCGGAACAGCGACTCTGTGAATAACTCTCACGGCTTACTCCGCTTGTCGTGCATCGCCCGCTCGGGTCTCGCACCGTGCGCCCAACTCATTATCTCGGGAACCAGGCGCAGAGTCCAGTCGTCGTCTGGCCGGCTTTGTCTGTGGCCGGCCGTACACCGGCGAGGTGAAACCGGCCGCCTGGACGAGCCCCCGACCGCAAGTCCTGCGCACACGGATCCGCGCGCTTCGACGGTTCGGCGGTCACGAGCGCCTGGCGACACTGCAGTCGTCCCGAGCAGGGCGCGGCGCGGCGCGGCTGGCGACAGCCGCTGAGACGAAGGGCGACGCCCCTTCGGAAGGCGTGCAGATCTTCCAAGATACCTAGCTATCGGAGGTCCGGGATGGGCGCGTTCTAGAGCCGCGCTTCCGGCGAAATCCAGGATCGAGCTCACGATCGCATTCGTCCCATCGTCGACGTCCGAGCTGGCGATCGCATCGGCGACCCAGCGCTGGCAGGATCGAGCCCGATCGGCGACATGGCCCACGATTGCGTTCGCCCAAATGCGATCGCCCCGAGTCCAGAGCGGTCAGTACGCGCTCCGACCGACGACCGCGTGTCGGGATCTTGCGGGCTGCGCCACCGCTCGAGGCCTTGGGCCAGGCACGCGCCCAAGCCATCGCCTGACACCGAGGCGACTGTTCGCCGAGCCTTGGTAGCGGTCAGCGTCTGCCCCACGCCGGCGCTGGCTGGTGATCGTGGGCAGTGCTGCGTTGACTCTCGATGTCGTGCTCAGGCCGCGCGGCTACGATGCCACGGGGTCAACAGGGCCTCAGGACCGGTCAGCGCGACCGCGGTACCCGTCGCCGACAGCGCGCCGAGCGCGGGCGCGTCGAGCACCAGGCGGTAGTGGACTTCGAGCGATCCGGCCCCACCGTCGACAATGTCCGCGATGTCCAGCTTGAGCCGCAGACCGTCGGCGGCGCACTCGAGCATGGCGCGCGGAGCCGACGCATCCTGCTGGCCGGTGTCGAGGATCTTCCGTGAGCCAATCGCCGCCAGCAGGCGGCCGGGCGCCACAACCAGCGAGCCGACCCTGAGGCTGCTCCCGGTGCTCACTCGCGCGCCCGGGAGCCGCGGTCCGCGGACGGACTCCTTCACCGAGATCCCTTCGGCTGCGAGCACGGTCGAGCCCGCTGCCGCTTGACGCAACTCAGCGGGCAGCTTTCCGGCACGAAACAGGCGGTAGCGCAGTGCCGTCTTCAAGGCGGTTCTAGCCTACGACCCGTGCCGGCGTCTCAGGGACTCTTCTTCCAGGCGCCGTCCTCGCTGAGCCCGCGTTCGAGCATCGCCACGAGCGCGACCGCTTCGGCCTTCCTGCGCCGATCCTCAGCCAAGGTAGCGGCTCCGCCGCTGCGCCCTCCCGACCAGTCGCGCCGCCGTGCCCGTGAAGCTGGCGCAGCGCGTCCGCTAGTTGTTACCCTGCGGACGGGCCGAATCGACCCTCGGGACGCGCCGCGGAGGGCCTCAGGCGGGTCTTCCCAGCTTTGACGGCAAGATCGCCGTTTGAGGCGCCCGTTCCTGGATAGGCCCCGGACACCCGGCTTCGGAGCTCAGACAGAACCGGCGCGGGCCAGGTCGCCTCGCTGGTGCGATCCGTTCGTGTCAGGGACACGATTCTCGTCCTGGGTGGCGGTTGCACGGTCGGGATCGGCACCGTAGCTGGCCTCGGGTACGCTGCAGAGGCTCGGCCTCCTATATGTCGATCGGCACGCTGACCTGAATGTGCCCGACAGCGTGCAGACCACGGCATTGGATCCGCGGGGCCAGTGCGCGAGTGGCGCTCTCACCCCTCGCCGCATGCGATGTGCTGGCTGTCCACTTCGACGTCGACCTGGTGGACTTTCTCGACGCGCCGCTTGGCGAGAACACGGCTCGAGGCCCTGCGGCGTCGCGGATGGCGTGCGAACGGATGCTGGATGAGCTCCTCGCCGACGCACGTGTGCATGCCGTGACGGTGACCGAGTTCAACCCGCCACCACGAAGTCAGGGACAGAAGCACCACCAGACGCCCCGTCGATATCTTCGTCAACGCGCTCACCACACCGAGTAGTCACTCGCGGACGATCGCATTTGCCCGTGCGACCCTGCTACGCGTGCATGACGTTGGAGGTCTTTCATGCGAGGCTCGAGCGGGACCGTCACAGCCCGCCGTAGGTTGCGCTGAGGACGTAGCGGCTGTGTGGGCCCTCGAGCGCGTCGACGATCTCCCAGCCGAGCCTCTTCTCCGCCTTCTCGTATTCGTCACGCCGCTCCGTATCCGCGGCGAACCTCACAGCTTCTGCCTGCTCGGGCGAGTACCACTGACCAGAGATGTTGACGCGCCTGGAGTCGGTCGCGAAGCCCCTCGTCGGTCCAGAGGCGCCAGAGATGTAGGTCGCGTTCGCGAAGGCACCCGACCGCGATTACCACGGTCTCGCAGGCACGTGCTTTGCTCGATGGTGCTTGGGTGGTTTGCGCGGATGTCTCTACGCCGTGGCGCCTCTATTGTCGATCTGTGAGGAACGATCATGTGCCGGCGCGTTGCTGCGTCGACGATCTCTCGACTGTCTCCGATGGCGTCCAGAGCTGAGCACAAGCAGGAAGCTCGCGCTCGCCGGCTTGCGGAGGAGAAGGCGACGCTTGAGCGCCACCGCCGGCAACGGCGCGTTTACGTGTTGGGCGGGGTTGTGGTCGCAGCGGCAGCGGCGGTCGCGGTGGCGATTGCGGTCTCGGGCGGCGGCGGTGGCTCGACCGGACTCGAGAAAGGTAGCGGTGAGGCCACGATCGCCGCCGAGGTCCAGCAGTTGCTTGCCGGGATCCCGCAGTCGGGGACGACGTTGGGCAACCCGAATGCTGCGGTGACGATGACCTACTACAGCGACCTACAATGCCCGGTCTGCGCGGAGTTCACGCTGGCCGGCGGGTTCCCGGAGTTGGTGGCAAGAGATGTGCGAGCTGGCAAGGTGAAGATCGTGTACCGCGCGTTCGAAACGGCGACTCGGGACGCGCGGACGTTTCAGGCTCAGCAGGTCGCGGCGCTAGCAGCGGGGAGGCAGAACTACTTCTGGGACTACGTGGAGTCCTTCTACCGCCAGCAGGGCGCGGAGGGTACGGGCTATGTCACCGAGACGTACCTCGACGGCCTCGCAGCGCAGGTCCCGCGGCTGAACCTCGACGCGTGGCGCAACGCCCGTAACGATCCGTCTCTGCTCACCGAACTGCGAGCCGACCAGCAGACGGCCGCAGCGGCTCGGGTTCAGGGCACGCCGACGCTCATCTTCCAGGGTCCGCGCGGGAGCGCGCAGACGCCCGAATCGGTCCCGAGCTATGACCAGCTGCGGGGGGCCATCGCGTCGGTGGCGTGATCAGCGACCTTGCGTTAGATGCAGGCTCGCCCGCACTTGGGGATTCCGGTGACCTTGGCGACGAGCCTCTCCGGGCCCTTTGGGAAGAGCCGGAAGAGTTCTCTGCTCGGGACCCCGGAGACTCTGCTGATCCATCCGTAGCCACGGCAACGCCCCGTGATCTGCGTACGCATTGCGCATCGAGTTGATGGCCTGCCAGTGACGACGCGTCAGCTCCGCGATGCCGCTTTCGCGGGCAGTCTGCTCTGCCACTAGCTCGCTCCATTGTTCGGCGCGCAGGAGAAACCCGTGGGGCGTCACGCAGTGGTTGACGTGCTCATCGAGGGATCTTGAACGAGACCGCCTCGAGCGCCGTCTGTCTGGGTGATGATGTCGATGCAGTAACGATTGTGTGAGGGCATGCGCTCGATCCCGCGTACCTGCCCTTCGATCCGGTGCGGGCGCTTGATCAGGGCTTCCTTATCGGGCGTGTAGCCGTATGTCGGTGGGGTGGTCTCGCTCACTTGGTGGTCTCCCTGATCGAGTGAAAGCGCCGCTGCCGCAGTGAGTTGCTCCCGACGAACACGCTGGAGAATGACATCGCGGCCGCCGCGATCATTGGGTTCAGGAGGCCGGCGACCGCAAGCGGGATCGCCGCGACGTTGTAGGCAAGCGCCCCGCAACAGGTTCCCTTGATTGTGCCAAGCGTCCGCCGCGCCAGGGACGGGCGCTTCCCGACTGCAGCGCGTGCTGCGCCTCGGCGGTGAGCTGCGCTTCTACGAGCATGTGCTGTCGGATCGGCCGGCCGCTGCGCTGAGCCAGCGCACTGCGGACCGCGTGTTCTGGCCGTGCGCGTTCGGCGGGTGCCACACCGCTCGCGACACACCGGTTGCAATCGCGGCGGCCGGTTTCGAAGTCGAACATCCGCGCCGTATGTGGTCAACCCCGTGTCGATCGCGCCGCACCCCATCGGCCGTGCCGTACTCGCCGACCGTGATCGCGGTGAGTCCGCTCAGCTTGCGCGCTGAGTCTCAGGTCCGTGGGTGCGAGACTCGCTTCAGCGCACCGATCGCTGCCGGGCGTTAAAGCGCAACGTCCGCGGCGCCGATCTAAATCGTGAGGACGATGACAGCCGCGAACCCCACCGTTATGTCTGGACTGCTCGGAACCGAGTTGAGCTGGTCGGGCGTCATGCGAACCGACAAGCTCACATGGTTGTCACGCCTGCTCAGTCTGACGGGATTCGCGATCGCCGGCTACCTGACAACCGTCTACCTGCAGCACATCCCGCCTGCCTGCTTCGGCGGATCGACCGGCTGCGTGACCGTCCAGCATTCGAGCTACGCGCATCTCGCGGGGATCCCGCTGCCCCTGTTTGGCTTAGCCGGTTATGCGCTGTTGTTTGTCTCGGCGTGCCTGCCCGGTCAGAGGGCGCGCACGGCGGGGATGATGTTCACCGTGTTCGCCATCGCCGCGAGCGCGGTACTGACCTACCTGGAGCTGAATGTGATCCACGCGATTTGCTACTGGTGCGTCGCCTCCGCTGTCTGCGCGAGCTTCCACGTGATCGTCAACTCGATCCGTTACATCCGCGGCGAACCCCGGCTCGCGTAGCCGTCGGCCGCGACACATCGGTGTCTACGGGATGTCGGGCACTTCCATGAGGCCGTGCTGTCGATTAGATTGACGCGGTGAGCCTTCCCCTCGAGCTCCAACAATTCCTGGCCGAGCCGAGAATCGCGGTGCTCGCGACCGTGCGCCGTGACGGCGTCGCCCGCGACGACAGCTTGCTGGTACGACCTCGAGCAAGGAAGACTGCTGATCACGATGTACGCGAGCGAGCGCCGGCTTCCCAACGTCCGCGAGAACCCTCGGATTGCGCTGACGATCGTCGGCGATGATCCCTACCAGCACGTATCGCTCTCGGGCAGCGTCGTTCAGATGTGGGACGACCCTGATCTGAAAGTGACCCGATCGCCCGTCGATGCGCTACACGGACGAGCCGTGGCCCGAGCGCGAGCCCTGCGTCAGCATGCTGGTCGAGATCGACCGCTGGCACACCTATGGGCTACCGTCGGAGTCATCGGACTACAGCCCCCGAGTTAGCTGCCGTCCGGTGCCCCGGGAGGTTCTTCGATCGCCGTCGGGATCGACCGGTTTCCCGACCGCTCCCGTCTGATGTTTCGGGCGAAGCCGAACCGGCACAGCACACCTAGTGGTGCGTCAGCGTTTTAGTTGGTGATTGCATCGAGTGTCACGCGTCCTCGTTGGACCTTCTCGACGATCTGGTCGGCGGTCTTGGTCCAGGTGAACGGCGTGGGGTTGGTGTTGTGCGCAGCGAGGTAGGCATCGATCGCTGCGATCAGGTCCGGAACGGAGGCGAAAGCGCCGTGGCGGATCGCCTTGTTGGTGGGCTTGGAGAAGAACCCCTCGACCATGTTCACCCAGCTTGAGGAGGTCGGCGTGAAGTGGAGGTGGAAGCGAGGGTGCTTCTTGAGCCAGGCCTTGACGCTGGGGTGCTTGTGGGTCGCGTAGTTATCGAGGATCAGATGGATCTGCAGGCCCGTCCCGTAGGCGGTCGAGCAGCTATCCGCTTCATCAACGAGGCGGCGGCGAAGGTCGATCTTGCCTTGGGGACCTCACGATCGATCGTGCGCAGGAACGCCCTTGCGCGCATACAGCGGCGCGAGTCGCCGAACTCGAAGCGATCCTCGACGCCAGCCCGTAACTGGCCCCGGCTGCGCGACGCGGGCGAGTAGTTCCCCGCTGCGGGGTCGCGGACTTTGCGCGGATGACGTGCTATCTCGGCGCAGCCATGATCCCCGGTATCCGCCATCGAATCGTGATTCTCGGCGCTGGCACGGGGGGCACCCTGATTGCCAACCGCCTGTACAGGGCCTACGGAGAGGACGCGCAGATCGTTTCGAGTTCCGGATCGCGGTGGTCGACCACGTCGAGCCGGCCGCGAATACGGTCCACCTTGAGCGTGGCGAGACGCTCGAATATGACGTGCTCGTGATCGCCAGTGGCGCAGCGCTGTTGCCGGAGGAAACGGACGGGTTGACCGGGGCCGGTTGGGGCGAGCGGGTGTTCACGTTCTACACGCTGGCAGGGGCTGTGGCCTTGCGTGATGCGCTGCGGCGCTTCGATCGCGGCCGGTTGGTTGTGAACCTGGTCGACCTGCCGGTCAAATGCCCAGTCGCGCCGCTCGAGTTCTGCTTCCTCGCCGACTGGCACCTACGCGAGCGCGGCATTCGCGACCGTGTCGAGATCACGTACGTCACGTCACTGGACGGCGCGTTCACGAAAGCGACATGCAACCGGGAGCTGTCGGGACTGCTGAGCGCCAAGCAGATCGAGGTCGCCGCTGAGTTCAACACGGGCCAGGTCGACGGCAATGCCGGCAAGCTCGTCAGCTGGGACGACCGCGAGGTTCCGTTCGATCTCTTGGTCACGATCCCGTTGCACGGCGGGGCCGAATTTGTCGGCCGCTCGCCGGGACTCGGCGACGAGCTCGGGTTTGTGATCGTCGACCGCGAAACGCTCCAGGCCGAGGTGGCGCCGAACGTGTTCGCGATCGGGGACGCGACCAACGTCCCGACGTCCAAGGCCGGGTCGGTCGCCCACTTTGAGGGCGAGACGCTGAGCGAGAACATCCGGCGCCTACTCGACGGCCGAGAGCTCGAGCGATCGTTCGACGGTCACACGAACTGCTTCATCGAGACCGGCTTTCACAAGGCGCTGCTGATCGACTTCAACTACGAGATCGAGCCGGTGCCGGGGAAGTTCCCCGATCCGCACCTCGGGCCGCTGCGGCTGCTGCGCGAGTCGCGCCTGAACCACATCGGCAAGCTCGCGTTCGAGTGGATCTACTGGCACGTGCTACTGCCCGGGCGCCCGCTGCCGGGGATCAGCGCGCAGATGCGGCTCGCCGGCAAGGAGTTAGACAGCATCACGATCGAAAGGAACACGCGATGACACCGTCCACACTCACGGGCGTCCCCGTCGAACTCGACGACGAAGGCTTCTTCGTTGAACCGGAACAGTGGACCGAGCAGATGGCCGGCGAGATCGCACGCGAGAACGGGATCGGCGAGCTGACCGACCGCCACTGGCTGGTCATCAACTTCATGCGCAACACCTATCTCGAGACAGGCGCGGCGCCGTCCATCCGAACCCTGGGGAAGGTCTCCGGCGTTCCGATCAAGGAGCTCTACCAACTGTTCCCGAAAGGCCCGGCGAAGCTCGCGGCCAAGATCGCTGGCATTCCCAAGCCACGCGGCTGCATTTAGTTTAGAAAGCGAGGACATCATGGCCGAAGTGCTTCACGATCCCCAGCTTGGCGCCCGGGAGCCACAGGCGATCGAGAAGGTCTCGATCATCATCTCCAAGGGATCTCTAGAGGGCGTCTATCCGGGCCTGATCATGGCCAACGGCGCTCGCATGGAGGGAATCGACGCGAATGTGTTCTTCACCTTCTTCGGCATGGATGCGATCAACCGGCACAAGCACGAGCACATCAAGGTTGCGACTGTCGGCAACCCCGGACTGCACCTCGCGACGATGGCGGGCGGACTCCCCGGAGTCTCGGCGCTGGTCACGCGCAAGCTCGCCGGCGAGATGGACAAGCTCGATATCCCGCCGATTCCCGAATTCATCGAGATGATCGCCGACTCCGGCGCCGGCCTATATGCATGCAAGGCGTCAGTCGATCTGTTCGACCTGAGCCAAGACGACTTCATCCCCCAGGTCAAGGACATCATCACCGTCGGCGAGTTCTACGGCCTTGCCGCCGGCGGGCAGATCATCTTCACCTAGAGATCAGGCTCGGAGTGGGACGGCGGGAGCCTTGGGCGCCAGCAGGAGCCGGCCCGATGCAGCGTTGACAAGCGCCGTCAGCCACGCGCCCAGCAGCAGAGCGACCAAAGCGCGGTCGACACGCGGGTGATCAACTCGACATTGAACCGCTCGCTCGGTCGGGCGACGGCGGCTCGTCGCAGGCTCGCTCAAGTACCGAGACCGCCGCGATCCACCCTGTTAGGCTCGCAGCCGAGCGGTTCCCCGTCAGGTGATCCCTACCCTGCGGATGCCCTGAATTAGGACTCGGGACGCGCTGCGAAGGGCCTCAGGCGGAGCTTCCGAGCCTTGCCGGCAAGATCGCCGTTTGAGGCGCCCGCTCCTGGATGGGCTTGTGAGACGCGTCCTGCTATCCGCGAAAGGCAGGTGCTCCGAACGATCGTCCGGCGAGTACCGTGCCGAGTCAGAAGCAGGTTTCCGCGCGGGCGCGCCGCGCGCTGGTCGGACGGACACTTCCATGCGCTGAGTAGCCGATCGCGATCACCCGTGGGGAGGGGCTACTTAACCCACATCTGGTCGATCAGGGCTCCCTGTACGGAGTTGTATTGGTAGTTGCCGACGCGAGGGGATACGAAGTCGAGTGTGTACGGGGTGACGAGCGGCACCAATGGCGCTTGGTCGGTGATTTGCTGGTCGGCGCTCGCCCACAGCTTGGCCGCAGCCGGCGTATTGGCGCCTTCCAGACCTTCGGCGGCGAACGCGCTGCGCATGGTCGCGTCGAGGCGTGGACTGCAGAACTCGGACGCGTTTGAGCCGGGGAAGAATTGGCAGCTGAACAAGAATTGGATGAACTCCGACGCTGCGGTGTAGCCGGGCGCGGCGGTGTAGAAGGCGGCCTGGCCCCTCGTGCGTGGATCGGAGAATCGCGCGTAGGAGGAGATGTCGCCGGCGGCGAATGTCTTGAGCCGTGCGCTGTATCCGAGGCTGTCGAGCAGCGAGACGATGTAGCGCCCGGTCGCGGTGTAGTCGATCTCGTAGAAGGGTTCGCTCCAGATCGTGATGCGCATGCCGCGCGTGTGCGAGGCCGCGATCAGGGACCGGGCCTTCGGGAGGTCGGGAGCGCTCCAGGTCTGTGCGGGGTTTGGATTGAGGGTGTACGGGCAGTGCCGCTGATATCCGGGGACGTAGGGTGGGAGCAGCTGGCACGTGGGCTGCGACGCAAGACCGATGAGCCTGGCGACCTCGCCTCGGTCGATCGCGTAGTTGAGCGCCCGGCGCACCCTGATGTCGTTGAACGGAGCCACGCGCGTATTGAGAAGTAGCGCGGGCGTGATGTCGGTGGGGTTGGGGTGCAGCTGGCTTGCGAAGCGCGTTTGCACCTCGCCGAGCCGGTCGGGCGGCGGGGGGTCGAGCGAGTAGTCGGCGCGTCCTAGCTCGACCGCCGTCACTGCGGCCGATGGGGTGGCACCGATCTTCCAGACGATCTCGTCCGGGTAGCCACCCGGGCGCGCCGCGTGTGACCACTCATGGAAGTACGGGTTACGTACGAGCCTGACCTCGTGCGCGGGCGAGTAGCTTGCGATCTCGTAAGGACCTGTCGCCGGGAGCGGGTGGCGTCCGATGTCGTGGTTGGGCGTTCCCGCGGGAACGGTGACCGCCCATACGAGCGCGAGCCGCTCGAGGAACTCTGGATCGGGGTACGCCAGATTAAACGTGACCGTGTCCGCGCCATCGTTGGTGACGATCCCGCGGGAAAGGTCACAGCGCGCCGGGCGCGCGACGCACGCTGCGCCGCCGACGATCGACTCGTAGTACTCCTGGTACACGGACAAGTACATCTTGAAACCGCGTTCGATCGCGCGACGGAAGTCCTCGGGCCTCACGGGCTGACCGTTGGAGTAGCGGATCCCCGGCCGCAGCCGAAACGTGTAGATGCGCCCGCCGTCGGTCGGCCTGGGCAGCGTGAGCGCCAGGTCGGGCACGACCTCGCCGCTGTCGCTGCCGCCAACGCGCTTGAACGCCGTCAGCCCATCGTTGGTCATGTAGAGCGTGAGGAGGGGCGCAGCAGTCGACCCGGACAGAGCCGGGTCGATCGTGTCAAACGGAGTGCTGGTCAGCGCCGTGAGCGTGCCGCCACGGTGGCTTAGGTCGGACGCCTGCGCGCCGACCCATACCAGGCCGGCGGTGACTGCCACGCCCCGCGGGCGGTTGCCAACCCTGATCGTGCTTGTTACGGCGTTCTTCGCCGGGTTGATGCCAACGACGGTCCCGCCGAACTCATCGGCGACCCACACGCCGCCGGCGCCGGCGGCGATCGCGCGCGGCCCGTTGCCGACCGTGATCGCCGCCTCGACCTGGTTGGTTTGCGGGTTGATCCGGTAGACGGTTCCGTCGAGGCTGTTTGCCACCCACACCGAGCCGTAGCCGACGCTGATCGCGGTCGGCCCGGTGCCGACGTTGATCGAGTAGGCGACCTGGTTGGTCTGCGGGTCGACGCGCAGCACCTGCCCGTCCGGCTCGTCACTGACCCACACCGCCCCGTAGCCGGCGGCGACATCGGTCGCGCCGCCCTCAAGCGCGATCGTCTTGACGACCGTGTCCGTGAGGGCGTTGATCCGGCTGAGCGTGCCGTCGCTGGTATTGGTCACCCACACCGAGCCGTAGCCGACCGCGACACCACTCGGCGCGTTGCCGACCGTGATTGGCGGCCCGACGACCCTGTTCACCTTCGGGTCGATCCGCGACACGGTCCCGCTGTAGTTGTTGGAAACCCACACCGCGCCGGCGCCGACCGCGATCCCGCTCGGGGTCGAATCGACCGGGATCGTCTGCATTGCGCGCGTCGCAGGGTCCACGCGCGAGACCGTGTTGTCGTTGTAGTTGGTCACCCACACCGCCCCGTCGCCGGCCGCCACGCTCGACGGCGAGGAGCCGACGGGCACCACTGCACCGATCGCTCCACTGGCGGGGCTGATCGCTCCGACTGAATCGGCCGCGATCGCCCGCAGCTGAATCGCCCCGCCGCCTTGCGACACGAGCACCACCACGGCCAATGCGACCGCGATCAGCCCGAACCCCCCGAGCGCCAGCCGTCGGCCTAGCCGCTCACGCGTCGCCTGCTGCGAAGGAGGCGCGCCGTCCGCGGGCTCTGCCTGGGGCGGGCTGACTATCGTGGGGTCGAGCGACGGATCGCGCGCGAGGATCGCGGCCTCCAGCTGTTGGAAGCGCGGGCTCGGATCGAGCCCGAGCTCTTCCGCCAGGCCGCGCCGGAACTCCTGGTAAGCATCGAGCGCCTCCGCCTGACGCCCGCAGCGGTAGAGCGCAAGCATCAGCTGCATCCGCAGGCGCTCCCGAAGCGGGTTTCGCGCGACAAGGCTCGCCAGCTCGCCGACGAGCTGGTCGTGGCGTCCGAGCACCAGATCCGCCTCGACACAGTCCTCGACCGCCCTGAGGCGGAGCTCGTCGAGCTCCCTGATCGGCGCCTGCGCGAACGCCTCATATGTGAAATCGGCAAGCGGCGGGCCGCGCCACAACCCCAGCGCGGCTCGAAGCACTCCCGCGGCCCGATCCGCGTCTCCCGCCGCGAGCTTCTTGCGTCCCTCCTCAACCAGATCGCGGAACCGGTCAAGGTCGAGCTCGCCGGGTTCGACCCGCAGCAGGTAAGCGTGCCCGCGCGTCACGAGCACCCCGTTCGAGGACCCTCCGGACTCGTGCTCGCCGCCATCAAGCGCCTTCCGAAGACGGGAGATGTACCCCTGGAGAGTCTTGTGCGCAGTCGGCGGCAGCCGCTCGCCCCAAACACCCTCGGACAGCCTGTCGACGGACACGGGCTCATTGGCGTGCACCAGCAAGATCGTCAGCAGCGCTCGCTGTTTCTCGCCGCCCAGCTGCACCCTGCGATCACCAGCGCAGACCTCAAGCGGGCCCAGAATCCGGTAGTCCATGCGCCCTCGCTTCGGCTCCTCGCGGCAAGGCTACCACCGGTTTGCTGACGCGCTGCAACCGCCCCCGGTCACCGTGACGGGCGATCACGCACAGCTTTCGAGAGAACCGGAGCCCTCAATGTCACGCCACAACGCCCGAGCGCCCGGCGTGCACTTCCCATCCGAGGTGCAGCCCGACGCCGGCGCCGCGGAGCGGAGCCTCGTGCTCCTCAACAACTGGCGGGCCGGAAGCGCCGCCACGGCGATCGTGATGAGCGTCCTGCTGCCAATTGCCGTCGCCTGGCACGCGAGCTACCTGATCGCGCTCTCGGCGTCGATTATCGCCGCTGTGACCATCGCTCTCGCTTGCCACCTGGCTCGCGAGCGCCGACTCTCGACGCTCGCGATGTTCCCCGACCTCGCGCGGCTGCCCGACCTTACCGCCAAGCGCGCACGACTGGTCAGCCCCGGCTACCGCCGCGCGCTCGCCGCGGGGCTCAGGCGAACCGCGGCCTCAACGCAGCCGCCCCGCCGATTCGACTGCTGCCCGGTGCTCCCCGACCGCGTCACGCCCTTGCGCGCCGAACTGCTCGATCTCGCCGACCGACTGGAGCAAGCCCAACACCCCGACCCGGCGTGCGTGGCACTCATCCGCGAACTCCTCGTCAACGGCAACAGCCCGCTCTACAACCCAAACCTCCCGGCCGACGACCTCCACAGCGCCCTCAACCGCGCACGGGCCGGGATCACCGCCCAACCCGCTAACACGTGAGCCCTGTCAAGAGCGCCGGGCAACCGCGAGAAGGAGAGCCTGATCGCAAGGCCAGACGCATACCCGAGGACCTGGGCGTCCCGGCGGACGGGCACTCCCCCACCATCGCCGAGCGCCGCCGCGGAGTCCGGTAGCGCTGGGGCGAGCGCAGCGCTGAACGCCAACGGGCACGGCTCGTGAGCGCCCGCAACCGCCGCGTCCTCGCGCATTGGCTGCGCCGCACGGCCAAACGCGCTCATGACCCCGACCCAATTCGCCGCCGCCGCGAGGCGTTGCTGCGCTACCGCGCCGCCGCGGTACGCGCCGAGCTGCTCGAAATCCGCCGCGCTGATCGAGCACGCGCCGAATCCAGACCCGGCCTGCGTCGCGGCGCTGCGCAACCTGCTCGCCAACGGCTGCGACAGCCCCCTCTACAACGCCGACATGCACATCTCCGAGCTCCACGCAACCCTGCACTACGTGCGCTCCGGCCTGTGACCCAGAACCACCAACAACCACCCACAAGAATCAGCCGCGGCCACTGCCGGACGGTCCGCGGCGAAAGGAGCAAGCAATGAAAAGGCTAGTCACACCGGCGGCGCTGATCGCCGTGCTGATCTGCGCCGGGGCGGCGCTGGCGCACGACTCGACCGTGCGCGTGTCAGGCATCCAGGCGCCCCTGGACACGACAGCGGGCGCCCCGGGTGACCTGTGCGCCGCGGTAGATCCCGACACCGGTGTCGCGCCGTTCCAGAGCAACGCGATGGCCGGGAGCCTGATCGGGTGCTGGTACACCGACACGTTCAACCCGATCCCCAACACACCGAGCGGGGTGATCATCGCGACCGGCGCCGAGCACTTCGTCGGCTGCCTGGACGCCAAGCGAACCGGAGCGTGCGCCGGCGAGGCTCCAACCGGAACGCTCGCGTTCACCTACAAGTTCGAGGGCAAGTTCGACCCGGTCACCGACAACGAGATCGCGGGCCGCTGCCAGCACCGGATCCTGTTCGGAACCGGCGGCTTTGCCGAAGCCACCGGCCGGATCGACTTCAAGGACAACGTCACGAACGGAACCTCCAACTACCGGGGTCACATCACACTGGCCGACAGGCCCAGGGCCACGGAAGCGAGAGCGGCCGCCGTCGCGGCCGCAGCCGTCAGCTGGCCCAGGTCGATGTGCTGAACAGCTCGCTCACGCCCCCGCCGCTACGAAACGATCAGAGGGCGGGGCAGATCGTCCCGCCCTCGAGCGCCGCCATCAATCCCCGAACCTCACGTGAGCCGAGACCACCCGCCCACGCCGACAACGGCGCGCGCCGACACCACCAGATCACGACCCGAGCCGCGCGGAGAATTCATCACAAGAATTGCAAGTCACCGCTACCTCGCAAACCAGGACGCAACCCACCAAGCGCGACTCACTCGCATCTCGCCAGTGGCAGGGCCCGGCATCTGGGCCTCCAGCGTCCGCTGATTGTTACCCTGCGGACGCCCTGAATTCGGCATCGGACGCGCCGCGGAGGGCCTTGGCCGGTCTTCCGAGCCTTGACGCCAAGATCGCCGTTTGTGGCGCCCGCTGCTGGATCGGCTTACGAACGCCGGCTAGTGGGCGCGGCCGGAAGTATCGATCGTAAGTGAGGAGGAGTCGGGCGCTGGGCGGCCGAGGATATGTATCGCGATGGGGCGCCCGGCTCGTCACAGCGGCAGGCGATGCCGGGCTGGCAGCTCGCGTGCGTGACGGCGGTGCGCGCGGGTAGGGATCGAGGGAGCGGCGCGGGGCACTACGCCGCGCACGGTTGTGGGACTGCAGCGGCGGGTGTACGCTCACGCCCTGTTGAGTCGGAGAGGGAAGGTCGCCGGGGAAGGGACCGAACAACGGGATGAGATGGGTTGGGACCTTGTGGAGGCTCGCGCTTGTGTTCGTGGCGGCGGTCCTCGTCGCCTCGCCGTCATCCGCCCGAGCGGCGGATACGACGATCAATTTCGACAACTTGCCCAACGGGACGACCGTCGCGGGACAGTACGCAGCGCAGGGCGTGACGTTCGACCAGGCGCCGTTCGGCGCCGCCGGCCTATTGCCGTTCACCGAAAGCGATCCGACCGGCGCCCACTCACCTCCCAACGTGCTCAACATCAACGAGGGAGGATGCGGTCTGGAGAACACACGGCACGAGCTGTGGGGGGAGCTCGCCGCTCCGCGTAACCACGTCAACCTGTTCGTCGGTGACATCAACACCGCGATCGCCGAGCAGGTGACGCTGACAGGCTACGACCTCAGCGGCAACTCGATTCCCGGGGCAACGCAAACCGTCAGCCTCTCCGGCGGTATCGGCGTGCACACGTTCATGTCGATCACGGACCCGCGGAGCCAGATCAGCTTCTTCGAGGTTCTCGGGACCGCGAGCGCGTTCTGCCTGGCTATCGACGATTTCAGCTTCGACGCTCTGCCGAGCAAGATCGCACCTGACTTCGGCCTCTCGACGCTGGCCACGTCGGACACGGTCGTCGCCGGCGGCTCGACGAGCGTATCGCTGCTCTTGCATCGCACCTCCACGTCGACCGGTCCGATCTCGCTCGCTGTCAGTGGCCTGCCGACCGGTGTGGCCGCGAGCATCAACCCGGACCCGACAAGCGGGGCTGACGGGAGCCAGATCACGCTCATCCTGACGGCGGCGGCCAACGCGCCGCCGGCGCAGAACGTTCCCGTGACCGTGACCGGTACACCGAGCTCGACGGCCGGCACGCAGCCGCGCTCGGTGTCGATACCGATCTCGGTGAGCGGGACGTTCGATCTGCGCGCGCAGGGACTCGACGTCACGCAGGGCATCCAGCAGAGCGTCGGGATCCTGGTGCCGAGCGGCGGCGCCTCGGGCGGGTCGTACAACGGCGTCGACCTCGTAGCGGCCAAGAAGACCGTCGTCCGCTTCTACGCCGACGCCCACGGCGCGCCGCAGGGAATCGGCAGCGTCGGCGCGGTGCTGCATGGCTTCCGCAACGGCGTCGAGCTTTCCGATAGCCCGATCTACCCCGCGTACGGCCCCTCGACGCTGCCGGATACCGGCGAGGCCGACCCGGCGCCGGTGTTCCAATCCGAGCTAGAGAGCGACAACAACGCATTCACGTTCGTGCTCCCCGATTCGTGGACGAGCGGGACGCTTGAGCTCGTTGGCGACGTGATCAATCCCCCTCCGAGCTTCAGCGGTCCGCAGGTCGTGGAATGCCAGACCCCGGCGTGCCTGGCGAACGACAGCTTCACGCTGAACGGCGTCATCTTCACCCCGACACAGCACATCACGATCAACACGATTGCGCTGACCGTCAACGGCACCGCGCCAGTGCCGGTCGCGCAGGTGTTCACAGACGCCAAGGCCGTCGCGCCGCTGTCGGATCAGGGGTTCCTGATCCTGCCCTACGAGGCGACCCTGGACGTCAGCAGCAGCATCAACTCAAATCAGGGCAACAAAGGGGCGTCGCTCGAGGGCGTCGTCGCTCAGTGGGACCAGAACAACGGCAACCCGAACTACTCCACGATCGGAGTGACGCCAACCGGAACCAACGGCTACACGGTTGGTCGCGACTCCGAGGTGGACTATGCCCCGAACAGCTCAACCGGAAACGACCGGCCGCTGACGTCGGTCGCTCACGAGATGTTCCATCAGTTCGGCCTGCCTCACGCGAGCAACGAATGCGGCGGCGGACAGGACAACGACAGCGACGACGGCTCTCAGACAGGTGAGCCGTGGCAGCCCCCGGCCGCAGCGCCCGGGGAGCCGAACGAGAATCCCCCTGACGACGGCATCGGCCAGCTCGACGGGATCGGGCTAGACATGACCTCGCAGCCGTTCAAGATCCTAGCCAGCGGGCTCGGCGGTATCTCGCAGTACTTCGACTTCATGTCCTACTGCTCGGCCACGATCGGCTTCGGCGACGCCGGCAACTGGGTCTCCCCCCAGAACTGGGAGGCGGTGTTCAATCGGTTCAAGATCACCTCCGGCGGCGCCCGCGACGCGCGCGCGCGCTCCGCCGCGCCCGCCGGCGGCCCGCTTGCATCGGTCGCTGCTGTACATCCAGCACTGCTGCGGGTGATCGCGTTCGTGAGCCAGCCAGCTGGTGTCCAGATCGCAAGCGTCGGGCCGCAGGTCGGGCCGATCCTCCCTGGCTCCTCGACGAGGTCCGTATCGTCGTTCACGCTGCTCGCGCGCGCGCGTGGCGGACGGACTCTCGACAGCGTCCCGATGAGCGTCACCACTGGGCACATCGACCGCGTCGGCGCGCTCGACCAACTCGAGGCCGACGTCCCCTCGGCCGCGGTCCACAGCATCGAGCTGAGCTCGAACGGTATCGTCGTCGCGCGCCGAACGCGTCCTGCCACCGCGCCGCGGGTGCGGATCCTCGCTCCGATTCGCGGCGCCCGCGTGGGCAAGCGCCGGACCGTCCTGATCCGCTGGACCACGACAAACCCTGAGCATCTCGCGTTGACCGCGTCGGTCGACTACTCCCGTGACGGCGGGCGAAGCTGGCGGACGATCTTCATCGGCGCCAACCACGATCGCGTCGCGTTGCCGAGCTTCTACCTCGTCGCTTCCGGCAGCGCGCGGGTGCGCGTGCGGATCAACGACGGCTTCAACGAAAGCGCCGCCACATCAGCCCGCTTCACCGCCTTCGGCAGCCCACCGCAGGCCTCGATCCTGAGCCCCGCCCCACACACGCGCGTGAACGGCGACGCGCTCGTCCCGCTCGCGGGCCAGGCGTTCGACCAGCAGCTGCGGAACCTCACCGGCCGGAGCCTGCAGTGGTTCGACGGACCCTTCCTGCTCGGCCACGGCGCGACGCTCGCCGCCGGGCCGCTGGCGCCCGGCATCAACCACATCAAGCTCGCCGCGCGCGACGGCGCCGGCCGGATCGGCTCGGCGACGATCACCGTCACGGTGACCGCCGTCCAGCTCCCGTTCCTCAGACTCACAATCCCCAAACGGGTGAGCCGCAAAGCACTGAAGCTAACCCTGACCGCCTCCTCCGCTGTGCCCGCGGAGCTGACGATCGGCCGCCACAGCTTCGCGCTGACCACGACCTCGCGCCGCTTCAGCCTGCCGATCAGTCGTGGCAGGACACCGCTGCTGCTACACCTGACCGTCACCGCCCACGGGATCTCGACGCCGTTCGCCGCGGAAGTCACCCGAAGCTAGAAGACGCCGCCGTCGCGGCGATCAATCGGCGCGTTACGACCGATACTTCCGGACGCGTCTATTAGGGCCAGGGCTGTCATTCGGCTCCGCGACGAGCCGCTGAAGCTAACCGCTGGATCGCACCGTCGACGGCCATCCGACAGCTCCGGCGAGGCGTGCTGACCAATCCGACCGCCCGACGGCTCGAAGACCCGCTATCCGCTCATGACCCTTTGAGTGGGCGCAACGCTAGGCCTGAGAAGAAGTCTGGAAAGCCCGTAAACTCGGCTGACCCCACCGCCGCCGAGCGAACGCTCGCCCGTGATGATGTTAACGACGCGCACACACGGCCGTTCGCTGAGCGTTACCCTGCGGACGCCCTGAATCCGGGCTCGCGACGCGCTGCGAAGGGCCTCAGGCGGAGCTTCCGAGCCTTGACGCCAAGATCGCCGTTTGAGGCGCCCGCTCCTGGATGGGCTTCCGCGACGCGGCCGGAGTCGCTCGCCGTTGGACGATACCCCCAAGCAGGTCCCGTTCTATGCCAAGCACGGCGTCGAGGAACTCGTCATTGTCGACCCGCAGGAGCAAACCGTTCAATGGCTCGCGCTCGGGCCTGAAAGCACCTACACACCAGTTGAGCGCAGCCGGCTCATCGACCTTTCGGCGCCTGAACTAGCGGCGTCGATCGACTGGCCGCAGTAACCAGCGGGAACCCGCCCGCCCGTGCCGCCTACCTGGCGCGACTATGCGGGCCTCCCGGCCTCGCCGTCCTCGAACACGACCCGACGGACGCTTGGGGCGCCCTGAGGAGCTCGCCTGGATGGTGGCGTGGCTGGCCTCACCTGCCGGCGACTTCGTCTCCGGCACGGTGCTGACGATCGACGGCGCCCGCGACAACTGGTTCGGCGGTTGGCCGCCGTCGTTCGCCACCACCGACGGCGGCGACCCGCTGACCGCGGCCCGCCGCACCACCGCCGGCGAGTCGGCTAAAGAGGCAACGCCCGGGCCTAAAGAGCTCATCAACAAAATGAGCGTTTGCCCGATGTGCCGCTCCTCCACCCATGCCACGATGCCGTGACCAGATCCGACCGTGAGGGAGCAGAGAGATGTTGCACACCGCCACTCGGGACCGACGGCCCCATGACAGCGCGGGGTCGCGCCGCACACTCGCGGTCGCCGCCGCCGTGATCGCCGTCGCAGCGCCACTGGCCGCGCCTTCGGCGGCAGCGGCAGCATCCACGGCAACGGCGACGTTCACGACGCCGGGCCAGTCGGAGTTCACCGTTCCGCTCGGCGTCACGAGCATCTCGGTGACCGCGATCGGCGGCGCGGGCGGCTCGTGCACCGGCAACGCCGGCGGCGAGGGCGCGTCGGCAAGCGCGACCTTCCCGGTGACGCCGGGCGAGCAGCTTTTGGTGGGGGTGGCCGGGCCGGGCTCGAACTGCTCCGTTTTCGCCTCGATCCCGGGGGGCATCGGCGGTGGTGGGGCGAGCGGCCCCGGCTTCGCGGCCAGCGGCGGCGGCGCGTCGATCGTTGGTCTGCCGCAGCTGTCCCCCGGCTACACCACGGAACTGATCGTCGCCGCCGGCGGCGGCGGCGCGGGCAACGGCGGCAGCCCCGGCGGTGACGCCGACGCCCCCGGAGGAGCCAACGGTCCGCTCGCTTCCGGAGGCGGCGCCGGCACGGCGACCGGCGGCGGGGCCGGCGGGATCGACTCGGGCGGCTCCTCGGCCAACGGCCTGCCCGGCGGCCCGGGCGTGGGCGGCGCGGGTGGCGGCAACAACGTGCCCTCGGGCGGAGGCGGCGGCGGTGGCGGCTTCTACGGCGGCGGGGGCGGCGCGGGCACCGGATCGCCGCCGGCCGCCGGCGGAGGCGGCGGATCGAGCTTCCTGGCGGCCGACGCGACGAACACGAGCGGCCCGGTCGTGACCTCCGCTCCGCCAAGCGTCACCATCACCTACGCCACGCCGACGGCCGGTCTGAGCTCCAGCGCGCTCAGCTTCGGATCAGAGGCCCAGGGCAGCGTCAGCACTCAGCAGGTGGTGACGGTCACGAACACCGGCGGCGCGGCGCTGCTCGTCACCGGCGTGCAGACGGGTGGCACGAACCCCGGCGACTATCTGATCGCCGACGGCTGCCAGCAGCCGGTCGCGCCCGGCGCCGGCTGCCAGATCGGCGTGCGCTTCGCACCCCAAGCCCAGGGGACCAGGTCCTCCACACTGACGATCCTGACCAACGCGCCCGCGATGCCGGCCCCGGTGACGCTGTCGGGCACCGGGACCGCACTAGCCGCGGGCGCCACTGGCGCTACAGGCGCTACAGGCGCCACCGGCCCGCAGGGCCCCGCCGGCCCGCGCGGAGCCACCGGCGCCGCAGGCACGATCGCCTGCCGCACCACTCTGGTCGCGCAGGCTTTGTGCACGCTCGAGTTCGTCCCGGGAACGTTCACCGCCCACGGCAGCTTCAAGGAGGCAGCCTTCCGGATCGAACGGGCCGGTCGCACCGTCGCGGCCGGCACCGTGAACGTGCGCGCGGGCAAGGTGTCCGGGGCGCCCGTCGGCCGGTTGCGCCGCGGCCGCTACACGCTGATCATCAGCACCGGCCGGGGCCGCGCGGCCAGGGTCCTGCTCAAGGAGCCCGTCGCCGTGGCGTAGAGGATGCCGCTCGGCTCAGAGCGCGCGACGCGTCTGACGGCTGTGACCTCGCCGGCGCCCGGCGCCATACCACGGCACAGGTAACCCGCCCGAGGATCTCGGGCGGGCCCCTGCCTGTATCCCCATACAGAAGTCGCCCCGGTCACCACAACCGGGACGCACCCGCAGGTGACGTATCGCTCCGCTCCCGGCACCCGGCCAGTCTTCTCGGACACACGTCCGTCGACGGCGGGAGCCCCGACGCCTTTCCGCGCGCAGCTTCCGGCCTGTCCTGGGGGCCAGCCCCCGGTGCCGGGTCCCGGCACGCCACGCGCCGTCGCCCGAGCGCCCTCGCCTGTCAGACTTCCATCTCCTGCCCGCAGGGCACCGCGGCGGACTGCCCGCCGTGACCACGGCGCCCGCACCGCACCCGGCTTGCGCCGTCACCCCGAACGACACTCCTCTCTCCCAACCCGGGGCCGGAGTCCCCGGAGAGCACGCCAGGCGGTCCCCGCCACGCCGGAGGCCACACCCCGGGCTCCGGGTCAGACAACTCGGGCACCGCGCGACCCACCGGCCGCAGCCCCGGGGTGTGCCCATCCAAACGTTCACGCCGCCGGGTCACGCAAATGAGGGCTGCCCTGAGCAGTCTGGTCGAGAGCGCGACGACGCCGCCGCTTTCGGGGCGCAACAGTCGCTGACGGCGAACGCAGACGATGCGGCTACTTGACCACGTGCGAACCGATGCGGCCACGCCGGCGCTGCCGGCTCAGCCAAGGTCGGTGTTCGCAGAGCGTTACCCTGCGGACGCCCTGATTCGAGCCTCGGGATGCACCCGGCGAGGCCTCGAGAGGTCTCAAGCTGATCGACGGCCAGATCGGCCTTCGTCGCGTCCGCCGTTGGATGGGCTCCGGACGGCTGAACGGAGCCTTGAGTGGCCGATCGGGGCTCTGTCCAATATCACGCGGTTGGCTTCCCGATGGACGGGCTACGGACTCACGACTCAATTACTGAGGGTTTGATGGTGTAGTTCCAGTCGCCGTGGACGCGTGTCGGGTGATGTTGACGGCGGCGAGCTGCTCGTCGGTGACGTCGAGCTTGGTGCGGCACGGACGTTTGTCGAGCTGTGCGAGAACCTTCATCCCGGCGCTGGTCGTCGTGGCGGCCATCAGGTTGATGATGACTTCGTGACTGATCAGCGGCTTGCCGCGCCAGTTGAGCCTCATGAACGAGAACAGCCGGTGCTCCAAATGTGCCATTTGCTGGTACCGGGCGGGACGTGGCAGACCTGGATCGGGAGACCTGTGCTGTCGGCGAGGCGCCGTAACTCGGTCTTCCAGAGCCGGACGCGGTTGGAGTTCGCGCGGCCGCAGTCGGCGGTGATCGTCAGCGTCTCGGCGTCCGGATGGCGCTGTCAACGATCATCCGAATTCCCCAGTTGCGATCGCGAGAATTCCCCAGCTGTGGACAGTGGATGAGCTGAGCGGCCAGATGTCGTCTCTGACTCTCGGTGAGAGCCGGGGGACGACCAGCTCGCGGCGTCGCAACTTTCGCGGTCCGGGTTCGTTTGAGTACTAGCGATGACGGTAAAGGAGCGGCGTTGAGGCGTTTCAGGCGGTCTTTCTACTGCATAGCGGCGGCGATCGCAGTGCTGGCGTGCGACGCGGCTGCGGCGACGGGCACTGTCACCTACCGGGCGGGCAGTCCGTCGAGGGCGCCTTACGCGATCGTGACGGTCGCGAACGGAGAGGTGGTGAGGGTGCGCTGGGCGTTCGAGGAGCCTTGCGCAGGCGCTTACCCGATGCCGGCGTCGGCGACGAATGCGCTTCATGCGAGGGTCGGACGGCATGGTCGTTTCGCGAAGACGATCGAGGGTCAGTCCTATGGCTCGCAGGTCACTACCAGCTTCTCTGGAACGATCTCGTCTACGGTCGCGACGGTCAGGATCAACGATCAAGAGTTGATTCCTCATTACGGGGTGTGTGCCGGCTCGCGCACGTTCAAGGCGCGCCGGACGTAGGCCGGGGCTGCTCGTCAGGGTGGTGGTCGTTGGTTCTCTCGAGCGCGACCGGCTGCGCGGATGGGTCGCCCGGGCGCCGTTGTCGGCCCTTTCGGGGCCCCGCCAGCGGCGCCCGCTACGAGCGTGGACAAAGAGTAGCCGCCGAGTTCAGCTGCGTTGACGGGCCGGACAGGCCCCACCCGGCGCACCGTCCGCTGATCCTTACCCCGCGGACACGCTGAATCCGGACTCGGAACGGGCGGCGAAGGGCCTCGGCCGGTCTTCCGAGCCTTGACGCCAAAATCGGCATTTGAGTCGCCCGCTCCTGGATCGGTATTCGGTACTTGCCCTGGAAGTAGCGGAAGATCGACAGGCCGAGGCCACTGGTGGCCTCGCGGAGCTGGGCGGACGAGTCGCCAAACACCTCAATCGGGATGGGCTAACGCCGGGGCGCCAGGCAACAACCTGAGCGCAACGCTGATCGACCGGCTTGGGTGCGGACTTGCGGAACTTCCGCACGCCAACTGCCGGTCACCACGGTTGTGCCGCGGCCGGCGTGTGTTGAGACTGAACGTTATGGCGTTTGGACAGCGAACGGTGGCTGTCGTGGCCTGGAAAGCGTTGCCGTCGAACCGGCCGCTGGTCGAGGATTGGCAGCGGCGCGGTATCGGGGCCGAGCTCTTGTCTCCGCCTGTCGCGTGCCGGCGGCTTGGGCTTGGTGACGTCGCGCTGGCGCGCCTCGACGTGACAGCAACACTTGACGACGTTGAGCCGGGAGTGGACGACCTCACTGTGCTGCAGCGCCGCGGCGTGCGGCTGTTGAACCGCCCAGCCGCGTTGCTTGCCGCCCATGACAAGCGGCAGACGGCGCGCCGTCTCGCCGACGCGGGCGTTGCCCATCCGCGGACGCTGCACCGCACCAATCTTGACGAGGTCCGGGCACTGGAGCCTCCGTTCGTGCTCAAGCCGCGGTTCGGCAGTTGGGGTCGGGACGTCATGCTCTGTCGCGACAGGACGGATGTGGAGAGATGCCTGGCGACGATCGGCCTGCGAAGCTGGTTTCGCCGCCACGGCGTGCTGATTCAGGAACTGGTGCCGCCGCGGGGCTACGATCTGCGGGTAATCGTCGCAGGCGATCGCGTCGTCGGAGCTGAACGACGAGAGGCAGCGGGCGGCGAGTGGCGGACCAACGAAGCCCTCGGCGGCCAGGTGCTCCCCGCAGATCCCAGCGAGCGAGCGGGGGCGCTTGCGATCGCGGCCGCACGGGCGATCGGCGCCGAGTTCGTCGGCGTCGACCTCCTGCCACTGCCCGACAACGGATACATCGTCATCGAGGTCAACAGTGCCGTCGACTTCAACCACGCCGACGATTCGCTTCCCGGCCGCAACGTCTATGCCGATATCGCCGATGCACTCGGGCTCACCGGCGCAGATCGCCCCACCGCTACACCGCCGCATCCGCGATCGGGCGCCGCTGGGCATCAACGATCGAGTCGCCGGCGCGTGCGGGTCCGCTAGCAGAACGGAGCCATCGGCGCCCACGAGCGCGCGACGTCGCGCCTGCGATTGCAGGACACGCTCAAGGTAACGCGCTTGGAGCTCGGCGTTGCGTTCATGCTGCTCGGGAGCGCAGCTGCGTCTCGATCACGCGCGCGGTTACCACCACGAGGCCAAGACTGTGCGGATGGACCGTGCGGAACCGCACTCGCGGATCACCTTCGATCCACAGCAGCCGCCCGTCAGGATCGGATATCACGACGAGGTGCCGAGCCTCGTCCGCAATCTCCCCGAGCGATTCGCGCAATAACGGCAAGATCCGACGCAGGAAGTGCTGCGGCAACACGGAGTCGCTGATCCCCCTCTACGCAGCTGTCCAAGCAGACCGGGATCACAACCTCCAGAGCCGCATCGATACCGCCGGAACGTACGAGGTCCGTGATCTCCTCACATCGGTACGCGCTCCCGGGAGCTGTCCGTACGTTCCCGCCTACGCCACCCGCAGCGGCCAAGCGACGGCAGCCGCGGCTCCGCGCAGCTTCCCTTACCTCCTCACCCATTCTGAGCTGGACACACTGCGGACAGAGTCGTGGTCTCCATCAATCGCTGAGTGCCGGCTACGCTGACCGTCCGCTCAGTCTTAGGTACTGAGAAGTCCAGCGTTCCGGGGCGGACGCGATGCAATGGCTTCGAAGCTACGCTGAGCGTGTGCTTGAAGGCATGCGAGCGAGGTCGACCCGTGCCTCCGCCATGGCGCCAGCCGGCTTGCTAGCTCGCTGTGACGCCGTGCTCGTCGATCTCGACGGCACGCTGGTCGACTCGGCGGCTCCTGTGCGCCGAGTCTGGGGTGCGTTCGCCAGTCGGCACGAGCTCGATGAGGAGGCCGTTCTCCGCTTCGGGCAGGGGCGCCCGTCTCGCGAGACGATCCGTCTGCTCGTGCCGAACGCCGACCACGACACCGAGGCCGTCGCTCTCGAGCATTCGTAGTTGTTGGGTTTCAGTGGGCGCCATCGACCAGCTTCCTTGCCCCATTCTCCCGTGCTCAAACAGCTTTCGTCGGCACCGGTCTCGTGGTCCCCGGCCGACCCGACGGACGGGCATAGGAGCACGCGGAAATCGAGTCCCGAGGCCGGCGCCGGCCGTCCGGGTTTGGGCTCAGATGGGTCGATGGCCGCCAGGGCTTCTGATGCGTCCCGCGCGGGATCGCTTTCGGACGCCGATCTCGCCTAGCCTCCGCCGGTTCGGGGAGCGCCGCGGCCGGGTCTGGCACGGGCGCGTTCGTGGCGGCGGGCTCGCGGGGTGACGTTCGGCCGGTGGTGCTCGGCTCTTGAGAGGGGTAGAATGCCGCTTCCCGGCGAGCGGGTTCGGGGCGGGTTCGGCGCGGGGTTCGGGTTGACGATGGGGGTTTGGGTGCTCGGGTGGGTCGGCTTTGGTGAGATGGGTCGGCGTGAGTGGTCACGCTGGAGCTGTCGGATGCCGGCGGGCTGGGTGCTGGGGGGTGGTTCGGCCGCGGCGGGTTGGGTGGGGCTGATGGGGGGTTGGTGGTGAGGTTCGGGCGTGTCGTTTGGGTGGTCGGCCTGTTGTGCTGGTTGGCGGTGCTCGGGGGCGCGGCTGCCGACGCCGCGGGTGCGGCGACGCTGTATGTGTATGCGGACGGTGCGGGCACGCCGGCGGGGTGTCCGCAGGAGCCGTCGGCCGCGGGTGGCTGCTCGCTCGCGCGGGCGCTGTCGGTGGCTGGGGCTGGTGATACGGTCGAGCTCGCGAGCCCGGGAGCGAGCGAGGGCGGCGCCAATTACACGGGGAACTGGACGGTGTCGACGCCGGGCACGAGCGCGCAGGCGCCGGTCACGATCGACGGTGGCGGGGTCGCAGGTGCGGCGCTCGATGGCAATCGGGGCAGCGCGAGCGGGTGCTCGACAGGCGGGTGCGACGGGCCGGTGCTGACTGTCGGCGCGGGCGTGTCCGTCGTGGTGAAGAACCTGACCGTCCAGAACGCCGACAACACGGCCAGCGGTATGGGCGGGGGGGTGCAGAACGATGCCGGGGGGACGATGACGATCACGAACGTGACGTTCACGGGTAACCAGGCCCTGGATGGCGCGGCGGTCGACAACGGCGACAACAAGGGGTCGGGGACGGTGACGATCACCGACTCGACGTTCACGGATAACAGCACGGCCGGCTCGAGCCCCTCCGACGGTGGCGCGCTCGACAACGGCGATCATCACGGGACCGGGACGATGACGGTGGCGGATTCGACGCTGAGCGGTGATCTGGCGGTCGATGGTGGCGAGATCGATACGGGCGATAACTCTGGGGGCGGCAGTTTGGTGCTGTACGCGTCGACGCTGGCGGCGGGTGCAGGCGACCCGGACCTGACGGCGGGGCGCAACGGCGGCGGAGGTCAGGTGTTCGTCGCGGGAAACGTGTTCGCGGCGAGCTGCCAGCAGAATGGCGGGACCTGGAACGACAAGCTAGATGTGGCCGCGGACAGCACCTGCGGTACCAACGGCGTCAACGGATATGTCGACGCGGGGTCGGTTGCGGCGTTGAAGCTCGCGCCGTTGGCCGATTACGGCGGGGCGACGCAGACGATCGGACTCGGCGCGGGCAGCCCGGCGATCGGGCTGATCGAGAAGTCGACAGTGGCGACGCTGAACGGGCAATCGGTCGCGCTGTGCGCGGGCTCCGATCAGCGCGGGCAGCCGCGCCCCGGGACAGGGAAGCTGTTGTGCGACGCGGGCGCGTACGAGACGCAGACGCCGACGGTCCTGTACGCGTATGCGGACGGCGGCACTGGTGCCGCGGACTGCCCCAAGACGAGCCCCGCGACGGACGGCTGCTCGCTGACGCAGGCGCTGTCGGTCGCGTCCGCCGGTGACACGATCGAGCTCGCAAGCCCGGGCGCGAGCGCGGGTGGTGCGAACTATGTCGGGAACTGGGACATCGACACCGCGAACACGTCGGCTGGCGCGCCGATCACGATCGATGGCAGCGGGGTCAGCGACGCGACGCTCGACGGCAACCACGGCAACCCGACGGGGTGCGCGACGAGCACGTGCAATGGAGCGGTGCTGTTCGTCGGACAGGCCACGGTTGTGCTGAAGGGCATGACGATCCAGAACGGCGCAGGCAACGGAAAAGGGGGTGGTGTCCGGAACATCGACAGTGGCACGGTGACGATCACCGACTGCACGTTCAAAGACGATTCGGGCGTTGAGGGTGGAGCGATCGGCAGCAACTCGACGCTCGCGATCACCGACTCGACGTTCACGGACAACACAGCCGACGACGGTGGGGCAATCGACAACCTCAACGACGGTACCGCGACGATCACCGGCTCGACGTTCACCGGCAATTCAGCGACGGCCGATGGTGGGGCGATCGACGACGCGGACAACGGCGATACGGCAATCACGAGCTCCGCGAGCCTGGCGGTCAGCGACTCCACGTTCACGGGCAACACTGCAGGCAGCGATGGCGGCGCGATCGACAATGCGGATGTGGGCGCCGGGATCACGGGAACGGTCACGGTCACCGACTCGACGCTGAGCGGTGACAGCGCCGCCCACGGTGGGGAGATCGACACCAACGGTGTCGCACCCGGGGTGCTGGTCGTTGCCGGCTCGACGTTGTCAGCGGCCTCGGGTTCTGACGTTGCCGCCGGGACGGGTGGCGGCCAGGTGTTCGTTGCGGGCGATTTGTTCGCCTCCGGCTGCGAACAGAACGGTGGAACGTGGACCGATCACGGCTATAACGTCGAGCCGGGCACCAGTTGCTTCAACGGTGGTGTCGGCGATGATCTCGCGACGTCTCTCAGCGCGTTGGACCTCGGCCCGCTGGCCGACAACGGCGGTCCGACGCAGACGATCGCGCTCGGGCCGGGCAGCACGGCGATCGGGATCATCCCGAACTCGACCTCGGTCACGCTCAACGGCCACTCGGTCGCGCTGTGCCCGGGCTCCGATCAGCGCGGACAGCCGCGGCCCGGGAGCGGTGAGAGCGCCTGCGACGCGGGCGCGTACGAGGTCCAGGCGCCGGCGGCATCGATCGCCACGCCTGCCGCCGGGATGCTCTACTCGCTCGGTCAGAGCGTCACGGAGAGCTTCAGCTGCAACGACGGCGGAGACGCCCCCGGGATCAGCAGCTGCATTGATCAGGCCAGCCGCGGCACGGGCGCCGCGCTGGACACGGCGGCCGCCGGCCGGCACACGCTGACGGTGACCGCGACCTCGAAGGACGGGCTGACCGGGACCGCGAGCGTGTCCTACACCGTCGCCGGACCGCCATCGGCGAGGATCGCCTCACCGGCCGCCAACGGCACCTACGCGCTCGGGCAGAGGGTCCCGACCGGCTTCTCGTGTGCCGACGGGCCGTCCGGCCCGGGGCTCGCCTCATGCGATGACTCCGACGGGAAGACCAGCACGAGCAGCGCGACCGGTGAGCTGAACACATCGCAGCCGGGCAGCCACACCTACACGGTCACCGCGACCTCCACCGACGGGCAGACCGCGACCGCCTCGATCTCCTACACGGTGCTCACCTCGCTACCGAGCCTGACCGGCCACCCGGCCGCCGGCGGCACTCTGGCCTGCCCAACGGTGAGCTCGACGGGCGGACCGGTCGGCTACCTATGGAGCCGGGACGGCACGCCGATCGCCGGCGCGACCCGCGCGACCTACACCGTCGGATCGATCGACGAGGGCAGCACCCTCACCTGCACTGTGACCATCACCAGCGCCGCCGGCAACGCGACGGTGACCAGCGCGGGCGCGACCGTCCCCGTCCCGCCCGTTGCCGGTTGCCCGGCAGCGAGCGGTCGCCTCTCGGGCGGCAGCCTCGGACCGCTGCGCCTCGGGATGACCCGCGCCGCCGCCCGCCGCGCCTACCGGCACAGCACCGATCGCGCGCAGCGCCACCAGGACTTCTTCTGCCTGACCCCAATCGGCGTCCGGGCCGGGTACGCCACCCCGCAACTGCTCGCCCACCTGACCGCGTCCGAGCGCCGCAAATACCAGGGGCGGATCATCTGGGCCTCGACCGCCAACCCCTACTACGCGATCAATGGCATCCGCGCCGGAGCAACACTGCGAAGCACCGACCAGCGGCTACCTCACGGCACGCTGCTGAACGTTGGGATAAACCAGTGGTATCTCGCACCCGCTGGCCCGATCACCGCGGCGCTCAAGGTCCGCAATGGGATCGTCCAGGAGATCGGGGTCGCAACCAGACAGCTCACACGCACACACGCACAGCAGCGACTGTTGGTGCGGTCCTTCGACTGACCCGAAGCCGCCCGCAGCCTACGCGACCACGCGCGTCGCGAAGCCAAACCCATCCGCCCAATCGAAGATCATGCTGCCCGAGCCGCCCGTCCGGTCAACGCTACCCCGCGGACGCTCTGTGCAGGTCCTCGTGGGCGTGAACACCGGTCAATGGTTTCCGTAGACGCGGCGTGCGTATTCGGACGGAAAGGAACGCTCGTTGCTTGAGAGGGAGGCGGACGGTTACGCTCGGGTCATGCGAATCTGGGACCTCGCGCCCGACCGGCTCTGTCGTGCACACCTACTTGGCGAGCACCGCGAGCTCCATGCGATCTGGTCGGTGTTGACCGGCGACAAGGCCGGCTACCGGAAGCATCCTGAGACGCTTCGCTGGGAGCACCGTCTTGCTGCTCTGTACGCTCGGCACACGGCACTCGTGGAGGACATGCGCTCGCGTGGGTACACCCATTCGAGCCCGCTCGACCCCGAACTCGCTACCGGAAGCGCAGTCCAGGACAGCTACGTGGATCCTCCCGAAGAACAGATCAAGATCTTGCGGTCGAAAGGATGTGGTTGCGCCGTCTGACCCGGCCGATTCGACGCCAGGCGCGTCCCGAGCGGTAGGAAACGACGATGCGACTCGCCGCGTCTCGCGCCGCTCCTTCCGCGTGCAGGCGCAGGCCTGACGCTGTCGTCGTGCGATCGCGAAACGCCCAAGCGCAAGCCGCTCCTGTGAAGTGGTGGTTTCGCGGGCCGATTCCAAGGGGCGACCGCCGTTGGATCACGCTATGGCGACCGCCGTCTCGGCCGACGTGGTCGCGCCATCGAGCCGTGCTGCTGACTGGGGGTCGTGCGAGGGCAGATAGATCGTCGGGTGCTGTGCGCAGTGAGCGAGGATCGTCTTCATCGTCGCGATGTGCACCTTGGGGTCTGGGGCGACGGCGTCGGCGCGGAGCGAGTGCAGTTGCTCGAGGGAGTCGGTCGTGTCGCCGGCGAGCATCAGGTGGTTGCCTGAGTCATCGATGCAGATCACCGAGACATGTCCGGGGGTGTGCCCGGGCGTGTCGACGGCAACGATGCGTCCGTCATCGCTGATCGCCCGGCTGCGTTGGAACGCTCCGAACGGCCCGCCGTCGAGCGCAAGCGGCTCGGGCGCGAATCCCGGGGGGAGCGGCTGGCGCAGAACGCGACGCATCACACGCGCCGTCGGTGAGGAGAGGAACCGAAGCTCCGCCTCGTTGATCAATACCCGCACGCGCAGATGGACCAGCCCGTCGACGTGGTCGCCGTGGGAGTGGGTGAGCACAACCTCCGAGACGTCGTCGAGCACCAGGCCCGCTGCGGCCATCGCGCCCGGGAGTTCTTCCTCGCGAGTCACCTCCATGCGCGCGAACGGCACGTTCCGCGCTACAGCGGTCTCGCCGGTGTCGACGAGTCTGAGAACTCCGTCGTGCTCGATCGCCCAGCAGTAGATCGGCAGCGAGTCTGCCCAGGCGCCGGGCAGGAACAGCCCCAGCTGCCTCCGCGCGCCTTGCTTCGGGAACAGGAAGCTCTGCTTGACCTGCACAGTTCCGGTCGTGAGGGCGTGGATCTTCATGCCGTGGGCTCCGATCCTGCGGACTTCTCGTTGACGTTGTCGTGCGTCGCCGCTGCCCCGTGGTCCGGTTCAGCCGGGACGATCTGGCGTGCGTCTGACCGCTTCGCTGCGTCGGGGTCGTGCGAGGGCAGGTAAACCAGTGGCCGCTCACGCGTCAGCTCGCGGATCCGGCGCAGCGTCTCCTTCGCGGAACGCTCGTCAGGCGCGACGCCGTCGATCGCCTGATCGACCATCAGTGCTTCGCTGTAGGAGGCGTCGCCGGCGAAGAACACCAACTGGGGCCCCTCGTCGAGAACGACTGACACGTGGCCGCGCGTGTGTCCGGGGGTTGCGACGATCCTCACGTCACCTGCATCGGTCACGCGCGTGCTGGCTGGGAACGGGCCGAATGGCTCGGGGTCGAGCTCGAACAGACGCGGCGCGAACCACTGCGGCCAGCGGTGCGGCAGAAACCCGCGCGCCTTGCCCATGAGCCCGCGCGCGTTCTCAAACTCTGGCCGGTGCACCAGGATCTCGCTGTTCGGGAAGTGCGACAGGCCCCCGGCATGGTCGGTATGGAGATGGGTCATGATCACCCACCGAATGTCATCTGGAAAGAACCCGAGCGCCTTGAGCGTCGGGCCGATCTCGTCTTCCGGCGCCACCCACTCGCGCACCCCGAGCTTGAAGTACGGCTGCCAGCGCGGAAAGTAGCCAGGGTCCGCCACGTGTGCGGTCTCACCAGTATCGACGACGATCAGGCCCTCAGGATGCTCGATCAGCCACGCGAAGATCGGGAGCGGATCAGTCCAGTTTCGATCGATCAGCGTCTTCGCCAGTCGTGCCGCTCCTCGGCCCGTTCCCTCCCGCTGGCGCGTCTTCACTGCGACGGTGCCGGTCTGAATCGCGTGAACGTTCATCAGGTTTGTCGCTCCGCTGGGAGGACGGTTCCCGGCTCGAGTGTCGATAGTCGCCATGCGAACTCCTCAGCTCAATGATTGACCCGGCCGGTTGGGCTAGACGGCTGGCGTACGTCCTGGCGTGACTTCAATCGACCCTGCGATTCGGGTGTCCCAGCGGTCGTAGTAGGGGCGCACGCCTAAGACCTTCGCCAGCGCAGACAGCGGCGGGAGGATCAGGATCTGCACCCAGGCCGGAGGTGAGGTGACACGGTTCTCGTTACGGAAGTGCCAAAGCGTCGCGCCCAGCTGGAGCGGGTTTTTGGGTGCGCCGCGGGACGTGGTCTTGCCCTCGCCCGCCAGACCCCCGAAGGCCTCGTGCATCTGCTTGGACTCCAGCGCGGGACGAAGCTCGACGACGCCTTCGATCGCCACCGATCCGAGATTTGACTCGGAGTGACGGACGCCGATCGGGACCACGATCGTCTCACCCGGGCCCACGACGCGCTCCTCCCCGTCGACGGTGAAGTGCGCCTCGCCCGTGGCGATCATGAAGCGCTCCTCCTGGTGTGGGTGGAGGTGCTCGGTGATCGCACCGCCGGGTGCGCTGTGCCAGTTGAAACGAACCACATCCTCCTCGCCGTCTTGGGCGGTCGCCGTAAACGTGATCGTCTCGCCGGTCGCTGGGTTGGAGAATTGGCGGAACCGGGCGGTTGGGGCGTCTGTGGTGGTCACGGTTCGGTGCTTTCGTGTTGCGGGTGTGGCGTGCCGTTCCGGGTCTGGTACCAGGCGACCGTCGCTGAAATGGCGGTGCTCAGCGGCGTGCCGGCAGCGCCGAACGTGGACTCGTACTTGGTCGTGTCGAGCACGAACGGCGCGTCGAACTCGTAGGAGAGCTCGACAAGCTCGCGGATGGTCGGGTTGAACACGCCCAGAGCGCGGACGGCCAGCTTGGACAGCGAGCGAACGCCGACCGTGTGGCCAACATCACCGGCGACGAGATCGAGGATCTCCCGGGTCGTTGCGGTCTCGGGACCCGTCAGATGCCACACCCCGCCGACGGCGCGCTCGTCGGTCCCGAGGGTCGCCAGGCCCGCCGCGATGTCCGGGATGTAGCTGTAGGTGTGCGGCAGATTGGGGTTACCGACGAAGTCAGCACGTTTGCCGGCGACGGCGTTGGCGAAAACGCGCTCACCGAGCGAGGACTCGGTGACTCCCGCGCCGAAGAAGTCAGACGCCCGCCCGATCGCGATCCGGACCCGACCCGCCTGTGCCGCGTCCAGCAGCTCCTGGGTCATCGCCGCACGGGTTCGGCCCTTGACGGTCGTCGCAGCCAGCGGCAGATCCTCAGTCATCGCCTTGCCCCCGGTCGGACCGTAGCCGTAGATGTTCTCCAGGCTCACCAGCAGCGCACCGTTGCGCTCGGCCGCAGCCATCACACCTCGCTGAAGCGGCGGGAAGCGCTCGGGCCAATCGGTGTACGGCGCGTTCAGGCACTGATACACGACCGATGCGCCCTCGGCCGCATCGGTCGCGGCGTCGGCGTCGGTCGCGTCGGCCGCCCGCCAGTCAACTCCGTCGATGAGTCCGGATGGTCGGTTCCGCGATACGACGCGAACCGCCAGACCAAGCTCCGCCAGGCGGGCAGCGAGAGCACTGCCGACCTGCCCGAACCCGAACACCACATGCAGCCGATCCTGACTCATAGCTGTGCTCCCACTGAGAAGGCAACCTCGCTGGCGTCTGCGACCTCCGCTGCCCGTCGGACTCCCGCAAGGTCGCGGAAGCCGGCGAGGGCGGTGCCGAGCAGGAGCAACCCGGCGGCGACGCCAGTGGTGGCGATCAGCGCGGTGCCGGACATCGTGGCGACGAGAATCACGGGTCCGACGGTCAGCGCCCACCCGACGAGCCGGTACCGAGGGACAACGACTCGGTGGTCGAGCCAAAGCAACAGTGGTCCAATCGTGATCGCGATCGATGGCAGCACCCAGTCGGAATGACCGGCGGAGCTGACAATGACGGGCAGGACAATCGCGGCGACGAGCTCAAGAACCGTCGCGATTGTCACACCTCGCTCGATCCGCTTCCCTTCCGGACCCTTCGGCCTGGGGGCGGTACCCGCCGCGGCCCTGATCGCATAGACAAACACTCCGATGACTGTCACCCCAAACACCGCGATCAGCACAGCCGCCACGCCGCCGCCGATCACGGCGCTCCCGCGCACCAGCCAAAAGCCGGCGAATGCCGCCTGAATCAGCCCACCGATCCACCGCACCCGTCTCGACCAGGCCGCGGTAGGCGTCAGATTGGCGGCGCTCGTTGTCGGGCTCAGACCGCCACCGCGCATCGCCCCGGACTTCCTCGCGACGGCGGGTTCAACTCGGCGCTCGCTCACCGGCGTGGCTGGCTCCTTTCGCTGACCCTCGAGCAACCAGGCAGTCGACGACGGCCGAGCCTCGGAGAGGCAGCTTTCGCAAGCTACTCTCGGCGCCGCGCGTCTGTAAATGGCCCGTTCGGACCTGCTCGGGGGGCCCGTTCGGGCCCCCCATCGGTCAGAACGCACCGTAGGCCGTGGCCCGACCGAGCGACCCAGCTCCTCGTCGTCCACTGGCGCTTACTGGCGCCTAGCGACAATCCCTAATCTTTAGGCCAGGTGCCGGCACAGCAGGACTCCACGACGGAGCGCCCGCGGCCGATTACGGTCGTCGTGGTCGACGACGAGCAGATGATCCGCGGCGCCCTTACCCGGACGCTCACGGGCGGCGGGCTCGACCTCGTCGGTGAAGCGGCCAGCGCGCAAGAAGCACTCAGTCTGGTCGTCGGCGTGCGTCCCGATGTCGTGCTGATGGACCTACGGCTTCCCGGCAGCCCCGGCGTGCAAGTGATTGAGCAGCTCGCGCTGCTCGCTCCCGCCTCTCGCATCCTGATCCTCACCCGCACCGAGCAAAACCGCGTCGTCGAGGCGATCGTCGCGGGCGCCAGCGGCTACATCCTGAAGACCGCGCCGCCAAAAGCAATCATCGCTGCGGTGAAGGCAACCGCCTCCGGAGAATCGGTCATCTCCTCCCAGATCGCCGGGAAACTTCTGCAGCGCATCCGGGAACGCGACATACCCGTCACCACCACCAGTGAGAACGCCGCGAGCGCGATACGTGCCGTCCTGACCGAACGCGAGCTAGAGATCTTCGAACGGCTCGCCAGCGGTAGGAGCAATCACGACATCGCGCACGAGCTCTCGCTCAGCACCAACACCGTCCACAACCACATCGCCAGCATCCTCGCGAAACTCCACCTCGACAACCGCATCCAAGCAGCCGTCCAAGCCGTCCGCAGCGGCATCTCCTGACCCGCGGTAATTGGGTCGAGCGTCGACGGTCATCGGCGGCCCAGGCGGCCTCCGTGCTGTTGTGACGAGACGCCGCCATGCGGGCAGGAGCTGCAACCTCGCAGATCTGGCGGTAAGAACGAGCCCGCCACCCCTGCCCGCTCGCTTACCCGCCGCGTACTCGCGCCGGAGCGAGAGCAGGTCTCACCCCAGCCAAACAGAGCGACCTCCGTCTCGCCTCAGTGCGACGAGGTTCGGGGTCCCCGTCCGCTGCGCCTTACCCAGCGGACGGCCTGGATCCGGGCTCGGGACGCCCCGCGGAGGCCCTCGCGCGGGTCTTCCGAGCTTCACGCCAAGATCGCCCGTTTGAGGCGCCCGCTCCTGGATCGGCAATCGGACGCCGAGATAGCAGCTCGCGATGCACGCTTTCCGCGCAATCCGGGACCGCGCTGGGCACGGGGCAGGTGCTCGTGGCGGTGCAAGAGCAGGCCGTCTGATGCGTCTAGGTCGCGGTGATCGCGTCCGATCTGCGAGAGTCAGGCCAATAGGATCGACCGAGGGAGAAGCGATGGATCACGCCGTGACGGTACGACGCATGTACGACCTGCTCAGCAGCGGTGATATCGACGGATTCGGCGAGGTACTGGCCGACGACTTCGTTGAACACGAGGAGACTCCTGGTCTCGCGCCGACCAAGGACGGCGTCCTGGAGTTCTTTCGGATGCAGCGGGCCGGATTCCCCGACCTGCGTATCGACCCCGAAGACGTGCTGGTCAGCGGTGACAAGGTCGTCACGCGCGGGAAGCTCAGCGGCACCCACCAGGGGGAGTTGATGGGCATACCCGCGACCGGCAAGAGCATCGACGTGCCGCTCATCGACATCATTCGGTTCGGCGACGACGGTCTCGCGCACGAGCACTGGGGCGTCATCGACATGATGGCGATGATGCAGCAGCTCGGCGTCATCCCGGATGGTCCCCCGGCATAGGGACAAGCGACGGCACCCGCTCCCGCTTCGCGAACGAGGAGCAGCAGGATCGGCTCCAGCTGACCGACTTCTCCGATGCCGCCCAGGCGACACTCTCGGCGAGGCTGCTGCTCTCCGCGATCCGGCAGCGATAACGGGCCCGAGCGATGTCTCTGCGCCGGGAAACGAGGGCTGCGACCAAACAGGTCGGCGGTCGACCTGCTCGTCGCCAATACGAGGGCCGAGGAGGTTCGGGGTCTGCATCCGCTGCGCGTTGGGGTTTCGGATGGACGAACGGATCGTCAGGAGGCGCCCGGCGAAGCTCTCGGCCGGGCTTGCGCTGGTCGATCGCCGCTCGGCTACGTGGCGTCCGCGCGCGCTGAAATCAAAGTGCTACGACCTCGGCGCTCAGGTCACCCGGAAGCCGATCTGGTCGCGACTGCTGAGCTTCTCGACGTTGCCGCGTGTATCCGTGGCCCGGCTGATCGCGACGTACGTGCCCTTCGGCAGCCGCCTGCTCAGCTTCAGCGTCCAGCTCGTTTTGCCTGACGCTGTCAGGAACGTCGTCGGCGTGCAGAGGTGGTGCTTACCGACGCTGAGGTTGTGGAGCCTGCCGTCCCGGCCGAGTTGCTCGCACGCCGGCTTCGGGCGCCTGGCGCGAGCGACGTGCGCGCCGCCGGAGAACTCGACGACCGCGACCACCACCTTGCGGACGCCGAACGTAGCGGTAGCCGTGCCCTTGATCGACGTCAGCTTCTTCGCCCTCACCGAGCCGTGCGGCGAAGTGGGGTGGGAACTGACCTTCGCGGGCGGGACCGTGACCGGCGGCGCCGGGATCGTGAACGTGCCGTCGGCACCGTCAAACGTCCCGAAGTCGCTGATCACGACCGCGCGGAAGTGATACGTGCCGGGACTGAGGCCTCCGACCGGCGCGCTGAATCCGGTCTGACTCTCGAGCGTCGGCGATCCCAACAGGAATTGTGGGGTGGTGCTGCTGCCGTACGTCGTCGTCGGACCAAAGTCGAACCGGACGTTGACCGGCGCCCCCGCCGGATTGACCGACCCCGTCAGCGTCGCCTGGCCGCCCTGCGTACCGCTGCCGGTACCCGTCTCAACGGTGTCAGGCTGGTAGCCCTGCGCGAACAGCGCACGCGGCGAACCGGTCGTGAACGCGAAGAACGGCGTCCCGATCGAGCCTCCCTGACAGGCTGCACCATCCGCCGTGAACGGGTCAGCCGGGCATGTCGAGGCGACCGCCGTGCGCACGTCGGTGACGTCATCGTCCGCCGCCGCGACATTGGTGGTCGAGATTCCAGCGGCCGGGCTGTCGATGTGGAAGGTTGGGTTCGCAGGGTTGCCTTCGAAGTGGCCGACAAACGTCAGCGTCGTCGAGCCGTTCGACTCATGCCAGGAAACGTAGGGGATGTTGTGCGAGAAGACGATGTCGGGACGGGTCGAGTCCAGCCCGCTATGCGAGATCGCCTGCCCGCTGTTGAGCATGTCGAAGTGATCGCCAGCCGGGTCGAGGCGCGCGACGAACACCGAGTGCAGCCCGTTGTCGGTGTTGCTCTCGTCCCACGCGACCCACGGCGTCGTCGGGTTGCCGGAGACCATCGTGCCGGCCGTCACCTGGGGATTCTCCGCGCCGTTGCCGTCCGTCAGGGCAGAGGCGTCGCTGAGCGTCTGGTCGGCATCGAGCGAGCACGCCAACTCGCTCGCCTGGCTCGTGGCACAATCCCCGGCCTGGTTGGCACCGCTGGTGTTGAGCACGTCCTGAGTGGCGGTCTTCCCCGCGGTGCCCAGTCCCACCACCTGCCAGTGGAAGCCGCCGTCGCCGCTCGCATCCGCGATCCCCCGCGCGGCGAACACCATGTCGGCATTGAGCAACCCATCGGTGACCTTGCCGTTGTCGCTGTTCTCGTACCAGACGACCCACGGAACGGTGTCGTTCTTGCCGGTGAACGCGATGTCCGCCTGGATCCCGTCGCGCGACGGGTCCACGTTGAGCGAAGGGTCCGTGACCGCGGAGGCAGGGTTCCTGACGCGCTCGATTCCGACCTGCTGGAAGCAGAAGTTGCCGACGCTCGTGGTGCCATGTGCGGGCTTGGTGCCGGCCGGGCAAGTCCCGCCCGCAGCCGCCACCGCATGCGAGACAAAGATCTGGAAGGTTGAATTCGTCGCCACCTTGTTCGAGCCAGGCAACCCGGCCGGAGCTGTCGTATTACCGTTGTCCGCCTCCTGCCATGTGATCCACGGTGCGGGGTTGCCGCCCGCGGTCGTAGTGCCGCCGATCAGCGCCGGAACATCAGCGACGCGGTTCGTGTTGATGTTCAGCGACGGTGCGGTCCCAGGGCTCTGCTGGCCCTCGTGGACCCACTGGCCACCGTTCTGGGCCGGCGCCGCCTGAGGGACGAAGCGGCTCGCGAAGATCTGGCTCGTGCCCGAGGGGATGAACTTCGTGCTCGGCTCCGCCCACGCAACCCAAGGAACGGTCCGATTCGCGCCGGTGAAGTCGATCGACGGCGCCTGGGCGACCTGCGTCGGATCCTCGTTCAGCGACTCCGGGAACCCCTCCGTCTGCCAGCTCCCACCCTTGAACGCGCGGACGAAGATCTGCTGGCTGGCGCCGAACGCCTGCGAGAACGTCGCCCACGGCACGCGCGGGTTACCCGCCACCAGCGAACCGGATGTCAGATCGACGAGTCCGGCGTTCTGGGCCGGGTCGATCGACGGCGGATCGTTATTGATCTGAGTGCCCGACGGCAGCCCGACGATCGAGGCGTACGCGCCGCCCGAGCACGCGAGCGCCACCACTCCAGCAATCACCCACAGACCTCGCGCGCGCCAACGGTTGCTCTGCATCTCGCCCTCCTTCTTGCCGAAGCCCTAACAAGCTCAGGCTCCCACAACCGAGCGGCGTTTGCAACCGCCCGACCACCGGTCGCCAAGTCGCGCACGCGCACGAAACGTTGTCGCCCGACGCTCTCAGCCGACCGAGCCGCGTCACCTCGTGCAACCGGACCGATGTCCCAAGCGGCTCACAGGCTTGAAAGCTCCAGGCAGAGACGCGTCCGGTGCGCCTTACCCTGCGGACGCCCTAAATCGGGGCTCGGGACGCGCCGTGAAGGGCCTCGGCGGGGCTTCCGAGCCTTGACGGCAAGATCCGCCTCGGGCACGTCCGCTGCCTGATCCCGCTTGAGACGCCAATTGCCGGCCGCCCCCGGATGGTCTACCGGGGTGGCCGCAACGGCGGCATTGCCGCGATGTCGACGGCCGAGTGGAGGTGGCCGCGTTTCCGCCTTGTGCTTGCCGCCGAGCGTGTTGCAGCTAGCAATGTCGGGCGCCATGGGCGCGCAAGGGCTATGAGGTCTGAGCATCGGATCGGACGACACGCATCGCGCACAGGAACCAGGTGTTGGGACCGGCGATTCTGAGTGGCAAGCCGCTCGGGCGCGAGGCTTCAAGCCCTAGTCACACACGTTGCTCGGTTGAAGATCGTGACTGCTTCGCGGGCGTACTGGTCGATGTCGAATGCTGGGTCGGCCAGTCGGCCGGGCACCGCGTCGATGACCGCCCGGATCGCGATCGCCATCGTCATCGGATCGAAGTCGGTTCGGAGATCGCCGGCGGTCTGGAAGCGCGTGAGCAGCTCGGCGAGGAACTGGACGGCCCCGTCGCGGGGGCCAGCTGAATGGGCTCTTGGCGCCGGCGATCGTCGCGCGTACGATCTCCACGACGGCGCTGAGCTGATTGGGGTGGTCGCGCATGAACTCGAGGTTGGACTCGATGTAGGCGCGCAGCATCGCTGGGCCGGTCGTTTGCGCTTCGATGCGAGGCTGCATGTCGGCCCTCGCCCCTTGGAGCACCTGGCTGACGATCTCGGCGATCAGGTCGTCTTTGCCGGCGAAGTGGTAACTGATCACGCCCTTGCTGATGCCGAGCCGTAGCGCGATACGCGAGAGCGAGGCGTTCGCGTAGCCAACTTCGGCGACGGTCTCTATCGCAGCCTCAACGATCTGCGCCCGTCTAGCGCTACTCACAAACGTGCGGTCGTCGTCCCGTGCTTTTGGACCGCATGGCCAAAAATTAGCACGATCAGAAGTGTTCTCGACCAGCGGCCAAACCGCTGTTAGCGTCATTGATCGTGTCGAGAAAGGACGCCAATGTCAGCAATCAGAATCTCTAGGCCGAAGCAACCCTGGTCGGCGTCGCCTGCGACTGTGCTCCCTACCGCCTTGCTTTTTCGCCTCTTTAGGTTTCATCCAAGCTACACAGTGGTTCTGGACGAACACCCCGTGGGCAAGATCGGAAACGAGCAGGTGAGGCTCTTTGAGGTGGAACCGGGGGAACACCGCCTGCGTATGCGGTTTGTCGGGCTGCGGCGGTCCGAGGAGCTGCGAATGTCCCTAAAGGACGGCGAGGAGCGGCAGTTCCTCTGCGGCACCAACGGGATTGGCTGGCCCACCCTCCGGGAGGCGTCGCCGGAGAATGGCGCCGAGATCCGGGGAACGTCCACAAGCGAGCCGCCAAAGCCAGAGGATCCCGTTTCGCCGAACTAGCGCAGGTCAAGCGCGCGACGGAGCATGCCGTGCCAAGACGAAAGCGAGACCGTTCCGGTGTGACGGCACACTCGCGATGCGCGTCGTATCCGCTGAGCAGGTCTGCCGACCGATCAGTCGCCCCCTGCCGCGCGACTGACCTCTACCGCACAGGACGGATCGGGAATCCGGGCGCTGGTCGAGAAACCGGCCATATATTCCGGTTTCTCGACCAGCCTCGATGCATGGCCGCTCGCGCCCCCACTTCGCATTGCATCGACCGAGCACTAGTCCCGTGCAGCCGCTCCGGCCGACGTCCGCTCATCGCTACCCCTGCGGACGCCCTGAATCGAGCCTCGGGAGGCAATTTCCCAACATGTTCAGGTTTGGTAGGCGTGGTCCTCGACCATTTCGACAATCCGCAGTCGCGGGGCTCCAGCCAGCGCCGGCGCGGCCGCTGCCGAGCTCCACAGCTCGCGCAACGCCGCGGCGCAGACCTGTGCCTCGGCGGTGGTATCGAACTCAAGTTCGCCGATGACGTAGTTGGGGTCATCCAGCGGGCGGTCTACCCGATGGCGCCGAACGCCGAGACCACGACGATCGATCGGATCCCGGTCAAACGCGGCCTTCCACATCGCGAAGTCCTTGATTGCATGCTCGAACTGAACCGTTGCCATCGCTCTCTCTCTTTCGCTACATTTAAGATAGAATCAATACTGAGTCAGAGTAACGGAATGCCAGACCCTGTCAAGCGACGTCGTGCCTACAACTCCGAACTGCGCAGCGAGCAGGCGGCACAGACCCGCCGGAAGATCCTCCGCGCGGCACAGGCGCTGTTCGAGACCGAGGGGTACGCAGCCACCTCGATGGCTGGGATCGCCTCCGCCGCGGGCGTGTCCCTGAAAACCGTCTATCTCGCCTTTGAGACTAAGAGCGGCCTGCTCCGCGCTCTCTGGCACCTGCTGCTGCGCGGCGAGCGAGACAGTGCCCCCGTCGCCGAGCAGTCCTGGTTCCGCGCTGTCCTCGACGAACCCGATCCCGAGCGTCAACTCTGGCTCAACGCGCGCAACTCAATGATCGTCAAGACGCGCGCCGGCAGGATGCTCGACGTGATCCGCAGCGCCGCCTCCGCCGACCCCGAGATCGGCTCGCTGTGGGCCCGGATCCAAACCGAGTTCCACGACAACCAGCGAGCGGTCGTGCAATCAATCGCCGACAAGCAGGCGCTGGCCACCCACCTCACCGTGCCCAGCGCCACCGACATCCTTTGGGCTCTGAACCACCCGAACCTCTACATCCTGCTGGCCGGCGAGCGCAACTGGTCAGCCGAGAGGTACGAGCAGTGGCTCGGCGATCTCCTCTGCTCCCAGATCCTCTCCGACGACACCAACAGGAACCCGTGAAGGGTCCCAGCGGCGACGAACTCCCGGCACCGAAAGCCTCCTGCCAGCAGGACGGGACATCGACTGAACGGCCGACGACCGAGCTCGCGTCGCCAGCAGACGGGAACAACGCCGGCGGGCGGTGCCGCGGAGCCAGACAACAGATGAGCTGACCTGGATCTGACTCAAGCGCTCCCACTTCGACCCGCGGCCCGTCCAAGGCCACCAGGTCGGGCTCGCTCTGCCCATCGAGGCCCGACGAAGTGGCCCCTTTGCGTTGAAGCAGCCACCAGACACGCCGCCCTCGGACTGGTGGTGCCGACGCCAAACGGCCGCGACGACCCAGGCGCCGGCTTACCGCGCTGACAGCAACGCGGGTGTCCCGCCCGCTGGCGCGAAGATGCCCGTGCGACAACAAAGGCAGGTCTCGACCATGGTCGTGACCGGGGCTGAGTACGACTCCTCCACGCCTCAGTGAGCAGCGGTCAGCTACTCGGTTGCTTGTGGCTGCTTTGGCGGCCGAGCACAAGTGCGCCGACCACGGCGGCGCGCTTGTGCGATTCGTCTAATCCTCCAGAGATCTTCCGGCGGGGCGAGACTTGCGTTTCGCGACGTTCGGCCGCTTGCCGGTCGCTCGCTTCGCTGCTAGCGCAGCGATGCGCTAGTACGGCATCTCACGGCTCCTGCATCGGGGAGCGCGAACATGTTCTCTCACGCTGGTTCGACCCAGCCGCGCCCATCATCAGCTTCGCCGCAGGCCCTCGAGCATCCGGATGATCTCCGGCTCGAGCCAGGCTAGGGCGCGTTCGGGCTCTGGGTCGGCGGCGGCGATCAGGCCGGCTTCGATGAGCATGGCCAGGAGAAGGTGAGCGGTCGTGGCCACGTCATCGCTGGCCAGCTCGCCGGCGTCGACGGCGGCTTGGACCGTAGCTCTGATCAGGCCGATCCCGAGCGGGTCCGCGGCCTTGCGCCAGCCCTCCCAGCCCAGTACCGCCCGGCTCTGGCGCAAACCAATGCGCTGAAGCTCGCCGGGCTGCGCGCACGCGCGCACGTAGGCCAGGCATCCGGCCACGAGAAAGTCGAATGGGCCGCTGTCGGCCGCCGCTTGCGCGGCGGACTCGGCGAGGCGCTGCAGGGCGTCCTGCTCGGAGGCCTCATAAGCGGCCTTGAACAGCCCAACCTTGCTGGCGAAATGGTGGTACATCGCGCCGCGGCTGACACCGGCACGAGCCAGAACGTCCTCGGTGGCGATGTCATCGAAGTCGCGCTCGAGCAGCAGCTCGCGCATGGCCCGCACGAGTGCGTCGCGGGCTCCCGTGGGTGGCCGGCCCCGCGGCCGGCTGGACACGCTGCCGTCTTCGGTCGGGTCGGTCAACGGGATGCGCGGACTGGGGTTGACATCAAGATCCTCGTCGCGTATTTTCAGACCGACAGTCGGTCGGTAATTAATTCTACTCGTGGAGGACGGCGGAATGGAGCTTTACGCGATTCTCAGACGGAGCGGCTGGCGGTCAGGGACCGAGCTGGAGGAGGCCGCGGCGCGCTCGACGCAAGTCGGTAACGAGGAGATGCCCGACGAGGTGCGCTGGATCCGCAGCTACGTGCTGGATGAGAGCGGCGGGTCCGTAGGCACGGTCTGCATCTACGAGGCAACGAGCCCGGAGGCCATCCGCAAGCACGCGGCGCGGGCGGACCTCCCCGTGGACGAGATCATCCCGATCGCCGACACGGTCGTTGTCCGGCCCGACCCGCAGCCCACCGGCGCCTAGCGCCCGCCGGTCCGGTCAGAAGGGCAGGGCGCGCCGGGTCGGGCGTATGTGTATTGGGCCAGTCATGACCAGGGGTCGGCACGGCCATAGGCCGCGCGAACCCTGACGGCAGCGAGCCGGGGAACCGCCAAGGGCGATAGTCGGAGATGATTGATCACGACGAGGTTGGTCGGGTTGCCTTGGGGAACGGCGATCGAGGCGGCGTTCGCGACCGCGACGGCGCCGAGTAGCAGCGGCGTGATCCGTGCGTCATAGCGGCGGTGAAGCGCGATGATGAGCGGCACGATCAGCACGACGGCGCCATCGAGCGAGACGGTCGCGGTCAGCAGTGCGCAGAGGCCGCAGACGAGCGCGTAGAGCGCGAGGCCGTTGCCGCGTGCGCGCCTGGCGAGTGCGACGGCGGCGCGAGATCTTGCTGCGTGGTTTGAGCACGAGCGCAACGACCGCTGCGGCTGCGAGACTGAGGTGAACGCTAAGCATGGTTATTCGTTAAGTTCACGTAGCTGATGCCTGCCCCCCGTCACACCGAGGCCGAGGCCGCTCAGGCGCTGGTGGCGGTCGCGCCGCTGGCTGCGCGGTGGATCGAGCGGCTGCTCGCCGCGCACGAGCCGCCGCTGACCACGCCGCAGTATCTGGCGCTGCGCGCGATCGCCCGCGAGCAGGTGTCGGTCAACGAGCTGGCACGACGGGCCGGCGTCTCCGGTCCCGCCGCCTCGCAGCTGGTGAGCGCGCTGGCCGACGCGGGGCTGCTCGACCGGCGGACCGCTGAGGAGGACCGCCGACGTCAGGAGCATGCGTTGACGGCCAAGGGTCGTAAGACACTGGCCAGCGCCGAGGCGCTGTTGGCGGGGCGGCTGGCGTCGTTGATCGGGGATCTGCCGCGACCGGAGATCGACGCGCTCGCCAGGGCGCTGCCGCAGGTCGAGGCGGCGCTGTCGGGCGCCGCCCCGCCCCGCCGGCCACCGCCGCCGCGGCCGCCGCACCCCCCTCACCATCGAGCGCCGCGCCCCCGGCCATAGACTCGCGGCCGCTGCGAGGTCACGCGGTCGCCCAATAGGTCCGTTGGCGCTCGCGATCTGAATGCGGTCGATCCGCGGCATCCGGTCGCGGCTGATCCTCGTGGCGTGCTCGCATGCCCGTCGCAAAATCGCCGATCACCCGCGGGCCGGCAGAAAGGTGGGTCCCGTTGGCGAAGTGGCCAATCAGGCGCGCGGCCGCCGTGAGCGATCCGGACATGCCGGTCGCGAACGTTCCGCAGGCATCGGCGTTGTGCGGACGCGAACGATGCCCGGCCGCGAAATCGCCCCGCATGACCGGCGCGGTGGGTCCGACGGCATCAGGCTCGACAATTGGTGGGGCTGCGGCAGGGGCCGTCAGCGTCTCGTATGCATGCATTTGCAGCACCTCCAGAGGCCGGAGAGAGTTTGTAAGAACGCTTAGTAGCTTAGCGCTCTTAGCTATTTAGTCAAGTTATGCTTGCCTTGTAGCCGCCGCGTGTGCCCCGCCCGCAGCAGCTGGCAGTCATCGATGCTGTCCGCGCTCAGTGTCAGCGGTCATCGCAGGCTGGGGTTGCGCGTTGACGACGTGTCGTTGACGCTGGGCCGCGGGGACCGTTCAGCAGCTTGTGCGGAGCGCTTCGCGGCCTTCGCGGAGTCCGTAGTAGACGATGACTAGCCCCGCGAGTGGGTCGGCCCACCACCAGTCGAGCGCGGCGTTGGCGATGAGGCCGAGCAGGACGGCGCCAGCGAGGTAGACGGCGAGGGCGATGAACGCGATCCCGATTAGCCGCAGCGCACGTTGATCGCCGGTGCCGGTGGTGTCTTTGAGCTGCCAGATCACGATCGTGGACGCTCCGATCTCGATCAGCGAGTCCAGGCCGAAGCCGGCGAGCGCGACCAGCCAGCGGCCAGCGCCGCGGCGATCACGACGACCGTCCCGATCACGTTCCATGACAGCGTCGCGTATTCGAGCGCGAGTCCGCGGGCTAGCAGCCGTCGGGCGCTAAGGCTGGAAATCGGGTCAGTCATGCAAGCGACGTGGCACGCCGGTCTCGCGCTCGGCAACGGGTGTCAACGTCCGCTCGCGTGCGCGGGCCCCGAGGTGGATGGTCGCGGGTTGGCAGGCGTCGCGCGTGCCAGAGGCGCACAGCCCGCCGGGGACGGCGACGACATTGAACAGGAGGTTGGGCAGGGGTGACCGCGGGGCTGCGGACGTGCAGGATGCTGAGCCGGATCGGCAGCAGCAACACCGCGCCGGACGCGCCGGCGGGGGTCGTCGCAAGCGCGACCAGGAACGCGCAGAGCGCGCCGACTGGGCATTCCCAGGGCACTCGCGCAGCGTAGACACCCACTTGAGCTGCCGGTTGAGACCGCTCGAGCAAAGGCTTGGCGTGAGGAATTGGCTGAGCCGCCGCTGGCGGGCCTGGCCGTCTGATTGTCGCGCCCTGGCGGGTGCGGGTTGGACGGCACAGGCCCGCAGCGGGCGGGCCCGAGCGCCAGGAGGCGATCATGCCCAAGCAGTCATCAAGCCGGATGACCGAGAGGCAGCGCGCGGAGAGCCGCCGTCAGGATCGCGAGCGATTGCAGCTGGCCGCTCGGGAGCTGCTCAGCTCCGAGGGCTGGGCTCGCTGGGTCAAGACCCGGGCGATGTTTCACGCGTATTCGGCGATGAGATCTCGAGCCGTCGGCGGTCTACAGTCGGTGTTGAGACGCCACCCCGAGAGGAGCCAGCCGTGAGCTTGCCTGAGATTGTCAGCAGCGAGGAGTGGATTCGCGCACGCGTAGCCCTTCTCGCGCGCGAGAAGGCGTTGACCAGGGCGCGCGACGAGCTCGCTGCGGAGCGCCGGCGACTGCCGATGGTCGAGGTCACCGAGGACTACCGGTTCATCGCCGCCGACGGCGGCGCACGGACACTGTTCGACCTGTTCGAGGGCCGCCATCAGTTGATCGTCGATCACTACATGTTCGATCCCGACTGGGAGGACGGGTGCATGAGCTGCGCCGGCCGGGTCGATCAATACGGGAACACGGCCCACCTGCACGAGCGAGACACGACGATCGCCGTCGTCTCTCGCGCGCCGATCGAAAAGATTGAGCGGTGGAAGCACAAGATGGGCTGGACGTTCCCCTGGTACTCGAGTTACGGCAGCCGGTTCAACTTCGACTTCGGCGTTTCGTTCGACGATACCGTCGACGATCCCCATTACAACTACTGTTCCGCCGCCGAGTTGAAGGCCAAGTACGGCTTGGCCGAGCTCCCGAGTGAGCTACACGGAACGAGTGTCTTCCTTCGCATCGAAGATCGCGTCTTCCACACCTACTCGACCTACGCGCGTGGCACCGAGCAGGTAGGCGGCACGCACTACTACCTCGACATGACGGCCCTCGGACGCCAAGAGGATTGGGAGGAGCCGAAGGGGAGGGCCGAGTCGCTCAGGCCACGCGCCGACCAAGCGGGAGCGGGAGCCGCATCACGCGTCAGCTGAGGTCGCAGCCGGTTACCCGCGGGTCGCAACGGAGAGCGGACACGAGCGAGGCGACAGGGGCCACCTGCAGCACCTCCTAGACTCCCGCACCTGGTCGTCCGATCACGGTACCCGTGCCAGCACGAATGCAGGGTCGGCTGCGCTGCCTACCAGCGACCAGGGCGTGCGGAGCGCCGCCGCCAGGATCGTGAGCGTCTGCAGCTCGCCGCGGAGCAGCTGTTGACGTCTGAGGGATGGAAGCGTTGGGTGCGCGTCCGTTCGCAGGCCGGGCTCGCGCGACTGTCGATCTCAAATCAGCTGCTTGTCGCGCTCGCGCGACCGGACGTCACGTTCGTCGCGGGGTTCAACACGTGGCTCCGGCTGGGCTTCGCGGCCCGGAAGGGTGAGCGTGCCGTGGCGATCATCGCCCCTCTGCCGGTCAAGGAGCGTGATCGGCTGACGGGCGAGGAGACCGGCGACACGATGATGCTGTTCAAGACCGTGTTCGTGTTCGACAGGTTATCTCGTGTTCGGTCCGGAGGATGTCATCGACGCCCGGGTGGGGAGATACGTTGCCTGCCGGTCTCCCGCCTTTGTTGCTCGTCCGCGCCAGCGTCAGGGCGAAGGGGACGGCTGTGGCCTGCGCGGTCGTCGCGGAGCCGGCGCCCGAGGGCGACGGCGCAGCGGCGATCGCGCGCGCCTCGCCGGTACCCCCGGGAACAGAAGCGCGCTGACCAGATGCCGAGAATGCCGCCACCCTGTCCCCATACCGGCAATCTCGCGCACAGACGGCAAGCCGCCGAAGGCTGCCGCCTTGCAAGCAATCTGAGAAGCGAGCGAGGGTCGATCGGAGGTGACTCCTTTCAGCCGCGGGAGCACTCTCCCGCCGCTGATGAGAGTGACCGGTTGCGCTCGGAGCGGAAGCCACCGCCGTAGGTCAGAAGGCGCGGTGAGAACGACCCTTAGGACGAGAGCAGCTTTGTCTTCTCGGCGGCGAACTCGGCATCCGTGAGCGCTCCATCCGCGTGGAGCCTGGCAAGCCGCTCGAGCTGGCTCAGCTTCTGCTCTTCGCCTCCCCGGCCCGTCACCTCTTGCGCGCGCCCCGTCTTGGATTGCGCGATGCGCTGCGCCCTGCGCGCCTGCGCGGCTTCGGAATTAGCGTGAATGGTGGCGCTGTCTGTATGGCGCTGCGCGTCCTGCCCGGCTGGGGAGGACGCAGACGCCCCGCCAACCCGATCGCGCATCTCCGCCGCTAGTTTCTCGGCTTTCTGCCGGTCGTCCCGTCGCTGGTCGCTCCAGCCCAGATCGCGGCTAGCGACTTTGTCCCAGTCGATCACGACCCGCTTCGGGTTCGCACGATCTATGAGGACCGGCAGCACGTCCCCTCGCATCGGAACCTTGCCCGCGACGATCATGCTCTTGTGCTCGAATGCGACGGGCTCGATCCCGGGACCCGACGCCACGCACTCCAGCCGCGTATATGGTCTTCCGTCGTTGTAGGTCCGTCCGTGCGGGAAGTCAACGGCCGCCACCGTGGCCGTCCCCTCGACGGGATCCTTCATCCGCATCTCGCTCAGCTTTCCGGCAAGGCCCATGACACCCCGATCTGATCGCTCGCAGCGGACACGGTCTACACGGGGGATGCTACTGGTCACATCCGGCCCGATGAGGCTGGTCCGATGATGCCTCCCCTGATCGAAACGCAGCCACCGTCGCTGTCGCCTCCGAGACTTCTAGATTGGTGCATTCCAGCAGCGGGGCCCGACACGCCGGGTCGGTCGGAGCAAAGACCAGGACTCACGTCTGACGCTGATCTCGGTGCGTTGGTCTTCGTGGAACCAGTAGCCCGCGTCGTCCTCGCGGTGTCGCGCATCGCAGCGCGGTGACGCCTGGCGTGGGCTGCTCCAGCGTGGTCCCGGGCCGCTGCGGACCGGCCGCCTGATTTCTTGCACCCCTTCGGGGTGCGTTTGGGCGGCATCGGCCCGCAGCGGGCGGGCCCGTCGGAAGGAGCCATCATGGCCACGAAGTCACGCCGTCGGTTGTCCGAGTCAGACCGCGACGAGCGCCGCCGCCAAGATCGGGAACGTGGACGGTAGCCGTTTCACCCACGCGCGGGTGTATGTGCACTCCAGGAACGGCCAGCTCGGCCGGGCGGCTTGCGAGATCATCAGCGCGCACACGCCAAGCGTCCATCGATCGTGAGGGGCGCGGCCGACGCCGCGCAGCCAATCCGGCCATACCCGCCACTCAAACGCCGACCATCGCTCCTGCAGAGTGTCGCCCGGCAGACCGTCCAACACTCCACGCAGCTCCCGCGTGGAGAGCCTCATCTTCGACCAGTTGGTGCGATCCATCACCAGCCGATCGACCAGCGGCTCGAGAGCGGCCAGCAGTGCCTCGCCGTCATGGCGGCGGTCCGCCAGCTCCGGGAACGCGCACGGCCAGCTCACCGCCGAGGCTCCTCGCCCAGCCCGATGTCCGCGGCCGCGTCGAGCTCAGCGAGCGTCGTCGGGTCATACGGAAACACGTAGCCGCCAGCGGTGCCCTCTCCGAGGTTCGTCGCGGCTCGCAAGTCGAACAGGTCCCGCACACGCTCGACCGCCGCGACCATTGCCTGCTCGTCAACGTGCGAATAGGTGTCCGCGGTCGTCGAGATGTGCGCGTGCCCCAGCATCTCCTGAGCCACCTTCAACCCGGCAACGTCGACGACCGCCTGCGCGAGCGCACGCCTAAACATATGCGCCGTGACGTGCACACCCACCTTGCGGCACAGATGCCGCAGCGAGCACTCAAACGCGGGATAGGACAGCGGCCGTCCGTGCCCGCGGCGGAACATCACCCACGCCGGATCCTGGCATCCCATGAGACCCTCCATCGGTGAGTGCCCGACCGGCACCGGACACGGCCGATCACCCCACACCCCGAACCCACGATCACGGTCACGCCGCTCGATGAACTCAAAGAACGACGCCAACACGCACAACCGGTGATTCACCGTCCTCGGCTGGCGCCCGAGCGCCAGGCCATCCTCGCTCCCGTCCCTGAACGCGACGACGTACTCGCCGACGACCCGCCGATCGACATCGACCAGTCCGACCCCGCGCCGATCGATCCAGCTCAGGAAATGCGCCAACCCCAGCGCGTACGTCCGCTGCGTATACGACCTACGGCCGCAGAACGCCAACCACGCCACGAACTCGCTCGCCTCGCCAGCCCCAAACCCCGGCCCCGTCACCACGAACCGAGAGCTGGAACGGCCCGCCGGACCCAGATCCACACCAACCACGAACGCTCCCGCCACGCCAACCAACCTCTCCCTCGCCACTGACGCACAAGCTACGTATCCGGTCGGTCGAATCACGAGACAAGATCGCGCGCAGGTCGATCCGATCGAGGGTCGCGAGCAGGCTCCTCTCGGCCCGCCGTGCGAGCCGCTGACGGGAGATTCGCACGCCCATCTATTCACGCCGATGCGGTCGTTCGCGGAGTCGCTTGGATTCAGCGTGTCGCTCGAGTCGATCCCGGGTGAGACGGGCGGGTGGTGCGATCCGAAGGCGCGTCGGATTGTGGTCGACGCCGGGGCGCCAGCGAACGCGCAGCTGCGGATCCTGATCCACGAGACCGTTCATGCGCTTGGCGTCGGGTATGCCGAATACGGGCGGAAGCGCGCCGAAGTGATCGTGGACACCGCTTTTCAGCCCGTGTCAAGAGCAATCGCCCGAACTCGCTGGCGTGAGCGTGGGTGACAGCGTCACCGACGGCAGCTAACCCGCGACGAGCAGGCGGGCACCGAGGTCGGCTTCCGAGAGGTCGAGGAGGTCTCGGTTTCGCTCGTGCCAAACGCCAGATTCCAAGTCGGTCCTGAGTGCCTCGACCGCTCGTTGCTCGACGTGCGGACCAACGCGGGCCCAGACGGAGGTGCCCTGGCGGACCTGTTGTTGAAGGTAGGCACCCGGCCGCCTCCAATATGCGTGAAAGAAGCCGTCAACGCAGTCCGAGGGGATTGGCACGGTGTCCATGTCTGCGTTTATGGCGGCGGCGCGCTCGGCGAGCGTCGGCCGCGCTGCAGCGGCGGTGGCGAACTCTGGTAGGTAGTCGCGGACCAGCCAGAAGCGCGGGATCTGCGTGTTGTCCCACTGAAAGACGACGACGCGTCTGGCGACGCGCGACATTTCGCGCAGGCCAGCGATCGGGTCCTGCCAGTGATGATCGGAGAGGATTGCCATTGCGGCGTCGAAGGCGCGGTCGGGAAACGGGAGATCCTCGGCCTGCGCTGCGATGCAGGGCGCCGCGTCCGACGGTCGTTGCGCGCGCATGACGGCCGACGGCTCGACCGCGGTGACGTCGCGGTCGCGCGGCTCGTAGGAGCCGGTCCCGGCGCCGACGTTCAGGACGGTTTGCGCGTCGCCCAGTGCCCGCCAGATCCGATCCGCGATTCGTGGCTCGGTGCGCCGAGCACCGCTGTAGGTGCGGCCGATCTCGTCGTAGAGCGCTTCGCTGGCGTGTCTGCGATCGGGCATGAGGAGTGGATGCTGACCGGCCAGCGAGGTTCGCTCACCGGGGCGTCCCGCAGCGGTCCAGCCGCCTGATTTTGGCAGCCCTTCGGGCGGCGGTTGGGCGGCACAAGCCCGCAGCGGGCGGGCCCGGACGCCAGGAGACGACCATGGCCAAGAAGTCATCGCATCGGCAAACGGACGAGGAGCGCGCCGAGCGCCGTCGCCAGGACGCCTGAACCCGACAGCGACGCCCTGACTCGTCAGTCAAACGCACCTCGAAACCCGATCGACCACAACAAAGCTCGCCGACGAATGGCCCCACTTCGTGACGCGACTCGCGCGCTCGTCGGTGCTAAGCATCGCCTCGATCCGGGGACGGGTGCGGGGCATCGGCAACGAGTTTGTACTCGCGTGCGACATGCGCTTCGCCAGCGCCGAGAAGGCGATTCTCGGACAGCCCGAGGTCGGCTTCGGTCTCGTGCTGAAGGAACACGGCTTCCACATGGAAGCCGCCTTGGGCTTCTCGAACGGTTGGTGCACGCGGGTTGTTTACGTTTCTGAAACCAGCGCCATAGCTGTTGACCGCAACACCGATCGCAGACGTGCGGAGGTCATCCTCGCGAAGTTGACAGACGTCAGGTTGCCGCCCTGGCGAACGGGCTACCCACTCGTGCCCTTGGACTACGTCCTGTTGGACAGCGTCGTCGACGCGCGCGCGCCGGAACGCCAGCGGTGGCACACGATTCCAGGGAAGTCCTACGAGGAACAGGTGTCATTTTGGCTGCGACGTTCCGGTCCGTCGCACCTGAATTCCTGCTAGGCGACCTGAGCGCGATCGAGGATGGTGAGCGGGCTGTCCGCGGCAGCATGGCTGGAAGAACCCGCGTCTCCGAGCAAGAACGACTAACACGGGGCATCGCCACGCAACACGTCCTCCGCAACGTCAAACGGAAACGCGACGGCTCACGGCGGAGGTCGGCCGCTCCTGCTTTGGGCTGGAGGAGCAGGCGCGGGCCGACCCCGGGCATCCCTGCTCGCCAGCGTCCGCCGGTCGTTGGGGCACGGGACGACTCGGAATCGGAACCTTTCGACACCTCCGGCTAAGCGCGCGCGGGGCTTGAGCTGGTCGGGCCAGGCTGGCTTCTGCAGCGTCCGTACGTCGATCGGAGGCGAGGCTCTGCGTGATACTGCCGTGATGCGCTATCGCCCGGGACAGGTGAGGCACTGGAGGAATTCCTTCAGCGGCCTCGGCACGGCCACCGATCGACAGCTCGACGGCACCACGGAACCCGGGCAATGAGGGTCTGCATCGTCGGGGCCTCTGGGAAGCTCGGCCGGTACATGGTGCAACACGCGCTTGACCGGAATTACGAGGTGGTCGGCGTGTGCCGGCAGCACAGCCTGGAGAAGCTCGACAGGTTCAAGGGTCGCATCACTGTCGTTCCGGGAGCGACGAACGATCCCGAGGTGATCGAGCGCGCGGTCCCCGGGTGCGACGGGGTGCTTGTCGTACTGGTCCCGCGAGGCGTCCACGGATACTCGACAGGAACCGTCCGAGCCGTGCTCGAGCACGCGCCTCCGGAAGCGCGCCTGGTGTTCTCGTGCGGGTGGCACATCACGCGCGACGGCCAGGACGTGTATCCGTGGAAGCTCAAGGCGATCGTGAAGGTCTTCGGTCCGCTCGCGCGTCTCGCTCGCTTCGCCGACCTCGACGACCAGGTGCAAGCGTGCCGGCGGGTGTTCGCCAGCGACACACGGTGGACCGTCGTGCGCGGCAGCGACCTCGAGGAGGGCAAGAGCCAGGGCCCGCCCGTTTGGAGCCGACACGTGGGCGACCCCATCCTCAAGAGCAACCTCACGCGCCGCGTGGACTTCGCACTATTCATGGTGGAGGCGCTCGAGAACGACGAGCTCATCCACGAGGCCCCAGCGATTGTGGGCTGCCACACACCCTCGGCGCTCGCGCACGCCGCTAGAGAATGAACTCTTCAAAGAGCCGCACGACAGTTCGCGTCTGCCAGGTCGGGGTTAACGTGCGGACGCCCTGAATTCGGGGTTCGGGGCGCGCCGCAAAGGCCTCGGCGGGGCTTCCGGGCTCGGACGGCGGGATCGCTGTTTGAGGCGCCCGCTCCTGGATGGGCTCGTGCGACGAGCCCTGCATTCCGCGCCCGTACGGAGAGTGACGAATGGGTGGGCGGAATGCCTGCGGCGTCACGAAAGGCAGGACTCATGTGGCCGATAGGAGAGCGAGCGAAGCATGGTCGGCGGCTACTGGCTGTCGAGTGAAGCCTCGGCCTGCGCCCGCAGCGCGTTCTGTCCCTCGGTGTAGGCGTGGAGCCGCCGCTCGTGGAGAGCCTGCACGTCGACGGCGACGTGCTTGTGGTTGGCGGGGTCGTAACGGACCGGAATCTTCATGCCGGTCGTGAACGAGATCGGGATCACGGTTTTATCCGTCAGCCCTTTGAGGCCCTGGCCCTTCGGTACGTAATAGTCGGTCAAGACCTCGGCGAATTCTGCCTTCTCGCCGTCATCGAACTTGACGGCGATGAGCACCTTCATCCTGCCCCGCTGGTGCGTCATGCTGCTCTCGAGCACGACGCCCTCGGTCTGAGCGCCGTCGCTGAGAGGGTTGTGGTTGCCGAACACGCCGCCCCTTTCGCTGTTTTTCGGAACGATTGGATGATATTTACTCAGGGTCGCTGGTCGGCCCGATCGTCGGGGTCCGGTCCGGTCCGCGCCAATGTCGGCTGGGTCTTGCGATGGCCCGCGGTTCGAACAGCCGGTCTGCGTTGCCGTCGTCCTCAAGTCGGCGATCGATCGCTCGGACAGCTTGTTCGAACTGGCAGGCGCGGCGCATGCGTGGCATCCGCTGCTGCGCCTCCTCGAACTCGTCGAGCACCTTCGCATACTCGTTCGTCCTTGTCCCTGGTACTCGCCTCGGGCGGGCATCGAACTGTCGATGTCGAGCGCCTCGATCTGCTCAGCGAGCTTTGTGCCGCCCACGACCAGGGGCGTCCGGGCGTCGTTACCCTGCGGACGCGGTGTCGGCGGCGACTTCGCGCCGCTCGAGAGGGCTCACGCCGGTCGATAGCTAGGATCGGCTCGGAAGCGTCCGGGGCACGAGCCCCGGGTTCGTGCGGTGGTCGCAACACTCGTTGATTGGAGTGTTGTGATGGTTTTCACTTGGCGGATGGTTCTTGAGGTCGTGCAGCCGTTTTGGGCCGCGTTGCAGCGCGGCGAGTTCATCACCGATGCCGCGGAGGGGGTCGGTACGTATCGGAAGAAGGGGGCGCGGTGGATGGCGGCGGAGTGCGGGGTTCGTCCTCGTCGGGGTCGTGATCTCCTGGGCAGGTATCTGTCGTTCTCAGAGCGGGAGGAGATCGCGCTGGCGAGGGCGGGTGGGGAGGAGCGCGTCGGCGAGCCCGAAGGGCTTGTAGGCCTAGTGGGCGTCTGCAGCAACAGTGGATGGGCACTGTCCAGTATGGCCCACATACCGGGGCAGGTGGGGTGTACCGCGGCTGATGCTTGGAGCGTCGGTCGGTTGGCAGCCGGACTGGTTGCGGAGGCGAAGCCCGCTAGGCGCTGCTGGTTAGAGTTAGACGATGGGCTGTGACGCCTTCGTCGGTTCGGGTAGCAAGCCCGTCACGACGAGTTCGGTCTGTTCGGCGACCTGGACTGTGTTGTCGCCGACGCGCTCGAGGCAGCGAGCGATCAGGACCATGAACATTGCCCACTCGCGGAGCTCGAAGTCGTGACCGATCTCGACCGCGCGGCTGAAGACCTCGCGGTATAGCCGGTTGATCACCACGTCCTGTCTGACGATGTCTTGAGCGACGGCAACGTTTCGCTCAGCAAATGCCTGTTTGGCTTGGGACACCAACGAGCGAGCGACTTCACCCATGCGCTGGATCGCGTCGACGATGTCCTTGTCCCTTGGCGACTCGCGGCCCGAGAGTGGCACGAGCTTGGCGACGGTCACGCACTGGTTGCTCATCCGCTCGATGCAGCGGCCGATGTGGAGCAACGCAGCAACGATCCGCAGATCTCCCGCGACCGGCGCCTGGCGCGAGCACGGTCAGGATGCCTTGTTGGATCTCCAGCGCGCGCCGGTCGATCAGCTCACCGTCGGCGATCGCCATGCCTGCCAGCTCGACGTCCTGGTACATGACCGACTCCACCGCTCGATCGAGCGCCCTGATCACCAGTGCGGAGGAGCCACGATCTCGGCGTACCAATTGCTCGCAACGGCAACTCCTGCCGGACTCAAGGGCCACGCGAGCTAGGGCAGGTACCGCACCCCGGCAAGCACACCGCGAGCCCGCTCAGAAGAGTGTGATCCTGATCACTTGGGTCAGACCGTGGGCGGGTGTGAGCGTGAGCAGGTAGCGGCCGTGCCGTAGGTGGGCGTGCGTGCGCAGCCGTAGCCTCAAGCGGCCGCTCGCGTGGACGGTTGTGCGCGCGAGCGTTTCGGTGTCGGATCGCAGTGTGGCGCGGATCGAGCCAAGGCCGTGCTTGGGGTAGCTGACGACGCAGGTGGCGAGATCGCCGACGTCCTCCTCTGAGACGGTGCAACTCACCAGCGCGGCTGCGCCGGCCGGGCCTCTGGGCCCCTTCGGACCGCGCGGCCCGCGAGCTCCAGTGGCTCCCTTGGGTCCTGCCGGCCCGGCAGGGCCTGCCGACCCGGTCTGCCCGGTCGGCCCGGCGGCACCTGCTGTCCCGGCGGCACCTGCTGTCCCGGCGGGCCCTTGCGAGCCGGCAGGACCCGGCGACCCGGCAGGACCCGGGGAGCCTGCAGGACCCTGCGGTAGCTGACCGCCGGTGCCCGACAGCGTCACCTGGAGCGGGCTGTTGGCGTAGTCGTTGGTCGCGATCTGGAGCGTCGCGGAGCGCGCACCCTGCGCCTGCGGCGCGAAGCGGACGGTCAGCTGGCAGCTTTCATCGGGCGCGACCGAACCTAAGCAGGTGTCGGAGCTGACGATGAAGTCGCCCGGGTCAGCGCCGATGAACGACAGACCTGAGACCGTCAGGGCTCGCTGGCCGCTGTCGGTCAGCGTCAGCGTTTGCGGCGCGCTCAACGTCGCCTGCGGCGTGCTCGCGAACGCCGGCGGCACCGCCGGGCTGATCGCCGCGACCGGCACCGACAGCGCCACCCCTATTGGTTCTGACAAGCCGGTGACGAGCGCCGGGTTGACGTCCGTCCCGTCGAGGTTCGCTTCCTCGATCGCACCGGTGCCGGCGTTGCTCCAGTAGATATGCTGCCCGTCAACCGCGATTCCCATCGGATTGCCGCCGGTGATGATGAAGCTCTCGTTGATGTCGGTGCCGTCGAGGTTCGCCTCCCCGATCGTGCCGTTGCCGTTGGTCCAGTAGATGTGCTGGCCGTCAACCGCAACTCCCTCAGGAGAATTGGCCGGGATGAAGCTTCGATTCGCGCTGCTGCCGTCGAGATTCGCCTCGCCGATCTCGTTGTCGTTGGTAGCCGCCCAGTAGATGTGCTGGCCGTCGACCGCCACCGCAGACGGCTCGCTCAAGCCCGCGATCAACGAGGGGTTCGGGCTCGAGCCATCGAGTTTGGCCCTTCCGATCGAGCCGACGGCAGTATCGCTCCAGAACACGTACGTGTCGTCGACGGCCACGCCAAACGGTTGGGTCGCGGCGGTAATGAAGCTCGGGTTTGGGCTGGAGCCGTCAAGATTGACCGTCCCGATCGGACCGGCATTTCCCTCGCTCCAGAAGATGTGCTGGCCGTCGAGCGCCACCCCAGTGACGGAGGCGGCGCCGGTGATCACGTTGCTCTTGCCGGTGCCGTCGAGGTTGGCCTCGCCAACCACCGGGCCGATCCCGTCATCGGCCCAGTAGATCTTCGGCGCAGATAGCGCTTGCGCTCCCGCGGCGCTGACGGCCAGCCCACCTACGACCAGCAGCGCACACGCGCCGGCGGCGCCCGCCCGCCTCAAACCACCTCGGCGCAGTCGCGCTCCGAACATCCGTCCACCTCCTAGTAGGAACCGCCAATGAGCGAGCGACCAGTTGGCGGACCCAGCTGAAGCCCACTGGCCGCGACGGTCGCCCCGAACACAGCCGACCACATCCATCGTAGCCCGGATGCAGCACGCCGACTCGGCGGGCGCTCGCCTGAGCCGCACGCCCCGAATCAGCCCCTTCAAACCATCCGCACAAGACGTCAGCGACGCCGTCGAACCCCACGACCGACCCATCAATCGACGCGACTTTCCCGACTGCTCCCTAGCCAATTCCGAGGGTTCGCGATCATCGCTACCGGCGGACGGCGCGTGCACACCGTGCCTACCTACGTATAGGGCCGATCTTGCGCACCGTCACGCGAGCCCCGGTTCCGGCGAGGCGCGGAGCTGACCGCCAGCGACGGCGCCGAGATACCTGTGCGACAAGAAGAGCAGGTGCCGGCCAGCCATGGTCATGGGACTCCCGGTCTGACAGCTTCGCGCCCATCTTCCTCAGGAAGTTCAGACCGGACTGAACCGCGGGTCACACCATTTCTCAGGAAGTACCTTGCTGGGCGCGTCGTCGGTGATTAGGATTCGACGGCATCATGGCCCGGACCGGCCTTGCGAGGGCTCGTGTTACAGCGTTACTCGCGACCACCGTGGCTGGCTTCGTCGGCGTTGGCGCCGCTGTGGCCAGTCACGCGGCGACGCCGGCTGCACCATCGATCGCGATCTTCGCTGTCCCGAGCAGCGACTATTCCTCCGCTCCCGGTTCTCCTGTCCTGCCGATCACGGCGATTGGCCCGGCAGCAGGGAACAGCCAGTACGAGTGGTTCATCCTGACCTCGGCTTCGGGCACCAAGGTGCTGCAGGAGCCCGTAGGGGGCGGCACGCCAACTGCGGCGGCGACCAATCTTGGGTCGCCGAGTGGTGGTTTTCCGGCGATGGTCTCCGCCGACGGGCTGGACTGGGCAATAGCGGACACCGACGGGGTCCACGGGGGCTTGTACGCGATCGACTCGGGCGGGAACGCCACGCGGGTCGCGATGCCGGGCTACGACCCGTCTCAGGGCAACGAGCAGGCCGACGTCTTCGAGGACATGACGGTTGGTCCTGACGGGAATCTCTACCTCACCGATTCGGGGACGGGGTATGTCTACAACTGCGCGATCAGCGCGACCCCGTCGCCGAGCGCGTCATGCGGTCCCACACCGGACCTAGCTTGCGGAGCTTCACCCGTCCCGTATTTCTATGACTGCCACGGTCCGTCGAACGGTCTCCTCCCCAAGTCGATCGCCAGCGCCGGCAGCGACCTGTGGATCAACGACAACAGCCGGAGCATCGTGTCGATGACGACGTCCGGGGCGTTTGCGGGGCCGTACGCGCAGCGCAACGGCTCCGGGAATGCAAGCTATTCCCCGCGCACACTCGTCGCCGCGGACGGGTTTCTGTGGTCGGTCGGCGGCTTTGCCGATGCCGGTGGCGAGAACTCCGAGATCCTGAAGATCGATCCGGACACCGGAGCCGTCGCGGCCACCTACCAGGCCGGAGAGGCCCTCGCGCTGACCGCCGATGCCGCCGGGAACATCTGGTACGTCGGACAGAACGGCGCCGGCGCGAGCGGCGTCGGTGAGCTGGACCCGGCGACCGGCACCATCACGTTCACCGCTGCCCCGGCCGGCTCGTTCGTGCCCTACCCGGAGAACGAGTACCCGCTCGACCCGGCTGGCGGGGAGGCGATCGCTCCCGGGCCCGCCGGCAGCAACACGCTCTTCTTCACCGGGCAGGACGGGTCGGGCGCACCGATCATCGGCGAGGTGACGGTTCCATCGACGACCACGACAACGACAACGACATCCACAACGACCACGACGACGACATCCACAACGACGACGACGGGAACGACCACGAGCGCATCGGGGTGTGAGCTGCGACCGGAATTCCGGGACGAGAGCCCCGCTCAGTTACAGAAATTCATCTCAGCGCTGAGGAAGATGCAACAAGTCCCGCCGGGCGGCGGCCCGTCCCCCTACGACAAGTTCGTCCAGCTGCACCTCGACGAATCGGCGGTCATCCACGACTTCGCCAACTTCCTGCCGTGGCATCGCGAGTTCCTGCTGCAATTCGAGCAGGCGCTACAGAAATTGGAGCCCGGCGTGGTGATCCCCTACTGGGACGCCGCCTTCGACGCCCAGAACCCCGAGACTTCATCGCTCTGGAACGATGCCACGTTCGGGGGAAACGGCAATCCCAGCGTAGTCGCGGCCGACGGCACTCCTGTTGTTACTACAGGCCAGTTCAAGAACGCCGTCTACCAGCCCTTCTACCACATCTCCTTGATCGACGGCAGCCAGGTCAATGACGCGGCTCCCCTCGAACGCCAGTGGAGCAGCGCCTCCGGTGCGACGAACACGCTCGGGCCGTTCGAATCCGCCGACCAACTCAATTCCCTGATGACGCTGACGTCATACGACAAGTTCCGGCAGGCCCTCGACTACGGTGAGCACGGGCTCGTGCACAACGACATCGGCGGCGACATGCTCACGATGGCCTCACCCGACGATCCAGTCTTCTGGATGTTCCACGCATGGATCGATTATGTCTGGTCGCAGTGGCAGGCCATCTCGCCGGCGAATGCGATCGCCTACGGCGGACTCAACGCCGACGGGTCGGCCGCCAAGCTCAGCGACACGCTTCCCGGCTTCGCAGGAGGGGTCACCGTCGGGAGCGTCATGTCGATCCAGTCGCTCTGCTACGGCTACCAGCCGCTCAGCGTTTCAACCCCGGCAACCGCCACGGACTCCGCTCAGAGCCTCTTGCGCGCATCGCGGCGTTTCGCGACAAGCGTGTCCGTTGTCAGCAGCGCCTCCGCGATCACGCCACGCCAGTCCGTCACCTTGATGGCGAGTTCACAGTCGACGCAGGGCGCGGGCAAGGTCGAGTTCTTCCGGGATGGCAGACCGATCGCGAAGTGCGCCTCGGTACCGCTGCGCTGGACCGGATGGACGTGGCAAGCCACCTGCAGGGTCCACCGGCTGACGGTCAGTCGACGCCCGCACGCGATCCGAGCGGAGTTGCTCGCGATCGGCGCATACGCTTCAAGCTATGCCTCAGTGGCCGGCGGAGTGCGGGTTACGGCCGGGGCGGCGACGGTGACCTTCAAGAGACCGACGACGGCCCGCTACGGCGACCCGATCGGGGTGGGCGGTCTGCATGCGGTCGCGAGAGAACGGGGCACGTTCCGGTACATGGCGGCGCCCGTCACCGCTGCGACGGACATGCGGCCGGTGACCGCGAGGTCCGTGCTCGCCGCCGGCGCGTATGACCTGCAGGCGCGCTTCACACCCGCAGGCCACCGCACGCCGGCCCAGGTCGTGACGGTTCAGTACGTCGTCAACCCGGCACCGTTGGTGATCAGGCCCGAGAGGAAGTACATGGCCGTCGGCCAGTTGACTCCACAGCTGACGTGGGTTGGCTCCGGCTTCGTCAACGGCGATACCCCCAGTTCGCTGCTACAGAGCCCAGTGTGCGTGCTCGCAATCGGAGCGCTGACAATTGGCAACCACAAGATCTGGTGCCAAGGCGGCTACTCACCGAACTACACGATCAGCTACCCCGCCACCGCGACCTTGACGGTCCTTCGCCACCCCTGCCCCACCGGCAGCTCCTGCGCAACCGATCCTCCGCCGACCCCCGCGCAGCGCCGCGAGGCGAAGAAGATCATCGAGCTGATCTGCCACCCCGTTATCCCGACTTCGGACGCCATCCTGATCCGCATCACGCGCCGCCGCAACGGTGTCCCAACAGCGACGTGGCGAGGAACAATCACCTAGCCCAGAAGGGGCGCGGCATCGCGCAACGTGGAATCCCACTCGTAGCAATCCTGGTCTCCGGAGCGGAACCGGCAACAGCTACAACCGCGCGATGAACGCTCCCGCCGTCACGCTTCCGGTTCGGACTGGCGGAGCGGCAGCTGACTTCGGGTTCGAGATCTTCCCCACGCGTCGCTGGCAGATCGACCGCGACGCCGCTCTCTGACCAATCGAGCCGCCTGCCGGTAGTGGTCGGCGCGAAGGCGGTGCCCGCTTCCGGACAAAAGCCACGGCACCACCCTCGTGATACACACCCGGCGGTGAACGGGAGTCTCGGCCCGCGCGTCGCGCACCTCCCCGTCGCCAGATCCAGGGACGACGGACTGCTAGCAATGCCCGCCGCCTGGGCCGAGGCGCTCGAACTGGTTCATCGACTTCGCCGCCGAGCGCTGAACCCGCGAGTCTGGAGATGCCGAGGCCCGTGTGACCTGAGCACTCGTCGCTCGCGCACAACACGACTCTCACCCAGGAAATCGACCGGCTCACCATCGAGTCGCACGCGGCGATCTGCGTCGATCAGACGCGAGTGACCGGAGCTGGTGCGCCGGTCAACGCATCGCACGCAGTCCGGCCCTGACCTCTTCCACGTACAGCTCGGGCTGCTCCATCGCGGCGAAGTGGCCGCCCCGCTCCAACACTTTGTAGTACCGCAGGTCGGTGTAGCGCAATCGCGCGAAGCGCTCGCTCAAACGGAAGCGCTCACCGGGGAACACAGAATAAGCGGTTGGCACGGCAACTTCCGCGGCGTTGGCGAAGACGGTCTTCAGACTCTCCCAGTAAAGGCGTGCCGAGGAGGCCGCGGTCGCGGTCAGCCAGTAAAGCGAGATGTTGTCCAGCATCCGATCGCGGGAGACGGCGTTCTCAGGATGCCCGCCGCAGTCCGTCCAAGCCCGGAACTTCTCGAGGATCCACGCGCACTGCCCCGCCGGCGAATCGGTGAGTCCGTAGCCGACGGTCTGAGGCCGCGTAGCCTGCTGCTGCGAGTAGCCGTTCTCCCAGGCCGCGTAGGTGTCGAAAGCATCGATCTGAGCCCGCTCCTCCGCGGTCGGATCCGGGACCGCGAGGAGCGCCGCCCGGTTTCCCACCGCGTGATTTAGGTGGATGCCGTCCAGCGCATTAGCCTGCTCCTGGCCCATGATGGAGGTGAGCAGTCCGCCCCAGTCCCCGCCCTGAGCAAAGAAACGCTCATAGCCGAGACCGCGCATGAGCTCCACCCACGCGGCGGCGATCCGCCCGAGCCCCCACCCCGGCGCAGAGGGTTTGGCGCTGAAGCCGTATCCCGGTAATGACGGACATACGATGTGGAAGGCGTCAGCCGCGTCACCACCGTGAGCCACCGGATCCGTCAGCGGGCCGATCACCTCCAGGAACTCGACGATCGAGCCTGGCCAGCCGTGGGTGATGATCAGCGGCCGCGCCTCCGGATGCGGAGAGCGAGCATGGATGAGATGAATGTCCAGCCCGTCCACCGACGCGAGGAAGTGGTCGAACCGGTTGAGCTGCGCCTCCGCCCGGCGCCAGTCATAGCCAAAAGCCCAGTAGTCACAGACCTCACGGAGATAGTGCAGCGGCACGCCTTGCGACCAATCATCAACCGTCTCGGCCTCCGGCCAGCGCGTGCGCCTCAGGCGACCTTGCAGGTCCCTCAAATCCTCATCGGCGACCGCGACGCGAAACGGGGTGAGCTCCGTCATGAGCATGAGGTTAGTGACGAGGGCACGTGCGGATGCCGGCCGGCGCCCTGCGCAGTATTCAACTCTGATACGGATGCCCAAACTAGGTCGGCGGGGACATCAGCCGTGATGTTCCCGGACCACGCAACGGCCGTGGGCGTCAAATGCGTGCGCCAACACGAACGCAGGGCGAGCGGGCGATCCAGGGGACCCCCTATTCGCCTCAATGAGGTCGCTCGGCTCGAGCTGTGTCCACAACCCGGGGTTTAGGGCTATCTGCAGCCCGTTGAAGCCTTGGTTTTCGCCCGGTCAACCGCGACAGCTGTCGCTTGCGTGGGAGCTTGATGATCCTGCGACTCCCGAAGAGCGCCGGTGGAATCTAGGCGACGGATCAGCGCCTCGACCACATCACCATCGAACTGGGTGCCGGAGTGACGGCGCAACTCGTCGATCGCGTAACCGTGGCCTGGAGCCAGTCGATACGGACGATCGGAGGTCATCGCCTCAAACGCGTCCGCGACATGGATGATGCGCGATTCGAGCGGGATCTCGTCGCCGGCGAGCCCGTCGGGGTACCCGGTACCGTCGATGCGCTCATGATGGTGTCGCACCCAGCGAGCCTCGACAGGCATGTCAGCGGCCTCGACAATCGCTCCGCCGAGCACTGAATGGCCTTTCATCTGCTCGTACTCGTCATGAGTAAGCGGCGCCGGCTTCTGCAGGATCGAATCGGGCACGCCGATCTTCCCGACGTCGTGGAGCAGTCCGGCCAGCCGGATTCGTACCAGCCGCTCGCGATCGATGTCCAGCTCCGTGGCGATCACGACGCAGAGCTGGGCCACGGTCTGGCAGTGACTGCGCGTGTAAGAGTCCTTGGCGTCGACCGCGAGCGCGAGGGCGTTGGCGAGCATCTGCGTGTGATGCTCGTCCTCGGCAATACCTATATCAGCGTTGGCGCGCATGTCCTGGCTGTAGATCGCCGCATGCTGGTTGATCCGCTTGGCACCGATCAAGGCCAGATCGGCTTCGCGGATCAGCTCGTCCTTGTCGCGAACGTCCAGCGCCTCAGAGATACCCGCGGTGACGGATGCCCCGCGGACCTGAGACTCCAGCTCTAGGGCAAGGCGCTGCACGAATTCGAGCGCGCCCCAGCATCGCGTGCCTGAGAGCACGACCGCGAACTCGTCGCCCCCGACGCGGTAGGCGCTGTCTCCGGCACGCTGAATGGTCCGAATCGCGGTCGCGAGTGCCCGCAATCGCTCGTCACCGGCCTGGTGGCCCAGTTTGTCGTTGACGCTCTTTAGGCCGTCGAGATCGAGCATCACCAGGCTCAACGGTGTCGGGCCGCGGCTCGCGCGCCGAAGCTCCTGACCGAGATCCTCGTGAAAAGCGCGGTGGTTGCGCAGACGGGTCAGCGGGTCGGTACTGGCCATCTGCGCCATCGTCTCGAACTCCGCCGCGCGCGCCTCGTTCAACCGGCGTGAAATCCGGGCAATGACCACCCCGAAGAAGGCGATCAGGCCAAGCCCGAGCGCAAACGCGACCGCCATCGCGCGCCCGGCTGAGCTGCTGTCGCTGGCCAGAGCGGCCTCATCGGCACTGGCGCTGCGCTGAGCGGCCGTCGCTTCGCCGGTGACGATGCTCTGGACGCGGGCGAACGCCGCCTCACCGAAGGTCTTGTCCAAGCGCTCGACCAGGCGATTGTCGTGCGCATAGACGCCCTGAATGATTTGGTAGCCGACGTCATCGTAGGCACCGTCGGCGGCGGAGAGGCGGGCTACCGTGGCCTTCGCCCCCGACGACCCGGCTAGCGCCGCGATCTGAACCAAATCCGAGACGAGCGCAATTTCGGCCTGGCCGCGGGCAGTGAGCACCGAGACGTTGGGAGACAGTCGGAACTGCCGCACCAGCGATTGCTCGAGACCAACCCGATACCGAGCGTCCTGGTAGATCGTGCTGAGCACGCTCGCCGCATTGGCTCGATGGGCGCTTCTGGCGACACGCTGCTGGGTCAGCAACGAGAAACCGGCAAGCACGCACAGCACCACGAACAGCCCGGCGGAACCCGCTGGCACGATCCAGCGTTGCGCCCACCGGCCGTGACTGCCCATACGGGCCTCCGTTTTCACGAGATCAGAAGGCCATCACGTCCGCGTGCGCATTCGCTCCGAGCCTACCAACGTAATCGACCCGCGCAGCAGCGCCTTGAGGCCACGACATTCCGGCCGCCCAGCAGCGGAATGTCGCGCGGCATTCAGCCGCCCGACGGCCCGGTCGAGATCACGTGGTTGGCCTTCAAGAACGCGGCTGCGACCGCAGCCGCCGGCTGCTCGTCGATCACGACCGCCTTGTTCATGGCAATGATCGCAGGCGCAGTCAGCAGTTTGTTGACGCGGTTGACGACGGCTAACACGTGCGGACAGACGCTGAGCTTGCTCTTGTTGATCACCAGCGCGATGTTCTGGAAGCCGAAGATGTTCTTCGGATCCTTGAGCAACGTGTACTTGCCGCTGGCCAGCTGCGGATCGGTCGTGAACGCGTCGATCGCGTTGACCGCACCACTGTCGAGCGCCTGGTACGCGATGCCGAGCGCAAGCGACTCGAAGGTGAAGTTCTTGATGCCGTAAACGCGCTTCATGCCGGCCACTCCCTGCTGGCGATCGAGGAACTCAGGCCGGGCGCCGAGCGTGAAGTGCGGGATCTTCTTGAGGTCGGCCACGGAGACCAGCCCGTACTTCTTGGCGTAGGACGTGAGCACCGCAATCGCGTCAGTGTCAAAGAACGGCGTGATATCGCTCATCACCTGACCGCGCTTGGCGTAGAACGCCTTGGCGAGCCGGTACTCCTCCCGCGGGCCTGACACGGTCCTGTTGATCTTTGCCACGGTGACCACCGACTCACCGGTGTACTCCGGATAGGCATCGATCTGACCGCTGGTCAACGCCCTGTCTACGATCTCCGTGGCGCCGATGTTCTCCTTGTAGTTGATCGCGCAGCCCTTCGCCTCCAGCGCCTGCTTATAGAGCTGGCCGACGATGAACTCCTCGGTGAAGTCTTTCGTCCCCAACGTGAGCGACTTCCCTGGCAAGCTGAGAGTCGTGACGGACGTGCTCGACGCCGCTGGTCCAGATAAGCTCGGGCTCGAACTGCTGCTGGCGCACGCCGCGGGGAGCAGCGCCGAGACTGTTGCGAGCGCCCAAGCCGCGAGCGTACGCCTGCATCGATGCGAGACCGGTATACACGATTGACCAAGCTGGTGCCGGCGCTCGCACCGACACCCGCCGCGTCCCGTCGACGAGCCAGACCGCATAGTTGATCGTATTAACGGCTCCTACTGCTGCGGACCCATCAGGGGCGGCTACTGGTTGCACAGGTGAGAACTACGTAGCGGCCACGGTCGCACGCGGAAGGGCTGTCGACACCCCACCCATGACGTCCGTTTCCTGATCCCTGGGCACCGGACACCCCTCTAGGCCGGTTCCGGGCCGACTCCGGAGCGCGAGCGCCCGCATCGTCCGCTGATCTTTACCCTCCGAACGCCTCGAACCTGGGCTCGGGCCGCATCGGGCGAGCGCCTCAGCGGGTCTCCCGAAGCCTGGAGGCCAAGATCGCCGTTTGAGGCGCCCGCTGCTCGATCCAGTTTCGGACGCGCTGTCGCATACCCCAAGCAGACGCACACGACGGACCGGGAACCCGGGCGCTGGTCGAGAAACCGGCCATATATTCCGGTTTCTCGACCAGCCTCGACGCATGGCCGCTCGCGCCCCCACTTCGCATTGCATCGACCGAGCACCAGTCCTGTGCAGCCGCTCACTCGGCGGAAGGTTCGAAGGCGTGTGGGCAAGAGCTGTGCGGCGCTAGCGCCCGCGCCGAGATCAGAACAGGATCAGCGCCCGGCCGCGCAGGCCGCCTGCCTCCATCGCCCGGTGGGCCTTGGCGGCCTGCTCAGGGGCGTAGGTCCCCGCCACGCGAAGCGCCAGGCGTCCGTCTGATGCCAGCGCCCGGAGATCCTGCAGCCAGTCGGTGCGGTGCAGCGCGGTGGAGACCCTGACCGTGACGATTCGGATGCCGCGCTCGGGATCGCTGCCGTCCCAGCCGCGAACGACGGCCAAGCCGCCGCCGTCGCGGATCGCCCCAAACGCCGCGCGGTTGAGCAGCGCGGTGTCGTACACCGCCGCCACCCCCTCGGGGACGGCATCGCGCACCGCGCGCGCGAAATCGTCTGAGCGCGGGATAACGGTGTCCGCACCGAACCCGCTGACCAGCTCCTCGTCCTGTGGCTTGGCGTCGGCGATCACCCGCAGATCCCGCTCGCGCGCCAGTCCGATCACGTACGACGCGAGCAGCCCCGCGCCGCCGCTCACCGCCAGAGTGTCGCCCTTCGACAGCGCAAGCTCCTCAAGCCCGAGCATCGCCGTCAGACCGTTCATCGGCAGGGTCGCCGCCTGCTCCAGGCCGGCGCTGTCGGGGATCGCGACCACCGAGGCGGCCGGGACGACGAGCAGTTGCGCCTGCGCGCCCCCCTCGGGTCGCCGCGGCGACACCACGGCCATCACCTCATCGCCGGGAGCGAGGCGATCCACGCCCGGGCCGACCGACTCGATCGCGCCCGCGGCGTCCATCCCCGGTGTCCACGGCGGCGGGAGGTCGCCGCCGCCGCGCTGTCGAAGTCCAATGTCGGTGGGGTTGACGGCCGCCGCGCGCACCCCGATCCGCACCTCCCCGTCTGCGGGCTCACGAACCGGGCGGTCGATGACCTCCAGGACCTCCGGCCCTCCGGCCCGGCTGATGCCGATCGCCCGCGCCATTGCGCTCAGCCTAGCCGACGGCAGCCTCGCACCGGAGATCAGTCAAGCTGTCGGCACAGTCGACGAGGACACCAGCCCCCAGCGCGGCGGCCGCGACGCTCCCGGCACCTCCTGGCTTCAGCCGCGCGCGACGTCTGCGCCACCAGGCCGCGTGAAGTTGTCCGCTGGCCGTTACCCTGCGGACGTCGGTCCGTGCCGATTGGCGGTGGCCGCGAAGCGGCCTGCCTGGCGACTCTGCTGTTGTCCGTTGAGGGTGATGGACGCGTCCGTGTGACGTGTATGTGGTGTGAACGTGACCATTGCCAACACGACGACCCGCACGGCGGGCAACACGGCCGCGGTCGAGCCCGTTGATCGCGGATCCGTTCTGCAGTCGAGGATCTTGATCGGCTACGCGCGCTGCTCGACCGACCGGCAGGACCTGCAGGCGCTCGCCGCCGTCCGCGCGGGCGACACGCTGGTCGTTCCGAAGCTCGACCGGCTCGCGCGCTCCGTGCCTGATGCCAGGGCGATCGGCGACTCGCTCGCCGCCCGCGGGATCCGGCTGTCGCTCGGCGGCACCGTGTATGACCCGAACGACCCGATGGGGAAGTGCTTGTTCAACATCCTCGCGACGTTCGCGGAATTCGAGGTCGCGCGGAATTCGAGGTCGATCTGCTGCGGATGCGCACCCGCGAGGGGATTGCAATTGCGAAGGCCAACGGCAGACTGAAGGGCAAGGCGCCGAAGCTGAGCGCTCGCCACTCGGTCAGCCCAATGCGATCGTCTTGGCTTCCACCTCGCCGTGGGTCCCGAGTTCCGCGCGCGCGATGCAGGGCGCTCGCCGATGTGCTCGAGATGCGTGTGCCGCGAGCAAGGCGGAACTGCTGCGACGCACACGGGTGGCGCCTACCTTTGCTCAATTCAGACATTCTCGATCGTGATACACGAACGGCGGCTGGGGCCTCAAGCCAGTCCGAGCGGGTTCCGTCCGCGAGGGGCTCCCGGTCGAGGTCACGCCTCGGCTGCTCGATCTCGTCTGCGCTCGAAGATCGTCGCCCTGGAAAGGTGTCGCGGCACGCTGTGCGTCGCGCGCTTTTGCTCGTGTGGGGCGCTTGTGCGGTGTCTGCGGCGTTGTGGGGCGGTTGCTGACCGCGCGGGTGGTAGTCCGTGGCGGTGGGGCTGGCGGGCTCGAGGGCGGGGTGGGGCTGGAGTGCGCTTGCTGTCAGCGCGGCGTCGGGACGGCTGCTGCGGCGCTCCTGGGTGTAGGATGCCGAGCGCGTCGCCGCTCAGGCGTTGTGAGGGTGCGTGTTGGTTGGGGTGATGGGCGTTCTGAGCCGCGGACCGGGATCGGTCCGGGTATCCAAAGAAGGGGAGGGCCGGGATCGATGATCGCGCGGGTTCGAGGTTGTGTTGTGGCGGTGGCTGTTCGGCGGCTGCTGGTCGTGCTGGTTGCGTTGTGTGGGGTGGCGTGCTGGCTGCCGGCGGCGTCGCTTGCGCAGCTTTTGTGGTCGACGCCGGCCGCGATCGACAATAGCGGCCAGCAGCAGCCCTTGGCTGGGGTGGCGTGCCCGTCCGCCACCCAGTGCACCGGCGTCGATCAGAGCGGGCAGCAGGTCACGTTTGACCCGGCCGGCCCGGGCACCCCGACCCCCACCGCAATCGACGTCCACAACCTGAACGGGGTGGCGTGCCCGACCGCCACGCAGTGCACCGCCGTCGACGTCAGCGGGCGGCAGGTCACGTTTGACCCTGTCAGCCCGGGCACCCCGACCCCCACCTCGATCGACACCGGCAATACCCTGGAGGGGGTGGCGTGCCCGTCCGCGACCCAGTGCACTGCCGTCGACGAGATCGGGCGGCAGGTTACGTTTGACCCGGCCAGTCCCGGCAGCCCGACCCCGACCACGATCGACACCACCAACAGCCTGGACGCGGTTGCGTGCCCGTCCGCCACCCAGTGCACCGCCGTCGACGCCACCGGGCGGCAGGTTACGTTTGACCCGGCCAGCCCGGGCGCCCCGACCCCGACCACGGTCGACACCGGCCACGTCCTGACGGCGGTGGCGTGCCCGTCCGCCACCCAGTGCACCGCCGTCGACGCCGCCGGGCATCAGGTCACGTTTGACCCGGCCAGCCCGGGCACCCCGACCCCGACCACGATCGACACCACCAACAGCCTGCTCGGGGTTGCGTGCCCGTCCGCCACCCAGTGCACCGCCGTGGACGGCACCGGGAAGCAGGTCACGTTTGACCCCGCCAGCCCCGGCACCCCCACCCCCACCACGATCGACCCCAACGGCCTGACCGCGGTTGCGTGCCCGTCCGCCACCCAATGCACCGCGGTGGACAACAACGGCCATCAGGTCACGTTCAACCCCGCCAGCCCCGGCACCCCGACCCCCACCACGATCGACGCCGGCAACGACCTGACAGCGGTGGCGTGCCCGTCCGCCACCCAGTGCACCGCGATCGACTTCACCGGGCAGCAGGTCACGTTTAACCCGGCCACCCCGGGCACCCCGACCCCGACCAGCATCGACGCCGGCCACATCCCGAGGGGGGTTGTGTGCCCGTCCGCCGCCCAGTGCACCGCTGTAGACAACATCGGGCAGCAGGTTACGTTCAATCCGGCCAGCCCCGGCACCCCCACCCCCACCAGCATCGACCCCGGCCACGGCCTGAGCGGGGTGGCGTGCGCGACCGCCACCCAGTGCACCGCCGTCGCCAACAGCCTCACCGCGCAGCAGGTCACGTTTAACCCGGCCAGCCCGGGCACCCCGACCCCCACCAGCATCGACCCCGGCGCCGGCCTGACCGGGGTCGCGTGCCCGACCGCCACCCAGTGCACCGCCGTCGACGTCACCGGGCATGAGGTCACGTTTAACCCGGCCAGCCCCGGCACCCCCACCCCCACCAGCATCGACGCCGGCCACGCCCTGAACGGGGTTGTGTGCCCGACCGCCACCCAGTGCACCGCCGTCGATGAGAGCGGGCTGCAGGTGGTGACGTTTGACCCGACGAGCCCGGGCACCCCGACCCCTACCACGATCGACACCAACGCCGTGAACGGGGTGTCGTGCCCGACGGCCACCCAGTGCACCGCCGTGGACACCAACGGGCAGCAGGTCACGTTCAACCCCGCGAGCCCCGGCACCCCGATCCCCACCACGATCGACCCGAACTCGATCCTGAACGCGATCGCGTGCGTGTCCGCAGAAGAATGCACCGCCATCGACGCGACCGGGCATGAGACGACATCTCGGGCGACGTCAACGACGTCCCTGTCCTGCTCGCCGAGCTCGGTCAGGGCCGGGACCGCGACCACGTGCACCGCGACCGTGACTGACACCCAGTCCGGCGGGGCGACCCCCTCCGGAACGGTCAGCTTCACATCGTCCCCGACCTCCGGCCAGTTCGCCAACGCCGGCAGTTGCACCCTCCACGCGACCGCCACGACCGGGGTCGCGTCCTGCCAGATCACGTTCACCCCCTCCACCGCCGCGTCCTACACCCTCACCGCCAACTACACGGGCGACAGCACCCACCTGGCCAGCAGCGGGCGGTCCACGCCGATCACAGCAACGCCGATCCCAGCACCCCCCCCAGGGCGCGCGAGCGTCAAGCACATCAGCACATCCGGCGCCACGACCAGCGTGCGGGTGAGCTGCACGGGCGGCACCTCCTGCCAGATCAAGCTGACCGCCTCCGTGCTCGAGACGATCCGGGGCGGCAAGGTGATCGCCATCGCAGCGTCAACCAAGACCATCAAGAAGACGATCACGATCGCCTCCAAGACCGCGACGATCCCCGCCGGCGCGACCAAGACGATCACGCTCACCCTGAACGGTGCCGGCTCGCGACTGCTCGCCAAACACCATCCACTCAAGGCGAAGCTCACCGTCACACAATCACGCAGGACCGTGACCAGCAAGACCATCACCCTCAAACCCAACACCAAAAAGAAGAAGCGCTAACCACCGGTACGCGGCTCACGGTATCGGCAGCCGACGAGCGAAACCGGCGCAGCTCCAGCGTTCTCGGCGGATCCGCTCGGAACTGGCTGACCCACCGTTCGCGAGCTAGCCGTCGGAGAGCGGCCGCCAGGGCGTCGCTGGCTTTGCGCTTGGCCTGGGGAAGCAGGCGCGTCGCGGGTCGCGATCGAGAATGGCCGTTTGGAACGAACGGAGTGCCGGCTGCCTAGCTGGCAAGGACGCCCCGCCTGGGACAGGGTGTCCTTGACGGCAAACGGGACACCGGCGAGGGACCCTCAGCAGCTGAGGCGTCCTCAAACGGACCGTGCACGGCCGCGTTAAGCCGCGGGTTGAGCTGCTCGATCGCCCGCAGCGCAGCATCGCGCACCTCACCGAGGGCGACTTGCCCGCGGCGCAGCAGTCCCGTCAGGTCGGTCGCGTCACAGCCGGCGTACTCAGCGACGTTCACGACCTGGTTGCTGCGCGGGCGCCCCCGGCGCCGTTCATTGCGGCCTCGCGACGATCATCATGTACTCGGCCTCGATGCGCAGGTCTGCGTCGTCCGTCGAGCGGTTTTGCGACTGGAACAGGTCTGCGAGCTCGGCGCGGCAGTCGCCCCAGCGACCTTCGCTCTCGAGGGTGCACTTGGCACGGATCGTCGGGCCGTAGTTGGTCTCGTAGAACTGCAGTAACTCCTCAACAGACCCGAACGTGTAAGGCGTGACCGCTCGTTCGAACTCGAGCCCGACTTCGCGGGTGGAGAACAGCTCTCGGACGTGCTCCTCGCTGCCCCACAGCGGGGGTGGGGATGCGAACGCTGGGGGCGCTGGTAGGTAGCGCGAGAGGATCGCGAACATCTGCCCGACGATCCCTTCAGGCGTCCAGTTGGCCAGCGCGATCGCTCCGCCCGGTCGGCAGACCCGCACCAGTTCACTCGCCGTGATCTCATGACGAGGCGCGAACTGTATTCCGAAAGCAGATAGCACCCGGTCGAAGCTGTGATCGGGAAATGGCAGCGCCTCGGCGTCGCCTTGGACCCAGTCCACCTCGGCACCGAGCGCCGCCGCGCGCACGGCCGCGATGTCGAGCAGCTCCACTGTCAGATCAAGCCCGGTGACGTGAGCGCCGCTGCGGGCGGCGCGCAGAGCTACGTTTCCCGTCCCGGTCGCGACGTCGAGCACGCGATGGTGCGCGTCGACGCCCACCGCCGAGAGCATGTGCGCCGGCGGCACCTCATCGATCAATCGGGCCACCGCGGCATAGTCCCCATCCGCCCACATCGTCCGGTGCGCCTGCTTCAGCGAGGCGACCGGGCCGGCCTCTGACTTGGTTGCACTCATGCTCCGTCCTTTCTCACGAGATTTGACCGCCACAGCTTCCATCTTCATAGACGCGCCGGCTTCCCACTTTCCGGCCATCTACAGGAAATGGCCGGAAACGGCCATGCAGGCCCGGGTGCGCTCGTGGGCGGCTAAATCAGTCCGTCGCGAATGGCCTGGGCAGCAGCCGCGGCACGGGATGGCTGGCGCAGCTTCGACCGGATATTGGCCACATGACGATGAACAGTGTGCGGACTCAACACCAGACGCTCAGCGATCGCCTCATCCGATAACCCATCCGCGATCAGACGCAGTACCTCGCGCTCGCGCGGGGTCAGCTCGCCCCTTGGCGCATTGACGATCGACGCCAGCGGGCGGTCGAGTTCCTGTGGGTCACGCCGCAAACCAAGCTCCGCGAAGACCTTCGTGGCGCCCTCCCACAGCGCAGCCGCAGCCTCGCTCCGATCCGCCGCCGCAAGCAAACGGGCTAACGCAACACGGGCGCGGGCAGACTCAAACGGCATCGATGCGCTGGCAAACGCGTCAACGGCGTCCTCAAGTGCAACCCGCGCCGCCTGACGATCCCTCAGGATTGCCGCCACGCCGGCCGCGAACCGAGCACGACCGAGCAGCGCGGGCGTGTTCGCTGCCGCGGCCAGCTTGCCCAGCGCCTGGCTCGATTCAGTGGCGACCACGCTGTCACGCTCCGCGACCGCCAGGCAGACCGCAAGCTCAAGCCCCACCGCATCGCTCGCCTGGGATCGCGCTGAAAGGCGACGCTGGCGACGGTCAAACACCTCACGCGCCTTTGCGGTGTCAGCGCGATCCCACGCGATCTCAGCCAGACACAGTTGCGCGCCCTCATGCCACTCGCAGCTTCGGCACAAGCTGATCGCCTCATCGAACCGCGCTTGCCTACGCCGCAGCTCAGCTAGAGCCAGCGCCGCCTCATACGCGCCAGCCGGCGCTGCAGCAGAAAAGTCGTTCTGCGCCAGCTCGAGCTCGGCCTCTGCCTCCCGCCATTCGCCCCTCGTGATGAGGACCCGTGCGTAATGACTGCGGCAAAAGCCAAACAGCTGACGGCTCTGAATCCGCTCGGCGTGCTCGCGAACGATCGCGCACCACTGCGCTGCCCGCTCCACGTCATGAACCCGCTCGCACGCGTAAATGACGTTGCACCACACCAACCCCGCCATCATCGGATTCCGCACCTCGCCCGCGACCGCCGCCGCCGACGCCTCGTCCAGATCGCGCATCCCATCAGGCACATCACCTAACGCCACACGCGCCAAGCCACGAACCGACCGGGCGCCGAACTCAAGGTCCGCCTCGTCGTGCTCCGACCCCAGCTCGGCGGCCTCATGCGCCTGCTGCTCGGCTGCGTGAGCGTCGGCAAACGTGTTCAGGGCGATCAGAGCCCGCAGGTAGAGCAACCACCCACGCTCAACACTCTTCGGAGCATCCTCAAGCAGCCGCTCGGCCCGCGCAAACCACCCCTGCGCCACCGCCCAATCGCCCCGCAACAGCAGCGTGTCCCACGCCAACCAGCCCGCAGTTAGACCAGCCCGCGCCGCGTGTTCGCCCTCCCGATACAACCGATACGCCGCCTCCCGCGCAGCCAGACTCGCCGCACCATCTCCCAACCATCGCAAAGCCTGCGCAAGACCGTCATAGCCGGCCGCAGATGCCTCAATGGCCAGCGCCTTCTCAAACGCCGCCCGAGCCTGCTGATAACACCCCGCGTCAAGCGCCTCAAACCCCGACTCGAGTGAATCTGGCCCGGCCATCGCCCCGCACCGTACCGCCGCGCGGCGCCATCTCGGCAAACGCTCAAGCAAACACCCACACCAGCGGGCCGACCCAGCCGCTTGACCGGTCCATCGTGGGGTAGCGGACATACCGCGACGCCAAGAGCGCAGGTCTCAGACGCGATCAGGTCGCGAGCCCTCAGATTCGCCGTGCGACGCGAGGTCGCACGCATTGAGTGAACTACCGGATTGGAGATCGACGAATGTGAGTTGAGCGGTAGTTCCAGGTCCGTGCTCGATGGCCTGTCCCTGCCCCTGACGTGCGTTGCCGGTGACGGCAGGGTGCGAAGCTCGGGGGGAAGCCGAAGCGCCGCCGGTTCCATCCTGGGGGCGTGGGCGAGGGGAAGACCGGACGGGTGAACGTGATGTGAACCCCTGTTTGATGCCTCGTGAAGGGGAGCCTCGCGTCGATGGGATGTTGTTGGCGGGGTCGAAGGGACTTGCCGCTGGGAAGCGGCGGGTGCCGGTCGGGGAGGCGACCCGGCCGGGTGAGCACCATCGTCCTCGGGGTATAGAGGGCACCCACCCCGGTCGCAGCTCGTGCGTGCGGAACGCGGTAACCCCGTCTGGGTCCGGCCCGATGTGGGCCGGTGGGCCGACCGTGAGGAAAGCCGATCCCTCGGCGGGAATCGGATGACCGAGAAGCGAATGCCGGCGGCCGAAAGGCGACAGGAAACCGGGACATGGTGGCTGGCCCCTCCAGCCGGCCGTCCTTGGATAACTGGCCGGATACCGGGCCTGGTGCCCGGACTCGAAAGGGTGCTGACGCGGTCAGGTGAGCCTGTGAAGAGGAAGATGACCGAGACCCCGGAACCGAAGGACAAGCTGGACGCCGCAACGGCCCCGGCCGTGGTGGTGAGTGGACCAGAGGACGACGCCGAGCGTTGGCGCCAGATTGATTGGCGGCGCGCGGAGGCGGACGTACGGCGGTTGCGGCAGCGGATCTTCACGGCATCGAAGGCGGGGGACCTTCGCAAGGGTCCGCCGGTTGCAGAAGTTGATGCTCCGCTCGCGCGCGAACACGCTGATCAGCGTGCGGCGGGTGACGGAGCGCAACGCCGGTCGTCTGACGGCAGGCGTGGACGGCGAGGTCGTGCTGACCCCGGAGGCCAAGATGCAACTGGTCGACAGGGTGCAACAGAACGCCGAGCCGTTCAAGGCCGACGCCGGTCAGGCGGGTGTACATCCCGAAGAGGGGCAGCAGCACCAAGCGCCGACCATTAGGGATTCCCGTGATTCTCGATCGCGTGCACCAAGCCCGGGTCGTCAACGCGCTGGAGCCCGAGTGGGAGGCCAGGTTCGAGCCGGAGATCCTTCGGGTTCCGGCCGGGCCGCGGCTGCCAGGACGCAATCCAGGCCGTGTTCGAGGTCGCCAAGGGCAAGAGCCCGAAGCGGCCGTGGGTTCTGGACGCGGACCTGGCATCGGCGTTCGACCTGATCGCCCACGACCACATTCAGACGATGATCGGCGCGTTCCCCGCCAGGGGAATGATCCGGGCATGGTTGAAGGCTGGCGTGGTCGAGCAAGGTCGGCTGCACCGCACCGAGGACGGTGTTCCTCAAGGCGGTGTTGTCAGCCCCGTGCTGCTGAACATCGCCCTGAACGGGATGGAACAGGCCGTCGGGGTCCGCTACCTGTCGAGCGGTTCGATCAGGTTGGACTCCCCGACTGTGATCCGCTACGCCGACGATCTCGTCGCTCTCTGCCACACCCGGCAGGACGCGCTCGAGATCAAGGCAAAGCTCGCCACGTGGCTGGCGCCCAGAGGTCTGGCGTTCAACGAGGACAAGACGCGCGTCGTCACCCTCGACGGAGGGCTTCGACTTCCTGGGATTCAACGTCCGCCGCTACCGCGGCAAGCTGCTGATCAAGCCGAGCAAAGCGGCCATCAGACGGATCCGGGCACGGCTAAAGAACGAGATGCGCTCCCTACGGGGCAGCAACGCTCAGGCCGTGATCAAGCGGCTCAACCCGATCATCCGGGGATGGGCCAACTACTACCGGTCACACGTAGCGGCCGAGATCTTCGGAGATCTCGACACCTACCTGTGGAAGCTCACCTACAAGTGGGCCACGGCCAGCCACCGCGAACAAACCGAAGTCCTGGGTGACCGCCCGGTACTTCGGCCAGTTCAACAAGGCCAGGCAAGACCGGTGGGTGTTCGGCGACCGCCACAGCGGCGCCTACATGCACCGCTTCGCCTGGACCAAGATCGTCCGGCACATGGTCGTCAAGAGCGGAGCGTCACCCGACGACCCCGCGCTGGCCGACTACTGGGCCTGGCGACGGCGCAAGCCGATCCTGCCGATCAACAACACCACCCTGCGGCTCCTACAAGCCCAGGACGGTCGCTGTCCGATCTGCAAGACGCCGGCTCTTCGCCGACGACCAGCAGCCACAAACCCCAAGCGATTGGGAGCAGTGGCTGACCAGCACCCGCACGACGATCACGATCGTCAAGCCGGTGACGCCGGACACGGCTGACCACCGTCTCATACACGCCCAATGCAACGGCCCGGCACTTCTGCCCGCCTACCAGCCATCAGGGCTTGCTTGAGCCGGATGCCGGGAAACTGGCACGTCCGGTTCTGAATTGCGCGCTCTCGATCCTGTCCCCAACAGGTTCCCAGTCGGACGCGCCCACTGTCACCCCGAGCCTTCCGCGACCAGCCACGACACCGCCGTCAGGTCCTCCCTTCCCGGAGAAGCGCGCGACCGAGCTCGCGGTCTGAACGCTCACCCGTCCTGACGCTCAGAGCGTCGAGGATCTCACCGCGCCGCTGACCTCGGCGGGGGGAGCGCTGAGGTCGAGACAGTTACCGCTCCCGGACTGCGTAGGTCAGGTGGATCACCCGCTGCGTCGGCTCCGCGCGGACCGGCTCCAGGGCCACGCGGCCCGCGTCCACGCCCTCGAACAGGCGGATTCCGGAGCCGAACAGCACGGGTGAGAGCGCGATCGTGAACTCGTCGATGAGGCCGGCGTTCATGTACTCCAGGATCGTTGCGCCGCCGCCCGCGATGCGGACGTCCCGGCCGCCGCCGGCCTCGCGGGCCTGGTCGAGCGCAGGCTCGATGCCGTCGTTGACGAAGTGGAAGGTGGTCGCGCCCGGCCGCTCCCAGGGGTCACGCTTCTCGTGCGTCACGACGAAGACCGGCGTGTGGAACGGCGCCTCCTCCGGCCACATCTGCTCGCCGGCGTCAAACATGCGCTTGCCCATCACGCTCGCGCCGGTGCGCTCGAACGTCTCCCGCGCGATGTCGTTGTCGCGCCCTTCCTCGCCGCCCTCGCCGAGCTTCAGGCTCTCCCGGAAGAACCGCTGCGGGAATATCCACTGCTGCAGCTCCATCCACTGCTGCCCCATCAATTCCCCGAGGGACCCGGGCGCGATGAACCCGTCCAGCGACATCGACACGCTGAAGAACACCTTCCCGGCCATCAGTCCTCAACTCCCGTCCGAACGATCTCGCTGACGTAGGCCGCGAGCTTGCTCAGGGTCTGCTGGCCGCCCTCGATCGCGTGGTATTTCTCGACCGCCTCGTCGCGCAACTCCTTGGTGGGGAACACCGCGCGCATCTCGATCCGGGTCGCTGCGCCGTCGGGCGCGAACGTCAAGACCGACTCGAAGGCGTTCGGGTCGCCGCGGGACTCACCGTGCAGCAGCGCGATCCGCTCCGGCGGGGCGATCTCGGTCCAGGAGATCCACTCCTGGTAGTCCGTCCCGTCCGGTCCGTGCATCACGAAGTCCCACTCCCCGCCGGCGCGGAACTCGAAGGACCGCGTGGTGGTGGTGAACCCCTCCGGTCCCCACCACCGCGACAGGTGCCGCACCTCGGTGAACGCCTCGAACACCAGCGCCCGTGGGGCACTGATGACCCGGGAGATCACGATCTCGCGGTCAGCCGTCGCGGACTGCGCTGGCGCTCCTCGTCCCGTCGCGCTCATCAGCTACTCCTCCTGCCTTGCCTGCTTAAGTCCTGCACGTACTCGTCCAGCCGGTCGAACCTCTCGTTCCAGAACCGCTCAAACCCGCCGGTCCACTCGTGAACCGGTCGCAGCCCGCGGGCGTCAAGGCCGTACAGGCGTTGCTTGCCTGCCTTGCGGTCCCGCACCAGTCCGACCTCCCGGAGCACCCGCAGGTGTTTGGACGCCCCCGGCAGGGTCATCCCCAGCTCCTGGGCCAACTCGGTCACCGGCCCCTCACCCGCCCGCAGCAGCACCAGGATCTCCCGGCGCTGCTGCTCGGCGATCGCGTTAAAGACGTCCGACGTCGTCGCTGCTCGTGCCACGGCGTAATCATACTTTCCGATATCGGCAAACGTCAAGCCGGGAGGAACCAGTAGCTAGCCATCTACACGTGAGCTCGAGCCACATCATTCTCTAAGCGCACTTGCGCGAACCAGTCGGACAACACCGCGGCCTGGAGGTAAACGATGTCTCGTACGCGCTTCAGGCCTCAGCCGCGACTCAATCCGCCGACCGCGCTCTGTTTGACGGCTGCGATTGACCGCGGCGCGGCGCGCGATCATAATCGGGCGATGGCGACCGGGGCGGTGCGTCGAGGACTGACAACGCTGTTCACAGTGATTCTGGTCGGTGTGGCTGGGGCCTCGCCTGCTTCGGCCGTCGGGCTCAGCATCTACTACGACAGCCAGCGCGGCGACGCCGCGGGACAGCCCGGGATCTGGAGCATGGACGTCAACGGCAACAACCAGAAGGGGTTCGTCCCCGGCGGCTCGGAGCCGAGCTGGTCGAGCGACGGGTCGAAGATGATCTACATAAACGGCCGGCAGCCTCATTGCAGCACCCAGGGGAGCTCGGGCGGCACCGTCGTGCTCGTCGACACTTCGGGCGCTCACCCTCAGAATCTGACCGGCGTCTGCGGCGACGCCCGGCTCTCGCCCGACGGGACGCACGTGGTGTTCGCGTCGGGACCCGATGGCGTGGCTGTCATGGCGCTGGCCAACCCGACGAGCTCCATCACCGATCTCGTTGCCGTGCCCAACCAGGACCAGTGCAACACGGACCTGCTGGGCCCGCCCGCCCGGCAGACAGCGTGCAGCTTCGGCACCGACGCGAGCTGGGCCGGGAACGGCACGGTCGTTTACAGCGACGACACCGCCGAGGGCGGCGGGCTGTGGAGCGTCCCTGCGGCGGGCGGCAGTTCTGATCCGGTCAGCTTCGCCAACGATCAGAGCGCCGGCGGGATCGACTATGGCAGCTCCGGGATGTCAGTCGACGCGACGGGAACGAAGGCCGTGGTCTCGGACGGGATGAACGGAGACGTCGGGGCCAGCCTGTACGTGGTGCCGATGGGCGGATCCGCCGGGACCGAGATCGCCCGCGCGCCCGCCGGCCACGCGTATGTGTTCCCGCAGTGGTCGCCCGACGGGAGCACGATCGTGTTCGAGGATCAGTTCCTCTCCGCCGACCACAGCCAGCGGCTATCGACGATCGACACGGTTCCCGCCGGAGGTGGGACGGCTAGCGTCCTGACCCCGGGCGACACGACGGCGACCGACCCGGCCTTCGGTCCCGCGCGATCCTCGACGGCGATCCGCGGCGCCGTGACCGACGAGACCGAAACGCCGCCGATTCCGGCCGTGGGCATCAGCGTCCAGGCGACCGGCCCCGGCGGGGTCGCCGCCCAGGCCGTCACCGACGCCAACGGCAGCTACGAACTCGACCTCCCACCCGGGACCTACACCGTGGCGCCGGTCGGGGGCAACCCGAACCCGGTGTCGCGCACCGTCACCCTCACCAGCAACGTCTCCGGGGTTGACTTCGTCGAGGAGCCGGTGGGCCACGTCGACCTCGGTGTCGCGGGGCTCAGCTTCCCGATCGAGTCGTTCTCGTTCGGGACCTCCCAGGTGGCGAGCAGTCTTTCCGGGACCGGGAAGGCTGGGGAGAGCACGTTTTCGGTGACCAAGCGAAACGATGCGGCCAGTCCCAAGCTCTTCCGTGCGGCCACGGAGGGAACCACGTTCCCGGTGGCGACGCTCGACGAGTACGCCCCCGGGACGACGACGACGCTGAATGTCATCACCTTCCAGACCATGCGCGTCGAGGAAGATCAGCGTTCTGGCGAGGCGGGCCAAACGCCAGGCGACAACGTCACCTTCGTGTACGCCGCCAAGTCGCTGACGATGATCTCGTGCAGGGCGACACACGGCACTCGTCGCCTCGCGCGATCGGCCGAGGCGCTCGTCTGCCCGCTCACCGGCCAGCAGAAAGCGAACGCCCAAGCGGCGTACGACGCCGCCCTACAGAGCATCGCCGATCTAAACGAGTCACAGTCCGGGCTCGGGTGCAAGTTCGGCAATCCCGATCGCGAAACACGGCTCGCGTGCGCGGCCGTCTCGCTGCTCATCATCCAAGCTCAGGCGCAGCGAAACGCGGCTCTCAAGCTGCTCGACGACCCGCCCGACCCGCGCTTTGGCAACGTCGCGATGCTACCGGCGGTGCACGTCGGACACGTCGGGGGGAATCGCTTTGCGGCCTTCGACCGGATGATCCGCGCCCTGGGCCGGATGGCCGCCGTCGAGCAGGCGCTCGTCACCTCGCTCAACCGCGAGAGCGGCGCGCTCGCCGCGGGGAACAAAGCTGGCGTCAACCGCCAGCGCACGGCCATCGTTACCTACGCACGCCGGATCATCGGCCTCGCAGGCCAGATCGCCCGCCTCGCCGGCGCCGCACACCGACCACTGGCCGGTCTCCATGCGACGGGTCACGCGCGGAAGCGAGTCGCCGTCGACTTCAGCACGTTGCTCGCCGGAGACCGGGCCATCGTAGCGGCGATGCGACCGCTGACACGCGCCCGCTAGACAAACCGAGGCTTTCGCTCGGTCGGCAAGGAGAAGCGCGACCATAAGCTGGGCTCGCTGGGGAGCAGCGGAGCACGACATCGGGGGCACGCACAGTTCCGCTCCCGCACCGAAGGAGCCACGATCTCGAGGCCCGCGACAGCGCCATCGGCGGCTGCTTGCGGACAAGGGAGTCGCGCGAGCCCGCCCATCGCGCTTCGACCGGACCGACGACGAGTTGTCTTGCCGGCCGGTCGCTGGCGTTCCGAAATGCGTGCACGGTTCCAGCCGGGACGAACACGGTGCTGCCCGCCGACGCTCGTCGCCATTGGCCGACGGCAGCTCGCCCTCCACGATGCCGCCCTGGCCGCTCAGCGACCCGCCAACCTTGATCGTCGGGCACCCCAAGCCTAGATCGATCGGCACACCCGCGCCCGGCGCCAGCACCGTGAACGTTTCGACCGAGGCCATCAGACCCCCTCCGTCTGAGATTAACCTTTAGACGTTGCTATCTCCATCGCCTGGACCCCCGGCCAGTTTCAGGGCACGAAGAACAACGCTTTCGGCTGGATCGTGATCCCGCGGACTGGAATCTTGGTGATGGAACCCGTGGACATGTCGACCTGACCCAGGTAGTTGGGCTGCCACTTTGGCGGGGCGGGACACGTCGTTGGGGCGGCGTTGGCATTGCATGGAGTCACGCTGACGATCTCGGTGCCCGGTCGGAACGGTCCGGTCACCTTCCAGATCAGGTCGTTGGCGCCGTCGGTGACATAAAGCGTGCCCGACGCCGAGGTGGGCCAGGCGCTGTCGTCGACAGACTGAGACAACTTGAGCTCCGATAGGCGCTTGCCGCTTGTATCCGCCGCGAAGAGCTGCAGGAGGTCTCCCTGGCTGGTGAGCTCGAACTGCCCGCCGAAACGCGGCGCGGACGCAGGCACGATCGCATTGGAGTCAGGGTCGGTCAGCGCCAGATGCGTCGTGCCGTTCGCGCGCGCTGCGATCGCGTTGTCCGCGAACAGGGCGCGCACGCTGGCCGTGTTGGTGCTCGAGTTCAAGCTGACCACGTACACGGCGGGGCCGGCTGTGGAGCTGGGCGCCGAAGCAGAGATCAGAATCATCCCATGCCAAATGCTGATCGCGTCAAGCCCCCCACCGTGAGGAAGGTTTGGCAGGTGGTACTCGACCGCCTGCGAGCTTGACGGGTCGATTAGGAATAGATGGGCGTTTCCATCCTCATTGGTGGTCACGATGAGCTTGCCGATCGCCGGATCTCCAGTGAGGCCATCGAGGTGTCCGGCGACACCCCATTGCGCGGCCGGCGAACCGGAGCTCGAGAACTCGACGACCGTCGAATCGCGGTTACCGGCGCCCTGGGTGCCCGAGGGCACCGGCTCGCCCTTGGTGCCCACCGAGTTCTGGAAGCCGACGAAGATGTTGCCGCTGAGGCCGGTGATGTCGTCGGGCTGGGTGACCGACGCCTTCCCGCTAGGGGTATTGATCCTGATCGGGGTGCCTGAGGCCAATGCCGTGCTGCTGAATCCCGAAGCGCTGCCGGTGGTCGAGCTGGCAGTGCTGCTTGCGCCGGACGAGCTGGCAGCGCTGCTTGCGCTGGACGAGCTGGCGGCGCTGCTGGACTTGCTGCTCGAGCCGCAGCCAGCCAGTACGGCGGCTGCGATCACAGCAGCGGCCACAAGGCTCGCGGTCGACGCCCGCGCACGCCGCGGCTCCTTCAAGCTTGAGGATGTCATGGTCGGATCAGCACTTTCGGAGGTGAGGGGAGAGTGAGCAGGACCTGCACGCGCAGCGGATGGCGAAGCTACCCGCGTCACAGCGCCCGTTTGTCGCCAGCTTGTGAACGCCGGCTGGGGAGGCGCCAGCGTCGCCGACCGAAAGCGCCGATCGAACTGTCGAAATCCTTAAATAGCAGGCAGTTCTGAGTGCATTCCGGAGGCGGGGATCGAGCGTTAGCGTCGGGTTGGGCACCGTGGTTTGCGGCGCTTCTCGGCCCTGCAGCCTTGAATTGGTCTGAACCCTCCATCTGCTCGGGGGGTTGACGGGATGCACGCGCCGAAACTAGAGCACGTCAGGCCGCCGCCCCGCATCTCGCCAGCTGCAAGGCTCGCAGCGCGGCCCGCTGCACGGTCGCCGCAGCCGATGAGCCCGGAGTCCTGCTATTTCGCGAATGCGGGTACGCGCAACCCGATGCCGCGGGAGCGATCCCGAGTCCCGCAAATTTCGAGAGCAGGTCTCCGCTCATCGCGGGGTTCACCGCGGCGCGTGCACTTCCGAAAGCGGAACTCTCGAGGAGTCTCCGAGGCCGCGACTTATTCGAGCCGTTGGCTCGGCTGTCAGTCGACCATTCCGCTCCGGTAGGCGATTACGACGAGCTGCACTCGGTCGCGCGCACCGAGTTTCATGAGGATCCGGGAAACGTGCGTCTTGGCGGTGAGTGGGCTGAGGTGAAGGTGCTGAGCGATTTCCGCGTTGGTTAGGCCGGTCGCGACGAGGCCGAGGACTTCCCGCTCGCGGGTCGTGAGCTCATCGAGCCCGTCGTGGTCGGTCTGGGCTGCGGGCTGCGGCCTTGACACGTAGGTATCGATAAGCCGACGGGTTACGCTGGGGGCGAGCAGTGCGTCGCCGGCGGCGACGACCCGGATCGCATGGATGAGGTCGGTGGGCTCGCCGCCTTTGAGCAGGAAGCCGCTGGCGCCCGCGTCGAGCGCTCCGAAGACGTACTCGTCGAGCTCGAATGTTGTCAGCACCAAGACGCGCGTCCGGGTGAGCACCGGATCGGTTGTGATGCGCCGTGTTGCTTCCAGCCCGTCCATCTCGGGCATGCGGATGTCCATCACGACGACGTCGGGGTTCAGCGCGCGTACCTGTTCGAGCGCCTGCGCGCCGGTCGCGGCCTCCCCGACGACCTCGATGTCGTCGCGCGAGTCAAGCAGCGCGCGGAACCCGGCGCGGACCATCGGCTGGTCCTCGGCGAGCACGACACTGGTCAGAGTCATCGACTGGTCCCAGCGCTCAGCGGAAGCACGGCGTGGACGCGCCAGCCACCTTCCTCGCGCGGGCCAACGTCGACGCGGCCGCCGAGCGCCGTAGCACGTTCGAACATGCCGCGGAGGCCAAGGCCGGCCTCGACGCCAGTGCGGTTGGCGTGGCCGTCGTCGGTGACGTCGATGTCCAGCTTGTCCGCGTTCGCCCGGACGCTCACGCGCGCGCTCGAGGCGTCAGCGTGGCGTAGCACATTGGTCAGCGCCTCCTGAACGATCCGGAAGGCCGCTCCGCCGATTGCCGACGGGACGGCAGCACCATCGATGTCGACCTCGATGTCGGTGTGCAGGCCGGCGCGACGTGCCTGTTCCACGAGTCCTGGGAGTGACCGCAGGTTAAGCGCTGGGGTGGTCGGGGGTTGGTCGGACGGCTCGCGTAGGAGGCTGAGGGTCGCGCGAAGATCGTGCAGGGCGGTGGCCGAGGCCTGCTTGATGTCCTTTAGCGCCGCGGATGGGTCTTGGGAGTCGTGGAGATCGACCGCGACGCTCGCCCTGACGTTGATCGCAACGAGGGAGTGGGCCAGCGTGTCGTGCAGCTCTCGAGCGATCCGCACGCGCTCCTCGGCCGCACGGCGCCGATTCTCCTCCTCGCGCTCTCGCGCCTCACGCACCGCGCGCTCGCGCGTGGCGGCGCGTAGCGCCAGCCTCGAGCGGATCGTGTCTCCGACCGCGAGCGCTGCGAACACGAGCAGCAGCCGCAGCCCGATCGCGGTCAGCTCCAGGGAGCCTTCGATCACCACGATCGCGACGATCACTGCGATCGCGGTCACCCCGCCGACCACCAGCGACCGCTGCCGGTTACCCAGACGCGCGACCGTGTACAGCTCCACGATCACCATCCCGGTCGCGGCCCACCCTGCGTCAAATGCCACGACGCACATGACCGCGCCAACCTCGACGCCGGCGAGCGCGGCGCCCGGCGCCCGCGTTCTCCAGGCGAGCGGCGCCGCCGACGCGACGGCCAGAACGTACGCCCCAGGCGGCAGGCCACCGGTCGCGCGCAACGAGCCCTCGACAATCAACGCCGCGGCCGCGACCACGGCGAGCCCGACATCCAACAATCGGAGCGCGCGGTTCCACATGCATTCGAACGCTACTCCGGACCTTGCGGCGCGTCGTCGGCCGAGCGGACGGCGCCCGAGTACTGCTCCAGGAGTACGCCGAAGCGCCTTCGCCCGCCGTCGGCTACGCCCATCGGCCGGTCTTAAGTGCGTCCGCGAGGCCGACGACAGCAGCTCGTTCGGAGCCTAGCTTGCCTGCCATGACCTCGATCACGCATCTTGCTCTGCGCCATCGGCGCCTGGTCGCGCTCGCATGGGTCGCTCTCACCGTCGTCGGCGCACTCACCGTGTCCTCGGCGACCGGGGGGCTCTCGCACAACTTCGACACGCCGGGCACGGCCGGCTATGACGCCAACCACCACATCATCAAGAGCCTGGGCATCGACGGCAACGAGCAGCCAACGATCGCCGTCCTGCACTTGCCAGCCAGCGAGGGCATGAGTAGCGCCGCGGGCCAGGCCGCGGCCGCGCGCACGTTCGCCGCGGCCACCACGGCGGGCCATGTCGCGGTCGCGGACTACGCGAACACGCACAACTCGAAGCTGATCTCACGCGACGGTCAGACCACGTGGGCGCTGATCGACGTGCCCAACCCCGATGTCGGGGCGGGGCAGGGCGTCGTGGACCGGATCGGATCCGCGCTGCGCGCCGCGGCCCCCGCTGGCGTGTCAGTCTCGATGACCGGGTTCGAGCAGATCCAATCGAATGGTGGCGGTGGCGGAGGTGGGCCGAGCGTGCTCCTCATCACGGTGATCGGCGCGCTCGGCGCGCTCGCCGTGCTCCTGTTCGTGTACGCCTCGGCGGTCGCGGTCGTGCCGCTGCTGATCGCGATCCCGTCGATCCTCACGACCTTCCTGCTCGTCCTCGGGCTGGAGCAAGCGATCAGCGTCAACTTCCTGGTCGAATACCTGGTCGCCGTGATGGGGCTCGGGGTCGCTGTCGACTACTCGCTGCTACTGATCACCCGCTGGCGCGAGGAACGCGACACCGGACGCTCCAACGAGCAGGCGATCCTCGCCGCCGGCCCCACGGCCGGTCGCGCGGTCGTACTAAGCGGAGTGACCGTCGCCGTCGGACTGCTCTCGCTGGTGGTGCTGCCGGTGCCGTTCCTGCGCAGCATCGGTCTGGCCGGGATGCTGATCCCGCTCGTGGCGATCGCGGCCGCCGTCACGCTGCTCCCGGTGATCCTCGCCGCGTGGGGCCCGGCGCTTGACAAGCACCGCGTGCGCTCGAGCTCGACCACCTTCAGCCGCCGGTGGGAGTCCTGGGCCAAGCTGATCGTGCGCCGCCGGTGGGTCGCAGGTGCCGTTGGACTCGCGATCGTGATCGGCCTCGCGCTCCCGGCTCTCACGATGAACACCGGCCAGCCGCGGGCGAACTCGCTCGGCGGAAGCGGCCAGCCGGCCCGGACCCTCCATGCTCTCGAGCGCCAGGGCGTGCCGAGCGCGGTCGTGTTCCCGATCCAGGTGCTGGCGCACGGGGGCCCGGCCGCCGCCCGACGCGCGATCAGGATCGCGGACGCGACAGCAGGCGTGTACACCGTGCTTGCTCCAGCCACCTCCGCGTTCCGGAATAGCAACGACTCGCTGCTGAGCGTGATCCCGAACGCCGAGGGCAACACCTCCGCGGGAACCGCAACGGTCACCCGTCTGCGCGCGGCGCTATCGAGCGTGCCCGGTCGCGTTGAGGTTGGCGGAAACACCGCCCAGAACGTTGATTTCAACCAGGCCGTGTACGGCAATTTCCCACTGATGCTGACCGTGATCGCCCTTGCCACGTTCCTGATCCTCGCGCGCGCGTTCCGCTCAGTCGTGCTCGCGGCCAAGGCGGTCCTCGTCAACCTCGTCTCGCTCGGCGCGACGTTCGGCTTCCTAGTCCTGTTCTGGCAGAACGGCCACGGCTCAAACCTGCTGTACGGAGTGCCCGCGACCGGCTCGATCCGCAACTGGATCCCGATCATCTCGTTCGCCTTCCTGTTCGGGATCTCGATGGACTACGAGGTGTTCATCCTCGCCCGCACGCGGGAGGAGTACGACCGCACGGGATCGACCAACCAGGCGATCGTCGGCTCGCTCGCGCGCACCGGACGGCTCGTGACCTGCGCCGCCCTGATCCTCGCGATCTCGTTCGCGTCGCTTAGCACCGCCCCAGACATCGTCGTCGAGATGATCGCCACCACGCTTGCGTTCGGAGTGCTCATCGATGCCGTGATCGTCCGCACGCTCCTCGTCCCCGCGCTCGTCGCGATCATGGGCCGATGGAACTGGTGGATGCCCGCCGGCTTCGCGCGCCTGCTTCGACTCCGGCCAGCCACCAGAGCCGACGAGCGGGCAGGCGCGTGACACCCCGTGCCCCGTAACCTCACAAACCCGGGGGCGCAAGCCCTACATACCGCGACAACGCCAATGCAGGGCCCTGACCCATTCAGTGGTTCGCGTCCCGCCTCTCGCCAGCAGCGAGGCTCGGCGCCCGTCGACCGTCCGCCGCAGCAACCGAGCGGCCCGAGGGCCGATCGATCGGGCTCGAGCTCCGGACTTCCGGACCGCCTGGCGATCTGCAATCGTCGATTGAACGCCCCACGGCTACTCCACCAGTCGGAACGCCGGAACCCGTCCGGTCTCCCACCCCGGCTTCCTGCGCGGCTTGTACGCGCGGTCAGAGCTGACTCGTTCGTCGAAAGCCGCTCGCACGCGGGAGAAGGCTGTGTGGCGCTGGGCGATGTAGAGTCGGCTTGAGATCGTAGTTTCGGCTTGTCGGCAACTGAGGAGATCGACTGCGATGCGCCAAGAACGGGGTTCGCGCAGGTTGTCGCGGCGGGGTGGTGGTCGGGGCCGAGTCGGCCGTCGTCGGCGTCCGGGATACGCGGAGGTCACCGCAACGGTTGCGCTCGTGCTGGCGATGTCTGGTGGTGCGTTGGCCGCCGGCCACTACTTGATCACTTCGACCAAACAGATCAAGCCGAGCGTCCTTCGAGAACTCAGGGGCGCGAGAGGGACTCGGGGTGCTACAGGGCCGCGGGGTGCCACGGGGATGCAGGGCCCGCAAGGGTCGACGGGGCTCGCCGGTGGCCAGGGAAACCCGGGCAACGCCGGGCCCGCGGGCGTCGGGGTCAACGGCATCTTCGGCAATGGCGCCGACGGTAGCCAGACGATTACCGCCGACAGCACGCTGACGCGCGACATGTACTACGACGATCTGACAGTCGATTCCGGCGTGACTCTGAATCCCGGCGGTTTTCGCATCTTCGTCGCGGGCGTTTTGACCCTCCAGAGCGGGTCGCGGATCAGCCGCGACGGGACCGATGCAACCGCTGCCGCGCCTCCGGCGGGACTGACGGCGGGGTCGCTCGGCGGCTCGGCCCCTGGTGCGAGCAAGAGTCTGTGCGCGGGCGGGACCGCAACGAACTCGTTGGGCGGAGTCGGCGGAACGGGCGTCGGCTGCCCCGGCGGCCCGGCCACGGCGCCGGCTGTCGACGTCGGCGGTCCGCAGGCGTTCGACGCCGCGCTGCAGGCGCTCGCGGGTCGCACGCTCGACGGCGTTGTCGTGTCCGGCGGGTCAGGCGGGGGCGGCGGGAGCACGGCCTCGGGCAATGGTGGGGCCGGCGGTGGAGTGGTCATCGTCGCGGCGCGGTCGGTGACCGTGACCGGCCCGGCGTCGATCACCGCCATCGGCGGAGACAATTCCGGTGATGGTGGTGGCGGCGGCGGCGGCGTTGTCGTCGTCGTGTCCACGTCTTCTCAGCCACCCGGTCTGACGGTCTCCGCGGCGGGTGGGGGAACATTTCCACACGCGGGAAGCGCCGGGTTCTCGGGCTGGCTGAGCTAGGCGGATCCAAGCAACCACCGCGAGACTCAAGTATCAAACCCGACACGCCGCTCGGCGCTCGGTCATCGATCGGCTTCTGCGACGAAGCCCTGCCATCCGCGCGCTGCAGGTGCGCCGAACGATCAGCCTGAGTACCCCACGGAAGGGTATCCGGGTCTCGAGCCTTGGTGCCCGCGATCGTCCGCCGGCCGGCGAGCGCGGCTCCTGGTCGTCGGCAGCGCGGGGCGAGGCTAGGCAGGCTGGACGAGCTGGATTGTGTTGCCATCCGGGTCTTTGAACCACGCTGAGCTGCCGACCGGCGTCGTGAGCACGTGGTGGACCATCTCAAAATCGCCGAACTCGACTAGGTCGAACTCCACCCCGCGCCCGACGAGCTCGCTCACGTCGGCGGCCACGTCCGCGCACCAGAAGCGCACCTGCGTGTGGTCGGCCAGATTGGGCGACGGTCGCCCGTAGACCAGAAGCGTCGTGCCGCCCCCGGCCTCGAACAGCAGATGGTTCGGGATCGTCTCGGGAGACAGGGTCAGGCCGACCTTTTGCTCGTAGAACTCGCGGCTGCGTTCCAGGTCGGTCGAGCTGACGACCGCCGAGATCCTGTTCTGAGCGACCACTGTGCGCCTCCTCGGGCTAGAGCCGGGGATTCCGGCGGATTTTCTCTCATCGTCGGCGAGGCTGGGCTCATCCTCGACCGCCACCCTAACCGAGCGCGTGCCGAGCGTCTGGGAACCCGCGCAAAGGGGCCGGTCAGGTTCCGCACGATCGCGTCCTCCTCGTCGCCTCAGTGAGAGCGCCGACCGCTCCATGTGCCACTGCCCGCTGAACGTTCGGCAATCGGGCGCCCTGAGGCCGCTCCCCTGTGTATCGCGCGGGAAGGACGTCTCTGCCTACGTTTGCCGCCTCCCGGCCGCCGCCGAAAGGCTGACGGTCTCGAGATCCGCGCGGAGCAGGTTTCTCGAGCGGTGACCGTCGAGCCTCGCCGCGGATTAAGAGCAGGTCTTTCCGGGTAGAAGCGCGTGACCGCTCCGCACGAGTCCGCAAGTGCTCCTCCTGGCCGGGGCGGATTGGTGCCCTTGGAATACAGTTGATCCAGCCGGTGAAGCCAACCAACAAGGAGTTCACTTCCCGTGATTGCGATCTACATCGTGACCAAGAACATGACGGTTGAGCAGCACACCGAAGGGCGCGACCGTCTCCGTGAGGCCGGGGCACCTGAAAGCGCTATGAAGCTCCACTCATGCTTCGGCGAAGATGGCCAGCTTCAGGTCTTCGATGTCTGGGAGAGCCAGGAGGCGTTCGATGAGTTCCTGACGTACCTCGGGCCGGTCATGGAGGAGCTCGGCATCGAGCTGGCGCAGCCGCCCACGATCATGCCGATTGTGGACCTTGTCCAGCAATAGCGGCTGAAGCCCGCGATGACTCGAGCGCAACGGGGCAAGGGCACTCGCGCCGAGCGACGTACACCGGGCTGGCCACCGACCGGCTCGAGTACCGCGCTTAGACCGAAGCACGTCTGTCGTCGCGGTCGGCACGCACCTGCTCGTCGCCTCAGTGAGCAGGTTCGAGCCAAGCGTTAGCCACCAGCTCACGAGGCAGCTAGCGCCAGCACGGAAAGCAGCGATCTCCGCTCCTCGGCGAACATCACTGCATTGCCGCGGCGCCGGTCGCCCGGCGACGTGGCCGCTCTCGTTGTCGCCGGCGCGGAAGCAGCCATCTGCCTTGTGCGTCGGAGCGGCGGTTGGCAGCCATTCCGGTTGCTGCCACTCGATCAGTGCGATAACCACGAAGCGGGCGATCGTCGTGCCACGAGGCCAACACCCAGTCCCGCGATTGCGCCGAGAACCGGGACCGCCAGCTTGGCCTGCTCGGGCGAGAGCACGAGTTCGAACAGCGGGGTCGGATCACCCAGTCGCTCCTGCAGGCCGCCGAGTGGGCAGTCGCCTCGGTTCGCGAGGACCAGCGCACCCTCCCAGCCGAGCGCGACGATCGCGACTCCGAGCCGGCGGTCACGACGACCGGTGAGCGCGCACCACCAGACGTACGCGATTGCGATCAGGAACGCCCCTGCGATCCCGGCATGCACCAGTCGGAACGTGAGCGCGACCGCGGACAGCTTCGGCTGCACGCTCGAGAGTCTCACAGTTTCTGGGGATCGACCGTGCGTCGCTGCCGCTCTCCGGGTCGAAACCCGGCAGTCACCGGGCGCGGCGCTCGGAGCTGTTTCGCCGCTGGCCTGGTCGGTCGTGGCGCGACATGCCCGCTTCGGCTCCGGCGCTGGTGTTGCGGGGTTTCTACAAATTCGCCTCCGGTCGGCGCCGGCGGTCGGCGTGATCGGAGCGTCGCCTTATGCGAGGCTCCATTTTCGGTGTGAACGACGTGAACTGAGGGGCGTCTTCGCCCGGCGCGTGAAGCGATATGTGAGGCTCGTGACCACGGTGAACCACGTGAGCGACGTCGGCTCCCTCGTCCGCGCCCACGCGGCCAGCGAGCGGCCGGCGGCGATCGAACTCGGGCCTCGGCCGGCGAAGCGGGACAGCCGATCAGGCCGACGGCCCTGACCGAGGTCCTCAGACGCCGCAGCAGCTCGGCCGTCAGGCCGCGTCAGCCCGACGAGCCGAGCGGTGCCGCCCTGGCTTCCTTCCTTCATTGCGCCGTTGACGTTCCTTCCGGCCTGCTGCCCAGTTATGTCGTTTCGGTCGTACACCGGCGGCGCGTTGCGGGGGCGATCTCGACCGCTACGTCGATCACATGCGAACGACGTCAATCCCCAGCAATCACGGCACGTTCGCAACCCACCTGCACATAAGGCGACAAGGGGATCGTCGGCCGATCAGGGTTCTGCGATCAAAGCGATTGCCCTTGGCTGAACGGACTCGGGTATCAGCCCGTAGACTGCGCTTGGGGCTGGGCCAATTTCGGCGGACTGGAGTGCGGTGACAAATCTATCCGACCGCCGTCGGCTGCGATGGCTGCTGTCGGCCTGTGCGGTGCTTGTTTTTCTTCTCGTGGCCCCGAGTGCGCGTGCAGCGGGCGACTCGATGACTGTCTCGAGCAATGCTACGAATGGTGGCAGCTGTAGCGGCGGCATCTGGTCGCCGACGCAGGATGGCGCGAACCTGAACGTGGGCGACATCGCCGGCTGCGCCGTGTCCGGCAGCGTGACGATCGGCAACGGCGGTACGGTCGATGTCCAGGACTGGCCGTCTGGCCTCGGCGACTCTGTTTCTGTGACGCTCGATGGCGACTCGACGATCGAGGCGGCCCTGACGAACTCGGCGGGGATCGACGGTCTCACCGTCGAGGGAACGACTAGTATCGCGGCCGCCGCGGCCGCCGCCGGCGGGATCTATACGCCCGGTAGTCAGCTCTACACCTCGGCGGTGGAGCTCGGCGGTGACACGGTGTTCAGTGCGGGTTCTGGCGACATCACGTTCGATGAGACCATCGATGGCGCCCACGCGCTCGCTGTGAGCACGAATGGAACGGCTCGGTTCGACGGTGCCGTTGGCAGCAGCACCGCGCTCACGAGCATCGAGGTGCCCGAGGGCAATGGGGGGGCCGAGCTCAGCGGAAACGTGACCACAACCGGCGCCCAGGACTTCTACGGCAATTTGGCTCTCAAGCACGACATCACCCTCAATGCGGGCGGCACCGTTCTTCTTACCGGGATTGTGTCCGGCGCGTTTCAGATGACGATGTCGGGGGGTGGGACGATGGAGCTGTCCGAGCCCTACCAGTCGGGCGACTCGTATGCCGGCACGGTGGTCACGGGCGGCTCGACGGTCGAGTTCGTCCCGGGCGCGTTGGGTAGCGGACCGATCACTCTGAGCGGCGGCACGCTGACTTGGTTGAGCCCGAGCGACATCTCATCGCAGCTGCACATCGGCACCGGCGGGGGCATTCTCGATACGAACGGGAACGACGTGACGTTCGCGGACGGCTTCGGAGGCACCGGTCCTCTGACCAAGACCGGCGCTGGGACGCTGACCCTGAACGCAGCCAGCGGCAGCTACGGCAGCCAGATCATCGTGAACCAGGGCACGGTGCTGGTGCCCGCCAACGCGCGCGTCGCGACGCCGGTGCAGATCGACGCGGGCGGCGCCCTGACCTGCGACGGTGGCGCGCTCAGTGGCGGCGTCACCAATGATGGCGGAAGCGCAACCGGCGCTCCGGACGCGCCCACGAACGTGGTCGCATCGCCCGGTTTTGAGAACGCTACGCTGAGCTTCGCGGCCGGGGCCGCCAACTGCTATCCGCTCAGCTACACGGTTTCGGGTGGTGGACTTTCGTGGTCTCCGAGCTCGAGCCCAGCGACGTTGAGCGGCCTGACCGGCGGTCGGACCTACACGTTCACGCTCACGGCCACCAATCCGATTGGCTCGGCCGCCGCCAGCTCCAACACGATTACCGTCAGCTCCACCACGATTACCGCCGGGCCCTACGCCCCGTCCGTCTCGATCAGCTCCCCGGCGAACGGCGCGACATACACGTACGGCCAACAGGTCCGCGCCGGCTACCGCTGCCAGGAGGGGACGGGTGGCCTCGGGATCCGCTCGTGCGTGGGCACAAACTCCCCTGGCTCCGTGTTGGGGACGACAGCGCCAGGGCATCACACGTTCACCGTCACCGCAACCTCGCTCGATGGGCTGACGGCATCAACGACAGTCACCTACCTGGTGCTCTTCCCACCGAACAGCTTCAAGGTCAAGTCGCTCACGGCCAGCCGCGACGGGACGATCACGGTCTCGCTCTCTTCACTTCCGGAGCCGGGGACCGTGAAGGTGACCGTGCGCGGCACGAAGATGGCCTCGTTCAGCGTGCGCAAGAGGGTTGGAACCAAGTCCACACTCACGTTCAAGGTGCCGGCTTCCAAGCGGCTCAGGGCCCTGCTAAAGCGCGGAAGCGTGTCCGTCCGACTCGCGATTGCCTACACTCCGACGAACGGCATCCCGCGCGAGCTCGCGAGGTCAATTCGCGTGAGGTAGCGGACAAGCCATGGGTGCCGAACCTGTTCGGCTAATCCTCGCACAGTGGTTGCGAGCGCTAGCCGCGCTGGTCGACATGGCGTCGAGCCCGTCGTGGTGCTGGCCCCAAACCGTCTCGCGTCTACCCACTCTCGCCGCCGGCTGGGGCCTTCACGATTGCCTTCACCGTCCCCCGATTTCTCGCGTGCGACGACTGCATCGGCGACCGCTCCGATCACGCCGATCGTCGGCGCCGACGGGCGGCGATTTGTAGAAACCCCACAACCTTGGCTGCCAACGCGTGGGATCGTCGCGTCGCTGCATCGCCGCTACAGCAGCCACCAGGAGCGCCGAGCTGAGACGGCTGCCCCCGGCGTGATCCAGCCACGAGGATCTCCGCCGTGTTTCGCGAGAGGTTACCCTGCGGACGCCTGAATCCGGGCTCGGGACGCGCCGCGGAGGCCCTCCCGCGGGGTCTTCCCCAGCGTCACGCCAACATGGCCGCTCGAGGCGACCGCTCCTGGATCGGATATGAGACGCGACCCACCAGCCACGAGCGGATCGCTCGAGGACCTCCGCTCACTTGGAGGGTCCGGCCAGACGCTGCTTTTGCCGCCGCCAGCCTCATAGCGGCTATCGGCCTCATGGCCCCAAGCGGCAAAGCAGCGACGTCTGGCAGTCGGTCAGCTGGACATGGACAGAGGCGAGCCGTCGGCCTGGTCGCAGACCTCGACGGTTGGTTACGGTTCCGCGCGTGGAGCTGCAGCAGCGCATCGCCGACCGGAAGGGTGAATTCCTGATCTTCGCGGTGACGCCGCCACGGCTGACGACCGGACCGGAGCAGACCAGCCAGATCGCCGAGGTCACCCTCGCGCGACTCCGGCCCGTGGGAATCGATGGCCTGGTTCTCTACGACATCGATGACGAGAGCGACCGTAATCCCGACGAACGCCCGTTTCCGTTCCTGCCGACGATGGACCCGGCCGAGTACCTCGCCCGCGATCTCGCCGGCCTGGACGTGCCTGCCATTGTCTACCGCGCGGTCAGTAAGTACGACGAGGACGGCCTCCGTTTCTGGCTGCGCGACCAGGATCCGGCCCGAGTGCTGTCGGTCTTCGTCGGGGCCTCCTCCCGCGAGAAAGCGGCCGCGACCTCGCTCTTCGCGGGCCTACGAGCTCAGGACCGAAGTGCGGCCAGACCTGCCGCTCGGCGGAGTCGCGATCCCCGAGCGGCACGCGCGCGGAGGAAAGGAGCACCTCCGGCTCATCGCGAAACAGGCTGCAGGCTGCTCCTTCTTCGTCACCCAGGTCGTCTATGACGTGAACGCTGCGAAGGACTTGGTCTCCGACTATCGCTACGAGTGCGCCGCCCAGAACCTGGAGCCGGTGCCGATCGTCTTCACATTCTCGGTCTGCGGCTCGATGAAGACATTGGAGTTCCTCCAGTGGCTCGGTGTCGACGTGCCTCGCTGGATCGAGAACGAGCTGCGCCATGCCGACGACACCCTCGACGCGTCCTACGATCAAGCAGTCACGACGGCGGTCGAGCTGATCGCTTTTTGCCGGCGCGTCGGCGTTCCGTTCGGGCTGAACGTCGAGAGCGTCTCGATACGCAGAGTCGAGATCGAGGCCTCCGTGCGGCTTGCTGCCCGGCTTAGGGCCGAGCTCCGCCGCTAGAGCCGAACTCGCACGAGCGAAGCACGCCGACTTGACCTACGGTCGCGTCCGCTTTGCCGCTCAGGGAGTCACCCGCCCGGATCGTTCGAACACGGTCGTCGTTACCATCCACATGGATGGTGGTAGGATGGTTTTCAGATGGCGCGCCATGGCGGGACGAAGATGGTTGATGCCGAAAGAAGCGAAAAGATCACGATCAACGTCGGGCTCGTCGACCTAGGTCAGATCGACCTGCTCGTCAGCGAAGGCTTCTTCGCGAATCGCACCGATTTCATTCGTACGGCCATCCGGCGGCAGCTCGAAAGCCGGTCAGACGCCGTAGACAGAACGGTGGCCCGACGCGAGCTGGTCCTCGGCATAGAGCGCTACAGCCGCGACGCGCTCCAGCAGCTCCGGGACTCGGGTCGCATGGTGGAGCTGCGCGTCCTCGGGCTGGCCACCATTGACGATGACGTGTCGCCCGAGCTCGCCGTCGCGACGATCGCACGGGTCGAGGTCCTCGGTGCGTTTCGCGCGCCGCAGGCGGTGAAGGCGGCGCTCGCAGCGCGCACCACATGATCACCTCGCGAGCCGGGGCGGCCCCGATCGGCGGCCGGACGTCCATCCAATGACTGAGCTGTCGGCGCGAGCTGAGGACCTCCGTGAAAGGAACGTGCGATGAGCCTCGATACGAACATGACGATGGTCGAGGCGTTGCGCCTCACGCGCGCCGGGCGGTTGACCGAGGCCACTGAGGTTCTGCAGAGGGGTCTGGCGATCGCCGGCACCGCCGCGGCGGATGAATCGACTTTCGCTCAGCCGTGTGGCGATCCCGGCCACCATCGGAGGCTGATGCCAAACAGTCGCCCACTGAGGTGGCAAGAAGAGCCGCGCGCTTATGCCTCGTTCGCCCGCCGGGGTCTGGTTGAGGATCTCCAGGCCACGCTTCCCGGCCGGCCAGACATCGTCAGCCCGGCCAGGTGGGCGCGAGGCGCACGATCGTCTAGCGGTGGGGCAGCGGCGAGGGCTGCCGCCGCGCCCGGGGGTGAGATCCGCCACCTCACTCACACCGATCGCGCCGGGACTCGCAGCTACGACCTCTACATACCGACGGGCTACGCCGGTAAGCCCGTTCCGCTGGTGGTCATGCTCCACGGCGGCAAGCAGAACGGATCGGACTTCGCGGCCGGCACGCGGATGAACGAGCTCGCCGAGCAGCACACTTTCCACGTCGCCTACCCAGAGCAGTCGACGGCGGCTAACCCCGGTGGCTACTGGAACTGGTTCTCCGCTTCTGACCAGCAGGCCCATGCCGGCGAGCCGGCAATCATCGCTGGGCTCACCCGCGAGGTTATGCGCGATCTCCTCGTCGATCCCACTCGCGTCTACGTCGCCGGGCTTTCCGCCGGTGGCGCCATGGCCGCCGTCATGGCGGCGACCTACCCCGACCTGTACGCGGCCGTAGGGGTGCACTCCGGGATCGCCTACGGCGCCGCGCACGACCTCGGCTCCGCCTTCGCCGCTATGCGAACCGGAGGTACGCCCGCCCCGACCAGCGCGGTGCCGCTGCTCGTCATCCACGGCGACAGAGACACGATCGTGGCTCCGGTCAACGCAGACAAGCTGATCGCCTCCCGGCTCGCGGCCGGCGACATCACCAGCCACGACGCGCCGAACACGACGCGCAGCGACACCGGGCGCAGCCACACCCGCACCGTGCACCGCAATAGCGACGGGATCGCCGTCGCGGAGTCCTTGATCGTCCACGGCGGCGCTCACGCCTGGTACGGCGGCAGTCCGATTGGCTCCTACACCGACACGCACGGCCCTAACTCTTCCACCGCAATGATCCAGTTCTTCCTCCAACACCAAGGCCCCGCGCATGGGGTGGGCGTGCTATGCCGGTCCGAGCCTGGCTGCTTCACGCCTCAGGGGTAGCGCTGGCCGCGAGGCCGTCATGACCGCTGCTGTGTTTGCAACTTCGGGATTATCGGCTATCGGCCTGAGCGATCCATCCGCGGTGCGCCACGTGTGCGCTTGGGGAGAATCTGGGGTCTCGGACGCGAGAACGCGAGTGGACCCGCACCTGCATTGTCAGCAACGCGTAACTCCCCCCAGCGGTGCCAGAAACGTCGTCGATCGCGGCCGTTTACCAGCCCTCGGTGACTCGGATGATCGTCTTGCCGGACACACGCCGTGCGTCGGGACCGAAGGCGGCGGGAGCTTCGGCCAACGGCCGCACGGCCCCCACATTCGAAGTCAGCCGTCCGTCGCGCAGCCGCTGCGCGAGCTCGGCGAGCTCGGAGCGATCGGCCTCGACGACGAAGAAGATCGCCCGCCCGTTCTCAGGCTGGATCGTGGGCGGTTCGGCAATCGTGACGAGCGTGCCGCCGGCGCGCACAAGCGCGGTCGAACGCTTCAGGATCTCCCCCCCGATCACGTCGAACACCACATCGACCTCGCCGGCGTCCTCCACGCGGTCGGTCTCCAAGTCCACAAACTCATCGACGCCAAGACCGAGCGCACGGGCTCTGTCAGCGGAGCGGCCGGTCCCGATCACCCGGGAGCCGACCTGGCGGGCAAGCTGCACAGCGATCGAGCCGACGCCGCCCGCGGCGCCGTGGATCAGCACCGTCTGTCCGGCGCGGAGGTGGGCGTGGTCGAACAGCGCCTGCCATGCCGTCAATCCGGAGATCACTGCACCAGCGGCGACGGCATGCTCGACGCCCACCGGCAGCGGCGCAAGATTGCGCGCCTCCACCGCCACGTACTCCGCCAGCGTGCCGTTGCGCGTCCAATCGGCCAGCCCGAACACTCGCTGCCCGACGGTCAGCCCGGTGGTCCCGTAGCCCAGCTCGGCGACGACACCCGACAGCTCATGCCCCGGCACACTCGGCGTCCGGTCGCGGCCGCTGCGATCAGTCCACGTCCCCGCCCAAGCCAGCTCCCCAGGGGTAAACCCAGCCGCGTGCACGCGCACGATCACATCGTTCTCGGCAGCCTGTGGAAACGGCAACTCCGTCAGGGACAGCCCAGCCGGACCAGCGTCACGGTCGCGGACGGCGATAGCTTGCACAGCACCTTCCTCTCTGATGGCAGGAGCTTCCATGCCGATAGGTCCAGAACTCGCGGCAACGCTCCGAGCAGTGCGACGCTCCCGAACGCACCACGATCGTTCTGCTTCGCCCGCAGGACCCTACTTGGGCACGCCCCGACCGGAAACCCCGGCCGCGCGGATCGCGCGCTCGACGCAGAGTTCGGCTCGCCTGGTGCTAGCCAGGAGCTCGGATGTCGCAAGCATCAGGGCAGCAGCCTCGCCAATGTCGCGTTTCGGCGTATCGTTCACTGAGCCTTCCCAGCTGAGATGGCCCGCCGGGCCAACGTCGAACGCCCTCGCGCGAACGCGAAGCGCTTCAGTCGCTGAACTCCACTGCGCGTGCGCTTGACAGAGCTCCAGCCCGGCCCCTGTCGCGCGAAGCTCGCGCGCAGCGGCACAATGCCCTTGTGCCGAACACCCGACGTTTTGCCGTGCTGGCCAAAAAGTCGGATGCGACTCTCGACGTGCTGGCGCTGGCTCTGGCCGCGGAGTTCCGCGACGCCGACGCCGCCGGCGCGATCGCGAGGCTCGACATCCTCGGCGCAGAGCTCTCCCGCGCCGTTGAGCAGACCGACGGGACGCCCGAGGCGCACACGCTGGTCTGCGGACAGATCCTCGGCGCCGCTCACGGGTTCGTGGGCGATCGAGAGCACTACGACGATCCCGTCAACTCGATGCTCGACCTGGTGCTCGCACGGCGTCGTGGTCTGCCGATCCTCCTGTCCGTCGTGTACGTCGAGGTCGCTCGCCGAGCCGGGATCCAGATCGCCGGCGTCGGTCTGCCCGGCCACTTCGTCGTCGGTCACTTCGGCACAGACCCACCGGTGCTCTTGGATCCCTTCGCCGGCGGCGGGCGATTACAGACCGATGCCACGCAGGAACTCGTGAGGCCCTGGCGAGCGCATGAAGTCGCGATGCGGATGCTCAACAACCTCGTGATCGCCTACGACCGGCGGGGCGACATCAGCGCCGCGATCCACGCCGCCAGGATGCGTCTGGAACTCCCGACCGAAGCATCGCACCGCGACATCCTGGATGCCGAGCTCCGGGCCATGCAGGCGCGACTCAACTGATCCGCACCCGTGCTCGCTGAACGTTACCCTGCGGACGCCCTGAATGCGGGCACGGGACGCGCCGCGGAGGGCCTTGCCCGGGGCTTCCGAGCTTCACGCCAAAATCGCCGTGTGAGGCGCCCGCTGCTGGATCGGTAATCGGTGCACGGGCTTGGCATTGATCGGCAGAGTTCGTCTGATGCAGAGCGACCGGTCTTCCTCCTCCTTAGGCGTGGGTGGGCGCCAGCAGGCATCAGGCTCGTCGGCGTGCTCGTGGCGGTGGTGCTTGTCGGGGGCTGCGGAACGGTGGATGCGTCCAGGGCCGACGGCACGGCTCTCGTGCCCGTCCGAGCTCCTACGCTCGCGCGGTGCGTCGCCGCCTGGAATGGCGCGCTCCTCGGGACCGGTCGCGCGCTCGATCGCGTGGTCGCGAAATACGACGCTGCGTTGATGTTCGTCTCCAGGGACCACGTATGTGGTTTGGCCTTCCCAACCTTCGTGGTTCAGAGCGCGGGAGGTGGCCTCGGCCCTTACTTCACCGCGCTGGATGGAGATTACGAGTGGCTTTCTGACCCGTTGAGCGGACCTGGCAGCAGCGTGAATGTGGCCAGCCTCGAGGCGCGCGCGAGCAGGCAGACGAACATACGTGTGGACAGCCGCACCGGCCGCGTGATTGCCGACCGCGGCGCGATGCTCGCGACCTCCGATTCGATCGTGATGGACACCAAGACCCCGTGCTCAGTAGTGCTGTTGGCGCCGTGGCTGTCTCGCTGGCGCGTGCTCAGCAGAACCGTTAGCTGCGTCTGCGTCAGGACGCTGCTGTGGACTTGGGTCGAGCGCCAGCCCACGGTCAGGCTGACGCACCTGCCGGCTGTTCGGACGCTACGGATCCTCAGCTGGGGTTGCGTCGGCAGCGATCGGCAGCCGCTCGGGCCCGGCGGCACGCCCGTGTTCAGACGGGTCAGGTGCAGCAGCGGCCAGCAGGCCGTCGAGGCCGCGCAATGAGCCTCGGCTCATCCACCGCTCGCTTCTGGCACGAGCTACGGCCCCCGTCGATCAGGCCTGTCTGCTGATCCTTCCTGCTGCGGACACTGAATCGGGGCTCGGGTCGCACCGGGCGAGGCCTCGGCGGGTCTCCCAAAACCTGGGGGCCAAGATCGCCGTTTGAGGCGCCCGCTGTTCGATCCTGTTTCGGACGCGCTGTCGCATAAGCCCAAAGCAGACGCACATGACGGACCGGGAACCCGGGCGCTGGTCGAGAAACCGGCCATATATTCCGGTTTCTCGACCAGCCTCGATGCATGGCCGCTCGCCGTCCCACTTCGCATTGCATCGACTGAGCACTAGTCCCGTGCAGCCGCTCACGGCCGACGTCCGCTCATTGTTCCGTGGCGGACGCCGTGAATTCGGGCTCGGGACGCACCGGGCGGGACCTCGGCGGGTCTCTCAAGCCTGAGCGCCAAGATCGCCGTTTGAGGCGCCCGCTGCTCGCTCCACGGCGGACGCCGTGCCCGGGCAGGCACGAGGTCAGCCTGAGCGGTGGGTTTGGCGCCGCCCAGATGCAACCGGGGGTCGATCCGCCGTCAGATCGCACCCCGAGACGGGGGCGTCCGAGACATGAGGCAGGCAGGTCTAGGCCAAGCTTGCTGCTCGGCCTGGACGGATGGCTTTACTTCCTCAGGATCGCTTATCAGTACGTGACGATCGTGAAAACGAGCGACTCGGTCGAGCGCGAGCGGGGCGTGGAGGCGGTCACGACCAGCTTGTGGCGGCCGAGCGTGAGCTTGCGTCTGGTGGACAGGGCGCCTTGGAAGGGCACGAAGTTCGCGCCGGCGTGGCCTGCGAGGGTCAGTGTCCCGGCCACGAGCGTGCGCGTGCACGCGCGGGCTCGCCGGTGGCGGGAGGTGTCTGCGAGGCAGCGATTGCCCACCCGGCGACCTGATGCGGTCTGGGTGAAGTCCATGCGCACTGCTGCGGACTTGTTGAGCCTGAAGCTGAACGTGGTGCCCAGGGGCGAGCGCGTGCTGCGGCCAGTGGTGTCGCTTAGCGCGCTGATCGCGGCCCGGCGGCTGCCCTCATGCCATCGGGTCGCCGTTTGGCGCAGGTCAGTCAGCCTGATCGGGCCGGGTGCGCCAGGCTGTGTTCCGATGGTCGGCGCTGTTCCGGTGGTCGGTGTTCCGGCGGTCTGAAAGCTGGTTGGACCGGCCGAGCTCGTCCCCTGCGCGTTGGTGGCCAGTAGGTCGTAGGTGTAGCCCGTGCCGGGCGTCAGGCCCGTCACGACCGCCGACACGGCGACCGGGCTGCCGCCCGCCCCGACCTGCTGCGCGCACGGAACCACCGCGCCCGCCGGCGGTGCAGGCGTCAGCTCGAAGTGGCAGTTGCTGATCTGGAAACCGTTCGGATCGACGCTACCGTCCAGGGTCTCGGCGGTCATCGAGATGCTGCTCGCCGGTGCGGTCGCGACCGTCGGAGCGGGGAGGGTCCAAGTGAAGGTGACTGCGGGCACGGCGTCGAGCGAGGCGATCGAAGCCGAGAAGTCCGACGCGCTCGTGACCCCGCTAGGAACGCCCGAGGAGCCGCCGCCACCGCCGCCACCGCCGGGATATGGGGAGTTCCCGTCGCTGTCCAGCCCCCCGCCGCCGCCACCGCCGCCATACAAGCCGCCGCCGCCACCACCACCACCGGCCCCTGCCGAGCTTCCGAGGTAGGTATCGCCGCCAGCGCCGCCGACCCCGAGCTGTCCCGCCGTCGCCGGTCCAGCGGGCATTGAGTTCATGCCGGCCGCACCGCCCGCTGCTTGAGTGCCCGGCAGGCCTCCGGTTCCCGGCGTGTCACCCAGCCCGTCGGGCAACCCGTCAGACCCGGGGCCGCCGTCGGCCGAGCCTCCGCCGCCCCCTGCGGCCGTCATGTCGATCTGGCCGCCGCCTCCTCCGCCGCCGCCGGCGACGACCAGCCGCGAGGCGAGCGTGCCCAGCGACGCGCAGGCGACGGGGTTCACAGGGTTGCTCGGATCCGTCGAGCACGTGCGCACATCGGACGCGCCTCCCCCAGCACCCGAATAGGCGCCGCCGCTGGCCCCGCCCCCGTTGACGGCGGTGACCCCAGGCCCGAGGGGCGTGTCCTCCGGGCCCCCGCCGACCTCGGCGAACAGGGTCTGCCCAGGGGTGACCGTGAGCGTCGCGGTTGCGATCGCGCCAGGGCCCCCGAGGGCGTCGCCATCTGCCTGAATGCCCGCGCCGCCGATCAGCTGCACATGCAGGCCGCTCACCCCGGGCGGGACCGTGAACGCGTTCTCGCCGGCGGTGGTGAACGTCTGCGAGCCGGTCGCCCCCAGCGCCGTCGCCGGCGAGCCCATCCAAACAACGGCGGCGGCCAGGGCGAGTAGCGCCAAACCGCGACCGCTCAAGCGGTTCATCCGATCGCTACCTCGAAGACTTCGCGCGCTTCGGTGCTCGCTCAGCTCTTGTTCGAGTCCCTGCTTGTTGCCGAACGCCATCGTTCCTCCCGGTGGATCTCCGAGCTCAATCCGACGACGCTGTCCCGCGTTTTTCGCACTCCAGCTCATCGGTTAGCGCCTGCTTCGTGGTCTGGTACTGCTGATGCCCGGGAGCTTGAGCGCTGGCGGCTAAGCCGCACCAAATAACCGCCAAAACACGCTCGACAACAACTTCAACGGCAGCACCGGCCCATCGGCGCGATCTCAGACGGGATAGTCCTCACCAGCGTCGGCTGACGATCCTCAGCCCCGCCGAATCCGTAGCTTGTCCGCCGTTCGAGTCAGCTCTGTTCAGTTCGGACAAGATTGGGGACAAGGGCGACGGCGTCGACGACCCCCTACGTGGCGTCGCTCGGGCTCGGGCCCGGAGGTCCTTGAAAGATCCTTCGGGGGCGGCTACGCGCAATCTCGTGCTGGCAAAACACCGCCGAGGACCATCCCGAGTCGAAGCCCGAGAGGCTTTGACGGCCGCGCGCGCGCCGTGTCCCCTGGAGATACCGCTCAAGTCGCGCCTGCGTCGGCTCGGAACGCGCCGCGGAGGGCCTTGCCGGGCCTTCCGAGCTTCACGCCAAAATCGCCGTTTGAGGCGCCCGCTCCTGGATCCCACTTGAGACGCTGATTGCCGGCCCCTCCGGATGGTCTACCCGGGGACCGTGGCCGCGTTCGACGAGTAGCAGCTGTCCGCCGCCAGCCCGTCGCGTGGCCGCTTCAGCGGCAAAGGAGCGACGTCGGCGCGAGCCAGCGGGCTGTGCTCGTCGTGCCGGTTGCGCCTGTCGTGTCTGCGAGGCCTGGACTCTCCCGCCACACGACGTTGTGGCCCCGCGGGTCGTCGGTGCGCTCGAAGCAGGCGTGATCGCGGCGGCTCGAGCAGGGGGTTTGCGGTCATGTTCGGCGGTTTCCGCTCCCGTCCAAAGCAGCACTTCGCGGGCAGCTGTGTTCGGTTGACCGTGCCGCTGTTCGTGAGGACCGGCGCGCAGTTCGACCCGGGAGTGAGGCGAGTGGCTTGACGCGTGAGCGGCGGCCGTTGTTGGCCGCCTTGCGTCTGGTTAGTGTGGTTGGTCCCGCTTTGCGCGGGACGCCGGCCGAGGGGCTCGTGCCTTCGCGCGTTGCGGGGTGGGGTGTCCCCTCAGTCGGCGCTCAGCGGCGGGCCGAGCAGCGTCATGCCGTGCCGTTCGAAAATCGCAGCGATGTCTTGGCGGTCGGGTGTCGCGGTTCGGATCGCGGGCGCGAGCTCCTCGAAGAATCTATGCCCACCGCCGGGCGCGAACACGACGATGAGTTCGGCAGGTTGGTCGGTGAGGTTCAGGAAGGCGTGCGGCAACCCGGCGGGGAGGTATGCAAACCCGCCGGGATCGAGTGTGTGCTCTTGATCGCCGATCCGGACCTTGAAGTGACCGCTCGTGACCTGGAGCGTTTCGTCCTGGTTGTGGTGGACGTGAAGCGGTGGTCCACCGTGCGGCGCGACCTCGCAGATGAAGTAGTCCATCGCGCCTGCGGTGTCGTCGCCCGTGAGCTTGAACACGAGATCGCGTCCCGGGCCGGATTGGAGGCGCAGGCCTTCGTCCTGGGACAGGGCCTTGGGTGCGGCGGCGGTGCTGGTCATTTGGTCCCTTCCTCGCAACTTGTAGAATATTTGCGCTATGCAAACACTAACCCGCTTATTTGCGCATGTCAAGTAGTTCTGTGGTCGACGCCGACACCCCGATTCCCGCCAGCGAGCCGCCCGAGCCCGACCCATTCACCGCTGAGGAGTTCGGCGCGTGGCGAGGGATGCTGCGCATCCACTCCTCCATCTTTCGCGAACTTGACCGCCACCTGCTCGCCGAGCATGGCTTCGGCGTCGACTCCTACGGCGTCCTAGTCACACTCGTCTCACCTCCAGCCCACACCATGCCCATCGGAGAACTCGGACAGCAACGGAACCTCAGCCCGAGCGGGATCTCACGATCAGTCGATCGCCTGGCCAAGCTCGGCCTGCTCGAACGGAGCGTCAATCCCGGAGACGGACGCAGCCTCCTCGTCGGCCTGACCCCGAACGGGATCCGACGCTTACGCAAAGCGCAAGTCACCCACCACCGGATCGTCCGACAGATGCTCCTCACCCACCTCGACCAACACGACCTCGCACGTCTCGGCGAACTGTGGGAGAAGGCCATGCCAGGCACAGTCTCAAGCCCCACATGGCCACGCTGACCCGACAGCCCTCGCCGCGCGCCGACGTGGCCGCAAAGCCGCTGAACCGGCCACGCGATGGGCCGGCACCGTCCACAGCTGCTACTCGTCGAACGCCTCCACGGTCCCCCGGTAGACCATTCGGAGGGGCCGGCAATCAGCGTCTCAAGTGGGATCGCGCGCGCCGCCTCGGAGCTGGTTCTGGGGCCGGCGGGCTCAAGCGCGAACGAGAGTCGGTGCTGAGGCCGGCAGAGGGCGTGTCCGCATCCCAACGATGATCGGAGGACCGAACGCCATTTCCCGGGCTGGTTCGAGGTGTCGCGGTATCAACACCCAGACCCCGCCGGCCGTACGCTCGCGCAGTCGACGCAGACTGTGCCGCCGTCTCGAGGTCCTTTCCGACCGGCTCGTGCGCGCGGCCGGTACTGGCGGGTCGAGACCCCGGGGTGAGCATTCGCTCGAGCACCCCGACCCCGACGTTCACATTGACCGCGAGTAGCCCTTCCCTCGCTGCCCCGACCCGTTGCTCCAGCTTTCTGCACCGTGCGTCGATCCGTACTTTCTCTGCCAGTTGCGCGGGGCAGACCGGATGGTTGCGGGGCGAACTGCTCGGATAATCGCTCGATGCCCGCAGGAGAGGCCACTGCCTGCAGCGGCTTGGACCTCGAGATCACGCCGTGAGCGGCTGGGACTCGGGGCTGATCGCGCGGCGGTGGTCGCTGGCGCAATGAACGCGATGGAGCCCAAGACGATCACGCTTCACGGCTGGCCGCTGAGCTATGTGCAGACGGGCAGCGGGCCGGTGCTGCTGCTGATCCATGGAATGGGCGGCACGTTTGAGAACTGGCGGGCTGTAATCGAGCCGCTGGCGCGGCGGCACACCGTGGTTGCACCCGACCTGCCCGGGCATGGCGGGTCGGCGCCCGGTGGCGGAGACCATTCGATCGGGGCGTTCGCGGCCGGACTGCGGGATCTCCTGATCGCGCTTGGCCACGAGCGCGCGACGCTCGTCGGGCATTCGCTCGGCGGCGGGATCGCGATGCAGTTCGCCTACGAGTTCCCCGAGCTCACCGAGCGCCTGGTGCTGGTTTCAAGCGGTGGGCTCGGTCCCGAGGTGAGCCCGGTCCTGCGGGCCGCTGCGCTCCCCGGCTCTGAATTGGTCATCGGCGCGAGCGCCGCGCTGGCCAGGGATATTGGTGGCGTCGTGGCGCGCGGTCTGGCGGTCGTCGGGCTGCGGCTCCAGATCGACACGGCGGAGGTCGCACGCGGCTACGCATCGCTCGCCGACCGCGACCGTCGAGCGGCGTTCCTCGCCACGCTGCGCGGGGTCATCGACACCAAGGGCCAGCGTGTCCAGGGCGGCGACCGGCACTACCTCGCCGAGGGCACACCGGTACTGATCATCTGGGGAGAGCGCGATCCAATGATCCCCGTGCACCACGGCCACAACGCCCACGAGGCGATCTCCGGCAGCCGCCTGGAGGTCTTCGAAGGCGTCCGGCACCTGCCGCAACTCGAGGCGCCCGAGCGCTTCATCGCGGTGCTCGAGCGATTCATCGCCGAGCACGAGCCGGCTCGGTTTGACTCCGAGCAATGGCGCAGACGCCTGCGTCACACCAGCGGCGACCCGTAGACGCCCACCCACACCCGCCGCCGGCCGGCCCAACGCGAACTGCCGCCGGCGAGGAGCTAGCTCCGCTAGCCGCCTCCCCGCTGAAAGAAAGCCGCGTCCGAGTTGCGCCCCGCCCTTCCGGTGCCAGCGGTGTCGTGCCGCGTTTCAGAATCCGAGCGGGCCGTCCCAAGTCGAGCGATCCCCGAGATCGAACGTGCGCGCGTGCGCTTCGGCGTTACGGACTCGATCGAGGGCCAGGAGCAGCATGCCACGCTCGAAATGATGGCGCCTCGTGTGAATCCAGTCAGCGGCCTCGGGGCCTTTGGCTTCGTGCTGCTCGAGCAGGTCGAGGATGGCTTGCTCTGCTGGCGTGGTCATTGCTGGCGCGCGCGAGGTGGCCATGACTCACGCCCGTGCCGCGATCGCGTCGAGTAGCTCGGGCGGTAGGCACTGCTGCTCTCATGGCTCTTCTTCTTCGCGATCAGAACCATCACGCTGTCCTTGTCTGTTTGCCGAGCTTTGAAGTCTGGCCAGGTCGCGGGCGTCCGGAATCGGATGGGCGCCGCAAAGCAGCGTCGTAGGAACTACGGAAACGGTGAGACCATCCAGCACCGTGCCGCGTGCGCAGCGCATTGCGTCTCTCGCGGACGCTTTGCCAAGAAGTGCTCACCGCAAACCTCCAGAACAAACTGTTGTAAGCCGGAGAGCTCGCTGGAACTCGCGACCCAATCAGTGCACGACTTCCTCTCGCGCGTCGAGTCAAGGACGCCGAGGTCGACGCCGGGCCAAGTGCGAATGCTCACGCCCACATTGACGGACGCAGGCGCCGTGACCCACGCATCCCAAACGTACCGGGGCGCGACAGTGCAACGATCGTGAAACGCCCTGCCGAGCGTCCGGAAGGCAACCGCACGACCCCGACCTGCGGCCGCCCAGCCAGGCGCTCGGAGGTCCCGTTCGCGACGGGCGGCGCGATCGTCTTCGAGCGACCGCTGGCCGAGCCCCCGCAACCACCCTGGAGCAGCATCGCCGACCCGACAGGAAGCCCGATCGGCAAGCGATCGAGCAACATAGACTCGGAAGATGGCCGTCGGGCCGCGACGAGCAGTAGAGCGTGGAGGCTCTGCCGACGTCCGCTGACCGTCACCCTGCGGACGCCCTGAATCGGGGCTCGGGACGCGCCGCGGGGGGCCTCGCCCGGGCCTTCCGGGCTTCACGCCAAAATCGCCAATCGCCGTTCGAGGCGCCCGCTCCTGGATCCTGTTTCGGACGCGCTGTCGCATAAGCCCAACGCAGACGCGCAGGACGGACCGGGAACCCGGTGGTCGAGAAACCGGCCATATATTCCGGTTTCTCGACCAGCCTTGATGCATGGCCGCTCGCGCCCCCACTCCGCATTGCATCGACCGAGCACTAACCCCGTGCAGCCGCTCCGGCCGACGTCCGCTCATCGTTACCACTGCGGACGGCCCAAAATCGGGGCTCGGGACGCGCCGCGAAGGGCCTCAGCGGGGCTTCCGAGCCTTAACGGCAAGATCGCCGTTTGAGGCGCCCGCTCCCGGATCCCTCTGCGGGCGAGGCGCGAGCGGGGGACGAGCCCGTTACGGCTCGCTCGCCGCTCCCTTTTGATCAAACCGGCACTCAGGCTTGCTCTCGTCAGAAGTGATCTGTAGCCCCTCGGCCTGTTCTCGCGCCAGGCGCTTTCCTCGCCAATCGTCTAGGTCGCGGACTACCGGTCCGCTGGTAGGTACGCGACGCCAATACCAAGCATCTCTGGGCACCGAGCGACCTACCTCCGCTAACAATCCAGCCTCGTCCGGAGCCGTGAAGAGACGAAACAACTCATCTGCGACCGCCAGGGTCGGGACTGCTGTCTCGGACCGGCTGACCTCTTTGAGCGCCCGCTTAATGCGATCTCGTGCGAACAGTGCGCCGACAAAATCATGGGCACCCCACGCATCCTCAGCAGGCCCTGGCGGATCGACCGACTCTCGGAACATCCGCAGAACCTGTGCTGCCCAGGAGTCGATCTCATCGAGTAACGCAACCGACGCCCGCCCCACTCGACAGCGATCGACGCCAAATCAAGAGATCGCACGCGATGAGACGCACCTAGATCTGCCCCGTCGTGTACGGCGATGGGGGGCCGGTGAACCTGCTCTCCTGGGCGCCCGGCGCGGCGAGCCCGGCGCTCGTGTTCGTGGGCACGGAGCGGATCGCCGGCACGATGCCGAGCTCCCCGATCTATCCTGCTTCGCCGGCCGCCGCCTATGCCCCGATGGGCGCCTGTGGGTGGCGTGGCGCGACCCAGCCACGTGCGCGAGGGTGTACGCGAAGCTCGGCGACTCGACCGGGGCGAAGGCAGCATCGTGACGCTTCCGGTGCCGGCGAAGAACGCCACACCCGATTTCCTCTCCTCGCTGACGATCGGGAGCTGGCTGGTGGTGGTCGGCAACTGGTCGCCTGGGAACCAGGGGCCGACTTCCGTGTGGGCGAACGTTGCGACTCCGTCCTAGCATTGAGTCACTGGGCATGACTTCCCAACTGAAGAGCCGCGGAGTACCGTTTCGAGGCGGACTTGGCGGTATGCGCTGGGAGCGTTCAACTACCGGGTGGGCGCGGGTCGCGGTGGCGGTCCTGCTCACTGTGCTCGGGTTCTCGATCGTGCCGAGCGCGCGCGCCGCCGGCGCGTCGCCGGCCGCTCCGGCCGGGCAGCTCGTGCCGACGGCGGCGGAGCTGGCCGCGTTCGGGCTGCGCGCGGTGTCCGTCGATCCCGTCGGCCTCGCGAGCGGGCTGGCAGCCGGGCTGGCGGCGGCGGACCGCACGCTGCTGGCCGGCGCGGGTGCGCAGGCCGTCGGCGGGCGGTCCCGCGGCGGACAGATCACGTTCGCGGCGTTCGTGATGCCCTCGGCGGCCGGTGCGGCGCGCGTGCTGCGCGATTGGGAGCGGGTCGGGCGCGCATCGAGCGTCGCGATCGCCGCCGGCGGCGGTTCGTCCGCGAGCGGGTCCCGGCGACGGACGGTCGCGACCGTGCTGTGGCGGCACCGCTTTGTGCTCGGGTACGTGTCCGTCCGCGCGGGGCGCAGTACCGCCGCGTCGCTGGCGTCCGAGTACGCGCGACTCGAGGACTCGCGGCTGGGGATCGCACCGCCGACGACGGCCCTCGATCGCCTCAGCGCGCAGATCCGGCCCAACGGGACCGTGTCCAAGCAGACCGCGCTGCAGGTGTTTGCGCTCCTGTACGGCTCGGTGCCGGGCGTCAGTACGCCGAGCGGTCCGCCGGGCGTCGCGCTGAGCGGCGACCTCGCAGCCGGCTGGATCCTGCCGTACCTCCCGCACCTGGACGCTGCCCAGCGCCGGGTCGTTGCGCGGCGTCTAGGGATCAGGCTCGGACGGGTGGCGCGAGCCACGCGCACCGCGCCCGGCGTGCCCGTCGCACACGCGGCGTGCTTGTACTGTGATTACGGCGACCCGACGTTCACCGAGGACGCCCTGTTGCAAGCGACGGCCGATCACTGGGTGTCCGAGTACGGCTCGACGGCGCTGGGTCCGCTCGGGATGACGGTTGTGGTCGGGACCGCGAGCATCCCGAAGAAGGCGCCGGCGTCCCTGTTCGCGGACGCGGCCGCGATGAACGACGCGGATGGTGCGATCAAGCTGGGTCCGCCCAGCATCTGCCGGATCCGGATGTTCCCGGCCGCCGTCGGTGCAGGCAGCCTGGGCGAGAGCTGGATCCTCGCGCACGAGGTGTTCCACTGCTTTGAGTACCGGATCCTCGGCGCCGGCACGTGGGACTCGGCGCCCGGCGCCTGGGTGATGGAGGGGCTCGCGACCTGGGCCGCGTTCGAGGTCGACCCGGTCAACTTCGCCCCGGCGGTCGACAAGATCCGGCAGTACATCGGCGACCCTCAGAAGTCGCTGTTCCAGCGCGACTATGACGCGGTCGGCTTCTGGCTGCACCTCGAGGACGTTGACCACGGGCCGTACTGGTCGCAGATCCCGGGGGTCATCACGGGCGGGAGCACGACGGCCGACTTCGCCGCCAGCGGCGCCAACACGAGCCCGTTCTGGGACTCGTGGGGCTCGAGCGTCCTGCGCGCCGTGACCGGCGATCTGGACTGGGACATGCCGTGTCCGTGCAACCATGGTGCGGCGCTCGGTTTCGTGCCCGGGTTCGGGGCACTCAAGCCCGGCGGGTTCGAATCGCTGTCGGGGGCCGCGACCGTCTACGCGGGGTCGTATGGAACCTCTCAGTACCAGTTCGACGACCCCGGCCCGATCGTGCACGTCGGGATCAGCGGCTACGCGCGGCTCAGCACAATGCACGATTACCTCGACTCCGCGCTGCACGATGCCTGGTTCTGCATCGAGCCCGGACCGTGCGTGTGCCCGCCGGGAGAGATGGGCAAGGTGCCGCCCACCCAGCCGCTCGAACCGATGGCGCTGCTCGGGCTGAGCGGCGAGCCGCTGACCGGCACGCAGGGGAGCGTGAAGTTCTACACGCTGGACGACTTCTGCAAGCCGCCGCCGCCACCGGGGCCCTCCCCGCCTTCGGGCGGCAACAGCGGGATCTCGAACGGTGACCCCCACATGACGACGTTCAGCGGCGTCACCTACAACTTCCAGACCGCGGGCGAGTTCACGCTCGCCAAGTCGACCACCGACAACCTCCAGATCCAGTCCCGCCAGCAGCCCTACCCGGCGTTCAGCGGGCTCGGGCGTTACCTGGCGATGAACACGGCGTTCGCGATGCGCGACGGCCGCGCGATCGTCGAGCTCGACAAGGGCTCGCCGCTCGTGCTGTACATCGACCATCGCCGGCGCCATCCGCGTGCCGGGCAGGTGACCGAGCTCCCCGGAGGCGGGGCGGTCCGCTACGGACCCGTCCGCACGTACGTCAGCTGGCGCGACGGCACCGTCGCGCAGGTGCTCTCGATCGGCGCCGCGGGCGTCAACATCGCCGTCACGCCCAGCGCGCGGCGCGAGGGCCACCTGCGCGGGCTGCTCGGCGCAGACGACGGCCAGCCGGCCGACGACTTCATCGGGCGCAACGGGATTCGTTACCCAATCGGGCGGTTCCAGGGCGGCGGGCTCGTCGTCGACAACCTCAGCTGGAATCACGTCGTCGTCAGCGAGTTCGGCCGCAGCTGGCGGATCACCCAGCGCGAGTCGCTGTTCGTCTATCCCCCTGGCAAGAACACGAACTCGTACCTCGTCCCGGGCTTCCCCGCGAAGTTCGTGACGCTCCACTCGCTCCCGGCGGCGAGGGTCGTGACCGCCCAGCAGATCTGCGCCGCCGCCGGCATCACCAACCAGGGATTGCTGAACGGGTGCGAAATCGATGTCGCCGCGACCGGTAACCACACGCTGGCGACGAGCACCGGCGCGGTGCAGCACGCCGTCCCGCACCTCAACGTGGCCACCGGGAACGGGGTGACCCTTTCCCCGATCCCGTGGACGCAGCTCTCGACGCGGACCGACGCGAGCTACGGGACGCCGACGATCGGGCTCGCGGGCGGGCAGGTCGTGGTCGCCGCCCGCCGGGCGACTGACCAGGCGATCGAGGCAGCGACGTTCACGCCCACCGCATCGGGCGTGAGCGGGCTTTCGCAGACGGTGCCGTTCAGCGGCTGGCTGTCGACGCTCGACCCGGTGCTGTTGCCGTCAGCGGGAGGCGGGCTGCAGATCATCCTCGCCGGGCAGCCGAGCAGCGATTTCATCGGCACCGTGCTCGTACCGCGCAATGCCGACGGGTCGTTCGGCACACCCGTAACACTGACGTCGATGTCGGGCTACGGCCCGACGGGTGCCGTGCTCGCGGCAGACGGCACGACCCCGCTCTGGACGAGCCCGTGGATCGGGTACTCGATGTTCGTCTTCGCAGGCGGCGTGATGCACGACCTCACCTCGGACGCCCCCGGTGGCGTGTTCGGCGCGCCGACGCTCGGGCGTGACGCTTCCGGTCGGGTGTGGCTGGCGTTTTATGGCGGCGTCAACACGGCGAGCGGCGGGGGGCTGTACATGATGCAGCTCGACCCGCAGACGGGGCTGCCGGTCGGGCCGCCGATGCTCGCGCCGGACAGCAGTCCGAGCGGCGCGTTCGCGCTGCAGATCTCGATGCCGTGCGCGCAGCAGTGCCGGCTCGTGTACGCCGCGACCGGGCTCACTACCGAGGCGGACTACAACATCGTGTCCTGGGCGCCGGGCGAGAGCGCGCCGATGATCGACCAGTCGGGACTGATCGGCAACGCGCAGAATGCGCTGGGCGACGTCGTCGGGGCGTACGCCGCAGACGGCCGGCTGTGGGTCGCGTTCAACGCTTCGGAGGAGCCGGGCGCCGAGTTCGCCAAGCTCGGCGATGCCAACGGCTTCGGCGGCACGCTGGTGCAGCTCCCGAAGGTGAAGCCGCTCGTGCGCAACGGCTTCAACGCGCCGGGGCCCTCCGTGGCGGTCACGGTCGGCGACCAGCTCGTGCTCGCGACGCTCTGGAACGACGGCCTCGAGAGCAACTCGACGTCGGTCTGGGGAACCGTCGTCAACCCGCAATAGCGCGGGTTGCGAGCAGACGCTCGCCGAGCCGGCTGTGGCGCCGGCCGGTGTCGGGGGTCCGCGCGGCTAGTCCCTAAACCCCGCCAATATCCCACCATGCGAGGCTCCGCTTCACGAGGCATCAAACAGGGTTCACGTCATTCACTCGTCCGGCCTTCGCCTCGCCCACGCCCCACGGGATGGAACCAGCGACGCTTCGGCTTTTCCCATGAGCTTCGCACCCCGCCGTTACCGGCAACGCACGTCAGGGGCGGGGACAGGTCATCGAGCACGGACCTGGAACTACCGCTCAACTCACATCTGTCGATCTCCAATCCGATAGTTCACTCGTGTCGTGCGACATCGCGTCGCACCGCGCGTAGCGAGGAAGTCCCCGGCGCCGGCGGCGTGCTCGTCCGAGAACGAACGAGGTCAGCGCCAGTCGTCGCGAGCCGGGTCGAGCGTGGCTCCTCAACGCCTTACGGGTGACGCCGGCGGCGGCGCTGCTCTCAGGCGAAGGAGGCGTCCGCGCGGGGCGGCGCCGGGGATGCTTGCGTCCTTTCTCCGAGTGGCGAAGGCGCGAGTACGATTCGTCGCGCGACGAGGCGGGACGAGAGGAGCGCTAGATGCTGGGACGGGACTGGGCCGGAGCACAGGCAACGATCGTTCAGCGTCGGATGGTGAAGGAATGGCACAGCAACTCCGCGCTGGGCGAGTCGGCGCGGATGTACGAATACCTCGCCGACGTCCGACCAGACGACGGCACGCCAGCCTTCCGCGCATCGCTGTACACCCCACCGACGGGACCCACTTTCAGCAGCCCGACATCGGGGCGGTCGTCCGAGTCAAGTTTCGCGACGGCGCAAGACACCAGCCCGGGTCGATGAAGTGGAAGCTGTCGAACCTCAAATTCGACCTAGCCGATCCGAATTTGCGGAGGCGCGATGCATCTCGCGAGGCCGACGAACGCGCCGTGGCGGAAGCGAACTCGCCGGAGGGCCAGGCGCAGTGGGAGGAGCTCAGGGCCGCCGGGCCGGGCGGCGCTCGCGCGATCGACGGCGACCCGGTCGTTGACTGGCTGATATCCCAATTCGAGCGTTCGGACAACGTCGACTTGAGCACCGATCCGATCGCGCGGCAACGGCTACGCGAGGCGGCAGACAAGGCGAGGATCGAGCTTGAGACCGCCCAGGAGGCCCAGATCAACCTGCCATTCATCGCCGGCATGAATCACCTCGACACCTCCCTTACGCGCGCGAAGCTCAATGAACTCAACGCATAGCAAGTGATGGGCGTCGCTCCGCCAAGCGCAGAGCTCCTGCTGTCGGTGAGGCGGGCACCTCGCGCCCGTGGCGGACGCGCTCGTCCGCACGAAACCGGGTTCGAAGCGTCCGATCGCAGCGCCCCGCGACTCGAACGGACTCGTTCCAGCTCGACCGCCCGGCCGATCCCTCCGCGCGAAAAGCAGGCACGCTTGGAGCGTCGCGACGCGCTCATCACGCAGCTCTTCCGGACAAACGGAGTCACGGCGACGGCGCCGGCTACGAGCAGGCCGTGCCCACGAACCCGGTGCAGGAGATCGCCACGCTGGTACAACGTCACCATCGCTGAGCAGATGTTCCGCCGTGACCCCCGCGCCATTGCAACGGCGACTGTCTGACCATCGTCGAGAAGCAGTCGCGTGACTCAAGAGAATGCGGCTGGCGTGAGTGAGGCTCCAGCTCGACCACAGCGGTTCTACCGAAAGGACGAGGATGTCTCCGCAGAGCAAGCCGAGCATCGTCTTCTGCCATGGCCTCTGGGCCGATGGCTCGTGCTTTAACAAGGTCATGGGCCCGCTGAGGGCGGAGGGCCACGAGGTGATCGCCAGCGAACATGGGCTGGACTCGCACCAGGGCGACGTCGAGTCTGTCATTCGCGCCCTCGGGCGGGTCTCCAGCCCCGCCATCCTGGTCGGGCACTCCTACGGCGGCAGCCTGATCACCGCTGCGGGAACCGATGATCGCGTCGCCGGGCTCGTCTACATCGCAGCGCTCGCGCCCGACGAGACCGAAACATCCCAGAGCCAGCAGGAGAAGTTTCCCGTCACCGACGTGTTCTCCCACATCGAGATCGCCGACGGACGGATCTGGCTGCTCCGGGACGGCATCGACTGCTTCGCCGGCGATCTCACCGACGCCGAGAAGGAGCTCACGTGGGCGACTGCGATGGCGCCCGTCGCAGAACTGTTCACTCAGAAGGTCGAGGGCGTCGCCTGGAGGACGAAGCCCAGCTGGTACATCGTGGCCACCGACGACCACACCGTCCACCCCGACTTGGAGCGCTCCGCGGCCGAGCGCATGGGAGCCACGACGTATGAGGTCGCAAGCAGTCACGTCCCGATGCTCTCCCACGGTCGACAGCCATTGCACCGCATCGATCCCGCTCGCGCTCGACCGGATCGACCTCACCGAGTGGCTGTTCACGCTCTCTGACGCCGCCGATCGACGCTGCTCCACACACAGCATTTCGCGGCTGGCACGAGCCGCTCTGATGACGGACGGCGAATGTCGATCAACGTCGGCCAGGCGACGTGAAGGTGGAGATGGTCCACGACTCGATGCAGGACAACGCAGCCGCACACGTGCCCGGATCGGTCAAGCTCGACGTCTACGTCACACCGATGCGTCCCATGCGAGGAGCACCCGCCCAAGGACCGGTCGACGAGCCGATGTGGTCGCCGATGAGCAGCACCCTCGTCCACGGCGAGCACGACGCAATCTCATCGACACGCTCGTGACCTTCGACCAGGTGGACGCACTGGCGGTCTGGGTCAAAACCTTCGGGGTCAACGTGATCGGCATCTGCATCACCCACGGCCACGCCGACCACCGGATCGGCCTGGCTCGTCTCCTTGAGCACGTTCCCACAGCTCGCGGTCTGGCAACCGCGGAAGTCCGAGCACAAGCGCACTTGGAAGCAACCGACCCAGGGCTGTCTGCCTACGGGCAGTCGGATCTTCCCCGGATGACCATCGACGCCGCCGCTCTCGCTCGCACATGTGAACCGGCGCTTCGGTTGCGGCGAGCGCGCGGACGATCGCAAGTGTCCAATCGGGAAGAGATTTTCGGCGGCCTCCGGGCGGCTGCTCGGCCTAGAGGCGGCGGCGACGCCGGAGCCGGAGCGCGGAATTTCTCTGGCGCGTTCGTCTCTGCCCGTGCTTCGACGATAGGTGTGGGACGAGCGACCCGGACCAAGAGAGCCGTTTCAATTACGTATGCGTCCGGCTTGACAGCCAAATACCCCCGGTTTACGCTGCAGCCAATCGGAGAAGTGGCACTCTTGGGGGTGGGTATTTGAGGAATCGAAGCTTCGCCGCAAAGGCAACGACCATCGGTCGGCCAGGCGTGCTGCTGCTGCTGTGCGTGGCGCTCATAGTCTCGTTCTCTTCCTCGACCGCTGGTGCGGCCCCGCGGCCCCGCACATGCCCCATGCTCCAAGGACCGAGCGCGGGCAAGCACCCACGCTCCTACTACGAGTCAGACATCAGCCACGACGTCAAGGTGGCGAAGTGCATCGCCACCGACACGGTGCTGTTCGCGGAAGGCGGAGCTTCGGGCGGCGCCCAGGGCGATGCTGACGGTTGCAATAGCGATGCGCAGATGAACCCCCCCGACTATTCGGATCTCGACGCGCTCGCCGGTATCGAATCTGGAACCGCCGCCGAGCTCGAGTCGGCCAACTCGGCAATGGAATCGGCGCACGCCGTTCTGTTTGAACTGGGCTCATTCTTCCTGATCCACAGCTGGCACGTCGCTGGGCTGCACGACGCATCGCTGTTGCTCGACGTAATCGAAAAGTCGAAGGACTTCGTAAAGGAATTCAGGACCCATATAAGCCACTTGCAAAGCCATGATTGCTCCGCTCTGAGCAACGACGTACAGCCGTTGGACACGGCCTGGCACGACGCGCTCGATAAGTACAAGGAGTTCTCAAGCGACGCGAAGTTGCCCAAGTGACGCCGATCGCGTAACCCGCACGGCGATGGGCGGCGCTTCGGTCGCTTACATGCGATGCCCTGGCGCTGGCCCGTCGAGACACTTGCGGCCGTCCGTGGGCTCGCCGCAACCAAAGCGCCGGTTTCACCTGTGCGAGCGAGAGCGGCGACTTGTTGGCAGCCAGACGAGTGCCAAGAAAAGGCCGCTAGCGCGCCGGACGAGGACGGGCGGGCTTGGACGAGCCTCGTCGACCCCAGCGACCAGACGCCCGCTGATCGTCCTGAGCGCTACTTTGAGACGGCTCGGCGAGACGCCCGAGTTCCCGAGAAAGCATCAGCCAGGCGTGCTCACTGTGGGTGGCCCGATGACGCCGAGCCAGATGATTTCGAGCGTTTTGACCGCGGTTTCGGGATCGGCGATTGGCTCGCGTCCGAAGGAGTCGAGCATGTAGCGCTCGCCCATTAGATTGAGGGCTCGGGCGAGTGCGCGCGTGTCGCAGGCTGGGAGCTGTCCGTCGACGACCAGCGGGTCGAGGCTAGCGGCGATGAGGTTGTCGAACGTCTCGAGGAAGGCGTTGTAGGCGAGTTCGATCTGCTCGTCAGTGCTGGCCGCGTCGGAGACGGCGCGGACGAGGGGGCCATGCTGCTCGAAGAAGGCGACGATGTCGGTGAGGCCTTGGTGGGTGGCCGCGGGAAAATCGGCGCGGGCGTCGGTGGCCCACCGCTTGACGATCGCGTACAGCTCACCGCCGACGTCGCCAAGGAGCTGCAGCACAAGCTCGGTGACGTCGTCGAAGTGGCGGTAGAACGCGGTGCGGGCGAGCTGCGTCTCGGCCATGACGGCATCGACAGACATCTCTCGGAACGGATGGCTCCGAAGGAACGCCTCCGCGGCGTCACGGATCTGCTGGCGCGCCTCCTCTCGCTGGACGCGGCGCTGCGCGCGCTGCTTGGCACTGCTCATGGTCCGATAGATTCGACAGTCAGCTTGACAGTGAGTCCGACTGAGTGTATACCATGTGTCGATGACGCTTCCGGGGCCGCGTGTGTCCAGAACTGGGGTCGCCGTCACGCTCGCTGCCGTGGCCCTTGCGCTCGCGGGCTGCGGCGCGTCTGAACACCACAGCTCTGGCTCGTCAACGACTACGACGCCGGGTGCCACCTCGGACCAGAAGGCCGCCAACGGCCCGCTGGTGGGCGATCCGACGCTGATCTCCGGGGAGGAGGCGTGTGAGCACAGCCACCCGAACCCCCCGTGGTTTCAAACGATCGCCGCGTTCGAGGTGTACGACTCGGCGCGCACGCATCTGTACGGATGCGCGCACTTCCTCGGCTCGACCACCTCGGCCAACTCGGTGCTCGCGTACGAATCGACCCGACGTCTATCAGACGCCCTACAACATCGTCACCGAGGGGCCGGACAACCCCTACATCTACGGCGGCGGCTACGGCGATAACCCGACCGCATCGGGCTCGTTCGTGGCGAGTGTCGAGCCCGGGACACTGAACCAGCGTTGGCGGCGCGTGTTGATCAACACCAACGCGACCAACGAGTGGGACTACCCCGGCGTGCTGAACGTAATGAAGGACGGCAGCCTGGTCGTGATCTACGGCTACCACATCGCACGTCTAAATCCGACGACGGGCGCGATCGAGACATCGACCGCTCTCCCCACCGGCCAGTCCGCGCCGCGGGACACCGCCTACAACGGCTACGACGCGCTCCCAGACGGCACGATCATCGCCAAGACCGTGAACCGCCAGAAGGGATGCACCGAGAACGGGTTCTCCGCGTTCCTGCAGTGCCCGAATCCCTCGGACGTACCGCCGTCGGTCATGGTCGCGATCGACCCGACAACGCTGAAGGTGCTCGCTCAGATCACCCTCCCAGAGATGATCGGCGGCCGCGTGACCACCGCGCAGTTCAACGGCAAGGACTACATCTATCTCCCCGGCACGAAGTCGCTCTATCGCTACACGTTCCAGAACGGGAAGTTCGCCACCGACCCGACGTGGGGCCCGGTCCCATACCTCAAGAGCGGGCAGACGGCGGGATCGGCGATGGCGGTGATGGGCAATTACGTGGTGGCGATGACCAACGGCGGTGCGCCGACCTCGACGCCGATGAGCGTCGTCGCGGTGTCGCAGGCCAACTCAAGCAAGGTGGCCAATCTCGAGCCGTTCGCCAGCTCAGGCTCCAAGAACAGTTTCATCCCGTCGATGGTGTCCGTCGACCCCGCCTCCGGACTCATCTTCGTGATGGACGCCGGCGCCGGCAAGATCGGCGCCGTCGCGCTCAACAACGGAGCATTGGCGACCAAGTGGACACAGGATCAAACAACGCTCAGCTTCACCACGCTGATCGGACCGCCGGGCGACCGCGTCCTGATTGCCACCAACATCCCCGTCAAGTTCTTCAAGCAGCTGCAGAGCTACTCGACCGAGCAGGTCATCTGGCGCGACGCCGCCACCGGCAGGCAACTGGCCAGCTCCGACCAGTTCCCCAAGATGTCCGCCGGCATCCTCGTCACCCCCGGATACGCCGGACTGCAGTACTTCCTCACCGCCGACGGACACATCATCGCACTGCAAGTCGTCCCTACCAGCTCAGGCTGACCGGCACGGCCAATTGAACTGCCCGGACATGGCCGTCTCGTCACGCAGCGTGCGGATGCTGAGTAGCTCGACACCCTGCCCGAGCAGTCATCCGCCGGCACTTCTGAGAAAGGGTCCGGGGGCGGTCATGTTGGGATGCGGTAGCGGAGGTGTACGACGCCGTTGTCGAATCGGTGCTCGTCGAGGAGCTCGAGGTCGGTGCGGATGCCGGCTGGCAGGGCCGGTTTGCCGCCGCCGAGGATCATGGGCCAGACGAACAGCCGGCATTCGTCGAGCAGGCCTGCTGCGAAGGCCCGGGCGGCCAGGTTCGCCCCGCCGATGATGAGGTCGCTGGCGGCTGTGGCCTTCAGTTCCTGGACGGCGTCGGGGTCGAAGTCGCGTTCGAGGCGGGTGGTGGTCGTCGACACGGCGGTCAGGGTCGTGGAGTAGACGATCTTGTCCGCTGCCTGCCAGGCGCTCGCGAAGTCGGCCGTGAGGTCGGACTGCTTGGCGAGGGCAGGGTTGGTTTCCCAGACGGACATTGTCTCGTAGAGGCGCCGTCCGTAGAGGAACGTGCTGAAGGACCTCAGCAGGGCGGTCGTGGCTGCGAACACGTCGTCGTCGGGCTCGTAGAGGTCGAAGGCGCCGTGTTCGTCCTCGATGTAGCCGTCGAGGGATGCGTTGGTGAGGTAGACGAGCTTGGCCACGGCGCTACACCTTGATTTCGGCCGTGGCGGCCTGGAGGTGGAGCAAGGTGGCGTCGAGCTTCTCGAAGGCCTCGAGCCAGCCCTGGTTGCTTGGCCCGGCCAGGTGGGCGGGAAGCCATTGGCGGATCTCGAGTCGGGTCCGTCCGTCGGGCTCGTCGTGGAACTCGATCCGGAACCTCGTCTCGAATGGCTCGAAGCCCTCCTGCAGCCGGCCGGAGACGTGCATGACGCCTTCGAGGAGGTCGCCGTCGGCAACGTTGGTCAGGTCGATGTAGACGTGGACGCGGAGGTCGGGCTCGGCGGCGCCGACCTCCGTCCACCGTTGGAAGCCACCGGGGCGCACGTCGAACTCGATCTCGTCCCGTGGCAGCGAGTTGCCGCTCGGCCCCCACCACGTCGCGAGGTGGTCCGGATCGGTGAAGGCCCGGAAGACCAGCGCTCGGGGTGCGTCGAACACGCGCGAGACGGCGAGCTGTGGCGTTTCGGAGTGCATCAATGCTCCTTGGTGTCGGTGGGCTCGGCGGCCTGGACCGCCGCGAGGTGGGCGTCGAGGCGGTCGAGGGACAAGTCCCAGAAGCGCCTGAAGCGATCGATCCAGTCGGCTGCCTCACGAAGCGGGGCAGTCTCGAGGTGGCTCGTACGCCACTTGCCCGACCGCGTTCGCGAGATGAGGGCCGCGTGCTCGAGCACCTTCAGGTGTCGCGACACGGCCGGCATCGACATCGGGAAGGGAGCGCTGAGCTCCGTGACCGTTGCGTCGCGCTCCGCCAGTTCGTCGAGGATCGCCCGACGAGTCGGGTCGGCGAGCGCCGAGAACACCACGCTCAGTTGATCGGTCCCGGCCACCACACTCCCTCACTTAACGAACTCGTTAAACGTATAGCACGGCCGCTCGAGGGTCAAGCGTGTACTGCGCTGGCGAACGCACCGACGAGTCGTCGGTGAGCCCTGGACAACGACTCGACGGTGCCCCAGAACGCCGGCACGCTGGCTGGGGCCGCCTCGCGGCTCTCCTTCTGCTTACACGTAGTCCGACCCGGCCAGGGATCGCTGGTTGAACGCCTTGGCCTCGGTCTGCCACTCGGGTACTCCCTAAATGAGAAGTATCCGGCGGAGACATCAGCGGCACGCTCGTCTCAAACGACGAGCTCGCTCGCGGGACACCACAGCCGCCCAACGCGCCGCGTCGCATCCCACAATCGCGCAGCGATGTCCACGCCCCGTCCGCCAAGGTTGGGAATCGGACGGCGGAATCGAGGCTCATCAAGCCTCTGGCGAAGGGCGCTGGCGGGCCAGGCCAAATACGCGTCGGAGGCGTCCGGGTCGCGATCCCCACTGCGACGCTGCGACGGGCCCGTGGAGAGCCCATAGGCCGAGACCAAATCGCAGCTGACCCTCGTGTTGCCGGCGTCGAGTCGCCCAAGCGCTCGCCAACTCTTGCTCTGTGTGGAGGCGAATGCGATCGTGGGGCGAATGAGGGCTAGGCCGCTTCGTGCGGGCGCACGACTCGGAGAAGGCGCACGGACGATCTCGACACGTCGCGGGAATAGCGAGCGGAGGGGCGTGTTGTCCTTCACGCCCCGGTCGCAGACGAAACTAGTGCGCGGTGAACGTTGCGGTGACCGGGATCGAGCGGTTGGTCGGGTTGACGAGTTCGATTCCGAGGTTCGATCCGTATGTCTTGCGCAGGGGCTGGCCGCGCCTCTTCGGTTTGATCATGATTGCGAGCGTCCTGCCCGAGCGCTTGCACGAGACCGTGTACGGCAGCCTCCCACCTCGAGTGAGGACCCTGCCGCTCACCTTGCCCACGTACATGCCGCCGACGCGGGTGATCTTGACCGGGGCCGCGAGGACAAACTGCTGGCAGGTAGCCGCGGCCGCAACGGCGTGGTCGGCGGCCGCCGGGAAGTTGATGTCGAGCGCCATCGATACGCACATGACCAGGAACAGGTACGGGAGCGCAGAGTTCTCGTCCGTGAAGGCCACGTTGACGCCCTTCTTCGGATTCAGTCCCTTGAACGCGGCGAGACTGAGCGCGATGCAGCTCATGATCCGGCCCCGAATGTGCTGCGGCGCAAGGAACGCCTCGAGCTGGTTGTACTCGGCTTGGCCGCTCACTTGCGGCTTGATGTCGATCTCAGCCTGACTGACGGTGTTCGGGAGCTGGTCAGTCACGATCTGGCCGGAGCCGCCGGCGGGGATCGTGTCGTTGGCTGTCTCGCTCCCCCCGCCGCTCGGGAAGGCCACATGCGCGACCGGGCCAGGACCTCGGCGCGATAGTCCCGCCGCCCGCGCCCCCGCGGCGCCGCTCGAAGCGAGCACCACGACGACCACCGCAGTGGCGATCGCCCCAACCCACACGACGACCCGACGTCTGGCTGGCCCCATCGCCAGGCGATCGTACTCCCGCGCCAAGGCCATCACAACCACCTAGCAGCCTAGTCCCATCCACCTCGCCAAATTGGCGCACGGTCGACCGCGCGCCGGGGTTCGTGGCGGGAAGGGTCATCGGCCGACGCTGGAGACGCCCTTCACGAGCCCGACGTGAAAGCCGTCGCTGGCCGCGGACGAGGCGACGGCTCGCGAGCAGCGCCGCCCGAAGGGCCTGAGCGACCACATGTGAACGCCCGACACCGAGACGGCTGCGGGAGGGATCTCGGGGCTGATCCAGTCCGCCGGCAGCCGAATCACTCGGCTTGGACATGAGGGCGAGACGGTTGCCGATCAATCCGTTGACACACTTTCGCCCGCGAGTGCGATTTATCAGCAGTGGGACCCAATTACGCCAACGCACCAGACGCAGAGCTGATCGGCGCAGGCCGCGCTGATGCGTTTGCGGTGGTCTACGACCGGCATGCCGCGGCGATCTACAACTGGGCCCGGTCGAGGGTCGGCGACCACGCCGCCGATCTCACCGCCGAGACGTTCGCCCGCGCCTGGCTCTCCCGCGGCTCGTTCAGGGACGGTGCCGAGGGCTCCGCGTTTCCGTGGCTGCTGGGCATCGCGCAAAACCTGCTGCGTGACTCGCTGCGCAGACAGCGGATCGAGGACAGGGCGAGGGCACGGCTCGGGCTGCCGCGAGAGCTTGCGACCGATGCGGGCTACGAGCTCGTGGAGGAGCGGCTGTCGCTGCCCGCGGCCGCGCTGAAGGCGATCGCCGACCTGCCCGAGGCCGACCGCCAGGTGCTCGACCTGCGCGTCGTCGAGGGACGGCCCTACAGCGAGATAGCGGCGGAGCTGAGCTGCACCCAGGTCGCCGCGCGCCTCCGGGTCTCACGCGCACTACGCCGTCTGAACATCGCAATCGGAGGAAACCAGTGAGAACCGATATCCCCGACACCCTCGACACCTACCGCAACCAACTCCACGCCGCGATCGAGCGCGATCTCGCCCGCGGCACCCGCACCGGCCGCTTGAAGCGCCGGGCGCTGGCGCTGAGCGTGCCGGCCACAGCGGCGGCCGCCACCACCGCGACCGTGCTCCTGACCGCCGGCGGTGCCTCCGGGCCGAGCTCGGCGAGCGCCGCGATCATCCGCCACGTCCGTGCCGAGCTGACCGCCCCGCCCGGCCAGATCCTGCACGAGTCCGCCACCGTCACGCTCCCCGATGGTTCCTCGATGCCGTTCGAGCTCTGGGCGCAGACCGGCGGGACGGGCGTCTACCGCGTGATCAAGGACGGGCAAGAGGTCAGCCTCTCGGCCACCGAGAACGAGATCTACGACGCGTCGACGAACACGGTCACGGTCTCGCCGCTCCCGCCGGCGATCCACCAGCTCGAGGTCTCAAAGGGGGGCGACCCGGCTGCCGAACTGAAGCGGATGGTCGAGTCGGGCCAGGCCACCGCGACGCCGACCACGTACAACGGGACGCCGGCGTACAAGCTCAGCGTGAACTCGTCAGGCGACACGTTCCTGAACGGCACCGCGTACGTCGCCCGGAGCGACTACCGGCCGCTCGAGCTCGACTCCGCCGCACATCCCGGCGGGAAGGTCGTGTTCTCGGCGTACGAGTACCTCCCCGCGACCCCGGCCAACGACGCCCTGCTCGCCGTCACGAGCGCTCATCCGGGCGCGACGGTCGTGAACCAGCCGTGAACCAGCCGGGCTAGAGCCGGCAGCCTGCCGGGCGGGTCGCCTCACCGGGACGCGTCCGGCAGGCGGCGACCATGTTGAGCCTCACGCAGCCGAGCACGAGCGGGTCGCCGCCGGCCAGCACCGAGCCGCTCCATCACGCCGTCGAGGAACTGCTCGTGGAGCTCAGGCGGGATCGCGTCGAGGTGGCGGACGAGGCAGACGGTGCGGGCGAGGTTCCGCGGCTTGCGAATGACGAGATCGCGCTGACCCGGTGGGATGAGCGATTCGGAGGCGGTTCGAACAGCGCTCCGGGAGGCGGCTGCCCGTCGCAGGGTCCGGTCGTCGATCCGAGAAGAGGTCTCGGCCATCGCGGCCGACGCGGAGGATCGCGACGAGATGCGGATCATCCGAGAGCAGCTGGCTGAGCTCGCGCCGTCGCCTCGCGACTGAAGATGGTTCGCGGCGAGGTCTTCCGGCCGCCGCCTCCACGCGCAGCGCGAGCGCACGAGCAGCGTGGGGCTCGATATGCCGTGATCGTGCACGCCGTAGACGACGCGCTCGCGCTCATTCTCGGGATCTGACACGCCCCGATTGGAATCGTCCGTCGCCGCTGGAGCAGCCGCCTTTGTCGGACAGCTCGAGGTCTCAGCCCCCCCCGGCTGCCCGGGACCCAACGCCGCGTCCGATTGTTCTTCGACGAACGCACGCCGCTGCTGCGGTGTGCAGCGCCTCGTCGCCGAGGTCTCTAGCGACATCGTGGGCGTTGGCGCGTGGGCTTGTGGTGAGATGCCGTTGCGAGGTTGGGAGCGAGGCGGACTAGCTGCGCCCGCTCGGGTGCTGGGCTCTGGGCCGATGGACGGTTCTCAGGATGGGGGCCGCTCGCGCTGCGGCGGGCCGCCGGACGTCTTGGAGCTATCCCGGAGCGGTGGGAAGGGATGGGTTGTGTTCCGGCGATGCTTCGCGGAGAATGCTGCTGAGTGCGACGCCGGGCCGGGTTGTAGTTCGCGCCGTTTTTGGACTGAGGTGTTGGTGGGCGCGGGCGAGCTCTCGTTCGACCGCGTCGAGCGACCAAGTGACGAGGAGGGATCGGGGTGAGCCACGTGCGGTCAGAGTCGAGTGGGTGTCGTTGTGTGGTCCGAAGCCTGGCGGTGATCGCCGCCGTGTGGTTGGCCGCGGCGGCGACGAGTGCGGCGGCGGCCCCGCTCGGTCAGGTGACGGAGTCCAGCGCGGGCTTGGAGCCGTCGAACAGCAGCTCTACCTACGGTCTCGTTGCGGGCCCGGACGGCAATGCGTGGTTCGCCGATCAGGGCGCGACGAAGGCGATCGGGCGGGACAACCCGAGCACGGGCGTGATAACCGAGTTCTCGGCGGGTCTGCAGCCGGGTAACACCAGCCAACCCCAGCGCCTCGCGGCCGGCCCGGACGGCAACGTGTGGTTCACCGATAGCGGCAACGGAAGTAGCCCCAGGGCGATCGGCCGGATCACGCCGAACGGGACGATCACCGAGTTCACCGCGGGCCTGCAGGCCGCCAACGCCAGCGATCCGTTCGCGATTGTGGCCGCCGCCGATGGCAACCTGTGGTTCACGGACGCCGGCACCGTCAAGGAGATCGGGCGGATCACGCCGATGGGGAGCATCACCGAATTCGCGACCGGTTTGAACAGCGGCACGTCCCCGCAGCAGATCGCCCTCGGCCCCGACGGGAACGTGTGGTTCACCGATCAGGGCACGACGGCGGCGATCGGCCGGATAACCCCGGCCGGGGCGATCACCGAGTTCTCGACCGGATTGAACCCGGGCAGCAAGCCGGGCGGGATCGCGGCCGGGCCAGACGGAAACGTTTGGTTTACCGACGTGGGCACGACGGCCGCGATCGGCCGGGTCACGCCGACGGGGACGATCACCGAGTTCTCGAACGGACTGAGAGGCCCGAGTGTCGTCGCGCTCGCGGACATCGTCCCAGGCCCTGACGGCGATCTGTGGTTCGCAGACGTGGGCCAGGGAGCCAACCCCTCGGCGATCGGCCGGATCGACCCACGGACGACCGTGATCACGAACTTCACCGCCGGCATCCAGCCTACGAGCACGATCTACGCGCTCGGCCTTGGCGCCGACGGGAACGTGTGGTTCTCAGACCAGGGCAGCACGCGCGAAATCGGGAAGATCGGGACCGGCGTGCACGCCGCGTCGGTCCGTGCGCCGAGCGTCACGGGCTCGGGCCAGCAGGGCACGCCGCTGGTCTGTCAGGGCGATCAGTGGGCGACATGGGCGGGGCAGGTGCCACTGTCTGACGGGTTTTCGTTCGACGGCTTTCAATGGCTGCGTGACGACGGCGCGATCGCCGGCCAGACCAGCCAGAGCTATTCGCCGCCGATCGGCGACGTCGGCCAGCAGCTGACGTGCACGGTCACGGTCACCTACCCGCTGCTCGACGTGACGGCATCGTCGACGAGCGCGGCAGTCACCGTGATCCCCCAAGCGTCGGGACCGACCGGCGCCCCGGGACCGTCCGGCGCCCCGGGACCGTCCGGCGCCCCAGGACCCGCCGGCCCCCGTGGCCCTCAAGGCCAGGCCGGAAAGGTCGAGCTCATCACCTGCCAGACAGTCACGAAGACCGAGACTCGCAAACACAAGAAGATCCACCTCAAGGTGCAGACGTGCACGACCAGGCTGGTCACGGGCCCGGTCAAGTTCACAGCTCGCTCATCGGACGCCGGCGCGACGCTCTCGCGCCGTGGCACCGTCTACGCCACCGGCTACGCGAGCCTGAGCCGCGGCGTCGTCGTGACCCGACTCATCGCCGCGAGGGTCCTGGCGCCCGGACGGTACACGCTCGCGCTCACCACGCACACAGGACGACGGACCGAAACCGCGCGCCAACGAATCACGATCAGCTAATCGCACCGCCCGCTACCGGGCCATGCACCCGGAGCGGCAACGTCGCTGAATTTGCTCGGCTGGGTGCTTTGCCGGCCACGGGCAGCCTGGCGAGGCGACCCGCCGCTGCGCTGCTGCTGGCGTTCCGATGCGGCAGGCTCGACCCAGCTCGATTCTGGTTATCGGCTGCGCCGTGCGGGGCTGCGCGTCTGGTCTCTTGCGGCGACGCGCTCTGTAACCGTGCTGGCGAGGGCTGCTACCGCTCGGTTCCGGGACGGATGACGCCGGTTTCGTAGGCGAGTACGACTGCCTGCACGCGGTCGCGGAGCCCGAGTTTGATCAGGACCCGCGCGACGTGTGTCTTGATCGTGGTGCTCGAGACGACGAGCTGTTCGGCGATCTCGGCGTTGGACAGGCCGCGGGCGATGAGCCCGAAGATCTCGAGCTCGCGTGCGGTGAGTTCCGTCGAGGCCCGGGCGGTGGTTGCGGTGTGCGCGGGTGGTCGTGCACGAACGACTCGATCAGCCGGCGGGTGACCGATGGGGAGAGGAGCGAGTCGCCTTGAGCGATGACCCGGATTCCCGCGAGCAGTTGTTCGGGCGCGACGTCCTTGAGCAGGAAGCCGCTCGCGCCGGCGACGAGTGCGTCGAATACGTACTCGTCGAGGTCGAAGGTCGTGAGCATCAGCACGCGGGGCGGGTCGTTGGCGGCGACGATCCGGCGCGTTGCCTCGAGCCCGTCCATGACGGGCATCCGGATGTCCATCAGCACGATGTCGGGCCGCGTCCGGCGGGCTGCCTCGACGGCCTGCGCGCCGTCGTTGGCCTCAGCCACGACGCGAGGTCCCGGTCGGTCTCGAGGATCATCCGGAAGCCCGCGCGCACCAGCGCCTGGTCGTCGGCGATCAGCACGCTGATGCTCATGCCGAGCACCGCCTCCGCGACAGGCAGCCGGGCGTGCACGGCAAACCCGTCGGACGCCGGCCCTGTTCGCACGCTGCCGTCGTACAGCGCCACTCGCCGTAGCGATCCCTTGCAGCTCGTCGTCGACGTCGGGGATCGAGGCGTCACCGAGGACGTCGAGCTCGAGTCGTTCCGAAGCGGTGGCGGATCGTGACGACCGCGTGGCAGCTGCGACGCCGGGCTGCGATCTCCAGCACAGCCTCGACCACTCTGTAGCTGACAAGGTCGAAGCCCGGTGTCAGGTCGATCGGCTCGCCCTCGGTGTGGAGCTCGCATTGCATCGCAACTCCGCGCATCGACTCGATCAGCGCTCCGAGCTGCTTCAGCCCAGGCTGGGGCGCGAGCGCGCGCGGATCCTCGTCCTTGCGAAGCATGCCGAGCAGGCGGCGAAGATCGGCGAGTGCCTCGCGCCCGGTCTGCTCGACGTTGAGGATCGAATCCCGCGCCCGCTCGGGGTCGCTACGTAGAGCCCGCCTCGCGCCCCCGGCCTGGATCACCATCGCGCTCACGCTGTGGGCGATGATGTCCTGTAGCTCGCTGCTGATGCGTGTGCGCTCTTGCACGATCGCGGCCGATTCGCGCCGCTGGCGCTCCAGTCGGGCCTGCGCCGTGAGCTCGCGGAAGGCCGTCGCGCGGCGAGCGTGCCCGCCGACCAAGCGCCCGACGATCCAGGCGGGGACGATCAGAACGATCGCGTAGAACAGCCCCTGAGCGATCGGACCGGCTCCGGTCGGCGCACCCCCGACACCCGGTCACGAGCGTCGCGGTCGTTGCGGTCGGCGCGCAAGGCGGAGCCGGGCAAGGAAGTGGTTGCCCGGGCGGCTTTGGCGCCCAGGTGAGCGGCACGCTGCCGGTAACCCCGGGCTCGACGTTGTACGTCGAGGTTGGCGGTCAGGGCGGCGACCAAACTACAGGCTCCAGCAGCGCCGGCGGCGCGAACGGAGGGGGCGCCGGCGGGACCCAGGGCGCTCTAGCTGGTGGCGGTGGCGGGGCGTCCGACGTCCGCACGCTGCCGGCGGCAGATGCCCTGTCAGCGTCCGATAGCAGGTTGCTCGTCGCGGGCGGCGGCGGTGGGGGTGGCGGCAACCACTCCGGGTGCAGCGGCGGCAGCGCGGGCCTGACCGCGACCGCCGGCGCGAACGGCAACTTTGACAGCGGCGGCGAGCCCGGTGATGATCACAACGGCGGAGCCGCCGGCGGCTCGAGCGGAGCCTGCCCGGGCACCAACGCCGGTGCCGGCGGCCTCGGAACTGGTGGGAACGGCGCATCGAGCGCCGGCGGCGGTTGCGACAGCGGCGGCGGCGGCGGCGGCGGTTACTACGGCGGCGGTGGTGGTGGGTCAAGCGCCGTCGGCGCGGGCGGCGGAGGCGGATCGAGCGACGTGACGCCGTTCGCGACCGACACCTCGGCCACAACAGCTACCCAGGCCGCCGGCGAGGTGAAGATCTCCCCGCTGGTCGCGTCGCTGTCGTTCAGCCCGCCGGCCGGGTTGACGTTCGCGGGCACCCAGCCCGAGCAGACCCTCTCGAGCCCGCAATCGCTGACGATCTCGAACACCGGTACAGGACCGTTGCAGATCTCGAGTCTGACGTTCGCGGGCAGCGATTCACAGGACTTCTTGATCACCTCGAACGGATGCATGGGGCAGATCGCGGCGAGCGCGAGCTGCACGCTCGGAGTCAGCTTCGCCCCGCAAGCGCAGGGCACTCGCAGCGCGACGTTGCAGATAGCCAGCAACGACGACGACAGTCCCGCCAGCGTGTCACTGTCCGGCACCGGCGGGCAGCTCCCGCAAGGCCCGCCCGGCACCAACGGCACCAACGGCACCAACGGCACCAACGGCACCAACGGCACCAACGGCACCAACGGCAAGAGCGGCACCAACGGCCACATCGAATTGGTCGTCTGCCACAAGATGACTACGACCGTCACCTCCGGCGGGCACAAGCACAAGGTCACCATTCAGAAGTGCACCACCAGGCTTGTCTCGGGCACGGTCAAGTTCACGATCAACGGCGATGACCTCGGCGCCACCGTTTCCCGCGCCGCCGTGCTTTACGCGACCGGCCTCGCCGTCCCGACCGGCACCGACCGCTGGCAGGTCGTGCTCACCCGCCAGATCCGCAGATTACCTCCCGGCCGCTACAGCCTCACCCTCAGGACCCGCCACGGCCGACGGCGGCTGGTTCAGCGCAGATCGATCACGATCACCTGACAATCCCAGCGGGTGGCGCTCGGGCGCACGTTCAATTACATGCGCCCCGAGCCCAAGGGCACGCCAACAACCCGGCGATCCTGAACGGCTCGTGCTATCAGGGAGTGAACACGCTGGGTCCGGCCTCGCTGTCCAGGCTCACCGACAGGGTGCGATTCTGGCCGCCGAGGATCGACGCCTCCAGACCCGTCGCATTGTTCCCGGAGCCGCCGGAGACCGACGAATCGCCGCCCGACGCGGTGTTACCCGAGCCACCCGACACCGAGTCTTCGCCACCGGTGGCGCTATTGCCGTGGCCGCCCGACACGGACGTCGCGTCACCAGATGCGGTGCCGTCCTCACCGCCCGATACCGACGTCCACCCCCCCGATGCTGCGTTGTTATGGCCGCCTGAGATCGCGGTCTCGTCCCCGGACGCCTTGTTCTGGTCGCCACCGAGGATCGCCTCGTCCCCTGAAATGGCGCACGATCCATTGGTGCTGTTACCGGCCGCTGACGCGGCGTTGCGGCAGCCACCCGCGATGATCGCGAACGTGTCAGACGCCAGGTTGAATTGGCCGCCAGTGACAGACGCGAACGGCGCGCTGATGCTGTTGTTCTGACCGGCTACGATCCCGCCGTAGCTCGTGAACGACTGCGCGCCGGTGCCGAACACCAGGTTCGCTGACCCGGTCTGCATGCCAGGGGCCTCGTTGTAGCCGATGATCAAATTCCCGAGCCCATTCGGCGCGCCAGTCGTGCTACCAACGCCACTCTCCAGCTGTAGGTTCATGCCGGAGAACAACAGCGTGCTCCCGTTCCGTGTCACGCCGGCGAGCGTACTCTGGAGCGCGTTGACCTCGTTCGTCAGCGTCGTGACCTGGGACTGCAGCGCCGTGATCTGGGCCTGATTCGCAGGTGCCCCGGGTGCGCCGTTGGCTCCCGGCGCACCGGTGTTGCCCTTCGAGCCTTGCGCGCCGAACTTGATCGACTGCTGCCCGTGCGGGCAGGATCCCGTGTACTTGATCACGGTCAGCGTGCCCTTGCTGCTAACGCAGCCGTGCAGCTGACCGCCCGGACCCGTCGTGACCTTCGCCTGCGCGATCCCGCCGCCCGCCGCGAACGCGCAGGGGACCAGGAACGCAAACCCGACCTTGATAAGGCGGCCGTACATAGGAACCCCTTTGTCCGTCTGAAGATTGCACTCAGCCCAGGTTTGCGTCTCCGCAAGCCCTGGTCGGCAGCATATTCGCCCACTCGGGTCCAGACCCTGCGTCCGGTCGTAGGACGGGAACCGCTGACGTGCCCGACTCAGCCCACCCCACCGTGCGACCCCCCCAGGCGCGGAGCAGAGGAGGCTCGAGTTTCGCGTCCGCTGTGCCTTCCCTTGCGGGCGCGACGCTGCCGATTTCTGGCGCTCACGAGGATGTAGCATGATTTGCGCTACGCTGTTGCCATGGCGCGATCACTTCATGTTCGCCTCGACGATGCCTCGTCGGCTGCGCTAGATGTGGTGCGCGCCGGCGGGATGAGCGATTCGGAGGCGGTTCGAACAGCGCTCCGGGAGGCGGCTGCCCGTCGCAGGGTCCGGTCGTCGATCCGAGAAGAGGTCTCGGCCATCGCGGCCGACGCGGAGGATTGCGACGAGATGCGGATCATCCGAGAGCAGCTGGCTGAGCTCGCGCCGTCGCCTCGCGACTGAAGATGGTTCGCGGCGAGGTCTTCCGGCTGCCGCCTCCACGCGCAGCGCGAGCGCACGAGCAGCGTGGGGCTCGATATGCCGTGATCGTGCAGGGCGACGAGTTCTTGGGTCTCAGCACGACCTTGGTCTCTCCGACATCCACCAGCGCGCGACCCGCAACCTTTCGTCCGACGATCAACATCGGCGGGACCGATACACGCGTACTCGTCGAGCAGACAACGGTGGTCGATCCGGAACGGCTCGGCGCATCCGCTGGACGCCTGGAATCCGATGAGCTACGCGCCGTAGACGACGCGCTCGCGCTCGTTCTCGGGATCTAACACGCCCCGATTAATTTCCGGCGAGCCTCGCCCTCGATGACCGGTGACGAACTCCTCGATCTCCTCGACACACCCCTCTACCGTGAAGTGGTCGTCGCCTGGTGCCGGTGGCATGAACAACAAGATTCGGCGCACCGGTCGAGGGGCCCTGTTGGATAACGTCACCTCCATGTTGGCCTACGTCTTCTGGCATCAGCCGCGCGGCGGGATCGACGCCTCGGAGTACGAGCGTCGGCTCCGCACTTTTCACACCGAGTTGGGTGGAATGTCGGCGACCTTCAGGGTCGCGCCGCTTCCCTTTACCTCCGAGCCTGGCTATGAGGACTGGTATCTGGTCGACGACTGGTCGGCGCTCGGGACGCTGAACGCCATGGCCGTCGGCGGCGAGCTGCGCGCGCCGCACGATTCGGCGGCCAAGCTTGCTGGCGTGGGCTGGGGCGGGGTCTACGGGCTCGTGCAAGGCCCAGCGCGGCCCCCGTTGACCGCACGCTGGGCCAGCAAGCCGGCGGCCGAGACCTATCCGGCATTCATCGACTCGCTGCGGGGGGCGACTGTATGGCAGCGCCAGATGGTGCTTGGGCCTGCCCCCGAGTTCTGCGTCGTCAGTGACGAGGAGGTAGGAGGGCGGCCGGATTCGCCAAGCCGTAGCGTGATCCATTCGATGACCGGGCGTCGCGGTGGGCGATCGCAGACCGGTCGTGCAGCTGCCTCATCGGGGACGTCCGCGCCCACCCACCCCCGCGGCGATCTACTGCTAGACCTCCGGGCATGAACGAGAAGATCAACCTTGCGGAAAAGCTGGCGTTGCTCGAGAAGCCCTATGAGCCGGGCATCGTCGGGTTCATCAACGACTACAAGCTTCAAGTCGTCAAGGTCAAGGGCCCGTTCGTCTGGCACAAGCACGGAGAGACCGACGACTTCTTCCTAGTCATCAGCGGCCGGCTGACGATCCACTTGCGTGACCGCGACATCGAGCTTGGCCCCGGCGAGATCTTCGTCGTCCCACGCGGTGTCGAGCATTGTCCCGACGCCGAGGACGAGACCGAGGTTCTGCTCATCGAGCCGCGGGATACCGTCAATACCGGTGACGCTGGTGGAGATATGACCGCGGAACCCCGCCTCCTTTAGGGATCCCAGCTGACGCGCCGGCCTGGATCTGCAGCGTGACCTCCCCAGGCAACCATCGCCGACGTGCTCGTCTCTCTGCGAGGCGGCGCAATCGATGACGGCTTCTGCCGCTGGTAGCGATTGTGCGGCGATGTGCTCCTACTCATCGACACTCCAGCCGATCGGTCGAGAACGTGCTCAGCGGACTAGTAGGCGCTCGAGCACGCGCAGCACGGTCGCGAGGTCTTCGGCAGGTACTTGGCGCAGCTCAGCCGGCGGTTCGTCCAGGATCACGTCGGCGCGTGCGGCGGCGGCGCGGCCGGCCGCGGTCAGCTCCACGAGCTTCGCGCGCCGGTCCTCCGGATGAGGCATCCGCTGGACCAGCCCACGCTGCTCCAGGTCGTCGACCATCAGCGTGACATATGGCGGGTCGGCCGAGAGCCGTTGGGCGAGCGCGCGCAGCGTATGCGATTGCCCGGCCAGTTGTCGCAACGCGAGCACGCGCGTCCAGCTCAGCCCGAGCGCCTCCGACACTGCGATCTTGCGGTCACGATCGAGCGCGATCTGCGACATCACGCGCCAAGCGCGGCGCGCGAGGTCTGGATCCTCCTCGGGTCCCATGGCGGCGTTCGCGCTCGGCGGATTCACGGACCGGACCTAGTTTGCCTTCATCGGCTCTGGTTCTCGCGTGCCGCCAGCCAGTCGCCGAACTCGCGGGCGACGATCCGCTCGTCGTGGACTCCCGCGGCATCCGGAGAGGCCAGCCAGACGATCGGAGGCCCCATGATCGCCGGGTCGAGCAGGTTGGCCCGCAGCTCATCTGGTATCTGGTCGGGAATCATTCCGGTGGCAGTTCCCCCTCCCGGCAGCAAAATGTTGGCGGTGACCGGCGTGTGGGCCAGATCGGCGGCCATCACCCGCGCCAGGGCCTCCACCGCCGCGCCGGAGGGTCCGTAGGGGACGAAGCCGCGGCGGGTCATCGTCTGCTCGCTCATCGAGATCGTGACCACCCGTCCTCCGCCCGTGCTGAGCATTCGCGGTACTACCGCCCGGGCCACCAGGAACGTACCGGTCGCCTTCGTCTCCAGCACATCCCGAAAGCCGGCGGGCGGCACTTCCCAGAATGGCTGCGGCTCGGTCATGAACCGGGGGTTGACGGTCCGCATCCCGATCCCGGCGTTGTTGACCAGGACGTCCAATCCACCGAGCATCCGGTAGACGCTGTCGATCGCCGCCGACACCGAGCTGACGTCTCGAACGTCGAGCTCGACTCCAAGCGCTCCGGTGCCCAACTCGTCGGCGGTGGCCTGCGCCCGTTCCGGGTCGCGGCTGGTCACCGCCACCTGGGCGCCCGACTGCGCGAGCGCTTGCGCCATTGCCCGCCCCAGGCCGCTCGTGCCGCCGGTCACCAGGACGCGGCTGCCGGTCAGCAGCGGCATTGGAGTTCCTTCACCAGAGATGGTCGTTATACGCATATAGTCATTATATCCATGTAACGGCATTGCTCGACGGATCAGGTGCGCACAAAACTCGGCCGCATCGTCCGCTGATCGTTCGATATCGGACACCCCGCTGAGGGTCTCCGAGCTCGCGCACTCGGCGATCGAGGTAGTCGACGGCCAGGACCAGTTCCAGGGGGTTCGGTACGGGATCCTGTTTCGACGCGCTGTCGGGTTTAAGCCCAATCCAGCAGCGGCGCGGTTGTTCTGCGGTGCGATACTTGGACGCGGCCAGAGGGAACCGACTGTGACGGGGAGCTCCGATACCGGGTACCAGCTTGGCAGCGACGCCGCTGAGCTCGAGCGGCTGGATCTGCAGGGCGGGGTGCTCGCGCCTGCAACGCGCATGATCCTTGAGACCGTAGGCCTCGGCAGCGGTATGCGGGTTCTCGACTTGGGTTCAGGAGCAGGCGATGTGGCGTTTATCGCGGCCGAGCTGGTCGGCTCGGCTGGCGAGGTCGTTGGGCTCGATCAGTCGCCGGAATCGGTCGCCAAAGCGACGCTACGGGCGGGCGCGCGTGGCCTTTCGAATGTTCGCTTCGTTGTCGGTGATGTCCATGACCAAGCTCCTGATGGACCGTATGACGCGATCGTCGGGCGGCTGGTTTTGATGTACGTGCCCGATCCCGCAGTGGTGCTGAGGACGCAGGCTGTCTTGTTGCGCGGTGGCGGCGTCGTTGCGCCGATCGAGTTCGATCTTCACAGCGCCCGCTCGCTGCCTGCCACGCCGCTTGTCGCTCTGGCTCTGTCATGGCTTCGCGAGGTGTTCACTCGTACTGGCATTGATCCTTCGCTCGGGCCGCGGCTGTGGGCAGTGCTCCGAGCCGCAGGGCTGCGGCCTCTGGGGATGATCGGCGTGCAGCCGCATTTCGGTCCCGAAGACCCCGATGCTGCCGCGATCCTCGCGGGGATAGTTCGGACCGTCCTGCCACTCATCGAGCGCGCGGGCGTGGCGACCGCGGCGGAGGTCGGCGCGGAAACTCTCGAGCAACGCTTGTCCGAGGAGCTCGAGACCGCCGCAGCCGTCTTTGCTCATCCAGCGCTGATAAGCGCGTGGGGCACGGCCTACCAGGCTCGGTGATCGCGCGGCAACTCGCGACGGACCGCGCAGAGCCTCGACAGGGACGAGCCGGGACGAATCGCATCGCGCGGCGCCTCGACTGTCGGCATGATCGACAAGGAGCAGTCCCGGGAAGCTGCTCACGGCCGACGTCCGCTCATCGTTACTCTGCGGACGCCCTGAATCCGGGCCGAGATCCCGTCGCTCGCCGATCGGTATTCGTACGACGACGATGCAGTAGTCGCGGCCGGACAGGCCGCCAGGGCTCGGGGCCGCTACACGCGCAGTGAGTTCCTCCATGTCTGTCGATGGAAGACGCCGCGATCGGCATCCACTATCCGTATCGCGGCGAATACGGGGGTGGGTCCTTCCTCCGGACCACACAAAAGGCTCTCGAAGGAGCCGTCGCATCGGTCCAGCCAATCAACCGTAATGAGACCAAGCACATTCAGCTTGGCGGCCGGCGTGTCGTCGCGTTCAGACCTGGCCGCACCGCCACCTACAACAGCTTTACGATCGGGACCGTGGCATACGTGTTCTGCAGCCACGATTTTGGCGGCACGCCGCGCTCTGACGTAGGGCGCATGATCGCATCAATGAGGCCCATCACCGGTTTGGGCCCGCCTGAGCTGATCGAAAACCAACCGCGAGAGGTTCCGGCTGGCACGTTTCGAGAGCCGAAGGATCGAAGGTCGAGACATCGGGATCCCGCGGGCGATCACGTGCTCCGCGGTTGGGGGCGCTGTGCCGCGCTGGCACAATCAGGCTTGAGTGAGCCGCTTACCGATCTTGATCCGTTCGCTTTGGCGATTCGTGGCACATGTCGCGGTGATCTGCGCGTTGCTCACCGCCCCGGTGGCGCTCGTGGGTTGTGGTGCGGCAAGCCACTACGTCGGCAACGTCCTCGCGCACAAGGTCGCGAACCACTTCGCCCGGACACCAGCGGCGAAACGACGCGTCAACCAGGCCTTCTGCGTCTACAGCGTCTACCGCGCGTTCCACGACCTTACGCACCACCATCTCATCTTTGGGGCCTTGAACGCGCACCAGGCGCTGCGCAACTGCGAGGCCGGGTTCTCGAGGAACAGACGCTGAACGAGAACTACGCGCTATATGCCCACGAGAGCCGACATCTCCTACCCCGATCCCCTGACAATCCGAAGGTTGCTCGTCCGGATCGACGACCTCGTCGCGCGTGGCGAGCAGGTGGGGGGATGGTCCGCAGCAGCGAGAGCGCCGACTCGTTCCCGGCCGGCGTTGAGACGGTGCTCGGCGATCTCGCCGATCGCGCCTCGCTCGACGCGGCCCTGGAGGGCGCTGACAAGCTGTTCCTGCTGTGCGGACCGACGCAGGACGAGGTCGAGTTCAATCAGAACGCGATCGTGCGCCCGAACATGTTCATGGAGAACGTCCCGGAGAACTATGTCGCGTCGATCGATGAGACCGGCAACTTCTACGCCAACGCCAGGCCCGTCTCAGTATGGTCGACACGCGCGACGTGGCGGCGGTCGCGGCGGCGTTGTTGACCGAGTCCGGCCACGAGGAAGGTAACTATGACGTGACCGGCCCCGAGGCTCTGTCATACCAGGACGTCGCCGGCAAGCTCTCGAGCCGTCTCGGGCGCCAGATCAACTTCGTGGACGTGCCCGACGACGCGGTCCGTCAGACGCTGCTCGGCTTCGGCATGGGCGAGTGGATGGCCGGCGGGCTCGTCGATCTCTTCCAGGAGTACAAGCGCTCGGGGACCGACGGCTATGCGGCGGCTGTCACCGACACGGTCCAGCGCGTCACCGGACGCGCTCCGCGGAGCCTCGACATGATGCTCGAGGAGCGGGTCCAGACGACCCTCTGACTCCAGTCGCCCTGCGAGGCGAGCGTGGTGGAGGACGCGCGCGTGACCGCCGCGGCGAGGCGGCAGTCACATTTGCGATCCGCGTGGGGCTGGCGAGTGGCGCCGTCGGAGGCGCTACGCGAAGTGCTACTTAATCGTGTACTGGTAGGGCAGTGCGGCCACCTCATCGGCCTGCGGGTAGTTCACGAGTGCGTTCTGGATCGAGCCGAACTCGAAGTACGCCGTGTCGTCGAGGTAGAGCGTCCCAGTGACCTTCGTGCCCGACGCTCCGCTCGGGGTGATCGTGACCGGAATCGTCCCCGTCTGGCCCGGAGCGATGGTGATCGGCTTGAACGAGTCAAGGCTCGTCGCCGGGTTCGCGCTGTCTGACTCCAGGTCGCCGGTCGGCGAGCTGACCGCGGTGTCGAACGGGCTTGTGACGACGCTCGCCGATGTGGTAGCCGCCTCGCTCGGCGGACCGGTCGTCCCGAACGTCCCGTACTCGACCGGCAACACGTCCCACTCGCCGGTCGCGATCGGGTTATCTGCAAAGGACAAGGATGCCGTGGCGCCGACCGTCGAGGCCAGGTCCGGATCGCCGCCGACGAACTGGGACTCGAACAGGAGCGGCGTCGACCCGGTTGTCGTCGCCTGTGCCTGGAACTGCGTCGAGTTGGTCGGCACGAGGTACACGGGCAGGTTGTCGTTGACCGGCAGGTTGTCCGAGGCCCCGCTGACGGCACCCAACGTGAACGAGGCGCTGCCGGGAAGCCGCGCGTCTGGGAAGAACATCTCCGGCGCGGTCCCCGTGTTCTTAACCGTGACGTCGTAGGTCTCAGGCTGGCCGGCGGTCAGCTGCGCGGAGGCGTCGTTCGGCAGCCCGCCGCCCGAGGCCGGCACCGCCTGCTGGTTGACGCTCACCTGGAACGGCGAGGAGAGTGAGTTCCCCGACACCACGGGCGCGAACACCACCGCCAGTCTCCATCGGCCCGGAGCGGGGTTGAGCGTATGCAGCTGGGCGCCGAGCTGGTTGTCGGGCGGTGAGGACGAAGTCGCACCCGGCACCATGTTGGTGGCATAGGCGACGGCCCCGCCCTGCGGATCGATCAGGTAGGCGCCGAACTGGTTGCCGGGATCCTGGACCGTGATCGTTGCGTTCAGCTCCGGCTGTCCGGCGGGCACCTCGAGCTGGTAGAAGAACTCCTGCCCGCTGATTGGCGCGCGTCCGTTGCCGCCGGTCACCGTCCCGGAGAACGTCTGGGTGCCGGGCGGAATGAGGCTGCGCAACGTCACCGGCACGGTCGTCGAGGTCGTCGACCCGCCGCCGACGGAACTCGACCGCAAGACGATCGCCCCGCTGGCGTCGCCAGGCTGCGCCGGCGTGCGCGTCTTGACCTGGACCGCCACCGACTGGCCGGGAGCCAGCGTCGCGCGGGCGGGCGTGACAGTCCCGAACGACGTGTACCTGGCGGCGCTGACGCCGAACACCACGGGGCCGATGTAGCCGCCGGCGTTCGAATCACGGCTGTAGACGTACGCCGTCCACGTGCCGGCGGCCGGGTTCGCGATCTGGAGGTCGCCGAAGTTGCCGAGGCCCTGCGGCCGCGAGTCCCCGACGTACGTGCCCTTGGGGTCGATCAGCGTGATCCGCACCCGCGCGTTAAGCGACGCTGTCGGCGTCGCGCTATGGAACGCCGCCGACGCGTCGAGCCGGTCCTCGCCGGCGGGCACTTGGAAGCTCAGCCGCTGGAAGTTGATCGGCACGCCCGCGTAGTCGGGCGTCTGCGGGTCGCTGTCTGACAGCACGAACTGCGTGTTGAACAGCGATCGATAGGCGCGGAGCGTGCGACCCGAAAACGTCAGGTGCTGCGTCGAGCCACTCTCGTTGGTGACGGTGTCGGTCAGGTTCTCGGCGGTGCCGGGCTGGTCAACCGCGTTCAGCTGAGTCGGGCTCGTCGCCATCACCCCGACGCTGCGCCCCTGGGCTGAGCCGCCGCCGGCGGGCTGGTTGTCGTTCTCGGCCGCGAGCACGGCCTTGTAGGCGTCGACGCGACCGGAGCCCTGCTGGTCGGCGGGAGCGCCGATGTCGTCGGTGTTGGAGACGATCAACTGCTTGACCTGCGCCGGCGTGGGCGCCGTCCCGCCATGCGTCTGCTCGTACGCCTGGATGACGAGCGCCGCGACGCCGGCCGTCAGTGGTGAGGACTGGCTCGTCCCGCCGAATGACTGGACCGGCGACGGGTTGCCGGCCAGGCTGGCGCAGCCACCAAACTCGTCCAGGTTCGTCGAGCACAATGCCCAGTCGGACTCGCCCGGCGCCACAACGTCGATCGTCCGTCCGCGCTGGTCGAAGCCCGACGAGCTCAGCGAGCTGATCTCGTCGTTGCTCCATCCCTTGACCTCGGGGAACCGACTACCGCCGAAGCCGTCCTGGATGTAGTTCTGGTTATCGGTCGAGGCGCCGGCCGAGATCACGTTGGGATCGGTCGCCGCCTCGCCGGTCGTGTTCGTCACGCCGGCGTCGCCGCTGGACTCGACGACCGTGATCCCGGCCGCGACCGCCTGGTCGTCGGCCTGCGCGATCAGGTCGAGCGACCCGCCGTCGTCGGGATAGTTGTTGATCCCGAACGACTCGTTGAGGACGTTGACATGGGCGGTCGTGATCGCGTAGTCGATCGCCTCGAGGATCGACGAGTCCGGAGCCACATTGGACGCGCCGAAGGCGACGAGACCGACGAGGTTGGCGCCGGGAGCGACGCCCTCGATGCGGATATTGCACGGACGGTTCAGCGGCAGCGCGCTGTAGTGGCTAACGTCGTAGACCTCGCGGCCCTGCGCGGCGATCGAACTGGCGTCACCGAACGCCTCGGCGCCGCTGGTCGGCGCCGACGTGCCGAAGCCGCTGAAGTCCTTGAAATCGACGAACACGTGCTGGCCGCCCGGCCGGATGAAATCGGGATTGTTGGGGTCCAGCGAGTCGGCGATCCAGCCGACCGTAACTCCGCTGCCGGTGATCCCCAGCGACCGCGCCGTCTTCGCGTTCCGATTGTCGGAGTCGACGCTCATCGTCTTCAGCGCCTCGGGCTCGAGCTGGACCTTGCCCGCCGGGGCGCAGGCGCCGGGCAGCGGCGTGGTCCCGGTGCCGGAGGCGCTGCCGGCGGCTCCGGTCGTCGGGGGCGCGAGGTGGACGACGCCGTTGGGAACAACCTCCGCCACGGCCGGATCGGACCTCAGCGACGAGAGCTGCGCCGGCGACACGGTCGCAGACACCGCGTTGAGCGTGGTGTAGCTGTGCACGCCACGCGCATTGCCGGTGGCAAGCTGCTGTAGCACCGGCCCCTGGATGCCGGCGAGCGTCCGGAGGCGCGCGCCGAGTTCCGAGCGCGTCGCGGGCTGGGCGCGATCCTGGTTCTTGAACACCACGATGACGCTCTGCCCCGGCGCGTGAGACACCGCCGACGCGGACGCCGACAACACCTGCACCAACGCGAACAGAGACACCGCCCCGGCGGCGACCGCCAGCTTCAAGCGCACGCTCATCCCACTACCTCCCATGTCGTAGCTCCGGTCCTGGAAACCGTGCGGGCAACCTATAACGCATCGTGGCGGTGTCTACCCGAGATCGTTGCGTAGATCACCGCCAACCGGCGGAAGATTGTCGTCGGGACACGCCGCGGCTCTAACGCAGGCTCGACCGTGTTGCTGCTCATCCTTACCCTGCGGACCGCCGGAATCGAGGCTGGGGAGGCCCGCTCAATGGCCCTGTGAGGCGATCCGCCGAGAATCGCTCTGATCATGACCGGTCTGCGATCGGAAATTGGGCGGGTTAGCTGGCTCCGGCGCGCTCCCGCTCTCCGCGCGTGTACCGAGACTGCCTGCGCCGGAGCACCGCGGCAGCGGCTCGCCGCTCCACGTCCATCACCGCGAGGACGAGTGGTTCTACGTCATCGAGGGCGAGCGACCGGCTTCGAGAACTTCAGGCGAACGTTTCCGAACCGGACGACGGAGCTGGTGATCCCGCCCCCCGCGACCGAGCATCCCGATATCGTGGCGATGACACGCTTAGCGGCCGAATATGGCCTCGAGATCCTCGGCCCGCCCGGCATTCCCAAGCTGATATCTGCAGCCCACCCTGGAGTCAAGGAAGAGACCTCGATGACGATTCAAACGTTGGAGCCGAACAGGCTCGCCCGGGGCTGCGAGGTCCGCGTCGTCGCGCTCGCAGCGGTCGCGGCGATGTTGCTCGCGCTCGGTGCCGTAGCGTTCCCCGCCCGCGCCGGCGCGTCCCCCCCGCCGGCGCGTGCGGCGGCCAACCGGCTCGATCCGCGCACCGTCAACCGGCTCGATCGAGCGTTGCAGACGACGTTCGCGAGCACGTGGTCGCCCGGGGTGCTCGCCGGCGTCTGGATCGGGAACCGGGGCTGGACCTCGGCGCTCGGGTCGGCCGCCAGGGCCGCCGGCCCGCGCCCGATCCTCGCCGACCACGCGCGGATCGGGTCGGTCACCAAGACGATGATCGGAACGGTGCTTCTGGAGCTCGTCGATCAGCGCAAGCTGGGACTCGACGAAACGATCGCCCGCTGGTTCCCGCAGCTGGAGGACGCGAACAGGATCACGATTCGTCAGCTGGCGAACATGAGCAGCGGGATCGCGAGCTACACCGGCAACCCCACGTTCACCGATCAGTACTTCCTGCACCCGACGATGCGATGGAGCCCGAACCGGCTGATCGCAAGCGGTGCGGCCTTGCCGCGCAAGTTCGCACCCGGGCGCGGGTTCGACTACTCGGACACGAACTTCGTGATCCTCGGGCGGATCATCGAGCTCGTGACCCACCGACCGCTCGCCGCCGCGATGCAATCGATGCTATTCGGGCCGCTCGGGATGCGTGCGTCGATCTACCCGACCGATAACCGCCTGCCCGCTCCGTACTTGCGCGGCTACACAGCCCAGAGCTCCACACTCGGCAACATCCTTGACGCGACCGGCTGGAGCCCGAGCGCCGCGGCCGGCGCCGGCGGCGCGATCTCCACACTCGGAGACCTACATCGCTGGGCGGTCGCGATGGGGACCGGCGCGCTGCTGAAGCCCGCCACCCAGCGACAGCGTTTGATCCCCAACCCCGCATCGGTCAGCGGCGGCCGCGCGTACCTGTTCGCACTGGGCATCGACCACGGCTGGCTCACGCACACGGGGGAGATCCCCGGCTACAACACCGTCGTCGCCTATCTCCCCCCGCTGAAGGCGGCGATCGTGGTGATCACCAACTCCGACATCTCCGATGCGAACAACGTCGCCCCGGCCCCGGCGATGTTCAAGGCGCTCGCCCGGGTGATCGCCCCCCGCAACGTGCCGACGGGCTGACACGTCCGTGTGGTGGGTCGCGCAGCCGGGCGCCTACCGGCGAACTTGACTGCGCTGGGGCCGCGCTTCGCGCGGCGTCTGGGGCCGGGAATCGCGCGGCTTCCGCGGGGAGGACCGCCCACGAACGCGCCCGATCTCCCGGACACCGAGGCCACCGGCAGCGAGGGCGCGTGCGGGCGCAGAGCAAAACTGTGCACGCGAGCTGAAATCGGATACCTGGACGCACAGTAGCCAGGAGCGCCGACGCCTCAAGCACCCAGTCTCGGATCCGCCTACACGATTGTCAAGTAACGCCGTGTTCTTGTAACTCGGATACGCGCGCCGGAACTCAGCCTCCGTGACCGGAGGCGATCGAAGCTCGTCGCGGGCGACCGGCGTCCAGTCTCATCCTAAGCGCGTCGCGCGCGCACGAGCGTGTCGCGCGCCACCCGCGCGCCGTCGGGGGTCGCGACGGGTCTGTCGACGCGGGCGGCCCGCTCGATCAGCAGTTCGCTGTAGTCCAGGTCTGCGACGATGTCCTGTGCGGTGTAGAGGACGTCAGGATTCTGGGGGCCGCCGTGACCTTCCTCGACGTTGGTGCGGTCGTGCCCCACGAGCAGAAACACGCCGCCGGCAGCCACGGCGTCTGCGGCGGCGCGGACGATCGGCTGACGCTGGGCTTCGGGAACCTGCAGGTAGAAGATCAACACGAGGTCGAACGCCCGAAGGTCGGGCCGGTAGTGAACGAGGTCGGCCGCGATCCACTCAGCGTGCACCCCCCGCGCGTCCGCGAACCGACTGGCCTTTTCAAGCCCGACCTTGGAGAAGTCGACGCCGGTCATTTCCCAACCCCGTCCCGCGAGCCAGACCGCGTTGCGGCCCTCGCCGCAGGCGAGATCGAGCGCACGGCCCGGAGCGAGACCCTCTGTCTCGTGAACGAGGAAGCGGTTGGGCTCGCTTGTCCAGACGAACTCGCGTTCGGCGTAGCGGGTGTCCCAGGCGCTGCTGTCCATCGGGCGCCTATGCGTGGGATGCCCGGTCGACGACATCCGCGAGCCGCCGCTGAACCTGGGTCGCGGTGGCCTCGAGCTGGTCGTTGCCGACGATCGACAGCAGCTGCTCGGCGTTCACGGCGCTGATGTGCGTCTGGCCGTGCTGCTCGTAGACGACGACGTTGCATGGGAGGAGTACCCCGAGTTCTGGCTCGGTCTCGAGCGCCGCGTGAGCGAGTTGCGGGTTGCAGGCGCCGAGGATCAGGTATGGCTCGCGCTCGATGCCGAGTTTGCGCTGGAGCGTTGCCTGCACATCGATCTCGCACAGCACCCCGAACCCTTCGTGGGCGAGCTCGTCGCGGACGCGCGCGACGGCGTTGGCGAACGAGAGCCCGGTGGTCGTGCTCAGTGCGTAGTTGCTGACAGCTTGGGACATGCTTGCTCCAGTTCTCTTTGCTTTGCCTTGGCGGCCTTCTGACGTTGCGCGACGGCCTCGGCCGGCTCGATGAAGCGCTCGCCGAGATATCCGAGGATCCCTTCCTCGCCAGTGATGATCTCCCGGCCCTCGATCACCAGTGCGGGGATCGTCGCCTGCCCCGTTGTCGCCTTGAGCGCCGCCCGGGCGTCACGGTTGACAGCGACCTGATGGGCGGTGAAGGAGAGTCCGAGCTCGGTCAGTCGCTGGCGCACTCGGTGTGAGGCGGGGCACCATTCCGTCTGCCAGAGCTCGAGCTTCGCTGACATGGCCATGCTCCTTTGAGTCATGAGTGTCCGAAGGTGACATTCGGGAGGATGCGGTCTGCCCAGCGCGGCAGGTACCACGCCCAGCGGCCCATCAGTCGCAGCAGCACCGGCACCAGCAGGAGCCGGACGAGTGCGGCGTCGAGCAGCACGGCAACGCCGAGGATGATGCCCATCTCCTTGGGGGGCAGTGGTCCGGACAGCGCGAAGGTGAGGAACACCGCGACCATCACCGCGCCGGCGGCGAAGATCACCCGTCCGGAATGGGCGACGCCGCCGATCATCGCCTCGCGCGGATCGTGGGTGCGGTCCCAGTGCTCCTTGGCGCTGGAGAGCAGGAACACGGTGTAGTCCATCGAGATCGCGAAGATCATCGCGAAGAAGAACACCGGTCCCCACGCGTCGAGGAACCCCTGGGGTTGGAAGCCGAGCAGCGAGTGAAGCGCGCCGTCCTGGAAGACCCACTTCGCTACGCCGAACGCCGCGCCGGTCGCGAGTAGGTTGGTGAGCACGCCGACGGCCGCGATCAGCGGCGCCTGGAGCGCGATCAGCAGCAAGACGAAGCCGAGGCCCATGACCACGCCGATGACAAGGGGCGTCTTGGCCGACAGCGCGGCCTGGAGATCGTGGTTCTCGGCGACCGCCCCGCCGATCAGCGAACCCGTCGGGAGCGATTCCCGCAGCCGGTCGATCGTCTGGCCAACGGCCGGGTTGGAGGGATCCTGTTTCGGGATCGCGCTCATCAGCGCGTAGCCGCCACTGGTCTGTGTGGGCATCAGCGCCGCTATCCCGGGATCGCGCTTGATCGTCTGAGTGGCCGCGCGAGCGTTGCCCGCGGGTGTGATGATCTGCAGCGGGCCGATGGCGCCCGGACCGAACGCGGCTTGCGCCTGGTCGTAGCCGACCCGCGACGAATCGCTGCTGGGCACGACCTTGATCGAGGGCATCGCGGTCTTCAGTTGCGTGACCGGGAGCGCGAGGCCGACCAGGATCGCAAGCGCGACGACGCCATGACGGACGGGTTGGCGCCACAGTCGCTCGCCCCAGCGGCGAAAGCGCGGCGACTGGTGCTCGCCCGAATGCGCCCATGGCAGCGCGAGCTTGTCGACCCGCGGTCCGAGCCGGGCCAGGACCGCCGGCAGCAGCGTCAGCGTGGCCGCGAGGACGAAGATCACCGCGAGCATGATCCCGAGGCTCATCGAGCGAAACGCGGGGCTCGGGACGAGCATCACCGCCGACAGGGAGATCAGCACTGTGACGCCTGAGAACAGGACCGCCTTGCCGGCGGTGTCCATCGCCACCGCAGCCGCGTCGACCGCCGAGAGCTTGTGTCCGAAGAACGCGCTGCGGAAGCGATACACGACGAACAGCGCGTAATCGATCCCCAGCGCAAGCGCGAACATCAGCGCGAAGTTCATCGCCCAGATCGAGATCGGCGTGACCTCGGTGCCGAGGTACAAAAGGCCCGCGGCGGACAGCAATCCGACCATCGTCAGCATCAGCGGCAACCCGGCCGCGACCAGCGACCCGAACGCGAGCAGCAGGATCCCGAGTGTCACCGGCCAGGAGATCACCTCGGACTTCATCATCGCCGTGCGGTTGGCGGCGTTGAAGTCAGACCACATTCCCGGAGCGCCGGTCAGGTGCACCTGGACGCCGGCGCTCGAGAGCTTGGCGAGCGTGCCTTTGACCTGATCGGCGGCCTTCACCATCCCATTGGAACTGCGCGCTGCGCCCGCTTGGACGATCGCGGTGTGGCCGTCGCGGGAAATGGAGATTCCCGGCGACGGCACGACGACGCTCCGGACCGCGCTGTCAGCTCGCAGCGTGTGCTCTACGTTGGCGAGCACGCGCTTGAACGCGGGGTCGGTCACGGTCTCGGTCGGCGAGTAGAGCACCGTCATCAGCGCATAGCTCGAGAGGCCCTGGAAGTTCTTGTCTATCAGTGCTCGCGCCTGGACCGACTGCGATCCACTCGTCTCCCAGCCCGCGCCCGACAGCGCGGTCTCCACTTTGGGAGCGAAGAAGCCCAGGACGAGTGCAATCACAACCCACGCCGTCAGCACGCCCCGGAAGTGCGAGGCCATATACCGCCCGAGCCGCCCAATCGGTCCGACGTTGACCGGATGGGGATAAGGCTCAGCCGCCCGGACCGGTGCGACCGGTTGACGCTCGACGATCGCCATTAGACCGTCACCTCGTTCGCGGGCGCATGCATGCGGTCAGGCTCTGCGTAGATCGCTGAGCGCAGGTGGCACGCCCGCCGGAGAACGACCGACGCGGGGCACGCGCCGACGAGCACGTACAGCCACTGGTTCACGCCGACGAGCGCGGTCAAGAGCAGGAACCATTTGGAGACCGCGACAGCCAGCACGGCGGAGAGGAGTGTGATCGTGCCCGCGAGCGCGAACAGGACCCGCTCGAGCGGCCAGGCTTTGTTGTTAGGCAACTGGTGCATCGGATGACTCCCTGTGTTTGGAAGGTTCAGAGGACGAGCGCGCCGCGCTTGCGGGTGGTGAGGAAGATCCGCTCGAACGCGAGCTTGGCCAGGTGAGCTTGCGGGCCGGCCATCAGGCGCGCGGTCGGGGTCTTGCCGTTGCCGTTGGTGCCGCGCGCGAGCATGTGGCTGGCCTTGAAGATCACGCCGCTGTTGCCGGCGTCGAGGATGCAGATCGCGCCGAGGTCCTCGAGCGGAAGGCGCTCGCCCCTGGCGCCGTCGATGTCGGCGGCGATGTTCCGCGCCGCGACCTTGGCCATCACCTCCGTCATCTGCCCCGTCTTCGGAACTCCAGCGGGCACCGGTGTCGGGTCCGGGGGCGCGATCGCGATCGCGACGCCGGCGGCGAACACGTCGCGGTGCTCGGGATGGCGGTACTCGTCATCAACCGGGATGAAGCCCATCGGGTTGGCGAGCCCCTCGGCCTCGCGGACGGCGTCGACGCCGGTGAACGGCGGGACGATCATTGAGTAGGCGAACGGCAGCGTGCGGCCTGACTCGAGCTCGATCTCGTGCTCGCGAACCTCCTTGATCGCCGTGTTGGGCAGTCCCTCGATCCCCTGCCGATCAAGGAACCGCTCCACCATCGGCTGCGACGCGCCCACACCCCCGAGGCCGAAGTGCCCAAGGAACGGCTCGGCGGTGATGAACGTCACCGGCGCCACTTCGTCCAGCCCGGCCTTCTTGATCCGGTGGCGAATGTTGAACAGGAATTCGTACGAGGCTCCGAAGCAGGAGCCGCCCTGCGCGGTCCCGACTACCACCGGTCCGGGGTTCTGCAGGAAGTGCTGCCAGGCGTCGCGGGCGAGCAGCGCGTGCTCGAGGTTGCAGACCGACTGCGTGTAGCCCCCGTGCGGTCCGAGGCCCGGGATCCTCTCGAACGCGAGCCGCGGCCCCGTGCCGATCAGCAGCCGGTCGTAGGCGAGCTGCTCGCCCGCGCTCGTCGTCACCACGTGCCCGGCAAGATCGACCTTCGCCGCCGCCTCGTTGATGAAGCGGATGCCCTTGCGCCCATACAGCGGCGCCAGCGGGAAGCTCACGTCGTCGGCGCTACGAAGCCCGAACGGCAGCCAGATCAACGACGGGATGAACGTGAAGTCCGGGCGCGGGTCGAGCACCACGATCTCGTGGCGGTCCTTGACCAGCCTTCTGAGCTCGAGCGCCGCGGTCATCCCGGCAAAGCTCGAACCCACGACTACGACCCGCTTGCGACTCGACATGATTGCTCTCCTCTACGGCTACACAACTGTACGGTAGTAGATTTGCGGTAGCCTAGCACTTCTCCAGCGCTTGTCAACTACACAACCACATGTTTGTGCTATTGTCAGGGCCATGCCGAAGGCCCAGCCCGTCCCACACCCACTCCCCGAGCCGCTGATCGAGCTGGTCGCGCAACGTTTCCGCGTCCTCGGCGAACCAATGCGGATCAAGCTGCTCGACCGCCTACGGGACGGCGAAGCGACCGTCGGCGAGCTTCAAGCGGCGCTCGGAGCCTCGCAGCAGAACGTCTCCAAGCACCTCGGCATCCTCAACCAAGCCGGCATGGTCACCCGCACCAAAAGCGGCAACCACGCGCTCTTCTCGATCAGCGACCCCAGCGTGTTCGAGCTCTGCGACCAAGTCTGCGGCGGGGTCCGCCGCCAAGTCGCCGAACTCGAAGCGATCCTCGACGCCAGCCCGTAACTGGCCCCGGCTGCGCGACGCGGGCGAGTAGTGCCCCGCTGCGGGGTCGCGGAACTTTGCGCGGATGACGTGCTATCTCGGCGCAGCCATGATCCCCGGTATCCGCCATCGAATCGTGATTCTCGGCGCTGGCACGGGGGCACCCTGAATCCGGGCGCTGGTCGAGAAACCGGCCATATATTCCGGTTTCTCGACCAGCCCGGATGCATGGCCGCTCGCGCCCCCCCTTCGCATTGCATCGATCGAGCACTACTCCGTGCAGCCGCTCACGGCCGGCGTCCCCTTATCGTTACCCTGCGGACGCCCTGAATCCGGGCTCGGGACACGCCGCGGAGGCCCTTGCCCGGGCCTTCCGAGCTTTGAGGGCAAGATCGCCGTTTGAGGCGCCCGCTCCCGGATCGGCTTCCGAACGCGCAGCTGTTCGCCTGATAACACCGGCGCCGCGGTCGCGACGGCGCTGAACGCGCCCGCAAGCCGGCCGGGCTGCGCGACCACAGGGCACACCAAGCGACTCGTAGAACGTCGGCCGCGGAGCGAGCACCAGCGGGTCTAGTCGATCCTTGAGCGTCCCCTCCGCTTCAAAGCCGGTCGAGTTGAACCGAAGCGGGCAGATGATCTCCTCAAGTGAGGGCTCGAGCACGCTCCACTCATACAGACCGTGCTCGTGGACCGGTACACCGAGATGCGCCGTCGTCACGCGCGCGCCGTGAGAACCAAAAGCTCGCCGTTTGAGCCGACCCTACCAGGCGCAACCGAGCCCGGTGCGGTGGTCCACATCGACCCAGGACGGCGCGGGCGTCGTCCGCGGAGGGTGATGGACGGGTCCTCGGGACGTATAGCTGGTGTGAGCGCGACGATTGCCGAGACCACGACGGGCACGGCGGGCGACGCGTTCGCGGGTGCGCCTGTTGATCGCGGATCCGCTATGCAGTCGAGGATCTTGATCGGCGACGCGCGCTGCTCGACCGACGGAGATGCCGATTCGGCGAGATGCTCGTGCTCGACGCCCTCGCGGCCGCGTGCGCGGCCGACGGTCGCTACGACATGCTGTTGACGTCGGCACCGCTGAATGTCGAGGGCGGGATCGGCTCTCCGCCGAACGCCCTCGCGATCCGCTGAGCCGCCTCCACGGGCTCTGCCGGTCCGCTTGTCCGCCCGAGCGAGACGTACACCTGTCCGTCCCGCACGTCGACCGGGTAGGTCCGCACTCGCATCCGTGCCGGGTCGACGAGGCAACGACCGGTCGCCAGTTCGAACTCGTACGAGTGCCACGGACAGCGAAGGACATACTCTCCCGCGCGCAGCGCGTAGTCGCGTCCGCACGCGTCGACCCTCTCGAGCACCGGGCCGAATGAGAGTCTGGCGCCGTGGTGGGGACATCTGTCATTTAATGCATAGATCGCCCCGTCGCGTGTGCGCACCAGAACCAACGAGTGTCGTCCCGCGCTCACCGCCCGCGGCAGGTCAACCTGCAAATCATCAAGCGCACAGACCGCGACCTTCACGCGAGCGCCCGGCGAATCCGCGGGTATGCATCGAGCGCGTTCTCATACGCGATAGCTCGCTGGAGATCCGGCGGCAGACCGGCGAGTACATCGGCCGGCGAGTCCGCGTCCCAGTGGGGGTAATCACTCGAGAACACGTAGACGGGCTCCAGTTGCGCCATGCGGATCAGCGTCTCAAACGTGATCGCGTCGACCTCAGCCGGCTGTGTCGACACGCGTACGTTGTCGCGGATGTGCTCGCTCGGCATGCGCTTCACCCAGGGCACGGTGGACCGCAGCTCTCGGTACTGCTGATCCGCCCGCCAGATGAAGTTCGGGACCCATGTCACTCCGGTCTCGAGGATCAGGACCCGCAGCGTGGGGAAGCGGTCGAACACTCCCTGGAAGATCAGACCGGCGAGCTGCGCCTGATTGGCGTGCGGCGCGGCGATCGTGTGCCACTCCGCGAAGTACTGCGGGTAACCGATCGCGGTCAGCGTGTGGCCCCCGTGATGAAAGGCCACGGCGAGATCGTTACGCACTGCGGCGGCCCATATCGGATCGTACATGCGATCCCCGTATTCCCGATTGGTCACGGTAGGAAGGAACACCTGCACGATCTGGGGGTGCTCGGCGACGCGGTCGATCTCTCTCGCCGCTTCGTCCGGGCGATGCGCTACGACATGGACCGATCCTTTGATCCGTGAGTCGTGTGAGAGCCATTGGTCCATCTGCCAGTCGTTATAGGCAGCACAGAGCGCGATCGCGAACTCGTAGTCGTGGTCAAGCCGGGAGGCATGGAAGAATCCGTTCAGCACGGCGATGTTGACGCCACTCTCGTCGAACAGGTGGCGGCAGAGGGCGCTCGGGTCCGTGCCGGAGGTGCCATCGTCGAGCAGCCAATCGGTCCTCGAAGCCGCTCTCCCCGTCGGCAACGGATAGCTCTGGTTGAGCAGAAGCCCCTGCCAGGTGCCGCCCTCGCCGGAGACGAATCGCTGCCACAGCGGTGGCAGATACGGCACGAGCGCGGCGTGGCCACCCTTCAACGTCTCGTGCACGTCGGTGTCGATCACGGTCATGCTGCGCAATGCATCCTTGCCGGTCGTCGCCGTCGACGCCATCACGGACATCTGATGCTCCAGTCTCGGTTGATTTGCTCGGTCGCGCACGCGGTGCGCATGGTCAGACGCCGCTCGGCTCGGGCGTCGCGCGTTTGACGTTCAGCTGATCGCCGAAGTTCCCGGTCAGGGTCCCTCGCAGGCCCGGGAGGTACGCGAACAGGAACGCGAGCTGGTCCGACACGACAACGCGGGTGAATGTTCTCCGTCCGATGCCCTCACCGTCACTGGGGGCGGGAACTGCCTCCCGGCTGTGCTGCAGAGCCAAGTTGTCCCACAGGACGAGGTCGCCTGGCTCCCAGCTGTGAGTGAGCACGTGGTCCTCGTCATAGAGGGTGTCGAAGAGCTCGGCCAGGAGTGCGCTGCCCTCCGCATACGGCACGCCCTGGAACCCGCCGGAGAACATCTCCGATACGTAGAGGAGCTTCTGCCTCGTCCGCGGATGCTCGATCACTGCAGGCAGACGCGTCAGGACTCCGTCGAACTGCCCCGCGATGATGCGCTTCCATTCCGACTCCCAATCGATGCGGATGAACTCACCGCTCGGCTTGGCGACGTTGAGCACGATGAGGCTCTCGATCTGTTGTTTGAGGTCATCGGACAGAGCCGCATACGCGCGCGCGGCGCTCACGAACTTGGTCGCGGAGATGGTGCCATGCGCCTCCACCGCGTAGAGGGAGATCATCGGATAGGGGTACGGCGTCGACGCAAAGTCGGAGTGCCACGGCAGGGCCTTGAGGCCGGTCCCCGACTGGTGCGCGTTCGTCATTCGACCGTGCAGCGACCCGTCCTGACGCTCGTCTCCCACCGTCCCGAACACGCCGAGGCAACGGATCTGGTCAGCCGGCTCGAGATGTTGGCCACGGAACCGGACGAGGTGGTGACGGTCGGTCAGGCGCCGCAGCTCCGCCGCATCCGCATCGGCGATCGGCTCGGTGAGGTCGATGCCGTCGACATCGACACCCAGATCGGACGAAATCGGTTTGATATTCACCGCTTACTCTCCTCGTCTGATCGGGCGTCGGCTGAGCGCCTCGCCGTCTGCCGAACGAAGACCGCTCCGAACGCCCACGATTGTTGACATCCGTTGGGGGCCTGACCGGTATTTCGGATGCATCCGATATACCGGCAACACCCTACCTGGGGGCGCCGATCAGGTCAAGCGGGCCGGCAGGTCCCGCCTCGAGCTGCCCGAGCACCGAGGCGCCATGAGCAGGAGCAGCGTGACGCGGGATTAGACTCGCCGGCGTGAATCGATCCCCGGCGCCGCTGCCCCTGTCGTCGAGTGCCTGACCCACCTCCTGTTCGCGGCAGGACGAGCCCGGATGGAGCACCTGCCGGCGTGGGCATGGTCCTGCGCGTCGTCCGGATCCTGGAGGACATCGCCGGATCGGATCTGCCCAAGACGCAGATCGAGATCGCACGATCGACGGGCCTTGCCAAGAGCACCTGCGCGGACATCCTCGGCGCACTTCGCCACATCGGATACGTCAAGCTCGTCGATCGCAGATACGCGCCCGGTCCGCAGCTGCTCGCCCTCGGCAACGCCGCCACCCGGCTTGAGCGACTCGGCGCGCGGCTGCGCGGTACGCTCGAGTCACTCGCCGCGGAGACCGAGGAGACGGTCGTTGCCTACGCCGAGACGGGCGCCACGAGCACCACCTCCGGTGCGCTCATGGTTCTCGATTTCGTGGAGTCGAGCCACGAGATCAGGTTCATCCCACGTCCCGGCCTCAGACCGATCCTCCCAACCGCCTCGGGTCAGCTCTTCTTGGCCTTCACCGGCCGCGACGCCTCTCACCTGCCCGACGACATCCGGGCGGTGCTCGGACTGGCACCGGGGGAGGTCGATGCCGGCCTCGCGCTGGTGCGCGAGCGAGGCTACGCGATGAGCGTCAACGATCTGCCGGGCCGCACGTCGATCTCAGGGCCGGTGTTCGATCCCGATGGGACGATCGTGGCAACCGTCTCCATCGTGGGTCCGTCAGAGCGGATGGCCGACGCCGAAGTTCGTCTCCTCCCCCGCCTGAAGGCCGCCCTGCGCGTGCTGGGCGGCGCTCACGACCACGTTGCGCCGCCCCGGTCGCCGCCGTGACGAGAGCCCGCGAGGGGCCGGTGGCGGCTGCTCCTTCATGACGACGGCCTGGGCGCGATCCGCCCGGGCAGCCGTCCGATGCCCTCGATCTCGATCTCGAACTCGTCGCCGGTGACCGCGTCGCACGGAGCCGGTGTCCCGAGCGCGAGCACGTCGCCGGCTCGCAGCGTCGTAACGGAAGCCGCGAAGCGCACCCATTCCCGCGGCGCAAACTTCGACCGGCGGGTGTTGCCTTCACCGACGACCCGGTCGTTGACACGACCGGTGATCCCCAGACCGGCCAGGACGTCGTTCTCGCTCACGTCAGTCGTGATCCAGGGCCCCATGCTCGCGAAGGTGTCCTGACACTTTGCGCGGAGGATGTCAAGCGCCGCGCCCGGGCGACGGGTCGCCACGTCCTCGAACAGGAACTGAGGCACCGTGATGTCGTTGAAGCACGTGTAACCGAAGATCGCGTCGGCGGCCTCCTCGGCCGTCGGGTCGTGGATCTCCTTCCCGATCACGATCGCGAGCTCGGGCTCGACCCAGAAGCCGCCGACCTCCGGAGGCGCGAGCACCACGCCCCCTGGCCCGCTGACCGAAGACACGGCTTTCGGAAGCATCCACGGCACCTGTCCAGGCGCCAGCGTGTCCGCGTCGGGCGGCAGGAATCCGCCCATCACGAACAGGATCCGTCCCGGGACGATCGGCGACAGGAGTGCGATCTCACCAAGTTGCCAGGAGCGCCCGGTGCGCCTCGGCTGCGCGTAGATGCCAGCTTCAAGCTCGTTGAACACGCCGGCATCGACATCCCCATAGCTCACCTGACCATCGACTGCTGCGCGCGCAAGCCGCATCGTGCTCCTCCTTTGTTGCGTTGCTGTTGGATCCCGGGAGGCGGATTCTCGCCCGGGTACCTCGTCGCTTGCTCACAGGATGGAGCATCGGGTCGGACGATCGACTCGGCAACAAGCAGCACGCGGTGACGAAGGCACGCCGTCGACGACGTTGACCGGGTACCCGCCGACGCCGCTCGGATTCGGCCCGTTGAATCGTCGACCCGGGGACCCCGCCACCATGCGGTGGCGATCGAGAGGCCGAGCCCAACGCCGTCGGATGAGTTGAGACGCTGCTTGGCGCGGGCGAAACGCTCGAACAGAGCCGGGATCTGCTCGGCGAGGATGCCGGGCCCGGTGAGGGTGACCTCGATCGAACTCACCTTCGATCCTTCAAAGTCCGCCCAGCCCGTGAAGCGCTCCCCGCCGCGGCGCGCTGACGTTTTCGACGGTGACCGGTTCTCGAGAGAGCGCGGAGCGCTCCGGCGCGGCCGCGTGGCGCTGAGCTCGCCGGCGCCGGCTCGATACGCTGAAGGCGTGTCGCGGCTGGCCGTGGTGTGTGCGGCGTTCCTGTTCGCGTTCGGCGCCGCCGACGCGCGGGCCGCTATCACTGTCAACACGTTCACCGACGAGTCGGTCTCCGGCGATGGCCAGTGTTCGTTGAGAGAGGCGGTCACGGCCGCCAACTTCCCGGGCGGCCAAGCTGCGGCTGACTGTCCCGGCGCCGCGATTTCGGGGACGACGACGATCAATCTCCCGGCTGGCACGTACGAGCTTGCGCCGGGCGTCGGGCTGTTCTTTTTCTCGCCGACCGTAACCATTGCCGTTCAGGGGGCAAGTGACGATCCGTCTCGGACGGTGATCAATGGACAGGACGACGTGAGCCACCGGGGGCATGTCCTGCAGGTCGATGGCGGCGCGCACGTAATGCTGAGTGGGCTGACGGTTGTGGGCGGGTGGACGCAGGACGGGATCGCCGGTCAGGACGGTGTGGGCGCCGCGGGCGGTAGCGGTGGAAGCGCGTTTCCTGGGGGCGGGATCGACAACGGCGGCGGATTGACGCTCGACCACGTCCAGGTGAGCGGGAACAAGACTGGGGCCGGCGGTGCCGGAGGGCAGGGTGCAAGTGGCTTTCCGGGGGGTCCAGGCGGCGACGGCGGTCACGGCGGCGGCATCGTCAACACGGGCACGCTCACCGCGACCGACAGCACGATCAGCGCCAACACGGCCGGCGCCGGTGGGGCTGGGGGGCCCGGAGGGGGGATTCTCGACCGCGGCGGGGCCGGTGGCAGCGGGGGCGCGGGCGCGGGAATCGAGAACACCGGAAGCGCAACGCTGACCCGCACGACCGTGTCCGGGAACATCGCGGGGTCGGGCGCAGGCTCCGAGGCGTTTTTCGCCGGCCCCTCGGGCGCTGGTGGCGATGGTGGCGGGATCGCAAACGACGGCACGCTGAATACCGAGTCGAGCGAGATCGCGCAGAACACCGCGGGCGCGGGCACGACCGCTGGCGGCGGTGGTTCCGGAGGCGGGATCGCGAGCACGGCAACGATGACGCTCGCGGACACGACGATCAATGGAAATGCGGCCGGCAGCGGCGGAGGCGGCGCGTTCCTGACGCCCGACGGGGGGAAGGGCGGAACCGGAGGCGGGATCTTCGACAGCGGCACAGCGAAGCTGACGAACGTGACGATCGCTGCCAATGGCGCCGGGGCCGGAGGTGCCGGTTCCGTCGGAAGCGGCGTTTCAAACGGGGGCAATGGCGGCCCGGCCGGGGGCGGAGCCGGGATCGAGTACGTCAATCCTGGGTCGATGTCGCTGACAGCGGTGACACTGACCCAGAACGCGATCGGGCGTCCGGGCGCTGGTGGCCAGGCGACCGGATCCGGCACGAACGGAGCCATCGGCGCGAGCGCCGCTGGCGGTGCGATCGAGGATGCCGGCACGAGCCTGACCGAGACGAGCACGCTGGTCGCCATCAACTCGCGGCCGATGTGCGCGGGGACGCCGACGGACGGCGGCAGCAACCTCGACTTCCCGGCGATTGACACGAGCTGCCCGGGAATCAACGGCGACCCGAAGCTCGCGACGCTCGCGGCCAACGGCGGCTTCGCCCAGACAGTGGCGCTCCAAGCCGGGAGCGCCGCGATTGACCGGGTACCGCTCGGCGCTGGCTGTCCGGCCACCGACGAGCGCGGCGTGAGCCGCCCTGAACCCGCGGGCGCCAATTGTGACATCGGGGCCTATGAGTTCGCGCTGCCGGCGTGCGCACCGATCAGTGCAGCCACGGTCTCGGGTAGCGCCGTGAGGATCCAGCTGTCCTGTACCGATCCGGCGGGAGCGCCGCTGACCTACGTGATCGACGCCGGACCCGCCCACGGCTCGCTGACCGGTCTCGACCCCGCGACGGGGAAGGTCAACTACGACCCGACTCCCACCCACGTCGGGCCGGACAGCTTCACCTACCACGCCGTGAACGGCAACGGTACGGCCGCGAGCCAGACCGTCTCGCTGACGGTCACGAAGGGCCCGACTGGTCCGCCTCCGATCCTGCGTCCGATCGCGCCATCGCTGACCCGGCTCGCGGTAACCCCGGGCGCGTTCCACGACCGGCAGGCGCATCCTGGGCGGGGTCACCGCCGGCACCGGGCGACCGGCGCGACGATCAGCTACGTGGTGAACGAGGCGGCGGTGACGACGTTCACGGTTCTCGTCCCGCGGCCGGGTGCGCTGATCGCCGGGAAGTGTGTCAGGCCCCCGCGGTCACCTCGGCAGAGAAGGCGCGTCGCGCGTTGCACGCGGCATGTCCCGGCCGGATCGTTCCGTCACTTTGACCGGACTGGAATCAACAGCTTCCGCTTTTCGGGAGTCATCCGCGGCGTCCCGCTGGCACCGGGCGGCTACGAGCTGCGGGCAGTGCCGGCGGTCGGGAGCCTCCACGGCGCGACCGTAATCCGCGCGTTCCGGATCCTCCGCTAGCGATCGGCCGAGCTCAGAGGCGGAAGGCGACCGTGCGGACGGCGCTCGAGCTGGACTGAGCGACGCCGGAGAGGGTCGCCACCGTCACGTACGCCGTCAGCTTGTAGCGGCCGGATTGCCGCGCTCTGAACGTGAACGTTGCAGACTTCGTCGAAGCGCCGGCGATCGTCAGATGGCTCGCGATCCTGCGAGCGCCCTGCTTGACGATCCACAGGAAGACAACTTGCGTGCCGGCCGGAAGGCGGCGTGGCCTTGTCGCAATCGTGAGCGAGACGGCGTGCCCGCGGAGCTTGGTCGCGCTGAGCCTGGCGATCGACGCCAGCTGCGGCGCCCTGAGCCGGTTCGCGATCCGCAGCCGGCGGCCGCCGATCGTCAGCTCGATTGTCGAGCCTTGCAGCGAGCCCCAGTTGATCGCGCCGATGCTCGCCTTCCCGCCCGGCCCGATGTGCAACGGACCGCTCTTGAACGTCTCCGGCGCGTGATGATTGTCGAGGCCGGAGAGGGTGATCGTGAACGTCGTCGGCTTGCCTTTATGTGCCAGCTCGAGGCCGCTGCGTCCGCCGGTGAACCTGAGCGTGTCCCCGCCACCGCCGAAACTCGTCGTGCTGACCTCAGCGACGCGACGCGCTCGGCCCGCACTCGCGATCAATGTCAGGTCCAGCGGCTTGCTCGCGGCGCTCGTGGCGAACCCCGCCCCGTTCGGGTCGACGGTGAGACCGTCATCGGCGCCGCGCCTCGAGTTCGTGACGATTTGCGCGGTGAAGCCGCGGCCGAGGATCACGTGGGTGTCCGGCCCAGCCCCCTGATCGGCGACCGTCTCGCGGAACGCAGTCGCGCTGGCGGGCAGCAAGATGAACGGCGGCTGGGCTGCAATCCTGGCCGCCGCCGTCCTTCCCGCCTCGCCGACAAGCGGAGCGAACATCGTGCCGGCGATCCGGCCGGCGGGGTTCGAGCTGAGGTTCCCGTGTGCGTCGAACAATGTGTGACCGGCCTGATCGGTGACCTGGGTGACAGCGCTCGGCGGCGGTCCGGCGGCGCTCGTCCCGGTTGTGTCCGGCGGCGTGGAGCTGCCGAACAGGATGTAGCCGAGCGTCGCGATCTTGGCCAGGTTGGAGACGATCGTCGGCGGGTTCGGAAGGTTCGCCGGGTCGGTCACGACGAGCCCGGACATGTCGCCGCTCAGATTGCTCGAGGGAAGCGACCAGTTGCCGTCGGAGTCGATGTGGATCCGGCTGTTCTGGAACTGGGTCTGGTGGGTTGAGCCGTCGGTGGTGCTGTTCTCGTCGCCGTTCCAGTTGAACGGGTCGTTCGAGTCGTAGACGTCCACAAACCAGTCCGGTGGCGCCCCTTCGACGTTGTAGGCGATCACGACGTGGCCCTCGCCGCCATCGCGCAGCGCAATCAACGGGAAGCGACCTTGGGACAGGGCGCCCGTGATCTGGTTAAAGACGTCGTGCGACGAGCTCGCGCCGCCGTTCACGAGATGCGAGCTGGCGTCGCCGAGCCAGTGGCCGAGGAACTCGACGCTCAGCTGCGACGCCTGCATCGCGTTGATGAACTCGGTGATCTGCCCCGAGCGCGCGGACTTGCTGTCGAGACCGAAGATCTGGCTCGCGCTGCCGGGCGGGTAGTCACTGAGCGACGCCTGGCCCTCGAGGAAGCGCTGCGATGAAAGCGAGAAGCCGAAGCACGCCCCGCCGCTCGAGCCGCCGAAGGCGGCGTTGGCGATCGCGTTCAGGATCATCGCGAACGGGTCGCGGAACGTGACCGTGCAGTCAATGATGCAGAGCGGGATCGAGTCGTAGGTCTGGTCGCTGCCGAACGCCTCCGTCATCTGATCGAAAGTGATGTGCGGCCTGTAGTTGTGGAATTGGTAGCCGTTTACGTTGCGGTAGCTATCGACGGTCAGGCTCTGGCCCGAGGTCGGCCTCTGGCCCGCCGTCAGCACCGTCACCGGACCGTCGGTCGCGAGCGGCGGTGTTTGAACCTTGATCATGGTGCCGTCGGCGCTGATCGAGTCGGGCGTCGCGATCGCCTGTGGGTTACCGAACTGCACAGTCGAGCCTGGGCAGAACCCCGCGCCCTTGATCGTCAGTTCGGTGCCGGGGTTCAGGTCTTGCGGCGTCCGCGCGAACGTCGTGTCGATCGAGTTGACCACCGCGGGCGCGCGGGTGACGTCAACGATCGCGGTCGGCTCGGTGAACGAGCCGCTGGTTGGCGCAAGGTCGATCTGGAACGAGTTGCTCGAGGTCTGGTTGCCGTTTCTCGAGACGGTCAAGATCTGATCGTTCTCGCCGCTCAGGTCGAAGTCGCTCGGGTTGTTGAGGGATGGCTTCGAGAGCGACACAGAGCTGACGTCGCTCGTGTCTCCATTAGTGGTTACCGCGACGTTAATCGGCGTGCCGGTGAACGCAGGGCCGAGCAGAGTTCTGACGCCAACCGCGGCCGTCTCGCACGGCGGGACCGAGATGCTCGTGCTCGCCGGCTGGGTCGAGCTGAGCCCGACGTACACGCCGAACGGGGCGACCACCTGGACCGTAACCGGGACCGACTGCGCGATGTCGCCGGCGCCCGGGACGGGCGTGGCCGTAATCGTGCCCGTGCTGCTCCCAAGCGGTGCGGTCGCATCGATGGTGATCGTCAGCGAACTCGTCGTATTGGTGGCGCTGATCAACGTAGGACTGAAGCTCGGGTGGATCCCGAGCCCCAGACCGGAGGCGTTCACGGAGACGTTCCCGTTCGAGCCGTTGTGGCGCACGAGCGAGACGGTGTACTGAGCCTGCGATCCCTGTGAGAGCTGGCCACCGGCCGCGGAGGAAAGGCTGATCTCGGGGTTGCAGGTGGATCCCGGCGTGCACCCGACGACCGTGAGATCGTCCATGCCGATGAAATGGTCCGTCCCGCCGCCGGTGTCGTACAACGCGACGTACGCGATCGTGAACGCCCCGCCCAGAACGTCGAACTGGATCTTCGTGGTGAATCCGGCGCCCGGCGTCGTGACCGTGCTGCTCCCGATCAAGTGCCCGTTGATGTCGTACGCGTCAAGCTCGAACCGCTCCCCGGCCGCAGTCGCATCGCCAACGAACGCGCTGACCGAGTTCGCGAAGTCCGTCAGCACCGCGAAGTCGCCGCGGAACGGAAATTCGACCGAGCCACAGCGGCCCATCTCCTCGGCGTTCGGAGGTGAGTTCGTCACCGCCGCCGCTTCGACGAGCGGAGCGCCGCCACAAGCCTGCGTCGCGACTACGCCGTTCGCGGGCGACCCCACGGCAAAGCCGAAAGAGCTCGGCTGGGCGAACGTGATCTCCGGGTTGACCGACGGGAACTGAGGGATCGCAGTACCGACCGGGATGCTGTCGTCGGCGATCGTCGTGGTTGTTGCCGTCGCGGCCGCCGGGAACGCAAACCAGGCGAGCACGCCCACCGTAAACGCGCAGCCCAAGCTAGGAATCGCGCGCCTCAGCCTCGCGCCCGGGTGACGGTACAGCTGCGGCTGGTTCCCCACGTTTTACCCGACAGGCCGTTGACAAGGCGTCGTGCCAGATGCTCCCCACCTTGGAAGCACGAGCATAGCTCGTGCTCAGGCACACCGCCACGAAAGTTCGTGCACGCTGCGGCGCGACAGCGGCTACAACACCTCCTCATTCGTGAACTGATCACGCGGTCGGCGCCGTCGCGGCCGCCGGCCGCTCCACCCTGCTTCTTGCTCGCTATCAACAACCCTCGCACGCCTTGGTCTGCTATCGCGGATCCAAAGCACGTCTCCTGAGCCTTCCCCTGCGGAGCCCGTCGCATCCAACGTTTTCCACCATCCGGTGCCTAGGATCGGGTATGATGGCCGTCGCGCTAGGAGGCGCTGGGCGAAAGATCAAGGGGCGTGGCCGACTTCGCTGCGCGCGGAAGGCTGACGCTGACCACCAACGGAGCGCGGAAGCGGGTGGCGATGGCAGTCGAGCGAGTTATCCACACGGGTTGGGAAATGGGCGATCCAGCACTCAGTCAGCCGGCCTGCGCGCGCGGGATCGCGCGGATGCTCTTGATCGCGGTCACGGTGCTGGCGGCCTTGCTCTCGGCGAGCGCCTCGGCGCGGGCGGCGGCATGGACGGCACTGGCACCTGACGCGCAAGACTCCAGCGCACAGGTGACCCCGATCGACCTCGGCACCAATGTCGCGGGCTCGCCGCTGGACACGACTCCGGCCGTCTCCCACCTGGGAGTCGCGATCACGCCCGACGGTCGAACCGGGTACGTCGTGTCTGCAGGCTCAGGCAAGCTCATTCCGATCGATCTGAGCACCGGTTCGCCGACCGTGGAAACGTCGGTCAATCTGACGGCTGCGCCCGGGACTGTCTACATCGCGATCTCGCCGGACGGCAGGAAGGCGTATGTGTCCGACACGGCTAACACCGACGTCGTCCCGGTCGACCTGACGACGAACCCGGTGACGGTCGGGACGCCGATCCATCTCGGCAGCGCGTCGCTCGGGATTGCGTTCTCTCCGGACGGGTCGATGGCGTACGTCGCGAACCCCGGCGCCGGCACGGTGACGCCGATCACCGTCGCGAGCAACACGCCCGGCACGCCGATCTCCGGCGTCGGAACCAGTCCGAATCAGATCGCGATCACCCCAGACGGCAAGACCGCGTACGTGACCGACAACGGCTCGAACAACGTGTACCCGATCGCGCTTCCGGGCGGGACGGTCGGATCGCCGATCCAGGTCGGCGGCGCCGGCGTGAGGCCGCTGGGGATCGCGATCACTCCGGACGGGACCAAGGCCTACACGGCCAACTTCGGCCCGACGAGCAACTTCAACGGAACCGGCGACACGGTCACGCCGATCACCCTGTCGAACAACACCCCCGGGACGCCGATCACCGTCGGCGGCGGCCCGTGGTCGATCGCGGTCACGCCCGACTCAAAGACCGTCTATGTCGGCAGCTCCAACGATGGCACCGTCACTCCGATCGACGTCGCAACCGATACCGCTGGGACCGCGATCACCGGAGTGCCCTTCCCGCGCTCGCTCGCGATCACCCCGGATCAGGCGCCGGTGGCGAACTTTACGGTCACCAGCGCCTCGCCGGGTCAGCCGACGGCGTTCGACGCATCGTCCTCGACCGTCCGGTTCGGCACGATCGCCTCCTACCGCTGGGACTTCGGCGACGGCAGCGCGCCGGTGACCACAGCGGAGCCGACGACGAGCCATGTGTACGCGGCCTCGGGCAGCTTTACGGCGACGGTGACCGAGACCTCGAGCGCGGGCACCTCGACCGGCGGCGAGGTGTACACGGGACAGACCGCGTCGCGTGTCGGCAACGCCGGTGCGCAGGCGAGCCGCTCGGTGATCATCAGCGCCGCGCCGCAGCCAGCCGTCAGCGTGAGCCCGCACAGCCTCGACTTCGGCACGATCGCGATCGGCCATACAAGCTTGCCGCAGACGATCACGGTCACCAACTCGGGCCAGGCGGCCTTGGTCATCTCCTCCGCCGCGGTCGCAGGCGCGAACGCGGGCGACTACAAGACCACCGGCGACACTTGCGCCGGCCACACGATCGCCGCCGGCGGCACGTGCACAACGACCCTCACCTTCACTCCCGGCGGCACCGGCGCCCGCGTGGCCCGGCTCGCGTACGCCGACAACACGTCAGGCAGCCCGCACACGATCGCGCTGAGCGGAAGCGGCACCCACCGCGTGACCCTCGCCGGCAAGGTGACGCTGAACGGCAACCCCGTGGCGGGCGCCGCCGTCGAGGCGTGCCCGACCGGGGCCGCCGGCCAGGCCAACTGCGTGGCCGTCAACGCGGCCGGCGACGGCGGCTTCGCCGTCACGATCACCGCGCCCACGGGCGCGCAGTATTCGCTGAGCGCGTTCGCGCCCGCAGGAGTGAACGCCGGCGAGAAGGTGCTCTCGCCGATCACGGTGCCGGCCGCCAGCTTCTCCGGATTGGAGCTTGCGCTGCCGGCGGCGCCGTCGATCCCACCCGGGGTCACGATCGTGAGCCCAAGCCACGGCACGGAGTCATCCGGATCGGGAAACCCGGCCGTGTTCTGGAACGAACCCAACCAGATCGAACTCGATCGCAGCGTGTTCCCGCCGAACGGGATCGTTGTCGTGACGCAGATCGTCATCCGCGGAACGAACGCGTTGACCGGTGCGCCCGCGAGCAAGGTCGTCAATGTCGGCGGCACGGTCGCGGGCCGCCCGGTCGGCGTCGCGTTCGGGAACGGTCCCGTGAGCGTGACGATCCCGCCGCTTGACCCGATCCACGGGCAGGCCACCGCCCAGGTCAACTACCAGTTCTTCCCGTCGAGCACGTTCGCCGCGACCGGCGTGTCGAGCACGCAGGTGCTCTATGAGGTCTATCCACCGCCTCCGCCCGGCCAGGCGCTGGCGCCCCAGCCGACCGATCCCCTGCCCGCCTACTTCCTCAACATCGGCCAGCCGGGCGGGGTGACGCTCGGCCCCGGGTCGATCAGCGGGACCGATGCCAAGAACTTCAGTGTCGTGCCGCTGAGCGCGGCCGGCGTAGCGAAGGGCAGCACCGACTGCGGCTTCACCGCCGCGATGCTGCAGCCGTTTGACCAGACGACGTCCAACCCGCCGCCGTCGACTGAGTGCGGGGTCGCGGTTCAGTTCACGCCGCCGCCGCTCTCCCACGCCCCGAAGATCTTCTATTACGCGACGCTTGATGTCGCGGCGCGCAGCGGCGGCGGGACCGGCGCGATGCACGTCCAGCTGATCGGATGTGACGAAGACCAGGCCACCGCAGCGTCCAATGTCACCGGGATCGACGCCTGCGGGGCCAGCAACCCACCTGATAACGACCAACCGCCCGAGGACGAGCCGCCGCCACCGCCCGAGCCACAGCCGACCCCAATCATCATCCCGTTCCCATGGATCGATCCGAGTGGCACGGTGCTCGCCACCAGCGGGCACGGCGCGCTGGTGCCGCTAGCAGGCGCGACGGTCACGCTGCAGCTCGGCCGTGGCCGCCACGGGCCGTTTGGCGCCGTGCACAACCGAAGCACCGTTATGTCGCCGGCCAACCGGCGCAACCCGGATCGCACCGGCGCTCTCGGAGCGTTCGGATGGGACGTGCTGCCCGGCTACTACCGCGTCGCCGCCAGCCATCCCGGTTGCAAGGCAGCCACCGGCAAAACCGCGCTCAGCTCGGTCCTGCGGGTGCCGCCGCCCGCGCTCGGCGTGAGGCTCGTGCTTGCCTGCCCGCACCTGCGCCGCGCTGTTACGCACACGACATTGCGCGTCAGCCGGCACGGTAAGCGTCAGCTCGTGCTGCTGGCCCTGGTTCGTGGCCGCCACCCAGCCGGGGTCGTCTCGTTCCTCCTCGGTCGGCGGTTGCTCGCCGTTGTGCCGGTCGATCCTCGCGGCGGACAGGCGACATTGACGGTACGCGGGACCCGCACCACGGGCTACCTCGCCAGATATGGCGGCGATGGGCTGAACGCGACGAGCGGCGGTCGCGGATGAGCGGCGCATCGCGTTCTCTAGCGAGCCGGCGGCCATGCGCGACCCCGAGCTGACCACGGCGCAGGCGATCTCAGGGGCGCGGCTTGTAGCCCCTCACCTGCTCCGTCAGCGTTCGTTGGCCCTTGGCTGACTGAGACACCGCTTCGAGCCCACGCCGTGTCCTGCGAATCCTGGCGGCGCGAGCCGTCGGATATCTCGCCGGTGCGGCCCGGGACGCTCCGATAGCCGGACCCACTCGAGCGGTGGGTCCGGCCGTGGAGTCCGCTTGGGCGGGCCTATCGCTGTACGTGGAGGTGTCCGTTCGCGAGTACGAGCGAGAGCGGGCCTGGCGGAGCGGGCACGGACAGGAGCCGGCCGTTGAGCGCGTGCAGGCTGACCTCGTAGCGGCCCGGTGTGAGCAGCTGCCCGTTGACCTCGAGGTTCCAGCGGATGTGCGAGATGCCCGCCGGTTGGCTGCCCAGGCGTACGAGTCCGATGGTTATAAGCCGGTGTCCGTGCACGGCCTGGACGAGCAGGGCCAGCGCCCTGGGCTTCAGGAGCGTCGCCGCGACTGTCGCTCCCTGCGTCTCGCTGCTGCGAACGCCGAGCTGGAAGTGCTTAGGCGATGCGGCATCGAAGGTGATGCCTTCGAGGGAGACGAACGAGATATCGGTGACGGCCGGCGGTCGTGGTGGGATGACGAGGAGCTGGCCGGCGGGCGTGATCGCGAGATCGGCGTATGTGCCTGAGAACGTGTGCACGATTGTGTACACGGTTCGGGTGGGTCGTGCGACGATCGGGAGGGTGCCGAGCAGGAGGGCGTTCGGGCCGCTGGTGGATGTGCGCTGTAGGCCACCTTCGAGGTGGATGAATCCGCCCGTGTCTTCAAACCAGCCGGGCGCGGCCGAACCGAACGCGCCGAACTGCGACCAGTTGCCCGTGTTGGTGAAGATGCCGGCCACGCTGGGTAGTGTGTTGCCGGCCGCGTAGGTGATGCCTTCCAGCGAGATGAACGTGTAGTCCTTGAGCGCCGGTCGGCGGGGCTCGATCAGGAATATCTGGCCGCTGGTGTTGATCGCGACATCGGCGTAGGTGCCGTCGTTGGTGGCCGCGATCGTGTACACGGTGCCGTTTCCGGGGCGGTCGTTGCCCGGGACGGTGCCCAGGAAGTTGGCACCGCCTCCAATCGGCGAGATCTGCTTGGCGGCGCCCTCGAGGCGCACGACCCCTCCCGTCCTGTGGGCGGCGGGAGCGCCGACGTCCGAGCCGAAGCCGGTGCGGGGTGACCAGTTGGTGCCGTTGAGCGTGATCGCGCTCGCCGGGATCATGTTCGCCGGCTCGAAGCTGATCCCCTCGAGCGAAACGAACGACAGGTCCTCCACGGCAGGAGACGGCGGGCCGATCACTGCGATCGTCCCGTTGGTCTCGATCTCGAGATCCGTGTAGGTCCCGCTGAACGTGTGGACGATCGTGAACACGTCCCGCGCTGGCCTTGCCGCCGCCGGGAGCGTCCCGATCACGATTTGCAGCGGTGGCCTGACCGAGATCTGCTTCGCGGCGCCGGTCAGATGGATGATGCCGAGACCGTCCTCGTACCAGCCTGGGCTGCTCGAGCCGAATCCGGCGCTGGGCGACCAGTTGGTCGCGTTCACCGGAATCGGGTTCGATGCGGCTGCTGCCGATCCGGCCATCGCGAGCATCAGCGCGCCAGTGGCGAGCAGTAGCGCCGACCAGCGCCGCCGGCCAAGCACGCCGCGCGGTATCACGGCGGTGGCAAATCTGCGGGTGAACATCGCTCCTCCGAATGAGTTTGGTTGTCTGCGCAGAAGGCGGCTTCGGCCTTCTGTCGTAAGCTCATACGGTCCGGCCGGGCCGCTGGTTCGCGACCTCCCCCAGCGCACGGTGCGTCCCCTGCGTGAATGTCGACGCCTGCGCGCCAGTCGTGTTCGTTGACACGAGGCCATGCGTCTGATACAGGTGGTCGCGGGAAGTTGCCTGGGATTGGCCGCGCTGGGGCACGGTTGCCGACGCAACGAGCGAGAGGAGACTCTCTTGCGGGACGTGCGCAGGCGTTTTTGGTGCGAGGTCGGCTTGTGCGTGCTGAGCGCGGGGCTGCTAGCGGTGACGCTCGTCTGGCACGACTGGATCGAGGTCGTGTTCGGGTTCGACCCCGATCAGGGGAGTGGAGCGCTCGAGTGGATGATCGCCGCGCTCAGCGCTGCCGGCGCCGTCTCGTTCGCCGCGCTCGCACGGGTCGAGTTGCGGCTGGCCGCCGCGGCCTGCGCAGCGCAGGAATGAGGTTGTCCCGTGGCTGACGAGCAACTCACAGGTCTTCTCGGCCGCTCCCCGCTCAGCTTCGTTGGAACGGTCGAGCACGTTGGCGCGGCGACGACCAGCGACGTCGCGATCGACGAGCGGACCGCGGTCGTGCATGTCGATTACGTCCTGCACGGCCCGGAGATGCTGCTCGGCATCGAGGGGCAGCGTGTGACAGTTCAGCTGGCTGCCGATGTCGATCCGCCGCAGGTGGGCGAGACGATCGCGTTGTTCGTGGAGGGACGCTCGTTCGGCGAGAGCATCGTGGTTAGCGAAGTCGGGCGTCTGGCGGTCGAGACCGTCGAGCCGTACGTATCGGATGCGATCGAGCGTGGCGAACGCACGGCGTTCGAGCCACTGCAACGCCAGCTTGAATCCGACCGGTGGCGCGAGCATGCACAGGGCTCGGATGCGGTCGTGGTCGGCAGAGTCGAGAAGCTCGAGAACGTGCACCTGTCGACCGGCAGTGAGCACGATCCGGACTGGTGGAAGGCCACGCTCCAGGTGGATCACATCGAGCGCGGGAATGTGCGGCCCGGCTCGGTCGAGGTGCTGTACGCCAACAGCCTCGATGTCAGCTGGTTTGCCGCGCCGAAGCCGAAAGCGTCGCAGGAGGGCGTGTGGATCTTGCACGCGAGCGAGGGCGCGTTGCGTGAGGTTGCGCCGTTTCAGATCTTGCATCCCGCCGACTATCAGCCGGTACAGCGCCTCGATGCGCTGCGCGAAACCGGAGGCTGAGAACGATGGGCAACGTTCACGTCGTCAACATGATCCCGAACTCGCTGAGCGGGGAGACCAACCAGGACAGCGAGCCGAGCATCGCGGTCAATCCCGCGAACACGTCCCAGATGGTCGCGACCGCGTTCACTCCGTCGCCCCTGGGCGGTTCGCTCGCGCCGATCTATGTCTCGACCAACGCCGGCGCGACGTGGTCGCTGAACAGCATCGTCCCGGGCGGCGGCAGCAGCGTTACGGGCCTCGACACCGGCACCAACGACATCAGCGTCGCGTTCGCGACCACCGGGGGGATGCTCTACGCGGGAATCCTCCGGCTCGACAACCTCGACATGAACATCCTGCGCACGCCGACATTCAGTGCCGCGACGCCGATGACGGTGCTGGTCGACAGGCCCTCAGAGGACCAGCCGTGGGTCGTCGCAGGGAGCGTGGTGGTCGGCGTCACATCCGTCGACCGCGTGTTCGTCGGCAACAACGACAAAGGTCAGCCAGGCGGTCAGACGGCGACGGTCGACGTCTCTCAGGATGCCGCCGGGGCCGCGCCACCCGCGGGGTTCTCGCCCGTTCGTCTCGAGCGCGCTGCGACGAGCGGTATGGACGGGCCTCCGGTCCGGCTCGCCCTCGATGACCGCGGTGGAACCGTCTACGCCGCGTTCGAGCGCTGGAATCCGGGCTCGAGCTTTCCGAATCTGAATATCGACGTTGTCGTCACGCGCGACGACAACTGGGGCAACAGTACACCGCCGTTTCAGGCGCTTATTGACGCAACCGGCTCGACGGTCGCGTCGGGCCGGTTCGTGCAGTTCAACGCGGTTATGGGTCAGGAGCGCCTCGGCGGCGACCTCACGATCGCGCTCAATCAGGACAACCCAGGCGTGGTGTTCGTGGGTTGGTGTGACCGCGTCGGAGGCGTGTCCGGTACCGACTGGACGTTGCACGTGTCGCGTTCAATCGACTGGGGGGAGACCTGGTCGGCCGACGTACGCACGATCACGAACGCGAAGAACCCGAGCCTTGCGATTAACACCAACGGCATGCTCGCGCTCGTCTACCAGGCGTTCACCGGCACACAATGGGTCACGACGCTCGAGTTGACTCCCGATGCGTGGGCGACCGCGCCGGAGACGCACATTCTTCACCGGGCGAGCGCGACCACGCCGGCACGAACCTTCTTTCCTTACCTCGGCGACTACATCCGGATCGTATCCGTTGGGACCGAGTTCTTCGGCGTCTTCTGCGGGAGCAACACGCCGAACATGGCCGACTTTCCGAGCGGCGTCAGCTACCAGCGCAACGCCAACTGGACGACCAATCAGTTGCTCGGCATCGATGGTGTGACCGTGGTCGGGGTTTCGATCGACCCGTTCTTCTTCAGCTGGAGCGAGCAGATCGTGCCGCGCGGGGTCGGCGTCCAGCCGAGAGGGGTCGCGACGGGTCCGATCACTCGCGGGCGCTCGCCAATCTTGCCGAGCCCGATCGGGCGCACGCCGCCTGTCGGCCAGCCCCCGTCACCCACTCCAGGACCGCTGGCGCCAACCGCCGACCCGCCGACTGATCTGGACCTATGACCGGTGTCGCTCGCTCGGGGGGGCGGAGCGGGGGTGAGGAACGAGTCCTGTTGGTGAGCATGCCGTTCGGCGCTCTCGAGCGGCCGGCGCTCTCGCTCGGGTTGCTCGAGGGTCACTGCCGCCGCCGGGCGATCGCATGCGACACGCGTTATCTGACCTTCCGCTACGCCGATCGCGTCGGGCTTGCCAACTACATCTGGATGTGCTCGGATGAGGTGCCCTACACGGCCTTCGCCGGCGACTGGCTGTTCGCCGAGGCGCTCTACGGCCGGCGGCCGTATGCGGACGCGGCGTATCTCGACGAGGTGCTGCGGCGCGAGTGGCAACTCCCGGAGACTGCGATCGTCCGGCTTGGCCGGATGCGCGTGCACGTCGAGCCGTTCCTCGATGAGTGCATGCGCTCAGTGCCGTGGGACGAGTACACGCTGGTCGGTTTCACCTCGGTGTTCCAGCAGAACGTCGCTTCGCTGGCGCTCGCCGCGCGGGTCAAGATGGCTCACCCGGACATGACCGTCGCGTTCGGCGGCGCGAACTGGGAGGAGGCGATGGGCGTCGCCCTGCAGGAACAGTTCCCGTTCGTCGATCTCGCCTTCTCGGGGGAGGCCGATGAGACGTTTCCCGCGGTGCTCGGGGCGCGCGCCGCCGGCGAAGGTGTCCAGGGGATTCCCGGTGTCACGGCGAGCGCACGCAACCGGCTCGCGCAGCTCTCGCCAGCCCGACGCATTCAGGATCTCGACAGCGTTCCCGTTCCCGAGTTCGGGGCGTTCTTCGAGCAGAAGGCCGCCAGCTCCGCGGCCGGGGTTGCGCCGGTGCTGCTGGTCGAAACGGCTCGTGGCTGCTGGTGGGGCGAGCGTTCTCACTGCACGTTCTGCGGCCTCAACGGCGCGACGATGGCGTTCCGCAGCAAGGCGCCCGACCGCGTCCTCGCCGAGATCAAGCGCCTCTACGAGCGTCACCACGTTCGCGCCGTCAGCGTCGTCGACGACATCCTCGACATGCGTTACTTCCGATCCGTGCTGCCGCTGCTCGCGGACGCGGATCTCGGGCTCGAGTTCTTCTGGGAGGTCAAGGCGAACCTCACCTACCAGCACGTCCGCCAGCTTCGCGATGCGGGCGTGGTGCAGATTCAGCCCGGGATCGAGAGCCTCAGCGACCACGTCCTGAAGCTGATGCGGAAGGGAACGACCGCACTGCGGAACATCGAGCTGATGAAGTGGTGCAGGGAGTACGGCGTCAAGCCGTACTGGAACTTCCTCTACGGCTTCCCGGGCGAGACGCTCGAGGCCTACGAGGAGAGCATGCGGCTGATCCGGGCGATCTGGCACCTGGATCCGCCAACGGGGTTGGGGCCAATCCGGCTCGACCGCTTCAGTCCCTACCACACAGACCCTGCGAGCTTCGGGATGGTGAACGTCCGCCCGATGGCGGCCTTCACCTACCTGTACCCGTTCGGACGCGCGCAGCAGATGCAAATCGCCTACTACTTCGACTTCGACCACGCAGACGAGCGCGCCGACGACACCTACGCACACGAGGCAATCACTCTCGTCCGAACCTGGATGGCGGACAGCGCACGTGGCGCAGTCGAGCTACGGACCCATTCGGATGGCACAGTCGAGCTACTCGACACGCGTGGGGCTCCGCGAGACGCGCCGAAGCGCGCGGTCCTGAGCGGATGGAAGCGCGCCGTGTTCCTCGCCTGCGATCGCGCACAGTCCATCGTGAGCCTACGCCGGCTGCCCGAGGTCGAGCGGGACGCGCCCTCCGAGCAGGAGCTGCGGGCGTTCCTCGAACGCTGCACGTCGCACCGCCTGATGGTGGCCAACGGACGAAGCTGGCTGAACGTCGCGGTGCACGTACCACCACGCGAGCCGAGCCACGACACGGCAGCCGACGAGCCCGTCGGCGCCGGGATAGAAGGCGACGCCTAAACGCCTCGGCTGCTCGAGACGACGCCGCTCGAGCCCGTTGGCGCAGCGGGCTCACTCATCGTCCAGCTCGTGACGACACTCAGATCGTCGTCAGGCGGCGCCTGCTCCTCGATGGGAATGCGATCGTCGGCACTGCGCCAGGCAAACCGCGGGGTGGACTGACGCGCTATGACACCGGCCGTGGCCGGCCAAAGCGGCGGCCCCACCACGCTCGGCGAGCAGTCACGCTGGCCAGGAGGTGGCCCACGACCAGGTACACGAGCGCCGCCAGGCCCCAATTCAGAGCCAGGTCAAGCTTGGCGCCCGTGACGGAGAACACGTTCTGGAACGGGCCGACCAACCATTTGGCGGCGTTGTGGATGTCGTCTACGACCGTGTTGTGCGGGTTTGCCGAGAGGACCCAGAGCAGGATTCCGACCACGATCAGCAGAACCACAAGCCCTGTCAGCGTTCGTATCAAACGTGCGATGAAGAGCATCGATTGTTGGCTACCCGCCGCCCCGCCTGGCAAACCTATCGGCGGGTAGCCTCCCGCAATGTTGCGCCTCGGAAGCTGCGTCACGGCGGCGCGTAAGACCTGCGAGAACACTGTTCAGCCCCACGCTGAGTGCTGCTCGACCGAGCACAATGTGGTGACGAACTCGAGGCCGCGACAGACACCGCTGGCTACTGCAAACGGACAGCTGGGGTCATGGGATCATGGCGCTGTGGCGTCGCTTCTCCGTCGCCATAGGGATCGCCGAGTGACTGCGGGAGGCGGGGATGCCGATGACGGTGTCCACGAACTCGCCGTCTACGAACGTCCGGCCCTCGACCTCGAGGCCCAGCCCGACGAAGAATGCCGTCACCGTGTCGAGAACCGCGACGGTAATGCCGACATGGTAAGGAGTCGCGTGCAGTCTGGGCCGCCTCCACGCCCTCTCGGGCGAAGCCGCGCTTTGGAGGTCCAACTGGTCTTGGTCTGACTGAGCCGTGATCACCGCTACCGAATCATGATCTGCATCCGCTGGACCACCCCGCGGCGCCCGTGGCCGGCTTTGACGGTCAGCGTGTAGCGCCCGTGTGGGAGCGGTCGTAGCGGCCGAAGCATCAGCGCTCCTCCGGCGCGGGTCGATGTCGAGGTGCCGACGGCGTAGACGGTAGTCCCGCGGCGAAGTGTGGCGTTGGCCGAGTTGGACGTCGCGGTGAAGCGGACAGGCCCGCCTGGTGTCCGCGCTACGAGGTCTCCGATCGAACTTCGGGCGGCTCGATGCGTACCCGACTCACGCGGAACCTTCGCCGAGCGCGGCCACGACCCGCGCGAGCAGCCGGCCTTGTCCACCCCCCCACCCCCCGGGCCCGCTCTCGCCTGCAGCGCGGGAGTTCGTGGACATGGCGCTCGTGCGGGAACCTGGGCGATGATCTCCTGCGACTCTCACCCGCCGCGAGCGCCCGTTTGCGAGCCGACGGGATCGCTTGCGGCATCATGATGTATCGGGCCAAACCGGTGGCGAAGGATCGTGTACGCGATCGCACCTCCGGTCAGCGGCACGAGTAGTCCGATCGCCTGGTGCAGCAGGACCGCGGCCAGTGCCGCGTGGCCCGCCACCCCATAGAGAATGAGCATGCCGGCCATGCCGCCGATCGTGCCGGCCGCCGCCGGAAGGGGAAGCGACCCGCCGAGGGCGCCGATGATGTACGCCATGATCACGGTCGAAAAACCTGGAACAGGGTGGGCATTGACTGCGAGGAAAGCGCACCAGAGCACGAGCACGTCGAATACCAGGTAGCTCACCACCCCGAGGCGGGTCGTCCAGGCGTCGCGGCGAAACAAGAGTTGCTTCGTGTCCTCGACGGCAGCCGCGAGCGTCGTGATCGCGCCAGCGATCTTCCGGTGTTTGGCCTCCAAGCGCTTCGCACCCACGCCGGCGCGAGGGGCGATCAGCACCGCGGTGGTGATCCCGGCCCCGGCGACTGCCGCCGGCAGCAAGGTCAGCAGGAGCTTGTCCTCGCCGGCAAAGATGCCCGTGGCCAGCCCCAGGCCGAACACGACAAGCGCGAACGCGTCGATGCCCGTGTTGAGAAAGTTCAGATTGAGCTGACGCTCGGCGATGAGCTTCGTGGGCATTCCGAATCGGTGCAGGATCACGCCGCCCAATCCCATGCCTCCCCATGAGCCGCCGGGGAGAAGGAGCCCCCTCCCAGCTGCGCCCAGGCGACGTGCTCGTCCATCCGCCGCCCCCGCCCGCCGCGGGCGAGCACGTTCTGGGGGTCGACGATTGCGCTCCAGGCGAAGACGAACCCCGCCTCCGACAGCACCTCGAGCGCAATCAGGGCGAGCACCCACTCCCAGGAGGCGTGCTCGAGGGTGTGCAGCGCCTGCTCGAACGCCGGAATCAGCTTCAGAACCGCATAGACAACCAGCAGAAAGCCCACCAGCCTCAGAGCCCGGCGTTTGAGGTGACTCCTCACCTCGGCCAGCGCACGCCGAGCGTGGTCCGCCCGGGTCGACGACTTGACCGCCGGCTCCACCTGGCTCTCGGCCATCACCCGCTCGCGGGAACGCCCGCGCTCGCGTTGGCAGGATCGATGAGCTCGAGCGCGAGCGCGGACCAGGCGAAGTCCTGAGCGCCCATGCCGCGCCCGTCATGTGGATCGTAGAACTCCCGCAGCCCCTCCCGCACCACGGCCTCGGTGATCGCCCGGGCGAGCGTGGCCGCCTCCTTCTCGTAGCCGAGACGCACAATTCCGCGCCACAACAGCCACACGCTATTGATCCACGTCGGCCCCCGCCAGTACCGTCGCAGACCGTCGAAGTGCTCCTGCAGCGAGAACGACGGCTCACCGAGCGCCACCGACGGCGCGGGCACTTCGGTCCAAAAACGATGCTCGTCAAATAGGTATTCCGCCAGCCGGTGGCCGATCTCGTCTGGCAGGTCGGGCAGCGCGAGGGGGAAAGCGCGGCCACCGTGAGCGGGACCCGCGAGCTGATTGCCGGCGTCACCGCCGGCAGGAACAGCCCGCTTGGCTCGTCGTAGCACCGCGAGATCAGCGCTGGCGTGATCGACGGAAGGCCCAACGCCAGCCGCGACAGGCCGTGAATCACGTTCGTCATCACCTCGCAGACGACCGGATCCCCGTCAGCGCGCACCGCCTCGATCCGAAACTCGCGCTCGCGATTACGTCTCACGAGTTCAACGAAGCCCGGCAGCCCCTGTGCACGTTGGCCCCAGATGGGGTCGAACTGCGGCGAGGCATCCAAGCCGGATTCGTCGGGCTGAAGGATCCACAGCAACCCGTCGCCCTCCAGCTCGCGCTCAGCGGTAAGCGCCTCGTGGTGAGCGACGATCCGCGGCTCGAGCGCCGGGTCGCCGACCGCCACTTGCCACGCGAGCGCTAGCGCCGGCGGCTGGATCGTCGCCGTCATGAAATCATCGCGATGGATCACGTTGTAGAACAGCGCCCGCGCGCCGCTCACCGGGTGCTCCCAGAAGATCGTGTGACCGATGAATCCGTCCGGTCGCGCCGCCGCGAGCAGCGTTTCGAGCTCCGCGCGCGAGCGCGCCGGCTCGAAATGGCGCCATGCGATCGCCGCAAAGCACGAGTCCCAATACCATTGCCAGCGGTATCGCCCCGGACTCGGGCGGGTGTACGCAAACGGCACCCCATCGCGCTCGCCGAAGTTCCAACTCCCCTCGAGCACCTGCTGGCAACGTTCAGCAAGCCCAGTCACCGCCACAGCTTCGCAAATCGCGCGAGACCCCGCACGTGTCTTTGCGCGGCACGCCCTCCGCACGGCAGCGACCGTCGGGCCGCCCGCGGGTGCTGTCGACACCGCGCGGCCGGCGCTCCCGGCTGGGACCGCGATCTCAACAAAGCAGGCGCCTTGCCAGTGCTCCCGGGGCACCTGCTGTTCGCCAAGAGCGCTTGCCTGGAAATCTGTGCGTGAGGGGTTACCCTGCGGACGCCCTGAATCGGGGCTCGGAACGCGCCGCGAAGGGCCTCGGCGGGGCTTCCGAGCCTTGACGGCAAGATCGCCGTTTCAGCGCCCGCTCCTGGATCCTGTTTCGGATGCGCTGTCGCATAAGCCCAACGCAGACGCACAGGACGGACCGGGAATCCGAGCGCTGGTCGAGAAACCGGCCATATATTCCGGTTTCTCGACCAGCCTCGATGCATGGCCGCTGCTGTGTTTGCAACTTCGGGATTATCGGCTATCGGCCTGAGCGATCCATCCGCGGTGCGCCACGGGTGCGCTTGGGGAGAATCTGGGTCTCGGACGCGAGTGGACCCGCACCTGCATTGTCAGCAACGCGTAACTCCCCCCAGCGGTGCCGGAAACGTCGTCGATCGCGGCCGTTTACCAGCCCTCGGTGACTCGGATGATCGTCTTGCCGGACACACGCCGTGCGTCGGGACCGAAGGCGGCGGGAGCTTCGGCCAACGGCCGCACGGCCCCCACATTCGAAGTCAGCCGTCCGTCGCGCAGCCGCTGCGCGAGCTCGGCGAGCTCGGAGCGATCGGCCTCAACGACGAAGAAGATCGCCCGCCCGTTCTCAGGCTGGATCGTGGGCGGTTCGGCAATCGTGACGAGCGTGCCGCCGGCGCGCACAAGCGCGGTCGAACGCTTCAGGATCTCCCCCCCGATCACGTCGAACACCACATCGACCTCGCCGGCGTCCTCCACGCGGTCGGTCTCCAAGTCCACAAACTCATCGACGCCAAGACCGAGCGCACGGGCTCTGTCAGCGGAGCGGCCGGTCCCGATCACCCGGGAGCCGACCTGGCGGGCAAGCTGCACAGCGATCGAGCCGACGCCGCCCGCGGCGCCGTGGATCAGCACCGTCTGTCCGGCGCGGAGGTGGGCGTGGTCGAACAGCGCCTGCCAGGCCGTCAATCCGGAGATCACTGCACCAGCGGCGACGGCATGCTCGACGCCCACCGGCAGCGGCGCAAGATTGCGCGCCTCCACCGCCACGTACTCCGCCAGCGTGCCGTTGCGCGTCCAATCGGCCAGCCCGAACACTCGCTGCCCGACGGTCAGCCCGGTGGTCCCGTAGCCCAGCTCGGCGACGACACCCGACACCTCATGCCCCGGCACACTCGGCGTCCGGTCGCGGCCGCTGCGATCAGTCCACGTCCCCGCCCAAGCCAGCTCCCCAGGGGTAAACCCAGCCGCGTGCACGCGCACGATCACATCGTTCTCGGCAGCCTGTGGAAACGGCAACTCCGTCAGGGACAGCCCAGCCGGACCAGCGTCACGGTCGCGGACGGCGATAGCTTGCACAGCACCTTCCTCTCTGATGGCAGGACATCCATGCCGATAGGTCCAGAACTCGCGGCAACGCTCCGAGCAGTGCGACGCTCCCGAACGCACCACGATCGTTCTGCTTCGCCCGCAGGACCCTACTTGGGCACGCCCCGACCGCAAACCCCGGCCGCGCGGATCGCGCGCTCGACGCAGAGTTCGGCTCGCCTGGTGCTAGCCAGGAGCTCGGATGTCGCAAGCATCAGGGCAGCAGCCTCGCCAATGTCGCGTTTCGGCGTATCGTTCACTGAGCCTTCCCAGCTGAGATGGCCCGCCGGGCCAACGTCGAACGCTCTCGCGCGAACGCGAAGCGCTTCAGTCGCTGAACTCCACTGCGCAAGCGCTTGACAGAGCTCCAGCCCGGCCCCTGTCGCGCGAAGCTCGCGCGCAGCGGCACAATGCCCTTGTGCCGAACACCCGACGTTTTGCCGTGCTGGCCAAAAAGTCGGATGCGACTCTCGACGTGCTGGCGCTCGCTCTGGCCGCGGAGTTCCGCGAGGTCGACGCCGCCGGCGCGATCGCGAGGCTCGACATCCTCGGCGCAGAGCTCTCCCGCGCCGCTGAGCAGACCAACGGGACACCCGAAGCGCACACGCTGGTCTGCGGACAGATCCTCGGCGCCGCTCACGGGTTCGTGGGCGATCGAGAGCACTACGACGATCCCGTCAACTCGATGCTCGACCTGGTGCTCGCACGGCGTCGTGGTCTGCCGATCCTCCTGTCCGTCGTGTACGTCGAGGTCGCTCGCCGAGCCGGGATCCAGATCGCCGGCGTCGGTCTGCCCGGCCACTTCGTCGTCGGTCACTTCGGCACAGACCCACCGGTGCTCTTGGATCCCTTCGCCGGCGGCGGGCGATTACAGACCGATGCCACGCAGGAACTCGTGAGGCCCTGGCGAGCGCATGAAGTCGCGATGCGGATGCTCAACAACCTCGTGATCGCCTACGACCGGCGGGGCGACATCAGCGCCGCGATCCACGCCGCCAGGATGCGTCTGGAACTCCCGACCGAAGCATCGCACCGCGACATCCTGGATGCCGAGCTCCAGGCCATGCAGGCGCGACTCAACTGACCCGCACCCGTGCTCGCTGAACGTTCCCCTCCGGACGCCCTTCGATGCATGGCCGCTCGCGCCCCTTACCTTCGCATTGCATCGACCGAGCATTAGTCCCGTGCAGCCGCTCACCGCCGACGTCCGCTCATCGTTGGATGACGGACGCACGAGATGGAGCCCCGGCGCACGTTTCCCCGACCGCGCGTCAAGCCTGGAAGGCGAGACGCCGCGGCCGATAGTCCGCAGCGACCCGTTCCTCGCCTGCGCCGCGTACATCGGGGTCGTCGGGCACGTCGCCAGGGACGAGCTGCTTCGCTGGCCCTCTGCGACCGAGCTCGACCGGCCGTCGTTTACGCGGGCCCTGTCACGCGGCGCGGATGCGCGCGGGGCGCAGGCGGACCCGCTGCGGTAGCACCGGTATCAGCAGGTGCTTGGCGTATTCGGCCCCGACTCGGAGCGTGGCGGCCCGGATGGGGTCCCAGCCGAGCTGGTACTGGCGGCGGATCGGACCCGGCAGCAGACCGACGATGATGAAGTTGGCCAGCTCGAGCAGCGGGCGGTGTGTGAGCGGAACAGCCGGGCGCAGCACGATCTCGACGCCGAGCTCGCGCGCCTGCTCGGAGACATGCAGCACATCGCCGCGGAGCATGTCGTGCATGTACAGCGCGAGCTCCCTGCTGTTGGCCGGCATGTCCGCGACGCCGAGCCCGAACAGCGAGCCGACGACACGGTAGTCGGCCCAGTACGCCTCGCGCTCGGCGCGACGTAGCGCGCGCACATAGCGCTCGTAGACCAGAGCGCCCGAGTCGGCCAGGGTGGCGAGGATCCACAGCAGCAGAGCCGGATCGTCGGCGGCCCACGGCGTGCCGGCGGGGAACTTCCCGACCGCCTCGGGCAGGGTCCCACGCATGTCGGAGTGCACGCGGCGTACGACGGCGGTGGCCCGGTCCGCGGCCACCTGCTCACCGAAGAACACGGTGTCGATCACGCGCGCCGTGCGCCGCAGGCGCTCGTAAGGCCGCTCGAGAGCCCCGGTCGACATGAAGAAGCCAGCGAACGCGACTGGATGTGCAGCCTGCATCAGCAGCGCCCGCGCTCCCGAGAGCGCGACCACCTGCTCGCGGTGGATACGACGGATCATCGACTCGTCGGTGAAGTAGCCAGACATCCAGCAATTGTCGCGAACCGCTTGGTCCGAGCGCTGAGCTCGTCCCAGCGCCGGCTCCGAGTTCTGATCTGACTGGCGGCCGTCCGGCGATCGTTACCCTGCGAACGCCCCGAATCTGCGGCTCCGGACACGCCGCGGAGGCCCTTGCTCTGGTCTTCCGAGCTTTGAGGGCGGGGGGCGGACGGACGTGGCAGCCCAGCGGCCGCGCTGCTCACGGGGTGCCCCTACGCTCGGTCGAGAATCCCGATCCGAGGCGCGATCACCGAGTTGAGCTGCAGAGCAACGAGCAGGCCAATCGCGAGATACGTGTTGATCAGGCATGTGAGCGCTGCAAGCGCGTATAGGTACTGGTAGACGACGATTCGCCGCTTCAGCGCGGCGCGCATGTCTTCTGTGGTCTCGGCGCTGATCAGCCCGGCGTGATCCGCATACCGGAGGCTGATGAACAGCGCAGTGCCGAGCGCGAACAGATTCAGCCAGTAGACGGCCATCGACAGTCGATACGTAGTGTCCTCCGCGAGCAGTCCGGTCGAGAACGGCATCAGCGTTACCGCAAGCAGGAATGCGAGGTGGATCCACGTGAGAGCGCGGGTGCTCCCCGTAAAGCTCTCAAGCTGCGTCTGCTGGCCGACCCAGAAGATGCCCAAGGTCAGGAAGCTCATCGCGTAAGGGAGTAGGCGCGGGGCGACGTGGTGCAGCAGGTCGTGAAGCAGGACATGCTCGGAGCTGCCGCCTCCGGACCAGATCGGATGCTGGGTGCGCTTGGGCACCGCCGGTGCCTTCAGGTCCAGAACAAGCAGCGTCATCGCCACCGCGAACACACCATCGCTCAGCGCCGCGAGGCGGTCAAGGCTGCTACCTGCGAACCGGTGGTATCTGGTCGCCATCCTGCCGCGAGACGCTACCTCGCCATGCGGCGATAGGGGTCCAGTCCAGGCGTCGCTGTGAGGTTTGGGGATCGACGGCGCGCTGGGGGGCCGTCAACGGCCCCTCGCAGCGCTCAATCGGCTCTCGAAGCGTCCGCCTCTCGATAGGGCACCGGCGCAAGACGCACCCTCAGGACCGCTCGGAGAGGGACCCGGCCGAGCTCGAGCTCGTCGACGACCAGATCGACCTGGTTCGCTTCCGCCGTTCGATCGGCTGCCGGACGCGCGTTCGCAGATAGCCCGAACGAGAAGCGGACCGGTGCGGCGGTCAGCACGCCGCTGCCGCCCATGGACGGCTCAACACCGGTGCAGATGCGACGGGCGCAGTCACTCGCCGCTGGTCAGACGCCCTTGCTCTGGCCCTCGACTTGGCTTCGTGAAGCTTCCGGAGGGGCCGCAGCAAGAGCCTGCGCCGTTCCGGCGACACGATCAATCCGCTCCGGCCGGACACCGATTGAGCTGAACTGGCTCATGCGGAGCAGTGTGATCGGCACGAGGCGCCGCGGTGTCGCACCGCCCACTGCGGTGTTGGTTGCCCTTCCCTGCTGCGAGGTGGATCAGCGACCGGCGAGGGGGCGACACAAGGGACTACGCGATCCAGGGCGGTGTTCCGCGCGGCGCGTCCTCGCCGGGCACCCGCACGATCGCGTCGCCATGGCCGCAGACTAGCGCGCGTACGTCGGTGGTGGCCGACAGTTGACGCTCGGCGCCAGCCGGCAGCACGACCGTGTCTCCGGCCCGAAGCGTGCGGCTCTCGCTGGTCGCCGCGAGCGCGAGCTCACCCTCCAAGATGGCCCAGACCTGCTCTGAGTCAAACACGTGCTTGGGCCCCCGGGCGCCAGCGATCATCTCGACCTGCCACATCGACAGGCCGTCCGTCGCACCCAACGTCGGCGACGCCAAGGTGGTCATCGTCGCGTTGGGGGTCGCTATTTGCCGACATTCGTCGGCACGAACTATGGCGATCACGATGCCTTCTCAGTTAGACAACCAGGTTGCCCATATAGTACACCAGGTTGTCTTTCTGCCCGGTGTCGGCGACGATGTAAGGCGATGACGTCCGATCGCTTTGGATTTGAGCTGCCGCTCCTGCTTGCCTCAGCGTTCCGCGCTTTGGTCGACGGCCTTCACGATCAGCTGGCAGAGCGCGGCCATCCACACGCGCGTCCCATTCACGGCTTTGCGCTGCAGGCCATCGGCCCAGACGGAGCGACGGTCTCGGAACTCGGTCGTCGCCTCGTCGTCAGCAAGCAGGCGGCGGCCAAGACAGCCGCGAGCCTCGAACGCCTCGGCTACGTTGTCCGCTACCAGCACCCCACGGACGCTCGAGCCGTCGAGCTGCGCCGCAGCGCACGCGGCGAAGAGCTGCTGTCGTTGAGTGCCGAGATCTTTGGCCAGCTACGCGCCGGGTGGGCGCGTGAGCTTGGCGATGCACGTGTCCGGGCGCTCGAGGACGACCTCGAACACATCGCCAGCACCAGCAGCGCGAATCTTGGAGACATGCCGGGGTGGCTTCGCTGAGGGGCAGCCACCGGATCCTGAGCCGGACCTGGGATTCGCGGAGCAGCGTGCACCGCCTCCTGTTCGCCAAGCCTTGGTGGTGTGAGACGCTCGCGCCAGAATCCGGACGCCCCGATCGTCTCGGCGCGTAGGGTCGTCCATCGTGGTGGCGGGCACCCCGGCGCAAGCGTCGTAGGAGATGTCAGGGTCGCGGCCAATTGCTACATCGACTACGGCTTGGTGATCGCCGGGAGCGGACCTCCCGTGGAACTCGACGAAGGCGTGAATCCGGACTCGGGACACGCCGCGGAGGCCCTGGCCCGGGTCTTCCGAGCTTTGAGGGCAAGATCGCCGTTTGAGGCGCCCGCTCCTGGATCCTGTTTCGGACGTGCCGTCGCATAAGCCCAACGCAGACGCACAGGACGGACCGGGAATCCGGGCGCTGGTCGAGAAACCGGCCATATATTCCGGTTTCTCGACCAGCCTCGATGCATGGCCGCTCGCGCCCCCACTTCGCATTGCATCGACCGAGTACTAGTCCCATGGAGCCGCTCACGGCCGACGTCCGCTCATCGTCACCCTCCGGACGCCCTGAATCGGGCCTCGTGACGCACCGGGCGAGGCCTCGACAGATCTGCATTCTGCAGCCGGTCGACGGCCAGATCGGCCTTCGTCGCGTCCGCCGCCGGATTCCGCTGCGGACGCTCGGAGCTCGCTCAGGCATTGCCCCCTTCCGCGCAATAGGAGGCACATCGTTTGTGGTGCGGTTGCGCGTGCTTGGGCGGAAGCAGGTCCTGCGATCCTTCCGGCAGGTTGGCGTTGGAGGGCTGCAGACCAGGACAGGACGACGATCAGGTCCGTACCTTCGCATGCGCCCGGTCATTCGTGATCTCAGAAGCGCCACTGCGCAGAGTTCGGTCAACGCATCGTCGTGGCTGCAGCGGCTGGCAAGCGACCTGACCAAGACGCAGCTGGCGGCGGCGGTAGTGCGCACCAACCTCGGCCTTCCGAAGGCGAAGTCCTAGGGCAGTGCTTGCCGTGGGAGGGGATCGCGTTATGAGCGCGGGAAGTCGATCTTCGATGACTACGTCCGCGAGGGCCGTCCGCTGATCGTTACCCTGCTGACGCCGTGAATTGGGGCTCGGACCGCGCCGCGAGCGCCTCGGCGGTGCAGGAGCGCTTGATCTGGTGAGCGATGCGTAGGTTTCGATCATCGATCACCCTTGACTTCGACCAAACGTTTGGTATAAGAGCAGCGTTCGGTGGCTGACATTTGTCGCGTTGTCGTGATGCGCGGATGTCAGCGCCGGAGCTTGGGAGAGAGCGTCGAAAGGCCTGCTTCATGGCGTACTCCGGATGGTTGAGACTCGCTGGCTTACGAGTTCCGCTCGCGCTTTGGTTGGTAGTCGGCGCGGTGATCGGCTTTTCATTGAACGCTGGAGCCGCTTTCGCGCGTGCCAATGCGCGCCCGGCAGACGGAAGCGTGCTCTCGCCTGCGTTTGAAACTGATGTCAACTACTCTGGCCTTGAGAGGTCTGGCGAGCCTGAGCTCGCGGTCGATCCATTTAGTGCGCGTCGCCTAGCTGTGAGCGCATTCGACGCGGTTAACACGTATACGAATCCTCTGACGTTCGCACAGAGGGCGCTGGCGCCGAATTCGAGTTGGTGCTCGCTCCAATTCAGTGACGATGCCGGGAATGGGTGGAGCAACGAGGCAATCGCGCCACAGTCATACACCGAGCCGGCCAACTCACCGTTTACCCCTGGTAAGGTCCATACCAACACGACTGACTGCATGCTGGCCTGGGGTCCCAACGGGAGACTCTACGAGGGGGGCGCCGTTTTTGTGGCCGAGCCTGCGCAGCCGGGTCAGGCCAGCCTCGGTGGCATTAACTTTCCGCTCGGCGGAGATTCGATCGCGTCAACGACTGATGGCGGCCGGACATTCACACAGCCGATTGACCCGATCAACAGCGAGGACGTCCCGTCGCTGCTCGCGCGTGGTCTGACCCCATCCACGAACGGCTTCGCCAATCCCTTCGATCGCCCATGGCTGCGGGTCGACCAATCGACCGGTGTCGTGTACCTCGCCGCGACGGGCCATCCACAGTATTACGTGACTGCATCCCACGACCAGGGCCGGACGTGGAGCCGGCTTGAAGCCCTCGATTGCGACGAGAGAACTCCGCCGAGCAGCCACGAGGTTTGCGGCGCCTATCCGGAGATCGGCGGGGCGCTGATCGACGCGGCGCACGGCGTGCTCTCCGCAGCGTACCTCGCGGGGTCGCCCTCCGAAGCTGGTGGAGGCGGAGGCGGAGAGCTCCTCGCGACACGCGCCGCCGCCGTCACATGTCCATGCGTGATCTTTGAAACGAGCACTGACGGCGGACAGCATTGGACGCGGCACGTGGTGGTCGACAACATGGCCGCGAACAGCTCAGTACAGGTAGCCGCAGACCCCAACAACAAGCACAACTTCGCGGTTGACGTAATCCCGGGCTCGAAAGTGGCCCTTCAGATCTACACGACCGACGATTCGGGCAAGACCTGGCACAACCCCGTGTCGCTAGGAGACATCTCGAGCCAGCATGTCATCAACCGGCCGTGGATTGCATACTCTCCGCAGGGTTACCTGGGAGCCTTCTGGCGCACCGCGTTCCCCCCGTTCCAGTCCTCATTCTTGCAGTCCGGAACGCAGAACGTTTATGTCGCGCTATCCGAAGACAATGGCCGGACGTTCAGCACGCCCGAGCAACTAAACGCCGCCCCCTCCCCGCCCCCCGACCCAACCCAGATTGCGCAGGACGACGTGTCCTGGGTCGCGCTCACGGAGCGGCACATCTATGCGGCCTGGGGCGACTGGACATCGACGCTCGGAAATCCCAAAGGCGACATGAACACGTGGTTTGGCCGGGCATCCTTCACAGCGTCGATATCCTCCGTCAGGCACACGCGGCGGTGACACTTCTCCGCTTCGGCCGCCTCACGGCGCCGCTGGAGCTGGTCCGCCGCACGACTGACCTGCAGATGTCGATTGCGGAGCCGCGCGTGACATGGCGTAACGGGCGACGCTCGCGGCGAATATGTGCGCGATGACCATCGCGACCACGGGCCGAGAATGATCGCGGCCGCGCCCAAGACCCGAAGGTTGGCCCAACCGTCGTAGATCACTAGCACCGAGGTGACGACGATCGTCCCGTATACGGCCCGATCGATGACTCCCGGACGGCCGGCCGACTCGAACACGGCACCGCTCATAGGCGGCAGTTCCTCGGCAGAGGGTGTGGTCGACGCGGCATGAACTCCCTCCGGCGGGTGCCTCGCTGAGACTCCGACCCAAGAGCGATGTCCCCGGAACCTACCCGATACACGTCGCGAAGTTGGGATGAAGCAGACGTAGCGTCTGGAGTCAGCTGACCCAGATCAACCACCCGGTGACGGTCGGCCGGATGCGGTGGCGGCGTCGGGGGCGGTTGCAGTTTGTATAGGGTTATGAGGACGCTTGGTGCTTACCGCGTGCAGGGCCTGGGGACGAGCTGTCTGCGAATCATCCCGGCCGGCCTATCGGTTGCAAAGACTGGGAGAAAGGGAGAGATGAGCGCAGGAGCAAATACGCCGGAATCGATCACGACGCCTGATCGAGTCGAGAGTCGCCTCGGCACCCTGGAGTTCGAGGACGGCGCGCCGTCGCCCGCGACCGCGGAGCTGCTGTATGACCACCTCGATTTCATGCACTGGGGTGCAGGCGTTCATCAACGCCCACCCAGGTGCGTCGTTGGCGGCCAAATCTTCTCCGAGCTGATGGATTCCGCGTCGTTGTTCCTCACCGCAAACTGCGACACGGTGTACTTCATCACTCAGAATCGAGCCGTCATGCACCCCGATCGAGAGGAAGCCTTCGTGCATTTTCATTGACTTGGCCAACGGCCCGATGGTGCTCGATGTGCCGCCGTTCGGTCCGCCGTCGGGGATCCTCGGTGCGATCGATGACATGTGGTTCCGATGGGTAACCGACTTTGGCGTATCCGGGCCCGATCGCGCCCAAGGCGGCCGCTACCTCATCGTCGGTCCCGGCTACGACGGTCCGTTGCCCGACAGCGGCTTCCACGTCTCCCACGCGCGGACGAGACGCGTGATCGCGTTCGGACGGGCGTTCATGATCGATAACGACCCCGCGCCCGCCGCCAAGGTGATCCGTGATGGAGTCCGCATCTCGCCGTATGTGCCCGGCGCCCAGGGCACGCCCATCTCAACCTTCCTCAGCGGTGAAGCACCGTTCGGGCCGGTGCCAGCGCAGACCGAGCAGGTATTCATCGAGGGCTCGGGGAAGGCGTTCAATACGGTCCCGCCCAATGACTTCTCCTACTGGGGGACCGTCAATGAGCTCGTGCAACAGGAACCGGCGGGGGCGGGTGAGACGGAGACGATGGGTCTGCTCGCGGCCGTCGGGATCGTTAGGGGAAAGCCGTTCGCGCCCGACGAGCGGATGCACAAGATCCTCGAAGAGGCGGTCGTCGTCGGCAACGCGACCGCCCGCACGGTCTCGTTCGCGCCACGACCCGAGGAAGGCTTTGCCTACTATCCCGGCTCCGCGTGGTTCAACATGCTGTTCACCGGTGGCCACGAGTTCCTGGACCCGCCGCCGCAGGTCACGCCCGACGGGCCGGTCGCCGGGCCCAGCGACGGAGCGCGGAAGCTCAACGCGCGGATCGCGTTCTTCTACCCCTATACCGGCATCACCCCGGCGATGTGCATGCGTTTGCCTGGCGTCGGCTCGCAGTACCTGATCGCGATGCGCGACAGCGACGGGCAGTTCCTCGACGGCGACCGCAGCTACCGGTTCACGCTCCCGCCCGATATTCCCGAGAGCCGGTTCTGGTCGGTGATGCTCTACGACCGCCAGACCCGCTCGATGCTCCAAACCGATCAACCCAGGCCTGACATCGGGAGCCAATCGGGCGAGGTCAAACCTAGCCCGGACGGCTCGACCGACGTCTATTTCGGACCGGCCGCTCCCGAAGGCAAGACCAACAACTGGATCCAGACGGCCCCCGGCAAAGGCTTTTTCACGATCCTCCGGCTCTACAACCCCCTCCCGCCGTTCTTTGATAAGACCTGGCGTCCAAGCGAGATCGAGCCCTACGGCTCCTAGCGTCGGAAGGCACCACTAACTCGAGTCTGGTCGCGGCGCTGCCGCTCTCGCCAGGCCGGCGCGGAAGTCAGATCGCCGCCTGGGCGACCGAGCTGAAGTGTCGGAGTGCTGCATGATCGCGTCCTTGGGGTCCGCTGCTCGTTACCCTGCGGACGCTTTGAATCCGGGCTCGGGCCACGCCGCGGGTGCCCTTGCCCGGGTCTTCCGAGCTTTGAGGGCAAGATCGCCGTTTGAGGCGCCCGCTCCCCTCTGAGACTCGGGCGACCGGAGTAAGAAGTCGCGGAGCTCCGCGCCGAGCTGATGGCCTTCGCCAACAGGAGCCGTCCCAGGCCTGCGCGGTCGAGGTGGCCGCTCGATGGCGAATGCAGCAGGAGGGAGCACGGTGTTGCAGCCAGCGTGGGCGCTGGCGCTCGCACGCGAGGCCGAAGCGAGCCGCGAGCGCCGCTCGGCCTGAAAGCGCAAGCCCGGACGCGCTGCGCAAGCCCGCTCGATGCCGGCCGTGCCAGCGCCTGCCGGGACGCTCGGATTCGTGGCGGAGGAGTCGTTCCGCCGCGGCCGGTCTTACGACTGCTGCCGTGGCAACTCGATCTTGCGCCGGGGCGCTAACCAGGCTCGAACGCGGGCGGCTCACCCAGCGTGAGTCGGCGAAGCCCCCGCTAAGAGGCTTTTTAGCAGCGATTCACGAAGACCGACTGTCTGAGGGGCCGCCTTCGCGAACACGCGGAGTAGCGCGGCGTCCTTTCGATCCGCGGCGGCGAATGACGGGGCGCCGATGATCTGCGCGACCGACAGCCTCGGCGGAGCCGGACTTGCGAGCAGAGCCAGGCGATACACCTCGACCTGCTGGGCAGTTATGCCTAGCTTGCGCGCAATGTCTGTTGCCGAGAAACTATGTTTCCGAAGGGCAAGACGGAAGGCTGCAGCATCCTTAGCCGTTGGCCGGAGGCGCCCCGCGGGCAGCGATCGAAGCACGCGCGCGGCCGCCGCCAACAACTTTGGCTGCGCGTCGAGCAGCTTGGCGTCGTCGAGCGCGTACTTGACGGCGGCAGCGATCTGCCGTCTTTCCGCTGCCGTGTCGCCCGCGCCAGCCGCGCCACCGGCGCGGTCCACGGCCGTACCGAGCGCGACGGCGACCTGGGTCTCGTGCGCCATTTCCGACAACAGCGCGCTCAAGACCCGAGCGTCCGCGCTAGATAGGCCCTTGCCCGCCCGGACTGTCGTCGCTGAGTTGCTCACCGCAGCCGGCCGGGCGATTCGCCGGAAGTGGTCATCGGGCGGGTCCTTGATGAGTGCCGTTAGTTCCTTGACTTTGTCGTCGCCCTGCTTGCTCACCTCGCTGAGTATCTGGCCAACCGTTGCGAGCACCAATCCGCTAATAGGATTCGATGTGGCAAAACGAGAAACGAGCGTTACGAGCTTGCTTGGAGCAAGCCCGAGACCGATACCAACCGTCGCAACGCCGAGGGCGAGCGAGGGCCGACCCAGGATGGCGCCATATTGCGTGGCCATTGATCCTTGAAGTGAGTACTGATCAATGAGCAGCTGGATCTCCTGCTTCTGCGATGGAGAGAGTCCGCGATACGGTGGTCCAAGCCCGAACATCGCGTCATCGCCGACGATCACCGTGCCAGACAGGCTCCCGAAGGTCGAAGAAGTCGTCTGCACGCCCGCCGACGCGGCGAACGATCCTGCGATGATCATCTCCCCCCGGATCGTCACAAACGGATTGGCGATCCTGAGGGAGCCATCCACGAACAATTGACGGTTAAAATCGAGCGTAGTGCCGACGTTCTGCTGAAGCGCGCAGTCGACCTCGCCAACAAAACTGTCCGGCGGATTAAACGTTCCCGCCGTGCCCGCGACCGCCAGGTCAAGACATCCATTCCCTCGTATGCCGAAACCTGACAGGCCGTGTTTGCCAAACGCCTCCACGTTCAGGTTATCGAGACGGGCTGGGAATGCAGCTGGGCATGACCGCTGCGAGCTGACCTGACCGTCGACCACGATGGCATCGCTCTGGCCGCCGAATCCAAGACACAGCGTTCCGCCGACAAACAGCGAAGGCTTGAATTCTGTGCCGTCGCCGGAACCCGGGAAATTGATCCCGACTGGGGTCGCGGCGACCTGATACGGGGTCAGGCCAGGCACCGGCGGTGAACTGTCGGCCGGTATCGTCACCACGACGTCATTCTCCGTGGCATTGCCAACTGGGTCCTCGCCGAGACAGTAGACATCGCCCGTTTGGAATGGCGGGGTTCGTCCGCCCCCGTAAAGCGCGTACGCGACGTGGCCGATGCCAGGGCTCGTGCCCTGGTCCTGCGCCGTCAGGCTCCCCTGCGTGGCGACGACCTTAAGCGTGCAGCCGTTGCTCACATGCGGATACATGCTGCGCTGGCTGAAGTACTTAAGCGGAAACGTGTAAGTGAACTGCCCGTTCGCGTCGACCGCCTGCGACACGGTCGCGACCGTGCCGATGCCGCCGGGCAGTGAAAGGGAGACGCTGCCGCCCTTTGGGTTCCAGCCGCTACCGGTGACCGTCACACCACTACCGACCGTCAGGTTCGAGTGCGGCGAAACCAAAATCCCGGGACAGACGAGGGTCTTGCTATATGGGCAGGGCACGACATCTGTCATCCCTGCACTGTCGCTGAACGTGCTGTCGCCGCTATATGCGGCGGTTATCTGCACGGTTGTGTCGCTGGTAACCGGCGGCGTATAGCTCACGGAGCACGACGCGCCACTGCCTGAGGCGACGAGAGTGCATGCGGAAGCGCTGAATGCACCCAAACCCGCGGGAAACGACGCGGAGGTCGCCGTGAACGCCACGGTCCCAGTCGGCGTTTGGGCACTCGCGCTCGAAGTGACGGTCGCGGTGCACTTCAGCGGGTAAGATCCGCTATCGGCGCATTGGACGGTTGTCGTAGTCGGCGTCCCTCCGCGCGTCGCGTCCCAGGGGGCTTGATACCCAGATCCGACACCGTACGGTTGGAGGTCGGCGCAGCCGGTCATCCCCGCGTGGCAGGTTCCACCCATCGTCTGCCCGTTCGCGGCGATCGTGCCGGAGAAGATGTAGTAGTCGAACGACGGAGGCGTGTCGCTCAGGGTGATCCGGACCGTGGTTCCGGTGACCGTGCCGCTCAGGGTGAACTCGCCGCCGGATGCCGTCCCGCTCAGGCTCCCGTTGTTGTCGACGATCGCCATCACAGCGTGCCCGAAGTAGTAACCGACGCTGGAGTCCGGGCAGGATAGGTTGGTCCCCGTTCCGCCCGGGCAGTTCGTGCTATCGAGCGGGAACACCCAGTTGCCCGTGATGTTCACGTCGGCCCGGCTGACCGCGGGCAGTGCGAGCACCAGTACCGTCGCGATCGCGAACAGGGCCGCGCGAGCCCGCGAATTGACCACCATCGATCCTCCGATCCCAACGCCCCTTGTGATCCTTGTGACGACACTATACCAGTACCCCGGGGCGCCCCATGCACCGCCCCATGCCGGGTCGTATGCACCCCCCGGCTCCCCAGATCCACTGCTGCGCCGCAGCTCGTCGATGACCTCCGCCAGCCAGCCTTGGAGTTTCCCCGACCCTCCCACTCCGCTCGACCCTCGTTGACCGCGATGCTCCACGCCACCTGCGACGTGCTCGAAGCCGGCATCCCGGTCGACATCGACGTCGACTGTGACGTTGCGTTTTACGACAGGCGCGCAGGCTGGGGTTTCGGCCGAGGCTCAGCAACACGAATGTCGCTCAGATCGAGGAGCGGCAGGTGTCGGGTAGCCGCTGAAGGCCAACGTTCGCTCATCGTCAGGACACCGGACGGCCAAGACCGCGTTTCAGGAGGCTTCCGGCGAGGGCCTCGACTCCAGGTCCTCAGGCGTGAGGCGGAAGCCGAGCGAGCGGGTCGCGCCGAGCCGCTCGTAGTAGCCCTCGGTGCGAGTGCGGACGTCAAGTTGCAGGCCTCCCGCGCGCTTGAGGCCTTGGCGCAGGAGCGCGGATCCGAGCCCGGCCCCGCGACAGTTTCGGTCGATCAGGAGCATCGAAACGTGGGCCTGAATGAGGCCATCTGACTGGAGCTGGATCGCGCCGGCCACACGCCCGCCCACGATCGCGACCAGCGTCGTCACGCCGGGCGCGGTCAGCGCGCGGTAGGTCCGATCTACATCGTCCGAGTACTCGGTCCAGCCCTCCGCCGCCACGAGCGCGATCAGCCCGTCGAGGTGAGCCAGTGCGAACGGTTCAACCGAGATCTTGGTCATGCGGCATCGGGCGGCTCGGCGAACGCGATCGCGTTGCCATCCGGATCGGGGATCGTGACGTGGCGAACGCCGTTGGAGTACGTCTCGACCGGCTCGTGCTCGATGCGCTCCGCGGCGAGCCGCCCGAGGAGGTCGTCGAGACCGGATACGGCAAGGGTGATCCGGCCCGCACCCGCCTGAGCGGCATTTGGCTCGATGAACAGCCACGCGTGCTCGTCGACCTCCCAGAGCACCTCGTTCCCAACGCGTCTGTCCGGGGACCGGCCGAAGAACCGGGCGTACCAATCGATGCTCACGTCGAGATCGGACACCGGGACGCCGGCGAATAGGTGGGTGATCGCGCTCATCTCAGACATAGCCTCCATGGCCTGTCGTTTAAGAAGACCGCCGGTGGGCGTCGAACTCATCGGTCGCTTCCCCGCCGGTGCACGTGAGCGCCCGACCTCCGCACATGCGGGCGAGAACGGGGATCTGGACGCTTGCGACGTTCCTGGTCGGTGTCGCGATCGCCGCGAGGGCTGCGTTCGGTCAGGTGGTCACGGCTCGCGCCGCGCGCATGCACTGCCGGCGATTTACTGGCGGACGCTCCGCGACGGCGCCCAGGTCTGTCCGCCCCCGCATTCGCTGCTCGCCGACGACTCCCTCACCTCCCTGCGCTGGTCGGCGTGGAATGCGTCGGGCGCACATGGCGCGGGCAATCTCAACTTCACCGACTCGGGCTGCAAGGCTGGGGCATCCCCCTGCACCGTGATGACCGGCGGCGGGAACGGCTGAGCCGTGAGGCTGACGGCGTCCGCCGAACGTTACCCTGCGGACTAGGCCGAATCGAGCCTCGGGAGGCCCGCTTAGAGGCTTCCGAGGCGATCCGCCGAGAACCGCCTCTGATCACGACCGGTCTGCGATCCTGTTTCGGACGCGCTGTTGCATAAGCCCAACGCAGACGCGCAGGACGGAGCGGGAATCCGAGCGCTGGTCGAGAAACCGGCCATATATTCCGGTTTCTCGACCAGCCCGGATGCATGGCCGCTCGCGCCGCCACTTCGCATGGCATCGACCGAGCACTAATCCCATGCAGCCGCTCGCGGCCGACGTCCGCTCATCGTTACCGAGCGGACACGCCCACACAGTAGGCGTAGGCGATCGATGTTCTGCTGAAGCCCGGCGGCTGATCAGGCGACCGACGCCGGTTCCCTGACGATCCGAAGGTTGCTTGTCGTCGCCTGGAGCCGATCCATCGCCGCCGCGAGCTCGCTCGGAGGCGCCTCGGTCGACCAGCGCTTGCCAACGCGCCGCACCTCCCCGCGACCCTCGAGATCCTGGAGCCGGGCAAGCGCCTTCTCGCTGCTAAGCCCCGCCGCTCGGGAGGCCATCGCCGTCGAGAACGAACTAGGCAGCCCCTCGAGCGCGGCTCGCAGACGATCCGGCCGTTGGGTCGTCTCCCGATCGCTCGCGTGCGGCTGCGGCGCGGGCGGCTCAGCGACAGCGCACACCGCTTCCGCGGAAGCCGGCTCGCGTCCGACCGGCGGATCCTCCCCGAAGCGGGCCGAGCAGCCAGCGCACAAGACGACCGGCTCACGCCCGGCCGGGCGAACGATCTCAAACGCCCGCCATTTTCGAGCCGAACGACACACGCCGCAGCGCCGTCCGGCGCGTTCTATCTGCTTGACCTCTTCGGTACCCATCGGAATCTCGCTGCAGGATAGACCGTCCAACCGCGGAGTCTCACCCGCCCTCAGGGGTCGGTCAGGGCGGGTCGGGTTCGCCGCCCGTGCGGGCCGGCGGACCTTACGCTGCCGGCGCTGCGTGCGGGGTCGTTCCCGGTCAAGCGGCAGTCTTGGCGCCGGAGTCGTTGTGTTCGAACTCCGTGGGTCGTTGCTTTCCGAAGAACTCGCGCAGAACCGGGGTGATCTTGTCGACCTTGAGGTTGTGGCCGATGCCTCCTAGGACGCGGAGCTCCGCGTTTGGCAGGACGCTGGCGAGCGCATCGGATCCGTTCCGCACGTTGCTCGAGGTTTTCGCGCCGTAGACGACGACCGCCGGGACGGTGACTGACGCCCATTCGCTCGCCTGGAGCGGGTCTCCTTGCATGTTGTGCTCTCCGAGGGCCGCCCAGTCGTATGGCAGCGTGTGGGCGTTTGCGGCCATGTCCTTCCACATCGGCATCAGCCGCATGATCGCCACGACCGGGGCGGGCATGCCCATCGCGCCGCGCATGAACAGCTTGACCGCGCCGTTGCGGTCGTCGGAGGCGATCAGGTCGTCCATGTGCGTGCCGTAGTCGGCAGGTGGCCGCTTGTCCTCGCGGTCGACCATGAACGGCGGCTCGTACACGGCGACGCGGTTGACGCCGATCCCGGCACCTGCGGCCCGCAGCGCGAGCGCGCCGCCCGAGGAGAAGCCGAACAGCGCGGCGCTGCCGCCTTCGGCTTCGATCAGCGCCGCGATGTCCTCGACCTCCCGTTCGACGGAGAACGGCCCGGAGTCGGTGCTCTCGCCGCGGCCCCGGCGGTCATAGTTGACGACCGTGTAGTCGGGCGCGAGCGCCTCCGAGATGCCGGTCATTAGCTTGAAGCGGCGATCGAGCTTGCGGTCGCCGAGCGCGCCGTTGACAAGGATCACGACCGGTCCGAGACCCTCGCGGTCATATGCGATGGTCGTGCCGTCTTTGGATGTGACTGTGTGCATGTTTGTCTCCCTTCTTGGTTGGGTGGTCGAGCGGCAGCTCCTCGAGCAGAAGCTGTAGAAGCGGGAGTTCCACTTCTCGGGCGACTCGACGAATCAGCTCTGGCCCGCGAGCCGGAGCAGCGAGAGCTTTCTGAGCCTCGGCCGGACTCGCCGGATCAGCCTGAGCATCTGCGGGCCAGACGCGGACGCGGGTCGCGTCGCGAGTCTGCGGACGGCGGCTTCCCGGCGCAGCTCGTCGCGGTGGATTAGGGCGATTTGGTAGGTGAGGTGGCTCACGGTGCTCCTCCTAGTGACTGCGATGCTTGGTTCGATCGGGGTGTGGACGTGTAGGTGTAGGGGTGGTTGAACGCCTCGAACGCGTCCGCGCGGTCGACCTCGAACTCGAGGCTGTGGCCGAGGCGCTGATCCTCGAGCGCGATCGAGACGCGATCGGAGTGCGGCTGCCAGAGCAGCCGCACGTCGATACCGTCGCTGTGGCGCCGATCGAGCTCGCGCGCCGTTTCAGTGACTAGTTCGGCGGTGTTGTGAGTTGCGCTCGGGTCGGGCTCAGTGACGTCGATTGAGCTCATCTGTGTCTCCTTTCGGGATTTCGCCTCTGATAAGACCTTCGTTGCGTCGGAGGCTCATCGGTCGCGCTCAGGCGCAGGCAGCGAACGAGTCCATCCAGCTCCGCCCCGACGTCTACGCCGGCGACCAGCAGCAGCTGCGGGTCGGCGCCCAGATCGAGCGCGTGCACTGCCGCCCAGCCGAGGGCGGCGGCCTCAAGCCGGTCGCCCGGGCGCTCACGAAGCGGCGGAAACGAGATCACGACCGCCCCGCCCACTGAGGACAAAGAGGGGCCGAACGCGTCGCCGGCGCGCGCATCGATGAGCAAGAAGATCAGTGGAGGGGCGGAGATCGCGGCGGGCCAGTGGACCCGACAGTGGAATCGCTCTGGGCCGAACCGCAGGGTGAGCTCGCCTGGCAGATCGGGGCGCCCCTCCGGCGCTGACTGATGGAATCTCGTCATGCGCGGAAGCCTCGCAACGGCCCGCCGAAAGGGAAAGTCCGATCGAGAACGACCGTCGTGCGAGCCGTGCAATACCAAGTCGACGCAGTAGAGCGATACTTCGGCGTGTGGAGGGACCCGGGCACCTGCTCCCATTCCCATAAGCGCCCGATGGCATCGAGCTGCGGCACCTGCGCGCGTTCGTCGCCGCCGCGGAGGAGCTCAGCTTCGTGTCGCGGACCGTCTGTACGTATCGGCGCCTGCGCTCAGTCGTCAGATCCGCGGCCTAGCGCAACTGATCGGCTCGGAACTCCTGCGACGCTCAACGCACGACGTCGAGCTGACGATCGCCGGTGAGGCGCTTCTTGAGCGGGCGCGCGGGATCTTTCGGGGCGTCGATGAGGCGGTGGTCGACGACGCTTGCGGCGGGAGGAGAACGCTCGCCCGCGTCACCAGGCTGTGGGAGCCTATGGTCGTACTTCAGTGTCCGGTCATCGACTTTCGCTGCGCCTCGCGCGCGGCCTGGGTGGGACCTCGCCCCCCGTCGCCACCGACAACGAGATGCGGCACGCCACAGCGATGTACCTCGGTGGAGATCCACCCGACGATTCGATCGTCGATCCGCTCTCAGCTGACCTCTCGGGACGGCCAAAGATGCTGATCCAGGCCGCGACGGGAGACGGGCGTTTCGCGGACGCCAAGGCGCTCGCCAGACGCGCACGCGAACACGGGATAGACGCGCGACTGCAACTGTTCCGCGTCGGCGTGCACGGCTTCCACCTCTCCTGGTCCTTCCTCCCGAGGCCGCCGACGCGATCGAGGCCGGCGGCGCTTTCATCCGCGAAGCCGTCAACGCCGCCCAAGCGCGGGCGACGGTTGGCGCGCCGAACCCCCGCGGGTAGGCCCCATCTGACCCTCAGAGCTGGTCGCTGGTAGCCCTGCGCGCGCGAGAGGGGAAACCCGCCTTCCGCCCCGCCGCGATATCTAGGGCTCTGCGCTGAGGCCCCCGCTCCGCGCGCCAGCAGGGAAGACCCCGTGACCTACACGTTGTGAAGGCCGGCATCAGGCGACGGCCTCGCACCTGGGGCCTCGCCGTTCAGCTAATCCCGGTCCGATAGCTCGTGACTCCATCGGCGATGAAGTGTGGATGGGCGTGGTCAGCGGCGCGGTCTGGTGGGTTCGCGGAGCACCTTGGCAATCTCGGCTACGTCGTCGAGCGCCCCCGTCGCAACCGCGATCACGAGGTCATAGGCCTCGTCGTTGCTGAGCGTCAGACGATGACCGTTGATCCCCAGGAACGCGATCGTTGCTGCGAGCGCGAGTCGCTTGTTCCCGTCGACAAGAGCGTGGTTTCGCGCGAGCGAGTGCAGCAGCGCCGCGGCCTTGGCGAAGACGTCGGGGTAGGCGTCTTCGCCGAAAGCAGATGCACGTGGACGTGCCAGTGCGGACTCGAGCAGACCGTAATCGCGTATGACTGGTTCGCCGCCGAGCGTTCTGGCCGCGACGTGGAGGAGCGAATCGAGGTCGAGATAGATCACTCGCCAAGGCGGCGAAGGGCCTCGGCGTAGCGCGGCAGTTCGGCGTCGAGGACCTCGTCGAGCAGTTCTCGTTGGCTCGTGCGCTCGATGTAGTCGCGCACCGCCGTCCTGGCAACATCCTGCATCGAGCGACCCTCGCGCTGCGCGCGCCGGCGCAGCGCGTCGGTCTCGTTGTCGGTTAGGCGGAGGGTCATGGCCACGCCGTGGATGGTATCACTGCTGATACCGTCCGACCACCCTCCCTCATGTCGCGCCTCTGTCCCCTAGGGCGCCGGATCGCTGAGCTACCCCATTCGAACAGTCTGGACGCCCAGACAGAGAGCAATTAGTTGGCCCGACCGCTACACCTCTGGTGCTGTGTTGTCTATGGCCCGTTCGGGGCTGATCGGGGGCCCGAGTCGGAGAAGCCGCCACGGAGAAGACGCAATCGAGCTCGTGCTCGACCTGCGCCCTGACGTCGTGCTGATGGACATCAAGCTCCCCGATATCGCCGGCCACACGCCCGCTGAGCGTTCGCTTCCGGACGCGGCCTTGTGGATCCAGAGCCGCCACTCGCGGCCGCCGCGGCGCCGGGTGACGCGCGCTTCCGGAGGGGGCCGCGACCGGGCCGGGACCAACACATTCGCAGTCGGCGGGCGGATCAACGTCAAGCAGCTCGGTCCCGGTAGCTATCGCCTCGCGGCAACGCCCCGACAGGGCAAGCTCGCGGGCGCGACGTTGACGATCAACTTCAGGCTGACGCGGTAACCCGGCGGCCGCGCTCGCTGGCGGTACCGGCCGAGTGCCACGCGAGCGGTGACGCGGCCGGCTTCTCTGCGGTTGTCGGCCGACTATGGCGATGGGTCCAGGTACTCGTTGGACTGGTAGCTGTAAGCGACCTCGGCGGCGCCGGAGCCGGCGTCAGCGATCACCGGATCGGTGCTCTGGATGCCCGTCGCACGCGGTGCCTGCCAGCCTGAGCCGGCCCTTGCGCTGTAGTCGACCACGACGCCGCGCGCGTCGGCCCACGAGGCCCACAGGCCGCCACTGGCGTCGCCCGCGGCGCTCAGGCCCTGGGCTCCATCCAACGTCTGGCTGGTCTCGTTGGAGAGCTCGACCGGTGCGCCGAACGTCCCGCCGGCCGGGTCGAACGCGCGGAAGTAGATGCCGTCCGAGCCCGGGCCAGACAGGCCCGGGCCCTCCGCCTCGACGACCCCGATCGTGGTGCCGGCGGACGCCAGGACCGCCGATTCGGCGTCGCACGAGATGTTCGCAAACCACGTCGAGCCCGCAGGCCAGGCCGCCTGCATTTGCAGCGCCGCCGGCGTGCCGGTCGCGTGGCTGTAGCCGGTCGAGACCTGCGTGCCCGACGGGCAGCCGCCGGCCGTGCCGCCGCCGGACGTGCCGACCACGACGACGGTGTACTGCCCGCCAGAGGCCGGGATCGCCGCGACCTGGGAGCCATCGGCGAACAGGACGCTACCGAACCCGCCCGAGTGATCCACCAACGGAGTCGGTCGCGGCGCCGGCGTGCCCAGCGTGAAGTCGGTCGCACTGCTGCCGAACGGATAATTGTTGCCGTACGTTTCGAGGTGCGTCGCGTCGAGCGCCACCGCGCCGCGCGCGGGCATGTAGTCGCCGTTGCCGACCTCCGCGAGCAGCTTGCCGCCGCTGGCGAGGCCCTGCCCTTGCGCCTTGAACCCGGCGCCGCCCGCGGCGCTGCTCCAGGCGATCACGCCGTCCGCGACCTTGTACCCCGATGGCTCCACGGCGCTGTTGGCGCCGTAGACATTCGCCACGACCACGACGGTCCCGCCTGGCTGGACGACCACCTGCGGGCCGGCGTATATCGGCGTCGCGCCGCCTCCGTCGGCGGTCGGGTCGGTCAACTGGTAGGGCCCGGCGCCGCCGTTGCACGCGCTCCCGCCGGGCGCGATCGCGCAAAGGTCGACGACTTCCGCCGAGTTCGACGGCAGCCACGCGACGTACGTGTAATGCGACGAGGGGTCATAGGACACCTGTGGCTGCGAGCTGCCGGGGCCGAGCCGGATGCCCGGGTTCGGCGGTGGCGGCGGCAGCGGCGGCCCTGGCCCGGTGATGCTCTGCAGGCTCGCGTCCTCGGCGGCGTGGTGCGTGTCGCCGGTCACGGCGGTGTCGTACTCGCAGTCCTGTAGTACTGCGCGGTTGGTGGCGCCGGTCGCCTGGCAGGTCGTGGCGGCGTTCAACACCTCGGTCGCCGTCAGCGTCGCGACGCTCGAGGAGAATCTCGGAAAATCGGTGTCGGTGTAAGACTTCGTGCTCTTGCCGCGCGCGTAGGTGAACAGCGAGTCGCGCTGCGAGACACGCCAGCTGCCTCCGAACTCGCCGTAGAGCAGCTTCGCGTCGTCCCCGCCGAAGGCCCCGGAGAACAGCTTCTCGGCGTCATAGTGCTTGCCGCTGCGATCGGAGAACTGGTCGCTCGGCGAAGCGCCGGCGTCGCCCAGCAGCCCGGTGACGTGACCGACCCGCGCATGCGCCAGCTTGATCGTGACGTCCAGCCAGGGCTGGTATCGACCCCTGGCCCTGACGCCGACCAACGACTGGGCCGTCAAGGTCGTGGCGTCGTGCCACCGGATCGTCGCGGTCTCGAGTCGCAGCCCGGCCACAGCCGGCCCCTCGGTCTTGTACCCGATCTGTAGCGACCCGCCGCCTGACAGCGACGCATGGCTCGAGTGCGTGGGGTGGTGGTTGACGAGGACCATGAGGCTGAGCCCGTTGGTGATGTCGAGCTCGACGATCGCCTTCCCGACGCGCACCGCCACGGCGCTGTTGTAGGCGACCTGCTGGTTGGCGATAAGCGGGTGCGGGATCGCCTGCTGGCGCACCTGGGCCTCGAGGTCACCGGTCGTTTTGGACTTCACGAGCGTGAACTCGCCGACCGCCTGGAAGTCCAGCGCGGTCAGCCCGAACGAGATGAGATGCGGGTCGCCCCCGGTCGAGGCTGTCCCCCCCGTCGATGATTTCGGCTGCGGGCAGAGGGCGCTGTTCTGCGCGGCGAAGTAGCTGACGTCGGCGGCGCCCCCCTTGCCCGCGGTCGCGAGTCCGAGCGTCGGCTCGGCCGGCAGTGACGTCAGCCGCGGCAGCTTGCCGACGGTCCCTCCGGGGCAGCTCGCCGCGGGTGAGCTGCAGTCCGAGCCGGCGCAGTAGACCTTGTCGCTGACCGCAGAGTCGACGTAGTTGGCGTGCTCGCCGAAGCGCGCATAGACGCCGTCGTCGAGGTGGATCTGAATCAGCGGCAAGTCGCTGCGCGGATGGATCTCGATCTGCGCCGTCGTGTACGGCCGGAGCACGACGCCGGCGGGCCCGTAGACCGACGTCGGCGTTGGGGCCGGGTAACTCGAGCCGAGCGATCCATTCAGCGGGCTGTCGGTGCGCCACTCCGGGGGTCCGCCCGACAGCATGAACGCGCTCGAGCCCCAGCTGTCGAGCACGTCGGTCTTCTCGGGCCCGACCGCTCCGTTGAATGCATTGGCGTCGTGGAACCCCGCGCCGAGCTTGAGGATCGCCGGGATCCGGCTCCACAGCGCATCGGTGACGTCCTGCAGGTGGCCCCAGAAGCCGACCGCATCGTAGGCGCGGCTGAACAGCGCCGTGCTCGGGTTGCCGACGTACTGCTTGAGCGCCACGGTCGCCTCGGCCACCGGTGTGCTCGGATACAGCGTCAGATCGACCCAGCGAGCGAGGCCCTCGAGGATCCACTCGTGCTCGTTGAGATGGTTGTCGGGAGTGGAGATGTCAGGCTCGATCTGATGCTCGTAGCAATGGAAGACCTCGTGCACGAGCACCTCGGCCTCGGCGGTCGGCTGTGGTTGCGCCGCGAGCCACGCCTTGTTGACCGCGATCTGGCAGACCGGGCCGTGCTGGGCGTAGTCGCCGTTCTCCTTGTCGCGCACGCCGCTGGCGGCGTACGGGATCGCCGACGGGACGTCGGCCCATCCGACCGCGAGGTGCAGACGCAGCGGGAAGCCGAGCCGCGCCTCGAGCAGCGCGGCCTGCGCCTTGGCCGATGCCAGCAGGCCGTTGTCCGGCATGATCTCGAGCGTGTCCGCGCGCGCCGCCCCGGCGGCAAGCAACGCCGCCGCCACAGCGACGGCCACAACCGTACGGATTCTGGCCGCCGATAACATCGCTATCTGACCATCGCGTCTGTTGATTCCGCCCGGGTTGAGGACTGTCAGTGTCTCAGGTCTTCTCGCGTCGGTCTCGCAAACACTCAAACGCGAGCGGTCGATGCGGTCGGCGCCCGACAAACCGCGTCGAGGTCGCTAGTGGGCCATGAGGTTAGGTTGGACCCCAGACGGCATTTCGCAGACGGCGATGCGCTGGGCGAGCGACAACTCGGTGCCGAGCTCGCCGACGAGTACCGCGCTGACGGCATTGCAGGTGTTACTCCAATCATCGGTCGCTTCCCCGGGCGTCGCTAAACGCGGTTTCCGAGCGTTGCCGCCAAGATCGCCCTTTGAGGCGCCCGCTCGTGGATCCGCATCCGGACGCGCTCTGGCCCGATCGGACGAGGCGCCCCTTCCGCGCCCAGCAGGGCACTGCTCGCCGGCCGGAGTGCTCGTCATCGAATAACAGCGGGGCTCTTGATGCGCTGCCGGATCTTGCGGGACGGGCCAGCCACTCCTGCTTCCGGCGACCAGTAGCGAACGCGACCCGATGATCGGGGCGGTCCGCCGTTCGGTCGCGCTGCGGCACCCGGCGTTCGCCGTGCCGAACGCGCTAGGGCCGCGGCCGGCCCACGAGGTGATCTCGCATCGTGCCGTCGGCAAGCGCTGTCGCGCCGAGGCGCGTGACGGTCCACGAGTCTCGGTGGCGTGGCGTCGGGAGCACCAGCCCCGCGTTTTCAAGCGTCTGCAGAGCCTCGCGAACCGGCTCCATCAGCTCACGCGCGTGTACGGCGCCGCTGGGGCAGTACGTCCTACCCACAAGAGGCGTGATGATGCGACGGCGCGGTCCGGATTGATCGTGCGTATCCAGCGTTGAGCTTGGACGGCATCAACCAGAGGGGCCGGGAAATGATGCGGAGGGGATGGCGCAAGCTAATTGGAGGCTCGCGCTCGCGTAGTGATCCGTGGCGGAACGCGACGCGAGACGGCATCGTCGGCGCCAGACTGCGAGCGCTCCGGTCGCTCAACACGCGGGCGGCGGGGATGCCGGCTCTCATGCTGACCTTTGCCGGCATCCTTGTATCGGCATCTTCCGCGTCCGCCGCATGCCCGACGCGGGCCTCGGACCGAGCGTGACGAAGCACATCCTCCTCGCCTCAGTGAGCACGAACGGGGGCCCCAAAGAGTTCGGCCGACCGTTCGAACAGCGTTCGGTTCCGGACGCGCTTTCGGCTGCTACGCAACCGAGTCGCGAAAGGCGATCGCCTCGCCCCCGATCGTGCTCGACTCCTCGATCGGCACGATCGGGGTCACCGTGAACCGCAGCCACGGCGTCCACGGAGAAGTCGTCCGCGCTACCGTCGCGGCGCTATCGGCCTCGATCAGGGCGACACCGCCGTTGCCATCGGCGAATCCGTAGAACCCCTGGAACTCTGCACCGGCCGGGGGCTGCCATTTGGCGAGAAGTGCGAGCGACCGTCGGGCCCCCTCCTCGCCCGTCTCTTTGAAATCCCACGTCACGTGAAAGAGCATCTTGGCTCCGATCCTGTTGGGGATGAGCGTTGAACCTACCACGTGGACCCGCGCAGATATCAAAGCCGCTACGCGCCCCCAGCGGATGCCAAAGCTCGGCACCCATTCCACCGCTCGCATTGATCGAGGGCGAGCGGGCCCACTACCGCGACCTCGGCAGCGACTACTTCACCCGCCAGAACCGGGCTCGGGCCCGGACACCACGCTCGTGGGACTTCGTCACCCCCTCGCCGGCCAGTGGACGATCAAAGCTGCGCCGGGCTCGGTCCCGATTCGTCGACGTGGCCACCGCGCACGGACTGCCCCCGATCAAGCTCCGAGCCCGCTTGACTGCCCAGGGCCAGCGGCGCGTGCTGCACTATCGGATCACAGCGCTCAGTGGACGGACGCTCACGTACGTCGAGCGCGGGCCGGGCATCGCCGATGTACTCGGTGTCGCTCACACGGCCGTCGGCGGGATCGTCTTCACGCCGGCGGCGGGCCGGCGCGGACGCCGGTCGATCATCGGGTTGGTCGACGACGCCACCGGTCCCGCGAAGCAGATCCCGGTGGCGTCGTTCAGCGCGGCGGGACCCACGGGCCCCGGCCGTTCCGGGCGGCTCCGGGTGCAGCGGCGCCGCGGCTCGATCCGGATCACCTGGACGCGCGTGCCCGGCGTCAGCCGCCACGAGGTGCTGTCCAGCTTTCCGACCACTCGCAGATCTTCCGGGTCGTGCAGCGGCCGCCCGCCGTCCTCCTCGATCCGTTCCCCACCAAGGGCGGGACCGTGCTGGTGGACGCGCTCGGATTCAGCGGCGAGCGCGGAGCGGTGCGGACGGTCCGGATCGGGGCGGTGCGCGCCAGCCGACACTCACACGCGCCATCGCGGCACCGCTAGCCGGCCGTCACCCGGCCCCACTCCCCGGCATGGCAACGCACGGTTAGGCTGAGCGGCCTGCCGTGGCGCGTTCGCTGGCGAATCCTGTTTCGGACGCGCTGTCGCATAAGCCCAACGCAGACGCACAGGACGGACCGGGAATCCGGACGCTGGTCGAGAAACCGGCCATATATTCCGGTTTCTCGACCAGCCTCGACGAATGGCCGCTCGCGCCCCCACTTCGCCTTGCATCGACCGAGCACTAGTCCCGTGCAGCCGCTCACGGCCGACGTCCGGTTCATCGTTGGGTTATGGCCTCGGCGTCGGCGGCCCCTTCGCGCCGCTCGCGAGCGCTCGTGCTGGTCAACGGCACTGGCCGCCTCGGACGCGTCCGGGGTGCAGGCGGACGGCGATGAGTGGCCGCTGGCGTGTGCTGTCCGTGATCACCGCGACGAGCGGTGGCCGGGCTGCGCTTGAATGCTTCAACCGGCGTGATCTCCGGGGTGCCGCGCGCGGTCGGGAGATCGCGCTTCACCATCAGCGTCAGCGATCCCGGGCCGCCGGTGCAGCACGCGAGCGCGTCCCTCACGATCGCTATCGGCTCCGCACCGCCGGCGGCCATCAGAGTGGTCAAGACCAGCGGCTCGCTGTCATTTTGACCCTCGTGTGCCACGGATCGGCCGGCCAGACCTGCGGCGGCACGCTGAAGCTGAGCGCGCTTGAGCAGTTGACCGGACACACGCTCACCGCCGTCACCGCCAGCAAGCCGAAGAACACGACCAAGACCGTCACGCTCGCCGGCAGCACCTACAGTCTCACCGGCGCGAGCAGAACGCTCAAGATCACGCTCAACCAGACCGGCAAACAGCTCCTCGCCAAATACCACAAGCTCTCTGCCAAGCTCACCCTCACACCCACCGGCGCGAGGACCCGGCGACGACCAAGACAATCACGACAAAGCGACACAAGCAAAACACAACCACCCCTGAGCACCCCAGCCCGGCCCGCGCCAACCTGCGCGCGAGAGTCTCGCTCGGTGAGGCAAGCAGCATCCAGGCGTCAGCGCTGGTGCCCGATCATTCCGACACTCCGCTCCGGGCTCTGTTTTCCGCGCCGCCGGGTATCCACTTCCATGACCCACGTGACGACCGACGACTGGTCGGAGGGTGTGAGTGTGATGGCCTTCCCTTTCGCCCAGGAAGGCTGCGCGACCCGTGCGGCGTTGCCGGAAGAGATCCGGTTAATGGGGAAGGTGGAGACCGTAGATGCCGACGGTGCGGGGCCGGCCGCCCGTCGGCGTGTAGCTGATCCAGAGCCGGAGCGTCACCCGGTAGGTGTGGTGGCGGACGAGCCGCTGGCCGAGGGCGTTCGGGCGGACGCGGAAGCGGAGCACGGTCGCGCGTCGCGCGCGCATGTGGCTGCGCGCGTAGACGAACCGTCGCGGGGCCGGGAGCCCGCCGATCGCTACTCGAGCGAGATTGTCATTCCAGGCGGTCGCGAGGACGTCGACTGTGCCCGGACCGGGCACCGTGACCGCGAACGTGAGTGTGCCGTTGCGGCTGGTCGCGATCTTGGAGCGCGTGAAGTGGTTGGTGGGCAACCGACGGTGTATCGGTCGACCGCCCCGCTGGCGCGGGGGTGGTGGGCTGACAGTTGAACCGACCGTCGGATTGGGCTGGTTATCGGTGGGTGGCGGCGGGTTCCCGCCGGTGCCGCCGAGTTGCGTGGTGGAGGGATTCGGGCCGATCTGCCGCAGGAGCGAGTTTCCCGTGTCGGCCACGATGAGCAGAGCACCCCGCGTCACCGTGACGGCGGCCGGATTGTCGAACTCCGTCTGGTTTGCGAAGTTGTCGCCGTTGTAGCCGCCCTGCGGAACCCCGTTTGAGATCAGGCCGCCGAGATCGTTCTTCACGTTGCCGCTCCCGGGTGCGTAGTACCTGATCAGGTTGTTGCCAGTGTCAGCGAACACCACGTCCCCGTTCAGCGCGACTGACACCGCCCCGGGGTGGTTAATCTCGACCTGCGTGCCAGGGTCGGCAACGTCGTTGTTGCTGTTGTAGCCGCTCGTCCCGGTGCCGACGACGGGGATGACCTGTCCGTTGCTGAGGTTGACCTGGATGATGTAGTCGCCATTGTTGGTCGGTGCCGGGCTGTTGGCCGGGGATGAGGTGTTCGTCGCGGCGTAGAGGTTGTCGGTCGGGTCGCCGGTCACGCTGACGACGTTGTAGGACCCGGCGGTCCCCGCGATCGTGGTGATCGTGCCGTCCGGGTGCACGTCGCGGATGCCGCGGATGCCGTCGGCGATGAACACCTCGCCGCTCGGGCTCACCCACACGCCCGATGGGCCGCTGAACGTGGCCGCGGTGGCTTGGCCGCCGTCGCCGCAGGCGGCGGTGGGGCTGCTACAGGCCGCGCCGGTGCCGGCGACGGTGCTGATCGTCCCGGTGGAGGGATCGAGTCGCCGTAACTGATGAAGGGTCGGGTCGGCGATGTACAGTGACCCATCGAGGGCGATCGCGAGCCCGGTTGGGTCGGGGCTCTGGGCGACGACGCTATTGGGAGCACTGCCGCCGACCAGCCAGACGGTCCCGTCATTCAACCCCACGTAGTAGCCTGACGCGTTCGTGGGGGGGGTTGACCAGGTGGGCGGGGTCGCAGGCACCACTGAGATCGGGGCGGGGGCGGCGGCGTTCGGCTGCGCGGTAGCGCGAAATACGGTCGAGGTCCGGGTCGGACAGGCATCCAGCGCCGCCGCCGAGCACGGCGCCGGTGGGTTGGATGGCCCGTTGGGAAACAGGTCGCCGGGCGGGAAGAGTTGCCTCGCACAGCCGGGAGCGGTGCGGCTAATGCTTGGAGGATTCCCGTCTGGACAGTCGGTGACGTTCGCGAACTGCCCCTCCGTGAGGGTGGTGCTGGTGAACGGGACTGACGTGGAGATCTCCTGCGAGCCCAGCGCCACGGGCCACTGCGGCTGCGGCTCGCTCGGAGGCGTGCAACTGGCATCCGACGGGTTCCCCGTCAAGTCCTGCCCGCAGTACAGCCATGCCCCATTGAATGACGCACCGTCCAGGGTCGTGACGCTGTTCAGCTGCGCCCCGGGCAGGTAGGCGTCGTCGAACGTGACGCCGGCCAACGTGGAGCTGGTGAAGTTACACCCGACGCACACGGCGTTGTCGAACTTGGCGTTCGTCAGGTCCGCACCGGTCAGATCAAACGGGCCGTTGCCCTCGGCGCTCGCCCCGAGGACTGCATCGGTGAAATCCGCCCCGGTCAGGTTGCGAGCGCCGTCGAACGCAGAGCCCGAGCCGTAAATGTGGGCGCCGCGGAACCTGGCGTTGGGCGCCTCGACCGAGTTGAAGTCGGTACCGTTCGCCAGTACGTCCTTGAACCCCGCGTTCTTGATGTCGGCGCTCTGGAAGCTCGCTCGGCTGACATTGGCCTCGTTGAAAGTGGCGCTCTCGAGATTCGTGACCGGTGCGTCCTGCGCTTGCTGCTGGGCGAACGTCGCGCCGTTCAGGTTGGCGTCGTCGAAGTTAGCTCCGGGCGCGTCCGCGCTCTCGAATTGCGCGTTCGCGAGATCGGCCAGTTGAAAGCTCGTGCCCTGCAGCGAGGCGCGGTTGAACTGGGTCCCCTCGATGGCACCGTTGAACTGGGCCCCTTCGAGGTCGGCGGGAAACCCGAGGAAGCTCGCGCCGGCCAGGTTGATGCCGTTCAGATCGGCTCCGGCGAGCACGGCGTGATCGGCTCCTGTGACGAGGAAGTTGGCGTCGCTGTAGTCGACGGTCGCGCCGTCGGCGACGGTCAGCTCGTGGATGAGCTCGAGCGGCACACTGCTGCCCGGCAGCAGCGGGATCGTCGCGCAGCCCGCCATGTCGGCGGTGAGGTCGCTGAGGTGTGCGTCGACAAGGTTCGTGCTCATGAACGTCGTGCATGGCGCGCTCCCGTTGACCGCGCCGATCTGCGCGTGAGCGAAGGTCGGCGGCGCGGTGAACTGCAGCGAGGTGACCTGCGCGCCGCGCAGGTCGGCACCGGAGAAGTCCGAGCCGCTGACCCCGATGCCATTCAGATTCGCGTCTGCCAGATTCGCGCCCTTGAAGTTCCAGCCGTCGAAGTTGCCGGTGAGCGTGAGTCCGGTGAGCGTCGCGCCTGTAACGTCCCCCTGGTAGCCGACGTGTGAATCTGAGGCGGGGGCTGTGAGCGTGTCGAACGTGTTCGTCTTCGGCACGATGCACGCGGGGCAGCCGCCGTAGGTGCTCAGCAGCTGTTGCGGCGCGACGACTTGTGCCCCGGTCGTCTGCCAGTCCGAGCGGCCGGGAAACAGCACCGGCGCCGGGTCGCTCGCTCCGACCTCGCGCGCTCCCCACGCGGAGACCAGGCCGGCGAACTGATCGCGCAACAGCAGCGCCGCAGCCGGCGCGACCGCGATCGACGTCGGGTGCGACATCACCTCATCCGCGCCCTGGGTCACACCGAGACACGAGCCATCGCCGCCCCAGCTCGTGCCGGCCGGCAGGACTACGACGTTCGCGTCCGAGCTCGCCGGATCGAGCGGGCGCGCGAACACCGCACCTCCCGGCGGGGGAACCGGCGCCGGCGTCAACGCCATACGCATGCAGATCGGCCGTGTCGGAGCGCTCACCGCGACCGAGGTCGGTCCGCACCTCAGATCCGCGCAGCCGGACCCCGCGTCCTGATCCGCCGTGATGAACGCCTGATTGACCGCCGAGCCGTCGAGGTTCGCGCGCCCGATCGTCCCGCCCGCGCACCCGGATGGCGGCTGCGTCTGATCGTTGCAGTCGAAGTTGTTGGCCCAGTAGATGTGCGCGTCGTCGACCGTGATCCCGAACGGCTCTGCCGCGCCGCTGATGAAACTCGGATCGGCGCCGGAGCCTTCGATGCTCGCCCGCCCGATCGATCCCGCCGAGGGCGATCCGCCGGTGAGCTCGGTCCAGTAGATGTGCTGGCCGTCGACCGCGACACCCGTGACGCCCGCCGTGCCCGTGACAAAGGCCGGGTTGACCGCCGTCCCGTCGATGTTCGCCCGCCCGATCGTGCCGCGCGTCCGGTCCCCCCAGTAGATGTAGAAGCCGTCAACGGCAAGGCCGGCGAGCTCGTCACCGCCGACGCTGATGAAATCGGGGGTGACAGCGGTGCCGTCGAGGTTCGCCCGCCCGATCTCGGCGCCATCTGACCAATAGATGTACCGGTCGTCAACCACCACCGAGTTGAGAAGGTTGAGGGATGTCGTCACGACAAACCCTGGGTCGACACCGGTTCCGTCGAGGTTGGACCGCGCGATCTTGCCCCCGTTGGTCCAGTACAGGTGCTCGCGATCGACTGCCACGCCCACCGCGGCGAGCTGCTGTACCCCGGTGACGAGGTTCTGGCTGACGTTCGCCGGGTCGCCGTCGCGAGTGTCGCGCCCGATCGCGCCCACCTGCGGATTGTCCCAGTAGATGTAACCCGAGGGCGGGCCGAACGTCCACGCTGCGCCCGCGTTGCCGTTGTCGCTGAAAGCGCCGAGAAGCGCGGTGCCCGCGTCGCTTGAGAGCGCGACGCTCGAGCCGAATGCGCCTTGGCCGCTCTCATCGCTCCCGGTGAGCTTTGCCCCCTGCTGCGTCCACGTGCTCCCCGAACGGGCGAACACCCACGCGGCGCCCACGCCGCCGGCATCAAGGCCGGCGCCGATCAGCGCCGTGCGCCCGTCACCGGACAGCGCCACGCTGTCGCCGAACTGCCCTGCGCCGGTCTCGTCGCTCGGGGTGAGCTTCGACCCCTGCTGCGACCACGTGGCGCCCGATCGAGCGAACACCCACGCCGCCCCCGCGCTGTTGTTGTCCCCGTCTCCGCCGATCAGCGCCGTGCTGCCGTCAGCGGACAACGCCACACTCCAGCCGAACAGGCCTTGAACAGCGCTGGACTCATCCGAGGCCGTCAGCTTTGACCCCTGCTGGGTCCAGCCGCTGCCCGAGCGCGCGAACACCCACGCCGTGCCGACGCCGCCGTCGTCGAGCGGAGCGCCGATCAGCGCCGTCGTCCCGTCGCTCGACAGTGCGACGCTGATGCCGAAGTTACCGGCGCCGCTCTCACCGCTCGCGGTCAGCTTTAACCCCTGTTGGGTCCAGCCGCTGCCCGAGCGCGCGAACACCCACGCGGCCCCGACGGAGCCGTGATCACCATTGGCGCCGACCAGCGCCGTGGCCCCGTCGCCCGACAGCGCCACGCTCTTGCCGAAGCTCCCCTGACCACTCTCTCCGGTCGCTATCAGCTTGGACCCCAGCTGGGTCCACGTGCTGCCCGAGCGGGCGAAGACATATGCCGCGCCGGCGAAGTCGTTGTCGGCGGGCGCGCCGATCACAGCCGTGCTCCCGTCCCATGACAGCGCCACGCTCGATCCGAACTGACTTTGCCCGACGGCGCCACTGGGGGTCAGCTTCGGCCCATCCTGGGTCCAGGTGCCGCCGGAGCGCCTGAACACCCACGCCGCCCCGGCGTTGCCGCCGTCACCGGAACCGCCGACCAGCGCCGTCGCGCCGTCGCCCGAGACCGCGACGCTGCTGCCGAACTGCCCCGCGCCGCTCTCATCGGTCGCGGTCAGCTTCGGTCCCTGCTGGATCAGCGGATCGATCAGCAGCGGATACCGGGCGCCACGATCGTCCACCCGCACCAGCAGCCGCCGGCCCGACAGCGACAACCACGCACGGAGCCGGCGGCCACGCGCATCGCGCGCCACCAGCCCGCCGTAGCGCAGCGCCACCCGCCCCGACCGCGTCAGCAACTCCACCCCCGACCCAGCCAACCGCGCGGACACCCCCCAACGGCCCAGCGCCAGCGTCACCGCCCCCGCCGCACCTTCCGGCCGCCGCGCCAGCGTAAATCCCTGCTCGATCCCCAACGGCCCGGCCGCATACCACTCGAACACGCCGCCCGCGTGCGCATACACCACCCGGTGAGCGCGCGTTCGCGGCGACACCGACGGCAGCTGCCGCAGGCGGCGGGCGCGCCCAAGCGCCACGAGCCCCAGCGACAGCTGCGCCCCGCCGCCCCGGACGCTGACCCCACCGCCACCAAGCGCCGCCGCCACACCCCCACCGGCAAGCGCCAACCCACCGCTCGAGTGCCGCGGCGCAAACCGCTGATCTGACACGCCGACCGCCGTCGAGATCACCGACTGCGCCTGCACCGGCAGCCGCGACAGCGCACGCGCACCGTTCGCGCGTCCCGCCGGCCCGGCTCTGCCGCCGCGCGCGGGCGCCGACGCTCTGCCGCTGGGCATTGCCCACGTCGTCGCGAACGCGATCGCCACCGCGGGCACCACCAGCGCCACGACCCGCAGCGAGCTCCGGCGCATGCCGATCGCTGTCATCGTGCTCTCGCGCCCGCGTCTCGCTGTGCGCGGCCGTTCACCTGCGCTTGGGCTTCGGCTTGGGCTTGGGCTTGGGCCTCTTCGCCTTCAGTGTGGTGACCTCGGTCGGGTCGAACCGGCTGAGCGACGGTTCGATCACCCCGAGCTTGGGGTCAATGTGGGGCTTGCCGGTCGCGATATCGACGAGCGGGTCGTAGTTGGCGGCGAACAGGCTGCGGAAGTAGTCGACCGCGAAGTGCGGGACATTCACCCCCGCGCTGTGAGTCGCGATCACCGCGCCCGCCGCCGTGTACACATCGACGTGGTAATCGGCGACCGCAGACCCGTCTCCCGTGTGGTAGAGCAGGTACATCTGCCCGGCGCCGTCGACGCCCAGATCAAGATACGTCCCCTTCGAGACCAGCGGCAGCGTGAACTGACCCGGCCCGGACCCCCGCCGCACCGGACTGCTCGCGTTGCGGGCGAACAGTCCCCGTCGGGTCAACGAGCTCCCGAAATACGGGACCGGACCGCCGGTGAGATCAAACGCCGCGAGCTGCGAGGTGGCCGCCTCGAGCACCAGCACCGTCCCGGAACCGGTCACGGTGATCGCGATCGGCGAGCTCAAGAGCCCGATCTGCGTGCCGGGGCCGGCGGTGTAGCTCGCGAGCACCACCTGGGCGCTCGGGCTCGGCGGCGGCGGCGCTGGCAACAGCGTCCCGAGCCGGCCGTTGTCGGTCTCGACCACCACCACCCGCCCCGAGGAATGCAGCGCCGCCGCCGAGATCGGCAGGAGAAACTCACCATAGGAGACGGTCGGATCCCAAGTCGGCGCGCCCGTCGTCGGATCCAACGACACCTTCCGCACGTGATATGCCGTTGTGCTCGGATCCGGCTCCAACAACACGTGATTGCCCTGACTGGAGGGACTGGAGCGACCCACGAACGAATCGAGCAACAGGAACGGACGCCGCGTATAACCCTTACTCGTCGCCTCGCCCAACGAGATCGACGAACCGTTCTGCGCGATCGGCACCCCCCGGATATAGAACCGATTGCCCTGCTCCCACACCACCCCCGCCACACCCGCCAACGTCGAGATCGTCGTCCCCAGCACCTGCTGAATCCCGCCGCTCACCACCGTCCCACTATCGGACAGCTGATTCGACCACCCATACCCCCCAGCCGAGCCGGCCGCGGAGCTGAAGCCCGTCGTCACCGTCCGCTTGAAGACCGTCGAGGAGTCGATCTCCGGCGGAATCTCTGTGATCGTGATCGACACAGCACCCGGCGGATTTGCCGGATCGTCATTCACGAACTTCGCCGACGCACCCGCCCCCACCTGCACTCCAGCAGCATTCAACAACACCACACTCCACTGAATCGTCTCCCCGCCGAACGGTGCCGTCACATTGAGCACCAACGGAGCGGTCTGCAGCACTCCGTTCGGGTTCACCGCCCCCGTGACCGGCGCGAGCACCACCGCCCCATCCACACTCGCCTCGAGCTTCCAACTCCGAGCCGTCGCCGGGAACGTCGCATCCAGAGGATCACGACTGACGGTGATCGTCGCCGGATACGTCAACGTCACCTCATTCTCGATCACCCACGGCGAAATAATCGTCTCATCGCACGCCTCGCCCAACGTGATCGCATCTCCCGCCGCCTCAATCACCGCAAGCACCTGACCGACGAACGGGATCGCCTCGATCAGTTCCTGCGCGGCCGTGATGCCAGCGATCGTGGCGGCCACCTTGAACCAAACAGACGTCAATAGCGCAGGGTTGAAGATGATCTTCGGGATCACGCTGGCGAGCTGGAGCAGGATGCTCCAGATATTCGCCTCGCTGCCACCGTTGGCCGAAATGGCCGCGTAGGTCTCCGCACCGGTGGCCAGGCTCAACGCAACCGTCTCGGCGGCCGTCAGAGACAACTGCAGGACGCTGACCAAGTCCTCGAAGTCCGCAATGACCAGGCTGTCTGTATCTTCGAAGAATCCGCGGATGGCGCCCCAGGTGGCGGCGATGTCGAGGTCCGTAGCAAGCGCGAAGGCGGTCAAGCCGATCGTGAGGATCCCCGTAATCAGCGATGCGACCAACACCTCGTCGGTCGGGGCGACCATCGGGTTGCCGCTGGAGTCGCGGTAGGCGTCAGGCGGGAAATACTGACGCCAGCTGCCGTCGAGGAGGTTGCTGCCGAGCCCGCAGAACAGCAGCCGCGCCGTATGCGCCCCCTCTGGGTAATTGAGGGTGACACCGATGTGGTTCTGGCCCCAAACGGGGATGCCCAGCACGGTGAACACCTGCGGCAGCAACCCCAGCGACCGTGAGTACTTCGTATTCGGGAACTTGGCGTTCGGGTCCGCCGACAGGTTCTCGCCGTCCTTGCCGATGTACTGGACATACACCCACACCCAGCGCACGAAGTTGTTGTACAAGGTGAGGCCGACCTGACCATTGCTATAGCCGCTGCTGACGGATGTCTGCGTCCCGTACCAGAAGCCGGGGTTCTTGACCTGGATGTCGATGTCCGAACCCGTGCGGGCGCTCGTCAATGGTTGCGGCTGCGGCAGCAGTCCCTGCGGCTGTACCCACGTCTGCTTTGACGCCGCCGGAACCTGCTCGAGCGGCTGGTTGATCACCGCGCCGAGGTTCGGGGCATTGCGGACCGCGCGAATCCCTCCGATCAGCCCGGCCGTCACCGCCTGCGCGAAATCGGGATCCTTCTGCGGATTGAGCCGAAACGTCTTGAAGCCTGTCGTCTTATAACCCACGACGGTCCCGTTCTGGACGATCGGGATTTTGATCATCGCCGTGCTTCCGTCCGCGTTCTTCGCGATCGGGAAGTCAGCGACGTCGTCGGCGTTACCTTGTAGCAGCGTGATCGCCGTTGACAGGTTTGTGATCGCCGGCGTCGCCGACAACGTGTTGTTCGTCTGCACGGTCAGCGTCTTATTCGCGATGTTGGGGTGATAGGACGTGAGGCCGACCGCGGTCGTCCACTCGTCGACGACCGTCGCGAGCTGCGCGACGTGCTGCGCGGAACGGATGTCCGTAGGCTTCAGGCCAAGTCGCGCCAGACGCCGAGACGAGCCCACGACGTGCTTGAACGAGCCCTTCGCCCGATTCGAGCGCCTCGCCTCGGCGATGACCGCCGCCCGCGGGGCATGCGATAGCTGCGCGACCAGGACGTCGCGCCGGCCCCGCTTGCCACGCACCGAGACGATCAACCCTCGATCGGCGGGAAGCTTCACCCCGGCGACGTAATGCGTCAGCTGCGACAGATCGATGGCCCCCCACAACCCGCCCTGCCGCCTCAACGCATCCCGCGAGGCGTTCGTGTGCCGCTTGAGCGCAAACTGCTCGCCATTCGCGTGCAACGTCAGCCGCGACACCCCACGCACATGCCCGAGCGCGAACTGCAAGCCGGTCGTCTCGATCCGGGGCCGCTTCTTCCGCGGCGCGGCCTCCGCGCCCGGCGCCGCAACCGAACCCACACCCAGCACCGCGGCCGACGCCAACCCCGCCTGCAACATCGACCGCCGTCCCACCGGCGTCTCCCACAACTCGATCGACGGTGATGCGCTCTCTCCGTCCAGCTTCCCCTGCTCGTCGCTCATCGTCCCTCCCGAAAAATCGGAATCCGGTCCACCAGGCCGACGCCCCCGCAACCCTGACCCGCGCGACTCCGCAAGCCGCACGCGCGCCATCTGTGGCAGCCGTCCCCGCGGCCACCACCGGCCCGGACGCGTCGGGACGAAGAATGCCCGAGGGCGGGGTGACCCGTCAAGGCCTCAAGGCAAAACATCACCCGGGTGACGCCCGCCATTCGCGGCCTCCAGCTGGGCTACGGCAGTCGGCGTACGTTCACCGCGGCTGCGGTTTCGAGGCTCGCCAAGCGGAGATCCGCGGCGTCAGCTGCGGGGTCGTCCCGGAACATCGAGGCGAGATCGAAGCTGCTCCCCCGCGCCGAAAGCTTGCGCACGACCAGCCCGGTCTGGGACGGGCTGAGCCCGGCGCTCTTCAGGCTCAGCCCGTCCGCGTTCAGATTCGGGCCGGTCGACTTCTGCAGCCCGCGCCGGCGGATGAACTTGGCGACCGCCAGCATCGTCTGATGGCTGACCGAAACGTCGATATTCAGGGCCGAGAACGCGGCCGCGAGCTGCTGGCGCAGCGCGATGCCCTTCATCAGCAGCTGTGACTCGTCGCCCAGGTACGTCGCGATCGCCACCTTCTGCCGCTCGTACGCGGCACGGTTCTTCGCCCGGAGCGCACCGGAGCTGCGATCTAGCGCCGTCACCTCGGCCCCGATCACGGCACGTAGTTGCCCGGCATTCGCGAGCACCAGGTTCGCGTCACGGAGCGCTGGGTCCAGCAGCGGGTATTTGGCCGGGACCGGGATCGACGGCGGTCGGATCGACGCCGGTCTGGCAACCTGCGTGTAGTTTCCCGCCGGCGGGTCCTTTTCCGCCTCATTCAGCAGATAGCCGGCGTTGACATCGTCCTCGACGCCCTGGGTGTAAGACCATGCGCCACCGATTGCCATGAAGAAGCTGACCACGGCGAGGCTCGCGCCGATCACGGGAGCGCCGGCGATCGCGATCGCCACCCCGGCCCCGACTGCGCACGTGCCGAGCGTCATCGCGACCACCCCGGCTCCCTCGCGCCCCTTGGAAGAGGCGGTCGCCAGCGCGGCTTCGTCCTTCAGCGCCTGCTTCTGCTGCGGGGTGCTGACGACGGCGGGGACCTCCGGGCACGGCGGCTTGAACGCGGCGATCGCGACCGGCTGACCAGCGACCGGATGCGACGGGTCGGCGGCCTTGCCCGTTGGACACGCGATCACGCGCTCGTAGGTCACGGTGAGGGTCCCGCCCCATGACACCAGGTTGCCGCCGTTGCACCCGCCGACCCGTCCCACGCCCTCGAACGCGAGCTCGTGCGCGACACCATCATTCGTCCACGGCACCAGCACGCTCGCACTGGTCTGCGCTGGCGAGACGAACGGCGTCTCTCCGACCGGATGGCCGTCCTCGAACAGCTTCACCGCGACGTCTGAGCAGTGCGCGGACGGAGCGGTGTAAACGACCGTCAAGTCCGACCCCGCAGTGATCGAACCGAGATCCGACGGCGTCGTCGGGCAGATCTCGCCGCCAGTGCAGCTGCCTCCGACCCCGAACGTCGCGGTGCTCGCACCGCCAGAGCTCGCGGCAAGCGCACCGTCGGCCGGCCCGCAGAATTGAGCTACCCCAGCAAGGAAGCCGATCGTGGCGAGGAAGACCACCCACACCGTCGTCCGGCGACCACCGCGCACGCCGGCGGACGCCACGACCGTGAACTGCGTCTGCGGGAGCAACCGCGCCCCGGATGGGTCCGTGGTCCACCTCCAGTTGCTCGCCCTGAGTTGGATCCCGCCGCAACGGTACCGACCACCGTGCCATGAGTCAATTCACCGGATTACGGCGAGGGCACGGGCGCGCCCCGCCTGCGCGAGCGCGCCCAACGCGCTGCGCGGCTCAGCTGGCAGCGGAGGCCCTCCCAGAGCGCGACTGCCCAGGCGTTCACCACTAGCTTCCTTCGGCTCGCCCAGTAACGGCGCAGCATCGCGACGAGCCGACCCGAGCATGACCCGCTCATCCTCCCACGCTCAACAGTGTCGTGTTGCGCGTGCGGAGCGACCGAGCAAAGCACGTCTCGCGACCCCCGAGTGTCGAGATTCGCGCCGGCTAACGAAAGCGGGAGTTAGCCGCATATGCTCGTGCAATGACCCGGGCGAGTCTTGACTCGATGGAGTCCGAGCTGGTCGGGCGCGATGTCGAGGCAGCGCGCGTCGACGCGATCATCGAGGGTCTGCTTGCGGGCGGGCTGCGCTGGTGGTTTCGGGCGAGCCTGGGGTCGGGAAATCGGCGCTGTTGCACTACGCGCGGGCTCGAGCGGATTCTCTTGGCCTTCGGACCCTGACCGCTGTGGGCGTCGAGTCCGAAGCGGAGCTCGCCTTCGCGGGTGTGCATCAGCTGATGTATCCGATTCTGGGTCTGCTGGAGCTGTTGCCCAGGCCGCAGCGGCGTGCTCTGGAGATAGCGTTCGGCATCGCGAGCGGGTCCGAGCCGGACCCGTTCTTGGTCGCCCTCGCGGCCTATCAGCTGGTGTGCGATGCAGCCGAGGAGTCGCCGGTGGTGCTCTTCGTCGACGACGCACATTGGCTGGATCGATCGACCTCGGGCGTGTTGACGTTTATCGCCAGGCGTCTGGAGAGCGAGCCGGTCGGCCTACTGGTCTCTGTGCGAGCGGGTTTTGCGACGCCACTCGGGGACGCCGGGCTGCCCAAACTCGAGCTTGAGCGGTTGTCGCCGTCCGCGGCTGCTGCGCTCTTGAATCGGACCGCGCCCGATCTCCATCCGGTGCTTCGCGCCCGCGTCCTAGCTCAGGCGGCCGGTAACCCCCTGGCGTTGGTGGAGCTGGTTCGCGCTCGGGGGACGGCGGACGGTTCCGATGGGCAGCTCAGCGACGTGCCTTTGCCACTTACCACGCGTTTGGAACGGGCGTTCGCGGCTCAGCTGGACGGTGTTCCGGATAACACCCGCGTGGTTCTGCTCGCGGCGGCGCTTGATGGTGGGGCGTGACTGGAGGAGCTTGTTCGGTCGGCATCGACGTTGGCCGGAGGGCCTCTCGGAGTCTCGGATCTGGACCCGGCGGTCGCCGCGGAGCTGATTGCGGTCGTGGACGGGCAGGTCCGCTTTCGTCATCCGCTCGTGCGATCGGCGGTGCGTCAGGCGGCGCCATCGGCTCAGGTTCTGGAGACGTATGGCGCACTGGCGGAGGTCGTGGCCGATCCGGAGCGGCGGACATGGCATCGGGCGATGGCGGCCGTGGGGTATGACGAGGAGGTCGCGGCCGCGCTGGACCGGTATGCGGTCGCGGCCCGGCGCCGCGGGGCGGTGATGGTCGCCGCGGCCGCCCTGGAGCGAGCGGCTGCGCTGACGGCGGATCCCCGCCGAAGGGGGGAGCGTTTGGTGCGTGCCGCGGATGCTGCGTACGAGCTCGGCGCCGCCGACGTGGTCCGGCGGCTGCTCCAGCACGCCGAGCCGCTCGACGTCGGCGAACTCGAAGCGTCCAGGCTGGCGTGGTTGCAGCAGATGATCACCGGCGATGTGTGGTCTGAGCGCGGTGCAGCGAAGACGTTTGTCACCATCGCTCGTCGCGCCCGTCACGCCGGCGATGCGGACACCGCGCTGGGCTCGCTGGTTCCCATCGCGCATCGCTGCTGGTGGACGCCGTGTCAACCGCAGACTCGGAAGTACATCGTCGATACGGCGCAGGAGATCGGTTTCCCCGAGGATGACCCGCGCCTACTGGCCGTCATGGCACTTGCAGATCCAGAGGCGATGGGACACTCCGTTCTGCTGCGGGTCTCGCAGATGAGGCTGGCCAATGTGACCGATCCGGTTGGGGCCATCCATGTTGGGATCGCGGCGGAAAAGGCGGGAGATTTCGACCTTGGCGCGCGGTTCCTGGGTCGCGCGGTCGACCGTCTGCGCGAGCAGGGACGGCTGGGCCTGCTCACCCAAGCGCTCGTGCACTACGCGTGGGCGGCGACGTACGCGGGTGACTGGTCAGCCGCCGGCGCGGCGGGGTCTGAGGGTTCGCGGCTGGCCCGGGACACCGATCAGCCGCAGTACGGGCTCACCGGTGAGCTGATCGCTGGGCTCGTGGCCGGGCTTCGGGGAAACGACCCGGACTTCGAGGAACACATCGCCGGTCCTGAGCGCACACTGCGGGCGATGCGGGCCGGCCCGCTGCTGGCGCCCGCGCATCTCGCTCGCGGCGCCGCAGCCCTCGGCGAGGGCCGCTACGAGCAGGCCCTCCACCACCTCTGGCCGGTATTCGACGAAGCCGATCCGGCGTTTCACCGCTTCATGCGCTGGCCGGCGGTCCTCGACTTCGTTGAGGCGGCGGGGCGGAGCGGCCATCTCGAGCGGGCTGAAGGCGTCAAGGCGGAGCTCGAGGCGAACGCGGCACGGAGCGGCCCGCCACTGCTGCTCGTCCTGCTGGCCTGCGCGCGACCGCTGCTGGCCGACGATAAGGATGCTCAGTCGCTCTTCGAGGTCGCGCTGGGTCAGGATCGTTCGGCGTATCTGTATCCGCGCGCGAGAACGCTGTTCTCGTTCGGGAGTTGGTTGCGTCGGCAGCGGCGCGACGTCGAGTCACGCGCTCCCCTACGCGAAGCGATCGAGCTCTTCGACGTCCTCGGTGCGACCCGGTGGAGCGATCGTGCGCGGCAGGAACTGCGCGCGACCGGCGAGACACTCGGCCCGCGGCGTCCCGATGCCCGCGATCAGCTCACCGCCCAGGAGCTTCAGATCGCTGGGCTCGCTGCGCGGGGTCTGTCCAATCGCGAGATCGGCGAGCGATTGTTCCTGTCGCATCGCACGATCGGCTCGCATCTGTACCGGATCTTTCCCAAGCTCGGCATCACCTCCCGGACGCAGCTGCGCGACGCGTTGCCCGCCGCCGCTGACAGCTGATCAGTCAGTCACGTGACTCAAGACAAAGCCCGGCGTCCGCGCCACGATCGCGGCTGAGCACACATCCGCAAACGAGGAGAATCACAACATGAGCGAGTCGCCGAACATCGTGCTGGTCCACGGCGCGTGGGCAGACGGGTCCAGCTGGAGCGCCGTCGTGGAGCGCCTCCAAGCGGACGGTTACTCCGTGACCGCCCCGCAGTTTCCTGAAACCTCACTGGCCGACGACGTGGCCCGGCTGCGCCAGGTCCTGAAGCGTCAAAGCGGCCCGACGATCCTCGCCGGCCACTCCTACGGCGGACAGATCATGACCGCGCTCGGCGACGACGCCCCCAACGTCGTCGCGCTGGTCTACATCGCCGCGTTCGGCCTGGACGAGGGCGAATCGCTCGGCGCGCTCCTGGGCAGCGGCCCGCCGACCCCAGCGCTCGCGCATCTCGTCGTCGACGAGCAGGGCTTCGCCTGGATACCCGAGGACGATTTCGTCGCTCACTTCGCCGCCGACGTCGAACCCGCCAAGGCCCAAGTGATGTACGCAGTCCAGCAGTGCCTGTCGATGAGCACGTTCGAGGATGTAATGGGCACGCCGGCCTGGAAGTCGCAGCCCACGTGGTACCTGGTCTCCACAGAAGACCAGGCGATTCCGCCGGACGCCGAGCGGATGTTCGCCGAGCGCATGGGCGCCACCACGGTCGCGGTCCCCTCAAGCCACGTCGCGATGGTCTCGCATCCCGATGACGTGGTGAGGCTGATCGAGGCCGCGGTAGACGCCACCCGCAGCGCATCGGTCGCCCAAGGGTCTGCCCGAGCCGCCAGGTGATCGGGTGAACGCCCTGCTCGACGCACTCGAGGTTCCGGTTCCCAGCGAGCTCGAGGAGTGACGATCAGCGTGGCTCACGGCCCGGAGTCCTAGGAGCTGGGGGACCGGATGAGCGACGACGTGATCATCGGTTACGACGGCAAGCCACGCTGTGCTTGGACCGGAGCTGGCGATAGCCCGTCCGTTCGCTACCACGATGAGGTCTGGGGTACGCGCACCCACGACGAGTCGGCGTTGTTCGAGGCGCTCACGCTGGGGGTGTTTGAGGCGGGGCTCAGCTGGTCGATCGTGTTCGGCAAGCGGGACGGGTTCCGGACGGCCTTCCATGAGTTCGACGTCGAGCGGGTCGCGGCGATGACGCAGCGGGACGTCGACCGGCTGCTGCAGGATTCCTCGATCATCCGTAACCGCGCCAAGATCCAGGCCACGGTCGAGAATGCGCGCGCGATGAAGTCCGCGTCGCCGAGCCTTGCGGCGCTCGCGAGGTCCTACGAGACCAACCGTAAGCGTGCGCCGCGGTCCATCGCAGACCTCCCCCGGTCGACACCGCAGGCGGACGCGTTCTCCAAGCAGTTGAAGTCACAGGGATACCGGTTCGTGGGGCCGACGAGCGTCTACGCGTTCATGCAGAACGTCGGTGTGGTCAACGACCACGTCCATGGCTGCTTCAGGGCCACCGACTACGCCCAACCTCCAACCGAGACGCGACGCCGTTGAACAGAAGGAGTCATTCATGCCAGACAGCGCGGTCACTCAGATGACCACACGCCAACGCAAGGCCGACGGCCTCATGATCAGGTACGCCGACAGCGAAGGGGGTGAAGGCGAGTTTCCTGCTGCGCCTCATCGACGAATGGGAGCTGGGCCACCCCCATGTCGTAGGGCCGGACGTCGGAACGGGTGCCGTGCTGTTCGCGGCATCCGAGGAACTCGACCGGTTCCCCAGCGCCGTCGTCGGCAGCGGCGGCGCGTCGTTCCCGCTTGAAGTCTCGGGCGCGCTCAACGAGATCATCGAGGCTCCGGACCTCAGCGGGTTCCAAGCGATCGATGGGCGCGACATTGTCGCCGGAGCCCTTGAGGGCATCGAGCGGCACACATTGCCCGAGGCCGTCAGAGAGGACTACCTGACGTCCTACGCGGGTGACCGCTTCATCGAATCAGCAGCCTACGTGCGCAGCTACCCGTCCGACCTGCCAGTTCTCGAGGAACGACTCGGCGACATCCGCACGCCGGTTCAGATCATCGCCGGTCGCCACGACCCACTCGTGCCGCCGTCCAACGCCGAGTTCCTACACGCGCGGCTGGCCGTCAGCAAGCTGGACATCCTCGAGACCGGCCACTTCACGTGGGACGACGGCGCCGATGACTATCTGGAGCTGGCGAGATCCTGGATCGCAGCCCACAGCACGCCTAGGTGAAGCGCGTGAGCTTCCGCAGCGAACAAACACGGGCTGGGTGCTCGCGCTGCAAGTGCGCCACCCGGTACCACTGGACGCCTTGCGGGCCGAGATTCGCCGCCTGACCTCACTGGACGCTCTGGACGCGGGACCAACGACGTAGGCCGGCTCGAGTCCGTGCGCGCTTACGCGCGCAGGAGGGCAGCGCTCGATAGGGTGTAGTCGCCGTCGGGGTTCGTACGGGGTTAGTGCGCGGCGGACGATCCGGTATCACGAACGTGTAAGCGATGTTCCGCTCGCGCCATCCAGCACGCAGCATCGAGATCCGCTCGTTGCTCGACACCTTGTTCGTGTCGGCGGTGGCGACGGATCTGATCATTCGCCTGCAGCTTTGGGCGACGCATTACCCGAGGCTCGGCGGCGGGAGGTTGCACATCGCCCACCTGCTCTGGGGCGGACTCGCGATGCTGATCGCTTTGGTGGTGTTGCTGTCGTTCCTCAGCCGCGGCCGGCGGCACGCGGCTGCGGTGCTCGGCGGCGTCGGGTTCGGGTTCTTCATCGACGAGATCGGCAAGTTCGTCACGACCGACAACGACTATTTCTTCAAGCCCGCCGCGGGGATGATCTACATCGTCTTCATCGGCCTGTTCCTCGCGATCCGGTCGCTCGGGTGGCGCCACCGCTTCACGCCGCAGGAGTGCCTGGCCAACGCGATGGTGCTGCTCTCCGAAGCCGCCGAGCGCGACCTCACCGAGCGCGACCGGATGGTGGTGCGCCGGCTGCTCGCACATTCGCCGGACTCGGAGCCGCTCGTGCAGCCGCTGACCGAGGTGCTCAACCGGCTCGATTGCAAGCCCGTGCCGCCCCCCGGCCGCGTGGTGCGCGCCGGCCGCCGTCTGCGCACGTGGTACTTCGGGGTGATGGAGGAACCATGGTTCTCGGCGGTCCTCGTGGCGGTGTTCGTCGGGGTGGCTGTGGTCACGCTGGTGCAGGTCGCGTTCGACGCCAGGCAGATCTTCGACGGCCACCAGCACCTGCACGTGATCTCGGTCGCAGGTCTCGTATCGTCGATCGTGGCGAGCGGGCTGATCCTGATCGGGCTGACCTGTCTCCGGGACTCGCGGATCGCCGCCTACCGCTGGTTCGACCATGCGCTGATGGTCCAGGTCTTCTTCACCGAGGTGTTCGCCTTCCTCGAGAAGCAGTTCGGCGCCGTGTTCGGCCTACTGCTCAACCTTGCGCTGCTGCTCACGGTGCGGGCCATGATCCACGCCGAATGGCACCACGCGATGTTTGGTCCCGATGCGCTCGAGGGTGAACTTGAAGAGCTCCCGGCGCCCGCGGCGGGCGTCGCGATCACGGAGGGTTGACGTGGCCGCCAGCCCCGACGTAGCGAGCGTTGCCGCAGACCTCGAGGCGCTACGTCCCGCCCGCCACGCCAGCCAACCGATGGCCATCACGGCGAGCACGGCTGTCCGCTGATCGTTACCCTGGCGCTCTGAGTGGGTCTATAGTGGGCTTGGTAGGTGCCAAGACTCGAGGGGAGGGCGCTTGGTTCGAGGGCGGCGGATCGGATGCGCGCAAGCTCGGGCTCAACAAGCGACATGCCTTGACGGCGAAGCAGTTCAGGTTGTTCGTCAGCGGCAAGGGGATGGGTGGCATGCCCGCCCCCGCGAGGCTGGTCGACGAAAGCGTTCGCATCCTTACGAACCCGACGGGCACTCCCCTGTACGGGAACATCAATGGCAAGGTGACGCCGATCGTGCATCGCTGCGGATGCTTTACCGGTCGGCCTTCAGCGCTGAAGTCGCCTATGGCAACAAGGCGCAGAAGCAGTCGGGCCTCGCCCAGCTCCAGCCTGGCGACGAAGATGCCTGCCCGGTGGACGCCGATCCCTTCCAACGTCGCGCAGGCGATCGCGCCGAGCTCCAACGGCCAGGTTCCGTACAGCCAGTTTCAGTCGTCGTTTCCCGGCTGATTGACGGGGAACGCGAGCGGACGCGCCCGGCCGCGAGCGTGAGGTTGCGCAACATGAAAGCCCGGCGGCTCGCGGAGCCGCGAGCCCCGGGCGTTTGAGGCGTTCGGCTGTTTCTCTCTAAAGACCTGCGGCTCGCGCCTAAACAATCACTGTAAAGAGTGTTCGTTTGCCCGATGCGCGACGCGGCTTGCGATGCAAGCATCTGACGCGCCGCCGAATGCCGGGGCCCGGCCGGCGCGTACACATGACCATTCCCCGCAGGAGGCAATGATGCGTATTCGACATAAGGGTCGTTCTTCAAGGCGCCGCGGCGGACGGGCCGCGAGCGCCGCGGCAGCGATCGCCGGGGTTTTCGCGCTGATGGGTCCGCTCGCCGGCGCGGCCGCGGCCGACTCGACAGCCACCTTCAACACGACGGGGCAGTACACGTTCACCGTGCCCAGCAACGTGACGAGCATCGCGGCGACCGCCGTTGGCGGGGCCGGCGGGGCCTGCGGCGCCGCCGGAGGTGAGGCCGCGTCAGTTGACGGGACGTTCGCGGTCACGCCCGGCCAGCAACTGCTGGTCATCGTCGCCGGTCCGGGTGGGGCCTGCGGCTCGGGCGGGCAAGGTGGGTTCGGTGGCGGCGGCGGCGGCTCGGGGGCTGCCGGTGGCGGCGGCGCATCGGTGCTCAGCGGATCGCTGTTCGCGCCTGCGGGCTCGGCGCTGCTCGTCGCCGCCGGTGGCGGCGGTGCCAGCCAGTTCAGCTTTTCGGGGGGCGGCAACGCCGGTGCGGCGGGCGGCGGTGATGTCATCGGGATCGGCGGTGGCGGCGCGGGGACGGCCACGGCGGGAGGCGCCGGCGGCGCCGGCGACGGCGGCACGAACGGCGCACCGGGCGGCTCGCTGCTCGGTGGCGCGGGTGGCAGCCCGGGCGGCGGTGGCGGCGGGGCCGGCCTGTTCGGCGGCGGCGGCGCCGGCGGGACAGTATTCCCCCCGGCCGGGGGTGGCGGCGGCGGGGCGAGTTTCATCGCCACGTCGGCCACGAACCCAAGCGGCCCAACGCTCAACACCGGGACGCCGGGCGTGACGATCACATACGGCACGGCGACTGCGGACCTCAGCACCAGCGCCGTGTCGCTGGGCACCGAGCCCCAGGGAGCGGTCGGGGCGGAGCAGACCGTGACCGTCACCAACCACGGCGACGTGCCGCTGCTCGTCACCGGAGCGCAGACCGGCGGCGCCGACCCGGGCGATTACCTGGTCAGCGACCGCTGCCAGCAACCTGTCGCGCCCGGGAACAGCTGCCAGATCGGCGTGCGCTTCTCGCCCCAGCAGCAGGCGCCCAGTTCCGCGACGCTGACGCTCCTGACCGACGCACTCACCGCGCCGGCACCGATCGCGCTGTCGGGCACCGGCACCGCCCCGACTACCGGGACCACCGGACCGCAGGGGCCTGCCGGACCCAAGGGCCCTGCCGGACCCCAAGGCCCTCCCGGAGCGGCCGGGCAGGTCGTATGCCAGAACACGGTGCTGGCTCGAGCGCTCTGCACGCTTGAGTTCGCCCCCGGCACGTTCACGTTCCACGGGTTATCGGCCAACTCGAGCGTCATCCACGCCAACTTCGTGCTCGAGCGCTCGGGCCGCCGGATTCTCGCCGGCGCGATCACGGTCAAGCCGAAATCGATCACGCGCGCGTCGATCGGCAAGCTCACGCCGGGGCGCTACACGCTGATCATCGGCACCGGTCGGGGCCGCAGCCGCAAGGTGCTCCTCACCTACAGGTTCCGGCTGCGCTAAGCGCACCGAGACAAAGCAGGACCGCGGTCCGCGCGGGCCGCGGTCCTGCGATTCGCCACTTGCAAGGTCCCGTCTGCGTCCGCTCATTGCCTCCGTTGCATGAGCTGTGGCGGCGCCGGATCGACGCTATTGCTCGGCCTCGGCGGAGCGCCGCGAGTTACGAGCGTCATGGCTCCGCATCCGATATCTCGCCAGCCTCTGCAGGTCATCCGGGCTCGGGACGCCGCGGAGAGGTCCTTAGCGCGGGTCTTCCGAGCTTCGCGCCAAAATCGCCGTTTGAGGCGCCCGCTCCTCGATCCTGTTTCGGACGCGCTGCCGTAGCCCAAAGCAGACGCACAGGACGGACCGGGAATCCGGGCGCTGGTCGATCGGGTAGGCGCCAGGCTCACCCTGGCGCCCCCCACACCACCGGACGTGCGGGTCCGCATCCGGCGGTTCGCTCAGCATTCCCGGAAGCGGCGGTAGGGACCGAGGAACCCCTGCAGGCCGAGGTCGGCCCAGTAGCTGTTAGGCAGGGCGACGGCGAGGGGTTTGGATCCAGCGATGCGCCAGTACCCCTTGCGCGAGCACGCCCATTGACGGGCGTTCGTCTCGGAGATACCGAGCGCTCGCAGGTTGCGCCTCCGCGTGCGGGGGCGCTTCCATTCCTTCCATCGCACCTGCCGTAGTCGGCGCCTGAGCCATTCGTCGAGATCTTCGAACGGGGTCGGGGTGTCGGCCAGCCTGAAGTAGGCCGTCCATCCGACCGTGAAGCGGTTGATCTCATCGATCCGCCGCTCCATCGAGACGCCCCAGCGCCGCGAGGTGAGCGCGCGCAGGCGGTCCTTGGCCCTCCTGAGGGCTTTGGGGTCCACCAGCACCCTGACCTCACCCATGCGGGGCCGGAGGCAGAACCCTAGAAAGGGTCGCCTCAGCGCCCGGGCCACCACCGATTTCTCGCGGTTGACCCTGAGCTTTAGGCGCTGCTCGACGTATTGCGTGATGCTCGCCATGACCCGCTCGCCCGCCCGTCGGCTGTGGACGTAGATACGCCCATCGTCGGCGTAGCGGACGAACCGGTGCCCGCGCCGCTCCAGCTCCCAGTCGAGGTCGTCCAGCATGACGTTGCTGAGCAGCGGCGAGAGCGGAGAACCCTGTGGGGTTCCCTCCGTCGTCGCGTGCACCAGCCCGCCCTCCATGACGCCCGCTTCCAGATAGCGCCGGATCAGTCGCAGCAGCCGTTTGTCATCGACCCGTCTTGCGACCCTGGCCATCAGTGCGTCGTGCTGAACGCGATCGAAAAACGATTCGAGATCAAAATCGACGCACCACACCGCGCCATCAGCGATGAACTGGCGTGCCCGCTCGACAGCCTGATGCTGCGAGCGCCCCGGCCTGAAGCCGAAGCTGTGGGGATGGAACTGCGGGTCGAAGATGGGCGTGAACACCTGCGCGATGGCCTGGCAGATCATTCGATCCACCGCAGCCGGCACTCCCAGCTTGCGCTGCCCGCCCGAGGGCTTGGGGATCATCACCCTCCGCACCGGCAGCGGCCGGTAAGTGCCCGCCTCGAGCTGCGAGCGGACCTCCGACCAGTGGTCATGCAACCACGGCCGGAGCTCCTTGGTGCTCATCCCGTCGATGCCTGGGGCACCGGCGTTCTGCTCGACGCGTCTGAGCGCCGCAGCGAGATTCCCGCGGGAGAACACCTGCTCCCACAAGTCGCTCGCGTTGGCGGGGTGAGCGGCGGTGTCATCCGGCGCCGGATCGCTGCTACGCCCTGACCGGTGGCCCTCGGGCTTCACCTCTGGACCCTCCCGGCCAGGCCCCCGAGAGGGTCGGCTGCGGTCAACGCAACGATCACGAGCACGAACGTCCTGGCGCTCGGCTTCGCGTTCAGCCCTTCCCAGCGAACGGCGATCCCGCTGGTACTACGGCGTCTGCTGACTTCTCCACGGCGAGCGGCGCCCTCACGAGCACCACCGTCCCGTGCCACCCGACGAACACGCCATGCGTGGACGGGCATCCTGGGACACCTGTGGAGATCTCCCCAGGTAAGACCAGCAACCTTCATCGCGCACCCATCGCGTCTACGTAACGGCCCCTTGATGGACATCGGGCTTCGCCATGCCGAGCCGGCTCGCCCGGACCGCCACGCCTTATACGCGCAGCCCGCCGCCCGATGGCGACGAGCCATGTGTTCCTAGGGTCGCGACTTCGTCTCCGGCTTCCTTCCCACCCCGCCTCGCGGCGACGCAGTTGCCATTGACTTGTGGTTGGTGCCATCAACCTCCACGGGGGACTCGCACCCCCGAGCTGCTGGTCATGCTGGGCGCACTCGCGGTAGGGACCGCCGTTGCCGGCGGCCCCCCGCACAGATCCCAGCGTGCGCGTCAACGCACTGGGCTCCTCCCTTGGGTTCTGGCGTCGAAGCGCACGTTCGGCCAGGGATGCAGGATCCGGGGTTGGGGTAGCCATCGGTCGGCGAGGTCGCGAGTCCGTTCCCAGGTGATCCGGCGTTTCTGGCTGCGACGCGAGAGCGCCTGTCGCCAGTGCCGGATCACCCGGTCTCGGAAGCCGCGCATGGCCTCGCTGTTATCGGGCACCGCGTAATAGTTGTAGTGCCCTTGCAGGACGCTGGCGAGCCAGCGTCCCTGGTCGGGGATTGGGTGATGCATCCGCCTGCGCATCTCGGTCTTGACCGATTTGAGCTTGGCGCGCATCTTCTTCTTGCTCGTGACCCGCTTGAGCTTGAACCCCCCGCGCCTGTTGACCGCGCAGATGTGCGTGAACCCCAGGAAGTCGAAGGTCTCAGGCTTCCGGTCGCCGCGGCGTTCCCGGTCTCGGGCGGCGAACCGTCCGAACTCGATCAGCCGCGTCTTCTCCGGATGCAGCTCCAACGCGAACTCCGCGAACCTGTCACGGAGATCAGCGAGGAACCGCTCAGCGTCCTCGCGATACTCAAAGCCCGCCACGTAGTCGTCGGCGAACCGCACGAGAATCACGTTCCCGCGCGCGTTGCGCCGCCGCCACTGGTCAGCCCACAGATCAAACACGTAATGCAGAAACACGTTCGAGAGCAACGGCGAAACCGAAGCCCCCTGCGCCGTTCCCGCCTGCGTGCTTGACCACACCCCGTCCTCGATGACTCCTGCCCTGAGCCATTTCTGGATCAGTCGCAGAACCCGTTTATCCGCGATCCGATGCTCGAGGAACCGCTCCAGCCAGCCCTGATCGAGCCGCGTGAAGAAGTCGCTGATATCAGCATCGAGCACGAAGCTCACCCGCTTGCGCGAAATCCCCACCGCGAGCGCGTCCAACGCATCATGCTGCGAGCGCCCCGGCCGGAACCCGTACGAGAAACCGAGAAAGTCCTCCTCATAGACAGCGTTCAAAACCTCGACCACCGCCCGCTGGACGATCTTGTCCTCCAACGCAGCGACCCCGAGCGGCCGCAACCGCCCGTCGGGCTTCGGTATGAACACCCTCCGAGAAGGCATCGCTCGATACGCCCCCCGCTGAACCCGGGCGTGCAGATCCCGAAGGTTCGCTTCGAGATCCGGCCCGTAATCCCGCCACCTGACCCCATCAACCCCCGCGGCCGCGCTCGAGCTGATCGCCCTATACGCCTCCCGCAAACGATCGACCGTCACGTGATGAAGGAGCGCGGTGAACCGCACATCCCTGTCCTTCCGCGCCACCTGGCGCACACGATCCAGATCATTGGACACGCCCAGTCCGGCACTGCGTCCGGGGCGCGTTTCACTGACCGTGTTCCCCTCGGGCAGGCCCCTTCCCTCCACCACCTCCGCACCCGCCACCACAGCAGGCTTGTTCGGCGGGATCGCAGGTACTACGAGCCTGTCTGACTTCTCGTCGCCGTGCATCAAGGGATTACCGCCACCGGCGTTCCCCTCACGGCCCGCCAAGCATCGATCTGCCACCCCGCGAACCATCCAGGACGGAGCATCATCAACACCCACGGGCGACCACGAGATCTCCCGGTTCTCGCGCATGGAGCTCGTCGTACGTGCCTGGGTTCTCCGACCGCGCAGGGTCCACCAGCGACTCGCATAACGACCGCCAGCAATCTCGCGTTCCGCTTATTTCTAGAGCGTCCGCACCCCGAACTTCAATGGCATTTCGCGGCTCAATAGCCCCGCCCGCACGCCCCCTGTCAACGCTTCGCTGCGCCCTCACGGAACGCCAACGCATGACTCGGGGCCACCGTGACTCGCTACGCCTTCGATGTAGAGCATTCCCATCTCCTGCTCCATGCCGGTTCATCCCGGCGCTTTCAGAAACCGGCCATATATTCCGGTTTCTCGACCAGCCCGGACGCATGGCCGCTCATCCATCCGCTCCCGGACGCGATCCGTCCGATCGGACGCGACGCCCTTTGCGCGGTCGCGAGCCGGCCGGCCCCCACGCCCGTGTGGACACCAATGCTCAGAGCCGCGCTGGACTTGGGGCTTTGCTTGCGGCGCTGGTTGGGCTGTCAGGCGAGCGCAGCCAGTTGTTCTCGTGTGCGCACCGTCGCGCGCTGTCGAGGAACAGTGTGATTGCGGCGGATCGGGCGCGCGCTGGCCACAGGATCGACCACTCCGCCAGCATGCCTGGCTCGGCGATCGTGCGGGCATGGATGTTGGGCTCGGCCGCCGCGGCGTGCAGGGCGAACGAAACGGGGGCGGGCAGACCTCGCGGCCCGCCGGTAGGCGGGCGACCATCGCTTGCGGCGGCGGGTCGGGGAAGGCTGTGATACGGGGCTCGAAGCCGGCCTGCTCGCAGGCAGCGATGATGCGGTCGTAGTAGGCGGGCGCGAGCTCGCGCGGGAACATCTTCCGCGACGGCTACCAAGGCCTATGATCGAGACCGAGGGCCGAACAACGACGACACGAGGAGATCCCTTGGATTCCAGCAGGGGAACAAACAGAGCGGTCGGGCGCCTGGGCGGCTGGACTTGGCTGAGGCGAGGATGCCTCGTGGGTGGCGCGTGCGCGCTGCTCCCACCCAGCATTGCCGCCGCGGCTGGACCGGCCGGGTCGATCTCCGTGATCCTCAGTACGTCACAGACGACGAGCCTGGTGCACGGAACGGTTGCCAGCGGAAGCGTCCCCGCCGACTCCTACGACGTGGCCTACGACCTCGAGTCATCGAGCTGGTGCCAGAGCGGGGGTGGCCAATCGTCTCCCAGCTTCTCGACCGCGCGGCGGCCGGCCAACCTGGATTCATTCAAGAGCCGGAAGGTCTCGGTTCAGCTGTCCGGCCTGAGCCCGGGGAGCGTCTACTGCGCCGAACTGATTGTCAACCCTGACGGCCAGGGAGGATTCGTGGTGTTCAGGGCCGGCTCGCCAAACGTTTCCGAGCTCGGCACAGCGGCGGCGAGCACGACCACCGAGCAGCTGTCCGGAACCATCAACCCGGTCGGGAGCGCAACTAGTTACTCGTTCGATCGGGCCCCGCTCCGCGGGACGTGGTGTGAGTCGGGCGGGAAGATGGGATCTGCGACCGTCACGCCAGGGGGTGACGCCGGGTCGGGATCCACCGCGAGACGCGTGTCCGGAGTCCTCACCGGGCTGACACCGGGTGTTGCGTACTGCTGGGCGATCGTGGCCGCGAACGGTGCCGGCGCGAGCATCGCCTTCCCGGACGGCACCACCTCCAACTTCGAAGCCGGCAAGCCGACGGTGATGAGTGACCCGGCGACCCGGGTCACCCGGTCTCGCGCCACGCTGCATGGCGCGATCACGACGTCCGGCGATTCCCTCGGATCGGAGTACTTCTTCGTCTGGGACCGAGCCGGCTCTTCGCTGTGTCGCAGCGGCGGCAAACTGCCCGAGAACCGGGTGTGGTCGTTCAAATTCGGGACGCCGGAGAACCTGAGGTCCGGCGATAGCGCCCGCCAGCGTGTGTCGGCTCGGATCGGCGGGCTGCGCCGCAACACTACGTACTGCTACGAGGCGGTGCTCTGGAGCTCCGAGCCGCAGGTCACGACGACATACACCGGGCGGCTGCGCCGGTTCAGAACCGCTCAGCGCTGACGCGCCTCCTGCAATCGAGCGAGTCCGCCGGGCTCGGCTTGCGCTTTCGCCTGAAGCGGCCGTCCGGTCGACGTTGGCTCAAGGGCCCACTCGACACCGTCTGAAGGGGACGCGCCGCTCACAGGGCCCAGCCGTGCATATCTGTCGTGACGGCGCCGCTGAGCAGGAAGCGAGGCGCGACGCCGTTGTTTGGGGCGGCGACGTGCAGCGTCAGCGGGTGCAAGAGGATGACGTCCCCGGCCGCGCCCGTGTTTTCGACCACCCGCAGCGCGATGCCGTCCACCTTCTCGACGCGGTTCATGAACCGATCGACGCGGCCTTGCCGGTGGCCCTTGGTATGCAGGTCTCGGACATAGGGATGCCTCTGCAATGATTTGCGCATGTCGGCGCTTCGCGCGCCGGCCGGCGGCGGATGGTCCTTGACCATTTGTGGATCAACCGATGCGAGCCCGACAGGATCTGGCTGGCGCCGCCGCGTGGAGCAATATCGCCGAACAGCGCGTGGGTCTGCACGCCCTTCGGCGGCGAGAGCTGGCTGGCGTAGTTCGCATCGACGTGCCAGCCGCTCGCCGGCACGCGGCTCACCGCAAGGCGCGGTGAACGATGGCGGCAGGATGCCATACCCTGCCCTTGCCATCAACCGAGGCGCTCCGCCCAGCGCGCGACCCGGCCACGCACCGCCCCCGTTGCCGGAACCGCCTGATCCGGGCGCGGAGCGTTACGGCGCTCGAGCCGACCATCCCCCGGTGCGCTGACATCGCATCATCCGACGATCGCTTCCCCACCGAAGGCTCGACGGTTGTGGGGATTGGTACGGATGCTTGCTGGCTGACCCGCGTCACTGGGACCCGGTGACCGCGAAGAACGGCTCCAACACCGACCAGATCGCGACCGTGCGGACGGCCGACGGCCGAATGCACGTGATCTGGCATTACGAGGCTCACCCGCCCAATGCCTCGCTGATGCAGACCGTGCTCGCGCCGAACGGAACCGTCGGCGCCGCGCAGACGATCGCGCCGGATTGGGCCGGCGTCGGCGATCCCGTGATCCTGAAGACGGCCGGCGGTCAGCTGCTCGTGTTCTCCGCCGCAACGCGCACGCCCGACCAAAACGACCCGCTCCAGAGCGGCTAGGAGTGGGCCTCCTCGGACGGCGGCGCGACTTGGCCGCTGATGCCGGCACCCGTGGTCCAGGGTCACGGCTTCAGCGACCCGCCGGGGACGAGCACGAATCTGGAGGATGCGGCACGACGATGCAGATGCCGGGCACGCTGGATGCGTCTGAGCAGCTGCAGCGGGTGGGCATGACCGGGCGGCCCGGCAAGTCGGGCGTATTCGCCGCCTATGGTCGCGGTGGACCGAGCGAGAGCAGCGTGCTCGTGTGGCGCGTCGGCGCCATGAACTCGACCACGCTGGCGGTCAACCACACGACCGAGTTGGGCTTCCCGGCGATCGCCACGACGCCCGACGGTCGCCTGTGGGTCGCATGGGCCTCGGCCGGGCGGATCTCGGCACGTCGCTCCAACCCGAGCGCCACGCAGTGGGGCGCCGTCAGCTCGATCCCGGTCGAGCATGAGACGGCTACGACCTACAAGCTCGCCGTGAACGCAACGGACGGCGTGCTCGACGTGTTAGGAGCATTCCAGCTCCAGGGCGGCACGGGCGTCCAGACCTGGCACAGCCAGATGCTCGCCGGGCTCACGCTCACGGCCTCGCCGGCCTCGCTCAAGCTCGCCAAGGGCAAATCAGGCAAGCTGAAGCTCACGGTCACCGACGCCGACGTCGCGGTCAAGGGGGCCCACCTCAGCGCTGGCGGTCACAGCGCGACTACCAGCAAGGTCGGGTCAGCAACGATCACGGTGGGACCGTTCACGCACTCGACCACGCTGCAAGCGAGCGCGAGCGCGACCGGCTACGTGGCTGCGTCCGTGCGCGTCCACATGACGGTCCACTAGTGGCATTGCGAGCGAGCCTCGTACCGCCGAGTCAGGGGCCAAGGTTGGTCGGGGGATAGTGGGCGATCGCAGCGGCCGGGTCGGCATTCGTGGCGTGTCGGCCCGAGCCGTAGTTTCGCCCGGTCGACCGCCCACCTCAACACCCACAGTCACAACGGCCGCACAGACGGTCTCAAGCAGTCGGACGCCGAGGAGCTTGCCTTGCTCGTACACGTACCCGTCGAGCTCGAGCTCGCCAATGACGACGCGGGAAAGCCAATCCCACCGGCGTGCAACTGATCGAGGGTCATTGGCTGCGCGCCCACCTGCCGTAGTTGCTCGAGCATCCGCAGTTGTTTGGTTTCAGTAGGCGCCACCGACCCAGATTCCTTGCCCATCCTCCCCCGCCCAAGCAGCAGTTGCCGGCGCTGGCCTCGTGGTCGCCAGCCTGGGTGACATGAACCGAGACAGTCTCCGGCGTCCTTAGATACCGAAAGCGCACGGTGCGAACCAAGGGCGCGCCGCGCACGTACCTCAAGCAACTACAACCCAACTCTTCTCACCACAGGAGGTTGCCATGCCAGTCAAATCGACTCGAGCCAGACTCCCCACTATCTGGAAGTGGCGTGGCTGGATCAAGTACCTCATAGTGTGCGGCGCTCTGGCCGTCACAGGCCTCGGAGGCGCCGTTTCGGCCGCGCAGGCCTCCCCGGTAGCGTGGCCGGGACCCATCAAGCTGTGGGCGCAAAACACCTACATCGGCGGTACTCCGGGCTGCGCAACGATGTACGTATGGGGTAACCCCTTCACTGACGATGTCAACTACAGCGATGAGGCTCATGTAGCCTTGTTCAAGGACCAGGGGCCTCCATGGAACCTTCAACCGAGGTATGTCACTGGCACATCAAACGGCAATGTGGACAGTAGTGGGAACGTCTCGGCGGTGCTCAACAACACGTGGGGTAGCGGTACCTACGAGGCGGCGATACTAGACCAATATGTGGACTCAAGCGGCCTCTCCCAGGGCTACTGGGTGTATTCGGGCTCCTTCACCTGCTGAACGCCGCCGCTCCCGCGTAAGCGTGCTGCACCCAGGGACTCCTCGCGGCGCGGGCGCGAGGAGCTACCCGCTCGTCGAGATCCCGGGCGCCGGCCTATGTAGCGGTTAGATTTGGCGCGTGAAGCACGCGGATCTAGCGCGCTGGATCGATCGCTACGAGCAGGCCTGGCGCACGCCGGGCACCGAGCTGCTGGAGCAGCTGTTTGCGCCGAGCGCGACGTACGTAGCCGCGCCGTTCGGGCCCGCGATTCGCGGTCTCGCAGCAATCGCGTCATTCTGGGAGGCGGAGCGCGAGGGCGCGGATGAGGTGTTCTCTATGGACTGGGAACCAGTCGCAGTGGAGCACAACGTTGGCGTCGCCAGAGTCGAGGTGCGCTATGGCGATCCGCCGACTCGCGTTTACCGGGATCTATGGATCGTGAGGCTCGATCGTGGTGGGCTGTGCAGCGCGTTCGAGGAGTGGCCGTTTTTCCCTGGCCAGCCGCGGATTGCGCGCGATGTCGATAACGACGAACGGCTCACGTGACAGAGCCGCTCTCGCGGCGCGATGCCCGCAGCCTCGCGCGCGCTGATTCTGATGCCGGAGCGACTGTTCCCCCTGCGGACGGCCGCGCCTCGAGCGGCCTCACTAGCCCTCAACGAGGCGTTCGACAGAGCTAGGCGCGCAGGTCCAGGCGCCAGTCGTTGCAGATCATGAAGTGCCCCTTCGGGAACTCGAAATCGCACGCCTCCAGCAGCTCGAAGCCGAGCTTGCGGCAGATCGCGTTCGACGGCGCATTGTCGACGTTCGGGAAGGCGTGCATGAAGCGGCGCTTCTCATCGCGCTTGGCGAGCTCGATCGCCTCCGCGATCGCCGCCACCGCGATGCCGCGACCCTGGAACTCCGGCACGACCATCCAGCCAACCTCATAGACCTGCTCGTCGCGCCACTCCTTGGTCCAGAAGCCGACCGAGCCGACGCCGGCGCCGCTCGCCACGTCGACGATCTTGAACATGCGGTCGCCGCCCTCGAGGCGCTCGTAGCGGCCCTGACGCTCGCGCAGCTTGTCCGGGCTGTCGGGGCCGCCGAGGTGCACAGTCATGCGCGCGTCGCCCATCAGGCGCTCGAGCAACGGCAGGTCGCCGCTGCCCCAGGGCTCGAGGGTCACCGCCGCGCTCACTCTGCGCAGCGTAGAGCCACCCACGCGTCCCGTCGACCTTGGGTACTGAGACGCCGCTGGCGCCTGCGCTAGACGGCCTGATCGGGCGTTCTGTGCGTGCAGCGGCGGCGATCCGCAAGCGAAACGGCCGAGAGAAAGCAGAGGTCGCGCGCCGGTGCTGGTGTTCGTCCGAGGGAGCGTCGCACGCGGGCGCTGACGTGGTCGCTGCTCGGCCTCCCGTCGATCCGCGCGATCGAAGCGTCGCCGAAGTGCTCGTTAGATCCGGTACCGGTCAAGAAGCAAAGCGGCGCTGGCGAGGCACCCCAGGTCGACGCAGGGAACGAGAGGTTGTCGTGAAGCAGCCGGAAACCGCGGGCTACGAAGCAGGCGGGGCCGAGGTCAACACGCGAAGCGACAGGGCGCTCAGCCATCCGAATCCGGTTGCGATCGAGACGCGCTGCATGACACCGCCGAGCCCGGCCAGGCGCGGCGCACCACCGAACGCTGCGCCGAACAGCACGAACGCGCTCGTCATCGCAACCGCTGAGGCCGCCGAATACGAAGCCCAGCGATACTGCCCCTGGCGCACGGCGAATGTGGCGCAGGTCAGAGCTGCGATCGGTATCCCGGAGAAGATCGGGATCGCGCAGAGGTTATGCAGTGTTCCCTCGCGAGTGGGCACGACCGATGGCGCTCGAGCAGCCTCGTCGTGATCACCCGGCGACGGCGGGAAGCCACCCACTGGGTCGGTCACGAACAGTCCAGAACCGATCAGCCCGCCGCCGGCGGCGAAGATCAGCGTTGGGACCACGAGGGGCCCGCGGGTCTGCTTCGGGCTCCGCGCAAGGCCGTGAGCCGCGATGCAAAAGAGCGAGCCCGTGACGATGAAGTTCGCACGCTGCAGCCAGCCATCTCGGCTGGCCGCGAGGGAACTCACTGCGTGACGCCGCCAGTCGTACCCAGCGCGTCTCGCCCCGATCGCGGTGAAGCCACCCACGAAAAGGGGTCCGGCAGCGACTCCGCATGCGAGCTCCGCCGGAACCACCCGCGACTTGCACGAACCCGAGGACATAACGGAAACCGTATCGAGACCCCGGTCACCAGCCGCCCGAGCTAGGCCTGCGCCGCGCGTAGGCGCCACGACGAGTGGGCATCGTCGCCGACGCAATCGCGCCGCGCCGAGGCGACCGCTGCCGAAGCGATCGCGAAGTGTGGCCCGCAGGACGCAGGACCTCGGCCGTGCGCCCCGTTTCTCTGCTTTGCCAACAGCGAGCGCCGCCAGCCCTCGCGAAGACTGCTCACGCCACGTGGTTGCCGGTTCAGCTCTTCCGGTGCATCCGGTAGTGCAACACCATGAACGGAAAGCCGAAGACCCAGAACGCGTGCTCCGCGCGCAGTTCGCCGTCCTCCAAGTACACGTCGAGTTGCTCGGCGAAGCCCGGCACGGCGGCCGTCGTCAGCTCCCGCGTCTCAGCGTCGATGTACGTGAGGTAATGGCCGGGGTGTTTCAGCTCGCTGCGGCTGGTCAGGATCAGCCCGCCGCCTGGCCGCGCCCTCGGTGCGAGCGTCGCGGTGAAACTGGCCTGGGGGAGCGGGAAGCCGACGCTGACGTAGCCGCGCTCCTCATCGCGATATGTCGTGTAGATACCGATATAGATGGGTTCGTCATTGTCGGTGAACGACCGGATCCAGCCACGCACCGCCACCACGTCCTCGCCGGGAGCGGTGATCGTGTCGATACGGCTGCGGATGCCGCGTTGGGTCTCGCGCTGGTTCATCGGCACGCTCGCCTGGCCCAGCGGCCTTGCGAGCAGGTTGCGGTACAGCAGGTAGCCGGGACGTACCCACAGTCGCCATTCGGGCACGATGTCGAGCGTGAACCGGGTCGTGTGCTCGTAGAACTCGCGTACCAGCGGATCCACTTGCGCGGGATCAAGCTCCGGGCCGGCCAGCGAGTCCAGCGAGGCGACGATCCCGACATCGGCCGCGTCCGCGGTGTAGGTGCCGCCGAGCACATCAGCGAGCTGTCTGACGTAGCCCGTGCCGACGTACCGACTGCGTGACTCCAACGGCACAACGAACGGCAGGTCCTCGGCTTGTACCCGTTCCGCCAGCATGCTGACCTGCGGGTCGCGGAACAGCAGCGCGGACAGCACCCGGAAGGCCACGACGCTCGTCGCCGCCACCACGGCCGGTTCCGCGGCCCGGTCGCGCAGCCCGAACGCGCCGCCCACCGCGGCCCCGAGCGCCGGACCGAGCGCCACCTTCTGCGGCCGCAGGCCGAGCCCCCCGGCCACCGCGCCGCTCACGGTGCCAACCGCCAGCGGTCCGGCCCCGCTCAGCCGTCCCCCGGCCCAGCCCGCTGGGGCGGCCAGTGCGCCGCTGGCGAGGATGCGCGACCACAGCTCAGGAATCTGGCCGGGCCGCTGCCGTGCCCGCGACACGGCTTCCGCGGCGCCCAGGAAAGCCGCCCCGGCTGCCGCGCCGCGCGCCGCGGTCCGCGCTCCGCGGTGCCCCGTCAGCGCCGCCCCCGCCACCGCGCCGAGCACGCTCGCGCTCAGAACCTGCTGCTTACGACTCGGCCCTGTCCGGGCTCCGGCGCCTCGCTCAGTCGCCACCGTCTTAACCTACCGGCCACGCTGAGATAGGCCAGGACGTCGTCGATCGCGGCGGGGAAAGAATGCTCCTGGGCCAGGCGATATTCAGGGAACAGCACCCGCATCCCGCTGGCGCGTCCCAGCCGGGCGGCCAGCTCGCCGTGGCTGCGAAGCGACCCGAGCTCGTAACCTCCGCCGTGCAGGAACAGGAGCACCCGGCCGGCATCCGCTCCCGGAGCGGTGAGCCAGTGGGCTGGCACCCCCCCAGCGGTCACCTCCCTCACCAGCACGTCGTCAGGCACCGGATGAAGGCGTCCGCCGGGGGCGAAGGTGGCGCGTCGTCCCGCATTGCCTGGCTTGGCATGTCGGCATCTCCTTTGGCATGGGCTGCCTCTGCTCGGAGAGCCGTCGAGGGACGGCAGGCGACCGCTCGATCGGCAAGTTGGCGGTCGGTTTCGTCGTCGTCATGGCTAGCCGCGCGCGGCAGCCGTCTGCCGGTCAACCGCGGCTGCGGCGGTCAGGATCACATCGGCGACCGCCTCGGGCCGGGAGATCATGATCACGTGCGAGCCCTCGACCTCGGTGATCGTGGCTCCGGCGCGCTCGGCCTGCGAGCGGACGAGGTCCGCGCCGGCCGCCTTATCGCCGGTCGCAACCACGGCCCAGGCCGGACGGGACTTCCAGGCGGGCGGACCGCACGGCTCCGAGAACGCCAGCTCCGCGATGGGGCGCTGCGTCGCGGCCATCACGGCGGTCTGCCCGGCCGGGAGGTCACCGGCGACCACGTCGCGGAACTTCGCCGGATCGACCCCAAGCTCGACGGCCGTCTCCCCGCCGTCGCCAACGGGATAGTGGAGCGGAACCAGGGCCGTCGACAAGATCGCGTCCTTGGACGTGCTCGCAACTTCGCCCACGGTCTCGCCTTCGTCGATCGCGAACGCGGCGACGAAGACTAGGCCGACGACGTTCCTGGCGTCGGTGGCGGCGTTCGAAATCACCGCACCGGTGTACGAGTGACCGACCGCAAGAACGGGTCCCGGGATCTGCTCCAGGAACGACGCGATGTAGGCCGAGTCGGCTGAGAGGCCGCGCAGCGGATTCGGGGGTGCCGTCACCTGCACCCCGGCGGCCTGGAGGCGCTCGATGACGCCGTTCCAGCTCGAAGCGTCGGTGAACGCGCCGTGGACGAGAACGACGGTGAGCGGAGCAGTGTCGGGAGTTGACGTTGACATGAGAGTCTCCTTCGTTAGTAGGTGTCGACGTCGGCTACGGCCTTGGCGAACGCTTCCGGGGCTTCCTGGGGAAGGTTGTGTCCGATCCCGCCGTCGATTGTCCGGTGCGAATAGCTGCCCGAGAATTTGTCGGCGTAGGCACTCGGCTCCGGGTGTGGCGCACCGTTGGCGTCACCCTCGAGGGTGATCGTCGGCACGGTGATCACAGGCCCTTGAGCGAGCCGTTCCTCCAGCTCGTCGTATTCGGGCTCGCCTTCGGCTCCCAGCCGCCACCGATAGTTGTGAATTGCGATAGCAACGTGATCCGGGTTGTCGAACGACGCTGCGCTGCGATCGAACGTGGCATCGTCGAAGTTCCATTTCGGGGAAGCGGTCCGCCAGATGAGCTTGGCGAAGTCGTGCCGGTACTTGTCATAGCCGGCCCGGCCACGCTCGGTGGCGAAGTAGAACTGGTACCACCACTGCAGCTCGGCCGCTGGCGGCAACGGAACCTTGCCGGCTTCCTGGCTGCCGATCAGATAGCCGCTCACCGAAACGAGCCCCTTGCAGCGCTCGGGCCAGAGCGCCGCAACGATGTCGGCCGTCCGCGCTCCCCAGTCAAACCCGGCCACGACCGCCTTTTCGATCTCCAGAGCGTCCATCAAGGCGATCGTGTCGACGGCGAGGACCGATTGCTGTCCGTTCCGGAACGTCTCCTGTGAGAGAAAGCGCGTCGTCCCGTGCCCGCGCACATAGGGGATGATCACCCGGTAGCCCTGCGCCGCCAGCAACGGGGCCACATCGAGGTAGCTGTGAATGTCGTAGGGCCAGCCGTGCAAAAGAATCACTGCAGGGCCGTCCGCAGGCCCAGCGTCGACATACCCGACGTTCAGCAGGCCGGCATCGGTCTGCTTCAGCGTGCCAAACGACGTGCTCGTCTCGGCCTTGCTCGCCACCGTGTCTGCGGTGCCAGTCATTTCGCCGCGTCCTTCTGTCGCAGCGGTCGGAACGCTGCGCGCATCTCTTCGGAAAACAGTTGCGGCTGTTCCCAGGCCGCGAAGTGGCCGCCCTTGTCGACTTCGTTGAAGTAGATGAGGTTGTTGGGGTAGGCGCGCTCGGCCCAGCTCCGCGGGGCTTGATACAGCTCGTCGGGGAAGACGGTGATCGCGAATGGGATCGTGATGGGCTTGGCGTCGAAGAAGTCCGCCTTGTTCTCCCAGTACAGGCGGGCGGCGGAGACCCCGGTGTTCGTCAGCCAGTAGAGCGTGATGTTGTCCAGGAGGTCGTCTGGCGTGAGAGCGCTCTGGTAGGTGCCCTGAAGGACCTTTTCCACGAGCCCGGGCTGACCGGTGCCGTCGCCGTGGTCGAGCGCGAACGCCGCCAGATCGACAGGCGAGTCCGCCAGCCCGTACAGCGTTTGCGGGCGGGTGGCCATGATCAGCGCGTAGGCCACATGCTTGGCGTAGAAGTTGCTCAACTGCTCATACGCCCGGAGCTCGTCGCCTGAGAGATCGGGCGGCGGCGGGTCGCCCTGCTCGAACCCCTTGACGAGATCCGCCGGAGCGCTACCGGGCATGTTGGAATGGATGCCGAGCAATCCCGGGGCGGCCTGTATGCCCATCGTCTGCGTGACCGCCGCGCCCCAATCGCCGCCCTGCGCCACAAACCGGGCGTACCCGAGCCGCTTCATCAGCACCACCCAGGCACGCGCGATCCGCACAGGATCCCACCCCGTGACGGTCGGCTTGGCCGAGAACCCGTGACCCGGCAGCGACGGAATCACCAGATCGAACGCGTCCTGCGCGCTGCCGCCGTACGCCGTGGGGTTGGTCAGCGGCTCGATGATCTTCAGCTGCTCGATGATCGAGCCAGGCCACCCATGCGTCACGACCAGCGGCAACGCGCCCTCGATGCTGGGAGCGAACGTGAATGAAATGAATGTCCAGCCCATCGATCTCAGTGATGAAGTTCGGCAGCGCGTTCAGCTTCGCCTCACACTTGCGCCAGTCGTAGTCCGTCCCCCAGTAACGCGCGAGCTCCTGCATCATCGAGAGCGGCACGCCCTGCGAATCGTCCGTAACCGTCTCACGCTCAGGCCACCTGGCCCCGTTCACGCGCCGGCGCAGCTCGGTCAGCTCCGCGTCGGAAAATCCGACCTGAAACGGGCGAACAGCGGCGTTCCCGCTGCCCGTCTGCGCCGGCAACTTCAGTAGCGGACATCTGCTCCTCCTAGGGTCGTGCCGAGCATCGCAGCCACAGGCCTCCGGCTCGCCGCGTGATTCGGGTGGACAATCCTCCCCCGTCCAGCTCCTCGCGCCCGTGGACCCACTGGTCAACCCCCTGGTCGAAAGGTTATGCCCGGCCGCGTTCCCGTGGCTCGTGAGCGCGCTCGCTCGGACAGGCCACCGGCAGCCTCGCCGACGCCGGCCGAGAATGCCGCGCCGCGAAGTACACAGGACTGACCGTCAGCTTCGCGACCTCCCTGCTGTTCGCCTCGGTGAGGTCACGGAAGCTCGAACTCGCCGTCCGCTGAGCGTCGAGAACCGGACGCCGCGCCGGGCCCCGTCGGGTTAGAGAGCGAGGGGGTGAGCGACCTTGCTTGCGACGGTCGTCGCGGGAGCGGGCTCGCCGGCTTCTGCGACGTCGAGTCCGTGGGGTGTCTTCTCCCAGTAGAAGGGGTTGCGAACAAGCTGGATCAGAGCGCGCCACGAGGCCCACGAGTGCAGGATCCAGTAGAGCGGGTTCAAGACGGCGAAGGCAGCCCAGCCCCAGCCGCGGTCGCGAACGGCGGCGAGCATGTTGATCGCGATCATGATCACGTTCCCGGCGATCAGGTCGAACAGCGCGATCATCCAGAATGCGCCGCTGTTGATGAGTGGCATGTGAGGCTCGCCGAACGCGTACCAGCTCGCGGTGCCCACCCACAGGATCGGGGCGAGCAGGAACGTTAGCGGCGTGCCGGCGATCAGCAGCAGGAACCCGAGCGCGTCGACGATCCCGACGTCGCGCACGAGCCGCACTGGGCGGCGGGTGTGCACGATCGCGGTTTGCATGTAGCCCTTGATCCAGCGGGTACGCTGGCGGATCCACGGACGCAAACGTGCGCAGGCCTCCTCGTCCGTCGTGGAGTCGATCACCCCAACGCGGTAGCCCTCGACGGCCGCGCGCAGCCCGAGGTCGGCGTCCTCGGTGACGTTGTGTGGGTCCCAGCCACCGAGCTCGCGCAGCGCCGCGACGCGGAAGTGGTTCGAGGTGCCGCCCAGCGGGATCGGCAGGCCGAGGCGGTCGAGGCCGGGCAGCATCGCTCCGAACCAGTAGCCGTACTCGAGGCCGAACATGCGCGTCAGCAAGTTTGTGCCGGCGTTCCAGTAGCGCAACCGCGCCTGCACACAAACGGTCTTCTCCCCGGCCTCGCGAAACGCGGCGACCGCCTTGCGCAGCTGGTCGGGCTCCGGCCGATCCTCGGCGTCGTAGATCACGAGCAGCTCGCCGCGCGCGAGGAAGAGACCGACGTTGCACGCCTTCGGCTTGGTCTTCGGCGCGGCGTCAGGCACGACAACGAGCCGCACCGTCGCCGGCGGGCGCGCCGCGCGCGCGGCAGCGATCGTCTCCTCGTCGTCGGCCTCGAGCAGCACCAGCACCTCGAGCTTCTCCTCCGGGTACTCGAGCGCCGCGACGTTCTCAATCAGATCCCCGATCACGTTCGCCTCGCGGTAGACCGGCACGAGCACCGTGTAGAGCGGCAGATCACGGTCGGTGCGCTCGACCGGCGGCGCGGTCATCGTTACACGGGAAGCTGTTCCGGCCACCACGCAGATCAACTTGAAGACGATCGCCCCGAAGAAGACGACGTTCGCGAACAGCACGAACGCGGAGAGCGTCCACGTCCACGACAGGACCAGGCCCGCCATGATCAGCAGCCCGAGCAGGATCATCGTCGTGCGCTGAGAACGCGAGAGCCCGGAGGCGGCGGACTGCTCGGGCCGGCGGGTCAGCAGCCCGGCGGTCGAACGCTCGATCAGATCGTCGTGAAAGGCCGCCGTGACCGCGCGCTCGATATCGAGCGGCGTCGTCGTGCGCAGCTCGACGACGCACTCAGCACCGAACGCTGCGTGGATCGCGTCGAGCAGCTCGACCGACGGCGGCTCGCACGTCGCCACGACCAGGCGATCACCGGTTTGTTCGAGCGGGAACCAGCCGCCATCGAGCAGCCGCTCCGGCTCACAGGTCTGTGCCAGCTCAGCATCGAGCGACGTCGCGAGCAGATCGACGAACGGCAGCCCCCACTTCTCACCCAGCACACGCTGCAGCTCCAGCCGGCTTACGGCGCCGCAGTTGACGAGGATTCGCCCTAGGCGCTCGCCCGTCCGCTGCTGACGCGCAAGCGCCCACTCGAGCGTGTGGCGATCGATCAGACCCGCAACCACGAGCGCTTCGCCAACCGGCAAAGGTGCGATAACCGGTAGACGGGACGCATTCACACTCCACTCCTCGGCGGCGATGCACACCCGCAGGGCCACACACCCCGAACGCTCGACAGATGTTGTTAGAAGCGATCCTCAAACGGACCACGGGACTCAGTGCGAAGGTCGCAAACAACGGCGCTCAGCGGTGGCCTGGCCACTTCCGTGCACGCGGTGGCCCGACACTCGCCAGCTTGTCGTCGGCGCTCAGCAGCGCCCCCGGCAGGGCACGAGACCCGCGGCCATCCACCAACGAGCTACCCCCCCATGGCAACGACGGCTCCGCAGGAAGCCAAGACCGCCGAGTCAACGCTATGTCCTGGTAAGACCAGCAGCGAATCTGCCCGGTGATCGCGATCAGAGCGCCGTCGTCGATCCCGCACAGCGGCAGCATCTGGGACGGAAATCGTGGAGATGCGGGGACTGCCCTAGCCGACAATGTCGCCAACGCTCGACCGACGGCGTACGCGCTTTCAAGCGTCCGCTGGTCGTTACCCTGCGGACGCGCTGATTCGGGGCTCGGGAGGCGCTGGACGGTCGCCGTCGCGACGGGATGGATCGTCCCCGACAACAGCTTCGACAGCCGGACCGTGACGAGCGCGGTCTTGCCTTGGGCCAGCGAGTAGCCGACCGGCCGATCACGATCGACTTGGACAGGCTCACCTGGCGAGGCTTGCCGTGCACGTTCCGTAGCACGGTTTGGCGCACGCGTGTGGTGAGTGATGATCGGATCAGATCAGGTCCAGCGTGTCGTAATCGCCCGGTTGTGCTTGGCTTCAGTACGCCGTGCTGCACCCATCGGCAAGACGGCCAGTTCCGCTAAGGGCATCCGTAGCGATCCGCGAGGCTTATCGGAGCGGGTACCGATGACGCCTCGCGGAGACGGCGCTAGCTTCGTCCGCTAGAGCCAGATGAGCCAACACAGGTTGATGTCCGATGAGCGGTTGCGGGCGATGTATCCCGGCGGGCGCGCAGACGCGATCGCTCGGCGGCTGTCGCACGTATGGGCGGCGCTGTTCGGGGCCGGCCTCTCCCCCCGCCGCTGGGTTTGTTTGGAGGTCGTTGGCCGGCGGTCGGGCGAGGCCCGCCGCTTCCCTGTGGGGATGGCCGATTACCATGGGGAGTGGTACCTGGTCTCGATGCTCGGAGAGCGCTGCAACTGGGTGCAGAACGTTCGCGCCGCGGACGGACTGGTGACGATCGGCCATGGTCGCCGACGGCACTGCCTTCTGGTCGAGGTTCAAGTACAGGATCGCGCCCCGATCATCAAGCGCTACCTGACTAAGGTCCCCGGCGGGCGCCCACACATCCCTGTCGATCGCAGCGCGCCGCTGTCCGCGTTTGAGGCGATCGCCGAGGAATACCCGGTGTTCCGCGTCGTACCGGCGGAGACGCCCGACCACCACGACGCCACGCCGGGTAGCTCTCCCGTCCGCTAACGGGTTCGGCTTGCGGGCGGTTCTATGTCGCTCGTTCGAGCTCCGCTTGAACCTCGGGCGTGAGCTCGACCGTGAGCGGCGCGTCGATCAGCTCGCGCTCGCTGACGTGAACTCCGGCCTGCTCGAGCGCTTCGATCAGGTTCTCCCAAGCCAATCGCGGCGGCCGGTGTAGCGATGGGTCGCGGCCGAGCATCTGATCGATCCCGTCCTCGATGTCATGGATGTCGACGCGGTGCTCGAACAGCATGATGCGGTCAGCCTGCTCGGGGTCATCGGGGAGAGGCGGCCCGTGCCACCGGTGCCAGATCCCGTGGCGCGGGCCGCTGACTCCGAAGTCGCGCCCGGACGTGTGGACGCGCCGGCCGGTGCTGTCCTGCGCGGAGAGCGAGATGTGCAGGCTGAGGTTCTCCGCGTTGCCGGACATCACATGAACCACGCGTCGGGGTTCGCTGGGATCAGCCTTTCGTTTCTGGGCTAGTTCCGCCCGCAACGAGGATTGCAGCTTGACGGTTGCGTGAACGCGCGTCACGCACGGCCCGCCGGCCGCTGGTTCCACGCGATCGGTCAAGGGTCTGTAACCCACGACCCGCGGCCCCTCGCCGGCCACGTCCCCCTCGACGTCGGCGGGCTCGCCGCCGCATCCCGGGCGGTCGCGACCGCGGATCGGACCGATACGCACCGCCAGGGCGCCGTTCTCCCCCTCGAGCACCGTCCGAAGACCGGACGGCGGTACCGGAACCGCGTCACGGATCTTCGCGAAATCGACATCCAACTCGCGCAACACCCGAACCGCGGCGCCCTGCTGCTCGCCAACCAGCCCAAGCAGGATGTGCTCCGTTCCGACATACCTGCTCCCGTAGCGCAAAGACTCGCGAACCGCCCGCTCTAGAACCCCCCACGCTTCTGGTGTGTAAGGAAGCGGCAACGGCCCCTCAAGCGACGGGCGCTGCGCAGACGCGGGAGCGGTCTCGAGCAGACGAGCGCGAACGCGCTCACCCGTAACGCCGAGCGAGCGCAGGACCAGCGCCGCGACACCGTCGTCCTTTCCGATCAAACCGAGAAGAACGTGCTCGACACCAGCACATTCGTGCCCCCGCTCGTTCGCCTCCTCGATCGCCAGGTAAACGACCTTGCGGGCTTCGTCCGTGAATCGCTCCACCACCCCGTGAGCCTCCCACCGGCACTTGACCTCCGCAAGCCGCCGCAGCCACACACAACCGGCGTTCTCGGCCCTCAGCGCCGCTACCCCGACATGCTGCGAGGCTCAACCCTCACGGCTGCAGCGGCCGACGGCGTACGGCTGAGCGAGAGTCTTAGCGTCTTGGCGTCCGCTGATTGTTACCCTGCGGACGCCCCGAATCGGGGCTCGGGACCCGCCGCGAAGGGCCTCGGCGGGGCTTCTGAGCTTTGCCGGCAAGATCGTCGTTCGAAGCGCCCGCTTCTGGGTCGTGGTCGTCGGTGAAAGGTGAAGTGCTTGCGATGGGTCGCGAAGGCGGGCTTAAGTACGTCGGCGGCAGTGGTCGTGCGCTGACGGTACCGGCGCGAGCGCGGGAACCCTTCCTAATTCCTGCGTGAGATTCTGGTGGCGTGTCCGCCTGTTTCTGGTGTTGCCGGGCAAGGGGTCCGGGGGGCATACTGTCGTGCCTCGTGCGCTTGAACCTGAGAGTGGGGGCTGTTGCCGTTGTCACGGCTTTGCTGATGGGGTCGGCCGTGGCGCGCGCGACGACGATCACGGTCAACACGAAGTCCGACGAGACCAATCCCGCCGACGGCAGCTGCTCGCTGCGCGAGGCTGTGATCGCGGCCAACACGGAGTCCGCTTCCGGCTCGGCGCCGGGTGAGTGCCCAGCCGGCTCCGGGGTCGACACGATCGTGCTGGGGCCCGGCACCTACACCCTTTCTAGCGGCGAGCTGAGCATCACCGGGGAACTCATGATCACGGGTGCGGGCGCGTCGGCAACGACGATCGACGGCGGCGGGGCCGACCGGGTGTTCGACGTCCAGTCCCAGGCGATCGACTCGATCAGCGGGCTGACGATCACCGGCGGGCACGCTCATGACGGAGTGAACGGTATGGCGGGCAATTCCGGTTCGCCGGGGCAGTCAGGCGGAGGGATCGACAACGCGGGTCTGCTGACGCTCACCTCGGTCGTTGTCTCGGGCAACCACGCTGGCGGTGGCGGCACGGGGGGCGAGAACGTCGGAATGGACCCGTCCGGATTGGCGGGAGGCGCCGGTGGCGATGGCGGCGGGATCTACAACAGCGGCACGCTGACCGTGTCCGACAGCACGATCAGCGGCGACGAGGCGGGCGCCGGCGGCGGCGGCGGGCTCGGCGCCGGCGCCACCGGCGGGGCCGGTGGGACCGGCGGCTCCGGGGGCGGCATTCTCAGCAGCTCGGGCGGATCGCTGACAATCGAAGGCACGACCGTGGTCGCGAATCACGCGGGGGCGGGTGGCGCGGGTAACTCCGGGACCGCCGGCGGCGGCGCGGGCGGCTCCGGCGGCACGGGCGGCGGGGTGAAAACGACCGGAAAGCTGGTTCTCGACGGCAGCCTCGTGTTCGAGAACGCTGCCGGGAAGGGTGGCAACGGCGGCGGCGGCGCCATTACCAACTTGGTCGGCGGCGCGGGAGGATTGGGCGGCGACGGTGGCGGCGTGTTCGACGCGGCCGCGACCTCGCAGACGATCATCAACGACACCTTGACCGGGAACCGCGCCGGGACCGGCGGCGATGGCGGCAGTCCGACAGCGATGGGCGCAACCAAAGGCGGGTCCGCGGGAAGCGGCGGGGGCGGCGGCGCGGTCGTCAGCGGTGGCGCCGCGCTGAACATGGTGAACGCAACGATCGTGGCAAACCTGGTCGGCGGTCCGGGCAACCCCGGGACCGGACCGTTCGCCACGGGCAGTCCCGGCGACGCCGGGATGGGCGGTGGCATCTCCGCGTACGGGTCGATCACGTCGCAGAACACGCTCGTGTCGGGCAACTCCGGCACGAACTGCCTGGGTGTCGTCATCGACCACGGGCACAACCTGAGCTTCCCCGACAACAGTTGCCCCGGGACGAACGGCGATCCGATGCTTGGCCCCTTGGCCGACAACGGGGGCCCGACGCAGACGATGGCGCTGGGCGCCGGTAGCGCCGCGATCGACCAGGTCCCGGCGACCGGCGCCGGCTGCCCGGCGACCGACCAGCGCGGCGTGTCACGCCCCCAGGGCGCCGCGTGCGACATCGGTGCGTTCGAGGCGGCTCTGCCGAGCAACACGGCCCCGCCGATGATCACCGGGAGCGCGACCGTCGGCGCGATGCTGACATGCTCGAACGGGACGTGGGCGAACTTCCCGCAGTCGTTCGCGTACGCTTGGCTACAGAACGGCACGCCGATCGCCGGCGCCGCGGGCGATACGTACATCGTGAGCTCTGCGGATGTCGGGCACGGGGTTGCCTGCCAGGTCACCGCGACCAACCAGACCGGCTCGGCCAGCGCGCCGAGCGCGCCGTTATCGATTCGCGCCGGCGGGTCGGGTGGTGCGGGTGGCGGTGGGGGCGGCGCTTCGCGCGGCCCGCGCCTATCCGGTCTCGCCGTGCACCCCAACACGTTCGTGGCGGCGCTGAGCGGCGCGAGCATCGATAAGGCTGCGGCCAGCGGAGCAACCGTCGGCTACAGCGACAGCCTTGCTGCGGCGACGACGTTTACCGTCTTGCGGTCGATGCCGGGAGTCACCCGAGGCAGAAGCTGCCTCGCCCCGCGGCGAGGCGCACGGCATCCCCGGGCCTGCACCCGCTGGCTGGCGCTCGGAAAGTTCAGGCGGAAGGACGTCGCCGGCGCCAACCGCTTCCACTTCACCGGCCGTCTCAACGGTAGCGCGCTGCGGCCCGGCAGCTACCGGCTGGCCGCAAGCGCGGCGGTCGGCCGCTCGGTGAGCGTCACGGAGCACGCCGGATTTGTCATCAAGCCAAGGCGCCGCGCCCGCTAGTCGTAGCTACGACGACGGTGCAGTGAACGACAGCGGCACCCGCATTCGCATGTATGTGCCGGGCCTGAGCGTGTCGCTTGCGTGCAGCCGCGGCCGCTGGCTTCAGGTTGAGCGCCGCTGGCCAGGGTCGCGCCCGCGCTGTGGGCACAGCGGACCGTCTGCTCCGCTGTCGCGGGTTCCGTGACGCTCAGTGGAAGTTGCAGGTCTTCGCGGCCGCCTCGAAGGCCGGCGAATTCGCGTTGATTGAGCTGGGGATCCCGATGAACATCCCGTTGCCGTACTCAGCTGTGCTGTACTCACCGCGGTTGATTGCCGGTGGTGTGGCGGTGATGATCGGGTCCGGGAAGCCGGTGACACCGTGGTCTCGCATGCACTCAGCGGTTTCGGTCGCGTCCTTGATCTGCTGAGCGGTCGCGTGCGTACTGGGGCCGCCGCCCGGCAGCAACTTGAAGCATGTTGCCTGTGCAGACTTGAAGGCCGGTGACTGGGGGTTGATGCCGGTGCCGGCGATGTTCAGCCCGCCGCCCCCGGATGGATCTGGGAAGTTGGGGACGCCGTGCGCGCGCATGCAGGTGCTGAACGCGATCCGCGCGTTCCCACCGGCGGCGGCGGGTTGCTTGCTCGACGACCCGCAGGCCGAAAGCGCCAACGCGCAGGCAAGCGCGACGATCGTGGTTGCCGACAGGTTTCGGATCAGCTTCGCGTGAATGCGTCAGTTGTACGGGACGCCCCCTAACGGGGGCGTAACAACTCGGCCGTCGCGCTGCTGCCGCGGCGGCGCGGGCGCTTCTCGGCGCCGCCGGCCGGGGTGGCCGGACGGGGTCCGGCGTCCCGGCGTGCACAATCGCCTTCGCCGCGTCCGCTGTTCGATAGACGATCGGACGCGCGGCAGGAGTGATGGTTCATTCTGGATCCAAGCGGACGCGAGAGACTCAATTCAAGCCAGCGTGGATTTCGGTCCTCGGGATGGGAACTTCTGTCCATGCCGCGACCGCCGGCCGGGCTCAGTCGCCGTCGGCGCGCGGCCCGTGTCCAGGGCAGAGCGGCGTCGTTGTGGCTCACGCGTATCGATCGACTGCGATTCCGCCTGTGATCGAGTTGGCGATCGACAAGCGACGGCTGACGCGTTCGCCCGGTGATCTCACCAACGCTCGCCTAGCGTTCATCGTGAGACGACCCGCCTCGAGGCCTGGGGCGACCGCCGCCGGAGCTTTCGCAACCTGTTCAGCGCGCTACTCAAGCTCGCGCTGCCCGACCTGAGCGGCAAAGTCGGTGAGACGGGGTGGGCGCGCATCCTGCGGGACAACCAACGGCGACCACGCTCGTACGCGACCGCCCCGCCGTACCGTGGACGGCAGGCTCTCTCCTTCCGCTCAGCGCAGTTCGCCCGGCAACAGGCTGAACATCACGGTGTCACGGCGGCTGCCCTTGAACGGCGCATGGGATCGCAACACGCCCTCGCGGGCAAAGCCACAGCGCAGCGCTACGCGCTGCGACACTTCGTTGTCTGGTCCACAGGTCAGCTCAAGCCGTGCAACGCCGAGCGTGTCGAAGGCCCACCTGGCCATCAGTCGCGTGGCGTGTTCGGTCGTACTGCTGGTAGGACTCGTCGAGCGCGGACCAGAGTTCCGCACGAGGGCCCCGCGGCCGAACGGCTCGACCGCCAAGCCGAGGTCCTCTGCTGCCTCGGAGGGCCGCACCACGATCATGCCGTGCGGAGACACACCCGCCGGCCGCCCGACGACCACGCCGCGCGGCCGGCGCCAGAGCACCTGAGCCAGCTACTAGGGGCTCGTACCGCGGACCCTCGTGACGGTGACGTCACCGCCGCCCAAGATCGAGGAGGCCTCACCGACGGCTTGATTCCCCTGACCGCCGCTGACCGACGAGATCTTGCCAGGAGCCCGGTTCTGCCTGCCGCCGCTGACCGTCGCGTATTGCCCGCCGGCCGCGTTGTCGGCTCCGCCGGCGACCGAGCTCCAGTCCGCATTGGCATGGTTTCTTAACCCGCCGCTGATCGACGCGAGCCCGGCGTTGGTATCGCTCTCCGAACCGCCGCTGATCGATGACCCCTCGCCGCCGGCGACGTTGAAGTACCCGGCAGTGATCGTGGCCCACTTCGCCTTGACCTCGTTGCCGAACCCGAACGACACGCCAAGCGGGGCGGTGACCGAGTTCTTCGAGCCGGCGAGGAGCCCGCCCCAGGACGTAAACGCCTGTCGGTCGCCGAGCACGAGGTTGTGAGAACCGGTCTGTTTGATGTCGGCGGCGTGCTCGTCGTAGCCGATGATCACGTTGCCGAGGCCGTTGACGTTCTGGATGGCGCCCGTGCCGTTGACGACCTGCAGGTTCGCCCCTGAGATCTTGACCGTCGGCAAGCCGTTCAGCCCCTTCGGCTCATAGCTGATCTTCGACAGTTTCTCCTCCAGCGCCGCGACCTTGCTCTGGAGCGCCGACACCTCGCCGGCGAGCCGCGCGTGCTCGCCCTCGAGCGTCTGCACCCGGCCACTGAGGTCGGAGACTTCGCCCTGGGTCGCGAGCGTGACGAGGTCGTCGCCCTCAGGGCACTTGCCGTCGTTGGCCGGCTTCACGGCTGACGTCGGGGGACCGATACACAGTTGCTGGCCTCCGCTCGCCTGCGCTGACCCCGTGTAGGCGATCACCATCGCAGCGGCAGTCGCTAGCAGTACGAACACGCGTCTCATCACATCCTCCTGTTGGCACCCGCGGCAGTAAGCGGCGGATTATCTCGGACCGGGCCGGCTCGAGACGCCCAGCCAGGCCTGCTTGGCGCCTGACGATGGCCCCGCCCTTTCCGCCGTGGCGATCAGCGCCACCGCACAGCGGCCCGCGGCGTCGGCGCTATTCGGCCGGGGGCTGGGCTCGTCGCCATGACGGTAGGTGTCGAGCGCGGTCGATTGCTTCTCCTTCGACGGCGGCTTCCAGCCGCCGATCGCATCGGCGACAAACCAGCGACGCCCGTCCGGCAGATCGGCCCACGGCCGCTCCTTGCACGCGTTAGCGACTGCGTTGGCCATGGCTGGATGGCCCCAAAAAAGAAAACGCTTTGCTCGACCCGGCGCGGTGTAGGGTGGTTGCGGGCGTCGCGGCGGTGCTTGACTTCGATGCTCACACGAACACTGCCGCCTTGGTATCGCGACGGGCGGTCGACTGTGCAACCCAACGGTCCAGGTCTCTACAAGGAGGATCACAATGCCCGTCCTGATTCGACACCGTGCCGCGATGAGCGCGGCGCAGTACGACGAGTCCGCGCCGGCTCTAATCGAGCTGATAAAGAAGCAGCCGGGCTTCCTGGTCCACGTCGCATATGAAGACGCCGACGGCTTCGTCGTGGGCGAGGTGTGGGAGACGCAGGAGCAGCACGACACCTGGTTCGACGCAAACGTCAAGCCAAACGTTCCGTTCGAGATTACGCAAGAAGTGATCGACCTTCACAGCTTCCACACACCGTAGACCGCTCGAACGGGTCGTCAGCTGGCGCCCGGCAGACTAGCGGGGAAGCAGAGAAGCAGGACCAACCGGCGGGGGGCTGCGGTCGTGAGATTCGCCCCAATACGAGGGCCGAGGAGGTTCGGGTCCGCATCCGCCGCGCCTTACCCTGCGGACGCCCTGAATCGGGCCTCGGGACGCACCGGGCGAGGCCTCGACAGGTCTGCAGCCGGTCGGCGGCCAGATCGGCCTTCGTCGCGTCCGCTGTTGGATCCTGTTTCGGACGCGCTGCCGTAGCCCAAAGCAGACGCATAGGACGGACCGGGATTCCGGCCGCTGGTCGAGAAACCGGCCATATATTCCGGTTTCTCGACCAGCGGCGATGCATGGCCGCTCGCGCCCCCACTTCGCATCGCAATGAGCGAGCACTAGTCCCGTGCAGCCGCGCACGCCCGACGTCCGACGTCCGACGTCCGCTCATTGTTGGATTCCGGACGCGCCGCCTGGCGGCCTCAGCAGCCGCGTTCTCGACACCTGGTTTGGTCGACGCCCCGCTCGGCGTCGAAGTTGGCGATCTGGAGGTCCTGCCACGGGTCCCGGACATACCGGCGTCGCTGTCACCACTGGCCGTTTCGGCAGCGGAGGCTTTCGCCTCAGCCTCCGTGGAATCCGCATGCACTCTCCGCCTGCTTGCACGCCGGCGAGCTTGGGTTGATCGTACTCGGGACGGCGAGCAGTGCCCCGTCATTGTCCTCCAGATGCTGTATTCAGCCGGATTGTGTTTGTAGGGCAGCTTCAGCGCCGGCGTGGCTGCGGGGGGTTCGGGTGCGAATGATTCGGCTTTGACCGACCGATCAGTCACTGATCTACGGACGAGGTTTCTGGATTACACGCGCGAGCCCGCCGGCGGCCTGGTACCGGACGGAGTTCTTGGTGAAAACGATGAGGGACCAGGCGACGCGATCACTCAGGGTCAGTCGGTGTGTGGTTCTGGGCGCGATCGGCGGCCGCGTCGAGGCGGATGCCGAGGCGCTTTAGGGCTTTGTTGCCGGCTGGCGTGAGTTCGAGGCGGCGCGGCTGCGCGGTGGGCTTGACCCAGCCTTTTTGGTGCAGGGAGGCCGCGAGCTGGGCGCCGAGTTGACCGCCGAGATGTGGTCGTCCGATGCGACTGTCCATGCAGGAGAAGGCGAGCGTGCGGCGGGCGGGCTTGGTGGGCAGCTCGACTCCGAGCTCGGCGAAGGCGCCGGCAGCCGCTGGGCCTAGATTGAGTTCTCCGTCGCCGTCTCGGGGTTCAAGCGCTCGTGATCGGACGAGGTGGTCCATCAGAGCGACGCCGACCTGCCCGGCAAGGTGGTCGTAGCAGGTGGCGGCCACCTGCACCGGCCGACCCGTTCGCGGCGGAGCTCCGCGTAACCCGTTGAGCATCGAGAAGATCTCCCGCAGCCCCGGCTCGGCGAGCTCATAGAGCGCGAGGCGGCCCTGGTGGCTGACCGTCACGAGCCCGGCATCGCGGAGTCGCCGTAGGTGATTGGCCAGTTGTGTCGGCGACACGTCCAGGCGCTCAGCCAGTTCGCTGGCCGAGGCCGGGCCCTGCTCAAGGCGCTCCAGCACGGCGTATCGCGTCTCGTCGGCCAGCTCGGCCAACAGCTGAACCCGGGCATCGCGTGCGGCTGCCATAGCCCCAGTCTAACACTTCCAAATTTCATACCTGCCTGAATGGTGGTAGTCTACGTTTCAGCATTGAGTGAACTGTTGACGTAGGCTAAGAGGAGGCTCCAATGCCGCATCCCGCTCTCACTCGAGCGCTCGCCACCGCTCACATCGAGGACCTACGTCGCGCGGCCGCCCGTAGGCACACGATCCGCCTCGCCCGTCGCGTCGTGCACGGGCCACGCGTGGCGGCCACCCCAATCGCCTTACTGCGATCCGTGTCGACTCGACTGCGTGGACGCCGCGCGCCCCAGGCCGACGGCATGACACGAACCGAGATTCCTCAAGCAGCCCTCTGGCCATGCCAATCTGTCGTCGACGTCCGCTCGGGGCCGCGAGCCGGGGATCGATCCGGCATCGAGTAGGGAGCGGCCCGCCTCGTCCCTCACGCAGACGTCGTGCGGGTCGGAGTAGCTCGTGTTCGAAGGCTTCACGTGCTGCTGCACTGCCATCCGCGGTCGCATAGAACGTGGCACCGGGTAGCACCGCAGCCGGCCGGCTCATTCTTCGTCATCTGTCCTGACCTGCGCTGGTACGGGCGGTCCACGCTCCCGCCGATGCGCGGAGCACGCCCAGTCCTCCAAGCGGGCGATGGCCGGCGACGTGTTCTCGCTCATGTGGCACCTCGGTCATGAACAGTTGGTTCGAGGGTCACGGAGTCCGGCGCCGCTTGAACAGGTCCGGTCGAGCCTGGTGAGTCCTGCCGTCTCTCGTGGTCCAGAACATATCGACCGGGTCTGCGACCGTGATGCAATAGCTGTCATCGGAACTCAACGGGACGGCAACGGCGCCCTCGGTTCGGGCGACCACGCGGAGACCGTGCCCACCGGCCGGAAGGACCCCCACGGTTGTGCGTGCCGAACCTGTCCAGCCGTGCAGGTGCACGAATCCTTCTTTCGCCGCGGAGGCCGTCAGGGTCACTCCGATGCTCGTCGCGCCGTTGGCGGCGACCCAGATGTAGCACAGCGTTCCGGCACCCGGCACGAGGTAAATGGTTCCCTGCGGCCCCGCAAACACCCGCCGAGCGAGGCTCGGGTTGATGTCAAAGCGCGCCTGCTCCTCTCCGAGACGCCCCAACCAGTCGGCGTCCGCGCACAGCGCCTTGTCAAAGTCACCGACCGGACGCTGAAACGCAGCAAACGCCGCAATGTGCTCCGGCTCGACGGCCGGGATGCCACCATCCCGCCTGGCTGGCGGCTTCCATGCACGTTCGCCCATGCCTCAACGATACGTCTTACACCACCTGGACATCACCAGCCTAGCGATTGCGCTCCGCGGTCTCGTGAGCGGACTCTGCCTCTCAGGGAACTATCTCGGGGACGATCACGGCCGGCAAGAGCAGCAACCCACTAGACCAGCCGCTGTCAGCTCTGGGTCACCCGCGGCGCGTAGCGGCGATGCAGCATCAGCGCATTGCCGTCCGGATCCGCGAAGAAGGCCATGTGGCATACGCCCGTGTCCAGGATGTCGCCCTGGAACTGCACGCCACGCCCCTCCAGCTCCGCCCGTGCCGCCGCGACATCGTCGACATGCAGACCAAGCGCAGTTCGGTTGACGTTGTGGCCGATGCCGATCGCCTCGCCGTCAACGATGCTCAGCGTCACGTTGCCGGTCTCGAACTCGGCGTACTGGCGTTCGGGGACATAGACGGAGCGCTGCAGCCCCAGCTTGGTGCCGTAGAAGTCCATCGCCTTGTCGAGGTCTTGCGTGGTGAACGGCACGAAATCGACACCGGTCACAAGCTGCGCTGCTGTAGCCATCATCACTCCTCGATCTTCGTGGGCACTAATCGTTCTACTCCAAGACGATAACGTCGCGTCCGTCGACGGACAGCGGCGCGCACCAGATGCAGCTCTCCGCCGGCACGGAGAAGAGCTGCGTCTCGCCGTAAGCGATCAGCTCCGGTCGCGGCTCCTAGTCGCACATCACGATCAGCCGCGGGTGCGTCGGTTCAGCGCAGCGGCTCACGCCTCCGGCGCCGCGGACTTAGGGTGAGACGCCTAATTCGGCGTACACATCCCGGAGCGCCACGACGAACCGGTCGGCCGAGAAGCGTTCCTCGAACAGCTCACGCCCACGAGCCGCCAGCGCATCCCGGAGGCTGGCGTCCCGGAGCAGACGCGCGAGCGCATCGCGTAGCGCCTTGACATCTCCCGGAGGGACAAGCAACGCGTGACGGCCGTCGGTCACGTCCTCGGGGATGCCGTCGCAGCTCGAGGCCACGATGGCTGTTCCCATCTGGAGCGCCTCGAGTAGCGCCACCGACCCGCTGCCCTCTTCGAGTGAGGGGAGTACGAACAGGTCCGCCCGCCGGAGATACGGGAGCACATCATCGACATGACCTGGGATCGCCACCTGACCCTCGAGGCCTAGTCGCGACGACAGCCTGCGGTGAGCGTCGAGCAATGGACCCGGACCGATCAGACACGCACGGAACCCGACGCCGACCGCCTTGAGCAATGCGAGGCCGCGGAGCAACACGTCGAGGCCCTTGGAGGGGGAGTGCCGCGCGACCGAGACGATCAGTGGCGCATCAGTTGGCCGCAGGCCGGCAATCGAGGCTGGAGTCGGCGCTGAGTCCGAGCCCGACGTTGGTTCGAACGCCGTCACCGCCGCATACGGAACGCGCCGGATCGCAAGCCTCGTCCCATACGCCTCGCGCAGCAAACGCGCGACCGACTCGTAGTTGACGAGCACGACCTGGGCGCGCTCGCAGCCTCTTCGCTCCACAATGGTGATCGCGGTCCGGATCCACGGATACCACGCAGCGTGAACGAATGCCGTCCGGACGCCGTGATCTACGTCGAGACCTCGCAGCAGTCCTCTCCACTCGTGCGCCGCGACCGTATACGCACTCGCGATCGGCACCGCCGCAATTCCACGCCCGGAAAGCTCCGCGGTAGCAGCGACGGCCGCGCCCACCCATTTGCCAAAGCCGTGCACGATATGCGGCGGCTCGTGCCCACAACTGCTCAGGTAATCGGCAACCGCCCTCCCGATCAGGCGCGTGTTGACGGGCGCAAGCCGGTAGTGTCGCAACGGCGCCCGCACCCGATGGATGCACCCGAACTTCGTCTGCTCGGTCTCCGCGGCCGAACCGACGCAAAAGATTTGCGGCGAGAAGCCAGCACGTCGCGCGGCCAACGCATGAGCAACGACATAGCTCACATGACAGTCCGTATACCTCACCGGATCGTGGCCGATCAGCACCACCGGCCGCGCCATAGCTTGTCGAGCTTACCACTCGTCGGCGGCGCGAGCGCCGTCACACCGGCTGTGGTCGGGATGGCCTGGGTCTGGATTTTTTTGATCGCGCCGCCGCTCTTCAGTCGTAGCCGAAGATCTGGTCCGCGCGCGGTGAGAAAGCAGCCAAAGTGCCCGACCTGGAACGGGCCTCCGACCCGGCGCCTCCAAACGCATGCAGGTCGCGGATCGCGCGCAGGCCGGGCAGTGAGTCATAGAAGCAGCTGGGCGTCCTCGCTCCCGCGTCGGCGACGTCCCCTCCCGTTCTCTGCGGACGCCCAGAATCCGGGCTCGGGACGCGCCGCGGAGGGCCTCGGCGGGTGTTGCGAACCTTGCCGCCAAGATCGCCGTTTGAGGCGCCCGCTTTTGGATCGCTATTCGGACGCCTTCTGGCCGCGCTTCGGACCTGCTTTCCGCGCGCAGGGGACGTGGGGTCCGAACTCCCGGCGAGCTATCAGCGGTGTCGAAAGCGGGTCTTGCAGCGGACGGCATGTCGAAGGCAGCGTGCTGCCGTGCGGCTGACCAGGGGGTCAGCCGAGTACCACCGCGGTCACGCCCTCGCCGATGTCAGTGGTTGAGTTCGTCACGCCGGTACCACCGCAAGCAATCCCGATCGAGGCAGTATGTTGGCCAGCCGCAATCACGGTTGGTGTGACGCCGGTGAGCGTCACGTCGCTGACCGTGGTGCCGTTGGGAACACTGTCGACAAACGAACCGGGCACGCGGGCGCCGTCGACCACAAGCACAAATCTGACGTTGGTCTCGCCGGTGCAGCTCGCGCTTATCGCGTTGATGAATTTCGACACGAAGACGTGCCCGGCCTCGGTCGTGGTGAACGGACTAGCGTCCCTGGTGGCGTCCACCGTCACGTTCGAGGGCGGTGCGGTGTCGGAAAAAAAGTCGGCCGAGGTGCCCTCGGTAGGGCCGGGTGGACCAGTGTTTCCCTGTACGCCCTGGATGCCCTGCTGTCCTCGGATGCCCTGCGGTCCTTGCCGGTTCCAGGTCAGGGTCCGCTCGTTCTGATGGCATCGGCCGCTAGCACCCGGCTTTGAGGTATCGAACACGCGCAGGCTCCCGCTAGTCTTCAGGTAGCAGGCGCTGATCACCCCTCCGCTGCCTGGAATCGATGCTGCGGCCACGCCGCCCAAAGCAACCAGCAAGGCGATGGCCGCGACCACCATCGCGGGCGACGGCCGAGAGTGAGTGATACGACGCATGAGATGGTCTCCTTTCGGACGCAAGCCCTCGAACATCGGCCCCGATCCCGGGCCTGCTCATGACCGGTGCCCCGTTCCTTTAACGGATTCGGCCGTCTCTTCTAGACGCTTTGCGCCTCGCCCCAGGTCGGGACCTTCGTGCGAGCGGGTATAGCTTCCCGGTCGCCCTCACGGACCCGGGTCGGACGCAATCGCGGTCGCCGTCGCCGGGCGCGTGAGAGCACGACATTGACGCCGGCGCCTGGACCGTCGCGGTCAGCGCCACGAATGCGGCCGGAGACCCCTAGCGCCCCGGCCCCATGGCACCTTTCGATCGTGCTAGGCGTCCTGATGGCGCACAGGCGCGCTTTAGTCAGCCGCTGCTACGGCCGTTAATCGGAGCAGGGGCTAACGCGTAATGCGCTCAGTCGCCGCATCATCATGAGAACTGCTACCGCGTAGGCCACCCCGCGTGACCCTTGAGCTGCACCCGCCGGACCCCGCCTGTGATGACGCCGTCGAGCGTGACTTTCGCGTCTCCTCGATCCGCCGCCGGATCGCGGTCAGCGTCGGCGGAGCCGTTGCCGTCGCCGCCCTGCTGGTCTACGTGCTCGCCGGGCGTGGTTCGCAGTTCAGCGCGGCCCTGCGGACGGCCCCACTCACCCTCGTGGGGCTCTCGGTGCTGCTCCAGATCGGCGCGCTGCTGACCCGCACCGAGGCGTGGACGATCTGCGTGCGGGCCGCCGGCGCCACGGTCAGCCGCCGGGTGCTGTTTCGCTCGGCCGCGTTCGGCTGCGTCGCGAGTATTGTCAACGGCTCGGTTGGGATGGCGGTGCGGATCGCGTCGGTGCGCAGGGCCGCGCCGCTGACGACGCCGCGAGCGCCGGCGCTGGTGGCCGCCGAGGTGCCGATCATCACGGTCGAGTTGGCGCTCGTGGCGCTGTTCTCGTTCACCCTGGTCGGGCCGCTCGGCGTCCCGCTGTGGGTGCCGGCGATCGTCATCATGCTGATCGTCGGTCTCGTCGCTCTGCTCAGACGCGTCTCGGACCGGCACCGGACCGGGCTTGGGGCTGGGCTCGCCGTCCTGCGCATGCAGAGCCGTGGCCGCCTGATCACATTCGCCCTGCTGGCGGTGTGCGCCCAGGTGCTGCGCAACTGGCTGATGCTCCGGGCGATCGGCGTGCACGTCTCGATCTTCGACTCGATGGCGCTGCTGATCGTCATGTTCACCGTCGGCCAGCTGCCGATCGGCCCGAGTACCGGGCCGGCGGCCACCGTCCTCATCCTCGGCGCGCACGGTATCGCCGCCACCGCGGCCGCCGGCGTGCTGGTGACACTCACTGGCATCATCGGCTCCCTCATCTTCGCCGCTTGGGCGGCCACCGATAGCATCGCCAACCGCAATCGCGCCGTCGCGGCAACGCCGGCGAAGCCGTCAGTCCTGACGCCCCCGGTCGTGGTGCCGGAGACGTAGGCTTCCACGCTGATACTCGCCGCCAGCGCTCCTTGGGAACTGAGACCCCCGCGTCGGTTGGGTTCGTCTGCGCGTGGGAAGGTCAGGCGGCGTTGGTTCGTGCGCGGTGGCGGCGGGCCTTGGCGGCATTGCCGCAGCCTTGCATCGAGCACCACCGTCGGGTGGCGGCGCGGGAGGCGTCGTAGAACCGAGCGCTACAGGTCGGCGAGGCGCAGATCCGCAACCGGTCGCGCTGCTCGGTGCCAAGCAGGGTTGCGGCGTCAAGGGCAACGCAAGCGAGCGCGTACTTGATCGCGTCTGACGCAGGCACCATCCCGAGATGCCAACGGCCGTCGCCTCGGGGCTCGAGGCGCGGGATCTTCGGGGCGTGTGCAAGCCAGCGGTTGATCTCGCCGAGTGCGGGCGGAGGCACCGGCGTACGGTCAGTAGTGGCTTGGATCCCCGCGTTGATGGCCTCGCGCAGATGGCGCGCGCCGCGGAGGTGCGCGGGGGTGGCGATCGCGGTCTGCTCGAGCACGCGAGCTTGGCGCAGCCACGAGGCGAGGTCGCTGGGGGTCACGAGGGTTTCGACGTCGCGCCACCACCGCTCACGGCGGGTGTTGACGAGGTCCAGTGCCGGGCGGCCACCGAGCCAGTACCACCACGGCGCGCCGCTCGGGAGCGGAAGCGCGAGGTCGCCAGGCAGGTCCATATAACCCTATTGTTGCAGTTATGGGGGTTACGCGGTAGGGTTCCTGGTATGGGTTTCACGATGCTCGACGTGAGCCGAGCGTTCTGGCGACCGTCGAATCAGATGGGGGTCCTGAACACTGACCTCGCCAAGCAGCTATCCGCGAGCGCGTTCGGCGCACGCCTTTGGCGCCTGATGCCCGGTCAGGCGTCGACCCGCCACCGCCACCGCGTTCAGCACGAGCTTTACGTCGTGCTCGGTGGTACGGGCCGGATCCGGGTCGACGAGGAGCTGCTGACCCTCGCTCCTCTTTCGGCGCTGGTCGTCGAGCCCCAGACAGTGCGACAGTTATTCAACGACACCGCCACCGAAGCGCTGTGGCTCGTGGTCGGCGCGCCAGCAGAGGCCGCCAACACGCTCGAGATGACCTCCGAGCAGCTCGCCGAGCTCTACCCCGACGGTCCCAAGGCCCTCCCACCCGAGCTCGCCGGCGCATAGCGTCGACGACCCGGCGCGGGCGTGGCATGCTGCGGGCCGTGAGTGGCCTCGACCGCATTCGGCTTCGGCTCGATCGGGTGCGCGCTGCGGTCGGCGAGATCGATCCGGCGTTCCTCGATACGCCGGCGCTGCCGTGCGCGCCGCTCGGCCGGGCGCTCGGGTGCTCGCTGACTTTGAAGGTCGAGACGCTTAACCCGGTCGGAAGCTTCAAGGGGCGCGGCACCGAGACGGTGGCAGCCGTGGCCCGCGAGAAGGGAGCAGCACGCTTGGTGTGTGCGAGCGCCGGCAATCTCGGGCAGGCGCTGGCCTACAGCGGCCGGCATCGAGGCCTGGAGGTCACCGTCGTGGCGGCGAGAACTGCGAGTCCGCTCAAGCTGCGCCAGATCGCCGCCTTCGGCGCGGAAGTGCGGCTCGATGGCGAGGACATCGAAGACGCCCGGCTGCTGGCGCGCGAGATCGCGCAGGCGGGTCACGTGTATCTGGTCGAGGACAGCTTGGATCTGGCGACCTGCGAGGGCGCCGCCACAATCGGCCTCGAGCTGGTCCGAGACGATCCGGGGCTCGATGTCGTGCTCGTGGCTGTCGGCGGCGGAGCGCTGGCCAGCGGCGTGGGCTACGCCGTGCGCTCGCTCGCCGAGCACGTGGAGGTGATCGGAATCCAGCCCATTGGTGCGCCCGCGATGGCGCTGTCGTGGCGTCAGCGAACAGTGGTCGAGACGGACCGCATCGAGACGATCGCCGACGGCGTCGCCGGGCGCTGTCCGATCCCTGAGGTGTTGGACGACCTGCTCGTCGTGCTCGACGACGTGATGCTCGTTCGCGAGGATTCGATCAAGGTCGGCATGCGGATGCTCTATGAGCACGCGGGACTCGTCCTCGAGCCGTCCGCAGCGCTTGGGGTCGCCGCCGTCCTCGAGGAACCTGAGCGGTTCGCCGGGCGGCGCGTCACCACGATCCTGTGCGGCAGCAACGTCGATCCTGCCGACTTTGGGCGGTGGGTGCTGGAACCCGTCTCACGCTAGCGCCGCGGTGCGCCGAAAACGGGCTGGCATCCGTAGTCACCGTTGGCCTGGTCGTTGGCCGGATCGGCCTTCGTCGCGTCCGCCGTTGGATCGGCTTCCGGGCCTCGGGTTCCGGGAGCAACTCGCTCGCCGCGGCCATCCCAGACTGGACGCTCTCCTAACTGTGATGCTTGGCGCGGCTGAGCTCCGCAAGCGCAAGAGCGATCACCAGCACGAAGCCAGCAACACAGATGCCGCCAAGCACCGTCCAGCCGTTCACCACAGCATCGATCAGTGAAGCAACGACGGTAATGCTCGCCAGCGCCAGAATGATGAGCGAACGGCGTGTGACAGTCATACGTTCAGTATCGGAACGTCAGGCATCTTCCTGTAGACAGGAATCTCAAGCTGGGGGTAGCACGACGCGACGGCGAGCTAGCATGTGTCCGCAAGCGCCGAGCGTCGCCGGCCACCATCTCAAGGCCCTCCGCATACCCGGGGCTTGATCGTACCCGACCCGTGTGGCGATGGATGCCCTCTCGATTCGATGAACTTCCAGGCGATCCGCTCGTAATAGAGTCGACCGTCACAGGATTGCACGTGGCTCAGCTTGATCGTCCCAGGAGACTCGATGGCCATGCCGTCGGTGCAGTTTGGAAGGCAGTTGTTCTCCACGAGATCCACGGCCGCGCTGGCAGTCGCGGCCCCATACTCGCTATACCGAACATGTGCGGCATAGAACTTGCCGTCGCGGCACTCGATCGTGATCTGCCGCGGCCTGTAGGCGTGGCCAGTGCAGCTGACATTCGCCACATAGATCCGCCTAGGTACGGCGCCGGCGACACCGACAACTAGCGACAAGCCCAGCAGAACGCCGAGAGTAAGGCGCAAGCTCCGCACGCAGTCGCACAATAACCGAAGCGACGGGGCGGACGCGGTCCGACCAAACATGTCCTGCGCCACAAAGCTCGCTGGGAAGCCAGCTCCCACGCTTGCACCGGCCGACGCCCTCCATGATCAGCGGCTCTCGTTTCGGCTCTCCAGGCCAGCGATTTTCGGCCTCCAGACCCGCCTTGGTGTCCGGACTCGCCTGTCGGCGCAGAGGCCGGCGCTCCCCCGTGCGCGGAACCCAGGGCGCCCGAGATTGCTGCCTGCAACACGCTCGGCGGCAAGCACAAGGCGGAAAGCGGCCACCTCCACTCGGCCGTCGACATCGCTGCAATGCCGGTGGCCCAGCCACATCGCGAGATGGCTCCTTCTGTCGTCGGCGGCCGGGAGAGCAGCCGCGCGTCCGGCCGACTGGTCGAGCCGCGTATAGCATCGGCCTATGCGGAGCCGCGGAGCCGTCACGGTAGCCACGATCGCGTTGAGCATCGCTACAGCTGGCTGCGGTGGGTCGACGAAAACAGTCACCACTACGGTCCCGGGTCGGTCGGTGACTACGTCGTCAACGGGGTCGACGCCTACGTCCGATGAGGTGCTCGCGGTTCCTACAGTTGGGGGCTTCTACGGACGGTGCCCGCAAGGCGCTCCCATCTGGACCCTGCGGTTCGTTGCCGCCGACAGCGCGACGGACGCAATCAGCTTCAAGCTCGGCAGCGGACCTGCCAAGCATGCCAGCGTCAATCCAGGCAACGCACTGACCTTTCGCCTCGTACCGAACTCGGCTCGCACTCATGAGCCGGCCAGCCAGTTGCCCCGACTCTCCGCCACAACGGTTGCGACCACCCCTCCACTCACCATCGAGATCTCGCAGGGCACCGAGCCTCAGTTCCTCCGGGTCGACATCCACCTCGCGCTGACGACGATCGGAGGAGAGTCGGGCCGATGCGCGTTGGCGGGGAGCTCGCTCAGTGCCCGCACTTACCCCACGAGCGCGCCATAGGGTCCTGCCGCACGTCGCTGCGAGACCGTTTGCGGTTCCGTGGCGGAAGTCGAGATGTCGGTGGACCGGATAGAGCTCGCACGCGAGCCTGACCAGGCGACCGCTGCGACGATCGCGCTCGCCCGCCTCGAGCGCTGAGCGACGGGTGACCGCGCCTGCTTGGTTTCGATCGGCGGCAGGTCGACCGGCCGGGCAGCGTTCCTGGTCGGAGGCGCCACTTGGCGGGAAAGGGCGAGCCAGCGTTGGAGCGGGCCGTGGGCGCCGTGTCGCGCGTGAGCCATCGGCGCGATGCGTGGGTAGGATCGGAGCGTGCAGCGTTCAAGCGAGTTGGCTGTGCTCTCGCGCGAGCATCACGTGGCGCTCGAGCTCGCGTTGCGGCTGCGACGCGCGGGCGATGCCAACGCGGAGGCGGTCAGGAGTGCGACGCTCGAGTTCTGGCGGGAGGAGGGTCGCGAGCACTTCCGTCTCGAGGAGGAGTTGCTGCTGCCTGCCTTCGCGCGTCACGCGGGCGCCGATGATCCGGATGTCGTGCGCGTCCTTGTCGATCATGTGGATATGCGTCGGCAGATCGCTGACTTGCAGGCCGAGGCGGATGTCGACGTTCTGGCGCTCAACGCTCTTGGCGAGTTGCTGCGAGATCACGTGCGTCATGAGGAGCGAAGGTTGTTCGGGCGTATCGAGGCGGCGCTGGCCCCGAGCGAACTCGCGGCTTTGGGCGCGGCGCTGCGCGAAGGCGGAGAAGGACACGTCCCGCCGCGGGCATGACCTGGATGCGGGGTCGCGTGACACTCACCCCACACCAGAGTCCGCGACAGCACCGCCACGGTCGCGACGTTGATCTCGATCCCCGCGCGTCGCGTCACAGTCATCCGCAGTCGGCTGTCAGCCACGGGTCTTCCTCCATCGTGTCAATCGCGGAGCCTGACGCGATCTCCGGGCTGCAGCCTGGCGGGGCTGAGCTTGGGGTTCAGCTGTTCGAGTTTCGTGATGTCGATACCCGTCGCGGCCGCAATCGAGCCGAACGACTGGCCAGGGCGCACCGTCCAGAACAGGGGTCCAAGGGGCTTCGGGGGCGACCGCTTCGGTGCAGGCGGATGCTGCCAGAGGTTCAGCCGCTCACCGACCGTGAGGGCCTCAGGATCGGCGTACGGGTTGTAAGCCTCGAGCTGGGCCACGCCCACACCGGTCTTCGCCGCAATCTCCGCGTAGGTGTCGCCGGGACGAACGATCCAATAGGGACGGGGTTTATGGGCGGCGCGATGGCTGGCGGGGGCCCGCGCAGTGCGGCCCGAGGTAGTGATGACGACATAGATCCCGCCCAGCACGGCCGCCAGTGCGGCGTAGGCGAACAAGCGCGCAACCCAACGGCGCGGACTCCTACCAGCTGTGGTCCGCGACGGTAGCTGCGATCCGGCGATCGACATCTCGTTCAACCTCCGCCACTCATTATCGAGCATGCGATCCCAGGCACATCGGACTATCTCCGCCGCTGTTGTACGCATTCGGGTCGGCGTCCGGCTGACGTTATCCTGCGGACGGCCTGAATCCGGGCTCGGGACGCGCCGCGAAGGGCCTCGGCGGCGGCTTCCGAGCGTTGGCGGCAAGATCGCCGTTTGAGGCGCCCGCTGCTGGATCCGACGCGGACACAGTCGGCCGGTTTGCCGGGATCGGCTGACGTCTGCCGCGTGTTCGCGTGCATCCAACCGAGCTAGGATGTGGCAATGCAGGCGCTACGGCGAGCGTGGGTGCTCGCGCTCGCTGGAGTTGTGGTCGGCGGTGGGGTGGCTGCGGCCACTGTCCAGGGCACGGTCCAGCCGGCTGTACACGGCACGGTTCATGCGGTTGCGGGCACTGGCTTCCTGCTGGGGTACGCCTGTCCACCCGGCGGCAAGTGCGTCGCGGTTGGGGGGACCGGGAGCCTCGGTGGCCAGAACATTGGCCGCGGGGTGGTCGTGCCTGTGGTCCGGGGCTTGCCCGGGCGCGGTCACGAAGCTGAAGAGGGTGTTTCAGATCAACTCGATCGCCTGTCCTCGGTCGAACTTCTGCCTTGCGGTCGCCGAGGGCGCGGCTAAGCCTGAGGGCGCCGTGATTCCGATCACCGCAGGGAAGCCCGGCAATGTCCGCTTCGTGCCCGGCACCGGCGATCTGTTCGGGATCGCGTGCTCGAGCGCCAGCTCGTGTTGGGCGACAGGCGAGGACCGTGCACAGCAGTCTGGGATCATCGTGCACATCGCTGGATCTACGGACACGGTGTACCGCCTCGCCGCGTTTGGCCCGCCGCCGCCGTTCGTGTTCCAGGGCGACAACGGCGCGGGAGCGATCTGGTGCCAGGCCAACGATGCCTGCCTCGCGCTTGGGGGTAACACGTACGTCACTCCGAACGACCCCGGCGGGCCGGGCTACGTCAACGTGGTAAGCAAGGGCGTGGTCAAGGCCGAGCGGGACGTCTATGGGATGATTACGCTGAGTGCAATCGCGTGTCCTTCCAGTACGTCCTGCTGGGCGACGGGGCCCGCGAACGAGGTACAGCCCTACGCGGCGGCCGTGGTACCGATCCATGACGGTAGGCCCGGAAAAGTCGTCTTTGAGCAGGGGAGCAACGACATACTCGCCGCGATCGCGTGCCGCAACAGCGCTCTGTGTTATGCGATGGGCTCGGTGGTCGTGGTTATCAGCCACGACCATGTCAGCGAGGCGGCTCCGATTCCGTTCTCGGCCGACGGGGCGTGGTGCAGCCGCTCGCGCTGCACCGCCGTCGGGTCCAACGGGCACCAAGGAATCGTCTACCCCTTCTCCTGATCGGCGTGTGATTCGGCGCTCAGCTTGGGCCCGAGTTGCGCACGCCCTCCGGTGATCGTTACCCTGCGGACGCCCTGAATCGGGGCTCGGGACGCGCCGGGCGAGGCCTCAACAGGTCTCCAGCGGGTCGACGACCTGCCTGGCGGTCAGCGGGATCGCTCGCGCGATGCCTGATCACCGCCAGAGTGATCAGCGACCCCCCCCCCCCCCCCCCCGCGCCCCGCAGCAGCGCGGCGCAGCCAGCACGCCGCACAGCAACGACAGCGCCGCAAACCACATCACAAGCCGCCGCAGCGCACCGGCGGCCGGGGCAACGCGCAGTACCCCACCGCAAGGCGGGACTCCCATCCGCACACGGGCCGGCACCCACCCCCTCGCCGCAGCGCGCAACGGCTGACACCCGGGCCCCCCGGCGCCCGCTCATCGCTAGGGCATGCGGGCTGGACCCTCGCGCGCCGGTGATTTCGACGGTCGAGATCGTCGCCGGCCAGATCGGCCTCTGCGGCATCCGGGGCGCGATCCCGTTTCGGACGCGCTGTCCCATAAGCCCAAAGCAGAGGCACAGGACGGACCGGGAATCCGGGCGCTGGTCGCGAAACCGGCCATATATTCCGGTTTCTCGACCAGCGTCGATGCATGGCCGCTCGCGCCCCCACTTCGCATTGCATCGACCGATCTGAGACGACGGGCTCTGCGAGTTCATCATTGGCCCGGTGGCCAAAGACATGCGTCGCAGGTGGATCCAGAATTGGCCGTATGCAGTGGAGTGCGTTGCTGGATGGGCTCCGCTTCGTGCGGCGTCTGGTCCAAGGCTGTACGCCCGTCTCGTTGGAAGTTCCGCCAACTGTCTTGAGCACCGGGACCGGTTGGTCGCGCTCGGCGGGCTCAGGGCTGCCCAGCGCGACCTTCGGAGCGGCGCTCTGGTCTGTCTGATGCCACGGCATGCCGTCCCACGCCGCGTGAAGTCTCGCGCGTCGGCAATGCCTGAGCGCCGTCCGGCGGGCGCCAGCGAGGATTGGGTTTCGCAACTGCCCGAGCTGATCGATGCTGTGTGCGAGGACTGGCACTTGTCACTCGACGAGGAGAGGATGGCCGCAGGCGCGTGGGGAGTCGTGGCGTGGTGTCATACCGAGAGCGGCCTCGAGGCGGCGTTGAAGCTGTGCGCCAACGAGGAGCGCCTGTCGGCCGAGACGAACGCGATGCTCGCCTGGGTCGGGCGCCCAGCGGTCCGCGTACTCGCTCACCGACCTGGTGCGCTGCTTTTGGAACGCGCCCGTCCGGGAAGACCGTCGCGGCTGGCGCCCGCGCGGTTAGCGCTGCTCCTGGACGCGCTGCACCGCCCCACGAGCGCCGGCTGGCGAGGACTCGGGGACTGGCGTGCGAGCATCAAAGCCGCCGTCTCGCAAGTACCTTCCCTGCAAACGCTCGGACGAGAGCTGCTCAAACAAGGACAGGGCCGACCGGTTGTTGCATTGCACGGCGATCTCCAGCCGGCGAACATCCTTGAGCACCACGGCGCGATCGCGGTGATCGACCCAGTCGGGATCTCCGGACCTCGAGAACTGGATGTCGCGAACGCCGCCCTTCATAACAACTGGGGCGAGGAGCCTGCAGCGCGAATCAGGCGGCTGGCGGCGCTGACGGGCACGGACCCGGCTTTCGCGCTCGCGTTGGGACAGCTGAGCGCCATGTACGCGGCCCTTGCGCCGAGATACTGACCTACGTTTGGGTCGCAGACAACACCCGAGGCGCTCGTTGCGTCGGTGCAGCTTCGCTGAGCGTTGGGTCGCGAGACGCCCGCGACGCCGGCGCCGGCCCGCCCTGTCGGACCTCCGGCGCGTCCGTCTAACAATCTCGCTACGGACCCGTTTGCTTGTACCCGACCTTAATGTCGAGCGCGGCGTGGTGATGCCGCTTGGGGGCGGCTCCTCGCTAGCTAATAGCTAGAAGCCGCCCAAGGCGTTCACGGGTCAGGCGAGGGTGGTGATGACCGCTCGGAAGCGTGCCTGGCCGGTGATCATCCGGTCGTACGCCTCCGCGGCCCGCTCAAGCGGGAACGTCTCGATCATCGGCTTGACGTCGGCGAGCACGCTGAAGTTGAGCGTGTCCTCGGAGTCGCGGGAGGTGCCGGAGGCGTGACCCTGGATGACGTTCGAGCCGCCGATCAGAGCCGCGGCCGGCACCGGGATCGGCTCCATCGAGGCACCAACGACGATCAGCCGTCCGCGCGGGCGCAGCCCGCCGAATACGGCCCCCATCGCCTCCGAGGCGGTGACTGTCGACAGGATGACGTCGGCGCCGCCGATCTGGGCGAGTTCCCCGCCAGGGTCGCCGGCGGTGGAGTCGATGTAGTGGTGCGCGCCCAACCGGCGCGCGAGCTCCCCCTTGTCCTGGCCGCGCGCGATCGCCACGGTCTCAAAGCCCATCTTGGTTGCGAACTGGACGCCGAGATGGCCGAGGCCGCCGATGCCGAGAACCGCCACGCGGTCGCCGGCGCGGGCGCCGCTGTGGCGCAGCGCGTTATAGGTCGTGACCCCTGCGCACAGGAGCGGCCCCGCCTCATCATCGCCGAGATCGTCCGGCATCGCCGCCATCGCGTTCGCCCGGACAAGCACATAGTCGGCGTAACCGCCGTCCATCGTGACGCCCGGGATCTCCATGTTCTGGCAGTTGATGAGGTCGCCACGGCGGCACCACTCGCAGTAGCCGCAGTTGCCGCCGAACCAGCCGACGCCGACGCGCTGGCCGACCTCCCAGCCCTTGACCCCTCCACCGAGCGCCGCCACCTCGCCGGCGATCTCGTGGCCGGGCACGACCGGGTAGCTCACCCCAGGGTAGCCGCCCTCCTTGGCGAACACGTCGCTGTGGCACACGCCACACGCATGGACTCGCACCACAGCCTGACCGAACCCGGGCTCCGGAACCGGGCGCTCCTCCAACTCGAAGTCGCCCGCCGGACTCCTTGACCACCATCGCTCTCATGCTCGTCATCTAAACATCGCTCCTTGTTGCTCCTACAAATCGCTGCTCGCAGCCCGTCGTCAGACTGATAGCTAACCGAATCGCCAGCCAGAACCCAACCCAACCACCCTTGGCCCATCACACGTTCGAGTCGACCGAGAGTTATCAAGTCTCCCCTCTCGTGTCGCAGTCGCCGTCGTGGTCTCGGTCCTGGCAGGGATGGGGTTCGGACCGGGCGGTCGGACCCGTCCTCGAGGGGGGCGGGGGGGCGAGCCCGTCATTGCGGCTAAGATTTGCAACGAAACCGTTGGGGTGTTGGACTGAGGACAAGGGGCGTGATGCGGATCTCCGGAGAGCAAGTCGAGAGGACACCTGCGATCAGCCGCCGTCGTCCGCGGAGACGTCGAAGTTGGCGGATTGCGTGGTTGGCCGTACTGTTCACGGCAGGAACGCTGGTTCTGGCGGCCGTTGCGCTCGCGGCGACCTCCGGCCAGTACGGTGGCACGACGAGTCAGACGGTGGCGGGCGGCGGCGAGCGGATCAGCTTCATCGTCAGCCATGGGGCCGTTTCCAGCCTGCAGGTCAACGCGATCGTTGCCAAGGGAGGCGGGAACTGTGCGGTGCTTGATCAGGCGGGGAGCGGCTTCCAGTTCAAGGGCAGCCTCCAGATCAAGCACAACACGTTCAGCGGAAAGCTGCGGGACAGTCTGCAGGATTCGATCGCGATCCAGGGGCGCTTCGAGGGCACAACGGCCTCCGGGTCGTTCGTGGTCACCGGGGACGACGGCATCGTTCAGCCGCTGATCTGCAATTCCGGCACGATCAAGTTCACAGCCAAATTGGCCGGCGGCGAGGTCAAGGACCTCAAGTACTCCGGCTCGAGTGGGCCCGGCTTCCCGCTCAGCTTCAGCGTATCCGGAAGCGGCAAGTTCGTGGACCACCTCGTCGTGTTGTTCGACGAGACGTGCACGCCTGGCGCCGGAAACTCCGACGCGACCTTCAAGTTCGGGCCCGTGAAGATCGTTTCGGGAGTCTTCTCGACCCCGCTCGACGTCGAGAGCGGCGGGGGGGTGTCCGAGTCGCTGCGCGTCACGGGCGAGTTTTTCGGCCGCACCGCGGTCGGGACGGTCAGCGACCACGTGACGATTACGAGCCTGTCGCCATGCACCGAGACCGTGCCGTTCATGACGACCGGTAAGTAGCCAGGGCACCGGCGCCCCAGCCAGGAGTACGCTCCGGTACGCCGAGTCGCTTGTGAGCGAAGGATGGGTCGAGTGAGGAAGAGACTTCGTTGCCTCGCGTTGGGCTCTGTCCTCGCGGCGGTCTTGCTCGCCGCTGCCGCCGCCACGGGGACCGCGCTCGCCCCCGGATCAGCGCAAGTCGCCGGCGTCGCGTCGGCGACCGCGGTGAGCACGGCTGAGGACCATGCGTGCGCGCTTTTCACAGGCGGAACCGTCCGGTGCTGGGGTAAGAACGATCAGGGTCAGCTGGGAGATGGCACAAGAACCAGCCGTCTGACACCCGTCGCGGTGCGCGGTCTGAGCGGCGTGATCCAGGTCAGCGCCGCCCCGGGTTACACGTGCGCGTTGGTGGAGGCCGGCGGTGGCAGCGGCCCCGTGAAGTGCTGGGGCGCTCCCAGTAGCTGGTCCGGAGTCGGCCCAAGCCATGGCACCCTCGTCCCGGTAACGATCGACGGGGTTACCGATGCCATCGCCGTCAGCGCGAGTAGCGGAATCGCGTGCGCGCTGCTTTCGGACCGCACGGTCGAGTGCTGGGGAGACAACTCCCGAGGCGAACTCGGGAACGGAACGAGAGCAAGCAGCTCGACGCCAGCCATCGTTCCGGGCCTGAATGGCGTTCAAGCCGTCGACGCCGGCGAGGGCACCGTCTGCGTGATCATGCAGGCCGACGGTGCCGTGAGGTGCTGGGGCTCAGCCGGCGAATACGTGCCGGACGTCCCTCGGGACACGCTGACCCCGACCGCGGTGCCCGGAGTGAGCGGTGCGGTCTCGCTCACCGCCAGCCCGTACAACGCGTGCGCACTCCTCCAGGCTGGCACCGTCGAGTGTTGGACGATGAACAGCCATCCGTTCACGCCGGCAGCGCTCCCGCGTCTCAGCGGCGTGAAGGTGTTCGCGTTCAGCTTCGACGGCCAGCAGACGGACCACACTTGCGTGCTTTTCGCCAGCGGTGGCGTCGAGTGCCGCAGCCCGAATCCCTACGTCGGCCAGGATGGCAACGGCAGCACGAGCACGAATGGCGACAAGCTGGTCGCCGTGCGCGGCCTGAGTGCTACGACGATCAGCGCCGCGGACTTCTACACCTGCGCTGTGACCTCCGCCGGCAGCGTCGAGTGCTGGGGGTTGAACGAATATGGTCAGCTCGGGAACGGGACCACCACCAACAGCTCAACACCGGTCACCGCGGGCAGTAGCGGTGTGATGTGTGCGATGACCACAGCGGTGGTCTCATGCCAGAGCGCGACGTCATCCCGAGCCGTATCGGCGAGCCTGACGCCCGACGGCAAGGTTACGACTTGCGACCTGCCGCTGGACTCCTCACCGGGATGCATCCCGCGGCCGGGGGCCGTGTACGCAAGCCTGTTCGGAAGCAACCCGGAGCCGCACGTGGGCCCGTTTGCATGCATCCCGATCGCGCGGCTGCTGTTCGCGACCCCACCAATCGGCGCGGTGTGCACCGTGGTCTCGAGTGGGAAGGGTTTCCGGATCACGGCTGGAAACATCTCGCAGATCAGCCAGATCTCACCCGGACCGCATCCGCCGTGCACTCGTGCGGCGCTGACCGTCGCGCTCGAGCGCGCCTACCACAGGCGGTCGCTGACCCCCAGCTACCTCGCAAGGGGCTGGCAATGTGTCGGGAGCTTCGCTCGCGGGGACTACATCGACGTGCACGGAGGCACGGGTGACGACGTTACCGTCGTGTTCCGCGCGGCCCGACGAACGTGGAGGCTCATCGGCCGCGGCAAGGTCTGCGAGGACGGCGAGATCCCAGCGCGCATCTGGTACTTCGCCTGCGCGGTCAATTGATGCATGACCTGATACAGCGCCTGATCCTTACCGTTTTCCGGTTAGGCCATGCGGCGTGCGAGCTCGGTCCGCGACCTCACTCCGAGCTTGCGGAACGCCTTGTGGAGGTGGTATTCGACGGTGCTTGGGCTGATGAACAGCTGAGCGGCGATCTCTCGATTGGTGTCCCCGTTCGCGGCAAGGTGCGAGATCTGGGTCTCCTGGGGCGTGAGTTGGTCGAGTGTCTCCACGGTCCGTTTGCGGGCACGCTCGCCGGTCGCCAGGAGCTCGCGTTCGGCGCGGCCGGCGAACGCAGAACCTCGGCTTCTCGCCGCTCAAGACCGGCCTCGCGTTCCTGCCTTTGAGCGTCGTGCTGATCATCACCTCAACCACCGTCCAGACCCGCGTGATTCAGCGCACGGGCGTCAAACCGCTGGTGCTCCTCGGGATGGCGCTCGGGGCGGTCGGGATGCTGCTGCTCACCCAGCTGACGCCCACCTCCAGCTACGGCACCGGCGTCCTGCCCGGCCTGCTCGTCATCGGTGTCGGGATGGGCTGCATCTTCGCCCCGGCGTTCTCGGCCGGGACACTCGGCGTGGCGCCAACCGAAGCCGGCATCGCCTCGGCGATGGTCAACACGTCCCAGCAGGTAGGCGGCTCGATCGGCACCTCGCTGCTCTCGACGATCTACGCCAGCGCCGTCACCGGCTACCTCGCGACCCATCTCCACCTCAGAGGCCTTGCCTCCGCCGCCCAGGTCCACGGCGAAACCACCGCGTTCTGGTGGGCCGCCGGGATCTTTGCCCTGGGGTTTGTGCTCGCGCTGGTGATCCTGCCCAGCCGATGCGAGGCCCGCACCGCGACCACCCTGACCGCTCTGGCCCGACACGCAATCGGCAACTGCAACCACGACCACTCGGCGGACGGCGCGGCCGTCACAGACCGCGCGGGCTCCCCAGAGCCAGCCTTGGCGCCCTAGGCTTTCGCTTCCAAGCCGGCATCGCACGGGCTCTCGCCGCGGCAGTCGGCGCGCGGCGCACGAGCGGATTCGACCATGAGGAGCCGTCCATGCGCTGTTTCCTTTCCTGGGATGGATGACACGAGGACCCTATGGTCCCAGGGGCGATGTGGAACGCGCGTGCAAGCTCGTGCTTCATCGGGCTGGCCGGGTTTCTTGCAGGCCCAGGTGGTCAGCCAGCCACGGGCCTGTCACGCTGCCCGGGGCGCGCGCAACCTCCTCCGGCGTGCCCGCCGCGACGATGTGACCGCCGTCCGGACCGCCGCCGGGCCCCATGTCGATGAGGTGGTCCGCCGCGGCAAGTAGGTCCAAGTCGTGATCGATGACGATGATCGTGGCACCGGCGTCCAGCAGCCGGTCGAACACGCCGACGAGCGTGGCAACGTCGAGCGGGTGCAGGCCGGTGGACGGCTCGTCAAAGACGTAGAGCGCGCCGCGCTGGCTGCTACGCAGCCGGGTGGCGATCCGCAGCCGCTGCGACTCGCCGCCGGAAAGGGACGGCGTTGGCTCGCCGAGCCGCAGGTAACCCAGGCCGACCTCGCTCACGGGCCGCAGCGCCGCGATGACCGGCGCCGGGTGAGCGAACCGCTGCAAAGCGTCATCCAGGCTCAGGTCGAGCACGTCGGCGATAGTCAGGCCGTCTACCCTCACCGCCAGAGTTGCGTCGTTGAAACGACCGCCGTGACAGGTCGGGCACTGGACTGTGATGTCAGGCAGGTACTGAACGTCGAGGTCGATGTCCCCAAGCCCACGGCAGGTCGGGCACTGGCCCTCGCGGGTGTTAAACGAGAAGTGACCGGGCTTCCAGCGCCGCCGCCGCGCGTACCCAGAGTCGGCGAATACGCGGCGGATCTGGTCGAACGCCCCGCTGTAGGTCGCTGGCGTTGAACGCGAGTTCTGGCCGATCGGCGAGGCATCGACCTGGACGACCTGGCGGATGCCGTCCAGGTCTAGGCGGCGGATGTGTGGGGGCGGCTCCGAGCCGCTCAGGGCGGCCCGGGCAGCCGGGATGAGGCTTTCCAGGATGAGTGCGGTCTTTCCCGCACCGGACGGCCCTGCGAGCGCGGTCAGCCGGCCCACCGGGAAGTCGGCGGTAACGTCGTGCAGGTTGTACAGGTCGCCGACCTGAAGGGTGACCTGGCCGCCGAGTCCGCGCCGCCGCGCCCGGTCACCCGGCACGGCCCGAGCGCCGGCCAGGAACGGGCCCATAATCGAGCTTGGGTCCCTTTCCAGCTGTCCGGGAGACCCTTCGGCGATCACCCTGCCGCCTTTGGCGCCTGCGGCAGGACCCAGTTCGATGACCCAATCCGCGGTCCGGACGATCTCACGCTCGTGCTCCACCACCACGACGGAGTTGCCGTTCCCGGCCAGCGCGGTGATCGTATTGTGCAGCCCCTGGATGTTGGTGGGGTGGAGCCCGACAGACGGCTCGTCCAGCACATACAGCATTCCCGTGGTGCTCGCGCGTACCGTCGAGGTGAGCTCGATCCGTTGCCGCTCACCGGTCGACAGTGAGGCGCCGGACCGGTCGAGTGTCAGGTAGCTGAGACCCACGTCGAGCAGCGGGGTGAGCGTGCCGTTCAATTCCACGAGCAAACCGGTGGTCATTCGGCTGAGCTCGGCCGGAAGCCCGGCGGGCAGCGCAGCGGCGAATCCGCGCAGCTCCTCCAGGCCTAGGGCGCTGATCTCGGCGATGTTGCGGCCGCCGAGCTGCGAGCTCAGTGCCTCGGGCCGCAGCCGGGTGCCGTGGCATACCGAGCAGACACGGGTGATGAGAAACCGCTGCACCAGGCGGCGCGTGCGCTCGTTGTCGCTGCGTAGCGAGCGTTCCACCGCGGCGACGGCGTTGTCATAGTTCACTGACAGCTGCACGGACCGTCCGGTCCGCCCGGACTCAAGCGTCACCCGGCGCTGAACCGGTTCACCGTGCAGCACGATGTCGCGCTCGCGCTTGGTCAGCGACCGGTACGGGACATTAAGCCGGACCCCCTGCTCGCCGGCGGCGTACATCGACAGCCGCCGACCGCCGGAATTCCACGGCAGCACGGCGCCCTCCTCGATCGTCTTGCCCGGATCGGGAACCAGCGTGCTGACGTCAACCTCGGAGCGTACGCCCAGGCCCTGGCAGGCTGGGCACGCGCCGTAGGAGTTAAACGAGAAGGATTCGGCGCTGGGGTGCTGAAAATGCGCGCCGCACACTGGGCAGATGATCTCCTCCCCCTGTGTAGCGATCGACGGAGCCACGCGATGGCCGTTCGGGCACAGATGCGAGCCCAGCCGCGAGATCATCAGGCGGAGCACGTTGAGCACCTCGGACATCGTCCCGACCGTGCTGCGCGGCCCTGGTATCGGCGGGCGCTGCCGCAGCGCCAGCGCGGGCGGCAGGTAGTCGATCCGGTCCACGTCCGGTCGTTGCGCCTGGGTCAGCCGCCGTCGGCTGTACGTGCTCAGGCCTTCCAGGAACCGGTGCATGCCCTCGGCGTACAGCGTCCCGATGGCCAGCGACGTCTTGCCCGAACCGGACACTCCGACGACGGCGACCGTACGCCACAGCGGCACATCGACGTCGACGTCCCGCAGGTTGTTATGCCGTGCCCCGCGCACGGCGATGACCCGAGGCAGCGTTCGCGGCACCCCCAGATCACCAGCAGCTGGTCCAAGCAAGATATGGCCATTGTCTCAATGGCCTGAGCGAGAACCGGCGCTCAAGCGCGGGCTGACCGGCTGCTCGAACGGATTCCGCGCAACGAGTGCGGGTCGGCTCTCCGCTTGCGCCCGGGCGGGGATACCTGAAAGAGTGAACCCGTGCTGACTCAGGTGGCCGACGGTGTCTGGGTCCGGCAGAGCGAGTGGGTCTGGAGCAATGCCATCGCGGTGCGCGGGGAGCGTGGGTTGATCCTGGTCGACCCCGGCATCGCTGGTTCCGATCTGAACCAGCTCGCCGATGACCTGGACCGGCTCGCCATTCCGGTCGTCGCCGGGTTCTCCACCCATCCCCACTGGGACCACCTGCTCTGGCATCGCCGGTTCGGCGACGTGCCGCGCTACGCCACCGTCGCCGGTGCCCACGCTGCCAGTGAAGGCCGAGAGCGGGGGCGGGCGATGGCGGCGGAGAGCGCGTCGGGCATCCCTCTCGAGCTGTTCGGGCTCGTCACCCCGCTGCCCGCGGACGGCGGACCCGTGCCGGGCGAGATCATCGAACATCGGGCGCACGCCATCGGCCACGCCGCGGTCCTCCTCGCGGACCGTGGCGTCCTGCTCGCCGGCGACATGCTCTCCGACGTCCTGATCCCGCTCCTCGACCCTCGCCAGCCCGATCAGGTGGGCGCCTAAGAGACGGCACTCGACCGGCTGGGCGAGGTCGTCAGGCACGTCGATGTTGTTGTCCCGGGCCACGGCGCCGTTGCCGAGGGTCCCGAGGTGGCGGCCCGTCTCGCCGCCGATCATGCCTACGTCGACGCGCTGCGGCGAGGAGAGGAACCGGTCGACGCGCGCCTGGGGCCGGATGCGGACTGGCTTTCCGGCCCCCACCAGTCGAATCTGGAGCAGGCCCGAGGGAGGTAGGGTCTTCTGATGGCTCGGGGGCCGAGGGAGGCGATCGCCGCATAGGTCAGCTGCGATGAGTCGTGACCGCTACGGGGCCGGAGTCCGTTGGCCTTCGCCGAGCGGCGCGCGTCGGGTCCGGGAAGCCGCTGACGTCGTGGGCGCGCATGCACTTCGACATCGCCGGCATCTGTTCCGTGAACTGCTTCGACGCAGTCTCGAGCCGCCCCGGCTCACCACCCGGCAGCAGCTTCGCGCACTTCGCCTGCGCGGCCTTGAACGACGGAGCAGGACCACGCGGACGGGGCCGGGCATGACGTTCACTTGTACCGCCGCGCCGGTAACACCGCCGTAACGCTGTCAGGGCTGGGCGACGAACCCGCCAGCAGGGTTCGAGCGGCAGCCCAGACATGACCCCTCTTTGCGACTCGGCGGCGAGCTTGCACCAAACGCAAGCCCACGGCCGCGACAGAGCGTATCCGAGCGCTCGTGAGCGGACGGTAATCGAGCCGTAGGTGCACCGATATCGCTCGGTGCAACGCTCGCCTGGTGGCAAACCCGGACGCAAGGAGACACGATGAGCGCGACCAACCCTGTCGAGCAATCCCGCATCGCCACCGTCGCATCAAGCGGAGGGCCGGGACGCCTCGCTGAGGGCGCGTCGAATGCGGAGCTGCTGCGCCTGATCTGGGGGATCCACGTCTCGCGCTGCCTGTACGCGGTCGCGGAGCTCGGGATCGCCGATCTGCTCGCCGACGGGCCCCTCAGCACGCAGCAACTTGCCGAGACGACAGGCACTCACGAGCCCTCGCTGTATCGAGTGCTGCGCGTCCTCGCAGTACTCGAGCTGTTCGACGAGCACCACGGCCGCTCGTTCGGCCTGACCGCAATTGGGGAGCGCCTTCGTTCCGGCGCTCCCGAGGGGATGCGCCGCTGGGCCACGTTCCTCGAGGCACTCGGCGGCGTGCGCCCGTTCGCGCACATCTTGCAGTCGGTCAAGACAGGCAAGCCGGGACTGGAGATCGAGTTCGGAGAGCCCGTGTTCGAGTTCCTCGCCCACCATCCGGAGAACGCCGCCGTCTTCGATGCGGCGATGTCCGAGCGGACGGCCGCGTTCGCGGCCAGCGTCGCCCTCAGCTACGACTTCTCGGACATTCGCGGCGTGGTCGACGTCGGGGGCGGCAACGGGACGCTGCTGGTCGAGATCCTGCGCAAGCACGCCCACCTGCACGGCGTGTTGCTCGAGACTGCGGATGTCGCCGCGCGCGCCGACGCGATCCTCGACGCGGTCGACATCGGCAATCGCTGCGAAATACAGTCAGGAGACTTCTTCGACCGCGTTCCTGCCGGCGCGGACTGCTATCTGCTCGTGGACGTCCTACACGACTGGGACGACCCGCACGCAATCGAGATCCTGGGCGCCTGCGGGCGATCGATGGCGGGCGGCGGGAGGGTCTTGATCGTCGAGCGGCTGATCCCTGAGGACGGCGGCGATCCGCTGCCGACGCTGCTTAGCGACATCAACATGCTCGTGCTCACCGGCGGGCGGGAGCGAACGAATGCCGAATACGGCGCGCTGCTCGACGCCGCGGCATTGCGCTCGGCGACGTCCAGCCCGTTGCGTTCCCCTACGGCGTGATCGAGGGGCTCGCAGCATCAACACGCGGTGCGCGCAAACCGGTGCGCCGGCCGACTCGTAGCGGGCGTTGAGAACTCGACCGCGCCCGTGAGCCTACGCGCCCTCATGCCTGCCCTCGCCGGCCGCCCGGGCCGCACTTCGCGGCGCGAGCGCTCGGCGGTCGACACGCGCGTCAGGGCGCGGTTCCGCGACGGCGACCCCGACGCCGTCCGAGCGGTCTACCGAGAGTACGGCCGGCTCGTGTACGCGATCGCTTTCAAGGTACTGGGAGACCGGGGCCTATGCGAGGAGGCCACGCAGCACACGTTCCTGAAGGCGTGGCGAGCGTCGGCCACCATTGACGTGCAGCGGGAACTGGGGCCGTGGCTGGTGGCGATCGCCAAGCGGGTCGCGATCGACCTCTACCGCCGCGAGGCCCACCGCGCCACCAGCCCGCTCGCGGCCGTCCCGCCGGACCACCCGGGTCTGGCGGCCATACCTCCAACCGCCGCGGACCTCTACGACGTGTGGGAGGTTCGTCGCACCGTCTCCGAGCTGCCCGAAGACGAGCGCGAGATCGTGCGTCTGCAGCACTTCGACGGGCTCACCCACACGCAGATCGCGGACCGGCTCGGAGTACCGGTCGGGACAGTCAAGTCGCGCTTCTCCGAGCCCACAAAGGCCCGCCGCCGCGCTCGGACACCTGCGGACGAGGACCAACCCGCCCTTGACGATCGTTATCAGCTGCACGAAGCCCAACAGTGAGCAGCCCAAACGACCAGCGGATCGCATACCTCGCCGGCGAAGACGGCGCCTCAGTGCCCGCCCAAGAGCGCACAAGCCTCGACGAGCTCCGCCTCGCGCTCAGCACGCGAGCCGTGTGGGAGGAGCCGCCGCCGGCGCTCGAGAGCTCGATCCTCGCTGCGATCGCAGAGCAGTCTCGAGCCGAGGTGTCAGGCACGATCTCCACCCCGGCTCGATGGCGGCGGTGGTCGAGCCGGCCTGCACTCGCGCTCGCGGTACTCGCGTCCGCGGCAATCGCGATCGTGGTCGGTGTTCGCGGCGCTCGTCAGCCGGCCCATCGGTTCGCGAGTGGTCCGGCGTGCCCATCACCCAGTTTCCGACCCTCACCGTCACCGTGCAGCGCACCGGCGCCGGACCCGCGTCGTCGGGGAAGCGCGTCCTGGTCGGAACCCTCCGGCGCTGAATGAGTGGTCCACCACAAGAACGGGGGGCTATACGAGGCCCCCGACGTCCTGCTGAGCTCGTTCCACGCGCGCAACACCCTCGACCCCGACACCGGGACCGTGGCCGTCGGCGCCTCCTCTACAAACGGCAACCACCAGGGTCTCAGCTCGCCTCTCGCGCGGACTACCCGGCGATGTTCCGCGTCCTCGGGGGAGACCAGAAGCTCAGCGTCGGCGTGGTGGTGCTGTCGTTGCGCGCGCGAGCGGCGGCGGCGCTGCGGGAGCTGACGTCGAGTTTGGCGTAGATGTTGTCGAGATGTTTCTTGACCGTTGCGGGGCTGACAACGAGTGCTTCGGCGACGGCGGCGTTAGTCGCGCCGGCGGCGACGAGCTCGAGCACCTCGCGCTCGCGGTGGGTCAGGCGGGCGCGGGCGACGGCGCGTTTGGCCGCCAGCTCGCCTGTCTGCAGCTTGGCGCGCAGGAGCTCGGCGAGCAGTAGCTCGTCGTCGGAGAAGTCGCGCCGGGCGCGGTTGACCCAGATGCCGACCAGAGGCCCCGGTGGGCCGTCGAGCCCGAGCGAGAGTTGGTGCTCGAGCGCGGCTGGGGCGAAGAACTCGCCGTAAAGGGCAATGCGCCGGAAGCCGCGCAGACGGGTCACGTCCGAGAGGCGGTGGGCGCAGCGGTCGCCGGCGGCGTGTAGGCGGATCAGCGGGTGCTGCGGCATGTTGCGCACGAACGCGCCCAGCAGGTCTGGAGTGATCGCGCCCGCCCGTCGATTGGGGGCGAGGTCGAGCAGGTAACGGCTGGAGCCACGGGCGCTTGCTGCTGGGGAGCGAGGCGAAACTCATTGAAGTTCACGACCTCGCAAGGGAACACGGCAGCCATCGCGGCCAACAGCTCTGCGTGGTAGCTCTCGACCGACCCGGCGGATCTGGCGTCGGAGATCACGCCGAGCATCGCTCTGACGGCCTTCGTGTTCACGTCCGGACAAGAAAGATACGCCGAACGGCGTATCGACGGGGGCGCGAGAGTGCGCTCTCATCCGCGCAAATCGCGACCGTCATAACCAAGCGATAGACCACTCAAAGGGGGTCGCAGGATGAGACGTGTCAAAACACGATCGGCGCGCCCGCGCGCGCTGGGTTGGGTTGTGGGCCTGTGTGCGCTCGCGGCGATTGGCGTATGTTCGGCGCCGGCGCAGGCGATCACCTATTCGCAGCAGACTGTGCCGTTCAGCTTCGACCCGACCGCCATCGCCGTCGACGGCTCGGGCAACCTGTTCGCTACCGACGCCAACACAAACTCTGTCTCAGAGCTCCTGGTCGGCGGCGCGCAGAAGCAGCTCTCCTTCTCCGGGCTGGGCTTCCCGCTCGGCGTGGCGGTCGACGGCTCAGACGACGTGTTCGTCGTCGACCACTCCAACCAGCGTGTGGTGGAGCTGCCCCCTGCCGCCTTCAACACCTTCGGCTCGCAGCAGACGCTCCCGTTCACCGGCCTGCTCGACCCGCGTGGTGTGGCGGTTGACAGCTCCGGCGATGTGTTCGTCACCGATGCGAGCAACAATCAGGTGCTCGAGCTGCCCGCCGGCGGCTCACAGCGGACGCTCCCATTTACCGGGCTGGACACGCCGATTGGTGTCGCGGTGGACGGCTCCGGCGACGTGTTCGTGGTCGACAGCGACAACAATCGGGTGCTCGAGCTGCCCGCCGGCGGCTCGCAGCGGACGCTCCCGTTCACCGTGTTGACCCAGCCGCTGGGCGTGGCGGTCGACGGCTCCGGTGACGTGTTCGTCAGCGACGGTCAGGGCAACCGGGTGCTCGAGCTGCCCGCCGGCGGCGCGCAGGTGGCGCTTCCGTTCGCCGGGATGAACTTCCCGAGTTTCCTCGCGGTCGACGGCTCCGGCGACGTGTTCGTGACCAGTAACCTTTCCACCCAGCCGACGGTCGAGCTGACCCCGTCGATCCCGTCCGGGTCGCTGGCGTTCTCCCCGGGCACGGCCCCGGCCGGCTCGACGATCGGCGTCGGCTCGGTCACCCCGTGCCCGCAGGGCGGCGGTCAGCTGGCGTCGACGACGGCGAAGGTGTCGCTCAACTCCTCGGCCGGCACCGCCCTGGCCACGGCCAGCCCGTCGCTCGACGGCTCGGGCGACTGGTCCGCGACGCTTACGGTACCGGCGAGCGCCGCCAACGGGTCGTATTTCATCGCGGCCAAGTGCGTCGCCGCCAGCGGCCTG
>CAVYMX010000002.1:0-111756 GCA_963769695.1 uncultured Solirubrobacterales bacterium | reverse complement strand
TGGTAAGGAAGGGGTCTGGGGTTCGAGTCCCCAAGAGGGCTTCAGGCGGATTGCCTTTGCTTGTGGTGGATGTGCCGGTCGCGTCCGGGCGGGGGGCGGGCCAGGCGGCGTCCGTGGAAATCATTTGGAAACCTCGCAGTTCGCCGAGGCGTGGTTCTGATCGTCGCGTTCGAAGACGCCGCTGGGGTCATCGCGCGACAGTCGCTTCCGGGTATTCGCGTCCGCGACGCGCTGAGCGCACCCGCGGCCGATCATTCGTCCTACGGCGCCGACGCGCGCGATGGCCTCGTCGGGTAGGCCCGGACGGAGTTAGGCGTCGTGGTCTGCGCGGCTGAGCCCGGTGAGATACCGCTGCTCGTTGGCCGCCGCCGACTGCCGGAGAGCGTGTGCCGCGGCCAGAAATCGTCCACGATCATGACCCGAACTCATCTCCAGCTCGTCAGCCATCCGTTCGAGCAGATCGGCAAAAGAGTCTTGCGCCTTCGCCATCTCCCAGTGATCCTCAGCGGATCTAACGGCCAAGATGATCCGCTCTTGTTCGTCGCGGATCTCAGAACGTAGGCGTTCGTCACCCATCTCCAAATTCTCCTCCATCCGCCTGCGCTCCGCACTCGCCAGACGTCTGTCCCGCCGTCCCGCCACCACCCTTGGGGGGATCGGACCAACGTCGCAGCGAGCCGGGGCCCCGCTCCTGGCGATTTGCGCGACTTTCGTCGTCAGGCGAGGCGAGACCTGCCGTATGTGCTCCGGCGGGTACCACGGCCGGCATCGACGTCGTGACCTCCTGTGTCCCGGGAGCGGTCGCGCGAGCAGCAGGCAGAGATTGCTGGTAGTCGGCCGAGGGGGAAGATGAGGTCTGTCTCGGTGTCGCGGTTGGTCTGTTGACGCCAGGCGTTCAGATCTTCCTCGAGTGGTTGGAGCCGGCGCACGCAGCGGGTGCTCATGGTCTTGGTCAAATTCAGCTGACCGAACGCGGGGGAGCGTTCGACGAGGAGGGTGCGCTCGCCGACGTCGATCCCATCCTGCGCCCGGACCGCCGGAGAACGCGTCCGAAACCGATCCCTTGCGCACACAATCGAGAGAGGCGCATCCGGCGACTCTACCCCGCCCCAAAGATCAGGTGTCGTTCCCGATGCGAACGCGTCGCCGACCGGCGATGATCCGATACCCATGGGTCTGCAGCGTAGAGATCGTGTGACGTTCGAGTTCGGGGACGGGGAGCCGACCGTGGGCCGCCTGCTGGCCGGTGCGGTGACGGCTGAGTCGTTCCGGGGCTGGCTCGGGCTGTGCGCCGCGATCGAGCGCGCCTGGCAGCAGACAGGGGCAGCGGGTGCGCCAGGGGGCGCACCGGCGGATACCGGAGGTTTCAGATGACGGCTCGTACTTTCATGCTCGCGCTGGCGACGGTCCTGGCACTCGCGCTGCCAGCGGCGGCGCAGGCGACGACGATCGATTTCGGCTCGCCGGCGATCACGCCACCCGGGCCGGGCGGCCCGTACGTCAGCGGCACCACGCAGCCGTGGGACGCGCAGGGAATCGACTTCAACGAGGGCTCGCCCGAGGCGGTCGCCGATCCGGCGAGCCTGAAAGCGGTCCCCAGCTGCAGCCCGGAGTTGTACAGCGACGCCGCCCACGCCCTGCCGGACTCAGGTGGCCAGGCGCTGCGCGACGTCTGCTACGACACCGAGCACTTCTCGAGCTGGTCGGGCTGGATCGCGACCCTGCACGACTCCACTGGGCAGGTGAGCATGGACCTGCTCTCGTACGGCGTCGCGGGTACCGCGGTCACACTCACGGGCTACGACTTCAGCGGCGACCCCGTCCAGAGCTACACCGCGAAGATCCCGTCATCGGGCTCCACATTGCTGCAGATCACTGTCGCCACGCCGGACATCTACTTCTTCTCGGTCGACATCCCCGACCGCCAGAACGTCAGCGATGGCGGCTTCGAGGTCGATGACGTCAGCTTCACGCCTGGCGAGGGCGGGACCCCCGAGATCCTGCTCGAGCCGACCGCCGCGGAAGGGTACCCGGGCGAGAAGACGAGGGCGAACTACGCGATCGAGCGGTTCAACGGAGCGTCCGATACGGTCGTGCCATCGGTGAGCGGGTTGCCGTCGTATGTGACCAGCACCGCCACGCCGACGATCGCCGCCGGTGCTGACAGCGGCTCGCTGTCGTTCAAGATCGACGCGGTCGCGCCGGCCCCGATGGTCGTTCCGTTCACGCTGTCGGCGACCAGCACCGGCGTCACGATCGCGCCGGAGACCGGCAACGTGCTGATCGGCAACGCCTTCGTGTTGTCCACGGTCCCAGGCGAGGACGACATCTCGCTGGTCGCGGGCGCCGGCGCTCAGACGATCCCCGTGCAATTCTCGTTTGGCGGCACCGTCGCCCCGATCAAGCTGAGCGCGAGCGGACTGCCGACCGGCGTGACCGCCACCTTCACTCCCAAGACGGTGAGCGGCACGCTGGGCAGCTTCGCCGCGGTTACGGTCGGACTGAAAGCCGCCGGGACGGCGGCGCCGGAGACCAACTTCCCGATCACGATCACCGCCAAGGTGACCGGCAGCAGCACGATCCCCTCGCAGTCGGTGACGCTGCACCTGTGGGTCTCGACCTTCGTACTGCGCGCGCAGGGGATGGCGGTCACGCAGGGGACCGAGCCGGACTACGGCGTGCTCGTCCCGAGCGGCCTGAACGAGTCGGGCGACACGTACTCCGGGGTACCACTCGTCGCCGACAAGAAGACCGTCGTTCGGTTCTTCGCCGACGCGTACGGGGCGCCCGCAGGCGTGCCGGGTGTGTTCGCACAGCTGACTGCGTACCGCTACGGCGTCGACCTCGGCTCGATCTACAACGACTACGGGCCCGGTACCAAGACGTTGCCGGCGAGGCTGACCGACACCGGCTTGCCGTTTCCGGCGGCCGTGAACGACAGCGAGCTCGAGAGCAACGCGAACGCATTCACGTTCACCTTGCCGCGCGCCTGGACCTACTACGACGGCGCTCCGGGCACGATCAAGCTCGTCGCACAGGTCATGCCCCCGTGGACCGACGGGAACAAGACCTACACGCAGGACTGCGGCGCATCGTGTCCGAACACGTTCGTGCTGAACGACGTCCACTTCAACGTGACCGGGTCGCTGACCGTCACGCCGATCTCGATGTCGGCGAACGGGAAGTCGCCGTCGAACTTCGACGTCGCGTTCGCGTATCCGTCTGCCGTGCTGCCGCTCGCCGACGACGGCTACACCGGCTTCATGTGGCTTCCGTACCAGGCGTACCTCAACATCAGCTCGATCGAGAACGCCTACGGCCCGAACCCGACGCAGACTCAGCAGAACACGATCAACTCCAACGGGCTCGCCCGCGTCCAGACATGGGTGTCGGCAAACGGCAACCCGACCAACGTGATCGGCGTCAGCGCCAACGCGAACACGCGCGGCCTGACCGCGGTCCCCGGCGGCGGGCCGTGCCCCGCCTCGCCGGAGTGCTTCAACGGCGCCTACGACAACCCGACCACCGGCGGTCCCTCGATCGTCGACATGGCGAAGACCCCCTCCAACGTCAACCGGCCACTCACCTCGGTTTCGCACGAGCTGTTCCACCAGCTCGGGATGCTGCACGCCGGCCCCAACTGCCCGGGAAACCCCGGCGCGGTCAACTCGGGGTCGGAGTACTGGCCTCCCGACCAACAAGGGGAGCTCGATGGGATCGCGCTGAACACCACGGCAGAGCCGTACACGGTGATCGCGAATGGGCTGAACGGGTACCCCTTCGCCTACGACTTCATGTCGTATTGCGCCGCCGGGCAGGTTGGTGGCGGCGACCCGAACATCTGGGTCTCACCGACGAACTGGCAAGCCGTCTACTCCGAGTTCGAGCTGCCCGGACCCGGGCCTGTCCCGCCGGCGCGCGACAGCGCCAGTGTCAGCCGCGCCGCGGCCGTCGGCGCCAGCAGGCTGCCGAGTGCGGCCGCCACCGTCGACACCAAGGTGCTGAGCGTTAACGGATTCCAGACCGCCGCCGGCCTCGCGGTTTCCACGGTCGGGCCGCGCGTCGGGCCGCCACTGGCGCGTGGCGCCTCGAGCTACACGCTGACCGCGCTGAGCGCGACGCACAAGATGCTCGCGCGCGTCCCGATGCTCCTCTCTGACGGCCACTTCGACGGCCTCGGCCCGTTCGTCGAGCTCCGAGGCGAGGTGCCCGCCGCGGGAGTGAACGAGGTGGAGATCACCTCTCCGACCGGCCAGCTCGCGACCCGGACGCGACCCGTCACGGCGCCGAAGGTGCGCGTCGTCGCCCCGGCAGCGGGGTCGCGTGTCGGTGGCACCAGGCCGGTGATCGTCACGTGGCGCTCGACCAATCCCGAGCATCTCTCGGCCGCGGCGCTGAGCGCGTCGATCGACTACTCGGCCAACGGCGGCAAGCGCTGGCGCACGATCTGGATCGGTGGGAATACCGGTCGCGTGACGCTGCCGGGCTTCGCCTTCGCTCGGTCCACCGCCGCGATCGTGCGCCTCCGCGTCAACGACGGCTTCAACGAGACGCCCGCGGCGTCAGCGCGCTTCACTGTGCTCGACCCACCGCCCGAGGTCTCGATCCTCGCGCCCCAGATCGGCGGCGGCGGCACGATCGCCGGCGACGCCCCGGTGCAGCTCGAGGGCGACGCCTGGGACGCGCAGCTCCAGGAGCTCGGCGGCACTCGCCTGACCTGGTACGACGGCAACACGCGACTTGGGACCGGCGACTCGCTGCTCGCCGGCCCGCTCCCGCCGGGCATCAACGTGATCCGGCTGTTCGCGCGCGACCCGGCTGGGAGGATCGGGATCGCGACGCGCAAGATCGACGCCTACCGCGTGGCTCTGCCGTTCCTGCACCTCCAGGTCCCCGCCAGCATCGCCGCCGGAACCGATGCGCTCACGATCGGCGCCACCTCCGCGCTACCGGCGACGCTGTCGGCCGGCAGCCGCGCGGTGCGGCTCGCGCCCGCGGTCGCCGGCCGCCTGCAGCTGCCGGTCAAGCCGGGAGCGACGCCGCTGATCGTGCGCCTCGCGATCACCGCCAACGGGATCCAGGTCCCGTTCGCGGTTCGGGTGGCGCGTTAGTCGATGACGCCGGCGAGGGCGGCTGGGGGCCGCCTCGTCTGCCACGCCCGGCGAGCGCGACGAATAGGCCGAGCCCGTCGAAGTAACGGTTTGCCCTCGGTTCGCTTCTCGGTACGCTGTTCTGCGCGGACGGGCGCAAGGTCATGGTCGTCGACACCGACTATCTGATTGTGGGAGCAGGCGCGAGCGGACTCGCCTTCGCCGACACGATCCTTGCTGAGGCCGATGCCGATGTGACCGTGGTCGATCGTCGGCAAGCCGTCGGCGGTCATTGGTTGCATGCGTATCCGTTCGTTCGTCTCCACACTCCGTCGTCGTACTACGGGGTGAATTCGCTGAAGCTCGGTGAGGACCGCATCGACCTGGACGGGGAGAACGCCGGCTACTACGAACGCGCCATGGGGAGCGAGGTCCGCGATTACTTCGCCCGGGCCGCGGTCGGGCTCTCGCAGACCCAACGGGCCCGAGTGCTGACTGGCCACGAGTACCTGGGCGGTGCAAGCAACGGCGAGCAGATCAAAGATTTGACCACCGGACAGCTTCACGATGTCGCGGTACGCCGCAAGGTCGTCGATGCCCGCTACCTGGAGGCGTCGGTCCCGGCCACGCACTCGCGCCCGTTCGATGTGGCACCGGGCGCACGGGTTGTCCCCGTCAACGACCTGCCGGCGACCGCCGGTACGGCCGACCGTTTCGCCGTTCTTGGGTCAGGCAAGACGGCGGTCGACGCCTGCACCTGGCTTTTGGACAACGACGTCGAGCCGGATCGGATTCGGTGGATCCGACCGCGCGAAGCGTGGTTTTACGATCGCCGGTACTTTCAGCCCCTGGAGCAGGTCGGCACGATCATGGAGGGGCTTGCGCTCGATGCCGAGGCCGGCGCCGACGCCGAGGACGTCGAGAACCTGTTCGCGCGGCTCGAGGCCTCGGGGCGACTCATTCGCATCGATCCGAGGCAGCCGGCGAGGATGTACCGCGGGACGATGCTCAGCGCCGCCGAGCTCAGCGCGGTGCGGCAGATCGAGGATGTCGTCAGGCTCGGCCGCGTACGGCGGATCGAGACCAACCGGATCGTGCTCGAGCGCGGCGAGACCGAGAGCGGCACCGATGTCCTGCACGTGGACTGCACCGCTCTCGGCCTCAACGACGCCCCCGCCACGCCGATCTTCCAGCCTGGCCGGATCGTGCTGCAGCAGGTCCGGTACCTCTCACCGTGCTTCAACGCCGCCCTAATCGGCTTCGTCGAGGCCCACCGCGCTGACGACACCGACAAGAACCGACTGTGTCCACCCCACGCGTACCCCAGCATGATCGAGGACTGGCCGCGCATGATGCGCAGTGCTTGGACGGCAGAGGGCCGGTGGTTGCGCGAGCCCGATATCTCAGCGTGGATCGCCAACAGCCGGCTCAACCTGCTCCGCGCGCTTCCCGACCACGCCGCCGAACCATCCGTGCAGGCATCCGTCAACCGCTACTTCACGCACCTCCGCGCGGCGAGCGACCGACTGAAGCAACTAGACGGATCGAACTCGGGCCCGCAGGGGGGCAATGGAACGCTAGCGCCGACGGCATGAAGCGGGCACGACTCCACATCGGCGACCCGGTCTCGGGCTACGGCTCTCGGACAGATGGGTAAGGTCCGTGCGCGACCGCGACGACGTCGACCATCACCACGACTACATCGGCCGAGTGGAACTACTCATCCACGCCTGGAGGGGAACGCAATGACTGATACACCGGGTAGCGACGACCGTGACCTGCACCGAGTACGAGGTCCAGGAGGTCGAGAAGGTCAACGGCACAGGCAAGCAGCCCGTCGTCTTCGTTCACGGCCTCTGGCTCTTGCCAAACAGCTGGGACCCGTGGCGGGAAGTCTTCGGGGAGGCTGGATACGCGACCGCCACCCCGGGCTGGCCCGATGACCCGGACACCACCGAAGAGGCGCATGCGCATCCGGAGATGTTCGCGAACAAGTCGATCGGCCAGATCGCCGACCACTACCAGGAGGTGATCGAGGCGCTCGACAAAAAGCCGGCGATCATCGGGCATTCGTTCGGCGGCCTGCTGACTGAGATTCTCGCCGGGCGCGGGCTCGCGTCGGTCTCGGTGCCGATCAGCCCGGCGCCGTTCCGGGGCGTCCTCCCGCTGCCCTTCTCGGCATTGAAGTCCGGCTCGCCGGTGCTGCGCAACCCGGCCAACCGCAGTCGGGCGGTGCCGCTCACCTATGACCAGTTCAAATACGGATTCGCGAACATGCTCGACGACGCCGAGGCAAAGGAGCTCTACGAGAAGTACTCGGTTGCTGGCTCGGGGAAAGTCTTGTTTCAGGCCGCGAGTGCGAACCTGAACCCCTGGACCGAGGACAAGGTCGCTACCGAGAACCCCGAGCGTGGCCCGATGCTGATCCTCGCGGGGGAGAAGGACCACACGGTTCCGCACGCGATCGCCAACGCGTCGTTCAAGCGGGAGCGCCGCAACGACGGCGTGACCGAAATCGTCGAGATCAAGGGCCGCGGTCACTCGTTGACGATCGACAGCGGCTGGCGCGAGGTCTGCGACAAGGCGCTCGCGTTCGTCCAGCGGTTCGTGTAGCCGCGCGGCAGGACACCCTGTCACGCCCGAGTTGCGGCCTTAGCCGCTCCATCGGCGACTTTGTCAGCCCCCCGATCGCGGGGCGGTCCTTACTGTGTGCCGGTGAGGGCGCGTTGCACGTCCGCAGTGGTGATCGCGCCGCGGGCGGTCCCGAGGCAGGCCTTGGCGGCGGCGAGGACGGTCGGTGCGTGCAGGTCGACTCCCGCGGCGTTGAGCATCTCGAGGGTTAGTTGTCCTTGGCTGCTGGGATCGGGGAAGTCCGGGATGCCGTGACTGCGAAGGCATTTTGCGAACGCGAGTATGTGTTGTTCGCGCGCGTTCTGCTGTTGTGCGCGCTGGGTCGGGCTGATGTTGTTCGGCGTGGGCAGGATCCCTCGGCAGGCGTTCTGTGCGGTTTTGAACGCCGGGGAGGGATCAACCGGGATCGTGACCGCGAGGAACGCCACTTGTTGCCCGTTGTGATCGGTCATCGTCGGGTCCGGGAAGCTCGGCAACCCGTGGTTGCGCATGCAGCCGGAGTAGCTGAACGCTGCGGTCGTGAAACTCGTCGGCGACCCGGCGTTGGGACTGGCGGGCGAGGAGGAGCCGCACCCCGCGGCGAGCAGCGCGAGGCTCGCGATCGCCGCTGCCATCGGCTTGGCCCGTCGTGACGGGCTGCGCGCTGGGGAGAGCAGGTTCGTGTGTGAGGGTTGGATCGTCTGCATCGCGGCGGCCTTTACTGAGGCGGGATTTGTCGCTCTCGAATGTATGGGCGCCATCGTCGGCGCACATCGGGCCTGCGGGTGAAGCCCAGCGGGACTCGAGCGGGGCTCTGGGGCGCGATCTCATCCGCTCGGCGTGGCGGTTCGCGACGGTCGGATGAGGCAGCCCGGGAGATCGGCGCGTATCGTCGCCACATGCTGCAGATTGGGGCCGGACGCCTGACGGGACGCCTTCGACATCAGGGGCCGGCGCAGGTTGATGCGGGTCTCGCGCTCGGCGTGCTCTGGATCGTCGCTGTGCTCGTGGTGGACAACTCGTCGCACGCACATGTCGCAGTGATCCCGGCGGCGCTCCACAGCACGGCCGCCCGCTGGCTGGTGGTCGCGTGCGCGACCGCGGTCGCCGTGACGGCGCTAGCGTTGCGCCACAGACAGCCCCTGATGGCTCTGTGCGCTGTCGTTGCGGCGGTCGTCGCAGGGCCCGCGGTCCTGCTCCTGCTCGGTCCGGCACTGGTGGCGCTGTATACGGTCGCGATCACGCTTGGGCGGCGCGATACAGCGATCGCCGCGGTCGGCGTCGTCGCGGCATTCGCGCTGCAGCGCCTCGCATGGGGTCCGACCGGTGACAACAGCCTCCCGACTGTGCTGATCGGCACGGTCGCCGCGGCCGGGCTGGGCCTCTACGCCGGGGTTCGCCGTGAGAGCGCGCGCGAGCGGACCGTCTTCGAGCAGCGGCAGGAGGCGCTCGTGTCCGAGCGAACCGTCGCCGAGGAGCGCGTTCGCATCGCCCGTGAGCTCCACGACGTGGTCGCGCACACTCTCAGCCTGATCATCGTCCAGTCCGAGGTCCTGCGGACGAACCTTGCCGACGAGCCGCGCCGCGCGAGCGCCGCGGAGATCGCCGAGCTCGGGCGCGACGCGATGGCCGAGCTGCACCGGACGCTTGAGCTTCTGCGTGGCGGGGATGAGCTCGCCGAGCGCGCCCCGCGGCCGGTGCTCTCCGAGCTGCACCAGCTCGCCGATCAGAGCCGCGGGGGCGGACTCGACGTCGAGCTCGGCATCGACGGAGCGGTCCGTCCCCTTCCGGCGAGCTTCGAGCTCTGCGCCTACCGGATCGTGCAGGAGGCGCTGACGAACGTGCGCCGGCACGCTGGCGCCGCGCACGCGATCGTCCAGCTCCGCTTCGGAGCCGACGCGCTCGAGGTGTCGGTCGAGGACGACGGCGCGGCCGGCGCGGCCGCGGCAGGTTCCGCCGGTCACGGACTGCGCGGCATGCGCGAGCGCGCGGCGATGCTGGGCGGCGCGGTCAGCGCCGGCCCGCGCGAACAGGGCGGGTACCGCGTCAGCGCGATCCTGCCCTACCCGGAGCCACTGTGAGACAGCGCCTGCGGGTGATCATCGCCGACGACCAGCCGCTGCTGCGCGCGGGGTTCAGGGCTCTGCTCGAGAGCGCCGGCGACATCGAGATCGTCGCCGAGGCCGGCACCGGCGAGGAGGCGGTCGAGCAGGCGCGGCGCCACCTCCCCGATATCGTGCTGATGGACATCCGGATGCCGGGCATGGACGGGATCGAGGCGACCCGGCAGCTGACCCGAACGCGGGTCCTGATCCTGACGACATTCGGTCTCGACGAGTACATCATCCAGGCGCTCCGAGCCGGCGCATCCGGATTCATCCTCAAAGACACCCGCGTCGAAGATCTGCTCCACGCCGTGCGAACCGTCGCCGCCGGCGAAGCGTTCCTCTCCCCCGCCGTCACCAGACAGCTACTCGACCAGGTCGCGCGGCGGTTGCCCGCCGCCGTAGACCGGCGCCCGGCGCAACTCGCCGCCCTCACCGAACGGGAGCTCGCGGTGCTGCGGATGCTCGCCGCCGGACTCAGCAACTCCGAGATCGCTACGGCGCTGGTAGTCAGCGAAGCGACGGTCAAGACACACGTCTCGAAGGTCCTCCAGAAGCTCACGCTCCGCGACCGGGTACAAGCCGCGATCTTCGCCTACGAAATCGGCCTGATCGAGCCCGGCACGTCGTCGTCCTAGGAAGCAGCACGGCGCCACGCCCGCTCGAGTTCCTGCGGTCGCGGTGCGAGTGGCGCCGCGCGGAAGCGCGACGCCACTCACGCATCCACTAGGTTCGGCCGCAGACTCTGTTGTCCATGGTCGGCCCCCAGAACTCCGGATAACCGGCCGCTGCCTCTTGGTCGGTGCCGTACTGCGCGTCCTTGCCGAACGTCGCCCCGGCGCTGACGTTTCCGAACTCGAGCTTGCACGAGCCGGTGCTCGAGCCAACCCGCGTCCAGTACGGATAGAACTGGCCCGGAGCATTTGGAGGTGGAACGGAGCAGCCAGTGCCGTTCGCCTGGCACGTCGACTCGCTGAGCGCCAGATCCGTTTGGATGAAGTACTGCGAGTACTGGTTGCCCAACGTCGTGGGGAGCGACTGCACCAACGCACCCGGGTAGATCGACGGCGTGGTGCTGGTCGGCCACTCCGGCCAATACGGCGAGCCGTCGAAGTCGAGGTCGCCATTCTGGGTGATGAAATCGAGGCACCCGGTCATCACGGCGGGAGCCGTAGTGAAGTCGGGTGGCTGGGTCCATCCCCTCGGCCAGCAGGGGGCGTCGGTGGGCTCCGGGTTCCCGGCGCTGGTATCCGCCGCTGTCGTTCCTTCGTATGGCCCGTGACAGTAGTTCCAGGTCTGGAGCGTCACGCCGTTCGGCGGCGGCGGCTGCATGATCGTCTCTGGGCCGCTGAGGGTCTTGCACGGCTCCCAGTGGCCGGTCTCGTACTGCGTGCTGATGTTGGTCTGAAGCGCTGCCCAGGGCGTGATGTTGCCGCGTTGGGCGGTGCTGAACTCGGGCTGGAAGTTGAAGGGGTGACCCGAGCAGTCCGCCATCGACGTGTTCGCGAAGCCGTTCTTGGCCGAAGCCTGCATGAAGCCGGTCTGACCGGTCGTCAGATCGTGGACCACCACTTCGAAGGCGTTTTGCCCCACCTCCCCAGGCACCCTGGCATCGAACATGCTGATGGTCAACCTATCCCCCGGATTCATCAATAGCGTGTGTCCGTTCGGCGTCACCGGACAACGTCTGCGCCGACGCCGCCGGCGCAGCCAGCATCACCGCCCCCGCGGCGACCCCCATCGCAAGCAGCAATACCCTCCAGGCGCGCATTAACCGTGAAGCCATGCAACCTCCTCCCGACGAATATCTGATGGCCCCGCTTGGACGCGCCAGGGGCCACGTTCAGGTCCCGTCCCCCGGCACGCTAATCCCGGACAGAATCTCTTGTCAAGCGGCATCAACCAAGAGCGACCGATAGGCGGCGCCCATGCTGTACGTCACGCGGTGCTACCGCCCCGCCACGCCTTCCCGCAGCGTCACGTCGCCACATACCCTCCGAACGGCTGCGCTCAGTTGCGGCGCTGTTCGAAGTAGCCGGAGGCGCCGAATCCCCGCACTGCGTCGACCTCGATCACAACTGCGATGCCCTTCTTCTCGGGGTCCTGCTCACGCTCCGGCTCGACGATCGCCTTGTAGACCTCGTCGTTGAGCTCCGGCCTCGTATTCGCGCGACCCTCGATCGATACGTAGGGCACGCCCGGACCGCCGAAGTCGGCGTAGACGAGCGACACGCGCGGCTCCTTCGCGATTGCCTTCGCGAACCCGTCGTCGCGTTTCCGGACCCAGATCGCGAGCTCAGTCGGGCTGTGGACGTGGGTACTGCCGCGGAACGTGGCCGCCGGGCTGCCGTCCTCGCGGACGTATGCGAGCGCCGGCTGGTGACCGCGCAGGACGGCGCCGTCAAGCGCCTCCTGAACCGGGCCGCTGAGGTCGATGGGATCTGGCATCAGAGAGGCTCTCTCCTTGTGTGAACAATTGTTGACCGCGCAAGATTACCGTTCTTGAGAGAGTCAAGGGTTGTCGTGTGGGGCGTCCGGATCGCCACTAACGAGTCGCTGGCGAACGCCCACCCCGGAGATCGAAGCGCAAGTCTTGCGGGTTGGTCGTCGAAGGAGAGACAGCGCTTGGCGTCGCCGGGTGGGGTGGCCGAACACCGTGTCGTGCATCAGGTCGTGCGGTTGGATCTCAGTGGATACGGCTCCTATTGTCGTGATCGAAGCCGCCGCGATCGAGCTGCCGCCGTCCCCATGGCAGCAGGTAGGCGTGGTAGGTGTTCACGCCTGCCGGGAACTCGGCGTTGAAGATGCCTGTCATGAGACCCGCATCGTGCCCACCCCGCTGGCCGTTCAGCACGGGCGTACTCATGCGGAGCCACGGGCGATGTTCGTCGCCTTCGCGGTCTGTTTGACCTGAACCGCTAACGCCGCGTGGAGCGCGTCCGCTGGCCGCCGGTTTCAAGTGCCGGCGCGTCCTGGCGGCGGCGACCACGACGAGGAGATCGCGGACGCGGCCTGGCCGTTCACCTGGTCCCACGAAGCTCTACGCCAGGGAAGATATGAACTCAGCCCACCGATGTCAAGTATGTCGATTGACCTGATGCAAGTGAGAATATGGATCGGCCCGCGCTGACGAACGCCAAGCTGGCAAGAGCGTCCGCCCAACGATGGGCCTCGGGACGCTTGTCGGGGGGCCCGTTTCGTCGGGCCAGGTACCGCCTGAGCCGACCCCAACCGTCGATAGCGCACACACCTGCCTGGAGTTGCGGGGAGGGGCCAGCGAGACCGCGCCCACCTGCGAGCGTGTTTGGAGCCTCGGGTTTCCACATGTTGGGACCGGTCATCAACAGCACGACAATCGGTCCGGCGATCACCGGGATCGCTCAGACGCCGCGCATCCTCAACGGGAGCCGAGCGCGCACCTGCCAAGCCGGCGGCTGTGCCGATCGTGACGGGTGGCCAATCCGAGACTCAGGCTCGGGTTGTCTCCAACTGGACGTCCCGTGCGCCGCGTGCGCCGTTCGCCATCGAGGCATCGACCCGGCCAGGTAACAGGGCGCTCATCAGGAACAGCCTTCGGAACACCGTCGGGGCAATCACGGTGCGCGAGCGCTGCTCGATCCCGGAGACGATACGTGACGCGACCTCGGTCGTGGAGAGCACGCGGATTCGGTGGGCGCTCTTCGGAACGCGTTCGCGACTACCAGGGTTGTGTTGCCAGTACGGCGACTCAACGGTCCCGAACATCGCCAGGGTGACCCCGATCCCGGAGCCGTACAGATCTGCACGAAGTGCGTTCGTGAACCCCTCGATCGCGGCGCGAGCGGCGCTGTAGGCCACCGCGCCTGGCCATGACAGGCGGGCCGCGACCGAGGTCAGGTTCAGAATCTGCCCCGAGCCGCGCGCGAGCATGCCGGGCAGCAGCTCACGGGTGAGGTTGAATGCGGCGAGGTAAGGGACGGTAATCATCAGCTCCGCTTCCTCGGCCGAGGTCTCGAGGATCGACAGCCACCGCCCGACGCCGGCGTTGTTGACCAACACGTCGGCGCTGCCGTGCGCGGCCGCCAGCTCCCCAGCCGTGACCCTGATCGCCTCTGCGTCCGAGAGATCGATTACGTAGGCCTCCGCCTGGTGGCCCTGGCCTCGGATCGCGTCAGCCACCAGCTCGAGCGGTTCGGCGTGGCGATCTAGCAGCATCACACGGCTACCGCGCGACGCCAGCTCGTACGCTGTCGCCTCGCCGATACCGCTCGCCGCACCGGTGACGACCGCCAATGTTCCGTCTAGTTTGAATTCGGGTGCCATGACTAACTCCTTTCCGCGCGCGGCGGCCTGCCGCCCGCGCGCGCTGCGGTAACGAAGCTCGAGTCGGCTCGGCCGGCATCGAGCAGCAACGGTCGCACCTGATCGAGCCACCGCAGCTTCGCCTCCATCTGCTCGACGCCGTACAACGCAGTCGCGCGGCGGAACGCGGACTCGGCGCGGTCGGCGAGGCTCTCGACCAGCTCCGCCAGACCGTCGCGCCAGGCGCGCGCCGTCTGCTCGTAGCAGTCCAGGAGCTCCTCGATCCGCGCACGTGACATGCGGTCGCCGAAGAACACGCGCACCAGGAACAGGTTGCGTTGACGCTCCGGCGCCAGAACCGAATCGTCAAGCCAAGCCGTCAGCACGTCGAGTCCCGCGGTGGTGATCTCATAGATCCGCTTGGTCGCGTACCGCTCGGCCTCGACCTCGGTCGCCCGAAGCAGCCCGAGCCGGGACAGCCGGTCAAGCTCCGAGTAAATGTGACTGCGGGTCAGCGGGAAGAACTGCCCGATCGACCCCTCCGCAAACGCCGCCAGGTCGTACCCCGACGACGGCCGCTCAGAGACCAGGCCGAGCACGACGTAAGAAGTTGCGGAGAGTTCGCCCATAAGCGTCCAAAAAAGATTAATCCTATTAGGACTATTCGCATCCGGGCGGACCACTGAAACGACGGCCGTACTACCCCACCGACCCAATCGCGCCCAGGCGGTGGAACGTGGTCGCTGCTTGGCCGTTAGATCGGTGTCGTCTGGTGGTGAGTTGGCTGAGGTCTTGCGTTTGTGGGCGGGCCGGTGGTGCTTCGTGCCACGAGCGTGCAGAGGACCCCGAGGACGACGGCGAGCGGTCCGAAGATGAGCTGCTCGGAGTGGCGGCGCGATCAAACTGTCAATGGCTAAATCGGGATATCACCACGGCAACTTGCGACGCGCGTTGTTCGACGCGTTGGCAGACGCGGTCATCGAGGTGGGGCCGGCCGCCGTCAGCCTCCGCGATCTCGCACGCCGCGCGGAGGTCTCGCACGCTGCCCCCGCTCATCACTTTGGCGATAAGCGCGGGCTATTGACCGCATTCGCGGCCGAGGGCCACCGGCTATTGGTCGCGGCTCTCAGCCAGGCAGGAGCGTCGAGTGGCGGGGACTTCACCGAGGTCGGACTCGCGTACATCGAATTCGCGATCGAGCACCGCGCCCACTTCGAAGTGATGTTCAGGCCCGAGCTCCTGCGCCGCGACGACCCAGAGCTACTCGATGCCGCACGCGAAAGCTCCGCCGGCCTCCAAGCCGGGGCCGCTGGCGAGGCGTCCGCGATCGGCACGCCCGACGCGCAAGCCGTAATGATCGCCGCCTGGTCACTGGTCCACGGATTCGCGACGCTCTGGCTCGACGGAAACCTCCCGAGCGAGCTCGGACCCCCACAACAACTGGCGCGCCGGATCGCGCAGGCACTCGAACCACCAACACCCCGACCACGATCGACGAACTGACCTCTCGCCCCTCACGCGACCGGCCGACGACCAAGACTCCCGTTGGTCCAGATCGGCCTACCTCGAGGTGACCTTCGGCTGTCGCCACCGCAGAGCGTTGCGGTCATGGCGCAGCGCTAGCAGAGGGATCAGCGCCTCCCATTCGGAGGCCCCGGCGAGGCCCTTCGCGGCGCATCCCGAGCCCCGATTCAGGGCGTCCTCAGGGTAACCTCGAGCGGACGTCTCGCGCAGAAGCTCGAGCTCGTGCCTGCTTCGCGCAGCGCCGCGCCCACAGCCGCGAGTTTGCCCGGCGCCAGCGCCGCCTCGATACGCCCGAACAACCTTCGCTCCTCGTGACGCACGTGATCTCGCAGCAACTCGCCAAGAGCGTTGAGCGCCAGAACGTCGACATCCGCCTCGGCCTGCAAGTCAGCGATCCGCCGACGCATATCCACATGATCGACAAGGACGCGAACAACATCCGGATCATCGGCGCCGGCGTGACGCGCAAAGGCAGGCAGCAGCAACTCCTCCTCGAGACGAAAGTGCTCGCGACCCTCCTGCCGCCAGAACTCGAGCGTCGCACCCCTGACGGCCTCCGCGTCGGCATCGCCCGCGCGTCGCAACCGCAACGCGAGCTCGAGCGCCACATGATGCTCGCGCGAGAGCACAGCCAACTCGCTTGAACGCTGCACGCTCCGATCCTACCCACGCATCGCGCCGATCGTTCACGCGCCACCGGTCGCCCCGCGAGTTGGCCGTAGAATCGATCGTCGATGAGTGATCGCGGCTGCTTGGTTTCGATCGGCGGCGAGGTCGGGCGGCCCGTCTGCCTCGGAATCGGGGAGCTGCGCTCGCTGATTGGCGCGGAGCTGGTCGAGGACTTTCACTGCCGGGAGGATGGAGCCGACTCGGCGCGCCTTGTCACGGTCGCCTGCGGCGATTACACCGCCGTGCTCACACGCGAGCCTGACCAGGCGACCGCGCGACGATCGCGCTCGCCCACTACCCAACCCGCTGAGCTAGCCGGGCGCATCGATCTGGGAGCGACCCTGGACGCGCCGCACGCCTCGGTCGTTACCGACCTCGAATCGAGCGCCGGGACGATCTCATAGCCACTCCTGTTGAGCGGCTTTCCCTCGATCCGCGGCCTTCGCGGCAAGGGGCAAGGATTCGAATTCACCTTCCCCGGGCCCATTGCAGCCGAGTTTATTGCTCCTCGACGCAGGGCCAAACATCGAGATCGAGACTCGCTCTGGCGAGGTGCGGCGCCGCATCCCCTTGGTCTAAACCCAACAGCGCGCCCGAAGCAGGAACAATGAGCGGACATCGGCCGTGAGCGGCTGCACGGGATTAGCGCTCGGCGATGTTGGCGTGAAGCTCGGAAGGCCAGGGCGACGCCCTCCGCGGCGCCTTCCGAGCCCCGATTCGGTGCGCCCGCAGAGCACCCGGGCGCATCCGCAGATCCATGGCTCACCGGACAGGCGAGCCCGCCAGCTCAGCCTTCCTGTTGTCGTATCCGGCTTATCAGCCGCCGAGGCGGCCAGGTCGCGTGCGCTGGACCGGTCCCCTCGGGGGCAAACTGGTGGACCGACTGCCGGCCGATGGCCATTGTGGGTCGGGTGGCTTTGGCTCGCGCCACGTCCACTCGAGCCGCTCGAGCGCCGCCAAGACGCTCACTGCCTCTGCCGCAACGGTTGCGAGCGCCGGATCGTGTCCGTTGAGTGCGAGCGTTTCGTCGCGAGGAAGCGCTGGACTCGCCCAGGTACCTTCGCGAATAGAGGCGGCGATCTCGTCGAAGCTGCCGCTCAGCGCTGTGAGGTACGGGGCGAGCGCCTCGCGTGGTGCTCGGGCGCCGCTGTGGACTGCTGCTGCCAGCACCAGCGCAGACTCGCTCACGTCGTCCATCGCGGTCAGCACCGCGCGCAGGGGTCGAGCGTCGGGACGCCGGCGGGGCGGCTCGGCCAACGCGCGACGCACCGAGTCCCAGGCCTCCACACGTGCGCGGCGGGCCGCGAGTCGCGTTGGTCGCAGCAACCTCGGGTCACCGTCGTCCGAGTAAGCGTTCAGGATCGCGTCGAGCCAGAGGCCCTGCGCTGTGACGAACGCCGCTAGGCGCTCGTGGGTCTTGGGCGCCTCGCGGGTGGGCCAAAGCGTGAACACCCCAAGCGCAATCGCGGCGCCGACCGCCGTATCGACGATGCGGTCGATCAGCGCACCGACCGGCGAGCCGCCGCTGAACTCCACCAACAGCGCGACGAGCACAACCAGCACAACCGAGAACAGCGCATAGTTGGCAGGGTAGACCGCGTACGCCGCGCCGGCCAAGAGAGCGAGCAGCACCACGATCGTGGCGTCGGAGGGCGAGAACAGCGTGACAATCGCCCACGCAATCGTGACGCCGGCGATCGTCCCGATAGCCCGCCCGATCCCACGCGCGATCGTGGTCCCGTAGTCGGGCTTGAGCACGAACAGAACCGTCAACGGGACCCAGTAGCCCGAGCCGAGCGACAGGCCTCGGTATGCGATCACCGCGACCATCAATGCGACCGACAACCGCGCTGCGTGACGAAACGCGCTGGAGCGCAGCGTGAGCTCGCCGCGCAACGCGCCGACCGGGTGCCGCGGCGGCTCCGCGGCCGACGCGCCGACGCGGCTCTCGGCGCCCGCGGCCGCAATCCAAACGACGAGGCGCGCTGCACGCTCGCGCGCGACGGGGTCGTCGACCCGCTGTGCGCTGCGCCTGAGAGCCCTGAGTGAGGACGCCGACTCGCGTCTCGCAGCGAGGTCGTGCAAGGCGTTCGCAGCCGCTCGCAGGGTCGCGTCGACGCTGGGCGCGTGCGATCGGGCCAGCGCTGCTAGTTCCAGCCGGACCCATTCACCTTGTTCGACCAGCGTGCGCAGCGCGCCGCGTTTCCCGGGCTGAGCAGAGTCCGCGCCGACGGTCTCCGTTGCCGCCGCGAGCGCGGCAGCGGTGCTCTGAAGCGCCGCCGTGGTCGGCGCTCGTGCGTAGGCGGCGAGCGCCCGGTAGGCGTCCCCGACGGCGCGCCGCTCAGCGGCGAACGGGCGCAGCGGCCACGCGGCAATCGCAACCCCCGTCTGCACCAGTCCGCCCGCGGTGATCAGCCACGCCTCGTGCAAGACCGCCTCCCCGTGAAGGTTCAGGTCACCCGCCAACAACAGCGCCCACGTCGACAGCATCCCGACCAACGCGGCCCTGCTCCCAAGCGCCACCAATAGGCCGCCGGCGAATCCCCACACGCCCAGCACCACGATCGTGGCTGCGACGCTCGGGCCGGTGAGGCCGCCCGCCAGCGCAGCCACGCCGGCGGCGAGCGTCGTCGCAAGCAGCGTCGCCGCCCGCACCCGGTAACCGCCGCCCAGGTTCGCAAAGCCGACAATCAGCGCCCCCGCCGACGCCGCGACGCCGTCTGCGAGCTGGCCGGTCGCGAGCCCCGCAACCAGCGGGACCACATAGCCAAGCGCGCTTGACGCCGCTGCAGCGACCGCGACGCGCGAACGGTCCACGCGAGTAACCTCGCGCAGCCGCGGGCCAGGATGGACTGCGGTGAGAATCGCGCCCCGCCCGCGCTGGAGATCATCGGCCTTGGCGATGCGAGCCATGCTAATCGCGGTGCGCGACGAGGCCAACCTCGTACGCGACCGCTTGACGAGCTGCCCCACCAGATGCCGTCTGAAGGGCCACGTTCGATGCGGAGGACGAGGAACCGTCGCCATAGAGACAGAGAACCCCGACGGCCGCCACCACGCCCGCGAGCATCTGCGCGGCCGGTAGAGCGTGACTCCGCTCGGACTCGTCGCGGCACAGAATGTGGCGTAGTGGACGTCAGGCAGCGGCCGTCCCGCCAGCTCGCGGTTCGCCACGCTTCGATCGGCGCAATAACGCGCATGTTCGGTCACGCCGACGTAGACGAACTTGACACCCATCCGCTTGCTGGATTGACATCTGCGTCTACGGCGGAACCAACCTAACGTCATGGGCATACCAGCCGTGAGCATCGACGTTGATGCCGTCGGGCCATCCTGAGACATCCCACCCCCAATTATCTGGGGCGAACCGGCGCCATCCCACCCAGAACCAACGGCCGCAGCAGAAAACGCCGGCACCACTCCGTAGCGCCGACAGTCATCCTGAATAGCCCACCCCCTCTTGTCGAAATCATTGACGCGAGCACGTTTACCATGCGGCCTCCACCCACGTCAACGCCTGGATACTGGAAGGCGGCGGTTCGTTCAGGATCGTTCCAAGCCCTCAGCGGGCCGTTCAGCGGCTCGACGAGGAGAGCCTCGCCGGCGCCACCGGACTCGCTAGCCACGAACCCCAACCCCAGCAAACGCTCAGCGCTCTCGGTGCGGCCCGGATCTACCGGATGATCGTGAACGGGGCGCTGGCGGGTCGTCCAGGCCTGGTGTTGATGAGCGGTGTGGCAATCAAGCGGTACGACCCGGGAGCGAGCTTGCGTGTGCCGAGGCGGCCGGTGAAGCGGAAGCTGTTGGCGCCGGCGCGCGCCGCCAGCGTAAAGCTCCCGCGGATCGTCACTTGCAGTGTGCACCGGCGCGCTCTGCGGTTGCGCCGGGTCGCCTTGACGCAGCGCGAGCCCTTCGCCGTGCGTCCCGCCTGGGGGTGGACCACGGTGAAACGCACGCTCGCGGGCAGATTCAGCGTGTAGCTGACCTTCGTTCCGAAACGGCGCCCGGCAGCGAGCGCGGCAGGACCGCTGGGGGCCGCGGCAAACTCCGTCGGAGACAGCTTCTCAGCGCTAATGATCGCCAGACCCGAGCCGCCGCCACCACCACCACCGCCGCCGCCGCCACCGCCACCGACGCCGCCGCCACCGCCGCCGCCGGGCGGATCCTGAACTTCGTACGCCCCGATGTCACACGCTGTTTCCCCATGGTCGGGGCGTGGCTGGCCGCGCTGATCTGTGGCGGGACAACCGCCGCCGGCGTCGATCACGGGACTGCCGGTCGCCGGCGCCATCGTCTGAGTCGGTCCGCCGTTGCCCTGCAGCGGACCGAGCCGTGGATCTCCGGTCAAGGGCGAGCCCGAGATGCTCCCGCCGCCGAGGGGGACCATCGTGGGAACGAGATCGAACCTGCTGGCGTCGGCCGTCGCGGTGCCGAGATTCACGGCGCCCTCGGTGGCCAATGGCTTGTCCGATGCGAGGCCGAACGGTCCCGGGGCGTCCGCGACGATCGTGTCCGTGAGCGTTGTCTGCGCGGTTCGAGCCGTCGCGCCGTCGTAGACCAGGTTGTAGATCGAAGCGCCGTTGTACGTCGCCGTGTTGTTCGCGAATGTCGACGCATTTGCGCTGAACGAGCCGCTCAGGTTGAACACCGCGCCGCCGATCCCCTTGGCGTGATCGGGCACGTTGTCGGCGCCGCCTAGCGCCGTGTTGGCGGTGAGGGTCGAGTCGACGATCGTGAGCTGGCCCTGCATGCTGAAGATCGCACCGCCGAGGCCCGCGCCTCCGCCTCCGCCGCCGGCCGTCGTGGCGGTGCCGCCGCCGAAGCCGCCGGCGCCTCCGCCACCCGGGCCGTAGCCGCCGCCTCCTCCAAACCCGCCGCTCCCACCGCTCGCGCCGCCGGCCGTGGCGCTGCCGGTCCCGCCGCCGCCGCCGAAGCCGCCGCCGCCACCACCGCTGTCGACATCGGCGTATTGACTGCCTCCACCGCCAACGCCACCGCCGGCGCTCCCGCCTCCGGTGACGGGCTTGGTACCGCCGGCGCCGAATGCCCCGCCATCGGCGCCGGTGTCGCTGCCCCCGCCACCGCCGCCGTCGCCACCGGCCACACCACTCTGCGTGCTGCTGTTGCCGCCGAAGCCGCCGGTCCCCGTCAGTGGCCCGCCGCCCGGTCCCGGCTTGCCTGTCATGTCCGCGGAATTGCCGTTCTCGGTGACGCGAAAGCCTGCCCCACCGCCGCCACCACCGCTGTTGGACCCGCCGCCTGCGGCGCCGCCGAAGCTGCCCGCGCCGAACCCGCCGCCGCCGCTCGGGGAGCTGTCTGTCCCGATCCCGCCGCCACTCAACCCGGCGGAGTTGTTGACGGCCGAGCCGCCCTGTGCGGTGTTGCCGGTGATCGTGCTGTGATCGACGCTCACGACTCCCTGACTGAAGATCGCGCCGCCCAGCCCCGCGCCGCCACCGCCTCCGTCGGAGTCCCCGCCTTTCGCGAGGCCGCCGGTCAGCGTCACGTTCCTCAGCGTGAGCACTCCCGGGCCAGGCGAGACGTAGTTGTCGGTGCCGGCGCTCAGAGGATCCGCGCCGACAAAGAACAGCCGGAACGTCGGCGCCGCTGCCGAGCGGGCGATCGTCGAGCCGTTGCCCTCAATCGTGATGTCGCTGGCGATCGGCGGTAGACCATTCGGACCGTACCAGTTGTTGTTGACCCCGGTCAGCGTGTACGTGCAACTCGTGCCGAGCGAGACCCTATCCGGCCCGGGGGTCGAATTCGCCGAGCCGATCGCGGCGATCAGCGACGCCACATCGCCTGTCGTCCCCGAGCACGCCGCCGGGAGCGTCACCGCCGACGCCACGCCGGGAACCGACACCAGCGCCAGCGCGACGACCGCGCCCAGCACGACACGAACGCGCCCACCCACATAACCCCCGATCTCCAAAGTGAGCCGAGCCTATCGGGTTCGCAACGCGATCCAGTCCGAGGCTCGCTCAAAATGTCAAGGCCGGCGGCCGGGGTATGCGGCGTGCCGCGGGGAATTCGCGATCGCCGGAACCAACAGCCGCCCTACCGCAAGGGCAGCCAGAAGGAAGCGACCTCCACTTCGGCTGAGCTCACCATGGTCGATCATCGTGAGGCTGGCGCCCACACGTGTGACGGAACGTGGGGCGGCGGGCCGGCAGGACGCTCAGGCGGCCGCGGCGAAGACGGATGCCTGTTCGGCGAGGAACTCGGGCAGGGTGATGGCCGGCTGGCCGGTGATTCGCTGCACGGTTTCGGTCACCTGGGCCGCCTCCGGCTGGCGCATAGAACGCCGAGAGCTCGAGCATGTGCTCGACCAACCATTCCGGGCGGCCCATCGCGGCCAGCGTCTGACGGAGAACGTCGGGCGGCGTTGGGTAGTGCGTGATCGAGCGACCGAGGATCTCGCTCATTGCGCCCGCGACATAGAACCACGTCGAGGAGCGCGTCTGGCCCCTGGCGTGCGGCGTCGTTGACGCCGGCGAGCAGTCCGCTGCTCTCCTGCGGGCCGGCGCCGAGCGCGAGCGTTGCGAGGGTGGGATTGAAGATCCCGGTCCCGAGCGAGGCGACCAGCATCCCGGGCAGCGTCGCGGTCCACGACGAGCGCGTTCCGATGATCGTCAGGAGCGCGAGGCCCGCAGCGATCAACGCCAGCCCGGTTCCGAGCAGGACTGCCGGGCTGATCCGGGTGATCAGCTTGGCGCTCGCGCCGGAGACGATGAATACGAGCGTCGTGCCCGGCAGGTAGGTGAGCCCGGCGTCGAGCGGCCAGAGCTGTCCGACCTCGACAGGGCCTGCTTCTCACACGCCCAGAAGCTGGTGCTCGCATTTGCCGATGAGGTGATGACAGGACCACACCTCTCTGATTCACTGTTCGATCACATCCGCGGCGTGCTGACGCCGCGTGAGATCGTTGAACTGCTGCTGGTCATCGGCTGGTACTGGACGGCCGGTCGCCCTAGCGACGACACTGGGAAATCGAGCCGGAGCATCCCCTCGGGCACGGGCTCATCAGCATGCTCGAGATAGAGCAAACACAGCAGGTGGTGAGCTTGCCGGCGATCCGTGCCGCCTGAGGGAATACGTCACACCCGGCTGGGTGTACCTGCCGTGCGCTGCGTACCACCTGACAGTGCACGAGCAGAAATCGACTGAACCGAACAGGAGTGAGACAATGCCGAATCCCGTTACCGTCCGGCGCCAGGGTCGCCGGATTGCCGAGACGAACGTCCGCCTTCCCGACGGCGCGCGGGTGCTCGTCCGTCCGATCCGTGAAGCGGACGGCCTCGAGTTTGCCCGAGCCCACAGCCGGCTGAGCCCGGGTCGCTCCGGCGGCGGTTTCCTTACCGCCGCGTATCACCTGTCGGCGAGAAATCTGCGGTACCTGACCGCGGTCGATCACGACGTGCACGTTGCCCTGGTCGCGATCGAACCCGCTTCCGGCGACATCCTCGGCAGCGCCCGCTATGTGCGCCTCCCCGGGCGGCACGGGACCGCGGAGATGGCGATCGAGGTGATCGACGATTGGCAGCGGCGAAGCGTCGGACGGGCCCTACTGAGCGTTCTGGGCTCGCTCGCCAAAGCTAACGGGATCGACGAGTTCACTGCGCTCGTCGCGGCCGACAACGTGCCGATGCAGCGGGCAGTGAGACATGCCATCAGGAGCGCGCAGCGTGACGGTAGCGAGGTCGAATACGTCCTCGACGTCGAGGCGCTCGGGCGCAGGAGCGATTCGCCAACCGCACGACGGGTGCGCCGTGGACACCGATCACGCGACGGCCGCCGCCTCTCGGTGATCCGTGTCCTGCCGGGACGGCTCGGCCTTGGCACCAGCTAACGGATAAGGCCATCCAGCGTTCGGGCCGAGCTGGAGATCCTACGGGGCCGAGATCGGACTTGGGATTGGTGCCGTGCGCGCCTCGGAGGCCCGCTCGCGGCGAAAATACTCGAGGATTAGCACGCTTACGATCGCGACGTATAGGCACCACAGCGATGTCAGCTCATCGACTCGCACGAGCGCGGTGACGATCACGCCGGCGAGGCTGACGAGCCCGAACCAGCGCAGGTATCGGCGGCTGGATAGCAGTGCCGGACCGCACGTCGCGACGACGTAGAGCACCCCGATGAAAGCATCGTTCGGGGTGTGCGTGGTGTAATCGATACAGCGAGCTTCCGCTTGCGCTCCCACGGGGTACGCGGTGACCTGCCACAGCAGGTACGCCCCCAGGATCATCCCGACGCCAACCAGTGGCAGTATCCAGCGCGAGCGTCGAGGGTCTGGCTCGAGCAGCATCAGCCCGAGAGGGACGATCGCGGGGAGGACCGCGTGCGCGTAGATGATGTAGACGTCCTTCGCCGTATCGCCCACCCCGGCGGAGACCTGGCCGCGGAGCCCCAGCCAAACGAAACCTTCGACGAGCTGGTGGATGCCAAACAGCAGCGGCAGAGCCCCGACGATCAACTCTCGCGGCGAGCGCACCCGACGCAGCGTCTCAACTCCCACCCCAGCAACGACAACGCCAGCGACGAAGTCAGCCTGCGGTGAGAAGCACATCGACGGATTACCCTAACGCGCAGGCGTGTTCGCGGAGCGTTGCGGCAAGCGCTCGAGCAGGGCACGCGGCGGTAATAGGCTGCCAGACGGCAACCTATTACCGCTAAACCCAATCGATCTCAGCTGCTGGCGGCCGAGGTCGCGTTCGCCGCCAGCGACACCGTCCGCATCGAGCCGTCGGTGTCGTCCTCGCGCATCGCCGCCACCTTGACCGTGACCGAGGTCGACGGATCGACGTTCGGGACGGTCGCCGTGTGGTCGCCGCTCGGCTCCACATCCAGCAGCTCACGACCGTCGCTCAGGTTGATGTCGACGTTGTAGTCGATCGGCTTGGAGAACTTGTCCGTGCTGGTGCTGCCGCGCCAGGTGATCGCTACGGAGCTACCGACGCGCTCAACCTTCAGCAGCGGCACCTGCGACGGCTCAGGCTCGGACGCCACCACGTAGGTCGCGACCTCCTGCATGCTCGTGATGTCGCCGTTCATCGTGGTGAGGGCGAAGATGTGGCGCACGCCCGCGGGCCCGGGGGCCGGCGTGAAGTGGATCTCGCCACAGAACGGATGCAGCGTGTCGCCCGGCGAGGCGGGGCACGGCTTGCCGGCGGCGGGACCGAGCTCCTGCTCGTAGTTGGAGCCCTGCTCGACGAACCGCGTCGAGTGCAGCGACTCACTTTGGTAGGTGTAGCTCAGCACGCGATTGAAGCCGGTGCCCGCGACCCCAGCCGTCAGCGTCAGAGGCCGGGTGATCGGCGACTGGCGAATCGCGGTCAGGATCGATCCGGGCAGCGCCCGAACCTGCCAGGTGCCGGCCACCGGGTTGGCGATCAGAATCGAGGTCGTCTTGTTGAGCGAGTCCTTCGCGAAGACCTCGCGGAACGGGATGATCCTGGCCGGCGTATTAGGCGAGGTATAGGTGGTTCCGTTGGGAGCGATCACCTGCACGCCGGGGGCGGCGAGCAGGCCCTGGGCCTGCAGCGACAGCGCCGGCGTGCCGGCGGCCACCTTCAGCAGGAAGCCGCCGGTCGCCGCGTCTCGCGCCGTCCGTGTGGCCCGGTACGGGCCGACGTCGCACGAGTCTCCCATCAGGCTCGCGCTGCCTCGCCACTTGTAGCCGACGCCGCCACGTAGCGTGAACCGTCGAGTCTCGGTGTGCACTCGCCATGGTGCATACCAGACCCAGTCGCCGTTCTTGACGATCGCCGGATAGTTGAAATCGACCAGCGTGACGCAGCCGGCGACGCCGACCGAGGAGGCCGTCACCTGACCGCTGATGCACGCCTTGCCGGCCAGGCAGATCGACCCGTTCCCGTCTACGTTGAAGCGGACCGGTGTGCGAGCCTCGATCCATCCGTCAAGACCCGCTGCCACGCTCGCGATCTTGAAGTCCAGGTTCAGGTGGAAGCCGAAGTCGATCGTGTTGTCGGACTTGTACCGGAAGAATCCGTCCGCCACCTGCGTCCCGAGCACCTCGACGTTGCCGCGGGCCTCGATCACCCACGGATTGCTGTTCGTGAACGCAAGGCTGCCGGTGACCTTCACCGGGGCGACGCCGTTGACCGTCGGTCCGAAGTTGAGCGCGGCCGCGCCCTTGAATGCCAGCGGTGGCGGTGTCACGCACACCGCCAAGGCGACGCTGTCCAGGTACACGCCGGTGGCGATCTGCACCGAGTTGCCGAGGTGGGTCACCTGCCCGCCGGCATAGCCGAACATACCGTTCTGCACGCCCGCGTAGACGCCCACCTCGGGCTTGGCCGAGGTCGGCAGCACGATTTCTGCGGTCCCGTCCCAGCGGCTCACGTTGCCGGGGTTCTGGCATGTCAGTAGCGGCGCAGCCCCGAACGGCGGCGGCGAGCATGGCTCAGCGGCGGTGCTGCCGGCCGCCAGGTAGGAGAGGCATAGGTTCTTGACCTGGAGCGGGCCGATGTACGCATTCGTGATCTGCGCTTTGACCGCATCCGCGTGCACGCCCGCTGGGTCGACTCGCAGCGAGACCGTCGCCGTCAGCCCGCCGGCGTTCTGCTGCGGGCCATTCTTGAAGATGCTCGGCAGCGCCAGATTGCCGATGAACTTGACGTAGTGCAGGTTGTTGCTGGCGTCCCAGCCGATCCGGATCTCCACCGACCCGGATATGTCGAAGCCGAACAGCTTCTGACCGTTCAGCGTTGGAGACTTGACGACTGACCCCTCAGCCCCCTTGCCCCCTGCCGGGAGCGGAACGTTGATCACTCCCTTGTCGAACGTCACCCCAGCCACGGTTATGTTCGTGTTGACCGAGAGCTGACCACCCGGATTGGCGGTCGTGGGGCCGGTCAGGACCAGCTTCGTCCCCGGCACTACCGGAATCGGCAAACCATTCAGGGTGACCGTGTCCGTCGAGGTCCATACGCCTGCGGATGTCTGCGTCAGGCAGCCACTCGTTGTCGCATCGACAAGCTGGAACGTGACTTCCTTCTCACACGCCTGCGCGATCTTCGCCCTCACCACCGGCGGCGCGCCCGACGCCGAGGCAATCTGGGGAGTGATGCCCACCAGCACAACCAACAGTGAGGCGACGAACGCGACCGTGACTCGCAGCGGCCGTGACAAGCAAGCGCGACGCATAGCCAACCCTCCCCAAGCAGAGAACCCTCGTTAGGCGCGAACCTTATGAGATGTCAAACCACCTTGTCAAGAAATCCAGGCTGCAAAAGCAATGAATTCGGCTCGCTTCTCCTCGCCAAGGAATAGACCGCAAAGAAGCGTGGTAGTTACAGGCAGGAATTGCCTAGTAGTTACAGGCAGCTGTGGTAGTTACAGGCAGGGATTGCGCGATAGTTACAAGCAAGAATTGCTGTCGTAGTTACAGGCAAGCACTGCGTGGTAGTTACAGGCAGGAATTGGAGTGGCGGTCCGTGATCGGTACCCGCGCCCGTTCGCCGAGACGCTCCACGCCTAGGTGCGCGCCCCGCGTTGCCTCTCCCAGGCCCCCACCCTCGCAGCACCCAGCAACTCGCCTGGGAGGTCTGATCGGACACGCGCGCGGGGCGCCCGGCGACGCTCGGTCAGATCGGCGCTCGTGTGGCGGCGGCAGCTGGTCCCGGCGAGGTGCTCGTGTCCGGCACGGTGCGGGACCTCGTCGCGGGGTCAGGGGGTAGGATCCGCTTCGCGGAAGGTCACTCGTACGGCGAGCCCGCCCTCAGGACACGGGTCGGCTGTGAAGGTGGCGCCGTGCACTGTTGCGATCGCCTGCACGATCGAGAGTCCGAGGCCGTGTCCGTTCATGTGTCGGGTCCGGGTGCCGTTGAGTCGTTGGAAGGGCTGGAAGAGGCGTTGCACGTCGTCGGCTGGGATCTCGGGGCCGCTGTTCCTGACGGTGAGGAAGGCGTGCTGGTCGTGGGTTCCTGTGGTGATCTCGACCTGGCCGCGTGGCGTGTTGTGGTGCACGGCGTTCTCGATCAGGTTGCTCACGAGCCGCTCGAGCAGGCGTGGGTCGCCTTCGGTGGATGCGGGTTGGAGTGTCGTCCTGATCTCGAGGTGCAGACGGTCGATGTCGCTCAACGGGGTGAGCAGCGCCTGAGCGGCGAGGTCGGCGACGTCGACCGGTTCCTGGTGATCGAGCCCACTCTCGCTGCTGGCAAGCGTGAGCAGTCCTTCGATCAGATGTCGTTGTTGCTCGCTGGCGTCCAGCGCGTTCCGGCAGGTCGTGAGCAGTGACTCGATTGTGGGGTTGGGGTCGGCGAGCGCGACCTGCAGTAACGAGCGTTCGACGGTCAGCGGCGTGCGCAGCTCGTGCGAGGCGTTGGCGACGAACTGCCGCTGGGATTCGAACGCGGCCTGGAGCCGAGCGAACAGCTCATCGAGCGTGTCGCCGAGCTCTTTGAACTCGTCGTCAGACCCGTCGAGCGCAAGGCGCTCGCCGAGGTTACGAACAGAGATCGCACGGGCGGTGCGGGTAATCGTTCGCACGGGTCTGAGCACCCTTCCGGCGACGTACCAGCCGAGTCCAACTGAGACGAGCGCCATGAGCGCGAGCGCGGCCGCGGACCAGATCAGCTGACGGTTGAGATCGATCTGCTTCTGCTTTAGGGCTGCCTGTCTCAACGGGCCGGCTGGGATCTCTACGAATGGTGCGGCTGGCGCCCCGGGTGGGCGCTTGTGCTCTCGCGCGTGTGGGTAAGTCACCGCCTGCGGAATATCTCGGGGGACGCTGGCGCGTACCAGTCCGTATGTGATCGCGAGCAGAGCGGCGCCGCAGACGAGGAACAGGCCGCCGTAGAGGAGCGTGAGCCGTAGCCGGGCAGTTCGGCGCGGGAGCCGCAACCAGGGGCGCGGGGCGAGCGGGTGCCGGCCCGCGTCGGTGTTCATTGGATCCGGTAGCCGGCTTCGCGGACGGTCTCGATCAGCGGCGGGTCGCCGAGCTCGGCGCGCAGACGAGACATCGTGGTCTTCACGGCGCTGCTGAACGGGTCGGCGTGCTCGTCCCACACTCGCTGCAACAGCTCCTCGGCGGAGACGACCCTGCCCTGCGCGGATAGCAGGCATTCGAGTACCCCGAACTCCTTCGGGCGCAAAGCGAGCCGGCGCCCACCGCGGACGACGACGCGTCGCGCCGGGTCGAGGCTCAGGTCCCCGTGCTCGAGCGTCGGCGGCACGCTCGGTCCTGTGCGGCGGGCGAGCGCCCGGATCCGCGCGACGAGCTCGCCGAAGTCAAACGGCTTGGGCAGATAATCGTCGGCGCCGAAACCGAGCCCTTCGATCCGGTCCTTGACGGTGTCGGCTGCGGTCAGCATCAGCACCCGACTCGCAGAGCTCCCGGCGACGAGCGCACGGCAGACCTCATCACCGTGCAATTCCGGGAGGTCTCGGTCCAGCAGGATCACGTCATACGGAGTAATGGTCGAGCGCGCAAGCGCGTCGCGGCCGTCACAGGCAACGTCGACTGCGATTCCCTCGCGCCGCAGCCCGGTCGCAACGGTGTCGGCCAGAACCTCGTGATCTTCGACAAGTAGCACTCGCATCGCCTTGTTCGGGCCGCTGCCCGTGGAGCGAGCTTACGCCCGGCCAGGTTGCAGCCAGGTCGCATTTTCTGGAACCGGCCTGCAACCAGCCGTTTCGTAGAACCAGCCTCGCAACGATGCTCACCACCGACCAGGAGGCTCCAGACATGAATCCCAGCAGGTGCGCCCGCGCCCAGGCCCGCGGGCCGTCACGGTCCAGGCAGCTACGGGCCGGAACGATCGCTGCAGCGATCGCGGCCAACGCTGCGCTCTTTCTTGCCGCCTGCGGCGGCTCCTCCCCCTCGGCGAGTAGCACGCCGACTCGAGGCGCAACCACCGTTGGTCCGGCTGCAGTCTCCGCGGGCGGCGACTCGGGGGCGCCAAACCCGCCGGCGGGCGTGGCGGCGGACGCGGTCAAGTTCGCGCGGTGCATCCGCTCGCGCGGCGTGTCGAACTTCCCGGACCCGACCCGCAGCGGACAGCTCACGATCCCACCAGACGACAGCAACACCCCGGCGTTCGCGAGCGCGTCGAAGGCATGCCAGTCGCTGATGCCCGGAGGAGCGGGAGGAGCCGGGCAGACGAGCACGATGTCCCACGCGCAGGAGCTTCAGCTCGCGAAGTGCATGCGCTCACGCGGCGTCCCGAGCTTCCCGGACCCGAACGCATCCGGTGGGCTCTCCCCCGACGGCATCAACCCGAAGAGCCCCGCGGTCAAGGCGGCACTCGAGAAATGCCTGCCAGCTGGCGGACCGGCCCGGGCCCCGTGAGCAATGCGGGAGCGACGAGGTCGTGACCACAGGCGTGGAGCGGCCACGCGCGACCCACCCTACGACCAGCCCCAGACCCGCGGTCGTGTTTGGACGCGCACCTGGGATTCCTCAGCTACGGGCGGTCATCGGGGTGCCGCTGTCCAGGTCGTCGTCGAGCTCGTGCAGGTGCCCGCGCACGGCGTGCCACCGGTGCCGCTCGCCGATCACCTCGCGCAGCCGGTCGGTCTCGCGCAGCCCGGCGGCGGCACCGAGGACATGGCCGACCGCGACCGCACGCCCGAGCACCGCGGCGGGGTCCTGGCGCGCGGGATCCTCGGTCAGCGCGACGAGGTCGTCGTACCAGGCGAGGATCTGCGGCCAGTCGGTCTCCTCGGCGCTCGCCGCGTCGTCGTGCCGGGCGGCGATCGCGGCCTCGACCAGGGGCTCGCCGCGGGGGCCGGGCTCGGAGGAGACGTACGCGGCGAGCTCGAGCGCGCGCTCGCGGGACTCGACGTCGATCATGTACCAGCCCCGATCAGGTCGCTGGTTTCGGGGTGAGGGCCGCCGGTGGTGACGGGCGCCGCGTCCGGACCGCCGTAGCGCACCCAGGTACGCTCCGGCGTGAGCGCCCGCACGTCGACGTACTCGCCGCTCTCCTGCAGCACCTCGCTGACCTGCCTCTGGAAGGCCATATGTGCCTCCACGTCCTCGGGCGCCCATTGGTCCATCGGCGGGAAGGGATGGTGCGGCTCCGGGCCGCCGCGGTAGTGCTTGAGAAGCAGGTACTTGGGCATCTTCGTCTCCTGGTGTGGTGGGCCGCGCCTTCGAGGCCCTTCAACTGGTGAGCGGAGCCAGCCGGCGGTTCTCGACATGGAATCACTCATTTAGCCCCGAGCCTGTCGCGTAGCGGGAAGGAGCAGCGGACGGTCCGGGGCTGGCGGGCTCTGTGTCGCCTCGGCCTTGCCTGCGTCAGCGGCCGCGCAAAGTTGTCGCCTGGTTGGGCTGTGCTAGGAGGCTCGGACGCAGCGGGTCGGGCGTCGGGTGCCGGGTGGTAGGCAGCTCTCGGCCAGCGATGGCTGCTGGCCGCTGCGGATCGTGAAGCTCGCCACCTTGCCGACACTCTTGGCGGCGGTGATCTCCAGCTCGAGTGTGGCGCCGGGCCGTAGTGCGCTGTGTTTGAATGCGGACGCGAGCGCGACCCGACCACGGCGTGGTGAGAACGTCCGCTTGGCGAACGGGCAGCCACCGCCGTGGCAGATCACCATGACCATGCCACCGGACGGGACGCCCGAGACGGTCAGCTGCTGCGCGACCGAGGAGCTGCGGCTAAACGCCCAGGTGAAGCTGATCGGCGAATGGATCACCCGGTAGCTGAAGATGGCCGTCCGTTTCAGCGCGGTTGTGCCGCCGATCGTGACCGTTGTCGGCAGCTTGTAGAACTGGCTGAGGAGCTTCTGCCCGGCGGGGCTTAGCGTGAACTTGACCGTGACCTGCCGTCCGGTCGCGACCGCGTAAGAGCCGCCGCCGACGCTCACGACCTTGGTCAGCTTCGGCGGGGGCTTGGGCTTGCGCTTGTGCTTGAAGGACTTGGTGGCGGCGACCGCGACCGTCGAGCCGCGCTCGGTGGTCACGTGAGAGCTGACGCTGATCGGGCCAGAGCAGGTCTGGGTGCTGGCGCCGTGGTTGCACGCGATCGTCAGCATCAGCGTGGAGCCCGAGGTCGAGGCGGACGTGATTGCGGCCGACAGCGCTCGCGGGGTGGTGAACCTGCCGTCGCTGCTCGCGGTCGTACCGTCGCCATTGATCGCGACGAGCTCGAAGTGATAGGTCGTGTTCGCCGCCAGCCCGGTCAGCTCGGCGCTGAACGACGCCGGGATGGTCCCTGCGCCGATGTCCTGCGAAGCGGTGCTCGACCCGTAGGCGGTCGTCTTGCCGTAGTCCACGACGACGGTCGTGTCTCTGAGGTTCGGGTTGACGCTCGCGGCGACAGTCGCGGAGCCGGCCGAGTCCGCCGTCCCCGAGATCCCGCTGATCGACGCCGGGGCGCGCTCGTATGCGCCCGCGTCACACGCCGGTCCCTGCGGGCGGCTGACGCCGCGCTGATCGCTCGTCACGAGGCAGTCGCTGGTCGGAACGAGGTCGATCGCCGCGCTGCCGGCGAGCAGCGCCATCGTTTGCGTCGGGCCGCCGTTGTCTTGCAGCGGTCCGAGCCTCGGGTTGGCCAGCAGCGGGCTGCCGGTCGATTGCCCGAGCTCGCCGGGCGCGATCACCGTCGCCACGGCGGTGGTGAGGAGGTCGAACTGGCTGACGTCCACGAGTGCTGTCGACCCCGCAGGTTGCGCAGGCGTGATGTAAGCGCTCTTGTCCGACGCGACGTCGGCGGCCGTGCCGCCCGACCCGTTCGCGACGATCGTGTCCGGCAGCGTCGTGAGCGCATGGCGCTCCTGAGCGCCGTCGTAAACCAGGTTCAGGATCTGCGATGCGTAGTGGTCGGCACTGTTGCCCGCGATCGTCGACGCCACCGCGGTGACCGTGCCGCTGAGGTTGAACACTGCGCCGGCGATCCCCTTGCCGGGGTCCGTCACTGCCGGCAGGCTGGAGCCACCCGCCGCCGAGTTGCCGGTCAGAGTCGAGTTCTGGATCGTCAGCGTCCCTTGCATGTTGAAGATCGCGCCGCCCATCCCCGCGCCGCTGGCGCCGTCGACGCCGCTGGGCGTGCCACCGCCGAACCCCGGCGCGCCGCCCGGGCCGTTGCCGTTGCCGCCTCCGCCGCCGCCAAATCCGCCGTTGCCGCCGGCCTGCTGCACCGTCGGGCTGCCCACCTGACTCGTAGACGCGGAGCCTCCACCCCCGCCAAACCCGCCGCCACCGCCGGTGATCGCCTGGCCACCCCCGCCACCGCCGCCGACCCCGCCACCACCACCGCCGCTGCCCAGGAAACCGCCGACGCCGCCGCCGGTACCGAAGCCGCCGCCCGTACCGCCGGGCAGCCCGCTACTGCTCGCGCCGCCGCCGGCACCACCGTCACCCCCCACTGCGCCGCTGCCCCCGCTGCCCCCCAGCCCTGTCTGCGAGCCGCCACCCGCTCCAGCTGCGCCCGCCGTCGCCGCAGCCCCGGTCTCGCCGAAGCGAAACCCCGCCCCGCCACCGCCACCACCACCGCCGGCCGCGCCACCGCCGCCACCACCGAAGCTGCCCGGCCCAAACCCGCCGCCGAAGGTGCCAGACGGGCCACCCGTCGCGGCACTTCCGATCCCGCCGCCGCTGCCCTCGCCCGAGAATGACGCGCCGCCCACAGCGCTGTTTGCCGTCAGCGTGCTGTTCACGATCGCGACGGTCCCCTGGCTGAAGATCGCGCCGCCCATCCCCGCGCCGCCCCCGCCACCCGCGTTCGAACTGCCGCCCCGCGCCAACCCACCCGTAAGCGTCAGGTCTCGCAGCGTCAATCCGCCCGCGCCCGGCGACACATAGCCGAGCGTGTGGGCGTTCGACGGATCAGCGCCAACGAACAACAACCGGAATGCCGGCGTGCCCAAAGCCTGACTGCGGGCGATCGTCGCGCCGTTGCCCTCGATCGTAATGTCGCTCGCGATCGGCGGCAGGCCGTTCGGTCCATACCAATAGTTGTTAACCGCCGTCAGCGTGTACACGCAGTCCGCCCCAAGCTGCACGACATTCGATCCGCCCGCCGCGTTGGCTTGATCGATCGCCCCCACCAAAGCACTGCCATCACCAACCGTCCCGCCGCACGCAGCAGTAAACGTCGCACCCGCCGCCACCCCCGGCCACAAGGCGACCCCGAGGAACCCAAACACACACAGCAGCGACCCGATCACGTGACGCACAGCCAGCCGTCCTCTCGCAACCCTACGAAACCAGCATAAACGCACCAACCATCGCCGGCAAGCAGCGACGCCCCTGCAACATCGTCCTGAACCACACGCTGTCGGCGAGCCAAGAGCTGCCGAGAACTCCCGGAGCAAGCGCCGGAGCAATCAGCGCCACACGGACCGAGAGCTGATCGGTGGCCGATCCGCAGTACGAGAGCGTGGACACACGGTCGTCTCGTCTGGGTGTCCGAGTTGTTTTCTCACGCATGATCGCGCGCGGTGTAGGCGGATGCGGACGATGTTCGTGTTGGCGCCGACGATCTGCGCGATCTCGCGGGGCGCGAGGCCTTCCCAGGCGTTGAGCGTGAGGATCTCTCGATCTTGCTCTGAAAGCTCGGCGAGTGCCAGGCGTAATGCTTCATGCTGGGGCTGGTCGGCCGTTGGGGTTGGTTGAGCGGCCTGGAATTCGCTCGCGAGCCGTTCGATCAGCGCGAGGGCGATACGTCGGCGGCGTGCGCTGCGCAGCAGCAGGTTGCGAGCGACCCCGTGGAGCCAGAGCTGAGCGGCTTCGGCGTCAGGGCAGCGGCGGATGAGGTAGCGGAGCGGCGATACTCGGCAGTCGATGAACCCGACAGATCTCACGACGCTCTGCGTGATCACGGATGCGCTCGCGCAGCGAGCCAGGCACCCCGCGAGAAGCGACGGCTGGGAGCGCTGGACGGCCTCGACCGTGGCACATCGCTGGCTGATCCCCTCCTGGGAGCGCCTAGCCGCGACGAGCGCCGCCGACGGGGTCGGGTTCTTCGGGGAGCCGCGCGCCGGCCAGATCGACGACTTTCCACCCGAACTCGAGCCACGCGTGGCGGACCGAGCGGCAACGCAGGGCTGGCTGCTCGCCTATCTAAACGTCCGGTTGTTCGACACGCCGGAGACCCGCGCACCGCACTACGCCAACCTAGTCATTGTCACCGACCGTGCCGCGGTACAGAGGCTGGCGGACGACCCCGCGCACATCGAGGCGCTGACCTGTGCGGCGACGGCGTACGAGTCGATTCGGATCCAGCGCCTGGCGCTCACCGGACCGCTGACGGCGCGTCCAGCGATCCGGATCCTGGAGACCCTGTCGATCGACTACGCCTCGACACCGCCCACCAGGACGGTGCGCGCCGTCGGGCGCGGCGACTTTGCTGCTGTTAGGTGAAACCATTGGAAGCCAGTGAGGCCCCGTCGGGCCATACCCCTGAAGGCGGCGTCCTTGTGGGCAGCGAGGGCGCTAGGCGGCGCCTTGTGTTGTTTGAGGATCCGCAATGCCCGTACTGCCGCGAGTTTGAGGAGGTATCCGGGGATTTGCTGCGTCGCGAGGTCTCGGCCGGTGCTGTGGCTGTGGAGTATCGAATTCGCTGCTTTCTGGGAGTCGAGTCCGTCCGTGCTGCTAACCGCGCTCGCCGCCGCTGCGGAGGTCGGCGGCTTTGACGAGCTGCGCCGGGCGATTTTCTCGAATCAGCCCCCGGAACACAGTGGCGGCTTTCGCAGAGCAAGACCCAGATGGCACTCCGTCTGGCGTCTCGGACGGCGAGCGGGTTGACTCCGAGACGCTTTATGACCCGCACGCTCTCGGGGCTTTGATCCGCGACGACTTCGGCGGCCCACCCAGGCTGTGATCCTGGCCAGCACCGTCTTCGCGGCCGTCGCGGCAATTGCAACGACCGTGCCGCCGTGGCTGGCACAGCGACAGCGGGGCTACCGGCTGCTCAGGTGCGCGGGATGCCGGATGCGTTCAGTGCGCCCGGTTGACGAGCCGCGCGATGTTTGCGCGGGTGATGGCTCCGTGTGTGACGCCGACGCACCCGTCGGCTGCGGTCATGAAGGACGGCGCCTTGAGGTCGACTCCCGCGGCGTCGATCATTTGTCCCGATATCTGGCCTTGGGTGTTGGGGTCAGGGAAGTCGGGGATGCCGTGAGTGTGCAGGCAGTGCGCGAACGCCAGGAACACCTGCTTCGACGGTCCGTTGTACCCGTCGCTGCTGTTTGGCGCAGGCAGGATGCCGCTGCATGCCTTGTGTGCGGCCTCGAAAGCCGGCGCCGCGCTGGCGTTGGCAGGGCCTGCGACCGCGGTCGCACGCTTCCGTCGGGGTTGGTCGTGACCTGTGGGTCGGGGTACCCGGCGATCCCGTGCTCGCGCATGCATGAGGCGTATCTGACCCCAGCCGCCGCCTGGTCTGCGGCGCTGTTGCTGGGGACGGTCGGCTTGCTCGATGATCCACAGCCGGCGATCACCAGCGCGACGGATATGACCGCGATGCCGGCGGCGATCGTTCCTGGGTGATCAGCAAGATGGGATCGCACGGATGCTGGTCAGGTCGGTCTGCGGCGGATTATCTGCGCGCGGGCTGCGGTCGCCGCGAGCATTGCTGGAGCGCTCACGACCAGGAGCCTCAGCGGCGCAGGCTGTGTGCCGGCGAAAGCGATCAGTTCGATGCCGACGGCCGTCCAGATGATCGCTGCCGCGATCGCCAGCCGCGGCTGCACAGCAAATATCAAGAGCCCGACGATCGAGGCGGTGACCAACACTGTGAACTGGCTTATCCCCCCAGGATTCGCGCCCGGAATGATCACACTCACGAGAACCAGCGCGGCCGCGCCGATCCTCAGAGGCCGTCTAGCGATCTGTTGTCAAGCGACCTATCGACGGCCGCATTGCCCGGTCCGCTCATGAACGATCCGGGCTAGCTCGAATGGCTGCAGCCGAGCGTCAGGTAGCGGCCTGAAGGCGGTCCAGCGACTCGTCGGCAGCGATGGTCACGCAGTCGCACCCTTCGGCCTTCGCCTCGTAGAGAACGCGGTCGGCGCGGGCTAACCAGCTGTCCGCCGGCTCGCCGGGGAGCGCCTCGGCGACACCGATGCTCACCGTGACCTTCACGGTGTCGCGAGGTCCGGGCACCTCGAGCTGTCGCACTGCCGCGAGGAAGCGTTCCGCAAGCCGGCCGCCGTCGGCGGCAGTCGCATCGCGCAAGATCACGGCGAACTCGTCTCCACCGAACCTCGTCACGACATCCGAGCGGCGGGGGAAGCTGCGCACGAGAGCGCTCGCAATCGCCTCAAGCGCACAATCGCCCGTCGCATGCCCGTGCACGTCGTTGATCTGCTTGAAGTGGTCGATGTCGATTATCGCGAGACACGCCGGCTCGTCGACTAGGGTGCGCACCTGGACGGCGCGGGGGAGTTCGCGCTGGAAGACGCCCCGGTTCCAGAGCTTTGTGAGCGGGTCGAGGTCCGCCTCCCGGCGAGTGTCCTCGAGCTCGACTTTGAGGATGTCGACGCGCTCTCCGAGTTCACGAGCCATTTGGAGCTGTCGCGTGCTCTTCTCATCGATGATCTCCGAGAGTCGCTGGACAGTCTCGAGCGCGGTCGCCTTCAGCTCCGCCGCGGAGCCGCCGGCCGCTGCACGTAGCCGCTCGAGCTCGCTGGCAGCGTACGCGTCCGAGGCAGCGTCGCCCACGATGGCCTGCGAGAGACCCTCGATCACCAGCCAGACCACGTCCTGAAGATCGCCGACCGTGCGCGACACGCCAGCATGGTCGTCGCGCACGTAGGCCACGACGTGACTGCTGAGCCCCGCCCAATCGCGGCTGAAAGAGACCACGTCTCCTGAGCCCGGCGGCGCAGTCACGACGAGAATGTGGCGAGCCCAGGCCTCGAGCCGGCTCGCGGCCTCCGAGTCACGGGCGGCCGTAGCCGCGAGCCCGCGCAGGATCGCGGCGACAGCGTCGAGGGCAGCGTCCGGAGTACCGTCGCGCGCGACGGGTTCGCCGATGTCTGACTTCGGCTCCGAGCCCTTCGAACGACGCCCGATCATTTCCAGGGAATCGTCAGATCACCGGTGGACTTGAGCGGGCTTGGCGAGCCCGGCAGCGGTGCGATCGCCCGCTCGCACGGGTCGCGACATCGACTGATCACCGCCGTACCGTGTGCGGCCTCCCCCGGGGTCGTTGCTGTCGGGCGCTCAGCGCCGCCGGCTCGACGTCGTGACCGCCAACAGACGACCCAAAGGAGACTGCGGCAGCGCGGGCTCCTGGCTGGCTCTCGTGGTCAGACGACGACGTGGAACAGGCGCCAGGTGTCGGGTACGCCCTTGAGTCGTTGTTCGCCTCGATCCGCGAATTGGATACCGGAGCCGGCGACGAGATCCTTGACCGTGGAGGACACGAGCACCTCGTCTGCTTCGGCCGAGGACGCGACCCTGTTGCCGATGTGCACCGCGATGCCGACGACATCGTCGCCTCGCAGCTGCAGTTCGCCGGTGTGCAGCCCGGCCCGAACTGCGATCGCGAGCCGGCGGGCACCGTCAAGGATCGCAAGCGCGCAACGGATGCCACGGGCTGGGCCGTCAAAGGTGGCGAGGAACCCGTCTCCGGTCGTCTTCACCTCACGCCCTCCGTAACGGGCAAGCTGTCGTCTAACCATCTCGTTGTGAGCGTCTAGGAGCTCTCGCCATGCTTGATCGCCGAGCGCGCTGGCCTGCTCGGTTGACTGGACGATGTCGGTAAACATCACCGTGGCGAGTACCCGGCCGCCATCCCGCTCGGTCCGAGCCCCGGTCAGAAACTCTTCGATCTCCCCGACCACCTCGTCGGCGTTCTGCTCCCACGGGTAATGGTCGGTGCCAGGCAGCTCAACCAGCGTCGCGCCGGGGATCTTTTCGGCGGTGTACCGGCCGTAATTGATGTTGACCCACAGTTCGTCGGTGCGCTGGAGCACCAGTGTCGGGACCCGAACTGTGCAGAGCACCGGTCGTATGTCGATCTGCGTGTTGACCCTCAGCAAAGCCAGGGCAGAGCTTGGGCTAGCCGCGGAGCGCCAATAGTGCGCATACCACACCCTCGCCGACTCATCACCGATCAGACTCGGGGTGCAGAACTCCACGCCGCTGCCGTCAGGCGTGCCCCAGGTGTTCTCCATCGCTGTGCTCATCAGCTCCCAGAAGTCCGGCGTCCACGCCCAAGGGCACTCCTCGTCGGCCAGGCCGATGATGAACGGGCTGAACAGCACCATCGCCGTCGTGCGCTCTGGATACGTCGCCGCGAAAACGACGGAGGTCGCCGCGCCTTCCGAGGTGCCGAGCAGCGCGACACTCTCCGAACCGACCGCATCCATCACCGCTCGCATGTCATCCATCCGATCCTCGATCGTCGGGACATTCGAGACCGGATCAGACAGTCCGGTACCACGCTTGTCGAACAAGATCAGCCGACAGAACGACGAGAGATGCTCGTAGAACCGCACAACCGCAGGTCTGGTCCATGAGAACTCGATGTGCGACGCCCAGGAATTCGCGAAGATCAGATCAAACGGACCGGACCCAACCTCCTGATAGGCGATGTGAACACCATCAGCCGTCCTCGCGTACCGCGTCTCGGGCATCACCAACGCCATGCGGCGATTGTCTCCCACCACCAAGCCCAAGAACAAGATAGTTGAGAGCATGTGGTCGATTAGCCACGTGACGTTTGGACCCGCCCGCCCGCCCAGCTCGACCGCACGGTCGTCGTCTTCGATCCCGGGTGAGCCGTTACGTCCTGAGCTGGCGGATGTATCGCGTCTCGGACGGCGCCTGATGCGGATGGCAGTAGCCAGCGCGCGGGCGGACGAGCTCCCGACTCCCGCTCGCCTGCTCGCCGGCCATCTCGGACCAGAGGCGCCGTCCTTGCCGGTGGTGAGCGAGGGTTGGGCCACCTACGACCACGTCAACCTGCAGGGGGCGCTCGATCGCTGGACCCAGCAGCCGGGCCGCAGCGCCGTGCTGGTGGGGCTGACCGACTTCCAGCACTCGATGTTCACGCTGGCTGACCTCGCTCAATCGGGAACGTCCATGCACGGCCCGGGGATAGGCGCGGTGGCCATGGCCAGGCTGGCGTCGGGGCCTGCCGGCGCCACTCGGGCGTGCATCCGCTGTGGCCTGTACCTGGTCAGCGAGGGCGACGCTCGCCTGGCGGTGCTGTTGCGAGAGGGCAACCCGCGCCGTGGCCAGGAGCAGGCCACGGTCGAGGTGGTGTGTGCAGATTCGGATCGCGCCGCTGCCGTGCTGGGCGAGATCCGCGGGCTGGTCCTTGAGCACAGCGTGTTTCGGGGCCAGATCCTGTCGTTCGGCTCAGAGATGTTCGGCCCTCACGACGCGCCTTTGACCTTTCATGAGCGGCCGTCGCTGACCCGCGGGGACCTGGTGCTCCCAGGCGATGTGCTGGAGGCCGTCGAAGCTCAGGTGGTGGGCATCGCCCGCCATCGAAGCCGATTGGTGGCGAGCGGCCAGCACCTTAAGCGCGGCGTGCTGCTGCACGGCCGGCCGGGTACTGGCAAGACGCACACGCTGCGCTATCTGATGAGCCGCTTGACCGACGCCACCGTTGTGATTCTGTCCGGCAACGCGCTGCAGTTCATCGCCCCGGCGGTCTCGATTGCCCGGGCGCTGCAGCCAGCGCTCGTGATTGTGGAGGACGTCGACTTGATCGCTGAGAATCGCGATACGCATCCCGGGCAACATCCGCTCCTGTTCCAACTGCTTAACGAGATCGATGGTCTGGGTGAGGATGCCGACGTGACTTTCCTTCTGACCACCAACCGGGCGGACCTGCTCGAACCGGCGCTCGCCCAGCGACCCGGGCGGGTCGACCAGGCGGTCGAGCTTCCGCTCCCCGACGCCGCAGGCCGCCGCCAGCTCCTGGCCCTGTACAGGGGCAACCTTGACCTCCAGCTCGTCGACACCGATCCGATCGTGGCGAAGACGCAAGGCATGACCGCATCGTTCTTCAAAGAGCTGCTCCGCCGCGCCGCGCTGGTCAGCGCCGAGCGTACTGCTGCAGACGGACACGGTGCCCTGGCTGTCGGCGACGACGAACTCCAAGCGGCGCTTGGTCAGCTGCTCGCTGAGCGCAACCAGCTCACCCGCGTGTTGCTCGGCGCCGTTGCGCCCGCTGATTGAATGCAGTTCCTGAGGCTGCCCTGCTCGCGCAGGTCGCGGCGGAGGAGGCGGCAGACCGGAAGAGATTCGGGTCGGGTTAGCTCACTTCACCCCCGAAGCCCCGAGCTCGAGCAAAGCTGGGCGCGGTCCTGATCGAGAGGGCTACGCGGTATCAGCCCGCCGGGACGGGCATCGCGGCTGGTTCACCGCTTCGAGCCGCCATTGAGTGCTCCCGGCTGTCGCGCGAGGAGATCAGGACGGCGGCCAGGATCGCACCGACGATGGCGAAGCCAGCGCCAACGAGGAAGGCGCGATCAAACCCCTTCGTCAGGGCGACCGCCGGGTCGTGGACCCCTGCGTGGAACAGGCTTTGGGTGCGGCTGTTGGCGATCGTCGCAAGAATCGCGAGGCCGAGCGCGCCGCCGACCTGCTGGGCGGTGTTGATCAGTCCCGAGGCGAGGCCGGCTTCGTGCGGCTCGGTCCCTGTCACGGCGGCGATCGTCACCGATACGAACGCGAACCCGAGCCCGACCGCGGCGAGTAGCGACGGGCCGAGGATATGAGCGGCGTAGGAGCCGCCGGGCGCGGGCACCTGCGAGAACCAGACCAGGCCTCCTGTGATGAACAGCAGGCCCGCGATCAACACCGGCTTGAAGCCGATCCGGGTGACCAGCTGCGCGGCGGCTCCTGCCGAGAGGATGATGCCGACCGCGAGCGGCAAGTACGAGATCCCGGTCTGGATCGGCGAGTAGTGCAGGACGTCCTGGAGGTACAGCGAGATGAAGAAGAACATCGAGAACAGCGACATGCCGATCAGCAGGCCGACGATGTCCGCCCCGCGCAGCGTCCGCAGCCGGAAGATCGAGAACGGCAGCAGCGGGTGGCGCTGTCGCGACTCGATGATCACGAAAGCGATCAGCAGGACCACGGCCCCGGCGAGTCGCAACAGCGTTGTCGACGACCCCCAGCCGACGTTGACGGCGTCCACGATCGCGTAGACGAGCAGCGTGAGGCCCGCGGTGACGGTCATAGCGCCGGGGATGTCAAACGAGCTCGCTCCGTTCTCCGCGCGGCTTTCGACGAGGGTCCGCGGAGCGAGCGCGGCGGCCGCGATCCCAATCGGGACGTTGACGAACAGCACCCAGCGCCAGCTGAGACCGCTCGTGAGGATTCCTCCCAGGAGCACGCCGGCTGCGCCGCCGGCGCCCGCGACGGCGCCCCAGATCCCGAGCGCGCGGTTGCGTTCCGCGCCCTCGGCGAACGTCGTCGTGATGATCGAAAGCGCCGCCGGCGAGACGATCGCGGCGCCAAGGCCCTGAACCGCGCGCGCCGCGATCAGCCATCCCTCCGACTGCGCAACCCCGCCGGCGAATGACGCGAGCGAGAAGACCACCAAGCCAAGCATGAACATCCGCCTGCGCCCGAGCAGGTCGGCGAGCCGGCCGCCGAGCAGCAGGAAGCCGCCGAACGTAAGTGTGTAGGCGTTGACCACCCACGAGAGGTCGGTGCGCGAAAAGTGGAGAGCGCTCCCGATCGACGGCAGGGCGACATTCACGATTGAGGCGTCGATCACGATCACGAACTGCGTCATCGCCAGCAGCAACAGCGCCAAGTTCTTGGCTCGGGGGGTGTACAGCGGCTCCGTTTGGGGGCTGGCTGAGAGCGATGTCATGGAAGCTGACCTCCGGTTCCGTTTGCGTGCTGGACTATAGTGAACTATGATTCCGTTTGTCAAGCGAGCCGGGTGAACATGCTGTGACAACAAAGACCCCGCCTTTGAGCGAACCTGATCGGCCGCTTCGCGCCGATGCCCGCCGGAATCACGAGCGGATCCTCGAGAGCGCGCGGCTGGTGTTCGCGGAGGCCGGCGCGGATGCGCAGATCGACGATGTTGCGCGGCACGCGGGCGTCGGCGTCGGCACCGTCTACCGGCACTTCCCCACCAAAGAGGCACTGCTGGCCGAGCTCGTCCGGCAGAAGTTTCGGTTGTTCGCCGACAGAGCACGCGAGGCGCTCGAGGACGATCGGGAACCGTTCGCGGTCATCGAGGGTCTTTTGCGCCGTAATGCTGCGACCGCCGCCGGCGACGCCGGGATCCAGTACGCGATCGCGAGCGCCGGCGAGCAGGCCTGGACGCATGCGCAGGCCGAGCAGGATGAGCTGATCGCGCTCACCGCAGAGCTGATCGAACGCGCGCGACGTGCAGGGACGATCCGCCCCGACGTAGAAGCGGTAGACATCGGGATGCTGATGTGCGGCGTATGCTCCACGATGGGCGCTAGACCCGATTTCGACTGGCGACGGCACCTCGACCTTGTGGTCGACGTGCTGCGGGCGCGCTGACGTCGCTCAGTTCGATACGACGATCTTGGCGCTTCTACCGGGTCCGGTTTCAACCCGGGACGGCTTCATGTCGACCGGCGGACGGGCGGCTACGAGCTTGGCGTCGTTGCGATGGCAGCGCCGTTGCGGATGCTTGAAACGGCCTGGGCCAGGCGGGTGACGCCATCCGCGATCAGCCGCTCGCTGAGGTTCGAGTAGCCGAAGATCAGGCCGCCGCGCGGCGGGGATGAGAGCCGGTAGGGGGACACTGGGGCGATGGCGACTCCGTGTCGGGCGGCCTCCGCGATCACGGTTGTTTCGTCGAGGTCCTGAGGCAGCCACGCCACGAGGTGCAGTCCGGCGGCGATCCCGGCGGGTTCCAGGTCGGGCAGATGCCGGGCCAGCGCGGCCAGGAGCGCGTCGCGTCGCGAGCGGTAGACGGGGCGCATGCGCCGCAGGTGACGGTCGAACTCGCCGCGGGTGAGAAAGTCAGCGAACGTGAGTTGGTCCAGGATGGGGGAGCCGCGGTCGGCGAGCAGTTTGGCCTCGGCGAACGGCTCGACGAGCTCCGGGGGCAGGATGGTCCAGCCGAGCCGGAACCCGGCGCGAGTGTCTTGCTCGCGGTCCCGGCGTACGCGACCCGGTCGGGATCGAGGCCTTGGATCGCGCCGATCGGGGCGCGGTCGTAGCGGTATTCGGCGTCGTAGTCCCGCCCTGCCCGGCGTCAGCCTCCAGGCCTACGGCGGCGCGATCGCAGACATCGACGATCACGCAACCGCGTTCAGCCATCGCCGCACGCGCTTTGAGTACGTCGCCGCCGTGAAATGGACCGATCCGGACGAGGACAGCCTGCGCATGGGAGCCGCGCGGCACGCGACAGCCAAGCTGGACCGGTTCGTCACTGGCGCCTACGTCAACGCGCTCAGCGACGAGGGTGCATCAGGCGTGCGGCGAGCGTACTCCGACGCCCAGCGGGCGCGCCTGACCGCCGTCAAGGACGCATATGACCCAGACAACATCTTCCACCTCAACCACAACTTCGCCCCCAGGTCGCCACGAGGATGACGGCCGTGATCGATGATTTTGGCTGCGGATCGCGGTCTCAGCATGTGCGGCCGTGGCTGCACCGTAACGACCGATTGGAGTGGAGATGGCCAAGCTGATCTATGCGGCGATCGCCTCGCTTGACGGGTACGTCGAGGACGAGGAGGGCAGGTTCGACTGGGCGGCCCCGGATGACGAGGTGTATGCGTTCGTCAACGATCTCGAGCGGCCGATCGGCACCTACCTATACGGGCGCCGGATGTACGAGACGATGGTGTTCTGGGAGACCGCGAGCACCGAGGCCGATCAGCCGGCAGTGATCGCGGACTTTGCTGGGATCTGGCGGGCAGCTGAGAAGATCGTGTACTCCCGGGCGCTTCAGATGGTATCCAGCGCGAGGACGCGGATCGAGCGCGAGTTCGATCGAGACGCCGTCCGGCGGCTCAAGCAGTCCTCGAGGGCCGACATCACAGTCGGGGGTGCCGAGCTCGCTGGCCACGCAATCGGCGCGGGGCTGGTCGACGAGTGCCATCTGTTCTTGTGCCCGATCGTGGTGGGAGGCGGCAAGCGCGCCCTGCCAGACAACGTCCGCGCGCAACTCGAACTTCTCGATGAGCGCCGGTTCGGAAACGGCGTCGCTCACCTCCACTACCGCGTAATCGTCTGACCGAGCCCGCAACGCGACGCCAGGCAACGACCTGCTCTTGCGATCGCGCGAGCGAGTGGCTGGCTCGCCGCAGCCTGTCAAGAGCGCGATCCGGCCGGATCTAACTGCGGCTCGGGTCCCAGGCCGTTACCCGTATCGTCGTCCTACTTAGCGTCGTCGGATCTGTCCAGCGACTTGCCGGCGTTCGCGACGACCTTGTGAAGGAAGTCGTACTGAACGTGGACCAGCCGGTCGGCCATCTCCATCGCGCCGTCGATGACCTCCTGTCGCTTGGACGGGGTGTCGCCGTGCAGTGGCAGCGCTCGGTCGACCGTGTCGACGAACCTGCGCACCGCGTCGATCGCCGCCCGCTGCCCCGACTCGAGCGATTTGAGCACCTCGGCGGAGAGCTCCGCAGTCCGTTCGACTGCGCTCGCCTGCTCATGCTCCTCGCGCTCTGCGGCGTGGCGCTTGCGAGTAGCCGCCGCCTTGCGTGCCGCCGCGCTGCGCTGCGCCTTGGTCTCTGGCATTTGGGTCTTGCCTCCTTCCCGGGACGTGCGTCCCATTACAGCTGCATTCCCGCAAGCCGGTCGGCCAGCACGCCCGACTTGCGGGCTCGGCTTCGCGGCAGCGCTCTCTGCTAAGACCATAAGCCAGCCCGCGCGCGGTGCCATCCGTAGAGACTTCGGACCTTCCCCGATGATCAAGCTACGGGCGCCCGGACGTGAAGGCCACGGTCAAGAACCGAATCCACGATCGGGGCGTCAGGTCTTTTGCTTTATGCACTACCGAGTAGGACTCCGACTGCGACTATGAGCACGCCGCCGAGGGCGACCTGGAGAAGGCTGAGGCGGAGGGGGACGTCGAGGAAGCGCTTGCGGATGAGCGAGATGATCGTGAGCTCGCACGCGACAACTACTCCGGCCACGACGAGCGCTGTGTGCACGTCGGAGATAAGGAACGGCATCGAGTGGAAGATCCCACCGATCGCGGTCATGACGCCGGTCACGGCCCCGCGCGCGATTGCTGTGCCGCGCCCGGTTTGTTCTCCCGTGTCGGAGAGGCCTTCGGAGAAGGCCATGCTGATGCCGGCGCCGACGGCCGTCGCAAGGCCGACAAAGAGCGCTGCGTGTGATCCCGAGAGGATCGCCGCGGCAAAGATCGGCGCGAGGGTGGACAGGGTCCCGTCGATCAGTCCGACCAGCCCCGGCTGGACGAACCGCAGGATAAACGACCTCTCGTCGATGGCTCTGAGTTGCGCGATCAATTCGGCCATATGCCTGACTATAGCAACTTAGTTAAAAGAACACTTGCTGTGCTACAGTTAGGGACACCTAATGGAGCATGTTCGATCCGATAGTTCGGCTCTCACCTCGGATGACCAGGGCCTCGTCGACCTGCTGCGCTCGAGGGGACAGCGGGCAACTTCGCAACGCCTCGTGATCTTGCGCGAACTGCGGCGCCGTCGTCGGCACGCCACAGCCGAGGAGATCGGCGGGGCCGTGGGGCGTGAGCTACCCGGAATCTCGGTGCCGACGGTGTACGCCACCCTTGATCTCCTCGTCGAACTTGGCCTGGCGCGCAAGGTCGATGTCGGCACCGGCGTCTCGCTGTTCGACGGGCGGACCGATGCGCACCAGCACACTGTGTGCCGGTCCTGTGGGCGGATCGAGGACCTTGACGGTCGGTTCGACTCCAGCGCCCTGATACGCACGGCGGCGCGCAACGGCTTTGACGCCGATCAGGTCGACGTCGTTCTCCACGGGTTGTGCACCGACTGCCGCGCGAAGTCACGCTGAACCGCGGCACGACCGCAACGGCTGGTCCGGCGACGAGGCGAGCAGTGACGGATCAGGGCTTCGGCTCGCCGAGCAGCAGCTCGGTCCGGTACTTCGGGGCGAGTACGATCGCCTTGGCGATGAACGCGGCGGTGGCGGCATCGTCGAGCGCTGGTGGAGTCTCGGTTCGGTGCGCGACCCGGACGCCGACCTCCTTGAAGAACTCCTCCTGGCCTGCGGGCGAGCATAGACACAGCAGTCGCGCAGGCCGTTCGGAGACGTTCCGAAAGACGTGCGGGGCGTTGGCCGGCACATTGATCGTCTCACCGGCCGTTGCGACGGCGCTGGCGCCGCGGAACGTGAGCTCGATCTCGCCGTCAAGAATGGTGAACATCTCCTCGAATTCGTGCCGGTGGGGCGGCGGCCCGCCGCCCGGCGGGACGTGCATGTCGATCAGCGTGTAGCGCCCAGCGGTGTCGGCCCCGGACACAAGGATCGTGTAGGTGTCGCCAACCACGCCGAAGTGAGGCAGCGAGTCATCGGTGTCGGGGCTCACGTGCGTCAGGATGCGTCCAGGGTCATCGGCCGGTACCGGTCCTGGGGGCTTCGACTCGGCGGAGGTGTCGTCCATCGGCGCTCCTGTATCGTGGGCTAAGCGGTGGAAATCGTCCGCTTATGACCCGGAGCCTACCGAACGCGAGCCTTCCCTCGTCGCCACATGGCACGATCCCCTCCGGGATGTCCGAAGCACCGACACAGGCACGGACCGACGCCCGGCGGCTGCGAAGCGACGCGGCAGCCAACCGCGAACGCATCCTCACCGCCGCCACGATCGCGGTCAGGCGCGACGGCGAGAGAGTGCCGATGGCGGCGATCGCCGACGAGGCGGGCGTCGGGATCGGAACCCTCTACCGCCACTACCCGACGCGCCCGGCCCTCCTAGCGGCTCTGACGCTGCGCTCCTTCCAGCTCGTCCTCCAGCACGCCCGCGACGCCGCGCTGAGCGACCAGCCGGCCCCGGCAGCACTCGAGCAATTCTTCGAACGGACGATCACGGCGCGCCATCAGCTGATCCTCCCCCTCCACGGCGGCCCGGTCATCCATGACGAGAACATCGTCGCGCTTCAACCGAGATCAGGAACCTGCTCGACAGGTCCTCGCCCGTGGACGTCGCGACCGGACCATCCGACCAGACGCCACCCCCGATCGACATCATCATCACCGGAGCGATGCTCGCCCAACCACTCCCGCACACAGATGACTGGGACCAACTCGCACGCCGGCAAGCCAGAATCTTCGTCTCAGGCCTCGCTACCACCGCCCACCACTCCCCCTCGCGACCCACCCGAGGCCGACTCGAAGCCGAGCCCGCGCGCGTTGCAGACCCCCCTTGATGACAGGACGAGCCGGACGGCGCAAGGCATCAATCTAAGCTCATACGCAGCGGAGTAGCGTATCGGTCAGCGAGTGCTGGGGGATTGGTACATGGTCAGCCCGTGGGTCAGGCGGGTGGCGGCGTCGGGGTCGTGGGCGGGCAGCAGCACCGTGGGCTCGCTCCTCGCGAGCTGGATGATCGCGCGCTGACTGGTCAGCGACTCGTGTGGGCTCTGGGTGACGCCGTCGACGGTGTCGGCTAGGAGCAGGTCCTGGCGATATGTGAGATCTCCGGCGAGGACGTAGGTCAGGTCCTCCGAGCGCGCGATGATGCATACGTGGCCTGCCATGTGTCCGGGAGTCGAAACCACCAGGATGGAGCCATCTCGAGTCAACGCCGCGGAGCGCGGGAATGGCCCGATCGCCGGGCCGGAGAACGTGAACGGTTCGGGGTCGAACCATGTCGGCCAGGTCCTCGGTACCGCGCCGATCAGTCCGCGCTTGCGCCGCGCCGCAGTGAGGCATTCGGCAGAGGCGAGGATTCGACTATGTGGGAAGTGGCGCAGCCCGCCCGTGTGATCGTGGTGAAGATGCGTCATCACGATAAGACGCACATCGCGGCCAGGGATGCCCAACTGGGTCAACTGGGGGCCGATCTCCTCGTCTGGCGCGACCCGGGGGTCGATGCAGCATCTGAAGAACGGGTTGAGGCGGGGCATGTAGCCTCGGTCGGACTTGCGCGCGCTGTCGCCGGTGTCAACCAGGATCAGGCCCTCGGGATGATCGATCAGGTAGGCGTAGATCGGGTGCGGGCCCGTCCAGTGCTTGTCGATCAGGATTCCCGCCCGACGGCGGAGGGTCCCAACATGTTGGGGACTTGCGATCTGCCGGACGTGGCAGTTGCCGGTTCCGGTTTGGATCGCGGTGATCTTCAACGAGGATCGTCCGTCTGCAGGCACCGAACACCTGTCCGCTGATCGTGGCCGATGACTTCCCTGGCCTGAGAGTAGGGGATGCGCGCCGGCTAGCCGTCCTCGCTATCAGTTGATTCAGTCGCCGGCGGTCGCGGGGCCGCCGGGCAGTCCGGCGGAGATCAGCCCGGTGGCGTGGGCCCACTGGATCGTGTGCTGGAACGTTTCGCACAGCGGTGTGTACCGGAGACCGAGTTCGCGGCATGCGAGGGAACCGTCGTAGCGGTGGCCGTGGAGGATCGTGTCGACGCGCGCACGGCAGACCGGGGAAGTCTTCCCGCGCACCCGCAGTGCGCACTCGAGAACGGAGGCGGCGCCGCGCGCGAGCGCGGGTGGCATCAGCCGCACGCGGTAGCGCACTGCGGACAGATCAGCCAGGAGCTCGAGCGCCTCGACCGATGTCAGGGTGGCGCCGTTTAGCACGTAGCGCTGGCCGGGGCGCCCATGTTCGGCGGCGAGGAGGTGGGCTTGCACGACGTCGCGTACGTCGACGATGCTCACGTGCGTGTAGACGAACGCACGCAGGCGACGGTTGAGGTACGCGAGGATGATCGCCGCGTTGCCGCCGCTCCGGGGCGGTCCCTGGACGGAGGAGGGGTTCAGCGCGACGACCTCCACGCCGGTCTGCTCCCCTGTGCGGAAAGCTGCACGCTCGCCCTCGAATTTGGACTGTTCGTAGAGTGAGAGATAGGAGCCGCGGTGTGGCGAGCTTTCGGTCCCGACGGTCCCTTGGGGCTCTCCGATCGAGGCGGCGGAGGACGTATAGATCACCCGGGCGATGCTGCTGTTGGCGGCAGCCCGCACGATGTTCTCGGGCCCGCGGGTATTGACGGCCAGCAGCCACGACGGGTCCTTGGGGCAGTGTGAGTTGATGCCGGCGACGTGGTGGACGAGCTCGCAGCCTTGCATCGCGCGCTCGAGCCCAATCGGGTCCAGGACGTCGCCGCGCACCACCACGGTCGCGCCGCGCGCGGTAAGCGCCTCTGCTGCGGTGTCGGTCCGGGCGAGCCCGATGACCTCATCACCACGCGCCAGGAGCGCGCTGGCCAGCTGGCCTCCGATGTAGCCGCCACCGCCGGTGAGGAACACGCGTGCCATTTCAGCCTGGGGTTAGACGATCTTGCCCGGATTCATATGCCTGCCTGGGTCGGTGCCGTCGAACAGCGCCCTGACCATCGCTACCCCGGGAGCGGAGATGTCCTGCTCGAGCCATGGTGCGTGCTCGGTCCCGACGGCGTGATGGTGCGAAAGCGTCGCGCCGTGGTCCACGAACGCTTGCTGGATCGCTGACTTGACGCGCGCATACTCGTCGATCATGTCGCCCTTAGCGGTCGGTTTGAACGCGAACGTGAAGTACAGACACGCGCCGGCGTGGTAGCTGTGCGACAAGTGGCACATGACGTACCCCCGAGTGCCGAGCCGCGCGAACGCCTCGTTAGCAGCCCGGTTGACCGCGTCGTACACCGGGAGCAGCCGGCTCCACGGCATCGCGGTCTCGGACACGTCTCCGGGCGCGCCGCGGTCCAGCAGGTAGTCGCGGATGTACGGGATGTCGAACTTCTTCTGGTCATAAAGCTTCCCTGGGCCCGAGCCGATGCACATCCCACCGTGGCGCTTGAGGAGCCGCCCGACGCTGCGGCGCTGCCAGGCGACGTGGCGAGGGCTGCCCTCATAGCCGATGAACGCGAGACACATCTGCTCTAGATCGAAGCCTCGGCGACGCTCGAGGAACATCCTCAGCGCCACCGACTGAAGCCTGTCGATCAGCTTCGGGTCGATTCGCATCGCGAACGAGAAGCGCGTCTCGTGGCGGTCCGAGATTCGCGTGACCGACACCGAGTACTCGCCGGCGGCGATCTCCCGCATCGCCTCGAGCCCCTGAGACCAGCTCGGGAACAGGTAGCCGAGAATCACCCGCCGCTCTGGGATCGGTCGCACGTGAACACTCGCCTCGGTGATGATCCCGAGGCGGCCCTCGCTGCCCAGCACCATCTCCCGCACGCTCGGTCCGTTCGATGCAGCCGGGACCGCCCTGACCACCAGCGTCCCCGTCGGAGTCATCACTCGCAACCCCCGCGTGATGTCAGCGATATCCCCGTAGCGGTCTGACTGCATACCCGACGAGCGCGTCGCGATCCAGCCGCCGAGCGTTGAATGCGCGAACGAGTCTGGAAAGTGCCCCAGCGTGTAGCCGCGAGCGGCGAGCTGGCGCTCGAGGTCGGGCCCGGAGACGCCGGCCTGCACCCGCGCGAGCCGCGAGATCGGATCGATCTCCAGCACCCGGTCAAGCCGCGCTAGATCGACTGACACCACCGGTCGGATCTCGCACGTCTCCGGCTCGAGCGAACCCGAGATCGACGAACCGCCGCCGAACGCGATCACGACAGCATCGAACTCGAGCGCCAAGCCCAGCACCGTGGCCACTTCGTGCTCGCTGCCCGGACGCACGATCACATCGGGCACGCGCCGCAACTCGCCGCGACGCTGGCGCACCAGGTCGCGAAGCGACTTTCCCCGAGCATGGACGAGCCGGTCCATCGGATCGACCGACACTGACCCGGGCCCGACCGCCTGTTCGAGCGCGCGGCGCAAACCGTCCGGGAGCACCGGGGCGGGGATCGAGAGATCCGCGAAGCGCACCGGCGCGTCGCTCATCCGCTCGACGTCCAGACCCAACACGTCTGCGATGAACGGCGCCAGGTCCGGCTTGTCGTTATGCGTGAACTCGACGCCCTCCTCGCCCCAACCCCACCATTTCATCACAGCCAAGCTCCACCTCCGTTCTCGCATTCTGGATCTACCTGTCCCGCGTTCAAGCGTCGGACACACCGCGAGCAAGAACCATAGGCACTCGCTCAACAACCTGATCGATCGGGCGTCCCCAGCTGTGGCCGAGGAGTCTTCCACGGCCACCGAATAGCGTCGTGACGGCGAACGTGGTCAGGCAGCAGCGCGGGCGGCGGCCAGTACTTCGTCGCACACGGCCGGCATGCCCGTCTCGTCCGCGGCGCGCTGCGTCAGGACAACGACGGTGAGATCCCCCGACGGCACGTTCGACCACGCTGTCCCGAACCCGCCCTCCCAGGTGTAACGGCCGTCATCGAGGACGGAAAGCCCGTAGCCCCAGCTGCGGCCACCTAGGAAGTTGAAGCCGGGCCAGACGTTCGCCCGCTGCCCGGGACTGAGCTGGTCGCGGGTCATTTCGGCCACTGTCTCCGATGCCAGCACTGCGCCACCGCCGCGCAACAGCATTCGACCGAACGCGACCATGTCGTCGACGCACGACACCAGTCCGCCGCCGCCGTCTTGAAAGGCCGGCGGACGTGACCACTGCCCGTCCGGCGCGTCGCTCACTTCCAGCCGGCCGTCCCGATGCTCGTAGGCGGTCGCGAGCCGATCCGTGTCGACCGCATGGAATCCGGTGTCGTGCATGCCGAGTGGTCTGAGCACTCGCTCGCGCAACACGTCTTCAAAAGATTTGGCCGCGACCCGCGACGCGAGCACTCCAAGGACCTGCGAACCGGTTTGATAAAGCCACCGTTCCCCGGGCTGGGCAAGCAGTGGTAGCTCCCCCAGACGCGCCATCCAGGTGTCCGGATCTGGCGTGATAGCCGGCTGCGGCGGGCCGAACGTCGAGAGCTCCCGATCAAGCGTTGCGGTGAAGATCGGCCACGGTTCGGCTGCCATGAACATCGCACCCTGCATCCCGAAGCCCCAGGTGAACGTAAGAAGGTCTCGGGTCGTGATCGGCCGATGCGCCGGCTCAGTGTCGTCCAGGGGCCCGTCGGGGCTGCGCAGGACACGGCGTCGGGCGAGTTCGGGTAGTAGTTCATCGATCGGCGCGTCGAGGTCCAGCAGGCCGTCATCAATCAGGGATAGCACGGCGGTGGCCGTCATCGGTTTGGTGATCGACGAGATCCGGACCAGTGTGTCCCGCCGCATCGGGGCACCGCCGACCGCGACCACGCCGGCCGTCGCGACGTGGACCGTGTCGCCACGGGCGACAGCTGCGACGACGCCGGGAGCCTGACCCCGCTCCACAGCCCGCTCGACGGTCCCATCAATTCGGTCGAGCGCCTCGTCGTCAAACCCATCCGGACTGGCCACCGAAGCAGCGTACGGCAGCTTCGCCCCAATCGCCCGACCGCCGGGAGCGATGCCATCGAGAAGATGCTCCGGGACAACGTGATCGTCTACGACGACGGTACGCCCCGGACGAAGCACATCACGACCAATCTCGCCATTGAGGTCGACGAAGAGGCTGGATCGCTTCGAGCGGCGCGACGGACAATGGCGTTTCGTGGAGAGGCACGTCGGAACCGACCTCGTGGGCGACGTGAGCCACCATCTCCGTCGCTCCGCCGCAGAGCAGTAGTCCTCGCCCGCGGCAGCAGGCCGATCGGGAAACAAAACACGCGGAACAGAGACTCGGGAGCTCGAGCAGCGTGGCCATGTCGCGCGCGTCCGCGATCAGCACGACCGAGGCCGGATGCTCGTCGACCTCACTCCCACTGGAGCGCGGGCACTGAAACGCGTCGACAAGCAATTGAGAGCCGCCCAGGATGCCCTCCTCGCGCCACTCTCAGCGACCGACCGTCGAGAGCTCGAGCGCCTGATGGTACGACTGGTCGACCACCATCGACGCTCGAAGTAGCCACGACCCCTGAGGCGTTTGCCGGCCCGACGCGTAAGCTACGGCCGTGGCGGCGACGATCATCGCGGGCGTGGCGATCCTCGCATCGATACTGACGTTCGCGCTGACGTACTGGGCGTCACTGCGAGCCGAACGACGCGGACGGATGCCTGTCCTCGTGATCGTCCCCGACAGAGGAGCCTGGCGGCTTGAGAACATTGGGCACGGGCCGGCACTCAACATCGTGATCGCTCAAGGCCGCGGCCGGGTAGCGGCGAAAGGCCTCATCGAACTGCGCGCAGACGCCATCGGTCCAGACGGCATCGCGTCAGGAGAGTCTTGGTGTAACCCGATTCATTTGCGGCCAATGCCAGCCGGCGGTTCGCAGCACGTGCCATGGGAGTTCTCGACCAGCGGGGTGGGAGCCAGCTACACCGACGCGCTGGGAAACGTCTACACGCTGCGGACCTCCAGTCGCGGGTCGCGGATCATCGAGAAACTCGCTATTCCCGACTGGGAAGAGAGCGAGTGGCGCCAGCTATCCGACATCGAGACCGGCGGCCTCGCCGGCCACTCGCGTCCCGAAAGCCAGAATGAATGGGGAGCGAGGCCTCGCTTGACGCCGCGACACAAGACCACATGAAACGTCAGCCGCTCGGAGCGGGCTTTTTCTTCGTCCGCCTTGCGGTCGTGGGGGTGGTTGGCGCATCGACAGCGGCGGCCAGAATAACCGTGACCACGAGCGCTGCTGCTCCGAGTACGAGCACGCCCACAAGCGCCGCGACTGGGACCGCGACGAGCCAGATCAGCAGGTTCTTCGCGAACGGGCGGGCGAGTAGCACCGCACCTGCAGCGAACACGACCGCGCCGCCGATCAACACTGCGAGCCCCGCCTTTGAATGAACCGATTGGTGCCACGCGAGCCGGATCGTGGCGAGCGTCAGTGAGCCGCCGACGTTCTCGCGCTTGGCCTTGAGCAGGACGTAGGCAGCCGGGGCAGCGGCGCCGATGACTTGCAACAGCAGCCCGAAGCCGATCCAGGGCGCGCGATTCTCAACGGGCCGGAGCATGAAGCGTCCGTCATGCTGGGTCGGTCCACGTGTCGCGACCGTCACGTTCACCCGGTGCTCAGGCGCCAGCCCCATGCACCTAGCCTACGCCAGTCTGGGCCGCGGGACCACTACTTTTGTCACGCCGTGGCTTACAGGTAAGCCACGGCGTCATCGTGGTCCCAATCAGCGAACGTTCGGGCGGCCGTCCCGTCCGGTGAGCGTCTCGCCGGCGATAGCTGCGATGCAAGCAGGGAGTAGGTGCTGGCGATCCAGCGACGGATCCTCGACTGCGAGCCGTTTCGCGCCGCTGTCAGCGAGCCCTCGCAACGCCAGGTCGACGCCCTGAGCTGAGCCTTGGACGATGATGATCTGGGACGGCTCGCCGATCACGCCGCGCGTTCGTCCCAGCTCATCGGAAGGCGTTCGCGGAGCGCGCGGTGGGCAGGAGTGCTTCCGCTCATCACAAGCTATGGGCCGCCCGAGCCATCACCCGTACTGCTCCCGGGCACCCCGCTCGCCGCGAGCGTTAGACGTCTGCTCAGCCCGGCCGCGTCTGCGGCGACCGTTGGATTTCGCGACCTGACCAGATCTCTATCGGAAATCGATCAATCCAATGGAGGCATCGCATGACACCGAAACGACACATCAATCGCTGGCGCGCGTTCGCGCTGCTCGCCGTTGCGTACTTCATGACGGTCGTCGATTTCACGATCGTCAACGTTTCGCTGCCGACGATCGGCCGCGATCTGCAGCTCAGCTCTACGGGGCTGCAATGGGTGGTTACCGCATACGCACTCACGTTCGGCGGGTTCCTGCTGTTCGGTGGGCGGGCGGCGGATCTTCTCGGTCGTCGCCGGATCCTGATGCTCGGCCTGGCCCTGTTCACGGCTGCTTCCCTGGCCTGCGCGCTCGCGAGTAGCGACGCTCTGCTGATCGCAAGCCGGGCGGTGCAGGGACTGGGTGGCGCCATCATGCTCCCCGCCGCCCTGTCAATCGTGATGAACATGTTCCAGGAGGGCGCCGAGCGCAACAAGGCGCTCGGGATCTGGGGCGGCCTAGGAGCCACGGCCGGCACGACAGGACTGATCGCCGGTGGGATTCTCACCAAGTACGCCGGTTGGCAATCCATCTTCTATCTGAACGTGCCGATCGGCGTTGTGGCACTGGCACTCGCGCCGCGAATCATCCCCGACAGTCGACTCGCCACCACGGGTCGGCGGTTCGACGTGCTCGGCGCGATCGCGGGCACTGGCGGACTCGTGCTGCTGGTCGACGCGATCTCCCAAGCCCCGCAGTACGGCTGGGGCGCCACGCGAACGATCGTGCCCTTGGCGGCGTCGGTGGTGGTTCTGATCATGTTCCTGGGGATCGAAAGCCGCGTCAAGGACCCGCTGCTACCGCTGTCGATTTTCCGGCTGCGCATGGTTGCCGGCGCGAACGTGGCCGGGCTGCTGCTCGGCGGAAGCTTCTTCGCCTTCGTGTTCGCCGGCACCCTGTACATGCAGCAGGTGCTGCACTACAGCGCTCTGCAGACCGGAGCCGCGTGGGCTGCGGCCTCGGTGACCTCGATGGCGCTCGCCGGGATCTCGCAACAGCTCGTAACCCGGATCGGACCAAGGATCGTGATGGCGATCGGGATGACACTGATCGGCACGGGGATCCTCTGGGCGACGCAGGTTCCCGTCCACGGGCACTTCCTGGCCAACCTCGCCGGCCCCTTCGTCCTCGCCGGCGCCGGGACGGCGTTCTCGTTCATCCCCATCTCGGTCGCCGCGCTCACGGGCGTCACGGAGCACCAATCGGGACTCGCGTCGGGGCTGCTGAACACCTCTACGCAGATTGGGGGCGCGATCGGGACAGCGATCGCCTCCAGCGTCGCGGCCGGCGGCACCAACACCCTGCTTCGTGCGGGCGACGCTCTGCCCACAGCGTTCACCGGTGGCTTTCACCAGACCTTCTGGGTGCTTGGAGTGATCGCGCTGGTCGCACCGCCCGCGATCTTCGCGATCGTGCGCCGGACCCGGCCTTCACAGACCGTGGACCAGCGCGAGAGCAGGGAGCCCGGTCGCGCCCTCGCCGCCGCCAACTGACTCACACCAACCGTTAGCCAACGACAAGACGCGAATCGAGGCAGCCATGAACGACGAGCCGATGATCCTCAGGACGGCGGGAGCCGCACCCGACGCAGCTGCAACCCCTGTCGTGGTCGACCGGGCCACGTTTCAAGCCCAGCTCGACGCCGTCAGGGTCCGGGAGAAGGCGCACACCAACGAGGGCAGCGCGATTGCCGCGGCACGCCGGCGACTCCCGATGGTCGAGGTGGACTCGACGCTCCCGCTGATCGGTCCGCAGGGCCCCCTGACGCTGCTGGACGCGTTCGAGGGCCGCAGGCAGCTGATCGCCTTCTACCACATGGTACTCAGCCCAAGAGTCGCTTGAGACGCTGTTGGTCGGCCGCCGGGTCGGCATGTTTCACCTGGTGTGTTACCTGCGGGACGGCGACCGGGTGTTCGAGACCTACTGGACCAACGGCCGTGGGGTCGAGGCGATGGACAACAGCTTCGCGCTGATGGACCTGATCGTCTATGGGCGGCAACAGAAGTGGGAGGACTCGCCCGCCGGGTGGCCACGAGACAGCGAGCTACTGCGTAGCAATGGCCGTCCGACGGCACAGTGGTCGCGGCTGGAAGCCGGACGCTCCGACGACCTCGGGCCGGCGGGGTCCTGAGACCAGGGGACAGGCTTACCCGGCTCGGAATTATCGCCTTGCCGGACGAGCTGTCCGGTTACCAACGTCAGTCGGACACGGACTCGAACCAGGACAAGCCGACCGCCGGCCGAAGCAACGGAGGGATAAGCTGAGCGCCGATGCTGTGGAAGCAGCTTGACCCGCGTTATCGAAGGCTGCTGCGCGATGGGCAGCGGGGCGATGCGGTGGTCGTCTCGGTAAAAACGGACGCGACGGCGGGGACGTCCGGCATGATCGGTGAGGGCATGCCGGGCACCAGTGCTGGTGTGTTCGGCTGGAACTTGACTATTCGGGTCAAGTTCGAAGACGGAAGTACTGCGGACCACGAGCGTTACCTGGACGCGGTGCAGCACGGCGAGTCGTTGCGCGCGTTGGGCATGGCTCCTGGGGTGGGCATGATCCTCCCGGTTCGCTTCGACCCAAAAGACAGGTCGCGTGTCGAGATCGACACTGCGGCATTGCGCGCTGAGAGCCAGGAAGTCGTGGACGAGCGCCGGGCAGCCGAGGAGGCCGCGGTGCGGCAAGCCGAACACGACGTCAAGCCGCTGGGGCAGGCCAGCCAGAGCGAGGCTGCGTCCGCGGCGCCCAGTGACGCGAACCCTGGCGACCCGCCGATGGGAGGCGAGATATCAGCGCCTGGCGGTACTGTCGACCCGGTCGAGCGACTTCAGAAGCTCGCCGATCTCCACGACCGGGGAGTGCTTACCGACGCGGAGTTCGCCGATCAGAAAGCAAAGATCCTCAGCGAAAGCTAGGCCGCCACACCGGGTCAGGAACTTGGTTTCTTCGGCGAGCGGAGGCATGTGCCGCGGCACGGTCGCGGCGATGCGGGCCGCGCGGGCGTGGTCTTGAGTGTCTGCTGGCCGCTGGTTTCTAGCGCCGTCGAGCGTCCGGCGCCAGTGCCGGCTGGGTCCATCCGTTGTCGGCGTGGTTGATGGTCACGCCGGGCGGGATGATCTCGTCGATGCGGTCCAGCACGTCGTCGGGGAGGGTCACCTCGGCGGCGCTCAGCTGGGACTCGAGGTGTTCCATCGTCCGCGGGCCGATGATCGCCGCCGTGACGGTGGGGTGGCGCAGCACGAAAGCGATCGCCAAGTCGATGAGCGAGATGCCCGCCTCGTCGGCGAGTTGGGCGAGCTGCTCGGCGGCCTCGAGCTTGCGCTGGTTCTCAGGCAGCGACATGTCGAAGCGGTTGGCGAGCCGTTGGCGCGCCGGAGACATCGGGCCCTTGACCTCGGTGTCCTTGCGATACCGGCCTGAGAGCCAGCCGCCGGCCAGCGGGCTGTACGGGATCACGCCCAGGCCGTAGCGCTGACATGTCGGCAGGACGTCGTGCTCGACCGCCCGGGTGAGGATCGAGTAGGGCGACTGCTCGCAGCGGAAGCGCTCGCGGCCGCGTTCCTTGGCGGTCCACTGGGCCTCGACGATTTCGGAAGCCGGGAAGGTGGAGTGGCCGATGTAGCGGACCTTGCCCTGATGGATGAGATCGCTGAGGGCGCCGAGGGTGTCGTCGATATCGGTCTCCGGGCCCGGGCGGTGGATCTGGTAGAGGTCAATCCAGTCGGTCTGCAGCCGGCGCAGCGAGTTCTCGACCTCGGTGATGATCCACCGCCGCGAGTTGCCACGCTGGTTGGGGTCATCGCCCATCGGCATGTGGACCTTGCTGGCGAGCACCACGTTTTCGCGCTTTCCTGCGGCCAGCGCCTTGCCGACGATCACCTCGGACTCGCCGGCGGAGTAGACGTCGGCAGTGTCGATGAAGGTGATCCCCGCGTCGAGCGCGCGGTTGATGATGCGGATGCTCTCCTCGTGGTCCTTGGTGCCCCACTCGCCGAACATCATCGCGCCGAGGCACAGCTTGCTGACCGAGACGCCCGTGCGTCCCAGGATCCGTTGCTCCATGGGTGCTCCTGTCGGTTGAGACGGCCTCCGTGGCGACGGGGCGTCGTCATCTAGGTCTGAGGCGCTCATGCCTGAGTGACCTCGTTGATGATCCGCAGCGCGTTGAGAGTGCGTGGGTAGCCGATAAGCGGCAGCAGTTGTGTGATCACGCTGAGCAGGACACCACGGTCGTTGCCCACGTTGAGGTTGGCGGCGACATGGCCCTTGGCTTGCGGCTCGCACCCACCGAGCGCGATCAGCATCGCGAAGGTGAGCAGCTCACGGGTCTCGGGGGTCGTCGTCGATTGCCGTTCGAGCGGCAGCGCGATGCCGCGCTCGGTCAGAACGTCGTTGGTGGCATGGAGGAAGTCGAACATCTTGCCGATGCCGACGTAGGGGACGGCCTGGTAGACGATCTCCTTGACTTCGACCGGCGTAACGCCCACCGTGAGCGCCGCGCCGACCATAACCCGATACTCGCTCAGGGCCTGGCAGCCGATCAGCGATGCGAGCTGCACCATCAGACGGGTCCGCGTGTCCAGGCTTCGGTGGCGGAGCACCTCATCAAACGCGAAGTTGTCGAAGTACTCGATCAGGCGTCTTCTGCCGGCTCGAGCTTGAAGGTTGTGGAGCGAGCTTGTGGGCTGGTGATCCGCCGCAGGGTGTCCTCCGAATAACGGCGGTACTTGGTCCGGTACCCGGCGTCGATCTGATCGTCGATCGCTGGGTCGGCGTCGATCAACGTCACGTCCTTTTCGACACCCCCGGCCGAGATCCGAGCCTGATGGCGAGCCTGGGCACCGCGATACCAGGCGGCTGTGGGTCCATTGACCGAGCGGATGTACAGCGCATCGCCCTGGCGTACGGCCCAGATCGTCACGGAGTCTCGAACCGTTCCATCGCGCCGGCGGGTGGCGAGCTGGAGCTCGTCTGGCGCCGCGATCGCCGAAAGTTCGTCTGGCGTCCAGGCGCTCCCGGCCATCAGAGCGCCCCGATCCGCAGCAGCGACTTGATTGCCCGTCGCTCGTCCATCGCCTCATACGCCTCCGCGACGCCATCCAGATCGGTCGCGAAGTCGAACACGCGGCCCGGGTTGATCCGCTCTTGGAGCACATCGGGCAGCAGTTCGGGAATGTAGGCGCGGACCGGTGCGGACCCGCCGCGGACACCGACGTTGCGCACGAACATGTCGCCGATCGGCAGCTCGACGCCGTGCGGAACACCGACGTAGCCGACCATCGACCCGGGCCGGGCGATCGAGATCGCCGTCTCCATCGACTGACCGGTCCCGACGCACTCCAGCACCGCGTCGACGCCGACCCCGCCCGTCAGCTCCTTGACCGCCTCGGTCGCGCCCTCACCGCGGTCCTCGACGAGCTCGGTGGCACCAAACTCGCGGGCGAGCTTCTGCCGGACCGGGTTGCGGCTAAGGGTGATTACCCGCTCTGCCCCGAGGCGAGCGGCGGCGAGCACACCGGAAAGTCCGACGGCGCCATCGCCGACCACCGCGACCACGCTGCCGGGCTTGACATCGGCGCACACAGCGGCGTGGTGGCCCGTCGCCAGTACGTCGGAAAGGCTCAGCAACGACGCCATCGTCTCATCGGAGTGTCCGGAGCCGGGGACCGGCACGAGCGTCCCGTCGGCGAGCGGCACGCGAACGCCCTCACCCTGGCCACCGTCACCGTTGGACGGATGGAACCCGCCCGCCGAACACGCGCTGGTGATCCCATGCCGACAGTGCGGGCAGGTGCCATCGCTGAAGGCGAACGGCGAGATCACGAAGTCACCTTGCGCGATCGTGTGGACCTCCGAGCCGACATCCTCGACCACGCCGATGAACTCGTGGCCGATCGGCCCCGGCTGGAACGGCGAGTCGCCGCGGTAGTACCACAGGTCAGACCCACACACGCAGGACAACACCACCCGCACGATCGCGTCGGTCGGCTCCTTGATCACGGGATCGGGCCGTTCGGCGATCGTGATCGAGCGGGGTTCGTTAAAGACAGCGGCACGCACCGTTATGCCTCCTCGTTGGCTCGATTCTCCGTCATTCGCTCTTCAAGAAAGCACCGATCCGCGGAAAATGAGAGTCCCTGTTGATCCAGGTACCAACAGGGCCTCCCAGCCCCGCCCGAGTGCGGGTAGCCTCGAAAGACGTATGGACACCAGAACCGAGATCCGCGAGTTCCTCACCTCTCGACGCGCCAAGATCACGCCCGACCAGGCCGGCCTGCCCGTCTACGGGGACAACCGCCGCGTCCCCGGCCTGCGCCGCGAAGAGGTCGCCATGCTCGCCGGCGTCAGCGTCGACTACTACACCCGCCTCGAGCGCGGGAACATCAACGGCGTCTCCGACAGCGTGCTTGACGCCCTGGCCCGGGCGCTTCAACTCGACGAAGCCGAGCGCTCGCACCTGTTCGACCTCGCCCGCGCCGCGCAACCCGCGGCCGCCGGCCGCGCGCGCCGGCCGACCAAGCAGAGGATCCGGCCCGGCGTGCAGCGGATCCTCGACGCGATGACCCAGGCGCCGGCGTTCATCCGCACCGGGCGCTTGGACCTCCTCGCCGCCAACCAGCTCGGTTACGCCCTCTACTCCGCCTACCTCACCCCAGGCCGACCCGCGAACACCGCCCGCTTCGTGTTCCTCGACCCCCGCTCAGAAGAGTTCTACGACGACTGGGACCACATCGCCAACGAGGTCGTCGCCATCCTCCGCTCCGAAGCCGGTCGCAACCCCTACGACCGTGACCTCACCACTCTGATCGGCGAGCTCTCCACCCAGAACGACATGTTCCGCACCAGATGGGCGGCCCACAACGTCCGTTTCCACGACACGGGCATCAAGCGCCTCCACCACCCCGTCGTCGGCGACCTCGAGCTGAGCTACGAAGCGATGGATCTCTCCGCCGACACCGGCCTCACCATGTTCGCCTACACCGCCGAACCCGGATCCAAATCCGACCAAGCGCTCCAACTACTCGGAAGCTGGGCAGCCACCCCCACCCAGCCGGGCCTCACCCGCACCACCGACCAAGCCTGAACAAACGAACACGGTCGCTTGACGGGGCCTAGCGGAGGGGTCGGAACGCGGCGCGAAGCTCGGTCGCGAACAGCTCGGGCTCCTCCCAGGCGGCGAAGTGGCCGCCCTTGTCGACCTTTTTGAAGTAGGTGAGGTTGGGGTACGCGCGCTCGGCCCAGCTGCGCGGCGCTTGATAGCTCTCGCCGGGGAACACGGTGATTGCGACCGGGAGCGAGATCTTGCGGGTGCTCTGCGCGGCTGCGCTGTTGGGGTTCGCTCCGCCGTTCTCCCAGTAGATGCGTCCCGCGGAGGTCCCGGTGTTTGTGAGCCAGTAGAGCGTGATGTCGTCTAGTACCTCGTCTTTCGTTGGGGACCGTTCGGCGTCATCCTCGTACGTCCACCGGGTGAAGCCTCCGTGCACGAGCATCCACGCCGCGAGGCCGGCGGGGGAGTCGGCCACAGGCTCGCGCGATGTAATCGGGGTTCCAACCGGCCGATGTCGGCTTCTGTGAGAAGCCGTAGCCGGGCATTGACGGCAGCACCAGATGGAACGCGTCTTCGGCGCGTCCGCCATGCGCGGTCGGGTCCGTGAGCGGGCCGATGGTGTTCAAGAGCTCGACAATCGAGCCGGGCCAGCCGTGCGTCATGATCAGCGGCAACGCGTCCGGGTGGGGCGAGCGAACGTGGATGAAGTGGATCTCGAGCCCGTCGAGTGTCTATCGATCCCGTCGTACGCGCTTGAGCCCGCGCACTCCCATCCTCCGGCGGGGCGACTCCCGTCGGTCGCTCGCCGTCAAAGCGCCGCGGCACTGAAGCCTTCCCTCCCGCGGTTAGTGGTGGCGGCGAGGGCGTTTGGCGGCGCGGACGGTCGCGCGGACCGACAGCGTCACGCCTGTGCCGCTTCTTGTAAGCGCGCTCGGCTCGTTCCTTTGCCGCCGAGCGAGAGATCCCCAGTTTGTCCGCGATCAATGCGAAGGTCAAACGCGTGGGCAGGTAGCGGAGGACTCGCGCCTCAGCCACGGTGATCGACGCAGCGGCGACGTTCGCGGCAGCTCCGGCGACCGCCTCCCCCGCTGCTTGGTCGGCGACGATCACTTCTGTCGCGTCTTGCGCGACTGCCTCCGCGGCGGCCCGGTCGGCGGTCCGTACTGCCGCGGCGTCCTCGGCGACGGCCTCGGCCGCGGCCTGGTCGGCCGCCGCGACCATCAGACCGGCGGCGTTCAAGGCCTCAACGGCCTCGTGGGCGGCGGCCTCCTGCACAATGCCGGCGTCGATCAACGCTCGAACCGCGACAGCGGCCGCACCGGCGACGATCGCCTCTGAAGTTGCGATCGCCTCGGCTGCCTGGGTCTCTGCCGCCATAGCGGTCAGCGTCGCGCGGGCTTCGGCGGCCTGCGCGACCGCAATCACCTCAGCCGCCTCCTCCAGCGCCGCGACCTCGGCCCCGACCACCAACCCGGCCTCGGCGGTCAGAAAGCCCTCCCCCAACAGCGCCCCACCAGACTCAGCGACCGCGTCAAAGAGCGCCTGCGCCCAGCCGTGCTCGACGAGCAGCAGAGCCAGCGCCGTCCCGGGCAACAGAGACTCTGCCAGCGCCCACGCGTCAGCCAGAGCAAAACCCGACGAGCCAACATCCCCCGTCGGCTCGACAAGACCACCGCCGCCAAGCTGCAAGATGCTCGACAGAAGAGCGCCAAGGTCGTCCTCGTCACCGCCGACGACCACAGGCTCGATCGTGCCGTCCTCATCCTTGGCGACGAAGATCACGTCGAGCAGACGCAACACCCCTCGGCCCTGCAATCGATCGACCTCGGCCAATACCCGAGCCTGGAAGTCAGAACCGGGACTAAAGCTCACGGCGATCACCTGCAACGGACCCGGCATCAGTCGACCTCACTCTCGTTACTGGATGGCAAGCCGACCAAGCATCGCAGAGCCCGTTCTGGGCAGGCGGCTAGAGGCATCAACCACGATGGTGAAGTCGTGGGCGTCGCTACCATCTGGCCGAAGACTCTCCGCTCACCGGTCGATCGGCACGGGCAACGGACCCAGATCTGGACATCGGATCTCGGTCAGGAGAATCCGGGCACGAGGAACTCGAACCACTGGCGCCGACGGTCGCAGTGGTAGTACCGCGGCTTTGAGCCCGGCGGTGGTGGACCCACCGGTCCGCTGCAGCTGAACCCTGGTGATGTGAACAGCGGGCCACCTGGAGTCGCCTCGTAGCTGCTGGCGCGCACCGCGGCAGCAGCTCGCGAGCACGAGATCATGATCACCCGAAGATTGGTGACGGTCAGCGAGCCGGCTGCTGTTCCGCGGGCACTGAGGCCGCGGACGCTCAGCTGCTCCGGTTTGCAGCGGTGGTAGATGCGCTGCTGCGTGTGCGCGAAGCTGGCGGTCACGCTGAACAGCAGCAGCGTCGCGGTCGCCGCCGACAGCGTGAGCGCACCTGCGGGTGAGAGCTTGAGCCGCATGCTGAACACTCTACGCGCGGGACGCCAGGTCGTAGCATCCAACGACATGTTTGAACGCGAGAGGGCTTCATGACCGAGCACGAGGACGAGCTGGTTGACATCGTGCTGCTCGATCATGGACCCCGTCGGATCGCGATCTACAAGGTGGTTGATCGGTTGACAGCTCTGAACATCAAGCAAGCGCGCAAGCTCGTTGATGCCCCACCTCAGGTGATCGTCAGCCGAGTCCCGATCGCGCAAGCAGAAGCGCTCAAGATCGAGATGGAAGCGTTCGGCGCCACGTTCCAACTGCGGGCCGCCGGAGCGGCTGGCGCACCGACCGACCTGATCCGGTAGTCCTCCGCCGAGAGCGAGGCTATGCAGCGATGTCGTTGGAATCTGTCGCCGCTGACGCTGGCTCGAACGCGACCATTCGATGGCGCTGCTCGGAACGCTGCTCGCGGAGGAGGATCGCAACCCGGAGCTGATCGAAGCGGCGCCCAAGCGATAGACGCGGCCAACCCGCCCCCGCTAGCTACCCCCGCTCGCGCACGCCTGAGAACCGGGTGAGTGACCGGCCGCGCGTCAATATGCGCTGGCTGTGTACGCCACCTAATCGCCGCCGGAGGAGAAATCCGGGGGCATGCGGCGACGGAAGGCCGGCTCGGTGTAGTAGTTGTACTGCGCGTCAAGCCCGCTGCGAATCAACTTAGCTCCCACGCTGTACGGCAAATTCAGGAACAGGCCTAGGATCCCGGCACGGGCGAGCTGTACGTCACGCCGCAGACGTCGTTCCAGTTCGCGCGCGAGCTCGGACTCGGGCTCATCGCGTGCGCCGTACAACTCCTTCAGCTCGCCGAGCTCCTGCTGCCGCCGACTCCACTCCTGCCTCTCCGCTTCGCTCGGCCCGGCGAGCCAGGCCTCACGCCGTTTCTTCTCGCGCTCCGCCCATTCTTCAACTTGTTGGTCCGTTGGCTCTGCGGCCACGACGCCCATCCTCTATCGCTATTCGAACAAAGCTACGCGGTCACAAGTCGATAACACGGCTCGTGCCACATTTCAAATCTATCTCTAGTCTGCAGAGCAGAGGCTATCCGATCACGGCGTGGCGTTCAAGCTACGATACGGGTCGCCCGGCTGGCGACGAGTCGCCCGGCGCGTTGCCAATCGCGGCTCGAGCAGTCCTCGCGCGCGGAAACCCGGGGATCCAATCTCGTGACCTCCGGACGCACTCCACCACTGTCTGCCGCGGACCAGCCGGTCTCCCTTGACAGCCACTGACGCTTCGACCCGATTGCCTGTCCGAAATCCTCCCGGATCGTCTGCTCAATGAAGACATTCCGTCGCCTAATCCACATTCTTGGGGTCGTCCTCAAATACGGTGTTCTGCCTGAGCTCAAGCTCACTCGACGTCGCCGCGTGCCCCGACCGGTCCGGCTCCGGCTCGCGCTCGAGGAACTCGGTGCTACGTGGATAAAGCTCGGCCAGGCCCTTGCGTTGCGGTTCGACCTCCTGCCTCCGAGTTACTGCTACGAGCTGTTCCAACTCTTCAACGAAGTGGCGCGGTTTCCTTATGCTGACGTCGAAAGCATAATTCGCGTCGAATTTGGGCGGGACGTCTCGGAGGTGTACTCGTGGTTCGATCCCGAACCGTTCGCGGCTGCATCAATCGGCCAAGTGCATCGCGCCACGCTGCCGTCAGGGGAAAGTGTCGCGGTAAAGGTCCAGCGGCCGGGGATCCAAGACCGAGTCGAGACGGACCTGCGGCTGATGTATCGGATGGCGTTTCTGCCAGACTTCATGCGGCTATTCGGCGGCACCCGCACGCGCGATGTCATCGACGAGTTTGCTAGCTGGCTCGACGAAGAGCTCGACTACGTGACCGAGGCGATGAACGCGTACACGATTCGGGAGAACGCCCGATTCGATCCGATCGAGTACAACCCGAAGGTCTGGCTTGACTATTCGACAGAGCGCGTTCTCACGCTGGAGTATATCGACGGCATACCAGTGAGTGACATCTTGACGCACCTTCGGCGTGATCGCGGCGAATGCATTGCTCGGCTGCGAAAGCAGGGCTGCGATCTCGATCAAGTTGCCGCCAATATTGTCTGGAACTTTCTCAATCAGGTGTACGTCATTGGCATCTTTCACGCTGATTTGCACCCGGCGAATTTGCTTGTGCTCCCGGATAACCGAATCGGCTACGTCGACTTCGGCATTACCGGTCGCCTTCCGGCAAATGTCCGCCAGTCGCTGCTCCTGTTTGCAAGGCGCCTGCTCAGAGGTGACGTGGATGGCGCGATGGTGGAGCTCGCTCGATGGGTAAAGCCGTCGGCGAGAACCGTCCAAGGTGACGCGGTAGATGAGCTCAAGGCGCTCGCCGAGGGCTTTCTGTTCGAGCTTCGCGCGACTGAGCAATCCCGCCAGGCTCTCGCCGCGGCGTACCAAATCGCCCTACTGGGCGCGATTCGGCGCCACAGCATGAGGGTGGACCCGGTAGTCCTCAGTTACGTCAAGGCTGTCATCACGATGGACTCGATCACGAGTGAGCTCGCGCCGACGTTCGATCCTGTCAAGCACGAGCTGAGGTTCTTCAGCGCGCTGGCGTTGGACGAGGTCCACGATGCGCTTCGGCCAGCCGAGCTAGTGAACACCGTGATGGACTACCGCTATCGGATCGACCGTATCCTCGACTTCGTCGAAAAGATCGTCACCGAGGAGCAGGCCCTCACCGGCATTCTCGGCAGCGCGAGGAAGTGGATCGAGCGATTGGCTCTCGTCGCCGTGTTCGGCGTGCTGGCCGTCTGGTTGGCCGAGCGCTACAGCGGCCACACCCGAGGCATATTCCAAACCAACGTCGGATTCATTGTGGTGGCCGTCGGGGGCGTGTTCTTACTCGCGGTCCTTCGCCAAACTCGCAAGTTACCGGATACGGGGACCCGAGGACGAAGACGACGCAAGCTAAAACGGCGGCGAACAGGTCGCGTGCGAAACGGTTGGCCCTCACGGCCGACCATACCGGCAAAGCAGAATGGCTCGCAAACTCGAGGATCAGAGCGCCCGAAGTCACAACGCCCGCAATGAAGTCCGGTTCCCGTCCCGCGCGTCGACTTCGGAGCCGGGCCGGCGTGTGAGACCGCTCAGTCGTCGATCTCCTCCCAGATTGACTGCTCGTCGTGCTCCTCCCAGTCGGCGCCCGGCATCGCGATGGCCCATCTCGTCCAGGTTCCGACCGGCCGAGCCGGAGCGGTCCTCACTCTGGCGCGCACGACCATTTCGGGCGTGAGTTCCACCGGCGAGCGGAGCGGGGCCGTCGTCATCCCCCAGTGCGTCGGTGGATCGTCGGGTCCCACGGAGAGCGAGACGCCGGGCGCGAGGTCGGCGCTGAACCAGAGTGCGAGTGCGTTGGCCGTTCCGTGGTCGCGGACCTGCAGCAGCGTCTCGGCTTCGTGAGGCGCCTGCGCCCGTTCGAGCGAGATCAGGTCCGCGTCCGTCGTCCACAACCGACCCGGCTCGGAGCGCCTGTCGCCCGCCGTGAAATGTCGGAACGTGCCGGAATAGGAGATCTCGTTGACCGTCATTTCGACCAGTGCCCCGAGCCCGAGGCCGTACGGGTTGCTCTGCAGGAATTCCACCGTCTCCCCGAGATAGCGGTCGTGCACCAGCGCGGCCCACGCCGTGACCGAGCGGGGGACCATGACTCCGCCCGGCTTGAGCCAGCGGTCACGCGCGGCGATAACCGGAGCGAGCATCCCTTCGTCGATCCCGAACCCTCCGAGCCACTCCGAGACGATCAGGTCAACACGTTCCGGAAGCTCGATGTCCATGACGTCGCCGTGGATCAGCTGGACGATCTCCGCAACCCCGTTCGCGGCGACCAGCTCCTGCGCCAGGACGGCGACCGTCGTCCGCTCCACGGCGTAGACGCGTGCCGCCCCGGCCTGCGCCGCGAACATGCTCAGGATGCCGCTTCCCGCGCCGACGTCGAGAACGATGTCGCCAGGGCGTACCGCCGAGTTGATCGCCCGCCGGAAGGCCTCGGTGCGAACGCGGTCGCAGATCATCGTCCGGTGAACCTCGATCTCCGCGTACATCGGGTCCTGCGGGTTCCGGATCGGCGTCCGCACGTGGGTACTGTAAGCGGCCCGGCAGTATGCTGGTTCGGATGCCGGCCGCCAGGTTGTGGTCGGCCAAACGAGCGAGAAGGAGTTCTCCATGGGATTCAGGCGACGGACAAGGCGTCGGGCGCTCCTCGTCGGTGGGCTCGCCGGAGGGGCGATGGCTAGCCGTCGTGCGGGCAGCTCCGAGGAGCAGGAGCAGGCGCCCGCCGAGGACCCCCAGGACGAAGCGCAGCCTGTGCCGCCGCCGGCGGACCCGGCCGACGAGCTCGAGCACCTCGGGCAGTTGCACACCTCGGGGGTGCTATCTGACGAAGAGTTCGCGTCGGCCAAGGCGAAGGTCCTCGGGTCCTGAACGCGGCTCGGATGGTCAGAAGACTTCGAACAGATCGTTACCACAGGAACAGGAGGCTGCAATGAGTGAATCGCGCAAGGACGTGCTGCTGAAGGCGCTCGAGGCCGAGGCCGGGGTGTCCGCGGTCGATCCCGGCACCCTGTTCACCGACGACGTCGTCGGGTGGTCGCCGCAAGCGAGCGTGTCAGGGCTGCCGGCGGTCGCCGCGCTCGCCGCCATACGTGAAATGGCGTTCTCCAACGTCGTCATCAGCCTCCGGGGACTCGACGAAGTGGGCAATAAGGCGTTCGCCGAATGGCTGGTCGAAGCCGATCACACGGGGCCGCTCGTCCTCGCCGCTGATGCGGTGTTGGAAGCGACGGGACGGCATGTCCAGTTGGCCGGTGCCACCGTCGCCGACTTCCGTGACGGGAAGATCCGGTCATTCCGGACGTACTTCGACGACCTCTCGCTGATCGAGCAGATCGCCCGCGCCTGACGAGCCGGTCGCCGTGGAATTCCACGTCGAGGACAATCCGGATCCTCTCGACATCGAATTCCTCGAAACGCAGATCCGTCGTGAGGCGTCCGCCGCCATGGGACTCGGTGACGAGGTCGAGTTGGCGATCTTCGTGCGCGACGCCGGCAAGGTCGTGGCCGGCATCAGCGGGTGGACCTGGGGCGACTGCTGCGAGCTACAGAGCCTCTGGGTGCAGCCAAGCCTCCGAGGTCGCGGCCTCGCGACTCGGCTTGTCGCCGCCGCCGAAACCGAGGCGGCAGTCGCGCGGCTGCACACAGACCGTCCACTTCACCTACGACTTTCAGGCTCGAGCCCTCTATGAGCGGAACGGCTACGAACTGGCGGGTCGAGTCGAGGACTTCCCATCAGGAACAGACGTCCTCTGGTACCGCAAGCGCCTGAACCCAAGACGAGCAGGTAAGTCGTTGCGTACTTCTCTGCTCACGGAGCTACTCGCGGCATCGGCGAGCCGCCGCGATCGAGCTCGCTCGGCGAGGAGCCGAGGTCGTCCTCGTGGGACGCGATCCTGAGCGCGTCCGGTTGGTCGCTGAAGAAGCCACGACAGCCGGTGGCGGTGCACGGGTCCACCGGCACGTGTCCGACCTATCGCTGATGTCCAACGTCCGGGTGCTGGCCGACGAGATCCGTGGGCATCACGAGCACGTCGACGTCCTTGCCAACAACGCGGGGGCACTGTTCGCCTCGCGCAAGGAGACCTCTGAGGGCTTGGAGCAGACGTTCGCGCTCAACCATCTCGCACCGTTCCTGCTCACGAACCTGCTGCAACCGCCTTCCCTAGTGTCGCGTCCGTCTGCACAGACAGGCCCGGATCTCCGCTTGTCGCAGTAAGACCCGCCCGCCGGCTCCCGAGATCGGATCCTCGTTTTCCATCCACCGCACGGTGCAGACCTCGGGTCGGACCAGTGCGCCGACCCCCAACAGGGGTTCACCGCGGACGGGGACGCGCTCGCTCAGCCGTGTGACCGGCCGCTCGCCAGTGAGTCGAACCAGACCTTTGTCAAGCGTGTCGTCGGCCTGCCGGGTGATCTGCTGCAGATCGTGGGCGGGCACGTGATCCGTGGCGGCAAGCGAGAGTCGGACGCCTACATCACCGCCTGCGGTGGGGCGCCCGAATGTACTTTCTCGCGGTCGATCCGCGTTGCGGCCGGCGACTACTACATGATGGGTGACAATCGCGGGGACTCCGATGACAGCCGCTACTGGGGTCCGGTCCCGCAGCGCTAGATCATCGGTGTGGCGTTCTTCACCTACTGGCCGCCCGACAGGATCGGCGTACTCTAATTCCCATGCGGTTGCCCGAACGCAGCGTTCTCGTCCTGACGAGTCTTGCCGGCGGTGACCGCCACGGGTATGCGCTGATCAAGGACATCGAGAGCTTTTCGGGTGTTGCCCTGTCACCGGGAACCTTGTACGGGGCATTGGCCAAGCTTGAGGCCGACGGGTTCGTACAACGCCTGCCCGCCGACGACCGGCGCTACCCGTACAGGCTCACCCCGGCGGGTCGAGCCGTGCTGGCTGAGCGTCTGGCCGAATCCGCCCGGATCGCGAGCCTCGGGCTCGAGCGGATCGCTCTAGGCCGCACATGAGGCGCCGCCTAACTGGCGCGATCCTACTGCTCTACCCGCGCCGGGTCCGCAAGCGTCACGGCCCGGAGATCGAGGCGTTGATTGACGACCTCATAGCGCATGAAGGACGCTCCCGCGCCCAACTCATCATCCGTCTGGCGGTAGACGGACTGGTCCAGCGCATCGCCACCACCACCACCACCTGGACCGTGGCGGCAGTCCTCGCAGCCATCAGCCTCAGTGGTCTGGCGGCCTCGGATTTCGCTGCCGCCAGCGCGCACGAAGGCGCGCCGCCAACGATGCACATGACCGGCACGGCCTCTATGCGCCTGGTCAGCCGCTCGGCCGCGAAGGTTGGAACCTCTGTGCGGGCGTCGTCGCTCGTGGATACTGCGCGGACGGTGCTGGCGGCCACGCCATACATGGGTTGGAACACCTACTACGGGGTCGGGGGAGTGTTCGATGAGCGGACGATCCTCTCGGTTGCTGGTGCGCTGATCGACCGAGGCTTGGCCAACGCGGGATATCGAATCGTGTGGCTTGATTTCGGCTGGGCTAGCGGGAAACGCGATAGCAGCGGCGAGCTGATCGTCGACCCGCAGCAATGGCCGCACGGCCTGGCCTGGCTGACTGGCTGGCTTCACGCGCGCGGTCTTCTCGCGGGGATCTACACCGACGCGGGCGCCAGCGGTTGCAGTGGTCAGGGCGTGGGATCGCTCGGCCACTACCAGCAGGACGCCGACGCCTTCGCGGACTGGGGGTTTGACGCCGTCAAGGTCGACTTCTGCGGCGCTGGCCAGGAGGGCCTCGAACCTCGGCTGCTGTATGCGCAGTTCGCCAATGCGCTGGCCCGCAACGCGAGTCACAGGCCGCTGCTCTTGAACGTCGACAACTTCTGGGTGCCTGGACAGATAGACCGAGACCGGCCATCGCTTGCCGACTCCTCGTACCGGAACTATCAGTGGGCGCCCCGAATCGCGCAGAGCTGGCGCACCGACACTGACATCGGCTTCACGGGAAACGTCCAGTTCATCAACGTCTTGCGGAACCTCGACCATGACGCCGCGCATCCCGCGGCCACGAGGCCCGGGCACTGGAACGACCCCGACTATCTCGGGCCCGAACTCGGGATGACCAGCGCCGAATCGCAAGCCCAGCTCTCGATGTGGGCGATGGTCGCGGCGCCGTTGATTCTCGGCAGCGACCCTCGCGCGCTGTCACCCGCGACGGTCGCAATGCTCGAGAATCGGCAGGTGCTCGCGATCGACCAGGATCCGCTCGGCATCCAAGGCAGACCGATCCAGCGAGACGGGAACGGGCAGGTGTGGGTCAAGCGGCTCGTCTCAGGTCAACGAGCCGTCGCATTGCTCAACCGCGGCGCGAACGCACTGCGGATCGCCACGAGTGCTCGCGCAATCGGGCTACGGCCCGCGCGCAGCTACCGGCTCGAAGATCTCTGGGCGCACACCACCAGAACAACAAACGGTGTGATCAGCGCGCTGGTCCCACCCCACAGCGCGGCGCTCTACCAAGTGAGCGCCGCCCCACGTTCACTACACGCACTTGCGACGCTCGGAGGCGTCGGCTACCTTGCCGACAAGAGCCACGGGCGAGTGGCATGGAGGGCGGGCGACCGGGGCCCGTTTCCACCGACGAGGAGGGGTCATGTTGGGATTGAAGTCGTTGGAGCAGAAGCTGCGTGACGGCAACGGGCGCACAGCGCCGGCGACTGTGGTCAGTATCGAGGAGGGCAAATCGCTGCATTGGAAGAGCGAGACGGGTCCGCACGGGACCGGCAACTACGTTGAAGAGGGCGTCGCTCTGTCGAAGGACAAGTGCCGGATCACAGTCACGCCTGAGGGCGGGCCGGAATTCGAGGCGGTTGTCAAGGTGTCGGATGACGACTTCCCCCCTCCCCAATACCCGTTCCGCCCGCGAACGGCTCTCATCGTGCTGTTCGACCCGGCCGACCACCAGCGCGTGGCGATCGACGTCGCCGCGACATGGGCAAAGTGGGAGGCGCTCACCGAGAAGAAGGCCAACGAGGAGGCCAATGCATCCGCGTTGGCTGCGGCGCAGAGCGCACCGGCAAGGCCCGACGTCACGGAGCAGCTGGCCAGACTTGCCGACCTCCGCGACCGCGGCGTTCTCACCGAACAAGAATTCGCAGCGGAGAAGGTCAAGCTCCTCGCGGCGAGCTGACCAACCGGGCAGCCTGCGCCGGAGCACCTCTCAACAGCAGGCCAGGACCCGTTCAGTGTGGTCTCGGCTGGAATGACCGCGGTGGTTGAGCTGCTCGGGCTGACCGGCTGCTTCGACTTCGTGGTGGGCACCTCTGCGGGCGCTCTGAACGGCGCCGGACTGCTGGCGGGGGTGGCCGACGCTTGCTGCAACGCGTATCACTCTGTGTTCACCACGCGGCGGTTCATCAACCCCTACCGGCTGCTGATCGGGCGTGCGGCAGTCGATGTCGCGTTCACGCTTGACCATGCCGACGAGACGCTCGACGCGGCCCGGCACGAGCGAACAGCGGCCAGCGCGATCCCGTTGCATTGCGTCGCGGTGGATGTCGATCGGGCGGCTGGGGCGCTGCTCTCGGAGCTTCGCTGCGTCGAGGAACTGCGGGCGCCGCTGCTGGCGTCGAGCCGGTCGCGGCGCTCGCCGATCGCATCATCACCAAGCGGCTGCGCGCCCTGAACCCCGCGCTGGTCGACGTGTATCAGCGCCGGACTGCCGAGTACGACCGTGCCGTTTCAGAGCTCGCCGCGGCCACCGACGCGCCGCAGCCCGAGGGCCCGTTCCTGTACGGACTCCGGCTCCCGGCCGGAACCCAGGTCGTCGGACGGTTTGAGCGGTGCGCGGAAGCGCTCGAGGCCGCTGGGCAGGCCGCCCGCGGACACGCCGAACGTGTGCTCCGCGACGCTGCCCTGAGCGGTCGAGCAGGTGCCTCGCACCCACCCCGGAGGGCGCCAAGATGAGTCGCAACGCTTCGGACGTGCATGCGCGGACCCGACGGGCGCGAGCCGCGCCCTGGAGGGCCATACTGCCGCATCACAATGCATGACGTCGAGGTGGTCGTCACAAGCCCTGAAGCCGCGCTGGATGGCGTCGCTGAGTTTCGCTGTCACGGACGACTCATCGGCTTCACGAGGCTGCAGGCCGGAGAGCTTGTACTTGAATTCGCGGTCGGTCCAGGCGACGAGCCGTTGCTGGTCAACGCTCACAGCCTGAGCCAGGCCCTCCTAAAAGCCAAGGCGTTGTTGTCGTGAGTCGGTCAGGACTGCACAAAGACCAGCAAGTCAGCGTTGATGGTTTCGGCCTGGGTAGTCGGCATGCCGTGCGGGAATCCTTTGTACGTCTTGAGCGTCCCGTTCTGCACCAGCTCGGCGGACAGTGGTCCGGAGTCGGCGTAGGGGACGATCTGGTCGTCGTCGCCATGCATCACCAAGACCGGCACCGTGATCTTCTTGAGATCCTCCGTGAAATCGGTCTGGGAGAAGGCAACGATGCCGTCGTAATGGGCCTTCGCTCCGCCCATCATTCCCTGGCGCCACCAGTTCTCGATGATCGCTTCCGAGGATTCCACGCCCGGCCGGTTGAACCCGTAGAACGGGCCCGACGGCAGCGCCCGGTAGAACACCGACCGGTTGGCCGCGAGCTGGGCCTGGAGGTCGTCGAACACGCTCTTCGGTAGGCCGCCAGGGTTGGCGTCGGTCTGCACCATCAGCGGCGGCACCGAACTGATCAGCACCGCCTTCGCTACCCGGCTCTCACCGTGGCGGGCGATGTACCGCACGACTTCGCCGCCGCCGGTGGAGTGCCCAACGTGAACCGCGTCCTGGAGATCGAGATGACCAACCACTGCAGCCAGGTCGTCGGCGTAATGGTCCATGTCGTGACCGTCGCTGATCTGAGTAGAGCGTCCGTGCCCGCGTCGGTCATGAGCGATGACCCGGAAGCCGTGCTGTAGGAAGAACAGCATCTGGGTGTCCCAATCATCGCCCGAAAGCGGCCAGCCGTGGCTGAAAACGATCGGTTGACCGGAGCCCCAGTCCTTGAAGAAGATCTCTGTGCCGTCGGTCGTGGTGATCGTGCCCATGGGCTGCTGCCTCCGTTGGTCTGGACCTTGCCGCCGAAGCGTGGGAAATGGCGAGGTAAACCTATCTCGCGCCTCCCGGCAGGTCCAGTGGCCGGGGGCTACTTATGTTTCGGCTTGCCGGTCTTGGTCTTGACCTTGATCACCGCGTGCTTCTTCAGGTTGACCCCGAGCAGCGGCTCGGCCGACACGACCGAACCGTGCCGCTTGATCACCGCGAGTAGCACCCGCACGGGCCGGAACAGCTTCCCCGACGGCGTCCAGTCGACCGTTCCGCGACTGCGGCGCAAAATCGCGACCGGGATCGGGGCGCCGGTGCCGTCGGTTTCCTCGATCGTGATCGTGTCGCTCGCGGCGCGATCGGCCACGTGGTAGCGAACGACGTACGCGTGCTTGCGCTCGCTCGTAACGATGGCCGTCACCACCGCGTCCGGGATGCCGGCGGCGGTCTGCACCTTGAGGATCCGCGACGAGTGCGCAACGGCCAGGAAGTCCCACTTGCCGGCCGGCGCGTCCACCGCCCACACGTAGGTGGTCTTCAGTTTCTGGTCCTTCTCGACGATCCAGCCCGGCTCAACGAAGCCCGGGCCCTTGGTGCGGATCGTCCGGCGATCGGGCCCGACGACGATCACGTCCGGAGCGGCGGTCCTCCCGGTGATCACGAACAGCCGCGGCGCGACACCGGAGCGTCGGACGCGGACCTGCAGCGACGGGACGCCGCGGGCGGCGGCGATCCGCGCCTCGTCCTGGGCGCTCAGCGCGGAGACCAGCGCCTGGTTGCTGCAGGTGGTCAGCGGCGCCGCCGACCCGCTCCACTTGTAGATGGCGCCAAGCTCGTAGTTCACTGACGGGATTACGACGTTGGTCGGGAGCACGTCGACGGACGCGGCGTGCGCTACCGGGTCGGCCGCTGCGCCGCGCTTGCCGGCTCCGGCGCGGGGTGTGCGGGCTCGGTCGCCGCTCGGGAGGTCCGGCGCGAGGCCGAGGGAGTTACCGATCGAGCTGACCGTGCTCGACAGGTAGTTGGCGCTGTTGTTCGTAGCGGTGGTCGCTACGTTTCCGAGCGTGTTGACGACGCCCGAAGCGTCGTTGCCGAGCGCTACTCCAGCGCTCGCGGCCGCGTTCACCGTTGCGTCGAAGCCGTTGGCGATCGCCTCCAGGGTAGTGGTTCCGGGCAGGCTGAACGAAGCGCAGGCTCCGACCCCGTTGTTGGAGATCCCGCCCGCACCGATGGCGCAGGGGGTGGCCACGGACGGGATCTGCAGGCAGATTTCGCCGGTGACGCTGCCGACGATCGTCCAGCTGTTGGCTTGGCTCTGGACGGTGGCGGCGTACTGCTCCGGGCTCTGGTTCGGGCCGAGCGGGATCGTCGCACCGTTCGGAACCAGCGCGACGGCGACGTCGCCGTCGATCTTCAACAGCCAGTTGTTCGTGTTCTGCGGGAGCGTGTAATCCATGCCACCGCCGGCCTCGACGACTCCGTCGCCGTTGACATCGACCCACCCCTCGCTGCCGGCGTTGTTGATCGGGGCGAAATTTGTCGCACCGATCGGCGACGTGTTCGGATAGGCATCCGCCGGGTGCTGGTTGAACGGCAACTGGACCAGCGAAACCGCGCCTTGGGCGTCGAGCTCCCACGGCACGTTCTGGAACCCATTGAAGTAATCGTTATCGAAACGGAACTGACCGTTGATCGTCAGCGCCGATCTCGAGTCGATCACCGGCCCGACGCTGAGCCCCATAGAGCCGTCGATCTCCAACGGCGGCGCGAACATGATCGTCCCGGTCTGCCCGCAAAAGGACGGCAGCGCCTGGTTCGATGCGAGCCAGTTCGCGTAGTTGCCATTGATGCCCGCGCACGTGTTCGCGTTAGCTGTGTCGGTGGCGTTGTTGCCGGTGGTCGAAGTCAGGCCGATCTCGGGCTCCTGGACCGTCGGGTAGTCCTTGAAGCCGCCCGACAGCGACTGCAGGAACACGCCGGTGTCGCCGATCGCCAGACCCGGGTTGGTGTAGCTGCCGCCAAGGCTGATCGCCGTCGGGGTGCCGTCGATCACCTGAGCGCTGCCATGGATGCTGCCTACCGGTGGCATCTCGAAGTTGAGGCTGACCGCCCAGGTGTCGGTGGACAGCGTGAACGACAGCGAGCCGTCGAACGCGAAGAACGGCGCGGTCAGCGTGGTCCCTTTCAGCTTGGTCGCGCTGGGTAGCGTGGTCACAGCGATCGTCGCGCTGAGCCCGTTGAACTGTGCCCCGCGGGCGTTGCTGCTGAGCACCTGGGTCGAGGCCGCAACCCCGCCAAGGGATCTGAGGCCGACGAGCGGCACATCTACCTCGAAGCTCATCGTTGACTGGCCGCCGCTGATCAGGTGGACCGAGTTCTCCGACAGCGCCGGCAACTGCAACAGCGTCGAGCCGGTCGGGAGCTGAAAGGTGCCGGGCCCTCCGACGGCGATCTGCGTCTCGCCGGGGTTCGGTACGACCCGCCACTCGATCGCTTGCGGTTCAAACGCGACCTGCGGCTGGCCGCAAGAATTGCAGCCCAGCTTCAGCGTCACCGGGCCAGTCGAGATCAGCAACCCGAACGACGAGTCGAGCGTCAGCTGGCCGCTCGGGCCCGGGTCGATCTCGATCCCGTTGACCATCACGTCCACCCCCGCGGGCGTCGTCTGCGCTGGCCCGCCGGTCGTGATGCAGCCGGAACCGAGCAGCTCCAGGCTGGCGTAGCCGAGCGTCGCGGTGGTGGCGCAGACGTTCGAGGGGATCGTCCCCCGGCCCAAGCCTTGGTAGGGCTCGGAGTTGAAGGTGGCGCGCGCCTCGACGGAGATCGAGTATGGACCGCCGGCCTGGAAGGTGTGGCTGCCGCTGATCGTGTAGACGGGGTCCTCGCCGGGCTGCGGACAGAAGCTCGTCGCTACGAACGTCGCCCCCGCCGGCGGCACCTCGCAGTCCGGGCCGGTGACGACCGCGCCCTGGTCGATGGCGGTGCCATCGCCCCAATTGATCTGCGTGGTCCAGTCCGACGTCCCGAGGGTCCCGATGCTGCCCACGATCGTCGCGACCTGTCCGGTGAACGTGGTTCCTTGTCCCTGCGCCGGGATCGAGTTCAGCACGACTTGCGGGGACGGTGGCGCCCCGGATCCCGGGATCTGCTCGTCGCTGCTGTTGGAGGCTGGTCCCGTGAGTCCATTTGGGTTTGTGTAGGTGGTGCTGGCGGTCAGCGAGAACGTGTACGGTCCGAACCCCTGGAAGGTGTGGCCGCTGGTGCTGACGGCGTAGACGGGATCCCGGTTGTTGTTCGCCTCGCCGCAGAGGCCGCCGTTGGGAATCCATGTCGCTCCTTGAGGAATCGTCTCGCACCCCGACGAATCCACGCCTGCCGCTGGCGACACGGTCGCGCTGGTCGTGTCGGTGCCGGTGCCGTCGCCCCAGTTGATCGAGATCGTCCAGTCGGACTGATCCGCGGGCTCGCCGCCGGTCACCAGCGTCGCGACCTGGCCGCTGAACACGGTGCCGTTGCTTTGCGCCGGGATCGAGTTCAGCAGGATCTCGGGGTCTCCCGTCGCCGCCCGCGCGAGCACGGGAAACGCCACCGGCAACGCCAGCGCGACTCCGATTGCGAGGGTTTTCAGCCCCGGTCTCTGCATGCGGCCCACCTCCATCCGCACTTCGTCTAACCGCGGTCCACCGCGCACGCTATCACCGACCGGACAGCGATCGGAAGATTTCTGGATGGCCGAATCCACAAGCCCGCCGATCGAACTGCTGGGGCTTTGCGCGACAGTTCCGGGTGCTCAGGTCAAGCGGCGCCGGGCCGATCACTCGGAGCAGGATGCGTTTCCATGGTCGAGGCTGCGATGCCGTACGGAGGCCGCGGTCCCGTCGGTCGGGCTCAAGCGTGTACTGCTGATCGGTGCGGCGGCGGTCGCGACGGTCTGGGCTGGACTGGCTTCGGCGCTGGTTCTGGCTGCAGGCTTGGGTGTCGGGGGTGCCGTCGCGATTGCCGTGGCGGACGTGGCGCTAATCGGGCTTGCGGTCTGGCGGCTGCCCGCGCGGTCGCGTCCAGGCAATTTGAGCGAGCGGTTTGAGCGCGGGTTCGATGATGCCGCGATCGGGATGATGATCCTTTCGCGGCAGCTGCGGGTGTTGCGGGTCAACGAGGCGCTGTGCCCGTTGCTCGGTCGAGGGGCGGATGAGCTGGTGGGACGGTCGATCCTGGACTTCACGCATCCCGAGGATCGGCAGCGGAGCGTCGAGAAGCGGGAGTCGATGGTCGATGGGGAAGCGGAGGCGCCATTGGTCAAGCGTTATGTGCGTCCGGACGGGTCGATCGTGGAGGCGGTCGTGACGATCGCGCTGGTCGAGCCGGAGACGGGCGAGCCGTATTTCTTCTCGCAGCTTCAGGATGTGACCGGGCAGCGCCGTGCGGAGCGTCAGAAGGAGGTGATTGCCGATCTCGGCCGCGGCGCGCTTGAGTGCAGCGACGTGATCGTGTTGATGGGCGAGGCGATGCTCATGGTGCGTGAGATTCTCGCCACGGCGAGCGCTATCACTACCCGTCGGCTAGCCAGCGGGGAGGTGCGCTTGGTGGCGGCCGAGGGCGAGAGCTTCGATCCTACGATCCCCGCGGGCCAGTCCTCGCAGACCGGGTACACGCTGCAGGTCGGCGAGCCAGTCGTGAGCAACGACCTGCCGGGCGAGACGCGTTTCTCGGTGCCGGGGATGATTGTCGATCACGGTTTGCATCGCGGTCTGAGCGTGCCGGTGCCGGAGCGCTCGGGGGCGCGGTACGTGATCATGGTGCACGGTCAGGCGAAGGACCGCCCGTTCACCGTCGAGGACGTGCGCTTTCTGGAGGCGGTGGCGCACGTGATCGCCGGTGCACTTGACCGTGCCGAGAGCGAGCATGAGCTGCGTCGGCGGGCGCTCGAGGATCCGTTGACCGGCCTCGCGAACCGCGCGCTGTTGGCAACCCAGCTCGAGACCGAGCTTCGCCATGCCCGACGCTTGGAGAACCGGGTGTGCGTGCTGGCGCTCGATCTCGACCGCTTCAAGGCCGTCAACGACACCCTGGGCCACAGCGTCGGCGACACGCTTCTGCGCAGGGTGGCCGCGCGCCTGACTGGTCGCGTGCGGGAGGAGGATCTCGTCGCGCGCCCGGGCGGCGACGAGTTCACGTTGGTGTGCACGCGGACGGCCACGGACCATGCGATCGCGGAGGTCGCGCAGCGGCTCCTCGACTCTCTGCTCGAGCCGTTCGAGATCGACGGACACGAGGTGTTCATCACCGCCAGCGTCGGCGTGGCGGTGAGCGAGGGCGGCCGCGGGACCCCCGAGGAGTTGCTGCGCGACGCGGACGCGGCGATGTACCGCGCGAAGGAGCTCGGCCGTGGGCGCGTTGAGGCGTTCGATGTCGCGCTTAGACGGCACCTGGTCGAGCGGATGGCGATCGAGGGTGACCTACGCCACGCGATCGAGCGTGACCAGCTCGAGCTGCACTACCAACCGCTGATCGAGCTCGCCGGCGAGCGCGTGATCGGGTTTGAGGCGCTGCTGCGCTGGCGACACCCCGAGCGCGGGCTGATGGCGCCCGATCAGTTCATCCCGATCGCCGAGGAGACCGGTCTGATCGTGTCGATGGGGAGCTGGGTGCTGCGCACCGTGTGCGCTCAGCTCGCGCGATGGCCCGAAGAGATCCAAGTGTCGGCCAACCTCTCAGCGCTCCAGATCAGACCCGAGCTCGTGGCCGAAGTCGAGCAGCAGCTCACCCAGCACCGGATCTCTCCAGGGCGGCTGGTGCTCGAGATCACAGAGAGCCTTGTGCTGGACCCCAGTACCAAGCCGGTCGTCGCGAGCCTACGTGAGCTCGGCGTACAGATGGCGCTCGATGACTTCGGCACGGGCTATTCGTCGCTGGGCAGCCTCCAGCGGTTCCCGCTGGACGTGGTCAAGCTGGACCGCATCCTGATCGACTCGATCGCCGAGGGCAGAGGAGGCGCGGTCGTACGTGCGGCGGTCGAACTCGGGCAAGCGCTCGGGGTGCATGTGATCGCCGAGGGGATCGAGGGCCACGCGCAACTGGATGTACTGCGCGATCTGGGCTGCTCGATGGGACAAGGCTTCCTATTCGCCAAGCCGCTGCCGCTCGCCGAGGCCGAACGCCTGCTGCACGACTCGGCACCTCGACAGCGAGCCGCATAGGCAGAGCCCGGTCAGTCTTCGGCCGCGCGATCTCGCGGATTGACCATCATCGCGCTTGATGTGGTCTGGGGTTAACCACGTTGAGTGGTGCGGAGGGTTACGGATCGAGCGCGGGATCGTCCGCCGATGTCTGGGGTATGGCCTCAGTCGCGTGGCGGCACCGGGGAGTTTGTTGGCTCGTATCCGGAAGGTAGGGTTTGAGATGACCACGGTTGCGGCATCGCGGATCGGGAAGGGCGATTCTGGCGCGGGTCCTCGGGTGGGTGCTGGATGGCCGCGAATGGCAACGGCGTTGGGCGGGTTGTTGGTCGTGTATGCCGGTTGGCAGTTGTCTGGCTGGCCATCGGGGCATCGAGAGCTGGTCGGTGATGTGTTCTTCTATCCGGTTGATGTCGCGGCGGTCGGGGCGGCGCTGGGTGCTTCGCGACGCTGTGCTGATCGGCCGCGGCTGCGGTCGGCGTGGCGCCTTGCGGCGCTGGCGTTCGCGTCTTATCTGGCCGGGGACGTTGCGTGGACGGTGTACGAGTTTGTGGGTAGCAGGCCTTATCCGTCGGCCGCGGACGCGTTCTACTTGTTGTTCTATCCGCTGCTGTTGTGGGGGTTGTTGCGCTTCTCGCCGGGGCGCCTGGATCTGTCTGAGCGGGTGAGGCTCGGCTTGGACCTTGCGATCGTGGCGATCGGCGGATCGGCGGTCGTGATCTACGTGGTGCTGGGGCCGACGTTGGTCCAGGGCGGCCAGGACTCGCTTCAGACGGCGTTCTCGATCGCCTATCCCGCGGGCGACATGGTCCTGCTGGTCGGCCTGGGATCGGTGCTGCTGCGCGAGCCGGACGCGTCGAGCACGCGTGCGCTTGCATTTCTGGCGGCGGGACTGCTGTTCTTCGTCGCCGCGGATCTCGGCTTTGGTTACATCTCGCTGCACTCGACCTATCAGGGCGGAGATCCGGTCGATTCGCTGTACATGGTCTCGATCGCTCTGTTCGCGGTCGCGGGCGCGGCCCAATCCCGTGCTGGCCCGGCGGGCGAGCTCGCGATCGAGCCGCAGCGACGTTGCGCCAGTTGGGCGCCATATATCGCCGTCGCGATCGGTTTCGGGCTGCTGATATTTGAACAGCGCCGCTCGACGCTGACTGGAGAGAGCCTCGTGATCGCGGCGGTGCTGCTCGCCGTGCTCGTCTCGATCCGGCAGTTCCTCGCGCAGAAGGACCTCGTGCATACCCAGGGACTGCTCAGCTACCGGTCGCTGCACGACACGCTGACAGGACTTCCCAACCGCGAGCTGGTGATCGACCGCGCTGAGCAGATGCTGGCCCGGGCTCGCCGCACCGGCAAGCCGATGGCTGCCCTGTATATCGATGTCGATGATTTCAAGCGTGTGAATGACAGCCTCGGCCACGCCAGCGGTGACGAGTTGCTTCGCGTCGTCTCCTCGCGCCTGTTGGGGGTCGTGCGCGAGGCTGACACGGTCGCGCGGCTCGGCGGGGACGAGTTCGTCGTCCTGCTCGAGGACATCGCGCTCGACGCTGGGCCTGAGCTCGTCGCACAGCGGATCTGCCAGCTCCTCAAACAGCCCATCGATCTCCACGCGAAGGGACGCACCGTGGCGGTGACGGCGAGTGTCGGGATCGCGCTCGGGCAGCAAGGCTCGGCCGATGAACTTCTCCGCGATGCCGACGTCGCGCTGTATCAAGCCAAAGCTGCAGGCAAGAGCCGCTCGATCATGTTCGAGTCCAGCATGCAGACAGCAGCACAAGATCGACTCGCGCTTGAGATGGATCTCCGGGAGGCGCTCGACGCCGACCAGTTCTTCCTGCTCTACCAGCCGACGTTCGATCTGCGCAGCGAGACGATCACCGGCGTTGAGGCGTTGATCCGCTGGCGCCACCCGGTCCGGGGTGTGATCGCGCCGAACACATTCATACCGCTAGCGGAAGAGAACGGGTTGATCGTCCCGATCGGTCGCTGGGTGCTGCAAACGGCGTGCCGCCAGGCGGTCCTCTGGCAGCACCAACACTGTCCGTTCGGGATTTCGATTAACGTCTCTGCCCGCCAACTCGACAACAGCGACCTCGTCCCCGAGGTCGCCGAAACGCTCGCGAGCACCGGAATCGATCCACACACGGTCACGCTCGAGATCACCGAGACCACGCTGATGCGCGACGCCGCGGACGCCGCGAGCAGGCTGAGCGCGCTCAAGGCGCTCGGTGTGCGAATCGCGATCGACGACTTCGGCACCGGGTACAGCTCGCTCGCGTACCTGCGCCGGTTCCCGGTCGACGCTTTGAAAATCGACCGATCGTTCATCTCGGCGCTCGCGTCATCGCGCGAGTCCCAGGCGCTGATCCACACGCTCGTGCAACTCGGCCGGGCGTTGGGTCTCGAGACCCTCGGGGAGGGGATCGAGGACCAATCACAGCTGCGGGCACTGCAGCGCGAGCACTGCGACTCCGGCCAAGGATTCCTGTTCGCCCGCCCACTCGAACCCGAAGCCATCGACCGACTTCTCCAAGCACCCCAACCGCTACCTGCCCGCAAGCCCAGCTGATCGACGGCGATCGCTGTTCCCCAGCTACGAGATCCCCCAATAGCTACGTCGGCCAGCCCGTGCGCATGGCTGGGGACCCCGTCCGCGCGAATGCGTCGGAAGCCCGATCTGGCCGGCGACGGCTGGGGCGCATCCGAAGCAGCACGAACGCGAGTCGAGGAGCCCGGGCAGGGGCGCCCGCAGCGGGAACGATGAGCGGACGTCGGCCGTGAGCGGCGCTGCCTCCAGGCTGGTCGAGAAACCGGAATATACGGCCGGTTTCTCGACCAGCGTCGGGATTCCCGGTCCGTCCTGAGCGGGCTGGGACACCCGAGCAGCGGGGCTGCGGAAGCTCGGCCGTGGCGGCGCCGGGCTACGTCGGAGCGACGACCGCCTGCCCGCTCAGCAGCGCAGATCCGCCCATGTGGGCAAGGACGCCGAATTGTCCGGAGCCTTCGGCGTCGGCACCGGCGCCGGGCCGTTCGGCGGCGGGTCGCTGGTTGAGCGCAACCTGAACCGCTGGACGATCGGGTGCGCGATCGCGTTCGTGATCAACACGATTCGTGCTGATCAAGATCTCCGAGGCGTTCTCACGCGCGAGCGCGCGGTCTCAGCACGGGTTCTTACAGTCGCCAAAGATGTCACAGCAACCACCCACCGGGCAGAAACTGCCATTGCTGCAGATACAGCCGAATTGACCACCTCGACACGCCGGGTGGCTTTCACCCTGGTTCACTCCACAGGTACCAGCCTGCCCGGACGGGCAGCAGCCGATCGTCTCGCCTGGCTTCGCGTCGCAGTCGCCTGGGCACTGAGCGCCGGGCCTTCCGCAATATTCCCGTTGCGGGTTACAACAAAACTGGTCCGGCGGGCAACGGCTGCCGCCGCAGTTGCCGCCGAGGCAGACGCCGTCGCGGCATTTGCCTTTCTCGCAGCACCCCTCACCGCAGCACTCTTGATGTGCCTCGCAGCAATGTGCCCCGTCAGGGCCGTCGCAGCAGCGTTGTGTCTTTTCGCAGACTCCCGGACCACGCTTAGACGGACAGCACTTCTGGGTAGCCGTCTTATAGGGCTCTCTAGACTCGCAGCAGTCTTCACCGATGCCGATGCACTTCGGCGGGGAGCCGCAGCACCGCTCGTCGTTCTTGCAAACCGCGAGGCTGCCGCAGCAGTGGTGTGTCGAGGGCGAATAACAGCGGTGCTCGCGATCCGCGTACCTGCAACACTCTTGGTTGCGGCCGCACTTCGTGCCATCCGCGGCACTGTCTGGCCCGCAACACTTACGACTCTTCGAGATGCACTCGCCGGCGCAGCAGTGCTCGTGGGTGTTGTCGCAGCAGTCGTTCTTGCAACAGGTCTCGCCGAGCAACTTGCAGATATGCCCGTCCTCGCAGCATTGCTCGCTCGCCGGATTCCAGCACTCCCTCCCGGCACAGCAGCTTCGAGACGGATCGCACGGGACGGTTGCACACCCCGCCGCCAGGGCGACTGGGGTGAACGCCGACAACGATCCAGTCACCGAGCCGAGCACGGCCCCGGCGGCCACGGCTCCGCCGCGGCGAAGCACGTCACGACGACTGTGCGAACCCTCGGCCAGCCCGCGCGCAGCGTCGTCGAGCCAGTGGCTCATGCTCGCCCCCACATATCGCCGTGATCCTACGCCGTCGGGTCGCGGGGTTCAACCGCGCTCGCAGGCATTCAGCCTCTCGAACGCGCAGAATGGCCGCCCCCGACCCAAAGGACGTGGGCCATGGATTTCGAGCAGATCCGCACCGATCCCAGCGGTCGCGTGCTGACCATCACGCGGAACCGACCCGCGCGACTGAACGCCTGGACACCGATGATGTGCCGGGAGGTGATGGACGCGTTCGATCGCGCCGACGCCATCGATGCGGTCCGGGCGATCGTGATGACCGGCGCGTGAAGAAGGGCGTGCACGCCCGCAGCCCGCCTTCTTCGACCGCGGCGAGGGAGGGACCGGATACGGTGTTCGCGCTCAATACAACTGCGCGCAGCGTTCGCGGTGGGAAGGAAGGGCACATGCCCACGTTGATTGCATTTCACGAGGTGGACGACGTCGACGATTGACTGAGTTCACCGAAGCGAGCGGAGGTCTTGGGGCCGCTGGGAATAGCGATTCGCACGTTCCGTGACCCGAAGGTTCGAACCGAGTCGGACTGATCGCCGATATCCCGGACATGGCTGCCTGGCAGGAACTCATGCAGTCAGAGGCTGGGGCCGACGCGATGAAGTTCGACGGGGTTCGCCCCGAGACCCTCGTGATCCTCACGGAGGTATAGCCCGCGTTCATCGGCGGCACCGCTGGTCCCGTGCTCCTGGGTCGAAACCCGGACGTGGCATCCAGCGTCGCCAAAGCCGGGCTCAACGCCGGAGTCATACGGCCGCAGGCGCGGCCCCGGCACACCCGTCCGCCCCGCCACCAGCCGTGGAAACGATTACCTCGCCCGCGGAACCTGGGAAGCTGTGGTTGTGTGGCGCTTAGTTCACGGGCATGTCGCCGCGCTCGCGCTGATCCTCGCGGCGGGGATCGGGGCGTGCGGCGGGTCATCTACGGCCACCAGCTCTCCTCAGAAGCTGGCTTCCTCGATGAAGGCCGTCCTCGTGAAGAAGTACAGGGTGTCCCCGCTGGTGGAGGTCTCGTGCGGCAGCGGGGTGATCCGTGCGGGTCAGGTGCTGAGGTGCACCGCGGTGTCGAGCGCCGGTCAGGGCTACCGGGTACAGGCCAGGCTGCCATGCTGGACTGCGACGTTCAACGGTGAAGTGATCGAGGGCCCGGGACTGCTACCCCCCGGCTCGCCGCTTCGCCCCAAGAACCTTCCAACCGGTCCCGACAACCTCCCGAACAGCTTCGCCGGCTGCCTGCCATGACCGAGTCGGGTCGAAGCGGCGCGGCCGCGCCGGCCAGAGCAGAACGGATATGCCGGCTTCACGCTCCTGAGCAACTGCATGCGGCTGCCGGAGGACTCGCTGGGGTGGCGGCGGCCGACAGGTCGGCGCCACCAGAGTGCTGCATCGCCGGCGCCGATGATCCCCTCGACATCGGTCTCTAGGAATGTCCGAGCTGGCGCTGGATCACCGCCGGCGCCACCTCCTCCCGGGCGAGCTCGACCGCGTGAGCGTAACGGAGCTCATGTGGCGCAAACCGACCGGCAGCTCGACTCGCGGCCAGCCACGGAGCGAGATGATCGCTCCACGCCCACGGGTCCATCCGCGGCCGCATGAGCTACCGGGGCTGACAGTGAGCGAAACGCACCCGCGGCCGGTAACCGGGGCGGTCCGTCGTGGGCGGCGCTTGGGTGCCGTGTGCCTGGCGCTGCTCGGCCTTGCCGTGCTCGCGGCTGCGCCAGCGAGCGCAACGTTCGCGGGCCGCAACGGACGGCTGGCGCTCGCCTGGTACGACAACGACCAGGGTGCGCACGACGAGGCGTTCTGGGGAATCGTGACCGTGCCGTCGACCGGGTTCACCACAAACGCGACCTACCTCGCCTCGTGCACGGACCTGAACATCACCTGTCCCGATTTCAGCGATCCAGCGTATTCACCGGACGGCAAGCGGATCGTGTTTGTGCGTGACGGCGAGCTGGTGATCGCGAATGCCAACGGAAGCGGGCAGCGCGCGCTCGCGCCCGCCGACGACCAGCGCTCCGACCCGAGCTTCGCTCCCTCCGGTCAAAGGCTGCTGTTCGTCTCAGCGGTTTCGAAGGGGATCGTTACCAGTGACCTCTACGGCAACCACATCCGTGTCGTCACGCCGGTGAGCGGCGACCACCCGGTGTGGTCGCCCGGCGGGGGGCGGATCGTGTTCGACCACGGGAGCTCGATCTGGACGGTTCGTACCGGCGGCGAGAATCCGCAGCAGCTGATCCCGAACGCATCGATGCCCGACTGGTCACCTGATGGCCGCGCGATCGTGTACGTCTGCGGCCGACTCGCCGCCCTGTGCGTCGCACGCCCGAACGGCACCCATCGCAGGCGCATCTACGGGACGTATCCCAACAGCGGCGTGCCATTTCCGCCAAAGGGCTTCGCGCCCGTGGAGAACGTCGATCAAGCCGTGTGGTCGCCGGACGGCACAGAGATCGGCTTTGCCACGACCGGATATGACGGCAACAGCGATCCGTACATCATGCGGGTCCCGGCACAGGGTGGCCGCGTCCACGTGCTGTGGGGAGCGCAGACCGACACCGGTGGGACCGATCAAGGGATCGCCTGGCAGCCGCTACGTTGAGTCCGGGCGCCCGGCCAGCCTGCAGCAGGCGCAGCTCCGGTTCATGACGGTCTGGGCGGCGCTCAGGCCGGATTGCTCGGCCAGGGACATAGGGGGTCGTCCTGATCCAGCGCTGAGCCGAACCGGGCTTGACGGAGACGCTAGATAGATCCGGCCAGCGAGCTGAACAAACTGGAGATACTGCCGCCGAGGAGGACCGCCGCTGCGATCACGACGACAGCGATGACCGCAATCAGGATGCCGTACTCGGCCATCGACTGGCCTGCCTCGTCCCGGGCTAGGGCTATTACCTGGCCAGCGAGTTGGTTGAGCTGGTTTCGCACCATGGGTCCAGCTTCGGGTGATCGACCAGGTCTCTTGATCGCTTGAACATGGTCTAGAACATCCGATTACGGCGGACGGGGCTCCGTTAGAACATCCGATTAGGCTTAAGCTAGAAGAAGGTGGTGCGCATCTGGCTTCTGGCTGGGGATCCAACAGAGGACGCGTCCGAGACGGATCTGGCCGTCGACGAGCACACGGCCAGACGCCCGAGAACACACACCCGCTCTGGCGATACGGCGAGCATCTCGGGCAGCGCGTGCTTGCCGCCGCCAACCACGATCCGGGCGCTGAACCCCGAAAGGGCGCGTCCGGAACCGAACGCTAAGCGAACGGCCCGCTCTGACACGGGGCGCGAAGGCTGCCGGGCTTGGTTCGACTGTGCGAGCCGGATGTTGGCGGTTCGCGGTCCGCGAGGCGTTCGTGGGCGTCCACCTCATCCGCGCGAACGGGTGGTGAGGATCCTACGCGGCGACCGCCGCGTCACTTCACCTTGAACGTGACCACGTGCGCCGCGCCGCCCGCGAAGACCTCTGCCTCGTAGCTTGCTCTCGGGAGCTTGTGCCCGTGCAGCCTGGTGACGGCTAGCTTGTTCAGACCGACCTTGCCGCTGAGGGCGAGTGTCCCGACGAGCGCGTAGTGGGCCTTCTTGCGGTGCTTGCCGCTCCCTGAGGCGGGCACGTAGCGCAGAATCTCGATGGTGATCTTCGCCGACGCTTTCAGGGTGACGTCGAACGTGAGCGTCTTGCCGGACTGAACCGTCCGCGACGGCAGCGTCAGCTTACTGAGCTCGTCGCCCGACCCGCCGGTGCGACCCGTGCCGCCCGACCCGCCGATTCCGCCAGTCCCGCCAGTCCCGCCAGTCCCGCCCGTCCCGCCAGTCCCGCCGGCTCCACCCGCGCCTCCGCTGGCCGGCAGCGTGTACGGACTCCACGCCGGAACGCTCGCGTTGGTCAGGATCTGGGTAGGTGTCCCGCCACCGGCGGGGACCGTCCAGATCGTATTGTTCGGCCCCTGGAACACGATCTCGCTGCCGTCCGGGGAGAAGTCCGGCAGCGTGTCGCCCGAGTTGGCCGGCGTGATCTGGTTCACGGCGGTCTGCTGACCGCTGTTGCTGACGCCGTTGCCGATCGCGATCGTCACGATCTGCGTGCTCGAGCCGGCGTTGTTCGATTCAGACTCAGCCGCGATCAGCTGCCCGTCAGGCCGAAGCGCCGGATCGAAGAAGAACGTGTTCTGATCGCAATACACCGCGGTTGGGTTGGGGCCGGTGTTGGAGCCCGACGGCGGGGGTGTCTGCAACACGAGGATGTCGGTGAAATCGTCGGTGCCGTTGCACGGACGGTTGCCATCACCAAGCGTGTAATTGTTGCCGACGTCCGTAAACAGCAGGGAATCGCCTGCCGGGTCGCCGAACGTCGCGTCGCGAGCGTCCATCGTCCCAAGGTTGTAGATCTCCTGCTGCGAGCTGCCGTTCGTTCCGACTGACGCGGCGAAGAAATTAAGTGAGCTGCACGCGCACTTCTGCGGCCAGGTCACCCTGTTGCCAGCGACGTTCAACCGCGTGAAGTACTGACCATCGACAACCATGCTCGAGTTGTAAGGGTTCGCCGCCTGACCGCTGCCATCAGGATTGATCGTCCCAAACTGGCTGGCGGAATCCCCGCCGCGGTGAAACGCCAGCGGCGGCGCACTGCCCTGCTTGGCGCTTGAGACGAAGTCGTAGGACCCATCGGTCGTCACCTGCTTAGCGCCACCGCCGTCCGGATTCGCGACCCAAATATTGCCGGCGCGCAGGAAAAAGACGCTGCTCGCGCCCGCAGACCCGGCCGCAGCGAGCGACCCCAACACTACGAGCAGGACGACGACGCTCGCCCCGATCCGCAGGCCCCGCAAACTCAAGCCAGCCAGCACTGCCACCACCCCCGGTCATCTCGGACCTTCTGAACCGTTGCGCCCTCTCGCGCCCAATACTAGCCACTGGCCGGCCGGTGCTGCGCGAAACCGTCGCGGCGCCGAACGGAGGCCTTTGGGGGCGCCTCGGCTTCGAGCGTCCGGTGATCCATCCGGCTCCGCCCGCCTCTGGCGCGGTCCGAGCCGTCTACCGCCGTGAGCACCTCAAGGCGGCGCGAATGAACCGCCGACCAACGCAGACGCACAGGACGGACCGGGAATCCGGGCGCTGGTCGAGAAACCGGCCATATATTCCGGTTTCTCGACCAGCCCAGATCCATTAGAAACCGGACGACTATCTAACCCCTGGCCGGGTGTATCGGCTGCAGATCGCGCTGTATGCGAACCAGTGGACGGTCGCCCCGGGGGATCGGCTGCAGCTGACGCTCTCGGCGCAGACGCCCGCGTCGAACAGCGCAACCGTACGTGTGTGCGACAGCGCGTCCGAAACACGATCGCGCCCGGACGCAACGGGCGCCGATCAAGCGGTCGACCGCCGAGAGCGCCCGCAAGCCCTGAGCTGAGCCGCTGAAGAGCGTGTCCGGAACCCATCCACGATCGGACGGCGGAGTCTGTCAGCGAGTTTGGTGCTCGAGGAACTCGACCGCTTCATGGACCTGGGGTAGCGCCGCCGCCTCCGCGGCGACGCGACGGGCAGCGGTGGCGTAGCCGGGATCCTCGAGCACGGTGCGGACCGCGTCAGCGAACCGCGGGCTTGTCCGCTGGTCGCGCGCGAGGACGACGCCAGCGCCGAGCGCCGCGACTCGCGCGGCATTGCGGGGTTGGTCGGAGAACATGGGGACCAGCACCATCGGCACACCTGCGTGAAGCGCGCCCAGCACAGTCCCGAAGCCGCCGTGACAGACCATCGCTACTGCGTACCGCAGGACCTCCGCTTGCGGCACCCAGCTCTCGATCCGGACGTTCGATGGCGACTCGCCGAGCTGCACAGCACCGGCACCCTCGCCCACGGTCATAAGTGCCCGCACGGGCAGCCTGGCGAGCGCGGCGAGCGTCGCGTCGATCAGCGCCGGATAGAACGAAAACCTCGGCGCGAGCGAGCCGAACGTGACATAGACGAGTGGCGCGTCGCCGGGCGCGAGCCACGCGGGATCGGGACCGTCGAAAGCCGACTGGGAGACGTCGCGATAGCGTCGTACGACAGCCGGCGCGAGCTGGTCGGGGTCGGGGCCGTCGAAGCTGCGCGGAGCCAGCGTCAGTAGCGGTGTCCGCTGGATCGCCGCGATCGCCCCTGTCAGCCCCTGAAACCCCTCCGCCGCGAGTGCCATCGCCGAGCGGTCGACCGACGCCATCCCGACAGCGACGCGCGCGTGCGGGACGCCGGCCTCCTCGGCAGCCAGCGCGGAGGCATAGTGGAACGTCTCGCGCAAGACGAGGTCAGGACCGAAGCGCGCGATCATCTCCCTGGTCCCGGGAAGCGCCGCGGGAATGTGCACGCGACCGAACAGCTCGCGCACGAGGATCCTCCTGGCCTCCTCGGGGCGATCGAACGGCAGCGAGCGGAAGATCCGGCCAACCTCCTCTCGCGAAGCATCCGGCAGCACGCACGTCTCGATGCCGACCCGCTTCGCCATCCCGATCGACTCCGGCGGGACGGCGGCCAGAACCTCGTGGCCCGCCCGCGCGAGCGTCACCGCGAACGGAGCCAAAGGCCCGAAATGCCCGGCTCCGCGAGTTGCAACGACCAGAACCCGCATCCGCGCACATCATCCCGTAGATGTCGCCAGCATCCATCGGGCCGTACTCCCGCAACCGGCTCGTCGTGATGGTTCGCGATGACGAGGTGAAAGTCGTGCTCAACCACGCTCTCGCGCACCTCTGGCGACGCGGCTGATTGCCGAGTCGCCGACCCAGCTAGAACAAGGGTCGCCGCCTCAGCCCGCGCAGGGAACGATCGCGACCGCGGACGCCCCGCCGGCGCGCCCGCCCGCCGCGACGCCGACCGGGCCGCATGTGAGCACCGGCGCCGGAGGCTGCGGGAACGCGACGAACGACTGCCGCGCGAGAGTCGCGAGGTCCGAGGCCATCAGACCCGCCTGGGAGAGCGTGTACAGGTGGGTTCCGACGACGACGGCGCGCTCGATCTGAGGCGTGTAGCCGTCGATCGGGTCATGCGAGATGCGGCCGAGCTCGGCGATCCCTGTGGACGAGATCGTGAAGCCGATCGCGCCGATGAACGGCTGGCCGGTCGTGGTTGTGGACCCCGTGCAGCACGGCACGGGCACCGTTGGTGCGGACGCTGCGCCGGGCACCGGAGGTCCAACCGCGACGGGCTGGAAGATCTCAACCGGCAGCACCGCGAGCCCGGTCGCAGGCCAGTACAGGAACGCGTGGTGGTCGTACTGCACCGGCGTCGAGGAGCCCGCGCCGAGGGTGGTCTTCGCGACCAGCCGCGGCGCGGCGGGCACCGAGACGTCGAACAGCTCGAGCATCCCGCCGGACGGCTCGTTGGTCGCGCCGACGTCGTTCCCGACACCGAGCAGCAGCCCGTGACCGAGCGGATGCAGGTAGGACGAGTAGCCCTCGAGCTCGAGCTTGCCGACGACCTGCGGCGCCGACGGGTCGCTCAGCGCGAGCGTGTAAAGCGGGTCGACGCGGCGGAAGGTTACGACGTAGCCCGCGTCCTGCACGAAGCGCACCGAGTAGATCTGCTCCCCCTGGCCGAGCCCGGAGATCTGCCCGACCTGGCTCAAGCCGCTCGGGCCGATCCCGAGCTCGGTGACGTAGCTCTGGCTGTCCTCGGTGAGCTGCATGCCTGCCCACCAGATCGGCCGGCTCGTCGACGCGACGCGCAGGTCGTCGCCGTACTCCGAGAGCGAATACTGGTTCAGCACGTATCCGGGGACCTCGCCGCTGCCGGCGTAGATGGCCTTGGCCGGGTCCGAGAGGTCGAAGCGGTCGATCACGGTGTAGTCGGACTGCGGCACGAGCGAGTACGGGGTCGCCGGGTCGATCCAGGGCTCCGTGGCGAGGTAGAGGCTCGTCGCAGACCCGTAGACGATCTGCGGGTTGGCCATGATCGCGGTCGAATCCGTCGCGAACAGGCCCTTGCCGAGGTCGACCGTCAGGATCGTCACGATCCCGAGCCCGCTGAACTGGACCGGGCGGCGGATCTCGTCGCAGCGCGCGACCGGGACCGTGTACCGACGGCGCGTGAGCAGCGAGTGGAAGCTCCGCGCCGGGACCCAGGAGCGCGCCGCCCCGGCCTGCGCCGGGTACGCGATCGCGGCCGGGGTTGACTCGATCACAAACCGCGCGGAGGAGCCGTTCTGGCGGGCGTCGACAAAGCTGCCGTCGAGCGTCATCGTGCGCGTGATCGCCATGTTCGCCGGATCGCTGACATCGACTTCGGTGAGTATCGTCTGGGCCTGCCAGAACCCACCCGGGAGGACCGCGGCGCCCGGCGCGACGGCAACCCCGGACCCGGCGCCGACGCCGGGTGGCGCCGGCCGCGGGTAGGACTGCCCGATCACGATCAGGCGGCTGCCGTCGAGCAGCAGGCTCGAGGCGCTCTCGTTCGAGGGCAGCGCGAGCGACCCGACGAGCCTCGGCGAGCCGGTCACGTCGACGGCACGGACAATGTCGCCCTGCAGCGAGAAGATCGTGGAGCCGTCGGTCTTGACGATGTCGGGCTCGTCGACGCCCTGCTCCTGGTCGTTGGTGGTCGAGTACGAGGTGCCGGCGCCCGACCCCCCACTCGTAGTGGGCGCCCCTGCCACCGGGGCGCCCGTCGGCGCCGTCGTCACCGGTCCTGGCGTACCAGTGAGCACCGGCGCTCCGGTCGCGATCGGCCCCTCGGCGATGCCATGCGTGCGGCGCAGCTCGGCGCGCGCATAGCTCACGAGCCCGGCGCACGAGGAGAACGTCCGCAGGCGGATCTGCGCGTACGTCCGGCGCGGGCGCGGCCCGTGCTTGGACGCCGTGGCGGCCGCGGGCGTCCTTGCCAAGGCCGTCGCGGCGACCGCCGTCGCGAAGATCGCGGCGATCGCCGCCAGCACCAACAGGGTCAGCCGTTCACGCCTATCCAACCTGACCGCAAGCCTAGCGCTCTGCGGACTTCCACAATCCGGCGTGGATGTTTTCCGATCGCGTTTCAGCCGGTCGGCCATAGCCGAGCGCAACCGAGTCGGCTCAGCTGGCAGCGACCTGGCTGAGGTTGATGCCCGTGACCGGCTGCACCGAGACCTCGGCACCGCCGTGCGTGACGATCGCGAGGATCACCCGCTGCAGCGACGGGAGCGTCGGCGAGGGAACGTAGCGGATCGCTCCGGCGCCACCTCGCAGCCTCGCGATCGGCACCGTAGTGCCCGAACCCGAGGTCTCGACCAGCGCCACCGAGTCGCCGGGGGCGGCTCCGCGGACCCGGTAGGAGACGATGAAGCCACGGGCCCTGGCGCCCGTGATCCCCGCCGAGACCGTCGGGATCGAGACGCCGGCCGCGGTCGCGATCCGCGCAATCGGAGACGTGCCCGGCGCCGCGACGAAGTCCCACCGGCCGGGCCGCGCCGCGACGACGTCGACGTAGGTCGTCTTCAGCGCCGGGTCCTTGTAGACGATCCAGCCCGGCTCGATGAAACCCGGGCCCATGGTCCGGATCGCGCGGTCGTCCGGGCCCATGACGAGCACGTCGGGAGCGCTGCGAACGCCCGTGATCTCGAACATCCGCGGCGCGATCGTCTCGGAGCGGACGATCACCTGGGTGGCCGCGAGGCCGGCTGCCGAGGCCCGGGCGAGGTCCCGCGCGGACAGGGCCTGCAGGAGCGCGGCATGGCTGCAGTCGCTGATCGGCGTCGTCGTCTTCTCCCGCCAGCGATAGACCGCGCCGATCGAGAAGTTGACATCCGGAATCCGGATGTTCTCGTTGATGACCTCGTTCGCGGCGCCGCCCGCCAGCGGCTCGTCGCGTCCGAAGCCGAAGAACTTGGCGATGCTGTTGCCGGCGCTCTTCAGCCCGGCGCCGATCGTATTGACGACCTTGGTTGCACCGCTCGAGACCGTCGAGCCGATCTTCTCGAAGAACTGCTTGGTCTCCTTGGCAGCCCCCACGGCGGTTTTGCCGAGCGTGTTGAAGACCGGCCGCAGCTGGTCGCCGACCCCCTTTCCGAAGCGCGCGATCGTGTTGATCGCCTGCGCTCCCCCGACCGCGATCGCCTGGACCACAGTCGTCCCCGGCAGGCTGAACGACGCGCAGCCCGCGACACCGTTGTTCGAAATCCCCGCGGCGCCGGTCGCGCACCCCTTGGCGACCTTCGGAATCTGCGCGCACAGCTGTCCCGTGATCGTGCCGGCGATCGTCCAGCTGTTCGCGCGGCCCTGCACGACCTTGGCGTAGTCCTGCGGCGAGGCTCCGGCCGGCGGCGCACCGATCGCCGCGCCCTTCGGGATCAGCGAGAGCGCGACCTGCCCGTTGATCTGGAGCAGCCACACGTCACTGAGATTCGGGAACTTGGCGTCGAAGCCGCCGCCCGCCTGGATGAGACCATCGCCATGCACTTCGAGCCACGCCTTCGCGCCCGCGTTGTTGATCGGGCTGAACTTCGACTCCTTGTTCTTCGACAGATCGAGCGTCGGCCGATCGAACGTGATTCCGCCCACCGACACCGCGCCGGTGACGTTGAACGCCCACGGGACCTTGTTGAAGCCGTCGAAGTAACTGTCGACGTAGCGGAAGCTGCCGTCGACGCGGAGCACCGAGCCCTTGCCGAACGCCGGGCCGGCCGTGACGCCGACGCCGCCGTTGACCTCGAGCGGCGGGTCGAAGCTGATCTCGCCGACCTTCCCGCAGTACTTCGGGAACGCCTGGTTGCGCGCGATGTACTGGTCGTAGTAGGTGTCGATGTCCTTACATTCGGCGGCCCGCGCGGCCAGCTCGGGGGCGGTGCCCTTGGTGTCGATCAGCCCGATCTTCGGGCGGGTATAGCGTGGGTAGTGGACGAAGCTGCCGCTGATCTCCTGCAGAAATGCGCCGGTGTTGCCAAGCGCGAGACCGGGCGCGGTGTAACTCGCGGTGAATTCGATCTTCGTCGGCTTGCCGTTGACCACTTGGGTCTCGGCCGAGATTCCTCCAGCGCCAGGCACGGTGAAGATCAGCGCCACGTTCCAGGTGTTCGTCGAGACCCTGAACTGCAGGTGGCCGTAGAGGGCGACCAGCGGCGCGACAACCTTCGTCTTGCTGATCTCCGGCTTCGTGGTCAGGCCGATCGTCGCGTCGAGTCCGTCGAATCGCGCCCCAGCCGTGTTGTTGCTGAGTACGGTCGCGGTGGCCTTCAGCACCCCGAAGAACGCGGCGACACCGGGCGGCAGCGGAACCCCGACCGTGAAGTTAGTGTCCGACTGGCCGGTCTCGAGTCTGATGCCGATGTTCGACAGGACCGGTAGGCTCAGCAGCACGGCGGCGCCGGCGCCGCTGAACGAGCCCTCGTCGATCGACTTCTCCCCGGGGTTGGCAACGACCCGCCAGCTGATCGGCTGAGCCTTGAACGTGACCTGCTTCTGCCCGAGCGCGGCGACGCCGACGTCGATCGTCACGGCACCACCGCCTGAGGTGAGCGTGCCCGTCGAGCTGTCGAGCGCCAGTGTGCCACCGGCCGCCGGGTGCAACTCGAGGCCGTTGACGAGCACAACCGCACCCGCCGGAGTCGTCTGTCGAGTGCCGCTTGTCGTGATGCAGCCCGACCCGACCAGCTTCAGCGCGGCGAACCCAAGGGTGGCCTGTGTCGTGCACGGCGGCGCCGCCAGCGCGGTCCCTGACACCAACACCGCCACTGCCACCGCCACCGCGGTCGACGTGGTGGCTATCGCGTGTCTCATCGCTGAAGCGACGCACCCTAACCCAACCGCTCGCGCGGTGTCAAAAAGAATGCTGTCCGGCGGGCACCCGGTAGCTGCTGGGCGGCTGGACGACCTTCCCTGCGTAGGTTTCGGGAGCTTTGTCACGCACGATCGCTCCAGATCAGAGCTTTTGCGTCTTTGCGGGCCGCGCGAGGGTTGACAGGTGAGTGCGCGGCTGAGTACGGTCGCGCAATGCGGGTTCGGGGCCTGGCTCCAATGGTGCTGATTCTCGGCGCACTGCCACTGTGGGCCCCATCATCCGGGCTCGCGGCGCCGGCGCCTTACCTGAACACGATCGCAAACTACCTGCGGATGCGCGCGCCCGGCACCGAGAACAGGATCTGGTGGTTCTCGCAGGGCAACACGCTCCCGCCGGGCTGGCTGCTTCAGACCCCTGACTGCTGGGGGGTGACGAAGTGTGCCAATCCGCCTGCGGGCGGCCGCCGTTTCCTGCAGACGGTCAGTACGATGATCGCGGGCGCGAAGCGGAGCGTCGACATCGCGGAGCTGTATCCGCCGCCGGACGGGGGCTTTCAAAACGCGATCATCGACGGCCTCGTGCAGGCGCTGAAGAACGGCTCGAGCCTGCAGGTCCGCGTCCTGATCGGAACCTATCCGAGCTCGTTCGTGTTCACGACGTTCACGACGGGGCTGGTCACCGCCAACGCGTACGCGAATGACCTGATCAGCCGCGTCGCCCGTGGCCTCGAAGCGAACCGCCCGTCGTCGGGCAACGCGGCGCCGAAGTTCGGCACGCTGACGCTCAACGTCGCCTACACGGAGACCTCGTTCGTTGGCAAGATCGGACCACTGGGCATAGCGGACTCGTGGAACCACGAGAAGGTTCTCGACGTCGACGGCCGCGTGGCGATCGTCGGCGGCATGAACTACTGGGCGTTCGACTACCTGAATCCTCCTGACCCGGTCAACGACCTGTCGATGCAGGTGAGCGGCCCGGCGGCGGCCGATGTCTCCCACTACGACGACGTGCTGTGGTCGTGGGCGTGCAGCCACAACCAGAAGCCGTATGTCACGCTCGAAACGCGCAACGGCGGCTGCATCCCGCGGATCGCCACGGCGGCGGTCACGGCAGCGCCCGGTGGCGTGCCGATGATCGTCGTCGGCCATCTCGGCAACGGGATCCCGGTCCCGGGAGCGCCGGGGAACCAGTCGCCGCCGATCGGACGTCCGCCGGTCTCCGGCAACGAGTGCTCGTTCATCAGATCGCCGTCGGAGAGCAACGGCAGCCGCTCCTACGAATACCGCAACCCCGGCGAGGACGCCCTGCGGACGCTCGTCGCGAGCGCCAAGAGCTCGATCTTCATCTCCCAGCAGGACGTGCTCTCGTGCCTGCCGAAACCGTTGATTGCGACCGAGGCGAAGTTCGACGATCGGCTGTTCGAGGCGCTGGCGATCAAGATCCTGCAGAAGGTGCCGATCCGGATCGTCGTCTCCCCCAAGTCCTCGAAGGCGGGCGACTACAGCAACGGCTACACGCTGCAGGACATCGCCAAGGTGCTCCAGACCGTGCTGGCAAAGGTTCGCGGCGTGTCGGCCGCGCAGGCGCGGGAGCTGATCTGCGGCGACGTCGGGCTGGCCGCGATTCACAGCGCGCCGGCGGCAACGTGGGCGGGTGGCAAGGCATTTCGGAACCACGCCAAGCTCGTCGCGGTCGACAACCAGGCCTTCTACATCGGCTCAGAGAATCTTTACCCGGCACGGCTCCAGGAGCTCGGTCTGATCGTCGAGGATCCCGCCGCCGCGGCACAGCTGAACTCCGCCTACATCGATCCGCTCTGGAAATACTCCAGCCGGTACGCGCTGATCGACCCCGCTCAGAAACGCTGCGGATCGTTCTGAGCGGATCGCGTCAGGCGCGCGAGACGATTCGCTTATGGCCCGTCGCCGACCAGCCTGGGCGAGAGGGTTGTCCGGTGCGGTCGCCGCGGCGATGTCGAGAACCTGCCAGCGATTCCGACTAAAGGGTGAACCCCCTACTCGCGAGGAGTATCCCGATGCGTTACACCCTGCTGATCCACCAAAACACCGAAGCCCGGAACGGCCTCTCCCAGGACAACGACGACGTCCTCATGCACGCCACCGGCGAGATCATCGCGGAGCTGTCGGCGACCGGCGAGTGGGTCTGCGGAGAGGAGAGCTGACCGATGCTCACCCTGTACGAGCATCCATTCGCGCTCTACTGCCAGAAGGTTCTGGTCGCGCTCAACGAGCTGGGCGTCGCCTACGAGGTCCTCGAGGAGGAGCGCGATTTCGACCGTGCCCAGCTGGCCGAGCTATGGCCGCCGGCGTCGATCCCTGTGCTCCGCGATGGCGACCAGGTCATCGGTGAGACGTCGATCATCATCGAGTATGTCGCCGGGGCGCAGCTGGTGCCGTCGCTGGAGGCCCGCAAGTGGGATCGTCTCTGCGACCAGTACATCTCCGACGCCGTCCAGACGATCGTCTTCGACACGATCGAGCAGCATTTCGACGAGTGCGCCGTAGCGCAGGCGCGCGGCCGGCTCGACATGGCCTACGGCATGCTCGAGGCGCAGCTCACGCAGAACGAGTTCCTCGCCGGCGACACATTTACGATCGCAGACTGCGCCGCCGCGCCGGGCCTGTTCTACGCCCTCGCGATCCACGGGTGGGACGAGACCACGCTCCCGCAGCTGACGCGCTACTACCGCGCGTTGGCGCACCGGCCATCCTTCGCCAAGGTGATCACCGACGCGCGGCCTTACCGGCACCTGTTCCCGCTCGCCTGGCCAGCCGATTTCGACCGCCACCACTAACGCCTGGGACAGGCGCGCTACCAGCGACCGATCCGCGGTCCAGCTTGAGGCGCTTCCTCGTCATGATGTCGCGTCGCAGAAACCCAACGATCAGCGGATCACGCCCGAACGCACAGACCGGCGCTTCACCCGGAACCTTCTGCCACGCATCCAGCACCTCGGCTATGACTTGTAACCGCACGGCGACAACGACGGTCTGCGCGGCTTCTTTGCCCTCGTGCGCCAGGCCGCAGACGGTTGGGACGGCACCGAGCTGATGCGCCCGGCCCCGGGTCTGAGTGGTCCGTGCGGAGGAGAGGCAGACTCGCTTGGATCTGTGAGTGGTCAGATCTGCTTCTGCCGTGCGGCAAGCGAATCAGCGGCCGATGCGGTAGCGAACGTGCGTCGCACGCGGGGAGTGGATCACCTCGACCGGCTGAAGGCCGGGGTCTTGCACTCCGTCGAACAGGCGCTCGCCGGCGCCGAGCAGGACGGGAGCGACGTCGAGCATGAGCTCGTCGATCACGCCCGCCGCGAACGCCTGCCGCACGGCGGAGGCGCCACCGGCGATGTCGACGCCGAGGTCGCCGGCCGCCGCCTCCGCGCGCTCAAAAGCGACATCGAAGCCTTCGGTGATGAAGTGGAACGTCGTCCCGCCCTCCATCGCGATTGGGTCATGCGGATAGTGGGTGAGAACGAACACAGGAGCGTGATAGGGCGGCTCGTCGCCCCACCACCCGCGCCAGTTCACGTCCCATGGGCCCCGAACCGGGCCAAACATGTTGCGGCCCATCACATACGCTCCGCAGGGCTTCATGAGCTCGTCGCGCACGCGGGCGTCGGCTTCATGGATGGGCTCGTCCAGGTGCCAGTGGTGGAGCTCCAGGCCGCCGACGCCGAGCGGGTTGTCGCGGCTCTGATCGGGGCCGGCGACGAAGCCGTCGAGAGAGATGGACATGTGGCATGTGGTTGGTGTCATGTGAACCAAGACCACCGAATCGCCGAGAAATCATCGGTGGGGACGCTCTCGCGAAAGCTAGCGGTTGCCCGGGTCCACGGCCAACCTGGGCACCTCGCGCCGCGTGGCCGCCAAGTCGGACCTGCCCCGGCTCGCGTGATGCCGTGAGTCTCAGCGCTCGCGGGCTGAGAGACTTGCGCAGATAGGAGCCACGGAAATGTCGATGGTCCAGACTCGGTACGCAAAGAGCGCAGACGTTCACGTCGCCTACCAGGCGATCGGGGACTGTCCCGTCGATCTTGTGCTCGTGAACGGCTGGGTGACCAACGTCGAGTTGATGTGGGAGGACGCGGCCTGGAACGCGTTCTTCCGGCGCCTGGCGTCGTTCTCCCGGCTGATCTTGTTCGACAAGCGGGGCACGGGCCTGTCCGATCGCGTCTCGGTCCGGGAGATGCCGACGCTGGAGGAGCGCATGGACGACGTCCGAGCCGTCATGGACGCGGTCGGCTCGAGCCGGGCGTTCCTGTTCGGCATCTCCGAAGGCGGCCCGATGAGCGTCCTGTTCGCCGCGAGCTATCCGGAGCGCACGCGAGGGCTGGTGCTATATGGAAGCTTCCCGCGCATCACAAGCAGCGATGACTACCGGTGGGGGTTCTCGCCCGAACAGGTCGAGCCTTTGCTCGAGCTCGCCGAGCGCTCGTGGGGGGACGGGACGTTCAGCGGCAACTTGATCGCACCAAGCGAGCTTCCGGGGCGGCTGCCTTACTTCGCTCGGCTGGAGCGAGAGGGCGCCAGCCCCGGAGCAGTGATTGCGCTGATCCGCATGCTCGCCGACATCGACGTGCGCGCGGTCCTACCGTCGATCTCGATACCGACGCTGATCATCCATCGCGATCGCGACGCGATCGCCCCGATCGAGGGGGCGCGCTACATGGCCGGGCAGATCCCGGGTGCGCAGCTCGTCGAGCTGGAAGGCGAGCACTCCCCGCTCACTGGGGACATGACCTCGGTCCTCGACCAGATCGAGGAGTTCGTCACCGGCCGACGGGCCGAGCGCGAGCCCGACCGGGTGCTCGCGACCGTGATGTTCACCGATATCGTCGACTCGACAGTTCATGCCGCTGCCCTCGGCGACCGACGGTGGACCGAACTGCTCGAGCGCCACCACCAGCTCGTGCGCCAGCAGCTACGGCGCTTCGGCGGCCAGGAGATAAAGACGATAGGCGACGGCTTCCTCGCCACCTTCGATGGTCCGGCCCGCGGAATTCGCTGCGCACTGGCCACGGTCGAGGCGACACGAGAGACTGGCGTCACCCTCAGGGCCGGGCTGCACACAGGCGAGTGCGAGCGCCGAGACGGAGACATCAGCGGCATCGCCGTCCACACCGGGGCACGCGTCGCCGCGCTCGCCGCAGCCGGAGAAGTGCTCGTCTCGCGAACCGTCAAGGACCTCGTCGCCGGCTCAGGCCTTCGATTCGAAGATCGCGGCACCCGCACGCTGAAGGGCGTCCCCGACGAATGGCAGCTCTTCGCGGTGACTGGGTAACGGCGTTCGCAGTGCTCGATTCCGGCCGTCCGCAGGGTAACCACGAGCGGACGTGCAGCTCCGCGACCGCGCGCCGTGCCCCGCGGTCGCCCTGGGCGACCAGCTCGAGTAGGCGTGGAACGGCGATGGGTTGCCCGAGGCTGCGCTCGAGCAGGGCAGCAACCGCGACTGGGCTGCCGAGACGCACAAGATGAGGATTTCAGGCTGGCGCCACAGCGCTCCCCAGCTGGTGAGCTAGGACGGCGTGAACAGCGATATGGCCAGCGCCACCCACAGTTGGGTCGCGCCCGCTCATCGGGCATGTGCGTACGTCACCACTGATCAGGAGGGCGTCGCCGCGGAGGCGAGAGCCCTGTTCCCGTACGACCCCTACGACATTCCTCACGACCTCTACGTCTTCTACCAGAAAGCCAGAGCGGCTAAGCCGAGCAATACCCTCTGGGTGCGACTTCGCCCCCCCAATCGCGGAGACCGCTGCATTGGGTCGCACGCGCGATGTCAGGGTGTGACAGGGTTGAGGGCGATGAACGGGACGACCGGCTTGGTGCTGTCAGGCGGCGGCGCGCGGGGGGCCTACGAGTTCGGTGCACTGGAGGTGTTGGCGCCTGTGCTCGACGATCTGCCGCGGATCATCGTCGGCACGAGCGCCGGCGGGCTGGGTGCCGCGTACCTGGCTGCTAACGCGCACGTTGGGCTGGAGACGGCCGCGCGCTCTGGCGGGGAGAAGTGGCTCGAGGTCGAGATCGGCGACGTCATCGGTCCGCTTTGGTCGCCGCGTGAGCTTGCTCGTCTTCTGCAGTACGGGCTCGAGCTGCTGGGCATCCGCGCGCCGGCCCCGCCGAGCCTGCTCGACACGACCCCGCAGTCGGACACGATCGCGGCGCTAATCGACTTCGAGCAGCTGGCTCGCAATGTCGAGGATGGCACGCTGGCCACGGCCGCCGTCGTCGCCACCGCCTACGCGACAGCGCGAAGCGTGGTGTTCCACGACGGCGGCGAGTCACCGCCGCGCGATGACCGGCGCGGCATCGACTACCTTGCGACCCGGCTTGCGGTCGAGCACGTTCAGGCCTCTAGCGCGATTCAGGCGCTGTTCCCCGCTGTGCTGGTCGGTGAGCGCTGGTACGGCGACGGCGGCGTGCGGCTCAACACGCCGCTGAAGCCAGCCCTCAAGCTGAATGCCGGGCGACTGGTGGTGATCGGACTCAACTCGGTCGCTGGGCCGCCGCTCGAGTACGACGATCGTCGCCCAGACGTCTTTGACGGCGCCGCAGCCGTCGCGCAGTCGCTGCTCGCTGATCAGCTCGCGCACGACGTCGACACGTTGAGCACGATCAACGACGACGTGAAGGAGAGCCGCACCCCGATCGCGCACCGGCTCGTGCCGTATATCTTCGTCGCGCCGACAGACCGGCTTGCGATCGGGCGGCTCGCGGCCGACGTATACAACCGCCACTACGCGGGCCCGCGTGGACTGCACCGCAACCGCGAGCTGGCGGTGCTCGGGCGGCTGCTGGACGCCGGCCGCAACCCGGTCCGCGGCGATCTGCTGAGCTACTTGTTCTTCGCTCCGGAGTTCATCCGGCCGCTGATCGAGCTCGGCCGGTGTGACGCCCAGGCGTGGCTTGATCGCCAGGCTCGTGGCGATCCCTGGCGCACTGAGCACCCGTGGCCCGCGACGACGCAGGCCGGCTGAGCCCGGCGCCGTGACCGGCGCCAGCCGGTTGGGGGTCACGTGGGCCCGAGGAGTCCGGCGAGGACGGCGGCCAGCTCTTCTGGGTGACTGAGCGCGGCGAGGTGACCGCCCGGCACAATGACGGGATCGACGCCGAGCCGTTCACCGGCGATGCGCTGCTGAGCTCGAGCGGAAAGAACCGGTCATCACGCCCGGCCACGACGTGGATCGGAATCGGTGGCCAGGCGTCAAACGCGCAAGCGTCGTCGAAACTTTCGTCCAGCTGGGACGCGGCGTCGCGCAGAAGCCAGCCGGAGCGGTGCGCGCGATCGCGTGTGTCGTTCGACCGGCCCGAGGCCCGAATCAGGGCGTCCGCAGGGTAACGGGCGATCGCGCCCGGCCAGGAGCTCCTAAGCCCTGACGGCGGTTGTCGGGCGAGCACGGTCCGCGTCTTGGCGTGCTTGCTGGGCCGCCTCGGCTTCGAGGGTCACGACCCCAGCTGGTAGGACCCACTGCCGCTGTCTCGGCGGCGGATCATCAGGCCACTCGCCGTGCTCCTCGAAGTAGCGCCACGCCTCCTCGTGCCGGGCGCGTTCCGCATCGCCGGAGACGCCGAGGCGGTAGAGGGCGTTGAGCATCAGCACGGAAAGTCCTCCGCCAACGGCCATCGCAAAGCCGTCGACGCCCAGGCCGGCGGGATTTATCGCGAGCACCACGATCCCGCCCGCCACCATCGTGATCCCGATCCCGTATCGCACAGCCCAAAGCAGGACTGAGACGCGAAGCGGGCTCCCCGTCGGCTGGGTCGCGGTATTCGAGTTCGATTCGGACATGGTCTGCTCCAGGTTGCTTCGTTTTCTGGGCCGCTGTTCGTGCCCATAGGAGAGGATCGCGTCCGTCGGGAGCGGCGTCGACCCGGTGAGCAGCCCGACAAGATCCGGTCTGCTGACCTTGAATGTCCGGTTAGCCCTACTAGCGTTGCAGACAGATGCCGCCTCTGAGAATCGTTGTAGCCGAGGATCAGCTCCTACTGCGAGAGGGTCTCAGCCGGTTGCTCAACGAGAGCGGATTCGAAGTCGTGGCGGCGGCAGCTGATGCGCCCGAGCTGTTGCGGAAGGTCTCCGCCCATCATCCAAATGTCGCGATCGTGGACGTGCAGATGCCGCCGCAGAACACCGACGACGGGCTCCGCGCGGCCATCGAGATTCGGCGGGACCATCCGGAGGTCGGGGTCCTCGTGCTCTCCCAATTTCGGGACGAGGCGTACGCGATGGACCTGATCGGCGAGGACGCACGAGGCGTTGGCTATCTCCTCAAGGACCGGATCGGGGATCTCGACTCGTTCGCCGATGCCGTCCGCCGGGTGGCGGCCGGTGGATCGGCGCTGGATCCAGAGATCGTCGCGCTGATGGTGGGCCGCCGCCGCAAGCACGACCCGCTCGAGGAGCTGACCCCACGCGAGCGCCAGGTCCTGACGCTGATGGCCGAGGGCAAGTCGAACCTCGGGATCGCCGAGGCGCTGGGCGTCACTCTGGCCGCGGTCGAGAAGCATGTCAGCCGGCTCTTCGCGAAGCTCGGGTTGCGGGACGAGCCGCTGGAGCACCGGCGCGTTCTGGCAGTGCTCACGCTCCTGCGGGCGAGCTGACCGCCGGCGGCAACGGTAGGGACGCGATCAGGCGAGTCCCGGCTCCCGGCGGTGACTGCACCGCCAGGGTCCCACCGACGGCGGCCACGCGATCCTCGAGGCCTGCGAGGCCGGAACCGCGCGCGCGAGAGAACGTAGCGCCGCCTTGGCCATCGTCCGCGACCTCGACCCGAAGCCGGTCTCCTTCGACGGCGATGCTCACGCTCGCCTCTGATGCCTGGGAATGTTTGGCGATATTGGCCAGCGCCTCTGCGATGACGAAGTACGCCGTTCCCTCGATCATCGCTGGGAAGCGATCCGCCGGCAGATCGAGGGTCACCGGTACCGGCATCCGCGCTGTCAGCGAGCCGATCGCGGCTCGCAGCCCGCGATGGCTGAGCACCGACGGATGAAGTCCCGAGCCGAGATCTCGAAGGTCCTCGATCGCCTGCCGGGTCTCCGCCAAGGCCTCGGCGATCAAGCCTCTCGCCTCCTCGTCGGAGGCGCGCCGCCCGACGAGTTGGAGAGCAACGATCACGTTGACCAACCGTTGCTGCGCACCGTCATGGAGATCCCTGCCCAACCGCCTGCGCTCCTCAAGCTCCGCCTCGACCAGCCGCGCCCGCGACGCATGGATCGCCTGGGCCCGGTGGCGCTCGGCCTCGGCGAGCTGCCGCTCACTGATGTCCCGGAACACCACCACAGCGCCGCGTGCGCCATCCACCATGACCGGCGCCGACGAATACGCGACCGGCACGAATGTGCCGTCCCGGCGCACGAACCAGTCCTGCTCCACCTGCACCGCCTCCCCGGTCGAACGCGGCCGCAACAGCGGGCAGTCGGACTCCGGGAACGGTGTTCCATCCCGATGCCGGGAATGGATCGTGGCGTGGCTGTCGCGCGCAAGCAGTTCGTCCTCATGCTCGTAGCCGAGCGTCACCAGAGCAGCCCGATTGGTGAACAGCACCTGTCCCGCCCCGTCGACCGCATAAACCCCCTCCACCGTGCTGTTGAGCAACGCAGCGAGCAACTCCTCGCTGCCAGAGGCAAGCCGACTCGCGATCGTCCGGTCCAGCGCCATCTCACCCAGTATCCCGAGCCCTCGCTGGACACGCCAGGCGTCCGCGGTCAGCAGACCTGACCGCTCCGTCGTGGCGCAGCAGCAGGTCACCGATTGGCACGCCAACCGGTCAGCCCTGCATCCGTCTTCGCACGGGCATCCTGGACTCCACGCCGACAGCTTCGGAATGCGCGGGTTCCGCGACCGCCACGCGGCCGACGGCGGTCGGCTCAGCGGTTGTGGTTGACGACCTCGACGTTGTGGCCGTCCGGGTCGAGCACGAAGGCGGCGTAGTAGCCGGGGTGGTACACGGCGCGCTCGCCGGGGGTGCCGTGGTCCTCGTAGCCCGCGGCGAGCGCGGCGGCGTGGAAGGCCCGCACCGTGGCGTCCGCGTCCGCGGGGAAGGCGAGGTGGACGTGCTCGGTGAGCGGGCGCTCGTCACGCACGAGCGAGAAGGAGAAGTCGGGGCCGGAGAGCTGCACGCGATCCGGCGCGTCGTGCCCCAGGCGGAGCCCGGCGTACGGCGCGACCGTCGTGTAGAAGCGCCGCGACGCTTGCGGGTCGCGGACGCGGAGCCACAGGTGGTCGATGCGGCCGTCGGGCACGGGGCGCTCGCGGTCGCCGTGGACCGCCTCGACGCTGTTGCTGTCCGGGTCGAGCAGGAAGCCGCCGTAGTAGTCGGGGCCGTAGACCGCGCGCGGCCCGGGCGCGCCGTCGTGCGGGTGACCGGCGTCGATCCCCGCCTGCCAGAAGGCGTCGACGGCAGCGCGGTCCGGCGCGCGGAAGCCGACGTGCAGGCCGCGGGTCACAGGGTGCTCGCGGTCCATCGGGCCGATGGCCCAGTCCTCCCACTCGACAAGCTCGGCGTCCGCGTGGCTCGGCTCGACGCCGAGCACGGAGAGCACGGTGCGGTAGAAGCGCTCGGACGCGGCGAGGTCGGACACGGCGATCCCCACGTGGTCGAACATCGCCCCGAGACTACCGTTGCGGGCATGCTCGAGCATCGACTATCGCACGGTGGCTCGCCGCGAGCGTTTGGGCCCGCGGCGAGCCTGTCGGTCAGGTGACGACGATTGTGGTGTACCCGATCGGCACCCGCGCTCCGTGTGACCCGAGCGCCAGCAGCGTCACGCCGTAGCGTCCGCGATGCAGGTGCCGGAACGTCAGCCCGAGCTTGTGGCGGCGGATCCGGCCGCGCGCGATCACCCGCGTGCGGCCGTGTACCCTCGCCGTGGCGATCACCGGGCCGTCCTTCGCTGCCCCGGCCGCGTACGTGAACGTGTACGTGCACGTGGTCGTGGACTTGTTGAAGGACAACGTCGTCGTGCAGGTGCTCGATTGCCCGATCGGCTTGGGCGCGGGCGCGCCGGTGGCCCCCTGCGGACCCGACGGTCCCTGGAGCCGGTCGCGCCAGCCGGACCGGTCGCGCCGGCAGGGCCGGCAGGGCCCGCCGGGCCAGGTGGGCCTTGAGTGCCACCGCTGGCGGGCGCGACGGTGGCCTCGCCGGAGGCGTAGTTCTGCGTCACCAGGCCGCTGGCGGCGACGCACTTGGCCGCGATGAAATACGACCCGTTGGCGGCGCTCGCCGGTACCGTAAGCGTCGCGGACCAGTCGCCCGAGCCGTCGAGCGACGGGCTGGCCGTGGCCAGGGCGGTGCCGGCCGAGGAGTTGAGCGACACCTTCGCCGTCGTCGACGCCAGCTGACCGCCGCCCTGCGGGCACGGGGTGACCGAGTCGACGCCGATCGTCGAGCCGGCCGGGGCCGTGCCCGGGGAGAACGCCAGCGACCCGGACGGGATCGACGGGGTCAGCTCGACCGTCGGCTGGGTGGAAAGGTTACTGGTCACGAACACGTCGCCGGAGCCGTCGACCGCGAGGAAACTCGGGAAGTTCATCCCGGCGAACGGAAGCGCCACCTGCGAGCCGCCGGCGGGCAGCTCGAGCACCCGGTTGCCCTGACCGTCGCTGACGAACACGTCACCGGAGCCGTCGACCGCCACGCCCAGCGGCTGGGTCAACACGGTGAACGGGAGCGTCCGCTGCGAGCCGCCGGCGGGCAGCTCGAGCACCCGATTGTTGTCGCTGTCGACCACGAACACGTCGCCGGAGCCGTCCACCGCGACACCAATCGGCGTGTCCAGCCCGGTAAATGGGAGCGTCCGCTGTGAGCCGCCGGCGGGCAGCTCGAGCACCTGATTGTTGCTCGCATCGGTGACGAACACATCGCCGGAGCTGTCAACCGCCACACCACGCGGGTCGAGCAGGCCGGTGAACGGGAGCGTCTGCTGCGAGCCGAAGGTGTTGAAGGCGGCAGGGGGCAGCTCCACCACACGCTGGTTGGAGTGGTCGACGACGAACACGTCGTCTGAGCCGTCGACCGCCACGCCGAGCGGGAAGCCCAGCCCGGAGAAGGAGAGCTGCTTCTGCGCGCCGCCGACCAGGAGCTCTGAGACAGAGTTTGTGTTGGCGTCGGTAGCGAACAGGTTGCCCGAGCCGTCGACGGCGATGGCGGTCGGGTCGAAGCTGAACGGCACAGTCTGCTGCGAATAGGTGATCGCCTGCGCCGGCGCCGAACATACGCCAATCGCCGCGAGCGCACACAGGCCCACAACCCAACCCAGCGCGCGCGGGCGCGCCGATCGTGTTTTGACACGTCTCATCCTGCGACCCCCTTTGAGTGGTCTATCGCTTGGTTATGACGGTCGCGATTTGCGCGGATGAGAGCGCACTCTAGCGCTCCCGTCGATACGCCGTTCGGCGTATCTTTCTTGTCCGGACGTGAACACGAAGGCCGTCAAGCGACGCTCGGCGTGATCTCCGACGCCAGATCCGCCGGGTCGGTCGAGAGCTACCACGCAGAGCTGTTGGCCGCGATGGCTGCCGTGTTCCCTTGCGAGGTCGTGAACTTCAATGAGTTTCGCCTCGCTCCCCAGCAGCAAGCGCCCGTGGCTCCAGCCGTTACCTGCTGACCTCGCCCCCAATCGAGCCGGCGGGCGCGATCACTCCAGACCTGCTGGGCGCGTTCGTGCGCAACATGCCGCAGCACCCGCTGATCCGCCTGGACACGCCGCCGGCGACCGCTGCGCCCACCGCCTCTCGGACGTGACCCGTCTGCGCGGCTTCCGGCGCATTGCCCTTTACGGCGAGTTCTTCGCCCCAGCCGCGCTCGAGCACCAACTCTCGCTCGGGCTCGACGGCCCACCGGGGCCTCTGGTCGGCATCTGGGTGACCGGCTGTCGGCGCGACTTCTCCGACGACGAGCTACTGCTCGCCGAGCTCCTGCGCGCCAAGCTGCAGACAGGCGGCGAGCTGGCGGCCAAACGCGCCGTCGCCCGCGCCCGCCTGACCCACCGCGAGCGCGAGGTGCTCGACCTCGTCGCCGCCGGCGCGACTAACGCCGCCGTCGCCGAAGCACTCGTTGTCAGCCCCGCAACGGTCAAGAAACATCTCGACAACATCTACGCCGAACTCGACGTCAGCTCCCGCAGCGCCGCCGCCGCTCGCGCGCGCAACGACAGCACCACCACGCCGACGCGGAGCTTCTGGTCTCCCCCGAGGACGCGGAACATATGCGCCGGGTAGTCCGCGCGAGAGGCGAGCTGAGACCCTGGTGGTTGTCCGGGTAGAGGAGGCGCCGACGGCCACGGTCCCGGTGTCGGGGTCAGGGTGTTGCGCGCGTGGAACGAGCTCAGCAGGACGTCGCGGGCCTCGTATAGCCCCCCATTCTTGTGGTGGACCGCTGATTCAGCGCCGGAGGGTTCCGACCAGGACGCGCTTCCCCGACGACGCGGGTCCGGCGCCGGTGCGCTGCACGGTGACGGTGAGGGTCGGAAACTGGGTGATGGGCACGCCGGACCACTCGCGAACCGATGGGCCGGCTGACGAGCGCCGCGAACACCGACCACGATCGCGATTGCCGCGGGACGCGAGTACCGCGAGCGCGAGTGCAGGCCGGCTCGACCACCGCCGCCATCGAGCCGGGGTGGAGATCGTGCCTGACACCTCGGCTCGAGACTGCTCTGCGATCGCAGCGAGGATCGAGCTCTCGAGCGCCGGCGGCGGCTCCTCCCACACGGCTCGCGT
>CAVYMX010000001.1:0-425506 GCA_963769695.1 uncultured Solirubrobacterales bacterium | reverse complement strand
CATACGCGAGCTTCCGCCCGCCGATGCCCGTTCCCGGGATGAGTTTGGGTTTGCGGAGAAACCCGGATTGTGGCCGCACGGGGCTACGGTTGACGGACGGCTGCCGGCGGCCGATCATTCGATTAGTTTCGATTCAATCGACAAATCGCAATATAAGCATCGGGCCCCGGCAGGTGCACCTGACGACGTGAGGTGCCTTCAGCGGGACGGCGCGGCGCGATCAGCTTTGCCGGTTGTTGTTCTACCTCTTCCGATGAGTAGGAGGGACGTTGTCCCATGACCATTCAAGTTCTCGGTCCCGGCTGCAGGCGCTGTCATGCGCTTCATCAGACGACCCTGGCTGCGGTTGAGCAGCTCGGTTGGGACACGCCGGTTGAGAAGTGCCACGACTATCTCGAGATGGCGCGGCTGGGGGTGATGAGCACGCCGGCGCTGGCGCTCGATGGGCGGGTGGTGATGTCGGGCAGCGTGCCGTCGGTCGATCAGGTCCGCGAGTTGCTCGCGGCGGAAGTGCGGTGAGTGCGATGGACGCGATCCTCGTCCCGAAGCGCAAGCGCGCCGCCGGGGCACCTCCGGTCGTGAGTCCGGCGCGCCCGTCGGTCGATGTTGAGCGCGCGACGCGGCTGGCCGCGTATGCGAAGGCGCTGGCGGATCCGATCCGGGTGCAGCTGGTCGATGTGCTCGCCGCGCATCCGGGCGAGTTGTGCGCGTGTGAGCTGCTGCCGTTGTTCGATGTCGCGCAGTCGACGCTCTCGCATCACCTCAAGACGCTCGCTGACGCCGGGATCCTCGAGACCAGGCGCCAGGGGCTGTTCGCGTACTACCTCGTCTCGCCCGCAGGCGCTGGTCGACCTGTCGAGTTGGCTGGAGGGCGCGGCGTCCGCGGAGGTCAGCTCGTGAGCACGATGACCCCACCGATCGCACCTACGCGCAGCTCGCCGAGCTGCCGGTGGTGATCGACGGCTACGCGCTGGAGGTCCTCTCTCGCGGCGTGTCCAGCGGCTTTCGCCGGTTCACCACGGTGTTTTCGCTCGCCGCAGGCGATCAGTCGCGGCATCGGCGAGGACGTCACCTACGAGGCGGCCGAGCATCGCCAGGCTCACCGGGCAGGCCCGGTGCTGCCGCTGGCGGGCGCCTGGACGATCGAGAGCTTCTCCCGGCACCTCGATCAGCTCGACACATTCCCAGCGCGGTCGGCCGGCGCAGGAGGTCTCGCGGACGTATCGTCGCTGGGCGCTTGAGAGCGCGGCGCTGGATCTGGCGCTGCGCCAGGCCGGCCTGCCGCTGCACGCGGTGCTCGGACGCAGTCCCGGCTCCGGTGCGGTTCGTCGTCTCGCTGAACCTCGGACCGGCGCCGAGCTGTGCGTCGCTGCTGAGCCGGCGGGCGGCCTGCTCGGGAGTGCGCTTCAAGCTCGATGCGACCTCCGAGTGGGGGGATGAGCTGCTCGAGTGCCTGGCCGCCAGCGGGTGTGTGGAGGCGGTCGACTTCAAGGGCGTCTACCAGGGCGCGCTGTCGGCGGTCCGCACCGACCCGGAGCTTTATCGCCGCGTCGTGCAGGCGTTGCCTGAGGTGTGGCTGGAGGATCCCGACCTCTCGCACCCCGCCGCGCGGTTGGCGCTGGATGGCCATCGCGAGCGGGTGACGTGGGATGCGCCGATCCACAGCGCCGCGGACATCGCCGCGCAGCCGTGGGCGCCGCGGACGGTCAACATCAAGCCGTCGCGGTTCGGAACGCTGCGGGCGCTGTTTGACACCTATGACTACTGCGCCGCGCACGGAATCGGCGCCTATGGCGGCGGCCAGTACGAGCTCGGGCCCGGGCGCGGGCAGGCGCAGTACCTCGCGGCGCTGTTTCACCCCGACGCGCCTAACGATCTCGCGCCCGCGGGTTCGACGATCCCGCCCCGCCACCCGACGTGCCGTGCCCGCCGATGACCGTCATGCCCGCGCCGGCCGGCTTCGTCGCGCAACCGGAGCCGCGCAATAGCACGGTCTCGACCCACCCCGCGGCGAGCCGCCGCGGCCAAGCACCCTCGGGCTCGTTTGACTTAGCTCACAACCGAAGGATCTGCCATGAAACTCGAAGTGTTCGACCCCCCGATGTGCTGCTCGAGCGGTGTGTGCGGCCCGAGCGTGCCGCCGGCGCTGAGCCGGTTCGCCGGCGATCTGGAATGGCTCGCCGCCAAGGGCGTCGAGGTGACCCGCCACAACCTCGCCCACGAGCCACAAGCCTTCATTGCCAGCGAGCAGGCACACAAGGCCCTGACCGACCAGGGCAACGACGCGCTGCCGCTGATCCTCGTCGACGGGGAGCCGGTCTCCAGCGGGCGCTACCCATACCGCTCAGAGCTCGCCGGATGGGCCGGCCTGCCGATCCCCAAGACCCGGGCGCGACCGACGATGGCGCCGTCTGTGTCCGGCTTTGGAGGCTGCTGCGGCGGCGCAGGGGGCTGCTGATGAGCGATCTATCCACACTGCTTGAGGACCCCACCCGCGTTCTGTTCTTCACCGGGAAGGGCGGGATGGGCAAGACCACGCTCGCGTGCTCGACGGCGGTTGCGCTGGTCGGCGCCGGGCGCCGCGTGCTGCTCGTCTCGACCGATCCGGCTTCGAATCTCGATGAGGTGCTGGGCACAGAGCTCGCCGAGCAGCCCCGTCCGGTGGCGGGGATCGTCGGGCTTGATGCCGCGAACATCGATCCCGAGGCGGCGGCGCGCGACTATCGCGAGCGGATGGTCGGCCCGTACCGCGGACTGCTCCCAGACAGCGCCCTGTCCAGCATGGAGGAAACGCTGTCGGGCGCGTGCACGGTGGAGATCGCCGCGTTTGACGTGTTCGTGGGGCTGCTTGGCGATCCTGCGGGCACGGCGGGGTATGACCATGTGATCTTCGACACCGCGCCGACCGGGCATACGTTGCGGTTGCTGTCGCTGCCCGCGGCGTGGACGGGGTTTATCGATACCAACACGACTGGGGTGTCGTGCCTGGGTCCGTTGGCCGGGTTGCAGGACCAGCGTGAGCTGTACGCCGCGAGCGTCCGGGCGCTCGGCGATCCGCTGATGACGACGCTGGTGCTGGTCAGCCGCCCCGAGCAGACGGCGCTGGCGGAGGCCGAGCGCACGCGCGGAGAGCTCGCGGGCGCGGGGATGCGCCGCCAGGTGCTCGCGCTCAACGGCGTCTTTGAGGCCAACGGCAGCACTGATCGCACCGCGCGAGCGCTGAGCGAGCGCCACCGTGAGGCGTTGGCGGCGATCCCGGCCGGGCTCGCGAGCCTGCCCCGGGTGACGGTCCCGCTGCTTGACTTCGCGCCGATCGGCGTCGACGCGCTCGCGCGGGTGCTTCACCGGAACGGCTTCGTCCGCTCGCACGAGCAGCCGCGCTGACGCGGAGCTGCCCGGCGAGCCGACTGTCACAGCTGATCGATGAGCTCGAGTCCGGCGGCCGTGGGGTGATCATGACGATGGGCAAAGGCGGCGTCGGCAAGACGACGCTGGCCGCCGCGATCGCCTCAGAGCTCGCGCGTCGCGGGCATCACGTCCACCTCTCCACGACCGATCCCGCCGCGCACGTCCACGACGCCGTCGGCGAGGGGATCGCGGGGCTGTCGGTCTCGCGGATCGATCCCGCCGAGCAGACCCGCGTCTACTCCGAGCAGGTGATGGCCGCCGCCGGCGGCGATCTCGACGAACAGGGCCGCGCGCTGTTGGAGGAGGACCTGCGCTCGCCGTGCACCGAGGAGATCGCGGTGTTCCGCGCGTTCGCCGACATCGTCGCCGACGGGCGAGGACGGGTTCGTGGTGCTCGACACCGCTCCGACCGGGCACAGCCTGCTGCTGCTCGACGCGACCCAGTCCTACCATCGCGACATCGCCCGCGGCCTCTCCGAGGTGCCCGACGCGGTCGCGCACCTGCTGCCGCGGCTGCGGGATCCCGGCGTACACGCGCGTTCTGATCGTGACGCTCCCGGAGGCGACCCCGGTCCACGAGGCGGCACGGCTGAGTGAGGACCTCGAACGTGCCGGGATCTCCCCGTACGCGTGGATCGTCAACCAGAGCCTCGCGGCGGCCGGCGCGACGCATCCCACGCTCGCCGCCCGCGCGCGCGACGAGCATCCCTTCATCGCCGAGGCCGCGGGGCTCGCCGAGCGCCTGGCGCTCGTCGCGTGGCAGCCGTACACGCCCGCCGGCGACCAGGGACTACGAGCGCTGGTCGCCTCATGAGAGAGCTCACGCTCGTTGCCGTGCCGGACTGCCCGCTGAGCGATCACGCCCGCCAGGTGCTCGAGACGCTCGCCGCCGAGAGGCTGCTCGTCTGGCGCGAGCTCACCACCGCAGCCCCCGGGACCGAGCGCCTGGGCGACGGCGCGCCGGAGCTGCTGCCCGCGCTGGTGAACGAGTCCGGTCAGATGGTCGCGCACGGACGGCTCTCCGAGCGCGCCCTGCGCCGGACACTCGCGCCTGACCAACCAGGGGCGACCTAGCCGTCTATCCAACACCGTCATTGATATGGCCTCTCCGCTCCCCAACGTTCCCGCAGCCCCCGTCGCCGCGTGCTGTGTCCCCTCCGCCGGCATCGATCCGGCGAAGAGCTGTGATGCATCCGCGGGCGGTTTGCGAGGAATCACCGTTTCGTAGCTAGCTCTTCACCTTGACGGTCAGCGTCGCGGTGGTGCTATTGCCGTTCCTGTCCGTCGCTGTGTTCTTGATCTTGTACCGCCCTGGTTTGGCGAAGCGCACGCGAATCTCGAGCCCATGCGTTCCGTGCAGTGCCTTGACCCCGTGCGGCAGCTTCCACGTGACCTCGGTGGCCGTGAGTTGCGCGAACGTGTCCGCGGCGCCGCTGTTGAGGGTCACGGCCTTGCCGGCGCGGGGCTGGCTTGGCTTGAGCGTGGGGTGGATCGTCGGTGTCGTGAAGTCGCCGAGGACAGCGTCGAGATGGCCCGGCGGGGTGGCGCCCTGATTGTCCGCCAGCAGCAGGTCCCCGGTGCCGTCGCCGACGAGCCCGACGTCGGTGGAAAGGAACGTGGGAGCCAACCCAGGGAAGGGTGTCAGCGGCGAGCTGGCGCTACCACGCTCGAACGTGAACAGCGTGGTGTCGGTCTCCGCGGGGTTGGTCGCATCCGTTTGCTCGAACCCCGCCACCGGGAAGCCCGGGGCGACGATCGCCGGGTAGGGGAACGAGTCGAGGAACTCTTTCGAGAGGAAGGTCGCGGTCTGAGGGACTCCGTCTCTGATCAGCGCGAACGCTGTCTTCGGGTCGTTCATGCTGTTGCTGTGCCAGATTACGATCCCGTTGTCGTTATTGTCGAGCGCCGGACGGGGCTCTTCGGGACTGTCACCCGGATCGAACACGTTGTTGCTGTCGACCCGTCCGAGGCTCGACCACGTCCCGCCGGCCGCGATGTTCTTGTTCTCGAGCCCGACGACGTGGAAATTGGTGTCTCGCGCCACGACGATCGCCATGCCCGTCGGAGACACCGCCAGCGCCGGCTCGTCCATCAGGTTCGCGCCGAAAGTGTCGTTCGCGACCTGTCCGCCCACGATCCGTGTCGCTGTGATCATGTTGTTGCTCAGCGAGATCGACACGACGTCGCCCCTGTTGTCGATCGCGAGGTCTTGGCAGGAGCTCTGCGCGGCGTGGTTGACCCAGCTGTTCTTACCGGGCGCTAGCGTCGCGATCGTCTGCTGCATCCCGACGACGTAGCAGATCGCAGCCCCGCCACTGGCATCCATGGCCATGAGCCGTCCGCGCACGAACGGGCTGACCGCTCCCACCGGTGCGAACGAGGCGCTCGTGCCGGCCGGGTTGACCTCCACGGCCGCGCCCGCTCTTCCGTTCCTCAACCGGCGCGCGAGCACGTCTTCCGAGTTTCCGATCGCGACCGTGTAAACGACCACTGCTGTCCCGTTCCTCGAGCCGGCAAGCCCAGCCCCGAGCACGGTATCGCCGCCGTCCGCGGAGACGGGATTGGACCAGACGCCGTTGTGGGAGTAGCGGACGTAGAGGCGGTTGGCGCCGTTCGTCTGCTGCACGAACCCGACCCACGCCCGGTCGCTGCCGATCGCGGTGCCAACGTCCACCGGAGGCCGCCCGGTGTTGGCGTCGACCACGTGCGGCGCGAGCAGTGCCGCGTGAGCACCCGAAGCGAGCACAAGTACGAGGGCCACTGCGGCCGGGGCGGCTAAGCGATGGAGGTTCCGCAAGAACATCACGTCAGGCCAGGCGGTGTAAGCGGTGCGTCACTCATCGGCCTGATGGTCATGCAGGACGACGAATTGCGGCATGCGAGCACCCTACGCGAGTCGCTCCTGCGAAACATCGGGTCTCTTGGCGGTGATCGATGGGCTGGGCGATCGGAAGGGCGACGCGATCGCGGTCGTGAGACAGCCGGGAATCGGGAAGAAAATGCTCCTGCAAGAGGCACTGGCTCTGGCCAGCGCAGCACCACATCCGGTGATCTGGCCTTCTGCATCCAGGCTCCTTCAACGTTCCTGCTCACACCTCAGCGGCGGAGGTTCACTGTCTCGTGAAGGGAGCCGTCTCGGTTGACGTTCGCCTTCCGGGTGCGTGGAGTCGCGGGCGGGAGGCTCGGGATCCTGACCACGAACTTGGCGCCGCGGCCGCTGGCGGGTCGCTCGAGCGCGACAGTCCCGCCGTGCGACTCGACCACCGCACGAACGATCGCCAGCCCCAGCCCCGAGCCCTGTGTTTCGTTGCCCACGGCGCGCTCGAACCGGTCGAACACTCGATCCTCCATCCCGAGCGGGATCCCCACACCGTCGTCCTCGACCGTGACCACCGCGTTGCCGTGTCTAGTGCCGCTTCGGATCTCGACGTGCGTGCGCTCGGGCGTATGGCGAAGCGCGTTCGCGGCCAGGTTCAAAACGAGCCGGTGTAGATCATCGTGCACCCCGAGCACGACCGCTGGTTCCGCGTTCACGGACAGCTGACGCCCGTACGCGATCGGCGCAAGCTCGCCGGCGACGTCGATCAGCACCTCGCCAAGATCAACCGGAACGCGCGGCTGCATGCGCCTGGCGTCGGCGCGCGCGAGCAGCAGCAGCCCTTCGACCAGCCGGACCATCCTCTCCGTCGAGTGCAACGCGGCGTGCGCGAGCTCGGCCTGCTCGCCGTGCAGCTCCGCTGCGAGCACCTCGAGGTTGGTCAGCGCGCTCGTCAGCGGCGTTCTCAGCTCATGCGACGTGTGGCGCAGCAGCTCATATTCCCGCTCCAGCGCCGCCTCGGTTTCAGCCCGAGCGCCGTCGAGCGTGTGCAACATTCCACCGAGTGTGCTCGCTAGATCGTGTCGGTCTTCGAGCGCCGCCTCAATCTCAGCGCTGAGTTCCTGGAGCGTGGCCGGCATCCCGCGCAGCGCGTGCGCCAGCTCAGCGAACGATCCCACCGGCGCGGTATCGACCGGACGACGCTCAGACTGTCGATTCTCAGCCTGGTTGCGTGTGGGTGCGATCTCTAGCATCACAGGAGCCCTCTCCGTGGGCGCACCCGAGCGTGCTCTCGCGATCGTGAGCACGTGCGACCCAACCAGGGCATTATCAGTAGCTCGCGTCGGCCAAACGACCGTGCCAACTACGACGGCGTTGACCGTAATTCGCCGCAGCCCGTCTGTCAGTGGCTCTGCGCGAGTCTTCGCGGCTTCTTCGCTTAGGCTGAGGCTGGCATCGGAACGGGCCGGTTTAATGCCTTCATGACAAACGGGACAAATACTCCCACCCCACATTTCGCCGGACCCACATCTGCTGTTGCATTCAAGCCGCTTGCCGAGCGGGACGCGTTCGCTCGACGCTCAGCTCGCGCGTCCGCGGGGTGGCTAGCGAGTTTGATGCGCCGTCCGTCGCCGGGACAGCGCGCAGCGAAGTCCGCCCGTGAACGCGTCGAGAGCCGCGATCCGAAAGCCCGTGCGCGTCGACATACGCGGTAGCACAGTACGAACGTTTCCAGCTGCGCGGCTGATGGGATCCCCGAGCGCGCGTAGTCCGGGCAGCGTGACCTTGATTCGCTCAGGCGAGCGCACACTCAGCAGTGGTGCTCGTCTAGAGTTAGCCGCTGCTGGCGCGCGCGCTGTCTGAGGCGGCTGTTCCGGCGGCCAGCGTCAGGTGGATCTTGGCGAGGTTGAAGCCGTATTTGCCGGTGCAGCTGAGGCCCTTGGGGCAGCCGTCGAAGTTGGCGGCCCATTTGAGCCAGAGGGTTTGGCCGTTCTCGCTGATGAACTGTGCGGGGAAACCGGCGCCGTATCCGTTCGCGGGCCCGAATTCGGGTGAGTTCGCGACGAACGAGAACGGCCCCCAGGGAGCGGGGGATTCGAGCACCACGAGCTCCGCGCCGTTTCGCCAGACTCCGGGCGGGTTGGAGGCGTAGGAGTAGGTGAACGTCAGCAGGTAGCGATGCAGTGGCGCGTCGTAGGTCATCTGCGGATAGGTGATGTGGTCATCCCAGCGCAGGACCGGAACCGCGGCGCTGACCGAGCTCGACCAGATCGGTTCCAGGCCGGTCCCGTCCTGGGTGTCGCCGGCGAACCATTGCCAGTGCGCGGGGTCGGTGACGTTCGATACGCCCGGCAACGTGCGTCCCAGGATCAGCGTCGAGGCGTTGAATTCCCGCTCGGTGCCGATCGCGTATACGTATCCGTCGGCGGCCGGGCCAGCGCCGCGGCTGCCGGTGATGACGAAGGTCAGGTTTCCCAATGGGGCGGGAAATGGCTTTTCGGCGAAGTGCCAGGCGCCGCCGTGGTTGGTCGAGTAGGCGATGCCGACTAGCCCGGTGAAGTCGGTGTTGGCAGTCCAGTTCCAATCGCGTTGCTGGGTGGCGTAGAACACGCCGTCGGCCTCAGTGAAGCCGATGCTGTAGTACGGCCCGAGGGGGCCGTCGTCGCGGTCCATGTCGCCGCCGATCTGCTTCCAGCTGTGCGCCGGGGGCGCGAACGGGTTACCAACATGCTTGAAGGTCAGGTTCGGCGGGCTGCCTGAGACGCGCGCCAGCGATTGCCGCCACAAACCGCCCTTCGGCGCGCCGACACCCCCGTCGTCCATCATCACGTACGTCGAGCCGTCATCGCTCCAGACCGTCGGTAGGATGTCGCCTTCCTGGTTTGCGGGCGGGTCGTAGCGTTCGCTGCTCCATTGCGCGGAGACGATCAGGTCGCTGTGCGGGAACGGGGTGCTGTTCGCGCTCGAGAGCGATCCTCCCGGCGCTGACACGCCCGGCGCGTCGGCGCTCGACGCTCCGGGCGCGGCCGCCGGCGGGTGTCCGGCAGCCGCTCGGCCTCCCGAAGCTGCCGAGAGCCATCCGACCGTCGCGATCAACGACAACAGCGCCGTCGCGAGCAAAGATCGCGGCGGCGCTTTCGGCTTCCTCCCGCGCGAGGGCTCGTTGCGCTCCGCGCCCCAGCTATCACCCGCAGGGGAGCGGGCCAGGTGCGGGCTGGCTGCAGCCGAATGGAACGGCTCGATACCCGTCACCGGGTCCCTCCCGATCCACCGAGGACAAGGGTCATGCACTAGGCATCGGACCAGCGCGCGCGGTCGCGATCCGCGCGGATCCGCAACCTCATCGGGCGGACTACGCAATCAGCCGGGTCGGCGCCCCGAGAACTTATCCGGACTTGACAGAGGCGGGCCGGTAAGGGGTTTCTGGACGGTCGCTTACCTGGCTCTTGACAGGCGCGCTCATCGTGGTCGGCGTGAATCCGCGGGGACGGGCTCGGCGCTGGAGGGTCGAGCATTTTTGGAATCGCTGCCGAGAAAGGGGGTCCGGACATGTCTGATTCGCTGACCGGGCGCGGTGCAGCCCGTCGCCGCTCGTGGCGTGTGAGGGGTTGGGTCGCGACAGCGGTCACGGCTTGGGTTTTGAGCTGTCTGGCGATCTTCTTGCCGCCGCTCGCGCAGGCGCAGGAGATCGTTCCGTGGAGCACCGTCGTGTACGTGCTGGTCGGCTGCGCGCTGGCGATGTCGGCGCTCGCGGTCCGCTACATCGTTCGCCCGGGAGCGGTCGGCGATGGCGCGTGGGGGGAGGGTCTGCCCGCAGCGCGTGCGATCGTCGACGCGTATGGTGAGGACTCCCTTTCGCCGTTCATCCTGCGGCCGGATAAGCGGTTCGAGTTTGCCGCGGGAGGGGTGACGGCCTATCGGCTGATCGGGAGTACCGCGGTCGTCTCTGGCGATCCCGTCGCGCCGCCGGGGTCGACGCCCGAGGTGCTCGCACAGTTCGTGCGTAGCGCCCGCCCGCGGGGCTGGCGGGTGGCGTTCTATGGCGCTTCCGCGCGCTCTTTGGAGCATTACCGGAGTATGGGGCTACGAGCTGTCTGTGTTGGCGAGGAGGCCGTGGTGGATCCGGCTCGTTTCACGCTCGAGGGACGGGCGGTACGCAAGCTGCGCCAGTCGGTGCACCGCGTCGCGCGCCGCGGTTGGGAGGTCATCGCTTGCGACGGACGCGAGGTCAGCCTCGATCTCGAGCGCGAGATCGACTCGCTCGAGCACGTGTGGAGATCGGGCAAACGACGGTTGCTCGGATTCGCGATGGCGATGGGTGAGTTCGAATCGGGCGTGGCGCCGCGTGACCTGTACTTGATCGCGAGGTCTCCGGAGGGCGACCTCCGCGCGGTGATGCGCTTCATCTCGCATCGCGGGAAGCTGTCGCTGGACACGATGCGCAGGATCGGGGAGACACCGAATGGGCTCAACGAGGCGCTGGTATGTCGAGCGCTGGAGGTCGCGCGTGAGCGCGGAGTGCGGGAGGTCAGCCTCAACTATGCGGGACTCGGCCACCTCGTACGCAACGAACCGTCGGGTGGGCTGCTGACCAGGACGCTGATTAGGGTGGCGGTAGGGATTCTCGGCCGCCGGTTTCAGATGGAGCGGCTGGTCCGCTTCAACGAGAAGTTCTCGCCCGAGTGGCGCCCGCGCTACCTCGTCTATGAATCGCGGATTGGCCTGCCGCGAACGGTTCTGCGCGTGCTTCAGGTCGAGGGCTACCTGCCGCAACGGACCCGCCAGCGGACGGCGATCGATGGCCCTATCCCGAGGCGGGGGCTGCCCGCTCTGGCACCGACCGAGGCGCCGACGCAGGGGAGGATCGGTCGTTGAGAAGGCTTCGCGCGAAGGCGCTGATTGGGGTATCGACGCTTGCGTTGACCGCCGCCGGGGTGGCCGGCGCCTACAGCTACGGCCAGAACTACTACGTGCACCGGGGGTTTGCGACGCTGGTGCAGCTGCCCCGCGCCGGGACGGGCCGGCTGCTGAGGGTGAGCTTCTTCTCACGCGCTCTGAACCGCCAGGCCAGCTACCTCGCGTACCTGCCGCCGGGCTATGACCCCGCGCGTCGCTACCCGGTCTACTACCTCCTGCACGGCATGCCTGGCCGGCCCCAGGTGTTCATCGACATCGCGAACATGGATGTCCGGCTTGACAACCAGCTCAGTCTGGGCCACGTGGCGCCGATGATCCTCGTCTACCCCGACGGCCGGATCGGCGGCAGCACCTATTCCGACTCGGAGTGGGCGAACACTGCGGCCGGGAGTTTCGAGGCGTTCGTGATGGAAGTCGTGCACAACGTCGACCGCCACTTCTCGACGCTGCGCGATCGCCAGGATCGCGTGATCGGCGGCTTCTCCGCCGGCGGCTACGGCGCGATCAACATTGCGCTGCACCAGCTTTCGACGTTCGCCTCGGTTCAGGTGTGGTCCGGGTATTTCACGCAGACGCGCAGCGGCGTCTTCACTGGCGCGACCGCCGCGGCCCTCAGGTACAACAGCCCGATCGATTACGTCGCGCGCGTCAGCAGCACGATCGCCAAGCAGGGCCTGCGTGTCAACATGTTCGGCGGTCGCGGCGACGAGTCAAGCCGTCAGATCGTTCCGATGGCCCGAGCACTGCAAGCCGGTGGCGCAGGCGTGCAGTACGCCGTCTATCCAGGCGGCCACGATTGGTCGGTCTGGTACCCGCGCCTGAATCAGATGCTGATCCTTGCCTCTGGAGCGTTCACCCACGCACCGCCCCGGATCGCCGCAGCCCCCCGGCACAAACTCAGGACGCGTCCACAGGCTCGCGCTCGCCGGTTCGAAGGCGGACGGCGCCGGACCCGGTCACGGCAGTTGCGTGTTCAGCCCCTCCGGGCACACGCCATCGGGTCCGGGCCTCTGCGCCGGCGGCCGGCGCGGCGTGGGCTGGTGCTGATCGGCGCTCTGCTGCTCGCGCTCGTCTCCGCGGCGATGATCAACCTCGGCTTCGTCTTGCAGCACCGAGGCCTCATCCGCGCTCGCGAGTCGAGCGGCGGCTCGTTCATGGCCGCGCTGCGCAGCCGCGCGTGGGTCTCCGGGCAGGCGCTGGGCTGGATTGGCTTCGGCGCACAGATCGTGGCCGTCGCCATCGCGCCGCTGTCGCTGATCCAAGCGTTCGCCGCTGGAAGCTTGGCGATCACGGTACCGCTCGCCGCGCGGGCTTTCGGCTACCGCGTCGGGCTGGTTCAGCTGCTCGCCGTGCTCGTCATCGCGGTCAGTCTGCTGTCGCTGCCGATCGGCTTCTCGCACCGGCACGACCATCTACACAGCGGCGCCCTGATCGGTGCTGCCCTGCTCATCTCGCTCGCCGCTCTCGCACTGGCATCACGACCGCGAGCGTCAACCCGAGCGATCGCCGCCGGTCTGTGCTACGGAGTTGCCGACGCCGCGATCAAAGCCGACTCGCTCGCGCTCAGAATCCACGGTGGCGGCGCGCTTTTGTCCGGTTGGACGGTCCTCGCCGGGCTGGCCACGTTCGGCGGATTCGTCTGTTTCCAGGCTGCGCTGCGCGACGAGCCTGCCGTCAACACGATCTCGCTGATGACAGCGTTCACGGCGCTCGCCGCGCTCGCCCTCGGCGTGTTCGCCTTCGGCGAGTCACTGGGCACTTCTACCGCCGCGGCGGTCATGCACCTCGCGGCAATCGCGCTCGTGCTCGCGTGCGTGGCGCCCCTGGCCCGAGTTCAGCAACAACTGGCCGACGCGGGCGGGCATCCGCCAGAGCCCCATCCCGGCAGGACCACCGGAGCACCGCTCGCGACGCTCGGCGGTGACACTCGCCAGGATGCGGGCAGCGACCGCGTGCCGGCCGCCACTCGCGCCATCCGCGCACTGTTCGTGCTCGCAGGCGCCGTGGCCGGCGCAGCGGCCTTGCTCGTGTGCGCGCTGGCGGGCGTGGGCCTGCTCTACGGGCTACGCGGATTGCACTGGTTCACGATCGGCCCGTCGATCCCCGATTCGCTACCGCTGCTGCAACTCGCCGGGTTCGACGGGCAGCCACTCGTGCGCGTGATCGCCGCCTGGCTCCCAGCAGGAATCATTTTGGGCCTCGCCCTGGTCCGGATCGCGCCCCCCACGCGCTTGATCGCGGCAGCGTTACTCGGCGCCGTGGTCATCCTGTTCGCCTCAGACGCCTCCTACGCCCTCGCCCGTAACCTCCGCCTGGCCCCGGTCCTAGTAGATCGAGCCCCTGGTGCGGGGGCGTGGCTCGAGGCCCTGCTCCTCGCCGCGGGCGCCGCACTCCCCGGCTCAATCGGCCGGCTGCGACAGCTCGGAGCTCCGATCAAGGCACGCCGCCCACGATTGACGCTGCCGCTCGTGCCCTCCCGATAAGCAGCTGTCACGACGCCCGACCTTGCCTGCCCGGGCACCGTCATCTCGTCGGAGTTACGGACCGGCCGGCTGAGCGCCGGCCGGTCCGCATCTGCGGCGTTGATGGAGCGAGGTCTTCGAGCCGTGTACCAGGGGTCGGGACTAGTGCACGAGATGCCCGAAGCCTTGACCTCCATCGGGTCCGCCGGCCCATGTGCGCTGGATCAGCGCATCAATCCGGCTGGAGAGGTTGGTCAGGCGCTGCTGTTCCTGTTGACTGGTGATCTGACCGTCGGACACGGCTTTGTCGAGCCGCGTCGTGGCGGCCGCGATGATCGCCGCCTTCAGTCCGCCGACAGACTTCCCGGGGGTCGACGACGTGATCTGGGCCAGCGACCTGCCCGACTGAAGGTCACTGCGGAGCGTCGCCTCGCTGATGCCGAGGTATTGAGCCGTGGCGGCGCTGCGGGCACCGAAACGCCCGCGACCGAATCGGTGGCCGAAGAACGGCACGCCGGTGCTCTGCTGGATCCGCTGCTTGAGTGCGTTCGCTTGGGCCTGAGTCAGGCGACCGGCGCTAACCGCCGCGTCGATCCGATCGTAGTCTGCAGCCTTGATCGCGGCGGTGAGCGTGCTCGGGGTGACGTTGAGGTGCTTGGCTAGGTCGTTGACATACGCCTGAGCGCCCGAGCCGCCGGAGATCTGCGTCGCGGCCAGCGCGCCGGCGCCGCTGCCGAGCAGCACCAGACCGCTTGCGCCGATCACAAGCTTTCTGTTCAGGAATGACTTCATGTTGACTTCACCTTGCTTGTCTAATGCATCGAAGTGGGAGGAAGACAGCCAGGTGGCCGACGCTCCATGTCAGTTAGCGAGTGTCAGGCGCTGAGCTAAACCGTCCGTCACCGGCCGGTGAGAACCGTTTCATGCGACTCTTATCCGCCCGTGCTTGGCTCAGCGGTCTCGGGTGCTCAGATCGTGGGTCTATGGTGTTCGTTCTGCGACGCGCAGGGGCGCGCGAATCCGCGCGGCGAGTTCGTCGAGCGAGCACGGCTTGCGCCCGAGGCCAGCGCCGTCAGTCGCTGCTCGCGTCCGTGGATTGCGCTGAGAATGATCGCTTTCTCATCGAGTGCCGAGCTCCATGATGCGGCTCCTCCGCAGCGGACAGTGGGATAGCTACGGATGACGCGGCCGGGCGAAGTGGCGATATTTCGCTAGCCACACCAAGGTCTGCGTTGCCATGTTTATCGGAGCGCCAATGCGCAGCAGGAATGTCAACTACCGTCAGCTCAGGCTGTTCTTGACTCTCGTTACGGTGGCGATCATCGCGACCGTGATGCCGCTGTTCGGGGCGAGCCGGGCGTCCGGCGTCAGGGCCCGTTCCAGCGTCGCGGCGATCGCCGAGGTCAGTGCTCCGTGCTCGGGCGCCGAGGTCCACCAGGCCGTAGACCCCAAGCTTGGATATGTATACGAGGCCTGGACTGGCTGTGGGGGCATCGGCTTCGCGCGGTCAACCGACGGTGCTCGCAGCTTTAGCGTGCCGATCTCGCTGCCGGCCTCCGCGCGTGCGGGTGCCGATGATCCCGCGGTCGCAGTCGCACCTGATGGCACGGTGTACGCCTCGTTCATGGTTCACGGGCCGGGGCGGTCCTACCCGGTCGTGGCGGCCTCATTCGATCATGGCGCGACCTTTCCTCAAGTGACGTCGCTGACGCCGCCGCGCGCCCATAATTGGGGCGACGCCGACTTCATCGCCGTCGGCCCGGATGGCACCATCTACGTCACCTGGGACTACGGTCCGAACAGCTCCTCGATCAGGTACCTGTGCAGCAAAGGCGGGAGCTGCTCGTTTGCCAATGGTGAGCTCAATGCTGTGATCCAGAAATCGACCGACGGCGGAAAGACCTTCGGTCCGATGTCATATGTGAGTCCCGGCTTTCCCGGCAGCGGCGCGGACAGCGCCCCGCTCGTCGTGGAGCCAAGCGGGCGGATCGACGTCCTCTACCAAGGGTATGAGATCACCAACGCGACGACCGACAAACTGGGGCCGGCCTATAGCTATTTCACCTCGTCCACCGACCACGGAAGTACCTGGTCGCGGCCCGTAAGGGTCGGCCAGCAGGCCGGCACGATGTCGCCTGCAGAATGGTGGATCGACGGCGACGTCTCGACCGACTCCGCCGGGATCCTCTACGCCACCTGGGACACGCAAGGCAAGAGTCCTGCGGGCACCGCCACCGACACCGGCTGGCTCGCGGTCTCGACCGACCACGGGCAGCGCTGGTCGGCGGCGATCCAGGTGCCGACCGACCGACTCGACGTGCCGCACATCACGGAGGTGACCGGCGGCGGCGCTGGGATTGCCTACGTCAGCTGGCACTCCGACAGCGACCGGCGCGGATATGCGCAATACCTCCGCGTATTCTCAATAACACGTGGCTGGATCTCTGCCGCTATGCAACTGTCGAACGCGTTCGGTAACCGCGCCGTATGGCCTGGCGACACCTTCGGCATCTCGAGCTGGCCGCCCGGTCACCTGGTCATCAGCTGGGGCAACGCCACAGCGCCAGCCGCTAAGAAGCCCGAGATCGTCGCCGCCAGCGTGACGGTGTCACTTCGGTAGCTCCGCTCGCAGACTTCGCAGCTAGGGGATTCCTGTCCCCGGCCATCGCCCCGGTATGCATCAGGTCGCAAGCACGGGAGCTCCGTGCCAGCAGGTGTTAGCGGGGAGTCGCTCGCCTCGCATCACGACCGAGCGTCCACCGACGCGGCAGTCCGAGCCGATTATCGTGTCCGGCAGCATCGCGGTCGCGGGGCCGAGTGTCGCGCCGGCACCGAGGGTGGCCGGCCCAATGCGCATCAGGCGGTCGTGGAACAGGTGGGTTTCCACGACAGCGTGACGGTTGACCGTGCAGCCGTCGCCGAGCGTCGCGATGTCGAACTCGGTGAGGTTGAGGGTCTCGCACCAGACGTCGCGGCCGACGCTGGCTCCCATCATCCGCAGGTAGAGGGACAGCAGCGGTGTCGCGACCGCGGTGCGCAGCAGCCAGCCGCCGGCGAGTTGTTCCTGGCAGGTGTTGACGATCTCATCGCGCCAGACGAAGAACGACCACAATGGATGCTCGCCCGGCTCGTAACGGCCGATCAGCGTCCACTTGATCGCGACCGTCAGGCTCGCCGCGGACACGCCGGCGGCGGCGAGCAGCACCGGCGCGGCGGCCGCCATCGCCCAGATCCCGGCGGCGGACCCGATCCGGTTGAGGCCGAAGAACACGAGCGCGGCGAGGACCGTCGAGATCGTGCCGGGGAGCAGGATCCGGAACAGCTCCATCGTGCCGCGCGCGAGGATCAGCCGGGGGGGCGGATTGGTCGTGCGCGATCGGTCCGCCCGGTCGGCGACCCGCGGCAGCTCGAGCGCCGGCGAGCCGAACCACGACGTGCCGTCGCTGCTGAGGCGAGGCGCCGTGCTGAGGACTCCGACCAGGCTGTCGTTCCCGAGCTTGGTGGACGCTCCGAGGATCGCGCTGTTGCCCAGGAAGGTGCGGTCGCCGACCTCGATCGGCGCGACGTACAGCCAGCCTCCCCGCGCCTTGGCGGTGGAGAACACGACGTCGTCGGCCGCGAAGCTCTGCTCGCCGAAGCTGGTCAGCCGGTTCAGCCCGACCGCGGTCGACACCTCTGTCCGCCTGCCGACTTGGATTCCGAGCAGCCGCAGCCACGAGCGGGTGTAGACGCTCGCGTACAGCGGGAACAGGATCCCGCGCGCTGTGGCCATCACCGATTCCGAGAACCACAACGCCCAGCCAACCGGAGCATCATCGTGGTGCCACCCGGGCCGGATCAGCGGCGAGACAGCCCGCACCGCAACGGCCACGAGCAGCGCGTATGAGCCCACGAAGCTGAGCGCGACCAGCGGCGCCAGCGGGAGCACCGTGAGCAGAAGCGAGCCGGCGGTCCAGTGACCGGGCGAGAAGCTCATCAGCAGCACGATGCCCGGCAGCGACGCGAGCAGCGGAAGCAGGCTCTGGGCGGCCAGCCCGCCGGCGTAGATCGCCCGCGAGCGAGGGCTCGCGCCCCCGAGAGTCGCGAGCGGTTCGGGCCATCCGTCGCCGGCATTGCCGAGCTGACGGGCCGGGGAGCCTGCCCACCGCTCGCCGGCGGGGATCTCCCCCGTGACGAGCGTTCCGGGCTCGACCTCGGCGCCGGCGCCGATCACCGCGCCCGGCATCAGCAGACTGCGGGTGCCGACCCGGGCGCCGGCCTCGATGCGCAGCTGACCGACGACGAGGTCCTGGCCGTCGATCCACCAGCCGTGCAGGTCGACGTCGGGTTCGAGCGTCGCGCCGTCCCCGATCGCGACGAGGCTGGTCGGCGGCGGGAGGGTCCCCAGCCGCGCGCCCCGGCCGACCCGGTGGCCCGTGATGCGCGCGTAGCGCGCGGCCCACGGGGTCCCGGCGAGCGCCTCGAGGTGGCAGACCTCTGCCAGGCGCTCGACGAACCAGATCCGGTAGGTCAGCCAGCTGTGGCGGGGGTAGCGTCCCGGCTTCAGCCCCGAGAGCAGCAGCCGCCGCGCGGCGAGCACGATCAGCGCGCGGCCGGGCGCGCTCACGAACGCCAGCCAGCCGGCGATCAGCCACACCCACCCGACCCCGAGCCCCAGCTGCCCCCCATGCCAGCGGTCGAGCGCGAGGATGCCGAGCAGCCACTGCGGTGCCGATAGCGCCAGCAGCACGAGCACGCCTGCGAGCTGCAGCGCGCCCCACCAGCGGCTCGCGGGGACGTGCTCAGTGGGCGGGACATCCTCACCCGCGCCGAGCTGATCGAGCCGGTCGCTCAGCTCTCCGAGCCGCCGATGGTTGTAGATATCGGCGACCGCGACCGCCGGGAAGCGCTCACGCAGCGCGGAGGCGAGCTTCGCGGCCGCCAGCGAGCTGCCCCCGAGCGCGAAGAAGTCGCTGTCAGGCGCGATCTCGACGGGCGCCAACTGCTCGACCCAGCGCTCGGCCAGCCACGCCGCCGTGCCGTTCAGACCCGCGGTTTGGATCGCGGGGCCAGTCGCCGGCGGGGGCCACGGCAGCGCGCTGCGGTCCACCTTGCCCGAGCGTCCCTGGGGCAGCTCGTCGAGCACGACGATCATCGGAACGAGCGCCTGAGGCAGGCGGTCGGCGACCGCGGCGCGAACCTCCGCTGGGTCGATCTCGCCGACCACGTAGCCGACGAGCAGCTTGTTGCCGGCCCCGCTCTCGCGCACGACGGTTACCGCGGCCTTCACCGCAGGCACGTCGCTCAGCCGTGCGTCGATCTCGCCGAGCTCGATCCGCCGGCCGCCGATCTTGACCTGATGGTCGCGCCGTCCGACGAAAGCAAGCCCCTGCGATGTCTCGCGGACGATGTCACCGGTGCAGTAGGCCCGGTCCCATCCCAACGCCGGGATCGGCGGGAAGCGCTCGGTGTCGAGCAGCGGATCGAGGTAGCGCGCGACGCCGACGCCGGCGATCACCAGCTCACCGGCCTCACCGGCCTCCACCGGTTCGCCATCCTCGTCGACGATCGCGATCTCCCAGCCGTCGAGCGGCCAGCCGATCGTGACCGGCTCGCCCGGTCGTAGTCGGGCCGCCGTGCTGACGACGGTCGCCTCCGTCGGCCCGTAGGTGTTCCACACCTCGCGGCCCGCAGCGAGCCGCCACGCGAGCGGCTCGGGGCACGCCTCGCCTCCGAGGATCAACAGCCGCACGCCGGCCAGCGAGGACTCCTCCCACATCGCGGCGAGCGTCGGCACCGTCGAGACGACAGTCACTCCGCGCTTCAGAAGCCAAGGACCGAGCTCCGATCCCGCTCGCACCATCGACCGCGGCGCGGGGACGAGCGCAGCGCCGTGGCGCCACGCCAGCCAGATCTCCTCGCAGCTGGCGTCAAACCCGACCGACAGGCCGGCGAGTACCCGGTCCTCACGATCGACGTCCCACAGGCGCGCCTCGGCATCGACGAACGCCGCCGCGGATCGGTGGCTGACCGCGACACCCTTCGGCGCGCCGGTCGAGCCCGAGGTGAAGATCACCCACGCGTCGTCGTCCGCGCACACCGGACGATCGTCTGCGCGCGGGGTCGCGAGCAGCTCGACCGCCAGCCCGTCACGGACCACAGCGCAGGCGCCGGAGCGCTCGAACGCGTCCGCCGCCCGGGCGGGTGGGTCATCGGCGTCGACCGGAACGTACGCCGCTCCGGCGCGCAGCACGCCGAGGATCGCGACATACAGCTCGCTCGTCCCGCTCGCGACCTGAACCCCGACCCGGCTGCCCGGCCCGACGCCGGCCGCGCCCAGCCTCCCCGCAAGCGCGCCAGCCGCGTCAGACAGCTCGCGATAGGTGAGGATCGCGTCGTCGGCATCGATCGCGACGCGATCGCCGCACCGGTTCGCTGTGGCGTTGAAAATGTCAAGCAAGGTTCGCGCACGCGGCGTCGTCGACCGCGCGGCCGTTATCGAAAAGCTCATAGGTTGCGCCTCGTGATCGGAGTTGCTGCGCGACTTGACCCCGCGCAGCGGATTGACGCAGATCACGATGCAAGCGCTCGTCAAGACCCGGGTAAGAGACGGTTCAGAAGCGCCTTACCAGCCGGTTTGGCCCTGCAACAGCACATAAAGTGATACGTCTAGATGCGCATCCTCGTGATCGAAGACGAGCAGACGCTCGCGGGCTTCATCGAGCAAAGCCTCCGCGCGGAGGGCCACGCCGTGACCGTCTGCCACGACGGCGACAGCGGCGAGGCGGCAGCCCTGACCGGCGATTTCGCGCTCGTGCTGCTCGATCTGACGCTCCCCGGCAAGGACGGGCTCGACCTGCTCAAAGCGATCCGCGCGCGGACGCCCGATCTGCCGGTGATCATCCTCACCGCACGCGCATCGGTCGAGCAGCGCGTCGAGGGACTTGACCGCGGCGCGAACGACTACGTGACCAAGCCGTTCTCGTTCGAGGAACTGCTCGCACGGGTCCGCAACCAGCTCCGCTCACCCTCCCAGCACGAGAGCTCGGTGCTCGAGGTCGCCGGGATTCACGTCGATCTGCGCACCCGCCGGGTTCAGCGCGACGGACACGACGTCAACCTCACCGCCCGCGAGTTCGAGCTGCTCGTCTACCTGATGCGCCACCCCGACCAGGTCCTCTCGCGCGAGCAGATCCTCAACGCCGTCTGGGGATTTGACTTCGACCCAGGCACCAAGGTGCTCGAGGTCTACGTCGGCTACCTGCGGCGCAAACTCGGCGACACCGACGAGCCGCACCCGATCGAGACGGTGCGCAACGTCGGCTACCGGCTACGCGTGCCACGTGACTAGACGCCCACTCCCCGGCGGGCTGCGCGCCCAACTCGCGCTCGCGATCGCGCTGGTCACCGCGCTCGGCATCGGAGCCAGCTTCCTCGCGCTCTACAACGGCACCGGCAGACGACTCCGCGCCCAAGTCGACGCCGACCTGCAAACCCAGGCGGCCGAATGGGACCAATTCCGCAGCCGCGCCAAGATCTCGACACCAGCAGCCCTGGAGCGCACCGCCAAGTCGTTCGTGTCCTCGCAGCGCTACCACGCCGAAGCGCTGATCTTCGTCCTCCAGGTCAACCGTGGCGCCACCGTCACGAACAACCCAGAGCTGCTCGTGCGCGAGCGGGGGCGCGAGCAGATCTCACCCGGCGCCACCGGCCTGCTGAACGCTCCCAAAGGCCTGGCGACCGCATCCGTCGCCGAAGCCGGCACGATGCGGGTCCTCACCAAACCAATCAACTACGGTCACATGAGCGTCGGGACGCTCCGCGTCGCCGACCCACTCAAGCCGATTCAACGGGCGCAGGCGAGCCTGCTGCGGACGTTCTTTCTCGTCGGGGGGCTCGCGCTCGCGCTCGCGCTCGCCGCGGGAGTCGGACTAGCCACCCTGATCACCGCGCCCCTGCGCCGCATGGCAAGAGTCGCCGCCGCAGTCGATGCCGGCGAGCTCTCAGTACGAGCCGGCCCGATCGCCGGCCGCGCCGAAGTCGGCGTCCTCGCCGAGGCGTTCGACCACATGCTCGACCGGCTCGAGCGAGCGTTCAAACGCCAACGCGACTTCGTCTCCGACGCCTCCCACGAACTCCGCACCCCGCTCGCCGTCCTCCGCGCCCAAGTCGAGCTCCTCGACCGCGAAACCGACGAGCACCGCCGCCACGAAGGCACCACGACCCTCCTGCACCGCCTCGACGAACTCGACCGCCTCGTCGCCGATATGCTCACCCTCGCCAGCGCCGAAGCCGGCCAACTGATCGAGCCACACACGATCGAGCTCACCGACTTCTTCGAGGACCTCCGCCGCGACCTGCCGCTATTCGGCGAACGCGACTACCAGCTCCACACCATCGACGGCACCCTACTGGCCGACCCCGACCGGCTCACCCAAGTCCTGCGCAACCTGGTGCGCAACGCAGTCGCCCACACCAACGCGGGCGACCGCGTACTGATCCAGACATCCGCACATGACAGCCGCCTGGAGATCACAGTCAGCGACACCGGACCGGGCATACCACCCGGCCAGCTCGAGCAGATCTTCGAACGCTTTCACCGACTCGATCAGAGCCGCTCGCGCGACCGCGGCGGCAGCGGACTCGGCCTCGCGATCGCCCGCGCCATCACCGAAGCCCACGGCGGCAACATCCACGCCGAATCCGGCCCCGGTGACGGAGCCACCTTCCACGTCGAGCTACCCGGCTACCGCCCACCCGACCAAGACGTGAAGAATTAGTCATGGGCTTGAGCGCCGTGCATGCTCGCTGTCAGTGCAGCTCGCCGCCCGACACTCGCCGGCCGGTCCGAAGACTTCTCGTTTCGACGTCGCCCAGTTCCGGACGGGACTCGAAGTAGAGCTCGAGCCTCAGGCGTCTGTGGGGGCGGTGGCGATGACCAGCAGCGGTGTTCGGTCTACGTGATCGGCGTCGGGGCCGCGCCCGGCGGGTTGGGTCCGGTCGCGCCTGGATCCAAGTCGGGTGCGGGCGGGTTGGTCTCGCCGTTGACCGGTCGACGGCGCGAAAGCCCCGATGCAATTGCGGCCCTGCTGCTTTGCGGCGTAGAGGGCACGATCGGCCTTTCGCAGCAGTTCTTCCCCGTCGGTCGCATCGGCCGGCAGGACGGCAACGCCGAGGCTCGCTGAGATCGGGCCGATGCCCTCAATCTCGGCGCACCCGATCTCGGCGAGGAGCTTCTCGGCGATCACGATCGCGCCGTCGCGTCCGGTGTCGGGAAGCATGATCAGAAACTCGTCGCCGCCGATCCGCGCAGCGAAGTCACTCGCGCGGATGGCGGCGCTGATGATGTGCCCGAGCAGCGCGAGGGCGCTGTCGCCGCGCTCATGCCCGTGGCGATCGTTGATTTGCTTCAGGCCATCGAGATCGAGCAGCACGACCGCCGCGGGAGCCGAGCTGCGAACGGCCTGCGCGACGAGACGCTCGAGCGTCTCGTCAGCCGCGCGGCGGTTGGCCAGTCCCGTCAGTGAGTCCGATCGCGCGAGCGTCTCCGCGAGCATCAGGTTGCGCTGGTTGACGAGGATGGGGGCCGCCTGACTGACGGTTTCGCGCACTCGCTCACGCAGCCCAGCTGGGATGGCCTTCCGCGAGGCGACCAAGACCGAGCCAACCGTCTGGCCGCTCACGAGCAGCGGCTCGCAAGCCGACATCCCTTCGATCGCACCGCAGATCTCACACCGCGACAGGCTGTCGTCCTCCGGACTGCGGTCGTAGGAGCGGCCGAGCCGCACGGCCATGCACGACAGCGGGCGCAGTCGCTCGCTGCTCGCCGCGAGAGTCAGGGCATTGCTCGGCCCGTCGGTCGTGACCTCCAAGCGGTCGCCGTCGTGGCTGCGGCCCAGCACGGCCGCATCGGCAGCCGGAAGCAGCTTCCGGAGGTAGCGGATCAACAACATCCGAGACTCCTCCTCGGACTCTGATACCTGCAGCAGTTCCCGCAGCTGCGCCTGATCGCGATGGCGCGACGCCTCGCGACGCGCCATGCGACGCGCGACGAGCAAGCCGATCCCGAACAGCATCGCCGCGAGCGCCGCAACGACAGCCACAGCCTCAACCGTCGCCACGGTCAGGCGACCAGCGTTCGCCTTGCGCAGCGAAACGTCGAACGCGGCGTTCGCCTTGCGAAAGCCGTCCATCTGCCTTCTGCTGTCCTCGATCGCGTCGTGCGACTGAGAGCGTCCAGTCCGCTCGAGAACGAGGATCGCGGCCCCGGTTGCGGCATGCCAAGCGTCCGCGCGCTCGGCCTGATCGGCGAGGCTGTCCCGCAGAGCCGCGTCTCCGGCGACCAGCGACCGAAGCTCCGCAACACTCGATGTGAACGCGCTCGTGCCCTGATTCCAGCGCTGCAGGAAGAGCGGGTCACGAGTGTCGAAGAACCCACGCGCCGCCGCCTCCTGATCAAAGATCGCATTGAGCATGCTCAGGGAGGACTCCTGCTGGCGGCCACCTAGCAGAGCCGCGCTGCGCTCGACATTCGCGGTCAAGAAGACCGCGGCGGCGATCAGCACCACCGGGATTGCCAGCACCACACCAAGACGCCGGAACGAAAGCGCAGCACCGGACGTCATCGAGAGAAGGCCCACATCGACACCTATCGACAGATCGGCAGCGCGAGCGACCGTAAACGACCGCAATCAGCCTCCGGAAACCACCGCAATAGCGCACCGATCGCAAACCGCCACTCCGGCGAAACGGCTGCCGAGACCCCCGAAGGGCGTGTCCGTTGCCCAGCCCTGACCGGGCGGGCGAAAGCCCCCTCGACGCTGCCGCTCCGTCCTCGAAGATCACTCACACCGTGCGTACGAGGCGCCTGCCTATGGTGCAACGCGATCACCTAGGCCAGGAGCTCCGCGACTCCCTAGCGCCCTTCGGTCGGCACGGAGACCGCGTGACGCGGCCGCTTGTTCGTGGGTGCGAGGGCAGCGAGCGGGCACTCCGGCCGCCGGCAGAGCGAGCGCCCGGGCTCGTGGCCTGCGCGAGGCAACGGGTACCCGGGTGTCAGCGAAACGCGGAGATGACGTCGCGCCCGAAGCGCCTGATGCCCGCGAGCTCCTCAGCGAAGGCTGGGCCGGTCGGCATGCGCAGCCGCATGATCAGGTAGTCCATTCCTCCGAGTGTCGCGTCCAGCGCGCGGATCTGCGCGACACACTCATCCGGGCACCCGGCGATCAGGCGGTCGACCCGATGACGATCGAACTCCAGATCGTCCGCTGTCGCCGTGGTTGCCAGGATCGGATCGCGTTCGGCGACGGCCTTGGGGGCGGTCTGGAAGTAGGTCGTGACTCGGCCCGCGAGATCGTCTCGGAGGTGCGGCCACCAGTCCCGCTCGACCTCGGCGAGGTCGTCTGCGACCCATCCATCGCGGATCATCACAACCTTCAGATCGGTCGCGGTTCCGTGCTCCTCGCCGGCCCGCCGGTACAGATCGGACCAGTGTGCAACGACAGCTGTGTTGTGGAGGGGGTCCGAAATCCACGGCAGCCCGAGCCGCCCGGCCCGCCGAACGCCCGGCGCGGACATCGCCGCAAGCCACAGCTCCGCTCCAACCGGAAGCGGCGAGATCGTGCCCGCCGTCGTGAAGTGCTCGCCGGCATGCCGGAAGCACTCACCGGCCCACGCGCGACGGACGAGCTCGAGACCTTCCTCGAGCCGGCCGGCCTGGTCCTCGCGCTCGATCGCGAACAGCGATACGCCAACATCGAGATTGCCGAGCCCGCAGCCGAGCCTCACCCGGCCGTTGGAGATGACGTCGAGGACTGCGGCGTCCTCCGCGATACGAATCGGGTGATGAAACGGCAGCAGCACGGCGGCGGTACCGAGCTCGAGACGCGTCGTTCGCGCCGCGATCGCCGCGAGACCGACGAACGGCGATGGCAGGCAGCCGTCCGCGGCCATGTGGTGCTCAGGCACGAACACGCCGTCGAAGCCCACCTCCTCGGCCACCGTCGCGACCTCAAGCAGCTCCTGCCAGCGGCGGACGATCTCAGCCGCGTACGGTGGGTCCTGCGTACTCAGCATCAGCCCGAACTTCATCCAACACCTCCGCATCCGGCCCTCGCGCCGCTCAACTGCGCACCACCCACGGCGGTCCCACTCGATGCTACGCCCGCGGCGGGATCGGCGCGTGCCTATCGGCTCTGCTTGCGATCTCCCCTTCGCCGGCGCCGGCGCCCCGGGAACGAGTGCGCGGCAACCATCGAGACGTTCACCGGCGACCCGGACAGCTTCGGCCCCGCCATCGCTTCGCCCACGAGCCGGCTCGACGCGTACCACCGGATTGGCGACATCGGACTCCTCAGCCCTGACGGCCTCCGCGCGAGTGCTCTGCCACGAAAGGCCTCGCCCGGTGCGTCCCGAGCTCCGGTTCAGGGCGTCCGCACGGTAAAGTTCACTGCCACGCCACGCCACGCGACGCTGCGCCACGCCACGCCACGCCACGCCACGCCAGGCCCGGCCCGGCGAGCGGACCGCGTCGTCCACTTCCGCCCGCTTGTGATGCGGGCGTCGTAGCCGTCGCGCCTGCTTCGCGCTCGAGCAGAAGGCTGCCACCCGAGGCTCGAGGCCCCGCTACCTCTACGCGTCGTTTTACGAGGTCTGATCCGGCGGCGAGGTTGGTGGAGCGCGCAGCGCCGCGTCGAGCTTCGCCTGTCGTGCATCGACCTGCGCAGTGTTGAACGAGCGCGGGTCGGAGTGATCCCACTTCACCTTCTTGGACTTCGGCCGACACTTCACCCCGATCACCTGTCCTCGCTTAGGGAATGCGAAGCGCGGGCCTGTTTCCGGCTGCGCGAGTTTGGCGCGGAACGGAGCCTGCCCGCCAGGACGCACTTCGACGATGTAGACGTTGTGCGAGTACAGGTCGCCCTTGTGTACGGGGACGAACTGCGCCTCCACGATCTTCGCCTCTACGCGCTCCCAACGATGTCCGAACATCTCACGCTCCGTGCTCGATTACGCGCGCCGCAGGTTAGCCGAGACGACGCCTACGCCAACCGAGACGGACACGGTCGAGCTGTGACTGGTATCCACTCGGAAGCAATGTCACTGCCCGCGGACCACTCACCGGCGATCCTCAGCGGCTCTCGGCTCCTCACGACGACCCAGACCCCGGCGCGGCGTCCAGCAGCTCCGCCATAACCCGTCCCCACTGTTATCCGCGGCAAATTCTTTGGGCCGGACGACCGGCCCGCGGAACAGCGAAACTGTCCAGTCCTCAGCCACGGCCACAGAGACATCCGGCAGCCGAACCCCTTGCGCACACGATCGAGAGACGCGGTTCCGGCCACGAGCATGGAAACCGTCGATCTCAGGTCGGGGCCAGTCCCCGTCCGCGCGGACGCCAGGTTCGTGGCGAGGACCGTTGCCGCATGAGGTGCCGTCGCGTGCGTCTTGGTCGCGTCTCGGCGCGGCTGGCCCACCCCCTTTATTCCGGTCGTCACCGAGCGTGGGTCTGACGTCCACCCGCTCGGGACCGCGCGTTCGACCTGCCGGGCGTCAGTTCCCGGTACGCAAGGTGATGCCGAGGGGTCCTTCTCGTCCCACGTGCTCATGCTTCAGACTGCTCGCAGCCCGCCTCCGCGCGTGCACGAAGCCACACGTGTCGAGACCGAGAGCACCAGGCTGCGCAGCTCACCGCCAGACGAAGTACTCCCGGTGGATCGCTTTCAGGGGCACGCCGGCCCGGTGGAGGCCGGATTGGAATGTGCGGACCATGCCCTCAGGCCCGCAGAGAAAGACAGACAGAGCAGCGGGGTCATCGTCGACCGTCGCGAGGACCTCGTCGGGAGTGAGGCGCCCGTCGGCGGTCGAGTTCACGAGGTGCAGGCGAAGCTCCTCGTGGCGGTCGGCGATTCCCTCGAGCTCAGAGGCGAAGGGAGCACCGCCGTCCGTTGAGGTGTAGAAGAAGTCGATTTGGCCGGGACCAGGCTCATCGTCGAGCGCGCGCAACCAGCTGAGGAACGGTCCTATTCCAACACCCGCGGCGATCCATACCTGATGATCGCCGCCCTTGTCGTGACTGAAACGACCGAAGGGTCCGCGGATCACCGCGGGCATACCGGGCTGAACCGACTCGCGCATCGCCGTCGTGTCGTCGCCGAGTGCCTTCACTGTGAACCGCAGGACGTCGGAGCTGGGCGGGCTGGCGATCGAGAACGGGTGACGTCGCCAGCCGGGGGCAGCCTCGAGATACAGCATCGCGAACTGACCGGGGACGAAGTGCATCGGAGCGCCAAGCGGTTTGAGCGAGATTTCCATTAACCCGTCGTCGAAGAGCTCGACATGCTCGACCTGATAGTCGTGAAGCGAGACGAAATGACGCGCAAGGAACTCCCGATATAGGTAAAAGGCGAGTCCGATCCCGCCAATGGTGAGGTAGATCCAGCGCAGCGCGGGCGCTCGTGGGAATGGCGTCGCGTCGAGAATCCCGTGGACGAACGCGATCGCGACGAACACGCCGGTCAGCCGGTGGAAGGCCCGCCATCGCTCGTAGCCGCCGAGCAGAGCACGCGCGTGGCGGAGCCCAGGGAGGTCCCGGACGGCGACGACGCCAGGCCGGACGAGGCGTGGCAAGACCGACCGCCAGCGAGGGACGATTGCCCACACAACGAGCGCCAGCAATCCGAGCGCGCCAACGACACCGAGGGATTTCCCGGATCCACCCGTGGGGGAGCTCTTCGACAGCAGGATGTGAGGAATAAGGAGCAGAACCCCCGTGATAGCGGCACGGCGATGCCATATCGCCGCTCGATCGATTCCGTCGAACCACACCTCGACCCACGGCAGGGTGCTGATCAGGACGAGTGCGATCGAGAGAAGAAGGATCGACTCGGCGCCGCAGAGCTGTCCGACGTAGCTGGCACCTCTTTGACCGGGAGGCCGGAGCGCGAGCCAGATTGCTCCCCACGCGACCACGAGCACCACAATGGCTGCCGGACCGGCTTCGCGCGCAGCCGTCGAGCGGTGAAACGCCACACGAAGAAGATAACTCGGGAACGGCCGAGGAGGGACGAGCCACGCAGCGGACCTACTGTCATCTCATGACCGACGTCTCCGTGCCGATGGTTGCGGTTCTGCTTCGCGCGCGGAAAGCAGTGCCTGCCGCCGGCCAGCTACGCGTCCGCAAGCCGATCCACCAGCGAGCGCGCTGCCCATCGTGAGCGGCCCAAGGGCGGTTATTGCGCCGCGATGTCCGCAAGACTAGTCCGCGAGAAAACCTCGCTCGCCCGGGCTATCCGGACGCGCCCGGGCCCTTCGCGGAGTAGGTCGCTCGAGAGCGGCATCCTGGGAGATCGGTCGGCGGGGTGCGGCGATCAGGGCTCGCCGTGGTCGAGGTCGATACTCCCGCGGTCTAACGTCGCGCCGAGGGGGTGGTGCTGACGCTCGTGGTGGGCCCCGTGTATGGCCCGCAGCTCAGACGTGCGAACCCGCCGCCGCAGGCGGCGCGAACTCCTTGCCGGCCGCGCTTCACCGCGCGCGGTCTCTCCTGTTCGTCCCCGTTGGCGGATGGACCCGGCACGCTTGGTTGATCGCCTCTGACTGGCGGGGTTCACACCCGCGCCGACCTGAACGCCGCGCGAGCGGCCGCGGCGTTGTTCGTCCACCCCAACACAGTCCACTACCGACTCAGCAAGCTCGATGAGATCACCGGCATGAGCATGCGCCGGTTCGAGGACTTGGTCGAGCTGATCGCAGCCGTCCGAGTGTTGCGGACGCTCGAGCAAGGATAGCCGGAGGGCTCACGAAGCTCTTACCTCGATCAGATCCATCTCCGAGCTCGGGCCACAATGATGACCGGTAGGCTGCACCTGTCGTCTGGGCGTCGTTCTTGACCGTCGTATTGGAGGACGCAGTGGGAGAGTTGGCGTCGGAGCCACAAGCCTCGCGCCGGGCTGTCGACGGAGAGATGGCCGAATTGCTTGCCTCCCGCCCGGAGATCATGTCCGTGGCTTCGGACGTATGGCGTCGTGCGCGCGAACGCGGGACGGTGCAAAGGAGCGGTCCGAGCGTGCTGTTGCTTGGCTACTCGGAGATCAAGGCGGCGCTACGCGCGCCGCGCGTGTTCAGCAATCGCGGTCACTACGAAGGCTCGCAGGCGAAGACCGTGCAGGAGCGGCTCACCGAGACGCAGCTCGTTGCCTACCGAGAGGTCGCGGCGTTTGAGTCGAAGTTCGTGAGTCGGAGTGACGGGGCGGCTCACGCGCGCCTGCGTGACATCGGCAGGCGGGCGTTCACTCCCCGCCGGATAGCGATGCTCGCCGAGGCGGTCCAGGGTTACACCGACGACTTGCTCGACGAGCTCGAGGGTAGCGAGACCGTTGACCTTGTCTCGCGCTTCTCCTACGTCCTCCCTCTGATGATGATCGCCGATCTGCTGGGCGTCTCGCATGCCGATCGCGCGCTCATCCACGACTGGTCGAGCCGGATCGGCCGTAATCGGGGGGGTGTCGACGCCGAGGCGCTGATAAGCGCACACGCGGCCCTCGGCGAGTTCCGTGCCTACATCGACGAGGTCATCGATTCAAAGCGGGGCAACGAACCCGAGACTGACCTCGTGGCGGCGCTGGTCAGCGCGTCCCGAGGCGACCGGCTGACCAGAGACGAGCTCGCCGCGATGTTCATCGTCCTGCTGTTCGCTGGGCACGAGACGACGACCAACCTGATCAGCGTCGGCCTACTAGAGCTCCATCGCCAGCCCGACGAATGGCGGCGGCTGTGCCTGAACCCGGTCCTTGCCGGCTCCGGCGTCGAGGAGCTGTTGCGCTGTTCCAGCCCGGTCCAATACATCTTCCGCCTGACCGAGGAGCCGACCACGGTCGCCGGCGTCGACATCGGGCCGGACGAGACCGTCTTCCTCGTGCTCGCAAGCGCAAATCGAGATCCAGACGTTTTCGTCGATCCGGACCGGGTCGACCTCACGCGTGCGAACGCCAAGGAGCACCTCGCATTTGGTTATGGACCGCACTTCTGCCTCGGTAGCGCGCTCGCTCGGCTCGAAGGCGTCGCCGCTTTCACCGCACTCGCGCGCCGGTTTCCGGACATCGAGGTGGCCGAGGACGGGGTGAGGTGGGGCGGCAACACAATGCAACGGGCGATCACCCGCCTCCCCGTCCGGTTCGGGCGCAACCATCGAGGCACGCAGTGAGCTCCGACGAGGCCTGAGGGTCCTCGTCACCGCCGCAGCTCAGCGTGGCTGCGCGTAGAGCGCCTCGATCTCGTCGTGGTACATCTCGGCGATTGGGCCGCGTCGCAGCTTCATCGTCGGCGTCAGCTGGCCCGTCGCGGGCGACCACGGGAGTTCGACCACGTGGAAGCGCTTGATCTGCTCGACCCGTGCGAGTCGTGTGTTGGCTCGCTGAATCGCGGCCGCCAGCCTCGCACCGACTTCGCCGGCAGAACCTTGACCCGTCCGCCGAAGCCCCTCGAGCGCCTCCGGTTCAAGGGCGATCACGGCGACGTTGAACGGCCGTCCGTCTCCGATCACACAGACGTGCGCGATCAGGCTCGTGCTCGCCTTGAGTTCAGCCTCGATCAAGGCCGGCGACATGTTCTTGCCTGACGAATTGATGATGATCTCCTTCTTGCGGCCGACGACGCTGAGGTAACCGTCGGCATCGAGCGCGCCGAGGTCCCCGGTTCGAAACCATCCGTCCGGGTCGATCACGGCGGCGGTCTCGGACGGGTGGTTGCGATAACCCCGCATCACCAGCGCGCCGCGCAGCAGCACCTCGCCATCGTCAGCGATCGCGAGCTCCATGCCCGGAGATACGCGTCCGACGGTGCCGAATTTCACTGCGCCCGTTGGGCTCGCCGTGCCCGCGCCGGTGGTCTCCGACAGTCCCCACAGCTCCCCTAGGGGGACGCCGATGGCATGGAAGAATGCGAGCGTGTGTGGCGGCATCGGCGCCGCTCCGGTATGGGCCGCACGCAGCGCCCCAAGCCCGTGCTGGCGACGGATGGCCGCCATCAGCGCCTCGTCCTCATCGCCTCGCGAGAGACGGCCAACGGTACCCCCGGCGGCATCGATCCGCTCGATTTGCTCGATCCCGCGGTCGATCACCGCCCGCCGACGGTCCCGCTCGTGGCCCGGGAGCGCGTCGAGCGCGGCCTCGATCCGGGCCTGGAGCTTCTCCCAGATCCGCGGCACACCGAAAAACCAGGACGGCTGCACCGTCGGCAGGAGGTCATAGACGCCAGTCGGCGTGGGGCAGCACGTCGTGGTGAAGCCCATCGTCATCGGCAGATAGTGGCTGGCGTTGCGCTCCGCGACATGTGCCATTGGCAGGTAGGACACGACCGCGGTCCCATCGGGAAAATCGATCGCCTCAGCAAACGACCGCGCCGCCGCCATCACGTTGCCGTGGGTCAGCTCGACGCCCTTCGGCGGACCGGTGGTGCCGGAGGTGTAGATGAGTGTCAGCAGCGTGCTCGGAGTCGGGGTCGGCCACCTCGGCGCGGGACCGTCGCCGGTCGCGTCGATGAGATCTCCGAGCGAGGCCACGCCCGAAACGTCGCCATCGACGGCGACGATGCTGCCGCCGTGGGTACCGACGAGCTCGAGCCCGGCTGCGAGGTCGGCGAAGGCGGCCTCGATCACGAGCAGACGCGCGCCGGCGTCGTCGAGCAAGTTCTGCACCTGCGGGACCGAGTACGTAGCATAAACGGAGAACGCCACGCCACCCAGCCGCATCACCGCGGCGTCCACAACGTGGAACGCCGGCCGGTTCGTCAGCAGCAACGCCACTCGGTCGCCGGGTAGCAACCCGTGGCGTGCCAAAGCACGCGCGGTGCGCTCGACGGCCGCCTCGTACTCACGCCAGGTCAGGACCTCGACGCCATCGGATGCGCGGACGGCCACACGGTCCGGGACGGCCGTCGCCGTGTAGGCGAAAGCTTCGCAGAGCGTCGCCGCGCCGAGCCCCGCGTGTACCTCGAGTGTTTCCGATCCCACCCGCGATCAGCTCTCGCCGGCGGTCGGCTGGACCCAGCGGCCATTTTCAGCGTGGTATGGAAATGCGATCTCGATCCGGGCCCCATGAGCAGCCTGCTCGGTGACAAATGTCCAGCCCTGCCAGGGGAGGCGGGGGTCGGTGCGCAGTTCGGTCGCGGTCAGCTCTACCCCTGCCTCGTCGAGGGCGCGTGCCGCCCCCTCGGGATCGGGATGCACGAACGCAATGTGGTCAACGCACTCGCCATGGTCGGCCAGCCACTGCGCCCGCGGCCCGTCTCCGAGTGGCTGCACCAGTTGGATTTCGGCACCGCCGGGCGAGACAAACGTCACCCACCTGACTGGATCCGAGTCAGGGCCGAAGCGTTCCATCACGACTGGGGGCTCGCGCAGCTGCCCGGGGTCGAGGACCTCCAGGATTCGCGTCCAGTCCTCCACAGCCTTGTCGAGATCACGGACGAGCAATGCGACGTGTGCGAGTGCTCCCTGAGCCATGTGTTCCCTCGTTCGTGGTCGACGGCGATGACGGGTCACCGCGGGCGCGCACCGGGCCCCCCACGGCGACTTGGTATCGTAGCCAGGTCAGTTGACTGACACGGAGAGCATCGTGAAGCTATCGCGCGTCGCGGTAATCGGATCCGGCGCGATGGGCCATGGCATCGCGCAGGTCTGCGCGCAAGCCGATCTCCACGTCGTAGTCGTGGAGAAGGACAACGAGTCCCTCGCCCGGGGGCTTGGGCGCATCGAGAAGGCTCTTGGCCGCCTTGAGTCCCGAGGTCAGCTCGAGAGCGCAAGTGCCGTCAGCGCGCGGATCACGGGAACCATCAACGTCGCCGAGTTGCGGGATTGCGAGTTGGTCATCGAGGCCGTAGACGAAGATCTCGAAACCAAGCTCGATGTATGGCGCGCGGTCGATCGGATGCTCGGGCCCAGCGCGGTGTGCGCCACAAACACATCCTCGCTGTCGGTGATCCGCCAGGCGATGGCAACCCGCAGGCCCGAGCAGTTCATCGGCCTGCATTTCTTCAATCCGGCACCAGTGATGCCGCTCTTGGAAGTGATCCGCTCGATCGCTTCCAGTGACACTGCCGTCGCCGTCGGCCACCAATTCGGCCGCCAGATCGGCAAGGAGGTGGTGTCGAGCGTGGACCGCGCCGGATTCGTCGTCAACCGTCTCTTGCTTCCCTATTGCATGGACGCCATCCGCGCGTTCGAGAGTGGGGTCGGCAGCATCGAAGACATCGACACGGCGATGCGCGCCGGCTGCGGGCACCCGATGGGTCCGTTCACACTGCTCGACTTCGTCGGCTTGGACACCGTCTTCGCCATGACCAAGGTCATGCACGAGGAGTACGGGGAAGCGCGGTTCGCCGCCCCGGCGACGCTCCGCAGGCTAGTTGAGGCTGGATTCCTAGGCCGCAAGAGCGGACGGGGTTTCTACGACTACACGACCGATCCACCGACGTCGCCGTTCAGCGATGATTAGCTGACTACCGCGACGATCGAGGTGAGGAAGCGATGGCATTCACCGGGCCGCTCGAGGACAGAATCGCGATTCGCGAGCTGATCGACGCGTACGCCGACGCAACGATGTTGCGCGATGCGCAGGCCTGGGCGGCCCTTTGGGCTGACGATGCGCGCTGGCAACTACCCGATTTTCCCCAGTACGGCGACACGGTTGGGAAGGAAGCCATTGTCGCGCTGTGGACCCGTGCGGTGGCCGACCACCCGGGACTGGTGTACGTCGCGACTCCGGGCGCGATCGAGATCGACGGCGATCGTGCCACCGTCCGCCTCTACACATCGGAGGTGTACGCCACCGCGGACGGCAGCGCGGCCATCCGTCGGCGCGGTCGATACGACGATGCGCTCGTCAAGCGCGACGGGCGCTGGTACATCGCCGAGCACCGCTTCACGATGCTGCACGAGGAGTGACGGACTGCACAGCTAGCCGTCGCGGCTCAAGCGCGGGCGGACCGTGTCAACCAAGGCACCGTCGTGCCGGCGGGTTACCGAGCCCGGCATCTGTGGTTGCGCGATCAGCCACGGTCGAGTTTGATGTGTTCGACGTCGACGGTGATGGCCGCGAAGCGCTGGTCGGCGGTCCCGGCCTGGTCGCGTGTGTGTACGAGCCTTCGGGTTGGGAACAACAGCCCGTCGAAGGTTTTGGGATCGTGCGTGTAATGCGCGATCGGCGCGTTGCCCGCGACGTCTGGGGCGTAGTCCATCCGCCGCTGCATGAGGGCCTGGTCGTAGTAGAAGACCTGGTCGCGGTTGTGGGTGGCGATCGTCGGCGGGAAGGTGACCGCCAGGCGTTGCCAGACTTCCCCGTTCTCGTTCCAGGGGTCGATCTCGGAGGCTTCGACGCCCGGATAGGTGAACAGGTACGGCGCGGTCAGGTAGGTCCACAGCGCCGCCGTCGTGAAGTACGCCACCTGGACGGAGTCCCACGGCGTGGCGGTGATATCGAACGGCTTCGGAAACGACCCGCGCGGCTCGTTGCGCTCCTCGATCAGCCGGCCGTCGGGGCTCCGGATCACCACTCGCTCCGGGTCGACGTCGAGCACCGAGTCCGAGCCGTCCTGGGGAAACGAGCTGAGCGTGACGTGCTCGCGCTGCGGGTCGAGTGTCAGCATGTGGCTGCCGCCCGCCCCAGGCCACCCCCGCGCGGCCCAGAAGAACCCGCCAGCCGACAGCTTGGCGGTGAGCTTGGTCACCTGCTGCCAGCTCTCCAGGCTCCCATGGGCGTCGAGGACGGCGGCCAGCAGTGATCCATCGAGACTCTCCTTACCCGTCCGCGAAGCTCCGGTGAAACGCCTTGAACGCCTGCGCGATCTCGTCACCGACGTCCTCCTGGAGGAAGTGCGAGGCGTTGGGGTAGACGATCGTCTGGTGTGACGGGAAGGCGGCCTCGAACCGCGCTCGGTTGGAGCGATCGAACGCGAAGTCCTTGGCTCCCCAGACGATCAGCGCCGGTCGATCGCCGACGGCCGCCAGGCCGGACTCGACTTCGTGCAGGTAGTCGGACGCGGCGACCAGCTGGTGCGGGCCGATCGTGGCCGGCAGCCGGCGCGCCCGGTCGCGCCAGGGTGCCATGTAGGCATCGTGGACACCGGGCGCGAGCGGCTGTGCGAAGCCCCGCCAGAAGAAGAAGCGGGGCACGAGATTAAAGGCGTCGGTGAGTGTCCGTCCGACGGGTCCGCCCATGATCGCGCTGAACGCGCGGACCCGGGGCTCAGTGTTCGGCCAGGCGAAGGTGTTGCCGATGATCAGTGCGCGGATCAGCTCCGGGCGTCGGCCGGCCAGGCCCAGACCGACGGGGCCGCCCCAGTCCTGCACCATCATCGTCAGGTCGCGCAATTCGAGCGCGTCGACGAACCGTTCAAGGATCGCGCTGTGCTCGCGTGGCGTGTACGCGTAGTCAGTTGGGCCGACGCTGGAGAGACCGTAGCCCGGGTAGTCGGGCGCGACACAGCGAAACTGGTCGCGCAGGCCGGCGATGATCTTGCGGTACAGGAACGACCAGGCCGGGTTCCCGTGGAGCAGCAGGACGGTGTCGCCGTTGCCCTCGTCGAGGTAATGGATCTGGCTGCCGTCCAGATCCAGGTAGTGATGCTGATACGGGAGCAGCTCGTGCGCCACCAGCGACTCGGCCGCCGTCATGCCAGCTCCGATGTGATGAGCCGTGAATGCGTAGTTCTCACGAATATTCTGAACCGGTCGGTTCGGAATATACTGCAACGATCAGTTCAGAATGTCAAGGAGCTGGCGACAAATGCCCCGACCAAAGGCCTACCAGCGCGACTCCGTCGTGCTGGCTGCCCGCGACCTCTTCTGGGAGCGCGGCTACGAAGCGACCTCGATCTCCGACCTCGAGCAGCGCACCGGCCTGAACCGCTCCAGCCTGTACCAGGAGTTCGGGAGCAAGCACGAACTGCTCGAGGCGGCACTCACCTGCTACGCGGACCAGGTCGTCGGTCCCCTGCTGGCCGACCTCAGCGCGCCCGGCGCCGACCTGGACACGATCGTCGCACTGTTCACGCGCCTCGCCGACCTGTTTAGTTCCGGGGCACGCCCGGCGACGTCCGGCTGCCTGATCGTCAACTCAATCGCCGAGCTCGCCAGCCGCGAGGATCGCGTCCGCCCCGCCGCCGTCGCCTACCGAGACCGACTCCGCGCCAGTTTCGCCACGACCCTCGAGAACGCGTCACGGCTAAGGCAGGTGGACCCCGAATCCGTCCAACCCCGAGCCGACCTCCTCGCCGCGACCCTGATGGGCGTCTGGCTCACCGTTCGCATCGATCCCGACGACGCAAGCCGGCTTTGCGAGACGATCGGGGCCCAAGTCAAAGCGTGGCGAAAGCGCTGAGGACTGCGCAGCCAGATGCACATGACCGGCAAGTCTGTGGAGTTCAGACGATCAGCTTGTGCACGGTCCAGGTCACGGGCGGTCCCCACACCGCCGTCGCTCCGGCCCGATCGATTGCCGGCCGCAGCTTCTCGTCCATGAACTGCTTGGCCTGAGCGGGTGTCTCCCAGACGCTCAGGTCCCGCCACGTCGAGCCGTCCGGCCCGATCCCCGCGATGTGCACCAGGCACCCCTTCGGCAGCGGCCCGCTCAGCCCGGCCTCGGCGGCAGCCGTGTCGAACTGCGCGGCAGTCATGTTCGGCGTTTCAGCCAGCACCGCAATCGCCATCAGATCCTCCTTGTCATGACGTGGCCCACCGTCAACTCGCAACGCCGAGCTGGCGCATCATCGAGGCGACGTCGATCAGGCCCCAGTGCTCGCAGATCAGGCCGGTATCGGTAAACCGACATGCTTCCGCGTTGTTGACCGAGAACGAGTTCTCGGTTGGGGGGATCCCCATGAACTCGCCGCGGTGCCTGCCTTCAACGGTGTTGAACGACGTCACCATGTCGCCTTCGGCGACCATGAACGTGGTCGTGAACCGGAGATCCGGAAACGCCCCGATCAGCATCGTGAACAGGCGCTTGAATCCCTCTCGGCCGGTCGTGAACTCCGGCGGGAACGTGGGGTCGTGGTCGGGGCGGTCGACGGTGATCAGCGTGTCGGCGGCGTCGACTTCGTGCGCGTTCATCACCTTGTCGTAGAGGCGCTGGAGGTTGGCCTTGTTGCGTTCGGTGTCCATCGCTGCCTTTCTGTGCGGTTAGGTCGTCGCGCCGCCGCGGATGCCAGCCCACGGATCGGGCCCTGGGTCGTGGCCAGCGGCGGCCAGCTTGAGGCGGGACAGGTAGTGGTCCCACCCGGCGGCACTGCGTTCCTGCCGTGCGGCCGCCACGCCGTTGTGCACGAGCCGTAGCCTCGTGCCGTCGCCCTCAGGCGTCAGCACGACCTCGATGATCGAGCCGCGCGGCTCGGGCGTTCCATCGGGCGCCTCCCACACCCAGGTGAACACGACCCGGTGCCGGCGACTCGATCTCCAGGAACGTGCCGCGCGCAACATCGCCCGCGCCGGTCACGTCGATGCGAAAGTCCCCGCCCGGCCGCCCATCGATCTCGGCGCTGACCGCCTTCCAGACGACCATCTTTTTCGCATCGGTGAAGTAGGGAAACACGTCCTCCGGCGGCGCCTCGATGAAGATTTCCCGGACGATCGCCCCGGGCGCCTCGGTCATCGCGGCAGGCTCCGTCGCACCCGCGCGTCTGCCTCTGCCGCGTGCTTGACCGCCGCCAATCCGTCGTCCCAAAAGCTCTCGACGAACCGGCGCACGTCCGCGAGGCTCTGCTGTCGCGCCCGATACAGGCGCTGCGTACCGCTCCGCCTCTCCACCAGCAGCCCCGCCTCGCGGAGGATCCGCAGGTGCTTCGACACCGCCGGACGGCTGATCTCGAACTGGGCCGCGACCTCCCCGGCAGCGCGCTCCTCGTTCCAGACCAAGCGCAAGATCTGCTGGCGACGCGGGTCGGCGATCGCTTTGAGCATCTCTTCCATGAAGATGAGTGTAGCCGATCGGTTACGTAACCGATCGGCTACACTGCCGATTGACACCGCCGAGGCACACTTCGCGCGCGACGACCGCCACAGCTGTCTGCTCGAGCTCCGGGCTGCCAGCGACTCGCTCGACCTGCTGTGCGCCGGCTAATCACGGCGCGTACGCTTGCCGCGGGACTGCGCTCCGCGCGGCACACGCTGCGATTCACGATCGCGCGGTAGACGGGCGGCCCCAGTCGGCAGCCGGGCAAGCTGCGCCAACAACGTGGCATTAGAGATAGCGTCTCGGGTATGGCGGACAAGGGCACCAAGGAGGAGAAGGCCGCCGCGAAGGCGGACCATGAGCCGCCGGCGGGGGCTGAGACGACCGCCGCGTGGACGGCGGCGGGCGTGTCGATTGACTACACCGCAAGCGCGAACTGGATCGTCCTGCGCAAGAAGGAGAAGCCCGCGGCGGAGATCTTCTCGGTCTCGTACGTCGCGCACCGCGATTGCGACCGTCCGGTGACGTTCGTCTTCAACGGCGGCCCTGGCGCGTCGTCGGCGTATCTGCACATGGGCGCCGTCGGGCCGCTGCGGGTGGCGTTTCCGGCGGACGGAACGCTGCCGCAGATGCCGCCTCGGCTCGTCCTCAACGAAGACTCGTGGCTCGCCTTCACCGATCTCGTGTTCGTCGACCCGGTCGGCACCGGCTTCAGCCGTGTCGTCGAGGACGACAGCAAGGAGGGCGAGGACAGCAAGAAACGACAAGACGGCGAGGACGGCGAGGCGAGGGAGTACTTCGGCTACAAGCGTGATCTCGAGTCCCTGTGCGAGTTCATGGGCCGGTGGCTCTCGCTTCACCGCCGTTGGGGCTCTTCTGTGTTCATCGCCGGCGAGAGCTACGGCGGCTACCGCGTCGGCCGGCTCGTGCGCATGTTGCAGGAGACGGCAGGCATCGGGCTCAACGGCGCCGTCCTCATCTCCCCCGCGCTCGAGTTCACAACGCTGTCCCCGACCGACTACGACGTGCTCGGGTGGGTCGACCTCCTGCCGACGATGGCGATCGCCGCCGTACACCACGGGCGCTCGCGCGCGTTCGCGGCCGGCACGCCGCCCGAGGACGTTCTCCAGCAGGCGGAGGCGTTCGCCACCGGCGACTACGCCACGGTCCTGACGCGCGGCGCATCGATGTCGGCCGTCGAACGCGACCGGATCCTTGGGCGCCTCGCCGACCTCATCGGCCTCCCTGCCGAGATGGTCGCGCGCGCTGAGGGTCGGATCACCAACCGCGTGTTCACCCGCGAGCTGCTCCGCGACGAGCGGAAGGTGCTCGGTTTGTACGACGCGACGATCACGACCACAGATCCGTTCCCCGATCGGGAGGTGTTCGCTGGCCCCGACCCAACGCTCGCCGGCATCACTCCCGCGTACACCGTCGCGATCAATCGGCAGCTGCGATCGGAGATCGGCGTCGAGACCGATCGCGAGTACGCGGTGCTGAGCTACGAGGTGAACGAGTTGTGGCGCAACGACGCGTCGCAGGATTTCTTCATGCCGCCTGTCGGCGCCACAGACGACTTCCGCTACGGCATGTCGCTCAACCCGCACATGAAGGCTTTCATTACGCATGGCCGCTACGACCTCGTGACGCCGTACTACGCGACCGACCGGCTGCGCAACCTCATGCGGCTCGTCCCGGAGATGGCTGGCCGGCTTACCATCCGCCACTTCGACGGTGGCCACATGTTCTACGCCTGGGAAGACAGCCGGCGCGAGTTCGCCGCTGCGATCGCCGCGTTTGTCGCCGACGCGGTCGCGACAGCGTAGTTCGGTCAGACCAGAACGACCGTCTGCTCGCGCCAGAGGCGATGCTCGGAGGCGGGTGCGCTACGCTGGCAGGGTCAGATAGCGAAGGCAACCAGAGGGCGAGACCTTCATCTGAACGTCCCCTTGCCGCGAAAGCCGCCTGATCTTCTGATGGCCGAGAGTCCACCCACGGGTGGGCTTTCCGCGTTAACAGGCACCGCAGCCGCCCCCGTTTGTTGCGCGGCGCCTCGCCAGCCCTCACACGCCGGCCCGCTCACGGCAGGATGTCGTTCAGCGTCGCCGTGAACCGCTCGCCCGACTCCTCGAGCTCGCCCTCGATGTGCAGGCGTGCCGGGCCGGTCTCGGTCCACAGGTCCAGGAAGTAGGCCCAGCCCGGCAGGTCCGGATCGTCGGACTTGGTGATCGCCTCGACCTGGTAGATCTCGCGCGGCGGCAGCACCAGCGACTCGGGGCAGTCGTCCTCCACGCGACGGCGCAGGTCCTCGACTCTGAGCCGCTCGCGAGACACGACCCCGAGCTCTTCGTACTCGCCGTCCACGACGAGGCCCACGACGTCCTCCAGTGCCCGGTACATCGCCTCGGGCATCAGCTCGAGCGATTCGACGATCTCTTCCGGTCCGCCCAACTCGTGGCCCGGCGTCAAATCGAGCCGGGTGTAGAAGTAGTCCTCGCACGCCGCGCGCGCCTGACGGCGGATGCCCTTGGACAACCCCGCGGCGCCGAGCGCAAACACCGCCGCAGCGATCGCCTCCTCGAGCGTTCTTTGGCGGCGCGTGAGCTGCGCGGTGACCGCGCGACCGTGCTCCGTGTCGCGCGCCATCGATGAGCCGTCCAGCAGAATCGAGGGAGCGTCGTGGCGGCTGTAGCCCTCGCAGGCCCGCACGGCAGAATGAAGGACGATCAGGTGGTCGCCCATTACGGTCGCGCCGGTGATGGATCGCCGGACGTCATTCGGATCGGCCGGCTCGCCGAACGCGTGGTAGTAGTGCTGCCATGACTATGCATCCTACGAGCTACCGAACGACGCCCGCCGCGTCCGGATGAGGACTCGAAACGGGCACGGGACATCCGTCGCGAACTCCCGACGTTGACGCCGGGGCATTCTCTGACTAAGGTCAGAGAATGGTCGATGGCGCAGTCGAGCAGGTCCGTCGTTTCAATCGCATCGTCACGGCTCGCGTTGGCGCCCTGAGCGATCGCTTTCTCGGTCTCGGGCGGCCACTCGGCGAGGCCCGGGTGTTGTGGGAGATCGGGCGAGATGGCTCGTGCGAGGTCCGACTGCTGCGTGCCCGCCTGGGACTCGATTCCGGCTACGTCAGTCGCGTGCTGCGCTCGCTCGAGGCGGACGGCGTGATCGAGGTCGAGGAGGCGGAGACCGACCGCCGAACACGGGTGGCCCGCCTCACTCGGCCCGGTCGCCGCGAGATCGCCGCGCTGGACCGGCGCTCGGACGCGCTGGCGGAGTCGCTGCTCGAGCCGCTGAGCTCATCACAGCGCGAGCGGCTCGTCGCTGCGATGGGCGAGGTCGAGCGCCTGCTCACCTCGGCCAGCGTCGAGATCAGACCAGTCGACCCCGAGCACCCCGACGCGCAGTACTGCCTGGCCGAGTACGTCGCCGAGCTCAACCGCCGATCGGACCGCGGGTTCGATCCGGCCGTAGGTGCCACCGCGCTGCCCCACGAGGTCCGGCCGCCGGCGGGGGAGTTCTTCGTCGCCTACCTTCACGGCGAGCCGATCGGCTGCGGCGCGGTCAAGCACCACGGCGGCGACCCGGCCGAGATCAAGCGCATGTGGGTTACTCCCGCGGCGCGTGGACTCGGGCTCGGACGCCGATTCCTCGAGCACCTCGAGGCTCGTGCGGCAGCCGGCGGTACTCGCGTGGCACGAATCGAGACCAGCGCCGTCCTCGCCGAGGCGCTCAACCTGTACCGGTCGGCTGGCTGGGTCGAGGTCCCCCCCTTCAACGACGAGCCGTTCGCCGACCACTGGCTGGAGAAGACCCTGAACTGTTCCACACGCCACGGGCGGCGCGCAGGCCACCCACCGACGCGATAGACGCTCGTACGCGACGGGGGGCAAATCATCGAGGCCCGACTGTCCATGGCGGCGGAGGAGATGTCCTGGCCGAGCGCTGGTGCAACGGGCATCGCCTCCGCGTAGGATCCCGCCGGGGTTTCGGCCTTCGAGGCGGCTACGTGGATCGGAGGGTCGGGTATGTCGGTACCAGCGCGTGTGAGCGAGACGGGCCAATGTGAGCGGTCGGCGTGGGCGGTGGCGCCGCGGTCGCCTCGGGCCCGGGCGGACCGCCGTCTGAGGCGGACGAGCGGCGTGACCGTCGTAGCGCTGCTCACGTGGTCTGGGGCGCCGGATACACCGGCGGTAGCGTCGCCGCCGACCTCTCGCCGTCGGCCACGTCAACGGGGTCGCTGCCGCCGCTGCCGCCGCTGCCGCCACTGACGATGATCGGCAACACCGTCGTCACTGGAACGGCCGCGACGGTGCCCGTCGGGTCCACCGGAGGCGATGGCCTACAGTGCGCGGTCCTAGCCACCGTGACGACCACCGGGTTTCTCGCCGCGCCCGATGCCACCGCCGCCGGCAAGAAGCCCAAGAAGCCGAGCAGCCGGACGGTCGTCGTGGGGACCGCGAGAGCCACGATCCGCGCCGGCAGGAGCAAGACCCTCAAGATCTCCCTCAACCGCACCGGCAAGCGCCTGCTGGCCAAGCACCACACGCTGAAGGTCAAGCTCGTCATCACGCAGAAGGGCAGGACAGTGCGCAAGACGACGATCACCTTCAAGACCAAGCCGGCCCACAAGCACAAGCACTGACTCCGCCCGCGTCTTGCGGCCAGGAGACCCGCGTCGCCCAAGTGGCCCGTATTGGTACGCGGCGAGACGTGGCGTCACGACCACTGCAGATCGGGATCTCGATCATCCCGGACACTGACTCGCTGGAACGCAGCCTCGAGCTCGTGCGGGTCGCAGACGAAGGAGGTCTCGCGCTCGTCGGCGTCCAGGATCACCCCTACCAGCACCACTTCCTCGACACCTGGTCACTGATCCCGACGCTGCTCGCGCAGACGAAGCGGATCTCATTCTTCACGGATGTCGCGAGCCTGCCGCTGCGCCCGCCCGCCGTGATGGCCAAGGCCGCCGCGTCCCTCGACGTTGTGAGCGGCGGCGGCTTCGAGCTCGGCCTCGGTGGTGGCGCGATGCCTGAGCTGATCGCGAACTTCGGGGGTCCGCGGCGAACGCCGGGCGAGACCGTAGAGGCGATCGATGAGGCGATCGACGTGATCAGGCTGCTTTGGTCCGGGGAGCGCTCGGTCTCATACCTGGGAAAGCACTACCGGCTGGTCGACGCGCGGCCCGGCCCGCCTCCCGCGCACCCGATCGCGATCTGGGTGGGGGCGTTCAAGCCGCGGATGATCCGGCTCGTCGGCCGCAAGGCAGACGGCTGGCTGCCATCGCTCGGCGTCCTCACCCGCGACGAGCTGCGCTCTGGTAACAAACAGATCGACGAGGCCGCCGAACAGGCGGATCGTGACCCTCGCTCGATCCGGCGGCTGCTCAACGTTCAGGGGCTGATCGGCGATCAGCAGCCACCGCGGCGAGCCGATCTCCCGGTCGGTTACCTGGCGGGCGAGCCGCTCGCCGGACCCGCCGGGTGGTGGGTCGAAACGATCGCCGGGTTCGCGGACGACGGCTTCGACACGGTCGTCTTCTGGCCGGTCGACGCCTCGCCGGGCCAAGTGGAGCTGCTGATTGGCGAGGTCGTGCCGCAGCTACCAAGTCAGCGGCCCGGTCGAGGAGATGCTCACGATGACTGATGCTGTGCCGAAGATAGTTGCGGGCCGGACGGTGTCAGCAAAATTCGGCATTTTCGGCTGCATACAGGGACAAACCGCGCGCGCCTACGGGTCCTTGGCTAGATAAGCAGGTGGGGCATGCTTATGTAATCAAGGTCGGCCGCGGACGTGGACTTTGGGCCTGTAAGCATGCCGCCGCCGCGGATTTCGGCCCCCGCCGCGGATTTCGGCCCCCGCGGGCCTCAGCGGCCGCAGCGGATTGCGGCCCCCGCGGGCCTCGCCTGGCGGAGATTCGCGACCGTTGGCGCCTACGAGGCGGTCAAAGACCGCGGCCAGCGAGCCGTCGGCGTCTCAAACATCACCGACTGGAGGGGACGATCGACTCGACTCCCGAGGGCCGCGTAACCGACCTCGGGCTGCGCGCGACCCGCGTCAGTTGAGGTGAAGCTGCCAGTCGCTCGGCACGGCTCCCGCCGGCCCCGGTACGGGCTGGTCGGCCGGATGACTATCGGGTGGGGCCAGGGCCGGTCCTTCGAAGAACTCACCAGTGCTGTAGTCGTAGAACCAATCCTCGCCCGGCTCGAAGCTTTGCAGCACGGGGTGTCCGGTTGCCTTGTTGTGCGCGGTCGCGTGCTGGCTGGGCGAGTTGTCGCAACAGCCGACGTGCCCGCAGGTCGCGCAGCGTCGCAGGTGCAGCCACCAGCCCGGAGACGCGCCGGCTAGGCACTCAACGCAACCATTCCCGCTCGGCGGGACACCGGGGTCGACTTCGTTCGTACCGCTAGTCATTCGATACAGCTCCTGAGCTGGTTAGGATAGTGGCCGTGGCCGGCGGGTCGGTCGAGTCCTCCCTTGAAGTCGTCCGCCGGCAGCACCTCCGCGGCCGGCTCGTCAGTCGACATTGCAGCTGTATGCAAAGCTGCGCGTCATGGTCGTGATCGCCATTGCCGAGATGTTCGGGATCAGCGGACGGCGCAGTGAGCTCGCGACACTGCTCGAGCGCTTTGAGCGCTGGGCCGGCGGCGAGCCGGGCTGCAGGCGCTACACCTTCGCCGCGACGCTGGCGGATCCGAGCCGGTTCGTTCTCGTGAGCGAGTGGGAGAACCAAGAGGCGCTTGACACCCACTATCGCTCTCAACCGTTCGTCGACTTTCAGCTCGACCTCGATGGCCTGCTGGCGAGGCCAAGCGAGTTGACCGTCTACTCGGCCGAGGGTGCCGTCCGGCCGTTGAACACGCGCCCGATGGACCCGCGGGACGCCGACTAGAACCCGACCCCGCTCCCGTGCTGCATCGAGAGTCGGGACGACGGCTTTTTCCCCCGGTCGGATCGACGGATCCGCGCGGGTCCTCCCGGTGGAGGCGAGTGAGACCGGGGCCGTCGCGCCGCCTGGGCTGAGCCCTTGGCCAGCGCACTGTGCCGGTGGTATCGTGATGCGCCCGTCGGAGTGAGAGGCTTGCCGTTGTCGTGATGCGGATGGTGACGACTGGACGGAGGCGATGAGCCCGTCGGGGTCTCGTCCTCGCTCTTTTGAGTCGTTGCGGCGCCTGCCGGTGGTCGGTCGCGCGATGGACTGGGGCCTTGGTCCCGAGCGCGGCCTCGGAGCTGACCCGGCGGGCGCAGGCGAGGATCGCCGGATTGAAGGTGACTGAGTCGGTGTGTCCGTTCTGCGCGGTGGGGTGCGGCCAGCTGGTGTACACGCGGGACGGCGAGCTGGTCGACATCGAGGGCAATCCCCGCTCGCCGATCAACCAGGGGACGTTGTGCCCGAAGGGCGCGTCATCGCGCCAGCTGGTGCAGCAGCCGGGGCGGCTGACGAAGGTCAGATATCGGCGGCCGGGCGCCACCGAGTTCGTGGAACTGGAGCTCGAGCGGGCGATGGACATGATCGCCGATCGGGTGATCGCTGCGCGCGAGACCGGCTGGCAGGAGACCGACCGCCACGGCTGGCGGGTGGACCGCACGCTGGGGTTCGCTCACCTGGGCGGGGCGACGCTCGACAACGAGGAGAACTATCTGATCAAGAAGCTGTTCACCGCGATGGGGGCGATCCAGATCGAGAACCAGGCGCGGATATGACACAGCTCCACGGTCCCCGGTCTGGGGAGCTCGTTCGGGCGCGGCGGCGCCACCAACTTCCAGCAGGACCTCCAGAACTCCGACTGCATCGTGATCGAGGGCGGGAACATGGCCGAGGCGCACCCGGTTGGGTTCCGGTGGGTGATGAAGGCCAAGGAGCGGGGCGCGCGGGTCATTCACGTCGATCCGCGGTTATCGCCGCACGAGCCAGATGGCGGACCTGTACGTCCCGATCCGGGCCGGGACCGACGTCGCGTTCCTCGGCGGGATCATCCGCCACGTGATCGAGACTGAGTCCTACTTCAAGGAGTACGTCGTCAACTACACGAACGCGTGCGCGATCGTCGACGAGAGCTTTCGCGATACCGAGGAACTGGACGGCGTGTTCTCCGGCTACGACCCCGAGACCGGAACCTACGACCCGATCTCGTGGATGTACGAGGGCTGCCAGGTCAACTTCTCGGCTGGGCCGCGTGAGCACGCTACGCAGGCGTTCAGCGAGCACACCGGCGCGGGGATGTTGGTGGACGGTCTCGAGCACGACGAGACGCTCGAGCACCCGCGGTGCGTCTTTCAGATCCTGCGCCGGCACTTCGCCCGCTACACGCCGGAGATGGTGCAGCGCATCTGTGGGATCTCGCGCGAGCATTTCATGGCGGTAGCCGATGCGCTGATCGCCAACTCGGGGCGCGAGCGCACGAGCGCGTTCTGCTACGCGAACGGGTGGACGCAGCATTCCGAGGCTGTGCAGATGATCCGCAGCGCGGCGATCCTCCAGTTGCTGCTGGGCAACGTCGGCCGGCCTGGCGGCGGCATCATGGCGATGCGCGGGCACGCGTCGATCCAAGGGTCGACCGACATCCCGACCTTGTACGACCTGCTGCCTGGCTATCTGCACATGCCGCGGACTCGCGAGGGTCACCTGACGCTCGAGCGAGTACATCGGCGTCGGCAAGGCGGATCGCGGCTGGTGGTCTCACTTTGACGCCTACATCGTCTCGCTGCTCAAGGCGTGGTTCGGCGAGGTCGCGACCGAGGAGAACGATTACGGCTTCGGCTGGCTGCCGAAGCTGACCGGCAACCACTCCCACTTCTCGACGATGCTCCGCGCCCTCGACGGCGGACTGGAGGGCCTGTTCGTGATGGGGCAGAACCCGGCGGTCGGCTCTCAGCACTCCGGGCTTCAGCGCCGCGCGCTGGCGCAGGCTGAAGTGGCTGGTCGTGCGCGATCTGGCCGAGATCGAGACCGCCACTTTCTGGCGCGACTCGCCGGAGGTGCAGTCGGGCGAGCTCCGTCCCGAGGCGATCCAGACCGAGGTGTTCCTGATGCCCGCCGCCTCGCACATCGAGAAGGAGGGCACGTTCACCAACACCCAGCGCCTGGTGCAGTTCCGCGACAAGGCGCTGCATCCGCCGGGCGACGCGCGCTCGGAGCTGTGGTTCATGCACCACCTGGCCAAGCGGATCAAGGCGCGCTACGCCGGGTCCGACCGCGAGCGGGATTGGCCGATCGTGAACCTGAAGTGGGATTACCCGGAGCGCGGCGAGGTGCGCGAGCCCGACGTGGAGGCCGTGATCAAGGAGATCAACGGCTACGACGTCGCGACGGGCAGGCCCGTCAGCTCGTTCGACGAGCTGCGCAGCGACGGCTCGACCGCCTGCGGCTGCTGGATCTACTCCGGTATTTACAAGGATGGGGTCAATCAGGCGCGCCGGCGCCGCCCCGGTGACATCACCGCTGAGGGCGGGATCGTCTCGCCGGAGTGGGCGTGGGCGTGGCCCGCGAACCGGCGGATCCTCTACAACCGCGCCAGCGCCGATCCGCAGGGCGGGCCGTGGTCTGAGCGCAAGCGCTACGTGTGGTGGGACGAGGCAGCGGGGTCGCTGGGCGGGATACGACGTCCCAGACTTTCCCGCCGATAAGCACCCGGACTATCGGCCCGCGCCGGACGCGCGAGGGATGGACGCGATCGGTGGCACGGACCCGTTCATCATGATGGGCGACGGCCGCGGCTGGCTGTACTCGCCCAGCGGTCTGCTCGACGGACCCCTGCCCACGTTCTACGAGCCGCTCGAGTCGCCGGTGCCCAACCTCCTCTACCCGAAGCTGGATGGCAACCCGGCCGCGATCCGCTGGCACCGGCCCGAGAACCCGTACCACGCGGCCGGCGACCCGCGCTACCCGCTGGTGGCGACGACCTTCCGGCTGACCGAGCACCACACGGCGGGCGGGATGAGCCGCACGGTCCCGTGGCTGGTGGAGCTGCAGCCCGAGATGTTCGCCGAGATCGATCCGCAGCTCGCCGCCGACCGGGGAATCGAGGACGGCGGCTGGATGACGATCGTCACCGAGCGGGCGGAGATCGAGGCGCGGGCCAAGGTCACCGACCGCATCCGGCCGCTGCGGGTGGACGGGCGAGTGATTCACCAGATAGCGCTGCCGTGGCACTGGGGCTACAGCGGACTCTCACGCGGTGACACGGCCAACGAGCTTGTCGCCCTATCGCGGCGATCCGAACGTCTCGATCCAGGACGACAAGGCGTTCACCTGCGACGTGCGGGCCGGCCGCAGGCAGGGCGCGAGCACCGCGCGGCTGGCCGGCGCCGCGCTCGCGGGGCATCACATCCGGCCAAACGAGGACGACCCGGTGGCGGAGGACCCGCAGGAGGCGGTGGAATCGGCCGGCGCCGATTCCAGTGGGAGTTCCGCTGCGCGGAACTCCCAGGGTGGAGGGACTCCGTGAGCACCAGCGTCCCGGACACCGAGATCGCCATCCATCGGGTGGGCGGGGTGCGCGGGCCCAGCGGATGGGCTTCTTCACCGACACCATCGGTGTGCATCGGCTGCAAGGCCTGCGAGGTCGCCTGCAAGCAGTGGAACGACCTGCCCGCGGACGGCTCGCAGTCCGGCAAGGGCGTCTCCTACGACCACACGGGGGATCTCTCCGCCTCGACGTGGCGCCACGTCCGGTTCGTCGAGCTGTTCGAGCCCTCGCCGCAGCTCAAGGAAGAGGCGCAGCGCGCGCTCGACGCCGGGGCCGGGGGCAAGCTGCCGGCGATCCCGGCCGCCGGCGCAGTCGACCTCGTGGATGCCGCGCAGCCTGCGTCGGGCGTCGTGGACGTCGCCGAGGCGGTGCGCAAGATGGGCGATTGGGTGTTCATGTCCGACGTCTGCAAGCACTGCACCAACGCGGGCTGTCTCGATGCCTGCCCCACCGGCGCGCTGATCCGCACCGAGCATCAGACGGTGGTGCTGCAGCCGGACGTGTGTAACGGTTGCGGCTACTGCGTGCCGGCGTGTCCGTTCGGCGTGGTCGATCGCGACCCCGAGGACGGGCGCGCCGGCAAGTGCACGCTCTGTTATGACCGCCTCGAGGACGGACTGGAGCCCGCCTGCGCGAAGTCCTGCCCGACCGACTCGATCCAGTTCGGCCCCCACGAGGAGCTGGTGGAGATCGCCTCTCGCCGGGTCGCCGAGCTGCATCGGCGCGGCATCGAGGGCGCCTACCTGTACGGAGCCGGCGACGAGCCCGGAGAGCAGCTCGCCGGCGGTCTGGGCGCGTTCTTCCTGTTGACCGAGCCGCCCGAGCGCTACGGACTGCCCGCGCACGCGGACTCGCCGGTGCAGGAGAACGTCGTCCCGGCCACGCTGGCCGCGGTCGCCGCCGGTCTGCTCGCGAGCGCGGGCGCGGTCCTCGCGTTCGTCACGGCCGCACGCCGCGGCCGCAGGACACGCTGGAGGGGGGACCTGGTGAGCCGCGAGCACCGCTGGGAGGGAAGGCTCGAGCACGGCGGCGAGCCGGCGGAGCTGGCTTCGGAGCACGAGCCTCCGGACACCACCCGCGACGCGAGACCGAGTGGGTGGCTGACCACGACACCGAAACCCGCGACATCCACCCGGCGCTGGGCACGCGCGGCGGACCGGGCTCGTGGACCGCGGCCGAGCCGGGGGCGCCGGTCGCGCTCGCGCGCCCTGACTTTGGCGACGCTCGGTGGTCGTTTCTGTACAAGGCGCGCGACACCGATTACGCCGGCGCCCAGCCGGCTCCCGGGGAGGTCGCTGAGGCGAACCGGAGGATGCGCGGCGCGCCGGTCTCGGAGATCCACGGGCCGTTCATCCACGCGCCGGTGTGGAGCTGGGAAGTGGCGACCTACTTCTGGTTCGGCGGGATGGCATCCGGCGCGGCGTTCGTCGCGCTCGCCTGCGACGCCGCCGGCGACCACCGCTCCGCCGCGATCGCCCGCAAGGTCGCGCTCGGCGCCGTCGCGCCCGCGCCCGTCCTGCTGATCGCCGATCTCGGCCGCCCCGAGCGGTTCCTGAACATGATGAGGATCTTCAAGCCACGCTCGCCGATGAACATGGGCGCCTGGTGCCTGGTCGCATTCAGCGGCTCGAGTGCGCTCGCGGTGGGTTGCGACCTGATCGGGCGGCCACAGGCCGCCCGCGCGCTGGGAGCGCTGACCTCGCTGTTCGGCAGCTACCTGGGCTCCTACACCGGCGTGCTGCTCGCCTGCACCGCGGTCCCGGTGTGGGCGCGCAGCCGCACGATCCTCGGGCCGGCATTCGTCGCCACCGCGACCGCCACCGGGGCGGCCGCCACCCGCCTCGTGCTCGTAGCCAGCGGCCTACCGCACGGCCACCCGACCCGCAGGGCGCTCGGCACGATCGAGACCGCCTCGATGCTGACCGAGCTCTCCCTCTCGGCGCTCGGCGAGCGCCGGCTGGGAGACGCCGCCGAGGCGCTCGGCCGCGGGCGCCCCGGGCCTCTACTTCCGCACCGCCAAGAGCCTCGTCGCGCTCGGTCTCTCGCTGCGGCTGGTCGCGCGCCGCACCGGCCCGCGTGAGCACGAACTCGCGAGCTTCATGTACCTCGCGGCCGGTCTGGCGTTCCGCTTCGCCTGGGTCTACGCAGGAAAAGCCTCCGCGACGGACGACGCGGCCGTGGCCGCGATGGCCCGCGACCGACGCGCGCCGCACGACGACCACCAGCACGCATGGCAAAAGCGCGCCCTGTCGGCCCGGCGCTCCCCGCTGCCGCTGCCAGAAACCGCGAGAAGAGCCTACGGCGAAGCCGTCAGGCGCACCAGCCTCGCAATCGAGCGGCGGCTACGGCGCTGAGGACCCGAGGATCCGCTTCTTCTCCTGGGCGAACTCGGCGTCGGTGAGCACCCCCGTGTTGTGGAGCTCGCCAAGCTGTTTCAGCTGATCCAAGCGAGCCTCGGACCCCGCCGACGTCTGCGGGGCGACGGATGTTGAAGCAGCGGGAGCCCTCCGCTCGGCCTCCTCGAGATCCATGAGCTCCTGAAGCTCCGGATCCAGCGCCCCGTCCGTACCCCTCCTTGAGTCATTCCCAGCGGTGGACGCACTGTTGCCGTTGCGCGCCTCCCATTCCTGATTGTGGCGTTGGAGCGCATCCAGCCTGTCCATCTCCGCCTGCGCGTCCGCCTTGTAGTCGACCACCACGCTGTTGTGATCGTTCGGGTCATAGAGAACCGGAACCGAGTCGCCCTTGCTCTTGAGTGTGTTCAGACGCGAGTGAACGGTCTTCTCAAATGCCGGTTCCCCGGGTGGCATCACCCGGAGCTCCAGCCGGCAGAGAAACCAGGTCGTCGTGAGATCGGAATCGTCCGCCGACCACGCCTTGATGGGGTTCTGGGTTCCGGAGGTGCCCTCGGTCTTGATCGAAAGAATCTCGGCGGGCGCCGTGCGCCCGTGCTCACGAAGCTTCTTCTCCAGATGGCTGTGGTTGAACAGCATCGTCACCCCCAAAGTCGTAACCCGGTGTTGTCGCTGGAAGATAGTTTCGGCCGGAAGGCCGCGCAAGGCGAGCCCCCCAGCCGTAATTTGTTGGGACGTCGGCGCTGTCCGATGCCGCTAGGCCTCCCGGACCATCTCGTAGGTGAGGAAGGCGAGCCCGTCACCGATGGTCTTGGCGTCGAGCGAGGCGCATGGGCTTCGTGGTCGCTGGTGTCGCCGAAGAGGCGCTCGCCGGCCCCGAGCACGACCGGGAAGACGACCAGCCGCAGCTCGTCGACGAGGTCGTGCTCGATCAGCGTGCGCCCGAGCTGATAGCTGGCGTAGACGACGATTTCCCCGTCCAGCTCCCGCTTCAGCTTCGAGACCTCGGTCACCACATCGCCCTTGAGGACCGTCGAGTTGCTCCAGTCGGGATCTTCGAGGGTCGACGGACACGACGTACTTGGGCAGGCTGTTCAGCCTGTCCGCCCACTCGCCACTCCGCGGCTGACCACCGCGCCGCGAACCACTCGTCGCTGCGCCGACCCAGCAGCAGGGCCTCGGCTGCGCAGCGCCTCGTCGAGCTCGACCTTGCCCCACTCTTCGAGGTCCTCGCCCCCGAACTGGCCGAACCAGCCGCCCAGCCTGAAGCCCTCCTCACCGTCCGGGTCCTGGACCACTCCGTCGAGCGAGACGTTCGTGCTGATCACGATCTTTCCCATCTCGGTTCTCCTTTCATTCGACTGTTACTGTGCTGCGTTTGTTGAGGCGTCCGCCGCGACGAAAACTGAGCGGCGAATTTCGAGCGCGCTGCGACGTCATTACTTGTGATGCGGGTGAACGGAAGAGTTGGTGCGAGGATGCGAGCGTGACCGAGCAGACCCTCGCCCGGGCGCGCGCCGGCGACGAGGACGCGTTCCGCGAGCTGACCGACCCCTACCGGCGTGAGCTCCAGCTGCACGTCTACCGGATCGTCGGCTCGGCGCAGGACGCCGAGGACCTGCTCCAAGAGACGCTGCTCGCCGCGTGGCGCGGCCTTGAGCAGTTCGAGGGACGCGCGTCGGTCCGTGCCTGGCTGTACCGGATCGCCACCAACCGCTCGCTGGATGCCCTGCGGGCGAGCCGGCGCCGCCCGAGGACCGAGCGGATGACCCAGATGCCTGAGCCGACACGCTGGAGCGAGCCGGTCTGGCTCGAGCCCTACCCCGACGTCCTCCTCGAGGGGATCCCGGACGAGGCTCCCGGACCGGAGGCGCGCTACGAGACCAAGGAGGCGATCGCGCTGGCGTTCATCGTCGGCCTTCAGCATCTCCCGCCGCAGCAGCGCGCGGTGCTCGTGCTGCGCGACGTGCTCGGCTACCGCGCCGCGGAGGTCGCCGAGATGCTCGAGATCAGCGAGGCGTCGGTCAACAGCCTGCTGCGCCGCGCGCGCGCGGCGTTCGACGTCGCGCCTGCCTGCCAGCGGACGCGAACGAGCGCCGCTCCCGAACTCCAAGCTCGAGCGCGACATCGTCGGCCGCTTCGCCGAAACGGTCGAGAACGGCGACATCGACGGAATGGTCGCCCTCCTGACCGACGACGCGTGGCTCACGATGCCGCCGCTCCCGCACGCCTACCAGGGACACGACGCGATCGGCGCGTTCCTGCGTGGCGCTGAGGAGCGCCGCGGCGTGCCGTTGCGGTTGGTGGCGACCCGCGCCAACACACAGCCGGCGTTCGGCTGCTACCTCCCGGTGCCCGAGACCGACGTCGCGCGTGCGTTCTCGCTTTTCGTGCTGACCCTTGCCGGCGACCACATCTCGGCCATTACGTGGTTCGCCGATAGCAGTGTCTTTCCGCAGTTCGGCCTGCCGCGGATGCTGCGATAGTCACGCGGCCGGCCCCCTGAGCGTCACCGCTGCCACTGCGGGGGGGCGCAGCCTCACTTGGCGGACGCTCCCGAATCCGGATTCGCGTGCTCAAGGTTTGGAGCGGCTTGGGTCGGATTGAGGAGTTTCGGAGTGCTGGCGCCGTGGGCGAGTAAATTTGAACCGATGATTTCGGGACTGCGGACTTCGTCTTCTGCGAGCCACGGGCCGGTGGAGGAGAGTCCCCGTGGACTGGACGTCGTCGATCTCGAGATCGGCCTTCGCGCCGCCGTCGTGGCGTTCGCCCTCGCGGCCGCGCTGATCCCGGTGATTGCAGTGCCGATCTGGAAGACCGTGAGCCCTGGCGTGATTCTGGCCGCAAGCCTCGTCTCGCTCGCTGCGGCGATCACGCTGGTGGTCCTGAATCGCGCTCATCGGATCACCCAAGAGACGCTGTATGTCGGCGAGTTCGTATGGATCGCCCTGACCGCCGGGCTCGTCGCGGGGACTGCCGGCAGGTGGAGCCCGTTCTTCCTGTTCTACCCGCTGCCGGTGCTGCACGCCGGCGCATTTCAATCCGGCCGCCGGCTCGTCGTGGTCAGCGTCACGGCGACCGCCGCCTTTCTGGCTCCAGTTGCCTACGGCAGCGGACGGACCGGACTGTTCGTTTCGATGGCGATCATCGCCGTACCCCCAACCCTAGTCGTGGCGTGGGGCTTCAACGTCGCACTGACCACGTTACGTCGACAGCGGCATGACCTGCTCGCGGCCGCGCTCCGCGCAGAGGAGCAGGCTCATACCGATGCGCTCACCGGGCTGGGGAATTATCGACTGTTGCGGAACACGCTCGAGCGCGAAGCGGCCCGTGCCCGCCGCCATCGGGGAGAGTTCACGCTGATCGTTATCGACCTCAATCGGTTCAAGGCGATCAACGACGAGTTCGGGCATCCGGCCGGAGACGCGGCGCTGCGGGCCGTCGCCACTGCGCTTCGCGGCGAGCTACGGGAGGAGGATGTCTGCTGCCGTCACGGCGGCGACGAATTTGCCGTGGTTGCCGTCGGCACCGGTGAGCGCGAGGCAACCGAGTTGGCGATCCGGCTGGTCGACACCGTGGCCGGCGTTGCGATCGGTTCAAAGCTCGACACGTCCATTAGCGCCACCGCCGGATGGGCCACGTTCTCCGACGCGGATTCCGAGGTCGACGCGCTCATGCGAACGGCCGACGCGATGCTACTCGAGCGCAAGTACGGCCGCTCCCTGTAGACATAGACGCGGGCGCATCAGTCGCTACGCGGGTGTGGCCTCCCGGTCTGCGCTCGGTAGGGCGGCGTTGAGGCCCTTGCGTGAGCTGATGCCGAGCTTGGCGAACACTTTGCGCAGGTGCCATTCGACCGTGCGAGGGCTTAGGAAGAGCTCGGCGCCGATCTCGGGGTTCGTCCGTCCGTCTCGGGCAAGCCTTGCGATCTGCCGCTCCTGAGGCGTGAGCTGATCACGGTTGTCATCTCGGCGCTTGCGCACGGTCTCGCCCGTGGCCAGCAGCTCGCGGCGGGCGCGATCGGCAAATCCCTCGCCACCCATCGAGGCGAACTTGTCATACGCGTCGCGGAGCTGCTCGCGCGCCTCCGCCCGACGGCCCTGCCGCCGCAGCCATTCGCCGTAGCTCAACCGGGCACGGGCCAGATACCACGCCATTCGAGATGGGGCAAGCCACTGGATCGCCTGCCGATACAGATCGTCGGCCGCCGCACCGTCCTCGACGAGCGCGCGCGACCGCGCCTCGCATCCCATCGCCCACGGCGTACCGCTCGCGATCGCTCGCTCCGAGAGGCGATCGGCGGCGTCACGCGCCACATCGGGTCGGCCGCATCGCGAGGCAGCCTCCGCGAGCTCATATAGCGCCCATGATGAACTGACGATGTCGTCCGACGCCGTCGCTTTCTCCGCGGCGTCAAGCGCAAGCTCGTACTGACCGAGACCGTTGTAGAGGACCGCCAAATCGTATTCGGCAGCGGCGATCGCACATCCTTCGCCTCGGGCGCGGGCGCCGCTGGTCATCTCCTCGAACAAAGCCAACGCGGTCGACGATTGGCCCCGCCACGCTGCAAGCCGGAGCGGGAACTCCGCCCTGACTTCCGGCTCGAGCCCCTCGGCCTCCGTCAGGAGCAGTGCCGCCACGGACAGCTCTCCCGCTTGGGTGAGAACGCCCGCGAGGTAGTCAAGGGCGTAAGGGAGCGGGAGTAGCGTTCCCGTCGCGCGCGCCAGCTCGGCCTGACTGGAAGCGAGCTCGAGCCATGCCTCGTCATCCCACAACTCCTCCGCTGCGATGTTGTAGGCCAGGCACAACCGGTCCAATTGCCGCTCCTCGGCACGATAGGCCCGCAGGGCTCTCCTCATAGTCGGCGCTGCAGCGGCGTAGCCGTCGGTCAAACGCGTCGCCAGGCCGACCAGCAGCAACTGGCTGGCCGGCAACGGCTCGGGCCCGAGAGGCGCCGAACGCGCCGCGGCGGCAACGTCGGTCACATCCGTCCCCGCCGCGAAACGGCCGGCGTAGATCGCAGCGACCAGAGCCTCCAGATGGGTCTCACGAGCAAGCTCGGCGTCGAGTGACTCGAGCCGCTGGGCCGCACGCAGCAGCAGTCGCGGAGCGTCACTGCCTCGTCGCAGCTCAAAGGCGATCTGAGCACGCATCCGCTGTGCCTGGGCTTGACCAAGCTCGTCAAGTGGTCCAGCCTCCGCATTTGCGAGCAACGACTCCGCTGCCGCGAAGTCTCCGGTCTGGAACTTCGCCCCGGCGGCGGACAGGGCCCGCAACGCCCGCTCCGCGGGGTCTGGGGTGAACACCACCGCCCGCTCCAGGAACGCCGCTGCAGCAGCGATGCCCCCCCGACGCTGCGCGCCGCTCGCGCAATCGATCAGCTCGCCGGCCACTGACTCGTCCGGAGCGCTCGCCGCATGCGCTCGATGCCACGCTCGCCGGTCGGGATCGGTCTCAGCATCAGTAGCGGCCGCGAGCGCGCCGTGGACAGCTTGGCGCTCAGCCGCCAGCGAGGCGCGGTAGACCGCCGATCTGACCAGCGGATGCCGAAATCGCACTCGCCCTCCGATCTGCAGCAACTGCTCGCTGATCGCCGCGTCTGCGGCCCCGCGGTCGATCCCGAGCGTCTGCGCGGCTCGCCAGAGGAGCGTCGCATCGCCAACCGGTTCGGCCGCCGCCAGCAGCATCAACCGCCGTGTCGTCTCGGGCAACGCGCCAATCCGCGTCATGTATTTGTCCTCTATCTGACCCGGGAGATCCCCTCTGTCAGGGAGCACGAAGCCACCCGCCAGCTGCGCTGCGCTCATGCCCCGCGGTAGCTCCAACAGCGCGAGCGGATTGCCTCGCGTTTCCGCGACGATGCGATCGCGGACGCGCTCGTCGAGCCGCCCGGGGATGACGCTCGCCAGCAGGGCACGCGCCTCCTCCTCGGGCAACCCTTCCAGCGGCAGCTCCGGGAGACCCGCCAATTTGGGCTCCTCGCTCGGCTCGCGAACCGCGAATACGATCGCCACGGACTCCGCCAGCAGTCGGCGGGCCACGAACCCGAGAACCTGAGCCGAGGCGGCGTCGAGCCATTGCGCATCATCGACGAAGCACAGCAGCGGCCGCTCCTCGGCGACCTCGGACAACAAGCTGAGCGCGGCCAGCGCGACCAGGAAGCGGTCGGGGGGCTCGCCGGACGACAGGCCGAGCGCGACACTCAGTGCGACCCGTTGGGGCTCCGGAAGAGCGCCGAGCCGGTCAAGCATCGGCCCGCATAGCTGATGCAATCCTGCAAACGGCAGTTCCATCTCAGACTCGATCCCGGCGATCTGAGCTACTCGAAAACCGGACGCTTGCCGAGCCGCGTAGCGCAAGACCGCGGTCTTACCGATGCCCGCCTCACCGCGGAGCACCAGGACCGCGCTCTGGCCGCCGCGGACGTTCTCAAGCAGCCGGTCCAGCGCTTCGCGTTCGCTCGACCGGCCCCGGAAGCCCTGCAGACGTTGAGCGGCCATAGGTCCTGGAAGCGTAGATGACCAGGGATCGCGCCCGGGAGTCCCCTGGCGCGACGGCGGGCGATCGCAGCGAGAGTGTCGTGGTGGTCGCGCACGCCGATGACACGTATTTAGACCGCGTGGCGATCGTCACCGGCGGTTCGCGTGGCATCGGCCGCGAAGTCGCGCACAACCTGGCCGGGCGCGGCTACGCCGTCATCGTCGACTACGCGCGCAACCAGCGTGACGCCGACGCCGTCGTCGAGGAGATCCTCGCTGCGAACGGCACGGCGCTCTCAGTTTGCGCCGATGTCGCCGACGAACTCGACGTCGAGCGACTGTTCACCGAGACGGCCGAGGCGTTCGGGGCCATCGACGTCGTCGTGCACGCCGCCGCCGGGCGGGTGATCCTCGGTCCGGTCGTCGACTATGACCTCGACACGTTCGATGCGCTGCTGCGAACCAACGTGCGCGGCGCGTTCGTCGTCAACCAGCAGGCCGCGCGCCAGCTCCGAGACGGGGGCGCAATCGTCAACGTCTCGAGCTCCAGAGTGGGTACGGCTGCTCCGAGCGATGCCGCTTACGCCGCGAGCGACGCTGCGGTGGAGGCGATCACACAGGTGCTCGCCCGCGAGCTACGTGGCCGCAACATCACCGTCAACGTTGTCACGCCTGCGCTGGAGCCTCCGTGCGCGCTCGCCGACGTCGCCGCTGTCGTCGCCTTCCTCGCCAGCGAGGACGGCCACTCGATCAGCGGCCAAGTGATCCGCAGCAACCCATCGAGGTCAAGATGAGCACCCGTGACGTTACCGCGCGCGCCCGGGGCCTGTGGCGGAGGTATTCGACGAGTCATACTCGAAGCTCACGTAGACCGCGTCGGGCCGGGCGGTGTTGCGAGCCACGATGTCCTGAAGCGCGCTTGTGTTCTTGATGATCCCCATGCCTGTCTTGGTAAACGTCGCGTCGTTGAATACGTTGCGAGCGAGCAGCGGATTGGTCAGTGCCTGGGTGAATGCGTCGTTGGCGACCATGTAGGTCATCAATTCGCCCATCATCATGTAATCGGGGTAGTCCTCGGCGAAGATCCCGACATACCACTCCAGCTTGTCGATATCGTCGTAGAGGGCCTCGAGTCGCCGGCGCACCTCGATGTTGGACGTGAGCTGGTCAAAGCCGGTAAGTCGCGCGAGGCCGTACGCCTCGCGGTAGTCGTTGAACGACCTCAGCCTCGCCTGGCGCATCAGCGCCACGGTCACCTGTTCGACCGAAGGCCAGGCCGGGTTCGAGCTATCGACCAGAAACGCCGCAGTGTTCAGCAGGCCGATTTCGCCCGCCGGCTCCTTCGAGCACCTGGCTGTGATCGCCTCGATGCCCTGGTCGAGCACGAGCGGATTGTTGTTGCGGAAACCGCTCGCGTCCAGCGCGCCCGGCCCGGTGCCGATTGTGTCCGGAACGAGCGGGTGCCAGCGGTACAGCAGGTTGAACTCGATCGCGCACCAGTTTGGCCGGTTCCAACGTTCCTCGTCCGCGATGAAAGGCACCGCCTCGAGCGGAAAGTCGAACGGCGCGATGTGCACGATGTACTCCTCGATGACGAGCTTGAGCAGCATTGCGATCAGCACATTGCGAGCGGTCTGGAAGATGCGTTCGTCGTCCCATTCGGGGTTCTCGGCGGCGAGGATGCCCGCGACGCGGTTGTGCTCGCGCAGGAACACGATGTTCATGACTGTGTTCCCGATCGTCGAGTTCCCATGCTCAAGGCCCACCGCAAAGAACGTGTCCGTCTGCTGCTCAGGTGCGCTCCTCAGGATCACATCGGTGATGAAAGCCGGGTCAAACAGTCCCTCGAACTCCGGCTTGAACACCGCGGGCTGACCAGCCTCGCGGGCGGCGAACAGGAACTCGGGATACTCGTGCCCCTCGATCATCTGGCTCTTCAAGCGCCCGCCCTGCATCGAGCGCAGCAGATTCGTCGCGCCGATGTTCCGCCCGTAGATCTGGCACAGATCGATCTCGTGATTGGACTCGTTCTTGCGATAGTCGGTCAGGCTCGTTCGCAGGAAGCTGTCGGTGAACCACTGCGCGAAGAACATGAACATCACGCTCGTCTTGGTCGCTCGAGTCTCCCGCTCCCGTCGGTACAGGGCGACCACGTCCGCCTCGGGCGGAAGCGCCGCCTGTTGGGCCGGCGTCGACGGCGGCAGATGCCGCCCCGAAAACGTCCGGTCGGTGAGGCTCAACCAGCTCGTGTAGTCGCTCGCCAGAGACAGTGCGCGCGGCCTTAACGTCGTCGCGTACCCGAACTTGTTGATCAATGCACGGCTGACCAGCCTCCGGATCGGTTCGACCCCACCCAGTCCGAGCCGGCCAACAACCTTCGGCAGCTCCCTGGCGATGACATCAGGCAGCGGAAGGTTCATCGCATCACTGGGCAGCGTGCGTGAGCGGCTCGCCAGCGCCGGCAACAGCGGCGGCGGTCGCGTTGGCATCCCACAGGACCCGAGTGATCTGAGCGATCACCTGCAAACGGTTGCGCAGCTCGACGGGCTGGAAATGCTCGCCGTCAACGCGGTCTGCGTACTCGGTCAGCGCCAGCAGGCAGGCGCACAGATCCGATCCTGTGAGTTGCACGATCGCATGTGCGCCGGCGCTGGCGAGCGGCTCGAACCGCTCCACGAGCGCGCTCTGCTGGCGCAAGCCAAGCACATCCTCGACGCTCGCGGTCGGCTCTTGGCGGCGGCGGTCAAGCTGCTCTGAGAGCGCGATGAAGGTCGCCTGACTCGCGTCGGCGGTAACCGAGGCCGTGATCGTCACCGGCCGCTCGCCGGCGGCGGCACGTACTTCAAGGATCTGAACGGGAGCTTCCTGCATGAACTGAGGGTAGCCAGTCGCCGCCGCGCCGCGGGCTGGTCGTTCTCGGAGAGGGCCGGCGGTCAACGGGCGGACACGCTGCCCGCCGCCGGCCCGGCCGCCGCGATTCGCCACGGCTGCTCGGCCGACCCGTCCAGCGCCGGCATCCAGCGCTCGGCGAACCTGGTCACGTGCGACTGACTGCCCGAGATCAGAGCCAGCGTGTCGCGATCCTCGATGTAACGCTGGCCGGCCAGCTCGACGTCGATCGTCATCGTCGGCGGGGTCGCGGCCGCGTCGAGCGAGACGATCTTGATCCGTTTGACCTCGAGGCCACGGACGACGACGCGGGTACGGGCGCTCGGGTCGCCTGGATGGAGCATTTCGCCGGCCACATCCGGGTGCGCGATCGCCAGCAGCGCGCCGTCCGCGCCATCGATCGCCTCCGCCCATGCGGCGACCGCACGCCTCGCCGCAACCTCGAGCACGTCCGGGGCGAAGCGTCCGTCGGCCAACGACAGGTCCATCGCGGCAGCGCGCGCGTCGCCTTCGTAGTCGAGGTCGGCGACCTCGGCGACCGCCGGGGCCGCCTCGGCGACGGCCTCTTCGATCAGCGCCTCGTCGTGGAACGTCTTCTCGTCGCTCCATGGCGACGCGACGATCTCGTCGCTGAGCGCGTGCGTGCCCTCCCGACCCTGCTCGATCGACTGCAGAATCCATTGGTCGCGGCGCTTGCTGAGCGTCCAGTACTCCTGCACCCTTTGCCGGTCGCCGGTCGCATCGACGCGCCGGATCGGGTGACCGAAACCATCGATGACGTAGTCCCGTACGGTCGCGCCGATCAGCACGACGACCCGGTCGCCACGGTCGTCCTTGACGTTGCGCAGGCCGACGTACTCGACGTGGGGGCCGTCGAGGATCTCGACCTCGTTGCGCCACCCCTTGCGCTTGAAATCGCGCAGGCGGCGCCCCCATTCGGTCAGCAGGTCTTGGCCCACGAGGCGCGCGAGACGCTGCTTGTCCTGAGCGCTCCATGCCTTCTGGATCTGGATGAACAGGTTGGCCGCCGCCTGCCGCACGACGTCCGGCGCGAATGCGGGATCGTCCTCCGCGGCCTCAGCGGCCGCGAGCTCGACCTTGCGTTCTCGCTCCGCCACCTTCTTCGGAGTGGCCTTACCGACTCGCCGTCCGAACGACGAAAACAGAGCCAGCGGCCATGCATGTCGCCCGGTGCGGCGCCGCATGTAGAAGTGCAAGACGAGCCAGACCACGAGGATCACGACGACGACGATCCAGCTTGCGCCCCCGCTGCCGCTACCCCCTCCGCCGCCGCCGAAGCCGCCGAAGCCGCCGAAGCCGCCGCCCCCACCGCCCCACCGCCTCCACCGCCACCGCCGAAGCCGGACGAGCCGCCGCCGGCGAGCGCCAGCGCGTCAGGCGCCAACACCAACAAGGCCAGCGCCGATGCGGCCAACGCCCGAACAGTTCGCCCCATCGGCAAAGCCTACTCCGGCGAACCACCGCCGGAACGCGAGTGGCGCTAGATCTCGACCGGCGACGGCCGGCAGCGCGTCGCGAGACACAGACGGGTCGCGAACGGCATTCTCAGCACGCCGCCGGCCCGGTCAATCGCGCGGCCGACGGCGGCGAGCAGCTCGCGGCGCCCAGCCTCGCGGAGCAGGATGTGGTCCTGGTGGGTCTGCAGCAGCCGCAGGTATTCGGAGCTCGTGTATTCCTGCCCCCACGGGAAGGTCTTCACGACCGGGGCGGTGAACCGCCCGTCGCCGAGGATCTCGGCGCACCAATCGCCGGCGAGGCTCGTCGGGCGGCTGTCGGGGTGCATCGGGAAGTCGGCCCCGAGCTGCGGCGCGGCCACCGCATACGCCTCGCTCAGCGCGCGGCGCAGGGCGCAGCGCTGCCAGTCGGGGAACGTCCAGATAGCAGCGAGCGTGCCGCCCGGCGAAAGCGCCTCGCCGGCGCGCTGGTATCGGACCTCCGGCGAGAGCCAATGCCACGCCGCCGCGCAGACGAGAGCCGGAAGCTGCTCGGTCGGACGCCAGTGCTCGAACTCGACCTCGACAACCTCGACACCGGGGTGACGAGCGCAGTTCGCGCGCGCGATCTGCGCCATCTCATGACTGGGCTCGAGCGCGAGCACGTCGAAACCGCGGTCGGCAAACATGACCGTGGCCTTTCCGGTGCCGGCACCGACCTCGAGGATCTTCGCCGGGGCGGTCAGTCCGGCGAACTCGATCACCTCGTCCACGACGGCGGGCGGATACGACGGCCGGGCGCGGTCGTACAGACCCGCGACCCTTCCGAACGCCAACCGCTGCTCATCGACCGGATGCTCGCGCGTCATGCGGATCACTTTGACCGAGCCGGCCGTAGGACGATCGGCGCGCATCGGCTGCACGAACCAGCGCTCGCCAGACTGCTCGCCGGCCGTGCCGAGCCGCCCAAACGCCTCACCAAGCTCGGCCCGGCGGGCGTCGTAGATGTCCGCGCGATCCGGGTCGACGCTTACGAACCGAGCCCGGAAGGCGCCCAGATCCGCGATGCGTATCTGGACGTCGTAATCGATCGTGCTGACCCGCTCGAGCCCGGCCAGCGCGGCGCGCGCGAGCGCGGTCTGCGCCGCCAGACGCACCGCGCGCTCGTCCTCGACGATGCTCGTCAGCGCAAAGTAGTCGCCCTCGGCCAGTGGCTCGGCCACATATACCTCACCGTCAGCGCGCAGCACGCGCCGAGCCTCGCTCAAAGCCAGCTTCAGGTCTTCCGGCGGAATGTGATGGAGCGCGCGCATGAACACCGCGACATCGACCGACGCGTCCGCGAGCGGCAGGCTCTGGGCGCGGCCGACAAGGTATCGAGCACCGGTGCCCACATCAGCGGCGACCGCGGGCGCGAGCTGCTCGGCCGAGATTTCGATCCCGGTCACACGAGCGCCGAGCGCCGAGAGCTCCCGCACGAGGCATCCGCCCCCGCAGCCGATGTCCACCACATCTCTGCCCTCGAGCACGACCGACTGCTCGAGCATCAGCAGGTCGGTCGTCAACTGGCGCGCCACGGGCGCCGCAATGGTATTCGGGGATAGCTTCCGAAAGACCTGTCAGCATTGGGTATCGTCGCGGTCGTGGTTGAATCGGCGCTCGCCATCCCGTTCGCGCTGGCCGGCGGCAGCCTGATCTTCATCGCTGTCGTCGTGGTGTTGTTCCTGGCCGTGGCTTACGGCTACTACACCCGGACAGGTAGCGGCATCAGCCAAACGCCCTACCGCAGCCCCGATGGACCTCCCGAGTCGCCGAGCGAGCTCGCGCACGACACGACACAAGACCTGCGCAACTGGGAGCGCGGCACCGCCGGCCACCACCGACCGGGTGCGCCTCACCAACCTCCCGACGCGATCGCTCAGGCGCTCGCCGACTGGCGGGCGGGGTCCGGCACCGCGCCCGTCCTCGATCCGCCAGTTGGGTCGCCCGACCACGTACGCGGACCCGAGGAAGCTCCCACGTTCGCCGTTTACCTCGATATCTCGTCTGAGCCGTGCCGGAGCGCATATCGGCTGCTGTCGGAGTTCGCCGATGCGCAGCAGATCCGGCTGGCGGTACGTCAGCTACCGCTCGCAGATGTCCACCCGCTCTCGCTGCCGGCCGCAGAGGCCCTCGAGGCCGCGGCGGCCCAGGGAAAGTTCTTTGAGCTGCTCGGTCACCTCGCCACTTCGGGAGTCACGGATGAGACTGAGTTGCTCGATATCGCGGCCGGGCATGTGGCGGATCCGGATCGTCTCCAGCTTGAATTGCGGGCCGGGCGCTATCGAGCCGTAGTGGTCGAGCAGATCCGGCAAGCCACGGCAAGCGGCACGCACGCCGTACCTGAGATTTACATCAACGGCGGGCATTACGGCGGGCCGATCAGAAGGGACGAGCTGGATCGGACGCTGCGTCGGTTGAGGGCACCGGGTTGATGGGCACCCGTCAGGAAGTCTGCGTCAGCCGGCCGCACCGTGTCGTCATCCGTTACGGGTGATGACCGGCGACGGTGGCGGAGCTACCGTCGCCCAATCGTGGGCTGATTGCGCGATCGAACCATTCGCGCACGATCCCCTGAGAAACACGACGGAAGGTTCAGATGAGCGACAAGCAGATGATCGAAGAGCTCCAGGCCGAGCAGTCGATGTTCGTGCAGACCGCACACGGCATGACGAGCGACGGGAACACCCTGACGTTGAACGAGGTCACGCCATCCACGCTCTACTTCTCCGATCGGCCGAAACGAGTCGTTGGGCACATGACCACGGCCGACTTTGTCGAGCTCTGGGCCGAGGGGGACAACAGCTTTGAGGAAGACCCGCCGAATGCGGTGCTCGCGTTCCTCGAGCCCGGCGATGAAGCGCCCGAAGATGCGGTCATCGTGATCAAGCAGCCGCGTCTGCAGAACGGCCAGCTGTCCTACTCCATCGACACCCTCGAGGGGACGGTTCCGACGCAGACCGGCCCTGTCACGCTGTTTATCGACCCCTTCGGTCGGCCACTCTCGCCAGTCTCTGTGTGCGGAGTTCGACGGCGCGAGCGGCGACGCGATCGGAGACGGTTCTAACTCTCGTTCCGCACCGCTCCGCACGGGCAGCCGCCGCAGGTAGTTTGTCGAGCTGGGCTTGCCAGCGGACCTCCGGCGGTCCATAGTGGGCCGGTGCTCTCACTGGGGAGGCGGTTGCGTCGGTCGCCGGCTCGCTTGCCGGCGCAGCTCGTGGCGGCGTTTGCGCTCCTGGCCTTTTCAGCCGGCAGCGCAGCGGCCGCTCCGACGCTGGCCGTCGACGCGGGTGCGGGACAACACGCGATCAGTCCGTACATCTACGGGATGAACTACGCGGACCCGACTGTCGCGGCCCAGATTGGCCTCCCCGTAGACCGGTGGGGTGGCAACACCACCGATACCTACAACTGGCGGCTCGGTTCATCGAACACCGGCAGCGACTACTACTTCGAGAACATTGCCGACTGCTGGAATGCTGCCGACGGCTGGTGTAACGGAGGGCGGGGACCGAACCCACCCGGGTATCAGTCGTTCATCGCCCAAGACCGGGCGGAGAACGCCGCGACGTTGCTGACGCTGCCGTTGATGGGAGAGGTGGCCAGCGACGCGCCCCTGAACCATCCGTTCACGTGCGGGTTCCCGTCCTCGGCTTTCGCAACGCAGGACAGCTTCGATCCCTACGACGCAAACTGCGGCAGCGGCACTGACAACGGGACGGATTTGACCGCCAACCCTTCCAGAGACTCGACGCCGATCGACCCGGCCACAAACGCCTCGAGCATGGATCGATGACCTTAAGGGTCGTTACGGGACCGCGGCTCACGGCGGCGTGAAGTTCTACGAGTTGGGTAACGAACCGGCGCTTTGGGACCAGACCCATCGCGACATGCATCCTCAGGCGACGACCTACGACGAGCTGTGGCAGAAGTCCGAGACGACCGCGGCGGCGGTCAAGGCGACAGATCCGACGGCCAAGGTGCTGGCATTCTCCGAGTGGGGCTGGCCGAACTATCTGTGCAGCGCCGCCGACGAGATCCAAAATGGCTGCTCTGCGAGTTCCCCTGACCGCGCCCACCATGGCGGTGTCCCGCTGGTGGCATGGCTGCTGGAACAGGCGCAGAGTTACGACAAGACCCACGGCGGGCGCCTGTTCGACTATTTGGACCTGCACTACTACCGCCAGGGCGGCGAGACGACAGACGTGACCCGATCGCTGTGGGATCCGACGTACGTCGACCCCAGCTGGATCAACACCCCGATCGACCTGATCCCGCGAATGCAGCGGTGGGTGGCTGACGATGACCCCGGCATTGGGACTTCTTTGAGCGAATACAACCTCTCGATCGATAGCGGCCAGCGAGGCTACGCAGTTACCAACGCCCTGATCCAGGCCGACACCCTAGGCATCTTCGCCCGCGAAGGACTGGGCTTGGCGACCCGTTGGACGCTGTCGAACGACGGCCCGCTGATCGACGATGCCTTCCTGCTCTACCGCAACTACGACGGAAATCACTCCACGTTCGGCGACACCTACGCGAGCTCGCAAAGCAGCGACCAGGGCTCACTCGCGATCTACAGCGCCCTGCGATCGAGAGATGGGGCGCTCACGATCGTCGTGATCAACAAGACCGCGGGCGGGCTGACCAGCCCGCTGGTGCTATCGGGCTTCAGCTCGGCAGCCTCCGCTCAGACGTGGCAGTGGACCGGGGGTCCGATCACCCGCCAACCCGACCAGAGCGTGACCTCCGCCGGGTTCACCGCCACCTTCCCCGCCCGGTCGATGACCCTGTTCGTGATCCCCCCGGCGACCCCCGCCGGGCAAGGACCGACCGGCGGCACCGGTCCGAGCGCCCCCAGCACCAACCCGACTGGCCCGGGCCCGGCAACGCACCACAACCCGGCGCCGAAGGCCGGATGGTTCCGAATGACCGGCAGCATCGCCAAGATCGAGCACGGCAAGCTCCGCCTGAGCGGCGCCATAACCTGCGCCGCACGGGGCAGAAGCTGCGAGCTGACCATCAAGCTCAGCGGGCTGCGAGCTTTCCATCTCATGATCCGGCCGGGCGTAATCCACCACGGCCTCGCGATCAAGCTCAGCAAGGCCGCGCTCAAACGGCTCGCCAAATTCCGCAGGGTGAAGGTCACGCTCACGCTGGCCCGTGCAGGCGCGGAGCCGGTCACACGAACACTGACTGTCAAGCTGTTGTGACTTGACAGTCACCACCATTTCCGCTCGCGGGCTTTGTCGGTACCGCCGGTCGTGTCGAGCGCGTCGAGGGTGGCCATGTCAGCGTCTGAGAGCGAGAAGTCGAACACCCTGGCGTTCTCCTCGATTCGCTCCCGGTGGGTCGACTTGGGCAGGACGATCGCGCCCCGCTGCAGGCACCAGCGCAGGAGGACCTGCGCGGGCGTCCGGCCCAGGCGCTGCGCGACCCGGCCAACGGTCGGTTCAGCGAGGTGCCGGCCGGTGCCGAGCGGACTGTAGGCCTCGACGAGGACCTTGCGCGCTTCGCATGCCTCCAGAAGCGCCCGGCGGTACTCAAACGGGCTGAACTGGACCTGGTTGATCACGGGCGGCGTACTCGCGATCGCGGTCACCTGCTCGAGCTGGTCGACGCTGAAGTTCGAGACGCCGATCGAGCGAGCGAATCCGCGTTCGCGCGCGGCCTCCATCCCCGGCCACGCCCAGGTCGGCCCGTTCTGCGGCCAGTGGATGATGTAGAGATCCACTTGGTCGACCCCCAGGCGGCGCAAGCTGGCCTGGACCTCCGCCACTGGGTCGCGACGTGCGGGATAGAACTTCGTGGTTATGAACACCTCGCGGCGAGGGATGCCACTGCTGCGAAGCGCCCTCCCGACGCTCGCTTCGTTTCCATAGGCCTGTGCCGTGTCGATGTGCCGGTATCCGGCCTCAAGCGCCCAGCGGACAGCCCGCTCGCATTCGGGTCCATCCGGAACCTGCCATACGCCCAGCCCGAGCACGGGGATAACCGAGCCGTCGGCAAGGGTTCGCTGTTGCTCGCCACCGATCACGTTGCTGTCCGGCACGTTGCCTCCTCACGGTCGACCCAACTAGGGTAGGCATCGATGTCGGAATCGGCAACTGAAGTGCCAGTGCTGATCGTCGGTGGAGGGCCTTGCGGTCTGGCTGCGTCGCTGACGCTGTCGCAGCTCGGCGTCGCCCATCTGCTCGTGGAGCGCCACGCGACTCCGCTACACCATCCGAAGGCCGTGGGCGTGATGCAGCGGACGGCGGAGTTGCTGCGGGGATGGGGGGCCGAAGGTGAGATGCGCGCGCGGGGCGTCCCGGCAGAGTTCTGTGGTCAGATGTTGTGGACAACGACACTCGCAGGCGAGGAGCTGGGGCGCACGCTCACCCCGGATCCAGACGCCGGCGTGTCCGATCCGCCGAGCCCGACCTCAGCGCTTCGCTGTCCGCAGCACATCACCGAAGCCGTGCTGCGTTCCCGCGCCGCAGCACATGAGGTCGCCGAGCTGCGCTACGAGTCCGAAGTTGGGTTGATCTCCCAGGACGACAGCCGTGTGACGGTGACGGTCATCGACCGCGCGACGGGGAGTGAGTCGAGCATCCTCGCGGGCTGGGTGATCGCCGCCGATGGCAATAACGGCAGTGTGCGCGCTGCGCTCGGGATCGGCCGGACCGGTCTGGGCGATATGGGGCACTTCATCAACGTATTCTTCCGCGCGCAGCTCGGCTCGCTGGTCGCCGAGCGCCCGGCCTGGTCCTACGCGATTTCGACCCCGGAGCTGATGGGTGCGTTCGTCACGCTCGACGGCGGGAGCGAGTGGATCCTTCATCGCAACCTGGTCGCCGGAGAGCGTGTCGAGGACTTCCCGCCAGCGCGGTGCGCGGGGATCGTGCGCCAGGCTGCGGGCGTGCCCGAGCTCGATGTGGACGTGCTGAGCCTGGGCTCCTGGATCATGGGCGCGGAGCTCTCGGACCGATTTCGCGACAGCCGCATCCTGTTGACCGGAGACGCCGCGCACCGCACCACGCCTGATGGTGGAGTTGGCATGAACACCGGCGTGGCGTCAGCTCACAACCTCGCCTGGAAGGTTGGCGCCGTCGCCGCGGGCTGGGCCGGCGAGCGGCTGCTGGACACCTACGAGCAGGAGCGCCGAGGCGTCGCGCAGCGCAACGTCGACTACTCCGCCGGGCGCGGCGAGGGCATGCTCAAGATGGCCGAGGCCGTCCGCGCCGGCGATCTCGACGCCGTCCGCGCGGGGATCGCGGCACGTGGCGCAATCGGTACGCGTCAGGGAATGGACCTCGGCTACACGTATGCATCGGCTTCGATCCTCGCCGACGGCTCAGAGCTGCCGACCGTCGCGGATCCGATGCGCGACTACGTCCAAAACGCCCGGCCCGGCTCGCGCGCTCCCCATCTTTGGCTCGAGGGTGGGCGCTCGACGCTGGATCTGTTCGGCCACGGCATGGTGGTGCTCAGCGGCGCCGCCGGAGATTGCTGGGTGCGCGCCGCGCGGGACGTCGCCGGCGGAGTCCCACTTGCCGCTCATGCCCTGCAGACGCAGGGACGCTGCGAACAGCTGTACGGGATCGAATCCGACGGCGCGGTACTGGTGCGCCCAGACGGCTTCGTGGCCTGGCGCACCGCCTCGGCCCCGCTGGACCCGGCAGCGTCACTGCGCGGCGCCCTGGCAGCAGTACTCGCGCACTGACGCCCGGCACCGCCCTGACTCCCGGCCCCGTCGATCGTCGTGATCGGCCGATGCCGGCGTGCTAGACTAATGCTTGCCAGCAAGCAACTAAATCGAGGAGGCCAGTGCCAGCGCAGGTCGTCGCGCCCGGGAGTGAAGTCGAGACCGCAGGCCGACTGCGCGCCGCGGTCGGCAAACTTTCACGCCGGTTGCGCACGACGCCCGCGGGTGCTGCCGCCCGGCTGACGCCGACCCGAATCTCGGTTCTGTTCACGGTTCTCAGGATCGGTCCGATCCGGCTTTCGGATCTCGCCGCCGAGGAAGGGGTCAACCCGACCATGCTCTCGCGGGTCGTCGCCGACTTCTGCGACGCGGGCCTGGTCGAGCGTGTCGCCGATCCGGGGGATGGGCGGGCCGCTCTGGTCACGGTTACGGCCGAGGGCCGGCGGTTGTGCGAGCGCATGCGACGCGAGCGCACCGATGCGCTGAACCTCGAACTCGAGACCCTTTCCGACCATGAGCGTCAACTGCTCGAGCAGGCACTCCCGGTGCTCGAAAGGCTCGCCGAGCAATTGAAGGCGCAGCGGCGATGACGCGCGTGAGACGGATCAGCAAGATCACGTTCGCCGCACTCGCGGTACCGAACTACCGCCGCTACATCAGCGGTCAGGCGATCTCGCTGACCGGGACGTGGATGCAGATGACCGCGCAGGCGTGGCTGGTGCTGACGCTGACGCACTCGAGCACCGTGCTGGGCGTGATCGTCGCGCTCCAGACGATCCCCGTGCTGCTGCTCGCACCGTACGGCGGCGTGATCGCCGACCGCGTCGACAAGCGACGGCTGATGATCGCGTTGCAGACCGCGATGGGGATCCAGGCGCTCGTGCTCGGGCTGCTGACCGTGGCCGGCGCGGTCCGGGTGTGGGAGATCGGAATCCTGGCCGCGCTACTTGGCGTCAACAATGCATTTGAGAACCCGTCTCGCCAATCGTTCATGCTCGAGATGGTCGGGTCCGAGCACCTGCGAAACGCCGTCAGCCTCAACTCGGTGCTCGTCAACGTCGCCCGCGCGATCGGTCCGGCCATCGCCGGCATCCTGATCGCCACCGTCGGCGACGGGGTCTGCTTCCTCGTCAATGCGGCAAGCTTCGTCGCCGTCGTCGCCTCTCTGGTGACGCTCGACAAAGCGGCCCTCTCCCCCACCGAGCCGACCCCACGCGCGAAGGGCCAGCTCCGGGAAGGCCTGCGCTACGTGCGCTCAACACCCGCGCTCGCGATGCCGTTGCTGATGATGGGGATCGTCGGCTGCTTGACGTACGAATTTCAGGTCTCGCTGCCGGTGATGGCCAGCCGAGGCCTCCACGTGGGCCCGGCCGGCTTCGGCTTCATGACCGCCGCGATGGGGGTGGGAGCGATCGTCGGCGGGCTGCGGGTCGCCGCGCGGGGCAAGACCGGGCTCGCTCCGCTTGTGATCGCGGCGTGCGCGTTCGGCGCGACGGTGACGTTCGCAGCCCTGGCTCCCGGCCTGCCGCTCGAGTTGGCAGCGCTGGCGTTCGCCGGCGCGGCAAGCATCTCGTTCATGTCCACGGGCAACTCGACGCTGCAGCTCACCGCCGAGCCGGCGATGCGAGGCCGCGTGATGTCGCTGTGGTTCGTCGCCTTCCAGGGCTCGACCCCGCTCGGTGGTCCGATCGTCGGCGTCGTGATGGCCACGGTCGGCGCCCGTGCCGGCCTCGGGCTCGGCGCGGTCGCGTGCGCTGCGGCAGCGATCCTCGGCGTCGCCGCGATGCGCCGTGAGCGCGGTCTGGATGGCCCGCCCGCGAAGGCGATGCTCAGCGCTCACTAGCACCGGGGAAGGATTGTGCCGACCGAAATCCGTCAGTCCGTCAGTGGCCCTGGGTCCGCCGGTACATCGACCGCGCACTCCTCCAGCGCGGCGAGGGGAACGATGTCGAGCGCGCGCTCATGGGTGGAGGCGAGCACGACGTAGGCGGCGGCGTCGTCGTGGTGCGCCCGCAGCCAGTTGCCCGCGGTCACGCACCAGCGGTCGCCGGGTACCAGCCCGGGAAAGCGATACTCGGGAACCGGAGTGACGAGGTCGTTACCGATCCGTCGCTGGTGTTCCAGGAACTCCGCCGTGACCACGGCGCAGATTGTGTGACTGCCTCGATCTTCGGGGCCGGTGTGGCAGCATCCGTCTCGGTAGAAGCCGGTCAGCGGAGCTTCGCTGCAGCTCTCGAGTCGGCCGCCGAGCACGTTACGGTCGCTCATCGCTCAAGTATCGCGCGGCGGCGATGGCTGCGTGACGCGGGAAGTCGGGGCGGGTAATGATGGGTAGGTGCGCGACCACATCGATCGGCCATGAGCGAGGCGGTTGCGCTTCTCGCGCTGCTCGCGACGCTGGCCGCGGCTGTCACGCAGCCCCGGTGGGCCCCCGAATGGGCGGTTGCGGTGGGCGCGGCGCTGCTGCTCGTGGCCGTGGGGGTCCTCAGTTTCATGGGCGCGCGCGATGCGCTCCGGGAGTTGGGCCCGACCGTCGGGTTTCTTGCCGCGCTGCTGCTGCTCGCCGACGGCTGCCGGCGCGCGGGGATGTTCGACGCGCTCGGGGTCTGGATGGCGGTCGGCGCACGCGGCCGTCCGGGGAGGCTGCTGGGGATGGTGTTCCTGGCCGCCTCGGCAACGACCGCGGTGCTGAGCCTCGACGCGACGATTGTCCTGCTGACCCCGATCGTGTTCGTAACTTCGGCGAGATTGCGCACCAATCCTCGTCCGCATGTCTACGCGTGCTCCCATCTCGCGAACACCGCGTCACTTGTGCTGCCGGTCTCGAACCTAACCAACCTGCTCGCGTTCCGAGCCAGCGGCTTGTCGTTTGCGCGCTTTGGGGAATTGATGGCGCTCCCGTGGCTGGTCGCGCTGCTGATCGAGTGGCTCGTCCTCAGACGGTCGTTCGCGGCTGAACTTGGCCGCTCGGCGGTCTCGGTCCAGCAGACCGAAGGCCGAGTTCAGCTTCCGGTGTTTGCGTTGTGCGTGGTCGCGTTGACGCTGGTCGGCTTCGGGCTCAGCTCGGTGATCGGGATCGAACCGGTGTGGGTGGCGGCCGCCGGCGCGATCGTGATGGCGGTGCAACAACGGCCGGCGCCGAAGGAGCTCGTGCGCGCCGCCGAGCCGACCTTCCTGGTCTTTGTCCTCGGTCTTGGCGTCGTCGTGAGCGCGGCGAGCCGGCACGGCCTTTCTACCGCCGTCGACTCGCTCGTCCCTCACGGCACCGCGTTGCCGGCGCTGCTGGCGATCGCCGTGATCGGCGCAATTCTTGCCAACCTCGTCAACAACCTGCCGGCGACGCTGATCATCCTGCCGGCGGCGGCCCTCAGCGGTCAGGGAGCGGTGCTGGCGATGCTCGTGGGCGTCAACGTCGGCCCTAACCTGACCTATGTCGGGTCGCTGGCGACACTGCTATGGCGGCGGATCGTGCACGCACACGACCACGACACCGACATCCGCGAGTTCACGCGCCTGGGGGCAATTACAGTCCCCTCGGTGTTGCTGGTCTCGACGGCCGCGTTGTGGTTGGCTCTGCGGGTCCTGTGATGCGCGCCCTGGTCTGGATAGCCGAGAACACGTGGGAGGCGTGCGTCGACGGCGCAAGCATCGCCCTGCGCGACGACGCTGAGGTGACATTGCTGCACGTCGCGCCCGGAGACGTGGAAGAAGTGGTCGCGGGCGGCGCTGCCGGTTTGCTCGGTCGCCACCCACCGCCGCGGCCGGGTCCACCGCTGCGCGCAATTGCCGACGAGGAGGCCCGGGCGCTCCTGGACGCGGCTCGCAGCCGCCTGAGCCGACCTGCACAGCTGATCGCCCGGCGCGGGCGCATCGAGCGCGAGGTCCTCGCCGCCTGCGCCGAGGCCGACCTGGTCGTGCTCGCACGCGACGGCGAGCTCCGACTCGGGCCGCCAAGCCTGGGGCCGCGCACTCGGTTCGTCGTCGATCACGCCCCATGTCAGGTCCTGCTCATTTGGGCCGGCGAGCCGCCTGGCATCGACACCATCAAGCCTCCTCCCCACCCCCGCCACGAACGGCGACGGCCTCGGCACGGACCCGCCGATCCGTCCGAGCTGTCGCCGGGCTAAAGCGGCGGGCCGGGGCCCAGACCCGCCGCCTGGAGAACAGCGCCGGCCGGCGCCTCGAGGTCATCGAGTACGCCATCGAGCCGATCGCCGGCGAGATCACTCACCTTCGCAGCGAGGTCTCGCGCCTTGACCGGCCGCTCGGGCGTCCCGCGGGGGCAGGGGATCCGAGCGAGCTCCCGCCCGCCGGCGGTCAACACCGCTCCGAACTGCGGCAGCGATCCGTCGACGGTCACGCTCACGAGCCGTGAAAGGCCCACAACGTCAGCATCGATCGCGGCGAAGTCCCGCACGCCCGGAGGCCCGTGGGCGAGCGTGTGCGCGACGCAGTATGGGATCGAGAACTTGGCCGACAACCCGTCCCCCACTGCGTCAAGGTGGGCTGCCTGACGGGCGACCGGGTGGACATTGACGGTGACCCCGGCGTGACCCAGCCGGTAGCCGCCCGCGCGGGCCTGCGCTGCGGCCTCGATCGGCGCATGCGTGCCCAGGCAACTCGGATACAGCTTGATCCAGTTGCGCTCGACGGCGCGCGCCGCGCCCGCTGCGCCCGCAGCGTCAGCAGCGCCCTCTAACCCGATTGGACCGTGAATCGCGCGCGGATCGACAGCCGCCCCCGAACGCGCGAGCAGTGCGCCCTGCACCCCGGCCGCGGCTGCCTGACCGACCTGGATCGCCTTCCCGTCCGAGCCAAACGCGCCGCGCGTCCCCCCGGCACGCAGCAGCGCGAGCCCGATCGCGTTCGCCCGCTGCGCCGAGCGCAGGTCGAGCAGGCAGCAGGCGGCGATCGCCGCACCGATCGGGCCACACACGGCCGTCGGATGCCAGCCCGCGTCGTACAGCGCGGGATGGCTCGCCGCGGCAGCCGCGGCCATCGCCTCGTAGCCCTCCGCATACGCAGCGAGGGCCGCGCCGAGCGACAGTTCCAGATGTGCCGCCAGGACCAGCGCGGCCGGCGCACTCGTGGCGCTGACGTGCGCCACCCCCTCGGGGAAGGTGTCGTCGAAGTCGAGCACGTGACCGGCGGTCGCCGCGAACGCGACATCGGCCAACAGGTCCTCGCCAGAGGCGCGCATCGCCCTGGCAGCACGCTCCTGCGCGCCACCGCATGCGCAGGCGAGCCAGTCGGTGAAGGCAACGATGTAGGCGGAGTCGCCGGCGGCGATGCCCGTCCAGTGCTTCGGCGCCACAGCCGGAAAGGCTAAACGCCCCTGCCGGCCACATCAGGTCTCGCGAAGCTGTCAGGCTTCATGGCTGAGGTGTGTGACCTTCACGAGCATCCCGAGCCGCTGGCGCCGCTAGAGGCCGACGAGTACCGGCTCGACACGGCCCGCGTGCACGGTTTCATCGCGGAGGTTCGCGCGCGGATCGCTCGGGCCCGCGCGCCGGCGGACGCCTGCGAGCTGATCGGCCCGCTGTTCACAGAACTGCTCGCCGATCGCGATTGGCTGCCGGGCTCGTATCAGGAACCGGCGCCCGCAAGCGGGATGGGCGGTGGAATCGGCCAGTGGCTGGTGTTTCGCGCCGCGGACCGGTCGCTGTCGCTGTTCAGCCTCGTCGTCCCCGCGGGCGCGATGACACCCGTCCACGATCACCTGGCGTGGGGCCTCGTCGGGGTCTACCGGGGCAACCAAAACGAGGAGTTCTACCGGCCGGGCGACGGGCGACTCGCGCTCGTCCGCCGACGGCCACTCGACCCCGGTGACTTCTACGCGCTGCTGCCGCCGCGCGATGACGTGCATCGCGTGCGGACGACCTCAGAGCAGACTTCAGTCTCGATCCACCTACTCGCCAACGACACCGGCTGCGTCTGGCGTCACACCTACGACGAGCGCACCGGCGAGGCGAGTCCGTTCCGCTCCGGGTACGTCAACGCGGAGTGCGAGCCAGGTCTCGATTAGATGACGGCCACGCTGCAGCGTCACGCACTTGGGGTCAGTTGGATCGAGGCCAGCGCAATGGCCCGAACCGCACACGCTCTCGTGAGCGGCGAGCGAGTGTGGCTGGTCGATCCGTTCGACGACCCGCCGGCACTCGAGGCGGCAGCGGCCCTCGGTCAGCCGGCGGGCGTCTTCCAGCTGCTCGATCGACACAACCGTGAGTGCGCGCAGATCGCGACCCGCCTAGGTGTGCCGCTGCTGCGGCTTCCCGACCGGGCGCCCGATACGCCGTTCGAGGTGGTGCCGGTCATCTCGCGCTGGGGTTGGAAGGAGGTCGCGCTGTGGTGGGCCCAGGAGCGTGCGCTGATCGTGGCCGAGGCGCTCGGGACCGCCCCCGCCTTTGCGCTCGGACGCCGCGTGGGGGTTCATCCGCTGCTGCGCCTCACGCCTCCGCGAGCGCAGCTCTCGGCCTACGACGCGACGATGCTGCTCGTCGGTCACGGCAAGCCGCTCGAATCAGACGCCGCCGCTGCGATCCAGGAAGCGCTGGCCAACTCACGCTCCGACTTACCGCGGCTGGTGATCAAGCTGCCGAGCCTGCTCCGCGGCGGTTGAACTGGCGCTGCCTCGCCTCGCGTCGATAAACAACTCGCCGCCACGATCCGGCACGACGACGAGCATGCTGCGCCGCGCGCGCTCGCTTTGGGAGCGGACCGGCCGGATCCGCAGCTCCGCGGCGGCGCGCAGCACCTCGCGCATCTCCATCTCGGCAAATGGCGCCCCGGCGCAGCGCCGCACGCCGCCGCCGAACGGAATCCACGACGGCGGCGGTGGATGCCTCGAGCCGCCGTCGAGCCATCTGTCGGGACGGAACGCCGCGGCCTGTGGCCAGAGGTCCTCGCGGCGCAGCGAGAGCCAGATGCACGCCGCAACCTGCACCCCGGCCGGCATCATCCGGCCGCCGATTCGAACCGGCTCCAGCAGCAGCCGCGGCGCGATCGTCAACGCAGGCCGTACGCGCAGGACCTCCTTCACGACCGCATCGAGATACGCGGGATCGCCCTCGACAAGACGGTTCCGCACGGCGGGATCGTGCGCCAGGCGCTCGAACGCCCACGCCAGCGACGCGGCCGAGCTGTCGTGACCGCCCACCAGCAGCGCCACCAGTTGGTCGCGCAGCTGCCGATTCGTCGGCGGGTTTCCAGCTTCGTCGCGCTGCTCGAGCAACATCGTCAGGACTGACTCCTCGCCGCCGGGGTCGGATCGCCGTCGCTCGAGCAGGTCAAACAGGAGCGCGTCGAAGCGCTCGACCGCGACCCGAAAGCGTCCCCACGGGCTGCGCGGACCGAGATCGCGCCGAACGAGTGCCATCGCGAGCAGTTGCGGCAGCGAGCGAACGGTGCCGAGCGCGCGCTCCACGACGTCGCGCAGCTGTGCGGACTCGGGCTCGCTGCGAGCGCCGAACACCACCCTGAGCATGATCTCCAGCGTCAGCTGCCGCATCCGCTCGAGCGCGTTCACACGACCGTCCCACGTGTCCAGCTCGCGCCGCGCGAGCTCGCCGACGACCGGCGCGAAAGCGCGCATCCGCTCACCGTGAAATGGGGCCTGCATCAGCCGCCGCTCGCGCAGATGCTCCTCGCCGTCGAGCAGCAGAATCGAATGCTCCCCGGCGAACGGGCGCAGGAACTCCCAGCTCCGCCCTGCGGGCGCAATCGCCGCATCCAACCGGAACACCTCGCGCACCGAGTCGGGGTGCGAGAACAACACCATCGGCTCCTCGGTCCAGAACGTCCGGATCGTGACCGGATCGCCGAACCGCTCATGGAGCCGTTGCATGAATGCCGCCGGACGAGCCATCCAGGCGAGCGTCTGCCACGTCGCCGGCGCCCGGGGACCGGGCGGCAGCTCGATTGAGCTACTCGGCGGTGGGCCGACGGTGATCGAGCGCGCCACGGCGCCCAGGTTACGCGGCGGACTATCCGGTCGCGCAGCCATAATCGCCGGCGACGCTCCTTACCGTCCAGAACAAAGGGACCGAACGATGCATCCAATCTGTTACCCGCGCAGGCGGGTCGTCGGCGCGCGCGCGACCGTGTTAGCAGTGCTGCTGCTGTCTGTCGGGCCGTCAGTGACACTCCTGGCCGCCGCTCCCTCCGCGGCCGGAGCCGCGTCGATTGCCAGCACTCCGACTTGTGGCGCATCAGGGCTCGCGGTATGGCTGAACACGAGTGGTAATGGTGTCCCAGGAAGCGTCTTCTACAAGCTCAAGTTCACCAACCTGTCGGGGCGCACCTGCAGCCTGCTCGGCTATCCGGGCGTCTCGGCGGTCGACCTTGCCGGTCACCAGCTCGGCAGCCCGGCGTCCCGCGACGCCTCGCGCACGCCGCGGGTGATAGTCCTTGCAAACGGCACCACCGCGACGGCGGTGCTGAGAATCGTCGACACGGGTAACTTTTCGTCCTCCGGGTGTCGCCGGGTGACGGCTGCCGGCCTGCGCATCTACCCACCGAACGCGACGACCTCGAAGGTCGTCCCGTTCCCGTTCTCGGCGTGCTCCCGCGCGGCCCCGATCTACCTGAGCGTGCAGGCAGTCCAGAGGCCATAGGATCTCCCCGGCTATCGGATCGACTGCTCGACGATCAGCGGAACGACGCCTCGGGCGAGCGCCTCACGTCCGTCCCGACCAGCTCCCCGTTCACGCTTGGTCCGCCGCAACTCGGCGTCCGCGAGCGCCAGCAGGGCGCCCGCGTCCTGGGCGTCGGCGGGAAACGTGACCCATCCGACGCTCGTGCTCAGCCTGCCGCTCGTGACATCCGCGACGGCGTTCTGCACACGCGTCGCGAGTCGGCGTGCCTGTTCGTCGCCGGTATCGGGAGCCAGGATCGAGAACTCGTCGCCCCCCTGGCGTGCGACCGTGTCCTGAGCGCGCACGGAACGTGCGAGCGCCGCCGCGACCTCGACGAGCACGCGGTCTCCGGTCAGATGCCCCAAGCTGTCGTTGATCTCCTTGAAGCCATCGAGGTCCAGCAGCATCACGGTCAGCGATGCGCCCGACCGGCGGTGCCGAGCCAGTTCGTAGTCCAACCGCTCTGACATCAGGCGATAGTTGCCAACGCCCGTCAGCGGGTCGCGGGCAGCCAGTTCCTGCAGCTCGCGTTGGCGCTTCTGCAGACCCTCCCGGAGCACCGTCACGATGGCCGTGACCACGACCAGCAAGAGCACCCCCACGACCGTGCGGGCGGCGGTCTCGCTCCCTTGCGGGGTGTCGTACAGCAGCGGCAGCGCGGACGCCGCCGCGGCGAACGCAACGTGCGCCGCAACCGCCCGGCGGGAGGAGAACGCATAGCCGGCGAACAGCCCGATGAACAGGTAATAGTTGGCCGCGATGTCGTCGTAGACCTCGGCCAGGCGGATCCCGGCCGCCGTCTCGACGGTCGCGATGATCGGGATCGCATGGAGCCAGTGGGGCGACAGCCGGTCCCAGCGCACGAAGAAGAACGCAACGCTCGTACACAGCGACACCGCGGCCACGGGGAGGAACGACGACGGCACGCCGTGCGGGTTGAGCAGCTGCAGAGTTCCCAGCGCCACAAGCGCTGCCATCAGGCTCGTCACGCCGGCGACGCGGCCGACGGTCCGCCGCTCCGCGGCCTCGCTGTCGGCGCGCAGGGATGGCGCCAGGTACGCGCCTGCCGATGGGGCCGGTCCGACCATCATCGAGCCTTATCGGCAGTCCGGCGCGCTTTCCAAACCCTCGTCAGGCCACTCTCAGCGAGCTGCCGTGCGGCCGGCCCGCAGGATCATCGCGCGCCGCGCAGCCGGTTTGGATGCAACCATCCAGAACCTATGCGAGAGGCAACTGTTCCGCACACCGGGTTGCCGATTGAAGCGGAGTCGTTCCTCGCGTGCCTGGCCACGATCATCGAGCTGCCCTACGAGAACCTGCCGCAGCCCGGTCCAGGTGAGGATCCGGCAACGGGCTGGACCGTGTCCCGCTGGCTGGGAGGGCTCGGACTCGGGCTCGTCCGCGTTGCCGAGCCATCCTCGTTCTCGTGGGCGGGACCGTGGATCGCCCGCGTCCACTCCCCCGATTCGGCCAGTCCCCGGTGCGTCGTCATGTACGGCGTTCCGTCTGGCGTCGTGTGGGATCCGGCCGGCGGCGCGATGTCGTCGCGCGACTGGATCGAGGACGGCTTCGTCGTCGCTGCGGCCGACATCGCGCTCGCGCTTCCGCCCCGTCCGTCCGCGCCGACCGGCGCGGGAACAGTTGAGGCGATCTCAGTCGCGCGGGCCGGGGGCGAGCCGATGCAGCCGCTGGCGGCGGCCCGCGCGATTGCGGGCCAAGGGCTCGAGGGCGACCGGTACCTGCTCGGTGCCGGAACGTTCCCATCGGGGCCTTCGGGAAGCGCACTGACGATGATCGCAGCCGAGGTGTGCGAATCCTTCGACCCGCCGCTCGGCCCCCAAGATCACCGACGCAATCTCCTCACCAGAGGGATCGACCTCAATCGACTGGTCGGGCATGAGTTCAGCGTCGGCAGAGTGCGCTGCCGGGGCACGAGACTGTGCGAGCCCTGCACGGTGCTCCAGCGCTATGCGGCGCGGCCCGTGCTCCGCGAGCTCGTCCACCGAGGCGGCCTCCGCGTCGACGTCCTCAAGGACGGGGAGATCAGGCTCGGGGACACGGTCCAGGTCCGCGCGTCCTAGGCGCCGGCTCGGCGCGATCCGGGGAGATTACGGTTGCGTTTTCAGTGGAGCGAGCGGTTGCGTTTGGCGGCGCGGCTGACTAGTCTCGGCGCTCGCGCGAGCGCGGGAGCGCGCGAGGCGTGAAACAAATCGTTCGAATCGACGAGGGTGGATGAAGTCGTGGGATCGCAAGTGGCCTGGGAGCCAATAATCGAGATGGCTGGGCCGGTTCGTGACTTCGCGGTCACGCTGTCGGACGGCCGACGGGTTGTGGGACACGACCGTGATCGGAAGTGGACGGTTTCCGTCTACGCCAGCGGCGGTCAGCTGCTCGGTTGCGGCCATGCCGGCACGCGCCTGCAGGCGCTCGACGGCGCCGGCCTGTCCGGCGACGACGCCGGCGAGGTGCTCGGCCGTTCCGGGATCTGAAGCCCGGGAGCCGAAGGCCCGGGAGCCGAAGGCCCGGGATGCGAAGCCCCGGGATCCGAAGCCCCGGGATCTGAAGCGCAGCTAAGCGGGAGGCGTCAACACGATCACCGGAATCCGGCGATCGGTCTTCTGCTGGTACTCGGCGAACTGCGGCATCCGCTCCGCCTGCATCCGAAACAGGCGCTCGCGTTCATCGCCGCTCGCCTCACCCGCGACGACCTCGACCGTGTCTGATCCAACCTCGATCCTGACGTTGGGATTGGCCTTGAGGTTGTGGTACCAGTCGGGATTCGTCGGTGCCCCGCCCTTGGACGCGAACACCACGTAGCGCCCGTCGTCAGGCAGGTAAGCGAGCGGGCTGACCCGGCTCGTCCCGGTCTTTGCGCCTGTGTGATGCAGCAGCAGGATCGGCGCGCCCTCGAATATGCCGCCGACGCGTCCCTCGTTGGCGCGGAACTCGTCAATGACCTGGGAGTTGAAGTCTGTGGGTGATGTCGACATTCTCGCTCCTCGTCTTGGGGCAACTGGGCAGGGCTGCGTCGGAACTCAGTCTAGGAAGCCCGGGGGCCGGGCAGTGCGCATCAACCGCGCGCCGCGGGCAGGCAACGGCTGCTCACCGGGATGTTCTCCGACGGGACCGGCGGCGGATCGCGCTTGCAGTAGGTGACCAGCCGCCTACTCAGGTCGACGACGCCGAGGAACGGATAGCTGACGCCCCCGGCGCGGACCGTACAGCTGAAGGCGAGGCGGGTCTGGGTATGGCGTCCCGTCTCGCTGCACGATGAGCCCCCGAGCGGGCCGGCCAGCTGCTGCTTGGAGATCAGACCCGCGATGTCAGTCCCGACCGCGCGCGCGAGCGCAGCGGCGGGGGCCGCTCCCGAGTTCAACCGCTTCACGTGGGGCGCCTGATCCTCGCCGACGAGGATTGCCGCTTCACGGCTTTGCTCTGCCGCAGCCGCAGGATTCACGGGCCCCTCGGAGTTCGAGTTGTTGCTGTCGACGAACCGCACTAGGGCGATCAGCAGCGCCGCTGCGACCCCGAATGACAGCACAAAGCGCAGCCACAGCGGGAGGTGGAGCATCGGGTGGCTATCGAAGGTTGCGTTCGGTCACCGGAGCGGCTCAAGCTTAGCTCCAGCTCGTACCGGGCCTGCCCGGCTACCGCCGCCAGGCGCCGCGTCGGGCCGGTGTTACACATGGTCCTCGCGACCCGGGAACGTGGTGCCATGGAGGTGTCAACTAATTCCTCCACTCGGTCCGAGCGAAGACCTACGCCATACTGGGTCGGACGCACCTACGAAGGGATCGTGACCGAGATGACGACAGACCTGGACCCCGTCGAAGGTGGCGCGACGGAGACGCAGCCGCCTCGCGCTATTGAGCGGCGCGACCGCACGCGTCTGACCCTCGCCGTCGTCGTCGGCGCACTAGTCGCCATCTTCTCGCTGCTCAACCTCAACGACGTCAAGGTCCACTGGTTGTTCGCGAGCGGCGAGACCCCGTTGATCCTGGTGATCGTGCTCGCGTTCGCGCTCGGTGTGGTCGTCGACCGCCTCGTACTGATGCGCCGGCGAAAGCGGCGCGCCGCCGCGCCGTGAGTACGCTGCCAGCCGAGTACCTGAGCGACGCCGAGCGCGCCGCTCGCGGGAAGGCGGCCAGGAAAGCGGCTCCACGTAGAAGTCATGCCGACTTTGCCCCATCTCCCGATCGCATCGATCCGGTTGAGCTGCTGGAGCGCCAGGCGCAGACGCGCGTTCCCGAGCTGGTGCCGATCCGCTACGGGCGGATGCTGGTCTCGCCCTTCGCCTTCTACCGTGGCGCCGCGGGGATCATGGCCCGCGATCTCGGCCACACACCCCGATCGGGGTTGAATGCGCAGTGCTGCGGGGATGCGCACCTGTCGAACTTCGGCGTATTCGCCTCGCCCGACCGGCGACTGGTGTTCGACCTCAACGACTTCGACGAGACCCTCCCCGGACCGTGGGAGTGGGACGTCAAGCGGCTCGCCGCGAGCATGCTGATCGCGGCCCAAAGCAACGGTTTTCGCCGCCAGCAGCAGCAGCAGATCGTGCGCGACACGGTCAGCACCTACCGAACCGCGATGGCCGGCTTTGCGGCGATGGACCACCTCCAGGTGTGGTACTCGCGGCTGGAGATCGAGAGTGTCATCGAGCAGTACGCCGCACAATTCAAACCGGGAGTGATCAAGCGCACCGAGAAGGCGCTCGCGCACGCTCGCACGCGTGACAGCATGTCGGCCTTCTCCAAGCTGACGCATGTCGTCGACGGCGAACGGCGGATCGTCGATCACGCCCCGCTGATCGTCCCGATCGACCGGATGGCGGATGGCGCCCGGCGCGAGGTCATCCTTGACGCCCTGCGCACGATCCTCGAGATCTACCGCGAGACGCTGCCGTTCGAGCGACGCGTCCTGCTGGAACAGTTCCGGCTCGCCGACTTCGCTCGCAAGGTCGTCGGTGTCGGGAGCGTCGGAACCCGGAGCTGGATCGCCCTCCTCCTCGGTCGTAACGGCAAGGAACCACTGTTCATCCAGGTCAAGGAGGCTGAGGCTTCGGTGCTCGAGGAAGTCCTCACCGATAGCGCCTTCTCCAACCACGGACAACGAGTCGTCGTCGGTCAGCGCCTGATGCAGGCGAGCAGCGACATCTTCCTCGGCTGGCTGCACGTCGACTTCGAGCCCGGCAACTCACGGGACTTCTACTGCCGTCAGCTGAGGGATTGGAAGGGCTCGGCAGAGGTCGAGCAGATGCTCCCCGGCGGCATGGCGGCCTATGGCAGGTTGTGCGGCTGGACGCTCGCGCGCGCACACGCACGGACGGGGGACCGCGTCGGCATCGCGGCCTACCTCGGCAACAGCGACGCGTTCGACCGGGCGATCATCGAGTTCTCACAGTCCTACGCCGAGCAGAACGAACGGGACTACCGGCAGCTTGTCGCGGCGGTCGACTCGGGTCGGGTGACTGCCGAGGTCGGGCTTTAGCGACTTCGGTCTCGGCCGGCGAGATTCGGTCGGCCGGGGATGCGGCTCGGGGGCGGCGGGGGCTCGGGGGGGCGGGCGGCGGGGACTCGCGCAGGGGCCTGCGGGCGGCGGGGGGCTCGGACGGGGCGGCGGCGGGGGCTCGGGGGCGGCGGGACGGCGGGAAGCCCCCGCGGGCCGAAATGCGCCTCGGCGGCATGCATACAGGCCCAAAGTGCGAACGCTCAGCCGACCTTGGTTACATAAGCATGCCCCACATGCTTATGTAGCCAAGGCCCGACAGGCGCGCGCGGTTTGTCCCCGTATGCAGGCGAAATTGTCAGATTACTGACACCATCCGGTGCGGCCACACCCTCACCAGCGCCGTTCCCCGAGCGGACCACACCGCTACCGCCCTGCACGGCACCAGCAGTGACCCCGGGCCTAACCCGGCCTGCCCGCGGGCCCAATTCCGCCAGCACGAGACCCGACGTAGTAGCGGTGTTCCACTCTCGCTGTCCGGCCAGCAACTATTTTCGATTCAGCGTGCCCTCATCCGCCGAGGGTAGGTTGGGCCGCCGGGCGCCACCGGCCGGCCGCCCGCCGCCCGCCGCCCGGCCACCGGCCACCGGCCGCCCGCCACCCGCCACCCGCCACCCGCCGGCCGCCCGGCCACCGGCCACCGGCCACCGGCGACCGGCCACCACCCGGCCGCCGCCCCCCCGCTGCCAGCCGCCCGCCGGCCGCGTGCAGGCGAAATTGTCAGATTGCTGACATCCGTCGGCCCCGCATCCGGCCCTCCCCCACGGCCTCGGCCCCCGGCCCGTGCAGCCCCGCGATACGCCAACCCATTCCCGGGTAACCGAGATCAAGGACAAGCGCGATCCACGACGGCAAGGAGCCACCGAATGCCCGACCCAAAGCGACCCAGAACAACAACCGACTCGGGGATCCCGGCGACCAGCGATGAGTTCTCGGTCACCGTCGGTCCCGGCGGCCCGATCCCGCTCCACGACCACTACGTCGTGCAGAAGATGCAGCACTTCAACCGCGAACGGGTTCCGGAGCGGGTCGTGCACGCCAAGGGTGGCGGCGCCCACGGGTTCTTCGAGGTCACCGAGGATGTGAGGCAGTACACGAAGGCGGACTTTCTCCAGCCTGGGAAGCGCTCCCCGGTCTTCCTGCGGTTCTCGACGGTCGCCGGCGAACAGGGCTTCCCCGACACGGTGCGGGACCCGCGCGGGTTCGCGATCAAGATCTACACCGACGAGGGCAACCACGACCTCGTCGGCAACAACACGCCGGTGTTCTTCGTCCGCGACCCGACGAAGTTCCAGGACTTCATCCACTCGCAGAAGCGCCTGCCGGACACGGGCTTGCGCAGCAACGAGATGCAGTGGGACTTCTGGACGCTTTCGCCAGAAAGCGCGCATCAGGTGATGATCCTGATGTCGGACCGGGGCACGCCGCGCACGTGGCGCCATCAGAACGGCTACAGCTCCCACACGTATTCGTGGATCAATGCCGCCGGGGCCCGGTTCTGGGTCAAGTACCACTTCAAGACGGTCCAGGGAATTGAGAACTTCACCGATTCCGAGGCGAGGGTGATGACGGCCGAGGATCCGGACTTCCATCGCCGGGACCTGTTCACCGCGATTCAGTCAGGCAACGCGCCGGAGTGGCGGCTGGAGATGCAGATCATGCCCTTCGATCAGGCAGCCGATTACCGCTTCAACCCGTTTGATCTGACCAAGGTGTGGCCACACGAGGACTACCCGCCGATCCAGGTCGGCCGGCTGGTGCTCGACCGCAACCCGGAGAACTTCTTTGCCGAGGTGGAGCAGGCTGGCTTCTCGCCCGCCAACCTCGTGCCGGGGACCGGCCTGAGTCCCGACAGGATGCTGATGGGCCGGATCTTCTCCTACCACGACACCCACCTGCACCGGATCGGCGCCAACTACGAGCAGCTCCCGATCAACGCCCCGAAGTCGCCCGTGCACTCCTACAACAAGGACGGCGCGATGACCTACCGCAACCCCGGCAGTCAGCCCGTCTACGCGCCGAGCTCGCTCGATGGCCCGGAGGCGGACCCGGCCCACGGCTCGGACCTGTTCTGGCCCGTGCCGGAAGGCGAGCTCGGGCGCTACGCGTACGAGAAGCACGCCGACGACGATGACTTCGGGCAGCCGGGCACGATGTACCGCAAGGTGATGAACGACACCGACCGCGAGCACCTCGTGCACAACATCGTCGGGCACGCGAGCAATGAGGTCTCCGCCGAGATGCAGGCACGAGTGATCGCGTACTGGGCAAACGTCGACGATCAGCTCGGCGCCCGCGTGGCCGCGGGCCTGGGCCACGGCGACGGCGCCTCGTCCAACGGCGCCCACGCCCAGGCGCGAGAGCTGCTCGCGACGCGCGCCAACCGCGCCTGACGCACACCCTCAACCGCCAAGCGACCCAAGCGACCCAAGCTAGCCAAGCGACCCAACCGACCCAACCGACCCAACCGACCCAACCGACCCAACCGACCCAAGCTAGCCAAGCGACCCGAGCGCGCCACGGGCCGCATCGCGTACCCGCTGGTCGCCGTCCTGTTCGGCAAGCTGCCCGAGCCGCTCGGCGGCGCGCGAGTCGCCGAGGATCCCGAGGTTGCTAGCCGCGACTCCTCGACTGGCTGGATCGTCGCTGTCGAGCTGGGCGACCAGCGTCTCGTACGCGCCGGCCACGTGGTGGGTCGCCATCGCAAAGCCCGCATAGCCACGCGCCTCCATGCTCTCGTCCGCCTCGACGATCTCGGCAAGCCGCGCCGCCGCGGGCGGCGCTTCGACCAGGCCGAGCCCCATCGCCGCGACCGCGCGCATTGCCCCGTCAGGGTCGTGCGAGGCCTCGAGCAGCGGCTCCAGTCCGTACTGGGGGCCCAGCCGGCCGAGCAGTGCGGCGTAGCCCGCGCGCTTGTCCGGCGGTCCGCTGCGCAGGCCCACGACCAGCGAGGGCACGGCATCGGACGCCAGCCCTCGTAACACACCGATCCCGGCGTCGAGCACGCCGTCCTGCTGCTGGTGGGCCAGCAGCACATCGACCACGGACGGGACGCAGCCGGCGTCGCCGAGCTGGACGAGCCCCTGCGCGGCGTGGTCGCGGACGGAAGGATCGTTGTCCGACAGGGCATTCGACAACCGCCTCAGGTCCCGCTTGTCGATCAGCTTCTGGACGTTGGTTGAACCGAACAGCGGCAATTCGTCACCTCTCTTGCGGGATCGTACGGATCTAAGCCGTGGGGTTTTCGCTGTCGATGCCGGCGCCCGCGAGGTCGATGCCGACACCGATGGGAGCGGATTGCATCCGTATCAGTTTCTCGGCCGGACGGGGTGGTTTCGACGACCGGTTCGGTCCGGACACACGCAATACGAAGGAGTCCTCATGACCCGAACCCCGACGAGCAGGAACGCGCACTGCTCAGAGCACCCGACGCACCGCGGAGCCTGCCCTGGATGCCAACGGGCGAGCATCGACGCCCAACACCAGCAGCTCGCGCTGGCCAGCAGCCGCGCAGCCCTGGCCCTGGTTTCCTCGAGCCCGCACGAGCGCCAATCCGGAGATCTCCACCTGGCCGCCTAGCGGCCCTACACGCGGCGCTGCGCCTTCGACCATTCGGCCTTGTGGAGCCGCTTGGCCGCCTGATAATCTGCCAGCGCCTGCGGTGAGTCGACATCCCCGAGCGTGGGATGCCACGGCACGAGAGCCTCCGCCGCCTCGACGTCGAAGCGCTTGGCCAGCACCGCTCCCAGCGCCTTGACCTTCATCTCTCCGAAGCCCGGCAGCGCGGCTAGGTTGGCGCGCAGTTGCACCGCGTCAGCTGCCTCTGTCCACACTCGCGCGGCGTCGCCGTCGTAGTTGTCGCGCACGTACGCGGCGAGGTGATGGACCCGGCCGGCCATCGAGCCCGGGAAGCGGTGGATCGCCGGCGGCGTACGAAAGATCGACTCGAGCTCGGCCGCCGCGACCGCGGCCGCATCGAGGGTGCCGAGGCGCTGTTGCAAGACCAGCGGTCCCGAGAACGCCTTCTGCACCGTGACCTGCTGGTCGAGCGCGAAGCCGATCAGCAGCGCCATCGGATCTTGGGCGATCAGTGCGTTGGCTTCGTCTGAGTTCGTGAAGTACAGGCGGTCGGGCACGGCGCAGCGATCATACTTTGGGGACACCGCGGTCATGCCCGAGCTCTCCGAAACGATCGAACCGACTCGTTCTGCGCCCCCGTCGCTCGCGCGCATCGGCATCGTCGCCCATCCCAGCAGGTCCGTGGAGCGCCCGCTGCGCAGCCTCCGCGACTGGGCGGCCGAGCGCAACGTCGACATCGTTCAGGTGCAGGCACCCTGCCGGCAGCAGCAGCTCGCCCAGTTCGGCTCGGCGACCGACTGCGACCTGCTCGTCTCGATCGGCGGCGACGGCACGATGCTGGCCGCGACCCGCACCGGCGCTGAGGCCGGCCGTCCCGTGCTCGGCGTCGCCTGTGGGAGCATCGGGGCGCTGACCGCCGTCCCCGCCAAGGACGTGGCGCGGGCGCTCGAGCGCTTCAGCCGCGGAGACTGGATGCCAAAGCCGCTTCCGGCGCTCGAGTGCCGGTGCGATGCCGAAGGTCGCGGGGGCCCGTCCGCAACCACGGAGCCGCTGCTGGCGTTCAACGACATCGCGATCGTTCGGTCCGGCGCGGGCCAGGTCCGCGTGTACGCCGCGCTTGACGGCGTGCTCTACGCCCGCTTCGCCGGCGACGGATGCATCGTCAGCACCCCGATCGGCTCGAGCGCCTATGCGCTCGCGGCGGGCGGTCCGCTGCTGGCGCTGCGGACTGACGCCTTCCTGCTCACGCCGCTCACCGCTCACGGGGGGATGTGCCCGCCGCTGGTGGCCGGCGCGGAGTCCGAGCTCGAGCTCACGATCGACACCCGCCATGGTGAGGCGCGTCTGGAGCTCGATGGACAGCCAACCGAGATGAGGCTCAGGACGATGAGTGTTCGACTTCGCCCTGCGGTGGCGACGCTTGTCAGGTTCACCGATCAGGAGCCGTTTATCAGCGGCCTGCGCCGACGGCAGATCATCATCGACAGCCCGCGGATTCTCGCCGAGGATTCCGGGCGCTGAGTGGTGGAGCTTCCCTGCGGGAGCGCCTCAACCGATCGCGGCGATGATCAGCTGCCGCACGCCCTTCGGCGTCCGAACCTTGACGAGGTCCCCGACCCGATGGCCGATCAGCGCGCCTCCGACGGGGGACGCCGAGGAGAGCCTGCCGTCTGTCGGCTTGGCCGCGTGAGGATCGACGATCGTGAACGTCTTCTGGTAATCCGCATCCGCGTCGGTGACCGACACGGTCGATCCCAGATGGACTTCGAGCTGCCCGGCCGCCATTTGCATGGTGCTCATTTCTCGACTCCTGGTTGTGTTGACTAGGTGCTCCGCTCGCGCTTGGCGGCGGGAATTTCACCTTCGTCCTATGAACTCGGAGCCGACCGCGATTTCTTTACCCATTTACCCCCCGTCAGCGCAAAATCGCGATCAAGATGACCACGATCACGACCAGCGCGAGCCCCGCGGCGGCGAAGCTGACTGGCCGCTGATGGCGCCAGAACTCGGGTTTCGCGCGATCTCGCGAGTAGCGGCCCTCGGGCGGCGTGCCGACCCAGTCGTCGTCGTCGTCGTAGTTGCCCATCGTCAGCCCGCCCGCGGAGCGTGCAGCCGGATCGTCACTGGCCCGTAGTATGGCGCCGTACCTTCGAACCAGCGAGAAAGAAAAGTGGGGAGTGCCGGCGGGCGGGCGCGCCAGGCGAGGCTGCCCACTCGGGGAACGCGCCAGCACGCCCCACGCCCGCATCGGCTTCGATCAAGCGCTTTGCAAACGAACCGCCGAAATCTCAACGTTTCTTCGGTGAAAGCTCCAGACCCTGATGCTTGATTTGCGATTTCCGTGGCGCGAGCCGGTCCGCGGCGGCTATCCCGATCCGATCCTGGCAGAGCTATCCGGCCGCGAGCGCCTGCGCTCAATGCTGAGCGGGGACACCCCGCGGCCGCCGATCTCGAGATTGACCGGGATGCAGCTCACCGCCGAGTCAGACACCACGGCAACGTTCGAGATGCCGCTCAGCCAGTGGTTGTGCTCGTCTCAGGGGGCGATTTCGATCGGACCGCTGACGATGCCCGCCGACGGCGCCATGGGCTGCGCGCTCCAGACCGTGCTGCCGCCCGGGACGGCGTTCGTCACCAGCGAGCTGTCCCTGAGAGTGCTTCGGCCGGCCGCACCCGGCGGTCGAGTGCTCGCCCGGGGGAGGGTGATCGAGGCGCGGCGGACGATCGGGCTGGCCGAAGTCGAGATCACCGACGAAGCGCAGCGGCTGATCGCCCACGGCAGCACCTTGTGGCTGATCCAGCCGTCCGGGGCGACGCCGGCCACCGAGCCCGCACCCGAAGACCCGGCGCGCGCGCCCGGGACCAAGGTCCCACCCCAATCGCAGGACCACGACCCGTGGCAGAGCTCCCCGCCGCCGACGACGCTGGGGCAGGAGGTCTGGGACCGCATGAGCGGACTCGAGGTACTCCAAGCCCAGCTCGCCGACGCGCTCCCGATGCCGCCGATCCACTTCCTCACCGGCCTGACGCTCCGAGCTGCCGCCCCCGGCACGGCCACGTTCTCGATGCCCGCTAGCGAGTGGCTGTGCGCCCCTCGCCGGGGACGTGTCCAGGGCGGGGCCGTGGCATTGCTCGCCGAATCGGCGCTCAGCAGCGCCCTGCAGACCAAGTTGCCGCCAGGGACCGCGCTCGCACCGGTCGATCTGAAGATCAACTACCTGCGTCCGCTGGCCGCGGACGGCCGCGACGCCCTGGCAATCGGCCGCGCGATTCACGGCGGTCGCCGAACCGGAGTGGCCTCGGCGGAGGTGCTCGACGCGGATCGCAGGCCGATCGCAGTCGCGACCGGTTCGGCGATGTTCCTCCCCGGCCGCCGGGCCTCGCTGCGGTGAGCCGGCTGCAGCCGACCGCGCTCGCGCTCCCTCGCGGTGCACCCGAGGTCGTGCTGCTCGACGCGCTCGCAACCGGCCTCGACGAGCCGGCCCTGCTCACCTGGGCGCGCGCGCTGGCACACGAGGCCCGTCCCCGGTTCACGTCGCGCTCCTACCGCTACCCGTACGCCCTCGTCGCTTCCCACACCGAGCAGGTCGGGGTCGACATCGAGCGGATCGAGCCGTTCGATCAGACGTTCCTGGAATCGATCCGGACGCCGTCCGAGCCGTTGGAGCCGCCCGCGGACACCGATCCCGCCGCGTTCCTCTCTTCCCTGTGGTGCTCCAAGGAGGCGCTCGCCAAGGCGCTCGGCGACGCGCTCGAGTATGACCCGCGGCGACTCGACGCCCCCCTGTTCTGGCCCGACGGCCGCGCCGGCTCGTGGCGCGCGCACGAGATCCCGGCACCCGCAGGGCACAATGCGTGGCTGTGCTGGCGATCCAGGGAACCCGGCGACTGAAGGCGCTCGGTGCCGCGCTCGCAGCTGTGATCGTGCTCGCGGGGTGCGGGAGCTCCAGCACGGCGAGCAGCCAGCCGCCGGTGCAGACTCGCCCCTCCCCCCAGCTCAGCTGCGGTCCGGGCGACCAGCTCACATCGCCGTGATCCTGATGGAGAACGAGGAGTACGGAGACATCGTCGGCTCGAATCAGACGCCCTACATCAACAGCCTCGCCACGCGCTACGCGCTCGCGACCTCGATGTACGCGATCTCGCACCCCTCGCTTCCCAACTACCTCGCTCTCACCGGGGGCTCGACGTTCGGAATCGACAGCGACTGCACGGACTGCTCGGTCCACGCAACGAGCATCGTCAATCAGCTGCAGAGCGCCGGCGTCTCGTGGAAGGGGTACATGGAGGACCTCCCGCGCCCGTGCTTCACCGGCGCCGGCGCCGGCGAGTACGCCAAGAAGCACGACCCGTTCGTGTACTACACGTCGGTCGCCTCCAATCCGGCGCTGTGCAGTCGCGTCGTCCCGCTCACCCAGCTGCAGGCTGACGAACACGCGCGCGCCCTCCCGACGTTCATCTGGATCACGCCCAACCTCTGCCACGACATGCACGACTGCGAACCGGCGACCGGTGACCGCTTTCTGTCCGGCCTCGTCCCGGGACTGTTGAGCGCGCTCGGCCCGCGAGGGTTGTTGATCCTGACCTGGGACGAGGGCTCGAGCGACGATGGCTGCTGCCGACTCGCGTCCGGCGGCCACATCGCGACGATCCTCGCCGGGCCGCAGGCGCGGCCGGGCGCGAGGCTCCGCGCGCCGGTTGACCATTATTCGGTGCTGCAGACGATCGAGGATCTGCTCGGGCTGCCGCGACTGCGCGACGCGGCCTGCGCCTGCACGCCTTCGCTTCAGCCGCTGCTCGCCGGGGCGGGACGGCGCTGAGCCGGCTGCTCGTCATCAACGCCGACGACTTCGGGCTCTCACGCGGCGTCAACGAGGGAATCGTCGAGGCGCACACGGGCGGCGTCGTGACCAGCGCCAGTCTGATGGTGCTCACGCCGGCGGCGCCCGAAGCGGCCCGCCTCGCGCGCGCACACTCGAGCCTGTCGCCTCGGCCTGCACGTCGTCGACGAACAGCTGCGGGACCCGGCACGGGCGTTCACCGAGCAGCTGAGGCGGTTCCGCGAGTTGACCGGCCGCGAGCCCACCCATGTCGACTCCCACCACCACGTGCACATGCGCCGGCTGGATACGTTTCGGGAGCTGGTCGCACCGCTAGGGGTGCCGCTGCGCCGCGACGGGCAGGTGGCGTACATCGGCGGCTTCTGGGGCCAGTCCGAAGATCGCACTCCACGCCCGCAACAGATCAGCCGTGAGCACCTGCTCGAGCTCGTGCGAACCGAGGTGGGTAGCGGCTTCAGCGAGCTCGCATGTCATCCGGGCCGGGTCACGCCGGACCTCGTCTCGAGCTACCTGGACGAGCGCGGGGCGGAGCTCGCGACGCTGACCGCACCGGGCCTGCGCGACGAGCTCGAGGCGCTCGGGGTCCGGCTCGTCGGCCACGACGCGTGGGTAGGCTTCGCGTCCGGATGAGGGTATTTATGCGCTCGCTCGCGCTCGCGGTGGTGTCGCTCGGGCTGGCATTCTGCTCCGGCGCTCAGGCGGCGCCGACGCTGCCGCTGTCCCATTCCGGGCGCTGGATCACCGACGCGAGCGGGCGGGTCGTGATCGTCCACGGCATCAACATGGTCTACAAGCTGGCGCCCTTCTACCCGGCGGCGGCGGGCTTCGGCGACGATGACGCGGCCTTCCTCCAGAGCATCGGCTTCAACGCCGTCCGCGTCGGCGTGATCTGGAAGGCGGTCGAGCCCGAGCCCGGGGTCTACGACGACGCGTACCTGAACCAGATCGCCCAGACGGTCACGACCCTTGCGCGCCACGGGATCGTGTCGCTGCTCGACTTCCACCAGGACCAGCTCAACGAGCTCTTCCAGGGCGAGGGCGTACCCGACTGGGCGGTCCAGACCGGAGGGCTGCCCGACCCGGCGCTCGGCTTCCCCGGCAACTACTTGTCCAACCCCGCGCTCGAGCACGCGCTCGACGCGTTCTACGCCAACGCCCCCGGGCCCGCCGGCATCGGCCTGCAGGGCCGCTTCGCCGCGGCATGGGCGCACGTCGCCGCCCGGTTCAGATCCAACCCGGCGGTGCTCGGCGATGAGCTGTTCAACGAGCCCTTCCCGGGAACGGTCTGGGAGGGATGCATCCTGCCGGCCGGTTGCCCCGCGTTCGACCGCGAGCTGACTTCGTTCTACCGGCGCGTCGCCGCCGCGATCCGCGCCGTCGATCGCGACCAGCTGATCTGGTACGAGCCGAATCCGCTGTTCAACGGTGGCGCGCCCACCGACCTCGGCCCGGTCGGCGATCCCCGGGCGGGATTCGCATTCCACGACTACTGCCTGACCCAGCCCAAGACCGGCACCTCGGCGGCCTGTGACGCGGCCGACAACCGCGTGTTCGCAAACGCCGGCGCACACGTCCGGCAGACCGGCGACGCGCTGATGATGACCGAGTTCGGCGCCACGCAGAACGCGGACTACCTTGACGAGATGGTGGCCCGGGCCGACCGCCAGATGGTGCCGTGGCTCGAGTGGGCGTACTGCGGCTGCCAGGACCCGACCACCACCGGGCCGGGCGCCGAGCAGGCGATCGTGCTCGACCCCACCAAGCCGCCAACGGGATCGAACCTCGTGCTCGGCACACTGCACGCGCTCGTCGAGCCCTACCCGCAAGTCGTTGCCGGGACACCGCGCTCGTGGGGGTTCGATCGGGCGACGAGCACCTTCCGGCTCTCGTTCACGACCGCACGCGCGGACCACGCCGGCCGGTTCGGCGCAGGAGCGCTGAGCGACGTCGCGACGCCCGCGCTGGTCTATCCCCACGGGTACGCGGCGCAGGTCAGCGGAGGCGCCATCGCCTCTCCACGCCGGGCCTCGGTGCTCCAGATCGCTGCGTGCCGTGGCGCCCGCGCGATCACGGTGACGGTGACGGCGAGCAGGAGCGGGTTCAGCCGCGGCTCGTGCCGGGCGCCGGCGCAGCAGCGCCGCCTGCCGCCTCGCCGTTGAGGCTCGTCGCTGTGGCGCCGTTCTCCTCGAGCTCCAGGACCGGCCCGAACGCGATCGACAGGATCGCACCGCCGCCGGGCGCGTTGCCGGCCCGCACGAAGCCGCCGTGGGCTTCGGCCGCCTGACGGACGATCGCCAGCCCCAGCCCAGAGCCCGGTTTGGCGCGGGCGTCGCGGGCGCGATGAAAGCGGTCGAACACGAACGGCAGGTCCTCCTCGTGGAAGCCGGGCCCGTGGTCCCGGACGGTGACCACGCCGTCGCTCAGCGTCACCTCCACCACGGCGCCGTCCGGGCTCCACTTGCTCGCGTTGTCGAGCAGGTTGGCGACCGCCCGGGCGATCCGGTCGCCCTCGCCCCGCACCAGCGTCGGCTCGAGCTGTGGTTCGAAGGACAGCTGCGGCGCGCGGCGCCGGGCCCGCTCAATGGCCTGCGCGACGATCTGATCGACTCGCACGTCTCCGGGCTCCCCGCTCGGCTTGCTCCCGCGCGCGAGCTCGACGACGTCGCCGACCAGGGCTGTCAGCTCATCGAGCTCCTCGATCACGTCGGCGCGCAGCGCCTCGCGATCGTCGGCCGACAGCAGCGCCTCATCGCGCATCAGCTGGAGGTTCGCCCGGATCGTCGCGATCGGTGTGCGCAGCTCGTGCGAGGCATCGGCGACGAGATTCCGCTGCGACTGCACCGAGCGCTCGAGTGCGTCGAGCGTGTCGTTGAACGTGCGCGCGAGCCGCGCGAGCTCGTCGCCGCCGGTCGACCTCGAGACGCTCGCGGTCGAGCATTTCCGGGTTGGCGGCGATCTTCTCGGTCTGCCGCGTGAACCGCGCGATCGGCGCCAGTGCGGTCCTCGCGACCAGCACGCCGAGCAGCGCGGCGAGCGCGATCCCGGCGGCGGCGATCACGACCAGCAGCACCAGCTGGCTGCGCAATGTGTGATCGATGGTGTTGAGGGGGAGCGCCACCATCAGGGCCCCGAAGGACCGCAACCCGGTCACCAGCGCCCGGATGTGGTGACCGGTAACCGTCATGTCGGTGAAGTACTGACCCTTGCCGGTCTTGGCGAGCGCAGTGGCGCGGGCGTCGGCCGGGATGCTGAACTTCTCCTGCCTGGGGGTGTAGGTGGTGCCGTCGGGCTTGACCAGCGTGAATGTGCCCGACGGGCCGCCGAATGCCTGCGGAGCGAACTGCTGATCGAGTCCGAGGCCCTCGTCGGGATCCCCCGAGATCGGACCGCGGAGCGGAAGGGCCCCCGCGCCGAACTGCCCGCCTTGACCGGGTCCGCCGCCCGGAGCGCCCGGGCCCTGCCCGCCGCGAAGCAGGCGGGTGTTCGACGGCGGCGCCGGCGCGACGCCGGCGCGCTGGAGGACAGGCTGGGCGAGGCTTTGCAGCTGGTTGTCGACCTGGCCCTCGAGCTCGGAGCGGGTGCCGGCATACGCCGACACCGCGACTGCGACCACAGCGAGCGCTACGGCAACCCCTGCGGCGAGGGCCAGCCGCGCTCGCAGGCTGAGCCGGTTCACTCCGGCTCCCTCAGCGCATAGCCAACCCCGCGGACGGTGTGGATCTCCGAGTGCGCGCCCGCCTCCTCGAGCTTGCGCCGCAGGTAGCCGATGTAGACGCGCAGCGCGTTCGAAGTCGGCCCGAAATCGTACCCCCAGACGCGGTCGTAGATCAGGCTGTGGGGCAGCACCCGGCGCGGGTTTCGCATCAGCAGTTCGAGCAGCTCGTACTCCGTCCGCGTCAACTCGACGAACGCGTCCTCGACGACGACGCCGTGCCGCGCCGCATCGAGCCGCAGCTCGCCGAACGACAGGCCGCCGTCGAGGTCCCCATCCCCCCCGGTCCGGCGCAGCAGCGCCCGCAACCGTGCCTTGAGCTCGTCGATGTCGAATGGCTTGACCAGGTAGTCGTCCGCGCCGGCGTCCAAGCCGTCGATCCGGTCGGACACAGCGTCGCGGGCGGTCAGCATCAGCACCGGGACACGGTTGCCCTCGCGGCGCAGCAGCCGACAGACCTCCAGGCCGTCGATGTCCGGCAGGCCGACGTCGAGCACGACCGCATCGGGAACGCTGCCGGTCACCTCGGCCAGCGCCTGGGCACCGCTCTCCGCCTGGCGGATCTCGTATCCCGCCAGGGTCAGCGCACGACGCAGGACGTCCCGCAGGGCGCGGTCATCGTCTACGACCAGGAGTCTCATATGGTCATTGTCGTCGCTGCGGCGTGGTTGCGCGAGCGGTTCCTACGGTGGTCTTAGGTGCGCCGCGACGCCGCCACGTAGCTGTCCAGCTCGGCCACATAGCCCGCCCTGGTCGGCTCGTCCAGGAACGACGCCTCGAAGCTGTTGCGCGCGAGCGTCACAAGCGCGTCCTGACCCAGCGCCAGCGCGGACCGGACGGCGGCGAAGTTGGCGGCGACGTACCCCCCGAAATAGGCAGGGTCGTCGGAGTTCGCGCTCGCGCACAGGCCGAGCTCCAACATCTGGCCCAGCGGATGCTGCTCGAGCTTCTCGTACACCCGGAGTCTGACGTTCGAGAGCGGACAGACGGTCAGCGGCACGCGGTCAGCCGCGAGGCGGTCAACCAGCCGCGGATCCTCGACGCACCGCACTCCATGATCGATCCGCTCGGCACCGAGCAGGTCGAGCGCCTCCCAGATGTACTCCGGCGGGCCTTCCTCGCCGGCGTGCGCCACTGCGCGGAAGCCGTGAGCCCGCGCGCGCTCGAACACCTCCTTGAATTTGCTCGGTGGGTTGCCGACCTCGCCCGAGTCAAGCCCGACGGCGGTGATCAGCTCGGCGTAGGGCAGCGACTGCTCGAGCGTCTCGATCGCCTCCGCGGCGCTGAGGTGGCGCAGGAAGCACATGATCAGTCTCGAGCTGATCCCGAGGCGCGGCCCCTCGGCCAGTGCCCGGGCGATGCCCGCGATCACCGTCCCGAACTCCACGCCGCGGGCGGTGTGCGTCTGGGGGTCGAAAAAGATCTCGGCGTGCCGGACGCCGTCGGCCCGGGCGCGCTTCAGGTACGCAACCGTCAAGTCGTAGAAGTCCTGCTCCTCGATCAGCACTGCACACGCGGCGTAGTAGACATCGAGAAACGACTGCAGGTCGCTGAACACGTAGGCCCGCTTGGCCGACTCGACGTCGGCGTACGGCAGCCGCACACCGTTGCGGACGGCGAGCTCGAACATCAGCTCGGGTTCAAGCGTCCCCTCGATATGGAGGTGAAGCTCAGCTTTCGGAAGCGCCGCGGAATCGATTCGGGTCACAACTGTCGCACGCGGTCGCGCATCACCGCTCCCAGGATCCCATTGACGAAGGCCGGCGCCTCGGCGCCGCAGAACTCCTTGGCGGTCTGGACCGCCTCATCGATTGCGCCCTCAGCCGGGATCGCGTGCTCGCCCGGGATCTGATCGGAATGCAGCATCTCGACCAGCCCGACCCGCAGGATCGAGCGCTCGAGCGGCGCGATCCGCTCCAGCGACCACCCGGTCGCGTAGCCGGAGATCAGCTCGTCAAGCTCGGGCTGGTGCTCGCGCACGAGCTGCGCGAGCGCGCGCGTGAACCCATGCACATCACCCGGGAAGGTCTCCTCCAGCGGCCGGCCGAGGAGATCGCTCTGGTACAGCGCCCACACGGCTGCGCGGCGCTGCTCGGTCCTACGCACGCGTCTTCCCCTCGCGGTGTCCGTCAGGCACGCGAGACGTACTCGCCCGAGCGGGTATCGACGCGAACCGATTCCCCGACATCAATGAACAGCGGCACGTTGATCCGGGCGCCAGTCTCGAGCACCGCCGGCTTGGTGCCGCCGCCCGAGGCGGTGTCCCCCCGGACGCCCGGCTCGGTCTCGGTCACCTTCAGGTCGATCGCGCTCGGAAGCTGCACATCGGCCGGCTGGGAATCGATGTACAGCAGCTCGACCTCCTCTGACTCCTTCATCCACCGCAGCGCTACGCGCAGCGTGCTCTCTGGGATCGTCAGCTGCTCGTAGCTCTCGGAGTCCATGAAATGCGCGTCGGTCCCGTCCTTGTAGAGGAACTGCATCCGCCGCACCTCGGTCCGCACCGATCGGAACTTCTCGCCCGCGCGGAACGTGCGGTCGATCACCGCTCCGTCGCTCGCCCGCCGCAGCTTCGTGCGCACGAACGCGCCACCCTTGCCGGGCTTGACGTGCTGGAACTCGACGATCTTGAAGATCGTCCCCTCGACGTCGATGTGGTTGCCGTTACGAAACTGGTTTGTGCTTATCAAGTTTGCCCTGCGATCATCGATTCGTGCTCATCTCGGCTTCCAGGGTAGACGAGAGCCCTCCTCAGAAGCCCGTTATTGCCTGCCCCGGGGCTTCATCATGGGCCTCTACGGGCCGTGCCGCGCACGCCGGTAGCGGCGCGGTCCCTCCGGGGAACGGCGCTGGTGAGGGTGCGGCCGGGCCCGATGCGGTCAGCAAAATTCGGCATTCCACCTGCATCAAGGGACAAACCGCGCGCGCCTAATGGCCCTTGGCTACATAAGCATGTGGGGCATGCTTATGCAACCAAGGTCGCCCGCGGGCGTGCACTTTGGGCCCGTAAGCATGTCGCCGCAACGGATTCCGCCCCGCGCCGGCCGGGCCTCGCCGGGCCTGGCCGGGCGTCGACCGCGTCGGCCGAGCCCCCTATTTCGCCCCGGCGCTGCCCGGCAGGTACTTCTTGGGCACGAAGGCGGCGCCGGCGGCCCTGACGGCCCCCAGCCGCCGCGCCTTGACCCGGCTCGGCTTGAGCTCGAACCGCCCTCGCACCCCCAGCGAGATCAAGAAGTGGGCGAAGGAGACGCCGGCGACCGTGATCTGGCCCTCGGTGTAACCGGTCGTCGCCTGCGCGAGCGTCGCGCCGTCGGCGGCGCTCCAGCCGGTCTCAATACAGGTGCCGGCGCGCTTGTAGTAGGCGACCGGCTGGCCGGCGCTGACGTGCCTGCCGACGTGTGCAAGGCGCGTGATCTGCTCGGCGACGTAGACGTATCGGCCCGCGTCCGGGCCATCGAGGAGTCGGTACCAGATGTAGGGCTGGAAGGCGAACCAGTCCGGGCTGATGCCGACCACGACCGCGTCGCCGACCGCGCGGATCGGCTCGCCCGGAGTCAGACAGAAGTCGACGCCCATGTCGGTGCGAGCGGTGAAGTAGCGATCGCCGGCGAGCGGATTGACGTAGCGGCCGCTGTTGGCGGTGCTCGTGGTGTTGGCCGCGGTTGCCTGGTCGAAGTCCAGCAGGACGGGGCCCTGCTCGGCGCTGACCGAAAGCTCGACGATCCCGTAGCTGATCTGAGTGATCGGCGCGCCGGAGAAGTTGGGCACTTGCGAGGTGGCGATGGCCTGGCCGTTCTCGTCCACTTCGTTGTACGCGGACGGGCCCGATCCTAGGACCTGGCGCACGTCGAGCGTGAACCAGTGGCCGATCGGCAATGGGAACGGTCCGGCGAGCACCTGCGGCGTGACGCTGGTGCCGGAGATCGTCGTCGTGACGAGGTAGCCCGAGTTGTCGCTGTAGTCGACGATCACCCCGCCCTGGACCACTGTTCCGCCCGTCCCCGGGGAGTTGTTCCATGTGATCAGCGCCTGCTGCCCGGAGCTCGCCGCGTGGAAGTCGGGCGGCAGGTAGAAGGCCGCGCCGTAGACCACGGTCTGGCCCTGCGTCCAGTTGACATTGAACGAGCCGCTTGCGGTCCCGCTCGCTCCGGTCCCCGCGTATTGCGCGGCGAACGTCTCGCCGTCAGCGCCGTATCGGTTGGGTGCCGGGGTCAGGGTCCCGTTGACCTCCGAGACACCTCCGGTGAAGGCCGCCAGGTTCCCGTCCGACGCGCTCACGAGCGCAGCCTGGGCGGAGCCCGCCGCGACGATCGCGATCAGCGCCGCAAGCGCCAGGCACAGCAACGGCACACGTTCCCGGGAAGTGGCCAACAATCACCGAAACACCTGCACCCCGGGCGAGTTGCGCGTTGCAACGCGACGTTCACTGCGTGACGATCAGCTCCTTGGGCACCAAGGTGAGCACATCGCAGCCATCGTCGGTGACGACCACCAGGTCCTCGATCCGCACCCCGAACCGCCCGGGCAGGTAGATGCCCGGTTCGACCGAGACGACGTTACCCGCCGCCAGGTCATCGGCGGAGCGCTGCGAAAGGCGCGGCGCCTCGTGGATTTCGAGACCGACGCCGTGGCCGAGACCGTGGCCGAAGTGCTCGCCGTGGCCACCGGCTTCGATCACGCGGCGGGCGACCGCATCGACCTCCCGCCCGTTCGCGCCGGCGCTCACCGCTCCCAGGCCCGCGAGCTGCGCCTCGAGCACGAGCTCGTAGACCTGTCTCGCCTCCTCCCCCGGCTCGCCGGTCGAGACCGTCCGGGTGCAGTCGGAGCAGTAGCCGTCGAGCTCGGCGCCCCAATCGATCACCACCAGCTCCCCACGCCCGATCACCACGTCGCGCGGCTCGACGTGCGGGAGCGCTCCACTCGGCCCGGCGGCGACGATCGGGGCGAAGCTGGGTCGCTGTGCGCCGGCGGTCCGCAGCTGCCATTCGAGCACCAGCGCCACCTCGCGCTCGGTGCGAGAAGCGATGCCCTGCTCGAGCAGCTGCCTGAAGGCGGCGTCAGCGAGCGCGGTGGCGGCGCGGATCCGCGCGACCTCCTCAGGTTCCTTGACCGCCCGCATTATTTCGACCAGGTTGCCGGCGGGCACCAGCTCAGCCCGGCCACCAAGCAGCTCGCGCAGCCGGGCGTGCTGGCGCACAGACACGTGGGCGTCCTCAAACCCGAGCCGCACGGTCTCACCGGACAGCGCGTCGGGAACCGCATCGAGCAGATCCTGCGACGCCCGTCGGCGGTCGAACGACGGATCGACCTCGATGGCCGCGCGCTCGATGTACCGAAAGTCCGTGTAGAAGATCCGCGCGTCCGGCCCGATCAGCGCAATCCCGTTCGAGCCGGTGTAGCCCGTCAGGTAGCGGACGTTGACCAGGTTGGTGACGAGCAGCAGATCGATCCCCGCGCCGGGCAGCAGGTCGACTAGCCGCTGCGCCCGTCCGCTCATGCCGCGAGCTCCTCGTGCAAGCTCTCGAGCGCCTCGCGGTATCCATCGGGTCCCTTGCCGGCGACGCGCGCGATACACAGATCCCTGATCACGGACTTGCGCCGCCACTCCTCGCGAGCGTCCACATCTGACAAATGGATCTCGACCGCCGGCAGTCCGGTCAACTCGAGCGCATCCCTGATCGCGTACGAATAGTGGGTCCAGGCGCCCGGATTGAGGATCAGCCCGTCGGCCATCCCCTCGAGCCGGTGCAAGTGCTCAACGAACTCCCCCTCATGGTTGCTCTGAAAGAACCGTGTCTCCAGCCCGAGCTCGCCCGCCGTGGCTGCAATCCGACGCTCGAGCTCGTCGAGGCCGACACCCCCGTAATGGGCGGGATTGCGGCGCAGCAGCTGGTCGAGATTGACCCCGTGCATGACTTCGATCCGGTTGCGCATCGGCTTACGCCGCTAACTCTCTCACGGCTGCGATCAGCTTGCGAGCCTCAACCTGGCAGCCCCGCTGCGGCTCGCCCGGAGCAGGGAGCAGGACGAACGGGACCGGGCCCTCCCCCACTCGCTTCTTGTCGCGGGCGGTCGCGATCACGACCGCGTCCGGGTCGGCGCCGTCGAGGCTGGTGGGGAGGTTGTGTGCGCTCAGCAGCTCGCGGACCTCGGCCCGCAGCTCGGGTTGCGAGGAGAGCGTCGAGCGCGGCCAGCAGCCCGAGACCGACCGCCTCGCCGTGCCGGTAGCGGGCGTAGCCGGTCACGGTCTCGATCGCGTGGCCGACCGTGTGCCCGAGGTTCAGAACCTGCCTGATGCCCGCGTCGCGCTCGTCCTCGCCCACGATTCGGAGCTTCGTCAGGGCGCACGCCGTGATCACCTCCGGGCTCGCCGGATCCGCCCCTGCCCTGATCTGCTCCCACAGTCGGCCACCGGCGATCAGCGCCGTCTTGAGCACCTCGGCGTAGCCGGCCGCAAGCTCTGCATCCGGAAGGGTCGTCAGGGTGGTGGTGTCGGCGATCACCGCCGCGGGCTGGTGATAGACGCCGACGTAGTTCTTCGCCTCGGCGAGATCGACTCCGGTCTTGCCGCCATAGGCGGAGTCGACCTGAGCTACCAGACTCGTGGGCACCTGGACGTAGCGCACTCCGCGCTGGTAGGTGGCAGCGCAGAACCCCGCCAGGTCCCCGACCACCCCGCCTCCGAGCGCGATGATCACGTCCTCGCGGGTCACTCCCGCGCGCACGAGCTCGGTCCAAACGATCTCGGCGTGCGCCACGGTCTTCGATTGCTCGCCGGGCATGATCACGATCCGCCCGTCCAGCGGCTCGAGCGCGTCGGCATAGAGCCGTCCGACGTGGCCATCGGTGACGAGGAAGCGCCGGCCGGGAACGGCGATCGGCCACTGATTGAGTGCGCCAGCGCCGATGTAGGCCGGATAGTCGGCCGAGGCGCTCGCCGCCCACAGCATCTTGGTGCCCTTCGCGCTGGTTTGCAGCGCGTCGAGCACGGGTTTCATAGCGCCCGAGCGCTGGGCCGGGACGATCGCATCCGCGAGCGAGGCGTACAGCGGCTCGCGCTCACTGTGGCGCCGGCTGAAGCTCGCTCGGTCCTGCGCCAGCGGACGGCCGCTGCCCTCGCACCGCGCCCACGCGGTGTCGACGTCGACGTCGAGCCAGATCACGCGATGGCGCTCGAGCGCGCTGCGAATCGCCGCCGAAGTGACCGCCCCGCCACCGAGGGAGAGCACGCGCCCGTCAGTCGACCCCAGCAGCTCGAGCGTGATCCGCTCCTCGGCCGCGCGGAACGAGCCCTCACCGTCCTGCGCGAAGATCCGCTCGATCGGCTTGCCCAGCCGCTCCTCGATCACCGTGTCGACGTCAATCGCCTCTGCGCCGAGGGCCTCGGCCGCGTTGCGCGCGGCCGTCGACTTGCCGGCGCCCATGAAGCCGATGCAGACGACGTGGCCCTCAGGCGGGCTCATGCGACCGCCGCCACCCAATCCGCTCCTCGTACGCGCGCAGCGCCCCGCGCACGTCGTCGATGTGATCGCCGCCGAACTTCTGCCGATAGGCGTCGGCGAGCACGAACGCGACCATCGCCTCTCCCACGACGCCCGCGGCGGGAACGGTGCACGAGTCGGTCCGCTCGCGCAGCGCCTGCGCCGGCTCGTGGGTGGCGATGTCGACCGAGCGCAGCGGCTTGGTCAGCGTCGGCAGCGGCTTCATCGATCCCCGCACCACGAGCGGCGAGCCGGTCGTCATGCCGCCCTCGAGTCCACCGGCGCGGTTCGTCAATCGGTAGTAGCCGTCGGCGTCGTCATAGAAGATCTCGTCATGCGCCTGTGAGCCCGGCAAGCCGGCGACCTCGAGCCCGTCCCCGATCGCGACCGCCTTGATCGCCTGGATCGACAGGATCGCCTGCCCCAGCCGCCCGTCGAGCCGCCGCTCCCAGGAGACGTGCGAACCGAGGCCCGGCACGAGCCCGAACGCCCGCACCTCGAACACTCCGCCGAGCGACTCGTTGGCCTTGCGCAGCCGGTCGATCTCGGCGACCATCGCCCGCGTCGCCTCCGGATCCAGGCAGCGGACGGGAGAGTCGTCGACCCCGTCGAAGTCCTCGGGCCGGAGATCGTCGCGGCGGGGGGCCTTGACCCCGGTGATCTGGATCACGTGCGAGTGGACGCTGGCGCCGAGCGACGCGAGGAAGGCCTTCGCAACAGCCCCTCCAGCGACTCTCGCCGCGGTCTCGCGTGCGCTCGCCCGCTCGAGGATGTCGCGAACGTCGCTCAGGCCGAATTTCTGGGTTCCGACGAGGTCTGCATGACCGGGTCGCGGCAGGTGGACCTCCTGCACCTGGTCCTCGACCGGCCATGGGTTCATCCGCTCCTCCCAGTTGGCATAGTCGCGGTTCACGATCTCGATCGCGATCGGCCCACCGAGCGTCCGCCCGTGCCTCACCCCTCCGGTGACCTGCACCTGGTCGCGCTCGATCTTCATCCTCCCGCCGCGGCCGTGACCGAGCTGGCGCCGCGCGAGATCGCGGTTGAGCGCCTCTCGCTCCAGCTCCAAGCCGGCCGGAAGGCCCTCGATGATGCATGTCAGGCCGGGCCCGTGGGACTCGCCGGCGGTGATCAGGTGCAGCGCCATCAGCGCTGTAGGTTACGTGCGGCCCTCGTTACTCTGCCGCTTCACCCGCCGACTGCTGGGCGTCGCGGCCCGCGTGGAAGCGCCCGTCGCCGCCACACCACGGGCATGTGATCTGGTGCGGGTCGCCGCCCAGAGCCGAGACCACGCGGCCCGTCCCGCGGCACGGGGTGCACTCGGTTCGACCCGCGTCCGCGCCCGCGCCGCCGGCGCGACTGTCCTCTGTACCCGTGCTCATGGCACCACCGAGTTCACCCGCATGCCGCCACGATACCCATGCCGCGCGATAAACAGGTTCAATCGCGCAGCGCCGCGAGCATCGCCTCGAGGGGGGCGGCAACCCCGGTGAACAGCTCAAAGCTGAGCGCTCCCTGCCCGACCAGCAGCGCCAACCCGTCGATCACCGGCACGCCCAGGCTGCGGGCGCTGTCCACGAGCGGCGTGTCCGCGTCGGCGTAGACAAGGTCGACCACACAACCGAATTCGGCCAGTTGCTCCGGCCTGAGCGGCAGCTGCGTGAACGTCGAATCCGAGTCGCGCAGACCGGTCGAGGTGCAGTGAACCAGCAGATCCGCCGGCTCCACAGCCCTCACCATCGTGCCGCCCAGCTCCGCGCACAGCCGCTCGGCTCGCTCGGGCGTGCGATTCCAGACCCTGACATCCAACGCGCCGGCGTCGAGCAACGCCCAGACTGCCGCGCGGGCGCTGCCGCCGGCACCGAGCACTAGCGCCGTCCGGCCGCGCGGTGAGAACGGCAGCGCGGCGATCAGAGCGGGCGCGTCGGTGTTCTCGGCGCGTATCAGTCCGTCGCCGTCGAACGTGAGCGTATTAGCCGCCCCGATCGCCCTGGCGCCGGCCGAGGCCTCGCCGGCGAGTCGCAGCGCAGCCTGCTTGTGTGGGATCGTGACGTTCGCGCCGCGGAAGCCGGCGGCCGGCAGCGCACGTACGGTTTCATCGAACAGCTCGGGCGGGACCGGCAGCAGCTGGTAGCGCCAACCACGAAACCCGGCCGCATGCAACGCCGCGTTCTGGATCGCCGGCGAGCGGCTATGGGCGACCGGCCAGCCGAGCACGCCGAGGCGGTTCCGGGCCCTCAGCAATGTGTCGGCGAGCGGCCGCCCTGCTTGGCGCGAGCGGCGTTGTACTGCTGGTCCAGAACCAGGAACTGCTGGTAAGTCGTGGCGAACGCGAGCGAACCGTTCCCGCACGCCTTGGTGATGAAGAACACGTAGTTCGTCCGCGCCGGGTGGGCGGCGGCCTCGATCTGCGCCAAACCCGGGTTGTTGATCGGCGTCGGAGGCAGACCCTTGTTCAACCGCGTGTTGTACGGCCCCGGTGTGCTCAGCTGGGACGAGGTCAACGGAGTGGAGTAGTTGCCGGTCGAGTAGCGGATCGTCGAGTCCATCCCCAGCGGCATGTCCGTGCGCAGGCGGTTGTAGATCACCGAGGAGACGAGCGCCAGGTCGTGGGTCGTCTGGGCCTCGCCCTCGATCATCGAGGCGATGATCAACACGTCATACGGGCTCAGATGCTGACTGCGTGCGTAGCTCAGGTTGACATTCCGCCATTTCTGCTTGAAGGTCCCCAGCTGGTCGTTGATCAGCGCATTGATCTTGACCGGCTTGACCAGCTGGTAGGTGTCCGGGAACAGGAACCCCTCGAGCGACGGCGTATCGGCGGGCGCTCCGTAGCTGCGCGGGTTCAGCAGCTTCGAGTGGCGGGTGGCCGCCACGTAGTTGCCGTGGATTCCTTGTGCTCGTAGGAGCGCGGCGATCTGCCGGCGGGTGTGGCCCTCGGCGATCGTCAGCTGAGTGGTCGGCACCGGCGGCGGCGCGGTCGTGAGGATCTTCAGCACGTCGCCGTAGCTCATGTCCTGCTGGAGGTGGTAGGTCCCGGAGCGCAGGCTTCCGCGCTCGCCGGCGAGCGTCGCGCGCAGCTCGAAGAAGAAGCCGGACGAGATCACGCCATCCTGCGCGAGCAGATTCCCGACCTGCTTGGAGCTCGATCCGGGCGGGATCGTGACCTTGACGCTCCCGTGCCCGGCGCCGTGGAACGGCTGAAACAGCTCCACCAGAAACCAGATCAGCGCGGCGGCAACGACCAGCGCGAGCAGCGAGATGACCCGTCCGATGCGGGAATGTCGGCCCTTCGCGCCGCGAGCCGGCCGCGGTGTGTGGTCGCCGCCGCCGGCTCTGGCATCCCGCTTCGCCGCCCGCAACTGAGCCGTCCGGGAGACCCTCCGGGTTCCGGAGGCGACCTCGTGCTCAGTGCTCGGGTGCTCCGTGCCGTCAAGCTCGGGGTCGTCATATTCGTGGTCGTCGCCGTCGTGGTCGTCGTCGGGGTCGTGGTCGTCGTGGGGGTCGTGGTCGTCGTCGGCGTCGTGGTCGTCGTCGGGGTCGTGGTCGTCGTGGGGGTGGTGGTCGTCGGCGTCGTCGTGGTCGTCGGCGTCGTGTTCGTTGCCGTTGTCGGGGTCGTCGAAGTTGTGATCGTCGTGGTCGTGATCGAGCTCGTACAAGCCCGCATTGGCAAACTCGCCGTCGTGTCCGTCCGATCCCGGCACCGGCGGCTCCACCGCCTCGGCCGGCTCATCCTGCCCCGGCCCGGTCGCCGGGCGGGCAGGGCCGGCGCTCCGAGACGCGCGTCGGCGCTCGCGCTCGCGCCGGGCCGCCTCCCGCTCGTCCGCCGATCGCTCGCGCCAGTCAGACACGCCCGACCTCCGAGCCGTTGCGAGCGACCAGCCAGCTCTCCAACAGGTGCGCGGCCGCGCGCGAGTCCTCGCTCGCCCGGCCCGGACTACGCGCGGCGATCCGGGTCGTGAACCGTTCGTCGTAGAGCTCGACCGGGACCGCCAGCGAGTCGGCCAAGGCGCTCGCGAACGCCCGCGTCTCCGTTGTCTGTGCGGATTCTCGGCCGGAAAGCGAGATCGGCAGCCCAACGACCACGCACTCGGCGCCTAGCTCCTCCACGAGCGCCCGCAGCCGGCCGAGACCGCGCCTGCTCGCCGGACGCAACACCGGATCGAGCGGGGTTGCGATCGTCCCGGTCGGGTCGCTGACCGCGCATCCGCAGCGGGCGCTGCCGTAGTCGAGCGCGAGTACTCGCACGACCCTAATCGTTTCCGCCGAGTGCAGTCTCGATTGCCGCGCGTGCGGCCTGGATCGCGGCCGGAAGCTTGGCGGTGTCCTTGCCGCCCGCGCGCGCGAGGGTGTCGCGGCCGCCGCCGCCCCCGCCGACCACCGTGGCGGCCGCCTTGACGATCTCGCCCGCTTTCACCCCCCGCGCCACCAGCGAAGGCGCGACGACGGCAACCAGATCGACTCGGTCCTCACCAGCGCGGCCAAGCACGATCGCGGCGTCGCCGAGCTTCGATTTGAGCTGGTCGGCTAGGTCGATCAGCGCCTTGCCGTCGAGCGCTTGCACCACCGCCACGACCACGAGCGCCCCATCGATTTCGACCGCGGCTGCCGCAAGCGCCTCGACGTCGACGGCGCTATTGCCGCCGGCGCCGCTGCGGACGGCTCGCTCGAGTTCGCTGATCCGAGCCCGGAGATCGGACACGGTCTCAGGCACGACTTCCGGTGGCACTCGCAACTCGCGCCCAGCGCTCGCCAGCGCCCGATCGTGGCGGCGAACGAGGTCCACGACGGCCGGTCCGGTGACGGCCTCGATCCGCCGCACATTGGCGGCGCTGGAAGTCTCGCTACTCACCTTCAACAGCGCGATCTCGGCTGTGTTGCGGACGTGGGTTCCACCGCACAGCTCGCGCGAGAACGAACCGTCGCCGACCTCGACCATCCGTACGACGTCGCCGTACTTCTCGCCGAACAGGGCCATCGCGCCCAACCGCCGGGCTTCGTCGAGCGTCGTCGTCAGCGCCCGCACAGGATGGGCCTCGACGATCCAGCGGTTGACCGCGTCCTCCACATCGCGCAGCTCCTCTCCTGTCAGCGCAGAGGTGTGGGTGAAGTCGAACCGCAGCTTGTCGGGCCCCACGTAGGAACCGGCCTGCCGCACGTGCGAGCCGAGCCGTCTGCGTAGCGCCGCATGCAGCAGATGGGTAGCCGTGTGGTTGCACTCCGTGGCGTGGCGGGCGAGGCGGTCCACGTGCGCATGAATCCGCTCGCCGGCTTCGATCGCGCCGCGCTCGGGCACGACTGCCACGACCTGGTCGTCCCCGAGCCGCAGCACGTCCTCCACACGCGCGCGGCAATCGCCGGCGGAGCACTCGATGTAGCCGGAATCCGCCACCTGGCCACCGCCGGTGGCGTAGAACGGAGACTCGACGAGTTTCACCAGGACCCGCCCGTCGTCAGCGCCGACGGCGCCTACGGTCGTATCACTGTCGGTCGTCTCGTAGCCGACGAACTCGGTCTCGAACCCAGCCTCGTCGGCAAGCGCGAGCGCCCGCTCGCGCAACTGCTCGCCGCCGGCGAAGCGGCCACTCCCCCGGCGCGCGCGCTCGCGCTGCTGATCCATCAGCGCCTCGAACCCGTCCTCGTCGACCCCAAGGCCGTGCTCGGTCACGAGCTCCAGCGTCAGATCGATCGGGAAGCCGTAGGTGTCGTGTAGCTGGAACGCATCAGCCGCCGCGATCCCCTCCGCCCCGGACGCGATCGCGCGCGCGATCAGCTCGTCGAGCCGCTTCAGCCCCTGCTCGAGTGTATGGCCGAACGCCTCCTCCTCCGAGTGCAGCCACTTGTGGATCGAGTCCCGCTGTTCGTGGAGCTCGGGGTACTCGGAGCCCATCAGCTCGGTTACCTGATCGGATAGTTGGGCCAGGAAGCCCGGCCCGAGCTCGAGCGTGCGGCCCTGCAGGATCGCCCGGCGCATGATCCGGCGCAGAACGTAGCCGCGGTCCTCGTTGGAGGGCACGACGCCATCGGCGATCAGGAACGTCATCGCCCGGCCGTGGTCAGCAAGCACCCGCATCGCCCGATCGGTCGGGAAGTCCTGCCCATAGCGCCGGCCCGACAGTTCCTGGCCGAGCTCGATCAGGGGCCAGAACTGGTCGGTCTCGAACACCGTCTCCTTGTCCTGAAGAATCGCCGCCATCCGGTTGAGCCCAAGCCCGGTGTCGATGTTCTGGGCCGGCAACGGCGTCAGCACGCCCTCCGGGTTCTGGTCGAACTGCATGAAGACGAGGTTCCAGTACTCCATAAAGCGCTCGTTATCGCCGCCGGGGAGATCGTCCGGCTTGCCGAACTCGACCCCACGGTCGAGATACAGCTCCGAGCACGGGCCGCAGGGACCAGTCGGACCGACCTGCCAGAAGTTCTCCGATCGCGGGCACTCGACGATTCGCTCGCGCGGGACCCCGACCTCGAGCCACGCCTCGATCGCGTCCTCATCGGGGCCGATCCCGAGCTCGTCGTCTCCCGCGAAGACCGTGATCCAGATATCCTTCTCGGCGAAACCAAATCCTTCTCGGGACAACGTCCACGCAAAGCGCACCGCTTCACGTTTGAAGTAGTCGCCAAACGAAAAATTCCCGAGCATTTCGAAGAACGTCAGATGGCGCGTTGTTGTGCCGATGATCTCGATATCCGCCGTGCGGAAGGTTTTCTGGCACGTGGTGACGCGCGGATACGGCGGTCGCTCGGCGCCGAGGAAGTAGGGCTTCAGAGGATGCATACCAGCAACCGTGAACAGTGCCGAAGGGTCGAGCTCCGCCGGGATCAGCGGGCCCGAGGGCAGCCGCCTGTGGTCGCGCTGCACGAAGAAGTCAATGAATGTCTGCCTGATCTCGTCCGAGGTCATTGGGACGGAGTGTAGGCACGATGGCCTGCTGTCTCACACGCCGCTTGGCGCTCGTTGCCGCCTTTACGCTGCTCCTGCTCACCACGCCCGCCGGCGCCCAGGCGGCGAGGCTCGACCCACTATCGGGCTGGCGACGCCCTCCAGGGCGGTCCTGACGATTGAGGACAACGATCGGCAAACCGTCAGCGCCCGCGACTCGTCCAACCCGCTTGGGCTCTCGACCGTCAATGCGCACTTTGCAGTCCGTTAGCCGATCACGGCGCTGGGCGCTAAAGAAACTCGGGATCGCGCCGAAGCTGGGGCTAGGGGGTTCACGGGTGCGGCCTCGAGCTGCACCCGTGCCCCAGCTAAAGATGCTCGCCGCCCGCGTCACGCGAACCGCCCGCGGCCTCGTACTGGCGACGGTTGGCGTCGCCGGATTGCTCCCTTGCGCCGGCGCGAGCGCAGCCTTCTTCGATCCGTCCGGCTTCCGCCTCTCCGCGTCCCACTACTCAGTCAACGAGAACGCCGGCGCGGCCGTGATAACCGTTGAGCGCTCGCGGGAGAAGTCGGCGAATGCCGCGCAGATTCGCTACATCACGCTCTCGATCGGCCATCCGTGCGGCGCCATGATGTGCACCGCTGACCCACAGTACGACTACACCTCCGCCAAGCGCGAGATCGATTTCGCTGCCGGCCAGACGACCGCCCGCTTCAGGGTCCCAATCGTCGACCACGGCACCGACAGCGTGCCCAAGACGATCCAGGTCTCGCTGTTCGGCCCGGCGACCTGGCCTGGTCGCATCGGGCTCGGCAATCCCTCGACCGCAGTGCTCACAATCCTCAACAACGACCCTCCGGTGACCCACATCGCGTCCAATCCGCTCGCGCTGGCGACGCCGCCGCCGCCCAACAACCCGCTCGCCGGCGCCACGTTCTTCGTCGATCCGGACAGCGAGCCGGCGATCGCTGCGCGGCAGTACCCGGCGTTGAACGTGATCGCGCGTCAGCCCGGCGTGGCGCGGTTCGGGTCCTTCAGCTACGGCGGCGGCGTGGTGCCGACGATCGCGGTGGTCGTGTCTCGGTACCTCGCACGCGCGGCGGTGCAGCAGCCGGGAGCGGTGCCGATGCTCGCGACCTACCGGATCGTCGATGGGCACTGCGGGCATTGGTCCGACTCCCCGGGAGACCAGCTCGCTTACCACAACTTCATAACCGGGTTCGCGCATGGGATCGGCTCGTACCGCGCCGTGCTGCTGCTCGAGATGGACTCGCTGATCACCGCCCCGTGCCTCACGGCCCACGGCGTCGCGGTGCGGATGGCCGAACTGCGCGACGCGATCAACGTGCTCGCGGCGAACTGCCCCCGGCTCGTGGTCTATCTCGACGCGGGCGCCGCCGACGCCCTGTCGGCCCACCACACCGCAAGCCTCCTGACGCGCGCCGGCGTGGCCCAGATCCAAGGGTTCTTCCTCAACTCCACCCACTTCGACTGGACCTCAAAGGAGATCCGCTACGGCGAGCGGATCTCCCGGCTGACCGGCGGTAAGCACTTCATCGTCAACACCGGCGAGAACGGCCAGGGACCGTTGGTGCCGGGTGACAGGAAAACCGAGGGCAACGAGGTGCTCTGCAACCCGCCGGGCCGAGGTCTCGGACCACTGCCGACCACCAACACCGGCTACCGGAACGTTGACGCGTTCGCCTGGACGAGCAACCCGGGCGAGTCCGGGGGGCAATGCGTCCCGGGCGCCCCGCCGACGGGCGACTACTGGCCTCAGTACGCGTTGGCGCTCGTCCAGCACGCCGACTTCGCCATACGCTGACTCGGCCGGGCCGGATGGTGTCAGCGTTCTGACAATTGACCTTGGGCCTTTATGCATGCCGCGGAGACGGATTTCGGCCTACGGGGCCTTCCGGGGGGGGCCGTCCCTCCCCATCCCGGTTATCGAAGGAAGTCGACCGAGGTCCGGTAGTCCGTGTAGGTGCCGTACGTGCCGCGCAGCCACAGTAATCCCATCGGCCCCGATCGCCAGCCTCGAGGGACAACCGGCCGGACGTTCATCGTCCCGTCGGCGGGGACGACGGTCCGATGGCTCCAGGTGAACCCTGCATCGCTGGTGCTCCAGCGCTCGATCTCCCAACCGCCGGCGACCTGCTTTGAGAGGAACACGATCGACGGGTCGGAATGATCGAGGGCGATTCCGCCCGAGTACTCGTACTCGATCGTCCCGGGGCTGATCGTCGCGCCCGCGTCGGTTAGGAAGTGGGAGACCCAGCGACTCCCGGTCCAGTCGGCGTACCAGTACTGGTGGTCGGTGGCGTTGTTGGGGAATGTTGCGTACACGATCACCGGGCGGTCCCGAGCGTCGAAGGCCGTATCCCAGACCCAGGCCGGGACGCCGGTTTGCCGTCCGTCGTAGACGAGGTCGGCCTGCCCCGGAGCGATCGGGCCGCCGGCGATCCGCCCGATCCAGCGGCCGCCCGCCCCCCACAGTGACCCAGCGCGGTAGGTGGCGTAGTAGACGCTCGTCGTCAGGTTTCGCGGATGACCGTCGGTGAACGCGAGTCCGATCTCGTCGTCGCCGTTGGCCGCGACCTTGACGTAGGGGCGCTGCCCGGGCACCCTGATCACCTCGCGCGCCGGGCTCCACCGGCCCTGAAGGCTGCGGGTGGCGTAGTCGGCGCTCCAATCGGCGCCGCGCCAGAACAGGTACAGCTTGTTGCCCTCGGCGGGCAGCAGCACCGGGTTCGGATAGGTGAACCCGAGCCCGCCGCGGACGTTGGAGGGAACGTGCTGCACCGGGCCCCAGGCGCTGATGTCCTCGGGACGCAGCGTGCTGCGGTAGTCCATCTCGGCGCCGTTGTGGCCCGACCAGAACACGGTCAGGCGCTTGTCGGGCTCGACGAAGATCGACGGAGCGCTGTGATCGTCGTGGAACAGCGTCGCCAGGACGTGCGTCCTCGTCACGCCGAAATCGGGATCGTAGGCCCCGACCACGACGTTTCCGGACCAGTCGATCCAGCCGACGAAGATCTCGTTGTACTGCCCGGTGACCTCGACGGCGCGGGGATCACCGAACCAGCTCCACGCCCCGTGGCCCCAGGTGCCGATTTCTTGGGCTGCGGCCGTGCCTGGGGCGAGGAGCAAACAGACGACCACCGAAACCAGCGTCAGCCGCGAGACCACCAGCGAGATCCGCACGGGCACGCTAGAGATTCCAGCTGGGCTCGGAGCCATGGTTGATCAGCACTCGCACCGGGCCGCCGCCAACTGGCAGCACGTCAACCACACCGGCACCCGGCGGGTTCAGGAAGCCGCCGCGGTCGACGAGCACGTGGTCGCCTGCGGCGTCGATCGCAGCCCCGGCCACCGGCTGCCCAGCCACCTCCAGCGCTCGCGCGCTGCCACCCCGCGAGCCGCCGCTCGCGAGGTCGATCAGCCACGCCGCGCTGGTGTCCTGGCCTTCGTACTCGGCCACGATCGCCGCTGCCCACGTGCGCCACATCGCCGGCGCAAGGCTAACGGGTGATCGTTCCCCACCCCACGACGAGCTCGCCGTCCATCAGGCATGCCAGCTGCCCGGGGGCGGCGCCTTCGATCTCGCCTGCGAGTTCAACCGTCAGCCCGGGATAGCGGCCGGCGGGCGGGTCACCGATCAGGCGGGCCGGCAGTGGCGCCGAGCGGTAGCGCAGTTTGACCCGGTCAACCCGCGCGCCGGCGCGGTGCAGCAGCGTTCGGCGGATGGGAATGCGGGCGCAGCGCAGCGCCTGCCGAGGCCCGACAGTTACGGCGCCGGTGGCGGCGTCCTTGTCGAGCACGTACAGCGGCGCGGCTCCGGCGACGCCGATGCCCTTCCGCTGTCCGACCGTGAATCGGTGCTGGCCTCGATGACGGCCGAGGACCGTGCCTGACTGATCGACGATCGAGCCAGGCCGGTCGCCGATCCGGCCGTGGCGGGCCAGGAAGCGAGCCCGATCAGTGCCCACGAGGAAGCACAGGTCCTGAGAGTCGGCCTTGGCGGCTACAGGCAGGCCCGCCTCGGCCGCGATCTGCCTCACCTCCGGCTTGGTCAGCTCGCCGAGCGGAAACCGCATCCGCGCCAGCGACGTGGGTGAGAGCGCCGCGAGCATGTAGGTCTGGTCCTTGGCCCCGTCGGCGGCGGTTCGCAGCAGCGGGCCGTCGGGATGGTCGTGCTCGGCGCTCCGCGCATAGTGGCCGGTCGCGAGCCGGTTGCAGCCGAGGCGGTTCGCGAACTCCAGCATCGCGTCGAGCCGCACATGGCCGTTGCAGTTGACACACGGGTTGGGGGTCTCGCCAACGGCGTAGCCATCGATGAACGGGTCGACGACGCCGGCTCTGAACTCGTCCCGCAGGTCGAGCGTGAAGTGGGGCAGCCCGATCGAGTGCGCCAGCGCCCGGGCCTGGGCGACTGCCGAAGCAGAGCAGCAGCTGCGCTCAGCGTCGTTCTCCCGGTCCGACCACAGCTCGAGCGTGACAGCGACCGCCGAGGGCCCACAGCGGAGTGCGGCGACCGCGCTATCGACCCCGCCGCTCATCGCGACGAGCGTGGCGTTGCGCGCCGCTCCTGGGTGGGGGTGATTCTTGACCGCGGCGCCCAGTGCACGCGCCAGCGCATCGGCGGCCAGGTCGGCCGCGTGCAGCTTGCCCGGACTGAGGCCGCCCAGCTCGCGGGCGATCTGAGCCGGCCCGATCCGCGCCGCCTCGAGCACCGCGCGGTTTCGGACCAGTTCGACCGCGGCGCTGCCGGCGGCCGTCGCGGCACCACAACCCCGCGCATCGAAGCCCGCGTCGGCGATCGTGTCACGATCGAGTGCGATCGAGAAGCGGATCTCATCACAGCACGAGCCGCCGCTGACGATCACAGTGGCGGCGTCCCGGGGGACGCGGCCCTGCCCTTGGGGCGAGGTCAGATGGTGCTCGAACGCGGTTGTGTCCATGGTCGCTTGTTCGCCGAGCATAGAGGTGGCCTCCTCGGCCGGGCCGGGTTCAGGCCAGCCGCAGACCAAGCTCGCGCAGCTGCTCGGGCTCGACCGGTGCCGGGGCGCCGGTGAGCGGGTCGGCGCCGCTCGCGGCCTTCGGGAACGCGATCACGTCGCGGATCGAGTCCGCCCCCGCCAGCGAGGCGACGATCCGGTCCAGCCCCATCGCAATCCCGCCGTGGGGCGGGGCGCCGTAGCGCAGTGCGTCGAGCAGGAAACCGAACCGGGCGTTCGCCTCCTCTGGCCCGATTCCGATCAGCTCGAACACCCGCTGCTGCACTTCGAGCTGGTTGATCCTGATCGAGCCGCCTCCGATTTCGCTGCCGTCGAGAACGAGGTCGTAAGCTCGCGAGGTCAGGCTGGCAGGATCGGAGAGGTCCCCGGTCGGCGCCGTGAACGGATGGTGCGCGGCGTCCCACCGCCTCTGCTCCGGATCCCAGAAGAAGGCGGGAAACTCGACCACCCAGAGGATGTCGTGCGTGTTTGCCGGGATCAAGTCGAACCGGGCCGCGAGCTCCAGCCGCAGCGCGCCGAGCGCCTGACCCGCGGTCGTCACCTCGTCGGCGACGATCAGCAGCAGATCGCCTGGGCTCGCCGCCAGGCGAGCGTTCACCGCCGCAATCTCGTCGGGCTTGAGGAACTTGGCGATCGGCGAGCGCCACGCCGCGTCGTTCTCCACGAACGCCCACACCAGACCCTTGGCCCCATGTTGCTTGGCCAGCTGGGTCAGCGCGTCGAGCTCTGACCGGGGCAGCTCGCGCCGGCCCGCGTTGATCCCGCGCACCACGCCACCGCTCGCCAGCACGCCCGCGAAGACCTTGAACTCGGTCGCGCTCAGCGCCTCACCAAGGTCCGCCAGCTCGAGCCCGAAGCGGGTGTCCGGGCGGTCGCTGCCGAATCGCGACACCGCCTCGGCGAACGTCATTCGCGGCCAGGGCGGCGGCGGGACGCCGAACCCTTCGCGCCCGAACACCGCGCCCATCACCGCCTCCATCGTCTCGATCACGTCGTCCTCGTTGACGAACGCCATCTCCAGATCGAGTTGCGTGAACTCGGGCAGCCGGTCGGCGCGTGAGTCCTCGTCGCGGAAACAGCGCGCGATCTGGTAGTAGCGCTCGAGCCCGCCGATCATCAGCAGCTGCTTGAACAGCTGCGGGGATTGCGGCAGCGCGTAGAACGAGCCGGGTTGGATCCGAGCCGGGACGAGATAGTCGCGCGCGCCCTCAGGTGTCGAGCGGGTCAGATACGGGGTCTCTATTTCCAGGAAATCGCGCTCGTTCAGCACCTCGCGCATCGTCTTGATCACGCTGTGACGGAGCGCGAGGGCCGCCTGCATCGGTGCACGTCGCAGGTCGACCGCGCGATGTTTGAGCCGGAGGTTCTCGTCGATGTTGATGTCCTCGTCGAGCGGAAACGGTGGCGTGTCGGCGTCGGCCAGGATCTCGAGCTCGGCGACCACGAGCTCGATCTCGCCGGTCCGCAGGTTCGGGTTGACGTTCTGGGGCTCACGCCGAGCGACCGTTCCGGCGGCGGTGATGACGTCCTCGGCGCGCAACGCATGCGCCGCCTGGTGCGCCTGCGGCGCGGTGTCAGGGTGGAACACGAGCTGGACGATTCCCGAGCGGTCGCGCAAGTCGATGAAGATCAGGCCACCGTGGTCGCGCCGGCGGTGCACCCACCCGGCGACGCGCGCCTGCGTGCCGGCCCGCTCGGCAGTCAGCCGGCCGCACCAGGCGTCGCGATAGTTGTTGGGTCGTGGACCGTGTCCGATCGTCATCAGAGCCTGCTGCTGCGCAGAATCGTGGGGATGATGTTTTCCGTGCTCGTGTCGTGCTGCTCGCCGGACTCCATGTCCTTCAGGCTGGCCCGCGCATCGTCGTTGACGATCGCAACGTACCGAGCCCCGATCCGGTCCGCGTAGCGGAGCTGGCCCTTCAGCGACCGACCGGCCAGCTCCTGTTGGGCGCTGAGTCCGGCACGCCGGGCCTCCCGGATCAGCTCGAACGCGATCGCGCCCTCGTCCGGGCGCAGCCAGGCGACGAACAAGTCGACGAGGTCGGGAGCGGTCGGTAGCTCGCCCGCCGCAAGCAGCATCCGTTCGACTCCGGCTGCCCACCCCGAGGCCGGCGTTGGCGGTCCGTCGAGTTGCGCGATCAGCCGGTCGTAGCGCCCCCCGCCGCCGACGCCAGACTGGGCTCCGAGTGCGGCACTGGAGAACTCGAACACGGTCCGCGTGTAGTAGTCGAGCCCGCGGACGAGCGTCGGATCGAGGTCGTAAGCGAGCCCTGCGCGGTCGAGCAGCGCGCGGACGATCGTGAAGTGCTCTGCATCCTCGGGGGTAAGCCGGTGAAGCAGCTTGGGCGCGTGCGCCATCACCTCGCGAGTGCCTCTGTCGCCGGCGTCGAACGCGCGCATCGGGTTCAGCTCGATCCGGCTGCGCACATCCTGCGACAGCTCGGACTCGTGCTCGCGAAGGTAGGCCGTCAGCTCCCGGCGGTACTCGGCGCGGGTCTCGGGAGTGCCCAGGCTCGAGAGCTTCAGGTGCGTGTCCCTTACGCCGAGCGCCTCTAGCAGCTCGGCCAACAGCACGATCAGCTCGGCGTCGGTCTCCGGGGCGGCGGAGCCGATCACCTCGGCGCCGACCTGCCAGAACTGTCGGTAGCGCCCTCGCTGCGGCGCCTCGGCACGGAAGAAGCTACCCATGTACCACAGCTTCACGGGCTGCGGGAGCTTGTGCATCCCGTGCTCGATGTACGCCCGGCAGACTGGGGCCGTGCCCTCTGGCCGCAGGGTCAGCGAGCGCCCGCCCCCGTCGTCGAACGTGTACATCTCCTTCTGGACGATGTCAGTGGCCTCCCCCACCCCACGTGAGAACAGGTCGGTCGCCTCGAAGGCCGGCGTCTCAATCCGGCGGTAGCCCGCAGCGCCCAGGATCTTCTTCGCATGCGCCTCCAGCAGCTCACGGCGCGCGGCCTGCTCGGGAAGCACGTCATAGGTGCCCTTGGGGGCCTGGATCACTGGTTCGCGGCGAGCTCGCTCAGGAACGGGTTCGTTGCGCGCTCCCGGCCGAGCGTGGTCAGCGGCCCATGGCCCGGATGAACGGTGGTCTCCGGATCGAAGGCGTTCATCAGCGACTCGATCGAGGACAGCAGCGTGCCCCAATCCCCGCCCGGGAGATCGACCCGGCCCACCGACCCCTGAAACAGCACATCGCCCGAGAACAGCGCGCTCTCGTCCCTGATCGAGTACGTCACGTGACCGGGGCTGTGGCCCGGGGTGAACAGCACATCGAACCTCAGCCCCGCAAGGTCAAGCGTCTCGCCGCCCTCGACGAGGTGGTCGGCGTCGTAGCTCTCGAACGGACCGAACCCGGGCCACGGAACGTAATCCATGATGTTCGCGAGTACCGCCCTCTCGAGCGCCGGGCAATAGACGGGGGCCCCAGTCGCCCTCGCCACGGGAGCCACCGCGCCGATGTGGTCGAAATGCGTGTGCGTGAGGATGATCGCCTCGACGGTGCTGATCTTCAGCGCCTCGACCGCTTCGATCAGTCGATCGGCCTCCTCTCCCGGATCGATGATCACCGCGCGGTCGGACCTTGGCTGGCGGACGATGAAGCAGTTCTCCTGCACGGGTCCCACCGTGAACATCCGGGCATCGATCACTTCGGCTGCACCTTCCTGCGCTGGCGGCGGCGGTACAGGTACACCTCGAGGTAGTAGCCGGCGACCGCGTACAGCGCAAACGCGAAGATCCCGAACACCACGGCCGCGCTGATCTTGTTGCCTCCCTTGGTGGTGATCAGGATGAAGACGAACATCAGCGACGCCGCTAGGCCGGCTCGCGTCAGCGCGCCTTTCCACGTTGGCGGAGTGTTCAGCCGGCGCTCGCGAGCGGTCGCTTTCGCCTGCTTCTTCCGCTCGTCGGCGGTCGGTGGCCGACCGGTCCGCCCGCGGGTCTGGATCGTTCCGGCCGCCGTCCCGCGGTGCTTGCTGCGGCGCTTGCGCTTTGTTTGAGCCATCGTGTTACGGGAGCTTACGCCGTGGCTTGCAGGGCGTCCTCCAAAGTCGCCCGATTCCTCACCGGAACGTCCGTGGGAAAGTCGTCGAACGCGGCCCGCGGAGCGAGGCCGACGAGCTCCGCTTCGGTCACCTCCACATGGCGTCGGATCGCTTGCACGACCTCGCGCAGTCGCGTCGTGCGGTGATCCTCGACGTTGGTCGAGACCTGCGCGACTCCCTTTTGCGCCAGCCACAGCCCAATCGCGCGGACCCCGGGGAGCCCCTCGGGACCGCCCTCGCGGATCCGCGCGGCGATCGCCTGCGCCTGCCCAGCGCCGGCCGGAGGAGCAAGCTCGACGTTGAAGGCAACCAGCGGCGGTCGGGCGCTGACGAGCACCGCCCCGGCGGTCCGGTGAAGCATCCCCGGCCCGAAGTCGGGCCGGATCTCCTGCGCGGCGAGTGCTCGAGCGAGTTCAGCCGGCCCTCCGCGCCGCAGCTCGGCCCGGGTGCGGCCGCCGGCGAGCTGGCCGTAGAGGAACACCGGCAGCTCGAGCTCGTCCCCGATCAGGTCGGCGAGCACGAGCGCCTCCGCGCACGCCGCCCCTCGATCGCCGTCACTCAGATACACGATCGGGGCCACGTCAATCACTCCCACCCGGGGGTGAAGCCCCTGATGGCCGGTCAGGTCGATCGTTTGCACCGCCTGCCGCGCACCCTGCACGACCGCTTGCGCCAGCTGCCCCGGTTCGCCGGCGAGCGTGAACACGCTGCGGTGATGATCCGGATCGCTGTGGACGCCCAGCAGGCGCGCATCGAACGCGCTTGCGATCGCGTCGATCTTGGGCGCGTCCCGGCCTTCGGAGACGTTTGGGATCGCCAGCAGCGTGGTCACGCCTGAACCACGAATCGCCCCGCATCGAGGAGAACTGCTGGGCCGAGGTCTGGCATCGGCGCTGGATCTTATGCTCGTGTGCCTCTAGAGTCTCGCTACCGCCAACGCGGGTGACACGGATGCGGGGTCGGGTGCGGATGACAATGGGTGGCGTAGGAGGATCGCTAGGGCGAGCCGCGCGGTTGCTCGCTGCGCTCGGCGCCGTGAGCTGCGCCGCCGCCGCCCCAGCCGGCGCCACGCCGTTTGGCCTGCCCCTCGGGGCGGCGCCGTTCAACGTGGCCCCGACCTACAGCTACGGATGCTCGGAGTACGCCGCTCCGTTTATCGGCCTGCTGGAGTTGCCGGGGCCGGACGGGCAACCCGCGAGCTCGTGCATCTGGATCCACGTCCCGACGCCCGCCGAGACCGCTGCTGCCGGCGGCCGCAACATCTCGCTCGAGCCACCGGGAACCGGGACCGTCACGCAGGTCCAGGTCGCCGTCGGCCCGGTGACCGGGCCAATGCAGGTCGTGGTGATGCGCTCGCTGTACTCGAACACGATCACCCCGGGCCATCCCAATGACGCGTGCTGCTTCCCGGTCGCACGCAGCCAGGTGTTCACGCCCCAGGCCAACGCGATCTCGACCGTGCCGGTGAACCTGCCCGTGGTCGAGGACCCGACGCCGGGACCGGAAGATCTCACGACGATCGCCGACTTCGACACGCTCGGACTGGCTGTACTAGCGCCGGGAGTGCCGGTCCCGCTGTATTACACCGGCGACTCGAGCGCACCGGCCGACTTCGTATGGAACACCTCCACACCGAGCACCATCGTCCCCGGCTTCTCGACTGACACCGGCGGCTTCTTCGTCGCACTCGATGGGGAATTCACTCCCGGCGGCGTCGGCACGGGCGGCGGTGGCGGCGGCGGTGGCGGCGGCGGTGGCGCTGGAGGCGGCGGTGGGAGTGGCGGTGGAGGCGGCGGTGGCGGGGTGACTCCTGGGGCCGGCGGCCTGCCGATCAACTTCGGAACCGGGATCGCCCCCGTTCACGCGGGCAATGCCGACTTGGCGCTGCAGTGCGCCGAGAGTGCCGCTTGCAGCGGACGGCTGGCACTCCAGAACGCACCCGTGTCCGGTGCCCGGCGCGCGTCTGGCGCAAGTACGACAAAGGCCAAGCTGATCACCTACGGCAGCGCCACATTCAAGATCGCCGCACGCGGCCGTAAGGTCATCGTCGTCCACCTGCTCAGGAGCGGCAGGCGACTGCTGGCGCACAGCCGCTCGACGAAGGTCTGGGCGAACTTCACCCTCGCGGGCGCGAGCACGACGCGCTACGCCGCGCTGATCACGTTGCGGCGATGATGAGGCGCCTCTCACGGCATCGGAAGCGACGAACCGACGCGTGAGCCACGCGCGACCCGACGCTAGACTGGCCGTCCCTCGCCGGAGTAGCTCAGTCGGTTAGAGCAGCGGAATCATAATCCGCGTGTCGGGGGTTCGAGTCCCTCCTCCGGCATCGTGTCGTTTGTGGGAATCTCCCGTGGCCGCTGGGGATTGGGCGGATTGGTGGTGGAAGCTGGCGACCGCTGCGAACCGCGAGGAGGAGGTCCGCGGGCGGCAGGCGTGTGAGACCTACTCTTGCGTCGGCTCGCGTGTGCCGTCTTGGGCCTCCACGCGATGATCGGGACTGGATGAGCGATTGCGTGTCGAGAACTGCCGGCCGGCTCCGGTCACTAGGTGAGGCGGCCTCGAGCGGCGCGGCCCACCACACCCGGACACTCCGAAGGAGGAGTTACTTCATGTCGCACATACGACGTTTCGATCATATCGGCATTACCGTCGCCGACCTCGACACGGTGACGGCGTTCTTCGTCGGGCTAGGCCTCGAGGTCGAGGGCCGGACCTTTGTCGAGGGCGAGTTTGTCGACACCGTCACCGGCATCCCCGGCTCCCGCAGTCACATCGTCGTGCTCCGGCCGCCCGAGGGAGGCACCGGGCTCGAGCTGTCGAGCTTCGTATGGCCGGACCACGAGCCAGGGTCGCCCACCGCCATGGCCAACGAACTAGGCCTGCGCAACGTGGCATTCGAAGTCGACGACCTGCAGGCGACGGTCGACCGGCTGGCTGCGGACGGCTACGGCCTGGTCGGCGGCATCGGTCAGCACCAGAACATCTGGCGCATGGCCTACGTGCGCGGGCCAGAGGGCATCATCGTGTCCCTGGCTCAGCGGATCGGCTGACGCCCCCGAGGTCGGGGCCCGAACGGCCATGCCCGTGGTCTGCCGTTCGGTGCCTGCACAGGCCCCGAGTCCCACGTCGATCGGTGAGCGACCCGAGATGTCCGCTCGAGTCGACAGTCGCTCAGCTTGCCTGGTACCGCTGCGTCGCTCCGCGCGGACCGGCTCCAGGGCCACGCGGCCCGCGTCCACCCCCTCGAACAGGCGGATTCCGGAGCCGAACAGCACGGGTGAGAGCGCGATCGTGAACTCGTCGATCAGGCCGGCGTTCACGTACTCCAGGTCGTGCGCCGCCGCCCGCGATGCGGACGTCCCGGTCGCCGGCGGCCTCGCGGGCCTGGTCGACCGCGGGCTCGATGCCGTCGTTGACGAAGTGGAAGGTGGTCCCGCCCGGCCGCTCCCAGGGTCACGCTTCTCGTGCGTCACGACGAAGACCGGCGTGTGGAACGGCGCCTCCTCCGGCCACATCTGCTCGCCGGCGTCGAACATGCGCTTGCCCATCACGCTCGCGCCGGTGCGCTCGAACGTCTCCCGCGCGATGTCGTTGTCGCGCCCTTCCTCGCCGCCCTCGCCGAGCTTCAGGCTCTCCCGGAAGAACCGCTGCGGGAATATCCACTGCTGCAGCTCCATCCACTGCGCCTTCCATCATGCCTCCGGGTCGTCCATGCGCTCTCGGGCGCGATGAACCCGTCCAGCGACATCGACACGCTGAAGAACACCTTCCCGGCCATCAGTCCTCAACTCCCTTCCGAACGATCTCGCTGACGTAGGCAGCCAGCTTGCTCAGGGTCTGCTGGCCGCCCTCGATCGCGTGGTACTTCTCGACCGCCTCGTCGCGCAGCTCCTTGGTGGGGAACACCGTGCGCATCTCGATCCGGGTCGCCGCGCCGTCGGGCGCGAACGTCAAGACCGACTCGAAGGCGTTCGGGTCGCCGCGGGACTCACCGTGCAGCAGCGCGATCCGCTCCGGCGGGGCGATCTCGGTCCAGGAGATCCACTCCTGGTAGTCCGTCCCGTCCGGTCCGTGCATCACGAAGTCCCACTCCCCGCCGACGCGGAACTCGAACGCCCGCGTCGTGGTGGTGAACCCCTCCGGTCCCCACCACCGCGACAGGTGCCGCACCTCGGTGAACGCCTCGAACACCAGCTCCCGTGGGGCACTGATGACCCGGGAGATCACGATCTCGCGGTCGGCCGTCGCGGACTGCGCCGGCGCTCCTCGTCCCGTCGCGCTCATCAGCTACTCCTCCTGCCTTGCCTGCTTGAGGTCCTGCACGTACTCGTCCAGCCGGTCGAAGCTCTCGTTCCAGAACCGCTCGAACCCGCCGGTCCACTCGTGAACCGGTCGCAGCCCGCGGGCGTCAAGGCCGTACAGGCGTTGCTTGCCTGCCTTGCGGTCCCGCACCAGTCCGACCTCCCGGAGCACCCGCAGGTGTTTGGACGCCCCCGGCTGGGTCATCCCCAGCTCCTCGGCCAACTCGGTCACCGGCCCCTCACCCGCCCGCAGCAGCACCAGGATCTCCCGGCGCTGCTGCTCGGCGATCGCGTTGAAGACGTCCGACGTCGTCGCTGCTCGTGCCATAGCGCAATCATATTCCGATATCGGCATGCGTCAAGCCGGGAGGAATCAGGCGCTTCTTGTCTGATAACTATCATTTATTGTATCCAGTGCTTGGAGAGCGTCTATCGCGGAGCGCTGGACTCGTTGTGTCGCGTTGTGCCAGTGGCGTTGTAGCTTGTGCTGTAGTCGTCGTCGTCGCTCTTCGCCGCTACCACCTCTCTTTCGTAGTCATCTTCTTATTCTGCTTCCTCACTATCTACTATCTCATTACCTTTTCTCCCACCATCATCTCCCTCATCTATCACATCATCTATTTCTCTTATCTTTTTTATACCTCCATCATCCCTTACCTTTTTTTCTTCTATTTCTATTACCTCTCTTATCTTTCTTATCATCTCCTTATTTCCTTCTATTTTCCCTCCCTCTTCTTTTCCCTTCTCTTCCTCTTTTTCTCTCCCTATTCTCTCTTCCTCTTCCTCTTTTCTTTCTTTTCCTTCCTTCCTTTTTTCCTCTCTCCCTCCTTTTTTTTTTCTTTTTTTTTTTTCTTCTTCCTTCTCTCCTTTTTTTTTCTCCTCCTTTTCTTCTCACACTATCCTCAGCCCCGGACCGGGAACTGATTCGATCTCGTTAGGGCGCACGACGTCTGCGCCCTTCGGCACGAACGCCGCGATCACGGGCTGCTTGTCCGACCTTCGGCGCGTGATCCGAGGCGGCTTCTCGCTCAGGTACTTGTCGCCCCACTGCCGCAGGCCGGCGAGCGCGATCGCGAGGTCGCGGCCCTTCGCGGTCAGCCGGTACTCGTAGCGCTCGGGGCGCTCGCTGTAACGGACGCGCTCGAGGATGCCCTCCTCGACGAGCCGGTTGAGCCGGTCGGCGAGGACGTTGCGGGCGATCCCGAGGCTCTCTTGAAACTGGTCGAAGCGACGCAGCCCGAGGAACGCGTCGCGGATGATCAAGAGCGTCCAGCGCTCCCCGACGATCTCCAGCGCCCGCGCGATCGAGCAATTCTGTCCCTCGTAGTCGTTTCGCAGCATGGCCCCATCGTAGCACGAGTTAGTTGCATCACGAAACTGATCGTGCTACCGTCCCCACATCGTTTCTTCACGCAACTCACTTGGAGCCAACGCCATGTCCGCTGTCAGCGCCCAAACCGACGTCACCTCGCCGCAGCTGCACGCGGTTCCGCCTCCTTCGGAGCGGCGCCGGGCCTTGCCGAACCGGCTCGGGTACATGCTCGCCGCAAGCGTGATCGGCCTCGGCCTGTTCGCCTCGATCACGCCGTCCCCGCTCTATCACGCCTACAGCGTGCTGTGGCACTTCTCACCGCTGACACTGACCCTGATCTACGCGACTTACGCCTTTGGAGTGCTGGCGAGCCTGCTGCTCGTCGGAGGCGTCTCCGACGACGTCGGCCGCCGGCCGGTCCTGCTCGTCGCGCTCGGCGGGCTGATGGCAGCAACGGTCCTGTTCATCGTCGCCGACTCTCCGGCGTGGCTGTTCGTAGCGCGCGGGATCCAAGGCGTTTCCACCGGGGCGGCGCTCAGTGCCGCCAGCCCGGCGCTGCTGGACCTGCATCCGCGCCGCGATCCGACGGGTGTCGGGCTCACCAACGCCGCAGCGGCCACTGCAGGGATCGGCCTCGGCATCCTCGTCTCCTCCTCGCTCGTCCGAATCGGGTGGGAACCGCGCGTTCTGCCCTACGCCCTGTTACTGGTCCTCGCCGCGATTGCGTTCACCGCCGCCTACTGGATGCCGGAGCCCGTGCTCGAGCGCTCGGGCTTCCGGCTGGCCGTCCAGCGGCCGAAGGTCCCTTCAGTGGTCCGCCCCCAATTCAGGCTCGCCGCCTTGGCCGTGCTCTCTTCCTGGTCGATCGCCGCTCTCTTCTTCTCGCTCGGCCCCCAGCTCGCCTTGCACCTGTTCCACTCGACCAACGTGATCGTCTCCGGGATCGGCATCGTGGCGCTCGCCGGCTCGGCGACCCTCGCCCAGCTCCTGACCGCACGGACTCCCCCCTGGGTCGCCGCGAGCACCGGGTCGATCGCGCTGGCCGCCGGAATGGTGCTGATCGTCCTCGCCGCGGCGACCGACTCCAGCGCCACCTACCTGGTGGGGTCGATCGTCGGCGGCGCCGGCTTCGGCGCCGCGTTCCTCGGCGGCCTCCGTGGCCTCGTGGCGGCCATCCCGCCCGAGCACCGCGCCGCGGTCATGGCCGCCTTCTTCGTCGCCGCCTACGGATCGCTTTCGGTGCCCGCCGTCCTCGCCGGCGTACTCGTCACGCACATCTCCCTGGAGTCGACCTTCGAGATCTTCGGCAGCGCCGTCGCAGCGATCGCGCTCCTCGTCGCGCTCGAAGCCTGGCGCACCCGACCGAAGCTGCGCCGAGTCGATGAGCATCATCGAACTGCCACAACACAAGCCACCACGTCGCTGGCCCTGAGCCGGCCATCATCGTGACGACCAGACGAAAGGAAGCACCGATGTCAAACACCAATTCACATGGCACGCCGATCCAAGGCGCGGTCGCGCTGGTCACCGGCGGCAACCGCGGCTTTGGCCGCGCGATGGTTCAGGAGCTGCTCGACCGCGGCGCCGCCAAGGTTTACGCCACCTCGCGCTCGCCCCAAACGCCGCAGGACCCGCGGATCGTTCCGCTCGTCCTCGATGTAGCCGATGACCGGTCGGTCGCGGCGGCTGCCCGGGCGGCCGACGACGTGTCGATCGTCGTCAACAACGCCGGCGTACTCCTGAGGACTCCGGTGCTCGAGGCGCCGCTCGACGACATCCGTGCCGAGCTCGAGACGAACCTCTTCGGGATCATCCGCGTCGCACGAGCGTTCGCTCCCGCGCTCGGCCGCCACCCGCGGAGCGCCATGGTCAACGTGCTGTCGGTTCTGTCGTGGCTCGCGTTCGGGAGCGGTTATGAGATCTCAAAGGCCGCAGCATGGTCCGCGACGAACTCCTTGCGGGTCAGGCTGCGCGAGCAGGGCACGATCGTGACCGCGCTGCACGTCGGGTACATGGACACCGACATGGCCGCCAACGTCACGGCCCCGAAGGCCGACCCGGACGATGTCGCCCGCCAGGCAGCCGACGCGATCAGCGCCGGTGCGTTCGAGATCCTGGCCGACGACACGACCCGGGCAGTCAAATCACAGCTCTCAGGTGACCTCACCGGCCTATACGCACAGCTCGCCGCGTAGGCGTGCAAGTCAGTCCTCGATTAGCGCCTCGAGTCAGGCCGCTCTTCTCTGACTCGGGGCGCTGAGGTCGTTGACCCCGGGGAGCGGGTGTTCGTCGCGGCGCTTGATCGGCAGCCACTGCGGGGACCGGTGCCCAGTTCGCGTTGGACGGTGGGCTATATGCCGCCCGCGACCCGGATGATGGTCCCGGTCGCGTAGGTGGCGGCGGGACTCAGGAGCCAGACGATCGCGGGGACGATCTCGGCGGGGTCCGCTGCTCGGCCGAGCGGGATCCGAGCCGCGGCTCGCTCCGCGCGATCCGGCACGCCGGCGCGGGCGTGGATCCCGGTAGCGACGATTCCCGGCGCGACTGCGTTGACCCTGATCGATTCGGCGGCGACTTCCTTGGCCAAGCCGGCCGTAAACGCGGTCATCCCGGCGTTGTTGACCAGCCCGGTGACGGTCCCGAGCTCCGAAGCGGCGGCGAACAGGCGTTCCACGTCCGACTCGCGGGTGACGTCTCCTCGGATCGCGACACACCGCGCGCCGGCGTCGCACACGGCCACGCGCACGCGTTCCGCGGCCTCGGCGTCCTCGTGGTAGGCGAGCGCGACGTCGTGCCCCCCGATTGCCAGCTGCAGCGCCGTCGCTGCTCCGATCCCGCGGCTCCCGCCGGTAACGATCGTGAGCTGACGATCTGTTTGCCTCACCCCGGGGATCCTGTCAAGCGCCGCCGCAGCACGAGTGCCGGGCTGGTCGAGAAACCGGCCATATATTCCGGTTTCTCGACCAGCAGCCGGGTTCCCAGTCCGTGAGCTTCCCGTCAGACCCAGACCGAGTCTGCGAGCATGGTCGTTCCCATCGGAGCTCCGGCATGAGGACCCAGACAGACGCTGCCGCCTGCGTCCGCGTGGCCGGCTCGGCTGCGCGCGACCCTAAGCCGCTCGGGCGGATGAGCGAGTGACATCTGCCGACGTCGAGCTCGGGCTGACCGCATTGGCCGCGATGTTCTCGCCGACCACGCTGACGTTCAGCGTGCTGGCGCTCGTTCTGAGCGAGCGGCCCGCCCGAACGGGGCTCTGGTTCTTCCTCGGCGCGTTCGGCTTGACGCTGATCATCGGCGTTGTGGCCGCCTTCGTGCTCGGAGATGCGGCGGCCTCCTCCAACAACTCGAGCACCCCCCCGACTTGGGTGGCGATCTTCGACGTGGTCGCCGCAGTGATCCTGCTCATCTACGTCGTGCGCGCGGTGCGGCGCCCGCACGACCCCAAACGGATAGCCGACGCGATCGAGAAGATGAGCAAGATCTCGTCCTCGCCGGCGATCGCGATCGTCGCGGCCGGCGCCACGCTCGCGAACCCCGGGGGGTTCATTCCGATCGCGCTGAAGGACATCTCACAGCTGAAACCGAGCAGCGCTCAATACATCGCCCTATGGGTGGGCTTCGCGCTCGTGTCGCTGCTCCCGCTTCTGGCCGCGATTGTGGCCCTTGCCTTCTCGCACGATTGGACCGTTTCCAAGCTCCAAACAGCACGCACCTGGCTGGAACGACACGCCAGGACACTGGCGGCCGCGATCATCCTGCTGCTCGCCACAGCGCTACTGCGCGACGGAATCGTTGCACTCGCGAGCTAGTCGCGGTCCTAACAATGCTGCCTCTGCGGTACAACACGAGCCGTGCTCCTGTACGACTCGAGCGTGTCTGGCAACTGCTACAAGGTCCGGTTGCTGTTCGCCCACCTCGGGCTCAACTACGAGCGGCAGGAGCTCTCGGTGGTCGATCGGTCCAACCGCTTAGAGGTGCTGGGCGAACTGAACCCCGGGCTACGTGTGCCGACGCTGGTGCTCGACGACGGGCGGACGTTGGCCGAGTCGGATGCGATCCTGTTCTACTTCGCCGAAGGCACCCCGTACCTGCCCGACGACCGGTTCGAGCGCGCGAAGGTGCTGCAGTGGATGTTCTTCGAGCAGTACAGCCACGAGCCTCATATCGCGGTGGCGCGTCACCGGAATATCGTCGCGTCGGTCATGACGCCGGGCACGGGCGCGCTCACGCAGCAGAGCGGCGAGCCCGCGCCGCCGGCGGCCGAGGGAACGCAGCAGAGCGGCGAAGCCGCAATGCAGGGTGGCGACGCGGCGCTGCGGGCGATGGAAGGCCACCTAACCGACCGGCAGTTTTTCGTCGGCGACCGCTACTCGATCGCCGACATCGCGCTCTACGCATACACGCACGTCGCCCCGGAGGGCGGCTTCTCGCTCGAGCCATACCCGGCGATCCGCGCGTGGATCGGGCGCGTTGCCGCCCAGCCGGGGCACGTACCGATCACTGACTGATCGTCTCGATCACGAGGGCGTCCAGCGCGTCGATTGAGTTTCGGGATCTCAATCCAGGCCACCACCGGACCAGATGAATATCCTGTCCTCAGTGCCCGCCGACTCGACGACAGCATCGCAGCGGCATCTGCACGCGCTGGAGACTCAGCGGCACCTGCTGGGTTGCGCGAAGCGTGCGGCGGTCGTCGTCGCCGCGATCCTCGGGCTGAGCGGGCTTGGCTCGATCCCGGCTGCCTCCGCCGACCAGTGCTCGATCGTCCTCAAGCGCGATAGCGGGATCACGCTGGTGCTGGGCATCGTGCTGCCGCCCGGGACGAGGCCGTCGGGGGTCACCGTGCCGGGATCCCAGGTTCCGGTTTCCCAGAGCGAGTCCTGTACGCCGGGATCGACGAGCGCGACCACGACCGTCGAGGGCAGCGCCTGCGTCATCACGGTCACGGTCGGGGACGCTCGCGGCAGCCGGACCTCGTTCGTTGTCGACGTGCCGCCCGGAGCCCGGTTGGCGCGGGTCAGCGTGCCGGGACAGGTCAAGGTCGTCTCGGAGGTTGAGTCGTGCGCGCCCGTGAGGACCACATCCAGTTCGGCCACTACGACCTCGAGTTCCTCGCGCTCGACGACGAGTTCGCCCCGCTCGACCAGGAGTTCCGCGAGCCTGACGTCCAGTTCGTCACATTCAACCTCAACCTCAACCTCAACCTCAGCGACCACGACCTCGAGGTCTGCGACCACTACGCGATCGATCATCACGCAGAGCTCGACGACCGCGTCGGGTGCGCTCTCGACCGGTCCCAGCGATATCAGCGCCAACGACCCCTTCCCGGCCACGAGCACCACCACGACCTCCACCTCGTCCGCGACTTCGAAGTCGAAGACGACGACGTCGTCGTCGAGCACGAGCAGCAGCACGGCTCAGCCGTCCAAGGCGGGGTCGTCGGCGTCGAATCCTTCGTTTTCGTTTTCGTTGCCGGGGCCGGCTCCGATTGGGGTTCCGAATTTCTTTATTGACAGTTTTCAGATTCCGCCGTTTTTGTTGCCGATTTATCAGGCGGCGGGTACGGAGTACGACGTTCCGTGGCAGGTGTTGGCGGCGATTAATGAGATTGAGACTGATTACGGGCGGAATTTGTCGGTGTCTTCGGCGGGGGCGGTGGGGTGGATGCAGTTTTTGCCTTCGACGTGGAGGACGTGGGGGGTGGATGCGACGAATTCGGGTTATGCGGATCCGTATAACCCGGTGGATGCGATTTTTGCCGCGGCGCGGTATTTGCATGCGGCGGGGGCGTCGCAGGATCTCTCGAGCGCGATCTTTGCGTATAACCATGCGTCTTGGTATGTGCAGTCGGTGTTGTTGCGCGCGAAGTTGATCGGGGGGATGCCGAATTCGTTGATTGGGGCGTTGACGGGTTTGGTTGAGGGTCATTTCCCGGTCGCGGCGGCGGCGAAGTACGCCGATGATGCGGTTACCAGGCTGGCTCGGACGAAGGTGAGCTCGGGTAACGCGGCGATCGCGATTGAGTCTGATCCGGGCGCGAAGGGGACCTCGATCTATGCTCGGCCGGGGGCGCCGGTGATCGCGGTCAGCGATGGCAAGATCGTGAGGGTCGGTCAGAGCGCGCGGTTGGGGCGCTTTATCGAGTTGCAGGACGCGACTGGGAACATCTTCACGTACGCGGGGTTGGGGGAGATCCCGGCGATGTATCCGGTCCCGAGGCCGGTCAGGCTGACGGCGGCGGATATCGCCCGGGAGTTGTCGATCCCGAAGCTGCCGGCGGCGCCGAAGGCGCCGGCGACGGCGGGCGCGCAGCAGACGACGCCGACGCCGAGCACGGCGACCGCGACCCGGGAGACGAAGTCCTCGGCGCCGATCACGCTGCCGGTCAAGACCCCGGGCACCCCGGGCACCGCGGGCACCGCGGGCACCGCGGCACCGCGGGCGGGTCGTCGTCGTCGGGCGGGTCGTCGGGTGCGAGTGTGCCGGCGCCGTTGGTCAAGGAGCGTTTGTTCGCGAACCCGTCGCGGCCGGCGTCCTACGCCGCCGGCGGTGATCTGCAGCTGCAGGGCACCAGCCCGGCGGCGCAGGTCGAGAACTTCCAGAACTACTTCTCCGACGTGCTGCACCTGGGTAAGAACCAGTACACGCTCAAACCGCTGACGGCGGGCGCGATCGTGGTCGCGGGCACGATCCTGGGGCGGATCGGGCCGGGCACCGCGGCGCAGGCCTCGCACGTGTACTTCATGGTCCAGCCGGCGGGTAAGAACGCGCCGCAGATCGACCCCAAACCGATCCTCGACGGCTGGAAGCTGCTGGAAGCCACCGCCGTCTACCGGGCCGCGGGCGTGAACCCGTTCTTCGGGCCCGGCGCCAAGAACCCGACCGTCGGCCAGATCCTGCTGATGAGCAAAGAACAGCTCACCAACCGCGTGCTCGAAGACCCCCACGCCCAGATCTACGCCTGCGGACGACGCGACATCGAAGCCGGCGCGATCGACCGCCGCGTCCTGGCCGTGATCGAGTTCCTATCCGCCTCGGGCCTATACCCCACCGTCACCGGCCTGCAATGCGGCCACTCACTCACCGGCCAAACCGGCACCGACGCCGCCGGCCAAACCGGCGCCAGCGTCGACATCTCCCAGATCAACAACATCCCGATCCTCGGCCACCAAGGCCCCGGCTCGATCACCGACATCACCATCCGCCGGCTGCTCACCCTCCAAGGCGCGATGGCCCCCGACCAGATCATCTCCACAATGAGCTACAAAGCCCAACCCAACACCCTCGCGCTCGCCGACCACACCAACCGCATCCAAATCACCTACACCCCCCAATACGGCGCCAACAAAAAAACCTCCGCCCAAATCGCCGACATCCTCCAACCCGGCCAATGGGCAGACCTAATCAACCGACTCGCACAAATCCCCGAACCCATCGTCCCCATCGGCCCCAGCAAATACGCCGTCAAAGTCCCCAGCACCGGCGGCTAACACGCCCAAACGCCCGACGGGCCTCCAGGGGGTTGTCGGTCGTGTGCCCGGAGCCCAGGATCTCAGCGGCCGGCGGGAATGACAGTCTCCACCAGGCCGGTGACCACGTCGTAGACATGCCCTGACACGGTGACGCGGGAGGAGATCGCGGGTGCGGAGCGGAGGCGCTCAACGTCGCGGCTGACGGTCGCCACGGGGTCAAGGACGGCGTGCTGGCGCAGGGTCGATTCCTCGACGCCGATCCGCTCGGCGTAGCGATGGCGGAAGGTGTCGTCGGCGAGCGCTCCGGATCCGCACTGGGTGTGGTGGATCACTGCGGTTTCGAACAGCGGGCCGTCGGGCATCACGGTCTCGGCGAGTTGGCCGATGAAGGCGACATCGTTGATCACCTCCGGGGTGACCCGCCCGCCGACGTTGCGGAGAACCATCGCGTCGCTGAGGCCGAGGCCGAGGAAGTACGCGGGGTCGACGCGCGGGTCGAGGCAAGTGATCACGAACAGGCGCAGGTTGGGGAAGACGACGGCGCCTTCATGGCCGCCGGCGGCGGCGAAGGCGCGGTTGCGTTCGAGCGCGGACTCGATGTTGGCCTCACCCGGCTGCCTGGGGCTAGCCAGCTCAAACTCGGTCGCCCGGCCGACTCCCGTGCCGGCGCTGGTTACGGCTCGGGGAATTTGCTGGTCGCTCATGGTGTGTCGTCTCCTATGGATTGGGGTTCGTGTCAGCCGCGCACGGCGGCCGCGGCGGGCGAGCCAAGTGCTCGCGCCTCAGCTGTGTCATCGTTGACGGCAGTCGGGTGGGCAGGCAGCAGCAAGAGCGCCATCACCGCGCCTGCGGCAGCAACGCCGGCGGCAACGTAGTTGGCGGCGTGGAAACCGTGGAAGAAGGCCCCGCTCGCGGCGTCATGGACGGCCGAGGCGAGCGCCGGATGGCCGGCGAACCCCAGCTTACTTGCGACGGTGAGCGCAGCGCCGACAGATGCGTGGGCGGTCCTCGCGACCGTGGCCGGCAACCCGATCGGAAATGCGGTCGCGAGCCGGCTGGCGTACAGCGAGGCGTACACACTGCCGATCACGGCGACGCCGAGTGTGGCGCCGAGCAGGCGCGTGGCGTCATTGACCGCCGACCCGACGCCGGCCTTGGCCTTCGGCACGACGCCCATGATCGCCTCGGTCGCGGGCGCGCTCGTGAGGCCCATGCCCGTCCCGAGTACGACCATCTGGGCGGCGATCGTCCCGTAGCCGGTGCCGGCCGATACGGTCGTGACCCACAGGTAGAACGCGGCCATCGAGAACAGCCCGGACGCGACGACCAGCTTCGTGCCGAGCCGCACGGCCAGCTTGGCGCCGAGGATCGAGGAGATCGCGACGCAGGAGGCGACCGGCAGCAGGCGCACGCCGGTTGACAGCGGGCCGTAGCCCTTCAGGAACTGGAAGTACTGGGTGACCAGGAAGATGAACCCGGACAGCGCGAAGAACGAGATCGCGACCGAGACGCTGGCGGCCGTGAACCGAGGATTGCCGAACAGGCTCAGGTCGAGCATCGGCTGCTCGGTGCGGCGCTCCCAGGCCAGGAACCCGGCCGCCAACCCGGCCGTCAGCGCGAAGCTGCCGAGCGTCCACGCGCTTCCCCAACCGTGGTTCGGCGCCTCAATGACCGTGTAGACGAGCAGCCCGACCATCGCAGTCGACAGCGCGAACCCGGGTCGGTCGGTGCGGGGCGCGTGCGGATCACGCGAGGTCGGAACGTAGCGGGCGACCAGGACGCCGGCGATTGTGGCGATCGGAGTCATCGCGAAGAAGATGCTGCGCCAGTCGAACGCCTGGAGCAGCCAGCCGCCGACGATCGGCCCGAGCGCGATCGCCACCCCCGTGGTCGCGCCCCACAAGCCGATCGCCAGCGCGCGCTCCCGCCGCTCGGCGAACACGTTTGCGATCAGCGACAGCGTTGAGGGGAACACCATCGCCGCACCCACGCCCATCACCGAGCGCGCCGCGATCAGCGCGCCGGCGCTGTCTGTGAGCCCGCCGGCCAGGCTCGCCAGACCGAAGATCGACAGGCCGGCGAGCAGCATTCCCTTACGCCCGAACCGGTCCGACAGGCTTCCCGCGGCCAGCACCGATGCAGCGAACAGCAAGTTGAACGCGTCCACGACCCACTGCAGCTGCGAGTTGGACGCATGCAGTTCGCGAACGAGCGTCGGCAGCGCGACGTTGACGATCGTCGTGTCGAGGTTGATCACAAACGCCGCCAACAGCAGCGAGATCAAGATCACCGGCTTCGGTTTCATGACTCCTCCAGATGAGCGTGGTCGGACAAACGTCGAGGAGGTTCTAAACCATGAAGACAAGAAAGTCAAGTGATCTAACGCGATTTTCTACCATCTGCTAGATTCGGGGAATGAGGTCCTACGACGAATACTGCGCGGTTGCCAAATCGCTCGATGTGGTCGGCGACCGGTGGACGCTGTTGATCGTTCGCGAGCTCGCGCTACGCGGGGCGTGCCGGTACACCGACCTGCGCAACGGGCTGCCCGGAATCGCCAGCAACCTGCTCGCCGAGCGGCTGCGCGAACTCGAGCACGCCGACGTGGTCGCGCGCGAGGCCGCCCCGCCACCGATCGCCACGACCCTCTTCCGCCTCACGCCGCGCGGCGAGCAACTCCGGCCGGTACTCGAGGACCTGGTCCGGTGGGGGCTTCCGATGATGACCGAGCAGAAGCCCGACGATGCGGTCCGCAGCCACTGGCTCGCGTGGGCGCTCGAGCTGATGCTCACCGACCGCCAGCCGGACGCGTCCCCGGTGACCGTCGAGCTGCGAACTGGCGATCAGCCGATCGTGGTCGAAACGCGCGACGGCACGATCCACGCCCGGCTCGGATCAGCCGATGGCCCCGACGCGACGCTCACCGGACCCCCCAACCCGATCCTCGGACTCCTGCTTGGCCTGCTCTCGCCCGCCGACGCCAAAGCGAGTGGAATCGACTACCAAGGCGACGCGACGATCCTCGACCGGATCGGCGCACGAACCGCACCCACCGCCCCGCCGAGCTGAACTCAGGCCCGGCGGGCTACGCAGTCACACAGGTGCCTTCAGAGCAATCCGGTCAGCGAGCTCGGTCGCGAATGTGCGCGCTTCGTCCAGGTCATCTGCTCGGAGGTTCGTGGACGGGATCTTCACTCCGAGATAGCGTTCGTGGTTCTGGCCTTTCCCGAGATAGCTGAGCAGCGACAGCAGGGACTTGACCTGGCCGCCGGCGAACGCCCAGTGGGTCCCGTCGATGTAGTCGCCGCCCTGCGCTGTCCCGAGCTTCTTGACCGCGTGGAGGTTAAAGCTCCAGTAGCGACGGCAGACGACGAACGCGGTGAAGCGCTTGCCGTTCAGGACCTGGCCCGCTGCGTCGGATTTCAGAAACGAGCGGATCGGCATGCTGGTCTTCATCCACCAGACTCACTGGCCGACGCCAGCGCTCCCGAGCGTCACACGCAGCATCGACACCACTGCGCGAACGCTCACCAGCCTGCCGGAGCCCCGTACGAACGGCTGCCGAGCCGACGGATTGTGCCGATGTCAGACCCAGATGAAGCGCACGTCGAGATCGGCGAACTCGCGGTATCGCCGGCGGTTGAGCGCGTGCGGAACGATCGCCTTGAAGAAGTGATCGGCCGGCGCCCACATCGCCACCCAGCCGATCAGGGTGATGCCCTGGGCGATGCCGGCGACGACCAGGTCGCCCGTTAGACGCTCGAGCACCGTCGCCACTCCAATGCACACCACGAGCGACCCGAGACCCACCGCGAGCGTTATGCGGTCCTGGCGGGAAAGCGGGCCGGCCCGACGGAGCGGCCCGCGGGATGCGCGCAGGTCAGCGTGGATCGCCGCCCGGACCCCATCTTCGTCGGTGCTCTCGCGCTCGGAAGCAGGCAGGATCAGCGTGAGCGCGGCTGGGGGCGTCTCGCGCACGTGCTCCCATTGGTCGAGCAGGTGCTCGTGCACCTCGTCGCGCATCGGTCGCTCGGCCACCGGCCGGCCGTCAAACTCGTAGAACAGAGCGTCGACCGAGGGCAGCCGCAGGGCGAACTCGGGCGGGTCGTGCGACATGGGGCAAGCATCGCATCGAGGCCGGATCCACAGCTGAGGTCGTTCGCGCCCCAACTGTTGAAGACTTGCGCAGGGTGACCAGCGGCTGTGCGGCCTAAGCCAGCAAGCCTGCTCCTCGAAGAGCCCGGAGCCCTGCGGCGCGCAGATCGGCCTCGCGTTCGGAGCGCTGCGGCGCCGCGACCGGTTCAGCGATCAGCGCGATCCGCACGCCGTCGGACGTGACCTCCGCGATGCGCACGACGACCCCCTCCTCGATCCCGGCGAGGCTCGCGACGGCAACATCGGTATCGGCGGCCGGTGGCAGCCAGACCGAGGCCTGTGGTCGGACGCGGTCGTCGAGAATCGTGTCGTTCTGAAGCACCTCCGACGCCAGGCGCTCGTTGGGAATCAGCAGACGCCGTCCTTCCGCGGTCCGAAGCACGGTGTAGTTGAGGCGCACATCCTCAACCACGCCGGTCTGGTCCTGGATCGTCACCTGGTCACCGATCCGCAGCGGCTGAGCGATCGTGAGCATCACCCCGGCGATGAGGTTGGCGAGCGTCTGGCGGGCTGCAAACCCGACGATCGCGGCGACGATCGCACCCGACGCCAGCAATCCCGCCGCCAGCTTGTTCAGACCTTCGAACTCGGACAAGGCAAACAGCACGCCGAGCAGGCAGATGCCGAGGGTGATCAACCGCCGGACGAAGCGCACGCGGGTATCGACGGCCGGGTTCAGGTCAGCGCGCGCTGCCCAGCGTGAGACGCCACGATCCGCGAGCAGGGCGAACACGAACGTGAGCACCAGCGCGAGGATCGCCGTCAGCTGATGGGAGTACTTGTTCAGGAACGAGCTGCCGACGATCAGAACATCGCTACGGCCCATTGCCGCCAGCCGTCCAGTCGCGGATCGCCGCGAGGATCTGCTCGGAGGCGTGGAAAACGGCCACCTCGGGAAGCTTCGTGAGCTTGACGCTTCCAGTGATGAAGTTCGCGACGAAGAAGTTGCGCTTCAGGATCAGGTAGGCGCCAATTCCTCGGCCACGCGTCACAGACTACGGGACATCAATGTCCCGTCGCGGAAAAGTGCTCGGGATCGACCGACCCGAGCACTCCCCCGACCAGCTTTTCGGGACCGGTGTAGTTCTGGAGCACGCTGATCAGCTGACTCGGGTTGGTGACGTCGACGGCGCCGCCGGGGTATTGGGTCGTCTCGTGGTTGGACGTTCCCGCAGGCGCGCTGTAGGCACCGGAGGCGTTAATCGAAGCCTGCTGGGCGTAGCTGCGGTAGCCGCTGGTCACAGTTCCGGTCCAGCCGTGCTGAGCGGCCCATCCCAATATCGGGGCGATCCACGCGGCGATTGGCTTCTGCTGCGGATTCCACGTCGTCTCGGGAATCACCGCCCCTGGGATTCCCGGAGCAGCCATGTACCCGGCGCTCGCCGGCTGCGCGGACGTGGATTGGGCCACAGCGAGGGTGTTGGCGAAACTGGTCGCCACGGTCGGAGTGGCGCCAGAGGTGGCCGGCACGGCTGCGGTTCCCGACGCGGAGGCCAGAGATGGCGTCCGGACCGAGAGCTGCTGCTGCGCCGCCGCGATTTCCTGGATCCGACCGAGCACTGCCTCGATACTCATGCTCCCCGGTGATCGGCGCACCAGGCGGGCACTTGAGTACGACCCCGTCGCGGAGCTTATGTCGCTCACCGGGAGTCTGGAGGTCTTCGAGCATGCCGGCGTCGGCCACCGCGGGCGATTTGTCCCTTCAGGCCGGGTAGGCCGGGGGGCGCCGCGCAGGGCGGTCGCGGTGGCAAGCGGTCCGATCTGCTCGGGGAACGGCGCCGGCGAGGGCCGGCGCGGGCTGGGTGCTGTCAGCAATCTGACAATTTTGCCTGCATAAACGGACAAACTGCGCGCGCCTGCCGGGCCCTGGCTACATAAGCATGTGGGGCATGCTTATGTAACCAAGGCTCGGCCGAGCGGGCGCAGTTTGGGCCTCTAAGCATGCCGCCGCAGCGGATTTCGGCCCCCGCGGGCCTCGCCGGGTGTCAGGTGTCGACCCCAGCAGATTCGTGCTCGACTCGAGCCGTGCTGAGCCTGCGCGCTGCCGAACCGGCCAATGCGATGCAGGTCGCAGGGGTTCACGTTCGCTCGTGGCAACGCGGATCCCGCGGCCTGCTTCCCGATCACCATCTCGACGGGCGGCTGGGTATCCCCCGGCGCCTGATCCTCGAGGCGGGCCGACGGCTCACCGAGCAGGGCTTCACGGAGGCGATCCTGTGGGTCCTCGCCGGAACGAGCGAGCAGGTGGCTTCAACCGGCGAACTCTGCGCTGAGGCTCTCGTCTCCACGCCCGCAGTGCCGGCCGGGCTCGTTCCGACGCGGTCCGGCCACCGGCATCAGGACGGGTGAACTCCGAGCTGCCGTCGAGCAGAAGCTCAGACCCTCCGTCCCAACCGGACCGTGCCGGTTCCCCGCCACCTGGCGGGCCGACGTTTGCGTTTGTGTGGCTGCTTGCCACGAGCTGTTCGACCCGCCTCTGGGTCGATCGCCTCGATCGCTACCGGCTGTCCGCGCCGAGCATCCTCGACCTGCAAGGCGTAAAGCCGTTCCGACTCCCGATCCGCTCGCGAGGAGGCCTTACAGGCAGCGAGTGCGAGGACGAGTACGCAGAGCCAAAAGCCGGCCGCGATAAGAACTACGGTCAGGACGGTCAAGCGGGGCCTACCCCCGGGGCTGGAATTCGTTAGGCACAGTAGCCATCTGGTTTACCGGCGTATTGACCGCCACGGCTTAAGTGGAGCTTTCGTGCACCTAAGCGTGCGCGCGCCCATGCACATGTAGTTGGTGTGACGATTCGCAGCCCGCGAACCGGATCACGGAGTGTGTCGGGGGTCAGTAGCCTCGGCGCGTGGCCTCCCGCGATGTTCAGTGGTTCTTGGCGGAGTTGTCGGCTTGGGTTGCGTCGAAGCGCCGCGTGCCGCAGGCGCATCGGTACGGCCCAGGCCCCGAGCACGTGGCAGACCTGCTGTTGCCTGACCGCCGCGGGCCGCATCGCGTGGTCGTGCTGTTGCATGGCGGCTTTTGGCGCGCTCAGTTCACTCGGTCGACAATGGCAGCACTTGCGGTCGACCTGGCGGAGCGCGGATGGGCGACATGGAATATCGAGTACCGACGGGTCGGTTGTGGCGGTGGTGTCCCCGAGACGCTCGACGACGTGCGCGCAGCGCTGAGCGCGCTGGCGAACGTCGAAGCGCCGCTGGATCAGCAGCGGTTGCTGTTGATCGGCCACTCGGCCGGCGCCCAGCTCGCACTCACACTCGCAACGGTGCCGACCGTTGCCGCCGTCGTCTCGCTGGCCGGCGTCTGCGATCTCAAGTCCGCGGCCGAGCAGCGGATTGGCGAGAACGCAACGGTTGAGTTCGTGGGTGGAACTCCGGCGCAGCGCCCCGATGCTTATGCGCTCGCCGATCCCCTGTGTCTGCTTCCGACCGGCGTCAAGACGCTGCTCGCGCACGGCGACGCCGACCAACGCGTGCCTTTAGACCAGACCCGCCGCTACGCGCAAGCCGCCCACGCTGCCGGGGACACCTGCGAACTGCTGGAGCTCGCGGGGGTAGATCATTTCTCGGTGATCGATCCGCGGACACCGGCATGGGCGACGATCGCTGACCGCATCGAGCGGCTGGTCGACGACATAAGCTGATCGCGTGGCGTTGCCCATCCTGATAGTCGGCGGAGGGATCGGCGGCCTGGCGTGCGCACTGGAGCTGCACCGGCGTGACTTGGAATGTGTGGTCTTTGAGCAGTCGGCACAGATCCGCGAGCTTGGTGTCGGCATCAACACGCTGCCGCATGCAATCGGCGAGCTCGCCGAGCTCGGGCTGCTGGACCGTCTTGACGCCGTCGCCGTTCGCACCTACGAGCTGATTTACATGAATCGCCTCGGCCAGCAGATCTGGCACGAGTTGCGAGGGATCGACGCAGGACACGCCGTCCCGCAGTATTCAATCCACCGCGGGGCGCTTCAGGGAGTGCTTCGCGACGCGGTGATCGAGCGGCACGGGTCTGCCACGATCAGAACCGGCCGGCGCCTGGCCAGCTTTGAACAGGACGATGAGGGCGTTACCGCGCAGTTCGTCGACCTTGCCGGCGTGCCAGTCGAGAAGGTCCGGGGAGCCGCACTGATCGGCGCCGACGGAATCCACTCGACCGTGCGTTCAGCGCTTGTGCCAGGCGAAGGACCACCACGCTGGAACGGGACGATGCTGTGGCGTGGCGCGACCGATTGGCCCGAGTTCCTGACCGGCCGCTCGATGATCATCGCCGGGGGCATGGAGGCGAAGGTCGTGCTGTATCCGATCGTGCCTGGCGCAGCAGGCGACCGGCGCCTGACGAACTGGGCGGTGATGGCGCGCACGGGGTCGGAGGGCACGCCGCCGCCAGGCCGCCAGGACTGGTCCCGCCCGGGGCACCTCGATCAGGTACTGCCCCACGTACGGCGGTTCTCGATCAGCGAGGTCGATGTGCCGGCTCTGATCCGGGCCACCCCGTTGTTCTACGAATACCCGGTCTGCGACCGGGATCCGATCGGCCGGTGGTCACATGGGCGGGTGACGCTCCTCGGTGACGCGGCACACCCGATGTACCCGGTCGGTTCCAACGGCGCCAGTCAGGCGATTCTCGACGCACGCGCGCTGGCCGACACGCTGGCGGGCACGCGCGACGTTGCCGCTGCCCTCCGGCGATACGAGGACGCCCGGATCGGGCCGACCTCGGCGATCGTCCATGCCAACCGCAGCGGTGGCCCGGAAAGTGTGATCGACGCTGTTGAGGCGCTCGCGCCGGACGGCTTCAACGACGTCGCGACGGTGCTCTCTTACGCGGAGCGCGAGGCGATCGTGCGCGGTTACGCCCAGAAAGCAGGCTTTGCCGTACCCACCCCGAAGCAATCCACGACGACAAGGAGTGCAGGCATGACCCCGCCAGCTGGCCCGGATGTGATCGGCGCGGATGCGTCGATCGATGGCATCGAGTGGAACATCCTCGGACAGATCTACAAGCCCAAGCAGCTCACCGAGCACTCGTTCGCCTGGCATGCGACGTTTCCAGCCGATACGTTCGTACCGCCGCACATCCACCCGACACAAGATGAATACGTGTACCTGCTGGGCGGTGAGCTGACACTCGTAGCCGGCGACGGCGAGCAGGTGGCGCGCGCCAGCGACCTCGTGCGACTGCCGATGGGGCAACCGCACGGACTCTTCAACCGTTCCGGCGCCACCACGACCTGTCTGTTCTGGGTGACACCGACGGCGCGGCTCTACGACCTGTTCGTAGCGATCGACGCGCTCGAGGAGCAGGCTCCAGACGCCGTCGTCGCACTGGCGGCACAGCACGGAGTCGAGTTTCTGCCGCCGCCGGAGTGATCGGACACGCTAACGAGCTGACCCGATGTGGGTGTGGCCCGACGCGTCGAACGTCAATGGCGACAGCCCTCGCTCGTCCGCGGCTCGGTCGGTCCCAAGTGCCACCGAGATCTTCTGGCTATTCCAAGCCGCCACGTCGAGCGTGAGCTCGACGATCTGGCCCACCGTGAACCGCCGGCGCAGATCCGCTCCCAGCGCGCTGTCGATCTGCCTCGGATCGGTCATGTGCGCATCCGCGTAGCGGAGGGCGATGCGGTGTTCCTCGGGGAGGTCGGACGTGTCGTCACGTGCGATCTTCGCTGCGAGCTCGTCATCCACAACGGGTTGCCCGGCAACTGCCAGGCGAACCGACAGTCAGGTCCGGCAATCGTGATAGTTGGCGGCGCGCAGGCGGACGACCTCAGTGGTGAGCGGATCCAGCTCGTCCAGACGAACCGCCTGGGCATGCAGTTCGCGAACCGCGGTGCGCAAAGGAGGCGTCGGCCCCGGGTCACTCGGCGCACGACGCGGCGGCTGCTCCTCCGCGAACAGCCGGGCGTACGCAAGCCGCAGGCGCGTGGTTTGGTCAAGTACGTAGAGCGCCTCCACGAACGTGCGCATCCCGTCCGGCCCAAGGTGATCGACTGCTGCGGCGCGGAGCTCCCCAGTGACGTGCGGGACGTAGAAGACGAACTGGTCGGTGAGCGCCGCGATCGGCCAACCGATCCGCTCCTCCGGCGCTTCGCCGCGATCCGGCGCCAGGCCAAGCTGGTCCTCAACACGGCGCCGCGCGAGCTCGAGCAATCCAGGATCCACCGCGTCGTAGGCCGCATGCCACGCCCTGAGGAGCGCCGCACGCGCCGCGGGCGCGACCGCACCGAGCAGATCGAGCTCGGGTGCGAGCGGCCCGTCGATCGGCCCGTCGGGGCCGTGATCAGGAGGCGTGCGCCGAGTGATCTCCTCCATCACGCCGCACGTTACCAAACGAACGTTTGGTTGCTAGCTGCTCACACGAGAGATCAGGAACCGCCGGGATGCCGAGTGGTGGCAGCACTCCGAGGCAGCCGCGGCGAGCAGGCTGTCGTCCCGGCACTCCCAGTAGGTGCGCGTCGGCCAGACGTCCCCCGCGAACTGCGCTCCTTCGTGGCTTTCTCACCCGGAATGGATGATGCGCCGCCAAGCGTCGTGTTGGACCTTTGTCGCGAACTCAGACCCCGCCGCAGCAAATGGAGTCACCAATATGGAGGGAAACGACGTAGAGCTAGGCCCGATCGACGTTCTCGTGATCGGCTATCCGGCCGGAGCGCCGATGACCGGGGAAGCCGTACCGATCTTCCTTGACCTGGTCGACCGCGGGATCATTCGCGTGCTCGACGCGCGTTTCGTGCAAAAGACCGCCGACGGGACGTTTGCCGGTTATGACTTCGCAGAGCTCGACGGCGACGTGGCCGGCGAGCTGATCCCCTTCGTTGGAGCTGGCACCGGCCTCCTGAGCGACGCCGACATCGCGCTGGTGGCAGCGGAGATCGAACCCGGTGGCGCGGCCGCGGCGATCGTGTACGAGAACCGTTGGGCGGCTCGGTTCGCCGCCGCCGTTCGGCGCAACGGCGGGGTGCTGATCGCCAGCGAAAGGATCCACGTGCAGGATCTCCTCAACGCCCTCGATGCCGCCGAGGCGGCGGACTAAAGGAAGGGATTGCCAGCATGCCCGGACTACTTCGCGGTATCGCCCGCACCGCCGTGGTCGCCGGCACCGCAACCGCGGTGTCCAATCGCGTCAGCCGCCGCCAGTACAACCGCTGGTCCGACCAGCAGGCCCCGGAGCCGGCCCCGCAGTCCTACCAGCAGGCTCAGCCGGCGGCGCCGAGTGGCGGCGAGGACCGCATCTCAAAATTGAAGGACCTGGCCGACCTCAAGGCACAGGGAATCCTCACCGACGAGGAGTTTGCCAAAGAGAAAGCGCGGGTCCTGGGCGACTGACCACGGAGGCGGCCGTCACGGCCCGCGACGTGATTACCGGGGTGGATCGGAGATCATCTACGGATGGCCCACACGCTTCGGACCGGAAGGATCTCGGGGCTGCGGCACGCGGGGATCACCGTCCGTGACCTCGAGGCATCGCTGCGCTTCTATCGCGACGCGCTGGGGCTGGAGGTGACGGTCCGCCGCGATTCGGCCTCGCCGCATCTGTCTCAGGTCACCGGAATGCCGGTCCAGAGTTTGCGAAAGGCGAATCTGGCGCTCCCAGGAACGGAGATCGACCTCGAAGTGTTGGAATGGGGTGGGCTCGAGCGCCGCTCCGGCGCCGCTCGGGCCTGCGATTGGGGCAGCGGGCACATCTGCCTGTACGTCGAGGACGCCGAGGCGCTCCTGAGGCGCCTGCAGGGAGCCGGCTACGCCCGGGATGTCGGCCCGCCGTACTCGTTCACGGAGGGCCCCAACGCCGGCGCCAAGGCGCTGTACGTGACCGACCCCGACGGCTACGTGATCGAGCTCTACGAACAGAGCGACGGAAGCCGACGAGCGTGACCCAGCCGTCGGCCGGGCCGCTGATTGGCCGCGGCCGCGACTGCACTAACGCGGGATTACGCTGCTTGCGCGATACAGACGACCGGCTGCACGGGAACCAGGTAGTCCACCTCACCGGCATACCGGTCTCCAACCCGCGTGTCTGGAAACACGTGGTAGAGCAGCTCGCGCATCGCAACGTTGTCGGACTGGACCATGGCTCGCAGCTGCCTGACGCCACGTGACGAGGCTTCAGCTTGCAAACGGCGAAGCATGGTTGCCCCCAGGCCCTGACGGCGGAACGGATCATGCACGCAGATCGCCAACTCGCCTTCGAACGGCTGCTTCGGGTCCGTGCAGAACCGTGCGACCGCGGCCAGCCGCGGATGCTCGCCGCGTTCGACGGCGACCAGCGCGACGTGCATCCGGCCGTCGACCTCGGTCAGATACCTGAGCTCCGTGGGGCTGAAGTAGCACTTGGCCGTGTGAAACCGGCGGTAATAGGTTTCAGCCGACGTGTACCCGAGCGCCGCCACGATGAGCTCAGCGTCTGCAGGTCTGATCGGACGGATGTCGAATCGGTCGTCCGGGCCGGCGGCAACGAGACGGAGGGTCGACCCAGGGAGTGAACTCAGGCCGGGGCGTGCGATACGAGCGTGCGACATGCTGCTCCAAGATGCGTGTGTCTCACTCATGTGTATCGGCGGGCAACCACCGCGACTGAAGGTGTTCGCCAAGCTTGGGGTCAGCTCCCCGCAGCGAGCCGCGGGCTCAGTCCGGGTGCGGCGAATGGAGCTCGTGGATTTCGACGTCGGCCGACCCGAGCGTAGACCCCTGAAGCGTTCCGAGCATCTGCTCACGATGTGCCTCGAACTGTTCGGGCGACTCCCACACCTCGAACATGTGGACCTGATCGTCGCCGTAAGCGGCGTGAAACAGGCGGCCCTCGGGCTCGCCCACACCCGACGCTTGAAGTTCGGTGATCTCGCGGTCGTAGTCCGCCTTGGACATGTGGTCCGGGCAAATGCGAACGGCAACGGGCATCTCTGAACCAAATACTAGCTCGCGGAGCGGCTCCTGCGCGAGCGCTACGGCAACGGTGGCGATCAGGCCGGTTCGGCGCGGTACTCCTCCTCGGTCACGTGTTCCCCCCAGGTGACGGGGCTGCCCGTGTCGTCGACCTCTTGCATCGCGATGTGGGTCATGAACCGGTTCGGGGCGGCGCCGTGCCAGTGCTCCTCCCCAGGCTCGAAATACACGCGGTCGCCGGGGAGAATGACCTCGATCGGGCCGCCGCGGCGTTGGCAGCGTCCGATGCCCTCGGTGACGTAGATCGTCTGGCCGTAGGGGTGGGTGTGCCACGCGGTTCGCGCGGATGGCGTGAAGTGCACGCTGCTGGCCGTCAGGCGCGACGGTGCCGTCGCGGTGGCGACGGGATCGACGTAGACGGTGCCCGTGAACCAGTCACTGGGACCGGTGTTCGTCCCGAGCGAGTTTCGGGTGATCTGCATGGTGTTCTCCTTGACCGTGGGCTTTGACGGGGCCGAAGACCTCTTGCACGATTGTTACTTGCGTCAGAGCACGGCGACAAGTCGGTGTCAGGAGCGCGCCGGCTCGATTCCGGCGGCTTCGCGATCGATGGTGTCGGCCGTGACGCCCTCAGCGCGTAACAGATGTTTTTGCACCCGCGCCGTCGGTGTCTTCGGCAGCGCAGCCACGACCCGGACGTACCGCGGGACAGAGAAGCGCGGCATCGTTTCGGCGCAGAAGCGCAGCAGCTCAACCGGGTCGAGCTCGCTGCCCTCGCGCGCCACGACGGCGACCATCACCTCGTCCTCGGTCAGCTCGGAGGCGACGGGGTATGCAGCCGTCTCGAGCACCGCCGGGTGCGCGTTCACGGACCGCTCGACCTCGAACGAGGAGATGTTCTCGCCGCGGCGGCGCATCGAGTCCTTGACGCGGTCGAGGAACACCACCTCATCAAGCGGGGTCAGCTTGCCGAGGTCGCCCGTGTGGAACCACAGGTTCCGAAAGGACACAAGCGTCTCCTCCGGCCGCTGCCAATAGCCTTGGAAGATCGCGTGCGGCGAGCGTGGCCGGACGACGAGCTCGCCCGGCGTATCGGGCGGGACGGGCTCGTCGTGCTCGTTGTGGACCCGAATCTCCAGGTGGTCGAACGGGTGACCGACCGAGCCCGGCGTGTTGTGGCCATAGTGCCCGGCCGTCGCGGTCCCGATTTCGGTCATTCCGTAGACCTCGTACAGCTCGCAGCCGAAGCGGCCGATGAAGTCGGCGGCGATGTCCGGCGGCGCCGCCGCGCCGCCGGCCGCCCGAAGCGGGTTGTCGGCATCGTCGGACCGCGGATCCTGCTTGTAGAGCAGGTGGATGATCGCTCCCATGTACATCGTGAACGTCGCGCCGTGCCGGCGCACGTCGTCCCAGAACGACGAGACGGAGAACCGCTCCTTGAGGACCGTGGCGCCTCCGACGACCATCAGCGGCAGGAAGATCGCCGAGCGAGCGGTGACGTGGAAGAAGGGCAGAAACGAGTAACCGACGTCTTCGGCGCTGAGCTGCGGAAGCTCAACCCACACGCGGGTGGTGTAGAGCGCGCTGCGGTTGGAGTGCATCGCGCCCTTCGACGGCCCGGTCGTCCCCGAGGTGTAGAGGACGAACAGGAGGTCTTCCTCGTCCCTGCGCACGCGCGGCGCCGGCGCGAGCTCGCCGAGCGCGGCGAACGGGTGGCGTGCGACGCCACTCGGTGCGAGCGCGTCGCCGTCGCCGACGACCACCACGTGCTCGAGCTCGGGCAGATCGACGTGGGCGAGCCGCGGCAGGAACCGCTCCTGGATCACCGCGACGCGGACTCCTGTCTCGCGCATCACCTGCTCTAGATAGAAGCCCTTGTAGTCGGTGTTGACCGGCACCTCGACCGCCCCCGCCCACGCCGAGGCGAGCATCGCGACCGCATACTCAACGGTCGGATCGAGCATCGTGGCCACTCGGTCACCCGGCGCTACTCCGAGCTCGCGCAGCAGCGCGGCCGCCCTCTGTGTCTGGTCGCGCAGCTCCTCGTAGGTGAGGCGTTCACCTGCCGTGCCGACGAGGGCCAGATCACCGCCGATGCGCTCGGCGCGATCGTCGAGGATCGACGAGACCACCCACTCGCCAAGATAGGAACTCATCGCGGACCGCACCGCTCCTCGAGCTGGCCGGCCAGCCGCTCATGGAGGACGACTATGTCGGAGGCCTCCTCGGGGTAGAGGAACCACTCGTAGGAGATCCCGCGCATCGCCGCGACGAGCAACGTCGCCTCGAGCTCCGGCTCGAGGTCGCGGCGAATCGACCCGTCCGCGATGCCGCGGCGGAAGAGATCCGCGAAGCTCTCGCGCATCTGCCGCTGCGACGCGACGAAGCGCCGGCGCAGCTCGCCGGTCGCCTCAAAGATCAGGCGCTCGAGCACCCGGAGCGAGACCGGGTCGGCGGCGACCTGTTCACCGATCGCCCTCACCACCGCCGCCACCCGCGCGAGGCCGGTTCCCTCTGACGGCGGGTCCAGCAGCTGATCGAACCACGACCGCGAGGCGCGATTGACCAGCGCCCACATCAGATTCTCCTTCGAGCCGAAGCGCGCACGTACCGCCCCGCGGCTTAGTCCGGCCCGGGCGCCGATCGCGGCGAGTGTCGCGTGGGTATATCCCCGCTCGGCCACGAGCTGCGCCGCTGCGTCGAGCAGCCGTCGTGTCGATTCAAGCGAGCGCTCCCGCTGCGGGACGACGGCGCCTTCAGGAAGCTCGAGCGCACCCACGGGCCGAGCATAAACGTTGTCGAGCGGCAACATCGGCGCTAATGTTGCCAGCCGGCAACGTTCTAACGCCTTACGCCTTACCGCCTTAACGTTCTCCGACGCGAAAGGGGCTCGATGGCCACCGCGACGAATTCCGCCGGCTACGAGGTAACCGACGAGATCAAGCGCCGATTCCGCGAGGACGGCGTCGTTCACCTGCCGCAGGTCCTGGAGCCGACCTGGATCGAGCTGATCGCGATCGGAATCCGGCGCAACCTCAACAGCCCGGGCCCCTACCGCAAGCGGCACTACGAAGGCACCGAGCGCGAGTTCTACGACGACTACTGCAACTACGCGGCTGTCCCCGAGTACCGAATGCTCCTGCGCGACTCCCCGATCGTCGACGTCGTCGCCCAAGTGATGGACACGGAGAACCTGTGGCTGTTCTACGAGCAGATCTTCATCAAACAGGGCGGGCTCTCGCGGCGGACACCCTGGCACCAGGACCTGACGTACTGGTGCACGGCCGGGCGCCAGCTGTGCGGCGCGTGGATCACGCTCGATCCGGTCCCGGCGACGCAGTCGCTCGAGTTCGTCCGCGGCTCCCACCTCGGCCCGCTGTTCGCGGGCACGAGCTTTGACCCAAACGACGAGACGACGCCGTTCTACGCTGAATGGCCGCGAATCCCCGACATCGAGGCCGACCGCGGCAGCTTCGACATCGTCTCGTACGAGATCACACCCGGGGACATCGTGTTGTTCCATCCCGGTGTCCTTCACGGCGGCGGCGCGTCGGCGGGGCGGCGCAAGACGCTCTCGATTCGGTTCTTCGGCGACGACGCGACCTACGAGCAGCGGCCGGGGCGCTCCGAGCCTCCCTATCCGGGCCTCGCTGCGACCTGCGTGCCGGGCGAACCACTCCGCGGCTCGTGGTTTCCGCAGCTCGTGCCGCGGCCCGCTACACCCCTCTGGTGAGCCTCTAGCCCTGATTCTTTTTGCGCATTCGCCGCGCCATCAGGCGCTGCATACCCAGTCCGATCTTCTCGCCGATGCTGCCCTCGGGCGGCGCCGCCCCGAGCTGCCGCGCGAGGCCGAGGTTGTCCCATTCGCTCCAGGACTCCACAACCTTCCCGTCCTTCCACCGATCGATGCTGATGCCCGTCACCGACACGCGGGCCGCGGTCGGAGCCAGGCCCTCCAGGTCCCGCCGGTGGGTGCCGTCGCTGTGCCACCGCAGCACGACCTTGTCGTCGGCCGCAATCACGTCGTCGACGATCATCCGGACGTCGGGGAACGCTGTGCGGTACATCGTCACCGTGCGCTTGAACACCTCGGGGCCACGCAGCGCGCGCATGCGCGCCGGCTCCGAGGGGTCGTGGTTGACCGCGTCGGGCGAGACAAGCTGCTCGGTCAGATCGAGCTTGCCCTCATTGAAGCCCTCCTCGAGCATCCGGCGTGACGCTTCGGCCTGGCTGGCAGGACCTGTGGTCGCCACAGTCGCATCGTCCGCGTGAGTCGTCGCTTCGCTGGACATCTCCGTCGACCTCCGTTCCGGTTCGTTGGAACGAGCCTACGCCGACCGTCGTCCCCCGGTCAAGGGGGGCTCCTCATCCGGACTGGGTCGCGCTGGAGGCGATCAGCGCGCAACCGCGGTGCTCGCCCGGAGGATCAGGTCCGCCGGGATCGTCTCGTGGATCGTGGCATCTCGACCTGTCTCGATCTGGCGGCGGAGCAAGTCGAAGCTGCGGCGAGTGATTTCCGCGAAGTCGTGTCGGACTGTCGTGAGCGGCGGATTGAAGAACTCTGCTTCTGGAATGCCGTCGAAGCCGACGACGCTCACGTCCTGCGGCACGCGTCGCCTCGCGTCATAAAGCGCCCGCAGAAGGCCGATCGCCATGTGGTCGTTGGCGACAAAGATTGCCGTGACGTCAGTGCTCGCGCCGAGCCGGGATCCGAGTTGATACCCGAGGTCCGGGGTCCAGTCCCCAACCAGAGGGGGAGGTATTTCAGCGCCCGCTGCCAGCAGCGTTTCTCGCCATCCGGCGAGGCGTAGGCCCGCGTCGCGTCGGCCGGCAGGCCCCGCGACGTGAAAGACAGTGCGATGGCCCAGCTCGAGCAGATGGCGCGTTGCTCCGGCGGCACCCGAATAGTCGTCAATCGCGACGCCCGACAGCAGCGCGTGCGGACCGGCTCCCACCGCGACCATTGGAATGTCCGCGGCGATCTCGGCAAGCGTGTTGATCGCCGCAGGCTGCGGGGCGACTACGAGAATGCCCTCGATCGCATGGCGACGCAGCTGCTCGACCGCGTTCAGCAACGAAACGCGATCAGGTACCGGCAGGCTGAAGGTGCTCGCGAAGTAGTCCGAGCCGTGCGTCGCGCGTTGGATCCCGCGGAGCGCCGATGCCCGGCCGTGCGCCGAGGAGTCGAGGCTCAGCACACCGATCGTCCTCGCCCGGCCGGCGCCGGGCGCGCGCGTCGCCGAACTCGGTTGATAGTCCAGAATGGCCATTGCGATCGAACACACACCGGCCCCCGTGCGGTCAGCGGCGGTATGTTTTGGTTCGATGCAAAACATATATCCAGTGTCAAGAGACTCCGTGATCCCGCCCCGCGCCGGGCACACCGACATCCGACGCAACAATCTTGAGGTGGTGGTGCGCCACCTGTCGGCGGTCGGCCCCGATTCGCGCGCTGGCATCGCCGCCCGGGCGGGGCTGACACGAGCAACCGTATCTCGGCTGGTCGCGGAGCTGATCTCACTCGGGGTGGTGCGCGAGACCGGCCGCCTCGGTGGCGGGCGGGCCGGTCGCCCCAGCACCCGCTTGGAGCTGGGCAGCAACGTGCTCGCGATCGGGACCGAGGTGAACGTCGACTACTTGTCGGTGCTGGTCATCGACCTCGCCGGCCGTGAGATCCTCCGCGAGCGCTCCGCCTTCGACGCCACCGTGGGCCACGATGCGTGCATTGCCGCGCTGGCCGAGCTGTGCCGCCGGACACGCCGGCGTCTGGTAGGGCGCCGCGACCGCGCCGTCCCGGTCGTGGCCGGCGTTACGGTCGCCGTGCCGGGGCTCGTCGATGTCGCTGCCGGTGTGGTTGCCGAGGCGCCAAATCTGCGCTGGCGTGACGTGGCCATCGGCGAGCCGCTGCGGCGGGCGCTGCGCTTCGGCGCGACCCCGGTCCACGTTGGCAACGACGCCAACCTCGCGGCACTCGCCGAATACCGCTCTGGCGAGTGGGCGGGCACGCCGAACCTGGTCTACATCACCGGCGAGGTCGGGATCGGCGGCGGCATCATCGTCAGCGGCCAGCCGCTGCTCGGCACCCGCGGATACGGCGGAGAGGTCGGCCACATGAACGTGATGCTGGATGGCCCCTTGTGCGGGTGCGGCCGACGTGGGTGTTGGGAAGCGTGTATCGGGCTGAACGCTCTCCTGCAGTCGGCCAGGCAGCGCCCACGCGGCGACACTCCGCCGGAGCGGAAGATCGAGCCGATCGTGAATCGAGCACGGGCTGGAGACGCGCGGACGCTCGCCGTCCTCGACGAGCTGGGCAGATGGATCGGACTTGGCGCCGCGAACCTGGCCAACTTGTTCGACCCGCAGGTGATCATCCTCGGGGGCTACTTCGTGCATCTCAGCGACTGGATCCTGCCGGCCGCCAGGAAGGCCCTCCGCGACGGAACCTTGGCCAGCACCAGCGAGAACCTCCAGCTTGCCACTTCGACGCTCGGCTTCACGGCGGCCGCGCAGGGCGGCGCCATCCACGCGATCGAGCGCGTGCTCTCCGATCCAACGATGCTGCTCGCTCTGACTTAAGCGCCGCTTCCGGTCAGTCCGTCGGCCGGTTGTGTTCGATCGAATGTGGGTTGATACTGCCGGGGTGACTGGCGGCTTCGGTGGGATCGCGTTGTCCGAGCTGATCGGCGCTATGTCTTCTGCGCTGGACATCGCCGAGGGCGAGCCGCCGGGTCATGCCGCGCGGTCGTGTTTGATCGGCATGCGTGTCGCCGATGAGTTCGGGCTCGGGGCAGATGAGCGGTCGGATCTGTTCTACGCGCTGTTGCTCAAGGACGTTGGCTGCTCGGCCAACTCGGCGCACATGGCGGCGCTGTTCGGGGCTGATGACCAAGTGGCGAAGCGCACGTCCAAGCTGGTGGACTGGTCGCGGCCGTTGTCGGCATTCGTATGGTCGCTGAAGACGGTGGCGCCGGGCGGGTCGCTGGCCGCACGGACCGAGCGCCTATGGGCGATTCGCAACGAGGGCGCGGTGACCCAGTCGCTGATGAGGGCGCGGTGTTACCGCGGCGCTGAGGTCGCCCGCAAGCTTGGATTCTCCGATGCGACGGCGGAAGCGATCCGGGCGCTCGACGAGCACTGGGACGGCCGCGGCCAGCCGCTCGGTTTGAGTGGTGAGGAGATCCCGCTGATGGCGAGAATCATGTGCCTGGCGCAGACGGTGGAGGTGTTTCACTACACCCGTGGCGTCCGCGCCGCTTGCCGGGTGGCAGCGAGACGGAGCGGGCAGTGGTTCGATCCCGAGCTCGTCGAGATCCTGCTCTCGTTCCGCGGCGACGTGGGCTTCTGGGCATCGCTGGCGGAGCCGAACATATCCGCGGTCGAGCCGCCCGACCGGGTGCTGATCGCCGACGAGGGGCGCCTGGATCGGATCGCTGAGGGCTTTGCCGACGTGATCGACACGAAGTCGCGATGGACCTTTGAGCACTGCGATCGGGTGCACGCGATCGCGATCGGAATCGCCGCGCGTCTGGGCTTCGACGAGGCGGCGCTGCGTGATCTCGGTCGTGCAGCGCGGGTGCACGACATCGGCAAGCTGTCGATCTCCAACCGGATTCTCGATAAGCCCGGGCCCCTCACCGACGCGGAGTTCGCCAAGGTGAGGGAACATCCCGTGTTGACCGAACAGATTCTCGAGCGAGTTCCGAGCTTGGGTTCGCTCGCGCGGCTCGCGAGCGCGCATCACGAACGGCTCGACGGATGCGGCTACCCGCGCGGCTTGGCCGGGGACGAGCTGACGATGCCGATGCGAGTGCTGGCGGTCGCCGATGTGTACGAGGCACTTACCGCCGAGCGTCCTTACCGGCCGGCATATACCTCTGACCGCGCCCTGGAGATGATGCGCAGCGACGTACCGCAGCGCCTCGACGGCGACGCGTTCGCGGCGCTCGAAGCGCTCGCCCTCGACCGGGAGGCTATCCCCGACGCGGGCCGCCTGCCCGCCGCCTCCGAATAGCATCTCGGGATCGGGCATCGCTGTGGAGGAAGTCGGCGAATGCGCTGAGGGCAGCCCTCGGGTCGCGCCGGCCGACCCCGATGCGGAAACGATCGGTCGGCACACCGGCGAGCTGCGATTGGTAGATGTCGGCTCCGAGCAGTACCACGCCGGCGCGCTCGACAAGCCGGCGGCAGAAGCTCGCGGTGGGCTCGTTGGTGAGTAGTCGGGGAAAGCAGACGCAGCCGCCTTGGGGGTGTTCCCAGGCGAAGTGCGCGGGCCAGTGGGCGAAGAACGCGTCGAACTGCGGCAGGTTCTCGGCGATGATGTTTCGATTGCGTGCGCGGATCTGCTTGCCTGCGCCGAGCGCGATCGCCGCCAGGTGCTCGCTCGGGGCCGCGTTGCACAGCGAGGTGTAGTGCTTGCGGCGCTCGAGGCGCTCGAGCAGTGCTCGATCGTGGCACGCGAGCCACCCGATCCGCAGGCCGGGGAGCCCGTACGCCTTGGACATGACATTCAGCGAGATCGCAGTTTCCGAGGTATCGGCAGCCTGGGGGAGCGTGCGCGCCGGGTCGAGCTCGAGTCCTCGGTAGACCTCGTCGCTGAACAGCCGGATCTTGTGGTCGTCGCAGAGCTCCACGAGGCGTCTGAAGGTCGGCGGGTCGGGGAGGGCGCCGGTCGGGTTGTTGGGGAAGTTGACGGCGATCAATCGGGTGGTGGGTCTGAGCAGCCGCTCGAGCTCGTCCAGGTCGAGCGCCCAGTTATCGTCGGGTCGCAGCGGCAGCCCGTCGACATCGGCACCGGTCGCGAGCGTGATCGTCTCCATCGACTGGTAGTTGGGGACAGTGACGATCGCGTGCTCGCCAGGCCCGATCAGCTCCTGGAGGGTCCAGAACATCGCCTCCTCGGCGCCGGCGAACGTGAGCACGTGCTCTGGCCCAGCGGTCTCGTAGGTCGCGGCGATCGCGTCTCGCAGCGCCGGTGTTCCCCAGGTCGGCGTGTACGCGAGTGGGAGCCGATCGAACTCGTCACGCTGCTCGTCGGTGGCCAGGGCGAGCAGCTCCCCAATCGTCAGCGTCTCGGCATCGGAGGCGGTGAGATGGTGGCGCGCCTCGAATTCCCACCGCCCGAGGTACACCTCAAGACGAAAGTCGGGCAAGCTCACGCTCACCGCGCCCCTCCCTGAGCAGCGTGTAGACGGTCGCTCGTGATACGCCGAGCGCCCGGGCGGCATGGTCCGCCGCGTTCCGGGTCGCGAACAGACCTCGCTCGTCGAGCATCCCAACCAGGTCGCGTCGCTGCTCGCGGGTCAGTCTGCGTCGATCGAGCAGCTGCTCGCGACAGTAGGCGTCGACTGTCAGCGCGATCTGCTCGCGCCAGTCGCGCGAGAACAGCTCCGCCGGCGGTTCCTCGACTGGCGCCGCGACGCGCGCGAGCGCGCCGGCGAGCTCGAGCAACGGACCACGATCGAGGTTCACGCACACGAGGCCCCGGGCGATCCCGCGGCCGTCGCGAACGACCGCGCTGACCGAGCCGAGCTCGCGCCCGTCGGCCAGAACCTTCCGATAGGGCCCCTGGACCGGGCGTTCTCGCCAGGAATCGGGCAGTTCGTCGAGCAGCGACAGGTCGCCCACGGACCGCCCGGAAAACGGATTCCACAGCCCGACGATCCGATCACTCGCGAGGTCGTGCAACGCAACCTCGGCGTGCGGCGACAGCAACACCGCGATCGCTTCGCAGGCGGGCTGCAGCGGCACGGCCCACGGCGGCAGGTCCGGCGAGGGTGGCTTGCTCGTCACAGCGATCAGACTATACATCTAATCTGTACGATTCATATAATAGACGGCCGATGGTGGCCTGCGGCGGGTTTCTGTCCGGAGCGCGCCGGCGATGAGACGGGGCGCGTCAGCCGCCGGCGGTCAGGTGATCCGCAAGGCGGTCGGCCACCGAGGTCCAGCCGGTGCGGTAGCGAGAGACGGTCGCCGGCGGCTGGAGGCTGTGGATGATGGTCAGGTGTGTCTGATCCTCGCCGTGGGGCGCGAGCAGGACCGTCACGACGCTTTCCGGGACATCATCATCCGTCCGCCAGGTAAAGGACACCCGCTCGGGTCGGTCGAGAGCCACGAACTCGCCGGTGATTTCAGCCTGCCCGTCGGGGAAGGTCATCACCACCCGGAGGCTTCCGCCAATCCGGGCATCCACCGCCACCTCGGTCGCCTGTCCGGGAGCCGGGCACATGAATTCCCTGAGTGAGCGCTCGTCCAGCCAGGCGTCATACACCCTCTCAGGGCGAGCGGGGAGGACGCGCTCGACGCGGGCGCTCGGAAGGGCGGGCTCCGCAGTCAAAGCGCGTCCCGCCGGAGGTAGTCCGACAGCGCCTCGGCGCGAGCGGACCAAGCCGCCGACTGCTCGGCGATCCACGCTTCCGCGTCTCGCAGCCCGTCGGCGCTGATCGAGATCCAGTGCTCGCGGCCCCTGACGTCGCGCGAGACCAGTTGCGCCTTCTCCAGTGTGGCTATGTGCCGGGCCACAGCTGCGAAGGACATCGGAAGCGGGTCCGCGAGATCCTTGATACGGGCGTCGCCTGACCGCAGGGCGGTGAGCAAGGTGCGTCGCGTCGGGTCGGCGAGCGCCCCGTAGACGCGATCGAGCCGCTGCCGCCGTTCAACCATACGCTTGAACGTTAGCAGCGCGTGTGATATTCAATGGCATCCTTGAACGTTCGCTTCTCAAAGCCCGCCAGCCCGCCCTCCACGAGACAGGAGCTCGAGCATGACAACCACGCCTGAGCAGCTCCACGACGTTCGCTTTCCCGCCGAGTCAGACGAATATCGCCGCGCACGCGGCGAGTTGCTCCGCGCGGAGCTGGAGCTCCGCGAGCACACCGAGACGGTCGCCGAGCAGCGCCGCCGCCTGCCGCTCGGCGGAGCCGTTCCTCGTGACTACGAATTTCGGGAATGGGATACACGAACCGGCGGTCCGCGAGCTGTGAAGTTGTCGCAGTTGTTCGAGGGCGACAAGGATGCTCTGTTCCTGTACAGCTTCATGTTCAGACCGAGCCCCGACGGAGATCCACTCGGATCACCGTGCCCGGCTTGCACCTCGATCATCGACGCTGTCTCGGGGCAATCCCGCCACGTCACTCAGCACGTGAACCTCGCCATCGCGGCCAAGGTGCCAATCGAGCGCCTGCGAGCTCACGCCTACAGCCGCGGCTGGGAGGACATCCGCATGCTCTCCTCGGCGGAAAACAGCTACAACCACGACTACCACGCGGAGGCCCCGGACGGTAGCCAATGGCCGATCGCCACCGTATTCGTCCGACGGGACGGGGCGATCCATCACTGCTGGAGCTCAGAGCTGTTCTACGCGCCGGCAGCGCCCGGCCAGAACGCCCGCCACGTCGACTTCATGTGGCCGCTGTGGAACATCCTCGACACGGCGCCCGGCGGCCGCGGCACAGACTTTGACCTGCGCCTGGAGTATGAGTAGCGGGATGGCACCGAGCGTCCGGGCGCGCCTCGGGGGCCTATCGCGCCCGGCGGGCGTCGCGGTCGTCTCGCTCGCCGGGTTGAGCTGGTGGCTGAGTGTCGGCCGGATGCACGGAATGGACGTCGGCCCCAGCGTGCGGCTCGGAACCCTCGATTGGTTCGCCACGACTTGGCTGCTGATGATGGCGGCGATGATGCTCCCGGCGATCGCGCCGGCGATCGCCGCGCAATGCTTCCCCGAGCGCGCCCGCGTGTCCCCTGGTCCGCTGCTTGTGGCCACCGTGTTCGTCACCGGCTACCTGGCGGTCTGGGCGCTGGCAGGTGCCGCTGCTTACCTCGTGCTGCGCGCCGGTCGCGTCGTAGCGGGCGGGGCGTTTGAGTGGCATCGGGGTGGGCAATGGCTCGCCGCTGCCGTGCTGGCCGCTGCCGCCGCCTACCAGCTCACCCGGACCAAGCGGCGATGGCTCGCTCGGTGTCGCGCGCCGCTCACCCGGCCGGGCGCAGAGCCCGTCACGTGGGCCGGGACCAGGGGCGCGAGCCGGGCTACGAGCGGGGGTCCGGTGCCTCGCAAGCTCGTGGGCGCTGATGGCCGTGCTGTTCGCGCTCGGGGCGATGAGCCTGGTCTGGATGGCGCTGGTCGCCGCGCTGATTGCGGCCGAGCGGCTCTCCCCCCTCGCCTCGCCTGCCCGGATCGCGGCCGCGGTCGTGCTGCTCACGCTGGCCGTCGGCGTTGGCGTCGCACCGGGATCGGTCCCCGGGCTGACTGTCCCGGGGAGTCCGGCGGCCGAGCGGGCGATGGCGCGGATGAGCCGGATGGGAATGGGGATGGGAACCGGAACGGGGATGGGAACCGGAACGGGGATGGGAACCGGAACGGGGATGAGAACCGGAACGGGAACGCCAACCGGGATGGGGATGCCGATGCCGGCTGGCAGCGCGCGGCATCCCAAGTCGACGACGCCGTGAGGTCGAGACTGGGCGCTCGGCCGCTTACACCTCACGTCGTGGTCGCCTGCGAAGCCACTCACCCGTTTGGGGTGATGCCGCATCCCTCCCGTGGACGTAGGTTGGCTGCCAGTCATGTTGAGCATGGGCGCAAGGCCTTTGAGATCACGAGCCGAGCAGGTTCGCCGTTGGACGCGCGTGCCGGTGGCTTGTGTGGCCGCCGTCGGGCTAATCGCGCTCGCGGGTTGCGGTAGCAGCAAGCCGGCTTACTGCTCGGACCGAACCAACCTGGAAAACTCGGTCTCGGGGCTCACGAGCTTGAACGCCAGTAGCGGGATCAGCGGCTTGGAATCGCAGCTCAAGAAAATCCAAAGCGACGCGACCACGCTGGTCAATTCGGCCAAGAGCGACTTCCCAAGCCAGACCAGCGCCGTGAAGTCGTCAATCGACGCGCTCTCGACTGCGGTCAAGGCGCTCCCGTCGAATCCATCCGCCGCGCAGATCGCATCGCTCGCCACCTCTGCCGCCAGCGTCGTGAGCTCGGTCAAGAGCTTCACGGACGCCAGCAGTTCGAAGTGCAGCTGACCTACATCTGGTCGTTGGTCATGGTCGCCGCGGACGGGAGATCAGCGCGACGGCTCCCTACGTGTTCCGATCGGATCTTCAACCAGCTGAAGGGCACGCGCGATACGCTCGATCGGGTCACTGGTTAACCGTCGCCCGGGTCGGACTGTGCCCACTCCTCTGCACATGCCGGCCAGCGCTGCTTTTCGCAATTGTTGCGTACGGTCAGCTTCGTCGGGATCAGTGCCTGCGCGTAACGACTGATCAAACGCCTCCAGATACAGTCGTTGCGCCCACGTGACCCGTCGATCGGCTGACTCCACGACCGCGCCGTCTTGAGGGACAGGATCGAGCCAGCCGATCTGCGTGCACACCGCCAGAGCCTGGGCGATCGTTGACACTCCTAGTCGCTGGTAGGCACTGTGCAACAGTGAACGCACCGTGCTTGGGCTTCGTCGTGTCTCGCGCGCCGCTTCGGCGTAACTCAGCCCGCGCGCCATCTGCCGCAGGATCTGCAGTTCGCTGGGACTCAACACACACCCGCCGAACGCGGGGGTGCTGGAAGGCGGTAGACGCTTGGGCCGCGAGCCACGGGTACCCAGCTCCCGCGCCTGAGGTGGCGGGCGAGCAGTGGTGTGCGCGCGGCTGAACGATTCCAGGGCCATATCTGCGGTGCAGGGCCGCTGCCGAGGGGGTCTAAGTTAGCGGTACGAAGGCCGGTTCAATCGCGCGCGGCGGCTTAGCACACCTTCCGACCGGGAAGGTGTCTGCTTAGCGCTGCGCCATCTCGTCGATGCAGACCGTCGCCGCCAGGATCAGCGCGTCATTCTCACCGGGAGCCACCTCAATCCCATAGGTCTCCCGCACCCTGAACCAGCGCTTGGAGATCTCCGCGACCTTCTCGCCATCGCGCTCGATCTCGAACTCGTGATCGACTATGTTGCCCTTGGCGCTCAACTCGGCGCCATCCTCGAGCTCGATCGTGAAGCGGTCACGGAACGGAGTGATAAGTGCCTTCTTGATTGTTGCGACTGTCTTCCCGTCGCGCTCCACCTCCATCGTGTCGCGGATGTGGAGCTCCTTCTTCTGGATCTTGAGGAGCTCCTCGCCCGACGGGCTTTCAAGGATGAACGTACTGCGAACTCGAAGCGCCTTGCCGTTGACCTTGAACGCGCGATCGCCACCGTCGGTTTCGATCCAGAAGTCATCGCCGATCGCGAGCAGCTTCTCCCGCATCTGGTAGCGCGTACCGCCAGGATCGTCGTGTCTGTGCAGCAGTCCCATCCAGCTCTCCTTTCAATCGTCCTCGGTCAGCTTCCAGTGCCGCCGCAGGACGCTCAAGGGTGTCCGCACCCGGGAGCGCTGACAGACGTACACGCATCAGGCACAAGACCTGTCGGCACCCTCGCAGGGCCGGCGCCGGACTGAGAGACTCGCGTTAGTCCGTGCTCTCGAAACGGCCGACGACGGACGGCTGAGAACGGAGTTTCGAGGTCTACGATGCCACTCCAAGGGCAAGTTCTCGATCGCGCGGCGGAGCCAAGCGACATTGCGACTCTGGCCGTTGACGATCATGCGGCGTTCCGCGAAGCGCTCCGGGACCTGGTCGCGGCTGCTCGTGGTTTTGTCCTCGTCGGCGAGGCACGCTCGGGCGAGGAAGCCGTGCGCGCCGTGGAGGAGCTCTCGCCGCAGCTCGTGCTGATGGATGTGGTGATGCCGGGAATCGGTGGGATCGCGGCCGCCCACACGATCCTGAACCGGCACCCAGAGCTGGTGGTGGTGCTGATTTCGGTCGACGACCCAGCTCTCGACCTAGGAGCCACGGCGCTCGGCAGAGCAGTCGCTTGTGCACGCAAGCAGGACCTTCGGCCGGGCAGCCTCAGGGAGTTTTGGGAGCTGCGCCGCAACCCCGACGGACACACCGCGTCACCGGCCAAGTGATCGAGGCGCACTGGGAGGATCACTCGGGCGGATGTCACTCAGGGAGCGGGATCGAGCCCGCGACGCTCGTCCCCTGACCAGGGACGGAGTGAATCGTCATCCTGCCGCCGACGGCGGCGAGGCGGTACCGGAGATTGCTGAGGCCGGTGCCGATCGGCGTGGCCTGCACGTCGAATCCGGCTCCGTCGTCGCGGACCTCGAATTGCAGCTCGCGGTCAGCGGACAGGGTGATCATCACTTCGGTCGCGCCGCGCGCGTGCTTGGCCGCATTCTGCAGCGCCTCCGAGCAGACGAAATAGGCAGTCGTCTCGAGCTCAGGCGGATAGCGCCCGAGCCCGTGTGCGTGCACGGTCGTCGGCAGCGCCGCAGCGCGAGCAGCGGCTCGCAGCGCTTCGTGAAGTCCAGTCTTCGCAAGCAGCGCGGGATACACGCCGCGCGCGAACGATCGGACTTCGTCGATCGTCGCATCGACCTCCACTCCCAGCGCGCGGATCACCTCGGCGCGCCGCGGATCGTCATCCTCGAGTTGCGCCGCGGCCAGCGCGAGCTTTACCCGCAGCGCGACAAGACGTTGCTGCGCGCCATCGTGGAGGTCGCGCTCGAGCTTCTGGCGTTCGCGGTCCTCCGCGGCGACGTTCCACGCTCGGGATTCCGCGAGCGCCTCAAGCGACGAGCGGAGCTCGCCGCTCAGGCGGTCGTTCTCCAGCGCGGAAAGCGCGTAGGACCCGGCGGTCTGAACCAGGCCGCGATCCTCGCCGAGCGCCGGGTCGTGAACAATCGCAATCCGCCACCGACCGCTTGCGACCTCGGTGACGTCCCGCTTAACCCGAGCGTGCGCAAGCGCCACCGGCGCGCCCGTTTCGTCGACCCACGCCCCCTGCTCGCCGGGGAAGGAGTAGAGGATCTGCAGCGCAGGGTCTTCGAAAGCGTCGGCCAGCGCGTGACTCACCTGAATCGCGCTCGCGCTGGTTCGGAGATCCCGCGCGATCCGCTCCAGCGCGTTCGCGGCGAACAAGCGCCGATAGAGCCGGCCGGCGACGCACGCCAGCGCGACGGCGGGAAGCGAGAACACGTTGATCCACATCAGCACATGCAGCGTGCTCGAGGTGGGATTAGAGTGCCTGGCCGCGAAGAAGACGCCCAGCGTGACCGCCTCAAACACGGCGATCAAGGCGATCGGCAGATACATCCGGCGCAGCAGCGGTCCCGCGTTCTCCCTGTGGCGCCACACTGCCACCGGTACTGCGAGGAACACGGCGACCGTGAGCACTTCGCGCAGCGGGGCGAGCACACCGGACAGAAGCCAAGGGGTCGAATGACCGATCGCGAACGCGTTGCTCGCGCAGTCCGAGGTGCACATCGACCACACACCGGGACTCGGGAACTGCGGCGCGAAAAGCGCCGTCGGCACGTACAGCACCGCGACGATCACCGCTGCGGCGAACAGCGTCCCATCGACCCTTCCGATCAGTCGCCCGGAGGGGTAGCTGAGCAGCAGGTACACCACGGCCACGGTCACCAGCCAGTAGCTCACGCGCCCGACGCTGTAGAGCGTCGACTGCGATGAGGCCGCGAGCGCAGACAGCGACCAAAACACCCCGGCTGCAACCACAGCCCGGGCGAAGCGCGACTCCCGTGCCCTGACGAGGTCCGACAGGCCGAGCCCAAACACGATCCCGATACCGATTACGAACACGGGAACAGCTGTCTTCCGCACACCGGCAGGCGCATCGAGGAGCGCCGGAGTAACCCAGGCGATCGTCGCCACACAGGCGGTCACCGCGAGCGCCAATGTCGTGAGGCCTGGTCTCGTCCACAAACGAGGCGGGGCGACATCGGCGACGGCTACGTGCTCAAGCATGCTGGTCTGTGCACACGTCAACGTCTCCTGGCTCTTGGTGGCGCCTCCCGGCGGCGGCATACCAACGCTCCACGACCAACACTCGACCGTCAATCAGCTTCGCTTTGTGCGAGCAACCCCGTCGCGACCGCTACGCCGCGCCGAGGATCCCCGGGGCAACCATACCACCGGGCCAGGATTGCCGGCCGGGTCAATCGCGGCATTGAGCCGCTGGGCATCAGGCCCTGACGCGAGGCGGGCGACCGCGGTGTACACGCGAGTCCCGACCGCGGTGTACACGCCGGCCCAGTCAACCGTCCCTATCGCCAGCCGACGTCGGCTATGTCCACCGGCTCGGCGATCCCCTTGAGGGGGAGCGAGTGCTGCTCAGACGTCGTGTAACGATCGCCCGTGGTCGCGAGCGTCGCTGCGGTCGCGAGGATCTGCCCGGCAGCGCCGGAGGCCGCTACGCGCGCTGCCACGTGGACGCCCTGGCCGAAGAAGTCTCCTCCGCGCTGCGTCGCTTCGGCTGCGTGGATGCCGATCCGGACCCGTGGCGCGAACCCATGCTCGTGTCGATGCACGTCCAGCGTGCGTTGCAGCGCAATCGCGCAATCAAGCGCGGATCGTGGATCCGCGAAGGCGATGAAGAACCCGTCTCCCTCGTGTTTGATCTCGCGTCCCTGGTGGGCGGTCAGGCAGGTCCGCACGGTGCGGTCGTGCCAGCTCAGGAGGTTGTCCCAGCCATCGTCGCCGAGCAACTCCACCAGCCGCGTCGAGCCGACGATGTCGGTGAACATGAACGTCTGGGTCTGGCGCACTCCCGGGACCAGCGGGGCCAGCAGCCGCTGGACCCGCCGTTCCTCCACCGGGGCGCCCAGCTCGGCGAACGTCGCCTGGGCGCCCTCCAACTCCAGCCGCGCCGCGTCGTTGTCGCCGGTCTCGCCGTAGGCCCGGCCAAGCAGGGCCCGGGCCTGGGCTGCGTCGAATCGGGCACCCAGATCGCACCACTGGCGCCAGCCCTCGCGCAGCGGTCCGACCGCATCACCAGAGCGCCCCTCGGCTAACGCCAGCGAGCCGCGCCCAACCGACGCGCTGGCCAGGATCGCGGTCGCGCCGCACTGTGCAGCCGCCTCCTCCAGCTCTGAGAGTGCGGCGCGCGCGACGTCGAGATCGCCGGCGGCGAGCGCGATCGTCAACTGAGCCGGGAGCAGCAGCGCGCGACTCTCTTCCGTGAAGGCGTCTCGGTCACCCATGCGACGGTTGATCGTCGCCAGGGCGCCGGCCGGATCTTCCTGGTCCAGGCGCAGCAGCGACAGGCCCGGCTGCGGATCGAACCCGACATCCAGCGCCCGCCCAAAGGCGCTTCGCGCGCCCTCGAGATCTCCCCGACGCCGCCGGACTTCTCCCAGTTCGTGGTACGCCCACCCCGCCCAGCGCGGCGCCCAAGTTCCTAGCTCGTCGCAGGCGTCCTGTGCGTCGCGCTCAGCTTCGGCGAGCGATCCCCGCATGCGGGTGATCTCGGCACGATGCAGACGGCACAAGCCAGGGAACCCACTGATTGAGTTCCGCTCGCACCAGCGCAGAGACTCGCTGGTCCACTCCGACGCCCGCTGCCAATCGCCGATGTTGCGACAGGCGAAGATCGTCGAACAGTAAACGGTGCCCGTCGTCGAGAGCTCGGTGGCGCCGGTCATCGCCAGGGCCGTCGCCTCATCGAGCAGCGACGAGCCCTCCCGCACCCGACCGCCGATGATCAGCGCATGGCCCTGGTCGGTCAAACCCAGTGCCTCAAGATCCGGGTCCCTGAGCCGGCGGGCGAACTCGACCAACTCGCGCCCGCCATCGAGTGCACCCGCGACATCGTTGGCCATGAACAGCAGACCGCGGACCTTCATCCACAGCAACAGCCCCGTCTCATGACAGTCCGGCTCCCCATCGAGCAGCTTGACCGCCCGCGCGAGCCACCCCCCCATGACCGCATCGTGGTTTCGCTGATAATGCTCCCGGGTGAGCGAGAGCGCCATCCGAGCTGCACCGCGCCGGTCGCCGGCCCGCTCATACGCGGCCTCGGCGCGCTCGAGCAGCGCGAGCATCTGGTCATAACGCCGTGTCCAACACGCTGCCTGTGACAACCGCTCAAGATCGAGCGGCGCCAGCGCCTGGTCAGCATCAGCCACGCTCATCAACTCGTAAGCACGCTCCCATTGCCGCGCCGCAAACGCCTCTCTGCCAGCCGCCAACGGATCATGGGCGACGGCGCTCATGCCCACCACGCAGCGTGTCGCACAAGCGAACCTAGACGCATCGATGAGGACGCGGCCCGCATATCCGAGGCTCAGCGTACCGCGGTCCGATCCGGACGGGCTGTTGAGCAACTTCATCCCAACCGCCGCGCCCGGGGTGGAGCGGGGCGGGGCAGGTGGAGGGGGGGCGGGGCGGGGCGGGGCCGGCGGGCCGGGTGGAGCGGGTGGACGGGGCTGGCGGGGCGGGGCCGGCGGGCCGGGTGGAGCGGGTGGACGGGGCTGGCGGGGCGGGGCCGGCGGGCCGGGTGGAGCGGGTGGACGGGGCTGGCGGGGCGGGGCCGGCGGGCCGGGTGGAGCGGGTGGAGCGGGGCGGGGCGGATTACGCCGGCGCGGCGGGATTAGGGCCGCGGGGCGGGGCCGCGCAGACCGCGCAGGGTGGTCGGGGTGCGGTCCGCCCGGGGAACGGCGCTGGTCAGGGTGCGGCCGGACTCGTGGGTGTCAGCACTCTGACAATTTCACCTGCATACGGGGGCAAACCGCGCGCGCCTGCTGGACCTTGGCTACATAAGCACGTGGGGCATGCTTATGTAACCAAGGTCGGCCGCCGGCGCGGACTTTGGGCCTGTAAGCATGTCGCCGCCGCGGATTTGTGTCGCCGCCACGGATTTGTGTCGCCGCCACGGATTTGTGTCGCCGCCCGATTTGTGTCGCCGCCGCGGATTTGTGTCGCCGCCGCGGATTTCGGCCGCGCGGGCCTCGCGCGCCCGGTGTCGACCGCGTCCGCCGGCCTCGCGCGCCCGGTGTCGACCGCGTCCCCCGGCCTCGCGCCGCAGGCCACCCCCCCACCTTCGTCGCCGGTCGTGATCGCCCACCCAGCCAGTCCGACCGCGGTCGAGCAACTTTTGAATACGGCCGGGTTTGGCGTAGATGAACGCCGCCGGGGGGTGCGGCGGACCGGGGGGAACCGACAGGAAGGCTGCCATGCGACTCGTCCAACGCCATATCTCCTATGCGAACGTGGCCTCCACGCTCGCGCTTGTATTCGCGATGGGGGGCGGCGCGTACGCCGCCTTGGCCCCAGCCGCCAACGACGTCATCTACACGTGCTACAGCAGGTCGACCGGCGCGCTGCGCGTCGTGCATCGGACCACACGGTGCCGGCGGCGCGAGCGGGCGCTCGCCTTCAACCAGCGGGGCCCGGTCGGTCCCGAAGGCCCCCGCGGGGTAGTCGGACCGCCTGGCCCGACCGGCAAGACCGGCGCCACGGGTAAGACCGGCAAGACCGGCGCCGGCGGCAGGTCCGGCGCCGCCGGGAGCAGCGTGACGAGCACCGCACTGGCGGTCGGCAACGCGACGTGCCCGGACGGCGGCTCCAGTTTCACCTCGGTGTCGGGGACCACCTACGCGTGCAACGGCAGTGCGTCGGGGTTCGCGAGCGTCAATGCCACCGGGACGCTCGCCGCCTCGAGGAACGTCACCGCCGTTGCGCTCGGGACGGCGCCGGGCGTCTACTGCCTGAAGCTCACCTCGGCCCCATCGGTGGGCGTCGCGTCCGTGCGCGGCGACGCGGCCACGCGCGGCTCGGCTGAGGTGCTGATCCCGGCGGCAAGCACGGTCTGCGGCGCCACCGGCGACACTACCGCTGAGATTCTCACCTACGACACCGCGGGCGCACCATCGGGCCTGCCGTTCGACGTGCTGTTCAGCTGACCCGAGCACTAGCAATCACGTGATAGCCGGCGAGCAGCCGGCACCCCCGGGAGTCCCCAGGGACCGCGGCCCGCGGCTGCTGAAGCAAAGTGCACGGGCGGCGGAATATCGTGTGCGTCGTCACCCTCCCCGACTGCCTCGACCATCAGATGCCGCACCCCAGCACCACAGCGATCAGACCGCGGCTCAATCGCTACACGGCGTACGGCGTCGGCTGCCCCGCCGCGTGGGCCGTCATCCAGCAGCTTCAGTGCCCGCGCGGCTAGTGACAATCCCGATCAGTCACTTCTGCGAGAAGGCTCGCTGGGCGCTTGACCGTGCCGGGATCGACTACGTCGAGCAACCGCATCTGCAGCTGGTTCACGTGTTCGCCGCGCGCTTGGCAGGAGGAGGCACAACTGTGCCGGTATTCGTGACCGGTGCCGGCGAAGTCCTTCCCGAGTCGACGGACATCTTGCGGTGGGCCGATACCCACCTCGCGCCCGACCGCCGGCTCTATCCCGACGGCGATCTCGGTGCGCAGGCGGCAGCGCTCGAGGCGTCCCTGGATCACGGCTTGGGCCCCGACGGGCGGCTGTGGATGTACCACGAAACGCTGCCGGTGGTAAAGCAGCTGCAGCAGTGGGCGCTTGCCGGTACCCCAGGTTGGGAGCGCCTCGCCTTTCGCGCAACGGGGCCCGTGGTCGGCATCGTGATCAGCCGCTACCTGGGAGTCAATCGGGCTTCGGCGGGCGCGGCGCTTCACCGCGTCGACCGGGTGTTTGACGACATCGCCGAGCGCCTCTCCGATGGACGACGTTATCTGCTGGGCGAGCGCTTCACCGCGCCCGACCTCACCTTCGCCGCGCTGTCGGCACCGATGCTTCTACCCGCCCGGTACGGATCGCCGCTGCCGCCGCCCGAGGCAATGCCAGAGCCGCTGGCCCGGGAGGTACGGCGCCTGCGCTCCCATCCGGCGGGCGAATTCGCCGACCGACTGTACCGTGAGGAACGCGCGCGCCCAATCGGCCGACCGACTGTACCGTGAGGAACGCGCGCGCCCAACGGCCGGCAGGGATGAACGTCCCAGATCTGAGCAGGTGTTTGACCTTCGCTCACTGTGGCCGGCGACTCGGCGCGAGCTCGGGCAGCCGGTTTCGTAGCTCCTCGTGCCAGCGCAGCTCGGCGTCCACTCGGAGCTCGCCGTGACGGAAGAGCAGTTCGCCGACGGTGGGCAGGTAGCCGGCTGCGGTCAGCCGAGTGCGCTCGTCGGTCAAGCGGTCGCTGAGCTGTCGCAGTGATTTACAGCGACGATCGATTGCTGCTGCCAGTGCTTGTGTCGGCTCGCCGGCGGATACCCACAGCGCGATGTCGAACGGGTCGCTGGGAAGGGTGACGTCGTAGAGGAGCTTGTCTCGCAGCGATGCGAGCTCTTCCCGTCCGGGCGGGGTGATCGTGTAGATCGTGCGGGTTGGGCGTCGCCCCTGCTGTTCGCTGCGCACCGTTTCGATCAGTCCTTCTGCCTCGAGTCGGCGAATGGCGTTGTAGATCGAGCCGATCTGTGCGTCGCTCCAGTTCTCGACGTCGATCCGCTCGGCGAGCCGCCGGATCTCGTGCCCATGGACGGGGCCCTGGGCGGCAAGCGTGCCGAGCACGAACAGCCGCGCGACCCGCCCTGAATTCTTCGAAGGCACTTAGGCTCCTCACGTAGATTAGTTCACGTGAACTAGTTGGCGATCAGGGAGGTCTTGGAGTATGAATGCCTCGTCGTCCGTCAATCCGCCCGCGCCCGCGGGGAAGCCGTCCAGGCGTCTCTCGGAGGCGATCGTCTCACACCCGTTGCGAGCCCTGGCGCTGACAGCGTTCTGGGCTGCGGCCGTTGCCGTCACGGTCAGCGTCGCCCTCCGCTCGGGCTCGAGCCCCGATCGCCGCGCAGCCATCGGTCCGCTCGCGCGGCCACCCATCCCGCGCTGGATCTATGGCGGAGAGGAAATCGGACAGGCGATGGGCCGCGCGCTGGCCGGCCGCGCGTCGGAGACGGTCTCGCTGGCCCGTGCCGAGGTGCTCGCGGACGCGCCGCCGGCGGGTGCGACAGTCGATCGGGCAGCAAACTCGATCAGGTTTGACGGCCCAACCGCGTCGCTGGCGATCGTCGCCAATCCGCCCAACGGCGCGGACATGCGCTTCCGCGCGGCCGGCCTCGAGAACCCGACGATCGAGGTTGCCCGGGGAGCGCTGGTCGAGATCCAGTTCGTCAACGGCGATAGCGACAGCGCTCACGGCTGGCTGCTGCTCGACCCGGTTGTCCGGATCGGCGACGTCGTCCACGGTCCCCGGGCCTTCAAAAACGCGTTCGCGGTGCTCGGCGACCCTACCGGCGCCGGCCAGCCGGTTGCCACGATCGCGTTCCGCGCCAACCGCAGCGGGACCTACCGCTACGAGTGCCCGGTACCCGGACACGCCGCGATGGGCATGCGGGGAACCTTCCTCGTGATGTCATGAGCGCGGTCAGTCAGCGGCGGACGACGACCACTCGCAATTGGCCTTTCATCGAGGCCGGCAGCTTGATCGTCCCGGCGCTGCGAACTGCGGTCTTGGCGGTGCATCTCGCCGGTGGCGCCGAGCCGACCGGAATCGGGCACACCCACGCGGACAGCTTGCCGGTCAGCCCGCGTGCGCGGCGGAGCTTCACCATCCGCGCGGCGGGCTGGGCGGCTGGGGACCTGACCGCGGCGTAGGCCGAGATCTGCGCGGCGGGGCCTGCGACGGCGCTTTGCAGCTGAGCCGTCGCGAGCGTGCGCCCCTGGGTGTTCTTGACGTTAATGCTCGCGGCGGCCTTCAGCACGGCGGTGCCGGCGGCGGCGGAGATCACGGGGCCGACGTATCGCGCGGACCATACGCTGGCGCTGCCAGCGGCGTCCGTGGCGGTTTCCAGCACACGAAGGATGGCGCCGAGGTCAGCGGTCGCGATCGTGTAGCCGGTTGGGTTCGCTTGGCCGTCCTGGCTGCAGGTGACGATGCAGCGCATCAGTTGCACGGTGTCGGTGCCCAGCGCCGGGCCTGACCAGACGCCCGGGGTGATAGTCAGCGCGTCGCCGACGTTACCGGGATCGGTCGAGATCAGTGGTAGTACCTTCCAACGCGGCGCGCCTGGGAGGATCGTCGGGGTAGCTCGCGATGTGGCGTTCACCGAGCCGTCGGTGTTGGTCGCGGTCTGGATCAGCTCGATCGTGTGGGCGACGTCGGCGGCCCCGGGAATGTAGTAGTTGGAGCTCGCGCCGGCGATCGCTTGACAGTTCTGCCCGTTCTGATCGCACCGCTGCCAGGCGTCGGCATAGGTCGTGTCCGGGGTCGTCTGCCAGGCGGCGGAGCTGGCGATGTCGATCTCGACATCCTGCTGATAGGCGGGCGAGGTCCCGGTCGCGGTGAGCGCCGGCGGGTGGACGACGATGGGTGGATCGGCGGCGACCGCGGCGCTGGGTTTGGCGCTCGCCTGCGCCTGGCCGGTGCTGTTGGTCGCGGTCACTCGCACCGTGATCGCGTGGCCCTCGTCGGCGGAGCCGAGCAGATAGCTCGAGCCCGTGGCGCCGGCGATCGCCTGGCAGTTCTGGCCACCTGAGTCGCAGCGCTGCCACTGCTCGGACAGAGCCGGGCTGTTGGTCCACGTTCCTGCACCGGCGCTCAGCACCTGCGTGCGCTGCGCGAACCCGGTCACAGTGGGAGCGACAGTGTCCTGCGGCAGCGGTTGGGAGTGAACCGTCAGCGCGGTGCTCTGCGCGGTGACCATCTGGCCGGGGACGCTCGCGGTCGCGTAGAGAACGATCGTGTGACCGTCGTCCGCACCGGACAGGGTGTACGCGTTTCCATTCGCGACCACCGTGCAGTTCGAGCTGCCGTCGGGGTCGCAGCGCTCCCAGCTATAGGTCATGCCGGTCAGGGTCACGCTCCAAAGGCCGGGGTTGGCGGTGAGCGTTTGCGGCACGACCGGGTTGCCGTCGATGCTTGGCGCCGTGTTGTTCACGAGCGGGCGGCCCGAGATCGGAGCGGTCAGGGCGCTCGTGACGGGCGCGGAGGTTCCGCCCCGCGCGGTCGCGCTGACACCGACACCGATCGGGTAGCCGACATCGGCGCTCTGAAGCGTGTAGGTCGAGCCGATGCCGATCGTCGTGCAGCCTGCGCTGGCGCTCACAGCCGCCGCCGGGCATCGAAGCCAGGTGTAGGTGAAGCTCGCGCCGGGCGTGTCCCAGGTGCCGCTGTCGGCGCTGAGCGTGCTGCCGTTCTGAAGCGTTCCGCTGGGTGCGGCCGGCGCCGTCAGGTTCTGCGGCGGCTGAAGGATGCTGGTGCTCGCGGAGCTGGTCGCGTTCTGGGTGCCGTCGATATCGCCGGCGGTCACGACGACGCGGACGGTCTGGCCGACGTCGGCCGCGGCGAGCGTGTACGTCGGCGCGTTAGCGCCGGGGATGCTCTGGTAGCCGGCCGGCGAGGAGCGCTCCCACTGGTAGGTGTAGGTGACGCCCGTAGCCGGGGTCCAGGTGCCGGCGCTCGCGCTCAGGATCGCGCCGAGCGTGCCCTGGCCGGTGACCTGCGGCGCCACCGTGTTCTGCGGCGGGGCTGCCTGCACGGCGCCGGTCGCGACGCTCGCGGCCCGCACATTCGCGGCGTCGGGGTTGGAGGCGAACACGAGCACCCGCACGTAGTCGCCCTCGTCCGCCTGGCCGAGCGTGTAGCTCGCGCTCGTCGCTCCGGTGATGTTGGTCCACGCCGCGCCATCCGCGGAGCGCTGCCACTGATACGCGTAGGTGTCATCGGGACCCGACCAGCTACCGGGCGTGCCGGTGAGCGTCGAGGCACGCTGCGGGGTCCCGGTGATCTGCGGCAGCATGGAGTTCACGGGCGCGTTTGGCGCCACGGCACCGCTGGCCACGCTCGCCGCGCTGACCGTAGCGTCCGGGTTCGTGGCGGTCACGATCACGCGCAGGTAGCTGCCCTCGTCGGCCTTGCCAAGCGTGTAGGTGACAGTAGTCGCGCCGGCGATGTTGGTCCACGTCTGAGCGTCGCTGGAGTCCTGCCATTGGTAGGCGTAGGTGTTGTCTGGGCCCGTCCACGTGCCCAGGATGGCGGTGAGCGTGCCGGCTCGCTGCGCGGTGCCCGTGAGCACCGGCGAAACCGTGTTCTGTGGCGGATACGCGGTCACCAGGCCGCTGGGCGGGCTCGAGACTGTGACCGTGTTGTCGGGGTTCGTCGCGGTCACCTGCAGGCGCAGGTAGGAGCCTTCGTCGGCCTTGCGGAGCTGGTACGTGACTGCCGTCTGCCCGAGCACGCTGGTCCAGGACTGGCCGTCTGGCGAGCGCTGCCACTGGTAGGTGTAGGTGTTGCCGATCCCCGACCAGTTCCCCGGCGTCCCGGTCAGCGTCCCGGTCCGCTGCGCCGTGCCCGAGATCGTCGGCGCCACCGTGTTGACCGGGGCGGCCGCCAACACTCTCGCGCTCGGCGGGCTCGCGACGACGAGCGTCCCGTCGGGGTTCGTGGCGGTGATCTGCAGCCGGATTTCGTTGCCTTCGTCGGCGACCGCGAGCGTATAGGTGGTGGCCGTGGCGACGAGGATGTTCGTCCAGCTCTGACCGTCGCCCGAGCGCTGCCACTGGTAGCTGTAGGTGTTGCCGATTCCTCCCCATGTCCCTTGCGTCGAGGCCAGCGTGAACGTCCGCTGCGCGGTGCCCGAGATCGCCGGCAGGACCGTGTTCGTCGGCGGCGCGCTCGGGACCGTCGCTGTCACCTGGCTGGGGGCGCTCGCGGTTCCGTCCGGGTTCGTGGCAGTGATCAGCGTCCGCAGGGTCGCGTTCTCGTCCGCGACGCCGATCACGTAGGTGGCGGTGGTCGCGCCTGCGATGTCCGTGTGGCCAGAGCCGCTGCCGCGCTGCCATTGGTAGGTGTAGGTGTTGCCGATCCCCGTCCAGGTCCCCGGCGTCGCGGTCAGGGTCTGCCCGCGCTGCGTGGTGCCCGTGATCGCGCCCGCCACGGTCGAGACCGGCGGTGAACTCGGGACGGTCGCGCTCGGCGCGCTGAAGGCGCTGACGCCGCCGGGGTCGTCGGGATTAGCGGCGGTTACCTGGACTCGCACAGCGCCGTTTTCGTCGGCCATCGTAAGCGTGTAGGTCGCCGTGGTCGCGCCGGCGATTGCCTGGCAGTTCTGCCCTGAGGCGTCGCAGCCCTGCCACTGGTAGCTGTAGGTGTTGCCGATCCCCGACCAGGTCCCCGGCGACGCGGTCAAGACCTGGGCGCGCTGCACGATGCCGGTGATGCTCGGTGCGCCCTCGGAAACGGGCGGCGAGGCCGGGATTGTCGCCGTCGGCGCGCTGAGCGCGCTGACGCCACCCGGCCCGTCAACGTTCGTGGCGGTCACGAGTAGGCGCACGGTCCCCTGCTCGTCGGCGACCGCCAGGGTGTAGGAGACCCCGGTTGCGCCGGCGATGTTCTGGCAGTTGTTGCCGTCCTGATCGCAGCGCTGCCAATGGTAGGCGTAGCTGTTGCCCAAGCCCGACCACGATCCAGGGCTGCCGCTCAGCACCTGGGCCCGCAGCGCCGTGCCGGTAATGCTCGGCAGCGAGTTATTCGCCGGGACGGCTCCCTGCACCGGGCCCACCGCAGCGCTCTGGGCACTTTGTGAACCGTCGAGGTTGGTCGCGCTCACCTGCACGCGGACGAGCATCATCTCGTCTGCCTGCCCGAGCGTGTACGTGATTGTCGTCGCGAAGGGAATGTTCTGCCAGCTCGAGCCGCCATCAGCCGATTCCTGCCACTGGTAGGCGTAGGTGTTCTCGATTCCCGACCAGGTGCCCTGGGTCGCGGTCAGCGTGGTCGTGCGCAGCGCGGTGCCGGTGATCACCGGCACCGCGGTCTCGACCGGCGGCGAGCTCGGGACGGCCGCGGTCGCGGTGCTCTCAGCGCTCACCGACCCGTCGAGGTTCGCGGCGGTGACCTGCACCCGCAGCACGGAGGCCTCATCAGCCGTGCCGACCGTGTAGCTGATCGCGCCGGCGCCCGCGATGGTCTGCCAGGTGCTGCCGTTGTCGGTCGAGCGCTGCCATCGGTAGGTGTAGGTGTTGCCGATCCCCGACCAGGTGCCCTGTGTCGCGCTCACCACGCTGTCACGCTGCGCGATCCCGGCGAGCGCCGGTGGCACCGTGTTGACCGGGATTGCGGACAGTACGGTCGTCGTCGACTGGCTCGGCACAGCGAGCGTCCCGTCGGGGTTGGTCGCAGTCACGAGCAACCGCACGGTCGCGTTCTCATCAGCCGGGGTCAGCATGTAGCCCGTGCCAGTCTGGGAACTGATGTTGGTCCAGGTCTGACCGTCGGTCGAGCGCTGCCACTGGTAGGAGTAGGTGTTGCCGATCCCCGACCAGGTCCCCTGCGTTCCCTCGAGCGTGTAGCCACGTTGTGCGGTGCCGGTTACCGTCGGTGCGACGCTGTTGGCAGGCGGCGAACCGGGAACCGTGACGGTCGGCAGGCTTGCGACGGCTGCCGACCCGTCCGCGTTCGAGGCGGTCACGAGGAGCCGCACGATCGCTCCCTCATCGGCAACAGCGAGGGTGTATGAGAGCCCAGTCGCCCCGGCGATCGCGCTCCACGTCTTGCCGTTATCAGCCGAGCGCTGCCACTGCTCGGCGTAGCTGTTCCCCAGCCCGCCCCAGACGCCCTGGTTCCCGTCAAGGACCGAAGTCCGCTGCACGGCGCCGATGATGCTCGGCGCAGTCAGGTTGACCGGCACCGCGTCCTGCACGATGGTCGTCGGCTGGCTCGCCTCCTGGATCGTCCCGTCGACGTTCGAGGCGCTCACGATCACCCGCACGACCGCACCCTCGTCAGCGGCCCCGAGCGTGTAGGAGGAACTCGTCGCGCCGGCGATGTTCACATAGCCCGCCCCGGCGTCGCGCTGCCACTGATAGCCATACGCCAGGCCCGGACCGGTCCATGTCCCTGAGCTTGCAGCCAGCGTCGCGGTGCGCTCGGCTGTGCCGGAGGCAACCGGGGCGACGATGTTCGCAGGCGGGTAGGGGGAGATCACGGCGGCGGTCGGGTTGCTCGGCTGGGTCGCCACGCCGTCGGGGTTAGAAGCGCTGACGAGCACGCGCACGAGATCGCCCTCGTCGAGTTGCCCGAGTGTGTAGGCCGAGGCGGTCGCGCCGGAGATCGCGCTCCAGCTCTGACCGTCGGCCGAGCGCTGCCACTGATAGCCGTACACGTTCCACGCGCCGGACCATGTGCCCTGCGTCGCACTCAGCGTGTAGGTCCGCTGGGTCGTGCCGGTCAGCACTGGCGCGAGCGTGTTGACCGGCGGGTTTGAACTCACCGGGCCGACCGCGGGGCTCGTCGCTGACGCCTGACCGAACGCGTTCACGGCGGTCACGACCGCGCGTACGCTCGCCCCATCATCAGCTCCCTGCAGCGTGTAGCTCGAACTCGCAGCGCCCGGGATCGCGCTCCACGTCTGACCGTCGGTCGAACGCTCCCATACGTACGTGTAGGAGGATCCCGCCGGGTTCCAGGTCGAGCTCACGCTCAGCACATATCCCTGGTCGGGGGTCCCGGCGATCGCCGGCGCGACCGTGTTCACGGGAACGCCGGAGGTGACCGGGCCGAACGCTGTGGAGAGGACGGTGGCGGACCCTGACGGGTTGGTGGCGGTCACGATCACGCGGACCTTCTGCCCGATGTCGGCGGCCGCCAGGACGTAGTTCATGTTCGTCGCACCGATGATGTTCGTCCAGGTGCTGCCGTCAGCTGAACGCTGCCACTGGAATGCCCAGGAGGCGATCGTGCCGGTCCAGGCTCCCAGCGACACACCCAGTACCTGGCCCTGGATTGCGTTACCGAGGATCAACGGCGGAGTGGTGTTGCCGGGCAGCGGCCCGAGCGTCGCCGCCGTGTAGTCATAGCCGTAGGTCGTGCCGGCGCTGTTCTGGGCGACCAGCCGGTAGTGGTAGGTGGTGCTCGGCACCAACCCGTTGATCACCGCGCCGGCGCCTACGACGCCCGCCCCGCCTCCGATGTCTGTTGCCTGTGTCTGCAGGCCGTAGTTCGTGCTCGTGCCGTACTGCCAGTAGTACGTGGTGTCGAGCCCGTTGGGGTAGACGCCGCCGTCGAGCGTGACGGAGTTCGCCGAGATCGCCTGCGTGTATGTGTTCGGGGTGTCGAATCCCCATCCGATCGGCGCTCCGCCGATCCCCGGGGCGCCCGAGACCGCAGCGCCGGAGATCGAGCCGGCGCCCGGTCGGGCCGTCATAGCCCGGTCCGGCGGTGCAGATGTAAGCGATCGGGCAGGCGCCAGTCGCGTCCGAGCCGCCTGTCGGGTCGTTCAGCAGCCCCCTGCCGGCATCGGTGTAAGCCCAGCTTGGGCTTGCGCCATTGATCGCGGTCACGGCCAGGTAGGCGGACACGAGCGGGGTTGCGAGGCTCGTGCCGCCGTACAGGGTCCAGCCGCTATCGCCGCTGGTGTCGTAGACATCGATGCCAGTGTCCGGGTCAGCGTCGGCGGACACGTCCGCGTAGGAGCGCCCCGCGCATCCGGTGTCGGTCTGAAAGGGAGGCTTGACGATCCCGGCCTGGGTGTTGCACCCAGACCCATCGCCGTTGGTACCGCTCCACGCCCACGCCGATTCGGTAAAGCCGCGGGTGGTCGGGGCGATCTGCACGGGGTTGCTGTAGCTGCCCGTTTGGCTCGGACTCTCGTTCAGGCTCGTCCCGCCGACAGCGGTCACGTCCGGAAATGCGGCCGGATATGAGACGGTGCCCGCGGAACTGCCCCAGTCACCCGAGCCGAAAAGCGTCGCGACCCCAGGCGCCGACCACGTATATCCGGCCACCGGCGAGCTCGAAACGGAGCCATAGCTGTTCGAGACCGCGATCACGCCCGGCCATGCGGCAGCACTCTGCACGGCTTGCGAGAGAAACTGGTACTGACTCGACGGGGCCTCGACCAGCAAGAGGTTGCAGTTCGGGCAGACCGCCGACGCCGCATCGAGATCAAGCGAGATCTCGCCCTGCCATTGGGCGATGGTCGGATTTGAGCTGTCGCTCGACGGAAGCGGTGAGCTCGCGCCTGACTCGTTGACCTTCCTGAAGCACCCGTTCGCGGATGTGCACGCCGGCAACCCATACGTCGAGCGATACACCGCCAGGTCGGACTCTGCCGTCGGATCGTCGTAGGCGTCGACGAGCGCGACCGTTGCTCCCGCTCCGCGGGTCTGCGAGAGGTAGCCCAGGTCGTAGGCCTGCTGCAGGAACCCGGGCGTCCCCGGCGTCGGCGCCGTCGCCGCGGCCGCCGCCGCAACCGCCCGGCCGGGCGCCACACCGTGGCCGCGCGCCGGAAACACCTGCGTGAACACCCGGGCCGAATGCACGGGCGGACGGACCGGCTTCCCGTTCGAACGCAGGACCAGCCTCATCGACAGACACGACATCTGGCCTGGGCGCGGCTTCCCGCACACCGGCTTGGCGACCACCTGCGCGGACTTCAAGCCGCCGGTCAGCTGCGCGAACGTTCGCGCTTTCGCGACCGCGACCGGATTGATCACGTGCGGCGGTGCCTGCGCGGCGGTCACGGAGCGCACGACGCGCCCCGCCCTCGGGCCGGGAGACCTCATGGCCACGACCGAGGACGAGCCCCGCCGCCCGACCCGCGTCAAACCAGCCGGCCTGGACTGCGCCGAACGCGCCGGGGCGAGCTGCCAATAGCCGACGCCGGCCAACGTCAGACACACGACGGCCGCAATCGCAACCCGACCACGCCGACCGGGCTTGCGAGGGATCCTCATCTCCCCACCGACGCGCAGTCGACCCCCGAGACGGACGCCGGGAGCGTCTCGGCCGCGCTCAACGCCGACGAAATGGTCACGGGAATGCCGCCAGCGAGCAGCGCGAAGCGCGCGCGGTCAGCGCAGCGCTGTCGGTTCACAAACGTTCTGGTTATGTGACCTATATCAGCCCCAGACACGACCTAAAGCAACCAAAGCCGCGCCATCTAAACGCGTGTTTATGGAAAGACGTGCATAACGGCACAAACCACGACGTTTGCGGGCGCTTTGGTCATTTCTGGATCCGTCAGATCGTGTTGAAGCACCCGTAGATCATGGCCAGCGGGTTGACCACGTTGTGGCCATGTGCGTCGCGCATCATGATGTTGCCGACAGACGTCGGTGGGGCCTCTGCCTTGTAACACCCGTTGGACTTGACGCTGATGTCGTAGGTGACGGGAGTTCCCCAGAACGGCACCGCGCCGGGCTGCGCGATCAGGGCGTCCAGGGTGCAATACCAGTCGTCGCCGGGTCCTCGGCTGGTAGCAGCCCGACGGCCGCAGTGCGCGAGGATTTTCAGGTTGGCGGTTGTTTCGCCGCTGCGCCCGACGAGCCGTTGCTCCAGTAGCGTGAGGTTGCTGAAGGTGGGCGCAATGCTGTCGGTCAGGCGAGTCGCGGTGACGCCGACGGGACCCCGGCTGCCGGCGAGCCCGAGCGCTGCGATCAGCGCTGTGAACAGGAGCGCGCCGCGCAGCGGCGTCCCCCATCCAGACCCGCGGCCGCTCGGGGCGCCGGCGAAATTGCGACGGCGCAGGATCGCCCACGCGGCGCTCGCACACACCACGATCCAGACGATGCTGATGATGCACGCCACCAGCAACTCCGAGTAGAACGGATGCAGGGTGAACAGTCCGTGCCAGCCATCGAACGCGGACGCGAGCAGCAACTGATGCACCCAGACGCCGGTGCCCGTGAGCGCCAGCAGTTGCATCACCAGCGCGACCAGCATCGGTCCGATCACGCCGACAATTCCGTTGCGCGTCGCGATTGACAGCAGCACTGCCAGGCTCGCGAAACCGAGTAGCGGCAACACGCTGAGCAGCCAGCTTGCGAGCACGAGCACGATGCATCTCCCAGGGGACAGCAGCGCGCCGCTGAGACCGACCAGTGACTGATCGCCGACCAGCATCAAGCCGGCGGCGAGGCTGGAGACGGCCAGCAGCGCGACCAGTGCTGCCGAGAACGTCACCGCTGCGAGCAGCTTTCCGACGAACAGCTGGTTGCGGCGGCAAGAGCGAGTCAGGACCGTCTTCCAGGTCCCGTAGCGGTCCTCGGCGGAGAAGATATCTCCGGCGAGCACGCCCGCCAGTACCGGGAACCCCCACGAGCCGGCAAAGGCGAGCACCACGAGCGGGATCGCGAATCCCGACGAGTGCACCCAGACGCCGAAGATCGTATCCGAGGGGGAGCCGGTCTGTGAGTTCAGGATCGCCGTGAACGCGAACGGTCCGAGCAGGCAGAGCAGGGCCAGGACGCGAGCGGGCAGTTGCCTGGTCAGCTTGCGGCGCTCGGTCCGGTAGACGTTCCAGATCCCCGCTGCGGGGCTGCGGCCTGCCGGCCGGACGAGCGGAATCCGCGTGGCTGTCTGGGTCGCGCTCACACGCTACTGGTCGCTGCCCGCATTCGGTCCCGGCGGCGGCGGCGTGCTGTTGGCCCCGTACACCGAGTGCCAGATGATGCTGTCAAGCTCCCCCTGCGGGAGCAGGTCGGGAGTCCCGAGCGGCAGCCGGCTCGACGCCGCCGCGTACGGCGCGGCGGGCGTGTTACGTTTGAGCAGAGGGACGGTGGTGGGGATGTTGTTGATCGGGGCACTGTTGACCGGAGTCGGTGAGAACACGTCGTACATCGGGGTGGCCAGGCGGTCGTTGAGGCCAAGCGGTTTCATCCCCATGATCAGCTCCATCGAGCGGTCGACCGATAGCAGGTCGTAGCGCGTGTGGATCACGGCCCCGCGCCGGGCGTAGGGGCTGATGACCAGCGCGGGCTCCCGGTGCGCGTCGAGGTGGTCGGCGCCGTCCTGGGAGTCGTCCTCGACCACGAAGATCGCCGAGGAGGACCAGACCTTCGAGTGTGAGATCAGGGCTACGAGCTGCCCCAGGCCCTGGTCGTCCGCGGCCACCATCGCGGTCGGGGTGGGGTAGCCGGGCTGCGTGCCCCGGGTGTGATCATTGGTGAACGTGAGGTAGTTGAACGTGGGGACGTCGTTGTGGGCCAGTTGCTGCTCAAACCGTTTGCGGAAGCAGGTGAAGTGGGAGTAGCTCCCCTTCGGGGCACCCGGCGGGAGCGCGGAGTCGAAGATCTCTCCCTGCTTGGGCTGTGGGCCGATCGAGCCGATGTGAATATCGGACGCGTAGCAGCCGCCGGCCGGAGTGTCGGGACCGAAGTCCGAGTGCGCGGCAACCAGCTTCTCCTCTTTGAGCACCGCGGCTGTCCGGTTGCGGTCCGGCATCGTGCTTATGCCGGCCCACATTTCCCCATAGTTGAAGTAGGAGATGTGCTGTCGCTGCGCCTGATCGAACAAGAAGCCGCCGGCGGGGCGGGCCACGGCGTAGATGCCGAAGTCGAACGGACGGAAGCGCCCGGCGTAGTTCGCGACCCAGTTGCGGGTGACGTAGTCGGGGACGGCGGCTGCGCTGGTCCAGTAGTGCCCCTGGATCGAGGCATCCGAGTTGGCCAGCACGTTGTCCAGCAGCGGGAAGCGGTTCACCAGCGAATGCAGGTTGGGGGTCACGCTCTGGTTGAACACGAGCAGCTTGGGATCCCCGTCGCCGCGCTTGACGTCGCCGAGCATCTGATCGTAGGAACGGTTCTCGCGCACCACGAAGAAGACGTGCTTGATCGGTCCGCCGGCGCGCAGCGGCGTGTTCGCCGGCGCGGACTGGGCCCCGACCGGGTGCAGTTCAGCGTCGGCGACCGGTGTGAGCTTGGCGATCTGGGCATCGGAGGGAATCGTCATCAGCCCTGCCTCACCTCTGAGCGTGATGGCGCCGTACCTGGTCCCCTGGTTGAAGATGTCGACCTTTGGCGGGGGGATCGGGTGAAACGCCCAGAAGATCGGGTCGTTGGGCTGCACGGGGTTGGGGCCGGCGGGAATTGGCCCGGTGTCGACGCCCCGGGCAGCGATCCAGACGAGCCGCGCGGGCGTGGCTCCCTGGGCGCTGTTGGTGAGCACCGCTTCGGGCTCTTCGGCCGTCGGCACGCGACCGACCGTCGTCCAATCCTGCTTTGCGGGCGTCCCCTTGCCCGGCAGGCGGATGACCGCCAGCGCATCAGCGCCAGACTCGGCCACGAACAACCGCGTTCCTGACGGAGCCAGCGCAACTGCGACGGGGATGGTTCCGAGTCCGAAGCTGCTGGCGACCGAGATCGTCCGCGTCACCCGCCGCGTGCTGAGGTTCACCACGGCGACCTGATCGGCGTTCGACAGCGCGACATATGCCCGTGTACCCGCGCTGTCGACGACGACCGCTGCGGGATGGGACAGCGGCGCCCCGACCTGAATGCTGGCGGTCTTCGTCGCGCTCTGCAGGTCGATCACCGACATCGTGCCCTTGCCCTCGTTGGTCACCAGTCCGGTTCGCCCATCGGGCAGGATCGCGGCGCCGAACGGATAGCTCCCGTTCCCGAGAGCGACGAAGTGCACCGCATCGTTCTGGTTTAGATCGACCACCGCGGCGCTATCGATCAGATTCAGCGCCACCAACAGCCGCGAGCCGTCGGGAGACAGGGCCAGCTTCTCCGGCCACGAGAGCTGCATCCCGTTCGGCTGGGGCGGGAACGCCTGGGGAGCCAGGTCGCCGGGCTGGGGCGGGACCGGGATCGTCCCCACCAAATGAGCCTGGCCGCAAGCGCCCGACCAGTTGAAGACCATGACATCGTTACCCAGAGAGGCCTTGAACTTGAAGTGGAATTGAGTTGGCAGCCACAGTGAGGCCGACAACCCCGATACGTACGCCAGCCGATGGACAGAATCGAGTGCAATCCCGCCCGTCGCGCCGGGAACCGGCAAGATCTGGCACACGCGGTGCTGCGCCGTATCGACGATCCGCACGTCGTTGTTCCCGATCCCGGCGGACACGGTCCACAGGAACCGACCGTCGGCGCTCAGCGCCCCACCGGTTGGGAGATTGCCGAGCGTAACCCGGGTACCGGCCGGCGCCAGCTGACGACCGTTGGGCATCAAGCCGGTGGCCGGACTTGGCCGCGCCGACCCGCCGGACAGACCAACCGCCACCGCCGCCGACGCTACGAGTGCGAAACAGAGTCCAAGCGCCGCACCGGCCGCACGTAGCCGACCGGACACGAGGGGGCGGCTGAAGGCCCGCCGGGGGCGATCAGCTGCGTGTCGATTTGCTTCCCCGTGGCGCGAACGCGCGATATGAAACATCAGGTAACCCTCCACGCGAACGCGTCACCCGAGGTCCTCCCGCGACGGCATCCGGAATCGATTGGGAAGCATCGGCACGGTCCGGACCGGGGGTGAGCGCTCCACTTACCTACGCTCGTCGGTAGTTCGCCGCAGCCCGCGCCGAAATCCGCCGCGGCGACGTGCGTGGCTCATCGTGACCGTGTGGTTGCTCCGCGGGACGATTTCGAGCAACTCCTGACCATCCGCGAAGCGGATCGTAACTTGGTGAATGATCGCCAGCGGCGCCGCTCGGAAGCTCACCCGTGTGCCGCTTATCGGGTGCGTGACCTTCAGCTGACTGGCGCGCCCGGGCTGCAGTCGTCCCGGAGACCACGGCGCCACGACGACCGTGGCGAACAACTGACCGTTGCGCACGATCCGCGCTTCGATCGTGCGCGTCTTGCTCGATCCCAGACCCGGCGCGAACCGGAGCGCTCCCCGCGTGTGTGTCGCGTTCCCGATCAGATTGACGCCACGGTCGACGCCCTCCAGGAATGCGACCTTCAGCCCTGGCTGCGGCACGAGCGCATAGTGCAGCGTCCGCGTCGCGCCACTGCCCGTGACGTGAGCATGGATGACCGGCACGGGGAGCGTGTGAGCTCGCCTGAGGGCTGTGATCGGAACCGACTCGGGTAAATCAAACGGCGCTCGGGGTCCCAGACCCGTCCGGAGCGGGTTCAGCTCTGGGGCTCATCTTGTTTCTGCCGGCTTACGATGTTCCCGATCAGCAGCCCGATCACTGTCACGAGATACAGCTGCCCGGTGAGCATCTCGATCACCGCGAGGGCGTGGCCGACGGGGGTTGCGGGGGTGAAGTCGCCAAAGCCGGTCGTCGTGAGTACGGTAAAGCTGAAGTAGACCCGTTCTCCCTCGGTGCCGTTGGTGTTTTGGGCGAAGTAGAGCGTGGAGTCGAGGCGGGTGATGAAGCCGATGATGAAAGCGAACACGAGGCCAACCGAGAGGTAGATCGAAAGCGCGCCGGCAACCGCTTGGACGGTGACGCCGCGCGTGCGCAGCAGCCGCACGACCCCTCCGAAGATCACCACGGGGATGGCTGCTGTGAGGACGGCGTTGGCGGCCGCCGTGAGCTCCCGCGAGGCGAGGCCGGTCGCGACGAGGATGATCAGGACGATCAACGCCACGCTCACGACGACGGCCTTGCGTTCGCGGACCTCCGCGCGTTCGCGCCCGGTCGCGAGCGCGACGATCAGCGCCACGCCTTCGATCGCGAGCGTCACCGCGCGAGACCAATCCGCGTTCGGCGCAGCGATCACGAACAGCACCAACGCGAGCGTGAGCAGGAACACGATGCCGTAGCGAAATTGCACGACGCTGTCGGGAGCGGCGTTAGTGGGGTCCGCCCCGACGTTTTCGGTGCTCAAGGCAGCGTCCTTTGGGTGGGGGGTCTGCGTCGGGCCCGCGGGCGCGCACACTCGTCCGGCCCCTGGCCCTCGGTCTACGTGATGGCTGACCTCATTACGCTAGGAGCGGTTGGCCGATCGCTCGTCACCCGAACCGGATGACTGCAGCCGGTCGCTAATCCTGGAGTAGACCCAGGGTATTGCCGTCGGGATCCTTGAACCAGGCGCCCTTGCTCGAGCCCAGCACCGCGATGCCCTTCTCGTCGGTCACCACCGGCGGCTCGTCGTAACCCTCGAAACTGACGCCGCTCGCGGTCAGATCGTCGACGACCTTCTCGAGATCGTTCACGTACCAGCCGGCGACCGTCGCCCTCGATGTCCCTGCGTCACCCGGAGAGGGAAAAACGTGGAGCGTTGTCTGCCCGCTGCAATATGTGCGCCCGCCGTCGGGGTCATCACCGTTGGCGCTCAGCCCAAGCCTGCCCTCGTAGAAGTCCCTGGCGACGTTCATGTCCGACACGGCGATCACCGCTCCAACCCTGTAGTTGCCCAACGCCATCGCGCACCCCTCCTGGTTCGAGTTGCCCTGGTTGCTCCACGGTCGGCGGGAACCGGACGCTTCACCCGCGAGGTTGCTTCTGCAGCGCGCGCGCGACCTCGACCCGCGTCCGGGCGCCGAGCTTAACGAAGATTCGCGACAGGTGGCGCTCGACCGTCTTCTCGCTCAGCACTAGGCGCTCGGCGATCTCCCGATTGGTGAGGCGGTCCTCGACCAGCACTGCGACTTCCCGCTCACGTTCGCTCAACGACTCCAGGCCATGGGTCGCCCGCGCGCGAGCGCCGCCACGGGCGAGACGTTCGCCGAGCCGCCGTCGTTCGCGGACCGCCTGAGCCGCGTAGTGGAGCGCCCCGAGTGCGGTGAGCTCGGTCGTGGCCCGTCGGAGTTGCTCGAGCGCCGACTCCCGGTCGCCCGCGGCGCCGAGATCGCGGCCGGCGAGGGTCCGGGCCCGAGCCGCCTCGATCGGATGGGCGTTGCCCAACTGCTCGGCCGCGTGCAGCGCGAGCCTCGCCCCGGCTCCGGGATCTCGTTCGGCCACCGCGGAGGCGTGCAGCGCAGATCCGGTGCGGCCTGACAGCCCGAGGGGGCGAGCGGCGGCGTTAGCGGCGAGGGCCCACGCCGCCGCCGCCTCGTGTCTGCCAAGCGCCACTTCGGCGCCTGCCAGCACGTCATAGAAATAGGGACGGAAGGAGGTCTCGATGCCTGGCAGCTCCGGTCCGCCGAGGGCGCGCACGATCTCCTCGCGCCCTCGCGCCGGCCGGCCCGCCTCGATCAGCGCCTCTCCGTACCAGCCACCGTTCACGGCTGAGAACGGGTTGGCGTCGACCCCGTGCCCCAGCTGCCGCGCCTGCTCGCCGTGCTCCAGCGCTTCGGTCAGCAGCCCTGAGCGCAGCTTGATCAGGCTGCGCAGGCCGAGCGCCCAGGAGAGCATCTGGTCGCTACCGCACAGCCGTCCGAGCTCGAGCGTCACGTCGGAGTGCTCGAGCGCGTCGGCGAGCCGTCCGCTCCAGATGGAGGCAAGGACAAGTCCGAAGCTCATCGTCGCCAGCAGGTGGCCGGCTCCGCTGCGTCGGCCGATCTCGAGCCCACGGTTGAAGTGGCCAAGCGCGGCGTCGTACTCCTCGATGCTCAGCTCGAGCCAGCCGAGCCAGTCGAACGCATCCAGACGCAGGTCATGGCCGTCGGCCCGCGGCGCATCGAGGAGCACTGCGGCTTCCGCCCGCCGCTCACGCCCGTCCTGGACTCGCCCGACGCTGTACTCCGCGAGCCCGAGTAGGGAGGCGGCTGTCGCGTGCATCCCTTCGCCCCCGGAGCGCGTCGCGGTCGCCCAACCCCGCTCGGCGTGTCCGCGCATCGCCGTCCAGTCGCCGTCGAAGAACCGGTCCGCGGCGAGCTCGAGCTCGAGCGCGGCAGCGTCGACGCAGTCCGGATCGGGCACGAGCCGCAACGTGTGCTCGAGCAGCTCGCGAGCGTTGCCGCGACGACCGAGCAGCCGGTCGAGCACGGCGACAAACCCGATCAGCCGGCCGCGGGCCGCGATCAGCCCCGGAGGCAGCGAGTCCAGGATCTCGAGCAGGGTCGCGCGGCTCTCCTCGAGGTACCCCGCGCTCCCGAGCGCAGCGGCGAGGGGGCCGAGCAGCGCGAGACGCCGTCCGTCGTCGGCGGTCTCAGGGAGAAGCCGAAGGGCACCCTCGAACCAGCGGGCGGCAGTCGCGGGGGCCGCCGGCGCCGCCGCCTCGCCGGCGGCGGTCAGGACTGCGACTGCGTCCTCGTCGCCCCGCACGGCCGACCGTTCGACGTGGTGGGCGCGGGCGAGAGGTGCAGCTCCGCGGCGATCGAGCAGCGCCGCGGCGCGCGCGTGTGCCCCCGCACGCCACGTCTCACCAGCCGATGCGTAGACGGCCCGGCGGACGATCGGATGGCGAAAGCGAAACAGCACTGGCGTGTCGGTGCTGCGCACGAGCCGCACCGCGATCGCCCGATCCAGAGCGGTCCGTGAGAGTGCCACGTCCTGCCCGGCGACGCCTGCGGCGAGCTCCGGCGTGAACGGATCGCCGATCACGGCCGCCCCCTCCAGCACGCGCCGGGTCAGCTCGTCGAGCTCGTCTAGCTCACGTGCGAGCGCCTCGCGTACGGCCTGGGGCACTTCGATATCGAGCGTCTCGCGACCCGAGCCGGCGCCGGACTGTGGCAGCCCTGGCGTCATCGCGCGCGCGAGGTGCTCGAGGTGGAATGGGTTGCCCCCGCTCTCGTGGTACAGGCGAGCCCGGACCTCGGGTGCCACCTCTTCGCCGATCAGCACGTCCGCCTCCTCGGCACTGAGCGGGCCCAGCTCGAGGCGGTCCGCCACCCGCTCGAGCGGACCAGCCGAGAAGCCTGCGCGGTGTGCCAGCAGTAGCAGGACGGGAGCGCTCGGGGGTCGCCGCAGCACGTGGTCGAGTAGCTCGAATGACGCGGCATCGGCCCAGTGGAGGTCGTCGAGAACGAGGACCAGCGGACGTCTCGCGGCTAGCAGACCGAGCAGCTCGCGCACTGCGCGGTGACAGCGGAACCGTTCCTCGGGGAGCATCGCCCCCTGCCGCTCCCGTTCCGCCAGCCCCGGGAACACGACGGCGAGCAGGCGACGCTGGTCCTCGCTCAGGGTTCGCAGCGAAGTCGGAGGCAGCGACGCGAGGTAAGGGTCGAGCGCATCCACGATCACGCCAAACGGAAAGTCGCGCTCGAGCTCGGTTGCCTGACCTTCCAGCAACAGCGCCCCGCTGCTCTCAGCCCGTCGGCCCGCCTCGGCGAGCAGCCGCGTCTTGCCGATGCCGGGCTCGCCCGAGACCGACAACACGCTGCCGACGCCGTCCCCCAGCCGGCCGACCGCACTGTCCAAGGCGGCCAGCTCCTGCTCGCGCCCGACCCATACCCGCGCTAGAGGCACGTCAACGGTCCCGTACGTCGACCCGCGGTCGCCAGATCGGCGAGCAGGTTGAGGGGGTTCACCTGATGTTCGCCCCGGTTCGGGCACTTAGCGTCTTGACCATGCCCTACTTCCTCCTCGTCCACGCGCATCGCGAGGACAGCTGCCGGGTCGCCTATGCAGCCTGGCGGGGCTTCGATAGCCCGCTGCGCGGCCTCGATGCGCTGGCGTCCTGTGCCAGCGGGGATCATCGCATGTTCTGGACGGTTGAGGCCGACAGTCCGGCGGGGGCGCTGGCGCAGCTGCCGCCCTACCTCGCACAGCGCACTCACGCGAGCGAAGTCAGCTCGGTAACGATCCGATGACCACACCACCGACGGCGTCCAGATCAGGTCGATCCCCGGGGAGCGCAGAGCGCGCGCTCGTCACAGCGGATACGGTGGGCTGCTGAGGATGGATCCGCAATCAATGGAGGATGCAAGAAATGGCAACGTACGTTGTGCTGATCGACTGGACGCCGCAAGGCGTCGGAAACTTCAAGGACTCCGTGAACCGCTACGAGGCAGCGAAGAGCCGGTTCAAAGACATCGGCGTCACGTTCAAGGACACCTACTGGACGCTGGGAGGCCATGACCTCGTCGCGATCCTCGACGCACCCGACGACGAGGCGCTGGCGGCGGCGCTGCTGACGCTTGGGTCCCAGGGCAACCTTCGTACGACCACGCTGCGCGCGTTCAGCGCCGACGAGATGCGGAGCGTGATCACCAAGGCGGGGTGAGCGCGCTCCAGGCCGGCCGCTCACGTCCTTACAATGCGCCGATGCTCGGACGCAACTGGGAGCCGGCGACGGCCACGATCGTCGCCAAGAAATACAAAGAGTCCTCGGGGACGTCGGGGGTCTACGAGTACGTCGCCGACATCTCTCCCGGATCCGGGGCGCCGTTTCGAACCAAGCTCAAGCAGCCCCCGCTGATGTCGCACGTCGTGAGGCTGACCGAGGGCGATGTGGTGAACGTCCTCGCCGACGTCAAACACCAGGACGCCAAGTTCGACCGCTCAGACCCGAAGGTGAGCGGCAAGGGCAAGCCGGGCGCTCAGGATGAGTTCGACGCCGCGCTGGCGCAGCCGCCGTTGTCTCCCCCGCCGGACGCCTGAGAGCCAGCTCTCGAGCCGGCGGGCGACGGGATTGCCGTCGGGGTCCTAGCGCCCGCTCGCGACGAACGCGGCGGCCTGTGACTTGACGATCGAGATCAGATTCCCGAGCGCGATGTTCGCATCGAGCAGGTGCAGACCCCATGCGGGAGTCGGGCTGGGCTTTGGTGTCTGAGCGCCGCCCACCGCGATGATCTCCAGCACGTTGGCATTGTTCGCCGTGGAGCATCGCGCCCGGTAGGAGCCGGGCTCGCTCGACCATACCGTCGGTGGCCTTGGCTGCGTCAAGCCGACCAGCGCCAATCCCGCGGCGAGGGTGCTCGCGGGGTCGAACGGCTGGCTCGGGGAGATCGGATCCAGCAGCCCGCTGCCGCCCCCCAGCGCGGCGGGGTTGGTGCACAGCACGGCGTCACCGCTCGGCGCGCTTGTGCCTTGTATAGCGGTGGGCCGGCCGAACAGGCTGGCGGTGGGCACCGGCTGGTCGAACGTCGAGAACGCGATCACGCATCCGAGCTGAGTGGCCTTTGTGCAGCCGGGGATGTGCTTGAAGTCTCCCCCGATCTCCTTCCCCTTCTTGACCAGCACATTGCCGCCCATCAGGATCGCCGAGACCAGCAGCCGGCGAACCGCCGGCTTGGGATCGACCTCCTTGGCGATCAGCTGGCGCAGCACGAACGAGCCTTGCGAGTGGCCGATCAGGACGAAGCCGCGGCCCTGGTTGTCGGCCTTCAGGTAAGTCTCGAATGCGTTCTGGACGTCGGTGTAGCCGACCACGGGATTCGGGGTGGTCGTCGGCTTGCCGGTCCCGATCCCGGCGAGCGTCACCTGCCGGTACATCGGCGCGAACACGCGGCAATACTGCGAGTACCGTGCGGCCTGATAGAGCGCGATCGAGCGCTCCACAGGATCGACATGAAGATTTGCGTTGCCCGTCTTCTGATCGCTGACGGTTGGGTAGACGTAGAAACAGTCGATCGCCGGATGCGCCACCGGCGTGGGTTGCTCGACCCTGAGCTGCTTGAGCGTCGGCGAGTAGACGGTCGTCGAGAGCCCCGGGGTACAGGGGTCGGGGTGCTGGCCGGGGCGGCACAGCCACACCGTCGCGGCCGAGCTCGTCGCGACAGCGGCCAGGCTGACCGCCATGGCAACGCAACCCACGATGACTGCAAATCCCTTTGAGCGCATCGGAACCTCTCTCCTCGTGGCCGGCACCGTCGGGCGCGATCCTACCGTTCGCCGTAGGGTTTACACTGCGCGGGACCGGTCAAGGAGCACGGTCGGGGCGGCGCGCAGGAAAAATCGTGGTCGGACCACGATGCAAGCTGGCCCGCTCACGGATAGCGCGACGGACAGAAGGCGAACGGCCGGCGGCCGGGCCGGGTCGTCTACAAACCAACATGGAGGCGGTCTATGCGCAGGATTATTGCGCTCGCAGCAGGCTTGGCCCTGGCCCTGACGGGCGTGGCGATGGCGGCTACGGGCGGGAGCTACACCGGCACCACCAGCCAGGCCCACGCCGGGGTCCATTATCCGATCAGATTCAGCGTTTCCGGGACCAACATCACCGGCGGTCTCTACGGGGCCAACTACGGCGGCCACGCGGGCTGCTCCGTCAGCAACGGGGTCTTCACCAGATGGGGCCGGGGCATCAAGGGGGGCAGCGCGGTCAAGATCAAGAACAACAACACCTTCAGCGCAAACGTCAGGATCGCTCCTGCGGACTACCTGAAGATCCACGGGAAGTTCACGGGGACCACCGTGACCGGCTCGTTCGACGAGACGTTCACGGCCGAGCATCTTGTCAACGGCCACGTGCATCTGTTCAACTGCACGACCGGCAACGTCGCGTTCTCCGCGGCGCTCGCGTAGCGGGCCCCGGGCGCTGGGTGGGGCCAGGGGATCCCTGGCCCCCCTCGCCGGCGGCATGAAACGACGCGAGACCGGAGCCAGGGAGCTCAGCGCAAGACGGAGTCGGTGATCGCGGGGCTACGGGCGCCGAGGAAATAGATTCCAGGCAGGCCGGGGGTGTGGAAGCGGTCGTTGCGGTTGCGCTCGAGCGTGCTGTGCCCGATCGCCATCGTTCCGGTCAGGTCGTCGCTGACGAAGAAGATCGCACCGCCGCCTTCGGTGGCGCGGTTGTCGACGAACACGCTGCCGGCAATCGAGAGCGTCATCCGATCGCCATCGTTGTAGATCGCTCCGCCGCTGCCGCCACCCGGAGTGCCTGGCTGGGCTGGGTTGGCGCCGATGCCGATCGCGCGGTTGGCGAGAAAGCTGCTGCCCAGCACCGTCCACGAGACGCCGATGCTGCTCAGCGCACCGCCGTTGCTGCACACGTTTCCGGTGAACCGGCTGTTGACGACGTACACCGGAAGGCCCTGATATTCCGACAGCGCCCGGACGGCTCCGCCTCCGATGTCCGGTCCATCACGATCGCACCGGTTGGCGGCGAACACGGAGTTGACGATGCGCAGTCGTCCGCCGCGGGCGAAGATGGCCCCTCCCCCACCACCGTCATAGCGCTCGCCGCTCGAGTTCCCGTCGGCGAAGGTCAGGTTCTGGATGACAAGCTCGGGAGCGGCTTGATCCTGGCAATGCGACGTCGTCCAAATCTGCGCCGGATCGCAGGTGTCCATGTAGAGGATGCGGCGGCGGCGCTGGCCGCTGAGCGTCACCAGCCCCCCACCATCGAGCACGACTTGCGGGCTGGTGTTGATGATTTTGGCGGTCGTGCTCATCCTGATCGTGACGGGCTTCGGTCCGCACGAGAACCGAATGATCCCGCCCTCCCGCACCGCGGCGACCACCGCAGACGAGGTGCAGCTGGCCGCCGTTCCGTGCCCCACGACATGGCTCGGACGGGACGTGTCCACCGGGCGAGCGGCGGCGGGCACGGGCACCCGGCCGGCGGCGGCGGGGACGGGCACCCGGCCGGCGGCGGCGGGCACGGGCACCGGGCCCACCACCGGCGCCGATCTCCGCGGGATCGAACGCGCCGTCGGTACGACGCCCCAAGCCACGATCAGGAAACACAGGCACGTGATCGACAGTGACGCGCGTCGTCGCATACCGGAAGCGTAGGCCGGGACCTGGTACGTCTTGGGCCAGTCCGGGCGGGCGCGGGCCGGTTCGGAGCATGCATATCCGCCCAAAGTCCGCACCCGCGGGCGACCCTGGTTACATAAGCATGCCCCACATGCTTATGTAGCCAAGGTCCAGTAGGCGCGCGCGGTTTGTCCGTGTATGCAGGTGAAATTGTCAGATTACTGACACCCACGAACCCGGCCGCACCCTCACCAGTGCCGTTCCCCGGGCGGATCGCACCCGCTCCCGCCGTGCGCGGCGCCTCCCCGGCCCTAATCCGGCCCGCCCCGAAACCTAATCCCGCCCGCCCCTTCGCCTAATCCCGCCCGCGCGTACGAGACCGGACGGCTCGCGGGGCGTGTAGCCTTGAAGGACTCTATGGATGGGCGCGGGGATCTCCGAGACTCGCCGTCCAGCCGTTTCGGAGGCCGTTGTGGCCAGCCCCTCGTCGGATGATCGCCCCGGGAACTCCACCAATGGGGCCATCAAGCGACCGCGCTCCAATACCACTCCCGCTTCTGGGCGGGTCGCTGACGAACAGACGCTCGCTGATAGCGAACAGACGCTCGCCGACAGCGACCAGACGCTTGCGGACGCGGATCAGACCAGCGGTGAGCGGGACCAGTCCAGCGCCGACAGCGACCAGGCCGCCTCCGACCGCGACCAGGCCGCCAGCGATCGTGACCTCGCCCAGGGCGTCGACCCGCGAGAACACGACGCCAGCCGTGACGTCCGTCGGCGCACGGCCCGTGAGCGCGAGCAAACCGCGGCCACACGGCTTGACAGCGCCCATGAACGTGACGCCACGGCCCGGGCCCGCGATCTGGCGGCGCTGGCGCGCGATCGAGCTGCCGCCGCGCGCGATCTGGCGATGGCGCAGCGCGATGCCGAGCGCGACCAGGACGACGAATACACGGTCACCGGCGCGGAGATGGTCGCCCGCGCCGGCGAGCAACGCCGGCGTGCCAGGGACCACCGCGCGCAGGCCGCCGAGCATCGGATGCAGGCCGCCCGGGACCGCGCGGCCGCGGCGACCGACCGCGAGCAGGGCGCCCGCGACCGTCTGCAGGCGCGGGCAGACCGGGAGGCGCTCGCGCGCGCGTTGGCGATCACAGAGATCGACCCGCTGACCGGTGCACGCAGCCGAGCCGCGGGGCTTGGCGAGCTTGACCGCGAGATCGGTCGCAGCCGCAGGACCAAGAACACGCTCGTCGTCGTCTACGTCGACGTTGTCGGACTGAAGAAGGAAAACGACAACCATGGTCACGACGCCGGCGACCGGCTGCTTAAGCAGGTCGTTGCGCTCATCACCGAGAACCTCCGACCCTATGACCTGATAGTCCGCGTCGGCGGCGATGAGTTTCTATGCGCAATGTCCGACATGACGCGCGCCGACGCGCGCCAGCGGTTCAACGCGATCGGGAGCGCGCTCGCCGCCACCAGCGAAGCAGGCGCGCTCCGCACCGGTTTCGCCGAGCTCAGTGGTGAGGACACCGCCACGGAGGTCATAGCGCGCGCCGACAGCGAGCTGAACGACACCCGTCGTGACGCTAACGCGCCGCACCGCAGCACCGAGTAGGGGGGCATCTGGAGCCGACTCGTTGAGCTGCTGTAACGATAGGCGGACCCAACCGAGCCCGGAACCTACTGGAAGACGGCGAATGTGAAGTCGTCGCCGGGATACACGTGGTTACGGGAGCGCAGGGGGACTTGATGATAGGCACCGTTTCGCTCTGCGCAGATCTGCTTCAGCGTCTGGGCCCACCCGCCGCTGCCGTCGATCAACACCAGGCCCGGAGCCGCATGCGAGAGCGCTGCCCCGAATTCGAAGCGCTGGTTCTCGTCGGTGTGTGGGGTGTCTTGAAAGAGGATGTTCACCCGCCGGCCCTCGAGCGCCGGCAGCAATACATCATGCGTCGTGCCGGTAATGCGATGCCACCCGTTCCGCACTTCGGCTCGGACGATGCTGCCGGCCTGCGCGTTGGTGTCGAATGACATCAGCTCGCCCGGGCTCCCCTCCTGTCGGTTTCGCTCGAGCGCACGCAGCAGCGTCAGCGAACCGAGCCCTAAGTAGATTCCCGTCTCGACGACCAGTTCGGGTTTGAGAGCTCGGGCTATCAGATACCAGCACAGGCGATGCCCGAGAGGCGGACGACGCTTGACGTCAAAGCGCCAACGGACGTGGCGAGCGAGATGCTCGCCCAGCTCCGGATCGCGCTTGGCCTCGGCTGCGTAGGCCGTGAGCTCGCTGGCCGGACGTCCGAGGGCGATCGCGAGCGCTCCAATCACGGCCGTCTCATCGCTGAGCTCAAACGAGAAGCTTTCGGTCTCGGGGTCTAAGAAGACGTACGCCAGCTGGTATCGCAGCTCGATATCGGTGTCGAAACTGCGCATCAAGTGGTACTTGTTCAGCCACCGTAGGCGGCTCAGGCGATGCGCGCGGGCCTGCCACTCGGGGCTGAGCATGCCCTTCAGCACAGCCTTCATCGGCGATCGGCCTCCGCGGCTTCCCGTTGGACCGTGAGCGGGGTCTCGGAAGAGAGCCGGGTCAGCAGCGACCAGGCGACGTCGCGAATCGATCTTTCAGCCATACGTGGAACCTCCAATGCACCGCTGACTCCTAGTCTAAGCCCAGGCCGGACTGGCTACGCTGCGGCGATGCCCGACGGGTTCGATGTGGCGTTTGCGGCACTGCATGAGCATGAGCGCACAGCTCTGCGTGGCCTGTCTATCGCCCGTCGGTACGGGCGCGGGGAGGTGCTGTTTCACCGCGGGGACGATCCCGGCGCCGCTCATGTGCTCCTGGAGGGCCGGGCGAAGGTGTCGGTGATGACCGACACGGGCCGCGAGATCCTGTTCTCTGTTGCCGGCCCTGGGGAGTTGGTGGGGGAGATCTCCGCAGTCGCAGGGCGCCGTCGGACGGCGACCGTCCGCGCGCTCGAACCGCTCCGCTCGCTCGCGCTGCCGGCGGACGCGCTGAGAGCGGCGGTCCGGAGCTCAAGCTCGCTTGCGATGCTGCTGCTGGAGCTGGCCGCCGACCGGCTCCAGGATGCAGACGACCAGCGCCTGGAGTTCGCCGGACACGACGTGCTCGGGCGGGTCGCGCGACGGCTCGTCGCGCTCGTCGATGAGTCCGGGAGGAAGGTGACTGGCGGGATCGCGCTCGATGTGGTCCTCAGCCAGGAGGAGCTGGCGAGCTGGACCGCGGCGTCCCGCGAAGGCGTGAACCGGGCGCTGGCACAGTTGCGCGGGCTCGGGTGTCTGAAGTCCGAGGGTCGCCGGATGGTGATCTGCGATCTGGAGGCGCTGAGTCGGTACGCCAGGCTCTGAGATCAGGTCTGCTTGTAGTGACCAACGTCACAACGCGACTATCGCGTATCTCACTGCCGGGCCCACCCCGCTGCGGTTTGATGGAGTCGCTCGTTACCCGCCGCCGGCTGAGCCCCCTAGTCCGCCGACATGACCACCGACGCCGCCACCCTGCGCACACTCGGCCTCACTCGCCGCCAAGCTGAGGTCCTCTCGCTCGCGTTCCAAGGCCGTACGAGCGCCGGGATCGCCCACATGCTGACGATCAGCCCACGCACGGTCGAAAAGCACTTTGAGGCAATTTATGGCCGCCTCGGCGCGTCGAACCGGATCGGGGCGGTCGTCGCGGCCGTCCAGGCACTGCAGCGCCGAGACATCATCGGCCCTGAAGCGCGGCCGCCTGGACCGGCGCACGCGGCTGGGACCGCGGCGTCCCAAGCACGGGCCCAGTAAAGCCGTCCCCGCGGCTGAGGAGCCGGACGATGGCCAGCCAGGCGCAAGATGGCGATCCGTTGTGGCCAGTCCGTCGGTGGCCGGAAGGTGGACGTCACCAGGCGCGCGACGTACGATCGCCGCGGTTCCTGAAGCCCACCATGAGGAGGGAATGCCTTGCAGCACACCAGGCCACGCTGGGGCACGTTCGCCTTGGCCGCGACGGCGGCGCTGATCGCCGGCGGGGTCGCGGCCGGAACGAGCCCCGCCAAACAGACCCAAGCCCGTGGCGCCGGCACCACCGTGCACGTGATCGAGCACGCGATCACAGACACCGAGATTCCATCGGGCGGCGGCAAGGATGTGAAGGGCAACGTCCTGACGTTCAACAATCCGGTGTACAACGTCGCCAACACAAAGCAGGTCGGTCACGATGAGGGCTTCTGCATCCGAGTCGCGCCCAAGCAGGGCATCTGGGAGTGCCTGTGGACGACATTCCTGAGCGCGGGGCAGATCACCGTTCAGGGGCCGTTCTACGACACTCGCAACAGCGTGCTGTCGATCACCGGCGGAACCGGTGCCTACCGTGACAGCCGCGGTCAGATGTCGCTCTTGTCACGCGACGGCGGGAAGGAGTACGACTTCATCTTCGAGCTCAGCTGACGGGCAGGCGAAACGGCGGCCGGGGACGGGGTTGGTAGTCGCCCCGGCCCGGGCTCCGGCTCGTCACTGCCGGCGCAGGTGCCGACCGCCGACCACCGACCGCCGACCGCCGACCGCCGACCGCCGACGACAATTGACGCTGGTTTGACGCTGGAAGGACGCGCGCGCGCGATCTTGAGCCGCGACAGCTACGTCTACCAGGAGGTCATTCAATGTCTGTCGCCGAAGTGAATCGCACTCGCACGAGCGAGGCGAACCGCCGCCGGCACTGCGGCCGTGCTCTCACCATCCTGCTGGCCACCGGGCTCGTCAGCGCGGGCCTGGTCGCAGTGCCGCGCGTCGCGGGCGCATCCAGCTCCGCTGCCAGGTGGACACGTCAGATCGCGATCGAGCCGTTCGCCGGGGATGTATTCACGGTCGGAGAAAACGGGAGCCTGATCACCGTCGATCCCCGTTCGACGTCCCCATCCGCTCCTCTGTTCCAGCTCGAGGGCAACTCCTTGGGCCTGACTTGGGGCCAGTGGGAATCGGCCACAGCGTCGTCGCTGGCGAGAACCGTCACCACGAGGGGGATCAATTACACGGATTTCCGGATCACGATGGCCGGACTGATCCCGGGTGGGGTCTACTCGCTGTTCTATCGGACCATCACCCCCGACTCGGCGAATCCGGTCTGCGGCGCGACGGTTGAACCGCTGGTTGCACTGACCGCACGGCGGCCGCGACTCCGGCAGCCCGATTCATCCTCGCTACGCGCCGACGGCTCGGGGGCGGCGTTCTTCCACGCGCGCGTCGCCGGCCGGTTGTTGGATGCAACATCGCTCCAGGTCTGGGTCATCTACCACCTCGACGGCAAGGTGTACGGTCCCGTTCCCAACGAAGGCGAGTCCAGCGACTGCCGGTCGAGCTTCGGGATCGACGCGATGCGCCAATTCATCATCATCATGAACTGAGGCTGCGTGGGCGTGACGACGTTTCCAACCGTACGTGTCGCAGCGATTCAGGCGACCCCGGTGATCCTCGATGCCGACGGCTGCGCGGACAAGGCCGTACGGCTGCTGCACGAAGCCGCCGATCGAGGGGCGCAGCTGGCGGTGCTGCCGGAGTGCTTCATCCCTCTTTACCCGTCGAATGCGTGGGCGCGCGGTGCGTCCAGTTTCGGTGGCTGGGACGAGCTGTGGGAGCGGTTGTGGGCCAACTCGGTGGATGTGCCCGGGCCGCTGGTGGATCGCCTCGTGGCAGTTTGTCGCGAGCGCGAGCTCGTCTGCGTCCTGGGTGTCAACGAGCGAGAGTCGCAGCGACCAGGAACGCTCTACAACACGCTGATCTACTTGGGGCCGTCGGGCGTGCTCGCGCGTCATCGCAAGCTGATGCCGACCCAGCACGAGCGTCTGTTCCACGGGATCGGCGCGGGCGACGACATGGGCGTTGTGAGCGCTGCTGGTGCTCGGATCGGCGGCCTGATCTGCTGGGAGAATCGGATGCCGCTGGCGCGCTACCAGGTGTACCGCGGCGGGCCGCAGGTCTGGGTCGCGCCGACCGCCGATGACAGCGACGGCTGGCTGGCGTCGATGCGCCACATCGCAATTGAATCCGGCGCGTTCGTCGTCTCGGTGCCGCAGTTCATCTCCGCCGCCGCGTTCCCCGACGACTTCCCGGTGCCCCTCCCCCCGGATCGGGAGGTCTTCGGGCGCGGCGGCGCGGCGGTGATCGAACCCTCCTCGGGCGAGCTCATCGCCGGACCGTTGTATGGCGAGGAGGGAATCGTCGAGGCCGACTGCGACCTGCGCGTCGGTCTGCACGCCAAGCGCTGGTTCGACTCGGTCGGGCACTACAGCCGCGAGGACGTCCTCGGGCACGGGCTCGCCGACCTCGGAGAGGCCACGTAATGAGCTCCACCTACCACGACGGCTCTCGGAGGCTGCAGGACCGCTTCGACACCAGGCGGCTCGCCGACCGCCTCGAGGAGAAGTTCATCTCACGACCCATCATCGACGCCGGGGACCGCGCGTTCATCGAGCGCATGGACATGTTCTTTCTGGCGACCGCCGACGCCGACGGTCGGCCTCAATGCTCATACAAGGGAGGCGATCCCGGGTTCGTCCGGGTGCTCGATCAGTCCACTGTCGCGTTCCCGAACTACGACGGCAACGGGATGTACCTGTCGATGGGCAACCTGCTGGAGAACCAGCACGTGGGAATGCTGTTCATCGACTTCGTTTCGGTCCGCCCGGCGCGACTGCGGCTTGGCGGCATCGCGAGCATCGACGAGGCCGACGAGCTGATCGACCAGTACCCCGGCGCCCAGTTCATCGTCCGGGTGCAGGCAACTCAGGTGTTTCCGAACTGCCCGCGATACATCCACCGGATGGCGCTCGTCGAACGATCGCGATTCGTGCCCCGGACCGACCGCGAAGCACCGATCCCAGACTGGAAGCGGTCCGCCTGGGCGTGCGACGTGCTCCCACACGACGACCCGGCTCACCCAGCATCGCGCGATCCCTGAGAACACCGGCGTCCTACCCTGGAGGTATGGGCAAGGTCTGGGTCCTCGACACCGAAACCAAGGGCACGGGAGCGAACGTCGTTCCGCTCGAACGAGTCGTGAAGAAGCCGTCCCCGGCGGCCGGGCCGCTGTTCGTACCGCGCAAGCCCCGCGAGGCGGCCCCGGAGGTGCCCAAACCCAAAGAACCGCGCGGGTTCAAGGTCGTGGATGTGATGACCCGGCAGGTGCTCGCCGATGGGGCCGGCGCCCGCGAGGCAATCGACGTCCTGAGCGGACTGCGCAGCGTCGTCGACGTGACCATCTACGTCTGGCAGCCGGACCGCGAGCGCTGGCGGATGCTGACGTTTGACGAGTGCGGCGAGCTGTGGAAGCTCAGAGACCGTTAGGCCGGCCCGGGCGGAAAGCCTGCGGATGAGGGCCGGCGGCTGCCCGCCGGCCCCCATCGAGCGTGAAACGTGTACGTCGCGGAACCGGCCTGTTACCAAGCTGTGAACGCGGCCGGTCTGCGCGCCTGCTGAGCTCGGCCCCCGACCGGATCGCACGGCGCCGCCAGAATACGGGTGCTACCGACACGAAAGGGAAGCTGACATGGAGACCTGGGATGCCATCCGCGCCCGGCGCAACGTCCGGGTTTACACCGATCGGGCCATCGCCCAGCCGGACCTCGACCGAATCCTTGAAGCCGGGCGCCGCGCCCCATCGGCATCCAACACCCAACCGTGGGACTTTGTCCTCGTCACCGACCGCAGCGACCTTCAAGAGCTCTCGCAGGTGTGGAGAGGAGCCGGGCACGTCGCGCGGTCGGCGGCGACGATCGTGCTCGTTGCGCCGATCGCCGACGATTCCCGGCGGAGCGCCCTGATCGAGTACGACCTCGGTCAGGCGACAATCCAGATGGCGGTGGCTGCCGCCGACCTTGGCATCGGCTCGGGCCACGCCTCGATCGGTGACCAGGACCGCCTCCGGCGGCTGCTCGCCGTCCCCGACGATCGGCGCGGGGCATACCTCCTGGCGCTCGGCTACCCCGCCGACCGGCCACTCAAGCCGCTGACCAAGATCAACCGCCGACCCTTTGAGGAGGTTGTCCACCGCGGCCGGTGGTAGTCGTTCAGACGGCCACTGGCGGGAAACCCGCGTGGTCTAGTCTTGGGGTGGTGTTGACGCTCGAGCTTGTCGCCACACAGCCAGATTGGATGGGCGCCCTTCAGGTTGCGTTGAAGCGTCCGCCGGGAGTGCCCGAGCGACGAGCCGGACACGACCCGTGGGCCGCGCCGACAACCCCCAGGCCGCAACGCATCTCCGACGATCTCTCGTGGCTGCGCGCTGCGATTGACGAGCCGCTGGCGTACGGGCTGCACGAACTCATCGGCACCGCGGCAGTGGCGATCTGGGAGGCGAGCGAGGAGGACGCGGAGTTGCGCGAGCGCTTCGAGCGGCTTGACCAGCGAGGCGTTCTCGACGCCGCCGGGTTTCTGTTTCGTTAGCCGCCCACCGTCCGCTTCTCGTCGCGAGTCACAAAGCTGCGCCGGCCAGCACCGGCCGCCGCGCCACGGCGTCCCGGGTGGCGGCCAGGCGCTGCGCTGGAAAGCTGGCCGTGAGGGTGGCACCGTTGCCCGGAGAGGATTCGATCTGGACTGTCCCCTGAAGCAGCTGGACGCGTTCGCGAATCCCGACCAAGCCAAATCCGGCTGTGCCGGCGGTTGGGTCGAAACCATCGCCGTCGTCGCGGACGCTGAGCGTGACGAGTGCTGGAGTCTCAGCGATTTCGATCACCGCGCGCCGTGCATGGCCATGCTTGGTGGCGTTGGTCAGCGCCTCTTGGATCACGCGGTACAGGGCGGTCTCGAGCTCTGGGGTATGCCGCGTCGGCTCGCGACCCTGCTCATACGCCAGATCGAGCGAGCTGTCGATCTCCAGACCATCGCGGCTCGCGCGCTCGCAGAGCGCAACGACGGCTGCCCCGAGCCCAAGCTCATCCAGTGCCCCGGGACGGAGCGCTGTCACCAGCGCGCGGAGGTTGGAGATCCCCTCCTCAAGATGCTCGATCGCCAGCCCCACGGCTCGCTCCAGCACCGGCAGACCACCGTTCCGACGCGCCGATGACAAGCTCAGCCGCAGCTCAGCGAGGCTCTGCAGCGTTTCATCGTGCAGCTCCCGCGCCCAGCGCCCGCGCTCAATCTCCGCAGCTGCCAGGCACTGGCGTTGAAGCTCGGATGCGGTGGAGCGGGCGGTCGCGACGGCGGTGGCCGCGCTGGTCGCGAATGCCTCCAGCAGGCTCTGATCCTCCGACGTGAACATCGGTCCCCCGTGCAGCCGGTCGAGCGCGATCATCACGCCGTAGGTATGGCTGTGAAAGACGAGCGGTACAACCAGACCGGCATCGGCTCGGACACCGAGCCGGCCGAGGCCGTGCTGGTCAAACCGCGCCCGGTTGAGCTCCGCCTCAAGGCGTTGGGTGGTGCGCAAGCGCAGCGCCGCGCTGGCGACCGTGTCAGCCAGGGCGATCCGCTCTCCGATCAGGCCAGCGGGCCGGTCTCCGGCCGCCGCGGCGACGACGAGCTCGCTGCCGTCCAAGATCTCGATCAGCAGCGTCCGCGCCGAGACCAAGGCGCGCCCTCGCTTGGCGACCAGCCCCAGGATCACATCGACGTCGGTCATCCCGCCCACGGCGTGGGTGATCTCCGTCGTCGCCTCCAACGCCGCGACCGTCCGCGCCAGCTGATCGGCCCGGGCCGCGACACCGGTATAGCGTCGCGCGTGATCAATCGCGAAGCCCGCGAACTTGGCCAGCATCGTGACCGACTGTTCGTCCTCCTTGGTGAACTCAGACCCTCCGGCCTTCTCGGTCAGATACAAGCTCCCGAACGGCAGTCCACCAACGAGAATCGGGACCCCGAGGAACGAGTGCATCGGCGGATGGCCGAGCGGAAACCCGTAGGAACGGGGATGCTCGCCGACCTCGGAAACGCGCAGGGGGGCCGGATCCCGGATCAACTCCCCGAGCACCCCATGTCCACGCGGGAGTAAGCCGATCCGGGCCCGGACGCCGTCGTCGATTCCCACCGTGATGAATCGCTCGAGCTCTGTCCTCGACGAGTCCAGAACCCCAACCGCGGCGTATCGCGCGCCCGTCAGTTCGCGCGCCGACTCGAGCACCCTGTCGATCACGACCTCGAGGTCAAGCTCGCCGAGGACATCGCTGGCGACGTCCAGCAAAGCGTGATTCTGATCGTCCATCAGCCCGTCTCCTCCACGAGCCCGGACCGTGGCCCAGTCGACAACCGCCCCTGCCTGTCCGTGGTGCGATTCATCTCATGAGTCTCCTTGAGCCCGCCCCGCAGCCCGCCGGGTGACGTTCTGCGAGGACGTTCTATGTCTGAGGATCAGGAGGGCGCTAAATCCCGGGAACGCCCGCAAGCGCGAAACAAGGGCGTCCAGCTGAAGCTCTTAGCCAAGCGAGCCTAACACGACCACCAAACCGAGGTCCGGATCGGTGGTTTTACGGTGGGCTCGCACGTTTCGCGACCCGCGTGGCAGGCTGCGGTGCGGTCTGCCCCGGGAACGGCACGGATAAGGGTGTGTGGCTGTGGCTTGCGGCGGGAGCCCGGTGCGGGCCGAATTCCGCTCCGGCGACATGCTTACAGGCCCAAAGTCCACGGCCGCGGCCGACCTTGGTTACATAAGCATCCCCCAGATGCATAAGTAGCCAAGGACCGGCAGGCGCGCGCGATTTGTCCCTGTATGCAGGCGAGATGCCGAATTTTGCTAACACCACCCGCCCGGCCGCGCCCTCACCGGCGCCGTTCCCCGACCCGCCCCCGACGAGCATCACACCCTCCCGACGAGCACCACACCTGGCCACGAGCATCACACCTGGCTCGAGCCGAGGTCCCTGTTCTCCGGAACGAACTTGCTCGCGATGAAAGTCGCGCCCTGCGGATCGGTGATCACCGTCATCCTGACCCAGGGGGCGTCGAATGGCGCAACGACCACCTGGCCGCCCAGCTCCGCGGCCCTTTCAGCGGTCGCGTCGGCATCGTCGACGGCGAACGTCACACTCCAGTGCGCGGGGACCTCGGGTTGGTCGTCCGTGATCGGATTCAGCGTCGCGACCACGTCCTCGAACCCTTCCGGCGCGGCGGCGGTCTCGGCCATCCGCTCGCGGAGCCCGGGCTCGCGCTGCTCGAGAAAATCGCCGTAGCCCGGCAGCCGCCACAGGCTGGCCCCGCCTGGGAGGCTGAGTGTCTGCCATCCGAACAGCCGGCCGTAGAACGAAATCGCACCTTCGGCGTCGCGGGTGTTCAGGCCGTTGAAGTTCAACGATCCGGGTTCGTTGACGATCTGCGCGCCCTTGTGCTCCTTCGCCTGCCAAATACAGAACGCGGCGCCTTCGGGATCCATGCACACCGCCATCCGCCCGGACTCCATGACGTCGAAAGGATCTGTCACAACGCGCCCCCCGGCGTCGACGACGTCGGTGGCTGCCTCGTCGGCGTTCTCGACCCAGATGTAGGTATTCCACACGGCGTGTGGTGGCCCGCCCTTCGGCTGCGACCCGATCGCGGCAACGTCACCGCCGCGGAGACGCGCGATGAAATATTTGCCGGCAGAGCCCGGCGGCATTGCGTCCGTGAAATCCCATCCGAAGAGACCGCCGTAGAAGGCGACCCCGGCCTCCGGATCGGGTTGGCTGGTATCGACCCAGCACGGGACGCCGGGCACATATCCGTCTCGTTCAAGCATCGGTGCTCCCTGTCTGGTTGGTTGACATCCGGGTGCACCGTACGGATGGTTTAGGACAGGTACTGTCCTAAACCAGCGAGACAGTAAAGCTGCCGATGAACCAGACCTCGAGCCGACTCCTGGAACTGCTCTCCCTGCTCCAGGGACGCCGGGACTGGCCGGGCAACGATCTGGCCGACCGGCTCGAAGTGTCCGGCCGCACGATCCGGCGTGACATCGAGCGCCTACGCCAGCTCGGCTACCCCGTGCAGTCGCTCACCGGCCCCGCCGGCGGTTACCGGCTCGCAGCCGGAAGCGCGATGCCGCCTCTGCTCCTCGATGACGAAGAGGCAATCGCGATCGCGGTCGGCCTTCGCACCGCGGCCGGCGCCTCCGTGACCGGCATCGAGGAGACTGCCGTGCGAGCGCTCGTCAAGCTCGAGCAGGTCCTGCCGGCGCACCTGCGCCGCCGCGTCGCCGCGGTGGGCTCGGCGACCTTCACGCTCCCGGTCCCAGGCCCGACGGTCGACCCGCGGCACCTGACCGTGATCGCGGCGGCGTGCCGCGATTCCGAGTGCCTTCGCTTCGGTTACCGGAGCCGCGATGGCACAGACAGCCGTCGCGAGGTCGAGCCCAACGCGCTGGTCAACCGTGGCCGCCGCTGGTATCTCGTCGCTTGGGACCGTCGCCGTCAGGGCTGGCGCACTTTCCGCGTCGACCGCCTCGCGAACCCGGACGCGACAGGCGTGCGTTTCGCGCCACGCAAGCTGCCAGGGAAGGGCGCGGCCGCATACGTCGAGCAGAGCATCTCCGGCACGCGGAACCGCTTCGAGGCTGTGGTCACTCTGCACGCGTCCGCGGCGGAGATCAGGAGCCGTGTCCCAGTCCAATGGGGCGCGATCGAGCCGATCGACGCGACCACCTGCGAGTACCGGACCAGCGACGATGACCTCCGGTGGCTGGCGCTGCGGATCACGATCCTCGCCGTCGACTTTGAGGTCCACGAGCCGCCTGAGCTGGTCGAGCACCTGCGGGCGCTTGCGCTCCGGCTGAGGCGCGCCACCGGCTCGACGTCCACCGCCGACCCGGTATCTCCAGCCCCCAGCCGATTCACGCGGTAGACCCCGCCCTGGTCGCGCCTTTCTAAGAACAGTTCGCTTTTGCCCGGCCGACCTGCTGCAATCGCCTACCAAACGTTTGCTTGAACAAAGGAATGACGCGGTGGCGAAGTTCGATGTCGCGGTGATCGGCGCAGGGGCCGCCGGCTTGACGGCCGGCGCGTTGCTCGCCAAGAACGGCAAGAAGGTTGTGGTGTTTGAGCGGTCCCGCTATCTGGGCGGCCGCGGCATGGCGGTGCCGGATCAGGGCTTCAAGCTGAACGTGGGCGCGCACCTGCTCGAGGACTCTGGCTCAGGGATAACGAAGGTGTTTGAGTACCTCGGCAAGCATCTCGGCCACGGTGCGGTTTCATCGGACATGCCGGTGTGGGACCACGAGCGAGACCGCTGGGGGTCGATCCGCGATCGCTACTCCGGCAGCAAGGGCGAGTTGAAGAAGGTGATCAAAGCCCTCGTCGAAACCCCTTACGAGGAGTTCGACAGGTGGGACGATCGGTGCCTGCGAGAGTGGATGCTGCAGCACACCAGCGACCAGGGCGTGATCGACCTGTGGGAATTCGTGGCCCTGCTCGAGTGTCTGACCGAAGAGTGGTGGGACCACTCCGCGAGCGACAACCTGTATGTGCGCAAGATGCACTACGAGGAGCAGCACATGGCCGGCTACTCGTTCTGGCCCGAGCAGGGGTGGGACGGCCTGTTCGCAGACCTCGCCGATGCCCTGAAAGAGAACGGGGGCGAACTGCGCCTTGGCCAAGCCGTCGAGCGCGTGGTGATCGAGAACCGCGAGGTGAAAGGTGTCGAGGTCGCGCGCGAGCAGCGGATCCTGCCCAACGAGATGTTCGAGGACGAGCTGATCGAGGCCGACGCCGTGATCTCGACGCTGCCGGTCTGGCACGTTCTCGGGCTCGTGCCCGAGTGGGAGCTGCCGGATTGGTACGTCGGCCAGATCAAGCATCTGGCGCAGGACCAGTATCGCGTCGCCTGGATGGGGCTGTATCTCGCGACCGACGAGCCGGCGGCGATCATCGACCGCAAGGAGTTGGCGACCTTCCTCCACGCCCCTCTCACGGGCGTGTCCGGGTTTCTGTTCGAAATGACTGCGATGGATCCCTCGACCGCACCGGCGGACACCCACCTGTATGTCATGGGTGGCGTCGTCCCCGGGGCGAAGGGCAACGACGAGCGCTTCCTACGTGAGATGTTCCCGAAGTTCGAGGAGGAAATCGGAATCATGTACCCCGGACTCGCGAACCCCATCTGGCGGCGCCGTCACATGGTCTACGAGCCCGCGTTCGGGGTCGTCCAGAAACCGGGCCTGGTCGGCGTTTTCCGGCCTCATTGGCGCGCGCCCAACATCGATGGCCTGTGGTTCGCCGGCGAAACGTTCCGCAGCCGCGGCATCGGGGTCGACCGCGCCTCACGGGCGGGCCTCACCGTCGTCGAGGATTACCTCGGGCGGCGTCTAGGAGGGTTCGAAGACAGCTGGCGCTATTGAAACGCGACCGGCGCGCTCGCGTTGACGGTGAACGGTGGTGATATCCGCCCGTGCGCGAATTGCCCGGGCGCCAACCGTTGATCGGCGTGGTTCGGGCGGCAGCGCCTATTTCCCCAGCAGCGCACAGACTGCGGTTGCCTGCACCGACCGGAGCTGTGTCAGCAGCGCCCCCTTCGGCGCTGGAATGTTGAGCGACGTTGTCACCGACCGCTTGCCGTCGTCGGTCGCCGCAGCCCACTGCGTGTAACCGGGGAAGTTCCCGGTGTGGCCGTAGACGGTGCCGCAGCGGGTCCGGTAGCGGAAGATCCCGAGACCGGCCGAGTTCGTGCCCGGGCCGGGCGGGCTCGAGGCGCCCGCGACGAACTGCAACTGCTCGCGCTGCTGCGCGGGGCCGAAGAACGTACGGCCGAGGTCGTTACGGATGAAGGTGGCCAGGTCGGCGGGCGTCGAGACGATCGCACCCGACGCCCATGCTCCGCTCGGGCTCAAGAAGGTGGTGACATCCTGTGGCTCTGCGCCCGGCTTAACGTCGTACCCGTGGATGTACGGCTTGGGCAATGCAACCGTCGTCGGGAAGATCGTATGACGCAGCTTTGCCGGCCCGAACACGATCTCCGAGAGCAGCTTGCCGTACGACTGCCCCGTTACGGCCTCGGCGATCAGCCCGACGACGATGTTGTCGGTATTGGAATATTCGTAGCGCTCGCCGGGCGTGAATTCCAGGCCGTCACCGCGCACCCAGTCGATGATCGTCGTCGGTGACACATAGGCGAGCGGATGCTTCTGGACCTGCTCGAAGAACCCGTCAGAGGTCGTGTAATCCGGGAGCCCGCTCGTGTGGTTGAGCATTTCGCGTACTGTGACCGCGGCCCACGCGGCCGGCAGATTGGGCAGCCGTTCGCCGATCGTGTCGTCGAGTCCGAGCCGGCCCTCCTGCACGAGGTGCAGCGCCACCGCGGCACTGAACGCCTTCGCAACGCTCGCGATCCGCATGTAGTCGGTCGCGCGGGGCGGCCCTCCGCGGGTCACGTCCGCGCGGCCTGCGGTCAGGACGGTCAAGCGGCCCCGGCTGTACAAGGTCGCAATCGCTCCCGGAGGCCCACCGTTCGCGGCCACGAGCGTCTCGAGGCCACGTTTGACGGCGGCGTAGGTGGTCGGCCCGGCCGCATGACCGGCCACCGGAAACACGAGTCCCACCGTGGCAAGCATGACGCCGAGCCAGGAGACCCGAGCTGAACGCACAGCCACAGTATGCCGTCCGGCAGTTCCCGGGAGATCCTCACAACAGATGTCACATTGATTCGCCCGCGGGTCGCGTAGAAATGTGGAGCCGCCCGAAGGCCACGCACCCCCGAGTCATGCTCGCTCCCAACCAACCCATCTCCGAGTTCGCGCTCCCCACCTTCGACCTCCGACCGCTCGCGCGCCGGACCGCGCTCCCGGCACTGTTCGCGGCGCTTGCGCTCGCCGCGGTCCTGCTGGCCGGCGGCCGCGTCGATGCGATCGGTGGTGCGCTGCGGCGGGTGCTTGGCCTGAACGGGGGTTGGGCTGTGCTCGGCGCGAGTGCGGAGTTCATCTCGCTGGCTGCCTACGTCGGGTTGTTGTCGCTGGTCGCCGGCCGCGCCACGCCGCGCATCGGGACCCGCGAGAGCGCACAGATCACGCTTGCGGGGGCCGCGGCTACGCGCCTGCTGCCGACGGCCGGTGCGGGCGGCGCGGGGCTGACGCTGTGGGCGCTGCGACGGGCGGGGCTCAGTTCGCGCGCGGCGGCACGAACCCTGCTCGCGTTTCTCGTCCCGCTGTACGCCGTGTTTCTCGCCGCGGTCGTTGTCTCGGGGACTGTGCTCACGCTCGGGGTAGTGCGCAGCCGTGGGCCTGTGGTGCTGAGCGCGATCGCAGCTGCCACGGCGATGATCGGGATCGCGATCGCGGTGCTCCTCGCCTCACGTCGCACGGCGGCGTCGAACATCGGGCCTGGCGGCGACCCTGGTCACGCTGCGCGGCTGACCGGGATCGCGCAGTTGCTGGGTGACGCGGTTCGGGATGCTTGGGGGCTGATTCGGTTGGGCGATCTTCGCGTTGCCGGCGCGATCGCGTATTGGATGTTTGATGCGATCGTCCTGTGGGCGATGCTGCACGCGTTCGGCCGACCTCCGGCGCTGCCTGTGGTAGCGCTGGCCTACTTCGTCGGCCAGGTAGCCAACACGCTCCCAGTTCCCGGCTCGGTCAGCGGAGGAATAGCCGGCGTGCTGATCACGTTTGGCGTACCCGCTGGGCTTGCTCTGCCGTCGGTCCTGGCGTACCGGACGATTGCTGTATGGCTGCCCACGCCTCTGGCGATCGCCGCCGTGCCGGCCCTGCGGTCGACGATTGCGCGCTGGCGGCGCGAAGACGCTAGCGCTCGCCCGGGCGCCGCCAGGCAAGCATCAGCCCGTCTCCGACGGTCAGCAGGACGTTGTGCATCCGCTCGTCGTGCTGGACCAGGCGCGCGAATTCCCGGATTCCGAGCGTCGCCGGATCCGTCGCGGTCCGATCGAGCGCCGCTCCGTCACGGAACAAGTTGTCGGCGACGATCACACCGCGCTCGCCCAGCTTCGGGAGCACGGCGTCGTAGTACGCGGGGTAGTCGGCCTTCCATGCGTCGATGTAGACGAGGTCGAACGGGCCTTCGAGAGCGGTGATCGTCTCAAGTGCATCGCCCACGATCAACTCGATCCGGCGACCGTCTGGACTGGAGTCGAAGTGACGGCGCGCGACGGCTGCGATCTCCTCGTTGGACTCGAGCGTGATCACGCGACCGTCGGCCGGCAGCGCAGCCGCCATCGCCAGCGCCCCGACCCCGGTGAACGCGCCGATCTCAAGCACGTGACGCGCGCCGCTGACGACGATCAGGGCCTCCAGCAGTCTCGCCTCCGCGAGTCCGCTCATCATCCCAGGAGCGGGAGCGTTGCCCTGCGTCCACGCGGCAGCGTCGGCGAGTGGGCCTTCCAATGGACTCGTGTGGTCTTCGGCGTATCTCGCCGCCTCTGGCCCGACCACATCGATCACCGGCCCAGGTTATCGCCGCCGCTCTTCGGTCGCGCTAGCCTCCGGTCACGACGCGGTCATCGCGGACAGAGATCGAGGAGCACGAGCTAATGACCAGGCGAGCAATCTTGAGGGCATCGGATGCCGAGCGCGAGCAGGTTGCCGAGCGTCTGCGTCACGCCGCGGCGGAGGGCCGGCTCCAGGCCGACGAACTAGAGGACCGCATCGGCGCTGCCCTGTCGGCCAGAACCTACGGGGAACTCGATCTGATCGTCTCCGATCTGCCGACTCCCAGCATTGGTCGCGGGAGAACCTCACCCGGGCCGGTCCGACTGCGGCCGGCCGCGGCTGCGGCACTCGCGGTGTCGGTCGCGCTGATCCTGATCGCCGCGGTCGGTTTGACCATGGGCGGCCACTCACACCCCGCTCACGAATGGATCGGCGGAGTGAGGGTCGGGGTCCCTCTGATCTGGCTCGTGTGGCTGGCGATCGGGTGGCGGTTCTTCGCACACGGACGCGATCGCCCCCGCTAGGGCGTCCCCGATCTGAACCGCCGGCACCAAGCACCGCCGATCTGAACCGCCGGCACCAAGCACGGACGATCTGCGTGATGGGCCGGCTCGATGCACGGTGCCGCGCGGGAAACCTCTAGCTCGCCGTCGCCCTGAGCCAAGCGAGCCCCTCTACGGTCAGGAGAAAGATGCCCCAGAACAGGTCCCAGAAGCCGCCCCACACGCGTCAGTACCTCCCGCGCGTCGTCACGCCCAAATTCCACGATATCAAGGCCGCGATTGGCGAAGTCGAGGGCTTCAACGCCAAGTTCGCCGTCCTGATCACCCGGGGGGTGGGAACGATGGCGTGTGCGTACGTGTTCGGGTTGCTGGCGCTGATCAGTCTGCCGGACGCGATCAAGGCCGGACGTCCAGCGATCATCTCCTGGATCGCACAGACCTTCCTCCAGCTTGTCCTCCTGAGCATCATCATGGTCGGGCAGTCGGTTCAGGCGGCAGCGTCGGACGCTCGCGCGAACAAGGCATTTGCGGACACCGAAGTCATCATGGATCGCTTGGACGAGCACACTGCCGGCGGCATCCGCACCGTGCTCGAGAGGATTGACGCGCTCGAGCAGAAGGTCGCCGGCACCGGCGCACAGTGATCACGGCGCGGGCGGTCGACTGACGTCAAGGCGGCCCACGCGAGCCTATTGCACCTTGCCGCGAGCCGCGACTGCCCAGAGCCCCTCCAGCCGCCCGCTGCGGTGGGTGTGCAGTGTGTCGTGCAGGTTGACCGTCGTGTCGATATGCGACGGCAGCAGCGACACCCGGCCTCCTACACACAGCTCACGCCGGTCGGCCGCGCCTGAAGGGGTGAGTGTCCCGTGCTCGTCCCCGGCATGTTGGTAAGACCAGCCCGGGGCATCGGTGAGGCGCGCCGGGCCGGAGTCGTTGGACAGCGTCTTCAGCCCAGCATCGATCACCGCGCGGTCTGGGGAGGGCCGGCTGATCACGGTCGCGATCGCTGTGAGCGCCGGCTGGTAGCGAACGCCATCTGTGTCGAGGTAGTCGCAGTCCATGAACATGAACGATCCTGGCTGGACCTCGGTCACCACCTGATGGCGAGCGCAGAACTCGGCGGTGCCGGTGCCGCCCGTGGTCACGATGTCAACCGGATGTCCCGCGACACGCAGATCGCTGGCAGCCGCGGCGAGTCGCCGCATCGAATCGTCGCATAGCTTCTGCCGACTCCCGGCTTCGCGCACATGCTGGAGGTTGCCCTCATAACCCTGCAACCCGACGAGCTTCAGCCGGTCCAGTTCCAGTATGCGATCCGCCAGCGTGACCGCGTCCTGGGGAGCGACGCCGCACCGGTCCTGACCGACATTCACCTCAATCAGCGTCTCGAGCGGGCGCGGCAGGGCGGCGCCGATCGCCGACGCGCCCTCCCAGGAGTCGACCACGACAAGCACGCGCGCCTCTGGCCAATTGGAGACCAGCTGGGCCAGGCGGCGTGCCTTGATCGGACCCGCGAGCTCCGTCGTGATCAGCACGTCATCGATCCCGCCGGCCACCATTACCTCAGCCTCGCTGAGTTTGGCCACGCATACACCGACTGCCCCGGCGCTCAGCAGGATCCGTGCCACCTCGGGGCTCTTCGCGGTCTTCAAGTGTGGCCGCACATGAACGCCCGAGAGACGGTCGATGCACGATCGAAGGTTATGTTCGAAGACATCAAGATCCACGATCAGACACGGCGTGTCCAACTCGTCAATCCAAACGGCGTCCATCGACCGTCAGAGCCTAGCGGCCTCTGGTGTGGGTCGGCCGGCCCCCGCGGCCACCGGGGACGGATGAAAACAGCCGTCCGGCCCGCAGCTTCTTCGATTCTTCGATTCAGCGGGGCGAGATGACGGGCTCGGGCGACGCGGTCGTCAGCAGGCGAGGCCCGTTGCGGCGAAATCCGCCGCTGCGACATGCTTACAGGCCCAAAGCCCGCGCACCGCGGGCGACCTCGGTTACATAAGCATGCCCCACATGCTTATGTAGCCAAGGTCCAGCAGGCGCGGGAGCTTTGTCCGTGTATGCAGGCGAAATTGTCAGATTATTGACACCATCGGGCCCGGCCGCCCCATCCCGCATCGTCCCGGGTCTGATGCCGCCGCGCCGGCGTAATCCGGTCCGACCCGCCCCGCACCGGGGCGGGGCGGGGCGGGTCCGACCCGCCCCGCCCGGGGCTTCCGTGCCCGCCACCCCCTCCCCATCCGTGCCTGAGACCCGTTCACAGACAGGAGGGCACGCCCCAACATTCAGCGCGCAGCGCTCTCGGGTAGGTTGCCGGGTAAGGATGGCCGTCAAGCCCGAGCCCTTCTACTTCGACGGAGCCGGCGTGCGGCTGGCCGGCGAGCGCTGGGCAGGTGGCGACCGGGGCGCCGTCGTCGTGCTCCTACACGGTGGCGGTCAGACGCGCCATTCGTGGAAGCGCACGGCGGAGCGGCTCGCCGCCAGCGGAAGAACTGCCGTGGCGCTCGACGCGCGGGGCCACGGCGACAGCGAATGGCACCCGACGCAGGACTACACGCTCGACGGGTTCGTCGGGGACCTGATGGCGTATGTCGCGACGCTCGCACGCCCGCCGGTGCTTGTCGGTGCGTCGCTGGGCGGCGTCACGTCTCTGATCGCTGCGGGCGAGCACCCGGGGCTGGCCTCCGCGCTCGTGCTCGTCGACATCGTCGTGCGGCTCGAGCCCGAGGGCGTGGCGCGGATTCGCGATTTCATGGCCGCCAACCCTGACGGCTTCTCGTCTCTGGAGGACGTCGCCGACGCGATCGCGGCCTACAACCCGTTGCGGCCTCGCCCCCAAAACCTCGATGGTCTGCGCAAGAACGTCCGCCAGCATGCCGATGGCCGGTGGTACTGGCATTGGGACCCGGCGTTCATGCGGATCGAGGACGAGCCTCGACGCAACACCGAGCCCCGCCGCTTGCGCGAGGCGGCGTCGCATCTGACGATTCCGACCCTGATCGTCCGAGGTGTGCAGTCGGACATCGTCAGCGACAGGGGACTCGAGGACATGCTGGAGCTTGTTCCCCACGCCCAGATTGTCGATGTCCACGCCGCGGGGCATATGGTCGCCGGGGACGACAACGACATCTTCGCCGCGAGGCTCGAGGTCTTTCTGGACCAGGTCGAGGCGCTCGAGTAGGCCCTCGGCGATTCCGAGGGCCGGGGCCGATTCAGATCAATCCCGACCCCGCCCTGCCCGCAGCTAGGGAGCGACGCAGATGCTCTTCTGGCCGCTCCACAGGAACCACTTGCCGAGCGGACCCCCCGGGCGCGACGGTTCGCGGGCCTCGAGTCGCGTGTACGCCAGCGGGCCGTGAGCGGTGCAGTGCCCGAGCCTGGAGGCTCTCAAATCGGCTCTCACCAGACCCGGGTAGTAGCCCCCGTGGGGCTTGAAGATTGACGTCTTGCCCGTGGCGGTGGCGGTTGAGGAGCCCCAGTGCGTCCAGGTGATGTTCTGCACCAGGCCACTCGGATCGCCGCCGTTGAAGATCTCCTTCGGCTTGACCGTCCCGAAGCCGACGCCGATCGGTGCGAACGCCTTGGCACCCAGGACGACCCTCGGCGAGGTCGTCGCGCCAACGCCGGTCGAGGAAAGTGCAAAGCCCACCGCCGCAACAAGGCCGATCGCCGCCCGCACAGAATTCCCGGTCACAAGCTGAAACTACCACCCCTACCGGACCAACGGCTTCTTGACCCCGACTGTCGCCAGCGACAGCGACAGATTGTCCGCGAAGGCGTCGTTGTAATCCGCGAGCTGGCCGGTGGCGCGCATCGTCACTTTGATCGTCGCTGTTCCGACCGGCACCCGAGCTCGGGCGCTTTGCGCGAGCAGCTCAGTCTGGTCGCCTCGATCGGCGGCGGTGACCGGCCCGATCGAGAAGCCGCTGAGCGTTGCGCCGCTGCCGTTGATGAAGCTCGCCATCACGACCATGCTCGCGGAATCTGTGAGCTCGCCTCCGAGGTAGCCGCTCAGCGTCGCCAGCTGGTGGCCGGCGTCGATCAGCGCGGCGCTGTTGCGGAGCACGATCGTCTGCGTGGCCTGGCTCGTACCCTTGCCTGGCCCCCCGGCGAAAAAGTTCTCCCCGCCGCTGATGCTCGTGCCGAAGGCCGTGGTCGGGAATGGAATCGTGGGAACCGTGATCACGGGCGTGACCGGGTGCGCGGAAGCGTGGAGCGTCAGCCCGAACACCTGACGCGTGGCTCCGTATTGGACAGCGCTGAACTGCCCGGTCGTGGTCCAGTCCGCGGGGAACACAACGTGCGTGGCGTCCGGCGCTCCGAGCGGTGGGTCGAGCGTCTCGGATCCACCCGTCCCGTTCCAGTCTGCCTGTGTCCAGTCGGCGCCGGGAGTCTGCAGAAGATTGCCGGTCGGCTGCGCGAGCGCCCACGGCGGCTTGTGGTAGCTGTAGTTCCTGTTGTTCGAGAAGAAGCCGTAGAAATGGGCCACGACGTCCTGGCCGGCAGCATCTTCCGTCTCGACGCGGCTCGGAAAGCCGTTGTTCTCCGAGGTGTTGAGATACATGATCCGACCGGGGAAGTTCGGATCGTAGATCTCGACCACGGCCTGACCGTTCGGCCCGCCGCGGCGGAAGTAGCCGATCGCGAGCACCTGGTGGTTGTCGGACACATCCGGAAGGTCTCTGGCTTCGACGATCAGAAGCGGGATCGGGTTGCCGGCGTTGATCGAGGGCACGATCTGATGCCTGAAGGCGTTGAAGGTCATCTCGTCGTCCCCGGTGATGCCGTTCCTGGTCACTTGGGGCGCGACCATGTACTCGAGCATCGTCGGGATCGTGCCGTTGCTGAGGCTGTCGATCAGCCGCGAGTAGAGATAGTTGAATACTGGACCGGACTGTGGTGTGGCCGCCACGCCGGGCTGGCCCGACGGCGTGCCGAGGCTCGGCGTGGTGGTGCCATTGCCGGCGTTGAACGTGTCGAGCGCGGCGTAGGCCATGCCGCCGCACAGTCCGTAGGAACCTGCAAAGACGAAGTTGTGACCGTCGACCCGCTTCGTGAACTTGCTGTTCTTGAACAGGTTGACGAAATCGAATCCCTGCGAGTTGAACTCGCCATCAGCCGAGTTCAGATATGGATTGAAAGCAGTCACCACCGGGTTCGTGATCGGAGGCGTCGCCGCCTGCGCCGAGCTCGCGCCAAGCGCCCCGAATAGCACCACCGCCGAGAGGATGAGCACCGAATGCCGGCGCCGCGGATGCAGGCGCATCTGACCTGTCCCTCCTGATCGCTTCATGGAATCCCGACCGCCGTCGGTCTTGGGCCGAGCCTACGCTCCAGCCGGCCCCCGCACATCGGGGAGTGTCCCTCATCGTTTCCGGCGGTTGACCGCGTCGAGGCCCCGGGTGCCGCCCTGCCGGCCCCTACTCGCCGCGAGCGCTTGGCCCTCAGAACCGCCGACGATGCTCGGGCGCAACGACGCAGCCGAGTAGAGTCAGAAGCAAGCCTCCACCGCCTGAGTGCCGCGCTCTCGCATTCTTCCTGTGGCCGAGCCTTCCAACCGGAGCGACGAGGAGTAGAGAAGATGGCGAAGCAGAAGCAAAAAGCAGCCCCGGCCCGTCAAGAGCCCGGGCCAGGACGATCGACGTCGGAAGTGGCATTCAACGAGGTCCGCCGCGAGATCGCCCAACGAAACGAGCGGACACATCAAGAGGCTCGCAAGATTCGATCGGCGCGGGAGCGGGAACAGCTGCTCAAGCGCCGTGAGCGGGACTTGTAGACGCCTCCGGGCAATCGCCGCCCGGCGCCGGTAGACGGCGCTCGCCGTGACTGCGCTCGGCGCCGGGCGCGTTCGTACGAACAAAAGACCGAAGTCCAGCGAGCCGAACGCCGGCCGGTCAGGAGCGCGTGAACTGGCCGTGGAAGCCGAACGGGATGTGGTGCCCTAACCCCGGCTCGCGCGAGCTCGCCGAGCGTCTGGGCGGTGGCGTGATCTGACCTTCCTGGAGTCGCGGTAATCTGTTGGCACAGAGTCAGGTTGACTGGGGGTTCGGATGCAAGCTCACGGATTGGTTTGCGGGTGTTTTCGCTGGATCGAGCGCTGGATGCCGAGCGCACGACGGTGGCCCGTCGTCGCGGGGATGCTGATCGGGTTGTGCGCCCCACTGCTCGCATCGGCCCGGACTGTCGCGTCTGCCGCGTCGCCCGCAAACACCATCTACGTGCCGAACTACAGCTTCTCGACGATGGCGACGTTCTCGTCCGGGGCCGGCGGAACGCTGACGCAGCAGGGCACCGCCGTGCTCAGCGGCGCGAGCCCGAGCGCGGGTCTGTTCGCCGCCGCAGTGTCGCCGAACGGGCGCTACCTCTACGGCGCCAACCGCAACGCCGGGACCGTGTCGACATTCACGGTCGGGGCCGGCGGAGCGCTGACGCAACAGGGAACCGGCCTGATCACCGGGTCGGGTGCGACGTCCTTCCCGGTCGCATTGGTGGTATCGCCCAACGGGCAGGACCTGTACGTCGCCAACAACGGCGTGGGGACGGTATCCACGTTCGCGATCGGCGCCGGCGGAGCGCTCACGCAACAGGGCGCGGGCGTGCTGACGGAGTCGTCGTCCTGCTGCGCCGAATCCCCGATGGCGTTGGCGCTGTCGCCGAACGGCAAGTACCTGTACGTGGGCAACGGGGATGACGGGACCGTGTCGACGTTCGCGATCGGCGCTGGCGGAGCACTCACACAGCAGGGTACGGGCGTGCTCAGCGGGTCGAGCAGCAACTCGGAGCCGCAGGCGCTGGCGGTCTCTCCCAACGGGCAGTATCTGTACGCCGCCAACAGCCACCTCGGGACGGTGTCAACGTTCGCGATCGGCGCCGGCGGCGCGCTGACGCAAGAGGGGACCGGGGTGATCAGCGGGTCGGGCACCGGCTCGGGCCCGCGCGGGTTGGCGATCTCGCCCAACGGGCAGAAGCTGTACGTCGCCAACAGCCTCCTCGGGACTGTGTCAACGTTCGCGATCGGCGCCGGCGGAGCGCTCACACAGCAGGGGACGGGCGTGATCACCGGTCGTAACGCCGGCTCCTACCCGAACGGCGTGGCGGTGTCGGTGGACGGGCACTACTTGTATGCCGCCAATGGCGAGTACGGCACTGTGTCGACCTTCGCGATCGGCGCCGGCGGCGCGCTCACGCAGCAGGGCACCGGCGTGCAGAGCGGCGGAGGTTCACCGAATGCGGTCATCGTGTCGCCCGTTCCGCCCCCGGCGGCAGCGTTCTCGGCGACCGCGACGGTCGGCAGCTTGCAGCTCGCGCTGAGCACGACTTCGGCGTCTGCGTGCCAGACTCCGGCCGGGCCGCTGGTCGTGTCGTTGAGCTCCACGACTGCGCGCCACGGCACCGCGACGCGGTTGGTCGGCGCCGGCTTCTACATCGACCGGGGCGTCAAGCATTCGCGCAAGCACAACCGCAAGGTACGACGTCACGGCAAGACTGTGACCCAGACCGTCACGGTCACCACCTACACGGCCAATGCGACCGCCACCAGGTTCCCGGCGAGCGCGCAACTCTCGCTCGCGGGCCTGCGATCAGGGTCGCACACCATCACGGTCAAGCTCGCCTTCAGGCAGACCGCGAAGGTCGGCAGGGGCCGAACCACACTCACCGTGACCAAGACGATCAAAGCCCGGTTCAACGTCTGCTGACGCCGGGTTCTGGCTAGCCTGGCTTAAGCGCGATCCGTAGGCGCGTACATGTTCGCGCCGGGGTGCAGCTTGGCGAGGTCGATCGCGATCCGCTTCCCCGGCGTCACCTCGAGCACGACCCGGCGCTCCGAATCGAGCGTGCGGACAAACTCCGCGCGGTAGCGGTCGTCGTCCGGGAACCGGCGCTCGCCAAGGGCCTCATAGAACCAGCGCTTCGTCTGCTCGTCGTCGCGGACGGCGCACGTTCCCCGGTAGGTCACCGACTTGCCGTGCCCGAGCGGGGTGCCCGTGCTCGTGATGATGATCGCGACCCGCGGGTCGCGCCGCACGGCGCTGATCCTGCCGCGGTTCGTGCTCGCCGTCAACCAGAAATGCCCGTCGCGGACGAGGTAGCTCATGATCACGCCGAGCGGCGAACCGTCCTTCGTCGACCACACGAACGTGCACTCGGTCTGTGCGGCCAAGAGCCGCTGTTCAGCCTCGGCATCGAGCGGGGAGTTGGTGAGATCTTCGAAGTCTCTGGGCATCGGCCTGCCGGCGGATCGCAGGGTTCCTGCGGAAGCTGGATTCCATCAGATCAGCGGATCGGCGTGCTCCGGCCAACCGGCCCGCCGGGCGAGCTCAGGCCGCGAGCGCCGGCTCGAGCTCGTAGCCGATCCGTTCCACGGCAGCGCGCAAAGCGCCGGAGGCGAGGAGCGCATCGGTCGCCTGGGCCAATACGCGACCCATCAGTCCGTGGCCAGAGACGGTGACCGAGGCGCGTACGACACTGCCGCACCCAACGGCGATCGCGGTGTACTCGACGTCCAGACGAATCGGGCCGAATGCCGTCAGGACGAGATGGCCATTGTCGGCTTCGGCCACCTCGACATCGAACTCGAGCAACCGCCCGGCGAGGCGGCCCTGCACACGGACGCGATCGCCGGCCGCCAATCGCTCACTGTCCAAGTCGACGATGTCGAACGCGATCGGAGCCCAGCGGGCGATGGCGTCCGGCTCGGTGAGCAGGATCAAGACTTCGTCGGGGGGCGCCGCCACGCGCGTCTGAGCCACCCATCTTGCCATTGCCCCAGTCTCTCGCACGCCGCCACCAGCGCCTGTGATTTTTGCCACTGCTGCCGGGCCGAAAGCACCTGCATGCCGGGACGCGTGTTTATTGGTACTCGTCGTCGAACGGATCGTCGTCGTCGCCGTTCGGCTCCAGGCCCTTGGCGGTTTCATTGGCCCAAGCCAGGGCGGAAGCGTAATCTCGGGCGGGGTGATCGAGTCGGCGGGCTACTCGACCGAACTGCCCCTGCTCGATCGCCTCGACGCATTCGAGCAGCCTTCCCGGGCCGCTGCGGGTGACGAGTGCGTCGCGCGTGCGCTGCGGAAGCGGCAGCAACGCGACCGCGGTTTCCATCGTCGTGTCCGTCAGCGCGTCGACCACCGAGAACAGGCCGAGCGTGAACCGCTCCTCAGGCGGCCCGTCGATCGCCTCTCCGGCGAGCTGGCAGAACCGCGCACGGATCAGCGCCGTCAAGAACAGCTCGGGTGGCTTGTCGGCGACCGAGGTGAACGTTGTCAGGGTCGCCCACTGGCGGACGTTCTCGAGCCCGAGCAGCGTCACCGCGTGCATGATCGAGGCCACTTGCTGGCGCACGCCAAAGTAAGCCGAGTTGATGTAACGAAGCAGCCGGTAGCTGAGCGCGACGTCGCTCGAGATCAGCCGCTCGATCTCACCGAGCTCGAGTGCCGGGTCTTGCAATGCGCTCGCCAGCCGGAGCATGGCCACGGCGTTCGGAGTGATCGCGCGGTCCCGGATCAGCTCCGGGCGGCAGAAGAAATAGCCCTGAAAGAGCTGGCACCCGGCCGCCGCAGCGACCTCGAACTCCTCAGGCGTCTCGATCTTCTCGGCCACCAGCGTAAGGCCGTACGGACTTAGACGTTCAGCTTCGCTTACGAGCCCCTCCGCACCGAGCATCGCGTAGTCCAGCTTGACGATCCCGGCCAGCGCCAGCAGCGGTTCGATTTCGTCCGTCGGACCGACGTGCGTCAGCGCGAGCTCATATCCGAGACCCCGCAGCTGACCGAGTAGCTCGAGCAGTCGTCGGTCGACGGAGTGTTCGAGCAACTCCAGCACGATCCTCGGTGCCGGCAAGCTCAGGGCGAGACCCTGGAGCAGGAACTCGGTCGTGACATTGATCCACGCGGCCTGGTCTCCGACAACGCGGTCAAGCCCGATCTCGGTCAGGGCGTTGAGGGCGACGCGCGCCGTCGCAGTCTCGCCATCGTCGACTGACGCCCGCGGCATAAAGCTGGTGCGATAGAGCAACTCGTAGCCACGCACCGCTCGAGTGCGGTCCAGAATCGGCTGTCGGGCAAGGAACACGTGATCCATCGGCTGCGACCGCAAACACCCCTCGGTCCGAGCTTAGACTAGATGCACGGTCGGCTGGATCGCGGTCGCCGGTGAAACAATCAGCCCGCGATGGCGACTGGGATCACCGCAGACACCGTGTTGTGCATTTCGCTGGCGGGGAGGCCGAGCAACATCGGCACGCGATTCCACAATTACCTCTACGAAGAGCTCGGGCTCGACTACGTCTACAAGGCTTTCACAACCAGCGATCTGGAGGGAGCGATCCGGGGCATCCGGGCGCTGGGCATCCGTGGATGCGGGGTCTCGATGCCGTTCAAGGAAGCCTGCATGCAGTACGTCGACCGGATCGACGAATCCGCGAGGTCGATCCAGTCGGTCAACACGATCGTCAATACGGCCGGGCTCCTCGATGCCTACAACACCGACTGCGTCGCGGTGCGGAAGCTCCTCGCCGCGCACCGGATCCCGGTCAGCGATACGTTCGCCGTCCACGGCAGCGGCGGGATGGCGAAGGCTGTGCTCGCCGCGCTGCGGGATCAGGGCTTCAAATCCGGAATCGTGATCGGGCGCAACGAACAGACCGGTCAGGCCCTCGCGGCGCAGTTCGGGTACACGTGGCTCCCGGCGGTGCAAATGGACGCAAGCGAACCGCGTCTGCTGATAAACGCGACGCCGATCGGGATGGACGGCGGGCCGGCGGCCAATGAGCTGGCCTTCCCAGCTCAGGCGGTCGCGGCCGCTGATGTGGTCTTCGACGTCGTCGCGATGCCGGCGCTCACGCCGCTCGTGCGCGTCGCGCGGTCGGCGGGCAAGACCGTGATCACCGGCGCCGAGGTCATCCGGCTCCAGGCTCTCGAGCAGTTCGCGCTCTATACCGGGGTGCGGCCAACGGACGAGCAGGCGCGACGGGCCTCGGAGTACTCGCTTTCCTAGTCGGGGATGGCGGGAGCGCGGATGGGTCGATCAGGACGCCGTTGCGGTTGGATCCTCGCCGGGGAGTTCGCCGATTTCGGTGCCCTGCGTCGGATCTTCGTACGGCTGCTCGCCGACTTCGACCCCTTGCGTCGGATCCTCGCCGCCGGCTCCGGTGCCAACTGCCTGGGTCGGGTCGTCGTCAGGCTGTGCCGGGGTCGGACTTGCCTGGGTCGGGTCCTCACCCGGTGCGCCGCTAATCCCCGCGCCCTGCATGGGATCTTCGCTGACTGACATGTGTATGGCTCCTCTCGGCTTTTTGACGCCTGCTCCGGTCGGCCTCGACGGCCGACGCGAGCAGCAATCGAGGTCCGGGTATACCACTGCCCGGCGGCCCCGGCAATGCCGCCGCTTTCATCCGGATGCCGGCCTACGCCACATCGGACGCTTCGAATCAGCTTGCGCCGCTGTCGCGGACCGCGACTCTGAGCCCGGCGCCGATCGGGACGACGGTCTGCGTCAGCGCTGGCTCGGCATCGATCAGCGAGGTGAACTCGGTCAGTTCGTGCTCGTGCGAGAGGACGTTGTCCACCGCCAGGATGCCGCCCGGCGCCAAGGTCCTGACGAGATCCCGCTCGTAATCCACGTAATGAGGGCGCTCGGCATCGAGGAACACGAAGTCCCACGCCGAGTCCTTCGACTGGCTCAGCGCCACACCGGCGTCCTGTACCCGTAGCTCGACCCGCTCATCGAGAGCCATACGGCGCAGGTTCTGGCACGCCAGGCTGATCCGAGCTGGATCGGTATCGACGCTGACGAGGTTCCCGCCGGTCGCCTCCACCGCGTCGGCGAGCCAGACCGTGGAATACCCGTTGGAGGTGCCCAGCTCGAGCACTCGCACCGCTGAGCTTCCCCGCACGAGCACGCCGAGCAGCTCGGCAGTCGCCGGCTCGACGTTCCTGAAGCGCGCCAGCCGATCTGACTGGCCTTCGTCATGGATCCGGCTCGCGGCGTAAAGCTCTCCGGCGAACTCGCGACGGTCCTGATTCATGTTCGTCGCACTCTTGCACACGTCCGGGTTAGCATCGCTCGTCAATCGACTAGGAGGGCGTGGTGAAGCCGGCTGCGGCTGGTGCAGTTGCAGGTCAGTTCATCGAGGCATTCTCGGCCGTCGATTTCGCGCGCATGGGCGCCCTTCTGTCCGACGACCTCGTCGCCTACATCACGAATGCCGACGGCGGCATCGACGAAGTCAGAGGCCGGGACGGCTACCTGGACCGCCTGCGTGCCATGGACCTCCCGTCGGCCCGGTTCAGCGTCCATCCGACGCAGCCGCCGGTGGTGGTCGACGGGGATCTGGTTCTGCTCATGGTCGAGATCCGCGCCGAGCGTGGCGGCCGGACGCTGCACAACTACGCCGCGCACCTGCTCCGGATCCCCGACGGGCAGATCAGCGAGTGGCACATGGCCGACGCCAAGCCGGCCGAGAGCGACGCATTCTGGTCCTAGTTGGCGACCTCACGCCGGCCGCTCGACCGGCCCGGGTGCACCTCGAGTCGATGGCCGGCTACCGCGCGGTCCAGCCCTGGTCCATCGTCACCGGAGCCCCCGTGAACGCCCGTCCGGCCGGTCCGGCGAGGAACGCAACCACTTCAGCGACCTCCGCCGGCTCGATCAGCTGCTTGACCGCGTGTGGCGCGAGGATCACCCGCTCGAGCACGTCCTCTTCCGCGAGCCCATGAACGCGAGCCTGGTCGGCGATCTGCTTCTCCACCAGCGGTGTGCGGACATAGCCCGGGCAGACAGCACTCGCGGTGATTCCGAGTTCCGCTCCCTCCAGCGCCAGCGTCTTAACAAGTCCGAGGACACCGTGCTTGGCCGAAACGTACGCGGCCTTGAACGGCGAGGCGACCAGTGCATGGACCGACGCGATCACGATGAACCGGCCGCTCCCGGATTCCCGCAGCGCGGGCCAGGAGTGTTTCGCCAACAGGAACGGACTCGTCAGCAGCAATGCGACAATCGTCTCCCAGCGCTCGGCCGGAAACTCGTCGATCGGCGCCACGTGCTGGACACCCGCGTTCGGCACGACCAGATCCAGACGGCCGAAGCGCTCGCGGGCGGTGGCCACAGCATCTTCGTTGGCCGCGGCAACCGTCAGGTCGGCCTCGTATGGCACCCCGGGTCCCGCCGGATCGGGCTTGAGGTCCACTGCGAGCACGTCCATCCCCGCATCCTGCAGCCGCTGCGCGACCGCCCGGCCGATCCCGCTCGCGGCACCGGTGACGAGTGCGGCCTTGCCCTGAAACGCCGAGTCGTTCATCCCCTTCACCATCGCATACTTTCGCTACCCGCGTTCGTGGACCGCTACGCGATCGGCCCGGCTCAGAGCTGCGAGGTGAGTGCCTCGTGATCCATCATCTGGCGCCCGAGCTCTGCCCGGGAGCGGATCCCGAGCTTGCGGTAGATCCGCGCGAGATTCGCCTCGACCGTCTTGGAGCTGATGAACAACGCTGCGCCGACCTCGCGGTTGGTCATCCCTGACGCGGCAAGCTGTGCGACGCGCAGCTCCGTGTCGGTCAGCTCGTCGGCCGACCGACGTCTCGGAGCGAGCCGCTGGAGCTCGTCCCGGGCCCGACTCGCCCACAATGACGCCCCCAGCCGCTCGAGGCTCGCCGCCGCCTCGCTGAGGGTCGCCCTGGCCACCCGCCGCTTCCGGAGCCGGCGCTGTACGGCACCGAGCACCAGCAGTGTGCGCGCTCGCTCGAAAGACATCAACGGCAGCCGGTCGTGCACTGCCAGCGCCCGACCCAGTACCTCCTCGGCGCCGGCCAGGTCGCCCGCGGCCGCCAGCATCAGGCCGCGGCAACGTCCGCCGATCGCAAGCGCCCAGGCGCGATCGAGTGCCTGCCCGCGATCTTCCAGCCAATCCACGATCGGCGCCGCCTCCTCGGTCCTGCCGAGCCCGACGAGCGCCTCCACGGCGTCCGCCACCCATGGAACCATCGTCGGGTCGGTGGCCGCATCGGGCTGCGCGGTGGCGATCGCCAGCGCAGCGAGACGCGCCGCCGCGGCTTCGTAATCGCCCAGCGACACGTCGAGAAGGCCGAGCGTCGCCAGTGGCATCATCATCACGGCCATCGTCGAGCCGGTCCGCATGAACAGCGCGAGTGACTCATCGGCCAGCGCCCGGGCCTGCGCGACGTCGCCGGACCAGGCGGCAACGGCCGCCTTCGCCCACAGGGCGATTCCACGCGCGGTCGAGGTGTCGAGCTGCAACGCGCGCTCGTAGGCGTCCTCGGCGAGCGCCACAGCGTCGGCGAACCGACCCCGCCAGAGCTCGAGCTGTACCGCGTGAATTGTCGTGTAGATCAGCTCCCCGTCCTCCCCGCGCTCGAGGCACCGCTCCCGCACCGCGATCAACGCCGCCCACGCCTCGTCGAGCCGCCCGACACTGGCGAACACCAGGCACGCGAGCATCGACGGACGATGCGGCGCGAACGTCCACCGCCCCGCGTCCTCCAGCACCAGCGCCTCCTGAAGTCCACGTTCGTCGAGCCCTCGACCGAGCATGAACTGAACCGTCACCGAAACCATCAGCGTCTGCGCCAGCAGACCCCGGTCACCGAGCCGGCGGGCGGCCGTGTTTGCCGCTAGCGCGATCGGCAGTGCCTCGGCGACTCGCACCTGGTTGGCGAGCACGAAGCTGAGCTCGAGCGCCGTCTCGATCCACTCCGCGCTGTCCGGTTTCGCCTCCTCGAGTGCCTGCTCGAACAGCGCCACCGCCTCGCCCTGACTGTCGTCCCGATAGGTGATCGTCCCGAGCAGGCTGAGCGCCCGCGCTCGCAACGGGCCCTGGTCGAGCTCCGCGATCGCGCTCCGCAACAGCTCGCGCGCGCGTCCGCCGGCGCCGGCGTCGAAATGCTGTTCGGCTGCTCGCACGCGGCGCTCCGGCGAGTCGGCGCCGAGGCGGAGCGCGAGCTCGAGCAGCTCCGCCGCCGCGGAGGGCGCGCCGCGCAACCGCGCTTGCACCGCGGCCTGATCGAGCGCCGACACAACCGCTGGGTCAGTGCCGACGGTGGCGAGCGCGAGATGGCGGGCACGCTCCTCTGGGCTGTCGACAACCTTGCTCAGCCGCAGGTGCATCGCCCGCCGCTGGGCACGAGAGGCGCCGGCATAGACGCCGCTGGCCAGCAGCGGATGGGTGAACTGCACGAGGCCGCCTGCGATCTTCGCAACGTCCCGATCCTCGGCCTGCTCGAGCGACTCCGCCACGTCGAGCTCCGGCATCGCCGCCTTGACGGCCTCAACCGTCGGTCGCGCCAGCGCGCTCGCCGCGAGCAGCACTCCGCGCGCCGGCGGTCCGAGGCCTTTGACCCTCGCCCGCACGACCTCGAGCAGGCTCTCGGGAAGCTCGAGCTGCTCGACCTCGCCGGCGTTCGGCAAGGCAGCGGCAATCTCGAGTGCGAAGAACGGGTTACCGGCGGCGACCTGATTGATGCGCTCGGACACCGGGCGCGGAAGCGCGCGGCCGACCCGGGCACGGACGAGGCGGTTCAAGTCGGCCTTGCCGAGCGGACCTACGGCCACCCGCGCGACGGGCTTGCTGTGCTGAAGCACAAGCTCGCGCCCGCGGCCGCCGTCAGACACTCGCCGAGCCGCAAGGATGCCGACGCGACCAGACAGCCGCCTGACCGCAAACTCCAGGACTTGCGCCGACGGCCCGTCGAGCCACTGCAAGTCGTCGATCGCGATCACCACCGGCGCTACAGCTGCCAGATGCTCCACCACGGCCAGGAACGCCGCGGCCACGGCGCGCCGGCTGGGCGGCCGGCGCGGCTCATCGCCACGGAGCAGCGCCGCGTCGAGACCCTGCCGCATCGGTGCGGACAAGGTGCCGAAGGACTCGTCCCCAACCGTGCTGAGGAGGTCGGTGAGACCGGCGTACGCCAGCCGAACCTCAGCTGCGGCCGGGCTCGACCACAGAACCCAGAACAGCCGCTCCCTGGCGATCTCCACGCCCGCGCGCAGCAGGGTGGTCTTACCGATCCCCGCATCCCCTTCGAGCACCAGGGCCGCCGGCTCCCGCGACGCGACGTCAAGCATGTTGCCGATCGCGGAGAGCTCCGCAGTCCTACCTACCACCGCGCCCATCGTTGCAAGTATTCCAGGGATGCCGTCAGACGCTCCGAGAGGCGGCGGTCGAGGAAACTGTGGAGGTGGCCGCCCGCGCAGATACGACGGATACCCTCACCGCCGGTCTGCGCCGAGACGGAACGAATCGGCGATTCCGGCGCGGTCAGGCGCTGTTCGCCGAAGGTGACCGCGCCGAGCGCGTGTTCCTCGTCGAGCACGGCTGCGTCGTGCTGAGCTGCACGGCGCCGGGCGGACGAGAGGTCGTGCTCGGGCTGCGCGGACCGGGTGAGATCGTCGGCGAGCTGTCTTCGCTGGACGGCGAGCCGCGCTCCGCAACCGCCGTGGCCGCCGGAGAGGTCGAGGCGGTTGTCGCTCCCGCCTCGGCGCTGATGCGCGCGCTCCGCGACATCGATGCCGCCAATGAGCTGATCCGCGTGCTTGCGGCCCGGCTGCGCGACGCGGATCGCAAGCGGCTGGAGTTCGCCGCACTCGACACCTTCGGGCGGGTCGCGTGGCGTCTGCTCGAGCTCGGCGAGCGGTTCGGAGCGCCCCGGCCTGAAGGGATCGCGGTCGACCTGCCGCTCTCGCAGGATCAGCTCGCGAGCTGGTGTGCGGCATCCCGTGAGGCGACGGTCAAGGCGCTCGGCTCGCTTCGCTCACTCCAGTGCATCAGCACCGGTCGGCGAAGCGTCGTGATCCATGACGCGGACGCGCTGCGCCGGCACGCACAGGGTTTCGCCTGAGCGCGGGCCTTCCGGGCGGACGTGGCTCCCACCCCGATGTGAGTCAAAGGACTCATTCCGCCTGCGTCAACGGACGTGGTCGGCGAGCGGCGGCACTGAGAGATTCCCACCTGCAAGCCGGCCACCGCACCACCGAGAGCCGGATCAGCCGCCTCCCACGGGGCACCAACGCAAGGGGAACAAGGCAAATGTATTCATCACAGTTGTCCGTCGAGCTGATGCGCGCCCGCGAGCAGGAGCTCGCCCTCGCCGCCGAGCGATCCCGCGCCGCTCGCGAGCTGCTCGGTGCGCGTCGCACCGAGCGCCGGGAGGCATCGAGCCGGCCGACTCGCCAACCCCGCACTGCTCTGTTGCAGCGGCTTCTTAGGGGCGCGACTGCGGCTCGCTGACAGCCGCGGGGGGCCGGCGGCCTTCGCCTGGACCGCCGCCCCCCCGTAGACACCCCCGTTTCTCCGGCCGGCCATCCGTACACACCCGCCGGCTCTGGCTCGGCGACATGTTCGCCTGGGGACGGCGCGTGATCTACTGACGGGCTGTGCCCGCAGCCCGCGACCCCGCCGATTGGAAAGCGCTGATCCACGAGCTTGCCGGGTTCGAGCGGCCGTCGGCGTCCGCGGGCGAGCGACATGCCGCCGAGCGGATCGCGGAGATCCTGCGTGCGCTCGGCTGCGAGACGGCGATCGAGCAGGAGCGGGCTCACGGAGGCTACTGGTGGCCGCTCGGACTCGCGAATCTGCTCGCGCTCGGGGGTGCTGGGATCGCGGCCCGGCGGCGCGGCTTCAAAGCCCGCGTGCTGGCGACGCTCGCGGCAGGGCTCGGCGCCGCGGCGGTCTGGGACGACGTCGGTGGCGGCCGGTTGTGGTTTCGCCGTGCCCTCCCCCATCGGGCGACGTGGAACGTCGTCGCCCAGGCCGGGGACCGCGACGCCCGGCGCACGGTCGTCTTCATCGCTCATCACGATGCCGCCCATTCCGGGCTCGTGTTCCACCCGGCGCTCGGCCGGATCGCGCCCCGGGTCGCGCCCGGCCTGCACGAGCGCTCCGGCCAGAGCCTGCCGATCCTCTACGCGGTGTGGCTCGGACCGGTGATGATCTGCGCCGGCGCAGCGCTCGGCAGGCGCGGCCTGCTGCTCGCCGGATCGGTTCTCGCACTGGGCGCGAGCGCAGCGATGGCCGACATCGGCGCCCGCAAGTCCGTCCCTGGTGCGAACGACAACCTCAGCGCCGTCGGACTGCTGGTCGCGCTCGCCGGCGCGATCGCGCACTCGCCGGCTCCAGGACTCCGCGTGCTGCTGGTCTCGACGGGCTCCGAGGAGTCGTTCATGGAGGGCATGCAGGGTTTCGCGCGGCGGCACTTCGACGAGCTGCGGCGCACCGACACGGAGATCATCTGTCTCGAGTGTCTCGGCGGTCCGACGCTGATGATCCTGGAAGGCGAGGGGATGCTGCGGATGCGCGACTACCCCAGCTCGATGCGCGACGCGCTCGCAAACGCCGCGGCCCGCGCCGGGGTCCGGATCGAGCGCGGATTGCGGACCGTGGCGGCCACCGATGCCCTGATCGCGCTTCGGGCCGGACTGCCGGTCGCGACGCTGGCGTCAGTCGACTACACCAAGCTGCCGCTGAACTACCACTGGCCGTCGGACACGCCCGAGGCCCTCCACTGGGAGACGATCGAGGACGCGATCGCGGTGTGTGAGCAGTTCGTCCGCGACCGGCAGTCCTGAGACCGGGGCAGGCTGGGGCGGGCCGGCCTCCCTCCGCAAACCCCTTCAGGATCAGGCCATCGGCGGTCGATGCTGCACCCACGGCCGGGCCGCTTCGATCTGCGCGGCGAGCGCATACAGCGTCTCCTCGGCCCCCATCCGCCCGACAAGCTGGACGCTGAGTGGGAGGCGGTCGGCTCCGAAGCCGGCCGGCACCGTCACCGCCGGCTGGCCGGTGACGTTGAACATCGCCGTCCACGGCGTGAATCGCGCCGAGCGGTCGAAGGCAATCGGAGCGGCGCGGCCGTAGCCACCTTCGGCCGCGATCGCGGTCCGCGCGAGCCCCGGTGTCAGCAGCACATCGACCTGATCCCACAGCGCGAGGATCCGGGCGGTGGTGGCGGCGCGCAGTGGGCCGCGCAGCTTCTCGCGCCGGCGGGCAGAGACAAGCAACCGGCCAAAGCCCGCCATCTGGCGGCTCGAGCGCTCGAGCTTGGAGCGATCGGGCACCAGCAGCGATTCCTCGTAGATCCCCCGCGTCCACGTTTGCAAGAACTCGAGCGCAGCCGTCGGCCCGTATGACGGATCGCGTTGCACCACGTCGTGTCCGAGCCCCTCGAGCAGCCGGCCGGTCTGCTCCCAGGCCCGGCGCTGGTCGCCCGAGCAATGCGCGATCAGCCCGGGCGGGATCTTGCGTGAGAGCGCGATTCGCAGCCGTCCGGGCGGCGACTCGCAGGCGGCCACGAGCGGCGGACTCTCTCGGTCGCTCATCGCGTCGAGCAGCAGCGCGCTGTCGCGCACCGAGCGCGCCAACGGCCCGTAGCTGGTGAGCCCGAGCCAGCCATCGATCAGAGGCAGCATCGGCACCCGCCCGCGGGTCGGCTTCATCCCCACGAGCCCGCAGCACCCGGCCGGGATCCGGATCGACCCGCCGCCGTCGGAGCCCGTCGCAGCCGGCACCATGCCCGCCGCGACGGCTGCGCCGGAGCCTCCCGAGGAGCCGCCGGGAGTGCGCGACGGGTTCCACGGATTGCGGGTGATCCCGTTCGCATCCGTCGCCGTCCAGGGGAAGATCGTCAGCTCCGGGACGTTGGTGATCGCGACCGGGATCGCGCCGGCCGCCCGCAGCCGCCGAACGATCTCGGCGTCGGCCGTCGCCGGGGGCCCGTACGACCGCGAGCCCCGCGTCGTCACCTGCCCCTCGACCGGTGTGTCGTCCTTGACCGCGAACGGCACGCCCGCCAGTGGGAGCTCGTAATCGTCGAGCGCGTCGGCCGCCGCCAGCGCGGGCTCCGCGATCGTCGCTCGGACCGCGTTGATGCGCGGGTTCAGATCTTCGATCCGCCGCAGGCTGAGCTCGACCAGCTCCCGCGGCGCCAGCTCGCGTGCACGGACCAACTCGGCCAGCGCACCTGGTCCCGCGAACGCGAGCTCGTTCTCAGCGGTCGCAGTCATCGCCGCATAGCTTCGCAGCCCGCCGTTCGCGACCGCCGGCTCAAGACTTCTCGAGCGCCACGATCAGCTCGCGGATCGCTCCCGGATAGCGGTACGTGATCCCGCCGTGCTTGCCGTCGAACAGCTCGAACGAGCACTCGATGTTGAGCTTCGCGAGCTCCGCCGCGAACGCCTGTGCACCGAGGTCCAGGAACCACTCGTCGGCCCGTCCGGCATCGAGGTAGATGTGGCGCATGCTGCGCAGCGCGTCGGAGTGGCGCGGCGCCATCCGCACCGGATCGCGCTCGAGCCAGCGCTCCCACACGTCCGGCAGCAGCCGCCCGGTGTCGATCTCGAACGGCAGCAGCGCCTCGCCCGGGCGGTCGGGGTCGGGTGAGTAGACGCACGCGTAGCCGTAGATCTCGAACGGCTTGCCGAACCGCGACCACTCGAAGTTCTCGCTCTCGGCCAGCCGCTCGTGAAACACGTCATAGGACCCTTCGTAGCTGTCCCGAAGCTCGCGCGCGACAAGCGGGAAGTCGCGCTGGTAGCAGCACTCGAACAGCGCGTCGCCGGCATGCGAGGCGAGCGCGCCAAACACGTCCGGGCGCAGCATCGGCGCGACCATCGCCCCATAGCCTCCGGACGATTTCCCCGCCAGCCCGCGATGGTCGCGGCTGGCACGGGTCGGGTAGCGCGCGTCGACGAACGCGACCACCTCGTCGCACAGGTAGTCAAGGTAGCGGCCGGTGCTCGTCGAGTTCAGGAACTGCGAGCCGCCGCGCCTCGTCCAGGCATCGACGAACACGACGATCCCCTCCGGACAGTCGCCGGCCGCGAACATCGCGTCGAGCCGTTCGATCATCGTCGGCTCGAAGGGCGAGCGCGCGAACCACATGTCGAGCTGACCGGTGAAGCCCTGGATCACGTACACCGCCGGCACCTCGCCCGCGGGCTCGACGCCGGGCGAGCTGTAGACGTACAAGGGGCGGCGAGCGGGGTCGCCGAGCGGGTTGCCGGCCAGCAGATCGGACTCGACCGTCAGCTGGTCGAGCACCCCTGCCAGCGGCCGTCCCCAGGGCGCACCGGGGGGACCGTCGACTTCGCGCAAAGCCACGTGCGCACCGTAGCGAAGTGAGGGCGCGGCTATAGTGGCGATCACGCCGGGTCACTGCACAAACAACTCAAATTACGTATGACGGATCGAGTCCCAAGCCTGACCACCAACGGCGCCGCCACCGACCCCGACGCGGTTGAGACGAACGAGTGGCTTGACGCGCTTGACGCCGTCGTCGCGCATGACGGCCCGGACCGCGCGCGCCAGATCCTGACCAGGGTCGTTGACCGTGCGCAGCACGCCGGGATGGGCCCGATCGCGAGCCTCAACACCCCGTACGTCAACACGATCCCGCCCGAGCAGGAGGCGCCGCTCCCCGGCGACCCCGCCCTCGAGCGCCGGCTGCGCTCGATCATCCGCTGGAACGCGATCGCGATGGTCGTGCGCGCCAACAAGACCACCTCCGAGCTCGGCGGCCATATTGCCACCTACCAGTCGCTGGCGACGCTCTACGAGGTCGGCTTCAATCACTTCTGGCGCGCCCCGTCGGCGGACCACGGCGGGGATCTCGTCTACTTCCAGGGCCACTCGTCCCCCGGCAATTACGCCCGCGCCTTCCTCGAGGGCCGGCTGACGAAGGAGCAGCTCGACGGCTTTCGCCAGGAGGTCTCGATCGCCGGCGGACTGTCCTCCTACCCCCATCCGTGGCTGATGCCCGAGTTCTGGCAGTTCCCGACGGTCTCGCTCGGGATCGGTGCGATCACCTCGATCTACCAGGCGAGGTTCATGAAGTACCTCAAGGCACGCGGAATCGCGGACACCGACGGGCGCCGGGTGTGGGCGTTTCTCGGCGACGGCGAAATGGACGAGCCCGAGTCGATGGGCGCGACGGCACTCGCCGGACGCGAGCAACTCGACAACCTGATCTGGGTCGTCAACTGCAACCTCCAGCGGCTCGATGGCCCGGTCCGCGGTAACGGCAAGATCATCCAGGAGCTCGAGTCCGACTTCCTCGGTGCGGGCTGGAACGTGATCAAGGTGATCTGGGGCTCGCGCTGGGACCCGCTGCTCGCCGCCGACACCGACGGCCGGCTGGTCAAGGTGATGGACGAGTGCGTCGACGGTGAGTACCAGACGTTCAAGTCACGTGACGGCGCCTACGTCCGGGAGCAGTTCTTCGGCCGCGATCCGGTGCTGCTCGAACGCGTCGCTCACATGTCCGACGACGAGATCTGGCTGCTGAACCGCGGCGGCCTGGACCAGCAGAAGGTCTACGCCGCGTACCACGAGGCGGTTCAGCCGCATGGCAGGCCGACGGTGATCCTCGCGAAGACGATCAAGGGCTACGGGATGGGTGTCTCTGGCGAGGGCCAGATGATCACCCACCAGGCGAAGAAGATGACCGAGGACGCGCTGCTTCAGTTCCGCGACCGCTTCGAACTGCCGCTGACGGACGAGCAGGTACGGGCGGCGGAGTACTACAAGCCGCCGGACGATTCGCCGGAGATGCAGCTGCTGCGCGAGTCGCGCGGACGGCTCGGCGGCAGCCTGCCGGTCCGCCGGCGCACGGCGGAGCCGCTCGAGGTCCCCGCTCTGGAGACATTCGAGTCGCAGATCGCCGGGACCGGCGACCGTGAGATCTCAACCACGATGTCGTTCGTCCGCGTGCTCGCGGCGCTGCTGCGCGATAAGCAGATCGGCAAGCACATCGTTCCGATCGTGCCCGACGAGTCGCGCACCTTCGGGATGGAGGGGCTGTTCCGCCAGGTCGGGATCTACTCCCACGTCGGCCAGCTGTACCTGCCCCAGGACTCCGAGCAGCTGATGTTCTACAAGGAGGACGAGCACGGCCAGATCCTCGAGGAAGGAATCACCGAGGCCGGCTCGATCTCCTCGTTCATCGCCGCAGGCACCTCCTACTCGGCCCACCACACGCAGATGGTGCCGTTCTACATCTACTACTCGATGTTCGGCTACCAGCGCGTCGGCGATCTGATCTGGGCCGCGGGAGATTCGCGCGCGCGCGGCTTCCTGCTCGGCGGGACCGCCGGCCGCACGACCCTGAACGGCGAGGGACTCCAGCACGAGGATGGCCACAGCCACGTGCTGTTCTCGGTCGTTCCCAACTGCCGCGCCTACGACCCGACGTTCTCCTACGAGCTCGCGGTGATCGTCCACGAGGGCCTGCGGCGGATGGTCTCCGAACAGGAGGACATCTTCTACTACCTGACGCTGATGAACGAGAACTACCGGCATCCGCCGATGCCCGAAGGCGCCGAGGAGGGGATCCTGCGCGGGATGTACCTGCTGCGGGCGAGCTCGGCCGACGGCCCGCGCGTCCGGCTGCTCGGGTCGGGCACGATCCTGCGCGAGGTGATCGCCGCCGCGGAGCTGCTCGAGGCCGAGTTCGGTGTCGCCGCCGACGTGTGGAGCGTCACCTCGTTCACCGAGTTGCGGCGCGCCGGACTCGAGGTCGAGCGCTGGAACATGCTCCACCCCCTGTCCGAGGCCCGGCGAACATACGTAAGCGAGTGCCTCTCGGGCGACTCCGGTCCGGTGATCGCCTCGACCGATTACATCCGCGCGTTCGCCGATCAGATCCGTCAGTGGGTGCCCGGCCCATATCGGGTGCTCGGCACCGATGGCTTCGGCCGCAGCGACACGAGGCGCGCGTTGCGACGGTTCTTCGAGGTCGACCGCCACTACGTCGCCGTCGCGGCGCTGAAGGAGCTCGCCGACCAGGGCTCGATCGATCCGGCCCGGGTCCAGGAGGCGATCGAGCGGTTCGGGATCGACCCCGAGGCGCCGATGCCGAGCACCGTATGACCGCCACTGACCTGCTCCCCGTCGAGGTCCCGGACATTGGCGACTTCGCCGACGTGCCGGTGATCGAGATCCACGTCTCGCCCGGTGACACAGTCGCCGTCGACGACCCCCTGCTGACACTCGAGTCCGACAAGGCGACGATGGACGTGCCGGCACCGGTCGCCGGGGTCGTGCGCGAGCTGCATGTCGGCGTCGGCGACCACGTCTCGCAGGGGACGCTGCTGCTGACGATGGAGAACGGCGACGCCGAACTCGGGTCGAGGGCCTCCGCGATTGCGTCCGCAGGAGCGCCGACCGAGGCAGCCGCCCCCGCGTCGGTGGCCGGCGCGATCGAGGCCGAGACACAGGCAGCCGCTCCTACAGCCGAGGCCCCGGCAACCGAGGCCCCGGCGCCGCAGACCGACGGCCGGCATCCGGTGTACGCGAGCCCGGCCGTGCGCAAGATGGCGCGCGAGCTCGGGGTCGACCTTCGAGCCGTACCCGGCACCGGCCGCAAGGGGCGGATCACTCGGCAGGACGTCCAGGAGTTCGTTGATAAGGGGCCGGGCTCGCCTCCGGCGGCCCGGCCTGGTTTGGGCCAGGAACTGCCGCCGTGGCCATCGCTGGAGTTCGAGAAGTTCGGCCCTGTGGAACGCGTGCCGCGCTCGCGGATCCAGAAGATCTCGGCGCCGGCGCTCGCGCGCAACTGGGCGATGATCCCGCACGTCACGCACAACGACGAGGCGGACATCACCGACCTCGAGGCCTGGCGCAAGCGACTCAACTCCGAGCAGGACGCCAAGGTGACGATGGTCTCGTTCCTCGTTATCGCGTCGGTCGCGACGCTGAAGGCGTTCCCCGACTTCAACTCGTCCTTGGACGGCGACGAGCTGATTCTCAAGCGCTACTACAACATCGGCTTTGCCGCCGACACGCCGGGGGGACTGGTCGTGCCGGTGATCAAGGACGCCGATCGCAAGGGGCTGCTCGAGATCGCGGGCGAGCTGAGCTCGTTGTCGGCCAAGGCCCGCGAGGGCAAGCTGATGCCCGGCGACATGAGCGGCAGCACGTTCACGATCTCCTCGCTCGGCGGGATCGGCGGAACCTCGTTCACCCCGATCGTGAACGCTCCCGAGGTCGCGATCCTGGGCGTCACTCGCGCCGCCATGAAGCCCGTCTGGGATGGCGCCGCGTTCGTCCCCCGGCTGATGGTGCCGCTCTCGCTCTCCTATGACCACCGGGTGATCGACGGCGCCGCCGCGGCCCGGTTCGTCGTGTACCTGGTGCGAGTCTTGTCCGATCTGCGCCGAGCGCTGTTATGAATTCCGTTACCGAGGTTCGGGTTCCCGACATCGGGGACTTCACCGACGTCCCGGTGATCGAGATCCACGTCTCGCCCGGTGACGCAGTCGCCGTCGACGACCCCCTGCTGACACTCGAGTCCGACAAGGCGACGATGGACGTCCCCGCTCCGTTCGCGGGCGTGGTCGCGAAGCTGGCGGTTTCGATCGGCGACCGGGTCTCGGAGGGAACCGTGCTGCTGTCGCTCGAGGCCGACGGCGCCGCAGCCGCCGGCCCGAGCGCGGGTGCGGATGGTGCCGCCGGACCGCCGAAGGCGGGCGCCTCGGGACCGGCGAAGACCGGCGCCGCTGCCAATGGCGCCGGCGGGCGCGACGCCGACGTGCTGGTGATCGGCTCCGGGCCCGGCGGTTACACCGCCGCCTTCCGGGCCGCCGATCTGGGCCTGCGCACGATCATGGTCGAGCGTTACGAGTCGCTCGGCGGCGTCTGCCTGAACGTCGGTTGCATCCCCTCCAAGGCGCTCCTGCACGCCGCCCGGGTTGTGGCCGAGGCCGAGGAGATGGCGGCGCACGGAATCGCGTTCGGCCGGCCCCAGGTCGACCTCGAGGCGCTGCTCGAGTGGAAGTCGTCCGTCGTCGGCAAGCTCACCGCCGGGATCGCCGGCCTCGCCCGCCAGCGCAAGGTCGAGGTGATCCACGGGGTGGCGCGGTTCACGGGACCGAACAGCGTCACCGTCGGCGATCGCACAGTCACCTTCGAGCACTGCATCATCGCCGTCGGATCGGATGCGGCGACGCTGCCTGGGCTTCCCGACGATCCTAGGATCCTCGACTCGACCGGGGCGCTCTCCCCGGATCGGATCCCCGACCGGATGCTCGTGGTCGGCGGCGGGATCATCGGACTCGAGATGGCGACCGTCTACGACGCGCTCGGGTCGAAGGTGACGGTCGTCGAGCTGCTCGACCACCTGATCCCCGGCTGCGACGCCGACCTCGTCAAGGTCCTCCAGAAGCGGATCTCTGGTCGCTACGAGGCAATCCACCTCGCCACGTCGGTGCAGTCCGTCAAGGCGCAGAAGAACGGGCTGCGAGTGGAGTTGTCGAACGGGGCATCCGAGCTGTTCGACCGCATCCTGATCGCGGTCGGACGCAAACCGAACGGCAATGCCGTCGACGCAGCCGCCGCGGGCGTTGACGTCGACGCTCGCGGCTTTATCTCCGTCGACCGCCGGCTGCGCACCAACGTGCCGCACATCTACGCGATCGGCGACGTCGTCGGCGGCCCGATGCTGGCCCACAAGGCTTCACACGAGGGCAAGGTGGCGGCCGAGGTGATCGCCGGTGTTCCGGGCGCGCAGTTCGACCCGCGTGCGATCCCGTCGGTCGCCTACACCGACCCCGAGGTCGCATGGATGGGGCTGACCGAGACCGAGGCCCGCGAACGGGGCGTCGAGGTCGAGAAGGCCTCGTTCCCCTGGGCCGCCTCCGGCCGCGCGCTCTCGCTGGCCCGCTCCGAGGGGATGACAAAACTCCTGTTCGAGCCCGGCACCCGGCGGCTCGTCGGAGCCGGGATCGTCGGGGTCAACGCCGGCGAGCTGATCGCCGAGACCGTGCACGCGATCGAGATGGGCTCCGAAGCCGAGGACATCGCCCTCACCATCCACCCCCACCCCACCCTCACCGAGACGGTCATGTTCGCCGCCGAGATGGCGGACGGCACGATCACGGACCTGATGCCGCGCCGGCGGCCGGCGGCCGCGGCGCGAGCCTGAGGCGGGTCCGTCCCGGCGGCGGCCGGCGGCCGGGCCCGAGCGGCGTTCGCCTCCCCGCGGCAGCCGCCCGGCGGCCGGCCGGCCGTGCGTGGTCGTGGGATCGACCCTGGGGCGGGAGCTGTCGCGACTCGACTGGGCTGCGGCCGGTGGTCAGCTCGGTAAACGGCGCTGGCGAAGGGGAAAGTGGCTTGCGGCGGAGGCCAGCCGGGCCGGATTGGGCCTCTTGGCGGTGCCGCGGAGCTGGATCGCAGTGCGGTCTGCTCGGGAACAGCGCTGGCGAGGGTGTAGCCGGGCGGATGGTGTCAGCAATCTGACAATTTCGCATGCATACAAGGACAAATCGCGCGCAGCTGCTGGACCTTGGTCAATTGTGCATGTGGGGCATGCTTATGTAACCAGGGACGCCTTGGGGCGTGGAGTTTGTGCCCTTAAGCATGTCGCGGAGACGGATTTCGCCCCTGCGGCCCTCGGCGGGTGTCGGCCCCTCGGCGCCGGTGCATTCCGGCCCGCCCCGGCCGTGGGCAGGCCGGCCCGTCCCGGCCTGCCTCCGCAAGCCACCCTTCACCAGCGCCGTTTACCGAGCCGACCGCCCGGCCACAGCCCGCCAAGTAACCGAGCCGACCGCCCCGGCCACAGCCAGCCGGATAACCGAGCCGCCTGCCCGAGCCGCCTGCCCGAGCCGCCTCCCCGGGCCGAGCCGACCGCCCGGCCGCAGCCCGGCAACAGCCCAGCCCAGCCGGCTACCCCTCCCGCCTGCGCCGCCTGCGCCCGCGCAGCCGCCAAACCGCGATCAGCCCCGCAAGCGCGACTGCCGCGAGGCGCCACCGGGATGGTCCGGCAGTGGACGCGAGCGGGCCGGGTCGCCCAGCCGGCATCGGGAACTCCTCCGCCGCCAGGACATCGTGCGGCTCCGCGATCCCGGTCGGGTCGTCCGGGAGTACGACCGGTCCGTGGTGGTGGAGGTCTGGGTCGGGCGCCGGCATCGGAAACTCCTCGGCGGCGAGGACGTCGTGCGCGGGCTCGTCCGGTGAAGCCTTGGTCTCGGCCATCGGGGCATCTTGGCAAATGAACCGGGCTGGCGCGTGGCGGGTGATAATCTGAGCCGCTGAGACTCAGATCCGGAGTCCAGATCCAGCCGAGTCGTGCTATTCTTCAGCTTACTTTGAATAAGCAACTAGCGAAAGTGAAGACAACTCGATGAGCCGCCTTCTTTTAGTGCCGATGGACGACGTGGTCGTCTTTCCGGGCATGTCTCTCACGCTCGCCGTGGAGGCGGGCGTCGAGGACCGCGTACTGCTCGTGCCGCGGCATGAGCAGGAGTTCGCCTCGGTCGGGACCGTGGCCGAGATCTCCGATCGCGTCCGCCTGCCCGGCGGTGCGCGCGCAGTTTCAGTCCAGGGCCTGCACCGTGGAATCGCCGGTGCGGCCCAGACGATGCCGGACGGGCAGCTGTATGTCGAAGTCGAGGAACGTCCCGACGAGGTTCCCGTCGACGGCCGCACCCGCAACCTCGAGCGCGAGTACCGCGCCGTGGTCGAGGAGATCCTCGAGCTCCGCGGCGACGACGGACGCGTGGCGGCGTTCGTACGCAGCATCACCGAGCCCGGCGCGCTGGCCGACACGAGCGGCTATTCCCCGGACCTCAGCTATGAGCAGAAGGTCAAGCTGCTCCAGACGGTCGACGTCACCGAGCGGCTGGAGCTGGCGCTGAAGAACCAGCGCGAGCGTCTCGCCGAACTGCAGGTCCGCAAGCGGATCCGCGAGGACGTCGAGTCCGGCGCCGAGAAGCAGCAGCGCGAGTACTTCCTGCGCAAGCAGATGGAGTCGATCCGCAAGGAGCTCGGCGAGGACGACGCCTCGATCCTGGACGAGTACCGGACCAAGATCGAAGAGGCCGGGATGCCCGATGCCGTGCGCGAGCAGGCCGACAAGGAGCTGGGCCGGCTCGAGCGGATGGGCGAGCAGAGCGCCGAGTCGAGCGTTATCCGCACCTACCTGGACTGGCTGATCGCCGTGCCGTGGAGCGGGCGCTCGGACGAGCGCCTGGACCCGCAGCACGCGCGAGAGGTTCTGGATGCCGACCACGCGGGTCTGGACGACGTCAAGGACCGGATCGTCGAGTACATCGCGGTCAAGAAGCTGCGCGTCGAGCGCGGGATCAAGGAGGACAAGCGCTCCGGCGCGATCCTGACCCTGATCGGACCGCCCGGCACCGGCAAGACCTCGATCGGCGAGTCGATCGCGCGCGCGACCGGCAGGGAGTTCGTGAGGATGTCCCTGGGCGGAGTCCGCGACGAGGCTGAGATCCGTGGCCACCGGCGTACATACATCGGCGCGCTCCCCGGACGCCTGGTCAGGGCGCTGCGGGATGCGGGGACGATGAACCCGGTGATCATGCTCGACGAGGTCGACAAGGTCGGCGCCGATTGGCGCGGTGACCCCAGCTCGGCCCTGCTCGAGGTGCTCGATCCGGCTCAGAACCACAGCTTCCGCGACCACTACCTGGACGTCGAGCTCGATCTGAGCAACGTGATGTTCATCGCGACCGCGAACGTCGCCGACACGATCCCCGGGCCGCTGCTCGACCGTATGGAAGTGATCCGTTTCGACGGCTACACGACCTCCGAGAAGGTCGCGATCGCACGCGGGTACCTGTGGCCCCGCCAGCTGGAGCGCAACGGGCTGAGGCCCGAGGAGGCCGAGATCAGCGACGAGGTGTTGCAGATCGTGGCAACCGAGTACACGCGCGAGGCAGGCGTCCGCCAGCTCGAGCGCGAGCTCGGCACGTTACTGCGCAAGACCGCGACCAAGATCGCCTCCGGCAAGGCGCAGGCCCCGGTGAGCATCGACCTCGACGCGGTCCGCGATGCCCTCGGCCGTCAGCGCTACTTCCAGGAGTCCGCAATCCGCACCGCCGTCCCCGGCGTGGCGACCGGCCTGGCGGTGACAGGTGCCGGCGGCGACGTGCTGTTCGTCGAGGCGACCGCAATGCATGGCAAGCCCGGACTGACACTCACCGGCCAGCTCGGCGATGTGATGAAGGAGTCGGCTCAGATCGCGCTCTCCTACGTGCGCGGGCATGCCGAAGCGCTCGGCATCGAGCCGAACGCGTTCGAGGACCGCTCGTTCCACGTCCACGTTCCGGCAGGAGCGATCCCGAAGGACGGCCCGAGCGCCGGCGTGACGATGGTGACCGCACTGAGCTCGCTGCTCAGCGCGAGGCCTGTACGCCATACCGTCGGGATGACGGGCGAGGTGACGCTCCAGGGTCGGGTGCTCCCGATCGGCGGCGTCAAGCAGAAGGTGCTGGCCGCACATGCCGCCGGACTCACCGACGTGGTGCTCCCGGAGCGCAACCGAGGCGACCTCGACGACGTGCCCGAGGAGGTCCGCGAGGCGATGAAGTTCCACTTCGCGATGACGATCGACGAGGTGCTCGGCGTCGCCCTCGAGCACGCCCCGGCGAGCGCAGCCGCCGCCTAAGAAACCGTCTGCACGCCGCGGGGGCCGAACGGTCCCCGCGGCTCAGACCGGCCGCGGGGCTTAGGACAGCCCCCGTGGCTCAGACCGGCCGCGGGGCTGAGGACAGCCCCCGTGGCTCAGAACAGCCGGTAGGTCTCGATCGAGATCGCGAACCCGTGGCCGGTGTTCCGGTTCACACAGGTGATGCCGTTGGTGGCGCTGCTGTAGCACACGAACGGCCCGACCCCGGCCGCGTCGCCGTACGGCAGCGCCGGCGCGGTCGGATCCATCGTCGTGTCGCCCGCACACACGAACCCACCCGGCCCTGACGCACCGACCTCGAGACCCTGGCCGAAGTCGACCTGCTGTGGGCAGGAAGCGGGATGCGCCGGCGGCAACCAGTCGCGGTGGCTGATGTCGCACCTGGCAAGCTGGTCGATGATGTCGCAGCCGATGTTCGACGAGGGGCTGCGGAACGTCCCCAGCTCGACCGTGGTTGATGCCGAGAGAGTTGTCGCGGTGCTCGTAGTCGTCGCGCTGCCCGTGGTCGTCGTGGCGCTGCCGGTCGAGGTGCTCAGCAGCGCGGACTGCGATGTCGAGGCAGTCGAAGGCGTGAGTGTCGTCGTCGCCGCGGTCACGACGACCGTCTTCGTCCCCGACCCGCAGCCGGCGATCGCCAAGGCCCCAACCGTTGCCACCAGCGCCCACTTCACGGCGAGAACCCTAACCGCCCCGGCGAAACGTTGACGGCGTGCGCCCTTAGGGTAGGTTCCAGCGATGAGCACGATCACGGCCCCAGAGGAAGTACGCGTCGTCGACCAGGTCCCGAAGCAGCTGTACATCGGCGGCGAGTGGCGAGACGGAAGCAAGGGAACGATTGCGGTTGAGGACCCGGCCACCGGCGAGGCGCTGTGTGAGGTGGCCGACGCCTCGGCCGACGATGCCAAGGCTGCGCTGGAGGCGGCCGTCGAGGCCGGGTCGGAGTGGAGCCGGCATCCTCCGCGGGAGCGCGGGGAGATTCTGCGCCGCGCATACGAGTCGATCATCGCGCGCACGGACGAGCTCGCGCTGCTGATGACGCTCGAGATGGGCAAGCCGATCGCCGAGTCACGGGCCGAGATCGCCTACGCCGCCGAGTTCCTGCGCTGGTTCTCTGAGCAGGCGGTGCGGATCGACGGCCGCTACGCGGTCGCCCCCAACGGCCAGGGGCGGTTGCTGACGATGAAACAGCCGGTCGGCCCGTGCCTGCTGATCACTCCGTGGAACTTCCCGCTCGCGATGGGCACCCGGAAGGTCGGCCCCGCCATCGCCGCCGGCTGCTCGATGGTGGTCAAGCCCGCGCAGCAGACACCGCTGTCGATGCTGATGCTCGCGCGCGCGCTCGAGGAGGCGGGACTGCCGGGCGGCGTGCTGAACCTGATCACAGCTTCCTCCGCGGGCGAGACGACCGGCCCGCTGATCGCCGACTCGCGCCTGCGCAAGCTGTCGTTCACGGGCTCGACGGAGGTCGGCCGCAAGCTGATGGAACAGGCGTCGGGCAACCTCCTGCGCCTGTCGATGGAGCTCGGCGGCAACGCGCCGTTCATCGTGTTCGAGGACGCGGACGTCGACGCAGCGGTGCAGGGCGCGATGATCGCCAAGATGCGCAACATCGGCGAGGCGTGCACAGCCGCGAACCGGTTCCACGTCGCCGATCCGGTCGCGGCGGAGTTCGCCGAGAAGCTGGCCGCGAAGATGGGCGCGATGAAGGTCGGCCGTGGCACCGAGGAAGGCGTCGAGGTCGGCCCGTTGATCGATGACACCCAGCGCCGCAAGGTCGCCGAACTGGTGCAGGACGCCGTCGGGCGCGGCGCCCGTGCGCTGGTCGGCGGCCACGCCCGCGACGGCGCCGGCTATTTCTACGATCCGACCGTGCTCACCGACGTCCCCGACGACGCCACGCTGCTGCGCGAGGAGATCTTCGGGCCGGTCGCCCCCGTCAAGGGGTTCCTCGACGAGGACGAGGCGGTCGCCGCCGCCAACGACACCGAATACGGGCTGGTCGCCTACCTCTACACCAACGACATCAAGCGTGCGCTGCGCGTCGTCGAGCGTCTCGAGACCGGGATGGTCGGCCTCAACCAGGGGATGGTCTCCAATCCCGCCGCCCCGTTCGGCGGCATCAAGCAGTCCGGATTTGGACGCGAGGGCGGTCCCGAGGGGATCGAGGAGTATCTCGAGACCAAGTACGTCGCGATCAACCTGTAGCCGGCGGCCGGCGCGTTCCGCGTCGAGCGCCTGGTCAAGTGGCAGCCGACGGCCCGCGACCGAAGCCCTGCTCCGGACCGTAGAGCTCAGCCACCAGCAGCTTTCCGGACAGGCGGCCGAACTGGCGCGCGAGCGGCGAGACACCGTCCGCCGCCGGGGAAAGCGGATCGAGCAGACGGGGCGATGCCAAGTCGTAGGTCCGGCCGCCGCGCACGACCTTGCCCCCGCCGACGAGCACGTTGCGCAGCCAATCGGACTCTTCGCCATAGAGCACGACGATCGCGAGCGTTCGGCCCCGGACGAACGCGTTGACGGGAGTCCGGTACAGCCGCCCGGAGCGACGTCCACGATGGATTATCATCACCCATGGCGGCACCAACCACGCGTACTGGCGCTGGACCGGATTAGTGACCGCGCGGTTGAACCGCGCGACTCGGCGGGAGAGCTTCACCGGCACGGCGTTAGTTTCGCACTTGCTTGACCTGCCCATGTACCCTCAAGTCGAGAAATGGCAGTAGCCGAGGAGACCAGCGGTGCCCGCCGGGTCGGTGTCGACTCGACGATTCTGGCCGGAGAGTGGCGGCGGCTACGACGCGCGGCGACGGCCGTCGCGCTGTTCACGAGCCCGATGTTCTTCGTCGTGCTGTACGACCGCCTGGGGCTCTCGCTTCTCGGCGCCCTGATCGCCACCGCGGGCAGCGTGATCGCGTTCCGGGGGCTGGTCGACGTCGTCTCACGGCATTTCCTCCCCTGGCCGAGCATGTACGGGGTCGACAAGGCGACGGCGGAGGAGGACGTGGTCGCACGTCGGCGGGTGTGGTTCTGGCGCTCGCTGTACCGCAAGGTGCTGTTCCTGGCGATCTTGATCGCGGTGATCGGCGGGCTGATCGCGCTGTTCGGGCACAAATCGTGGTGGGCCGGCGTGCAGTCGATGTTCAACTGGTTCGGGACGATCGGCTCACAGCTGCCGAGCGTCGCGGTCAGCATCCTGGTGCTGTTCCTGGGCAACCTGCTGATCCTGTTCGGTCCGCTGCTGGCGGCCAACCTCCGGCAGGTCCGTGGCTACGAGCCCGGCGACGCCAAGTGGGGCGTCAACATGGAGGACGTTCGCGGCCAGGCAGAGCCCAAGGAGGAGGTCTCCCGCGTCGTCCGGTTGTGGCAATCGGGCGAGGAGTTCGAGAAGGCGGGGGGTAAGCGCGAGCGCGGCCTGCTGTTCCTCGGCGCGCCGGGAACCGGCAAGACGATGCTCGCGAAGGGGATCGCGACCAACTTCAACTGCCCGTTCGTGACGATCCCCGGCTCGGGATTCGCGGCGACGTTCATCGGCATCGACGTGATCGTCGTAATGTGGCTGATCCGCAAGGCGAGGCGGCTGGCCCGAAAATGGGGCGGGCAGTGCATCGTGTTCATCGACGAGATCGACGCGGTCGGCAGCCGGCGCCAGAGTCTCGGGGCGGGGGGCATCGGCCGGATGACCCAGACCAGCACGAGCTTCGAGGATTACTGCTTCTTCGGTCCGTGGGGGTCGCTGACGCCGACCGGCGACCTGATCCTGGAGACCCGCGCGTGGCGCGAGCGCCTGTTCGCCGAACGTGCTGAGCATCGCCCGTCCGGCATTCCGGCGATCTTCGCCAAGCCGGCCGAGTGGACGCAGCGCTACATGTTCCCCGGGATGGGCGGCATGGGTGGCGGCGGCCTCGCGCTGAACCAGCTGCTCGTGCAGATGGACGGGATCGGCGAGGCGCCGTTCATGCGCCGCTTCTTCACCAACAGGGTCAACACGATCCTCGACGCGTCCTACTTCATCCCGCGCCGGATCGGCAGCAGGTCGCTGCGGCTGCCGCCACCCAAGGCCGCCAACGAGCAGGTGTTCTTCATCGGCGCCACCAACGTGCCGATCGACCGGCTGGACCCGGCGCTGATCCGCCCGGGCCGGATGGGCCGCCACGTGTGGTTCCGCACGCCGACGCTCGAGGACCGCAAGGACATCTTCAACCTGTACCTCGGGAAGGTGGACCACGAGCCCGATCTCGACACGGACCGCCGGCGGGACGAACTGGCGCGGATCACGAACGGCTACGCGCCGGCGATGATCGAGCAGGTGTGCTCGCTCGCGCTCACGTACTCGCACGCGGACGGGCGCCAGGTGTTCGGCTGGGCGGACATCGTCGAAGCGATGACGACGGTCGAGGCCGGCACCGCGGTCGCGATCGATTACGTCCCTGACGAGACCCGCGCCGTCGCGATCCACGAGGCGGGCCACGCCGTCAACGGACACCTGTACATGAAGGACGTGCTCTCGACGCGTCTGTCGATCCGCAAGCGCGGTGAATCGCTCGGCCACCATCAGGCGATCGAGACGCAGGAGCGCTTCTCCTCCTGGCGCAGCGATGAGTTCGCCAAGCTGGTGTGGACGCTCGGTGCGATGGCGGCCGAGCACGTGTTCTATGGCGAGAACTCGACGGGCGTCGGCGGCGATGTGATGAGCGCAACCGCCCGGGCCAGCTGGATGGTGGGCAACTGCGCGATGGGGCCCAACCCGATCGACCTGGGCGGCCGCTTCGCGAACATCGAGGATGCAGACGCCGAGCGCGAGAAGCTGCTGCGGCGCTTTGAGGAGATCGGCGTCCAGATCATGAACCGGTCCGGCGGCGGCGGTCCGTTCGACGCCGATCCGATCGCGGGAACGCTCAGCGATCGTGACAAGCGCAGATCGGTGGCGGCACTGCTGGGTCAGGCGTACCTGACCGCGTACGCGACGATCGCCGCGAACCGCCCGGCGGTGGAACGGATCGCCGAGACGCTGATCCAGCGCAAGGAGATGCACGGGGACGAGGTCGTCGAGCTCCTCAACCGCCAGCGACTGGTTCGCCCGGAGATCGACCTGCTCGACGCGAGCACCTGGCCGCAGGTATGAATGGCCGCCGGTTGCGATCGAGCCGAGTCGAGGACCGCGTCGCCGACGCTCCGGTCGGCCCGGCGCGACTCCTAGCCGCCCCACACGTTCGCGCCGAGCCCACGCGGTCGGTGCACTCGCCCAAATTCCGCCGCGCGATCGTGGCTCTGATCGTGGCTGGGGTCACATCGCTGGCAGCCGCCGTGATCTTGAGCAGCGGCGGCACCTCCAAGAGCAGCGCCGCACCGTTCTGGTCTGCCTTCCAGCCGACCGACAGTGGCCTCGCGGGGGCTCAGGAGATCGCGGACTACGTCTCGCCTCTGTACCGCGCCACCGCGGCCTATCCGCTGGCGGTCGTTACCACCGTGAACCTGAACGACCCTGCCAACCCGCTCGCGGTTGTGATCCCCGGTGGCTCCTCGGGCCAGCTCCAGGTGCTCTCACCCAGCAGCACGATCGCCTACAACCTGTGCGGGATCAACACCAACAACTGCACGATCGGGGTCGGCCAGGCCTCGTCCTCGCGGCTGCTCCTGCTTCGGCGGGAGGCGCTCGAGCTGGCGCTGTACACGTTCAAGTACATCCCCTCCGCGCAGACCGTCGTCGCGATCCTGCCTCCCGGTCACACGAGCTCAGGGTGTACCGGGATCTGCCCCAAGCCGAACACGACCACGACGACCAAGCCGGTCGTCCTCGCGCTCGGGTTCGTGCGCGCGGACCTGCAGCCGCTGCTTAACGTTCCGCTTGAAAAGACGCTCCCGTCTCCGCCGCCGTCGGTGGCGCAGATGCCGGCCGCACCCGAGGCTGAGCTGGTCAGCCTGATCACGGGCCACGGGCTGTTCACAGAGCAGGTCGAGCAGGCTCAGGACGGCAGCAACCTGATCGTGCTCAACCCGCTGCCGCCTCAGTAGGTTCAGGCCCGGAGCGGGATGCGTACCCCGGGCACTGGGTGACCGGTAACCGCGGATAGCGCGGGAAGCGCTCGGGCTCGTCTCGCGAGCGGCGGCACAGCGAGAACTCCGAGCCGCGCGTGGTGCGGATCAGCTGCTGGTGACGGCAGGAGTCGCACAGCCCCGCCGGCGGTCTCAACCCCGCGTCAACTCCTCCAGTGCGAACACGAACGACGCATACGGCCGTCCGGTCGCGTCTTGCAGGGCGATCTCGCAGGTCCGGTTGCTCGACAGGCACGCGTCGAACGCCTGACCGCCGAGCTCGGCCGCGACGTCGCGCAGCGCCGACGCGGGCAGCTCGGGGTGCAGCCATCCGCGGTCGCCGGCCATCCCGCAGCAGCCTGTGGCCGCCGGCACGACGACCTCGTCGGCCAGTGCCGCGGCGATTGCCCTCAGCTTGCCCGCGGACCGCAGGTGTGCCGACGCGCACGTCGGGTGGACGACCACCGACCCAAGCTTACGGCGCACAGTCAGCCGATCGAGCAGCCGGTCGTGGACCCACGCGATCGAGTCGAGCACCTCGACCCCGTCCGTCGCGGTGAGCCCATGCGCGCAGGACGTCGCGTCGATCACGGCCGGCAGGCGACCGCCATCGGTCCAGCGCGCGAGTGCCGCCGCGGTGTTGCTCACCATGTGCTCGTGACCCGCCCGGTAGCCCTTGGAGCTCCAGGGGGTGCCGCAACAGTGGCCGGCTACGTCGGGCGGAATCCACAGCGGCAGGCCCGCGCGCTCCGAGACGGCCACGAGCGCCTCGGGCAGGGTGGGCCGAGCGGCCGTCCCGCGCGGGTTGCCGAGGATCCGGTTCACACAGGCCGGCAGGTAGACCGCGGCGGCGCGGTCGCGGAGGGTGAACGGGAGCTGCGCGGTGGCCGCGGGCGGCATCGACTTAGACCACGCCGGCACGAGCTCGGGGTCGGCCGCCCGACGCAGCAGTGCCGTCAGCGATGCGAGCGGCCGATCACCGACGGCGCCGCCGGTCCGCAGCGCGGCGCGAGCCGCCCGCTCCGCCGCCCCGTAGCGCTTCGCGATCGTCAGCGCGATGCGCTCGGACCGATCGCCGTGCTCGCGGCGGCGCAGATCCTTGATCAACCGGCCGGTGTCGATCGCCACCGGGCAGGCGTGCATGCATGAGCCGTCGGCGGCGCAGGTCTCGATCGCGTCGTACTCGTACTGCTGCTCGAGCGCTGCGAGTACGGGCGAGCCGGAAGGCTGGCGGGCCATCTCGCGCCGGATCACGATCCGCTGCCGTGGCGTGGTCGTAATGTTGCGCGACGGGCAGACAGGCTCGCAGAAGCCGCACTCGATGCACTTGGTCGCGACCTCCTCGATCTCGGGGGTCGACTTCAGCCCCTGGAGGTGGACGCCCGGATCGCGGTTCAGCACGACGCCTGGCGCGAGGATGGCGGCCGGATCGGCGAGCTCCTTGATCCGCCACATCAGCTCGGTGGCCTTCGCCCCCCACTCCCGTTCGACAAACGGGGCCATGTTGAGGCCCGTACCATGCTCGGCCTTGAGCGAGCCGTCGTATTTGCCCACGACGAGCTCGACAAGGTCGTGCATGAACGCGTCGTAGCGCTCGAGGTCGGCTTGCTCGCCGAAGTTCGGCGTGAGCAGAAAATGCAGGTTGCCCGCTGACGCGTGTCCGGCCACGCCGGGCAGAAACCCGTGCTGTCCCAGTAGCGCCTGGAGGTCCCTCGTTGCCTCGGCAATCCGTGCGGGCGGGAAGCAGACATCCTCGATGATCAGCTGCACGCCTGGTGGCCGGAGAGCGGCCAGCAGCCCCTGCATCCCCTCGCGCACCCGCCACAGCATCTCGATCTCCTCCGGATCGCGTGAGAAGCGCGGCGGATCGACCAGCTCGCGCCCGTCGAGGATCGAGAGTGCTTCTCGCTCGAGCGGCTCGAGCGCCGCGGCATCATCCTCGCGGAACTCCACGAGCAGCGCCGCCGATTGCGGCGGCAGCTCCTTCCAACGCTCGGGAGTGCCGGGCATGTTGTAGGAGGCCGCGATCAGCGTCGGCGCGACCATCAGCTCGGTCGCGCTCGCTCCCGCCGCGACCAGCGGGGCGACTGCCGAAGCCGCCGCGTCGACGCCATCGAACAGCACCAGCGCGAGCGAGGCGTGGCGCCCCAGTGCAACTGTGTCGAACACGGCCTCGGCCACGAACGCGAGCGTGCCCTCCGAGCCGACAACCAGCCGGCGAAAGATCTCGAGCGGCCGCTCCGCGTCCAGAAACGCGCACAGCCGGTAGCCGGTCGTGTTCTTGATCTCGAACTTCCGGCGGATCCGCTCGCACAGCTCGTGATCGTCGAGGATCTCGTCGCGGATCCGCAACAGGCCGGAAGCGAGGTCTGGTGCGGCGGCGGCGAACCGATCCTCGGCCCCGTCCGCGGCGGTGTCGATCACGGCCGAGTTCGCCAGCACGAGCGTCATCGAGCGGACTGTCTGATAGGAGTCCGCGACCACGCCGCAGCGCATGCCGCCCGAGTTGTTTGCGATCACTCCGCCGACACACGCTATCTCGGTGCTCGCCGGATCGGGACCGAGCTTGCGGCAATGTCGCGCAAGCAGCCGGTTGACCCGTCCGAGCACGACCCCCGGCTGCGCCCGTGCCCGCGCGCCGCCGTCCTCGATCCGCACGCGCTGCCAGTGGCGGCGGACGTCAACCAGCACCGACTCCGTTTGCGACTGGCCATTCAACGAGGTTCCGCCGGCCCGGAACGTGAGCGGGGTGCCCGTGCGGGTGGCGAAGCGCAGCAGGGTCGCGACATCGCCCACGTCCCGGGGCATCGCAACCGCCTTCGGGATCAGCCGATACGGGCTCGCATCGGAGGCGTACGCCACGAGGTCCAGGGCGCGGGTCAGCACACGATCCGAGCCGAGCGCACCGCTCAACTCGGAGCCAAGCGGCTCCGGCGTGCCGCTCGCCACCCAGTCGGGGGCGCGGTCGGCCGCAGTGGCCATCAGCGCACTACTCCATCACCATCGCTGCACTACTCCATCCACATTCCGCTCGCGACCCGGACCTGCACCAGCCGAGGGCCGCTGTCATCGGCGATCGCCTCGCGCAGCGCCTCCGTCAGCGCCTCGCGTCCGCTCACATCGTCAGCTCGCATCCCGTAGCCGCGCGCGACCGCCGCCACGTCGAGGCCCGGCAACTCGAGGCCCGGGGCGCCCGAGACCTGCTCCAGCGTCGCGAACCACTTGAGGATCATGTACTCCTCGTTGCGCAGCACCAGGAAGGTGACCGGCAGCTTGTAGGCGACCGCGCTCCACAGCGCGGTGATCCCGTACTGCGCCGAGCCCTCCCCGAGCACGCAGACCACCGGTCGGTTGGGCTCGGCGAGTTGCACGCCGACCGCCGCTGAGATCCCGAACCCGAGCCCGCCGCTGGCGGAGAAGTAGTAACTGCCCGGTCGTGACAGGCGCAGCCGGTTGCGCACCGCGGCCGTCGACGACGGCGTCTCTACGACCGCGATCCCATTCTCCGGCCAGGCATCGGCGAGTGCGGCGGCAGCCTCGGAGCCGCTCATCGGGTCAGACGGCGGCGGCTCGCCGGGGGCGGGGCGGGGATCAGGAGGCCGGCGGTCGGAGGCCTCGGGGACCAGCCTCACCAGCTCCGACAGCGCGAGCCCCACGTCGCCGACGATCGCGTCGCCCATCGGCGCGCGTGCGGCCTCGCGGGGATCGCTCGTAATCGCCACCAGGGCGGTGCCGTCCCCGAGCAACGGCCCAGGGATGAACGGGTAATAGGGGAACACGGATGAGCCGATCACGAGCGCCAGGTCATGGGCCTTCAGCATTTCCCCGATCGGCCCGATCGCGGGTAGCAGGATCCCCATGAACTGCGGGTGGTTCTCGGGGAAACCGAGCCGGTTGCCGCCGGTGGCCGGACTGGCCCAGACCGGCAGCCGCTGCCTCTCGGCGAGCGCGACAGCGGCATCCCACCCACCGCTGGCGTCGATGTCGGGGCCGGCGATCAGCACCGGGTTGCGCGCCCCGGCGAGCCGCTCTGCGAGCCCGGCCAGCGCCACGGGGTCAGCGGCCGTGCGGCCGCTGATCGAGCGTTGCAGCGCGTGCTTGACACGGTCCTCGTCGGCTTCGGCGCTCCAGTCGTCCATCGGGATCGAGACGAACGCGGGGCCTTTCGGCGGGAGGTTGGCGTGGTGGATCGCGCGCGCGATCGCACCGGGGACGTCCTGCGCGCGCGGCGGCTCGTGGCTCCACTTGACGTAGGGCTGTGGAGCGAAGGTCGCGTCGCGGTTGGTCAGGTTCGCCTCGATCGTGATCTGGGGGCGCACCTGCTGTCCGGCGGTGATCAGCAGCGGTGACTTGTTCGCCTGGGCGTTGAAGATCCCGCCGATCGCGTTGCCGACCCCGGGCGCGGTGTGGAGGTTGACGTGCGTGGGGCGGCCGGTGGCTTGCGCGTAGCCGTCGGCCATCCCGACCACGGCGAGCTCCTGGAGGCCCAGCACGTATGAGAAGTCAGCGGGAAAATCGGCGAGCATCGGCAGCTCGGTCGAGCCGGGGTTGCCGAAGATCGTCGTCATTCCATGCGCGCGCAGCAGCTCGAACGTTGCTTCACGGACCGTCGCCATCAGGCAGATCTCCTCCTCGATCGGGGTAGCAGCGGGACCCTACTCAAAGCTCGGCCACCACCTCCGCCGCCACGCGCTCGCCGGAGCGCACGGCGCCGTCCATGTACCCGTTCCAATAGTCGGAGGTCTCCGTGCCGGCCCAGTGAACGCGGCCGACCGGCTCGCGGATCCGCGAGCCGTATGCGACCAGCGTGCCGGTGCTCGGGATTCCGACCGGGCAACCGCGAGTCCACTGCTCGCCCGACCAGCTGGTCTCGAAGAACCCCTTGGGGTGCCGAGCCTCCGGGCCGAAGAAGGTGGCGTATTGGTCGAGCACCGCGGTCCGGCGGGCGGCCGGGGACTTCCTCGCGTAGGCGCGCGCGTCGTCGCCGCCGACGAACCCGAATACGACCCCGGGACGGCCTCCCGGAGGCGAATCGTCGAACGTCGCGACGACCGGGCCCGCGAGCGAGAACGCCTGCCCGGTCAGGCCGCGATCGCGCCAGAACGGCCGGTCGTAGACGGCGGCCACCTTCGTCAGCGTGCCCTGGCCGAAGCGCTGGGTCAGCTGGTCGCGTTCGAACGGCAGGATCGGCTCGTAGTCGATCCTGGCCGCGAGCGCCGGGGCGATCGCGACGATCGCGCGCTTGGCCTTGACCGACACCCGGTCAGAGACGACCGTGACCCCGATCCCGTCCTGGACGATCCGGCGCACGGGGGTGTCCAGCACGACACGGTCGCCGAGCTCGGCGGCGAGGTTGAGGGCGATCGTCTGTGAGCCGCCGACGAACCGTGACATCTGCGCGCCGCCACGGGTGTCGAAGCTGCGCTCGAAGGTCCCCGGGTGCCGCTGATCGCCCGATGAGGCGATATAGAAGAGGACGAACAGCAGCGACAGCTCGCGGGGCTCAGCACCGAAGATCGGGCGCGTCGCGAGCGGGATCAGCTGGTGAAAGCGCGGCGTGACGGTGTGGGAGTTGATCCAGCTCTCGAGCGTCTGGCCGTCCCATTCGAGGGCGTTCGCCGCGCTCCAGGGCGCCGCGACGGGCACCGTCCTCGACATCTGATCCAGCTGCGAGACGATCAGCGCCAGGTCCGGGAGGATCACCGGGTCGGGCGGGGCGGTGCCGGTGACGCCCGTGTCGCTGTACTGAAGCCGGGTCCCGTCGGCGATGTACACGTTCTCGCCCTGGTCGTAGGTGAGGAACGTGCTGACACCGAGTTCGCGTGCGAGCGCGAGCACGCGGTCCTGGGTCGGGCCGACGAACGTGCCACCGCGCTCGGAAACGTGACCGCCGCCGAGGTCGTGGTTCCAGACCCGACCGCCGACGCGATCGCGCGCCTCGAGCACGACGACCGAGCGGCCGGCGCGGTGCACCTGACGCGCCGCCGTCAGCCCGGCAAAGCCGGCACCGACGATCACCGCGTCGGCCGTGCGCACCGAACCGGCCGCAGCCGCCGCACCCGGCAGCGCCGCCGTCGCGCCGGCCACCATCGTCCCGGTGACGAACCGCCGGCGGGTGAGGCTCATGGGCTGACCATCTGTTCGCGATCGCGTACCATGGCGAGCGGGCGAAGCTAACACAACGGATTGCCTGGCCGAGCTGGATGTCGTGGTAGGTTGCCCCGCCAACTTCCGATCGACCGCGAGGTATGGAATGCCAACCGCCGATGTCACCCGCCGTGACCTGCTGAAAGCTGGGGCCGCGCTTAGCGCTTCCGCACTCGCCTACGACTCGCTCGCCGGGGGATTGCTGTCCCCTGCGAGCGCGCGCCCCGCCGCCTGCGGCGCGCAGCTGAGCGAGATTGAGCACATCGTCGTGCTGATGCAGGAGAATCGCTCCTTCGACCACTACTTCGGCACCTTCCCCGGTGTCCGCGGCTTCGACGACGTTGCGAACCGCCAGGCGTTCTCGCAGCCCGGCTACAGGGGCCGAGGCTCACACAACGGCCACCTGCTCCCGTTCCACCTCGATGGCAGTAAGCCGATCGGACAGTGTGTCGGTTCGATCGACGTTCCCACGCACGACTGGGCTCCGCAGCACCTCAGCTGGAACCGCGGGCGCAACGACAAGTTCTACGAGATCCACTCCCAGCCGCACTGGGACGGGGCCGGCGGCGTCGACGTGATGGGCTACTACAAGCAGTCCGACATCCCGTATTTCTGGGCCCTGGCCCGGGAGTTCACGCTGTGCGACGCCTACCACTGCTCGGTTCTGGGTCCGACGGAGCCCAACCGCTGCATGGCCGTGTCGGCCTGGATCGACCCGGCCGGAACGCACGGTGGCCCGAGCCTCGCGACCGATTTCAACTCGGCCGGGCTGTCGGGCAACTACACGTGGACGACGATGCCCGAGCAGTTGCAGGCGCGGGGGATCACGTGGAAGAGCTACACCTCGCCGGCCGCGGGCTCGCTCGACAGCCCGCTGCCTGCGTTCACCAAGTTCACCACCGATCCGACACTCAACCGGCTCGGGCTCAAGCCGACCTACCCGAACGACTTCGTGGCCGACCTCGCTGCCAACGCGCTTCCCTCGGTGTCGTGGATCCAGCTGCCCGTGGGGCAGTCCGAGCACCCAAATTTCGCGCCCCAGGTCGGTGAATACGGGATCAGCACGGTGCTGAAGGCGATCTGGGCCCATCCAGGGATCTGGAAGAAGACCGCGGTGATCATCAACTACGACGAGAACGGCGGCTTCTTCGACCACGTCTCGCCGCCGACCGCGCCGGCCGGCACCAGGGGCGAATACCTGACCGCCGGCACCCTCCCTGGGGCGATCGAGGGCATCCGCGGCCCGATCGGGCTCGGCTTCCGTGTGCCGTGCGTGATCGTCTCGCCGTGGACACGCGGCGGCTTCGTGTGCTCGGACGTGTTCGATCACACCTCGGTGCTGAGGCTGATCGAGAAGCGGTTCGGCGCCGAGGTCCCCAACCTCAGCCGGTGGCGGCGATCGGTCACCGGCGACCTGACCTCCGCGTTCAACTTCGCCGCCAAGCCGAACTCGCTGGTGCCGCTGCTCCCGCCCACGAGCCCAAACCCGCGCTCGGCGACCGGCGGGGCGTGCACCACCCCTGAGCCGGACTACCCGGTCCCGTCGAAGATCACGATGCCGACCCAACAACCGGGCAGAGCCCGCCGCCCGAGCGGCATCTGCTAGCCAGGCACTCGCACGTCAGCAGCTGAGAAGACGGGCGGGCCGGAATCGCCTCGGCGGCGGGGCAGGCCGGATTAGCCCGGAGCCGGAGCGGCGGGGCAGGCCGGATTAGCCCGGCGCCGGAGCGGCGACGCGCGGACCCTCCCCCGCTTGCTCACGCGCAGGGCGTTCGCGGTGCGGTCCGCTCGGGGAACGGCGCTGATGAGGGTTTGGCCGGGCCCGATGGTGTCAGCAGTCTGACAATTTCGCCTGCATACGGGGATTCAGGGATCAGGGACAAACCGCGCGCGTCTGCTGGCCCTCGGTTACATAAGCATGTGGGGCATGCTTATGTAACCAAGGTCGCCCGCGGGCGCGGACTTTGGGCCTGAAAGCATGTCGCCACAGCGGGTTTGCGCCCGGTGCCGGTCGCCGGAGTGGATTTCCGCCCGCGCGGGCGTCGCCGGCGCGGAGTCGCCGAAGCCCACCCCAAGGCAGTTCGTTAGCCACCAAAGGTCGAACTGAGTGCGCCCGCGCGGGGCGGGCGGTCGGGACGACCTGCGGCGGAGCAGATCCACGCGCAGCGGAAGCCGATTGCCCAGGGCGGAGCGGTGGCCCCCGGGCGTCACGGGATGCTTTTCGGCACAAATCGCAGCGCCGCAGCCCAGCTTGGTTACATAAGCATCCCCACATGCTTATGTAGCCAAGGCCCAGCAGGCGTGCGCGATTTGTCCCCTTATGCAGGCGAAATGCCGGATTTCGCTGACGCATCGCCCCCGTCCACCCCCCTCCCCGGCCACCGTTCGCACTTTCGCGCCATCCGCCGGCTAGGAACAAGTGGCGATCGTCCAGACCCCGACGGATTTCACAGGCTGGTCCTGCGATCGGCCCCGCGACCGCATCCCCAACCGCGACCGCATCCCCAACCGCGACACCGCTCCGTCCCCAACCGCGACACCGCTCCCGTCTCCAACCGCGACACCGCTCCGCCCCCAACCACGACACCGCTCCGCCCCCGACCGCGCCCACGGCCCGGATCGCGGCTTTCGAAGCCGCAACGAACGCCCCGGCCCGCCCGTGCCGCGCTGTTCGCGAGTTACTATACTTTATGAAGTATGCTGACGTTCAGGCGCCTGTTGCGATTCCTGCGCCCTTATCGGAAGGGCGTGATTTGGTCGTTCGTGTTCGCCGCCGGGGCGATGGGCAGCACTGTGCTGATCCCGTATTTGACCGGCCGGGCGATCAACGCGATCCGCGCCGGCCAGCGTCACGAGCTGACCGTGTTTGCGATCGCGATCGGGATCGCCGGACTGGCGCGGCTGGTGCTGAGCGTGTTGCGCCGGCTGGTCGCGGGGCGGGTGTCGCTGGGCGTCGAGCTTGACCTGCGCAACCGCCTGTATGGCCGGCTGCAGCAGCTCGAGCTGTCGTTCTTCGACCGCCAGCAGACCGGGCAGCTGATGTCGCGTGCGACGGTCGACCTGCAGTCGGTGCGCTTCTTTCTCGGCTATGGACTGATCTTCATCGCGCAGTCGCTGCTGACGATCCTGCTCGCCGCGGTCGCGATGTTCTTGCTGCAGCCGGCGCTGGCGGCGATCGCGCTGGCGCCGGTGCCGTTCGTGGTCGTGATCGCGAACCGCTATGGCAAGCGGTCGCGCCCCGCGCTCCAGGAGGCCCAGCAGCGGATCGCGGAGTTGACGGCGGAGGCGGAGGAGAATGTCTCGGGCGTACGCGTGGTCAAGGCGTTCGCCCAGGAGGACCGGCAGCTCGGCCGGTTCAGGCACTCGGTCCAGCGCGTGTTCGATCAGCAGATCTACGCCACCCGGATCCAGGCGTTCTATGGCTCATTGATCAGCTTCCTGCCGAACCTCGGCCTCGGCGCGATTCTGCTCGTGGGTGGCCGCGAGGTGATCGACGGGACGCTGAGCGTCGGCGCGTTCACGGCGTTCTACGCCTACCTGCTGATGCTGATCTCGCCGATGCGGACGCTCGGCTATATGCTCGGCGCCGCCCAGCGGGCGACCGCGTCGGGCGCCCGGATCTTTCAGATTCTCGATCGTGAACCGGAGATCACGACGCCGGAGGGAGCGCCGCCCCTTCCGGCCGGACCCGGGCGGGTCACGCTGCGGAACGTCGGTCTGACGTTCGAGGGTTCGCCCCACCCCGCGCTCACCGCCATCAACCTCGACGTCCCCGCGGGACGGACGGTCGCGATCGTCGGCGCGATGGGCTCGGGCAAGAGTGCGCTCGTCTCGCTGCTGCCGCGGCTGTACGACGTCAGCACCGGCTCGGTGATGATCGACGGCGCCGATGTGCGCTCGGTCGACCTGGAGAGCCTGCGCCGCGAGATCGCGGTCGTCAACGACGACCCGTTCCTGTTCTCGGCTACGGTGCACGACAACATCGCCTACGCGCGTGCCGACGCGACGCGCGAGGAGGTGGAGCGGGCGGCGGTGGCCGCGCAGGCCGACAAGTTCATCCGCGCGCTGCCCAACGGCTACGACACGATGATCGGCGAGCGCGGATTGACCGTCTCCGGCGGTCAGCGTCAGCGGATCGCGATCGCGCGGGCGATTCTCGCCGAGCCTCGGATCCTGATCCTGGACGACGCCACCTCCTCGGTCGACGCATCGACCGAGCAGGAGATCAAGCTCGCGCTGGCCGAGGTGATGGCGGACCGGACGACGTTCGTGATCGCCCACCGCCTGTCGACGATTGCGCTGGCCGAGGAGATCTTCGTGCTCGAGGACGGGCGGCTCGCGAGCCACGGGACCCACGAGGAGCTGCTCGAGACTTCCGACCTGTACCACGAGATCGTCGAGAAGGGCATGCCCGATCAGGTATTCCTGACCCGCAAGACAGCCGAGGTCGTAGGTCTATGAGCACCAGCACGCAATCAGAGCTGCGGCGGCGCCTGCTGCAGACGCGGGGCCGGGGACGCAAGCTGCGCGGCCTGACGCTGCTGCTTGCGCCCTACCGGTGGCGGGTGCTGGCGATGCTGGTCTCGCTGGTCCTGGCCACCGCCGCCGCGCTGGCCCCGGCGCCGCTGGCCAAGGTCGCGATCGATCAGGGCATCAACCGCCATGACGTCGGCGCGCTCGATCTGGTCGTCGTCGCGTTCCTCGTCTCCGCGGTCGTCTACGCGATCGCGTCCTACGCGCAGACGTATCTCGTCGGCTGGGTCGGGCAGCGGGCGCTTCAGGACCTGCGCGCACAGCTGTTCTCACACCTGCAATCGCTGTCGATCGGGTTCTACTCGCGTAACCGCGCGGGTGTGATCATCTCGCGGCTGACCAACGATGTGGAGGCACTCGATCAGCTGGTGGAAGACGGGTTGGCGACCTTGATCCAATCGGGCCTGACCTTGATCGGCGTGTTCGTGATCCTGATCGTGTTGGACCCGCACCTGGCGTTGCTGACATTCCTGTCGCTGCCACTGCTGGCCGCCGCCGCTCTGGCGTTCAGGATCGCATCCGCCGACGCCTACCGGCTGACGCGCGAGAAGATCGCCTCGATCACGGGCTATCTGCAGGAGACGCTGTCCGGCATCCGGGTCGTGCGGGCGTTCGGGCAGGAGCCGCGCCACGTGGCGCGGTTTGGCCGCCTGAACGACGAGAACCGGGCCGCGAACATGACCACGGTCAACCTCAACGCCGCCTACTTCCCCGCGGTCGAGCTGCTCTCGGCGCTGGTCACGGTCGAGATCCTGGTGATCGGCGGCCTCGAAGTGATCAACGGCCACGCCTCGACCGGCGTCGTATTCGCCTTCATCGCCGCGCTCAACAACTTCTTCGATCCGATCCAGCAGCTCTCGCAGCTGTACACGACCTACCAGTCGGGGATGGCGGCGCTCGACAAGATCTTCGAGCTGCTCGACGAGCAACCAGAGCTCGCCGATGCACCCCGCGCGGTGACGCTGCCGCGGATCCGAGGCGAGCTGCAGTTCGACCACGTCTCGTTCCGCTACGGCCCGCGATTCCTGGGCGCTGCGTGAGATCGATCTCGTGATCCCGGCGGGTCAGACTGTCGCCCTGGTTGGCGAGACCGGGGCCGGCAAGTCGACGTTCGCCAAGCTCGTGGCGCGCTTCTACGACCCGACGGAGGGCGCCGTGCTCGTCGACGGGCACGACCTGCGCAGCGTCACCGCCGCTTCGCTGCGCTCGCAGATGGGGATGGTTCCCCAGGAGGGCTTCCTGTTCAGTGGCACGGTGCGGGAGAACATCTCGTTCGGCAGGCCGTCGGCAACGGATGTCGAGATCCGCGACGCGGCCCGTGCGGTCGGCGCCGATGACGTTCATCTCGACGCTCGAGCACGGCTACGACACCCAGGTCGGCGAGCGGGGCGTGCAACTGTCGGCCGGTCAGCGCCAGCTGCTCGCGTTTGCGCGGGCGCTCGTCGCCGACCCGCGGATCCTCGTGCTCGACGAGGCGACCTCCAACGTCGACGTCCACACCGAGAGCCTGATCGAGCAGGGCCTGCGGCGACTGGTCGCCGGCCGGACGGCGATTGTGATCGCCCACCGTCTCTCGACGATCCGGCACGCAGGCAGGATCGTCGTGCTCGAGGGCGGCGAGATCGTCGAGCAGGGCACCCACGAGGAGCTGCTCGACGTGGGCGGCCGCTACTGGGAGCTGTATCGCGACTGGGCCGAGCAGGCCGCGGCCTGACGAGTCGATGGCAGTACAGATCACGGACCTCGCGATCACGCCGGTCAAGGGGACCAGGCTGCGCTCGGTGCGGCAGGTCGAGCTCGAGCGCGACGGCGCGCGCGGTGACCGGCGCTTCTTCCTGATCGACGGACGCGACCGGATGGTGAACGCCAAGCAGCTCGGCGACCTGCTGCGGGTTCGGGCGGATTTCAACGAGCTCGATCGACGTCTGACGCTCGAGTTCCCGGATCAAGGCACCGTCTCCGGTCCGGTCGCGGCCGGCGCGGCCGTGGATGCCCGGTTCTTCTCGCGGGTGGCTTCGGGAGTGCTTGTGGAGGGTCCTTGGGCTGAAGCGCTGTCCGACGTACCTGGGCCAGACGGTCCGCCTCGTGGACGCGGGAGGCGCCGTCGATCGGGGCCCTCGGGGGGCGGCCTCGCTGATCTCGCGCGCCTCGCTGGTCCGACTGGCATCGATCGCAGGAGAAAGCTCGGTCGACTCCCGTCGGTTCCGGATGCTCGTCGAGATAGACGGCGTCGCCGCGCACGGCGAGGATCAGTGGGTCGGGCGACGAAATCAGTCTCGGTGATGCGGTTGTGCGCTTCGGCGGCAACGTCGGGCGCTGCCTGGTGACGAGCCGCGACCCCGACAGTGGGGAAATCAATCTACCGACGCTCGACCTGCTCGGCGAGTACCGGCAGGGGCTCGACAGCACCGAGCCGCTGCCGTTCGGGATCTACGGCGAGGTCGTGCGGCCCGGGACCGTGCGGGTCGGCGACGCGGTCGTCCCGGAGGAGTAGCGGGGGTGCGGCCGGCCGCGGTAAACGAGCCCCTCCGGACCGGCGCGACCTACTAGGCTCCCGGTCGCAATGAGCGAGGACCGCGTCCGGATCGAGATCGTCGACCACGTCGCCGTGGTCACCCTCACCCGCGCCGACAAGCACAACGCGCTCGACGTCGCGATGTTTGAGGGGATCATCGGCGCGGCCGCGCGTCTGTCAAATGAGCCCGGCGTCCGCGCGGTCGTGCTGCACGGCGACGGGCCGAGCTTCTGCTCGGGACTCGACGTGATGAGCATCATGGCCACCGGGCAGGGCGTCGATGGTCTCGCCGACCCGCTCCGCGCTGAGGCGCCGAACTGGTTCCAGCGCGCCGCTTACGACTGGATCGGGGTTCCGGTGCCGGTGATCGCGGCCGTGCACGGCAACTGCTTCGGCGGCGGTCTGCAGATCGCGCTCGCCGCCGACATCAGGATCGCGACGCCGGACGCGCGGCTGTCGGTGATGGAGGTCAAGTGGGGGCTGATTCCCGATATGTCGATCACGCGCACGCTGCCACGTCTGGTCGGGATCGACGTCGCCAAGGAGCTGACCTATACCGCGCGCGTGTTCAGTGGCGCCGAGGGTCATCAGCTCGGGCTGGTCACCCGTGTAGATGCGGACCCGCTCGCCGCCGCGCACTCGCTCGCGGCGCAGATCGCAAGGCAATCCCCCGACGCGGTCCGGGGTGCCAAGCGGTTGTTCGACGAGGCGTGGACGGGGGCGGCCGAGGAGACGCTCGCGCTCGAGGCTTCGATCCAGCTGGGGCTGGTCGGATCTCCGAACCAGCTGGCCGCGGTCACGGCGGGGATAACCCGACAACCGGCCGAGTTCGTCGATTAGGGGGCCGCGAGGTGCCGGCCGGCGACGATCACGGTCTGGACCTGGAAGCGCTGACCGACCTGCAGACGCCGTGGTGCGTGCACGTGGCCGCGAGCCTGCGGATCGCCGACCACATCGACGCCGGGATCAACGAGATCGGCGGGTTGGCGACCGCAGCCGGCTGTGACGCCGACGCGCTCTGGGCGATGCTCGGGCATCTGGTCTCGAAGGGGGTGTTTGTCGAGCCGGAGCCAGGGCATTTCGGGCTGAACAAGACCGCGCGCGCCCTGCTCGAGCCGTCGGCGCAGTTCCTCGACCTCGACGGGATCGGCGGCCGGATGGCCTATGCGTGGGCCACGCTGCCCACGTATGTGCGGACAGGCAAGTCCGCCTACTGTGAGCAGTTCGGGTTGCCGTTCTGGGACGACCTCGCCGCGCACCCGGACGTGGCCAAGAGCTTCGACGCGCTGATGGGGCCGCCCGGGCATGGGGCCTCAGACGTCGAGATCGAGATCAGCGGCGGATGGAGTGACGTGCGCACGGTGGTCGATGTCGGCGGTGGCACCGGCGGGCTGCTCGCCGAGATCCTTCGAGCTCGCCCCCACGTCCGCGGCACGCTCGTCGACCTGCCCGGGACCGTGGCCCGGGCAGCGGCGGTATTCCAGGGCACCGGGGTCGCGGCCCGGGCCAGTGCGGTGGGTCAGAGCTTCTTTGACCCGCTGCCGGCCGGCGCCGATCTCTACTTGCTCTGGAAGGTACTGGGCGACTGGCCCGATGGCGAGACGGTCGCGATTCTGCGCCGGTGCGCGGAGGCCGCGGCACCAGATGGAACGGTGCTGATCAACGGCGGTGTGTCCGCCGATGACGCGCCGCGCCGACTGCGGATCGACATGATCGTGGCTGGTGGCAAGACGAACCCGATCGCGCAGTTCAAGGTGTTGGCAAACGCCGCCGGGCTCGAGGTGGTCGCGGCTCGTAACCAGCCGGTCGGATACGTGGTCGAGTGTCAGGTGGCCGACTAGTACGGGCTCGGGTGACCCGCTCAGCGCTTCAGCCAGGTCTGCAGCGCCTGGAGCAACGCGGGGGTGTGCCCAAGCGGCGAGTAATCGGCGGCGTCGGCATTGTTCGTGTCCGCTGTCGAGGCGTTCGGGCCGGGTGGTGGCGGCGTCGAGTTCGCGCCGTGGACGTAGTGCCACAGGATTGAGTCAAGCTTCCGCTCGGACACCTGATCGGTCCCCTGCAGGTTCAGTCCGTCCGATGCCCTCCGGTCAGCGGCCGTATTGGCGTTGGTCGCAGTCACGTCGACGTTCGGCGCGATCGCGTCGTAGGGCGCGGGGTTGACGGGGTTGCGGGTGAACGCGCTGTACAGGGGAACCGCAAGTGCCTCCGCCAGGTTGAGTGGCCTCATGCCGACGATCAGCTCCATCGTGCGCAGGAACGACAGCTCGTCGTAGCGGTTGTGGACCACCGCGCCGGGCTCGGTATAGGGGCTGATCACGAGCGCGGGGATGCGGTGCGCGTCGACATGGTCGGCGCCATCCTGAGCGTCGTCCTCCAGCACCAGAATCACCGAGCTGTTCCAGATCGACGAGTGCGAGATCGTGTCGACCATCTGCCCGAGCGCCCAGTCGTTGTCAGCGACATCCGCGTACGGCGTGCGATCGCCGGGGGCAACTCCTTGGGTGTGGTCGAGCGGCAGCGAGAAATAGTTGATCGCCGGGACCGCGTTGTGAGCCAACTGTTGCTGGAAGCGCGCCAGGAAGCAGTTGTAGCGGGAGTCGGCGTTGGCCGGGGCACCGGCGGGAAGCGAGGAGTCGAACACCTCGCCACCGGTCGTGAACGAGTTGAAGATCGTCGCGTCGCTGTCGTAGCACGGATGAATCGGCGGGCCTCCCGGGTATGCCGGGCCGCCGCCGATCAGCTGCACGTCGGCCCCGCCGGCGGCCGCGACCTGCTGGGCTGTCTCGCTCGGGGTGCGGTCCTTATCGGGCAGGATGTAGGCGATCCCACCAAATGCCTCGCCGTAGTTGTAGAACGAGATCCCCTGCGCGAGGGCGCGCTGGAAGATGAATCCCTCCGGCGGAGAGCTGACCTCGTAGGCGCCGAAGTCGAGGGGACGCCCACGCCCGGCGTAATTGGCCGGCCAGTTCTTGACCGCGTAGTCCGGCACGGCTCCCGCCGCGGTCCAGTAATGGCCGTCGATCGACGCCTCCGAGTCGGCGTAAACGTGATCGAGCAGGGGGAACCGGCTCACCAGCGCGTGTTCGTTCGGAGTGAACCGCTGCCCGAAGAGGGTCAGGGCCGGATCTCCGTCGCCACGGGAGATGTCGCCGAACACCTGGTCATAGGTCCGGTTTTCCTTGACGATGAAGAACACGTGCTTGATCGGTCCGCCGGGGCGGATCGGAGTCTCCGCAGGTGGGCTCTGCGAGTCGGTAGGGATCAGCTCGCGGTCGGCGACCGGGGTCAGCGTGCGGATGCTCGCGTCGCTCGGGAACGGGAGGACCCCCGCGTCGCCGCTCACGATCGAGGGCAGGTACTTGAAGCTGTTGATGAAGTTGTTCGTATCGTTGGGCGAGGTCGGAGTGGGACCCTGCGGGTTCGGGCCGACACCGACCCCGCGCGCCGATACCCAGGTCAGGGGCCCATTGACCGACGTGGCGGCGGCGAACGTCGGGTAGGAGCCGGCAGGAAGCCGCCCGACCAGCTCGAATCGCTTCGCCGAACGGGCGCGGCGCCCGCCGCCGGGATTGCAGCTCGCGGCGCTCGAGAGCGCGAACACCGCGATCGCGTCTTCGCCCGAGTCAGCTGACAGGAGGTCACAGCCGTCGCCGGTCACGCTGAGCTGCGTCGGCGTGGTTCCGTTTCCCTGCGATCGCAGCAGCGACAGCACTCCCTGCGTGCGCAGCGAGCGCGTGTTGATCACTGCAATTACATCCTCGTTGGTGTTGGCGACGAACGCCAAGGGTGCAACCGGATCGACCGCGATCGACTCCGGATTGGATAAATGCGGTCCGACCTGGATCGTCTTGACCACCTTCGCGGACGCCAGCCTGATCACCGACACCGTTCCCTGGGTCTCGCTCGTCACGAGCCCGTAGCGGCCGCCGTCGATGACCGCGGTGCCGTAGGGGTAGTGGCCGACCGGCACGTAGCGCACCGAGCGGGTCCGGGTGTCGATCACGGCGGCCGTGTCGGCGAGGTTGAGCGCCGCCAGCAGCGTCCTGCCGTCCTGGCTGATGGCCAGGTCCCACGGCCACGAGGACTTCGTCTTGGTCGGTGGGAAGGCCTGCTCGGCGGGGGCGCTCGCGGGCGGCGGCACCGCGATCACGCCGTCGCGCTGGGCGATCCCGGTTCGCGGATTGATCTTGAACACGGCGATCACGTCGCCCCCGCGGCCCGGGATGCCCGTCGGAACCTGTTCGTCGGTATATGAGGATTCGGGTATCCCTGAGACGTAGGCCGTCTTGCCGTCAGGCGCGATCGCGACCCCACCGCTCAGGCCGGGCATCACGATGTTCTGCACCACCCGTCCGCGGGCGTGGCCGCCGGCCTCTTGAAGCCGCACGATCCGGATGTCGTTGCGACCCCGGCCCGTGGACAGCGTCCACAGGAACCGTCCGTCGGGCGTCAACGCGGCGCCGGTCGGGAAATTGCCCAACCCGACGAGCGCACCGACGGGGTGCAGCTGGCGGCCGGTGGGCTGGATCCGGTTGACCGGCCCGATCACCCCATTGCCGCCAGAGACGATCGCGTCGGCCGTACCGGCGCCGGCGGCGAGCACGGCGACGGTGGCCAGACAGCGCCGCCCCGACAGCCTCCTCATCGACGGAGCTTCCCAGGTTCGCCGGTCGTGCGCAAGGCCGGCGCGAGCCCGAGCGTTTCAGGTGACGTCGAAGCAGCCGTAGATCGTGAACAGCGGATTGACGACGTTGTGGCCCTGCGCGTCACGCATCATCTGCTGGCCGACGAACGACGGCGGGGCCTCGGCCTTGTAGCAGCCGTTTGACTTGACGCTCAGGTCATAGGTGACAGGCGTCTGCTGGAACGGGACCGCGCCGGGCTGCGGGATGAAGACATCGAGCGTGCAACTCCAATCGTCTCCCGGACCCGTGCTCGTGCCGGCTCGCCGGTTGCACGAGGTGAGGATGTTCAGCTTCGCGCCGGGTGGGACAGGCCGCCCGAGCAGCCGCTGCTGGAGCAGCGTGAGATTGTTGAACGTCGGCGTGATCGCGGCTTGCAGACGATGAGTGGTGATCGCGGTCGGGCCGAGGTTGCCGGCGGCCGCCAGCAAAGCCAGCACCACTGCCGTGCCGGCCACGACTCGCACCGGCATCACCCATCCCGGCCGGCGGGCCACTGGGGGTCCGGCGAAGTCACGCCGGCGCAGAAGCAGCCAGGAGCCGCCGAGACAGGCAGCGATCCAGGCCATGCTGACGATGCAGCCGATCACCAGCGGCCCATAGAACGCGTGGGCGGTGAACAGGCCGTTCCAATCGTCGAACGCCGATCCGACGAGCAGCATGTGGACCCACGTCCCGGTGCCGATCAGCGCCAGCAACTGCATCGCCAGCGCGACCAGGATCGGTCCCAGCACGCCCATGATCCCGTTGCGGGTCGCGACGGAGAACAGCACCGCCACGCTCGCAAACGCGAGCATCGGAAGCACGCTCAGCAGCCAGCTCGCCAGCACCAGCCCGAGCGATTTGCCCGGCGACAGCAATGTCCCACTCAGGCCGACGAGGGACTGGTCGCCGGTCACCACGATCCCGGCGACGATGCTCGAGACGGCGGCGAGCACCAGCGCGCCGATCGCAAACGTGAACGCGGCCAGCACCTTGCCCGCAAACACGCCGCCTCTCGTGCATGACCTGGTCAGCACCGTCTTCCAGGTGCCGTGGCGGTCCTCCGCGGAGAACACGTCGCCGGCCAGCACTCCGGCGATCACCGGAAAGCCCCAGGAGCCGGCAAAGCCGAGCACGACGAGGGAAACGGCAAATCCCGACGTGTGCACCCACACTCCGAACAGCGTGTCGGCCGGGACCCCGCTCTGCAGACGCAGGATGACGGCGAACGCGAACGGCCCGAGCAGGCAGACCAGCGCTACGAGACGCGCCGGTGCTTGCACGATCAGCTTGCGTCGTTCGGCTCGATATACGCTCCACGTCCCGCCCAGGGCCCCGGTTGCGCGGGTGTCCGACCCGGCCCAAGGCGGTCGCGACCCCTCCTCGCCGGGACTGGTGCCGGCGCCGTGCGACCGTGTAGCGCTCGTGGTCATGTCCCCGGCGTGGGGCTGGATGCGACGAGCCCGCCCTCCGACCCCGGCGGACGGTCATCGGTGAGCGCGAAGAACATCAACTCGAGCGGACTGACGAGCAGCTCGAGCCGCCGGACCGCGATACCGGCACGCCCGAGTGCCAGCACGTAGGGGTCGAGCATCCCCTCCGGCACGGTCAGCGACAAGCCGCCGCCCTCGGCCCAGGCGGCCCCGACGCCGTCGTGATCGCCCGCCAGCTCGAGCGCACGCGCGTCGTCGCTGGTCGAGAGCGTGTACGCCGACGCGGGTGACTGGGCCCGCAGCTGCGCCGCGGTGCCGTCCCACGCGACTCGACCTAGGCGAAGCACGGTGAAGCTGTCGCAGGCGTCCTCCACCTCGCCGATCAGATGGCTGCTGAGCAACACCGAGACTCCTTCACGCGAGAGCCCTCGGACGAGTGCCTGTATGTCGCGCGCGCCGGCTGGGTCGAGACCGCTGGTCGGCTCATCGAGCAGCAGCAACCGCGGTTGGCGCAGCAGCGAGGCGGCGATTCCCAAGCGTTGGCGCATTCCGGTCGAGTAGCCGCCGACGCGATCTCCGCTTCGCTGCGCCAACCGGACCTGCTCCAGGACATCGTCGACTTGACCCCGCTCCTCGCCGCCGTCCAGTTCGGCCAGCAGCTCGAGGTTGGCTCTGCCTGAAAGGTAGGGGTAGAAGGTCGGATCCTCGACGAAGCCCGCGACGCCATCGGGGACCGCGCCGGCGGGCGGGCGGAACGGGCGGCCGAGCAGCTCGACAGCGCCCGCGTCCGGTCGCACGAGACCGAGGAGGATCCGCAGCAACGTCGATTTGCCGGCGCCGTTGGGCCCGAGCAGACCCCGGACCTCTCCTTCGTCGACGGCCAGGTCAACGCCATCGAGCGCGCAGGTGCCGTCGAAGTACTTGACCAAGCCCCGGGCGCGCATAACCGCCATCGCGGCCACTATACGAGGCTGACCGGGCCGTCTCTGCGCGCCGACGGTGCCAGGCCCGCGGTTATACTGGCCCCTCGGTACGCAGGCGTCCGTTGATCTGCCAAATACCTGTGCGGGGTCGTCTAACGGCAAGACGCCAGCCTCTGGAGTTGGTTATCGGGGTTCGAATCCCTGCCCCGCAGTTTCGAATCCCGCTGCGGTCCGTGTCGGCCGTGAGCTACTGTCACTCGGACGGTGCGCCTCCTCGGCTTTCCGATCGAGTCCCCACAGACGATCATCAACCGGGCCGTGTCCGACCTCGGTGCGGTCGCGCGGCTCGCTCGGGCCGTCCCGGCGAAGCTCGACCGGATGCTGGAGCTCGGCGAGGAAATCGCGGGCATCGGGCACCAGGTACTTCAGATCGCCGAGCGACTCGACCGCCGAGCCGAGGCGATCATGGTACTCGGGCAGCGGCTCGACGACCGCGCGGCCGAGCTGATCGAGCTCGGCGCCGGCATGCAGGAACTCGGCGAGCGGGTGGATGCTCGGGGTGCCGAGATCGTCGTTGGCGCCGACCGCGTGGCGGAGACCGGCGGCGAGCTGATCACAGTGCTGCCGGCGTTGGAGCGGGCACTCGAGATGGCCACGCCGCTGGAGGGCGCGATCGATCGGTTCGGCAGGCTCGTGGACCGCCTTCCAGGAGGGCCTGCCCGGCGGCGCGCGGCCGACGACTGATCAGAGCCCGGCGGCGCCGAGCCGACGGCTGATCAGAGCGCGGCGAGATCGCTGGACAGATCGTGCAACTGCTCCAGCCGGCCCTCCAGGCTGGCGCCGGACGCGAGCAGCCGGCGGGCGTGCGCGAGGTCCTCCGAACGGCCCACCGACAATGCCGCCGCGACGCGACCCTGGTGGATGTACCAGATGCTGAATGCCCCCTCGTCGAGCGAGCCGCGGACGATCTCTCGCTCCCAGTCCGAAGCGGGGCCGACGTATTCAAGTGAAGCCCAGTCGGACAGATCGGAGAAGAAATACGGGACCACATCGTAGGGCCGGTCGGCGCCGAGCATGTTCAGCGCCACGTGCTTGCCCTGGTTGAAGGCAACATCCCAGTGCTCGATTCGCAGCGGACGGCCGCCGTGCACGACACTCTCGTACTCGGCGACATCCCCGGCGGCGTAGATGCCGGGCACCGAGCTTTGAAGGCGGGAGTTGACCGACACGCCCGCGTTCGTGCCGAGCTCCAGGCCGGCGGCACGGGCGAGGTTGACGTCGGGGACGGCACCCGTGCCCATCACGACGGCGTCGGCGTCGAGCTCGAGCCCCGACTTCGTCACCACGCGCCCAACCCGGCCGTCGGCACCCTCGAAGTGGTCGAGCTCCTGCTCGGCGTGGACTGTGACCCCGTGCTCCTCGAGCCGCGACTGAAAGAACCGTCCCGCCTGCTCGCCGAAGTGACGGCTGAGAGGAACGCGCTCGAGCATCACGAGCGTGCAGGAGCTGCCGAGCTCGGTGAGCGAGGCTGCCACCTCACAGGCGATGTACGAGCCGCCGATCAGAACGACTCGCTTGCCGGCCGCATCCGCGCGAATCGCTTCGCTATTACCGAGCGTGCGCAGGTAGTGAATACCCTCGAACTCGCAACCGGGCACAGTCAGCCGCCGGACGTTCGCCCCGGTTGCGACCAGCGCCTGCCTGAACGTCACCTGGTCGCGGTTGGAGAGGGTCACGGTCCGCTCTGAGACGTCGAGCTTCATCGCCGAAACTCGGGTCAGGAGCTCGATCTGCTGTTCCTCGTAGAACTCGGGCGGGCGAAACAGCGTCTGCTCCCGCGTCTCCTTGCCCTGAAGGAACTCCTTCGAGCAGGGCGGGCGATTGTACGGCGGGTCCGGCTCGCGGCCGATCAGCAGGATCGAGCCGTCGCTGCCAGATTCGCGCAGCCAGCGGGCGCAGTTGCCGGCCGCGAGCCCACCACCGATCAGCGCGAAGTCGACCTCGCGGGCGGCCATCAGCGAGAGCGATCCGACGTGACCGCGCCGTTAGGGGCGAACTGTGGCGTGATCTGGGCCTCGAGCCCGGGATCGAGGATCAGCAGCACCTGATCGCCCGCCTCGATCACGGAGTCGGCCTTGGGCACGAACCCGGCGCCTCCACGGAGGACGGAGATGATCAACGACCCGTCGGGAAGCGCGACATCCTGGACCCTGCGCCCGGCGGCGAGCGAGCCATCCCCGACCTCGAGCTCGATGATCTCGAGGTGCTCCTCCTCGAGCGCGAGGAGCTGGACCAGACCGTATTCGGGCACCTCGTGCTCGATCAGGCGAAGGATCAGGTCGGTCGCGGAGACCGCCGGCTGGATCCCGAGCAGCTTGAAGTGCTGGAGGTTACGGGGGTTGTTCACGCGCGCGACGATCCGCTGTACGCCATAGCGCTCCTTCGCGACCTGACAGATCAGGATGTTGTCCTCGTCGTCGCCGGTAACCGCGATCACCAGGTCGGCGCGCTGGATCCCGGCCCGCTCGAGCACCCACAGCTCGGTCGCGTCGCCGTACTGGACGGCGTGCTCGAGCTCGTCCTCGACGACGCGATAGCGGCTGTGATCGGACTCGATCAGCGTCACCTCGCGATCCTTCGCGATCAGCTCGCGGGCGAGGTTCCAGCCGACCTTTCCTGCTCCCGCGATGATCACGTACATCTGTCCTGGATCCCCCTATGGCGCGAGCGCAACCCGCTCGGTTTGATCAATCGCCACCTGTGTCGGACAGATCGTGAGCAGACCCTGCTCCGCGTACCAGGACGCGCGGCCGGGGTCGGCGACGCGGACCACCACGCGCGGAACCTTGAACCGGCGGTGGGCGATCTGCGAGATCACGAGGTTCGTGTTGTCTCCGCTCGTGGCGGCGATGAACACGTCCGCCTCCTCAATTCCCGCCTCGATCAGGCCGTCGATCTCGAGCGCGGTGCCAACCGTGAACCGTCCACCGGCGTCCTCCCAGGTCGTCGCCTGATCCTTGTCGAGTCGCTCGTGCGAAAGCGGGTCGCTGTCCATCACGGAAACCTCATGACCGGCATCCAGGGCGCGCTTGGCCACCGCCGATCCGACGCGACCGCAACCGACAATCAGAATGAACATGACCAGGACTCTAGAGGGGAAGTCGATTCGATGCTGAGGCGGGGATCGGGACGCCTGCGCCGCCACCCACCGGCCCCTCGGGACGGGCCGCGGGCGGAGGTGTCAGCGCCGCGGCGGCGATCACGAGCCCGAACGCGAGCAGGCGCACCGCCAGCGCGAGACCGCCGCTGGGAAGCGGCTCGCCGAAGACGATCGGGCCGGCGGCGATCGTTGTCAGGTTGGCGGCGGCGCTGGTGAGTGCGATCACGGGCACGGCGTCCCCGAGCTGCAGGCTCTCGGCCGAGATCAGTAGTCCGATCAGCGATGCAATCAGGATCACGAACGCGAGCGGGTGCACAAGCACGCCAAAGCCGAGCTGGCCGAGATGCGAGCTGAGCGCCTTGATCGAAGTGTCGGAGGCCGCCCACAGGAGGCCCGCCGAGACCGCGAGAACCGTCCCGCGCCGAATCCTCGCGAGCGCGAGCCCGGCGAAACCGAGCACGCCGATGTAGATCGCCAGCCGCCCGGGGTCGTAGTGCGAGTAGGCGTTGCTCGCGTCGCCGCCGATCGTGGCCGCGAGGAACGCCAGGCCGGCCGCCGTCAAGCCCACTCCGATCCATTCGCGGCGCGTGACCGGAATCCCAAACAACCGGTCGGCGACAACCGTCAGCAGCACGAGTCCACCCGCGATCACCGATTGCACGAGCGATATCGGCGCGAGCGCGAGCGCGCCGACGTGCACCCCCCAACCGCAGAGCGCGATCAGGATCCCGAGCGCATAGAGCGGCGAGCGGAAGAGCGCGATAGAACTCGCGATCGGACGCCCTAGCTCGACGGCCGGTGCCTTCCGGGCCCCACGAAACTTGTACAGAAAGCCCGCCACCGACCCGAATGCCGTGAGCAGGGCGAAGACAAGTCCAAGTTCGACCGAAAGCGTCATTGCCCGAGACGGAGCCTAGCGGAGCGTACTCGGGCGGCAGCCCTGAGCTACGTGATCAGGGGGATGATCAACAGCGCGACGATGTTTGCGACCTTGATCATCGGGTTGATCGCCGGGCCGGCGGTGTCCTTGTACGGGTCGCCGACGGTGTCGCCGGTGACCGCGGCGGCGTGCGCCTCTGACCCCTTGCCGCCATACAGGCCGTCCTCGATCAGCTTCTTCGCGTTGTCCCACGCGCCACCGCCGGAGGTCATCGAGATCGCCATGAACAGGCCGACGACGATCACCCCGATCAGCAGGCCGCCGAGCGCCTCGATGCTGATCAGTCCGACGATCACCGGGATCAGGATCGGGATCAGCGAGGGAAGGATCATCTCGCGCTGGGCGGCTCGTGTGACCAGCGCCACGGCGGCGCCGTACTCAGGCTTGTCGGTGCCCTCCATGATCCCCGGCTTCTCACGGAACTGGCGGCGCACCTCCTCGACAACGGCACCGCCGGCGCGGCCGACCGCCTGCATCGCGAGCGATACGAACAGGTAGACCATCAGCCCCCCGATCAGCAGGCCGATCAGGACGGAGGGATTGCCGATCGCGAAGTTCGGGTGCTTGCCCCGGTCGGTCAGCTCACGCTGAAAGGCGTTGAACAGCACCAGGGCGGCCAGCGCGGCGGAACCGATCGCGTACCCCTTGGTGACGGCTTTGGTCGTGTTGCCGACCGCGTCGAGCCGGTCGGTGACGTTGCGGACCTCCTCGGGGAGGTCGGCCATCTCGGCGATCCCGCCCGCGTTGTCGGTGACCGGCCCGAAGGCGTCGAGCGCGACGATGAACCCGGTCAGCGACAGCAGCGCCATCACCGCGACGGCGATGCCGTAGATCCCGTTCGAGCCACCGCCCGCGAGCTTCCAGGAGCCGAAGATGCCGAGCGCGATCACGATCGCGGGCGGCGCGGTCGACTGGAACCCGGACGCGAGGCCCTGGATGATGTTCGTCGCGTGCCCGGTCTGGGACGCCCGCGCGGTGCCCTTGACGGGTGCGAAGCGAGTTGACGTGAAGTAGTCGGTGATCACAAACAGGCAGGCCGTGACGCCGACGCCGATCAGCGCGCAGAGGTAGAACTTCCACCAGTGCGGTGCCGGAGCGCCGCTCAGGTAGGTGATGTTGCGCATCAGCCAGTAGGTGATCGGAAGGAACGCAAGGGCCGCGAGCAGGCCGGAGAGAATCAGGCCCTGGTAGAGCGCCCGCTCGACGTTGCCGACCTTCGACCGGACGGCGTACGTGCCGATAATCGAGGCGATGATCGAAACCGCGCCGATCACGAGCGGGTAGACCGCGACGGCGGACTGCTGGCGGAACAGCAGGACGCCAAGCAGCATCACCGCAACTGCGGTGACCGCGTAAGTCTCGAACAGGTCCGCGGCCATCCCGGCGCAGTCCCCGACGTTGTCGCCGACGTTGTCGGCGATCACTGCCGGGTTGCGCGGATCGTCCTCCGGAATTCCGGCCTCGATCTTGCCGACCAGGTCGGCACCGACGTCCGCCGCCTTGGTGAAGATACCGCCACCGAGGCGCGCGAACACGGAGATCAGCGAGCCGCCGAAGCCGAGGCCGATCAGGGCATTGACCGCGTTGCGCGGACTCTCGCCCACGATCCACGTCAGCACTCCGTAGTACCCGGCGACGCCGATCAGCGCAAGGCCGACGACCAGCAGGCCGGTCACGGCGCCGCCACGGAAGGCGACGTTGAGAGCCGGCGAAACACCGCCTCGCGCTGCCTCGGCGACGCGCGCATTGGCGCGCACTGAGACGTTCATGCCGATATAGCCGGCGGCCGCCGAGAGCAGGCCTCCGATTGCGAACCCGATCGCGACGCGGATGTTCTGGATCGGGATCAGCACGATGAACAGGATCACGCCGACGCCCGCGATCGTCGTGTACTGGCGGTTCAGGTACGCGCGGGCGCCCTCCTGCACGGCCAGGGAGATCTCGCGCATCCGCTCGTTGCCCGGCGAAAGTGCGAGCAGCGCTCGCGAGGTGACGAGCCCGTAAACAATTGCGGCGGCGGCGCACGCCAGCGCGACTACGACGCCGTGGTTCGTCAGGAAGCTAGACAAGAAGGTCCTCCGGGGAAGCTCTCAGATCGTCATACGGCGCGCGGATGCGCGGCCGAGAAAGTAGAAAAGGCCACCACCCGTAAATGCGAGCGGAGGCCCGGGAATCAGACGGCGCAGCAGTCTAGCGTGCGCGGCCCCGGAACGCGGCCTAGCGGTCGCACAGGTGGGAGCGGACGGCCGCCGGACGGCATCCGGACGGCATCCGGACGGCATCCGGACGGCCGCCGAACTGCCGCCAAACGGCCGCCGAACTGCCGGTCAGCCTACTGGCCGGGAATCCACAGTCGGCCGCTGCGCTGCGCCGGGCCAGGCTCGCCTGGCTTCGGTTCTGGCGGTTCCGGCTCCGGTCCGGATCCGGCTGAAGCACCCGTCGGTCCGGCGTCGGCGGCCGTCGTTTCACCCGGCCCGCCGGACGGCGAATCGCCACCCGCCGGCGGCGCTCCGCCGATCCTCACATACGCCAGCTGAAGCTGCGACAGCGCATCCTTGATCGGAGAAATCTGCTGCGGGGCGATCTGCTCCAGCAGCGGCAGCGTTGCCCGGATCGCCTCGATCGCCACCCTCACCTGACTGACGTCGCGCTCACCCTCGGTGCCCGGGCTCAGCCCGGTGCGGCGCATCCCGAGGTTGATCAGCGTGACGACGTTCTCGAGCACGACCTGCTCGACCCGGATCCTCTTGATCTCGGCCTCGTAGGCGGCGCGCAGTTCTTCTTCGGTTGCCTGCCCCTCGGGCTGCTCTCCCAGTGTGCTCATCGGGTCACCTCAGCAGTGCTTCCAAGCTCGTGTGCATATGTCTCGCGCGTTTGCGCGACAGTAGTAGCGTAGATCTCGGGCAGGCTGAGCCCGGCTTCGCTCATCCGCCGTTGACGCTGAGCGCCGTTGAGCTGGGGCAATGCGACCTCGATCCCGAGTTCGGCTCGCGCCGGAGCCGACCACTGCAGCAGGCGATCGACCGTCTCCGACGCGGGATACGTCTCGCCGCGCTCGAGGTCGATCAGCTCGCCATCGAGCCCGTATCGCAGCGCGCGCCAGACGTTCTCCTCGATCAGGCGCCGGGGAGGGTCCTGAAATCGAACACCGGCACCGACCTCGAGGGCAGCTTGGGCGACGCACGCGAGAATCAGCGCCGCGAGTCCCTCCGACTCGGCGGCGCTCGCCTGCGCGTCGCAGATCCGGACCTCGACCGTTCCGAACCCGAAGTGGGGCCGTACCGACGACCACACCTGTGTGTACTCGACGATCGAGCGCGTCCGGATCAGAAAGTTGATGTACTCCGCATACGCGTTCCAACTCCCGAACGGATCGGGTACGCCGCAGCGCGGAAAGCTCTTGGTGAAGATCTGGGTCCGAGCACTGTGCAGACCGGAATCGCGTCCGTCCAGGAACGGAGAATTTGCGGACACCGCGAGCAGTTGGGGCAGGATCGGACGGAGCCTGTCGCACACGAGCACCGCCCGGTCGGCGCCGCGGATGCCAACGTGCACGTGAATCGAGAACGTGTTGTTGCGCCATGCGACGTACTTGAGTCCCTCCTCCACCCGCCGGTAGTGCTCGGTCTGGATGATGTGCTGCTCGCGGTAGTCCGACCAGGGGTGCGTCCCGGTAGCGCCAAGCGCGATGTCCCGTTCGGCCGCGAGTGCGAACAGGCGCCGGCGCCGCTGGCGCTGCGCGGCGACCGCCGCGGCCAGGTCCGCGCCGCGGCCCGAGCGGATCTCGATCTCCGAGGAGATCAGCTCGCCGGCGACCGCGTCCAGGAGCACCGGATCGCCGGCCGCGGCCTGCTTCAAGTCCTCGAACCGCGAGCTCAGCCCGAGGTCCGAGGGATCGAGCAGCGCGAACTCCTCCTCGAGCCCCACCGTGAAGTCAGTCGCGCTCTCGAAGGTCGCCCGAGCGCTGTCAAGGTCTAGGTCCACAACCGTACGGTGTGTCTAGGTCAGATAGAAGTACAGCGCGTAGAGCAGATCCACGGCGGGACTGGACGTGTGCACGGTGACTTCGGGCGGGACATGTATCAGCGCGTCGGAGTAGTTGAAGATGATCTTCACCCCCGCGTCGGCGATCTCGTCGGCGAGCGCCTGGGCGGCAGCGGAAGGGACCGCGAGCACGGCGACAACGATGTCCTGTTCATCGATCACGGTCCGCAGCTCCGAGTTGTTCCGGACGGTCAGCGGACCGATGCTGGAGCCGACCTTGACCTCGTCGACGTCGAATACCGCCACGACCCGGAAGCCGTGGTCGGCGAAGATGTCCGAGGTGGCGATCGCGGTGCCGAGGTGCCCCGCCCCGAACAGCGCGATGTTGTGCTGCCCTGAGGTGCGCAGGATCTTGCGGATCTGCGTTACGAGCGATTCGACGTTGTAGCCGACCCCTCGCTTGCCGAACTTGCCAAACCCGGACAAATCGCGGCGGATCTGGGTCGAGTTCACGTGCGTGTAGTCCGCGAGCTCCTGCGAGGAGATCGTCTCCTTGCCCATCTTCCGGGCCTGGGTGAGCACCTGGAGGTAGCGCGATAGCCGGGCCGCGACCCCGAGTGACAGCTTCTCCCCCGGTTTGTCGTTGCCCGGCTGAGCGATTTCTGTACCCCGGCCGACGGTGTGGCTCATCCCCAACGCACTCTACTGATGGGCGGGCGACGAAACGGCGACGAGGCGCTGGAGCTTGCCCTCGTCGACGAACAGCTCGAAGGCCTCGACCCCATCGACCGTAACCACGGGGATCCGCTCGAGGTAGGCCCGCATGAGCGCCTCGTCGTCTTCGATATCGCGCTCCTGCAGGGCGAAGGGATGCTCCGCCCTGACCCGGAGCAGCACCTCCCGAGCGTCATCGCACAGGCAGCAGCCCGGGCGGCCATACAGGACGACGGACCTCATCACGCGGCCAGCGACCGCTCGCCGCTGGCATAGGCGTCGAGGTCGAGATAATCCGGAAACCGGAGCGGCGCGACGAAGCGCGCCGCGCTCGCGATCATCGCGGCGTTGTCGGTGCAGAGCTCGCGCGGGGGCACGTCGAGCTCGACGTCGAGCTCGGACAGCCGCCGGCGCAGATGTCCGTTCGCCGCCACGCCGCCGCCGACCGCGAGCCGCCGCAGGCCGGTCGAGGCGAGCGCCCGCCTGACTCGGACCACGAGCGACTCGACGATCGCGCGCTGGTAGGAGGCGGCGAGATCTGCCCGGCGTCGCGTGGTCTCGGCCTCACCGAGGTCGCGGACGCGGTACAGCAGCGCGGTCTTCAAGCCCGCGAAGGAGAAATCGAGTCCCTTCAGCCCGGCCGCGGTCGGGAACTGGAACGCGTCCGGGTCGCCGTCGCGCGCCAGACGCTCGAGCGCGGCACCACCCGGATACCCCAGCCCGAGCAACCGCGCGCCCTTGTCGAACGCCTCGCCGGCCGCGTCGTCGAGCGTCTGCCCGAGGACCTCAAAGGTTGGACCTCGGTCGACGACGCGAGCCAGCAACGTGTGGCCGCCGCTGGCGATCAGGCTCAGGAACGGCGGCTCGAACGGGTCCGGAGCCAGCAGGCTCGCGGCCACATGGCCGTGGAGGTGGTCCACGGGCGCCAGCGGCAGCTCGTACGAAGCCGCCAGCGCCTTCGCGGTGGCGACGCCGACGAGCAGCGCGGCCACCAGCCCCGGTCCGCGGGTGACCGCGACGAGCTCGAGCTGCGCGAGCGAGGCGCCGGCGCTGCGCAGCGCATCGTCGGTGACGGCGCCGATCAGGTCGAGGTGGTGGCGCGAGGCGATCTCGGGGACAACGCCGCCATAACGATCGTGGATGCCCTGCGAGGAAATCACGTTGGAGCAAATGTCACCCGCGCGCGTGATCACCGCCGCGCAGGTGTCGTCACAGCTCGTCTCGAGCGCCAGGATCACCCGGAGGCGCCCGAGGTCTCGGCGTTCCGCGCCGTCCGCCACATGATCATCGCGTCCTCGCCGGTGTCACGGTAGTAGCGCGGGCGAGTGCCCGCGGCGCGGAAGCCGAACCGCTCGTAGAGCGCGATCGCGGGAGCGTTGGACGTCCGCACCTCGAGCGTGTACGACGAATCGGGCCCGGCCCGCTCGAGCATCTGCTCGAGCAGCCCGGTGGCGACCCCGCGCCGTCGTGCGGGTGGATCGACGGCGATGTTCATCAGGTGCCAGACCTGGTCGTAGCGGGCGCAGATCAGGTAGCCGACGATCTTGCCCGAGTCGGTGGCGGCGATGCAGACGCCCGCCGGCTTGGAGAGCTCGAGCACGAACATCGCCAGCGACCACGGCGTCGGGAATGCGCGACGCTCAAGTGCGATCACCTGCGGGAGATCGGCGTAGGTCAGCGGGCGGAACGTGATTGGTGCTGTAGTCATTGCTTTGCTGCGGCGCGACGGGCGATCTCGGCGTCCGGAAGGCGCAGATACTCTGGACCGACCTCGTCGGGCGCCCGCTCGCGCCGACCAGTGGCAAGCCGGCAGTGGTTGATTGCGCTGACCCTATGCAGGTCTGAGTCCTCCTCCGGGATCAACATCCCCGAGCGCTCGAGAACCTGTCTGAATTCTACCGCGCCGTCGCCCACCGCCACCCAGGACCGGCCCTCACGGGCCAGGAGCGTCGCCAGCGACTCCGGGGCCACGGCCCGCGGCGCCACTACCGCCGGCCCGTCCGCAGCCCCCAGCAGCCAGCCGGCCGCAAACACCTCCCCGCGTCGCGCGTCGATCACCGCCAGCACGCCGCCGACGCTCGGCGGCGTGGGTTCATGGGTCCCGACCGCCGCGGCCAGCGACTGAAGCGTCGATATCCCGACGAGTGGAATCCCACGCGCGCGGCTCAGTCCCCGGGCGGTGGCGATCCCGATCCGCAGCCCGGTGAACGTGCCCGGCCCGACCCCGACCGCGATCCGGTCGATCTGCTCCCATCCGATCCCAGCGCGCTGGAGCAGCTCCACGATCAGCGGCATCAGCATCGTCGTGTGGCGCGGGCGGGCGCCGCGCGGAGGATCGTCGCGCAGCTCGATCCCGGCCGAGCCTGAGCCGGGATCCCAGACGGCGACGGTCGTCGCACGGGTCGCGGTATCGAAGCCGACGATCACGCGATCTCGACCACCCGCTGGTCTGCGCCGGCGTGCTCGATCCGCACCCGCGCCGCGATCCGCCCGAACGCCGCGAGCTCCCGCTCGGCCCCTTCCGGCCACTCGACGAACGTGATCGTGTCGGGGCCAACGTAGTCACCGAGCAGATCCGGATCTTCGCCGGCGAGCGTCGGCAGCCGGAACAGGTCAAGGTGCGAGACCGGGACGGAGCCTGGGTAGCGCTGGCCGATCGTGAACGTCGGGCTCGTGACGACCGTTGCGACGCCCAGCGCTCGGCAGGCGCCCCGGACCAAGGTCGTCTTCCCCGCGCCGAGCTCCCCCTCGACGAGCACGATGTCACCCGGCACCAGGGTTGCCGCAAGCTCAGCCCCGAGGGCCTCTGTCTGGGCGGCGGTGCTCGTCTGTAGCCGGCGCGGCACCAGCTTAGTGTCACGAATCGCGAGGCCACGCGGCCATTGCGGGCCCCGCTGGAGGCGCTGACCAGGGTGCCGGGCGGCGTGCGCCGGGGCTCGGCTGGGCTGCGGTCGGCTGTCTGCTCGGGAAACGGCGCCGGCGAGGGGGGCTTGCGACGGGCGGCCGGCGCGGGCCGGATTGGCCTGGAGCGGTGCCGCGCAGGGCGCTAGCGGTGCGGTCCGCGCGGGGAACGGGCCTGGTGAGGGTGTGGCCGGGCCGGAGGGTGTCAGTAATCTGACAATTTCAGCTGCATACAGGGAAACAAATCGCCCGCGTCCGCTGGACCTTGGCTACATAAGCATGTGGGGCATGCTTATGTAGCCAAGGTCGCCGGGCAGTGTCTACTTTGGGCCTTTATGCATGCTGCTGGAGCGGATTTCGGCCCGCCCGCGGGCTCCCGCCGCAAGCCACCCTGGCCACCCACCGCAAGGCCACCCCTACGCTCGCCGGGCGTGACCGCCCCGCACCGGGAACCTGACGATCATGCCGGCGCCAAACAGGGCCGCTCCCAGCGCCACCTCCAGAATGTCGTTGCCCCCCGTGCGGGGAAGCGGCACAGGCGATGGCTGCGCGGACGTGGGCGCGGCGGTCGTCGTCGTGCTCGGGAGCGGGACTGGCGGGATCGTGCTGAGCGATGGAGCGGTGGTCGTGCCCCCGCCCCCGGCAGCGCCGGCGCGGACGGCAGGAGCGAACAGCGAAGCGGTGACGAGCAGGATCGCCGCTGGTCGCCTGAGGGCCATCGCCGCCTCACTGTAGAGGAGACCCCGGCGACTACAGGACCGGGGCTCCGCTCGGTCCGGTACCGTGATCGGCGCACATGCCCACCCCGCTTTCGCTGAGACAACCGGGATGATCGCCGGGCTGAGACAGCGCTACGGCCCATCGCTGACTGCCCTGCGCTCCACCGACACGGCCAAGGCCGCGGGTCTCGCCGGCGCGATGATCGCCAACAACGTGATCGCGCTCGGATCGACGATCGTGTTCGCGCGGCTGCTCAACGATTACGCCGCCCTGGCGGCGCTGGTCAGCTACTTCCTGATCCTGTCAGTCGTCGGCCAGGCCCTCCAGGTCGCAACCGCGCGCGAGGGCGTACTCGGCAACCTTGGCGTGGGTGCCGGCCTCGCCGCCACGCTGAAGCGGTGGACGTGGTCGATGCTGTGGTTCACGGTCGGGATCACCGTCGTCTCGATCCTGCTGCGCGATCCGATCGCGTCGGCCGTCGGCGTCAAGTCGTATTCGTGGGCCGCGGCGCTGGGCTTGCCGGCAGGCTGTCTGTGGATCGAGCTGTCGATCCTGCGCGGAGCGCTCCAGGCCGTAGGCGACTACAAGGCTGTGGGCATCAGCCTGGTCGGGGAGCAGATGGTGCGGCTGGTGGTCGGTGCGGTGCTGGCGGCAGTCGGACTCAGCGTCACCGGCGCGTATCTCGGTACGCCGCTGTCGTTCATCGCGATGGGGATCTTCTGCGCGGTCCAGCTGCGCCGGGTGCTCGCAACCACTGACGCCGGCGGTGCGGGCGCGAGCGCCGCAGCCGGGCCGGCAGCGCCGGCAGTGTCGGCAGCGCTGGCCGCGCCGCCAGCGCCGGCAGCGCTGGCAGCATCGGCCGCGCCGACCCCGAGTCTGTGGGGGCACCTCAAGCGCGCGTGGGCCCCGATCGCCGGGTTGATCATCATCGCCGTGCTTCAGAACATCGACATCATCGCCGCGAAGCATCGGTTCTCCGGCATCCACAACCTCGCGAACTCCTACGCGGCCGCGGCCGTCGCGGCCAAGGTGCTGCTCTGGGTCGCGATGGGCGCCGGCTTCTACCTAGTCCCCGAGGTCTCGAAACGGCGCTCGCAGGGCAAGGACACGCGCCGGGTGCTGATGGAGGCACTCGGAATCGTCGTCGTCTGCGCGGTGCCGGTGCTCCTCATCTACGCCTTCGGCGCGACGCAGCTGCTGCGGCTCGCGTTCGGGCCCAAGCGATTGCTGGCGGCGGACTCGCTGTTCGTACTCGGCCTGGCGTTCGCCGTACTGGCGTGCACATACCTGGCGATTCAGTACATGTTGGCTCTGAAGCGCACCTGGTTCCTGGTTCCGCTGGGGCTGGTCGCCATCGCCGAGCCCGTGCTCCTGCTTCGAGCACCCGAGACGGCGACCGGATTTGCCGCCGTCGTGCTCGCGGTGCAGGCCACCGCGGCGCTGATCGCGTTGGGGCTGGCGTTTCGCCCCGACCGCGCGCGGCCCGCTCCGCCGCCCCCGGAACCGGCGGACACGATCGAGGCGGCGCAACCGGCGCGCGTCTACGCCACTCGCGGCAGTTAGCGCAACGTTCCAGAGATCCTCGTGCGCTATGGCGGCAGCGCGGCCGCAGTCATCCCCGCGCCGCGAGGTACTCCGCGACGCGCTCTGCGGCGGTCCGCAGACGCCTGAAATACGCCGCGCGACTGAGCGACAGATCGATCGCGGCCTGCTCGTGGCTCGGCGCGGGCTCGAGGTAGCCGCGGATCAGCACGCGCCGCAGCAGCTTCTCGTTCTCGTTGTCGCCGAACGCACGGTCGGCCGCGTCGCGCAGCAGGTCGCGCACGGACTCGGCTCGCTCGTCGGGGGTTTCGCCCGCCGCCAGTGGGCTCCGCGCGAGCTCGTGCGGGATCCGGAAATTGCGCAGCGCCTGGCGCACGGCATCGCCGTCGAAGCTGAAGCTCGAGCTGCTGGTCCCCGGCGCGGCGAGGCCAAGCTCGGCGTATACCGTGGCTCGCTCGGCGGCGATCATCCCGCCGGGTCCGGCGTCGAGTCGATGGCACTCGAGGCGATGCGAACCCACCTGATAGTCGAGCTCGGCGAGGTGCTGGGCGCCGAGCGCCCGCGCGAACGTCAGCGCGTCGGGGTAGGCCGGATTGATCGGCAGGTACGCAAACCGCGGGTTCGTCGTCCCGGAGCGCAGAATGCCGGCCATTCCGAGCATCGCCTGAACCCGCCCCCGCGGGTCCCCGGTGAAGTCGACGGAATCGTGCCATAGGACCGAGTCGCCCAAGGACACGTCGGCGCGGGCGTGCGCGAGCCAACGCCCAACCAGCGGATCGTCGTCCGCGAACTCCGGCGCGGTCGACGGCGTCATCGCCACCAGGTAGCCGCACACCCGGTCCTCGGTGTCGCGAGCGATCGCGACGCGCTCCGGCGCCCCCTCGAACCACCGGCTGGTGACCTGCCAGAAGTCGCTGAACCCGCGCTCGGCCATCCTCCTTGCGACCTCGTCCGCGTCGCCGGGACGGACGTCGTCAATTCGGTAGTAGACGCTGCCCTCCCAGCCGAACCCCCATTTGATCGCGGCGTTCTCGATCAGATGAGCCATGTCGATCGAGATCAGCAGGTCGCCGCGCAACGCGCGCTCGTAGAGGTGATCGACGATCCGGCGGCGCAGCTCGCGCTCGCGCTCCTGGTCGCGCCGGCGCAGATCGGCATGCAGGGCTTTGCGGACCAGCTCGTGAAGGGTCAATCCGTCCGCCAGCGGCTCGGCGAAGCTGAGCGAGCGCAACCGTTCGTAAGCGCTCTCGGCGTCGGTGTCGGGGATCACGGCGCGCAGCAGCTCGACAGTCGTGACCCTCGCGATCGCCGCGACCCCGAGTGCCGAGAGCCCAACGTCGCCGAGCTCGGACTCGACCAGACGCCGGATCAGCGAGCGGACGATCTCGGGCTTCTCCTCCCCCTCGGCCGGCGCCCAGAGGGTGTCGGCCGCGGCGATGTCGCCGGCCAGCGCCAGCGCGAGTGGCGAGCCATCGGCCCAGTCCACGACGGCGGGGGCGCGGCGATCCGCGAGCCCGTGCAGCGCGAGCAGCGCGAGCGCGTCGTCATCGGCCAGCCGGCCCAGCTCGAACTCGGTCGCGACCTCCTCCCAGCCGCCCGCAAACCACCCGGGATCAGGCGCCGCCCGCCCCGCGATCACGATCACCGACCGGGCGGGGAGCGAGGGAAGCAGCTCACGGCGCAGATAACCGTCGAGGGCGCTCATCCGTTCGTAGGTGTCGATCAGGATCACCGGTCGCTCGCGCTCCCGGGCCGAGGCGAGCACCGCCTCCAGGGCGTCGGGCAGCGGCGGCAGCTCGCGTCCCTCGACGAAGAAGGTTTCAAGCCCGCGGGCCTTGGCCCGCCGTTCGAACTCGCGCAGGAACGTGCTCTTGCCGATTCCCCCGTCGCCATGAACGAGCATGACGCTGGCCGACCGGTCATCGTCGAGGCAGCGCTCGAGGAAGGCCAGCTCGGCGGTGCGGCCGACGAATCGCTCACGGTCGAGATCGCCGATCCGGCCACCGAGCGTTCCGGCTCCGGGGCGTGCGCTGCTCGACGAAGGCGTGTGCGCCTGATCCTTCATCGATCGTCAAAGCCTAGCTGGCGGGCAGACGCGTTCAGGCGCGCGCGGCGAGATACTCCGCAACCCGTTCGGCGGCCGTCCTCAGACGCCTGAAATACGCCGCCCGACTGAGCGAGAGATCGATCGCGGCCTGCTCGTGGCTGGGGGCCGGCTCCAGGTAGCCACGAACCAGGACCCGCCGTAGAAGCTTCTCGTTCTCGTCGTCGCCGAAAGCCCGATCGGCCGCGTCGCGCAACAGATGGCGGACAAACTCGGCCCGCTGATCCGGCGTCTCGCCGATCGCCAGGGGACTGCGAGCGAGCTCGTGCGGAATCCGGAAGTTGCGCAGCGCCTCGCGCACAGCCTCCATGTCCAGCGTGGGAACCTCGTCGGACCTTGGCGGGGCAAGTCCCAGCTCGGCGTAGACGACGGCGCGCTGCGCCGCGAACAGCCCGCCCTGACCGTAGTCGAGCCGGTGGCATTCAAGCCGGTGGGAGGGCAGCTCGAGGTCGAGCTCGGCAATGTGCTGCGCGCCGAGCGTGCGCGCGAACCTGAGCGCGTCGGTCCAGTCGGGGTTGATCGGCATGTACGCGTACCTCGGGTTCGTCGTGCCCGAGCGCAGGATCCCGGCCATCCCGAGCATCGCCTGTAGACGTCCTCGGCGATCGCCCGTGAAGTCGACCGAGTCATGCCATAGGACCGAGTCCCCGAGCGGCGCCGCAGCGCGCGCGTGGGCCAGCCACGGTCCGCTCAGAGGGTCCTGGTTCGCAAACTCGGGCGCGGTGGCGGGGGTCATGCAGACCAGGTAGCCGCACAGCCGGTCGTGGCTGTCGCGGGCGATCGCCACCCGCTCGGGCGACTCCTCGAAGAACCGCTGCGTCAAATGCCACCACTCCGGCGACCGGCGTCCGGCAAGCTCCCGCGCGATCGTCTCAGCGTCGCGGGGACGGACATCGTCAATCCTGTATTCAACGCTTCCTTCCCATCCGAATCCCCACCTGATCGCCGGGCTCTCGATCAGGTGGGCCATCTCGATCGCGATCAATGGGTCGCCTCGACGGGCGCGCTCGAACAGGTGATCGACGATCCGGCGGCGGAGCTCGCGCTCGCGCTCCTGGTCGCGCCGGCGCAGATCGGCGTGCAGCGCCTTGCGTACGAGCTCGTGCAGCGTGAGCCCGTCCGCCAGCGGCTCGGTGAACGTCAGCGCGCGCAAACGCTCATACGCGCTCACCGCGTCGCTGTCCGGCAGGACCGCCCGCAGCAGCTCGACCGTTGTCACCCGTGCGATCGCCGCGACCCCGACGGCCGACAGGCGTACGCCACTCAGCTCCGCCTCCGCGAGGCGACGGATCAGCGAACGGACGATCTCCGGCTTCTCCTCGCCCTCGGCAGGGGTCCACAGACCGTCGGCCGCGGCGGTGTCGGCGGCGAGCGCGAGCGCCAGTGGCGAACCGTCCGCCCACCCGACGACCGCCGACGCGCGATCGTCGACGAGCCCATGGGCCGTGAGCAGCGCCAGGGAGTCATCGTCATCCAGCCGCTCGAGCCGGATCTCCGTCGATACCTCCTCCCACCCACCGGCGAACCAGCCTGGATCGGGACCGCGGCGTCCGGCGATCACGACCACGGCCCGTCCTGGCAGCGACGGCAGCAGGCCGCGGCGGAGGTAGCCGTCGAGCGCCGTCATCCGCTCGTAGGTGTCGATCAGGACGACCGGGCGGTCGCTCTCCCGCGCGGCCGCCAGCACCGCCTCGAGCGCGTCCGGCATCGGCGGCAGCTCGCGGCCTTCGACAAAGAACGTCTCTAGACCACGGGCCTGGGCGCGGCGCGCGAGCTCGCGCAGCAGCGTGCTCTTACCGATGCCGCCGGGACCGTGGATCAATACGACGCTCGCCGGCCGATCATCGTCGAGGCAGCGCTCGAGGAATTCGAGCTCGGCAACCCGCCCGACGAACCGTTGGTGATCCCGGGCGCCGATCCGCGCGGCGAGCGTAGCGCCGCCCGCTGGTCCGTTGCCGGGCGAAGAAGAGAGCCCCTTTACCTCCACGACGACCTACAGGGTAGCCGCCGGGGAGGCAGCGGAAGCGTGATTAAACACCTGTTGCCCGCCCGTCGTTAGGGTCGGTTCGACAAAACCACCAAGGAGGTGAGACATGGCCGTCACCAAGATCATCGAGCTCGTGGGCAGCTCCAGCACCAGCTCGGACGACGCGGTCAAGTCCGCACTGGCGGAGGCACAGGCCACGCTGCGGAACATCAAGGCCGTCGACGTCGTATCGGTCGGTCTACGCGGCGACAACCTGTCCGAGTGGCGCGCGCACGTACGGATCTCGTTCCTGATCGAACGCGTCACCGAGTAGCGCCACCGGCGGCGTTCAAAACAGCCCGAGTTGCGCCGCCGGCTCCGGCACCGCCGCTGCCGGCGGCTCGGGCTCCAAGAACTCTTCCTCCATCGGCTCGGGGAGGGGGATCTCATCGATCGGCTCCGGCTGCGCCGGGGGCCCGAGTGCGAGCACCTCGGGAATGCGGTGGAAGTCCCCGCGCAGGGCCTCGAGCGTTGAGGGGGTGTAGAGCGCCGCGGCCGGGTGGTAGAGCGGGTAGAGCCGGATCGCCCGCGACCCGATCACCCTTGTCTCCTCACGCCCGTGAAGCCGGGAGATGCCGGTTGGATCGGCGCGCAAGAGCTTGGTCGAGAAGTTGCCCAGCGTGCAGATGATGGTCGGCTCGATCAGCTCGACCTGATTGCGCAGGTACCCCTGACACGCTTCGATTTCGTTCGGGTGGGGGTCGCGGTTGTCGGGCGGGCGACACTTGAGGACGTTCGCGATGAATACGTCGCCCCGCTCGAGCCCGATCTCGGCCAACAGCTTGTCGAGCAGCTTCCCGGCCTGGCCCACGAACGGCAGGCCCAGCCGGTCCTCATTTGCCCCCGGTGCCTCGCCGATGAACATCAGGTCGGCGTCGGCGTTGCCTGAACCGAACACCACCGTCGTCCGCGTCTCGTGCAGCGGGCAGCGCACGCACTGCCGCGCCTCCTCGTAAACGGCCTTCAGCAGTTCACGGCGTTCCGCGGCGCTTCTCATTGGCATCAGCGATGGTAGAGGCGGGTGTGGACGGGCTGGACGTTGCGCAGGCGGGTGCGGGCCCGCGATCACGCAATCAGCGAGAAAAGGCGCCGGCCGATCCGGAGTCTGCGGAGTGAGACTCCGGCCCAGGCGCCGGGGCGGTGTCGGGTCCGCGGAGAATCCAGTGTGATCAATCGCACAGATCAAGTTGCCATGAGAAGGCCATCCGCTGACTATGATGGTGATGCGGCCGTCACCTTCCCGGGGCGGACCGCGTGTTCACCCTTTTATCTTCTGCCGACCGGTATCTCTCATGCGAGAACTGGAACGGGATTCGTCCTCGGACCTCCCCCACTGTAGGCGCCTGGCGGTTATTGGCCGCGGGCGGGTAGGTACTGCGCTGGCCGCAGCGCTTCGGGATGCTGGATGGGCGGTCGAGGGGCCCCTCGGGCGCGGCGCAGACGGCTCCGCGGCGGACGCTGTGCTGCTTTGCGTCCCGGACAGCGAGATCGCCCGCGCCGCAGCCGCGATCGCACCCGGCCCGATGGTCGGCCACTGCTCGGGCGCCACCGGCCTGGCCGCGCTAGGAGCCCACGAGGCGTTTTCCCTGCACCCGCTGATGACCGTGACCGCGCGCGGTGGTCGGTTCGCCGGTGCCGGCGCGGCGATCGCGGGTAGCACCGTCCGGGCTTTGGCGTTCGCCGGCGAACTCGCATCCACCCTGCGGATGAACGCCGTCGTCGTCGCCGACGAGGACCGCGCCGCGTACCACGCAGCCGCGTCGATCGCATCCAACTTCCTGGTCACGCTCGAGTCCGCCGCCGAGCGCGTGGCAGCATCGGCCGGGGTCGATCGCGCCCTGTTCGTCCCGCTGGTTCGGGCGACGGTCGAGAACTGGGCGCAGCTCGGGCCCGGGCGCGCGCTGACCGGCCCGGTCGCGCGGGGCGACGAGCAAACGGTGCGCTCGCAACGCGCCGCGATCGAGGATCGGACACCCGAGCTGCTGCCCCTGTTCGACGAGCTGGTGCGCGCCACCCGGACCCTCGCGGCCGAGGAGCAGCTGACGCGGGCATGAGTCCGAGCGTGAACATGAGCAGGGTCCGCGCTGTCGATCAGCTCCGCGCGGCGCTGCTCGGACCCCGGCGCGCAGGCCGGGTGATCGGGCTCGTGCCGACGATGGGCGCGTTCCACGAGGGGCACCTGTCGATGATGCGACAGGCTCGCGAGGCGTGCGACGTCGTCGTGGTCTCGCTGTTCGTGAACCCGGCCCAGTTCAATGACGCGGCCGATCTCGCCTCTTACCCCCGCGACGAGCACCGCGATGCGGCGCTGGCCGCGGAGATCGGCGTCGACTTCCTGTTCGCGCCGCCTCAGGAGGATGTCTATCCGGCCGGCTTTTCGACCACGGTGTCGGTCGCAGGGATCACCGAGACGCTCGAAGGTGCGCACCGCGGCCGTGAGCATTTCGACGGCGTGACCACGGTCGTCACGAAGCTGTTCAACATGGTCCTACCCGACGTCGCGTACTTCGGCCAGAAGGACGCCCAGCAGGTTGCCGTGGTCCGCCGCCTGGTCAGAGATCTCGACATTCCGGTTCGGATCGAGGTGTGTGAGACCGTGCGCGATCGCGACGGACTGGCGCTCTCCAGCCGGAACGCTCACCTCTCCCCCGCCGAGCGGAAGCGCGCAACTGCGCTGCACCGCGGGCTGCAGCGGCTCCGCGACGCGGTCGCGGCCGGCGAGCGAGATCCAGGCTCCGCGCTCGCGCTCGCGCGAGCCGAGCTGACTTCATCCGGAGTCGAGCCCGAGTACCTCGAGCTCGTTTCCGCGGACACCCTGGCACCGGCGCGGGCCCTCGATGGCGATCTGCTCGCCGTCGTCGCTGCCCGCGTCGGAGCTACCCGACTGATCGACAACCAACCGCTCTCGACCGCTGCACCGGCGGCGGGAAGCACCAACAACGGGAGACCCTGAGATGCAGCGCACGATGCTGAAGTCGAAGATCCACCGGGCGACCGTGACCGATTCCGACCTGCATTACGTCGGCTCGATCACGATCGATCCGGACCTCCTCGACGCAGCGGATGTACTGGAGTTCGAACAGGTCGCCGTGGTCGACGTGAACAACGGGGCCCGGTTCGAGACGTATACGATCGCCGGGGAGCCCGGCTCGGGAGAGATGAAGGTCAACGGCGCGGCCGCGCGGTTGGTGCACCGTGGCGACACGATCATCGTGATCAGCTACGCCGGCTACGACCCCGACGACCTCGAGCACTACAACCCGTGCGTGGTCCACGTCGACGCGCACAACCAGATCCTGCAAGTCGATCGCGAGGTGGCGACCCTCCTTGGGGCGACGCCAACCGCCGCGTGAAGGAGACCATTCACATGTCAGCCACACCACGCGTCACCGTTCCGCCAAACCTCGACACGCCGCTGCCGATGACCTTGCCGCGGTTGGCGGAGAAGAAGCGGCTCGCCGAGCCAATCGTGATGGTCACCGCCTACGACTACCCCTCGGCCCAAGTGGCCGAGGAGGCCGGCGTCGATGTGGTCCTGGTCGGCGACTCGGGCGCGATGACCGTCCTCGGATACCCCTCCACGGTCCCCGTGTCAACCGACGAGATGCTGATGCTCGCATCCGCGGCCCGCCGCGGCCTGTCCACGCCGCTGCTGGTCGGGGACCTTCCGTTCGGGTCCTATGAGGCTTCCGATGAGCAGGCGATCGCGACCGCGCAGAGGTTCATCAAGGAAGCGGGATGCGACGCGGTCAAGCTCGAGCGGGGTGGGACAAGCGTCCAACGCGCCCGCGCGATCGTCGACGCGGGGATCCCGGTGATGGGCCACGTCGGGCTGACCCCCCAGACCGCGACGGCGCTCGGCGGCTATAGGGCGCAGGGCCGGACGGCCGAGCGGGCGCTGGCGGTGGCCGAGGATGCCGTTGCGCTCGAACAGGCCGGGTGCTTCTCGCTGGTGTTCGAGGCGATCCCCGCGACTGTCGCGGCGCTCGTGATGGAACGGCTCACGGTGCCGGTGATCGGGATCGGCGCCGGGCCGGCCACCGACGGCCAGGTGCTCGTGTTCCATGACCTGCTCGGGATCTACGACGGTCACGCACCGCGGTTCGCCAAGCGCTACGGCGAGGTCAAGGCCCAGATGGTCGCCGGCGTGGCGGAATATGCAGCGGAGGTCCGCTCGCGGGCGTTCCCCGGACCGGAGCACGTGTACTCGATCGACGCCGACGAGCTGGAGCGCTTCCAGGCCGGGATCGGTTAGCGGATCGTGATCTGCTGGCTGGTCGTGACCCGGCGCTGTCCCTGGCGCCGGGTCAGCGTCAGCGTGTAGCGGCCCGCCCGCACCAGCCTGCGTGCGCGCAGGACCAGGCGTCCGCGGGTGGCGGTGCCGGTCGCGTAGACGACGCCGCCGCGCACGAGCGCGGCTTCGGATGCCGTGAGCGTGAACTTGACAATGCCGGAGATCACCTTGGTCGTGCATTTCTGCTGGGTGATCGTGTGCTTGCGTCGGTTGCGGATGATCGTGCTCGTGACCGTCTTGCAGGTGACGAGCTCAATCGCGCCGGACGTGCCGGGCCGCCCCTGCGCGCCTTGGGGCCCCGTCGGCCCCGTCGGCCCCGTCGGCCCTTGCGGGCCCTGCGGTCCGGCCGGGCCGGTCACGCCCGGTGTGGTCGGGATCCGCCCGATCTCGTCGGCGGCCTGCTCGGTGAACCACATCGCGCCGTCCGGGCCGGCCGCGATCGCGGTGGGCGAGCTGTTGGGGGTCGGAACCGGGAACTCGGTGATCGTGCCGCTCGGGGTGATCTGTCCGATCTTGTTGGCGCCCTGCTCGGTGAACCAGAGGTTTCCGTCCGGGCCCGCTGCGATCGAGCTCGGAGAGCTGTTCGGCGTCGGGATCGGGTATTCCGTGACCGCGCCGGCGGTGCTCACGCGGCCGATCTTGTTCGCGGACTGTTCGGTGAACCACAGCGCGCCGTCGGGGCCGCTCGCGATCGCCGAGGGTCCGCTCGAGGCGGTCGGGATCGAGACCGAGCCACCGGTGGAGCTGCCGATCGGGGCGCGCGTGATCTCATTGTTGGCGTCATCGACCCAGTACATCGCCCCGTCGAAGCCGGCGGCGATCCCCGCGGGGGAGGCGCCCGGCGCCTGGAAGATCTCGTCAAATGAAAATCCGCCCGACGAGTTGAGCACCAGGATTCCCCCTTGGCCCGTAGTCGTGCCATCGACGGTGACGACGACGTCGTATTTGGCGAGGGCGCAGGCTGGGAACGGGCAGGCGGCGAGATCAAGCAGGGCAGCGATCCCATCTCCCGAGAAGGAAGGAGATTCGAGCACCGTCCCCCCGGTGGTGACGAACCCGACCTTGTCCGTGGCGCTCTCGACGAACCACATCCGCCCGTCTGGGCCTTGGATGATCGCTTCGGGCGCGTTCGCGGCGGTCGGAATCGTGTATTCGCTGATCAGGTCACCCGGGGTGATTCGCCCGACCTGATCGGCGTTCTTCTCCGTGAACCAGAGCGCCCCGTCCGGCCCTGCGGCAATCCCATACGGCCCGCTGTTCGCGGTCGGGAGTGCGAATTCGCTGATCGGCGAGGCAGCGGTCGCCGGGGACCCGCAGACGAGCAGCGCAACTGCGGCGCACGCCCACCGTGCCCCAATTCGCCGGGCCCCACGCTCCATCTTGGCCACCAGTGCATGAACCCTACACTCCGGCGCGGCCAGATGTGGTCGCGCGGCGCCCGTTCGTCTGGTCCCCACCCCGATCACTACGATGCCGTAATGCCGCGCCTCGGCCATGTGTTCGCCACCCGGGACCGGGTCTACTTCGAGCTGTTCGAGGAGGCGGGCCAGAACATCCTCCAAGCGGCCGAGCTGCTCGACCGCATGCTCAGCAACTTCCCCGACAGCAAGGACCTGGCTCGCGAGATCCTGGTCTGCGAGCAGGAAGGCGACCGCATCACCCACGACATCATCGACCGGCTCAACCACACGTTTGTCACGCCGATCGACCGGGAGGACATCCTCGCGCTCGCCTCGGCCCTCGACGACATCGTCGACTACACCGAAGAGGTCGCGGACTACCTCGGCCTGTACAAGATCGAGGCGCCGATGGATCAGGCGATCAATCTCGCGCGGATTCTCAGCGCCGCGGCCCGCCAGATCGCCGAGGCGATCCCGCGACTACGCGGGTTCCGGGACATCTCGCATTACACGGTCGAGATCAATCGGCTCGAGAACGAGGGCGACCGGATCACACGCGAGGCGGTGGCGTCGCTGTTCGACGGCGGGATCGACCCAATGGTCGTGATCCGCTGGAAGGACCTGTTCGAGCGGCTCGAGGCTGCGATCGACGCCGCCGAGCACGTGGCGAACATCCTCGAGGGAATCGTGATCAAGAATTCTTAGGGGGCTCTACCTCGAGGCGCGGGCGCATGTGGCGCTGTGTATCGCCGGCCACGCCCCCCTCCCCCGGCGAGCACCGCTACCGGTGCTCGATCCTCCGCAGCACCCGCGCCGGCGCTCCAGCCGCGACCGAGAACGCGGGGATGTCACTCGTCACGACCGAGTTCGCCCCGATCACGCACCGCTCGCCGATGTTCACGCCGCTCGTGATCACGACGTGCGCACCACACCAGACGTTGTCTGCCACCCGGGTCGGACCCTTGCTGGTGAATCCCTGCCACGGCACCGGCATGACTGGATCATCGAAGCGGTGTCCAGCGTCGGTGATGAAGCATCCATTGGCGAACATGCAGTGCTCGCCGATCTCGACGAGCTCCGCGGCGGCGACCATCACACCGAGGTTGAGGAACGTGCCGCCGCCGATCGTGATCCGCGCCGATCCGGGGGCCGTGATCCACACCCCGGGCTCAAACAGCGTCTGCGCGCCGACCTGCAGCCGGCCCTCCCGCAGCGCCTCGAGCACGTTGCCATGGACCGGCCAGCGCACGAACGCGTCTCGGCGCATGAACTCCCAATGGATCCGGGCGCGGTTCCAGGGCAGCGAGTTGCGCTCGTACCAGCGCCATTTCTGCGCCCACAGCTTCAGCTGAGCGGCGCTCACCGGCCTCCTCGCAGCTCGAGGGTGGAGACCCGCGCTCTCGCCGCCCGATGTCGCAATTCAGCCGGTCGGCAATCTTGAGCTGGGCGCATGTCAGGCCTGTTCCGGGAGCGGTGCCAGGCTGCGATCTTCTCATTTCCGGGCAAATCGCACTAATCTGCACTGATACTGTTGATTTTGTTCGACACCGGCCAGCTGAGAAAGGAGTTCGATGAGCATCACCGATGAGCTACTTGCGAACAACGAGGCCTATGCAGCCTCGTTCGATAAGCGCGATCTGCCGCTCCCGCCCGCCAAGAAGGTCGCGGTCGTGGCCTGCATGGATGCGCGGCTGAACGTCTACGGTGCCTTGGGCCTCAGCGAGGGCGACGCACATGTGATCCGCAACGCCGGTGGCGTGGTAACCGACGATGAGATCCGCTCGCTTGCGATCTCACAGCGATTGCTCGGGACCGAGGAGATCATCCTCATCCACCACACGGGTTGCGGCATGCTGACCTTCACCGACGACGACTTCAAGCAGTCGATCCAGGACGAGACCGGGATCAAGCCGGAGTGGGCGGCCGAGTCGTTCTCCGATCTCGACACCGACGTACGGCAGTCGCTTGCCCGGATCAAGGCGTCCCCGTTCATCCCCCGCAAGGACTCCGTGCGCGGCTTCGTCTACGAGGTCGAGACCGGCAAGCTGCGCGAGGTCGTGTAAGCGAGCGGCTCAGCAACCCCCGGGCCCCGTCAGCCCGGCGGCCCACGCGATCCCGCCGGACACGAGCGCCAGCTGGCGGGAATCGCTCCAGGTCTGCGGGAAGTGCCCGAGCGCGTCGTAGAATACCCGGCCCCGATCGACCTGCCGGCACCACACCAGTGGGCGGTCGGCGCCCCCGGGGCCGGTGTCGAGCCGCGCCAGGACATGCACGTGCGGACGCGGGTCATGCGTGAACACGTAGAACTCCTCGTGGATGAAGAAGCTCCGCGAAAGGCTGTTCGTGGCCGGCGTTGCGCGATCCTCGACGATGATCCGCTGCGTACTCGGGAGCGGATGACGGGAGAACTCCGCACCGATCAGGTCGATGTACCCGGGCCAGTGGTGAAACGTGTCGGTCGCGGAGTGAAAGCCGACCAGACCGCCGCCGTGGTGGACGAAGGAGACGAGCGCATTCTTGTCCGCCGTGTTCATCGGTAGTTCGCCCGTGCTCAGCAGAAATACGACCGCCGCCGTGCCCTTCAGCGCCGTCGGCGTCAGATCAGCCGCGGTCGGTAGGAACACGAGCCGGTAGCGACCGTCGGCGACCGCGAGCCGCCGCAGTGAATCGACCGCCCACGGGATCGACGCGTGGTGATAGCCGAGCGTCTGCGTGATCACCAGCACGCGCGCCTCGCGACCGCCTCCGCCGGACACGGCCCCCCGCCCGCCGGCCGTCGCCCCGGCGCCAATGGCCGCGAGCACCACGACAATGGCTGCGGCGAGCCAGGTCCTTCGCATCGGCTCAGCCGGCCGCGGCTCCGGCACGCGCGCGACCCGCTCCGCGGCGAGCGCGCACCGGCAACATCTGGGCCAGGAACCCGCCGGTATACGACTGCGCCACTTGCGCGATCTGCTCAGGCGTGCCGGTCGCGATCACCCGGCCCCCCTCCTCCCCGCCCTCGGGCCCGAGATCGATGATCCGGTCCGCGACCTTGATCACGTCGAGGTTGTGCTCGATCACCACGACCGAATTGCCCGCATCGACGAGCCGCATCAGCACCTCGAGTAGCCGCTGGATGTCGGCGAAGTGCAACCCGGTCGTGGGCTCGTCGAGGATATACAGCGTCCGCCCGGTCGCCACCTTTGACAGCTCGGCCGCGAGCTTGACCCGCTGCGCCTCGCCGCCGGACAGTGTTGTCGCCGGCTGCCCAAGGCGCATGTAGCCGAGCCCGACGTCGTTCAGCGCCTCGACCCGCCGCCGGATCTTGGGGATGTGAGCGAAGAACTCGAGCGCCTCCTCGATCGGCATCTCGAGCACATCGGCGATCGTCTTGCCCTTGAAGCGAACCTCGAGCGTCTCACGGTTGTAGCGCTTGCCGTGGCACTGCTCACACGGCACATAGACATCCGGGAGGAAGTGCATCTCGATCTTGATCTGGCCGTCGCCGCGGCACACCTCGCAGCGGCCGCCCTTGACGTTGAACGAGAACCGGCCCGGCTTGTAGCCACGGGCGCGGGCCTCCTGGGTCTTGGAGAACAGCTCCCGGATCTGGTCGAACAGGCCGATGTAGGTCGCCGGGTTGGAGCGCGGCGTGCGCCCGATCGGCGACTGGTCAACCGAGATGATCTTGTCGAGCTGGTCGAGCCCGTTGATCCGCCGGTGAACGCCCGCCCGCTGCCTGGTTCGGTGCAGCCGGTTCGCCACCGCCTTGTAGAGAACCTCGTTGACGAGCGTCGACTTTCCGGACCCGGACACACCGGTCACGCAGCACAGGACGCCAAGCGGGATCTTCACGTCGATCCCCTGCAGGTTGTGCTGGGAGGCCCCCTCGATCGCCGACATAGCCCGATGGCCGCCGTCGCCGGCGCGGGACCTCGATCACTCGCGTACCGGCGAGGAACTGCCCCGTTAGTGAATCGGCCACCGCCGCGATCTCCTCGGCCGTGCCCTCCGCGACGACATGGCCACCGTGCTCGCCGGCTGCCGGCCCCATGTCGACGAGATGGTCGGCGGCGCGCATCGTGCCCTCGTCGTGCTCGACGACCAGCACCGTGTTGCCGAGATCACGCAGCCGCTCGAGCGTCACGATCAGCTTCTCGTTGTCGCGCTGATGCAGCCCGATCGACGGCTCGTCGAGGATGTACAGCACGCCGACGAGCGAGGAGCCGATCTGCGTCGCCAGCCGGATCCGCTGTGCCTCGCCCCCGGACAGCGTCGCCGCCGCCCGCTCCATCTGGAGGTAGCCGACCCCGACGTTGTCGAGGAATTGCAGCCGCTCCTCGATCTCCCGCAACACGAGGCGCGCGATCCGCCGGTCGTGCTCGGTCAGCTCGAGTCCGCGGACCCACTCCAGCGCACGCCGCGCCGAAAGCGCCGTGAACTCGTGGATCGCCGTCCCGGCTACGAGCACGGCGCGCGACTCGGGCCGCAGCCGGGCACCCTTGCACTCGGGGCACGGCCGCAGCGTCATGTACTCCTCGATCTTCTCGCGCGAGAACTCGGACTCGGTCTCGCGATAGCGGCGCTCGAGATTGGGCACGATTCCCTCGAACGTCGTCGCGTACGAGCGCCGGCGGCCGAAGCGGTTGCGATAGGACAGCTGCACGCGCTCGCCGTTGGTCCCGTACAGGAAGAAGTCGCGCGAGTCCGCCGGAAGGTCCTGCCAGGCGGTCTCGAGGTCGACGCTCGTAGCGCTCGGCGATCGCCTGGATCAGCTGGTCGTAGTAGTCGGAGGCGCTGACCGCCCACGGCGCGATCGCCCCCTCGCCGATCGACAGCGTCGGATCCGGAACGACCAGCTCCGGGTCGATCTCCATCTGCGACCCGAGTCCGGTGCACCGCGGGCAGGCGCCGTGCGGGGAGTTGAAGCTGAAGATCCGCGGCTCGAGCTCGACCAGGCTCGGACCGTGCACCGGGCAGGCGAACTTCTCCGAATACGTCTGCACCTCGCCGCTGTCGACGAGCTCGATCTCGACCAGCCCGTCCGCCAGCGCCACCGCGGTCTCGATCGAGTCGGCGAGGCGCTTGCGCAGCTCCCCCTTCATCACCAGCCGGTCGACGACGACCGCGATGTCGTGCTTGTACTTCTTGTCGAGCGCGATCTCCTCGTCGAGCCGCCGCAGCTCGCCGTCGACCTTGACGCGGCTGAAGCCCTCGGCCCGCAGCTCCTCGAGCTGCTTGCCGTACTCGCCCTTGCGCCCGCGGACGATCGGCGCCAGCACCATGAATCGGGTTGCCTCCGGGCAGCTCCATCACCTGGTCGATGATCTGCTCGGCCGACTGGCCCGCGATCGGCCGGCCGCAGATGTGGCAGTGCGGATGGCCGATCCGCGCCCACAGCAGGCGCAGGTAGTCGTAGATCTCGGTCACCGTGCCGACCGTCGAGCGCGGGTTGCGCGAGGTCGTCTTCTGATCGATCGAGATCGCCGGCGAGAGCCCCTCGATCGAGTCGACGTCCGGCTTGTCCATCTGCCCGAGGAACTGGCGCGCGTACGCCGACAGCGACTCGACGTACCGGCGCTGCCCCTCGGCGTAGATCGTGTCGAACGCCAGCGACGATTTGCCCGAGCCCGACAGGCCGGTGATCACGGTCAGCGACCCGCGCGGAATCGCGACCGTGATGTCCTTCAGGTTGTGCTCCCGGGCGCCCGAGACGACAAGTTGATCCACCTGAACGAGTCTAGTGAAGCGAACAGACGTTCCCCTGGCCGGACTCGCATTCGCGCGAAAACCCGCGCGGTCTGTCGCCACGCGTGCCGAGGCGCGCACTCGGATCAGCATCGCCGAGCTGCGCGACCGGCGCTCAGCCGCTCGACGCTCGCGTACACCTCGTCGAGCAGACCGTCGCGGTCGGCGAGCTGGAAGTTCTCGGCCAGGTAGCGATCGGTCTCCTCGCGCGGGGTCCCGTTGAGCGCCATGTTCAGCGCGATCAGGCGGGCGCCCTCGGTGTCGTCGGCACCGTCGCCCTCGGTCGCTCGGCAGCCGCCGGTGCCGCGCGCGCCGCACGGCTCGGCCGCGACTCGGTCGTGCGACGATCTCGACTCCTCGAGCCTCGATCCCGCTCGGCTCCGTCGTACCGGTCGACCTCGTCGACGAGCTCGCCGGCGCAGCTCCGGCCGGCGCGGCCGGCGGCGCGGGCGCACCGGCGCCGGACGCGGCGGCCTCGGGCTCGAACCGCGGACGTGGGCCGACGGCGTCCCGCACCTCGGTCAGGTTGCCCTCGAGCAGCTGGAGATCGGCGTTCAGCCGGTTGGAGCCGGTCCGCAGCGATTCGATCAGGGCGCTCAGCTCGCTCTCCATCGCGTCGAGCCGCTGGAGCATCGTCGCCGTCGACTCCGACACCTTGCCGACGTAATCGCGCGCCTGCCCGGTCGCCTGCTCGCGGGTGTTCTGTGCCTCGGCGCTCGCCTCGGCCCGGATTTCGCGAGCCTCCTCCTCGGCCTGGCGCTGGATCTCCGCGGCGCTGGTCTCCGCGGCCTCGACGATCGCGCGGACCTGCTCGCTGGCCGCCGACGCAAGCGTCTCGGTCCGGCGCCGCGGCGGAGCGCTTTAGCTCCTCGACCTCTTCAGCAAGCGAGCTCAGGTGGGCATCGACCGCCTCAGGGTCGTAGCCCCGGCGGCCAATAGGAAAGTCCTTCTTCTCGATGCTCTGTCGTTCGAGGGCCACGGAACTACCTCCGTCTCAAGGTCTGTGGGGCAGCACGCGCAGCCTATCGAGCGCCGGAGACGCCTGCAGTACCCGGACTCGGTCGGTCGACCGTCCGCCTCAGCCGGCGGCGATCAGCCTGACCGAGCTCGCGCTTGAGGTCCCGGATCTCGTCCCGCAGCTTGGCTGCGTACTCGAATCGCAGGTCCTCGGCGGCCGCCAGCATCTCCTCCTCGAGCTCGACGATCGTCTTCTCGATCTCCGCCGGCGCCATCGCCCTCGGCAACGGCGCTTGCGCCGCCGGCGCGAACGCGGCACCTTGGAGTCCGACTGCAGGAACTCGGCGATGTCCGAGATCCCCTTGACGATCGTCTCCGGGGTGATCCCGTGCTGCTGGTTGTACTCGCGCTGGATCGCGCGGCGGCGGTCGGTCTCGCCGATCGCAGCCCGCATCGCCGCGGTCTCCTTGTCGGCGTACATCAGGACCTTGCCCTCGATGTTGCGAGCGGCGCGGCCGATCGTCTGGATCAGCGAGGTCTCGCCGCGGAGGAAGCCCTCCTTGTCGGCATCGAGGATCGCCACCAGAGACACCTCGGGCAGGTCGAGACCCTCGCGCAGCAGGTTGACGCCGACCAGCACGTCGAACTCGCCCAGCCGCAGCTCGCGGATGATCTGGATCCGCTCGAGCGTGTCGATCTCGGAGTGCAGGTAGCGGACCCGGAAGCCCATCTCGAGCAGGTAGTCGGTGAGGTCCTCGGCCATCTTCTTCGTCAGGGTCGTCACCAGCGTGCGCTCGTCGCGATCCACCCGGCCCCGGATCTCGTTCATCAGGTCGTCGATCTGATTGCGCGTCTCGCGGACCTCGATCTCCGGGTCGACGATCCCGGTCGGGCGGACGATCTGCTCGACGATGCGGGGCGAATGGCTGCGCTCGTATTCGCCGGGAGTGGCGGACACGAACATCAGCTGCGGCGTGATCGAGAGGAACTCCTGGAATGTCTGCGGCCGGTTGTCAAGCGCGCTCGGAAGGCGAAAGCCGTAGTCGACCAGCGTCTGCTTGCGCGACCGGTCGCCCTCGAACATGCCACCGATCTGCGGCACCGTCTGATGGGACTCGTCGATGAAGCAGATGAAGTCCTCGGGGAAGTAGTCGATCAGGCAGTAGGGCCGGTCGCCGGGCGCTCGGCCGTCGAGGATCCGCGAGTAGTTCTCGATCCCAGAACAGAATCCGAGCTCACGCAGCATCTCCATGTCGTACTGGGTCCGTTGGCGCAAGCGGTGGGACTCGAGCAGCTTGCCCTCCGCCTCGAGTTCGGCACACCGGGCGTTCAGCTCGCGCCCGATTTCCGCCACCGCGTCGTCGATCATCCCCTCGCGCACGTTGTAGTGCGACGCGGGCCAGATCCCGACGTGCTCGAGGTCATCCTCGATCAGCTCGCCGGTCAGTGGGTCGAAGTGCTGCAGGTGCTCGACCTCGTCGCCGAACAGCACGATCCGAAACGCGGTCTCGGCATACGCGGGGAAGATCTCGAGCGTCTCGCCGCGGACGCGGAACGTGCCCCGCCCAAGGGCGGTGTCGTTGCGGGTGTACTGGATCGAGACCAGCTTGCGCAGCAGCGCGTCGCGGTCGATGTACTCCCCCTTGCGCAGCGTCTGCAGGTTCTCGTCGTAGGTCTGCGGCGAGCCGAGGCCATAGATGCACGACACGCTCGCCACGATCAGGACGTCACGGCGGGCAAACAGCGCCGCGGTCGCCGAGTGCCGCAGCCGGTCGATCTCCTGGTTGATCGCCGAGTCCTTCTCGATGTACAGGTCCTTGCTCGGGACGTACGCCTCAGGCTGGTAGTAGTCGTAGTACGAGACGAAGTACTCGACGGCATTGCGCGGGAAGTAGGTCCGAAACTCGTTGCACAACTGCGCCGCCAAGGTCTTGTTGTGCGCGACCACCAACGTCGGCTTCTGCACGGCCTCGACCACGCCCGCCATCGTCATCGTCTTGCCGGTGCCGGTGGCGCCGAGTAGCGTCATGAATTGCTCCCCCGACTGCACCCCTCGCGCCAGCGACTCGATCGCCGCAGGCTGATCGGCGGTCGGGCGATAGGCGGAATCGAGCTCGAACTGGGGCATTTGGCGCAGACTCCTTAGCGTAGCGGCGACGTCGGACGGAATCATCCCCGTCGCGCCGGCGCGCGTGGCCTGAGGTCTCCTCACGCCGGGGTGGCTTGGGTGGTGGCTGGCGATTCGCCGGGCGGCCGGCGGCTTGGGTGGTGGCTGGCGATTCGCCGGGCGGCCGGCGGCTTGGGTGGCTCGACTGGGGAGGTGGCCGCTTCGATTACTCGGCAAGCCGCGGCCAGCCCGGCGATCGGCACGGGTAAACGGCGCTGGTGAAGGTGGCTCGCGGCGGACGGCCGGGCCGGAGCGCGGCGATTCGGCGAACGGTCGTGGCGCCTCGGCGGCGCTGGATCTCGCGCGGCTGGGTAAGCGGCGCTGGTGAGGCCGTCCTCGGGTTTCGCACTTTTTGGGGGGTTGAGCGCTCGCGGGTGAGTTGGCGCGCTGGGGGCGGCCGTCGGTGCTGGGCGGGGTGGGAAGGAGCATCGGCGGCGGGCTCGAAGCGGTGGTTGTTCATGTCACTTCCGCGTCGGGTGGGAGGCCCGCTCGCGGCTGCCTAGGAGGTTGCCGCCGATGCTCTGCGTCCCATCTTCGCTGGACCGGCTCTTGGTCCTGTTAGCGCCGTGCTTTTCTGGTCCCAGTTTCCGGACTTTCCGGGCGCTGATGATCGGGCAGATCTCGCAGACGGGGTTGCGGTGCGTGACCGGGATGCTGGCCGGCGCCCGGCTGGCGGGGGTGTGGCATCACGCCCGCGCGCACCGGTTCTTCACCCAGGCGCGCTGGAGCCCGGATCATCTCGGGCTGAGGGTCTGTGATCTGATCGTCGGGAGCCTGATCGGCGCCGGCGAGCCGCTGAGCGTGGTGGTCGATGACACGTTGATCCGCCGCCGCGGACGCAAAGTGTTCGGGTGTTTCTGGCATCACGACCCGGCCGCGAACAGCCGCGACGGGGCGGTCGCGTGGGGCAACAACTGGGTCACGCTGGGGATCAACGTCAACCTGGCGTTCTTGACGCGGCCGGTGTGCCTGTTGGTGCTCTTCCGCCTCTACCAGCAGCGGCGGCCGGGAATCCCGAAGCGCACCCCCGACCCGGAGCGGCCGGCGAAACCCCAGCTAGCGCAGGACATGCTGCGGTTGTTGGCCAAACGCTTCCCCGATCGGGAGATCCACCTCGTCGCCGACGCCGCCTATACCAACCGCGCGCTCAGGCGTCTGCCTGAGAACGTCACGTTCACCGGCCGGCTGCGTGCCAACGCCGCGCTGCACGCGCTGCCCGAGCGCCGCCCCGGCCGCGGCCGCCCGGCGCGCAAGGGCCACAAGCTCCCCCAGCTCGCGCACATCGCTACCGACCCCGCCACCCGCTGGCAGCCCACGACCGTACGCCGCTACGGCAAAACCGAACACGTCCTGATCTGCAGCTTCCAATGCCTGTGGTACGAGGTATCCGGCGCCCAACCCGTCCAGGTCCTGATCATCAAACACCCCACCCCCAACCGCTCCGGCGTCGAACTCGCGCTGATCTCCACCGACCTTCACGCCAGCGCCGCGACCCTGATCGAACGCTACGCCGACCGCTGGCCCACCGAAGTCGCCTACGAACAAGGCAAAGAACTCTTCGGCGCAGGCCACCCCCGCAACCGCACCCAAACCGCGGTCCGCCGCACCATCCCCTTCCAGTTCCTCACGATGACCCTCACGATCATCTGGTACGCACTACACGGACACCACCCCGACGACGTCCAAGCCCACCGCCGCCGCGCTCCCTGGTACCTCACCAAGACCACCCCATCGTTCGCCGACATGCTCGCCAAGCTCCGCCGCGCGATCATCGCCAGCCAATTTCACCCGGGTATGGGTCAGACCCCAAACCCCGCAGAAATCATCCAAGTCCAACACGCATGGGCAGCCGCAGGCCTCTGAACTGCGAAACCCGAGGCCGTCTCCCTGCGCGCGAATGTCAGCACTCTGACAATTTCGCATGCTTAAAGGCCCTCGGGTTTCGCACTTTTTGGGGGGTTGAGCGCTCGCGGGTGAGTTGGCGCGCTGGGGGCGGCCGTCGGTGCTGGGCGGGGTGGGAAGGAGCATCGGCGGCGGGCTCGAAGCGGTGGTTGTTCATGTCACTTCCGCGTCGGGTGGGAGGCCCGCTCGCGGCTGCCTAGGAGGTTGCCGCCGATGCTCTGCGTCCCATCTTCGCTGGACCGGCTCTTGGTCCTGTTAGCGCCGTGCTTTTCTGGTCCCAGTTTCCGGACTTTCCGGGCGCTGATGATCGGGCAGATCTCGCAGACGGGGTTGCGGTGCGTGACCGGGATGCTGGCCGGCGCCCGGCTGGCGGGGGTGTGGCATCACGCCCGCGCGCACCGGTTCTTCACCCAGGCGCGCTGGAGCCCGGATCATCTCGGGCTGAGGGTCTGTGATCTGATCGTCGGGAGCCTGATCGGCGCCGGCGAGCCGCTGAGCGTGGTGGTCGATGACACGTTGATCCGCCGCCGCGGACGCAAAGTGTTCGGGTGTTTCTGGCATCACGACCCGGCCGCGAACAGCCGCGACGGGGCGGTCGCGTGGGGCAACAACTGGGTCACGCTGGGGATCAACGTCAACCTGGCGTTCTTGACGCGGCCGGTGTGCCTGTTGGTGCTCTTCCGCCTCTACCAGCAGCGGCGGCCGGGAATCCCGAAGCGCACCCCCGACCCGGAGCGGCCGGCGAAACCCCAGCTAGCGCAGGACATGCTGCGGTTGTTGGCCAAACGCTTCCCCGATCGGGAGATCCACCTCGTCGCCGACGCCGCCTATACCAACCGCGCGCTCAGGCGTCTGCCTGAGAACGTCACGTTCACCGGCCGGCTGCGTGCCAACGCCGCGCTGCACGCGCTGCCCGAGCGCCGCCCCGGCCGCGGCCGCCCGGCGCGCAAGGGCCACAAGCTCCCCCAGCTCGCGCACATCGCTACCGACCCCGCCACCCGCTGGCAGCCCACGACCGTACGCCGCTACGGCAAAACCGAACACGTCCTGATCTGCAGCTTCCAATGCCTGTGGTACGAGGTATCCGGCGCCCAACCCGTCCAGGTCCTGATCATCAAACACCCCACCCCCAACCGCTCCGGCGTCGAACTCGCGCTGATCTCCACCGACCTTCACGCCAGCGCCGCGACCCTGATCGAACGCTACGCCGACCGCTGGCCCACCGAAGTCGCCTACGAACAAGGCAAAGAACTCTTCGGCGCAGGCCACCCCCGCAACCGCACCCAAACCGCGGTCCGCCGCACCATCCCCTTCCAGTTCCTCACGATGACCCTCACGATCATCTGGTACGCACTACACGGACACCACCCCGACGACGTCCAAGCCCACCGCCGCCGCGCTCCCTGGTACCTCACCAAGACCACCCCATCGTTCGCCGACATGCTCGCCAAGCTCCGCCGCGCGATCATCGCCAACCAATTTCACCCGGGTATGGGTCAGACCCCAAAACCCGCAGAAATCATCCAAGTCCAACACGCATGGGCAGCCGCAGGCCTCTGAACTGCGAAACCCGAGAAGGCCCAAAATCGCCCCCCGGATATGGACCTTGGCTACATAAGCATGTGGGGGATGCTTATGTAGCCAAGGTCGGCCGCGGGTTTGTACTTTGGGCCTGTAAGCATGCCGCCGAGGCGCATTTTCGGGCCCGGGCTCGGCCTCCCGCGCCCAGCCACCCCTCACCCGCGCCGCCCCTGACCTGCGCCGCCGCTATCCGCGCCGCCGCTATCCGCGCCGCCGCCCACCCGCGCCGCCGCCCACCGGCGCCGCCGCCCACCCGCGCCGCCGCCCACCCGCGCCGCCCCTCACCCGAGCGCCCTCGCAGGCCGACCGCCCACCAAGACTCCACGCGGCACCGCTGCCCCCGGACCCACCCGCCCGGCCCGCGCGAGCACCGGGCGGCAGACCACCCGACGCGGCCCGTTATCCACCAGAAGCGGTCCGGAAGGACTCCGCGGCCATCAAGTCCAACCCCGTCCCCCGGTCGAAGGGTCGAGCCGCACTCGGCAGCGGACGAGTTGCACGACCGCGTGGCAAGGACGTGGAGCGCGCACGGAGCGATCACCGCCCGGCGGGGCTCAGCGGACTAGGTGTAGCCGAGTTGCGACGGGTACGTGCGTCTGTAGTCCCGCTGTGCCTGGAGCACGCGGAGCACGTACGCGCGCGTCTCGGGGAACGGGATCTCGTCGACCGTCAGGGGATGGCCGCGGGCCTGCGCCTCGGCGATCCAGCGGTCGACGTTCGTCTCGCCGCCGTTGTAGGCGGCCACCGCGAGCAGCGTACTGCCGTTGTACCGGTCGAGCAGGTAGCGCAGGTAATAGCTGCCGTAGGCGATGTTGACCGCGGGTGTCCCGAGGTCATCGACCTTGAAGGTCGTCGCCCCTGACCGGCGTGCGAGGAACTCGGCGGTCTGGGGCAGCAGCTGCATCAGCCCCTCGGCGCCCGCCGACGACGTGCGGGCATCGAACTTGGTCTCGGCGTAGATCACGGCCGCGATCAGCGCTGGGTCAAGCCGCTTCTCCGCCGCCTGCTGGCGAATGATGTCCTGATCCTGCAGCGGAAGGCCGAGGTCGTTCACCGCCTCTTGCACCGTCGGCAGTGCGAGCACGACGGCCAGCACCACCAACCCGATTCCGCCGAATGCCAGCAACCACCGCCGCCGGATTGCGGAGCGCCGGCGCGCAGCGGCCTGCCGGGCGGCCGCGCGGCGGGCTGCGGCGCGGCGGGCATCGGTGCTCGCTGGGGCGGCAGGCGGGCTCATCGTGACAGGATCTCAAGCACGCCCGACAGTTTGGCTTCAAGCTCGTCGAGCGTGCCGTCGTTGTTGACGACGTACGTCGCGCGGGCGGCTTTTTCCTGCTGGGAGAGCTGGCGGGCGGAGCGTTCGGCGAGTGCCTGGTGACCGCGCGCAGCGGCCCGTGCCGACCTCAGCTGCTCATCGGCGATCACGACGATGGTCGCATCGAAGGCGCCCTCCATTCCCGCCTCGAACAATAGCGGCACCTCGACCACGGTTGCCAGCGGTCGCGGCGAGGCTCGTCCGACGGCCTCCCGCCATGCCGCCATCCGCGCTCCGACCCGTGGCCACAGAAGACCTTCCAGCCACGTCCGGTCCTCGGCGGTCGCAAATGCGCGCGTGGCCAGCTCGGCCCGATCGACGACGCCTCCCGGCGCAACCGACAGGCCGAACCGTCCGACGATCGCGGCTTTGACCTCGTCGTCGGAGTCGTAGACGTCGTGCACGACGCGGTCAGATGAGAGCACGGCCGCGCCGAGCCGCTCGAGTGCATCCAGCGCGGCCGATTTCCCAGCTCCGATACCGCCCGTCAGTCCGATGAACGGGACCACGGACGGATGCTGGGCTCAAGCGGCGGGGTCGCCGGCTTCACGCCCGGCGGCCGGCTCCGACCCGTTCGGAGCTTCGTTCTCAACGCCGGCGGGCTCCGGTGTGCTGGAGGCCTCGGGCTGCTCGGCGTCGCCGGCCGGGTCGAGCGCAGTCTGCGCCGCCTCCACAGCCTCGGGCGCCGCCTCCACAGCCTCGGGCGCCGCCTCCACAGCCTCGGGCGCCGCCTCCACAGCCTCGGGCGCCGCCTCCACAGCCTCCGGCGCCGCCTCCACAGCCTCGGGCGCCGCCTCCGCAACCTCGGCAGTGCCCGGCTCGGCCCCTGGTGCCGCCTCGACAAGATCCTCAACCGCGTCCACGACCTCAGGCGCGGTACCGGACTCGCTCGCGGCGAAGACGTCCTCGGACAGGCCGAGCTCGGGAACATCGTCGAGCCCGGTGCCGTCCTCGTCGGTCGGCGGCACGATCGGCCGGACCGGCAGCACCTGTCCCTCGACCCGCTTGATCGAAAGCGATAGGCGGCGGCGCTCGGAGTCGATCTCGAGGATCTTCACCCGCACCGGATCGCCGGGCTGGATGATCTCGCGCGGATTCTCGACATGGTGCTGGGCGAGCTCGGAGATGTGCACGAGCCCCTCCACGCCGTCGAGAATCTCGACGAACGCTCCGAACGTGACGACCTTGGTCACGGTGCCCTCGAGCTCGTCGCCGATGTTGTACGTGTCGACAACCCGCTGCCACGGGTCTTCCTGGGTCTGCTTGAGACCGAGCGAGATCCGCTGGCGCTGACGGTCGATGTCGAGCACCTTGACCATCACGGTGTCGCCGATGCTGAGGATCTCACTGGGGTGATTGACGTGTGACCAGGAGAGCTCGGAGATGTGGATCAGCCCATCGATGCCGTCGAGGTCGACGAACGCGCCGAAGTCGACGATGTTGGAGATCGTGCCCTCGACCACCTGGCCCGGCTGGAGGCGGTCGAGGATTCGCTCGCGATCCTCCTTGCGCTGCTCCTCGAGTACCGCGCGCCGCGACAGGACGACGTTGTTGCGCGAGCGGTTGAGCTCGATCACCTTGCACTCGATCGCCTGGCCCATGTACTCGTCCAAGTTCGGGACGCGGCGAATGTCGACGAGCGACGCGGGCAGGAAGCCGCGCACCCCGAGGTCGATGATCAGACCGCCCTTGACGACCTCGATCACCTGGCCTTCGACCGGCTCGCCCGACTCGGCGGCGGCCTCGATCCGGCGCCAGGCCTTTTCGAACCGCGCCCGCTTCTTCGACAGGATCAGCCGACCGTCCTGGTCCTCCTTGGTGAGGACCAACGCATCGACCTCTTCGCCGAGCGCGACCTCCTCGCCGGGGTCGACCGACTTGCGGATCGACAGCTCGCTGGCGGGAATGACGCCTTCGGACTTGTAGCCGATGTCGACGAGCACCTCGTCGTTGTCGATTCTGACGACGTGCCCGGTGACGACATCGCCCTCCTGGAAGGGATGGAGGGTCGCGTCGTAGTTGGGGACGATCTGGCCGTCGATCTCAAGTAGGAGGCCGTCAGAGCCTTCGACGATCTTGGCGTTTGGTTGGTCGGTGGGCGGTGGCAAGGTGGTGGTTGGAGACATACGTTCGTCGGAGGATAGCCGCAGCGTGCTGCAAACGAGCCTACGTATCATCAGGAGCGCCGATGCCACGCCGTGCCACCAAACGAGGCGACGAGCGCACACCGCTCGATCGCGACTGTGATGTGCTGATCTGCGGCGCTAGTTTCGCCGGCCTTGCGGTCGCGCGGGAGCTCGCCGGCACCGGCGCCGACGTTCTGATCGTGGACCGCTACGAGATCGGCGAGCGGCAGACCTCGGCGTGTGGAATCCCCACCACCTGGCTGACGGCGCTCGAGCTTCAGGAGTCGCTTCAGCAGACATTCGGCGAGCTGGTGATCCACACCCCGCACGCGAAGGTCAGCTACCAGCTGCCGTGGACCTTCTCGACGTTCGACTACCGCGCGCTGTGTGGGCTGCTGGCCGAGCAGGGCAGGTTCCAGTTCGAGACCGCCAAGGTCGATGGCCGCACCGGCCATACCGTTCACACCGATCGCGGCGACGTGCGCGCGCCGCTGATCGTCGACTCGCTCGGATGGCGCCGGGTGCTGGGGACCGGGGACCCGATCCAGCCGCCGGACGCCTTCTTGTCACGCGGCCTCGAGGTTCATCCGTTCGGCGACGGCCACGACCTCGAGGTCTGGATCGACCGCTCCTACGTACCCGCGGGCTACGGCTGGAGCTTCCCGGCTGAGAACGAGGTCCGGGTCGGCATCGGCTCGTTCGACCCTCGCTTCCACGTCAAGGAGCCGACAGTCCGCCTGGCGGGCGACCTGCACCGCGACGCGGTTCGCTACCAGGGCAACTGGATCCCCCACCGGATCCGCGACGCGACCGAGAACGGGATCTTCTTCGCCGGCGATTCGGCCGGCCACTGCCTGCCGTTGACGGCCGAGGGGATCCGGACCGCACTGTATTTCGGCCTTGCGGTTGGGCGTGCGCTGCAGGGAGTCCTGGATGGACGGTGGACGGATCACGAGGCTCTTCACAGCTACTCCTCGTTCAGCGCCGGCCACAGGTGGAAGTTCGAGTCGCTGCTGCGAGTTCAACGCCTGATTCCGCGCGTCGCTCCACGCCTGCTCGCGCGCTCCCTACGGGCGATGGAGGCCAAGCGCTTCATCGACTGGTCGTTCGGCCACTACCTGCGGATTGCCCACCCGGACTTCGTCGGCCGCCAGCATCAGCTGCCCGGCGTGGCGGCTCGGGCTGTGGGGGTCCGCTAGCCCGTCACGGCAGCCGCGGCCGGTCGCAGTGTCAGGAGCGCGTGCGACTGGGAACGCGCTCGCGGCGACCGAGCACGCGCGCGCCGCGCCAGGGCCGCGGCAGGTGGACCGAGAATCGCTGTCTGATCGACGGCGGCCGCTGCCAGCGTTTCGGGTCGAGATCGGCACCGCAAAGGGCGCATCCCGCGGCAAAGGGAGTCACGCGCTCGCCGCATTTGGGGCAGTAACCGGGGTGCATGAGGCGAGCATGCCGCGGACCGCTTTCCGGTAGCTAAACGGCACGGAAGAAGCTGGTCGTGCCGCGTGGCCCGGCGATCGCGCGCCCGGCCGGCCCGCTATTGCGGCGTGGCCCGGCGATCGCCCGCCCGGCCGATCCCGATCGTCTGGGCCGTCAGCGCCCAGTTGCCGGCCGAGTCGGTCGCCCGGACAACGACCCGGAAGTTGCCCGAGTGGCCGAACGTGTGCGTGACCCGGCGTCCATGGCCGGTACGGCCGTCGCCGAAGAACCAGTCGTAGCCGGTGATCGTGCCGTGGGGATCGGACGCTTTGGCGCTGAACACATCCGGCGTGCCGGCCACCGGGTTCCGGATCCCGCTGAACGAGATCCGGTCTGGGGCGGCGCGCGGCTCGCACTGGCCGTCGTAGTTGCTCCACAGTTCCTGCAGGTAGTAGCGGCCGCCGTTGATCACCTCGTCCCACTCCCCGGCACCCGACCCCCCGGCGCGCGGGCCGTAGTTGGTGATGCACAAATCCGCGATCTCGTTCCCGGAGATGTCGACCCAGGCGTCGCCCATCGGGTCGGTGACGGTCTCGGCGTGTTCATGGCTGAGGGTCGAGAGCGCGGGATCCGCCGTGCTCGAGTTGGGGCGGGGATTGTCCGACTGGCAGTGGCCGGAAACGGCGTTGTAGGGGATCACGGCGTACAGCAGGCCGGCGGGTGTCTCTGAGTGGTAGCCGCAGTAGCTGCCGCTGGCAGATCCGCCGAGGGCACAGTTGTCGGGACCCGAGTTCTCGCAGTCGCCGAGCCCGTTGGGGGTCACGAGGAAGTAGATGTCGTTGCCCGTGGTCGGCAGCCGGTCGGCGCTGACCACGTGCTGGATCTCATTCTCGAGGTCGCTGTCGCTCAGGCACGCGGTCCACGGAGGGGCGGTGAGCGGCTCGGTGCAGTCGCTGGGTGGCAGCCGGTCCAGATCGGTGATGGGGCCCGCGTAGATCGAGTTGTAGGCCGCCGGACCGCCGGAATCGGTGTACTGACCGGTGAGGCCGTAGACGTTGGTGGTGGCGTGGCTATCGGCCGCGACGTTCTTCAAGAACGTCTCCATCAGCGACACGTAGCCGGGGTCGAAGCTCAGCCCTGATCCCGCGGGCGCCCAGAAGATCAGATGGGTGCGGTTCCAGTGCAGCACCTCGCCGCCCCCGTAGGGAACGCCGGCGGCGTGGGCCAGAAGCGGCAGACGCAAGTGCGCGCCGGTCGGGACGTCGGGGATGACTGCGCCGAAGAACTTCGCCTGCGCTCCGGGAGCAAAGGCGACCGCTGCCAACAGCGCCGCCAGCAGGGAGAGCGCGGTGCGCTTCATTTCGCTGCCAGCCAGTCCGAACCGATGCCGACATCAACCGCCAGCGGTGGATCCATGTCGAATGCGCCCGCCATCTGCTCGCGTGCGATCGCCGCGACCGCCTCGGCTTCGGCTTCCGGCCCCTCGAACAGCAGCTCGTCGTGGATCTGGAGGATCAGCCGCGACTTCAGCCCCGCGTCCGCGACCGCCTGGTCGGCATGGACCATCGCCACCTTCATGATGTCGGCGGCGGTCCCCTGGATCACCATGTTGACCGCAAACCGCTCTCCCTGGCGGCGCAGCTCCCAGCGTCGCGCGCGCAGCTCTGGGACCTGGCGGCGACGGCCGAACAGGGTCGAGACGTATCCATGCTCGGTCCCCTGCGAGATCGTCTCCTCGATGAATCGCGCAACCGCCGGAAAGCCGTCCAGATAGCGGCGGATGAACTCGTCCGCCTCCTCCTGCGCGATGTCGAGCCGGTCCGCCATCCCCCAGGCCGACAGGCCGTACACGATTCCGTAGTTGATCATCTTTGATTTGGATCGCATTCCCGGATCGATTTGATCCGGTGTTACACCAAACACACGACGAGCCGTAGCGGTGTGCACATCTTCGCCCCGACGGAAAATTTCCTTGAGCACATCTTCGCCGGCGATGTGCGCCAGGAGCCTCAGCTCGACCTGCGAGTAGTCCGCTGAGACAAGCAAATTGCCCGGCTCGGCGATGAAGCAGGCCCGGATCTCTCGGCCGAGCTCGGTGCGGATCGGGATGTTCTGGAGGTTTGGATTGTTGGAGGACAGCCGTCCGGTCGTGGCGGCGGTCTGGTTGAAGGTGGTGTGGATCCGGCCATCGGGGGCGATCAGCAGCGGCAGCGCGTCGAGATAGGTCTGGGCGAGCTTCGTCAGCTCCCGCCAGCGCTCGATCCTCGGGATCACCGGGTGCTCGTCGCGAATCGCCTGCAGGACCCGGGCGTCGGTGGAGTAGCCGGTCTTGCCGCGCCGCTTGCGCGACAGCCCGAGCCGGCCGAACAGCATCTCCTCGAGCTGCTTGGGCGAGCCGAGCGTGAACTCCTCGCCGCACAGATCGAAGATCTCGAGCTCGAGCGCGTCTGCCTCGGCCTTGACTCGATCGGAGATCTCGCGCAGTCGCTCGGTATCGAGCTTGAGCCCGGCCTGTTCCATCTTGCGCAGCACCCGCACGAGCGGCAACTCGACGTCGTTGAGGAGGTCAGTCAGACCGCGGCCACGGATCTCCTCGCGCTGCCACACGGTGAGCGCGTGGACGAGCAGCGCGTCCGCGGCCGCCGGGTCCTCGACGTCGGTCGCCAGGCCCCGCTCTTCACACAGCTCGCGGAACGGGTAGGCGCGGCGGGCGGGCTCGAGCAGGTAGGCGGCGACCTCGGTGTCGTGGGCGAGCGTTTCGGGCACGGCGCCGAGCGACTTGGCGTCGTGTGCGGTCACGGGCCGAGTTCCGATGGCTTGGACGAGGTCCTCGGGACGCTCACACGATCCGGCGAGGACCTCGGCGCCGCCCGCGTAGACGCCGAACCGCCACGCCTGATCGGCCGCGAACAGCGCGTCCTCAGGGGTCTCGGGGGGCCGCACGGCGATCGCCAGCTCGCCGTGCGGGAGCCTGCGGACATCGTTCAGCGTGGCGTTGCGCGATCGCGCCGTGAGCGCGGTTTCGGCCGCGGGCGCGGGAGCCGCCGCGTCGGCGGAGCCGAGCGCCTCCTCGAGCCGGCGAAGGGGCTCGCGCAGCTCGAACTCCCGGAACACGTCGCGCAGCTTCGATCGGTCCGGCGCGGCCGTCGCGAACGCCTGCAGGTCGAGCTCGACCGGGATGTCGCGCTTGGCCGTCGCGAGTTGCTTTGAGATCCGCGCGTCGTCGGCGTGCTCGGTCAGGTTCTGCTTGCGCTTCGCGCCGCTGATCTCGTCGATGTGCTCGAGCACGCTCTCGAGCGAGCCGAATCGCTGCAGGAGCTCGGCGGCGGTCTTATCGCCGATCCCGGGAACGCCGGGGATGTTGTCGCTGGTATCGCCCTTGAGCCCGATGAAGTCGGGAATCAGCTCCGGCTGGATCCCGTAGCGGTCGACCACGCCCTCGCGGTCGTAGACGCGCGTGTCAGTGATCCCCCGGGAAGTTGTCATGATCCGGACCCCGTTGTCGACCAGTTGGTAGGCGTCGCGGTCCCCGGTCACGACCATCACCGGGATCGGCGGCTCCGCGTGCCTGGCCTGCTCGACGATCGACGCGATCACGTCGTCTGCCTCATATCCCGGAACGGCGAGGTTGCGGTACCCGAACGCGTCGACCAGCGGCTCGAGGTGCGGCCACTGCTCCTTGAGCAGGCTGGGGCGGCTGCTTCGCTGCGCCTTGTAGTCCGCGTAGAGCTGCTTGCGGCCCGTGTCGCCCGCGTCCCAGACGACGACGGTCGCCTTCGGCCCATAGTCGGTGAGGATCTTGACGAGCATCGAGGCGAACCCGAAGATCGCGTTGGTCGGCACGCCGGTCGAAGTGGCGATCGATTCGGGCAGCGCGAAGAACGCGCGATAGGCGAGGCTGTTGCCGTCGATCAGGAAAAGCTCGTCAGGCACTCGTGATGGCTCCGTGTAGTCATTAATGCCAGGCTATCTGGCTGCGTGGCCGCTACACCAAGTCCTCAATACAGCCTGACGCTCAGAGTCGAGATCGATCATCGGCCCGGGATGCTGGGCAAAGTCGCGAGCGCGATCGGCGACGCGGACGCGACCATCGGCGCGGTCGATCTCGTCCAGGTGTCGGGCGAGCACACGATCCGCGACATCACCGTCGACACAGCCGACGCAGCCGACTGGCCACGACTGACCGAGGCGGTCGACGCAGTCGACGGCGCCCGCGTGCTCGACGTCACCGACCGCACCTTCATGCTCCACGTCGGCGGCAAGATCGAGGTCCAGAACAAGAGCCCGCTGAAGACCCGGGACGACCTCTCGATGGCCTATACGCCCGGGGTGGCACGCGTGTGCTCGGCGATCGCCGAGGATCCCGACAAGGCGTTCCAGTACACGATCAAGCGCAATACGGTGGCGGTCGTGTCCGACGGCACCGCCGTGCTCGGGCTCGGCGACATCGGGCCGCGCGCGGCGATGCCGGTGATGGAGGGCAAGGCGATGTTGTTCAAGGAGTTCGGCGCGGTCGATGCCTTCCCGATCTGCCTCGACACCCGGGATCCCGATGAGATCGTGTCGGTGGTACGCGCGATCGCCCCCGGGTTCGGCGGGATCAACCTCGAGGACATCTCGGCGCCGCGGTGCTTCGAGATCGAGGACCGGCTGAATGCCGAGCTCGACATCCCGGTGTTCCACGATGACCAACACGGGACCGCGGTCGTCGTGCTGGCAGCGCTGATGAACGCCCTTACGCTCACGGGGCAGCGGATCGAGGAGATCGGGATCGTGGTCTGCGGGCTCGGCGCCGCGGGCGTCGCAGTGACCCGGATCCTGCTGGCCGCAGGCGCCCGCAATGTGCTCTGCTGCGACTCGCGCGGGGCAGTCCACCGAGAGCGCGCCGACTACTTCGATGGCTCGATGCCTGCCGTCAAGCGTGAGATCGCCTCGCTCACAAATCTCGAGCGCCGCTCGGGCGGCGTGATCGACGTGCTCGAGGGCGCCGATCTGTTCATCGGAGTCTCGGGCGGGCGCCTGTTCGACGCGTCCGCAGTGGAGCGAATGAATCGCGATCCGATCGTGTTCGCGATGGCCAATCCCACCCCCGAGGTCTCGCCCGAGGAGGCCGCCGGCTACGCCCGAATCGTCGCCACCGGCCGCTCCGACTATCCCAACCAGATCAACAACGTGCTGTGCTTCCCCGGGATCTTCCGAGGCGCGCTCGACGTCCGCGCCCGCGCTATCACCGAGGAGATGAAGATGGCCGCCGCCCGCGCGATCGCCGACATCGTCCCGGTCGACGAGCTGCGCGAGGACTACATCATCCCGTCCGTGTTCAACCGGGAGGTCGTCGGCGCGGTCGCGACCGCCGTCGCTGACGAGGCGCGGGAGAGCGGGACCGCCGAGGCGGGCTCCGAGATGGGTTTCGCCGTCACCGAAGAGGTAAGCATCCTCCCCAATCGATGAGTCGATCTTGCGAATGAGGGTCGCTGTCACAGGCGCGACCGGGCTGATTGGCAAAAAGCTGGTTGAGGCGCTCACCGCCCGCGGCGATCAGGTGACGGCGCTGTCGCGCTCGGGATCTCGGTCGAGCGCGAGCTCTCCTGGCGGTGTCACTGTGAGCGAGTGGGATCCGAGCCGCGGCTCGGTGCCGGACCTGTCCGGGTTTGACGCGGTCGTCCACCTCGCGGGCGAGCCCGTCGCCCAGCGCTGGACCGCAGAGGTCAAGGAGCGGATCCGCTCGAGCCGCGTCGATGGGACCGAGGCGCTGGTGGCCGCGCTGCGGGCGGCGGATCCCCGGCCGAGCGTGCTCGTCTCGACCTCCGCGTCGGGCGTGTACGGCGATCGCGGCGCGACGGTGCTGGACGAGCAGGCGTCCCCCGGACCCCCTGACGATTTCCTCGCGTCGGTGTGCGTCGAGTGGGAGCGCGCGGCGAGCGCCGCGGCCGACCTCGGCGTGCGAGTGGTGATCGTCCGCAACGGCGTCGTGCTCGACGGTGCGGGCGGGGCGCTGGCCAAGATGCTGACCCCGTTCAAGGCCGGCGTCGGAGGGCCGATCGCCGGAGGCAAGCAGTACCTGCCCTGGATCGCGATCGACGACGTGGCCGGGATCTATCTCGCTGCGCTCGACGGCTCCTCCGAGTCCTGGACCGGGCCCGTGAACGCGTCCGCGCCCTCGCCGGCCACCAACGCGGCCTTCTCGCACGCGCTGGGGCGGGCGCTGCATCGGCCGGCGTTCATGCCCCTGCCGGGCTTCGCGCTGCGGTTGATGTTCGGCGAGATGGCTTCGGTGCTGACGGCGAGCCAGCGGATGGTGCCGGCGAGGGCCGTCGAGCTTGGATACGAGTTTCGCTATCCGGACCTGGACGGGGCGCTGGTGGAGATTCTGGGGCGGTAGCGGAAGGGGTGGCTCGCGGCGGAAGGGGTGGCTGACGGCGGAAGGGGTGGCTGACGGCGGAAGGGGTGGCTCACGGCGGAAGGGGCGGCTCGGGAGCCGGGGGCCGGCGCGGGAGCCGGGGGGCGGCGCCGGCCGAAATCCGCCTCCGGCACATGCTCAAAGGCCCAAAGTCCGCACCCCAAACGCTCCTTGGTTACATAAGCACGCCCCACATGCTTATGTAGCCAAGGCCCAGCAGGCGCGCGCGATTTGTCCCCGTATGCAGCCGAAATTGTCAGAGTGCTGACATCATCGGGCCCGGCCGCCCTCCTGACCAGCGCCGTTCCCCGGTCAGACCGCCCCCGACGGGCTCGCTTGGCACCGGCCCCCGGACCTAATCCGGAGCACCGGCCACGGCCACGGCCACGGCCACCGCCGCAGCCGCCCCGCCCCTCACCGCAGCCAGCGCGGCAGCGGCCCCTCCTCCTTCCACGCCGACCCCGGCCGGCCCGGAAGCAGCAGCACGATCAAAAGCCCGACCACCGACAGCAACAGCCCGAAGGTCAGCCCGACCCGCTCACCGTAGCCCTTGCGATCCGACAGCCACGCCGCCCCGGCAGCCGACAGCAACCAGGCGAACAGGAGGTAGAGCGCGGTCGGGCCGATGGTCGCGAAGATCGTCATGTTCCGAGGTAGGCCCGCTTGACCTCTGGGTCGTCGCGCAGCAGGTCGGAGTCGTTGGAGAGCGCCACGGTGCCGGTCTCCAGCACGTACCCGCGGCGTGAGACCTCCAGGGCGTAGTTGGCATTCTGCTCGACCAGCAGGATCGCGACCCCGGAGCGATTGATCTCGGTGATCGTCTCGTAGATCCGCTGGACGAGGATCGGGGCGATCCCCATCGAGGGCTCGTCGAGCATCAGCAACTGGGGGCGCGCCATCAGCGCGCGGCCGATCGCGAGCATCTGCTGCTCGCCACCCGACATCGTGCCCGCCTTCTGGCTCTCGCGTTCCTGCAGGCGGGGGAACAGTGCGAACACTCGCTCGAGGTCCTCGGCGACCTCGGGGCCGCGGCGGCGATGGGCACCCAGGTCGAGGTTCTCGCGCACGGTCATGCGCGAGAAGCAATGCCGTCCCTCGGGCGCGAGTGCGATGCCGCGGCCGACGATCTCGTGCGCGGGCACGCGGGTGATGTCCTCGCCTGCGAACCTGATCTTGCCCGAGCTGGCAGGAGTCAGCCCCGAGATCGAGCGCAGGGTGGTCGATTTGCCCGCGCCGTTGGAGCCGATCAGGGTCACCACCTCGCCGTCCTCGACCTTGAGCGAGATACCCTTGAGCGCCTCGATCGAGCCGTAGTGGGCGTGGATCTGGTCGACCTCGAGCAGCGCCACGCTAATCCTGCTTTCCCAGATAGGCTTCGATCACGCGCTCGTTGGCGCGTACTTCGGCCGGCGGCCCCTCCGCGATCTTCTCGCCATGGTCGAGCACCGTTACGCGCTCGGAGACGCCCATCACGACCTTCATGTCGTGCTCGATCAGCAGGATCGTGAGCTGCAGCTCCCTGCGGAGCTTGCGCATGAACTCGGTCAGTGCCCCGGACTCCTGCGGGTTCATCCCGGCCGTCGGCTCGTCGAGCAGCAGCAGCTTCGGGTCGGAGGCGAGCGCCCTGGCGATCTCGACCCGTCGCTGATCGCCATATGACAGCTGCGAGGCGAGAGTGTCGAATACGCGTGATGGCAGGCCGACGTAATCGAGCAGCTCGCGCGCCCGCTCGCGCACCGCCCGCTCCTCTTGGCGAACCCACGGCGGGCGGATGATCGAACCGAACACGCCGGCGCGCATCCGCACGTGGCGCCCGATCATCACGTTCTCCCGCGCGCTCATCGCCCCGAACAGGCGGATGTTCTGAAAGGTTCGCGCGACGCCAAGCTCCGTGATCTGATCGGGCCGCCGGCGCGTGATCTCGCGCCCGCCGAGGGTGATGCTCCCCGCGGTCGGCTTGTACAGCCCGGTGAGCATGTTGAACAGGGTCGTCTTGCCGGCGCCGTTAGGTCCGATCAGCGACACGATCGACTGCTCGGGGACATCGAGCGAGACGTCATCGACGGCGACCAGGCCGCCGAACTCCTTGGTCACGTGATCGACCAGCATGACCGCCGCCGCGGGTGGAGCCTCGGTCGTCATTGCGGGAGGTTCCCCGGCGATTCGGTGGCCTCGATCAGCTCCGCGTCCTGCGCCGCGATCGCCCCGGTCAGCTCCATCCGCCGCCGGCGCTCCGGGAACAGCCCCTGGGGCCGGAGCACCATCACGAGGACGAGCAGGAAGCCGAAGATCCCGAACGACAGCTGCGTCAGGTCGAAGTTCAGGCCGAATTTCGACGGCAGCGTGTTCAGGACGTCCGGAATCAGGTAGTAGTTGATGTAGGACAACAACAGCGCTCCGAGCACCGCTCCCCAGATCGAGCCGAGCCCGCCGACGATGATCATCGCGAGCACGAAGATCGAGAACGAGAACGCGAACTGGCCGGCGTTGACGGTCGTGAAGTAGGCGCCCAGGAACGCTCCCGACATGCCGCCGAAAGCGGCGCCGCTCGCGTACGCGAGCAGCTTGGTACGGACCAGGGGGATGCCCATCGAGACCGCCGCCACCTCGTCCTCGCGCAACGCCACCCACGCCCGGCCGAGCCGCGAGTCGCGCAGGCGCAGGTTGATGAACAGGACCAACAGCATGATCGCGAAGATCAGCCAGTACCACGGGCGCAGCTTGAGCAGGTTGAACTCGCCGATCCCCGGGAAGTAGGGCAGGTCCACGGCCGGGATCCCGAGGTTGCCCGCGGTCAGAGTCTCGCCGCCTCCGAGGCTGATGCTCTGGCCGTTGACGGCCACGACGCGGATGATCTCCCCGAACGCGAGGGTCACGATCGCGATGTAGTCGCTGCGCAGCCGCAGCGTCGGCGTCCCGATGATGGTTCCGGCCGTCGCGCAGATCGCGGCCGCCGCCACCAGAATCAGGATGAAGTTCAGGTGGATCCCCGGGAGCTTGCCCTCCACCGAGGCGACGACCAGGTGGATGTGGGCGTTGAAGAAGAAGCTCGAGCCGAACCAGCCGACGCAGTAGGCGCCGATCGCATAGAACGCCACGTAGCCCAGGTCGAGCAGCCCGGCGAAGCCGACGACCACGTTGAGCCCCAGCGCCATCACGACGTAGGCGAACGCGATGATCGTCGCGTTCAAGAAGTCGCTGGTCTGGGAGAAGAAGAACGGCAGCACGATCCCGACGACGATCAGCACGGCGACCAGCGCCCGGCTCCACCACGGGGGGAGGCGCTTGCCGATCGCCTCGCGCCATTCGGTCAGCTGGGCCTTGAGCTCGCCCCAGCCACCACCGGCGCCATGCGCCTCGACCGAGGGCTTGCTCACCCCGCCTCCCGCGTCTCTTCGCCGAGCAGGCCTCGCGGCCGCAGAACCATGACCAGGATCAGGTAGCCGAACACGACCGCGGGGGTCCATTGGGGCCCCAGCCGGGAGTCGGAGAACTGCTGGATGCAGCCGATGATCACGCCGCCGAGCACGGCGCCGCGGACGTTCCCGATCCCGCCCATCACCGCCGCGGTGAACGCGATCAGCCCGGCCTCGAAGCCCTGGAAGTACCAGATCGTCGTCTCGTACAGCGCATAGACGAGGCCGGCCGCGCCCGCGAGCATCCCGCCGAGCATGAACGTCAGCGAGATCGTTGAGTTGACGTTGATCCCCATCAGGCGGGCCGCCTCGGGATCCTGCGCGGTCGCGCGCATCGCGCGACCGGCGCGCGTGCGGCCGATGAACCATGTCAGCGCGATCACCAGCGGAATCGTCACCACAATCGCCAGCACGTCGGCGCGGTGGATGATCACGCCCGAGATCTGGAACACGGTCTTGTTCTCGTTGATCAGGTCGTTGACCCCGACCGGCGAGCCACCCTCCCATAACAGGCCGACGTTCTGGAGGATGAACGAGAAGCCGACGGCAGTGATCAGCGGCGCGAGCTTCGGCGCGCCTCGCAACGGCCGGTACGCGACCCGCTCGATCAGGACGTTCAGCGACCCGCACACCAGCATCGCGACGATCAGCGTCACCAGCAGGCCGGCCACCAGCCCCAGCGGCCCGGTCGCCAACCCGAGCCCGAGCGTTCCCCACAGGGCCACGGACGTGAACGAGCCGATCATGAACACGTCGCCGTGGGCGAAGTTGATCAGCTCGATGATCCCGTACACGAGCGTATAGCCCATCGCGATCAACGCCCAGATCGAGCCGTTGGAGATGCCCGAGACGATGTTGAACCCGAAATGGGTCAGGTCGTGCCGGATGATCGGAGCGCCGACGCTGTTCACGCCGGCCTGATAGCCGTGGGTCAGGTCACGGATCGCGTAGTACAGCGGCAGGGCCGCGAGCGCGACGACCAGCCCCCACCGGCCGACATGGCGGCGCAGCGCATCCAGCGGCCGCGCCGCGGCGGCCGGCATTCTCGGCGAAAGGGAGCTTGCTTCCACTTATTCGTGCGGGAGTATGGAGAGGACGCCGGATGACGCCCTCCCCATACAGATTCCTACAAAACGCCGATCAGAGGACCTTCGTCGGTGTCAGGGTCGCGAAGAACACCGGGTTTCCGTCGGGTCCGACCTTGTACAGGCCGTACGACTTGAGCGTCGTATCGCCGTTCTTGTCGAACCCGTAGGTGCCGAGCACCGAGTGGCGCGCGGTGGTCGCGAACAGGGCCTTCAGCACTGCCGACTTGCTGCTGCCCTGCGCGCCGAGACCCTTGATCGTGTCGAGTCCGAGCTTCATCGCCTCGTAGCCATAGATCGCGTACGGGTCCGGACTGGAGACGCCGTACTTGGCCTTGTACGCGGCGAGGAACGCCTTGCCGCCCGGGTAGGCGGACAGGTCGAGCGTCGCCACCGTGCACTGGATCAGCGGATCGATCGTGGCCGGCACGCCGCCCATCTTCGGGTTCGTCCATGCGCTCGTGCACATACCGTCGGGGCCGAAGATCTTCGCCGTCGGGAGTGCCGCGTTGACGTCCTTGGTGATCTGCACGCCGCCGTTGGAGACGATCCCGGCGAACAGGAAGCAGTCAGCGCCCTGTCCCTTGATCGTCGCCGCATAGGAGCGGTAGTTCGGCGCCGTCGGATCGATCCCCGTGTTGCTCACGACGTTGACGCCGTAGCTGGCCTTCTCGAGCTCGATCAGCTGCGCGAGGCCTGCGCCGTACGCTTCCTTGTCGTTGGCGATCGCGACCTTCGTGCAACCGGCATTCTTCATCGCCAGCAGATCCGAAGCTCCCTGAATCGAGTCGCGCGGAACGATGCGCAGGTAGGTGCGCGTGCCGGTCGGGTAGTACTTCTGCGGTTCACCCGGCGCGCTGCCGGGCTCGTTGGTCGTCAGGCCGACGTAGGTGTTCGCCGGGCTCACCTGCGGGATCCCGGCCTGGTTCAGGATCGGGATCGACACCTCGCTGGCACCCGAGTTGAACTCGCCGATGTAATACACGGTCTTCGAATCGCCCGCCGCCTTGCGCGCGTTCGCGGCCGTCTGGCTCGGATCCCACTTGCCCGCCGCAGCGGTCGAGTCGTCGAGCACCGAGTAGTTGACGGTGAACTGCCCGGCCTTGCCGCCCGCCTCGGAGAGCGCAAGCTTGGCGCCGTTCACGAGCGGGATCGTCTGGGCGCTCGACGCGCCCTGCATCGGCAGGCTCGAGTAGACGTCGACGGTATTCGAGCCGCCGGCGGCCGCCGAGCTGCTGGCGCTGCCACTGCCGCTACTGCTGCTACTGCTGCTGCTACTGCTGCTGCTGCTGCCGCAGGCCGCGATCCCTATCACGCTGCCCACGAGCAAGCCGGTGACGGCCAAACGCCCGTGTATTACGGGCAGTTTCTTGCCGAGCATTCGCATGCTCCTCCTCTGTGGTTGATGCCGGGCTCTTCGGAGTTGCCCCCAATCCTGCGGGCAGCCTAGTGCGGGTGTCGGACCTCAGCAAGCAACACCAACCCGATTACCGCCTCACCTTAACGGAACGTAAATCGGTTTGTACCGTGGGCAACCGGTCGGGGCCACGGCGCGATCGCCAACTCGGGCTCACACCGCCATCGCCTGCCACAACTGCAACTGCCCGGCGACGACGCGGTAGAGGCCGTAGGTGCCGAGCGTCGTGTCGCCGTTGGGGTCGATGCTGTACGTCCCGAGCACGCTGCGCCGGTTGCGCGTCGCGAAGATCGCGGCTACGACAGCCGAGCGCCGGGCCGGCTTACGGCCGTCGTCGGTGGCCCGCCCGATCGCGTTCAGCATCAGACTCATCGACTCATAGCCGAAGCTCGTGTAGGGCTCGGACGGCCCATCTCCCCCGGCAGCGGAGGCCGCGGAGGCGACAGAGGACAACGAGGCCAAGGAGGCGGACAAGGAGGACAAGGAGGACAAGGAAGCAACACGCGCCGACACGGCCAACGGCGCCGTGATCAACACGCGCCCGTCGAGCGTCGAAGGGATCCCGCCCTCCGCCGGGTCGGTATAGGTGCTCTCGGCCACCCCGGCGGAGCCGAAGATCATCGCGTGCGGAAGCGCGGCAGCGAGTTGCCTGGTGAGCAGCACGACGTTGGTGTCGGCGAGGGCACTGATCAGCAAGCAGTTGGCGCCGCTCGTCGCCACACCCGCCGCCAGCGAGCTGTAGTCGGTGGCCGTGGGGCTGAACGGCTGCACCGTGAGGACGTCGAGCCCGGACGATCTCGCCACCAGTTCGAACGTGGTCGCCGTGTCCTCCCCATCGACCTCGCCGTCGTCGAGCACGTAAGTCTTCGTGCAGCCGGCGCTCAACTGCGCATGGGTCATGGCCGCGGCCTGGACCGCATCGGTCGGCACCACCCGGGCGAACGTGCGAACGCCGGTGGGGTAGTACTTGTCGGGCTCGCCGGGGGCCGCGCCGGGGCCGTTCGTGGTCAGCCCAACGGCGGCGCTTCCGGGGCTGATCTGCGCGATCCCGACACGGTTCAGCAGCGGGATCGAGACCGCGCTGGCACCCGAGTTCAACTCGCCGATGTAGCCGATCGTGGTCTGGTCCTGGACGGCCTGACGGGCGTTGAGGGTCGTCTGGCCGGGATCCCACTCCCCGCGCTGCACAGTCGAGTCGTCGAGCGCCTTGAACGCGATCCGGTAGCGACCGATCCTGCCGCGGGCCTGGGCCAGCGCCAGCTCGACCCCGCTGAGCACCGCCTCGCCGGCGACCCGCGAGTCCCCGCGCAGCGGGACGCTGGCGTAGATCGTCAGCGTTCGGCCCGAGATCTGGTTGCCTGACGGGCCCTTTCCGCCGCAAGCCCCGAGGCCGGTCAGGGCTGCGAACAGCGCGCACGCGGTCACTGCCCGCCTCACCACGCCGATCCTCGCCTTGGGGCTCTTCACCCTCCCGTCCCGTCCTCGCGTCCGGCTGCTCACCCCTGGACTGAGACGAAGGTGAACGGAACGAGCTTCCCGATCGCAGAATCGAAGTGGTTGAACACGAACGGGCCAATCGTAGGATCGCCGTTGACGATCGAATATGTCCCGAGCACAGAGGAACGATTCTTGATCATCGTCAGGAAGTCGTGCACGACGAGCGAGCGTTGATTCGCGTTCGCGCCGGCCTGACGCAGCACGCTCACCACCGCCGACATCGCCTCGTAGCCGAAAATCGCCTCACGCGCGGGCTGGTGGCCATATGCCGACTGGAAATCGGTGACGAATGTCTGACCCGCGGGCGTCAGATCCTTGGGCAGGAATCCCGGCTGGGAGATGACCACGTCCGGCCGCGCCGCGGAGCTCAGCCCCGACGTGAACGCGTCCGTGGCCAGCGCCGAGGGCCCAAACAGCTTCGTCCTCGGGACCGCGGTGGCGACACCGTTGAACAGGTTGACGGCGGCGCTGCTCGAGCTCGCTCCGTCGAACACCGCGTCCGCCCCTGACGTCTTGAACTGTGCCGCGCCGGCGGGTCCCTGCTGCACCGGCAGCGACGCGGCCGCCGCGTCGTTGTTGACGGCGAGCGCGATCGCCTTGCCGTAATCGCCCCCGTCGTCGGTCACGTACAGCTTCTTGACGTGCAGTGACTGCATCTCCTGGATCTGGGCCTTCGCCTCGAGCGCGGTACTCGGCACGACCCGGGCGAACGTGTATCCGTAGGTGCTGTACGCCTCCGCGTAGTACTTCTGCGGCGAGTCGGGGACCGCAGCCGTCTTCTGTGTGTACTGCAGCGCCGTGTCGGCGGGGCTGACCTGGAGGATGTCGGAGTAGTTGGTGATCGTGATCGACGGCCCCGAGGTCCCAGGGTCGGGCTCGCCGAGGTAGGCGATCGTGGTCGGATCCTTGATCGCGGTGCGGGCGTTGTCGGTCACCTTGCTCGCCGTGACCGGGACGAACTTGATCGTGAACGACCCGACCGTCGACCCGCCCTGCTGGAGCGCGAGCTTCTCGGCATCGATGATGTCCTGCGCCTGCGCCGGGTTGGCCGAGGACGACGGGGCGCTCCCGTAGATCGTCAGTGTCTTGCCCGAGACGGCGACCGTGGAGGAGGCGCTCGTCGTCGAGCAGCCCGCAATTCCGGCGGTCAGCGCCGCTAGGGCACAACCGCCGACCGCCCGGCTCCGTGCGAGCAAACCTCGACGCATGACGTGAGTCCGCTAGTCCCGCCGGCCAGGCAGGAACGGGAGCAGATTCTGGATCCCGATCGCCAGCAGCACCATCACAACGGCGATCAGGATCGCATCGAAGCCGCTGATGCCGAGCGCCCACAGGACGATCCAGATGCAGAGTCCCGCCGTACCGGTGAGTATCAGGCCCATCGTCAGGATGCTAACCGGTGTCGGCACCCGAACGCGCGACCGCCGACTCCCGCAGCGCCGTCGCGAAGCCGCGCACGAGCTCGCCGACTGCCGCGACCGGGTCCTCGCCGTCACCGGCCGCCCGGACCAGACGGCTGCCGACGATCACGCCATCGGCGCCCGCTGCCGCCGCGGCGGCCGCCTGTTCGGGCGTCCCGATCCCGAAGCCGACCGCGACCGGGACCTCGGTGTGGGCGGCCACCCGGGCGATCATCGACGCCAGGCCACCGTCGAGAGCTGCCCGCTCGCCGGTCGTCCCGGTGAGCGAAACCGCGTACAGGAATCCTCGGGCCTGCGCCCCGATCCGCGCCAACCTACCCTCGGGGGTGTTCGGCGCCGCGAGCGGCACCAGTGCCAGGCCGCGCGACTCACACGCCGCCCGCGTCGAGGCCGACTCCTCGAGCGGCAGATCGGGGACGATCAAACCGCTCGCCCCCGCGTCCACCAGAGCGTCGGCGAACCGCTCGAGCCCGCGCGCGAGGATCACGTTGACGTAGCACATCGCGACCACGGGGATCCGCTCAGCGACGGCGCGACAGGAGTCGAGCACACGTTCCGTGCTCGCGCCGGCGGCGAGCGCTGCCGTCGCAGCGGCGTGGATCACCGGGCCGTCGGCGAGCGGATCGGAGAAGGGCACGCCGAGCTCGATCAGATCGGCTCCGGCGCTCGCATACGCGGCTCCGATCGCGGCCGAGGTCTCGAGGTCCGGGTAGCCGCCCATCATGTACGGCATCAGCGCCGCACGCCGTCCGTCGGCGCGCGCGGACGCGAACGCCTCCGCGATCCGCTCCACGCCGCTCACGAGCTCCGGCCCAGCAGCGCGAGCGCCTCTTCCAGGTCCTTGTCACCGCGCCCGGAGAGACACACGAGGTCGAGCTCGCTGGGTCCGTGCGCGAGCGTCCAGGCGAGCGCGTGGGCGCTCTCGAGCGCGGGAATGATGCCCTCCAGGCGGGCGGTCAGCGCGAACGCCTCGAGCGCCTCCGCGTCGGTCACCGCGACGTAGCGAGCCCGGCCGGAGTCCCGCAGCCAGGCGTGTTCGGGGCCGGTGCCGGGGTAGTCGAGCCCGGCTGAGATCGAGTGCGCCTCCAGGATCTGGCCGTCCTCGTCCTGCATGATCGCCGAGAACGAGCCGTGCAGGACGCCCGGCAGACCGGCCGCCGTCAGCGGCGCGCCGTGCCGGCCGGTCTCGATCCCCTCCCCAGCCGCCTCGACCCCGACCAGCTCGACCGCGGCGTCGTCGACGAACCCGGCGAAGATCCCGATCGAGTTCGAGCCGCCACCGACGCAGGCGAGCACCCGCTGCGGCAGGCGACCGGCCCGCTCCAAGATCTGCGCCCGCGCCTCGTCGCCGATCACCCGCTGGAGGTCGCGGACCAGCGCCGGGAACGGAGCCGGACCGACGCACGAGCCGATGATGTAGTGGGTCGTCGCGACGTTCGCGACCCAGTCGCGGATCGCGGCCGACACCGCCTCCTTGAGCGTCCGCGCCCCGGCCTCGACAGGCTCTACGCGGGCGCCCAGCATGCCCATCCGCTCGACGTTCGGCCTCTGGCGGCGCATGTCCTCGCTGCCCATGTAGACGACGCACTCGAGCCCCAGCAGCGCGCACGCGGTCGCCGTCGCGACGCCGTGCTGACCGGCGCCGGTCTCGGCGATGATCCGAGGCTTGCCCATCCGCTTCGCCAGCAGCGCCTGGCCGAGCGCGTTGTTGATCTTGTGCGCGCCGGTGTGGTTGAGGTCCTCGCGCTTCAGGTAGATCGGGCGTCCTGCCGCGTCGCTCAGACGCCGCGCGAGGTACAGCGGCGACGGTCGCCCGACGAAGTCGCGCAGCAGCGCGTCGAGCTCGGCCCTGAAGCCCGGGTCCCCGCGGGCGGCGACCCACGCCTGTTCGAGCTCGGCCAGCGCCGGCATCAGCGTCTCGGGCACGTACTGGCCCCCGTAGGGGCCGAAGCGGTGGGGGACAGTCGCCGTCATGCCGGTGCCGGTGTTCGCAGCTGCGCCACGACGGCCGCGAACGCCTCGAGCTTTGCCGGGATCCTTGCGCCCGGGCGCGAGCTCGACCCCGCTCGCGACGTCGACCGCAAAGGGCCGCACGACGCTGATCGCCTCGCCGACGTTGTCCGGATTCAGGCCGCCCGACAGGATCACCGGGATCGGCCCCCGATGCGCCCCGGCGAGCTCCCACTCGAACGTCGCGCCGGTCCCGCCCGGTCGCCCCGGGACGTGGCTGTCGAGCAGGTGGTAGTCGCTGTGGTACGCGCGCCAGCGCCTGGATGTCAGCGCGGCTGCCGCACCCGCGCCGCCTTGATCACCTTGCAGCCGGTGCGGCGGGCAGCCTCGGCGCAGAACGACGGACCCTCGTCGCCGTGCAGCTGGATCATCGTCAGCGAGACCTCGTCGGCGGTGCGGGCAAGGTAATCGAGTGTCGGGTTGACGAACACGCCGACGACCTCGGTCCGGCGCTTGAACGTGGCCGCGATCTCCGCCGCCACCTCGGGGTCGCAGCGACGGGGCGAGCGCGGCCAGAAAATCACGCCGAGCGCCCACGCGCCGGCAGCGACGGCCGCGCCGGCGTCGGACAGCGACGTGATGCCGCAGAACTTGATCTTGGGGAACGCGTTGGCCACCCCCACATCGTAGGGGCGGCCGGCAAAGGGGCCGGCGGCGCGAGTCGCCCGCTAGCCGCCCGGCGCGTCCGCGGCGCGGCTGCCGAGCATCACGTTGAACGTGTGGATGTGGCCCGCCCGGCGCAGCTTGACGGAGATCGTCTGCCCCGGCCTGTGAGCGGCGACGACCGACTGCAGCTCGCCGATCGTCTTGACCGACTGACCGCCGATCGCCTGGATCGTGTCGCCCGTCTTCACCCCGGCAGCCGCGGCCGGCCCGCCCGGCTGCGGATTCACGACGACCCCGTGGCGCGCCGAGCTCGCCGGGCCGCCGCTGATCCCGAGATAGGCGAAATGGACCGGAGCGCCGCGCTCGAGCGGGCGGATGAGTGCCTGCGCGGTGTCGATCGGAACCGCGAACGCGATTCCGATGCTGCCGTTGCCGCCGTCATTGCCGGTCTCGATCTGCGAATTGATGCCGATCACCCGACCGGCCGCGTCGATCAGCGGGCCGCCCGAGTTGCCGGGGTTGATCGGTGCGTCGGTCTGGATCACGTTGTCGATGCTGAACCCGTTCGGGGCCTGAATCTGGCGCTGCAGCGCTGACACGATCCCGCTCGTCAAGGTCCGATCGAGGCCGAACGGATTGCCGATCGCGAGCGTCGGATCGCCGACCTGGACCGTTGCGGAGTCGCCCAGCTCGAGCGCCCGGACCGGCGGCACGCCGGCCATGTCCACCTTCAGGACGGCGAGGTCGTTGTTCTGATCGACGGCGACGACCGCCGCCGAGCGCGTGACGTTGTCCTCGAATTGGACCGTCACGCCGGTCTGGCGGTCAGCTCCCTCGAGCACGTGGTAGTTGGTGAGGATGTGGCCCTGCTTGTCGACCAGGAAGCCCGACCCGGTGGACGTGCTGCTCTCCTGCTGGGGGAACAGGTCGAACGGATCCTGGACCTGCTGGACGATGTTGGCGCGCACGAACACGACGCCGGGCGCATCGCGGAGGTAGATGTCGTGCGGGGTCAGTCCCGAGGTGTTAGAGGCAGGCTCGGCGGCGATCGGACCCTGCTCGATGATCGTCTGGGTGCTGCGATGGCCGGTGACGCCGAGAGCGAAAAATGCCCCCGCGACGACGAGGCCGCCGACAACGGCTGAGGCGAAATGCGAGCGGATCAGCGATTTCATCCTGAAACCAGTGTTCCCGTGGCGGTGAAGTAAAGCTAAATGTGCCGATTCGTGAACTTTCGGCAGGCTTGCTCCAGATCGGGAGCTCGCATCAGCGCCTCGCCGATGAGCACGCGCGTCAACGCCCGCCCGCGAGAGCTCGTCCAGCTGCGCGCGGGTGCCGAAGCCCGACTCCGCCACCACCAGCGCGTCGCCCGAGACCCGCGGCAGCGAGCTCGAACGTGCGGCGCGTATCGACCTTCAGCGTGGTCAGGTCGCGGTTGTTGATCCCGATCATCCGCGCCCCCACCCGCAGGGCCCGCTCGAGCTCGGCTCGATCGTGGACCTCGACCAGCGCGGCCAGCCCCCGCTCAATCGCCTCGCCGTGCAACGCACGCGAGCTCGTCGTCGCCCAGCGCCGCGACGATCAGCAGGATCGCGTCGGCCCCGGCCGCATGCGACTCGCACGACCTGGTAGCGGTCGACGATGAAGTCCTTGCGCAGGACCGGGAGCGTGACCGCGGCTCGCGCCGCTCTGAGATCCTCGAGCGAGCCGCCGAAGCTCGGGCCGTCGGTCAGCACCGAGAGCGCGCGCGGCGCCGCCGCGCTCGTACGCCGTGACGACCTCCTCGAGCGAGTCCCGATCGCGGATCACCCCGGCCGAGGGGGAGCGGCGCTTGTGCTCGGCGATCAACGACAGGCCCGGGCTCGCGAGCGCGCCGCGAACGAACGCGCGTCGTCCCGTGCGGCCGCGACACGCTCGAGCTCGGCGACCGGCGCAGCGATCGCCCGGCGTGCGAGATCCTCGCCGCGTGAGCCGCGACGATCTCCTCCGAGTCGCGTCGACCGATCGGCTCGAGGCAGCTCATTTGCCGGGAGCGAGCTGCTGCGTGTGCGCCACGAACCGCTGCAGCGCCGCTGCCGCCGCGCCTGAGTCGATCGCCTGCTGGGCCGCCGCGACGCCTTCGGCGAGCGAGTCGGCGGCGCCGCCGGCGTAGATCGCAGCGCCCGCGTTCAGGACCGCCAGATCCCGCGCGACGCCACGCTCGCCGGCGAAGATCCGCGTGGTGATCTCGGCGTTCTGCTGCGGGATCGCCGCCGGGAACCGCGTCGGCCGGCGCCCGCTCGAGCCGACAGCTCTTCGGGCGTGACGGTGTAGCGCCGCAGCTCGCCGCCGATCACCTCGACCACGGTCGTCGGCGCGGAGATGCTGAGCTCGTCGACGCCGTCCTCGCCGGTGACGAGCAGCGCGTGCTCGGTGCCCAGCCGCGCCAGCGCCCCGGCCATCGTCTCCAGGTAGGCGGGATCCGAGACCCCGATCAGCTGCCGCGTCGCTCCGGCCGGGTTCGTCAGCGGCCCGAGGAAGTTGAAGATCGTCCGCACCGCGAGCTGACGGCGAACCGGGATCACGTAGCGCGTCGCCTGATGGTGGGCGGGGGCGAACATGAACCCGAAGCCGACCTCCTCGATGCAGCGCGCGACCGCGCCGCGGTACGAGGTCGATGCGAGCGCCCAGCGCCTCGAGCACGTCGGCCGAGCCGGACAGGCCCGTCGCCGAGCGGTTGCCGTGCTTGGCCACCGTGCAGCCGGCGCCGGCGGCGATCAGCGCGGCGGTCGTCGAGACGTTGAAGGTGCGCCGGCCGCCGCCCGTGCCGGCGGTGTCGAGCAGGTCGTCGCGGTCGATCGGACACCCGGGCGGCGAGCGCCCGCATCGTCCGCGCCAGCCCGGCGAGCTCGTCGACCGTCTCGCCCTTCGTGCGCAGCGCGATCAGGAAGCCCGCGATCTGGACCTCGGTCGCGTTGCCGGCCATGATCTCCGACGAGCACCGCCGCGGACTCGTCGAGGCTCAGGTCCCGGCCGCTGGCGAGCGCGTCGATCGAGCGCGTGAGCAGATCCTGAGCGCCGCTCATGTGGTCCGCTTGAGGAAGTTCGACGAGCAGCTCGCGTCCCTGCTCGGTGAGCACCGACTCGGGGTGGAACTGGACGCCCTCGGCCGGCAGCTCACGGTGTCGGACCGCCATCACCACCGTCCCCCGCCGCGACCGCGCTGCGCTCGAGCACCGCCGGCAGCTCCGGGTCGGCCACCAGCGAGTGGTAGCGCCCCACCTCGAGTGGCGTTCTGAAGGCCGCGGAAGATCGTCCTGCCGTCGTGCTCGATCTTGGTCGTCTTGCCGTGCACGGGCTGGTGCTGGATCACCTTGCCCCCCCACGCCTGCACGAGCGCCTGATGGCCGAGGCAGACTCCGAGCGTCGGCACCTTGGCCGAGCGGAAACCGCCGCACCGCCTCCAGCGAGATCCCGGCCTCGTTCGGGTGTGCACGGGCCCGGCGAGACGATCACCCGGTCATAGCCGCGGATCAGCAGCTCGTCGACTGTCGCGTGATCGTTGCGCACGACCTCGATCTCGGCTCCCAGCTCGCCCAGGTACTGGACCAGGTTGTAGGTGAAGCTGTCGTAGTTGTCGAGGACGAGGACTCTCACCCGGGCGTACGGTACTGGCGCGGCGTGCGAGGCGGTCTCACGGCCATTCCGCCTGCGCCACGGCAAGTTCGATCGCCTGCAGCACCGCCGCGCGCCTTGGCCTCGGACTCGCGGAACTCGTACGCGGGCTTGGCGTCCGCGACGGTGCCGCCACCCGCCTGGAGGTGCGCGACCCCGTCCTTGACCACGACCGTGCGGATGTGGATGCAGGTGTCGAGGTCGCCGGTGTAGCTCGCGTAGCCGATCGCGCCGCCGTAGCCACCGCGCTTGACGGGCTCGAGCTCGTCGATGATCTGCATCGCGCGCACCTTCGGCGCGCCCGAGAGCGTGCCCGCCGGGCAGCACCGAGCGGAGCGCGTCGAGCCCGTCGACCCCGTCCCGCAGCCTCCCGATGACGCTCGAGACGATGTGCATCACGTGGCTGTAGTTCTCGACGGCCATGAAGTCCTCGACCTCGACCGACCCGTACTCGCACACCCGCCCGAGGTCGTTGCGACCGAGATCGACCAGCATCACGTGCTCGGCGCGCTCCTTGGGATCGGCGAGCAGCTCCTCGCGCGATCCGGTTGTCGTCCTCGGCGCTCGAGCCGCGGGGACGGGTGCCCGCGATCGGGCGGGTGGAGACATGGCGTCCGCTGACGGTGATCAGCGGCTCGGGGCTCGCGCCGGCGATCTCGAAGTCGCCGAAGTCCAGGAAGTACATGTACGGGCTCGGATTGACCGCGCGCAGGCCCCGATAGATCGAGAACGCCTCGACCGGCACCGGCGCCGACCACCGCTGCGAGGGGACGACCTGGTAGGCGTCGCCGGCATGGATGTAGCGGACGATCCTCGAGACCATCGACCTCGAACTGCTCCCGTGGCATGTTCGGCTCGAAGCTGGGCATCGCCCTGCCGGCGGCCGGTGGCCGGGACGGTCGCGGAACCGGGCCGGCGAGCCGCCAGCGCACCTCGGCGATCGTCTCGAGCGCCTGCCGGTAGGACCCGTCGATGTCCTCCTCGGCGTACACGTTCGCGAGCACTGTGACGGTGTGCTTGAGGTGGTCGAACACGACCAGCGCGTCGGTACAGCATCAGCGCCAGGTCGGGGATGCCGACCGGATCGGGGTTCGGCTCGCCGAGCGGCTCGACCGTGCGCACCAGGTCGTAGGCGAACATCCCCACCGCGCCGCCGGCGAACGGCGGCAGATCGGGCAGCGGCGCCGGCCGGAACCGGCCGAGCTCGGCCCCGACGAGCGCATACGGATCGCCCGGATCGCCAAGCGACCAGCGCAGCACCTGCCGCGGGCGGAAGCCGATGAACGAGTAGCGGCCGACCCGGCCCTGATCGGCGGACTCGAGCAGGAACGCGGGTCCCTGTTCGCGTAGCTTCAGAAACGCCGACACCGGCGTCTGGCAATCGTCGATGAACGTCTCGCGCAGCGGGATCAGGTTGTAGTCCGCGCGCGAGCTCCCGGACCCGCTCGAGCGACGGGATCGCCCCGGCACTGGCCTCAGGGCTTGCGACGGCCATCAAGGACCCGTTCGGCATCGATCAGCGTCAGCCCGCGGCCGCGGAGCAGCACCGCCAGGTGATAGAGCACGTCGGCAGCCTCCTCGGCCACCCGCTCGTCGGTCTCCTCGCGGGCAGCGCGCGCGACCTCCTCGGCCTCCTCCTGCACCTTGGCGCCGATCAGTTCGGGGTCGGCGAGCAGCTGCACCGTGTACGAGCCATCCGGCTGCGCGCCCGCGCGCTCGGCGATCGTCCGCTCGAGCGCCGGCAGCGTCTCGTACGGGGCCCCCGGCTCGAGCTCACCACGGTAGAAACAGCTCCGCTCGCCGGTGTGACAAGCCGGGCCGGCGGGCTCGACCAGCGCCAGCACCGCGTCGCCATCGCAGTCGTACCGGATCGACCTGACCGCCTGGATGTTGCCCGAGGTCGCGCCCTTGTGCCACAGCTCCTGCCGCGAGCGGCTGAAGAAGTGCATCTCACCCGTTTCCCGCGTGAGCCGTAGCGACTCGGCGTTCATGTACGCGAGCGTCAGCACCTCGCCCGTGCGCCAGTCCTGCACCACGCACACCACCAGGCCATGCTCATCGAATGCAATCTGCGCGTCGTCCACGGTGCGAGCGATTCTAGGAGGGTGATGGACTTGAGCGCACTCGCGCCCTGTAGGACCGCCTGTGGTGGATAACGGGCTGCTTCAGGAAGCCCTTGGGCGCTGCCGCCTGTCCGTTGCCGTTACGAACCGCGTGGAAAACGGCGCTGGTGAAGGGTGGCGGGGAAGGACGGCTTCGGCAGGCGGATCGGTGCGGCCCTCGGGCGACGCGGTCGACGCCAGGCCGGGGACGCGGTCGACGCGGGCAGCGCCAGGCGAGGTCCGCGCGCCGAAATCCGCGGCGGCGACATGCATACAGGCCCAAAGTCCACGCCCGTCGCCGACCTTGGCTACATATGCATGCCCCACATGCTTAACTAACCAAGGCCCAGCAGGCGCGCGCGATTTGTGCCCGTATGCAGCCGAAATTGTCAGATCACTGACACCGTCCGGCCCGGCCGCACCCTCACCAGCGCCGTTCCCCGAGTGGACCGCACTCCGACCGCCCCCGCAGCTAGGCCCCCGCGGCTAACCGGCCCGCGATTCCCCCCGCGCCAGCCACGCAAACCCGAGCGCCATACCCAGATTGCACGCGCCCGCGAGCCGCAGCCCGGCCCGAGCACGAGGACGACTGACCGCCGGCGAGGCCGCCCAGACGACATCGGTGGCGATCTCGGTCGCTCGCAGCCAGGCGAGCGCCCACCAGTCCTCCGGCCGCCCGCGAGCCGCGGCGACGGCGTGGGCGGCGGCGAACGTGAGCCAGATCGGGCCGCAGCGGCGGAACAGGTGCAGGGCGTCCTGCGATGGGGACTCGTGGCCGAGGAGCCGCAGGGTCGGTTCCGGGGCGAGCAGCGCGCCGGAGCCGAGGGCGAGGTCGAAACCGATCATCGAGCAGTTGATATGGCGCAGCACCTGCTCGACGGCGTCCATCAGCGCCAATATACGGTGCGGATGAGAGATCGGTCCCGGTCCAGTCGCGACAGGCGCCCGAATTACGCCCTGACGCGGGCGGGCCGGCGCCAGCGGTACGCGGTCCGGCGCGTGATCGTGCTGTTGGTGCTCGGGGTCGTGGCGGCGGCGATCGTGGTCCTGGTCATCACCCTGTCCGGCAACGGCGATCGGAGTGGCGGCAACCGCAGTGGCGCGCAGGTGATCGACTTCACGATCGACAGCCGACTGGTACATGGGACGCTGCCGGCGGTGGCGGTGATTCCCCCGGGCACTACCGGCGCCGGCCGACCGTTGCTCGTGTTCCTGCACGGTAAGGGCGGGAACCAGGACACCAGCCTCACCTCGCAGATGTTCGCGGCGCTCGCCGCTCAGGGAGCCGGCGCTCCCGACATCGTCTTCCCGTACGGCGGCCCCGACTCCTACTGGCACAACCGTGCCGACGGCGCCTGGGGCAGCTATGTGACCGACGAGGTGATCCCGCGCGCGCTGGCTCTGGTGCACGCTGACCCGCGGCGGGTTGCGATCGGTGGGATCTCGATGGGCGGTTTCGGCGCGCTCGACATCGCCCGCCTTCATCGGGGGCGGTTCTGCGCCGTCGGCGGCCACTCCGCGGCGGTGTACTTCAGCTACCCCGGCAGTGCCGCGGGGGCGTTCGACAATCCGGCCGACTTTGGGCGCAACAACCTGATCGGATCGGCGAGCCGGTCTGACCCCTACGGTGGGACCCCGGTCTGGCTCGATGTCGGCAGCAGTGATCCGTTCCGGGGCGATGACACCTCGCTCGCCCGGGATCTCCGCGCGCACGGGGCGAAGGTCACGTTCTCGATCGCGCCGGGCGGTCACGACGACGCCTACTGGAACAGCCGCTGGGCCGATTACCTGGCGTTCTACGCGCGGGCGCTGCGCAGCTGCCGCCGGACCTGAGTCACGACCCCACGCGGATCCACTGGCAGCGCGGGGACCTCGCCGTGCTGGTCGCGAGCGCCTCGGCGACCGCCGAGTCGGAACTGCTACTCGCGCCACCACCGCCCGAGCACCCGCCGCCAGTTCCCCCACGCGATCGCGTCGAGCTCGACGTCACTGAACCCGGCCGCGGCGAACGCATCGAACAGGCGGGGCAGGCCGGCGACATCGCCCAGCTCGGCGGGGATCGTGCAGCCGTCGAAGTCAGAGCCGAGCGCGACGTGCTCGGGCCCGATCCGCTCGGCGACGTAGCGCGCGTGTTGCACGATCAGCTCCAGTGGCGTGTCCGCGTCGTCGGCGAAGTCGGCCCGCAGGAACGGGGCCGCGAACACGATGCCGACGAGCCCGCCAGTGTCGCCGATCGCGTCGAGCTGCGCATCGGTCAGGTTTCGTGAGGCCGGGCACAGCGCGTGCGCGCCGGAATGGGTCGCCACCAGCGGGCCGACGCCGATCGAGGCCACGTCCCAGAAGCCGGCCTCGTTGAGGTGGCTGAGGTCGATCAGAATTCCCAACTCGGCGCACCGCCGCACGAGCTCCCGGCCGGCGTCGGTCAGCCCGGGGCCAGTGTCCGGCGAGGAGGGGAACGCGAACGGAACACCGTGGCCGAAGTCGTTGCTGCGGCTCCAGACCGGCCCGACCGAGCGTAGTCCGGCCTCGTACCAGAGCTCGAGCGCCTCTAGCTGCGGGTCGATCGCCTCGGCGCCCTCGAGGTGGAGCACCGCGAGCGGCGGGCCGCCCTGGCGGGCCCGGTCGAGATCGCTCGCGCGGCGCGCGATCTGCACATGCCCGGCGCGCTCGAGCGCCGCCAGCCGCCCCGCCGCCGCGGTCGCGAAGGCGGCGGCGACCGGATTGCTCACCTGCGGCGCGAGCTCGTACTCAAGCACGTCGTCCTCACGCGGGAGCGGTTCGCGACGCTCACCTTCCGAGGGGGTGAAGACCGAGAAGATGGCGCCGCGCAGCCCGCCGGCGCGCATTCGCGGAAGATCGAGGTGACCGCCATCGCGGCCGCCGGCGAGCAGCTCGTGGCCCTCGTGCGTGAGCGCGTCGTTGTGACCGTCGAATATCGGCCGCGGCATCACTCGATCCCGAGCCGGTCGAGCAGCCGCTCATCGCCGCGCCAGTGGCGCCGGACACGGACCGACAGCTCGAGATGGACGTGCGTGTCCAACTGGCGTTCGATCGCGCGCCGCGCCGCCGTCCCGATCGCCTTGATCATCCGGCCCTGGGCCCCGATCAGGATCCCCTTCTGGGACTCGGTCTCGACCAGGATCACCCCCTCGATCCTGATCAGCTCGGGGCGCTGCTCGTCAATCGACTCGATCTCGACTTCGACCGCGTGCGGTACCTCTTCGCGAGTACGGGCGAGGACCTGCTCGCGGACCAGTTCGGCGAGCCACACCGACTCGGCCTGGTCGGAGTGCTGCTGAGGCTCGAAGTAGAACGGTCCGTCCGGCAGCAGCGAGACGAGGTGATCGACGAGCGTCGGGACGCCGGCCCCAGTGCGCGCCGACACCGGGAAGATCTCATCCCCGACCCCCAGCTCGGCGGCGCCGTGGAGGCTCGCGGCCGTTCGGGCGTGGTCGGTGCGATCGACCTTGTTGACGGCGATCACGACCGGGACGGTCGCAGACCGCAAGAGCGTCGCGATGAACCTGTCGCCAGGGCCGATCGCCTGCTCGGCGTTGACGACGAACAGGCAGCCGTCGGCATCCTCGAGCTCGCGCTCGACCCGCCGTTGCATCCGCTCAGTCAGTGCGTCGCGCGGCCGCTGGACGCCGGGCAGATCGACGAGCACGAGCTGCCAGTCGGGGCCGGTCGCGACGCCGCGGATCGCGCGGCGGGTGGTCTGCGGCTTATCGGAGACGATCGCGACCTTCGTCCCGACAATCGCGTTGCCGAGCGTCGACTTGCCGACGTTCGGCCGGCCGGCGATCGCGATGAACCCGGAGCGCGTGTGCGCCCCGGTGCCGGTCCGCGAGCCGCTCACTGGACCCAGCGCATCAGCTCGGCCTGCAACGCGAGCATTTCGCCGTCGTCGGTTTCGTGATCCATGCCGGTCAGGTGCAGAGCGCCGTGGACGATCGCCTCGCGCAGGTCGAGGGTCTCGGGCGGGCAGATCACGATGTCTCCGAGCTCTCGCGGTCCGGCGGGATCGCCGTCCTCGTCGACCCCGAAGGAGAGCACGTCGGTCGGCGCGTCGATCTCGCGATGGTCGCGGTTCAGATCGCGGATCCGGTCCTCGTCGACGAACTCGACCGCGACGTGACCGTCCGCGATTCCCGCCGAAGCCAGCGCGAGCGCACACAGCTCCTCGACTTCGACAGCGGTCGGGCCGCCCGACGGGACAAGCTCTATCCCGATCACGTCGAACTCGAGCACCGGATCGCGCGGTTACGCGCGCTTACGGGGACGAAGCTCGGGGGCGAGCCGCTGCGAGTGCTCGTTGTACGCCGCGACGATCCGCTGCACGAGCTTGTGGCGCACGACGTCCTCCTCCCCGAACCGCACGAACTCGATTCCCTCGACCTCGTCCAGGATCTCGCCGACGACCACCAACCCCGAGTCCTGCTCGCGGGGCAGGTCGATCTGGGTGATGTCGCCGGTCACGACCATCCTCGAGTTAAAGCCCAGCCTGGTCAGGAACATCTTCATCTGCTCAGGGCTCGTGTTCTGCGCCTCGTCAAGGATGATGAAGCTGTCGTTGAGCGTCCGCCCGCGCATGAACGCGAGCGGCGCGACCTCGATCACTCCGCGCTCGAGGTGCTGGCTGACGCGCTCGGGCTCGAGCATGTCGTGCAGCGCATCGAACAGCGGCCGCAGGTACGGATCGACCTTCGCCATCAGGTCTCCCGGTAGGAACCCGAGCCGCTCGCCCGCCTCGACGGCGGGCCGTGTGAGGATGATCCGGTTGACCTCGCGGCGCGACAGCGCAGCTGCCGCGAGCGCGACGGCCAGGAACGTCTTGCCTGTCCCCGCCGGGCCGATCCCGAACGTGATCGTGTTGTGGCGAATCGAATCCACGTAGCGCTTCTGGTTGATCGTCTTGGGCGCGACCTTGGTGGTCCGGTGGCGCCAGACGACGTCCTCGAGGATGTTTGCCGGCGATTCGTGGGCGTCGAGCGCTTGGGTCACGGCCTCGATCGTTCCGGGAGCGATCTCATGGCCCTGCGCGATCAGCTCCGCGAGCTCCCTGACGACCGCGACGGCGGCGTCGACAGCGGTCTCCGGCCCCTCGAGGGTGAGTACGTTGCCGCGCAGGAACACCTCACATTCGAGGTGTTTCGCGAGCGTGCGCAGCACGGCATCCTCGCTGCCGGCAAGCTCGATCGCGACTGCATTGTCGAGCTCGACCTGTCTGCGCACGGTCGACGGCGCCACTACCTGAGCGCCTCGCGTACGCGGGCGGAGGCGCGCTTGCCGTCGGCGCGGCCCCCGGCCCTCTCCATCACGACCTTCATCACCCGGCCCATGTCCTTCGCCTCGCTGGCACCGGTGTCGTCAATCGCGCCGGCAATGATCGAGTCGAGCTCGGAGTCATCGAGCTCGGCCGGCAGGTAGCCCGAGATCAGCTCCGCTTCGGACTCCTCCTGCTCGGCAAGCTCGGGGCGGCCGCCGTCGCGGAACTGCTCGGCGGCCTCGAGCCGGCGCTTGCGCTCGCGCCGCAGCACCGCAAGCTCGTCGTCGCTGCCCTCCTTGGCGGCCTTCTGGAGCTCGGACAGGACCAAGCGCAGCGCGCCGACCCGCTGCTTCTCGCCGGCCTTCATCGCGCTGGTCATATCGGTGCGTACCTGCTCCAGGACGGTCACTGCCCTTTAGAGGATACGCACCCCGATGTCGTCAAATCGGGAGGCAGCGGATCCCGTCGGCCTGCAACTCCTCGCAGCGCACGGCGAGCACGGCCCCGCGCGCTGCAGCACCCGCCGGGAGATAGCACCGGGTGTAGTCCGCCGTGTAGCCCGAGGACTGCGTATCGGCGACCTTGTCGACGAGCACCCGCTCGGTGGCGCCGAGCTTACGCGCGCGCCAATGGCGCGAGCGGACCTCCGAGCGGCCCCGCAGAAACTCGGAGCGGCGCTTCTTCTCGGCCGGCGCGATCCGGTCGCCGAGCGCCGTCGCGACTGTTCCCGGCCGCGGCGAATAGGAGAACGTGTGCACCCGGCTGATCCCGGCGGCATCGACCGCGCGCAGCGTCCGCTCGAACGCTTCCGGGGACTCGGTCGGAAAGCCGACGATCACATCGGTGGTCACGTTGACGGTGGGCACCGCGGCCCGCACCGTGGCAATCTGCTCGATGTATTCCTGCGCCGTGTAGTGGCGCCCCATCGCCGCCAGGACGCCGTCATCGCCCGACTGCATCGGCACGTGCAGATGGGGGCAGACCTTGGGCTCGCAGGCCAGGGCCTCGAGCAGCGAGTCGCGCACATGGATCACCTCGACGCTCGAGAGCCGGACGCGCTCGACACCGGGGACCCGCGCGACGGCCGTCATCAGCTGCCCCAGCTCCAGTCCCAGCTGCGGGTCGCGGTAGTCGCCGACGCTGATCCCCGTCATCACCATCTCCGGCTGGCCCTGTCGGACGCGGCGGCGCACCTCGTCGAGCACGGCATCCGCGGGCCGCGAGCGCGCCGGCCCCCGGACCGCCGGGATGATGCAGTAGGCGCAGTCGCTATCGCAGCCGTCCTGCACCTTGACGAACCCGCGCGTACGGGCGGCTGGATCGGAGCGCCGCTGCGCGAGCACGTCGTGGCCGAGGTCGGGGCGCCGGTGCGCGAGCACGTCGTGGCCGAGGTCGGCGCATCCCATCGCCGCCGCGACGTCCTCGGCCGTCCCCACGAACGGGATCACGGCGGGATCGATCTGCTCGAATTGGCGCGCGTTCAGGTTGGCCGCGCAGCCCGAAACGTAGACCTCGCGCGCCCCGGCCTTGAGCGACCGCCGCACCGCCTGGCGCGACTTGCCCTCGGCCTCGTTGGTGATGCAGCACGTGTTGATCACGTGCAGCTCGGCGTCGCTCTCGGGGGCCTCGACGTGCCCGTGCGCCAGCAGTACCTGCCGGGCCAGCATCGCGTCGGCCTGGGAGACCTTGCAGCCGAGGAACTTGACCGCGAACGTCGTCATCGGTTGCCGCGCACGGTAGCGCGGCGAGCGCCGCGCTATCACGGTAGCGCGGCACCGACGCCGCGCTACCTCCGGTAGGCGCCGCTCGCGACCGGCGGACTGTCGTACTTCCCGACTTCCGCTCCGCTTGGTGTCCTCGGGACAGCGCGAGACGAGAGGAGAGACGACTCATACGCAATTCCAGCCCGAGGCTTGGGCCGCGGGGCGATGACGTCGAGTAGTAGGCCACCGATCGTCACGCCGATCGCGAGCGGGTTAGGCACCTAGATTCACCTCCTTCGCGAATTCCTGATCGAGCGTCGCGGACAAGAATGCCCATCGGGAGCGCGAAGGGCATCGGCCGCGTGGCCAAGATTCCGATGCAGTCCGTTATCCACCCGAGCGGTTCGTCGACGCGACCAAGATCAAGTCCATCCTCACCCGCGCTCGAGCAGCAGCGCCGACCAGTCGCCGATGCAGCGGCGTCGCGATTCGTTCAGGTCGTGGGCGGCGAATGCCTCCGAGACCCGGTCCGCCTCGGTACGCAACAGCCCGCTCGCGATCACCGTCGCGGTCGCGCCCGGAACCTCGCGAGCCCAGCCCAGTAGCAGCGGCGCGAGCAGGTTGGCGGCGATCGTCGGCGCGGGTGGGAGCTGCTCGGCGCGCAGGTCGAACCGGCGGACCTTGATCTCGGCGGCGTTGACCGACGCGTTGGCTCGGGCCGCCTCGACGCTTGCGGGGTCGTTGTCGAGCGCCGTCACGGGAGCCCAACCGAGCTTCGCGGCGGCGATCGCGAGCACGCCCGAGCCGGTGCCGAGGTCGACGAACCCTCCCGCCGGCTCCAGTTCGAGCATCAGCTCCAGGCACAGGCGGGTGGTCGCATGGGCGCCGGTGCCAAACGCCTGGCCTGGGTCGATGACGATCTCGAGCCCGGTGCCTAGCGGGGGCTCCCACGGGGGACGGACGGCGAGCCTGTGGTCGATCACGACCGGCCGGTGGTAGTCGCGCCAGCGCTCTGACCAGTCGTCGGGGACCGTGCTGGTGTGGATCTCGACCAGCGCCCCGCCCGCGGCCGCTCTCAGCTTGGGGAGCGCGGGCAGTTCTCCGGGAGGCCCATACACCGCGTACTCGACCGTGGCCTCGTCGAAATCAACTTCCTCGACGCCGCTGGGCGCGAGCTCGAGCAGCTCCGCGAGCACGAACTCGGCCTGCTCGCGGCGGACGCGGACCGCGAGGCGGATCATGCTCGCGGTTAGTGGCCGCCGAAGGCCCGCTTGAGCCGCCCGAACACGCCGTCCTCCGTCTGCAGGTTGTGCTCGGTCATGGTCTCGGCGAGCTGTTCGAGCAGCTCGCGCTGGTGGCGCTTGAGGTGGCGCGGGATGACGACGTTGACGACCACGCGCAGATCGCCGGTCCGGCGGCCTCTGAGCGCCGGCATGCCGCGCCCGCGCATCATAAGCGTCTCGTGCGGCTGCGTGCCCGCGGGGATCTCGAGCTCCTGATCGCCGTCGAGGGTCGGGACCTGGACGGTCGTGCCGAGCGCGGCGAGCGGCGCCGCGACGTCGACCGCGGTCACGAGGTCATCGCCGTCGCGGACGAACCGTGGATCCTCGCGGACGCCGACGAGGACGTAGAGATCACCCGCCGGCCCGCCTCGGTCCCCCGCGTGTCCGCGGCCGCCGATCCGAATTCGCTGCCCGTCGGCGATCCCGGCGGGCACGTCGACCGAGACCTTGGCTCGCTGCACGCGGCGGCCACGGCCACTGCATTCGCGGCACGGACTGCGCGCGACGCGACCGTCGCCACCGCACACATCGCAGGCCGCGGCGCGGACCACCTGACCGAACGGGGTGCGGCTGACGGCCCGGAGCTGGCCGGTGCCCTGGCAGCGGGAGCAGGTGTCAATCGGGGTTCCGGGCTCGGCGCCGTTACCGTGGCAGTGCTCACAGCGCGCGATCGCCTCGTAAGCGACCTCGACTGTCGTTCCGCGGGCGGCCTCGGCGAGGTCGATCTGGGCGCTGACGGCGATGTCGCTGCCCTGGGTCGCGGCGGTCCGCGCGCCGCCGCCGAAGGCGCTCCCGAACGCGCCACCCCCGCCGCCGAAGAAGGCTTCGAAGATATCCGCGACGGAGCCGAACGTGTCGAAGTTCGGCGCGTAGCCACCGCTGCGCAGGCCCTCGTGGCCGTAGCGGTCATACGTCGCACGCCGCTCGGGATCGGACAGGACCTCGTACGCCTCGGCGGCCTCCTTGAACTTCTCCTCGGCGTTCGGATCATGGCTGTTGACGTCGGGGTGCAGCTCGCGCGCGAGCCGACGGAAGGCCTTCTTGATCTCGGCCTCGCCGGCGGTGCGGGGCACGCCGAGGACGTCGTAGTAATCGCGGGTGGCGCTCATCTCATTTCATCGCTCGTCGTAGACCTCGGCCACGAAGGTCGAAAGTTGAGTCGCCGCCTCGCGCACCGAGCGGATCGCGCGGCCATAGTCCATCCGCAGCGGGCCGATCACCGATACCGCGCCGAGGTTGCGCTGTGGGAGGCCGTACGCCGCGACCACAACCGCGACCGAGCGCAGGGCGGGGGCGTCGTTCTCGGTCCCGATCCGCACCAGCACCTCGCGGTTGGCAAACGCCGAGCGCAGCATCCCGAGCAGCACCACGCGCCGCTCGAGCATGTCCATGAGCGAGTTCAGCTCGGACACGTCGGCGAACTGCTCGACCCGCAGCAGCCGTGAGGCTCCCTCCACGTACAGGGTCTCGAGGGCGGACTCCTCGAGGTCGGTGAAGACCGGCGAGAGCGCGTCGAGGAAATCGACTTCGGTGTGGGAGAGCGAGGCGTCGTGCAGACGCTGGTGGAGCATGCGAGCGCCGAGGCCAAGCCCGACCAGGCGCTCGTTCAGGTAGCTCGCGGCCCAGTCCGCGAGGCCGCTGTCGACCGGGGTAGCGAACGTGACCATCCGCTTCGTGACCCCGCCGGTGGAGGTGATCACGACCACCATCAGCACCTGCGGCTGGAGCACGAGCACCTCGATGTGGCGGATCGTCGAGGTCTCGATCGGGGGCGCGGTGACGAGCGCCAGCAGGTTGGTGACCTGCGACAGGGTCTCGGTCGTGACCCGCATCGCCTCGTCGAGCTCGCGGCGGACGAGCGACAGCGACAGGCCCGGTCCCGTGTCGTCGACCGCCAGCAGACGATCGACGAAATAGCGGTAGCCGGCCTCGGTCGGCACGCGCCCCGCGGAGGTGTGGGGGTGGGCCAGCAGCCCCAGCTCCTCGAGGTTCGCGAGCTCATGGCGGATCGTCGAGGGGCCCCACTCGACGTCGCCCGAGAGGGTCCTCGAGGCCACGGGAGCGCCGGCCGCGAGGTACCCCTCGACGACCTTGCGCAAGACGAGCTCTTGGCGGTCGGTCAGCACTCGTTGTGATTGTAGGTCGGGCGCTGGCGCGTTCCGGGAACCCGGCTGCTGCGCGGCGTACCGGAGGTCGGTGGCGCGCGCCTGCCGGACCTCCCCGCAGACCCGCAGTCCTCAGTCGGCGAGAACCTCACCGACCGCATTGCGGATGATCCGCTGCCCGCTCTGCACCGCCTCTGACTCCACCGTCGCGATCCCGTCGCTCACCGAGGTGACCGTGCCGTGGACGACGATCTCCTCGCCCAGCTGGCCCATGCCGCGGAACTGAACCGACAGCCGCTTCAGCTTCTCGGGCCCGCCGGCGGCCTCGGTGTGGGCGCGCGCCACCTGCGCCATCGTCCACAGGCCGTGGAGGATCCGGCCCGGAAGGCCGACCTGCTTGGCGAACTGCTCGTCGATATGGATCGGATTGAAGTCGCCCGAGGCACCCGCGTAGCGCACGGTGACGAACGGATCGGGGGTGACCCTGAGCTCGATCGAGTCGTCTTGCTTCATGGCCACGGGACCCCTCCCCTGTCGCGCTGGTTCACGATCACGATACCCCCCGCACGATGTTCGTCCAGGTCCCCGTGCAGACCGTCTCGCCGCGCTGGTTCGCGGACACGGACTCGAACACGTAGAACGCCATCCCACCTCGCTCGGCGATCTCCTTGACTGTCGCGGTGGTGGTGACCTCGTCGCCGGCAACCACGAGCGGCCCCCAGCTGAACTCCTGGCCGCCGTGCACCATCATCGCGAAGTTGATCCCGACGTCTGGATCGAAGATCAGCGGCGCGACGGCGCGTCCCGCGTACACGACCACGAACATCGGCGGCGCGACGAGGTCGGCGTAGCCGGCGGCGCGCGCCGCCTCGAGGTCGTTGTGGAGCGGATTGGTCTCGCCGACGGCGGACGCGTACTCGCGGATCTTCTCGCGTCCGATCGCGTAGGTGACGGCCGGATATGACTTGCCGATCGCGTCGGTCTTGACGGGCATCGCGGCGGCAGTCTGTCAGATGATGATCGAGACCACGCCGCCGTCGATTGACCAAGCCGCCCCGGCGACGTTGGACGCCCGCTCCGAGCACAGGAACACGATCACCGATGCGATCTCGCGCGGGTCGGCGAGCCGGCCGGTCAGCGTGCGGCCGGCGGTCGCCTCGATCGCCTGCTCGCGGCTGATCCCGCGGGCGATTGCGCTCTGATCGGCCATGCCGCCGGGAGCGAGCCACAACTCGCTCCCGACCGGACCGGGCGCGACGGCATTGACGAGCACCCCCTGCGGGACGTAGATGTCGGCGAACGCGCGTGAGAGCGACAGCTCCGCTGCCTTGGCCACCGAGTACGCCATGTTCGTCTGTGAGGGGCGCTTGCCCGACGACGAGCTGACGTTGACGATCCGCCCCCAGCCCCGCTGCGCCATCGCCGGGGCCGCCGCACGCATCAGCCGCATCGGCCCCATCACGTTCAGCTGCCACTGGGACTCCCAATCCTGTTCGGTGAGCTGCTCGAGCGTTTTGATCTCGCTGGTGCCGGCGTTGTTCACGAGCGCGTCGATCCGCGCCCAGCGCGCGATGCATGCCTGCACCGCGTGCTCCCCGGCACCGGGATCGGTGATGTCGAGCACGAGCGTCTCGGCCTGGCCGCCGGCCGCCGCGCACGCCTGGGCGACCTCCTGCAGCGGATCCCCCCGCCTTCCGAGCAGTAGCAGGCGCGCCCCCTCGGCCGCGAGCGCGACCGCTGTCGCGCGGCCGATCCCGCTCGAGGCCCCCGTGACGATGCAGGCGCGGTCTTGGAGGCCGAGGTCCACTGCCGCGGATTCTCACACTCGTCACCCGGTGGCGCTTGCGATCAGTGAGAATCGGGTCATGAACACGAGCATGAGCAACCCTGAGCTGCGCGGCCAGCCCGCGTTTCTGTTCGACCTCGATGGAACCCTGATCGACAGCGTCTACCAGCACGTGATCGCGTGGCGCGAGGCGCTTCAGGAGCTGGATATCAACCTCTCGGTGTGGAAGATCCACCGCCGGATCGGAATGAGCGGCGGCCTGTTCGTCAACGCGCTCGTGCGCGAGCTCGAGTGCAACCTCGATCGCGAGACGCTCGCGCGGCTGCCCGATCTGCACGCGGAGGGCTTCAAGCGACGGTTCGACACCGTGAGCGCACTTCCGGGCGCGGTGTCGCTGCTGGCGACCCTGACCGCGGCCGGCGTTCCCTGGGCGATCGCGACCAGCGGCCAGGAGCGCAATGCGCGGCTCGCGCTGGAGCTGCTCGAGCTCCCGCAGGACACGCCGCTGATCACCCGCGACCAGGTTCGCTACGCCAAGCCGGATCCGGACCTGTTCATCACCGCGGCGGAGAAGATCGGCGTCGATGTCCGCGACAGCCTGGTCGTCGGCGACAGCGTCTGGGACCTGCTCGCCGCCCGCCGGGCGCGCGCGCTCGGGATCGGGCTGTTGTCCGGCGGTTACGGGCGCGAGGAGCTCATTTACGCGGGTGCGTTCCGGGTCTATGAGGACCCGGCCGACCTGCTGGCCCACCTCGATGAGGTCGGGGTGAGACGGCCGCTGCCGTGATCACGAGGGCAACGGTGCGCCCGCGAGCGCGGCGATCACCCCGATCACTCCGGCGCTGAGCAGCGTCGCCACGACGCCCCGGCGCAGCGCCAGCAGCGCGATTGCCGCGGCCGCCAGGACCGCGAACTGCCACCCCTCGCTGAGCGCCGCGGCGAGCGTGATCGCGGCGCCGAGGATCGCCCCGATCGCGGCCGGACCGGCGCCGTCGAGGAAGGCTCGGGGACCGACGCGCGAGCGCAGCCGCTCGAATCGCCCCCCGCCCAGCAGGATGAACGAGAACGACGGCGCGAACGCGACCAGCGCCGCGAGCACCCCGCCGAGCAGACCGTGGGCGGCGTAGCCCACCGCCGCGACAGTCGCGACGACCGGTCCGGGCGTTATCTGGCCCAGTGCGACGGCATTCAGGAACTGCGGGTTCGTCATCCAGTGGTAGACGTGGACCGCGTCGCTCTGCATCAGCGGGATGATCACGAAGCCGCCCCCGAAGGACAGCGCCCCGACCTTGAACGCGGTCCAGGCGAGGGCGCCGACCCCACCGGCGGAGACGGACGCCGGCGCCAGCGCGCCGATGCCAAGCGGACCGCCCAGCTTCTGCCACGGCCGCTGCGCAACCAGGAACTCGACCAGTCCGCAGGCGAGCAGCGCCAGCACCAGGTAAGCGCCGATCAGCGCCGCAGCGGCGACGCCGATGAGGACGTACAGGAGCCACCGCGCTCGGCTGCCGGCGTGTTCACGCACCCGGGAAATGCTCGGGCCGATCAGGCCGCGGGCGGCGTGCACGGCGACGGCTGCGACCGCCGCCCCGGCTCCCGCGCCCGCGCCGCGGACCCATAGCGAGGGCGCGTTGCCGAGAAACAGCACCGACAGGGCGAGGATCAGGACGACGGCCGGAACGATGAACCCGAGGCCCCCGACGATCGCGCCGGCCGGCCCTCCGATCCGATAGGCGCAGAAGATCGCCAGCTGGGTCGAGGCCGGTCCCGGCAGCAGCGCACAGGCGGCATTCGCGTCCTCGAATTCCTGCGCGTCCAGCCACTGCCTGCGGGCCACGACGAGCTGGCGCAACAGCGCGACATGCGCCGGGGGACCGCCGAAGCCGGTGATCCCGATCCGCGTCCACTCGCGGGCGACAGTCCCCAGCGACTCGCGGCCGCCCGCCGGTCGCGCCGTCGCGCCGCTCGCAGCCGGCATTCAACGCTCGGCGGGTTGGAACAGCTCGATCGCCCCGAGCAGAAACCGGATTCGGGTCGCCAGCTCGGCCGCGGTGCGCTGGAACGCGGGGTAGGTCTCCTCGTCGCAATCACCTTCTCGAGCCGGGTCGGGGATGCTCCAGTGCAGGACGTGCGGCTGACCGGGAAACTCGGGGCACACCTCGCGAACGCGGTCGCAGAGACTGATCACGTAGTCGAAGTGCGCGGCCGAGAACTCGCTCAGATGCTTGGATCGGCGCCCGGCGAGGTCGATCCCCCGTTCGCGCATCACGCGCACCGCGTTCGGATGCAACGGCTTGGGGTTGCTACCGGCGCTGCGGACTTCGATCGTGTCGCGGATGTCGGCGACGAGCGCCTCAGCGATCTGTGAGCGGGCGCTGTTCCCGGTGCACAGGAACAGCACCCGTGGCGCCCGCCCCGGCGGACGCCGCTCCTGCGCACCGGGGCCGGTCGAGCTCACCGACAGTGCCGGATGGAGCGCCGCGCCGCTCTGGGCCAGAAGCTCCTCGCAGCGAGCGAGGTCGAGCACGTAGTAGAAGTCTCGGCCGTCGGCGGCACTTCGCCGGCTCCGGACCACCTGCTCCGCTCTGAGCAGGCCGAGGTGGTAGGAGACCAGGCTCTGCGGGCGGCCGATCAGACCGCAGAGCTCTCCCACGCGCCGATCGCTGCGCGTGAGCTCGCTCAGCAGCCGCCAGCGGATCGGATGCCCAGCGAGCCTCAGAAACGGCGGGCATGCGAGATCGCGACTCGTGCCTTCACTCCGCACCCACAAGACGATACATCAAACTGATTTGATGTATTCACCCGCCGCTACCCGCCGGGGAGCGCGGCCCCCGTCGGGAGCCCCTGCCGGGCGTACTCGTCGTAAAGGGAGCGCCACTCGCTGGTGGGGTCGCTCCCGGGCGCATCGGTCGGGACTCCGGACAGCTGCTGCTCGAGGCGGTCCAGGCACACGTGCCAGCCGGCCGCGTCGCGGGCGGCCTTGTCGCGGGCGTCGAGCCGCACGGTGAACCGGAGGTTCGTGCCCCGTCCGCCATCCGTCGGCTCGAGCTCGAAGCGCAGCTGATCGCCGCCCCAGAAGAACGCGAACACGCGCGGCCGGTCGAGGTCGGTCACCTCGCCCTGCATCGTGGCCGGCGCGTTCTCGAGCTCCTGCTCGCGGAACGTGAACTTCATCGCGCCGCCAATTCGGAGGTCGACCTCGACGCCGCTCGGGAACCAGTGCCAGAGCTCATCGGGGTCGGTGATCGCGCGCCACACGGCGTCGATCGGGTGGGCGAGGCGACGCTCGAAACGGAGCGCCGGGCGGTTCTCGATCTCGGCGAAAGTGACCATCGGCTATTCCTCCTCGCGGGTGGCTTGGTTGTCGAGGTGCCGCTCCAGCGCGTCGAGGCGCGACTCCCAAAGCTCGCGATAGGGAGCAAGCCAGGCGTCGAGCTCGACCAACGGCCGGGTCTGAAGCGTGTAGACGCGCCGTTGCGCATCGATCTGCGCGACGACGAGGCCCGCCTCCCGGAGCACGCGTAGGTGCTTCGAGGTGCCCGGCTGGGTCAGGCCGGTGAGCTCGACCAGCTCGCCCACGGCACGCGGGCGCTGACGAAGCAACTCGAGCATCGTGCGCCGGTGGCGGTCGCCAAGCGCTGACCAGGTCGATGACACGGCAACTATATAACCATCCTTGTATATGCTTGTCAAGGCATTTACCACGCCCACCAGTGGTGGCGGCACGTCTTGAGCCCAACCTCGGCGCGCGGTAGCCTTGAGGGTGACCGATCTAGGAGCTTGGAACATGGCGAGGCGAGCGACACTGAGGGCATCTGACGCAGATCGAGAGCAGATCGCTGAGCGCCTGCGCCAGGCGACGGCGGAAGGTCGCCTGCTCGCGGCCGAGCTCGAGCAGCGGCTCGGCGTGGCCCTCTCGGCCCGCACCTACGGCGAGCTCGACGCGCTGGTCGCGGACCTGCCGGGTGCAGCGAGCATCGCCCCGCGACGGCGCCAATCAAACTCGCTGCTGCGGGTCGGTCCGGCGCAGGTGGTTGCGCTCGTGTTCCTGATGCCGGTCCTGGTCGCCGTCGTGATCGCCGCGATCACGATCATCGCCAGCCTGTTCGCGTTCTGGGCGCTCGCTGTGGCACTGGCCTGGTGGATGTTCGGCCACCGGCTCGGCCACCATCCGGCCCGCTACGCGCGCCGAGTCTACGGTCATCACCGCGGTCCGTTCAGCAGCGGCCGCCCCGGGCCCCGACAGAGCAGTCCCGGCAGCTGGCTGTAGCAGTTCGGGTTGGCGCATGCGCCAACCCGCCGGCGGCGCATGCGCCGCCGGAATCGGGCGCGCATGCGCGCCCGATTACCCCTTCTCCCCCAGCTCCAGCACGGCCAGGAAGGCCTCCTGCGGCACCTCGATCCGGCCGACCTGCTTCATCCGCTGCTTGCCCCGCTTCTGCTGCTCGAGCAGCTTGCGCTTGCGGGTGATGTCGCCGCCGTAGCACTTGGCGATCACGTCCTTGCGGTACGCCTTGATCGTCTCGCGGGCGACGATCCGCGAGCCGATCGCCGCCTGGATCGGGACGTCGTACTGCTGGCGGGGGATCTTCTGGCGGAGCTTCTCGGTCAGCGTCCGCCCGGCGTCGTAGGCCTTGCTGCGGTGCACGAGCATCGACAGGGCGTCGACCGGCTCGCCGGCGAGCAGGATGTCGAGCTTGACCAGATCGGACTCGCGCAGCCCGATCAGGTCGTAGTCGAGCGACGCGTAGCCGCGGGTGCGCGATTTGAGCTGGTCGAAGAAGTCGAGCACGATCTCGGCGAGCGGCAGGTCATAGGTGAGCTGTACGCGCTCGCTCGACAGGTAGTGCATGCCGGCGTGCTCGCCGCGCCGCTCCTGGCAGAGCTCCATGATCTGGCCCACGAACTCCTTGGGGGTCAGGATCGAGGCGCGGATGTACGGCTCGCGGACCTCGGCGACGACCGTCGGGTCGGGCATGTCGTTGGGGCTGTGGACCGGCACGACGGTGCCGTCGGTGAGCGTCACCTCGTACTCGACGCTCGGCATCGTCGCCAGCAGCTCGAGGTCGTACTCGCGCTCGAGCCGCTCGCGCACGATGTCCATGTGCAGCAGGCCGAGGAAGCCGCAGCGGAAGCCGAACCCGAGCGCGTCGCTGGTCTCGGGCTCCCACGACAGGGCGGCGTCGTTGAGCGTCAGCTTCTCGAGCGCGTCGCGCAGATCGGGGTAGTCGTCGGAGTCGATCGGGAACAGGCCGCAGAACACCATCGGCTTGACCTCGCGATAGCCGGGCAGCGGCTCGCTGGCGGGCTCCCTGCGGGTCGTGAGCGTGTCGCCGACGCGCAACTTCGTGACGTCCTTGATGCCGGTGATCAGGAAGCCGACCTCGCCGGCGCTCAGCTTCGGCGCCGAGGTCATCTGCGGCGTGAAGAAGCCGATGTCGTCGATCTCGGCCTCGGTCCCGGCCTGCATCGCGCGGATCGCCTCACCCTTGGTGAACGTGCCGTCGACAACCCGGATGTAGGCGATCACGCCGCGGTACTGGTCGAACTCGGAGTCGAAGATCAGCGCCCGCGCCGGCTTGTCCGGGTCGCCGCTCGGCGGCGGCACGCGCCCGATCAGCTCGTCGAGCACCTCGGTCACTCCCTCGCCGGTCTTGGCGCTGATCCGCCGCACGTTGTCGGCCGGCTCGCCGAGCAGGTCGGCGACCTCCTCGGCCACGCGTTCGGGCTCGGCGCCCGGAAGGTCGACCTTGTTCAGGCACGGGATCAGCTCGAGTCCCGACTCGACCGCCAGGTAGGTGTTCGCGACCGTCTGCGCCTCGACCCCCTGAGAGGCGTCGACGACCAGCAGCGCACCCTCACAGGCGGCCAGCGAGCGGGACACCTCGTAGGTGAAGTCGACGTGGCCGGGGGTGTCGATCAGGTGCAGCTGGTAGGTCTGCCCGTCGGAAGGGGATTCGTAGAACACCCGCACGGCCTGGGCCTTGATCGTGATCCCGCGCTCGCGCTCGAGGTCCATCGAGTCGAGCAGCTGGGCTCGCATCGACCGCGGGTCGACGGTGTGCGTCAGCTCGAGGATCCGATCCGCGAGCGTCGACTTGCCGTGGTCGATGTGCGCGATGATCGAGAAGTTGCGGATGTGAGCCTGGTCGGCCATCTCTAGCCAAGGGTATTCGGGGCGGGCCGAGACCGGATCGACCCGGCCGGGACGGCGGGTGGCGGTTGGCGCGTGGCGGGTAGCGGTTGGCGGTTGGTGTGTGGGTGGTGGGTGGTTGGCGGTTGGCGGTTGGCGGTTGGCGGTTGGTGTGTGGGTGGTGGGTGGTTGGCGGTTGGCGCGTGGCGGGTCGTGGTTGGCGGTCGAGCGGGCTTCGTCGGGCCCGGGGTGGCGTTAGCAATCTGACACTTTCGCCTGCTTAACGGGACAAATCACCCCGGCGCGGTGGACCTTGGTTACATAAGCATGTGGGGCATGCTTATGTAGCCAGGGTCGGACGCGGGCGTGGACTTTGGGCCGTTAAGCATGTCGCCGAGGAGGATTTCTGCCCGCGCCGGCCGTCCAGGCCCGACGCGCGGGGCACCCGACGCGCCCGGCACCCGACGCGCCCGGCACCCGACGCGCCCGGCACCCGACGCGCGGGGCACCCGCCGCAACCCACCTCACCCACAGCACACCTCAATGGCCGGCCGCGGCCTAGACGGGGGCGGCCGCGGCGTGGGCGGGCGCGGCGTGGGCGGCGCAGCGTGGGCGGGCGTGGGCGGGCAGGCGCGGCGTGGGCAGCCTAGGCGGCGGTGCGGCCGCGCAACCGCCCCATCACGAGTGACTCGATCTGCCGCGCCTCGGGGATGCGCATCACGAGCACGGCCTTGCCGTACAGCACGCAGGCCACCGTACACGAGACGCCCAACGAGATGATCTGCCCGATCAGCGAGTTTCCGACGACGCGATTGATCCCGGTCCACAACCCCCACGCGACCGCGGCCATCAGCGCCGAGGCGACCACGATCCGGACCGTGATCATCAGCGTCTGCGCTCCCTCCAGCCGGCCGTTGAACCCGGCCCGAAGCCGGTGCAACTGCAGCGCCGTCATCACGATGTTGGCCACGGCGGTGCCGATCACGAGCCCCGCGATCCCCAGTGGCTTGTACAGCGCGACGCTCACGATCACGTCGACGACCAGGTTCATCGCCGCGAGCTTGGTCGGGATCCAGGGCCGCTGGACGGCGAAGAAGGTCCGCGTCAGCAGCAGGTTCAGGCCGGCGAACGGGAGGCTGAACGAGAACCAGAACAGCGCCGTCGAGACGAGCTCGGTCGATTCCGGGCCGAACGTCCCGTGCTGGTAGACGAGCCGGGTGATCGGGGTCGCCAGGACGATCATCAGCGCCGCGGAGGGGATCAGCAGCAGGTTGATCTGGCGCATGCCGTTGCCGACCGCGCGGCGCATCCCCGTCAGGTCGCGGCGGGCCGCCATCCGGCTCAGGGTCGGGAACAGCACGGTCGCGACCGCAACGCTGAAGATTCCCTGCGGCAGCATGTAGATCCGGAACGCGTCGTTGATCGCGGCCGGGGCGGCGCTCGAGACCAGCGAGCCGAAGCCGGCGTTGATGAAGATGTCGAGGTTGACGATCCCGATGCTCATCGTCACCGGCAGGAACAGGATCAGCACCTGCCGGACCCGCGAGTCGTGCCAGTCGAGCACGAACGAGAACCGGAACTCGATTCGTCTCAGCGCCCAGGCGACCATCGCGAACTGCACCGCGGTCGCGACGAGCCACGCGACCGCGTAGGCGTAGATCTTGTTCTGGCCGTGGAAGCGCGAGTGCAGCACGACCAGCAGCACGATGATCACGAGGTTCCACACCGCCGGCGCGAGCGCCGGGATCGTGAACTCGTCGTATGACTGCAGGATCCCGACGAGCAGGCCGGTGAGGCTGAGCAGCAGCACGACCGGGAACAGCACCCGGCTCAAGCCCGCCGTCAGCGCGCTGGGAATGCTCGCGCCGGTGAACAGCGGGACCACCAGCCCCGCGACGGCGGTCCACAGCAGCGTCAGCGCGCCCAGGCCGATCAGGATCACCCAGAACAGCGTCGAGGCGACCCGAAACGCCTCGCGCTTTCGCCCGCGCTGCAGGAGCTCGGTGAACACCGGCACGAACGCCGCCGACAGTGCCGCCTGCGAGAACAGGTTGCTGAACAGGTTCGGAACCTGCGAGGCGAGCGTGAACGCCGAGGCCGCCGCCGAGGTCGCGAAGAACGCCGCCTGGATGACCTCGCGCCCGAGCCCGGCGATTCGCGACAGCGCCGTGGCAAACGCGAAGATCGCCGTATTGACCGCGATGCGACGGCGCGGTCGAGGGGGTGGTCCGGAGGTTGGGGGCTCGCCTGCGGGGATCCTGGTGGTGGACGTTGTCACGGGGCGGCTATAGTACGGACGCGCCGCGGCGGAATTTGCCGCGGTTTCTCTCTGCTCATGGCCAACATCCACTCACAGAAGAAGCGAATCGACCGCGCCGAGCGCGAGCGGCTCGAAAACCGTCGCTACACGTCGAAGATCAAGACCTACTTTCACAGACTCGAGCAGGCGGTCGAGGGCGGCGACCCGAAGCTGGCCGACAGCGAGCATCGCACGCTCGTCCAGACGATCGACAAGGCCGTCAAGCGCGGGGCTCTGCATCGCAATACGGGTGCGCGCAAGAAGTCCCGCGCCGCTCGCGTGCGCCGCGGCGACGCAGCCGAGTAAGCCTCCGCTGTGACGCCGAGGCGGGTGTCGCCGCGGCCGAAACGCCCAGTCAGGTGTGGTCCAGGGCGGAGCGGGGTACTCAGCCTCGGTGATGTCACGCGTGGCGGACCCTCACACGGAGATCCGCTTCGAGATCGAGCGGTTTGAGCCGGTGGATGAAGAGCGGCTCGAGCTCATCGGCCGCTGGTACGGCGTGCGCGGCCGCCGGTTCGTCCGCCCGACGCTGACCTCACGCGTCGACGGCACCCGCTGGCGCGCGTTGGCCGACCTGAAGCACAAACCGTGGCCGGCGCAGGACGGGGAGTCGTGGCGCGTGACGTTTCCGCTCGAGTCCCAGGAGATCGAGTCCGAGGTGGAGCTCGCGGTCGCGCCGGACATCGCGGTCACGCTGCCCGCACCGGGCCCGGGCGGCGGCGGGGTCACGGCGCGCGTGGAGACCCACGATCGGCCGACCGGCAACCCCCTCGACGCGGGTCCGACTGCCACCGCCGACGCGCTGGCGGCGGAGCGGATCGAAACCCAGCGGCTGCGGGAGCAGCTCGAGCGCGTGCCCGCCGCCGAGCTTCAGGCAACGGCGGCGATCGCCCGACGGGACGCGGCGATTGGCCAGCTCGAGCACGTCGCGGCACAACGCGACGAGGCGCGCAGCCTGCTCGAGCAGGTGGCCGCGCAGAGGGACAAGGTGCGCGGCCGGCTCGAGCAGGTAGCGGCGGAACGGGACGAGGCGCGCGGCCGGCTCGAGCAGGTAGCGGCAGAACGGGACGAGGCGCGCGGCCGCCTCGAGCGAATGACGGCGGAGCTGGACGAGGCGCGCGAGGCGGCGCGGCAGGCTGAGCGTGAGTGCCGGGAAGCGCGGATCGTGATCGAGGAGGCTCGGCGGCAGACCGAGCAGCTGGCGGCGGAGCGCGACGAGGCGGTCCGGCGATGCGCCCGGCTGGGGCGGGCGCCCCAGGTGGCGCGCGCGGAGCGCGGAGGTTCGGACGCGGGCCGCCCTCGCCCGGGGGCCGGGGCCGGCACTCGTCCGGGGGACGAGGCCACCAATACTCCCGCCCCGATCCCGACCACCGCGCCCAGCCCTCCCCCCACCCCCGGGCCGCGCAGCGCACCTAGCCGTCCGCCCACCCCCGGCGCTCCCCCCGCCCCCGGGCCGCCCCCTGGAGCGAACTCTCGCCCGGACCCGGGTGCGGTGGCGTTCGCCCCCCTCCCCCGGGCAAGCCGCGATGCAGTCGACTGGCGCCTGCGGGTGGTCGCAGTGATGACCCTGATCGCGGCCGTGGTCGCGATCGCGTTGATTCTGCTCGGCGGGTAGCGGCGTAGACGCTGACGACTACGCGGCGATCTGCTGGATCGCGAGGATGGCGGCCGTGTCCTCGCCGGCACCGCCCGAGCCACCGCCGCGCGAAGCAAGCTCGAGGTCCGCGATCAACTCGATCGCCAAGCGGAGCTTGTCCGAGCCCGTATGGGTGGCATCGCTGATCAGGCGGTCCGCCGCGCGAGAGGGCATTCGCAGGCCCCGCTTGACCTGCGCGGTAGGCACCCCCGCATCGATCGCGTGGGCGATCTCGTGCGCCGCGCGGAGGCGCTGTGCCATCCAGTACAGGAGACCCGGAACCCGCTCGCCCTGAGCCCGCAGGGCGATGTAGATCCGCGTCGCGGCCGCCGCGTCGCCCCCGACGAGGGCGTCCGCGAGCGACCAGGCCTTGCGCTCGGCCGACGGCGCGGTGAGCTCCTCGATCTCGGCCGCGTCCACGCGCGTCCCCGGCTCGAAGCCGAGCGCGAGCTTCTCAAGCTCGCGCAGCAGCCGCTGCTGGCGGTCACCCACGTGGGCGATCAGCGCGCGCGCGGCGTCGGGCTCGAGCGTCAGCCCCAGCTCGCGCGCCCGCGCGATCACCCACTTGGGCAGCTCCCATGGCTTGACGCTCTCCTCGACGCTGATGTCGCCCCCGGCCTTGCGCACGGCAGCGTGGAGTCCGTTGGGCGCTTTGATGCGGCCGTCCTCCCGCGCGAAGAATGCAACCGTGGTGTCGGGCGGCAGGTTCGCCAGTGCAACTTCGAGCGGGCCAAGCTCCTTGTCCTTCCACCGCTCGACCCCATCGACGACGATGAACCTCCGACCGAGCGCGAACGTCATCGCGTCAAGGGCATTCGCGATCGCCTCCGGCGTGGCGCTGTCGCCTTCGAACAGCTCGATCCCCTGGGTCCCGCTGCCGGCCTCCGCCAGCGCGCGCAGGCGGGCGCGGCGCTCGGCGATCCGGCCGTGGTCGTCGCCGTGGATCAGGTATGCGGGCTTGAACGCGGGCACCACTCGCCAGTGTATGTGGCGCTCAGGCGGTCACAGCCGGTCTGCGGCGCCGGGGCTGTTCGGATCGGTTCGCGCGCGTATGGACCTTGGCCACATAGGCATGCCCACATGCTGAATCGAAAATAGTTGCGGCCCGGGCCGCGAGAGTGGGAAACCGCTGCTACGTCGGGTCTCATGCGGGCGGAATTGGGCTCGCGGGGCAGGCCACATCAGGCCCGGCGGTGCCGCGCAGGGCGGTCGCGGTGGCAAGCGGTGCGCTCGGCTAGGGGAACAGCGCTGGCGAGGGTGTGGCCGGGCCCGATGGTGTCAGCAATCTGACAATTTCACCTGCATAAAGGCACAAAGCTCCCGCGCCAGCTGGACCTTGGCTACATAAGCACGTGGGGCATGCTTATGTAACCAAGGTCGGCCGCACACGTGGACTTTGGGCCGTTAAGCATGCTCGCGGCGGCGGATTTCGACTCGCGCGGGCTCGCCTGATGTCGACCGCGTCGCCCGAGCCGGTCATTTCCTCCCGCTCAGCCCGGGCAGGCCGACGGCGAGAGTGGGAGACCGCTGGTACATCCACTCCGGTGCGGTAACTCGTTCCCCCTCGCCCGCCCGCCATCGGCCCCGCCAGGGCCCCCCCTCCCCCGCCCGCGATCCGCCCCGCCCGGGCCCCTCGTACCCCGCCCGCGATCCGCCCCGCCACGGCCCCTCTACCCGCCACCTTCACCCGCGCCCCCGCCGCCACCGGGCCAGCTCGAGCGCGCGCCCCACGGCCTCCTCAGGCGAGTGCACCCGCTCGATCCCTTCGATCGCCCACGTCTCGACCCCCACCACCGCTACCCCGGTCTTCAACGCCAGCGCCACCTCCGACAGCGTCCCGTAAGCGCCTCCAACCGCCACGACCACATCAGCCGCCCGCACGATCAGGCCATTGCGCAATTCGCCGAGCCCGGTCGGGATCGTGATCGCGGCCCACTCGTTGGCGCCTCGGCGATCATGGCCGGGCAGGATCCCGACAACGACGCCACCGGCGTCCGCCGCCCCGCGGGACGCCGCCGCCATCACTCCGCCGTGCCCGCCCGTGATCACGATCGCCCCACCCTGCGCCAGTCCGCGGCCGATCGCCTCGGCGGCGCCTGCTTCCTTCGCGGTCGCCTCTCCGGGCCCGACGACCGCCACGTAGAGCGCCCCCGCGGACGTCCGCGATCCGCTAGGCCCCACCGAAACGACCCACTACCGGACGACGACGTTGACCAGCTTGTCCGGCACGACGATCACCTTGGCGATCTCCTGGCCGTCGACGTGCGCCCTGACGCCGCGCGCCTCCAGGCACAGACGCTCGAGCTCATCGCGCCCGGCGCCGGTCGGCGCGCTCACGCGATCGCGGACCCGTCCGTTGACCTGACACACCAGCTCGAACGTCTCCGCCGTCAGCATCGCCGGGTCCGCCGTCGGCCAGGGCTCGAGCCAGACCTTGCGGCCGGTCAGCAGCTCGTATACCTCGGCACCGAGGTGCGGCGCGAACGGGAACAGCAGCGACGCCGCCGTCGCGGTCGCGAACCGCTGCGCCTCGGCACTCGCACGGGGCGGGCTGTAGATCTCGTTGACGAGCTCCATCACCGCCGCGATCGCGGTGTTGAACGCGAACCGCCCGATCATGTCGTTCGTGACCTTGTCGATCGCCCAGCTGGCCTTGCGCACGAGGTTCAGCTCGCGCCCCCCGGGATCGGGCGGCTGCTCGGTGCCGCCAGGCTGCTCGGACAACTCGGACCCGAGCCGCCACAGCCGCGCCAGGAACCGGTGCACACCCGCCAACGAGCTCTCAGACCAGGCCGCGTCCTGGTCCGGCGGCCCGATGAACAGGATGTAGCACCGGGCGGCATCGGCGCCGTACCGGTCGACAATCGGCATCGGACTGATCACGTTCCCGCGTGACTTGGACATCTTCTGCCCATCGGGGCCGAGGATCATGCCCTGCGTGAACAGCGATTGGAATGGCTCCTGCACCTCGAGCAGCTTCATGTCCGCGAGCGCCTTGACGAAGAAGCGCGCGTACATCAGGTGCAGGATCGCGTGCTCGACGCCGCCGATGTACTGATCCACCGGCATCCAGTAGTTCAGGACCTCCGGATCCCAGGGCGCCTGGTCGTTGTGCGCGTCGCAGTAGCGCAGGAAGTACCAACTCGAATCGACGAACGTGTCCATCGTGTCGGTCTCGCGGCGGCCCGGCCCGCCGCACCGCGGGCAGCGCGTGTTGACCCAGTCCTCGGCCGTCGCCAGCGGCGAGCGGCCCCGGGGCTGGTAGTCGCTGACGTCCGGAAGCTTCACCGGCAGATCCGATTCCGGGACCGGGACGATGCCGCACTGCTCGCAGTACACGATCGGGATCGGGCAGCCCCAGTAGCGCTGGCGGGACACGAGCCAGTCGCGCAGGCGGAAATTGACCGACGGCTTCCCCAACCCCTCGACCTCGAGCCAGGAGACGATCGCCTCCATTCCCGCGACCGCGTCCGTGCCGCTGAACCGACCCGAGTTGATCAGGACCTCATCCTTGGTGTGAGCCGAGAATGCCTGCCCCTCCGGCACCTGACCATCCGCCGGCGCGACGACCTGGCGGATCGGGAGACCGAACGCGACCGCGAAGTCGTAGTCGCGCTGGTCGTGCGCGGGCACCGCCATGATCGCCCCGGTCCCGTACTCCATCAACACGTAGTCGGCAACGAACATCGGGATCTGCTCACCGGTCACCGGGTTGGTCACGGTCCGGCCGAGCGGGACCCCGGTCTTGGGCATCTCGGTCGCGCCGCGCACCTCGGCGGACTCGGTCAGCGCGTGATTGACGTACTGGTGCACCTTCTGCTCGTGTTCGGTGCCCTGCGCCAGACGGAAGACGTCCGGATGCTCGGGCGCCATCACGAAGAACGTGGCGCCGAACAGCGTGTCCGGCCTGGTCGTGAACACCGAGTAGTCGATCCCCAACTCCTCGCAGCGGAACGTGACCTCCGCGCCGACGCTGCGGCCGATCCAGTTGCGCTGCATCGCCTTCACGTGCTCGGGCCACTCGATCGTGTCGAGATCGTCGAGCAGCCGTTCCGCGTAGTCGGTGATGCGGAAGAACCACTGCTCGAGCTGGCGCAGCTCGACCACCGAGCCGCACCGCTCGCAATGTCCGTCGATCACCTGCTCGTTGGCGAGCACCGTCTGATCGTGCGGACACCACTTGACCGCTGCCTCCTTGCGATACGCGAGGCCACGCTCGAACAGCTTCACGAAGATCCACTGGGTCCAGCGGTAGTAGCTCGGCTCGTGGGTCGCGATCTCGCGCGACCAGTCGATCGAGATCCCCCACGACCGGAACGCCTGCTGGAAGGCCGCGATCGACTCTTCGGTCGACCTGCGCGGATGCACGCCGGTGGCGATCGCATGGTTCTCGGCCGGCAATCCGAACGAGTCGTAGCCCATCGGATGCAGCACGCGATGGCCCGTGCGGCGGCGATGGTGGGCGATCGCATCGCCGAGCGCATAGTTCTTCAGGTGGCCGATATGCGGCTCGCCGCTGGGGTACGGGAGCATCTCGAGCACGTACGCCTTCGGCAGCATCGCCGCGCCGTCTGGGCGAAGGTCGTTGGACACCTCCCACGAGCGGTCGCGAGCCCACACCTGTTGCCATTTGGGCTCGATCTGCTTGGGGTCATAGCGGCGGTCGGACATCCGTACGGATGAGGTTACGCGGTGGCTTTCTTGCGTGCCGGTGGCCCGGCGGTTCTACCATCACCGTGTGGCGACGAACAATGACGCTGGACGCGGGACTTCCTCGCCCGCCAGCGCCGCGGTGGCCGCTGAGCAGGTAGAAGCGATCGTCGCAGCTGCCGAGCAGACCGCCGAGCAGATCCGCCGCGAGGCCGAGCGGCGGATGCGCGATCGGATCGCAGAAGCCCAGCGCGCCGCCGACAATCGCGTCACCGCGGCCGAGCAGGAAGCCACGGAAATCGTCACCTGGGCCCAGGACGAGGCCAAGCGACTGCTCGAGCGGGGTCGCTCCGAGGCGCAGGAGGCCCAGGCGCAGGCGACCACCCAGGCCCAGACGACGATCGCGAACGCACAGGCGGAGGCCAACAGGATCCTCGACGAAGCCAACGCCGCTGCTCAGAAGACCACCGACGACGCGCGCGAGCGTTCGGGCGAGTTGCTCCGTCAGGCGCGCACGGCGGCCAACGACGTACGCACTGAAGGGATCGAGATCGTCGGCAACCTGCGCGAGATGGGCGATTCCCTGCGCTCCAACGCCGAGCGCCTGTTGCGCGACGTGCAGGTGATCCACTCGCGCATGGTCGCGGAGATCGACCGAGTCGATGCCGGGCTCGGCCGGCCTTCGATCGGTTCACGCCGGGCGCTGCGAGGACGGATGCGGGAGCGGGCGCAGGAGTACGCGGACGAGCCTGCCGACGAGGAGGTGCTCGAGGTGCCGGAGTTCATTCCCCGGGGCTAGGGCAACGCCGAAGCGCCGCTCGGAGTTCGAATCGCGTCACCGGTGGCCGGCCCCAGATGTATTAACCTTGCTCGGGACTTCGACTTACGTCGGGGCTATAGCTCAGTTGGGAGAGCGCTTGCATGGCATGCAAGAGGTCGCCGGTTCGAGCCCGGCTAGCTCCATTCTTTCCGCCTGGTAGACAGACGTAAGGGCGCGGCGGCAGTGACGCAGATCGATACGGCTTCGTTCATGGTGATCGTCGCGGTCGCGGCCGCGGCCGGGATCTTTCGCACCGCCACCGAGCGGCGGCTGATCATTCCCGTGGTCGTGATCGAGCTACTGCTCGGGATCGTGATCGGCCCGCAGGTCCTGGCGCTCGCGGGGGTCAACAGCTTCACGTCTTTCTTCGGCGACCTCGGCCTCGCGCTGCTGTTCTTCTTCGCCGGCTACGAGATCGACTTCGAACGCATCCGCGGGCGGCCATTGGAGATGGCGGCCGGCGCCTGGGCGCTGTCGCTCGGGCTCGCGTTCGCGATCGGCGGCGTGCTCGCGATCGCCGGAGTGGTGCTGTCACTGCTCTACACCGGCGCGGCGATGGCAACGACCTCGATGGGAACGCTGGTCCCGATCCTCAGCGACTCGAACGAGCTCCGGACCCGGTTCGGCACGTATCTACTCTCGGCCGGGGCGATCGGCGAGTTCGGCCCGATCATGCTCGTGACCCTGTTCCTCTCAACCGGCGATCCACTCGACCGCGCCGGACTGCTGGCGCTGTTCCTGGTCGCCGCCGGGCTGACCGGCGTGCTCGCGGTCCGGTCCGCGGGGCGGCGCTGGAACGCCTTCGAGCGGACGTTCGAGAGCTCGACGCAGCTCGCGGTCAGGGTGCTGATGGTGCTGATCTTCGGCCTCGTGTCGCTCGCGTTCAAGCTCGGGATCGACCTGCTGCTGGGAGGGTTCGTCGCCGGCCTGATCACGCGCGCGGCGGTCCGCGGTCACGACGTGAAGATCTTCGAGTCCAAGATCACGGCGATCGGCTACGGCTTCCTGATCCCGTTCTTTTTCGTCACCAGCGGCATGAACTTCAACGGTGCCGCGTTGCTCGACAGGCCGAGCGCACTGCTGACCGTGCCCATGTTCCTGGGAATGTTCCTCGTCGTGCGGGGTGTGCCGGCGCTGCTGCTCTACCGCAGGGTGCTGCCGCCACGCGACCGTCTCGCGCTGGCCTTCTTCTCCGCGACCCAGCTGCCATTGGTGGTCGCGATCACGACCGTCGCGCTCGATACCCATCGCATGCGCCCGGTCACCGCCGCCGGTCTCGTCGGCGCGGGCATCCTGTCGACCGTCGTGTTCCCGCTGGTCGGCCTGCATCTGCGGCGCGAGCCGATCGAGGTCGTCCCGGGGGAGGCTTCAGACGGCCTGGCGGTGGCGGCGGAGGTCGCGACGGTCGCCGCCGCGACGCCACCGGCGCAGTAGCTACGCCGATTGGGTCTTGGCGGCCTCGAGCGCGGCTGGGGGATCGAGCGCCTGGTTGCCCTGCGTGAGTGTGAGCGCGCGGTCGGCGAGCTCCGCCGCCTGGGCTCCCCCCACCGACTCGTCGCGGAGCGCGAGCGCGAGCAGGACCTGACGCATCAGCTCGGGGTTCTGGAGGTCGGGCGGCGCCCCCGCAGGCGGCAGCCCGCGCGTGATCGCCAGCAGCCGCGCGGCACCCATCCCGCCGCCGAACAGCTTGCCGGGCTGTTTTTCGGGAATCGTTGCGACGATCGCGCCGGTCGCCGGATTGACGACGTTGACCTTGCTCCGCAACCCGACTCGCTCGAGTGCGAGCCGGTAGCCCGACAGGCGCAGGTAGCCGAGCTGTGCCGCGAGCTGCGTGAACGACGACAGCTCGGACTCGTCCTTCATCCGCTGGTGGTGCAGCGAGATCTGGGTGCCCGCGTCCGGCAGTGTCGGGTCGGGGTCGGGTGCCACGAGCAGGAACGCCTGCGGCCCGAGCCGGCCGGCGCCGACGCCGGCGACCTCGGCCAGCAGCTGATAGCCGCCGAGACCGAGCGCGCCGACGATGCCGCTCGGCAGCGGGTTACTCGCGAGGTGGCCAGGTAGGAAGGTCATCGCCTAGTTCTTCAGCAGGCCGCCGATGATGCCGCCGACGTCAAGCCCTCCGCCTTGCGCCCCGGCGCTCCCCCCGTTCTCCTGCACAGGTGGGTGGTAGTAGGCGCTCTGCATGCCGACGCGGCCCGGGCCGGTGAAGCGGTTGAACACGAGGTTGCCCGCGCCGCTGCCGAGCAGGCCCGTCTTGAACCCGTACACCTCCTGCGTCATCGACACGGAGTGGTCGCGGAACACCCAGCCGCCCGGCTCGATGTCGATCGTCTCGCCGGGGTCGAGCTGCTTTTCGAACACATTGCCGTAGCCGTGCACCCAGACCACGCCCTCCCGGTCACCGGCGAAGAACTGGTCGACCCAGAAGCCGCCCCCGTAGAGCATGTTTGCGAACCCTTTGATCCGGCTGTAGTCGTACTCGACCCCCGCGGTCGCCGCCAGGAACTGGTGCTCGCGGACGATGATCCCCTGGCCGGGCTGAAGGTGCAGCGCCGCGATGTGCCCGGGGGCGTCACGGCTGAAGGCGATCTCACCGGCCGACTGCGCCTCCAGCATCAGCAGCGGCATCCCACCGAAAACGCGCCGCTTGAGGCCCTTCTTGAGCGGATGCAGGCCGAGTTGCATGTTCGGGTACTTCCACAGCAATACGTGGTGCTCGAAGTAGATCGGCACCTGCCCGTCGAGCGCCATGTGGAGAACGGGGACGAGCTCGCCCTCGAGGCGGTAGCTCAGGCCGGGGGCTACCCCCTGAGTGATCTGAGTCGGAAGGAGCTGTGGTGCAGCCGGCATGGCCTCTCCATTCGTTGCGCTTGACGGGCAGCCAGGCCCGCTGCCCGGTCTCTTGACGCCCACCATATCGCCTGAACCTGCGAGCGGCATAATCGCCTGCGTGCAGCCGATATACGTCACCGGCCACCGGAACCCGGACACTGACTCGATCGCGTCGGCGGTCGGCTACGCCGAGCTCAAGGGCCGACTGGATCCCCGCAACGAGTACGTGCCGGTGAGGCTCGGCGAGTGCAACTCGCAGACCCGGTGGGTACTCGAGCGCAGCGGGGCGCCCGAGCCGCGCTTCCTCCCGCACGTGATGCTGCGGGCGTGTGATGTGATGCAGACGAGCTTTCCGACGGTCGGCGAGGAGGAGCCGGTCCGCGATGCGGGGCTGGCGATGGCTCGGGCGGAGTTCGAGCTCGTGCCGGTCGTCGATGGTCGCGGCGCCCTGGCAGGAATCGTCACCGAGCGCGCGCTGGCGCGCCGTTACATCCGCGAGTCGCGCCACACATCGACGCTCCAGGAGGCGCCGACCAACCTGAGCGCGATCGTCGCCGTGCTCGAGGGGAAGCTCTTGACCGGCGAGGAGAAGCGGCTCGCGGGCAGGGTGTGGGTCCACGCGATGGACGTCTCCGCTCCCAGCGGCATCTCCGACGGCGACGTCGTCGTGCTGGGCAATCGCACCGACGCCCAGCGACTGGCGATCGAGCTCGGCGCCGCGCTGCTGGTCAGCTCGAACGGATCGACGCCTGCGGACGACGTGCTGGAGCTCGCACGCCGGCACGGCACGGCGGTGGTCGTCTCGCCGCTCGACAGCTACGTCTCGGGACGGATGATCACGCTCGCGGCGCCGTGCCGCGCGTTCATGGAGCAGGACCCGTTGACTGTGACCTCGGACTATCTCCTGGCCGATATCTCCGAGCAGATCAAGGAGAGCCACTACGGTGCCGCGATCGCTGTCGACGCCCAGCGCCGGCCGGTCGGCCTCGTGACCCGCTTCGATCTGGTGGCGCCGGCGCCCCGCCGGGTCGTGCTGGTCGACCACGCCGAGCAGAGCCAGAGCGCGCTCGGGATCGAGCAGGCGGAGATCGTCGAGATCCTCGACCATCACCACATCGGCTCGATCGAGACTCGGGTCCCGGTGACGGCGACCTTCGACCCGGTGGGCTCAACCGCGACGCTCGTGATCGAGCGGTTCCGCCAGGCAGGCATGGAACCGAGCCGTCCGACCGCGATGCTGCTGCTCGGCGCGATCCTGTCCGACACCGTGATCCTCAACTCCCCGACCACAACCGAGCGCGACCACGCGGTCGTGGAGTACCTCGAGCGCGTGCTCGCCGTCGACGCGGGCGAACTCGGCCGCGAGATGTTCGAGGCCACCACCGATGTATCGGCTGTCAGCGCCCAGGAGATCGTCAACCGTGACGCAAAGCGCTACATGGTCAGCGGCGAGCAGCAGATCTGCATCGCCCAGATCGAGGTAGTCGGGAAGGGGCTGCTCGAGCGCAAGGCCGAGCTGCTCGAGGCGCTGCGGCGCGAGCGCGAGGACAAGGGCCTCCTGCTCTACGCCCTGATGGTCACCGATGTGCTGACGAAGGGCACCGAGTTGCTGGTCGCCGGGGACACGTTCGCCGTCGCGCGCGCATTCGGCGTCTCGGCCGACGACAGCGTGATCGAGCTGCCGGGCGTGATGAGCCGCAAGAAGCAGGTGGCGCCGAAGCTGCTCGCGATGCTGTAGGGAGGGGGTGGACTTGACGGCGCCCGCGTCCTTCAGGACCGCCTTTGGTGGCTAACGGACTGCTTCGGGAAGCGGCTCGGGCGACAGTCCTCCGATCACCAGCGCCGTCTACCCAGCCCGCGAACTTGGTCGGCCGTGCGTCGCGGCAAGGCTCTCAGGCCGGCCACGGTCATCGCGCAGATGCCGGCTGAGATGAGCAGTGGGATCCGGTCCCCCGTCGTCTGGGCGATTGCCCCGCCGGCAGCGGGGCCGACGATGGCGCCGAGCGCCCACGCCGCGTTCATCACTGCGAACGCGACACCCTGGGGCAAGCCGGCCTCCTCGGCGCCCTGGGCGATGAGTGCGAACGCCGGCGCGTAGAGGCCTCCGTAGGTGGTGCTGGTCGCGACCAGCAGGACGGCGTAGAGGAATGGTGGACGGACGATCGCGAGTGCGACCGCCAGCCAGATGCCGACCGTCAGCAGCAGCAGGATCGGGGCCCTGGGTCCGCGCTCGTCGCTCATTTGCCCGAGGACCGGAGAGATCGACGACTGCAGGACGGCGGTGGTGAGCCACACGGCGCCGACCGCGGCGGCCCCCCAGCCCCCGCGGGAGAGATGCAGCGGGCCGAGGACGAGCAGCACTCCGATCAAGAACGCGGGCAGGATCATCATCCCCAGCCCGGCCAGGAACGTCGGGGTGCGCAGCGCGCGTGGCAGCGGGCTGCGGGACGGCTCGCGGACCCGCTGGTAATCGAGGCGAAGCGACCACAGCGCCGTGGCCCCAGCGAGCGCGGCCACGCCGACGAACACGGCTTCGCGGCTCGTCAGCGCCGCGACCGAGCCGAGCACGGGGCCGAACACCGCCCCGAAGATGCCCGCCCCGAGCGCGACGCCGAGCAGGTGACCGCGGCGCTGCTGCGGCGCGGCCGAGAGCAGCCAGCCGATCGCTCCTGACCAGCTCAGCGCGCTGCTGAGCCCCTGGACGAAACGCGCCGCCATCAACCCCGCCAGACTGCCCACCGCGGCGAACACAAGACTCGCGACGGCCAGCAGCGTCATCCCGAGCACGACCGCCACCTTCGAGCCCAGGCGCGTGGAGACGACGCCCGCCGGCAAAGCGCCGGTGAACGATCCGATCGCGAACGCCGCGACCAGCAAGCCCGCAACTCCCTTTCCCAGATGCAGCTCGCGAACCATCTCCGGCAGCAGCGGCGTCAGCACCGCGTACAGCATCGTGTCGATGAGCGCGACCGCGCACACGGTCAGCAATAGGCGGCGCATGGGACCTGACCCGGCGGCTCCCGGCACAGTCGCAGCCTACGTGAGGCACGACCAGAGGTGCTCGCCAATGGGTCGCCTGCCGGACGGCAGCGCCGCCGGCCCCGCCGCCCCGGCCGCCGGATCTAGCCGGAGCCGATGCCGACGCCGACCTCGACGGGATCTAGCCGGAGCCGATGCCGACGCCGACGTCGACGACCCGCGCCGGGGCCTCGCCCCACAGCTGTTCGAGCCGGTAGTAGCTCGCGCGTCTCGGGCGTGAACACGTGGACCACGACGTCGAGGTAGTCCATCAGGATCCAGTGGCCCTGGGTGAGGCCCTCGACTCGTCGCGGGAGCACGCCATGCTCACTTTTCATCCCCGGCATAGATCGCGTCGTGGATCGCCTTGGTCTGGCGGTCGGTGCGGCCGGTGCAGATCACGAAGTAATCGGTGTACCCGATCATCCCGCGCAGGTCGAGCTGCACGATCTCGAGCGCCTTGCGGTCGGCCGCGTAGTCCGCGATCGCGACCGCGACTTCTTCAGGAGTTTGTGGGACCTGCGGTGTCTTATGTGTTCTCAATCGCGTGAACCTCGGTATAGCTGGTGCTCATCGATGTACCCCGCGACCGCGTCGGGCACGAGGTAGCGGATCGGCTGCCGGGCCCTGACCCGCCGGCGGATCATCGTCGAGGAGACGCCGATCCGCGGCATCTGGAAGAACCCCGCCCGCTCGCCGCCCCGGAGCGCCGACAGCGCTCCGTCGACCGCCGCCCGAGAGGTTCCCCGGCGCTTGGCGACCGCGAGGGTCGCGAGCGCGAGCACCCGCTCGGGCTCGCGCCACCGAGGCAGCCCGGCCGCGATGTCGCCGCCGACGATCAGGAACAGCTCGATATCTGGCGCTTGCGAGTTCAGCTCCTTCAAGCGTATCGACCGTGTACGACGGTCCCGCTCGGCGGACCTCGAGATCGGAGACGGTGAACCGCTCATCGCCGTGCGATCGCCAGCCGGCAGAGCTCGAGCCGGTGCTCGGCGCCGGGCTCGTCCTCGACCGGCTTGTGCGGCGGGATTCGGGCGGGGATCAGCATCACCCGCTCCAGACCGAGCTGAAGGTACGCCTCCTGGGCGCACACGAGGTGACCAAGATGTGGCGGATTGAACGTCCCGCCGAGGATTCCGATGCGCACGTGCGCCTGAGGGCGGCTCACGGCCGGACGTGCCCGGCGCCTTCGACCAGGTACTTGAACGTGCACAGCTCGCGCAGGCCGATCGGCCCGCGGGCGTGCAGCTTCTGGGTCGAGTTGCCGATCTCGGCGCCCATCCCGAACTCGCCGCCGTCGGTGAATCGGGTCGAGGCGTTGACGTACACGCAGGCGGCGTCGACGCCGAGCTGGAAGGCCCGGGCGGAGGCGGTGTCGCGGGTCACGATCGCCTCGGAGTGGCCGCTGCCGTGGGCGTTGATGTGGGCGATCGCGTCGGCCGTGCCGTCGACGACGCCGACCGCCAGCTCCAGCGCCAGGTACTCGGTGTCCCAGTCCTCGTCGGTCGGCGGCGTCGATCGCGACGCCCGGCGCCGCGGCCCGCGCACGCTCGTCGCCGTGCAGCGCGACCCCGGCGGCCTGTAGCCGCTCGAGCACCGCCGGGCAGGAACGCCGCGGCGACGTCGGCGTGGACGAGCAGCTTCTCGGCGGCGTTGCAGACGCCGGGGCGCTGCAGCTTGGCGTTGAGGACGATCGCCCGGGCCGCGTCGAGGTCGGCGCTCGCGTCGACGTACACGTGGCAGTTGCCCGACGCGGCGTAGATCACCGGCACGGTGGCCACCCCCTTGAGCGCCGCCTTCAGTCCCTCGCCGCCGCGGGGGATGATCAGATCGACGACGCCGGTCTGGGTGGCGAGCTCGGCGAGCTCCTCGCGGCCACCGCCGGCCACCAAGCGACAGCGCCCCCTCGGGCAGGCCGGCTGCCGTCGCCGCCTCGGCGGCGACCGCGGCGAGCACGGCGTTGGAGTGCGCGGCCGAGCTCGAGCCGCGCAGCACGATCGCGTTGCCCGACTTCAGGCACAGCGCCGCGGCGTCGATCGTCACGTTCGGACGAGCCTCGTAGACGACCGCGACCACGCCGAGCGGGACGCGCACCTTGCGCACGTCGAGGCCGTTGGGCAGCCGCGAAGCCGTCGATCACCTCGCCGACCGGGTCGGGCAGCGCGGCGATCTTGCGCACGCCGGCGGCCATCGCCGCGATCCGCTCCTCGTCAAGCGCCAGGCGGTCCAGCAGCGCGGCGATCAGCCCGGACTCGCGCCCCGCCTCGAGGTCGCGGGCGTTGGCCTCGAGGATCTCAGCGGCGCGCTCGAGCAGCGCGGCGGCGATCGCCTCCAGCGCCGCGTCCTTGACGGCTGAGCGAAGCGTCGCGAGCGCGCGCGACGCGCGCTTGGCGGCCAGACACGTGTCGGCGACGGAGGTCGCGGTGGTGGCCATCGTCGCCCTTACAGGTTACGCGAGCACGAAGTAGTCCCGGTGGACGGCCTCGTCGCTGGCGCGCGGCAGCAGCTCGCGCACCGCGGCGGACTTCAGCCCGCGCACCCTGCGCAGCTCGGCGGCCGAGTAGTTGCGAGATCCCCTTGCCGACCTGCTCGCCGTCGTGAACGACCTCGACCGCGTCGCCGGCGTCGAATTCGTCCGAACACGTCGACGACGCCGACCGGCAGCAGGCTCGTCCCGCCCTCACGCAGCGCCCGGGCTGCCCCGGCGTCGACGAGCACGCGCCCGCGCGTCGGCTTGGCGTACTTGAGCCACAGCTTGAAGCTCGAGTAGCGGCCCTCGCGGGCCGCGAACCGCGTGCCCGTCGGTCCCGGCGCTCGTGCCGCGGCCATGATCGTGCCCGGCCTCAGCCCGCTGGCGATCACGGTCGGGATCCCGGCCGCTGTCGCCATCTCGGCGGCGACGACCTTCGAGCGCATCCCGCCGGAGCCGAGCGGCGAGGTCGCGTGGCCGATGTCGAGGCCCTGCAGCGCGTCGAAGTCGACAACCTCGGGAACGAGCGCGGCCTCCGGGTCGGTTCGCGGGTCCGCCGTGAACACCCCGTCGGCGTCGGTCAGCAGCAGCAGCAGCTCGGCGCCCAGCAGGATCGCGACCTGGGCGGCGAGGAAGTCGTTGTTGCCGAACGAGATCTCGTCGGTGGTCGTCGTGTCGTTCTCGTTGATCACCGGCACCACGCGCCATTCGAGCAGCTTGCGCAGGGTCTGGCGCGCGTTGAGGTAGTGGGTGCGCGCGCTCATGTCGAAGAACGTCAGCAGCACCTGCGCGGTCGGCACGCCGCGAGCGCGCAGCAGCTCGTCGTAGACCTGGTAGAGCTTGCCCTGCCCGACCGCGCTCGCCGCCTGAAGCTCGTCGATCGCCCGCGGGCGCAGGGGCAGCGCCATCACCCCCATCCCCCGCGCGATCGCGCCGCTGGTGACGACGATCACGGCGCGGCCCGGCGTGGTGCAGCTCGGCCAGCTCGTCGCAGATCGGCCCGAGCACGTCGGTGCGCACCTCGCCGCGCTCGTCGGCGACGATGCTCGAACCCAGCTTGACCACCAGGCAGCTCATCGCCGCCAGAGCTTAGGCTGTCGAACGTGTGCGAGATCGGGCGCCGGCCCCGAGGCCGGCGCCCGATTGTCGATAGCGCTAGGCCTGGCGGCGGCTGTGTGCCGGGCACCACGGGTTCGCCGGGCACGCCCGCGCACGGGTTGGGCATCGTCGGCAGGTTGGTCGGGCAGCGGGTGCATGACGACCCGCGTCCGCCGCGGATAGTGGTCCCCCGGCTGGCAGCCGAAGGGCGGCAACGAGACCTGCGTGTCGCACAGGATCTCGTCCAGGAACGGAATGTTGAGGTTCGAGTTCGATGTGGTACTCGGTGCAGCGGGTCGGTCTGCTGCAGCTTCAGCGCGTCGGCGCTCAGGTGCCCGCTCGTATCGGTGTTGCCGCGAAGCAGTCCAGTCGGGATGCTTCTCGAGGCTGAACTGGTCGAAGTCCCCGTTGGTGGGATTCCCGTAGCTGCCGTCGTTGGCGAACGTGTTGTCCATCACCGCGTCGCCATAGTCGTCCAACAGGCAGGTGCCATTGCCGGCGAGCGGGCTGTTGACCGTACCGCCGGTGCACGGCGTGCCGTTGTCCGTGTAGGGGATCGACGGCGAGACCCCAGGCGTTGTTGTTGACGAACCGGTTGTTCATCACCGTGTCGTTGCGACCGCCGGAGATCGTCATGCCGGTGCCGACCGGGCCCGCCGCGGCCGCGCCCAGCTGCGGGGATGTTCGGGTTGTTGTTGTCGTGGACGTAGTTGTCCATGAACACCCAGCACGAGTGCGTGTGCGTGATCGGGCTGATGCCGCCGTTCGGGCAGGCGCCGTTCTGCGGCGGCGGGTTGTCGCCGTTCTGGCTGTTGGTGTCGAACCCGTCCTCGTTGTTGTCGAACTCGGAGTTCTCGACCACCAGCTTGCCGCCGGAGTTCGAGCCCGAGTAGCCGAGCGCGTTGAACTCGCCCATGGGCGTGGTTGAGCGTCTGGTCGCACTGCTGCTGGCAGGCGCCGATGTAGTAGCCGGAGTCGTTGAAGTTGCTCGCGTACGTGTAGTCCCACGTGCCGCCGGTCCAGTTGCTGGAGAAGATCCCGTACTTGGCGGCCGTCGTCTCGGTCGTTGAAGAACGTGGTGGTGGCGTTCAGGTACGAGCCGAAGTAGCCGTGGCCGCCGATCTTGCCGCTGCCGTCGCCGCCGTTCCACCAGATCTCGTTGCCGGTATCGCCGGAGCCGCCGAGGAAGTTGCAGGCGGTCAGGTTCTGCACCCACACGTCGGGTGCCTTCCAGACCATCATCCCGTTCAGCCCCGTCGGCCCCTTCGAGCTCGCCGGACCGAAGTTCTGGGCCGCGGCTTTGGTGCTGCACCGCGGCGAGCCCGGCTTGGTGCCGTCGACCACCACCGCGTTGCGGTTCATGCCGCGAAGGTAGAGGCCGGGGGTCTTGATCAGGATCGCGCTGGCGAGATCCGGGCGGCCCGCCGGCGTCAGCGCGCCGCTGGTCTTGTAGTCGCCCGGGGCGACCAGTATCCAGTGCATCCGGCCGGGCGGCATCGACTGCCGCCTGGATCGTCTTGTACTGGCCCTTGATCCCGTGGTATGTGCCGACCAGCAGGACCTGCGGCTTGGCGAGCGCGGCTGCGGGAATCACAACAGCGACAGCACCTAAGGCGGCGCAAGCCGCGACGAAACGACGCATCCAATCTCCTCTCTCTGACTACTTGGCATCCGGCCGAGCGGGCGATGCTACATGCTCGGGTCGAGTTCGAACGCTACGCCTGCGATCTCGACCTCGTCACCCGGCTCGAACCCCTGGGCCTCGAGCGCCCGGATCACCCCGATGCCACGCAGCCGCCGCTCCAGATGCGCCAGCGCCTCCTCGTTGTCGAGGTCGTAGCGGGCAACCAGCCGCTCGATCCCGGCACCGCTGACCCTGAAGCTGTCCTCACCGACGCGCTCGACGTCATAGGCGCGGCCCGCGCCGGGGCGGAACACCCGGTGCTCGGCGAGCTCGTGCGGAGCAGCTCGATCCCCGGATGGCGCCTCAGAGCCGGCCACTTGTGCCGGGATCGCCGCGAGCAGCGCCAGCGCCAGGCGATCAAGGCCGGCGCCGGTGACCGACGATGTGATCAGCACCGGCACCTCCGGGCCGAGCTGCTCCTGCCACCGGCGTCGCGCGCCGGCAGCGGTGCGCGCGTCAACGAGATCGGCCTTTGAGAGCGCCAGGATCCGCGGCAGCCCCGCCAGCCGCGGGTCGTGGAGCTGCAGCTCTCGCTCGACTGTCTCGTAGTTGGCGCGCGGATCTGACCCGTCGAGCGGGTGGAGGTCCAGCACGTGGACGAGCAGCCGGGTTCGCTCAATGTGGGCCAGGAACTCGTGGCCGAGACCGGCGCCCGCACTCGCCCCCTCGATCAAGCCGGGGATGTCGGCGATCACGAGCTGGCGATCGTCGGCCTCGAGCGTGCCCAGCACCGGCTCGAGCGTCGTGAACGGGTAGTCCGCGACCTTCGGATGGGCCCGCGTCAGCCGTGCGAGCAGCGACGACTTGCCGGCGTTGGGCAACCCCACCAGCCCGACGTCCGCGAGCAGCTTCAGCTGCAGCCCGACCCAGCTCTCCTCACCCGGAAGACCACGCTCGGCGAATCGCGGCGTCTGGTGCGTGGGGCCCGCGAAGCGCTTGTTGCCCCGGCCGCCCGAACCCCCCCGCGCCACCACCGCACGCTGTCCGGGCCGGATCAGATCGTGCCGGGTGCCGTCCCGCTCCACCAGCACCTCGGTCCCCGGCGGAACGCCGGATTTCAAGCGGGGCTCCGTCGGCGCCGTGCCGCAGCGCGCCCTGGCCGTGACCGCCACGGCGAGCCTTGAAGTGCGAGCTGCGTCGGAAGCGCTCGAGGTCCCGCAGCGAGTCGTCGCACACGAGCACCACGTCACCGCCACGGCCCCCGTCCCCGCCGTCGGGCCCTCCCTTCGGCACGTGCGCCTCACGGCGGAAGCTGAGGCACCCGTCGCCGCCCCCACCGGCCTGGACATGGATGCGTGCGCGATCCTGCATGGGATGATGCTGACATGTCCGGGAATCCGGTCTTCCTGATCACGGGCGCCTCGAGCGGAATCGGCGCCGCCACCGCCCGCAGCGCCGCAGCCGCCGGCTACCGCCTCGTCCTGGCAGCGCGCTCATTCGACCGCGTGACAGAGCTGGCCGGCGAGCTCGGGGGTGACGAGCGGGCACTCCCGGTCGCGTGCGACGTGACCGAATGGGACCAGCAGCAGGCGATGGTCCAAAGCGCGCTGGAGCGGTTCGGCCGGCTCGACGTCGCATTCGCCAACGCCGGGTTCGGCGCCGCGCGCGGCTTCCTGAACGAGTCGCCCGAGCACTGGCGCGCGATGGTCTTGACCAACGTCTACGGTGCGGCGCTCACGATCCGTGCGACGCTGCCGTCGCTCAAGCAGGCACGCGGCCATCTGCTGCTGACCGGGTCGGTGGCCGGCCGCCGCGCATTGCCGGGATCGCTCTATTCGGCCACGAAGTGGGCGGTCACCGCGATGGGCGAGGCGGCCCGGCAGGAACTCGACGACACGGGCGTACGGGTGACGCTGATCGAGCCCGGGATCGTCGACACGCCGTTCTACGACAATCCCGTCTCGGACGCCCTCTCGCCTGACGACGTCGCGCGGGCGGTGATGTTCGCCGTCTCACAGCCGCCCCATGTCGACGTCAACGAGATCCTGATCCGGCCGGCCTCGCAGAGCAGCTGAGCCGGGCGGTGTGTGCCTAGCCGAAGACCCGCAATTGCTTCAGCAGAGTCACCGAGCCACCCGCTCCACGGTGGACCGGAGGGAGTGCGCCGGGGCGGGGAGGTCGTCGGGGCGGGGAGGTCGTCAGGAAGCGAGGTCGTCGGGGCGGCCCCGATTACGCCGGCGCGGTGGCATGAGGCGCGCGGGGCGGTCGGGATTAGGCGCGCGGGGCGGTCGGGATTAGGCGCGCGGGGCGGTCGGGATTAGCCCGGAGCCGGAGCGTCGACGCGCGGACCCTCCCCCGCGTGCTAACCGCGCAGGCGTTCGCGGTGCGGTCCGCTCGGGGAACGGCGCTGGTGAGGGAGTGGCCGGGCCGGATGGTGTCAGCAGTCTGACAATTTCGCCTGCATACGGGGACAAACCGCGCGCGCCTGCTGGACCTTGGCTACATAAGCATGTGGGGCATGCTTATGTAACCAAGGTCGGTCGCGCAAGTGGACTTTGGGCCGTTAAGCATGCTCGCGGAGGCGGATTTCGGCCCGCGCGGGCCTCGCCTGGTGTCGACCGCGTCGCCCGAGCTCGCATTTCCTCCCGCTCAGCCCGGGGCGGGCCGACGGCGAAAGTGGAAACCCCTGCCACATCCGGTCCGGTGCGGTAATTCGTCCTCCCCGCGAGGTACATGCCGGCCCAGGGCGCGCGTGGCGGCTCGCGTGTTTGGGAGCGCGGCCTGCCCGTTTTCATCCGTTTCCGGAGGCCGCGCCAGTGCCCACCGCCACTTATGGGGCCAAGGTCCAGCAGGCGCGGGCGCTTTGTCCCTGTTCCGTGATTCCCTGCTGCCTGCAGGCGGGCGAAACTGTCAGATTGCTGGCATCCGCCGGCGCCGCGAGCGGTGGGCGGGTCAGTGTTAGTCTGACCCGGAGTCAGTTTTCGTCTGAGCCGGCCGGGGCGACCGAGATCACTCGGCCGCGGCGGCCACGGGTGAACTCGACCTTGCCCGCGGAGCGGGCGAAGATCGTGTCGTCCTTGCCGATCCCGACGCCGTCGCCGGGCTTGAAGCGCGTGCCGCGCTGCCGGACGATGATCTCGCCGCCGGTAACGGTCTGGCCCGCGAACACCTTCACGCCGAGGCGCTTGGCATTCGAATCTCGGCCGTTGCGGGAGGACCCGAGTCCTTTCTTATGCGCCACTGTCGGCCTCCGTATCTGTTGAAGATTCTTCGTCCGCGGCCGGCTCAGCCTCCGCAACGGCCGGCTCGCCAGCCGCCGGCTCGGCAGCCACCGGCTCAGCAGCCACCGGCTCAGCGGTCGCCGGCTCAGCAGCCACCGGCTCCGGGGCCACTGGCTCAGCAGCCACCGGCTCCGGGGCCACCGGCTCAGCAGCCACCGGCTCCGGCGCGCGCTTCGAGGCCTCACGGCGGCGGCGCGCGCCCGCGACCTCGACCGCCGTCACCTCGATCCGCGTGAGCTCCTGGCGGTGGCCGGTGCGGCGCTTGTAGCCGCGCTTGGGCTTGAACTTGACGATCCGCAGCTTGGGGCCGCGCTCGTGTGCGACGACGCGCGCCTGGACACTCACCTGGCCGAGGTCCTCGCCGTCAAGCACGGTGTCGCCGTCGACGTACAGCAGCGGCACCAGCGACACGCTGGCGCCGTCCTCTACGGGCAGGCGCTCGACGAGCAGGGACTGACCCTGCTCGACGCGGTATTGCTTGCCGCCGGTCTTGACGATTGCATACATGGCTACTCGGGTGAAGATGCTGTGGTGGCTGATTCGGCCCTGGCACCGGAACGGCGCCGTCCGCCTCTGCGGCCACGACGCCGAGCCTTCGATTCTAGGGCATCGTCAGACTCGTCGGAGCTGGCTCCGTCGGTGGTCGCCGGAACGTCGACCAGCGACGCGACCGCCTCGGTGCGGCCGACCTCGTCGATCCGCACGAGCCGCTTCTGGCCGACGTACGGAGTCGCGCCCCTGACGGCGATGATGTAGCCGTCGATCTTGGCGACCGCGTCGCCGGGGCTGTACATGTGCGGCTCGACGATCTCGACGTGGACCTCCTCGCCCTCACGGAACGGCAGCGCGCGGTCGAGGATCTCCTCCCGGGTGCCCTCGAGCAGCACCGCGAAGTGCTCCAATGGCAGCCCCTCGGATCCCTCGAACACGAACCACCTGCCGGTCTCCTGCTCGATCTGGCGCAGCACGCGCGCTTCGTCGCGGGTGAACTCGGCGCTGACACGGGGATTCATCTGCAGCAGCAGCGCCTCCGACTTCGTCTCCTTGGCGAGGTCGCGCATCCGGCGCTCGAACTCGATCGCGATCGTCTCCTCGGACTTGATCACGCCCTCGCCGTCGCACGTCGGGCAGGGGCGGGTCATGATCTCCCGCACCCCGTCGGTGACGTTCTGGCGGGTCATCTCGACCAGCCCCAGTGGGGATATCTCGACCACGAACGTCTTCGTGCGGTCCTCGTCGAGCGACTTGCGCAGCGTCTTCAGCACCGTGTCGCGATTGCGCGCCCGCGCCATATCGATGAAGTCGATCACGATGATGCCGCCGATGTCGCGGAGTCTGAGCTGGCGCACGACTTCCTCAGCGGCCTCGAGGTTGGTCTTGGTGATCGTGTCCTCCAGCCTTGCTCCCCGGCCGCGGCCGATGAACGAGCCGGAGTTGATGTCGATCACAGTCAGCGCCTCGGCGTAGTCGATCATCAGATAGCCACCACTGGGCAGATCCACGCGCCGGGAGAGCGTGGAGGCCAGCACCTCCTCGACTCCGAACGCCTCGAACAGCGGCTGCTCCTCCTCCCACAGCTCCACGTGCTCGACGAGCTCGGGAGCGGTCCGGGAGAAGAACGACACCAATCGGTGATGCTGTTTGGGGTCGTCGACGACGGCCCGCTCGAAGGTGTCGGAGAAGATGTCGCGCACGACTCGCACCGACAGGTCCGCCTCCTGGAAGACGAGCGCGGGGGCGGTGGTCTCCGCGACCCGCTTCTGCAACACCTCACCGAGCTTGAACAGGTACAGCAACTCGCGCTCGAGGTCGGCGCGCGTCGCGCCCTGGGCGGCGGTGCGGATAATCGCACCGGCTCCCTTCAGGTCGAGCCTGGCGGCCTCCTTGCGCAGCCGCTCGCGCTCCTTGTCGTCAAGCCGCCGGGATACGCCGACGCCCTCGCCGTAGGGGGCAAGGACCATGTAGCGCCCCGCGATCGTGAGGTCCATCGACAGCCGGGCGCCCTTCGTCTTCAGGGGGTCCTTGACGACCTGGACCACGATCTCCTGCCCGGGCTTGAGCATGTCGGTGATCTGACGGCCCTCGCGAGCGCCGCCACGGCCCCGGCGGGGAGCGTCGACGCCGGGGAGCACGATCTCATCGACGTGCAGGAAACCGTTCTTCTCGAGCCCGATATCGACAAACGCTGCCTCGAGGCCGGCCAGCACATTGTCGACCCGGCCCTTGTAGATGTTGCCCACGATCGAGCGGGCCCCCCGGCGCTCCAAATACAGCTCGGCGACCTTGTAGCCCGAGCCGGGAGTAGCGGGCTTACGCCGCCGGCGGTTGGATTTCGAGCCCGGCTTTCTCCCGGCAACCGTGCCGGTTGCCTCCAGTAGCGCGACGCGGGTCTCCCCACGGTCGACGCTGACCAACACTTGCTTCTTCAATTGTCATTCAGTCCTTTGGAAATCAGGCCACGCGCACCAGGGTGGCGGCGAGGCGGAAGAGTTTCACGCCCGGCACCGAGTTGGTGGCGGGGCGAAAAACATGTACGCCCCGCACCAACCCGGTGGCGAGGCAGAATCTTGATCGCGCGCCCCGATTGGGCGGCGAGACGGCTGCGCCGGCAGCTCACGTGGTGGCGCCGGCATCACGAGACGAGCCCTCGGTTCTTGCCTGCAGCCGACATCCGTGCTTGGACATAGATCGACTGTAGAAGGCCGATGGCGATAAAGGTGACCACGACCGAGGAGCCCCCATAGCTCATCAGCGGCAACGGAACACCGGTGATCGGCATGATCCCGATCGTCATGCCGACGTTCACGAACACCTGGAACATCAGCATGGCTAAGACACCCCCTGCAATCAGGGTGCCGAACAAGTTCTTGGACATCGTGAGGATCCGTAGCGCACGCCAGATGAGAAGCGCATACAACGAGAGTACGACGGCGGCGCCCGCGAAGCCATAAGTCTCCCCCACGGCGGCGAAGATGAAGTCGGTGTCGTTGGCCGGCAGGAAGTTGAGCCTGGTCTGGGTCGCGTTGACACCGCGTCCGGTCTTCTGGCCGGATCCGATCGCGATCTCCGACTGGAGAATCTGGTACGTCTGGCTGGACGGCACGTGCGACGGGTTCAGAAAGCCCGTCAGCCGTTGCTCCTGGTAGGGCTTGAGAACGTGCACGCCGAGCGCCGGCGCACCCGCGAGCACGGTCGCGATCGCGATCGCGAACAGCGCGAACAACGCCGTGAGCTGCTTCCACGAGGTCCCGGCCACGAACAGCATCATGAAGCCCACGACCACGTACACCATGCCGGTCCCCAGGTCCGGCTGCGGGATCACGATCATCGCCGGCAACAGCGCCAGCAGCATGATCCGCGCGGTCGTACGCCGCTCGTCGAGCCGTCGCGAACGATCGACGACGAACGCCGCGAGCGCGACGATCAACAGCGCCTTGCCGAACTCTGAGGACTGGAACTGGAACAGCGGCAGCGGGATCCAGCGGCGCGCGCCCTGGATCGCCGGCATCCCGAACACGACGATGTTCAGGGCGATCATCAGCCCGTAGAGCCCGAACTTGTACTCGCGCAGCCGCGAGTAGTCGATCCGCGAGATCACGAGTGCGACGACGATGCCGATCCCCGCGTACAGCGCCTGGCGGTCGACGTAGTACATCGGCGCCCCCGGCTGGGCGGTGGCGGTCGCGGCCTTGAGCGTGACCAGCGAGCACGCGACCAGACCGAGCGCGCCGACCATCAGCAGCGGGTCGAACAGGACCAGCGTGCGCGGACGCGGCGCGGCCGCCTCCGTCTCCGGCATCTGGATCGGGGTCGCGCTCATAGCGTCTGGGACGATCCGGCGACGTACTGGCCGCGATTGCCGTAGAACCACTGCGACAGGATCTCCCGCGCGACCGGCGCCGCCGCCACGGCCCCGAACCCGCCCTGCTCGACCCACACGACGACGAGGATCGGCCTGGTGGTGGCGGTCGAGGGCACGAAGCAGGCGTACCAGGCGTAGTCCTGCTGGCCGTTGTACTGGGCCGTACCGGTCTTGCCGTAGACGGGCATCGGGAAGTTCCCGAACACGTCATCGGAGGTCCCGCCGGCCGTCTGCGCGGCGTCGTGCAGGCCCTCCTGGATGGTGGCGAGGTAGCTCGGATCGATGTTGATGTTGCGAGCCGGCGGCGGGTCGATCCGCTGCTGGACGGTGCCGTCGGGCGACTCGATGTCAAGGCCGAGGTGCGGCGTCACGACGTGGCCGCCGTTCGCGATCGCCGAGTACGCGACCGCCAGCTGCAGCGGCGTGACCTGGACGTCGCCCTGGCCGACCGCGAGGTTGATGTTGTCGCCGACCGACCAGGTCCGCCCGTCGGCGATCCCGCAGCTGGGGACGTGGTGCTTGTGCTCGCAGGCAAGCTCGAGGGCATCGACGTGCGCCCGCCACGCCGGCGTCGGCAGATTGCCGGTCACCTCACCGCCGAGATCGATTCCGGTCTTGCGCCCGATCCCGAACAGGCTCGCCCAGTGCTGCAGTTGCCCGCCTTGCGGGTGGGTGGCGGAATCGGCGTTAAGCAGATCCCCGAGGTTATAGAAGAACACGTCGTCCGAGACGCGGATCGCGTTGACCAGATCCAGCACGCCGTTGGCGGCACCGCCGGCGTTGCGACGGCACTCGTTGTAGACGCAGTACTGGCCGGTGTCGTCGTAGGTGTCGGTGGTGGTCCAGACACCACTTTGCAGCGCCGCGGTCGCGGTGATCGGCTTGAACGTCGAACCCGTCGGACCGGCGCTCTGGATCGCCCGGTTGAGCAGCGGGTCGCCGCTCGAGGCATTGGTGAGCTGCTTGTAGGTGGCCTCGGACAGGGTCCTCGTGAACACGCTCGGGTCGAACGTCGGGTTCGACCCCATCGCGTAGACCTCGCCGTTGTCAGGGTTCATCGCGACGAATGCGCCCCCGTTGGACGGCGGGTTGCTCTGGATCGACTGCTCGAGCGCCGTCTCTCCCGCCCGCTGCAGGCCCACGTCGAGTGACAGCTTGAGGACGTGGCCGCGCACCGGCTTGATCTGCTTCAGGTACCCCTTGAAGTTGCCGAGCGCGTCGACCTCGATCTGGTCGGCGCCGTCGGTCCCGCGCAGGTAGTTGTCGTAATGGCTCTCGAGCCCCGATTGCCCGATGATCGCGTTCTCGGAGATCCCGCGGTACTGCCGTTCCTTGATCTCTGTCGGGCTGATCGGTCCGACGGTGCCGAACAGCTGGGCCCCGAGATTGCCGAGCGGGTAGTTGCGGACGTAGACCTGGCGCACGCCGACGCCCGGGAACTGGTCCTGGCGCTCGGCGATGTAGTACTGGACATCCTGGGTGACGTCCTTCTGGATGGTCGCGTTTGCATACGGCAACGTGTCCTGCTTCTGCGCCACGGCGCACCCGATCTGGTTGAGGGCAACGGTCGCCACTCCGGGAAGCTTGCAGGCGCTGCGCTTCATCGAGATCCCGAGCACGCGCGCGAGGCGCGCGTAGACGATCGCGTCGGCGCGGGGCGGAGCCGTGAGGTTGGCCGCGCTGATCGGGATCGGCAGGTCCGAGGGGGAGATCTCGACGTCGAGCGCGAGCGTGTTGCCGACGAGCACCCGACCGCTGCGGTCGACGATTTCGCCGCGGGGCGCGGCGATCGCGACCTCCCGGATGTGGTTGACGCTCGCCTGACGCAGGTAGGCGTCGCCCGAGAGCACCTGCAGGAACCACAGGCGGAAGAAGACGATCGCGAACATCGCCAGCGCGAAGCTGCCCAGCACCGCGACTCGGAACGCGAGCTGCGGCGTCATCGGCGGGCGGCGGTCTTCGGGCAGCTGGATCATCGCGTCGAGGACCGAGGCAGCGGACCGAGGCCCTCGGATGGACGGTGCAGCGGACTGAGGCCGCCGGTGGTGTAGGCGCGCCGACGCCGGCGGCGCGGATCGTCCGGCAGCGTCGGGCGGATGACCCGCCGCACGAGCAGGTAGACCGGCAGCGCGATCAGGGTGTTGACGAGCACCGTGATGAAGATCTGCTGCACGAGCAGCAGACTGACCGGCGCGTCGACACCGAGCAGGAACTGGATCAGTGCCATCCCGACCTCGGCGAACGCGGTCGCGACTGCACCGAGCGCCAGCGGGACGAGGCCGTGGGCGGGATCGCGCAGCTCGCGCAGCCGGCCCGACCAGTAGCCGATCGTGATGTACAGCAGCGAGGTCACGCCGAGCGTCTGAACCAGCACGGTGTCGACCAGCAGCCCCATGCCGAAACCCGTCACGGCGCCGGCCATCGAGCCCGCAAGCAGACCGACGGAGGCGACCACCAGCGGCGTGATGTCGGCGCTGACCCCGAAGATCGAGATCTGCGAGATCGCCGCCTCCTGGACGATCACGGCGACCAGGCCGAGGATCACGAGGCGAATTGCGAGTTGAACGTGTGGCTTCACGGGACCTGCGCGCGGAGCGAGCCCGCCTGGGGCTTGGTCAGGATCTGAACAAACGCGAGATGGCGCAGGTCCGCAAGCGGTGCGACCTGGACCTCGTTGTTGTTGACGAGGTCGTTCTGGTTGCAGTTCGAGACATAGCCGATCGGGATCCCGGGCGGGTAGAGCGATTCCAAAGCGCCCGATTTGAAGCCGGCGGTCACGACCTGGTCGTTGCACAGCGATGCCTGGCCCGGGTTGTACTGCGGCAGCGAGGTGAGCTCGAGGTGGTTCGGATCTCCCACCTTCGGCACGAGCACGCCGGTGTCGTTGTTCTGGTCCACCAACCTTGCGGTGACGTTCACGGACTGGTCGGTGATCAGCGTCACGATCGAGAAGTTCGCGCCCACGGTCGTGACCTTGCCGACGAGCGCGTCGTCGCCGACCACGGGGTCATCGCGCGCGACGCCGTCATCGGAGCCCTTGTCGACCTCGACCTGGGCGTACCACAGCTGGGGGTCGTGGCCGATCACGTTGGCGGTCACCAGATCGGACCCGTTGACCCCAATCGCGTTGTCGAGGTGCACGAGCTGGCTGAGCTGGGTGTTCTGGAACTCGGCCGTCTTGGCCGCCGCGAGCTCCTTGTTCAGCGTGTAGACCTCCTTGCGCAGCGCGTCGACCTGCGACTTCGCCCTGAACGTGTCGGAGAAGAAGTGCCCGACGTCGGAGAACGGCTTGAGCGCCTTGCTGGCGCCCTCCTGAATCGGCGAGAGGACCTCGACGATTCCCCGCTGAACACTGTGCAGCGGGCTGCTCGGCGATTCGCCGAAATAGGCCGTCAGCAGAATCAGGGAAACGGCGACGAGCAGCGCGAGCACTGCGCGTCGCCGCCGGACTTGCTTTTGATGCACGGGTTACGGGTCTCCAAAGTCTTGCCCGGGACCATCTCAGATGCCAGGTCTCAAGCTAGTAACGGCGGCGCCGGTTACGTGAATTCTTGCTGGAACGGTGGATCGCTTCGAACTCCTCCAATGACCTTCCCGAGCCAACCGCGACGCACGTCAACGGCGACTCGGCCAGATGGGCCGGCATCTGCGTCTCGTGACGCAGGCGCTCCTCTAGGCCCTGTAGCAGCGAACCGCCTCCAGCCAGCATGATGCCACGATCCATGATGTCGGAGGCTAGCTCGGGCGGGGTGCGGTCGAGCGTCTCCTTGACCGCGTCGATGATCTGCGAGACCGGTTCGTCGAGCGCACTGCGGATCTCCTCGCTCGTCAGCACCACGGTCTTCGGCAGTCCCGAGACCATGTCCCGGCCGCGAATCTCGGCCTGGACCTCCTCCGGCATCGCATACGCCGAGCCGATCTCCAGCTTGACCTCCTCGGCGGTCTGCTGCCCGATCAGCAGCTTGTACTCGCGCTTGACGTAGTTGATGATCGCCTCGTCGAGCTCGTCACCGCCGATGCGAATCGACTGCGAGACGACGATTCCGCCAAGAGAAATGACGGCCACCTCGCTGGTCCCGCCGCCGATGTCGACGACCATCGAGCCCGTCGGCTCCCCGACCGGCAGGCCGGCACCGATCGCGGCCGCCATCGGCTCCTCGATCAGGTACGCCTGACGGGCGCCGGCCGACAGGCAGGCCTCCTCGACCGCGCGTTTTTCGACCCCGGTCACGCCGCTGGGAACGCATACCACGACGCGCGGGTGCGCCCACCGGTTCTGGTGGACCTTCTGGATGAAATGACGGAGCATCTCCTCGGTCACCTCGAAGTCCGCGATCACCCCATCCTTGAGCGGCCGGATCGCGGAGATCGTGCCAGGAGTCCGGCCGAGCATCCGCTTGGCCTCAATCCCGACCGCGTGCACCTCACCGGTGCGCGAATCGACTGCCACGACGCTCGGTTCCGAGAGCACGATCCCGCGCCCCCGGACATAAACGAGGGTGTTGGCCGTCCCGAGGTCGACGGCCATGTCGCGACCACCGAAGCCGGTTAGGTACGTGAAGAAGCCCATGCGAAGATCAGAGTAGGTGCAAGCGGCGAACGGTGCGGCGAGTTACGGGGGGCCGCTCCAAGCTGCCAGCTCCGTCCGCGCATGAGTGTATCGGACATATGTCCGCCGACAGTGCGCGGTCGGCCCGCGGGCGTCCCAAAAAACGCTGGAAATTGCCTAAATATGAGCTAAGTGCAAGCTCACGCCCAGCCTAAGCCCGGTCGGCCGACTGTCAGTCGCGGCCGAGCAGCCGTGGCGCCAGCTCGAGCATGGTCGCGACCGGGAGTCCGACAACGTTCAGATAGTCGCCCTCGATCCGGGCCACGAGCGCCGCGCCGCGGCCCTGGATCGCGTAGCCACCGGCGCGCTCGCGCCACTCCCCGCTGCCGAGATACCAGTCAATCAGGGCGCCGTCGAGCGGGCGGAATTCGACCGTCGTCCGGGCAACAGCCGTCCGCGGACGGCCACGTTCGAGCAGGCACAGCCCACTGATCACCGCGTGCTGGTGCCCGGAGAGCGCCTGCAGCGTCTCGCGCGCCTCGGCCTCGTCGGCCGGCTTGCCGTACATCCGGCCGCCGAGCCACACGACCGTGTCGACGCCGAGCACGAGCGCGTCGGGAGGGCTCTGCGAGGCCACCGCGGTGGCCTTGCGATACGCGTTCTCAACCGCCACCTCATCGGGCGGTCCCGACTCGAGCTCGTCGACCTCGGGTACAACGACCGAGAACGGGAGTCCGAGCTGCTCGAGGATCGCCCGGCGCTGGGGCGAGCGAGAGGCGAGGATCAGCGGAGGTCGGGGAAGAACAGAGCGACCTCGCGCCTCGCCGACTCCGCCGAGTCCGAGCCATGGACCAAGTTCTGACCGACCGACACGGCGTAATCGCCTCGGATCGAGCCGGGGCTCGCCTCGAGCGGGTTGGTCGCGCCGATCACCTGGCGGGCCGCCTCGACCGCCTGCTCGCCGACGAATACGATCGCGACCAGCGGCCCCGAGGTGATGAATTCCACCAGTTCGTCGAAGAACGGCTTGCCGGCGTGCTCGGCATAGTGGCCCTCGGCCAGATCGCGGGTCATCGTCAACAGTCGGAGCGCCAGCAGCACCAGTCCCTTACGCTCGAACCGGGCGATGATCTCGCCGGTCAGGTTGCGCGCGAACGCATCTGGCTTGACGAGGATGAGCGTGCGCTCCATGTCGGGTCTCCGCTGGCCTTTACCGGCCCGTCAGGAGCTGGCCTGACCGCCGCTCTCGGCGGGCACGGGCGCGGTGCTCGACTCGCCGCGGCCGGCGGCCGTGCTCGCGATCGGCTGCTCGCTGGTCTCCCGGCGCCGGCGCGTGCGGCGCGGGGTCGGCGCCGCAGCGCCGATCTCCGACTCGCAGTACGGACAGATCTTCCACGACGGATCGAGCGGCTTGCCGCAGGTTGTGCACGGGTCCTTCAGCTTGCGCATGCAGCTCGGGCAGCGCAGGTATTCCTTCTCGACCTCGTAGTCGCAGTGCGGGCAGAGGTGGTATCCGAGCTCGGCCAGCCGCGCTTCGGCGGCCTGCATCTCAAGATCGCGCTCGCGCACGTCATCGAGGTATTCGGGCGGCCGAACGATCATGTAGACGAACGTGCCGACGAACGGGAACAGCGACGCCACAGTGGCGCAACCGATCAACATCGGGTCAGCGATCCGGCGGCGAGCGTCAGCATACGTCCAGTAGACGAGCGCGAGCCAGATCACGACGAGGAACAGGATCACGAGCTCGACAGCGAGGCTGATCGTGCTGTTCGTGATTCCGAAAACTCCGGCTATAGGCAACATTGAAAACGCGAGTGTAATGGGTCGCTGGGCTTCGGCCGCCTAGACATCGGTTAGAGGAAGACGCGGCCGAACAGGTATCCGATCCCGAAGAACACCAGAATCACGACCGCCACGATCAGGGCAACAAGCCCGATCATGGTCAGGAAGCTGGGGTGATCTTCGTGATCGTTCATGAGATTCTCGGACGGGCGTCGCGATCCTTCATTGGCCACGTCGATTGCGCTTGATCCTCACAGCATCGACGCACGACCGTGGCCGGCCGGGCGCAGCAGGTCAGCGACCAGGTAGATCGATCCGGTTGCTAGGACAGCCCCTTCAGGACCGGCGAGCTCGCGCGCGCGGGACAAGGCCGCGCGCGGGTCGCGCACCAGTTCGGACGGTGGACCGCCGACCTGTCCTGCAAGCGATTGGAGCGTAGGAGGTGGCAACGCCCGCGGATTTTGACTGTTGGTCAGCACGAACGCATCGCAGACGGACGCCAGCGCCGCGAGCATCGCTGCCGCATCCTTGTCGTCGAGGATCGAGATCACCGCGACCAGGCGATCGCGGCCGGCGAGAATTTCGGGCAACGACTCGGCGAGCGCGGCCATCCCGTCGGGATTATGGGCCCCGTCCAGCAGCGTCAGCGGATCGCGATCGACGATCTGCAGCCGGCCCGGGACACGGACCTCGGCGGCGGCCGCTGCCACAGCGGAGGAATCGAGCACGCCGAGGTACGCCGCGGCGGCGGCGCGGGCGAGCGCGAAGTTGCGTCGCTGGAACGACCCCAGCGCACCGACCGTCACGCCGGGATCGGCGCCGGGGCGCACGACCGTCGCACCGCGCTGGGCCGCGACCCTGCCGGCCACCGCCTCGGCCTCCGGGTGCAGCCCGTAGCCGAGTACGAGCGTCGCTCCCGGCTGAACGACGTCGAGCTTCTCGGCGGCGATGTCGGCGACGGTCGGGCCGAGCCACCGTGTGTGCTCGAGTCCGACGCTGGTCAGCACCTGCACGGTCGAGGGGATCACATTGGTGGCGTCGTAACGGCCGCCGAGCCCGGCCTCGATCACCGCGACCTCGACCTCACGCAGGGCCAGCTCCGAGTACGCGGCAGCGGTGATCGCCTCAAACTGCGTCACCCTGTCATCGCCCGCCAGCGAGTGATCAACGAGCTCCGCGGCGCGCGCTGCGCGCTGTACGGCCGCGGCGAACGCGGCCGGCTCCAGGTCGGCCTCGTCGATCCGGATCCGCTCGCCGAACGAGACCAGATGGGGGGACAAGTACGATCCCGCCCTCAGACCGTGCCGCGAAAGGATCGCGGCGATCATCCGCGCCGTCGAGGACTTGCCGTTGGTGCCGACCACATGGATCGAGTCGAACCGGCGCTCGGGGTGACCGAGCGCTGTCATCAGGCGGCGCATCCGGTCCAGCCCAAAGCGCATCCCGAACAGCTCCAATGACAGGAGGTAGCGCTCCGCCTCATCGGGCGTGATCGCGTCCGCGCGCCCACGCGCCGCGCTCACATCGCCTCCAGCTCGGCCTGGAGCCGGGCCAGCTTGTCCCGCTCCTCCTGCACGACCGCGGGGGGAGCCTTGCTGACGAAGCCCGGCGTCGCGAGCTTGCGCTCGGCGCGATCGATCTCCGCCCCTAGCTTGGTGCGCTTGTCCTCGAGCCTGCGCTGCGCGGCACCGAGATCGAGGCCGTCGCTGGCGAGGATCTCGATCGCGCCTCCGGGGACCGCGACCGAGGCCACGGGCTGCTCTCCGTCGTTGGAGAACGACAGCCTCGCCAGCCGCGCCAGATGCTCGGCGGTCTCCTCGTAGCCGTCGGCCAGGAGCCTGGCCGAAAGCTGCGTGCCAACCTTGACGCCCGCGAGATCGCGCCAGCCCCGCAGCGCCTGGACGGCCTCGATCACGCGCGCGAGCGCGGCCTCCGCAGCCTCGTCGCCCGACGCCGTGTCGGCGTTTGCGCGCGGGCGCACGCGGGCCGCAAGCAGTCCCTCCACGCCGGGCACATGGGCGTAGATCTCCTCGGTCACAAACGGGATGATCGGGTGCGCGAGCATCAGCGTCTCGATCAGCACGTGCAGGAGCGTCGCCGCGAGCTCCGGCTCGCCGGCACGCAGTCGCGGCTTGACGAGCTCGAGGTACCAGTCGCACAGCTCTCCGTAGACGAAGTCGTAGAGGCCGAGGGCGGCGTGCGAGAAGTCGTAGCCCGCGATTCGCGCGTCGAAGTCGGCGCGCGCGCGCGCGAGCCGCGACAGGATCCAGCGATCCTCCACCGTCCGTGGCTGCGCCGCCGGGCGGGCCTGGGGCCCGACGCCCAGCAGGATCAGTCGCGAGGCGTTCCAGAGCTTGTTCGTCAGCTGCAGACCCTGCGCGATCCGGTCCTCACTGAAGCTGACGTCCTGCCCCGAGGCCATCGCCAGCAGGCCCCAGCGCACGGCGTCGGCCCCGTAGGCCGGAAACGAGCCCGGGTCGCGGCCGTCGTAGCCGAACACGGGTGGGCGCGGACCGCCGTTGATCAGGTCGAGCGGGTCGACCCCGGTGCCGAGCGATTTCGACATCCGGCGGCCGTCCGGCGCCTGGATGATCGACGTGATGTGCACGTCGGTGAACGGGTCGCGCTCGGTGAACTCGTCCCCCATCATGATCATCCGGGCGACCCACAGGAAGATGATGTCGCGGCCGGTCACCAGCGCGTCGGTCGGATAGAAGGCGCGTAGCTCGGGCGTGCCGTGAGGCCAGCCGAGCGTCGCGAACGGCCACAGCGCGCTCGAGAACCACGTGTCGAGCACGTCAGGGTCGCGCTCCCAGCCCTCACCCGCCGGCGCGGTGGCGGCGACGTAGGTCTCCTGGCCGCGGTACCAGACGGGGATCTGATGGCCCCACCAGAGCTGGCGCGAGATGCACCACGGGCGGATGTTCTCCATCCAGTCGAGGTAGATGCGGGCGTAGTTCTCGGGGTGGAAGCGCACGCGGCCGCCGGTCACGGCCTCGATCGCCGGCCTGGCGAGCTCGTCCATCCGCATGAACCACTGCAGCGACACCAGCGGCTCGATCCGCTCGCCCGAGCGCTGCGAGAAGGGCACGGTGTGCACGTACTCCTGGGTACGGTCGATCAGCCCCTGCTCGCGCAGCTCGGCGACGACCTTCTCCCGAGCCTGCTCGACGGTGAGGCCGCGGAACCGCTCCGGCGCCTCGTCGGTGATCTTCCCGTCCTCACCGATCACGGAGATCTGCGCGAGCCCGTGACGGCGCCCGATCTCGAAGTCGTTGGGGTCGTGTCCGGGCGTGATCTTCAGCACACCCGTGCCGAACTCCGGCCTCACGTACTCATCGGCGATGACCTTGAGCTTGCGCCCGACCAACGGCAGGATCGCCTTCTCCCCGACGAGCCGGCGGTAGCGCTCATCGTCGGGATGGACCGCGAGGGCCGTGTCGCCGAGCATCGTCTCCGGCCGCACGGTCGCGACGGTGATCGAGCCCGACCCCGAGGCGAGGGGGTAGTCGATGTAGTAGAGAATGTCCTTGACCTCGCGGTCCTCGACCTCGAGGTCGGAGATCGCCGACCGGCTGCCCGGATCCCAGTTGACCATGTAGCGATCCCGGTAGATGTAGCCCTTGCGGTACAGCGCCACGAACACATGGAGCACCGCCTCGACGTAGCTCTCGTCGAGCGTGAAGCGCTCCTGCTCGTAGTCGCACGAAGCGCCCAGCCGCTTGAGCTGCTCGATGATCGTGCCGCCGTACTCCTCGCGCCAGCGCCAGACACGCTCCACGAACGCCTCGCGGCCGAGTTGCTCGCGGCTGGTTCCCTCCTGCTTGAGCGCGCGCTCGACCTGCGTCTGGGTCGCGATCCCGGCGTGATCGGTGCCCGAGGATCCACTTGGTCCGCCGTCCCTCGGCGCGCGCGTACCGGACCAGGCAGTCCTGGATCGAGTTGTTCAGCGCGTGGCCCATGTGCAGGACGCCGGTCACGTTCGGCGGCGGGATCGCGATCGAATAGTTCTCCTCCGGGCTGCCTTCGGGCTCGGGGTGGAAGAGGCCCGACTCGAGCCATCTGCGGACGATTCGCGGCTCGACCTCGGAGGGGTCGTAGCGGGTCTGTGACTCCAGGTCTGACATTGGGAAGTGAGTCTAGGTCAGACAAGGACTGACTCCGCACGGCTCGACCTCGACGCGCTCGGGGTCATCCGGCGCCTGCGCTGCGCGGCGCTGGACCGGAATCTGACAGCCGGTGTTTACCGCGCCGTAGCTCTCGGGTACCCGCTGTTAGTCGCCTGCCGGGGAGGACCTCGAGCCGCCTTGGCAGATTGGTGAACGCCCCCGTTGCCCGCAGGGGCCGTTCACCTAGTGAGGGTCCGGCCTACGTCGGCCGCGGGCGGGGACTTTGGGCCTGTAAGCAGCCTTCCTTCCCAGCCGCCGGCTAGGCGGCCTCCTCGCCCTCCTCCTCCGGCGCGGCCTGAGTCACCAGCGTCGGGGAAACCCCCTTGTCGATCGTCTCGCGCGTGACCACGCACTTGCGGACATCGCGGCGTGAGGGAAGCTCGAACTGGACCTCGAGCAGGACCTCCTCGATGATCGAGCGCAGCCCACGGGCGCCGGTCTCGCGCTCGAGCGCCTTGTCGGCGATCGAGATCAGCGACTCGTCGGCGAACACGAGCTCGATCCCATCGAACTGGAAGAAGCGCTGGAACTGCTTGACCAGGGCGTTGCGGGGCTCGGTGAGGATCTGCATCAGCTCGTCCCGAGACAGTTGATGGATCGCGGACATCACCGGCAGGCGGCCGATGAACTCCGGGATGAGGCCGTACTGGATCAGATCTTCGGGCAGGCAGTGCTCAAAGATCTCGCCCGTGTCGCGCTGCTCCTTGGACTGGATCGCAGCGCCGAAGCCGACTCCCTGGTGGCCGATCCGGCGCTCGATCACCTTGTCCAGGTTCGCGAACGCGCCGCCGCAGATGAACAGCACGTTGGTCGTGTCGATCGAGAGGAATTCCTGGTGGGGGTGCTTGCGGCCGCCCTGCGGGGGAACGCTGGCCGTCGTCCCCTCCAGGATCTTCAGGAGCGCCTGCTGCACGCCCTCACCCGACACGTCCCGGGTGATCGACGGGTTGTCGGCCTTGCGCGCGATCTTGTCGACCTCGTCGATGTAGATGATCCCGGTCTCGGCCTTCTTGACGTCGTAGTCGGCGGCCTGGATCAGCTTCAGAAGGATGTTCTCGACGTCCTCGCCGACGTAGCCGGCCTCGGTCAGGGCGGTCGCGTCGGCGATCGCGAACGGAACGTTGAGGATCTTCGCAAGCGTCTGCGCGAGCAGCGTCTTGCCACAGCCGGTCGGGCCGAGCAGCAGGATGTTCGATTTCTGCAGCTCGATGTCGTTCTCATCGGACTGCATCATCTGGACGCGCTTGTAGTGGTTGTAGACCGCGACCGACAGCGAGCGCTTGGCGAGCTCCTGGCCGACGACGTATTCGTTCAGGACGTCGTAGATCTCGCGCGGCTTCGGCAGGTTCTCGATGTCGAAGCTCGGCGGGGCGGTCAGCTCCTCGTCGATGATCTCGTTGCAGAGATCGATGCACTCGTCGCAGATGTAGACGCCAGGCCCCGCGATCAGCTTCTTGACCTGTCGCTGGGACTTGCCGCAGAAACTGCAAAGAAGCTGTTCGTTGGAGTCCGTCGGACGTGCCATGGGATTCCTCTCTCCGGAGTACGGCTCGAAACCCGCCCCGCTAGCAGGCTAAGGGTAGCCCCTCAGTGCTGCGAGATCACGCGGTCGATGATTCCGTAGTCCTTTGCCTCCTCTGAGCTCATGAAGTAATCGCGCTCGGTATCGGCGCGTACCTTCTCGAGATCCTGGCCGGTGTGGTGGGCGATGATCTCATCCAGGCGCCGGCGGACGTCGATGATTTCCTTGGCGTGGATCTCGATATCCGTCGCCTGACCTTGGAAGCTCGACGAGACCTGGTGAATCAGGATCTTTGCGTTCGGCAGCGCCATCCGCTTGCCGTGCGCGCCACCTGCGAGCAGCAACGCGCCCATCGACATCGCGATCCCGACGCAGATCGTCTGCACGTCGGGCTTGATGAACTGCATCGTGTCGTAGATCGCCAGCCCCGCGTAGACCGAGCCGCCCGGGGAGTTCACGTAGATCGAGATGTCCTTGTCGGGATCCTCGGACTCGAGATGCAGCAGCTGAGCGACGATCAGGTTCGCGATCTGGTCGTCCACCGGCGTCCCGAGGAAGATGATCCGCTCGTTGAGCAGTCGGCTGTAGATGTCGAACGCGCGCTCCCCGCGGGAGGTCTGCTCGACGACCATCGGTACCAGTGGGCTCATGGTCCTCGCTTTTTTCCTTCCTCGGCCAGATTCCTGCCGAATGTAGCAACCGGTTGTGGCGGGCCGTTCCGGGGTAACTACGAGCACCGCTCCGCGGCGGGCCTCAATCAGGGATGTCGGCGGACCGGCGGATCGCCTTTAGCTTCCAGGCGTCCAAAGCCGGCCCGAGCCCTGCTCGGCACCTTCCTTGCCCGGCGTCCACAGCTTCTGGCGCGCCTTGGCCTGCTCGACGCTGATCGGCTGTGCCTCCGCCACGAGCAGGTCGATCGCCTGGCGGCTGGCGACATCCTCGCGCACTTCCTCGAACCGTCCGGAGGATCGCAGCCGTTCGAGCAGCTTCTCGACGGTGCTGCCGGCGCGCTCCGCGGCCGGCTCGAGCGCGACGCGTACTTGCTCGTCGCTGGGTTCGATGTGCTCCGCCTCGACGACCGCCGCGAGCACCGCCTCGCGCCGGAGCGCGCCGGCTGCCTCCGGCTCAGCTTCGTGCGCGAGTGTCTCCTCGTCCTTGCCCGAGATGCGCAGATACGCCTCCCGGGAGATGTTCTGGCGCGCGAGGGCCGAGAAGGTCTGTTCGAGAAGTTCGTGCGCGCGGGCGTGGATCAGCTTCTCCGGAAGCTCGACATCGGCCTCGCCCACCGCTGCCTCGAGCACCGCCTCCTCGAACTCGCGCTCGATCGAGGCCTGATCGGCCTGGCGCAACCGCGAGGCGATGTCCTCGCGCAGCTCGGCGAGCGTGTCGAACCCGGCCGCCTCGGTCGCGAACTCGTCGTCGAGCTCGGGCAGCTGCTTGGCCTTCACCTCACTCACGGTGACGTCGAACTGCGCCTCCTTGCCGCCCAGCTCGCCCGGGTAATCATCTGGGAAGGTCACATCGACCGTACGCGTCTCGCCGGCGCTCGCGCCTGTCAACTGCTCCTCAAAGCCGGGCACCAGTCGCCCGGAGCCGAGTTCGACCAACTGGTCGCGGCCCTCACCCCCGGCGAACGGCTCACCCTCGACCTTGCCCACGTAATCGATCACCACGTGGTCGCCGCTCGCCGCCGTTCGCTCCACGGTCTCGAGCGTGGCGACCCGGTCACGCAGCCGCTCGAGCTCGGCGTCGACCGCGGTGTCGTCGATTTGCGGCTCACGGCGGCCGACCTCGAGACCCTTGTACTGACCGAGCTTTGCGCGCGGGCGCACGCCGATCTCGATCGAGAACGACAGCGGCTCTCCCTGGGCGGGCATCTCGCCCACGTCGAGCTCGGGCTCGCCGACCGGGGAGATCCCGGCTTCGTCGATCGCGTTGACGTACCAAGACGACAGCGCGCTGCGGAGGGCTTCGTCGAGCACGGCCTCACGGCCCAGGCGGCGGATCACGACCGGCGGCGGCACCTTACCCTTGCGGAAGCCCGGAATCCGCATCTGGCGACCGAGCTCGCGCGCCGCCTGCTGAACGCGGCGCTCGACCTCCTCGGCGGGGACCTCGGCGTCGACGCGCACACGCGACTCCGGCAGCTCGGTCACGTTTGTCCTCACGGGTGTCGGCGGTACCACCCACGAGACGATAGCTTGGGAGGATGCTCTCCCCTCGCTTCCCCCGCCCGCTCGGCGTCCGGCCTCGCTGGAGCGGGCGGGCCGCGAGCCATCCGGTTGCAGGGCGGCTGGTCACCGGACCCGTGGCTTTTTTTCTCGCCGGAGTCCTCGATCTCCTGGCGTTCGCATTAGGATCGCTGCTGCAGCACTTGAGCGAGAGAAGAGGTGGCACGTGGCGGTGGCAACGGCGGTCCTGAACGAGGTCCAGCGGCGCACGCTGGCGGCGGTCTGCGACACGGTCGTCCCGGCGATCGAGACAACCGGCGAGGATCCGGTGCTCAGCGAGTTCCTGGCGCGCAGCGCCGGTGAGCTCGGCGTCGCCGAGCAGCTCGAGGGGCTGATGGCCGCGATGGCACCGGAGCAGCTCCAGGGCTTCGCCGCACTGCTCGACGCTCTCGCCCAGTACGACTTCGCGAGCGCCCCGCTGGAGGCCCGGACCCAGATCCTCCACGGGACGGCAGCCTCGAGCCACGAGGCAAGTCTGGGCGTGGGCGCGCTGCGAAATTTGAGTTTCCTGTTCTTCTACGGGCTGCCAGACGAGGTCGGGCAGAACCCCAACTGGCCCGCGATCGGCTACCCGGGGCCGGTCTCGGCGCCGCCGACGCCCGAGCAGGCCCCCAAGACGATCGCCGTGCTCGACGTCGAGGGCGAGGCCAAGACGCTGAGTGCCGACGTGTGCGTGATCGGCTCGGGCGCCGGCGGCGCGGTGATCGCCGCGGAGCTGCAGAAGGCAGGCAAGTCCGTGCTCGTGCTCGAGATGGGCGGCTACCGCAACGAGGCCGACTTCAAGCAGCTCGAGCTCCTCGGACTGCTCGAGCTGTACCTCGGCGGCGGCCTGCTGAGCTCGGAGGACGGCTCGATCGCGATCTTCGCCGGGTCGACGCTCGGTGGCGGCACAGTCGTGAACTACATGAACTGCCTGCGGACCCCGGAGCGGATTCGGCACGAGTGGCAGGAGCACGGGATCGACGGAATCGCCGAGGCGGCTTACGACGAGCACATCGACGTCGTGATGAGGCGGATCAACGCGACCGACGAGGCCACCACCCAGAACAGCCAGCACCGCCTGATGATCAAGGCGCTGGATGCGTGCGGGATGGAGCACCGGCCGATCGTCCGCAACGTCGACCCGGCCTGCGATGACCCCCGCGTCTGCGGCTATTGCTTGGCCGGATGCCAGAAGGGCTGCAAGCAGTCGACGATGAAGACCTTCCTCCAGGACGCCTCGGACGCCGGTGCGCGGTTCGTGGTCGGCACTCACGCGGACCGGATCGTGATCGGGGAGGACGGCCGCGCCGCCGGCGTCGCGGCGACCGTCAGGCATCCGGACGGCTCGAGCACGAGCCTGACTGTGCACGCGCCCACGGTGGTCGTCGCGTGTGGCGCGATCGAGTCGCCGGCGCTGCTGCTGCGCTCGAGAATCGGCGGTCCCGCTGTCGGCAGGCACCTACGCCTGCATCCGGCCGGGATCGTCAACGGCATCTACGACGAGCCGACGGACCCGTGGGTGGGCCAGATCCAGTCTGAGGTCTCCGACCATTTCGGGAGCTGCGCGGGCGACCACGGCTTCCTGATCGAGTCGGTCGGCGCGATGCCCTCCCTAAACGCCTCCGGGATCCCGTGGCGCGACGGCGAGCAGCACAAGCGCGAGTTCGCGCGCTCGTTCCGCCGGCATGCGCCATTCCTGTCCGTCGCGCGCGACCATGGCGAGGGCGAGGTGGTGCTCGACCCGCACGGCAACCCGATCGTTCGCTGGTCGCTCGAGGATCCCATCGACCGGGAGCTGTTCGTGCGCGCGAACGTCGAGCTGGCGCGGTTGCACTTCGCCGCGGGCGCGCCCGAGATCCGGACCCTGCACGCCGAGGAGGTCTCGTGGCGCCGGGACTCGGACGAGCCGTTCGAGGACTTCGTGGTGCGGATCGAGCGGGCAGCGTACGGACCCGCGGACGTCACGATCTTCACCGCCCATCAGATGGGGTCCTGCCGGATGGGATCGGACCCATCCGATTCGGTGGCCGACGGACGCGGTGAGCTGCACGACGCGCCCGGCGTATGGATCGGCGACGCGAGCGCGTTCCCGACCGCGCCGGGGGTCAACCCGATGGTCTCGATCATGGCGCTCGCGCACCGAACGGCGAGGAAGATCGCCGCCGAATAGGGTCCGAGCCCGGCTATATATTCCGCCGGTGCGTTGGTTGGAAGCGGTTGCCGCGGCGACGCGGCGGGGTGTAGGGCGAGCTGTCCACCGGTCCGGAGGCGCGACTCGCTCCGACATCCGGCAGCTGCGCTCCGAGCTCCAGGCGCTGCGGGGCGATTCGGACGCGCGGCTGGCGCAGCTCGCCGGGCAGATCGACGAGATCGATAGTCGCGCCGACGCGCGGGCGATTACGTCGGCGACCGTGGCCGGGCGCATCGACGCGCTCGTCCCGCGCGTCGATCAGCTCGCCGCGCGAAGTCAGTGGTTCGAGCGGTCATCGGGCGATGTCGCAACTCGTTTGGCTGGGGTCGAGAGCCTGGTGGCAATCGATGCGGTGACGCGGTTCGTCCGCTACGCGCGACTCCGGACCGACCCTCTGGTTTCGGTCGTGCTGCCGACCTACGAGCGGCCCGACCGGCTTCGACGCGCGATCCAATCGGTCCTGTGGCAGCGCTACCCGCGGTGGGAGCTGATCGTCGTCGACGACGGCGGGGTTCCCGATTCCAGGGCGATCGTTGACGAAGTGAACGACCCCCGCATCCGGTGGACGCGGATCGACCACCGCGGCGTGTCTGCGGCCCGCAACGCCGCGCTCGCGAGCGCCGCCGGCGAGCTGATCGCGTATCTCGACGACGACAACCTGATGGACCCCGAGTGGCTCTGCGCCGTGGTCTGGGCGCTTGAGCAGCGTCCGGACGTCGACGTGCTCTACGGCGCGTTCATCATCGATGATGTGTCGCGCGTCGACGGGAAGTGGTCGGCGTCGGGGCACCTGCCCCGTACGTTCCTGCGGGCATGGAACCGCGACGGGATCCGCCACGGCAACCTCACGGACATCGGCGCGATCGCGCACCGGGCCGGATTGCCTGAAGCACGGTTCGACGAAACGTTGCGAGAGGCGGCCGACTGGGACCTGTTGTTGAGGTTGACCGCCGACCGCGATCCGCTCGTGCTACCGGTCATCGCCCACTACTACATGACCGACGCGCCGCACCGCCTCACATCCGGTCCGACCCACGACGCTGACCTTGCCTCGGTCAAGGCCCGCGCGACCGTCCCGGCACGATGACCGATCGGCCGCAGCGGGTCGTGATGCTCGGGTTCGACGCGATGGATCCGGTGCTCGCGAGGCAGATGGCCGACGAGGGCAGGCTGCCGGCGTTCCGCGATTTCTTCAACACGGCTGCCAGACGCCGGATTCGCAACCCGCCCGGGCTGTTCGTGGGCAGCCTGTGGTCGACGTTCTTCACCGGCCGCTCGGCGGTCGAGACTGGATTTCACTGCTGGGAGGAGATCGTCCCCGGCGGTTACGAACGGCGGCCGACGACAGCCGACGCGATCCGTGGCAGGCCCTTCTGGGAGATGCTCAGCGATGCCGGCAAACGGGTCGCGGTGCTCGACGTGCCGCATTCTCGTGCAGGCAGGCCGGTCAACGGCGTGCACGTATCCGAGTGGGGCTGCCACGACCGCCACTTCGGATTCCGAACCCACCCCCCCGAGCTCGCGCAGCAGATCGTCGACCGCGTTGGCCTGCACCCGGTGCTGACCGCGGACCCGTTCTCGGTCCGCGAGTGGGCGCCCGACGACTACATGTTCCGCGACGGCCCGCTGCGCACCGGCGAGGAGGAGGGGTCGCTGCTCGCCGGCCTGCTCGCCGGGGCCGAGGCCAAGCGCCGCCTTTCGGCCGAGATCCTGGACGACGAACCGTGGGATCTCTTCCTGAGCGTGTTCGGCGAACCGCACAGCGTCGGCCATCAGTCCTGGCACGTCCACGACCCCGGGCATCCACGCCACGACCCCGCCGTCAGGGCGCAGATCGGAGACCCGCTCTGCCGGGTGTACGAGGAGATGGATCGGGCGCTCGCCGAGCACCTCGCGCGGATCGACGACGAGGCCACGGTGCTCGTACTGTTGAGCCACGGGATGGGGCCGCACTACGACGGCACGCACCTGCTTGCGGAGATCCTGCGCCGACTCGATGCCGTCTACCGCTCGCCCCTGGAGCGTTCGCTCGAGGGCCGGACCCTGGGGAGTGCCTGGAACGGGATGCCGGCGTGGTCACGCAACGCCAGCCGGAAAGCCCTGGCAGCCCTCCTGCGCACTCGCCTGACGCGCCGCGAGCTGCGCCCGCCGCGCGACTACGACACCGCAGCGCAGCGCCGCGCGCAGGCGTTCTTCATGAGCCCGAACAACTTCGTCGTCGGGGGCGTGAGGATCAACCTCCAGGGGCGGGAGGAGGAAGGCCGGATCCGGCCAGGCTCCGAGTTCGACGAGCTCTGCCGCCGGCTCGAGACCGACCTGCCGGCACTGGTCAACGTGGACACCGGAACCACCGTGATCGATCGCGTCGAGCGATCCGACGGGCTCTACCAGCGCGAATCGCTCGACGCGCTCCCCGACCTGTTCGTGCAGTGGAACCACAACCATCCGATCGAGAACGTCTGGTCGCCACGGTTCGGGTTGATCCACGGCCCGTACACCCACTGGCGCACCGGCGACCATCGGGCCGGAGGGTTACTGCTGATGCGCGCCCCGACGGTCACCCCGGGGACGGAGCTCACGCCGCTGGAGATCAATCGGCTCGGGTGCTCGATCGCGGCCGAACTCGGCGTCACCCTCGCCGACCTCGACGGCTCCGCGGCGCCGCCGGTGACCTCGCTCGCTTGAGTCGCCGAACGCCCGCGGCAGCCTGTTCGAGTGACCGAGCCATCTCCCCCGAGCCGACCGTTATCCACCAGAAGCGGTCCTACTGGACGCGGTCGCGCTCAAGTCCATCCCCCTCCACCGTCCCACCAAGTCAACCGGCGCATGCCACACCGAGGCTCCTTACCATCCCGACGCGATGGGCGGGATGCGAAGCCTGTTGGTGGCGAGCTCGATTGCGTGCCTGACATGGGCGCTGCCGGCGCCTGCTGCGCAGGCGTCCAGCACGCAGGAGACGGTCATCACCGCCAACGCCGACCTGATCTACGCGCCGCCGCCGCAGGTCGCGGAGGCGATGGAGCTGATCAAGTCGCTCGGCGTCGACCGGATCAGGGTCTCGCTTGGGTCGGGTCGGTGGCGGCAACTCGGCGTGCTCCGGACGGCAGCCGCACGCGGGTTCTTCGTCACCCACGTCGCACTGAGCTCGGCGGGGCGGTGCGGATCGCGTGGCGCGACCCCAGCGACGGGACCGTCTACCACAGCCGCTCAGCCCCGGTCCTCTGAGCGCCGGTCGGCAGGGGTCCTCTGAGCGCCGGTCGGCCCGGAGCCGCTAGCCCGTGGTCAGGTTGCGCACCTCGCGCAATGCGACCGGCAATGTGGTCGTGTCGTAGCTGCGCGATGCCCGGACGTCGGCGATCATCCCCAGGCACCGCTCGACGGCGGCGACGTTGCGCTGCCACCACAGCTCGATCGCGGCCTCACCATCGGCGTTGGGGCCGCCCGCTTCGAGCACCTCGTGGGTGAGCGCCCGGTGCAGGCTGTAAAGGTCGTCGCGCAGCGCCGCCCGCGCCAGCGTCTGCCACCGGTTCGCGCGCGGCAAGTCGAGAATCCGATCACGCAGCCAGTTCAGCTGCAACCGCGAGCCGAGCCCGAAGTGGATCGTCATCACGATCTCGGGATCGCGGTCCGCCGAGCGCGAGACCTCGACGATGTCGAACACCGACAGCAGCGACGGAAGTCCCGCGACTCGGGCGGCCAGCTCGTCGGGCACGCCCGCGGCAATCAGCGCGAGCGACCGGGCGTCGTACGCCTCGCGGTCGGCACCGTCGAGCACCCCGGGCAGAGCCGCGCCGAGCATCCTGGCCCCGGGCTCGAAGTCGCGCAGCGTGGCGTCGATGTCAATCGACCGGGGATGGGCTCGCACCAGCCAGCGGGTCGCGCGCTCGACCAGCCGCCGACCCTCGATCAGCACCTCGACCTGCGCGTGAGCGTCGAGGACGTTGTCGAGGGCCTCGACCGCAGACCAGAACGAGCGCATGTCGAAGATCTCCCGGGCGACCGCGTAGCCGCGCGCGAGCAGCTGCGGCGCGGCGCCGGTCTCCTCCCCGACCCGGAACGCGAACGTGGTCCCGGCGCGGTCGACGAGCTGGTTGGCGACGACCGTGGCGACGATCTCGCGGCGCAGGCGATGGTCGCGCATCTGAGCGCTGTAGCGCTCCGGCAGCGGCTCGGGGAAGTAACGCTCCAGATCCATGCGCAGGTAGGGATCCTCGGGAAGATCGGACTCGAGCAGCTGCGTGTAGAGGTGGATCTTGCAGTGCGCCATCACGATCGCCAGCTCGGGCGAGACGAGCCCCAGGTGGGAAGCCTTGCGCTCGCCGATCGTCTCCTCGTTGGGCAGGAACTCGAGCCCGCGGTCGAGCCCCGCTACCTGCTCGAGGTGGCGGATCAAGCGCGCGTGGACGTCGACCATCGCCGTTGCCTGGGCGAGCCCGAGGCTCATCGCCTGGGTCTGGGTGTAGCTCGCGTACAGCACCCGCTGCGCGACGGCATCGGTCATCTCGACCAGCAGCTCGTTGCGCTGCTTCTCGGTCAGGTCACCGTCTTCGACGAGCGCATCGAGCAGGATCTTGATGTTGACCTCGTGGTCGGAGCAGTTGACGCCCGCGACGTTGTCGATCGCGTCGGTGTTGATCCGGCCGCCGGCGAGCGCGTACTCGATCCTCCCGCGCTGGGTGAAGCCGAGGTTGCCCCCCTCACCGACCACGCGGCAGCCGAGCTCACTGCCGTCGACCCGGACCGCATCGTTGGACTTGTCACCGGCGTCTACGTGGGTCTCGGTCGAGGCCTTGACGTAGGTCCCGATGCCGCCGTTCCACAGCAGGTCGACCGGCGCGCGCAGAATCGCCCGGATCAGCTCGCCCGGCGCGAGCTGATCGGCGTCGATCCCGAGCACGTCCCGGGCCTCCGGGGAAATCGAGATCGCTTTCTCACTGCGCGAGAACACGCCGCCGCCGGTTGATATGAGGGCCGGGTCGTAGTCGCTCCACATCGAGCGGGGCAGCTCGAACAGCCGCCGGCGCTCGGCGAAGCTGACCGCGGGATCGGGATCCGGGTCAATGAACACGTGCAGGTGGTTGAACGCGGCGACGAGCTTGATGTGCTCGGAGAGCAGCATCCCGTTGCCGAACACATCACCCGACATGTCGCCGATCCCGGCGACGGTGAAGTCCGTGCGCTGGATGTCTGTCCCGAGCTCGCGGAAATGCCGCTTGACCGACTCCCACGCGCCCCGCGCGGTGATCCCCATCTGCTTGTGGTCATAGCCGTGGGAGCCGCCCGAAGCAAATGCATCCCCGAGCCAGAACCCGTACTCGGCGGACACCTCGTTGGCGATGTCCGAGAAGGTGGCGGTGCCCTTGTCCGCCGCGACGACCAGGTACGGATCGGGATCGTCGTAACGCACGACCCGATCGGGCGGCACGATATCGCGCCCGACGATGTTGTCGGTCAGGTCGAGCAGGCCGCGGAGGAACATCCGGTAGCACGCGATCGCCTCGTCGTGCAGCGCCTCGCGGGCGGCGCCCGGCGGCGGATGCTTGAGCACGAACCCGCCCTTGGAGCCGACCGGCACGATCAGTGCGTTCTTGACCATCTGGGCCTTCATCAGGCCGAGGATCTCGGTCCGGAAGTCCTCCTTGCGATCAGACCAGCGCAGTCCCCCGCGGGCGACCCGGCCCCCGCGCAGGTGCACCCCTTCCATGCGGGGGGAGTAGACGAAGATCTCGAATCGCGGCCGTGGCAACGGCAGTAGCGACAGCAGCGAGGGATCGAGCTTGAACGACAGGAACGGCCTCGGCGAGCCGTCGTCGGAGACTCGGAAGTAGTTGGTGCGCAGCAGCGCGCGCGTAGTCGAGAGGAAGCTGCGCAGGATCCGATCCTGGTCGAGGCTAGGGACGGCGTCGATCGCGTTCTCGATCTCGGTCTCGAGCCGCTCGGCCTCGACCGGGTCGCGCCGGTCGGGGTCGAAGCGGGCGAAGAACAGGTTGACGAGCAGCGCAGCGATCTCGGGATGGGCGACCACGGTGCGCTCCGTGTAGCGGTCCGAGAACGGGATCCCGGCCTGACGCAGGTACTTCGCGATCGCTCGGATGATCGTCACCTGGCGCCCGCTCAGGGCGGCGCACAGGACGAGCCCGTTGAGGCCATCGTCCTCCAGGTCTCCTCCCCAGACGCCGAGGAATGCCTCCTGGAAGAGCTCGCGCACGCGCTCGATGTCCTCCGCCTCGCTGTGCAGCCGGAAGTCGTAGATCCACATCGCGTCCGAGCCCTCAGGCGTGATCTCATACGGGCGCTCCTCGACGACATGGGCGCCCATGTGCTCGAACGTCGGCAGCACGTCGGACAGCGATACGCTGGCGGCGCTGTACAGCTTGCACCGCATCTGGCCCTCGTCTGCCTCGAGCGGCCGGTAGAGGCTCATGATCGGCTGCTTGCTGTGCGCAAGCTCCTCGAGCCTGCCGAGGTCGCCGACCGCCGAGCGTGCCACCCAATCGTCTCGATAGGCCGGCGGGAACGCGTGGGCGTAGCGACGGAAGAGCTTGGTCCCCTGCTCCTCGCCGTGCTCGTCGATCAGTGCCTCGCGCAGATCGTCACTCCAGGCGCGCGTCGCCTGCTTCAGGCGCGCCTCGATCTCGTGCAGGTCATAGCCGTCGCGGATCCCGTGCTCGGCATGGACGATGTAATGGAGCCGGACCAGCACCGACTCGCTGCGCTGCAAGGTCCAGTCGATCTGGGTGCCACCGAACGCCTCGAGCAGGATCCTGCCGATCCGTTCACGGTTCTCGGTGTTGAAGCGATCTCGCGGCACGCACAACAGGCAGGAGACGAACCGGCCCAGCGCGTCCCGGCTCACGAACAGCCGCAGCCGCTGGCGTTCGCCGAGGCCGAGGATCCCGATCGCGATCTCGAACAGCTCGCCGACGTCGATGCGGAACAACTCCTCGCGCGGGTAGGACTCGAGGATCTCCAGCAACGCCTTGGCGTCGTGACTGTGGGGCGGGAAAGCGGCTCGCTGCAGCACCTTGTCGATCTTGCCCCGCACCAGCGGAATGGCGCGGGGGCTCGCTTTGTAGGTGCTCGTCGTGTACAGGCCCAGGAACCGGTCCTCGCCCACGACCTCGCCGCCCGCGCCGAATCGCTTGACGCCGACGTAGTCGAGATACGCAGGCCGGTGGATGGTGGCGCGGGAGTTGGCCTTCGTCAGTACCAGCGGATTGGGCGCGAGCGCCAGCGCCAGCGCGTCGGGCTCGAGGCAGGTGTACGGCGTGGCAGGCGCACCACGGAGGATCCCCAGACCCGAATCGGGAATCGCCTGGAGCCCGGTCTCCTCACCCTCCTCGATGAGCTCGTATTCGCGGTAGCCGAGAAACACAAAGCTGTCATCGGCCAGCCAACGCAGGAACGCCTGGGCCTCGAGAGTTTCGCCCGCATCGATCGGTGGCGGGCGCTCGCCCAACTCGGTCGCAAGCTCGAGTGTCCGGCCGCGCATCGGCCCCCAGTCCTCTACCGCCGCCGTGACCTGCTCGAGCACGCGGGCGATTCGCTGCCCGAGCTGCTGGAGCAGCTCACGATCGGGCTCGCGCACGACCTCCGCGTGCAGCACCGACTCGTTCACGGCGTCGGGCGCGTCCTCGCCCGGCTCCAGGACCGCGATCAGGTTGCCCTCGGGATCGCGCCTGACCCGGATGACCGGATGGATCACGAGGTTGATCCCGTACCCCGAGCGCGCGAGCTCCGTCGTGACCGAATCGACGACGAACGGCATGTCGTCGCTGACGATCTCGATCACCGTGTTGCGGGACTGCCAGCCGTGCTGCTCGAACTCGGGGTTGTAGACATGGATCTTGGTGGCCCCGGGCGGGCGGTGCTGGGCCAGGTTCCAGTGCGCGACGGCTGCTCCGTATAGGTCAAGCTGGCTGCGCTCGACGAGGTCCTCCGCCGGCACCCAGTGGTAGTACTGGCGCGCGAACGCCTCGCAGGCCGGGATCTGACCATCGGGCAGGCGGCCGCGGATCCGGGCGCAGACGCTCTCGATCAGCACCGATTCGACGTCAGCCGCCTTCAAGGCCATGTCCTGGTTCGCTCTCCTCCGCTTCGCACGGCAGCCGGGTGGGAGCGTACTCCGCGCTCGAACAATCGTCCGGCGTTCGGCTTGCAGGCGTACTTTTGGCCGGCGTGTCCGTCAACGCAATGAAGGCCGCAAATCGGACGGCGCACTACAAGTAGGGAGGACTTGCATGAAACGTCTGCTGGTCACATTGATGGGGATCTTGCCGATGGCGCTCGGTGCGGCCGTCGCCCACGCTGACGGTCCGGGCGGGTGGACGGGCGCCGGCACCGGCACCGGCACGCCGCCGACGCCGATCGCGGCGGTCGCCGGCACTGTGATTTCCGCCAATACCGATGGGTCGATCGTCGCCAACGCGTACCTGTTGAGCCTGCCGCCGGGCGGGCCTGGCGATCACCGGCACGGGGGCGGCCCGGGCGGCCCGGGCGGCCCTGGCGGCCCGGGCGATTTCGGGGGCGGGTTCGGCTCTGGCTCCGAGGGCGGCTCTGGCAACGGCTCCGGCTCCGGCTCTGGCTCTGGCAACGGCTCTGGCTCTGGCAACGGCCCCGGTGGGGATCAGCAGATGGGCAACTACTGGAGCACCGACTCAGGCACCACTACTGCGCCCGTGGCCACGCAGGTCACCATCACTACCGACTCGAACACGAAGGTCCTGCTGAACGGCGAGGGCTCGACCGTCTCCAGCCTGGCAATGGGAGACAAATTTGTCGCACTGTTCGACAACCCGTCATCGACAACCGACCTGCAAACGCTCGTGAACGGAAACCCGGCGCTGTCGGTGTTCGCTCATACGCCACCGCAACCGCGTCAGCTGTATGCGTTCGTCGGTACCGTTACCGGGGTCGACACGACCAACGATACGCTGAGTGTCACAGCCACCCGCACGCTGCCAAGCGATCTCGCCGCAGCCAATTCGCCGGCCACGTTCACGATGTCAGCGGACACGCTGATCCTTGGCGGCTCCTCGGCCGGTGGCCTGTTCGGCGGGAGCCTGAGCGGCGTGTCGATGGGCGATATCGTCGCGGGCGGCTTGATCGGCGTCCCGGGCGAGACGCTCGCCCAGGTCGAGGCGACTCCACTGCGGGTGCTGCTCGACCTGCCCGTGACCTCGACATCGACGACCACCGCGAGCCAGTCGGCCAACGCCAAGCAGAAGGCGCTCACCCAGGCGCTGTCACTGCTTGGACTCAAGAGCTCAAGCAAGTCATCGCACAAGCACAAGAGCTCGCATCACCACCGGGTGGGCAAGACCCACGTCCACCAGCACGCCCGGAAGAAGTAGAGGAGCACGTGGCGCGGCGGGTTGAGACGAGGGCTTGGACGCGGTAGCGCGCATCCCTCGGGCTCGGCTCGCCGCGCCCCGTCGCCTGCTCAGGCTGCGCTCCGATGCCGCCCTTGCCGAGCGGTTCCTGACCGGTGAGGAGGCGGCGTTCGCGGTCCTGTATGAGCGCCACCGGGCCAGCGTGCTGGCGGTCTGCATCGGTGTCCTCGGGTCACGGCACGATGCCGAGGATGCTGCACAGGAGGCGTTCGCGCGGCTCGCCGTCGCGTTGCGGGGCAATCCTCCCCGCGACCTTCGGCCATGGTTGGCGCGGGTCGCTCGCAACGCGGCGATCGACCTCGCGAGACGGCGCCGGACAACCCACGAGTCGACTGAATCGATCCCCGAGCCGGCCTTCAGCGCACACGGCATCCACGACGAGCTGGCATCGGTGATGGCCGGGATCCGGGAGCTCCCCGAGTCGCAGCGCTCGGCACTGCTGATGCGCGAGCTGGCCGGCCACTCATATCAGGAGATCGCGGCCGTGCTCGAGATCGAGGAGGATGCCGTCCGTGGACTGATCGCGCGCGCGCGGATCAGCCTACGCGCCCACCGCGCGGCGTTGGAGCTCCCGTGCACGAGTGTGCGCGAGTCGCTTGCGGCCGAGCCTGGTGGCCGGCGACACGACAACACCGTGCGGCGTCACCTGCGCAGCTGCGCTTCCTGCCGCGCCTACCAGCGCGAGCTGCGCGCCGACGCGCGAGCGCTTCATGGGCTCGTGCCATCGCCGGCCGGGGGCGTTGCCGGCGGCGGCGCACTGGTCGGTGGGTTTGCCGCCAAGGGCGCCCTGCTCGGCGGCGCCCTGACCCAGATGACGGCGGCCTGTGCTGTCTCGGTTTGCGCGGTCGGGGGAATCGTGTTGCTCGCGCCCCATACCGCTGGGCAGCGAGTGCATCGGGCGCAGCCGAATCATGTCGATGCCGGGGCCGGGTTTGGATCAGGGGCCGGTTCCCGCGCGGGCCCTCGCGCGGGAGCTGGGCTGTCGCGCGGCGTTCGGGGATCGAGTGATCTCCAGGCAGGCAGTTCCGCCGCCGGTGCGTGGTCGGCGGGGTCGAACCCGCCGGTCGGGTCGGGCGGCGCTTCGGGTCTGACGGCGACCGGCGGCAGCGGTGGGAAGGGGACCCGGAATGGCGGTCTGGGGTCGTGGAACTTCTCGCAGCCGGCCGGAGGCGGCGCCGTCGGCGGTTCGGGGCGCGGCGTGTATCCGGGGAGCGGGTCATCGCGCCCGTCATACGGGCAGCCGGGCGGTAGCGGGTCGCAGCCCGGCGGTCACGGGTCCGGGCCGCGGGACGGTGGCGCCGGCGGGACGAACGCGGGCGGTGGAGGTGCTCACGGTCTGGATGGATCGTCGGGTATGGGTGGATCGTGGGGCGGAGGCGGATCGCAGGGCGCGGGGGGATCGCAGGGCGCCGGGGGATCGCAGAGCGCCGGGGGATCGCAGAGCGCCGGGGGATCGCCGGGCGCGGGGGGATCGCCGGGCGCCGGGGGATCGCCGGGCGCCGGGGGATCGCCGGGCGCCGGGGGATCGCCGGGCGCCGGGGGATCGCAGGGCGCGGGGGGATCGCCGGGCGCGGGGGGATCGCAGGGCGCGGGCGGGGGCGATCTGTCGGGCGCAACGGGCAGCCCTGCCTCGCGCGATGGCAACTTGTCCGGGTCCGGTGGCGGGTCGGAGCCCGGCGGTGGCGGGTCTGTGCAGGGGGGCGGTGGCGTCGGGGGGACGGGTGGAACGGGTGGAACGGGCGGGTCGGGTGGAACGGGCGGAACGGGCGGAACCGGCGGGTCGGGTGGAACGAGCGGAGGCGGTGACCAGCCGTTCTACGGGCTCCGTGAGGGGTCAAACGCAAGCGGCAGCGGTTCGCAACCGGCCAGCGGTTTGCAGTCCGCCGTCGCTGGGTCGCAGTCCGGCAGCGGCGCGTCTTAGCCCGAAGAGATCGACGGTCCGGGCTCGATCTTTCGCGATCGCCCCGCTTGACACGTCTACGAACATATGTTCGTGACCAGCGACGGCAACCCCTACGCCAGATTCCGGCGCGCGCTCGAGACCGGCAACGAGGCCCTGGTCACCGCCGCGGCTTTGGAACTGCCATGGATCGCGCTCGACGATGCGCTGCGCATCTGCCTCGTGCTGCGCGGAAGCGACCCGGGGCGATACGAGCGGGCGGCGGTTCGGTGGCTGGGGCGCTTTGCGCTCGAGGCGCGTAACGTCACGATCGATGACCTACGTCAAGCCGCCAACGCGCTCGACGCGTTGCCCGACCGCGCGGTCGATGCGATGGAGCGCCTGCAGCGGCTGTGCCTAGCGCGCGGAGTGGGATGACGCAAGCAAGTGTGTGGACAGTGGGCGGAGCGCAATGAGCACCGGGACGCCCGTGCGCAGCTGGTGGCTACGCGAGGCGCTGGCCATGGCGCCACAGCCGCCGGCGGCGCCACTCACCGGCGGCCTGTCGACCGACGTTTGCATCGTCGGCGGCGGCTTCACCGGCCTGTGGACCGCGCTTCGCATCAAGGAGCTCGATCCCGGCCGTGACGTGACGATCCTGGAGAGAGATCTGTGCGGCGCCGGTGCGAGCGGGCGCAACGGTGGGTTTGCGATGACGTTCTGGCACCACTTCCTTGGGCTCGAGCGGGCGTGCGGAACGGCCGAGGCGCTCAGACTCGCCCGCGCCTCGGCGGACGCGGTGAAGGAGATCGGCGAGTTCTGCGACGACCACGCGATCGACGCGCGCTTCCGGCCGGACGGCTGGCTGTGGACCGCGACCAATGCCGCGCAGATCGGGGCGTGGACGAGCACGCTGGCTGCACTCGAGCGGCACGACGAGCGGCCGTTCAAGCCACTGCCGCCGGACGAGGTCGCCGCACGAGCGGGTTCGGCGGGGCACCTGGCCGGGGTGTTCGAGGCCGGCTCGGCAACGGTGCAACCGGCGTTGCTCGCGCGGGGACTGAGGCGCGTCGCGCTCGAGCGGGGCGTGCGGATCATTGAGCGCTCCCCGATGGTCGGGCTGGACCGTGGCCCGGTGTTGGAAGTCCACACGCCCGGAGGCCGAGTGCGCGCCCCGCGGGTCGTGATCGCAATGAACGCCTGGTCGTCACGGCTGCGCGAGCTGCGCGATGGCTTCGTCACAGTCGCCAGCGACCTGGTGATCACCGAGCCCGTGCCCGAGCGGCTGGAGTCGCTCGGACCCCGCGGCGGGATCAGCATCTCGGACTCGCGCATGATGGTCCACTACTACCGCCCGACCCACGACGGGCGGCTCGCGTTCGGCAAGGGCGGCCGTGGGCTGGCATTCGGAAGACGGCTGGGCCCCGGCTTCGACGGCGTCTCACCTCGCGCGGACTGGGTCGCAGGCCCAATGCGCGCCATCTACCCGCAGCTCGCCGACGTCCCCCTGGCTGCGAGCTGGACGGGGCCGATCGATCGCACCGTCGACGCGCTGCCGTTCTTCGCCACGCTCGGCCGCCCCGACCTCCTGTGCGGCGCCGGCTTCTCAGGCAATGGCGTCGGCCCGTCGGTGCTCGCGGGGCGGATCCTGGCGTCGATGACGCTCGAACGCGACGACGAGTGGCGCCACTGCGGGCTCGTCCGCGAGCCGCCGCGCGGGTTGCCGCCAGAGCCGGTGCGCTACCTGGGCGGGCGCGTCGTGCGGGCCGCGGTCGCGCGCAAGGAGCGAGCGGAGGATGCCGGGCGGCCGGCGGCGTGGCTGGACCGACATCTCGCGCAGTTGGCGCCCGCGGGGTTGGTGCCGGTTGATGGGTGAGGACCGGGGGTAGCGCGGGGTGCGCAGCGGGGGCGGCGGGTGCGGAGCGCGGGTGCGGGGCGCGCGGGCGGGCGGCGGGCGGCGGGCGGCGGGCGGGGCGGGGCGCGGGCGGGCGGGCCGCGGGCGGGCGGGGCGGGGGCGGGGTGCGGGGCGGCGGCGGGCGGCGGCGGCGCTGGGATCGCCCGCGGGGCGCGGGCGCGAGTGGCCAACCAGCTGCCCACGCGCGGTCACCATCTGATCATTTTCCCTGCATAACGGCCCAAACCGCCCCCTGCGTTTGGACCTTGGCTACATAAGCATGTGGGGCATGCTTATGTAGCCAAGATCGGCCGGGCCCGCCGACTTTGCGCCGTTATGCATGCGAATTCGCGGTGTTTCGGGCTCGCGTCGCCTGTGCGGGTGTCGATCGGGTCGGCGCGGCTCTCGGCGCCCGGCGAATCGCGCTGCTGGCCGAGAACGGGACATCCGCGCCGTGTCTGCCCCACCGCGCCGTGTCTGCCCCACCGCCCCGCAAGCCGCGCCGCCCCACGAGCCCCACCGCCCCGCAAGCCGCCCCGGCTCACCCCCTCGCAGCCCCCCGCCCTCGCCCCTAACCGCCTACCCCCGCGGGTAGTGATACGTCTGGGTTTGGGTCACCTTGGCGGCGAGCTTGCCGTCATCCCGCTCGACCTCCGTCTCCAGAACGATCATCGTCCGCCCGCGGTGCAGCGGGCGCGTAACGGCTGTGACCCCGCCCTCGGTGACCGCGCGTAGGAAGTTCGTCTTGGACTCGATCGTGGCCGTGCCGTGGGCGCCGTCGGGGAGGTTCAGGAAGGCGCAGAGCCCGCCGGAATTGTCCACGAGCGCCATGATCGCGCCGCCGTGCATCACGCCTCCGAGCGTGCAGCGCTCGGGTGTCCAATCGAGACGGGCGCGAACGAGATCGCTGCTCACCTCGAGCAGCGAGATCCCGAGCATTGCGGCGAACGGCGACGCATCGCGCAACTGGGTGAGGTGTGTCTCATCGGTCGCCACGGGAAGGCCATCACGATCGCACAATCGCGGGCTCGGACGCCCCGGCGGATCCGAGCCGGGCCTACGCCGCGGCCGCACAACAGGCCCGCGCCCGCGCCCCGGCAGCCCGCGCCCGCGCCCGCGCGCCCGGCAGCCCGCGCCCGCGACCCGGCAGCCAACGTCCCCACGCGACGCCCGACGACCCACGCCCCACGCCCGGATCTCCCGCGGGACCGCTCCCGGAGCAGCTCCGACCACCCGCTAGGGCGGTGTCGAGGCCGGCCCCGGAGCCGGATGGACCGGGAGGATCAGCGGCGGCCGCGGTCGCTGGTTGAAATCGAAGTCCTTGGCCAGGCTGCCGAGGATCGGGTTCGCCTCACGGACGTCGGGCCGCGGGTCGGGCCGGCCGTCGGTCGCGGGATCCAGGCGCTGCCCGCCGAGGAAGTCGTCCTCGATGAACTTGTTGTACGCGTCGTGGCTGAGGGTCTGATGATCGATATAGCCCCGCCTCGCGTAGGGGCTGATCACGATCCCCGGCACCCGCAGCCCGTAGCCGTTCTGATCGACCACCGGCGGCACCACGTGATCGTAGAACCCTCCCCAGTCATCCCACGAGAGGAAAATCGCCGTGCTGTTCCAATCCGGGCTCTGCATGATCGCGTTGATCAGCCCGGTCACATACGTCTGACCCGCGCTCACCAGCGACGGCGGATGCTCGGACACGGTCCCGTTCGGATCGATCCACGAGACCGCCGGCAGCGTCCCGTTCTTCGCCGCGGTGAAGAAGTTCGACAGCGACTGGATGTTGCCGAGTTGACCATCCTGCTGAACGTCGGTGAACGACGGCAGCGGGTTCCAGATCCCCGGCGTCTTCGCACCCTGCTGAACCGGCGCGCAGCTCACCGAGCTGTCGTTCTCGCAGTCGGGCTCACTGCCCTTGAACACGTAATAGGCCCAGCTGACGCCGTAGCGGTGCAGCAGATAGGTCATATCCGTCCACGCGTAGTGGAGGATGCCGTCGGATGGACCGTTGATCCCCGTCGGGGAGAACCAGTCGGCAGTGGGGTTCTGCATGGCGCCGTGACATGAGGACGGCTTGAACGGATTCCTGCATTGCGCCGACCACTCGGAGACCTCGTACAGGTGGGCAGGCAGGCTCCACGAGGAGTTGGGCTCGAACATGTGGTCCTGGAGCACGAAATCCTGCGCGTAGGTCCAATAGTTCGGGATCTCCCGGGCATCGTGATACCCCATCACGTCGACGCACTTGGACTGCGCTCCCTGCTGGCAGGGGCTGCAGTTCGGGTTCGTGGTAGTGCAGCCCGAGCCGCTCTCAGCCTGCCACACGAACCCGTCCATATTGCCCCCGTCGATGTCGGCGGCCGCGTTGCCGGCGCCGTGTGGTCCGCCGTAGTTGAGATCTGACGGATCGTGGAACGGAGCCACGCAACCGCCGTTCAGCGGATCGGGCACACACACGCCGGCCGGGATCCCATCGGCGCCGGGGAACGTGCCGAAGTAGCTGTCGAACGAGCGGTTCTCCTGCATGATGATCACGACGTGCTTGATCCTGTGGATCCCGTTTTCAGGGAGGGCCTTGATCTTCGGCGGGCGTGACGTGGAGCGGATGTTGTGCCGGTCCTGCGCCACCGGCGCGCGCCGCTGGGGCACTGCGGTGGCCGTGAACACGTGGTTGACCGACGAGCTCGAGATCTCGCGGACGGGCGGATGCGTGCCAGAGCCGGTCGCCAGCGCCGCGGCTTCTCCTCCCAGAGCCATCAGCCCGACCACGCAGAACACCAGCAGGATCCGCCACAAATGAATCTTCGTGGTGGGACGGACCACGCGTATTCAGCCTAACCCCGGTCGGCAGCCCGAGTTGCGCCCGCGCGCCAGTGCCCGTCAGGAAAACGGAGGGTGCAGCGGGAGGATCTCCGGCGAGCGCGGCGGCTGATCGAAATTGAAGTCGTTCTGCAGGTCGCCGAGACTCGGAGCGTTCTCACGCACATCTGGCCTCGGGTCAGGGCGTCCGTCGGTAGCAGGATCGAGTCGCTGGCCGCCGAGAAAGTCGTCCTCGATGAACTTCAGATAGGCGTCGTGACTGAGGATCTGGTGGTCGATGTAGCCCGACTTGGCATACGGGCTGATCACCAGCCCCGGGACGCGCAGCCCGTAGCCGTTCTGATCGACGTGAGGTGGTTGGACGTGGTCATAGAACCCGCCCCAGTCATCCCACGAGAGGAAGATCGCTGTGCTGTCCCAATTCGGGCCTCGCATGATCGCGTCGATCAGCCCGGTCACGTAGGCCTGTCCCGCCGTGATCCGCGCGGATGGGTGCTCGGAGACACGCTGGCTGGGGACGATCCACGAGACGGACGGCAGGTCGCCCTGCGACGCCGCCGTGTAGAAATCGTCCAACGACTGGATGTTGCCGAGCTGGCCGTCGTCCTGGACCGTCGTGAAGTGGGGCAGCGGGTTCCAGATCCCCGGCGTCTTCGCCGACTGGGGAACGGGCGCGCAGGTGATCGCTGAGGCGTTCTCGCAGTCCGGCTCGTTGCCCTTCGACACGTAGTAGCGCCAGCTGACTCCGTAGCGGTGCAGCAGGTAGGTGATGTCGGTCCAGTCATAGAACGGGCCCGGCTGATCCGCCGTCGACGCGCGCAGCGCCGGCGGACCGTAATCGCGCGGCAAGCCCGAGGTCACGGGATCGTTGACGCACCCGGACGGGTCGTGCCCACCCGCACAATAGGCCGACCATGCGGAGACCTCGTACAGGTGCGCGGGCAGGCTCCACGAGCTGACCGGCTCGAACATGTGGTCCTGGAGGACGAAGTCGCGGGCATAGGTCCAGTAGTTCGGGATCTCGCGGGCGTCGTGGTAGCCCATCACGTCGGTACAGGCGGCCTCGCCCTGACGGCACACGCGGCCGCAGCTGGGGTCGTTGGGCGCGCATACTCCTCCGTGCTCGGCCTGCGCCACGAATCCGTCCATCCTGCCGCTGTCGATGTCGGCGGCGGAATTGGCGAACCCGTGCGGCCCGCCCCGGTTCCGGTTCCGGCTGTCGTGGTATGGACGGACGCACGTTCTCGCCGCCGGGTCGGGCACGCACACAGTCGGCACACCGTCCTTCATCGGGATCCCGTCAGCTCCGGGAAACGTCCCAAAGTAGGAGTCGAACGACCGGTTCTCCTGCATGATGATCACGACATGCTGGATCTTGTGGATCCCGACCAGGTTGCATGCCTGTCCGACACAGCCAGGCGGCGACTGCGTAACGGGCGCGGTCGACCCAGAGCGGGGCGAGGCAACCGAGCCATGGTTCGAACCGCCGCTGAGCAGTCGCACAGCACCCCAGGCCCCGGCTGCGAGCACCACGAGCGCGATCGCCGACAGGGCCAGCGCACGCCGCCCGAGCGGCCCGTTTCGCCCGCTAGGGGAGGAATTCACGTGACTCCTCAAGATGTGGGTAGCCATTCTCTCCGGCCGGTTCGAGATCGGCGTCAGAGCAGTCGAACACCGCGGCGGCCCCCGCACCGACGGCACCGACCGCACCGACGATTGCCCCGTGCGAGCGCACATGATGACACGATCGGCGCGCCACCAACCCAGACAACGATGCCGAGATTTCTTCCAGGCTCGACCGCAACGTTAGTGCTTCATGTTGGTTCATTACGCTAGGTTGTTAGTTGCTTCCGTGGGGATGAAAGCTTGCTTGATCAGCGCCCAATAGCTCGTTTGGGCAGGACAGGAGGTTCGTCGCATGAGCTTTGCTAGGTACCCGTGGCGAGTGGTGTGCTTTGCCGCGTTCGCGCTGGCGGCAGCGGCGCCCGCGACCGCCGGCGCGACGGCTCCGATCGGTGCGTACACGACCACTGGGGCATACACGTTCCTGTCCGCTCCGCAGCTGCATCCCCCGAAGTTGCACACCGACGCGCCGACCGTGAGCAACAAGCTCGCGCCGGGCTACTTCATGGTCACGAACTTCAAGAACCTGACCGTGCCCCAGCCGATGGTCGGCCAAGGGGGGCCGCTGATCCTCGACAGCCACCTGCAGCCGGTGTGGTTCGATCCGGTGGCCACCAACCTCGTCGCCAGCAACCTGCGCGCTCAGACGATGGACGGCAAGCCCGTGCTGAGCTGGTGGCAGGGCGTGATCAGCAGCGTCGGCGCGACGACGAGCGGCGAGGACGTGGTCGTCGATCAGCATTACCGGCCGGTCGCGACGCTGTCAGGCGACACCCAGGACGGCTGGGTACTCAGCACACACGAGATCGCGATCGGGGGTCACGACGCGTGGGTAACGGCGTACCGGAACCTCCCGATGGATCTCGCACCCTACGGCGGCCTCGTGAACGGGATCCTCACGGACGCCGCGGTCCAGGAGTACGACCTGAAGACCGGCCGGCTCCTGAACAGCTGGGACGCGCTCCAGCACATTCCGCTGACCGAGTCGGAAACGCATCCGGCGCCCGTGGCCGGGCCAACCGGTCCGGTGCCGTGGGATGCCTACCACCTCAATTCGATCGAGCTGACGGGCAACGGCTCGTTCCTGGCCTCGATGCGAAACACATGGGCCGCGTACCTGGTCAACAGCGCGGGCGCGACAGAGTGGACGCTGGGCGGCAAGAACAGCAGCTTCGCACTACCGACCGATGCTCAGTTCCAGTGGCAGCACGACGTCGAGCTGCATCCGGGCAACGTCGTCAGCATGTTCGACGATGCTTGTTGCGCGATCACCGGCCCGGGGATGTTCGGCCCACCGAGCGGTCCATCGCGTGGCTTGGTGATCCAGCTCGACACGGCCAACCACACGGGCTCGTTCGTATCGCAGTACACCCACGGCAGCGACTTCAACGCTGCCTTCCTCGGTGATACGCAGCTGCTTCCGGACGGGAATGTCGTCGTCGGGTGGGGGTCGCAGCCCTTGTTCTCGGAGTTCACGAAGTCGGGCAAGCTGCTGCTCGATGCGGTGTGGCCGAACCCGGACGTCAACTACCGGACCTACGTCCAGGCGTGGGTCGGCAAGCCGTTCTTCCCCCCCAGCGGCGCAGCGCGCAACGGACACGGCAAGGCAACCGTCTACGCGAGCTGGGACGGCGCGACGCAAGTCGCCGCCTGGAAGGTGCTGGCCGGACCCGGCGTGAGGCACCTGACGGTCGTCGGGAAGCGGGCCAAGAGCGGCTTCGAGACAGCGATCACCCTGCACGCCGAGTACAGGTCCTTCAGGGTTCAGGCGCTCGACGCCGAGGGTCATATCCTCGGAACGTCGAAGGCCTTCTCGGTCCCGACGGCCCACGCGGCGCCGGCGCCGCCAGGGTCGTACTGACAAGTTCTCCACCCCGGGGCAACGGAAAGGAGTTTGCGAATGCTGAAAGCCAGACGCAGGATCTGCACGCGAGTGAAGCTGTGCGTGGCAGCGATGGCGCTGGCCACCGCGCCCGGGGTCGCACTCGCGAGCACGCAGGGACCGGCCGCCGGGAAAGCCTCGGCGACGACCGTGGGTGCGGCCCAGGCCAAGGTCGGACAGATGCTCGTCGACTCACGCGGTCACGCGCTGTACCTGTTCACCGGCACCGGCTGTTCCCGAAGCTGCGCCCGCGCCTGGTCGCCGCTGCTGGCTAACGGAGCGACACAGGCCGCGAAGGGATCCGGTGTCAATGCCAGCCTGCTTGGTAAGACCCGCCTGGGCAACGGCAAGTTTCAGGTGACATATGCCCACCACGCTCTGTACCTGTTCGCGAATGACAGGCGTGCCGGCCAGCTTGGAGGCGAAGGCGCACACCAGTTCGGCGGGTTCTGGTACGTCGTCGACACGCACGGCAATGCGATCAAACCGAAGAAGAAGACAGGCGGTGGCGGCGGAGGCGTGTGCAATCCCCTCTGCCCCGGCTACTAGACGGCAACCGTACGAGTGAGTCTGACTAGTCAAACCGCGCATCTGCCGTTGGCGGTGGCGTTGCGCTCGGCGGCGCTGCTCGCGGCGGCGCTGTTCGCGGCGGTGCTGGTCCCCGCGGTGTCATCGGCCCAAACGCCCACAGTGCCGGTCGCTGTGTTCCCCGCCCCCGGCACGCGCTTCAACCTGCCCGGCACCCAGATCGCATTCCGGGGCATACCGGTAAGCGAGATCGGCCCGCTACAGGTGACCGGCTCGAAGACCGGCGTCCACACGGGTCACCTCGCGGGCGACTCCGACGGTGACGGCGGCAGCTTTCTGCCTGATTCGCCGTTCGCGGCCGGCGAGACGGTCACGGTTGTGACCGACCTGGATCTCGTCCGCGCCAGCAGCGGAACGTTCAGTTTCCAGATCGCGCACCCCGCCCCGCCGGTCCCGTACAGCAGGCTGCCACTCGTGTTGGCGGGCTCCAACGGGGTCCAGCACTTCCAATCGCGTCCCGACCTCCAGCCGGCGGCCCTGACGGTGACCAAGGACAGTGCGCCGTCCTCGAACGGGGACATCTTCGTCGCCCCCCAGTTCGGACCCACCCAGGATGGGCCGATGATTCTCGACTCGCTCGGCCAGCTCGTGTGGTTCCAGCCCTATCCGGTCGGGGAGAACAGGCTGATCACCGATTTTCGGGAGCAGCAACTGTTCGGCGCGCCGGTCCTGACCTGGTGGCAGGGCAACACGAACGCCGGCACCGGCCGCGGCGAGGGCATCGTCTTCAACAGCAACTACCAGCAGATCGCGACCGTGCACGCCGCCAACGGCCTGGACATGGACCTGCACGAGTTCCTGCTCACACCGGGCGGCGATGCGTATATCGCTTCATCCTCGCCGGTGTTCCTGCCCGGGATCTCCAAGACGACGCTCGATTCAGTCGTGCAGGAGATCGACGTCACGACCGGGCTGTTGCTGTTCGAGTGGCACGCGCTCGACCATGTCGGGTTGAACGAGTCGTACTTCAGGCCGACGAGCAATCCGTTCGATCCTTACCACGTCAATTCGATCTCGGTCGACGTCGACGGCAACCTGATCGTGTCGATGCGCAACACGTCCACGGTCTACAAGATCGACCACACCAGCGGAGTGGTGATCTGGCGCCTGGGCGGCAAGCACTCGAGCTTCAAGATGGGGAAGGGAACGACGACATGGGGCCAGCACGATGCGATCGCCCAGCCCGACGGGACACTGACCGTGTTCGATGACGGCGCCGGACCGCCGATGGTCCACCCGTACTCGCGGGGCATCCGCGAGCGGCTCGACACGACCAGAAACACCGCGACGCTGATCCAGGAGTTCGATCATGCGCCGCGGATTTCGGCCGACTTCGAGGGCTCGCTGCAAACGCTGCCGAACGGCGACGTCTTCCTCGGCTGGGGTCAGCAGCCGTACTTCTCCGAGGACACGCCCGGCGGACAGCAGGACTTCGATGCTCACTTCAACGTCCCAACCTCGACCTATCGCGCCTACCGTTTCCCATGGAGCGCCCAACCCCCAACTCAACCTGCGCTCGCGCTCTCGCCCAATGCGAACGGAACCGTGAGCGTGTTTGCGAGCTGGAATGGCGCGACCGATGTCGGGACGTGGCGCGTCCTCGCCGGAGCCGGTCAGACCGCCGGCGCGCTGGCACCCGTCGCCGGCGGCCTCAAACGAGGGTTCGAGACCCAGCTCACGGTTCAGAGCGCCGCCCCGGACATCGAGGTGCAGGCGATCGGCTACTCCGGTCAGGTGCTGGCGAGCTCAGCCATCGCGGCGACGCCGGCGCATATCGCCGTGTATGGCTCCAGCGGATTCGTGTCGCCAAGTGCGATCGGAAGCCTGCCCGTTGGCTGCTTCACCGGTCACCCGTGCCACGTCGTCACCGCGATCACCGCCGGGAAGACCACGATCGCCCGGACCACGAGCGAGGGCATCAGCCAGAACGGCAACGGGATCGTGTACTTCCGCCTCTCCCCCGCCGGACACAGGATCCTCGCGCGCGACCGTCGTCTCCCGGTGCAGGTCAGCGTCAGGGATGTCTCCGGCGCGACCGCGAGCACTACGGTCACCCTGATCCCATTCAACGCCGGTGGCGCCGGGCCGCGCCGCAGCGTCACGCAATCCCGTGCCGTGCAGATCGCCGGCGAGACCGACTTCGTCAGCTCCCAGGGCGTCGGCGGCATCCTCGCCGGGTGCACGACCCCGACGCCGTGCCAGGTGACCATGACCGCGTCCGTCGGGCGCACCGTGATCGCCCGCACCGGCCCGGAGTACGTCGGCGCCGGGGAGCTCGGCTACGTTGTGTTCAAGCTGACCTCCGCGGGCCGGACGATGCTCGCTCGGGCGTCCGGCAACCAATTGGGGGTCCAGCTCACGGTGAGCGGGGGCGGCGCGACGGCGACCGCGCAGATCGCGCTGATCCCGTTCAGCTGAGACGTGGGAGGTGTGCCTACGGCGACCGGGGGTGGCGCAACTCCCGGCGACCCGCCGAGTTAAAGTGTCGCGTGGCCAAAAGGAGATGGACGCGACTGGCGGTCGGACTCGCGTCAGCGTCGGTGTGCGCGGCGCTCGCGATACCTGCACCGGCGAGCGCGACCGCCCTGCTCAGCTCCAACAACACGCCGTTCCCACCTAGCACCGTTGTCAGCGGTGCGAGCTGGACGAGCTTCCGGCATGCACCGCCTGCCAACCAGTGGGGCGACATCCTCCCGACGCCGTGGGCCGACGACAACAACCTCTATGTGCTGATGGACGACGGCGGGACCGGCGCACCCGTGGGCGCGCTGTGGCGCAACTCGTTCGCACGGATCGCGGGTACGCCCGCGAAGCTGCGCTTCCAGCACGTCGGGATTTCATCGCCGCCCGCAACCTGGACGCAGATCAGCCGCAACCGCGCGCGGTGGACCGGTCCGCTCGGGTCCTACTACTCGACCGGGTTCGCAATCGTGAACCACGTCTTTTTCGCAACCCAGGACAACGACTGGAACTGGAACGCCAACGGACCGTTCCAGGGCCTCGCCGGAATCGCCTACTCGACCGACCACGGGCAGCACTGGAACTTCCCCCGGCAGCCGTTTCCGGGAACGATCGGCAACCTCAACTGGGTCCAGTGGGGAGCGGACGAGTCCGCACCAGACGGCTACGTGTACGCGATCGCCACTGAGCGCGAGTTCAACGCGAGTACCCTGATCCTCGGACGAAGCCTGCCGAGCGTCGCCGACTTGACCAGCCCAGCGCAGTGGCAATGGGCGTCGGGCTGGGTGCCCGGGCCGACCGGCAGCGAGCCGTGGCCGGTATGGACGAGCTCGATCTCCCAGGCCCAGCCGATCGTCAGCTGGCAGGACCACATCACCTACCCGCGGATGACCTACGACGCCGGGATTCACCGCTACCTGCTCACCTTCACGTTCTCCTACGGCACCGCGCCGCCGAAGGTCTGGCGGGACGGCTCGGAGCTCGTGCTGCTCGAGGGGCCGCACCCCTGGGGACCGTTCTCGTTCGTCGCCCGCAACCCGTACTTCGGTCCGGCGAACGGGTACGACCCGGCGTTTCCGGTCAAGTGGATCAGCAACAACGGACTCGACCTATGGATGATCTTCGCCGCCAACTTCGACGGCTGCGGTCCCCACCTGAGCTGCGCAGCGTCGTACGGGTTCAATTACCAGCGGTTGCATCTCACGCTGGCACCCCAGGACGCGCGGGACGCTCGGACAGCCTTGGCGAGGCGGCGAGTCGCAACCAGGCCGCCGCAGCCGCCGGCGCAGTGGCGCAGTCTGCCGGCGACCCCGCCAGCGCACCTGGTCCCACGGCTGTTCCTGTCCGCGAAGCTCGGCTGAGCACCGCCCGATCAGGCAGCGTGACGCCGAGACCGCCGGTTGCGCCGCGCCCGTTTGGCGTCGAGCAACCGCTCATCAGCCGCCCGGAACAGCTCCGGCCCGGTGATGCCGTCCTCCGGGAAGATCGCGACACCGATGCTGGCACGGAGGGTCTCGACCCCGGCGGTCGCCTCACCGACGGCATCTGCAATCCGCGCCACGAGCCGGAGCGTGCCGACCGCGTCGGTCTCGGGCGCCAGCACGCAGAACTCGTCCCCGCCAATCCTGGCGACCGTGTCCTGGGCACGGATGGCCCCCCTCAGCGATGCGGCGACATCGCACAGCAGCTCGTCGCCCGCGGCGTGTCCGAAGCGGTCGTTGAGAAGCTTGAAGCCGTCTAGATCGAGCATCACAAACGCGAAGCTGCGTTCGCCACGCTTGTGACGCGCGATCTCGTAGTCGGCCCGCGTGAGCAGCGACCGTCGATTCGCGATCCCGGTCAGCGGATCGGTGAGAGCGATGTCGCGCAGCGCATCGCGCTCGCGCTCGAGCCGCTCACGCGTGAGGACGACCACCGCCGCACTCGCGCTCGCAACCAGCAGTGCGAGCAACGGCGAGCGCAGCCGCTGATCGTGTAGCCAGCCCGCCAGCGGCGCGGCGGCGGCGCCGGTGATCGCCGCCGTGCTCAGCGCGGCGCCGATCCAAGTAGTGGACCAGGCCGCAGCCAATAGAACCCCCGGCAGGCAGAGCCAAAACGCATCCGCCCCGCCGACCAGGACAACCGCGCCGGCGGTTGCCAGCGCGATCATCGCCACCCGTGCCGCTAAACGTCGAGAGCTCCGGCTCGGAGCCCGCGGGCCGACGACGCGAGCGGGATCGTGGCGCCCACGTTTCATCGGCACAGTGTCGCCACCGTCTCGGACGCTCATTCGACGGAGGCCTCGGGTGGCCCGAGCCGACGCCGGGCAACTCGATCACACCAGCTGATGTCAACATGTGGGCGTTGACTGATTCTGCTCCGGCTCGGCGGGAAGGGCGGTCCGGCACCGTGGCGTTCCGCGCCGCCGTCCGCGACGACGAGCAGCCCGCGGCGTTTCGCGACGCGATCGTTCGGAAAGCACACGAGCTCGGCGTGATGGGGTGGGTGCAGAGCGGCGAGGACGGCGACCTGCGGGTTCATGCCGAGGGCGGCCGGCGGGCGGCCGACGAGCTAATCGCCTTCCTGCGCGACGGGGCGGCGCCTCCAGGCGCTCGCCTCGAGGTCGCGGAGGTCGCGGTCGAGGGCCATGAGCAATTCGCGATTCGCGGTGTCAGCGCCGGGGTGTTTGTCGTGCAGGAGCACGCGGCTACCGCCCACCACTTCGATCTGCGCCTGGAGGTCGAGGGCGTGATGCGATCGTGGGCGATCCCCAAGGGCCCCTCGCTCGACCCCGCGGTCAAGCGCCTTGCGGTCGAGGTCCCCGATCACGAGATTGCGCACAACGTGTTCGAGGGCGCACTGGACGGCGGCGGCGTGATCGTGTGGGATCGCGGGACCTACGAGCAGGGCGGCCGGGTCCCGTGGCCGCAGGCACTCGCGCGCGGTCACGCAGTGTTCGTCCTGCATGGAGAGAAGCTGCGCGGCGGATTCGCGCTCCAGCGCACACGACCCCGTCCCAAGCCGCAGTGGCTGCTGATCAAGCGCGTCGATCCGCAGGCGCGCCCTGGCTCGGACATCGTCGCCGAATGCCCGAGTTCAGTCCTCAGCGGTCGCACGCTCGAAGAGATCTTGAGCTGAGCCAGGCCGGGGGCGGCGCCCCCAGATCACGCTCAATCGGACGGGCCGGGCTGCCGATAAGAGGGCATGGGTGTTGCCTCGATGGTCCCTCGTCGGGCGGACGCGGCCCTGGGGCCGCGAATCGTCCTCAAGGCCCCGCGGATCACGCGGCGCGACAGCTTCAGGCTCGATTCGGCGTTGCTGATCGCGTACTTGGTGTGTTGCGCGATCGTGTTGGTGCTGCTCCCGATGGGCGGAACCGTCAACTGGATTGAGGTCGGGCCGGCGCTCGTGCTGCAGGTGGCCGTCGGCATGCTGCTCGCATTCGGCTCACGTCTGAAAGGGAATCGCGTCAAGTACATCGGCATCGTCGGCGTGGTCGGGTATCTGGTCTCGGTCGCGCTGCTGAGAGATGGGGCGACACCGACGGCCGGGTACGGTCCCCTGGTTCTGCTGCCGGTCGTGTGGGCGTCGTTACGCGGCCGCCGGCACGAGTTCGCGGTGGCGGTGATTGGCGTTGGCATCGTCTACGTACTCCCCACCGTGCTGATCGGACCACCGCAATACCCGGCAGGAGGCTGGCGCGCCGGCCTGTTGTTCGTTGTCCTTTCAACGGCTCTGGGTTGGGTCATCATCCGGCTGGTCGGCCGCGTCCAGGATCTCGTCCAGCAGCTCGAGGGGCTCGCTCGTACCGATGCGCTGACCGGCCTGCCGAACCGGCGCGGATGGGAGGAGCTGCTCGAGTTCGAGCTCTCGATCGCGCGCCGCTCGGGTCAGCCGCTGACAGTCGCGTTGCTCGACCTGGACCACTTCAAGGATTACAACGACACGCATGGCCATCTCGCCGCCGACAGGCTTCTGCTCCAGGCCACCGCCGCCTGGCAGGCCGCCCTTCGGGAGACCGATGTGCTGGCCCGCTGGGGCGGCGACGAATTCGGGCTGCTGCTGCCGGGTTGCGGCGCCGGCAACAGTTTGGCCCTGCTCGAGCGAATGCGAGCGGCGTGCCCAGCTGCACGATTCTCGGTCGGACTGACCGAGTGGGACGGCACTACGTCCACTGAGGAGATCCTCGCGATCGCGGACGGCGAGCTGTACGGCGCCAAGCGCGCCTGCTCAGGTGCTGCTCGTCTGAGTGCTTGTCGTTGACGTCGTGAGCGCGTCGACCCGCTTGGTCAGTGCCTGTTGGTTCGTGGACAGCTTTGTCACCTTCTCGCTGAGCTGATGAACCTCGGAGGTGAGGGCGGTGATGCTCGTCTCGATCTTCGCGATGCTGGCGCGGTTGACCGCGACGGCCGATTTGTTGACGTTGACGTCCTGCCGGAGTTGATCGTGCTCCCGGTTGGCCGCGGCCTCGCTCGCCTGCAGCGCCCGCAGCACGGTCGTGGCGGAGGCGACGTCATGCTGCAGCTGATCGTGGATCCCAACCACCGCATGCTGCGCGGCCTGGTTCACCTGTGCGGTGAGCTTGGCGTTGCTCTGCGTAGCGTTGTTGGCTGAGATCGCGATGATCAGCGCCACGATCCCGATGATGATCCCCGCCCCGCCGGCGATTGCCAACCACAACAGCTTGCGATCGACGCCGGCCTCCCCGCTGTTCTCCGTCATGCGTCTCCTCTGTCGGTGGACTCGCAGCGACGATCCTCGCCGCCGTCCCGGGTTGGTGAGCGCGCAAGCCTAGTCGAGGCTAAGCTCTCCGGACACTCATCGACCGACGGGAGGCGGCATGGATTACCGGCAGTTGGGCCGTTCTGGACTGCGCTTCTCTGAGCTGATCCTCGGGACGATGGGGTTCGGAGGCGCCGGGCAGTTCCGGGGCGTCGGCGAGATCGACCTCGATGGCGCCAGGCGCCAGATCGACCTCGCACTGGACGCGGGGGTGAACGTGATCGATACGGCTGACATCTATTCGTCGGGGGCGGCTGAGGAGATCGTCGGCCAGGCGCTGGCGGGCCGGCGTGACAGTGTTCTGCTCGCGACCAAGGCGCGGTTTGCGATGGGCCCGGGCCCCAATGACGCGGGCCTCTCACGCCACCATCTGGTCGAGGCCTGCGAGGCGAGCCTACGCCGTCTGCGCACCGATCACATCGATCTTTACCAGGTTCACGAGTGGGACGGGCAGACGCGGCTCGAGGAGACGCTCGGCGCGCTAGATCATCTTTTGACCACCGGTAAGGTGCGCTACGTCGGGTGTTCGAACTTCGCCGGCTGGCAGGTGATGAAAGCGCTTGGGATCGCGAGGCGGACGCGGCTGCCGGAATTCGTCTCTCAGCAGGTCTACCTGTCGCTGCAGGAGCGCTCGGCCGAGTACGAGATCGTTCCCTCGGCAATCGATCAGGGCCTGGGACTGCTGGTCTGGAGCCCGCTCGCCGGCGGGCTGCTGTCCGGCAAGTACCGCCGTGGGCAGCCGCCACCACCTGGGTCTCGCCACGCGAGTGAGTGGAGCGAGCCGCCGGTCTATGACGAGGACAAGCTGTATGACACTGTCGAGACCCTGGTGGACATCGCTGATGCGCGCGGGGTCTCGGCGGCGCAGGTCGCGCTCGCGTGGCTGCTCGCGCGGCCCGCGGTCACGAGCGTGGTCGTGGGGGCTCGCACAGAGGAGCAACTCGCGGACAACCTCGCGGCGGCGACGTTGAAGCTGTCTGCGGAAGAGCACCAGCGCCTGGAGGTCGTCAGCAGGCCGCCGCTCATTTACCCGTTCTGGCACCAGCGCGCTTCGGCGAGCGATCGGTTGGGCGAGGCGGACCTCTCGTTGATCGGGCCGTACCTGCAGCACTGAGCGCTTACGGTTTTTCACGTCGGCACTTAAGCACTGTCCACGTCGGCCGACTACTCGGGGAGCGGCAGCGTCCCTACCGGGGACTTGACGTTCGCAGAGAAAGGATCGGGGATGGTGTTCACAAACATTCCGCTGCGGTCGAAGGTGATCGGCCTCGCCATATTGCTGCTGGCCCTGCTGACGGTGCAGGGCGCTCTCGCACTGGGCGGCAAGCCGGGACCCGGCGTCACGGTCGTGGTGTTGGTGGTCGGCTACGTAGTTGGCGGTTCGGTCACGTTGGTGACGGTCCGCCGGCTGAGTCACGGTGCGAGGCAGGTGGTCGATCGGATGGATGCGATCGAGGAGGCAGCCAAGGGAAACCTGATGCGCGGCCTCGAGGCGCTGGCGGACGGCGATCTGACGGTCGAGCTACACGCCAAGACCGCCGCCGCGTCGAACTTTGACGGCGATGAAGTGGGCGAGATCATGCGCCACGCGGAGCTGTTCCGCGACGCCATGGTGGGCTGCTACGACTCGTACAACCGGACGACGAAGAAGTTGCGCGAGCTCGTCGGCCAAGTCTCCGACACCGCCGGTTCGGTGAGCGCGGCCTCGCAGCAGATGTCCTCGACATCTGAGGAAGCCGGCAAGGCCACGGGCGAGATCGCGCAGGCGATCAACGATGTGGCCGAAGGTGCTGAGCGCCAAGCGCGGATGGTCGAGGAGGCCCAACGCGCGGCCCAGGAGATCGCCAACGCGGTCGCCGAGTCGGCCGAGAATGCCGAGCGCACAGCCGAGGTCGCGAACAGCGCCCACGATGCCGCCCAGCAAGGCGTCGACGCCGCCGAGAAGGCCAACGACGCGATGCAGTCGGTCAGGGACTCGAGCGATGCGGTGACCCAGGTGATCCGTGAGCTGGCAGGCCAGTCCGAGCAGATCGGGAAGATCGTCGCGACGATCACCGGGATCGCCGCGCAAACGAACCTGCTGGCCCTCAACGCCGCGATCGAGGCCGCCCGCGCCGGCGAGCAGGGCCGGGGCTTTGCCGTGGTCGCCGAGGAGGTCAGGAAACTCGCCGAGGACTCCGAGCATGCCGCGCAGGAGATCTCCGAGCTGATCGGGGGGATGCAGAGCGAGACGACCAACGCGGTCACGGTCGTCGAGGCCGGCGCACAGCGCACCCAGGACGGCGCCGCCGTCGTCGAGCAGACTCGCGAGGCGTTCCTGAGCATCGGTCAGGCCGTTGATGACATGAACACGCGAATCGAGCAGATCGCCGCCGCCGCCGAGCAGATCACTGCGAGCGCCAACACGATGCACCAAACCGTCGGCGAGGTCGCAGCGGTCGCCGAGGAGTCCTCGGCGTCAAGCGAGGAGGTCTCGGCGTCGACCGAGCAGACCTCGGCGTCTGCCGAGCAGATCGCCGCCTCCGCGCACGAGCTCGCCGGCAACGCCGAGACGCTGAACGAGCTGGTCGCGCAGTTCAGGCTGAGCGTCTAAACCTGCTCATCCTGGATCCGCCGAAACTACGACTGGACGCGGAGAGCTTCCACTGACGAGTGCGGTGAAGATCCAGCCGATACACGCGCGGATGGTGGTCTTCGATGCCAGCCTGACGGCGCAGGAACTGCACGCCGAAACATTTCGCCGTGAGCACGCCCGTCTGCCCGACCGCGAGCGTGTCTCCGAGATCGGACTCGCGATCGGCTTCGCAATCGCGACAGCTGGGGTGTGGTGGATCTTCCCTCCGCAGACTTTCCCGCTAGCGGGGGCGGTGTTGTGCACGGTCGTGCTGGCAGTGGCGACACGAGTGCGGATCGACACCCCGTACGGGTTCACGCACGCGGCGCAGCTCGCATTCGTGCCGCTGTTGTTCGCGGCTCCCGTCGCGATCGTCCCGATCGCAGTCGTGACGGCGTTTGCATGCGCGCGCCTGCCCGACGTCTTCGCCGGCAGGGTTCGCCCCAGCCGTTTGTTGCTCGCCGTCGGCAACTCGTGGTTCGCGATCGGTCCGGTAGCGGTGTTCGCGCTCGCGCACACCGAACCACGGAATGCCGGTCCAGCATTGCTGATCGCGGCCCTGATCGCCCAGTTCGTCGTCGACTTCGCCGTATCGGCGCTGCGCTTCTGGATCGACAGGGAGGCGAGCCTCACCGAGCAACTCCAGGACACGTGGGTCTACGCCATCGACGCGGCTCTGTCCGGGGTCGCGCTGATGGTGGCCGAGAACATCCACCGAAGCGCGGCCGCCGTCCTGACGATCCTGCCGCTGCTCGCGTTGCTGGCCGTATTTGCCCGCGAGCGTCACGAGCGGATCGAGAGTCTCCTGGAGCTCAACACCGCGTACCGTGGCACCGCGCTGGTGCTGGGTGACGTGCTCGAGGCCGACGATGGGTACACCGGCGAGCACTGCAAGAGCGTCGTGCAGCTAGCGCTCGCGCTCGGCGAGGAGTTCGGGCTCGCGCCCGAACAACGACGCAACCTGGAATTCGGGGCGCTCCTGCATGACATCGGGAAGATTGCGATCCCGAACGAGATCATCAACAAACCCGGCCGACTCGACCCGGCCGAGTGGAGCATCATCCGGACCCACACGCTCGAGGGGCAGAGGATGCTCAACCGAGTTGGCGGCTTTATGCGCAGCGTCGGGCTGATCGTCCGCTCGCACCATGAACGCTGGGACGGGGACGGCTACCCCGACGGACTGGCCGGGGAGGCCATCCCGCTGGAATCCTGTATTATCGCGTGCTGCGACTCGTGGAATGCGATGCGTACCGATCGCGCCTATCGCCGAGCGCTGTCCCACGACGTCGCGGTCGGCGAACTTGTGGCCAACGCGGGCAGGCAATTCGACCCAAGTGTCGTCTCCGCCTTCTTGAACATCGTGCAGGAAATAAGCGAGCGCTGACCGGCATCAGCCTCGGCCGCGCTCGGAGGGCCGGCGCCCCGCCGCTATGCAAGCCGGTAGCAGTTGCCGGCGTTGCCCCACAGTACCCGCTCCCGTTCGGTCGCCGTGAGCCGATCGAGGATCGCAGCGGGGTCAACGCCGTACCGGTGCGGGAAATCACTCGAGTACATGAGCATGCACTCTGAGTCCAACTGGTCGATCAGATCCCGTAGCTGCGACGCGGTTCCCGCATCGGTGGGCTGCGTCGTGACGAAGAAGTGCTTGCGGACATACTCCGATGGCGGGCCTTGTAACCAAGGCACCTCGCGATGACCGGCTCGCCACTCCCAGTCCATCCGCCACATCAGCGCCGGCAGCCAGGTCCACCCACTTTCACTGAGCACGAACCGCAGGCTAGGACACTGTTCGAAGATCCCCGAGAACACGAGACTGTTGACTTGCGAGGCGAACGCGATGCTCTCGCAGCCATACTGCTCGAAGAAGCTCCCGACCCAGTTCACCGGCGTCGGGGGGCGTCCTGTCAGACCTCCAGCTGTGATCGCCACCGGCAGTGAGTTATCGGCCGCCGCCTTCCAGATCGGCCAGTAGCGCTTCGAGCCGTACGGTTCGGCGGCTTGTGCCGGAACCAGGATCTGGACGACCCGCTTGATCGGCGGCGACGCGGCGCACCTCGTCGACCGCCTCGTCGGTGTGTTGCGGGGCGAGGATCGCGCTGCCCAGCAGGCGCCCCTCCATGGCCAGCCACTTCTCCGCAAGCCAGCAGTTGGCTGCTCGGGCCAGTTCCGCAGCGAGATAGGGATGGAGCAGACTTTCGACGCCGTAGTAACAGTGCAGAATGGCCCTCGAAGCCCTCGTCAGTACACGGGCTCGGAGCTCCTCGAGTGTCATCGGTGCGGTTCCGAACACCGCCGACCAACTGGGATACGTGTACTCGACATCGGGAGGCCGCTTGAACCGAATCGAGGCCAGCTCGTCGCGCCAGTATTCGCTCAGATATGGGGCGATCTCTGTCAGGGTCGGGGGATGACAGTGAACGTCGGCATCGATCGTACGGGCCGCGTCGATCGTGTCGGCGGCATCGATCGTGTCGGCGGCGTCGGCGCTCACTCAGCCGCTCCGCACCGACCGGAAACCGGAACGCTGCTTTGGCGTTCTGCGACAAGATCTTCTCCCTGCGCTCTTGGCCAACGACGGCTGCCGGCAGTACGCGGGTGGGGTCATCGAAGTCCCAATGGGGGTAGTCGGTCGCGAACAGGATCCGGTCGTCCATCCCCAGGTGGTCAAGCATCTGGGCGAGTTGCATCGGGTGCTCGGGCTCGTCCAACGGCTGGGTCGTGAACCAGAAGTGGTCCCGGATCAGTTCCGATGGACGCCGCTCGAGGTGGGGCACCTCGTCGCGGATCGACTCCCAAGCGCGATCCAAACGCCACATCAGCGGGGCGACCCATGCGATTCCGGCCTCCTCCAAGACGATCTGGAGGTTCGGAAATCGCTCGAAGACGCGGGTTGAGGCGAGGCTCACAACTTGGGCCGCAAAGGCTTGCGGCCATGTACCGTGGCGCTCAGCGTGGTAGACGGGCCAACCCGAGCAGCCCTCGGTTCCACTCCACCCCGCCACATGGACGCTGACGGGGAGGCCGTGCGCCTGCGCCGCTTCGAACAGCGGCCAGTATTTGGCGTCGCCGAGCGGCTCGCGTGTCGCAACCGTGATCAGCACGGAGACGAACCGTGGATTGGCGGCCTTACGCTCGATCTCCCGCGCGGCCGCCAGACCGTCCTCGATCGGTACGGTGATCGCGGCGCAGAACCGCTCGTCGTGGGCGAGCCAGTCCTGCTCGGTCGAATCGTTGAGTGCAGCGAACAGTGCGGCGCTGACCTCGCCCTGCTGCGGGAGCACTGCGATCTCGAACGGAGCCAGGATCGCATGCGTGACGCCAAAGCGATCGAGCAGCTGCTCACGCATCAACTCCAGATCTCTACTGGCGGCCCGACCTCGGGTAACGCGTCCTGGCGGTAGAAATCGGGGGCTGGGCGGGATACCCATCTCGGGTTGATTGGCTCTCGGCAACTGGTCGTAATAGACATGCCACGTGCG